>NZ_BMTT01000359.1 GCF_014649815.1 Streptomyces mutabilis | reverse complement strand
TTGATGATGTAGACGCTGTAATGCACTAACGGTATCTTCTCGTAGTGGATCACGAATAGAAAGTAGGGCCGCTATTTTCCCATTTTGTGCCAATAAGACGGGGGTTACCCCTTTCGCTGATTGGTTTTCTATTAAGGCGTTTATCTCACTTATATCAATGCCAGATTCTTTCATTAGTTTAGGATTACCTAACAGCACAATATTGCCGTCAATTTCACCACTTAACCCCATACCAGCAAGGGTTCTAAATTGGCTTATTTGCGGTAATTTAATACCTTCAGCTTTGGTTAAAATCGCTTTTGCTAATGGATGATTAGAGCCACTTTCTAGTGCGCCTGCTAATGCTAGCGCTTGAGTTTCACTTATCTGATTGAATGTGTGGATCTCAGTTACTTGTGGCATGCCTTCAGTTAAGGTACCTGTTTTATCAAAAACTAAGGTATCTAATTGGCTTGCTTGTTGTAATGCATCCGCATCACGCACTAATACGCCATATTCTGC
>NZ_BMTT01000358.1 GCF_014649815.1 Streptomyces mutabilis | reverse complement strand
GTACTCAACATGATTTCAATGCACGGTGAACGGGCGGGAGCGAAATCCTTGGTACATACATAAATACAGAACTCCGTCCCATGGATTGCTTACCCTGCCGAAGAGAATATCCGTGACATGACAGGGTAAAACAGCCAACTAGTCTCACACGTGACCTAGCCGCGTCCAATGGTCGTAGCAACTTCCCTCGCGTAGGTCAAACATGCATCCCGATTAGGTGAGATGGTACCCACCACGCTCACGTGTTTGGCTCAGTGTCACCGTCCAGAAGAACGGTAGCATCCATTCAAAAGCAACTATAGAATAACTAAAGGAGTAGTACCCTGATAGTCTCATAAATCCGCAATTATGATCCAAGACATCCTGGAAGCCTGAACCTGTACACCCCGACCGCACCCAATCAATCGGACGTTCCTGACAGCTATCATCTCATCTCATCACATTGACAATCAATCAATGGGTACAGCAAAAAGCAAGCAACCTGTATGTTATGCGCGCTGG
>NZ_BMTT01000357.1 GCF_014649815.1 Streptomyces mutabilis | reverse complement strand
ATATATGAAATAACGAAAGCCATAATAGCGCCGCCGCTTTTTGGCGGGAGGTAAACCTATACATAAATTGTACCTTTTTAGTGATTGGGGTGAGGGAACCCAATAAAACGTATGATTTTCTCTCATCAGGAGAGGATGCGCATCATACTCTTGTTGCGCAACAAAAGCAAAGATCGGCGATAACTCAACGTGAAGTTGATGAATGTGCCGTGATGTGCGAGGCAAAGCGAGATATAATAGTGCTATCTGTTAGTGCGAAAAAATGGTTAATACAATGAATGCCCAATTTGATGATGCGACAAAAACATTAGATACCTTAGGACTACGTTGTCCTGAGCCTGTTATGTTAGTGCGTAAAACCATAAGAAATATGGCTCAGGGGGAAACACTGATGGTGATTGCTGATGATCCGGCGACAGTGCGTGATATTCCCGGTTTTTGTCGTTTTATGGAACATGACCTATTACAGCAAGAGACGCAAGCAACACCTTATCGTTATTT
>NZ_BMTT01000356.1 GCF_014649815.1 Streptomyces mutabilis | reverse complement strand
AGGGTTGTTGGATGAAGTGCGATTGCACAATGTCCAGAGATCGTCGTCATAAGTAGGTTAGACTTCCGGTAGCGAATCTAAGTATCTCCATTCTAGACTCTCCATTTCTGGTATGGCTAATTTCGGGTCTATGTACGGTACTACTCCACTCACCCTACCATTTGTATTGCTGATGTTCTGAAGACGGTTTCCGTCGTACAGTACGTCTGAACAGCAGCCTGGAGGGGCGGAGATAAGCTCAACTGTCGATGTTGCGTTGACATCTCCCGTCAAGTGTAGAGTGTTCTCTGAAATAGACGCATTGCGTAACAAATACCCAGCCTTGACAATGACAGACGAGTTGGTTCTTGATGGAGAAGCATGCAGGTCCAATGGTTCGGGAGCAGGGAGGTCCATGACCCAGTATTGATAGGCCTCGTTCCGCCAGAGTAGATAAACGTCCAGGTGCTCTCCAAAATGTACAACTTATCGGGAATGAATGACATCCCATTGCACGACAAAT
>NZ_BMTT01000355.1 GCF_014649815.1 Streptomyces mutabilis | reverse complement strand
TAGGTGAGATAGCCTTTAATGTGTCGTTAAGTTGATTAATAAAATAATCTCTTTTGATTGTGAATTCCATCATTAAATTTAAACTCCTTCCAATCGTTTATATATAATTATATAGGTTTTAAAATCATAGTAATAGTAGTAGGCACTGTGGATTGGTGGATAAGTCTAAAAAACTTACGAATATCACAGTTATACACATGTGGATAAACTGTGTATGTTGTGTATTAATTTTTCACATTATCCACAATTGCTATTGTTATTCAGAGGGACAACTGCCCATCTTTTTAAGTATTGGGAATTGATTTACTTAGTAATTATTCCCTAAAAGACCGTTTACAATCTGCTAATTTTCAATTTATTCAATATTGATTGATTTATTTCCCATTACTGATTTCTAATTTCTTTTTCTAAGTTTTCTACTTCTTGCTTAAATGTAGGATCAGACTTGATATCATTTGCAATCTTTTCATGGGCATGGATAACTGTTGTATGATCGCGACCT
>NZ_BMTT01000354.1 GCF_014649815.1 Streptomyces mutabilis | reverse complement strand
TGCATATACAAATTGAATATCTTTTTCTTTAGCATAATTAAATAAAGCTTGTGTATTACCACCTTGAGATATACCTAACACTAAATAATCTGCATTATCATCTTCTTCTAGAATCTGTCTAAAACTAGTACCAGAGGTTGAATAACCCTCATCGCGTGTGTCAAAGTGCGCATCTATATTAATCACACCTATTGACGACTCAGGATAAACTTTACGAGTAGCTAAATATTGTGCATATGCTATATCATGACCGCCACCAAGTAAAAATGTTTGTTTATGTCGTTTGATAGACTTAGCAGCAAGATCTGCGAATTCGCGCTGTGTATCTATTAGCAACTCATGATTGTGTTCTACATTACCATAATCTATAATCTCTTCACATTGATTCAAATCTGGCAATCCAGCAAAAGCTCGCTTAATGGCATTGGGACCTTCTTTTGCACCTACACGTCCTTTGTTTAATTCTACTCCTTTATCAATTGCATATCCTAATAAGCCCACG
>NZ_BMTT01000353.1 GCF_014649815.1 Streptomyces mutabilis | reverse complement strand
CCTATTTTAGGGCCTGAAATGCGATCTACCGGTGAAGTGATGGGGGTTGGTGCTACTTTTGCACAAGCTTTTGCTAAAGCGATGTTAGGTAGCAATTCCACCATGAAGAAAAAAGGAAGAGCGCTACTTTCGGTTCGCGAAGGTGATAAAAAACGTGTCGTTGATTTAGCAACTAAGCTATTGAAAAATGGTTTTGAATTAGATGCAACACATGGTACTGCCATTGTCTTGGGGGAAGCCGGTATCAATCCTCGCCTAGTGAATAAAGTGAATGAAGGGCGGCCTCATATTCAAGATAGAATTAAAAATGGTGAGTATGACTATATTGTCAATACGACTGCCGGTCGCCACGCTATTGAGGATTCAAAACTGATCCGCCGTAGTGCATTACAATATAAAGTTCACTATGACACTACATTAAATGGCGGATTTGCGACAACACTGTCATTGAGTGCTGATCCTACTATTGATGTTATTTCAGTCCAAGAGATGCATGCAAAGA
>NZ_BMTT01000352.1 GCF_014649815.1 Streptomyces mutabilis | reverse complement strand
CTCCTTGACATTATCTCTCTTTTGGCTGATCCTTTGGGTGAGTAAATGTCCATTCATGTCACGACCTAGCTCCTAGGGTGCATTCTAAGGACTAAACCGCTGCACTACCGGCAAAAGACCAGGATATCAGGTCGTAAGACCTGATACTGCACTCACTTATATAGTACTTGTTTTCCACGCTGTCACACTTATTCTTTATGGCCATAGTAGCCATTTGACTGCAGAATTTGATAAATTCTGTAAGGAGCATGCTATTATTTGCCTTTGTATCCTCCTTATTCATCCCATCTTCTCCAACCACTTGATGTCAGGGCCCTTGCCATGTAGACCAGGACGAGCACGTGAGTTTCCTTATTTGGATTAGCGTGGCGCGTGGATAGGAATACGTCGTCC
Organism: Streptomyces mutabilis; assembly: GCF_014649815.1. Classification (GTDB taxonomy): domain Bacteria; phylum Actinomycetota; class Actinomycetes; order Streptomycetales; family Streptomycetaceae; genus Streptomyces; species Streptomyces mutabilis. The sequence goes on along the minus strand of NZ_BMTT01000352.1, from coordinate 110 downwards.
AGCTTCACGTAGATCTCTTCCTTTTTCCCTCCTCTCCATGCTTGAAGTTCTCGTCAATAGCTGCCTAGATAGTCGAATAGCATCCTATTCATCGTCTAGTTGGGTTCCGT
>NZ_BMTT01000351.1 GCF_014649815.1 Streptomyces mutabilis | reverse complement strand
TGATGTAAAGGGTTAACAGGACTATCAAAAGCAGGCATACCTAATCCTATACCCGTATTTAACTCGTTAGAATAAATATCAAATTTTTGTTGATTATGATCTTCAAAAGTAAAATGTTTAAGACCATTAAGTTCAGTGATTGAACTATAGGATATATTAAAGTTGTCAAAAATATTTTGATATTCTACTAATCCAGAATCAGAAGGTGTTCTAAGTCCAACGCTATCTATGTGTAGATTTTTATAATCTTCCTCTGGAACTTCAACAAAGTGAACACGCGTTCCAGGACTTAAATTAGCGTCACCAAATCTTATGGCATGTTCATTTTTAGTTGAATGTTGTAAACCAATAATGTGGTTAAATAATTCTTTCGTTTTAGATAAATCGTTTGTTCCTAAAGTGACACTTCTAAGTCCACTCATTAACTGACACTCCTCTATTTATCTTTACAGGTAACATTATAACGTATTTTGTAACACTTGAATATGATGAACACTCATATA
>NZ_BMTT01000350.1 GCF_014649815.1 Streptomyces mutabilis | reverse complement strand
AGGCTCGGCAGAATGGCTCGGCCAAGGATGGTTCGGCTACGAATGGTCCAGCCAGGAATGATTCGGCCAAGGGCGGTCCGTCCGGGCAGAAACATGGCCTGCAGCGGTGCCACGCGATGTTGCGTCCGGTGTCGCTCCGCGCGTTATTGCCGTGGCTTACGTCGATTATCGGCGTCGCGTCCGCACTATGCCTGGTGATTGCGTGGTTCCCCTCCACGGTGTGGAATACGCCGATCGTCAGCAGCGATGCCCCCGCGCATTACTATTTCATTCACCGTCTGCTTGACGAGGGATTGGGGGCGGCTCTGCATTTGTGGCCGCATGATTCGTTTTATCCGCCGTTGTTTCACATCTGTGCTTACCTTGTGATTAAGATCGCGGCGCTGTTCGGCGTGCAATGTTCGATCTACGCGGCATTCAATATCACGTGGATCATTGCTTCGGGCGTGATTTTCCCTGCCGGAATGCTGGTATTATGCAGGTATTTCCTGCAACGTTGGAATC
>NZ_BMTT01000349.1 GCF_014649815.1 Streptomyces mutabilis | reverse complement strand
ATTATGGCATTCAATACCATTTGGGTTGGCTATAACAACATGAGCTGCATTGCCAGCTACCGCGATATTTCCCGATAAGAGTGACGTTGCTCCATTAACCACTTCATTAATAATAGTCTCAGCGGCAACCTCTTTATTATTTAAAATAATGCCAGCATCAGTTACATGAAATCTATCATATTTATTATAAGAAATGCCTTTGGAATTTTTGGGTGCTATTAATATTTCTGCTTGATTATGATTGGTTTCATTGGGTTTAACGGTTGTTGAAGAATCTTGATTAATAAAAACAAGATTAGAATAATGTTTATCATATTCATAGTTATGCTGTACTACGGCTTGGCATATTGATGGTGTGTATATTACGCCAATTATTATTGCATTTCTTAATTTCATATATTTACCCTTGTATATTATTTAGGGCTAATTTATCGATATTAAAAACACAAATAAAGATAGTCAGGTTTAAAAGGCGTTTATTTATAAAAAATAAAAAGGCTATTT
>NZ_BMTT01000348.1 GCF_014649815.1 Streptomyces mutabilis | reverse complement strand
AAGTGCAAAATGATATCGAAGCCGTCGTTCAAGCAGCCAATGGTAAAACAGTTAAGGTAATTATTGAGACTGTTTTATTAACTGAGAAAGAGAAGATTAAAGCATGTCAATTATCTGAAGCGGCAGGTGCACATTTTGTTAAAACATCCACAGGTTTTGCTGGTGGGGGTGCAACAGTTGAAGATGTAAAATTAATGAAAGATACTGTTGGTGATCGTTTAGAAGTAAAAGCGTCAGGTGGCGTGAGAAATCTAGAGGATTTTAATAATATGATTGAAGCGGGTGCTACACGTATTGGTGCTAGTGCCGGTGTGCAAATTATTCAAGGACTTGAATCAAATACTGATTACTAATACTAAATTTATGTCTAAGGGAATGATGAATTATGAGAATGATTGACATCATAGAAAAGAAACGAGACGGTAAGTCATTAACCAAAGAAGAAATAGAATTTTTTGTAAACGGATACACTCATGGGGAGGTTCCAGATTACCAAGCTTCAAG
>NZ_BMTT01000347.1 GCF_014649815.1 Streptomyces mutabilis | reverse complement strand
CTTTTATTAATAAATATATATACATAGATCACAATATTAGTCATCATTTGATAAACGATGAATTCTTAGATTACTTGAATAAATCAGATTCAAATGTGATCATATTTGATGAATTTGATTGTAGGTCGCTTATAGATAAGATAGATATAAATAAAAAAATAATATTAGTATTGCATTTAGATTGTCTTAATTCTAAATTAGACATTAGTGAGATAATATGAATAATATATATGTGATCGGTGTGTTTGGCGTAGGTAAAACCACTCTAAGTAAATTATTATCTAAAGAAAAAAATAAAAATTTAATTAGTTTGGATTTTATAAGATGGTCCATATATGAAAAAATTGGTTATGATTTCAATTATATTGAGCAACTAGTGAAAAGAAAAAAATTTATAGATCTATATAGATATAATAGTAAGTTTGAAATAGAATTGGTCAAAGAAACCATTATGAATACATCCGATACTGTGATTGATTTTGGTGCAGGTCACTCTATAATTGAAT
>NZ_BMTT01000346.1 GCF_014649815.1 Streptomyces mutabilis | reverse complement strand
GTTGAGTCACTTCTTTCGCTTTATCGCTCCCTTCTTTGATCACTTGTAATAAATAAGCTTTATCATTAATAAGTTGCGCTCTTTTTTCACGTATTGGTTGCAGAAGCTCTTGTAAAATATCATTAAGCATAGCTTTGCATTTCATATCACCAAGTCCTCCTCTTTGGTAATGAGCCTTCATTGCTGTCACCATGGCTTTATCTTGGCAAAAAGCATCTAAATAGGTGAACACCACATTACCTTCAATATGACCTGGTGATGCAACATCAATATGTTGCGGATCGGTATACATCGAATAAACCGCTTTTTTAATTTCATCTGCTGTGGATGATAAATTAATCGTATTACCTAAGGATTTAGACATTTTCCCACTACCATCTGTACCGGGTAAACGACCGACTTGCCCTACTACGACCTTACAGCTTGTCAATACTGGTTGCCCTATTAAGCTATTTATTTTGGTGACGATTTCATTGGTTTGCTCAATCATAGGTAATTGATCTTCGC
>NZ_BMTT01000345.1 GCF_014649815.1 Streptomyces mutabilis | reverse complement strand
AGCTAGCTTCCCGTTGCTAAGATTGGATTGCGAGGTCTAATCGTAGCAACTAATGCACCGATTCAGATTAGCAGAGCCGAAGTGATGTCACAATCATTTCGGCTCTGTGCCTTCTGGAGTATCACAAAAAATTTCCCTCATGTTTTCAACTCGCAACGCTCGCCGCAAGGCGTGAACTTGTTTCACGTCGAGGAAGCGGAATTTCCCGAAAGCCTTATACTATCTCCGTTCACACATCATCGGAGGGGATCACTATGTCTCAATTATTTCGTTTGGCATCGCCAGCAGATTACGAATACATCGAAGAATTAAATTTATGGGAATTGTCATTTGATAAGCGACCAGTGCAAGGCGTTCGTTGTGAAGATCCGATGATCGGCGCAGAAAAATATAATCAAGGGCGTGAAAAGTTTAAGGCGTTAGCGTCACGGCATAAAAAACGCTGGAAACCGAATGGATTGACCTTTTCGGAGTTGATCCGCTGGGCAATAGAGTGCGGAACCCCCG
>NZ_BMTT01000344.1 GCF_014649815.1 Streptomyces mutabilis | reverse complement strand
CTACAAGGTTTATTAGTATGTAATTTATAGCAGGCTAGTTTAGGTAGAGCCTTTCAGGTTATGCCAATGCTATAATCTCTTTGTCATTGGCCCACTTCATCAGCTGGAGTAGATATACTAGATCTCACATACCAGCCGAGTCACGCACCACGCCGGCATAGAAATCCCGGCTCGTGCAGTCAGTCGACATGAACTTATTTGCGATAAATCTGCATGGACCGCATTAGCCGGTTCTATAGGTGGATTGCTGGAGGGTCTAAAATCGGACTGTTGCTCACCGGGCCCTATATATTATTCATGCTATTTATCTCGTCCACTGGCTTGCATTAGCTCTTATTGTTGCGGGTCGTTGTGATGTATTGTCATCCTCGGGCTGTCATCTCGTCATTACCCGTACATGACCGTACCGCTAATGATTTAGTGGTAAAATCATACCAGATCCAAACCACATGACAGGTATAGCAAATCAATCCAGTGCCGAGGATGTCTCATATCCTAGCATAAGCA
>NZ_BMTT01000343.1 GCF_014649815.1 Streptomyces mutabilis | reverse complement strand
CCACGGCCAATATTATCAACCAGTGATTGCCATAAGAAGTTAAGCGAATCTTGTAATACACAAGCATGAACAGTACGACCAATAATGCGTCCCCAAGTTGACTCTAACTGCTCTGTCACCAAGGTTTGACCGGTTAATTTGGTGTAGATCTGATTAACTTCGTTATAGTGTTTTACTGTGCCTTCATGTTTACCCGCTAAACCACACACTAACCATGCTAAAGTACCTACTTCTACAGGTTTGCCGTAAAATGTGGGTGACTTAACCCATGAGTATTTATTATTTTCATCCCAACCGGTGTATTTAGGACGAGTTAAACCCTCCCATGGTTTTAATGGTTCATCATCTTCATACCATGCGTGTTTACCACTCTCTTCAATGCCGTCTTTCAGGTTTTGATCTTTCCAATCTTTAATTGGACGATAAGTAGAAAAATCAACGCCTTCCATATAGCCACCTGAGAGTAAAAACTCAGTATTATTGCCATTAATAGGCAATTCAGGCACAG
>NZ_BMTT01000342.1 GCF_014649815.1 Streptomyces mutabilis | reverse complement strand
CCATTGAGTTCCATCAAACTCATTTTCAACAGCAAATTTCTCATCGAATATATCTAAAGTAGGGCAAACAGAGCCGTCAAGGTGTTCGCTAATTAACGGATCATCAGTGTTAAAGTTATCCATAGCTTCTGGATATGCTTCAGATAATTTTACTACTGCAGTCGCTGTTGCCAGTTTTGCATTAGCAGTGTTTAACGCTATTGCTAATGGTACAGCATCGTTGTTTGTACGAGCCTCGGTCGTAGGCTCAAATACACAGATAAAAGTTTTCATTGGTCTTGCCCCTTAATTTCCTGATTTTGCTAGTTTAATAGCTCGCTTAATGCCCGCTTTTTTGATAATTACACGCTTATATTTCCCATCAATGGGATTAGAGTAAGCCGTACCTGTTGAAGGGTAATATTCAACTCGTCTCTTACCTCCAATGATAGAAATATGTTGAGTGCCAGAAACTATCTCACTGTTATTTTCATGTTCAATAACAGATAGTTCAGCATCTAATACAGCA
>NZ_BMTT01000341.1 GCF_014649815.1 Streptomyces mutabilis | reverse complement strand
CTTTAGCCCATAGCACTTGTGCGAGAAGACATACCACTTCAGGCGCGTTGTCCGCTTCCTGGAGAGCGTCACGGAACATATCAATCGCACTGTCCATGTTCCGTAGATAATAATGCGCCAGGCCCGCTGTCAAGTGGGCTGACAAGCGAAGCTTGCTGTTCGTTTCAGGATCGAACTTCTCGGCATCTTCTTCCCCTGATAGCATGAGCGCTGTCTCTGCCTTTTCAGCAGCTTCCTCGAATTCATGACGTGCAAGGAGTACACGAGCAATATCCGCGTTTGCCTGGGCGAATCGAGAGAGGGCCGACGCTGACTCGGACACCTCGTATTCTGCCTCTACAGCGGTACAGAGGGTCCGTAGACTGGCTTCTGCGTCTGATATTTCGCCAATTCTCTCAGCCAAAAGAGAGGATAGATGCACGAAGGGTAAATCGGATGGGTCCTGCGAAGAGAGCTGGTGAAGTGCAAAGAACGGTTGAATCAGCGCTGAAACCTCGTTCGAAGCCGAA
>NZ_BMTT01000340.1 GCF_014649815.1 Streptomyces mutabilis | reverse complement strand
AGAGGTTCCGCAACCTGGACAAGGAGGTTTGTAGCGAACTGATCACGTTCTCCCGCATGCGCTTCAACGGTGGTTAGGTGGGTAGTCCAACTGGTAAGTGAAGCGCTTTCAAGTGAACCTGGAGTCATCGTTGGAGTATCTCCGACGCTCAATGTGCTTATTTTCTTGGCTTTGCGATCCTGGTATTTTCTGCAGAGGGCCGTCAGCTTGGCGGCGTACTCCTTTTCGATGGCGCTCCGTTCCCGGTAGAATTGTTGTATCTCGTCGAGCCATTGTACCCCGTGGGAAACCTGGTCAAAAGAGATATCAGTAAGTGTCTGCTGGAGTCAATGGTGCCACAACTGTATTCAGTGAAGCATGGAGGTGGGAAGTGACCAAAGGCATACATACCCAATTGTTGACCGGTTTGAACGCATCCTGTTGTAGATTCGCATTAGATTTATCTATCTCATTGTGTCTGTACCATGAATACCTTTAGTTCCGCTCCAAATTGAGGAGCCACATCGGGT
>NZ_BMTT01000339.1 GCF_014649815.1 Streptomyces mutabilis | reverse complement strand
TCAGCTTGTTCTTCGACGCCCATATTCTTATGAATAACACCTAAACCGCCTTGTCGAGCCATAGCAATTGCCATTTTTGATTCAGTTACTGTATCCATACCTGCTGAGATAACAGGAATGTTTAACTTGATCTTATCTGATAATTTGACACTTAAGTCAACATCGCTTGGTAAAACATCTGATGCAGCTGGAATGAGTAACACGTCGTCGAATGTTAAAGATTCTTTAGCAAATTTATTTTCCCACATTAAAAACAGCCTCCAATTTTATTTATACTTAGTTACATTATTTCACATTTTCTTCAGTTTGTTTATACTTTATACCATTAAAAAAGAAATTTAAGATGATTGCAGAAATTGCGCCAAGCACTATACCATTTTGAGTTAACCAAGCAAATTGTTCTCCTAATCCTTTAAATGCTTGAGGTACTGCACTAATACCAGCACCTAACCCTACTGAAATTGCAATAATTAATAAATTATTTTGATTTTGGAAATTAATGTTACCCAA
>NZ_BMTT01000338.1 GCF_014649815.1 Streptomyces mutabilis | reverse complement strand
TGGTAAATTTTTTGTAAGATAAGAGGCGTTTGCCGTAGAAATTCCTTGCAACACTATTATAATGTCGCTTGTTCATGCCTGCGCTGGTTGCCAAAACCGTTGTAATCAGGAAATTTCATGGAAAATCAACCTAAGTTGAACAGTAGTAAAGAAATCATCGCTTTTTTAGCGGAACGTTTCCCTAAGTGTTTTATCGCTGAGGGTGAAGCACGCCCTTTGAAAGTCGGTATTTTTCAAGATCTCGTTGAGCATCTAAAAGATGAAACTCAGCTGAGTAAGACACAGTTACGTTCTGCCTTACGCTTGTATACCTCAAGTTGGCGCTACCTTTATGGTGTAAAAGAAGGGGCTAAACGTGTCGACTTGAATGGTAACGACTGCGGAGAGCTGGAAGCAGAGCATATTGCACATGCTCGTACACAATTAGCCGAAGCGAAAGCGCGCGTTCAAGCGCAACGAGCTGAGCAACGTGCTAAAAAGCGCGAAGCTGAAGGTGATAAGGAGACCAGT
>NZ_BMTT01000337.1 GCF_014649815.1 Streptomyces mutabilis | reverse complement strand
TAATAAAGTATCACCTACTCTATTAGTTAATATTGCAGATAAAGAACTTTGGTTTGCTGCTATTCTAGTAAATCAGAAATTTACTAATAAATATGAACAAACACCAACACCTTCTCAACCTACAAACATTATTAAAAAATTATTACCTGTTACAAGAATAATCATCATAAAAGTGAATAAACTTAAATAACTAAAGAATCTTTGATTATGAGGATCATGACTCATATAACTTATAGAATATACGTGTACTAAACTAGATACTATTAATACAGGTAATAACATAGAAACAGTTAATGAATCAAATCTGAAATTTCATAATACGTTTAGTGATTCTACATCAATTCATCTTGCTACATGTATTGTTACAGGTATATTATTAAAACCTACTTCAAAAAAAGCTAATATAGCTAAGAATGTTGTTGTTATAACTGAAGTACATGTTATTAAATGTGCTCCACTTACTCCAACTTTTCTACCAAAGAAACCTGAAACTATTGAACCTAATAAAGGT
>NZ_BMTT01000336.1 GCF_014649815.1 Streptomyces mutabilis | reverse complement strand
AAACTCGATCCAAGTAATAATGTTGCACGAAATGTACTTAAAGATACAGCAAAACGTATGGATAATGTAGTTGTAGACATTAATGAATTGAACAATCAAAGAGATGCACGCTAAAAAAATGAGTTATAGTCGCTCAAGTTTATTGAAACTTTTGCGACTATTTTTTTATACATGATTACGTTTGATTATACATTTTTATTTATATTGATTCCTGAAAAATCGTTTTCTAAAATGATTAAAAATACAGAATAGCTAAATTTATACATTTTTTTAGGGTTGCAATAAAAAGTCAGTACGTTATAATGCTCACTGTGCAACTCTAAGGAGGTAAATATTCACATGGGGCTGAATAAAGAAGCTATAAAAATTGGTTTTGCCTATGTCGGCATTGTTGTCGGCGCAGGATTTTCAACAGGACAAGAAGTGATGCAATTTTTCACACCATTTGGTTTATGGTCATATATTGGAGTGATTATCTCAGGATTTATACTTGGATTCATAGGAAGACAAGT
>NZ_BMTT01000335.1 GCF_014649815.1 Streptomyces mutabilis | reverse complement strand
CTATTATTGAAAATATAGCAAACTTACGTCCGATTTGTTTATAACCTAACCATATAAATGGTAAATTGATTATTCCTATTATTATTCCTAAAGGTAAACCAAACAAAGTGGAACCTACAATACTAATCCCTGTGACTCCTCCGTCAGAAACGTTATTTGGGATTAATATAGATTCCAAACCATATGCTGTAATAAGTGCCCCAATTATAATAAGTAAAATCCTGCCGAATGATATAATCACCATTTTTTTTGTCATTTTTGAACTCCTATTTTTATTATTAAAAAGTCTTCACCTATATTATAACTTGTTTTATCAATTTAATGAAATTGGTGTTAATGATTGATATCATATTTTTTTAAACAAAATTCTAAAAAAGATAATTTAATGTTTAATCAGCGTCTAATACTCAAAGTAAATAAATGAAAAATTTCCCAAGGCATTTACAAATATATTAAAATACACCAATCTCTAAAATTTTGAAGATTGGTGTATTTTAAATCAGTTTATCTGG
>NZ_BMTT01000334.1 GCF_014649815.1 Streptomyces mutabilis | reverse complement strand
ATGAACGGTCGTGCACTCAACGAGAAGGCCATTGAGGTCTCACCTTCCTCCAGCCGTGTCCTCGATCGTGCCGCAGAGATCCTCACCCCGTTCCCCCCCTCGAAGAACCGCCCTCGTCCCGGCGACTGGACCTGCCCCTCCTGTGGATTCTCCAACTTCCAGCGCCGTACCGCTTGTTTCCGCTGCTCGTTCCCTGCCATGGCCGCTGCTCCGGATCCGATGGGTTATGGGGCTTTCGGCTATGGCCCACCCTCCATGATGCCACCTCATATGGGTCACGGTCACGGCATGGGCCATTCTCGTGGCATGGGCGGCAACGGTGGTGTGGTTCCCTTCCGTGCGGGTGACTGGAAGTGCGGCTCGGAGGGTTGTGGCTACCATAACTTCGCCAAGAACATTAACTGTCTGCGTTGCGGTGCTCCCCGCTCAGGAGCCGCGGTGGTTGCGGACTCCGCTTTCCCATCGCCCATGGACCCTCCTTCGAACTTTGGAATGGGTCCTAACTCCATGGC
>NZ_BMTT01000333.1 GCF_014649815.1 Streptomyces mutabilis | reverse complement strand
ATCCGCCGTTACGGTGCTCACGGAACTAGCCATTTCTTTGTTTCCCGTGAAGCAGCTAAAATGTTAAATAAACCTGTTGATGAACTGAACGTAATCACTTGCCATTTAGGTAATGGTGGTTCTGTTTCTGCTATTGTTAACGGTAAATGTGTTGATACTTCTATGGGTTTAACACCATTAGAAGGTTTAGTCATGGGTACTCGTAGTGGTGATATCGATCCTGCTATCGTGTTCCATTTACATGACACTTTAGGTATGAGCGTTGAAGATATTAATAAACTGCTCACTAAAGAATCTGGTTTATTAGGTTTAACGGAAGTTACTAGTGACTGCCGTTATGTTGAAGATAACTACGAAACAAAAGCTGATGCTAAACGTGCAATGGACGTTTACTGCCATCGCTTAGCAAAATACATCGGTTCTTATTGTGCACTGATGGAAGGTCGTTTAGATGCCATTATCTTCACTGGTGGTATCGGTGAAAATGCAGCAATGGTTCGTGAATTATCACT
>NZ_BMTT01000332.1 GCF_014649815.1 Streptomyces mutabilis | reverse complement strand
ACCATGGCTTCACCAAGGTCAACAACAATCCAATCAGAAACGCCTTGTCCTTCGATGCCTAAAGGTTGTAATCCTGCTTCACGACAGTCATCAACCAGATTATCGGCGACAGACATTAAGTGTCTGTTTGAAGTTCCCGTACAGATGATCATGTAATCAGTGACACTTGATTTTCCACGAACATCTAATGCGATAATGTCTTGAGCTTTAGAATCCTCAAGTTTATCAATAATAAATTGCTGTAATTCTGAGCCTTGCAAAAGGGTCACCTTTTTCTATTTAGTTAACTCAATCGAGAAAATAACAAAGCGCTATTTTAAAGGAATTTATACCAATAAATCTATTTTACTCGATGATTTATTCCAGTTGTCGATAGCAAAAACATCTATCAAGTATGGTTGCTATTCGACGCTTGATTTAGAAAAATTCATATATGCCTATTTATTGCGCCATAATAAATAATAAAAGCCGGCAGATAAGAACTTTCCAATTAGACGACAGTTTTACTCCACA
>NZ_BMTT01000331.1 GCF_014649815.1 Streptomyces mutabilis | reverse complement strand
TCGAAATTCCCAGCGTCTGTGCGACGTTTTCGGCGGTCGCCTTATCGGTCTCGTTCTGATACCAGACCACGGTCTGCGAAGGAACGTTTCCCGTCGGATTGCTGGCAGAAACACTGGTATACCCGACTTGGGTCAGCACGTCGGCCTTGCTTTGCGCATAACCGGTGATATTCGTCGCGTTCACGACGCGAACCTCAGTACCCGTGTTCACAGCCTGCTGCGCAGTGGCGTTATCCGTCTGCTCGGCATTCTGGCCGGCATTCTGGTCGGCGTTCTGATCATTTTGCTGCGAGTCGGTCGGCGAATCGGCATTGGATGCGTCCGTCTTATTGCCGGAAGCGGAGTCGGATTGGGACTTGGACTTGCTCTCGCCGCTCTTGCTCTTTTCGGCACTTGAAGTAGTCGAACTCTCCTGCGACGACCACGGCATCTTCAGATTGTTGATCTCCCCTGAATAAATGCTCCAGCACAGCAAACCAGCAAGCAGCGCCACAATGATGACAGTGACGTACG
>NZ_BMTT01000330.1 GCF_014649815.1 Streptomyces mutabilis | reverse complement strand
GCCATGCTGGGCTAGGGAGTTTGAAGAAAGGAAATAGGCCAACAAGAGGTATGTGCACAAATCGGTACAGATCTCCGGTGCAGAAAAAGGAGATCGAGGAACGGTCGCGATCTTTCCCGGCGGTTTCGTTCCGTTCTTTCTTTTTGCCTGAGGATCGAACCTAAGAAGATTGACAGGGAAGGTAAAAGACAAGCGATTCAAACGCGGAGAAGTTGGGGGGAAAGGGGGGATTATTTGTATTTCTCCAGGTACAGGCAGTTGTGGCGACCAGGCACGCCTTCTGGGCAACCATTGTTGTTCCCTCAAAATGATACTCCACCAAGTTACCATTTTTCATAGTTAACCGTACCATTGTTTGTTTTGTGGAGCAGGGGACCGAATGCATCAATAACGCTGGTTTAAGCATTTTTTTGGCGCGGTTCGCAAGGGGCTCCACCGCGCAGTGGACCCAATGGAGTAGTCAAGCTGTGACATCACTCATGGGGTCCCCTGAAAAAGGTTGCCCAGATAAAA
>NZ_BMTT01000329.1 GCF_014649815.1 Streptomyces mutabilis | reverse complement strand
CCCGAGACATTATCGGCCATTGCACGGACTCCGACTATGTACCAGGACTGCTGCCGAACGGAAGCCGGAATGACTTAAAGCCACTGAACGTCGTGCAGCCGGATGGCCCTTCATTCAAGATCACCAATGAGTCACTTGTCGAATGGCAGAAGTGGCGGTTCCGTGTCGCATTCAACCCGCGTGAGGGTGAGACAATTCACGGTGGCTGGTATGATGGCTGCAGTGTCATGTACCGACTGGCTATTAGTGTGATGGTGAGTCAACCAACTTTGGGCCCACCCGCAGGAAGGTACTGACAATAGCAGACGGTCCCATACGCCGATCCCAGGCCTCCATATCACCGTAAGCAGGCTTTCGACTTCGGTGATGGTGGCGGTGGTAACATGGCCAACAACCTGTCCATCGGTTGTGATTGCCTGGGTGTCATCAAATACTTCGATGCCGTCATCACCGGTGCGGACGGCAAGGCCCAGAAGCTGCCCAACGCAATCTGCTTGCACGAACAGGACAACG
>NZ_BMTT01000328.1 GCF_014649815.1 Streptomyces mutabilis | reverse complement strand
AAGAAGAACAACATTTAAAAGAACGAATTCAAGAATTAGGATTGGAAAAGCACGTAATATTAAGAGGTTTTTTAAAAGATTTAACTGATGAATATCAAGATGCATATCTAAATTTAATAACAAGTAATATGGAAGGCTTTTCCTTAGCATTATTAGAATGTGAGTCACATGGTGTACCTTCTATCAGTTATGATATTCAATATGGTCCAGGTGAATTGATACAGGATGGTAAGAATGGATATTTAGTAGAAAAGAATAATCAACACATGCTATTTGAAAAAGTAAAATTATTGCTCAACAACCCTCAACTTCAACAGTCTTTTTCTCACCATTGTATCGAAACTGCACAAAAGTATTCTCGAACACAAATCATGTTACTGTGGAAAAATTTACTTCAACATTTTAACTAAAGCATAAAAATATAAGTCGTCAAATTTTGCTATGAAGTCATTTATCATTAAATGGTTTCATAGTATTTTTTTGTATTAAATAAAAGAATTTTTATTAATTCAAT
>NZ_BMTT01000327.1 GCF_014649815.1 Streptomyces mutabilis | reverse complement strand
AAAATGCGAAAGATATATAGAGATAAACTTGATTATATTTTAAAACGATTAAAGCCCTACAATACTCAAATAAAGATTGAAGGCGCACTAACTGGAATGCATTTTACAATAACTGTTAATAATGGATTGTCAATGAAACAATGTTTAAAAAATGCGAAAAAAAATAATTTAAAATTAAAACCTTATCATTACGAAAATTATTCTAAAGTTTATCCAAAATTTATTTTAGGATTTGGGGGGATAAAAAAAGAAGAATTAGAAGATCATGTTAATGCATTAATTCATTCACTCGTTATATAAATACTAGATTTTAAGAAACTTTAAAATGCTTTAATTATTGTTACGATACACAACAGTAATTAAAGCATTTAAGGTTGGATATGTTACTTAACCTTTATAAGCCACATATGAAATTACCTCTTATAAAAGTTGTTAAGTAGCGAATTTATTTATTAATACTTTCTTTTTTAGAACTATTTTTGCATAAAAAAAAGAGACCTTTCGGTCTCGATTA
>NZ_BMTT01000326.1 GCF_014649815.1 Streptomyces mutabilis | reverse complement strand
ATAGATTTTAAGGTTTAACCCTTCTGTTTGTTTTAATAAAGTAATATCCGTAAAATACTGCAAGTGCAAGAAAAATCATCGCTGAAAAGTAAAAGGTATTATTTAAATTATTAGTAAATTGAGTAATTAGACCTCCGACTAGTGGGCCTATCATTGAACCGAAGCCTTGAACACTGTTGAACACGCCCCATGTTTCTTCCTGTTCGTTAGGATTAATATGCCCAGCCATAAAGGTATTCCAAGCCGGTAAGAGGATACCGTACATTAGCCCAATAAAAAGTCCTATGGCCCAAACTATATATATATTTGTAATTGTAGATAGCCCGAATATAAGAATTGTATATAGTATAAAGCCACTAAAAATAACTCCATACATAAACCCTTTGCTATTATTGTCGATGATTTTTGATAAAAATAACATAGAGAAAGCACAGCCTATGCCACCAATAATGATTGCTACTGTATATTCAACGGTTGATACTTTCACAACTTGCGTTGCATATTTTGGAAGAATA
>NZ_BMTT01000325.1 GCF_014649815.1 Streptomyces mutabilis | reverse complement strand
TGAAGTGCATAGATTTACTTATAATATTAAAGTTGCATAAATCTATTAGCAAAAGCTTAAAAATCAGTAAATTGTAAAGAGTTATTTAGATAATACAAAACGCTTTATAAAAAATCGAAAATTTAAGATAGAAAGTTGATGAAGAAAGTATCAAAAAATTGTAGTGGTTGTTTATATTGCAACATTCACTGAATTTTTATAGTTAATAACCTATTATTTAAGGAGTAATTTATTGATTAAGTTTGAATATTTTGAGGAGAAAGATTTTGATTTATTAATAAACTGGATAAACTCTCCTGAACTTTTAGTCAAATGGGCAGGTACAGATTTTAATTATCCCCTAGATGAAGAACAATTAAAGGAATATATTAAAGACACAAATAAAGAAAATTCTAGTAAAATAATTTATAAAGTTATCATTGAAGAAAATAATTCAAAAAAAATTATAGGTCATATTGCTTTAAATAATATAGATTTTAAAAATTGTTCCGCCACGTTAAGTAAAGTTTTAGTAG
>NZ_BMTT01000324.1 GCF_014649815.1 Streptomyces mutabilis | reverse complement strand
ACCTGAAGTGTATAAGTTACCAGATGCTGAGCGAGCGTTTGATAAAGATACACCGTTTGATGATGGCGCAGAAGTTGTTGTAACGTGAACATTACTACTTGATGTTGAATAGCTTGCGCCTAAACCACCAGTCGGTTGAGTTGTTCTTTGTGATTGCGTGTTGTTTGATTGATAGTTGTTGTAATTGTTGTAATTACTGTAGTTATTGTAGTTGCTATAGTTATTGTAACCATAGTAGTTGTAGTTATTATAATTATTATAGTTATATGAAGTATTTACACGATCTGGACTCCAGTTACCTTTCCAAGTGTAGTGGTAGTTACCTTCAGCATCGATTGTGTAAGTGTAGCTATATGAATAAGGGTCGTTTGGATTGTACCCATCATTATTTTGTTCTGCTGCTTGTGCGTCATGGTGTGCAAATGCGAAAGTAGCGATTCCTGCAGTTGCAATTGTAGCTGTAGCGATTTTTTTCATTGTTAAATATCCTCCTAAAAATTTAAATAATTAATTTC
>NZ_BMTT01000323.1 GCF_014649815.1 Streptomyces mutabilis | reverse complement strand
GTTTTTCGAATACCTTACAAGAAACGTTAACAACTGGGAAACCTGTTATCAATAATAATAATGATGAATTAATCGGCTACCGCTTAGAAAAATATATCGCTCCCACAAATAAAGGATATATGGGTGGAAAATCAATTGATTATATTGGAAAAATTGTATTTAGTAACGAAAATGACCGTAGTTCTAGTCATTCTTTTAAAAAACTTAATATCATATCTAATAACATTAAGTTAGAAAACGGATTTATATCTTCTAAAAAAGATATAATTATTCATTCAGGTAAAGAAGAAGTAATAATTAAAGAAGGCGAAAGTATCTTAAAACAAGAATACGCTATGCGCTCAAATATAAAAAGAAATAATCTCCCCAGTCAGATAATATTAGGTGATAAAAATGGTGATCCTAAAAAACAAGGTTTAATCTCTTCTAAAAATATCATTATCAATGCTTCTGATACTACTATTTATAATTATGGTAGTTTAGAAAGTAGTAACCGTAGTAAAAATGCTATACAA
>NZ_BMTT01000322.1 GCF_014649815.1 Streptomyces mutabilis | reverse complement strand
CTCTTCTAATGAACCTGCCACTGTTGGGATCTCTTTAGCTTCTTCTGGGGGTAAGTCATAGAGGTTTTTATCCATGGCATCACCTGGGTGAATTTTATTGATAATACCATCAAGACCCGCCATTAATTGAGCTGCAAATGCAAGGTAAGGGTTAGCTAAAGGATCTGGGAAACGCACTTCGATACGGCGTGCTTTCATGCTAGCGACTACCGGAATACGAATGGATGCTGAGCGGTTACGGGCAGAATAAGCCAGCATAACAGGGGCTTCAAATCCCGGCACTAAGCGTTTATATGAGTTAGTGGTTGGGTTAGTAAATGCGTTTCATGCACGAGCATGTTTGATAATACCACCGATGTAATACAGCGCCATTTCAGATAATCCGCCATATTTATCACCAGCAAATAAATTGACACCATTTTTAGACAGTGACATGTGGCAGTGCATACCTGAGCCATTATCACCCACTAAAGGTTTTGGCATAAAGGTCGCGGTTTTACCAAATACGTTAGCGA
>NZ_BMTT01000321.1 GCF_014649815.1 Streptomyces mutabilis | reverse complement strand
ACGGATAGGTTAACATCAAAGACCCTTTTTTTAATTTAATGGAAGTAAGATCCTTACTATGTCTCACGTCGCGAATAAATTATTGGTAACCTGCGCGTTACCTTATGCTAACGGTTCAATTCATCTCGGTCATATCCTTGAACACATTCAGGCTGATATCTGGGTCCGTTACCAACGAATGCGCGGCAAAGAAGTTCATTTCATCTGCGCTGATGATGCTCACGGCACGCCTATTATGCTGAAAGCTCAACAATTGGGTATTACCCCAGAAGCCATGATTGAAGAGATGAGCAAAGAGCATCAACAGGATTTTGCCGGTTTTAATATCAGCTACGATAATTATCACTCCACACACAGTGAAGAAAATCGTCAATTATCGACGAAAATTTATCTAGCCCTGAAAAAAAATGGTCATATTAAAAGTAAAACAATTTCTCAACTTTATGATGAAGAAAAAGGCATGTTCTTGCCTGATCGTTTTGTTAAAGGGACTTGCCCTAAGTGTAAAGCGCCCGG
>NZ_BMTT01000320.1 GCF_014649815.1 Streptomyces mutabilis | reverse complement strand
ACCAACAACTGGGATTTGAACAGCAGAAGCATCCTTCTGGCCCGAGAACTCTTGGGTGAAAGTCTCTGCACGAACGACGTCCAGTGTGGTGACACGAAAGAGGCGCTTCGGGTCAAAGACGCCAGCGGCTTTGAGCACCTCTGCAGCAATAGGAACAGTAGAATTAACGGGGTTTGAGATAACAAGAACAAAGGCCTTGGGGCAGAACTCGGCGATACCCTTGACCAAGTCTCGCACTATGCCGGCGTTGATCTTGAAGAGGTCGTCACGGGTCATACCAGGCTTGCCTATCAACTATCAGAAAACTGGCCACCAGCGAACATACGAGGAGCAATGCGAAAGGGTAGGGACTTACGGGGAATACCAGCCGGGATGACAACAATATTAGCACCAGTAAGGGCCTGCTTCAGCCCATCATCTTTGGGCAGAAAACCAGAGATTTTCTAATCGCCCAGGTAAGCAAGATACCATTTTTCGCCTCTTCCATCGGGCAATTCGCATTGTGGCAGTAACGTAC
>NZ_BMTT01000319.1 GCF_014649815.1 Streptomyces mutabilis | reverse complement strand
ATGAATCCATTGATATTGTTCAACATACACCGACTAAAAAAGAATTCAAAAATATCGTAGATAAAACGGGTGTGAATATTAATAAGTTGTTTAATACACATGGTATCAAATATCGCGAATTAAATTTAAAAGAGAAACTTAAAAATATGTCTGATGATGAAAAACTAGAACTACTTGCTTCAGATGGAATGTTGGTTAAACGTCCATTAGCTATCTCTGGTAACCATTTGACTTTAGGATTTAAAGAAAATGAGTATCAACACCAATGGTTATAGGTGTGATATTAATTTAGAGAAAGTGAACATTAATAAAAAAATATAAATTAAAATGGTGTTTTGTATATTTAAAAACGAATTTTAATTCATTTATTCTTTGTAATAATAGTTGAATGAATAATATGTGTGTGGCATCATTAAATTGTAATTAAATTAATCAGGAGGGGATTCTCGTGGCAGTACCGAGCGAATTTAAATATTCTAAAGAGCATGAGTGGGTTAAAATTGAAAATAATGTAGCA
>NZ_BMTT01000318.1 GCF_014649815.1 Streptomyces mutabilis | reverse complement strand
CCATATGGTTGACAATATCGCCGGTAGTCTTCGATGTACGGCCCTCGCTTGAAAGCCGAAGCGACTTGGCATAGATCATGGCCGTCAACGAAGACTTCACGCGCATACCAGTGTCAAAAGCTCTCTGGAAATATTGATGAAGGCACATTGTTTGCGATACCGAGACAAAGAACATCGCCAGGGCAATAGCAACACCCCGTATGATTGGCTGGGGGTTGTCAGTTTCATAAGAACCGATGAAGTCAATCAAAACTCGTAGAAGCTGAGGCTGGACAAAGGCCAGAATATCACTTCCGCATTTGATGATCGCACCTCTGGTATACGAACTACCGAAGGACTTGAAAAGTGCGATCCACAGAGATGGTTTGTCCTTTTGCAGTTCCTGTTCCCAGTTTTCTGCCAAGGTCTCCCCAGTGACGCGAGTTGTATCACGACGTCGGAGGTTCCACAGGTCATCTTGGGTCAGGAAGTTCTTGTAGCCAAACTTCATCATCGGCGTCATCCAGCTAAAGGTGAGC
>NZ_BMTT01000317.1 GCF_014649815.1 Streptomyces mutabilis | reverse complement strand
CTCAAGATGATATGTTCCTTTAAATATAAAGTATAGAGGAAGAGTAAAACCGTCCGCTATAATACACTCTATTGCAGAGATCAGTTCCCCTACTTCTTTAGAGGGATTTCCTCTTGCAGCTCGTAGAGGCATAGTAGTTACAACTTTTTGAGTCTTTCCCTGTCCAAGTTGAAAGCCAGTTTCATCGAAATTGTATATATTTTTGGGAGGTATATTCTTGATAAAGGGCTCTAAGCAGTCGTACCAGTGTTGGAGAACACCTATATCTTCTGCATCAAGACGCTTCTTATCTTTCGGCTTCTGCTGAATGAGCTTAAACTCCTCAGGAAGACGTTTAATAAAGCGATAAACCCAGTTCTTGTCAACTGTACGAGATTGCCCGTCGGTTATATTCCGCTGCAGTATTTGGTTGGCACTCTGCTCAATCATTCCGGCCGTAGGTGGACTATATAGATTATCAAGCTGACGAATCCAACGAATTAGTGCCTTTTCTTGTGAATCATCAAGTGTCTTGGTTGA
>NZ_BMTT01000316.1 GCF_014649815.1 Streptomyces mutabilis | reverse complement strand
GCATATTTGGGAGAGCCAGCGGATCCGCCGTGTCTTTGCGGCAGAGATGTCATCCTCTGTCACTAACTTGTTGAACGTATGACTTTGACCGGTGATATCATCCTCGTCTCCTTCGAGGGGTGCAGTGCACAGACCTGCGGCATAGTCCTCCGCCCAGAGGCGCCTTCTTACGGCTCCCAGTCTGTCTATAGCGGTTCCAAGATTGGAAGGGAGAGAAGAAGAGATTTCTCTCCTTAACCGAGACGCAAGCTTGCAACCACGCCCCGATGTCGTAATCCCAATATGAAGAGGGCCATCTGAGTACGTGGACAGCAAGCTAAAAGTACACAGTTCCGGGGCGTCAGAGACATTGACAGGAATCCTAAGCCGCCGACAAAGCTTCGAGATGTGTGCACCTATCAGGTAATTAGATAATATTCCTTGGTAACTTGTAAGACCAGCACATACTCAACGGATGATTCCCACCAAGGGTTACAAAAACCGTGTCAACGACATGGTCGACCTCTTCCCGGCCCAGAG
>NZ_BMTT01000315.1 GCF_014649815.1 Streptomyces mutabilis | reverse complement strand
TTATAGTTAGTATTAACCCCAAGCTCAAGCACGTTTTAAATGAAATAACAAAAGATTTCACTAAATTTGAGTTAAAGGAAATGACACATCTTAAATCTACATATTCTAAAAATATGTTTAGGCTTTTAAAACAATATAAACATACAGGTTATTTTAAAATACAAATTAATGACTTTAGAGAACGTTTAGATATTCCTAGTAGTTATCGAATGACACATATTAATCAAAAGGTTTTAACTCCTATTATTAATGAACTAAACTTTATTTTCAAAAATCTTCATATCAATAAAATTAAAGCTAAGAAAGGACGTAAAATTGAGTGGATAGAATTTACATTTGATCCTGAAAAACGTATCCATAGCAAGCGACAACTTCAAAAACAAGATCATGTTATATCTAATCGTTATATGAGTCTTGAAAAAACGCCAAAATGGTTAGATGAAAAAATATATACACAATCTCAAGAGATACATAATGAAGATTTAAAATTAAAGCAGGATCGAGAGGCATTTCAACGTCA
>NZ_BMTT01000314.1 GCF_014649815.1 Streptomyces mutabilis | reverse complement strand
ATGCAAACGCAGAGTGAAACGGGAAAGAGTGAGGTCCCGTGAAGCAAAAAACATGCATACCGTTTGTTTTGGACAATATATTCCTTGTTACAATACACATTGCTTGCTTTCCCTAGTACAAGCCTTGAACGTAAAAGTACACCGTATATGCTGAATGCTGGAAACATCTATTTACACCAGCCCAAAGAAGGGTATGAACAGAAAAGTCTATTATCTTTTTGAGCGAAGACCTAGAATAAGTGTGGGAGGTCAGGCTTAGTGGTAGCCTGGCTAAGCACTGCAAGTACCTACACCGCCCTCGTCTATGATGGTAAGGATCCAGGATCAGTATTTCGTTTCAAAAGGTCCTAGTTTAGAGTCTTCAACTTACTTCTGATCATTTTCGCAATTGCTTGCAGTAGGCTAACACCCATGACGGTTATCCCAAAGACAATGCACAAATATGCGGGGATCTTGGCCTTTCGAGAGGCATTGCTTAGCTTGATATAGCACAGAGGAGGAAAGATGTATGCAAGAGCGG
>NZ_BMTT01000313.1 GCF_014649815.1 Streptomyces mutabilis | reverse complement strand
CTATCCTCTGGTGCAACTTTTGTAGCACAAGGATTCTCAAGTGATATAAAGGCATTAACTAAAATGATTGAAGATGCGATTCATCATGATGGTTTTTCTTTTGTTAATGTTTTCTCACCTTGTGTTACTTACAATAAAGTGAATACTTATGACTGGTTTAAAGAACATTTAACAAGTATCGATGATATTGAGGGTTATGACATCACAAATAAACAACTTGCTATGAAAACTGTTCTGGATCATGAGTCACTGGTTAAAGGTATCGTTTATCAAGATACAACAACACCTTCTTATGAATCGCAAATTTCAGAACTAGAACATGAGGCGTTAGCTAAAAGAGATATTCATATTACAGAAGAAACTTTCAACGATTTAACTGCACAATTTTTATAAAGGATACTCATTCATAGTAACTAGAATTGCGTCAAAATAAGTAGGTAAAATAAAAACGAAGGTGTACTTGATACATCATGACTATCTAATTTTACTGTAATTTCTTATCTAATAACGTTAATGATTAC
>NZ_BMTT01000312.1 GCF_014649815.1 Streptomyces mutabilis | reverse complement strand
AACAATAGCGTTACCTTTGCTTTTATAAATTCGATAGGTAGCAATAAAGAAAGATTAGTACTTCTTTTTTGCTAAAAGATGAGATCACTCTTCAATCATTTGCGCTTGAAGATAGTTTTGTAGTCCGATACGTTCAATAAGCTCCAGTTGGGTTTCAATCCAATCGATATGCCCTTCTTCATCCGTTAAGATTTCTAGCATCAGATCTCGGCTCACATAATCATGAATTGAATCAGCATAAGCGATAGCTTCACGTAAGTCTTTTGCGCCCCCTAGTTCGAGTTCAAGATCTGAACGCAACATCTCTTCAACATCTTCACCGATATTGAGTTTTCCTAAATCTTGTAAGTTAGGGATACCTTCTAAAAATAAAATACGCTCAATATATTTATCAGCATGCTTCATTTCATCAATAGACTCATGGTATTCCATCGCATTAAGGCGAGTAAATCCCCAATTTTTAAACATACGGGCATGCAAGAAATACTGATTAATTGCAACAAGTTCACCACCTAAAGATCG
>NZ_BMTT01000311.1 GCF_014649815.1 Streptomyces mutabilis | reverse complement strand
AAAAGAAATACTTTTAACATATAAATAAGACCTCAACTATTAATTTTTTACTTAAATTTAAACAAATGTATTTTGTAAATGCCTTCATTTTGGTAATATATACCTATTGTTGCAAAATATAGGAGGTTAGGGTATTGAGCTTTTATCGTTTTATGAAGAATTTTGAAGGTGAAAAAAGTCATTTTGGAGATTTGTTTGAAGGTATGAAAGATATTAATTTTCCTGAAAACATTACGACTCCAAGGGAAATTATGGAAAAGTTCCAACATTGGTTACAAGAACCTAGTTTACACGATACGATACAAGATGCGATTAAGCAGTATCAAAATAAATAACTTTCATCTATATTAAAAGGTTGTTGAATAAATCAGGGTTTTAGTCAAAATCTTTTAATGTAATTTTTATACATATACGTTGATAGGATTCATTTTCGGAAAAATAGTGCAAATAAATCAATGATTTCGCGTTTTGAATAAATAATCAAAATAATAGATGATATGTCTCAACTGTTTTTTAACAATG
>NZ_BMTT01000310.1 GCF_014649815.1 Streptomyces mutabilis | reverse complement strand
ACCATCATCTAGTATATGTTCATACACGTGATCTAAATCAGCTTTTTCTATATGTGATTTACCTTTTTTATCTTTATATTTAATCTCAACATTTGGCGTTTCAGAATCTCCATCATTTAATATTTCATAATAAACATAATCATATTTATCAGATTTTTGACTTTCCTTAGATGGCTCTTTTTGTTTTCCAGAACCTCCACATGCACTTAAAGTAACAGTTATGGTAAGTATACTTATGATCATAAATACTTTTTTCATATTAATACTCCTTTTCTCCATTTATAAATTCATAATAAATTATAACAAACAATTTTTAAATTATTATTAATGATTAACTAAAACCTTATTTTTAAAAATTCAGTTTAAATTAAGCGTCATGAATAATCCGGCAAATTAAACCAAAAGCATACACTTATATGTATTTTGATAAATTATAAAACAAGTATCTTTCAAACATGTAAGTTTCATGTCTATAAATGTAAGTTTAGATAAAGGCAAGGAGGTCACAACCATCCTACAATTT
>NZ_BMTT01000309.1 GCF_014649815.1 Streptomyces mutabilis | reverse complement strand
GGAGCATGAGTTATGTAGGAGTTACTTAAACAGGTGTTATGGTTATCAACAAAACCAGATGGCAACCTGTAATTACTATTCCAAGTTCTTGAATTATGAGAACATCTGTTTCTTAATTCTTTTAATGCTTTCATCCATGACTTGATCTCACTGAAAGATCTAGCTCCCATACTGATAGCAAAATCACGTAATGAGTTATTTCCACCGACATCAAATTTAGTAGTTAGTAATCCATCAATTATCCTAACTAAAGAATCAAAAGTTATAAGCTCCGCCGTTATCCAAAAAGGAGCTGACTTCCTGAATGATGCTTTATTACTCATATAGTTAGCCCTGTAATGCTCAGCGAACTCCATATTAGACTTGTTTAAATATCTAACAAACTTACCTCTTTCACTGGTTAAATCAGTTTTATGAGTAAACAAATCATCATCCAAATACCAAAATGGGTCATTGGTAAATGAAGATACTGAATGGTCTATCCTAGATTTAGCTTTTGTTTCAACTTTTAAGATGAAAAAAT
>NZ_BMTT01000308.1 GCF_014649815.1 Streptomyces mutabilis | reverse complement strand
TACTTGTATTATATAATGAATAGTATCCTAGTGCAAGCACCTAAATCATTATATAAATGTAAAGCTATATAAAAACGTTTTATTACCTCTTACCATACTAAAATTCGGAAAGAGGTTTTTATTATGTCAAATTTCAAAAGAATTACTATACAAGAATTTGAACAAGAAAGATTTTATAAGCTATATAAATTTTTATTTGAAGATGATTATTTTAGAAAACTTAGTGATTCTTCAAAAATTGCTTACTGTATGTTTAGAGATCGTTTTGAATTATCTAAAATGAATAATTGGATTGATGAAAATGGAAATGTATATCTAATATTTACCACCAAAGATTTATGTGAACTTTTAAATTGTGGCACTCAAAAAGTAACTAAAATTAAAAAGGAATTAGAAAGTTTTAATCTTTTAGAACAAGAAAGAATGGGGTTAAACAAACCCAATAAAATATATATACTAGAACCCCAAAAACCTTATGAAGACAGTAGTGTCAAGTAATTTCGAAAATCAAAATTCCAGAATA
>NZ_BMTT01000307.1 GCF_014649815.1 Streptomyces mutabilis | reverse complement strand
TTTAAGAACCGGAATCTTATGTGTTATCCATTACACTACGAGGGGTAAATATTGAAATAATCACATTTCTGTACGTCGTTCAATAATGACGGTACAATGAAAACGATAATTCTAGTTTACAAATGAAAAGGTTAAGCGTCAAATTGAATTTTTGATTAATAAGCTTAATCTTTGACCATTTTTGACTTTTAAGGTAAAATAATTTTAACAGTTATTATAAGGAGGAAAAATAAATGAATTTAATTCCTACAGTTATTGAAACAACTAACCGCGGTGAACGTGCGTATGATATATATTCACGTTTGTTGAAAGACCGTATTATCATGCTAGGTTCTCAAATTGATGATAACGTAGCTAACTCTATTGTGTCACAATTATTATTCTTGCAAGCGCAAGATTCTGAAAAGGATATTTATTTATATATTAATTCACCAGGTGGCAGTGTAACTGCTGGATATGCTATTTATGATACTATCCGACATATCAACGCAGACGTTCAAACAATCTGTATTGGTATGGCAGC
>NZ_BMTT01000306.1 GCF_014649815.1 Streptomyces mutabilis | reverse complement strand
TTTTCAATAATAGGTATCTTATCATTATCTATATTCACTTCGATTATGCATCATGTACCAACAATTATTGAAGGTGATTCACTACTTATTACTGTAGTTGGTGGAGTTGTTATTGGATTAGGCATGGGTCTTGCCCTTAGAAATGGTGGGGCATTAGATGGTATAGATATGTTAGCCGTTTTATTATCTAGAAAGTTACCTTTCGGAACAAGTGATTTAATTTTATTTCTCAATACATTCGTATTTATACTTGTTTCTACTGTTTTTGGCTTTAAAGGTGCCATTTTATCAGCGCTCGCATATTTTATTGCTTCAAAAGTTATACATATTATTGAAGAAGGACTAAGTGGTTCGAAAACGTTTAAAATTATTACAAAAGATTATGACATTATGAATAAAGAAATTAAAGAAAGACTGGGAAGGTATTGCACATTTACAAAAGTGACTATTGATGAAGAAAATAATTCATTTGTAGAAATTTCTTGTGTTATTAATAAACTCGAAGAACAAAAACTTAAAGAAAT
>NZ_BMTT01000305.1 GCF_014649815.1 Streptomyces mutabilis | reverse complement strand
TTTATGTGAGGTATATTATTCTAATTTTGAAAATATATAAAATAGTTTACAAGTAGAGAAGTTACACGATGCACATACAATTAATAAATTGTATGTGTACATCACTGTACGCAAAGCCCCTATGTAGATTTTAGACTGCAGGGGCTTTTTACTATTTTTATTTCAAACTACCATAGCAATAGTTTGGAGTTATGAGTTAATCAATGATATTAAAGATAATAAATTATAAGATGTCTTATAATAATGATACAAATGATTAAATGTATGAAGTAGAGCTATTAGTGACAAATGATGTCATTTTTGATAAGCATACAAAATATTCGCAAATGAAAAAGTATAAAAACACGTGAATAAAAGTATGTAGGTCGCCTATTTCTCAGGCGTCAATTCAGGAGCAGAGAGGAAAGCGTATCAGATGGTCAAAATTCTTTTTCACATCTTAAATGGATGGCAAACATTTATCTCAATAGCTTCAATAATACTACTAGCCATAATTAACTTCTCCACTATTTCTAAAAGAGATT
>NZ_BMTT01000304.1 GCF_014649815.1 Streptomyces mutabilis | reverse complement strand
ACGATATATTAAGTTTTATGAATGCATTTGAATCTGTATATAAGGAAATTAAGGAGCTGTTAAAGTAATGCAATATGATCATTTATTAGTTAGATATGGAGAGCTCACGCTTAAAGGTACGAATAGAAAAATGTTTGTTAATCAACTTAAAGATAATGTGAAACGCGCGCTTATTCCATTAAGTGGTTATCATGTCAAAGGAAAGAGGGATAGAATGTACATAGAATTATCCCCTGAAGCAGACATAAATGAAATCATTCAACGCTTATCTAAAGTTTATGGTATAAAATCAATTAGTCCAGTTATAAAAATTGATAAAAACGAAGAGAAAATTAATCAATCAGCAATACAGTTATCTCATGACTTTGAAAAAGGTTCAACTTTTAAGGTTGATGTAAAACGCGTTGACAAGTCATTTCGATTGGATACGTACGAATTGCAACGTCAAGTCGGTGGAGCAATACTAAAAGAAAATAATAATATAACAGTGAATGTTAAAAATCCTGACTATGAAATTAAAATAGA
>NZ_BMTT01000303.1 GCF_014649815.1 Streptomyces mutabilis | reverse complement strand
TACGTCTGGGAGATGTGTTACTGGTTATTGGTGATTGGAAATTAATTCGTATACTTTCGACAAAACCGCGTAATTTTATTGTATTAAATTTAGCGGCTGAAATTGATACTGTTGCACCGGCCTCATCGCAAGCACCACATGCACTTTTTTCATTAGCATTAATGGTTGCATTAATGGTGACCAATGAAGTACCTAACTTTATTGCCGCGTTAATTGCTTGCTTATTGATGGGAAAATTTCGCTGTATAGATATGGAAAGTGCTTATCGTTCTATTCATTGGCCAAGTATTATCTTGATTGTCGGGATGATGCCTTTTGCGGCTGCATTGCAAAAAACTGGGGGTATCGAGCTTATCGTTAATGGACTTATGGATGTAGCAGGGAATGCTGGGCCACAGGTTATGTTAGTCTGTTTATTTGTACTTTGTGCCACTATTGGTTTATTTATCTCTAATACGGCAACGGCGGTGTTAATGGCACCGATTGCAATAGCAGCGGCCCATCAAATGAATGTCTCTCCGTTACC
>NZ_BMTT01000302.1 GCF_014649815.1 Streptomyces mutabilis | reverse complement strand
GTTCTGAGTCATTTGCGTCTTTCTCTTCAACAATACGCTCTAATATTCCATTATGATTTCTAATAATTCGTCCATAACCATAAGGATTGATAGTAGAAGCAGATAATACAGTAACATGTGATTGTGTACTTTCATGATGTTCAATAAGTGATTGTAAAGTTTGGTATGTAATAAGTGGTGTATCTCCACATACTACTAGAGTAGTTCCTTCTTTATCTGCTAAATGTTCATGTGCCATTTTCACAGCATGAGCTGTTCCAAGTTGTTTATCCTGAAAACTATATAATGATTGATTACCCAATGTATCTTTCACACTCTCAGCGCCATGACCAATAATAGTTACAATTTGATCAACGCCAGCTTGTTTTACGTTGTTAAGCACATGTTCAACCATTGGTTTGCCAGCAACCTCATGGAGCACTTTATATTTCTTTGATTTCATTCTTGTGCCCTTACCTGCTGCCAGAATAATCGCATGTCTTTGCATGAATGCTAACCCTCCATTAAAATTTACACTTCATAGTTA
>NZ_BMTT01000301.1 GCF_014649815.1 Streptomyces mutabilis | reverse complement strand
CAAATATTATACAAACTGTTCCAGCAATCGCTATGTTAGCCATACTTATGTTGGCTATGGGATTAGGACCAACAACTGTTGTTGTAACTGTATTCCTATATTCGTTATTACCTATTATTAAAAATACTTATACTGGTATTGTAGAAGTTGATGAAAATATTAAAGACGCTGGTAAAGGTATGGGAATGACGGGGAATCAAATATTAAGAATGATAGAGTTACCATTATCTTTATCTGTTATTATTGGTGGTGTTAGAATTGCACTTGTTGTTGCTATCGGAATAGTAGCGATTGGGTCATTTATCGGTGCTCCAACACTAGGTGATATTATTATTCGTGGTACAAATTCAACAGATGGAACAACATTCATCTTAGCAGGTGCCATACCAATTGCTTTAATAGCAATTATCATAGATATAGGATTACGTTATCTAGAAAAACGTTTAGATCCTACTCGTAAAAACAAAAAAGATTCAATGCAAAAACATCAAGTACAAAAATTACATTAATAGATATCAATAAACTTA
>NZ_BMTT01000300.1 GCF_014649815.1 Streptomyces mutabilis | reverse complement strand
ATACTTATTTACGTAATCAAATGCGCCAACGCCAATTCTCTCGAGTGATTTAGTGGGCAAAAATAAAAGGGAGGGGAGTGACTTAAAACTCCTCTATACCTAACTCTTTTAATTTACGTGTCAGCGTATTTCTTCCCCACCCTAATAAACGTGCAGCATCTTGTTTATGGCCTTTTGTATAGGAAAGCGCACTGAGTAGTAAGGTGCGCTCAAATTGCGGTAGAGCATCATTAAGAATATTTTCTTTGCCTTCACTGAATACCTCATCCGCCCATAATGAAAGATGTTGTGACCAATGTTGAGAGGAGATACGAGGTATCGATTTGCCCTTCTCATCTGATTGGCGGATCTCTTGAGGTAAATCTTGCGGCATAATCTCTTGGCTAGCGGTCATAACCGTTAACCAACGACATACGTTTTCTAATTGTCTGACGTTACCTGACCAGTGGTATTCCATCATGCAATGTAAACTTTGCTGGTTGAGTACTTTAGTTTCAACACCAAGCTCTCGAGCGGTTTTTTGGAGA
>NZ_BMTT01000299.1 GCF_014649815.1 Streptomyces mutabilis | reverse complement strand
CATGCGAATTGCCTGAGCATTGCCTTCGAAATGGCATAAGTCTTGACGTAAAGTCTGTTTTAATTCATTTAAATGTCGGTCTGCTGAATAGCGAATAGGTAAAAAAGGACAATTATCAAATTCTATGGAAGCATCAGGTGCCAACACCTTACGAAACCAATGTTTAATTGCAGCTTCACCAAAATGACCAAAAGGAGGATTGCCAATATCGTGCATTAAACACGCCATTTCAATTAAACTTTCAACGCTATCAATCCGTTCATTTAAGCCATATTCTTCTAATTTATTATGCTTTTTTAGTTCGCCGATTATTTGCTTAGCGATATAACGGCCTATTTGTTGTACTTCCAGCGAATGGGTTAATCGACTTCGTACCGCCGAATTTTGCTCTAATGGAAATACCTGTGTTTTTTGTTGTAACCGACGGATCGCCGCTGAATTAATAATACGCCCACGATCGCTTTCAAATTGGCGCGAGATCTGCATTTCATCATCAATATCGATATCACTGCTGTTATATTTGCGTTG
>NZ_BMTT01000298.1 GCF_014649815.1 Streptomyces mutabilis | reverse complement strand
AACTATTGTAAGTAGAAATCCTATAGTTTCTGTATTATTTTTAATAGGTTTATTTGTAAATATAGCTGGTTTATTAATATTAGTTGGATGTAATTATATTGGATTATCTTATATATTAGTATATGTAGGTGCTGTTTCAATTTTATTCCTTTTTATATTAATGTTAATAAATATCAGAATTTCTGAATTATTAAGTGAGACTAATAATGATATACCTTTAGCTGTATTAA
This sequence comes from Streptomyces mutabilis, assembly GCF_014649815.1. Lineage (GTDB taxonomy): Bacteria > Actinomycetota > Actinomycetes > Streptomycetales > Streptomycetaceae > Streptomyces > Streptomyces mutabilis. The sequence continues at coordinate 299 of NZ_BMTT01000298.1, read as the reverse complement.
CAGTTTTACTATTCTATTATATAATAGGACAAGTATTACCTTCTAATTTAACAGATAATACTATTGTTTCTTCTTTATCAAATTCATTTTCTGAAGTCTATAACGTACAATTAGATAATGAGTTTTTAAATATGGTAAACTTAAAACATGAAATAGCATATGCTAGTAGTAAAAGTTGAGATAGCTCATTAGTAGAGTTTACACATATAACTGGAATAGGTAATATTATGTATACTAGTTATTCATTATGATTAATCATAAGTTCTGTTATATTACTATTAGGTATGGTAGGTGCCATA
>NZ_BMTT01000297.1 GCF_014649815.1 Streptomyces mutabilis | reverse complement strand
CACCAATCGCTAACATTACCACTAATGCCTGTTGCCATAACGCTAAGTTACAAAATAATTGATATTTAAAGGCAATAACATAACTTACTAGGGTATAAGCCAACGCATTTACGCCTAATGTTGTCCCTTGCACTAAATCCATGCTCATCCCAAGAACAAATGCTGTTCCAACGCTAATACGATGAGGTAATGATGTTATCCAATAAATCAGAAACAACACCGGCCAAATAGGGCGATAAACTTCCAGTTGCTCAGGCCAAGGCATAATTTGTAACACCAAAGCTATTAGAAACGAGAGCCAAATAATCCAACGCCCACGGCTACGATAAGGATTGATTGTCACTATCTACCTCGATTCGTATTAGGTTGAGGTTTATTGTTTTCCGTTGGTGGTACTGGTGCTATATCACTTGGGGTGGCGCTATTTTCCGTTGGCTCTTGTGACATAGAACGAGGCAGTGGTGGCCCCGCTTGTTCATAGTTAGGCAGTACCTGTGGCATTAATTGCATCAAACGTTCATTGGCAGCA
>NZ_BMTT01000296.1 GCF_014649815.1 Streptomyces mutabilis | reverse complement strand
TCAGCTGCTATCGAAGCTGAGCTTGATCGGTATATTAAAGCTGCTAGGGACCGCGCAGCTCGATCACAGGCCTCTAGGCGCAGGATTCGCAAGGGAGGCATAGTATCAAGCTCAGAGCTTGAAGCTATAAATCGAAATACTGCGAATATTAATGAGCAGGCTGAAATAAAGAGGTGGAGGACTAAGTATAAGCGTTGCCTACCAGAGCTGCTGGATGTGTGCATTCGACGAGGAATTATTATACGAAGGCAACGACATGCTAGGGCCCAAGCTGAAGAGTAGAGCTTTAGTTTAAATATATTTTGAAGTTAAATACTATAGAATTCGTTGAGATATTGAAGCTAGAAGGGGGGGGTCTAAAATTGGTGCTCGGGTGGCTGGGGTGCTCGGGTGGTTGTCAGGGTCGCGCAATACGCGCGACCCCGAAGGTTACCGTAGGGGTCGGTTAAATGTTTAGGCTGCCTACCATGCCTACCTCCGTGAGAGACCTGCGGGGCGTTAAGTGCTTACATCTTCAAGATCAGGTGTTG
>NZ_BMTT01000295.1 GCF_014649815.1 Streptomyces mutabilis | reverse complement strand
CACATCACCAGCATCATGCTCTTCCAGCAATCTTCCCGGAAAAGCCGGGCACGACCGCAGGCCACCCAAAGCCTCCCACCGCCAACTGGCGGCAACGCCGACCAGAACCGGGGCAAGACCCAGCGGCAGCGTTTGAGGGCGAGCGCCACGAATCCAAGTCGATATTTGCATGGACACCATTCTATGTGCGGTCCAGTTTTCCTGACGTCTCCATTGTTGAGTGAGCCATATGGATTCGAATTTACCATCGTCATTCTTAATCGGCGGCTACTCGGACGGCGGAGGCCGCTCATCATGTTTTTGATTCGCACGCGGACCCGCCGCCAGCCAAAAACAGAAAGGGCTGACGGCCGAGTAGGTCGTCAGCCCTTTCAGTCCGTATCAAGTTTATTGCGAACTGTGCTTCGCCTTAATTCAGCGGCAATTTTATAAGGATGGCTCCGGCTGGAGAACAGTCCACTGGACTGTTCTCTTTTCAGCCTCGCGTGAAGCCGATTTTGAATTAAGGCTTTGCCTTAATTCAGCGGCTT
>NZ_BMTT01000294.1 GCF_014649815.1 Streptomyces mutabilis | reverse complement strand
AAAACCATTTTTGCTTAATAAAAATGGGTGATGTGATGTCTTCATCTGTAGCAATCACTTTTAATGGTTTAAACTTATAAACCAAATAACGTATGATGACTACAATTAAAAATATAAATAGAATAATAATCGTGTACTTATTAGACAAAAGTGTAAAAGCAATTAATAAGGTTCCTATCCAAAAAGATAGTAGTCCTCTTACTTTATGAAAATACACATACCCTACATATACAAGTACACATCCTAATAGGAGTACTAGTAAAAAGCCAATTTTTTCAAAAAATATATAGTAAAAATTAGCAATAATCATTAAAGCAGTAAAAATAATCAACATTTCAGTTGATATATATTTGCGTGTCATATTTCGCCACCTTTCTATGCTACAGCACTCATATGATATATAAAGTGGAATGCTTCTTCAGTAGTTATTTTCATTCTAGATTGTAAATTTATATCCGCTTCAATTCTCGCATAATAAGACTCAGCATCATTTAATTGTGATTTAATCATATCAATATCATTATCATGTAT
>NZ_BMTT01000293.1 GCF_014649815.1 Streptomyces mutabilis | reverse complement strand
TAACTGATTTATATTTTGGAAGTATATATGGTTTATATATGTTTGGTTATATCATTTTAGTTGTTATAGTTGATAAATTTTTTAAAATCTTTTATCGAGATTATTCTGTATTATTTTTTATCATTTTATTATCCACAATGTTTTTAGAAGTATATGTGGCTATGATCTATGGAGTAATAGGTTTCATTAAATTTAATTTAATAGAATTTGTATTATTAAGACTTATTCCAACTCTCATCATTAATTTTTTATTACTGATTATGTTATTTACTATTATTATTAAATTTACTAAAAAAGTAAAAAACACAATTGACAGTAAGGCATAGTGATGGTAAGATGCAGTAGTTGAGTAGTTTCAAGCTACATACAACCGCTCGCATACAGGTTGAAGTACAATCATATTGTCACCTGTATATGGCGTGACTTATTATATAGGAGGTGCAAAGTATGTTTGCTATAATTGAAACAGGTGGAAAACAAATCAAAGTAGAAGAAGGTCAAGAAATCTACGTTGAAAAATTAAATGCTAAC
>NZ_BMTT01000292.1 GCF_014649815.1 Streptomyces mutabilis | reverse complement strand
CAGCGAGGGAAAGAATCATTCTGAAGATATGCCATTTAGAGCGTAGCCATGGTTAAGATAGACGGAGTTTTCGCTCCCTGCCCCCAATTATCCCTATCTAGAAGCCACATATGATGAAAGGCAGTGATGTTAATAATGCACTGTAGCTCCATCCTGGGCAGGCTCAAGGAGCTTCCATTGGCAGGTTATATTATTGGAAGCAAAGTTAGCAATGATACGTTCTGCGATCTCGGTGAACCTATCAGTGGCCAAAGCTAGGATTGTTGGCCCTGCTCCCGATAGGCATATTCCAAGCAGACCCGGCTGCGTGCTCGGGTTCATGGATTGGAGTATTTCCGTTAGACCTGGGATAAGGGTCTTCCGGTATGGCTGATGAACCTTGTGTTGCATGGCTAGATAGATCATGTCTGGATCGGGAGGAGACGTGCCCAATGCTGCAGGGAGTAAGGCAGCGCGCTGCAAGTTGAAGACCTACAGGGATACGTTAGTTCTTAGGAGCTTGTCTATTGTTCGACCATAAGGAAAATGGGAA
>NZ_BMTT01000291.1 GCF_014649815.1 Streptomyces mutabilis | reverse complement strand
GATTGACCGTTCCGACCCGACTTACAAGCAGAAGGAAGCGGAAGCCGCTCGTATTGCACGTGAAATTGAGACCACCGACGTTGACAATGCGCATATGAGGGAAGAACGAGGATTAACAGTGCCAGGAGATGGTGGTGACGAGGAAGACAAATACAGTGGTGTCCGACGTGACGAGAGAAACTTCCCACCCCTTGTCTCTGGGCAGCCAAACAAGTACACACCGCCAGCTCGTCGACAGGCCGCCGCTCAAGCTGCTGCAGCCCCAAGTTCCTCCGCTAGCGCTGTGAAACAGGTGCCCAAGGATACAACGCCTTCTACGGCGGCACCACCTAAAGATAGTACCGCATCGCAACCTGCCCCTTCAGCTACAGCTGCCAGCGCCGCTCCTGACGCGGACAAGTCTGCCTCGGCGAAGCCTCCATCAGCTACCAGCGCTGCACCGAAGCGGACTGGCACGGAGAATGCTACCGCCAACGTGGAAGCGGAAGTGCTAGATCACTTCCGTCAATTCGCCAACAGCGAGAAACAGAAAAT
>NZ_BMTT01000290.1 GCF_014649815.1 Streptomyces mutabilis | reverse complement strand
CTCGCTTCTCCCTGTTCACCCCCATGGAGGCGGACATCCTGTTCCACTTCGCGGGCCTGGATGCCCCCTCCGGCCGACTCGCTCAAAAGGATTTCGCCAAGGTCATCGATGCATCATGGCGGATGCCCCTTGCCATTGCAGGCCAAGCCGCCGCCGCAACCGCCCATAAGGCGGCGGACAAGACCAAGTCGGTCTTGTACAACGTGTTGGAGTCGGTCCACCACTTCGCGCTGGGTAGTTTGGCAGGAGCTTTCGGTGCCTTTATGGTCTACCCTATTGACTTGGTCAAGACTCGTATGCAGAACCAGCGGTCTACGCGTGTCGGCGAAAGACTGTACAACAACTCACTCGATTGCGCGCGCAAGGTTATCCGTAATGAGGGTTTCACCGGCCTGTATTCCGGAGTTGTGCCTCAGCTGATTGGTGTTGCGCCCGAAAAGGCCATCAAGCTGACGGTCAACGACTTGGTCCGTGGCCATTTTACGAATAAGGAGAATGGCAAGATTTGGTATCCTTACGAGATCCTTGCCGGTGGT
>NZ_BMTT01000289.1 GCF_014649815.1 Streptomyces mutabilis | reverse complement strand
TAATAATCAACTAGCAAAGGAATGACAACTAGATGAAAAAAACGCTAACTGTAACGTTAAGTTCGATTGCAGCTTTTATTGCAATCAACACTGCAGCTAACGCACAAGAATCTGAGACGTCGCAACTAGACACATATGCAACGGGTGATGTAATTACAAATCAATCAAACTTAGGTATTTACATTGTAAAACCTGGAGATAGTTTATATAAAATTGCTTTAGAACATAATCTTTCTTTAGAAGAGCTTTATGCATTAAATCCTGGTGTAGAACCTCTTATTTTTCCGGGAGATGAAATTGTAGTATCTGAAACTGCATTTGAACAATTTAATAACACAAACACATTCGTAAATTATGAAACTAACTACATTCCAGTAGGATATAATAATGTATCAACTGATACATCCAACACTACTTATGATAATTATGATAGTGAATCAACTGATACATACTCTGTGTCAAACGCCTATGATGGTCTAAGAAGTGTATCTAACTCAGGTAATTTATACACTACTGGTCAATGTACTTATTATGCAT
>NZ_BMTT01000288.1 GCF_014649815.1 Streptomyces mutabilis | reverse complement strand
ATCTTTACCTGTATTAGATGGTGGTATTACTATGCTTTTAACAGATAGAAATTTAAATACATCATTCTATGAAGTTGCTGGAGGTGGTGATCCTATTTTATTCCAACATCTATTCTGATTCTTCGGTCATCCTGAAGTTTATATATTAATTATACCAGGTTTTGGTATAATTAGTACAGTTGTTGCAGCTGGATCAGGTAAAAGCGTGTTTGGTTATTTAGGTATGGTTTATGCTATGATGTCTATAGGTGTTTTAGGTTTCATAGTTTGAAGTCATCACATGTATACAGTAGGTTTAGATGTTGATACTAGAGCATATTTCACAGCAGCTACTTTAATTATAGCTGTTCCTACAGGTATTAAAATCTTCAGTTGATTAGCAACACTTTATGGTGGATCTATACACTTAACACCTCCTATGTTATTTGCATTAGGATTTATTGTATTATTCACTATAGGTGGATTAAGTGGTGTTGTTTTAGCTAATGCATCATTAGATATTGCTTTCCATGATACTTATTATGTTGTTGCTCATTT
>NZ_BMTT01000287.1 GCF_014649815.1 Streptomyces mutabilis | reverse complement strand
AGATTTTTCAGAAGTAATTTCTTGAGTTGTAGCATCCCCATTATCAATCACTCTTTGTGCAGATGTAAGTGCTCTTTCAGCTTCACGTTGTTTGTCATTATAATTATTAATTGTTTGTTGTGTCATACCTTGTGTTTGAGGTATGTCATTTACAGCGTCTTGTAAACGTTTTTTAGCTTGTACAAGTTCTGAATTATTTTCTTTTGGTTGAAGTAAAGCAATTGCTTGATTCACTTTAGGTTGAACAGTATTTATTTTATTTAAAGCGTCTCTAACTTGTTCAACGGAAGGATTGGTGTTTCGCAAAGTACTACTTGCATCCGCTTTAGCTGTATCTAATTCTTTTCTAATATTTGAAATGGCTTCATTATAGCGTCTTACAGATGCTGGCTTTTTATCATTTGTTAAAACATCTCTATTTAACGTATCATAAGCGCTTTGTAACTGTGACTTATCAGCACGTAAGTTGCTTTTAGCTTCAACATAATCTCTCTGTGCCTGTTCAACTGTGTTTTTAGCATCATTAATTTGTTGGGAT
>NZ_BMTT01000286.1 GCF_014649815.1 Streptomyces mutabilis | reverse complement strand
CGTCAAGGGTTCGGATGCGCTGTTAGCGACCGCGCGAACACTCTGTCTCGCGGAGATTCATTCGGGGGCTATTCATCCCAACTCATGGAGGGCCCATATTGAGGGGGCTAGGGCGTTGATGGATGCTTGTGATAATCGAGGAGCTTTGTCGCCGCGGTCGTCAGATGGGTTCAGGAGGTACTTGGATCGGTGGTACCGATCGATTGTTTCGCTCACGGCGTTAACAGGCAATGGCCCACCCATTGGTGACGTTGCAGGTCAACCCATCTTGAGTACCATCAACCAGCACGACTCCCCTGACTATCTTGACGATTACTGGGGCTTCACGGTAAATCTTGCTGCAGTCTTTCGCGGGATAGGGGCCGCTGCTTGGCGAAGTCACCCCAGCCAACAATGCGGTGGCGTAGCCCAAGAAGACGAATTCAGCGTCCATCATGAAGCTGCGGTTCTTGAGTCGTCCGTTCGGCGCTTGATGGACCAGGAAGCTGACTCACAGCCTGCATTCTACCCAGGGGTGGTGGAAGGGCTCTCAAGCGAG
>NZ_BMTT01000285.1 GCF_014649815.1 Streptomyces mutabilis | reverse complement strand
AACATCGGCGTGGCTATATACGCTTTTTATGGAAGGCGCGAATCGTAATAATTGTTTTTTATATAGCGTTATCAGCAATCATATATTTGTATGTAAATATGATTATGTGAATATAGAAAAACCTTCCGCCTGAAGCGACGGAAGGTTCAAAATATTTAGTTTGATTAACTAGTTATCAGTCGACCACACCTTTTTCGACCACGATTTCATCAGGATCGACTTCGTCGCCATACACCGGCTTCAGTGTCTCCTCATAATCCTTGTGGAAGAAGTTTTCATCGCCAAGCTTGTCGATTTCGTCGTTGATCCAGTCAAGCAATTCCTTATTGCCCTTCTGCACTGCGGCAGCGATGGTGTCCTTATCGCCCAGTTCGGTGATACCGACCTTGAAGCCCTTGTTGGACTTGGCCCATGCGAGCACCTCGGTGTTGTCGGTGGAGAAGGCGTCGCCACGGCCGTCGAGCAGCGCGTTGTAGGCATCGGCGTACTGGTCGTACTTCTGCAGCTTGATGTCGGGGTAGTTTTTCTCGAAGAAGGTTTC
>NZ_BMTT01000284.1 GCF_014649815.1 Streptomyces mutabilis | reverse complement strand
ATGATTATCACATCAATACTCGTTTCTATTATTTCATTTATTATTATTTAACTTGTTTATTATCAAAGGAGTAACTAAATAAAATATCCTAAAGAATTAACAAAAAAATAAAGATTTTAATTAAGGCGTTAGTGTTTATCCAAAGGAGTACTAATGCTAAGTTAATGGTAATAGGTGAAGCCCTTGATTGTACAAAAATAGAAACTGATGTTTTTTTAGGAAAAAGTTGGAAAGAAATTAAAGCTTACGCCCTTATAATATATTGGAAAACTAAGGAAATAGAAGCGATAATAACTGTTATTCTTGACAATAAACAGGATTTCTTTCTAATATTAGATCTTTACATGGTCAAATTATTAATACTAAACAGTCTTCAATCAAAAATAACTGCTAATAATTATGAGTAGTCGTGTAATAGACATACAATTATTTCTTTATATCAACCTGCCTCTATTTTTTAAAAGTCTTAATTTATTGAGAACTATAAAAAATACTGAGAATATATCTCGCTAAGATAAATAAAATTTTAAAAATTACTAACC
>NZ_BMTT01000283.1 GCF_014649815.1 Streptomyces mutabilis | reverse complement strand
GATATAAAACACGGCAATAAACAGGCATAGTACCGTGATTGTCACCGTTAATGACACATCAGTGATCCCTAAAAAACCATAACGGAAACCGCTTATCATATAAACAATCGGGTTTAATTTAGAAACACCTTGCCAAAATGCTGGTAATAAGGAGAGTGAATAAAACACACCACCTAAATAAGTTAATGGCGTTAAAACAAAGGTGGGAATAATACTAATATCATCAAAGGTTTTCGCAAATATGGCATTCAACAATCCTGCGAGAGAAAAAACAATCGAGGTCATTAATAATGTCACCACAACCATTGTCCAAGAGTGTATCTCTAGTGGTACAAAAAATAGTGAAACCAGAGTGACCAATATCCCAACACAAATACCACGGGCGACACCACCACCCACAAATCCGGCAATAACAACATGGGTCGGTACTGGCGATACTAATAATTCTTCAATACTACGTTGGAATTTAGCGCCAAAAAATGAAGAGGAGACATTAGCATATGAGTTTGTGATCACCGCCATCATAATCAAGCCGGGAACAA
>NZ_BMTT01000282.1 GCF_014649815.1 Streptomyces mutabilis | reverse complement strand
GGTTACGATGGCATGTTATCCCCTTTTTCTAGCTCTCAGAAAAAAGCTTTTCATCTTGCGATTGTCGCGAAAATATTTGAGCAAAATACACAGCCTTGGACGTGGCCTGAAGATTTAATTCCCTTAAAATCTTCAAAACGCCCACTGAATGATGAAGAAATTGCCCTTATTAATACTATTGAACAATTTATTGATGATCTATTACGTCAAGGGCTATCACACATTAGTTTAAGTAGCGCAACGCAATTACATTTACTTAATATGTCTGCTCGTGCCGAGGGTTTACCTCGTTTAGCCCCTTATTTACGAACATTAAGTACTCAAGTCAAACGGTTAGCAGAAAGACATTTCACTATGGATGAAAGCAATGTCTTACGTCTATTAGCTCATATCTCAGCCTATCTTTTCCAGCTATCTTATGCGACACCTGAACAATTAAAAACATTACGAGGGCAACTTCGCCGTCAATATGATGATAAAAAAACCAGTCTCGCGCTTATTCCTATCGATGCACATTGGTGGACAGCACAAAGTGGCGCATT
>NZ_BMTT01000281.1 GCF_014649815.1 Streptomyces mutabilis | reverse complement strand
ATATACTCATCAAAGTTAATATAGGCTAGTGGTACTAAAACACGGTCTTTATAATGTTTGAATCTGTTGTAATAAAAACTATCTTCTCTATCTGCAAAATCTTTAGTTTCAGAGGTATCCTCCATAAATGACCTAAATATAGGTAACTCTTCTTCAGATAAAAAGCGGACTTTAACTCCATTTTTCTTAACTTTTTTAGTATTACGCTTTCTTAAACCATCCATGTTTTTTAAAACATCATTAGCACTTTTGTTTGCTAAATTTAGAACAGAATGATATCGGATTTGTAATACAGGATCAAATCCTTTGTGAAATCCTTCGTGTTTATATCCTAAACTCTCTAATTCATCAAAAATCCAATCATGACCTGCATTTCCAGTTATTTCTCCCTCATGATTTAAATATTGATACGGAAGGTATGGGTCAACTCTTAAATATAAACAATTATATTTTTTTACATATTTACTCAATTCATTAAAGAAAAAATGTACAAGCTCTTTATTATTATAATCTATTACTGGACCGCGATTGGAATAAAAATAT
>NZ_BMTT01000280.1 GCF_014649815.1 Streptomyces mutabilis | reverse complement strand
CGCTTTTAATGAGTGCATCATCATTCGCCTTACTTTATTTTTTCATGTAACTCGATAAGCTCTGTGACAAGCTCTCTGGCTAACATAGATGTCATTAAATGATCTTGAGCATGCACCAGTACCAAGCTCACTTTCGTTTTACCCAATCCTTGATCATCACCAATTAAGCGGGTCTGTATTTTATGAGCTTCATTTAATGCTGCTCGAGATTGTTCCATCATTTTCTTGGCTTGTGCAAAATCACCTTGCTTCGCTTTTTTTAACGCTGCATAAGCGATACTTCGTGCTTGCCCTGAATTAATAATTAACCCCATGATAATTTCTTCAAATTCATCATCTGTCGCTGAGCTATCAACGCAATTCTCAATATCTAACATCATTCCCCCTCTTTGGTGCTTAGCTGTGCAAAATAAGCACTGCACAGCCATTGTCTATTCGTTAAAATTTCAATGCATTAGCAATATCTTCTTCACTTTCTTCTTTATCAATTTCGGTTTGTGCTTTATTCGAAATAATCACAAAAGGCAGATAAATCAGTGTTGCA
>NZ_BMTT01000279.1 GCF_014649815.1 Streptomyces mutabilis | reverse complement strand
AAAGGTACTTAATCAATTGAACACTATAATACAAGAGAAACTTCAGTATGTTGAACGGCAAGATATCATATCACAAAGTATTGCTAACCATCATTATCTAATATTAGCTCAAGATACTGAAGAAGCATGTTTAATTATGAACACGATTGCACCTGAACATGCATCTATTCAAACTCGAGCACCTGAAATGTATATAGATAAAGTTAAATATGTAGGCGCACTTTTTTTAGGTCATTTTTCTCCTGAAGTTATTGGGGACTATGTGGCAGGTCCAAGTCATTTACTCCCTACTAATCAAACAGCTAGATTTACAAATGGGCTTTCTGTAAATGACTTTATGACACGACATTCAGTCATTCATTTATCACAAAAAACATTTAACGAAGTGGCAGAATCAGCTGAGCATATTGCACATATAGAATCTTTATTTAATCATGAAAAATCGATTCACGTACGCCGATAAGGATAGGTTATTACGATATCTGTTAATAAAAATGAAAGCGTATGTTCGTTACTCTATTGCTACAGAAGAACAACTTCTTCTAC
>NZ_BMTT01000278.1 GCF_014649815.1 Streptomyces mutabilis | reverse complement strand
TACAGAATCTTAATTTCTACGATAGAATTTTTATTACATAATGATGTTAGAATTAAAAATTAGCTAGTTTTAATCATAATATGTAATGGAAAAGAGTAAATGAAAATGAATAAATTATCAGAAAACCAAATTCAAAAAATCGTATCAACTTTTATTCACATTAAAACGAAAGTAAAAATAATTATTGATGAAAAACAGTTGATTCAATCTATAACAAAATATATTAATAAAAATTATAATGATATTATTTTTGCAGAATCAATTCCTAAAGACAGCTATTTAGGAATGCGTAAAACCGATAACGAATCAAAATTATTTGAAAATCTTGTAAATATTTTGATAAAAAATACTAATATAAAACGCCGTGAATATCATTATCAATTTGTCTTTACAATTATTCGTGAAGTTTGTTCTTTTCATTACTACATTAATGACTATACTTACGAAGAAATTTTAGAAGCTATGAGATTAAAATAGATTCTATTCCACTTTTGATTAAAGGAGACGATAATGTGAGTATATTAAGCGTAAATCATTTATCAAAAA
>NZ_BMTT01000277.1 GCF_014649815.1 Streptomyces mutabilis | reverse complement strand
AGTGGGCCAAATTATGAAAGCTTCTAAAGGTCAAGCTAACCCACAAAAAGTTAATAGCCTATTAAAACAAGAATTAGATAACCGTTAATTCGAAAATTATAATACTTTAAGCTTCTAACAAAGAATATGAACTTTGTTAGAAGCTTTTATTACTTTTGAAAAGTTTAAGTATTAAGTTTCTTAATGTTTAAAATTACATATATTTTATCTTTGTAGTACCGATTAGTTTAGAGAAATCGGAAATAAATACTTTTAACTGATGTATAAATCATATAATATAAGTAATGAGTATATGAATTTGAGGGATTAACTATGAGAAAACGTGCAAGAATTATATATAATCCAACATCAGGAAAAGAACTTTTTAAACGTGTATTACCAGATGCACTGATTAAACTTGAGAAGGCAGGTTATGAAACGAGTGCATATGCAACTGAAAAAATTGGTGATGCTACTTTTGAAGCTGAAAGAGCACTAAAAAGTGAATATGATTTACTCATTGCAGCTGGAGGTGACGGTACTACAAAGATAAAATATATGTAATTTTAA
>NZ_BMTT01000276.1 GCF_014649815.1 Streptomyces mutabilis | reverse complement strand
ATTGGCGCGGAAAGTTCCGTACCAGAACCGTCACGACGCATATCCGGCTTCGGCAATTCCACGCCGGCACCGCCCTCCGTGGAAGCATGTACCGGATATGTGCCCACGAAGGCGAGGATCAACGTATCCTGCCCCTTAAGGAAACGCTGCGAACGCACGCCACCGGTACCGCGACCCTTTGTCGGGTACATCTCCAACGGGGTTACCTTCGCTGAACCATTCTCCGTGCCCGGCAGTGCTTCGGAATCGCCGGCAACCGTCAACACCACGGCTCCAGACGCGGAGAACAGGCCATTGTCTCCCTCCTCGTAATTCCAAGCCACCTTGTTGGCGGGAATCACCGCAAACGCGGCAACCGAGCAGCCTTCAGCCAAGCGGATACCTGCCATGCCGCCCGCGGTACGGCCCTGAGGGCGTACGTTCTTCGCATCAAACGTCAGCAAAGACGAGTCGGTAGAAACAAACACCAGTCGATCCTCATCGCGCGCTTCAGCGGCAGCCAGCACTTCATCGTCATCCTTCAAATCGATGATGCTCCATGAATCCATC
>NZ_BMTT01000275.1 GCF_014649815.1 Streptomyces mutabilis | reverse complement strand
CTATCATTACATAAAATGACTTATCGGAAGTTGTCTATCGTCGTATATTCGGAGATGATATAATATATAGGTCGCCTATCTCTCAGGCGTCAATTTCGACGCAGAGAGGAGGTGTATAAAGTGATGCTTATTTTCGTTCACATCATAGCGCCAGTCATCAGTGGCTGTGCCATTGCGTTTTTTACTCATTGGCTTAATAAACGCAACAAATAATTAATAGGTGACATATAGCCACACCAACAAAAATCCCCTCACTACTCGCAATAGTGGGGGGATTGGTGTATAAGTGAATACTTATCTTCGTTATCTAAAGTATAACACTGGTTAGTAGAGAAATGCATAGCAAAGTGATATGTACGGTATTAGTTACAAGGTATCGTTTTAATATTTTTGACGCTAATTGTCAATAATTTAAAGGGTAAATTATGAATGTTATATATTGAGAATTTATCCTTTTTTTAAATAGATTGTCATTAGAACATGCATTAAATTTAGAATAAATAATACAAAGATCAAAATTCATGAAACCAAATTTTTGATAACTTCATT
>NZ_BMTT01000274.1 GCF_014649815.1 Streptomyces mutabilis | reverse complement strand
CTAGTCGGCATGAATAGCGTGATTATGGATGGTGCGATCATTGGTGAGGAAAGTATTGTTGCCGCCATGAGCTTTGTGAAAGCGGGCTTTCAAGGGCAGGCGCGACAAATGTTAATGGGAAGCCCAGCAAAACATGTACGTGATATTAGCGACCAAGATATGCAGTGGAAACGTATGAACACTCGTGAATATCAAGATCTCACTGTTCGTTGTCGTCAAGGCTTAGTAGAAACGACACCATTAACAGCCCCTGAAGCTAATCGTCCTCGTTTAAGGGGCACGACAGAGGTAAAACCTAAAGGTCAATAAACCAACAGCGACAGGCACAACAAACGCCTGTCGTATTGCTTTATTTTAACACTCGGCTATCAATTAACGCCGTTGTGATTTTGACAACATCCATTGCCATTTTTGTTGGTGATTCAGCCCATGGGGGATCATAGCTGCTAATTTCTCTGGGGCGCTTAAACGACTTTTACTTTGCGTATGACCTTTTAAACGAGAGTAAAGAGCAGGATCAATATGACTGACTTTGATCATCCGTTGGCAT
>NZ_BMTT01000273.1 GCF_014649815.1 Streptomyces mutabilis | reverse complement strand
GCGCCGAACTATGAAGCATTAGAGCGTAATATCAGCGAATTACGTGAAAGGTTAGATGAGGTATGGAACAAAATAAATTAAGAAGATTGCTGTTTGGTATTTGGATTTTAACTGTTATATCTTTAATGATCTTGATTTTATTTTTTAATTTTTCATTCCTAAAGCAATGGTGGTTTATCATCATCTGTTTCTTATTTTGTGCTTTTGGTGGCCTTTTGATTGATTATTTTATCCCTAAACAAAGAAAGGGGGATACCAATGGCAACAACTAAATTAGGTAATACAAAATCGGCAAGTCGGGCAATCAATTACGCAGAGAAACGAGCAGTAGAAAAAAGTGGCTTGAATTGTGATGTAGATTATGCGAAATCAGCTTTTAAACAAACAAGAGCCTTGTATGGTAAAGAAGATGGAATTCAAGCGCATACGATTGTTCAGTCTTTTAAACCTGACGAAGTCACGCCAGAACAATGTAATCAACTCGGCTTGGAACTTGCAGAAAAAATAGCACCGAATCATCAAGTTGCCGTTTACACACATGCAGATACAGA
>NZ_BMTT01000272.1 GCF_014649815.1 Streptomyces mutabilis | reverse complement strand
GATTTAGAAAAAGATAAACAACGATGTAGCCATCAACCACAACTCATTATTGGTACACCAACAAGAATTAATGATTTAGCACATTCAGGTTATCTTCATGCACATTTAGCGTCATATTTAATTATAGATGAAGCTGATTTAATGATTGACCTCGGTCTCATTGAAGATGTTGACCATATTGCAGCGAGATTAGATGATGAAAATGCTCATCTAGCGGTATTTAGTGCAACAATACCTAAATCATTACAACCATTTTTAAATAAATATTTAAGTCAACCAGAATTTGTAGAAGTTGATGGCAAAGCTCATAATAAAGAAAATATCGAATTTTATCTAATTCCTACAAAAGGTTCTGCTAAGGTAGATAAAACATTGGAATTGATAGATATATTGAATCCTTATCTATGTATTATTTTCTGTAACAGTCGTGAAAATGCCGATGAATTGGCAGACACTTTAAATAAAGAAGGAATTAAAATAGGTATGATTCATGGTGGTTTAACACCAAGAGAACGTAAACAACAAATGAAAAGAATAAGAAATTTAGATTT
>NZ_BMTT01000271.1 GCF_014649815.1 Streptomyces mutabilis | reverse complement strand
CAACATCCTATAGAGCAAGGCGCTGATATTTCACTCTCTTCATTAACAAAATATGTGGGTGGACATTCTGATTTGGTCGCCGGTGCTGCGATGGGATCACGCGAGCTTATTAATCAAGTTCGCCTATTAAGAGGTGCAATAGGGACACAACTTGATGCGCATTCTTGCTGGATGTTAGGCCGCTCTTTAGAAACATTGCAAATTCGCATGGAAAAAGCCAATCAAAATGCGCTATTAGTTGCACAATTTCTACGTGACCATGAAAAAGTGAAAGTGATCCACTATTTACCTTTTGTAGATGAAAATAGTATTGAAGGTCAAGTATTTGCTAGACAATGCACAGGCGCAGGATCAACATTCTCCTTTGATATTGTTGGTGGTGAAGCAGAAGCTTTTCGTTTTCTCAATGCGATGAAAATATTTAAATTAGCGGTAAGTTTGGGAGGAACCGAGTCATTGGCATGTCATCCTGGCTCTACCACACATTCAGGTGTTCCTATGGAATTACGCCACAATATAGGTATTCAAGAAACAACCATTCGTTTATCTAT
>NZ_BMTT01000270.1 GCF_014649815.1 Streptomyces mutabilis | reverse complement strand
ATTTCGACTTGGCGGTTTTGCCGCTTACTTCTTGCGTGGTTTTTCGCACAAAATCCTCGCCAGCAAGTAGAAACGGCAGAGTACACCTAGGGAAGTGGCGCAATTGGTAGCGCAACGGTCTCCAAAACCGTAGGTTGTGGGTTCGAGTCCCGCCTTCCCTGCCAAGCTTCTTACAACAAGCTCAGCGGAGGATTATTATGGCGAAGGCAAAAAATAGCGAAAAGGCCGTTAAGCCGAACATCTTCATGCGTCTTGGCTTGTTCATCAAACAGATTATCGACGAACTCCGCAAGGTCGTGACCCCGACCAGCAAAGAGCTGTTCTTCTGGGCACTCGCCGTGTTCATCTTCGTGCTGCTCCTGATGGCACTGGTCACCGGCATGGACTTCGGTCTGGGCAAGCTGACCCTGTGGATCTTCGGCTGATCAACGACTTGAAGGTGAAACTGCATGACTGACGAAGTGTTTTCCGACAACCTCGACGAAGCTCCAGAAGCTGATCTCGAGGCCGTAGCTGCCGTTGAGGAGCTGCAGGCCGAGGGTGAAAGCGTTC
>NZ_BMTT01000269.1 GCF_014649815.1 Streptomyces mutabilis | reverse complement strand
CATGAAGCTTGGAGAGATTGGGCTGATTTAGCAATGGCTGTTTTTGCAGCTGAAGAAGTCCATGGTACCAGTTCATTGGTTTCTGCTTCAGAGAATGAAGCAGTGGAAGATTCTTTAGCAGTGTGTAAAGCATGAATAGCTTCAATAGTATTTTTATTGGCTCAGTGCCAATGCTCAGAGGCTTTCTCAGGGTTCTTGTAGAGGCAAGGCATTGGGTGGAAATGACCACACCAATCACAACGGGTCTTTGGTTTGCGTGAGTCCTGGTCCTGAGGTTTATATTTAGTGTTGGAACTTGAGGCGGAAGAGCTAGCAATGGGGTTAGATGCTTGTTTGGAATAGCTTCGTCCGGATAGATTCTCTCGTCGTCCTCCGTGTTGGGAGCGGGATTCACGGGCTTGGGTGCCCATACGGATAGAGAGTTGAGCTTGAATGGTAGGTAGGTCCAGATTGATGACAGGGCCTTGTCCAGTTGAGTATACTTCATCAAGTTTACTCTTAATGAATGCTTTGTTCCATTCGCGGAGGCCTATAAAAAATAGGTCATGAATA
>NZ_BMTT01000268.1 GCF_014649815.1 Streptomyces mutabilis | reverse complement strand
CACTATGAGCCAATTGAAACCCCATTAGGTACCAACCCACTGCATCCAAATGTTGTTTCAAACCCAGCAGCACGTGTGTTTAAAGATGACTGGAAAGAGATGGGTAAAGCAGAAGAGTTCCCATATGTAGGTACGACTTACCGTCTGACTGAGCATTTCCACTTCTGGACGAAACATGCGCTGTTAAATGCCATTATTCAGCCTCAACAATTTATCGAAATCGGTGAACGATTAGCGGCAGAAAAAGGTATTTCTCAAGGTGATACCGTTAAAGTCAGTTCCAAACGTGGTTACATTAAAGCAAAAGCTGTAGTGACCAAACGTATTAGAACACTTGATGTTGATGGTCGCAAAGTGGATACCATTGGTATTCCGATCCACTGGGGTTTTGAAGGGGTTGCGGTTAAAGGCTTTATTGCTAATACCCTAACGCCATTCGTCGGTGATGCAAATACACAAACGCCAGAATTTAAAGCGTTCCTTGTTAATGTGGAAAAGGTGTAAGGAGATAAATTATGTCACTGCAATCACAAGACATTATTCGTCGCTCTGC
>NZ_BMTT01000267.1 GCF_014649815.1 Streptomyces mutabilis | reverse complement strand
ACAGTACCTGCTAAGTAAGCTAAAATATACATAATTCCAGTGTATCGGTCACTATTTAAAATGTTTTTCACTGCTGTATCTGATGTTTTTTGACCAGCTAAAGATAAAATTGATTTAGCTGTTGATTCATCTAATACAATAAAGTGGTGTATGATAAGTAAAATACAAAACACTAATGAACTTATCGCAATTAAACGTCCAGTTCTTATTTCTTTAGCATTTGAGTCTGTCATAATTGTACTCCTTTTACAAAATTACTCACATCATTATATCAGTTTACATTAATAATTTAAAATGTACTTAACTAAAAAAGCCCGTTGCAGCCTCAACTCTGCAACGGACAATTCAATTAAGATATTAAATAATAAGCGTGAACTCTTATAAAAATTAAAGAGATATTATTTATCTAAATTGTAGAAAGATTTAATTCCTTCAAATTTAGCTGTTTCGTATAATTCATCTTCAATACGTAATAATTGATTGTATTTAGCAATACGGTCAGTTCTAGATAATGAACCTGTTTTAATTTGGCCTGCATTTGTAGCAACTGCGAT
>NZ_BMTT01000266.1 GCF_014649815.1 Streptomyces mutabilis | reverse complement strand
TGGTGGATAGTATTGCTAAGATAATAAATGTTAAACGTATCTTCATAATGATTTTCCTCATTTCTTTTTATTTAGAAAAAATATATATGCTATATTAATTTTATTGTGTAATAAATATATTGAATTGTCAAAATAGCGAAGGCATGTTTCAAAAAGATGGGATGATGAAATTAACTCGAATATCAAAAACAAGCCCAAAAAAGATGTTAGTACAACATCTTTTTTGGGCAAGTAAAATAATGTGATATAGAAAAAACATTTTGTTTTATTTATTAAATACTTCTGTGTCTATTCCTTTTTTCTTAAGGAAAGTAGTAATTTTATCTTGTTGTTTTTTATTTACATCACCTGAATATTTTGTGGGTACATCAACAACGTTAATTGAATTTTGTGGTTGGTAGTTTAATTTCTCAATGTCTGCATCTACATTTGAAATGGTACTATTTAAAGCGTGAAAATAATTAATTATGCGATCTGTTGGATCTTTATATTCTTCAGGGATGTGATTGTTTTTTATAAATTTTTTGAAATGTAAATCGTTCTTAACTGCTAAAT
>NZ_BMTT01000265.1 GCF_014649815.1 Streptomyces mutabilis | reverse complement strand
ATCCCCATTAGCCAACCGATCAGCAGTGTTATGCTCATCGCATATATGGCATAAAAAACGGTGGTTCGCATACCAAAGAGTAAACGTGAAAATACACAACGCCCTAAATTATCTGTACCCAGTGGATAGTGAAAGCTGATTGGCTGAAATTTTAAGCGTATCGATGTTAAAGTGGGATCATGAGGTGCAAACCAAGGGGCGCCTATTCCGGCGATGGTAATCATCACTATAACCAATAAACAGAGTTGTGCACTTTTATCTCGCGCAAGTCGTTGCCAGAATAACCGCCACATTGTTACCGCCTTAGACGAGGATCGACTTTCATCTGAATGATATCTATCAGAAAGTTAAAAAAGAGAAATAACAATGACATCATTAAAATATAAGCTTGTATCATCGGATAATCGCGTCCAAATATGGCACTAATACACAGCCGCCCCACCCCAGGCCATGCAAAAATATTCTCGATCCCGACCGTGCCCGCGATAAGTTTCGGAATACTCATTCCTAGCGCCGTCAGCGCAGAAGCGAGTGAATTACGTAATATATGGCGACG
>NZ_BMTT01000264.1 GCF_014649815.1 Streptomyces mutabilis | reverse complement strand
CTTTAATAAAGCTTTAGATTCTCTTTCTGAAAACTTTAAAGTACAGCAGTCTCAAAAAGAATCGGGAGAAATTATCATTAAAGCTCAAAATGATTATAGAGAGTTACTTAAATCGTTATCCCAACTAGATATTTATCCAAAATATATTGAAACACGTAAAAGTTCACTACGTGATACTTACTTTAATATTAATCAAAGAGGTGATAAATAATGAAGAGCTTACAATTAGTCAAATATGATTTAATTAGTATACTTAAAAGTCCGTATACTTATTTAGCATTTATACTTGTAATTGGAATGACGGTATTCCAAGCTAGCATGATGGCAAATTATAGTTCTGCACATAAAGTTAATATAGATATGGTTTTTAATTTAGCTAATTGGCTTTTCTTGTTTGCTGGTCTTTTATTCATTATAAAAACAATAACAAGAGATTACTCACAAGGTACTATACAATTGTTTATGAGCAGAATAACTAGCAGAATGGGCTATATCATTACTAAAACAGTATCTATTGTATTAATTTCATTCTTATTTACAATTATTCACTACTTGG
>NZ_BMTT01000263.1 GCF_014649815.1 Streptomyces mutabilis | reverse complement strand
AACTAAGGAAGGTCATGCATTTGTGTTAACAGAACATACTGCTGAAACTAATATATATTACGCTCTTGATCTAGGGAAATCTTATCGGCTAATAGATGAAAATATGTTACAAACGTTAAATTTAACTGCTCAACAAGTGAAAGAAATGTCACTATTTAATGTTCGTAAGTTAGAGTGTCGCTATAGTACGGATGAAGTTAAAGGTAATATTTTTTACTTCATCAACACAAATGATGGATATGATGCAAGTCGTATTTTAAATACTTCTTTTTTAAATCATATTCAACACCAATGTGAAGGTGAAATGCTTGTTGGTGTGCCACATCAAGATGTATTAATTCTTGCAGATATTAGAAATAAAACAGGTTATGATGTTATGGCTCATTTGACTATGGAATTCTTTACTAAAGGACTTGTTCCGATTACTTCTTTATCATTTGGTTATGATAACGGACATCTAGAGCCAATATTTATTTTGGGGAAAAATAATAAACAAAAAAGAGATCCTAACGTTATTCAACGTTTAGAAGCGAACAGAAAAAAATTCAAAAAAGATT
>NZ_BMTT01000262.1 GCF_014649815.1 Streptomyces mutabilis | reverse complement strand
CGCCAGACGCCAATCCAACACCACAATGTAGGCGAACAGCGCGATCGGCGCGGCCACCGCTGCGGTGCCTTCGACCGGCCAATGCGCGACCAGCGAATGCAATGTTTCCACATCGTCATGCACCGATTTGCGGATCGTGCCGGACGTCGACGCGTTGAACGTGGAAAGCGGGGCCTTGCCGAGCGCGTCGGCCATGGATTTGCGAATGCTGGCGCCCAACGTGCAGTCGGCGAAATGCGTCACCGTCAACGCGATGAAATAGACGAGGCCGCGCAGCGTGAACGCGCCGATCAGAACAAGCACGTACATCCACACAAGATTGGCGTCTGGTTGCGTATGTTGCTGCCATGCCTTGAGCAACACGTCGCCGATACTGACCAGCGCCGCATAGGGGGCTACGCTGAGCAGTCCCGAAACCACGGCCAGCGTGCGTCCGAGGTTCAGCTTGCCTTGGATGGGTTTCATGGCTTTGTTCAAAGCGGCTTTGCCTTGCGCCGCCTTTTCCTTGTCTCCGGTTTGATTGCCGGAGACTGCCGTGGATTCGTCGGTGACGTTCT
>NZ_BMTT01000261.1 GCF_014649815.1 Streptomyces mutabilis | reverse complement strand
TAATTACCTCGTCCTAATAGATCATCCTGATAGTTCCCCGCAGGAAAACGGAAAGGTACAGGTCCATCAGCAATACCATCTAAAAACTGTCTTACTTGTCTGTCTGGATTTTCCTGTAGCTCTTTTGCACTTCCCTGAGCAATGATTTTCTGTTCTGCAATAATATATGCATAATCGGCAATACTCAGTACTTCAGGGACATCATGAGACACCACCACACAAGTGACCCCTAATGCATGGTTTAATTCATCAATCAGTTTTACTAATACCCCCATGGTAATGGGATCTTGTCCAACGAATGGCTCGTCAAACATGATTAAATCTGGATCAAGGGCTATCGCTCTTGCTAAAGCGGCTCTGCGCGCCATTCCCCCCGATAATTCAGATGGCATTAAATTAGCTGCCCCTCTTAACCCTACCGCTTCTAACTTCATCATCACGGTAGTGTGAATTAACGCCTCGGGTAAATTAGTATGCTCTCTTAATGGGAAGGCGACATTTTCAAATACATTCATATCAGTAAAAAGGGCGCCTGATTGAAAAAGCATACTCATTTT
>NZ_BMTT01000260.1 GCF_014649815.1 Streptomyces mutabilis | reverse complement strand
GGAACGAGGCTATCACCTTAGTAAAACAGAATATCGTGGTCGTGAAGCCACAGACTTTAAAGAAGATGACATCGAATTATTTACAGATATCGCTAACAAAGTTAAACAAACAAATAGTTATGATTTAGCATTTGAAGAGCTTGAAAAGGAAAAAGACTTTTTACAAGTCATTGTTAAAGACGAGGATATCCAATTACCAACTGATCAAAATGTAGCACAACTCGTTGAAGATTTACGTTCTGAAATTCAAAAAATGCGAGAAGAACGTCAAATGTTAGGGCAAATGATTAACCAAGTTCATCAGCAACAACAGGAACTCAAAGAATTACAAACTGATATCACAACAAAATTAGATTCGAATGCTCAATCTTTAAAATCAATCCAAAATTCTCAAGAGGCTATTCAGTCAGCACAAGAACAACAATCTAAAGACATCGCTAAAGCTAACGAATTAAAAGATAGTGAATTACGTAGTCATTTTGATTCAATGTCAAATAGCGCTTCAATATCTCAGAGCAACGTCGCAAGTCAAAGCACTACAGCAAGTTTGAGCCAAT
>NZ_BMTT01000259.1 GCF_014649815.1 Streptomyces mutabilis | reverse complement strand
CAATGACAATGCTACCGAAGCCAATATACACTGGGGGTGGGCCGTCTCGGAGGAATGCATCTAGCTCAGACGAAGGGGTATATATCGGCAATTCACGAAAGAAGAAGCCGCATACATCTAGACACTTAGTAGGGCACAACAAGGAAGGGTTGGAGGAAATTACCGATGTAAGACGGCCAATCCTTCGGCTTGGGTACCAAGGCTGGCGACCAGCAATATGTGAACGGTACTTTAAGTGTCTGCACAAGGCTCGGCCCTTCCGTGAGTGGAACCCGTTCGAGGTCAATGGTTTCCCTCCAGTCGTTGATCACATCGCCGAGCCTAAATACAGCATATTAGACGAATACCCCCATTCTGCGAACAATTAATCTCACCCTTGCCAGGTCATCCACTCCACAACTCCATATGAAACGGCATTTGCGAAACTCGCGTTATTACCCGAGTATTTCAAATTAGCCAGCGGGTGAGGATACTCCGATGTCGAACTCCAAGGCATCGTGAACATCAAGTGTAGGGGAACACCTAGGGCCTGGGCACAATGGACATGCGCAAAGCTGG
>NZ_BMTT01000258.1 GCF_014649815.1 Streptomyces mutabilis | reverse complement strand
TTAAAACGTGAAACTTCAATACTCATCACAGGTGGTTTTCGTCCAAGTGCTGAAATTATACGTTATGCAGATGAGCATGAATTACCAATTATTTCTTCAAGTTATGATACATTCTTAGTTGCTAATATCATCAATAAAGCAATGTTTAATCAAAAAATACGCAAAGAAATACTTGTGGTTGAGGATATAGTTAAACCAATCAATGAACTATCAGTGTTATTTGATTCAATGACAATACATGATTACAAAAAAATAGCGAATGAAACCGGCCATACAAGGTTTCCTATAGTAAACGAAGAATTTAAATTAGTAGGTATAGTAACTAGTAGAGAAATCATTAATATGAACGAAGAAGACCTATTAGGTAAAGTTATGACTAAAAATCCATTGAGTGTTAAATTAACAAATACGGTTGCTAGTTGTGCCCATTTATTAATTTGGGAAGGGATTGAATTATTACCAGTAACTGATAATAATAAAAAAGCTGTCGGTGTGATTAACAGACAGGATGTTTTAAAATCAATGCAATTATTAGGTAGACAACCTCAAATTGGTGAAG
>NZ_BMTT01000257.1 GCF_014649815.1 Streptomyces mutabilis | reverse complement strand
AAAAAAATGCCCTTAGAAGTTCTATAAAACAAATCACAGTCAAAATAATCTTCAATACTTCTAATTCTTTTACTCAAGGCAGGTGTACTTATATTCAATTCTCTAGAAGCTTTATTTAAACTCTTGTATTCGACAACTTTAATGAAGTCTTTCATATAATTAAAATTCATAAAATCCTCCATGGTATTAACTGTTTGTTTATACCTATATTAAGACATTACTTATTCATATATTTCAAGTTAAAGTTTATCCTTTTTTTGTTACCCAAAATAAGCAACTAAGATCTTAATGAATCAAAATTGACCGATAGGATGGGATAATAATGAAAAGGATATGGATTTTAACTATAGGTATGTTTGCCTTAGGCATGGATGCTTATATAGTAGCAGGATTAATACCTTCAATAAGCCAAAGTTTTAATAAAAGTAGCTCTGCTATTGGGCAAGGAGTAACAGTTTTTACATTATTTTTCTCTATTTCTGCGCCAATTTTTTCAACAATATTAGCTAAATCGCCAGTAAAAAAAATATTAGTGATAGCAATCAGTGTATTTACTTTAGC
>NZ_BMTT01000256.1 GCF_014649815.1 Streptomyces mutabilis | reverse complement strand
CAACAAATTGGTACAAGTGGTTCACTACTTGTAGCTTCAAATACAGCAGGTGGGGTTGCGGCGAAACTTATTTCTCCACAATCTATTGCCATTGCAACAGCAGCTGTTAAAGAAGTAGGTAAAGAATCTGAACTACTTAAAATGACATTACGTTATAGTATTGGATTACTTGTATTTATCTGTATCTGGACATTTATCTTGTCATTCATTCTGTAAATCAAAATTTATTGAAATGTATTTTTCATATACAAAGCCCGAAATGAAGCTATAAAGTCATTCATTTCGGGCTTTCAATATCTTGCTTTTGGATGTCGAGATTTTAGGTAATCTTTTAAAACGATGTAATTGTTATATAAATTCTCATTTGAAAAATAGGAGTGAGACAGTTCGTTTTAAATGAACTAAGTCTCACTCCTATTTTTATTTAAACATAGACATAAATAATTGATATATATGATCTGGACTAAATTGTTTCAACGTATCTTTACTATTTTCAATGATGTGATCTAACTCATTATAATGTTGTGTTGTTAAATCGATACGTTTTGCAAGTTCAGACACA
>NZ_BMTT01000255.1 GCF_014649815.1 Streptomyces mutabilis | reverse complement strand
AGCAACTTCTAAATCTAATCTAGAAATTTCTTTATCAGCGACGGAAGGATTAATGACATATTTGCCATCGATATAACCTACATTTACACCTGCGATGGGACCTTGGAATGGAATATCTGAAACACTTAACGCCATCGAAGAACCAATCATTGCTGCCATTTCTGGTGAGCAATCTGGATCAGCACTTAAGACAATATTCATGATTTGTACGTCATGTCTATATCCTTTTGGAAACAGTGGACGAATAGGTCTATCAATTAGACGAGCTGTTAACGTTGCTTCATCACCAGGGCGACCTTCTCTTTTTTTGAATCCTCCTGGTATTTTACCAGCAGCATACATTTTTTCTTCGTAATTTACAGTTAATGGGAAAAAATCGCCATCTCTAGGTTCTTTAGAAGCAGTTGCAGTTGATAGGACAACTGTATCTCCATAACGCACTAAAACAGCACCATTAGCTTGCTTTGCTAATTGTCCTGTCTCAATAGTTAAAGAACGCCCAGCCCATTCAGTTTTAAAAACTTTCTTCTCTTGAGACATTATGAATCTCCTCTCTTAATTCT
>NZ_BMTT01000254.1 GCF_014649815.1 Streptomyces mutabilis | reverse complement strand
TAATGCTAATAAAATTAAAATATTAACCATAATAAATCTTGTATTTTTAAATTTATCTATAACAAACCCTATGCCAAAACTTCCTATTAATCCACCTATGCCCCAGGCTGTAAGGTAATAAGTTAAACTTTTTATATCCGTATTTGCTTTAATGATATCGGCCAAATAAGTATATAAGCCTAGACTAGCAATAGCAGCGCATAATGTGACTGAAATGACTCTTAGGACGTGTCTGTTTAGGAATAATTGAAAACGATCTTTTAAATTTGGAGGAGCCTGTATTTTAAATTTAGGCATCAATATAGAAATACTTATCAATGCAATAAAGCTAATGATAATAATAACCAACATCGCAGATCTCCAATTAGAAAGCTTCGAAATTTCTAGTCCAAGAGGGACTCCTATGACAGTTCCTACACTCATTCCACCTACAGTAAATGCGATTGCTTTTCCTTTATGTTTTTCTGAAACTAAATGATTACTTGCACTTATTGCTATTGGTGAGAATACGCCAGCCCCTAATCCAGCGATTGCTCTTGATACGATGTATACCGTGTAATTCAT
>NZ_BMTT01000253.1 GCF_014649815.1 Streptomyces mutabilis | reverse complement strand
ACCCATACTATTTATAGATATTGTTATTTTTACACCAATCATTGAAGAACTTTTATTTCGTCATTTAATCATTCATGAACTAGGTAAAAAATTAACTTATGGTTTGATGTATATTGTGTCAATAGTGGGATTTACATATTTTCATTGTACTGATGCAGTTTCACCATTTGAAGCATGACCTTACTTTATTGCAGCAGTCGTATTTGTTATAGGTTACCATTTTAGCTACCGTAATTTAGCAGTACCCATTGCTTTGCATATGATTACAAATTTAATAGCATTTTAAACAGTACTGCTACTTATACGATTGCGTTTAAGTAAACTATTACTTCATATTAGAACCTAACAACCGCAAATAAACTAGTTCAGATAATAAGTATTCTAGTGGTGAAAATTTAGCAGTTGCTATACTAGTGCATATGATTTTAAGTGTGGTTGCATTTATAAGTATGTATACATCTATAATATAAGTGAGTGATTGAGTACAATAATTTAACAGGTACAAACTTAAATTTAATAATATTAAAATAGTCAAAATAGGGAATAGAGTTTAGTAATGTCGATATA
>NZ_BMTT01000252.1 GCF_014649815.1 Streptomyces mutabilis | reverse complement strand
CTTCTTTTACTCCTAATTCTTGAAAGGCGTACTCTATTGCTTCGGTTGCTTGATTTGGCAAATGTGCTAAAGTAAGTCGTTGTTTTTTTGTGAATAATGGATCATGTTTAACTAAACGTTGCCAGGCATGATAGAATCCTTTTTCTCTTTTTGGCATAGTCCAACTTGATTGAAAGTCATCAACATATAATTTAGACCACTTAATCATATGAGCATTTAAAATATCAATAAGTCGTGTACCTTCCTTTGTGAAAACACTAGCACTTTGCGCTATCACATCTTCTTTTTTCTTATAATCCTTAAAATTAGTTTGTACCCATTTTTCCAGTTTCTCGTTATCTTTTGTATTAAAGTAACCTTCTTCAATCGTTTTTAAATTTTTCGCTCTTTGAATATATGTGTTGATATCACTGTCAGATAGTGACCTATTATTATAATGCGCACGATTTTCATCCAACCGTTCTTCAAATACTTTTAAATCTATTTCTTTATTACTAATCGCTCTGTGAATAGTAGACGCATTAGGATAAATGTCAACATCCCTCACACTTTTTAACCAACGTGCCAC
>NZ_BMTT01000251.1 GCF_014649815.1 Streptomyces mutabilis | reverse complement strand
CTCTCACCACTGCCATCAAGTAAACGCACCAGTTCAATAACACCTTTACGTGGCACAATAACAGAATGTCCGGGTAAAGATTGTCCAATATCCATGGCACAGACCGCTAAACGGTGACCATCAGTAGCAACCGTGCGCAATTCCGTGTTTTCCGTTTCAAATAACATACCGTTGAGGTAGTAACGCACATCTTGATGCGCCATTGAAAACTGTGTGGATTCAATCAAACGTTTTAGAGTGGCTTGTGGCAAAGTAAATTCAACCTCACTTTGCCAATCGTCTAAATTCGGGAAATCAGACGCTGGGAGTGTCGATAAAGAAAAACGACTTCTTCCTGAACGAACGAGTAAGCGATCACCGTCTAATTCTACGCTGATTTCTGCTCCCTCAGGTAATCCGCGCCAAATATCAAAAAACTTACGCGCAGGAACAGTCGTTGCACCGATTTCATGAGATTGGCTAAGACTCACTCTTGCCATCATCTCCATCTCAAGGTCTGTACCTGTTAGCGATAAGGTATTCTCCGTCACCTTAAGCAACAGGTTGCCTAAAATAGGTAAAGTTGGGC
>NZ_BMTT01000250.1 GCF_014649815.1 Streptomyces mutabilis | reverse complement strand
ACACGTAATCGCCGATCGAATATTCGCGCACGTCAATGCCTTGCGCGCGGTAATACTGCGGAATGCGCGCGTCATACCCTTCGTAACGGCCGCAGCCGAACAGCAGATGATCGGCATGGCTCAGTTCCGTCGCATCCTGTTGTGTGAACAGCGGGGCGGAAGGATTCGGAAAAATCAGCACAGGACCTGCGGAAGATGGTGCAATATCAGTTTTTTCGGAATTCTCAGGACCTGCGGAAGATTGTGCAGTGTCGGAATCTGCAGTATCGCAAGAATCGCCAGTATCGAAGGAATCCGCAGAATCCTCAATATTTTCCGTATTTTCGATTACCGCAGGCTCAAGCTGCAGCAGCTCGTCGAGGCATTCGCTCCACACTTCCGGCTTCATCACCATGCCTGCGCCACCGCCGACAGGAGTGTCGTCGACGGAATGATGCACGTCGTGCGTCCAGTCGCGCAGATTGTGCGCGGTAACCTCCACAAGCCCTTTCGACTGCGCTTTGCCGAGCAGACTGAGGTTCAGCACTTCAAAATATTCCGGGAAAACAGACACGATATCGATCTTCATAA
>NZ_BMTT01000249.1 GCF_014649815.1 Streptomyces mutabilis | reverse complement strand
AACAACGGACAATGGTAAATAACATTGTGTCTAAAGCAATTTAGTAATCATTAATTTTAAAACTAACTTTATTTAAAGTTAGTTTTTTATTCGTTATCATACATAAATATACAAATTAGTTTTTAAGTTCCTTCGTAAATTATATTCATTTTGATTCGAATTTATATATATAATTATTCAATAAGTAGATAAAGTTTAGTTGAATTCAATGTAACAGTAACTTGAAATATAGATAAAAAACACTTGTTAATAGTAAAATAATCCTTTTGTTAACAATTCCTCTTTGCACAATCGTTTAATATCTTTATATGTATAGTAATTTATTAAAACTAAGAATTATTAGTTTCATTTTACATGTTCATAGTTATATACTTGTAAAAATGAATATTTTCAGTATAAAAGACTATGATTAATTAAGAAAACTATGGGGAGTTTATTATGACAAAGAAAGAAAAGGATTATAAAAAAAGTCTTGAGCAACAAAAAACACGGGTAAAAATATACAAGGCAGGAAAAAGCTGGGTAAAAGCAAGTATTAATGAAATAGAATTGTTAAAAACAATGGGGCTA
>NZ_BMTT01000248.1 GCF_014649815.1 Streptomyces mutabilis | reverse complement strand
CCCAGGAAGCGGTATCACCACAAAACAAAAAGATACAGGAGAGAAAAGAAAATTGACATGAAAAGAAACAATGTTGGGATCACCGTCCTCTACCGCGTCCTCCTGCGCCCATCAATCCGCTCATTTGGCTCATCATCCCCTGTAGGTCCATACCTCGAAGGCCTGGCAGACCACCACCGCCGCCTTGTCCCTGGAGCATTTGCATCATCTTGGCCATATCGCCCATACCGGGCATTCCAGGGAAACCTGCGCCACCTGCGCCACCCATGGAGGCCATGCGCTTCTGCATCGCGGCGAGCTGCTGTTCTTTATTGCCACCCTTGAGCATATTCTGGGCTCGTTGCATCTGCTTCTTCTGCCCACCGACGCGCTTGGCCATACCGGCCATCATGCGGTGCTGCGACAGAAGGTCTTCGACCTCGCGCACGGTCGTGCCGCTACCACAGGCGATGCGGACCATCCGGCTAGGCTGCTCCACAAAGACCTTGCCATCGCTGTCAAGCTCTGCCGTAGTCATACTGTCAAAAATGTAGATCATGCGGCGGAGTTTAAGCGAGCCATCTTCATCACC
>NZ_BMTT01000247.1 GCF_014649815.1 Streptomyces mutabilis | reverse complement strand
TCAGGGATATACGCTGCTACAGCACCAATAGCTAGACCGGCAGTAGTAGCAATGTATCCTGACTTTCCACCCTGCGTCTCGACCACAAAAACACGACGACGGGACGATGAAGCCGACAGCCGAATGGCATCACAGAACGTAACCAGGGTGTTCAGGCAGGTATCACTTCCTAGTGAATATTCTGTGCCGGGAACATTGTTCGAGATAGTCGCCGGTAGAACAACCATGGGGATTTTGAAAACAGGATATTGGCTGCGGGCCTTTCGAAGTTGGCTCACAGCAGTGTAAGCCTCAAAACCGCCGATAACAAGCAAGGCATCAAACTTGTAAAGCTCGAAGCATTTCGCAGTGCCCTCCATGTCCTCTGATGGTAGGCTGCGGTTCGTTCCGATATCCGAACCAGCCTCGTTGACCCAGTTATCCGACTCCAGCCACTCGACTACACGAACAGAACTGACTGGCTTATCCGCATGGTGTCGACAGAGACCCGGGAAGCCGTTGTGAATGGCGAGAGGCGTATGCCTACGAGTAAGACAGTAGGCGACAATAGCTCGGGTAGCCTGGTTCATAC
>NZ_BMTT01000246.1 GCF_014649815.1 Streptomyces mutabilis | reverse complement strand
TCCTCACAAATTGATGCTGATCGAATGGACTATTTACAAAGAGATGCATATTTTACAGGCGTAACGTATGGCTCATTTGATATGGAGCGTATTTTAAGGTTGATGAGACCATCTAAAGAAGAAGTGTTAATTAAAGATAGTGGTATGCATGCTGTCGAAAATTTCATTATGAGTCGTTATCAAATGTATTGGCAAATATATTTTCATCCAGTAAGCCGTGGTGGGGAAGTTTTATTAAACAATTGTTTAAAACGAGCTAAGCAGCTTTATAATGAAGGATATGAATTTAAAATGTATCCAAAAGACTTTATACCATTCTTTGAAGGAACAATGACTATTGAACAATATGTAGAACTTGATGAAGCAGTTGTATTGTATTACTTGAAGAAATGGATTCATGAAAATGATACAATATTAAGTGATTTATCAAGACGGTTTATCAATCGAGATTTATTTAAATATATTCCTTTCGACGGTTCAATTATTACCATTTCGGAATTGCAAGAATTATTTGAAGCGGGTGGTATTAATCCTGATTATTACTTTGTAAGTGAAGCATTTTCAGATTTACCT
>NZ_BMTT01000245.1 GCF_014649815.1 Streptomyces mutabilis | reverse complement strand
AACGCTGTTTTTGTCCAATACAAACAGGTTTTGTGTCCCAACGCACCAAACGCTTAGGTAACTTGTAACGTAACCAGTTACGCGTGGAGGCAAGGATTTTAACATCCTTACGACTTAATCCAACTTCTTCGAACAACTCACGATACATGGCTTGTTCTGGTGATTCTCCAGGATTAATTCCCCCTTGAGGAAATTGCCATGAATGTTGTCCATAGCGACGGGCCCAAAGCACTTGCCCTTGCCGATTACAAATTACAATCCCCACATTCGGGCGGTAGCCATCATCATCGATCACCAGACTACCTCAATAACCAAACTTGAAAGATAACTCATTGTTTCATACTACCCACAAACGGTAAACCACTATCAACAGACTTTGCACAACGTGAGTATTTATCTACAATGGGAATGTCTCAACGGGGTGCTTTTTTAAGCTGAGAAAAACTCGTGGAACCTGATCCAGCTAATACTGGCGTAGGGATTTGAGTCAGGATGGCGCAATAATAACTCATTTGCCTCCTCACTCCTCAGATCCTACTTGACTTTTTACTGAGGAAAATAGCGTGTTAATAA
>NZ_BMTT01000244.1 GCF_014649815.1 Streptomyces mutabilis | reverse complement strand
GCAATACGGCCAACGTCATAGGCACAAACGATTCGTCAAAACTCAATGTGTTCACGTCCCACACGCTCGGCATGGTCGAAGGACGTCATCTAAAGGCGTCCGATAAGCATATGTCGATGGTCCATGAGGATCTCGCCAAAACCAATGGGCTTAAAGTCGGCGATACCCTCACGCTCAAGGCCAATCCATATGATGCCGACAATGAGTCGCATTCGACGGCAACTGTCAAAACCACCATCGTTGGAATATTCAAAGGAGACAGCGACAGGAAGGTAGCCAGCCGCGCGGAACTCACCTCCAACACCGTGTACACCGATTTGGACACCAAAAGTACTCTGTACCAGTACAAGGCCGGCAAAGAAATATACCAGGATGCCACTTTCGTTCTGGACAAGGGTGTCGACGTGGAGAAAACCATGGAAGCGGCGAAGAAGCTTCCAGTGGATTGGAACAACTACCAGATCACGCGCAATGACCAATATACGTCGAGCATGCTGAATGCCGCCCGAGGTGTGCGTTCCATGATGCGCAGCGCTTTGATCGGCGTGACCATTTCTGCTGTGATAGTTCTCAG
>NZ_BMTT01000243.1 GCF_014649815.1 Streptomyces mutabilis | reverse complement strand
TTTAATTTCGATAACTTCGAACACTTCAATCATATCGCCAACACGGACATCGTTGTAGTTTTTCACACCGATACCACATTCCCTACCATTACGGACTTCGTTGACGTCATCTTTAAAGCGACGCAGTGATTCAAGCTCACCTTCGTAAATAACCACGTTATCACGTAATACGCGAATAGGATTGTTACGTTTAATGTTACCTTCAACCACCATACAACCCGCGATAGCGCCGAATTTAGGTGATTTAAACACATCACGAACCTCAGCAAGACCCATGATTTCTTGTTTGTATTCAGGCTCTAACATACCGCTCATTGCTGATTTAATTTCATCAATCAAGCTATAGATAACGGAGTAGTAACGTAAATCAACACTTTCTTGTTCGATAATACGACGAGCAGAAGCATCAGCACGAACGTTGAAACCAAGAATGATAGCATCAGAAGCAGCCGCTAAAGTCGCATCTGTTTCAGTGATACCACCCACGCCAGAACCGATAATTTTCAGTTTAACTTCATCTGTAGAAAGTTTAACTAATGCATCAGTGATGGCTTCACAAGTTCCTTGAACATCC
>NZ_BMTT01000242.1 GCF_014649815.1 Streptomyces mutabilis | reverse complement strand
CGAAAATATACCCATAGAACAGCCCATATGTACGTCATTCTAATCTAGATTGCGCTGCCTAGATCGTCCAAGACTCCACACTGGTTCGTGCCGACAAAAAGAAAGATCGAGACAGCACTACATTCCAACTCACGGTTTAGGACCGTCCGCAGTCGTATCGTCCTGCCTATGTTTAATATCCACCTCGTCGAGCGTTTCTTGATCCGTATTGGTGAGAGTGACGGCCAACACCGCCGGAATGGCAATGACAAGCGAACCCATACACAGGCCCCAGTCGACTGCAAATTGCAGCATTGGCGACTTGCCCATCGCATCCAGTCGCCACGCCATCGCACCACCCACGCTCTGGAAGGTTTTGTACGCCCCCACAAGGATGGCGGCCACCGCGGGAGAGTTCGACTGAGCGCCCATCAACCAGTAGCAGAACGACTGCCAGAAGGCATCGTACATGCCATAGAAGATGTAGAGGAACAGGGGCCCAACGGAGATGCTGCTATCAGTGAAGTCGACATCTTGCTTCTTGCCCTCCGCCACGCGACGATCGTACCAGAGTTGAAACGCGTATCCTCCACCCC
>NZ_BMTT01000241.1 GCF_014649815.1 Streptomyces mutabilis | reverse complement strand
TACCCCGCCGACTACCTGATAGGACGCGACCCCATCCCATGCCGCAAAGGCTTTCCCAACACACCATGCGGTGCGATGGAGCATCCGGCATTACCACCCGTTTCCAGGAGCTATTCCGGTGCATGGGGCAGGTCGGTCACGCATTACTCACCCGTTCGCCACTCTCACCACCAAGCAAAGCCTGATGGATCCCGTTCGACTTGCATGTGTTAAGCACGCCGCCAGCGTTCATCCTGAGCCAGAATCGAACCCTCCACAAAAAAACTTTGCAGAAAGCCAACATGTGACTCTCAAAAACAAGAAAATTGACGATCGCCTTATAAGGAAAGGCGCATCGCACGAAAACCTCACCGTCCTTCAAGGCCTCCCGGCCACTCGCGAACGAGCGGACGATGAACTGGCAATCATTGACTATAAAGAAGTAGTACAAATACGCTCTTGAGTTCTCAAACCACCACCACTCACCCGCCTCGAGGAACCCCAACCGGGGAACCACTCGCCGAGCGGCAGCGAAGAGTCAATTTACACGAACCCCGGCGATCACGCAAATCGACCCTTCCAAAGATACCCTAAAA
>NZ_BMTT01000240.1 GCF_014649815.1 Streptomyces mutabilis | reverse complement strand
CAGCTGAGGACTCGGCCTTGCACATCTTAGAGCACATGGGTTCAGATCACAATACCTCATCTTGCCAACACCAAACCCGTCACTCACCTGGGCCCGCTGCGATCCAAAAATCTGCAAGCAATAAATGCTGGAGAGGGTGTGGAGAAAAGGGAACCCTCTTACACTGTTGGTGGGAATGCAAACTAGTACAAACACTATAGAGAACAGTGTGGCGATTCCTTAAAAAACTGGAAATAGAACTGCCATATGACCCGGCAATCCCACTGCTGGGCATACACACCCAAAGAAACCAGAATTGAAAGAGACACGTGTACCCCAATGTTCATCGCAACACTGTTTATAATAGCCAGGACATGGAAGCAACCTAGATGTCCATCAGCAGATGAATGGATAAGAAAGCTGTGGTACATATACACAATGGAGTATTACTCAGCCATTAAAAAGAATACATTTGAATCAGTTCTAATGAGATGGATGAAACTGGAGCCTATTATACAGAGTAAAGTAAGCCAGAAAGAGACCCAAGAATCTGCACTTCTAACACGCTCTTAGGGGATGTCCATACAGCTGTTCCTA
>NZ_BMTT01000239.1 GCF_014649815.1 Streptomyces mutabilis | reverse complement strand
CGGGGGTCGTGGCCTGGCAGGCTCAGCCGAACTGGCCCGGCTGGTACTCGCCGCCCGGCTGCGCGGTGATGACCCCCAGCCGGTTGCTCGCGTTGATCAGCGCGATCAGGCAGGTCAGCGCGGCCAGCTGCTCCTCGTCGTAGTGCTTGGCCGCGTTCGCCCACACATCCTGCGGCACACCACCGAAACCATCGGCGATCCGCGTACCCTGCTCCGCCAGCTCCAGCGCAGCCCGCTCCGCCTCGCTGAACACCGTCGCCTCACGCCAGGCCGCCACCAGATTCACCCGCGCCGCACTCTCTCCCGCGTGCGCCAGATCCTTGCTGTGGATATCCGTGCAGAAACCACAGCCGTTGATCTGGCTCGCCCGCAGCAGCACCAGATCGATCGTCGCCTTCGGCAGCAGCCCACTGTTGATCACCGCCATACTCGCCGTGTTGATCCCCTTCATGGCCTTGCCGGCGATCTCACTACCGAAAAGATTCAGACGAGCAGACATCACACACTCCTTCACAGACATCGGTTACCGCTCTCCACCCCTTCCGACGACACAGCCCCGAAAAGTGTGAGCCCCGG
>NZ_BMTT01000238.1 GCF_014649815.1 Streptomyces mutabilis | reverse complement strand
AGCGCGGTCGATACTGTTAGTGCAAACCTGCAGCAGGCATACGGCGATCGATATCACGAAAATCACCTGATATACGGTTTCGCGGCGCTTGAGGTGATCGGACAGCGTGGAGAAGCCCACGCGGCCGACGGTGTTGAACACGGAATCCACGGCGAGCACCAAACCGATAATGCCGGAAATGGCGGCCGCGAACGCGCTCGGGCTTAGCGGAGCGTACTGCGGGAACGCCTTCAGCGCATCATGCAGGATGTCTTTCTCTTGGCTGATAAGAGCTAGACCACAGGTGATGTTGATGTAGAAGGCGAGCCAGATGCCCCAGAACACGGGTTTCTTAAGAATCGAGACGCGGCTGACATAGGAGGTCGCGGGATCATAGACCCAGCCGGCGGGGCGGCGTATGAGCAGGAATCCCACGAGCATCATTATCGCGTAAACCACGGCGAGCGTATAGAACATGTTCACCAGGCCGATCGAGCCGATCAGGTATTCCATCACCGGACTGGCAATGGCTTTGGCCAAGCCGAAACCGGCGACT
The DNA here is from genome assembly GCF_014649815.1 of Streptomyces mutabilis. Classification (GTDB taxonomy): domain Bacteria; phylum Actinomycetota; class Actinomycetes; order Streptomycetales; family Streptomycetaceae; genus Streptomyces; species Streptomyces mutabilis. The sequence goes on along the minus strand of NZ_BMTT01000238.1, from coordinate 41 downwards.
GCGATACCGGTGGCGAGGCCCTTGTTGTCGGCGAACCACAG
>NZ_BMTT01000237.1 GCF_014649815.1 Streptomyces mutabilis | reverse complement strand
ATACTAAGTGGAGTAACCATGACAAACAATTTAAAAACCGTTTATCGTGGGTACTATCACAATAGTTGTATTCATAAACAATAAAGTTTATTATAAGCTCGTTTGTAAGTGACTCGTTATTTTAAATTTTTTGATTATAAAAAGGTAAATATTGTTAGTAGTATGTATTTTCGTGTGAATTATTTTTAAATGTTTATTAGTTCTATTAATATTATAAGTTTTTATTATGTTACAATGTTTGTAAAATAAACTTAATTATATGAGGTAAATTATGTACTATTTTGTAGGTAATAACATCGGTCATAAAACTGCTGGTATAGAAAAAGCAATGATTAATCGGTTAAACCTATTTAAAGCATATCATTATCAAGCTAAAATTTTATTACTAGCATGGAATCGCTATTTAACTCAAACAGCATCGCAATATATTAATAGCGAAGATTATGTAAACATGTATGATTATTTTCAAGAAGCAAGTAACGTAACATCAGTGTTCAGTAAAAATTGGCTTCATTACTGGAGAGATGAATGTGGTTATACTATAAAACCGGTTTCTGAGACAAATGACGTTCGGAT
>NZ_BMTT01000236.1 GCF_014649815.1 Streptomyces mutabilis | reverse complement strand
AGAATGAAATCGTTTACTTTGATATATATTTTATTTTATCAAAAGCTGCTACAAATTTTATAATTTACTTACAATCATTTTAGAAACTTACACTGAATTTTAATTTTAAAGGGGTTTTTAGCACACTTTTTCCACAAGAGTAATTGAATACTCAAATATATTTATTATTGCTATGAAAAGCGCTCAGTACATTTAAAATTAATTTTACATTCACGATAATTATCTCATTCGTCTATATTAAGTTTTGAATGTTTGAAATGAGGTTTGGTATCAATATAAAAGAGCCTATGCGACAAATGCACAGGCTCCTTTGTATAAGAGATTTAGCAATCTAATACGATTGTAACTTTAATTTTTATTAATATGTTCTAATAGGCAGAATTAATTGCGTTACAGAATCATCATCTTTTGGTTTTAAGATAAATGGTTTCATTGTACCAAAGAATTCTACTTCTACTTCATCATTATCAATGGCTTTTAAAGCATCCATCATGTATTTTGAGTTGAAAGAAATTTTCAAGTTTCCGCCTTCTACATCATTAGCGTTAACTTCTTCTTTAACAGTACCAATTTCAG
>NZ_BMTT01000235.1 GCF_014649815.1 Streptomyces mutabilis | reverse complement strand
TTTACAAACAACTTGAAAAATAAATTGAACCACCACAGATTTAAATTAATCTTTATCAAACTTCGATACAGTCTTAACTATAAATTTTTAATATTTAGCAAATATATTCATAAATAAAGCTTAAATTATAGGATTGTTTGGAAATATGAATAATGGAGAAGACTATTACCTGTAAGCGCTAGAAACCTCAAAATAGTGATAGTCAATTTTATACAAAAACTTGAAAACTCTATCTAATTTTTCAAAACCAAAGATAAAGCGATTGGGCTAAATGATTTTTCTTTCAGAACTTTCCTGTAGAAAATCTTTAAGTTAAGAAATTAATGATATCTAGTCAATCTCAATGAAGAAGATAATAATAAATTTGAGGAATTCGAGTGATAAAATTTGTTTCAATTGCGAGGATATTCTATATATTCATTCATTTTAAAAATGAACATTTCTCAAAAACCAAATGCTTTCTAAACTATTGCAAAAATCTAATTGCTTTTCATTTATTAAATAATACAACAAATTATATTTAATCAAAAGAATTTTCTAATTAGATTATTTTAAATTATTAAAAAATATGCAACCTT
>NZ_BMTT01000234.1 GCF_014649815.1 Streptomyces mutabilis | reverse complement strand
TACAATAGTAATTAAGGTTCGGCTATGCCAACCTGTTACAAGTAGTAAAGTGAAAGAAGTGGAAATGATAATAGCACAAGTCATCAAAAAGAATAAACTTATAGCCCCATATTGATCATGTATTAAAATAGCTCCCATAACGGCAATGGTATTAACGATAAGAGATAATATAGATTGAAGTCCTACTTTTTTTCCTACAACTAAAACAGTAAGTAAAAATAAGCCGGTTATTATGACAACAATAGTATCTCGTTTTTTCTCTATAATAGTTGCGTCTTTAGGATTTTTAGAAATATGTAAAAGAACCTTGTCATTTTTGGAAAATGATTCTGAATCAGCTTGAGATTTCACATATTGGTGGGGAATCGTCGTTGTTTGCCCCTTGAATTCACCATTTAGAATCTTGAATGTTATCTTCTCTTTGTACTTAATATCTTTATTTTTGTGCTCGTCTGTTACCTTTTGTGATTGGATATCAGTAATTTGAGTGATTTGTCCTATAGGCATATTATAAAATCTATCGTTAAAAAACGTGAATATTAACGTACCTAAAAACAGGCAACTAAAGATTATCATCA
>NZ_BMTT01000233.1 GCF_014649815.1 Streptomyces mutabilis | reverse complement strand
AAAGGATACGTATCAACTTGATAAATAGATCTTTTTATATTTTAAAGACAAGGAATGCATAATTATGATAACACAAATTGATGTTTGTTACACTAGCATTGCTATTCAATAAAGAGTAGTAAACCATAACTATTCTTCATATTTCTTTTTAAAAATTTAATTTTTTTTGCGTGGAACATTGAATACTGGTATTGGATCAACTGTTAAAGTTGACCAAAAAGGTAATGGTAATATCGTAAATATGGGTACAGATAGTACATTTGAAGTTGCTGAAAATTCTAAATTTATCGCAAATTCTGATGGTCATCGCATCGGTAATTGGGAACACGATAATTTAATTGGCTTAGATGGAAACTATCAAATATTAGTAGATAAAGAAGCAAAATTATTATTAGATGCTAAAAACCATCAATGGGACCCAGATAAGAAAAAACAAGTTGGTACATATAACGATTTAGTTAATATTAATGCTAGAGGAAATCAAACAGCATTATTACATGTTGCTGATAATGCCACTTTGGATTTACGTACAGATAATAGAGATTATTATGCAGAGGTTATTTCAATACCTTTAAATGGT
>NZ_BMTT01000232.1 GCF_014649815.1 Streptomyces mutabilis | reverse complement strand
ATCAGGAGATACAGACACTTTGACATACCGCCCCGATAGAGTGGAACCATGTCTCTAGGTTTGAACATTCTTCTGATTTTCGTTTTTCTGTTGCTCGGATCGGTGTTCGCCGGCACCGAACTGGCGTTGGTCAGCCTGCGTGGATCGCAGATCGACCAGATGGAACAGGAGGATGCCCGCGGAAAGCGCGTCGCACAGATCGCGCGAGATCCGAACGCGTTTTTGTCGACCGTACAGATCGGCGTGACGTTGAGCGGTTTCCTTTCCGCATCGTTCGGCGAATCGTCGATTTCGCCTTATATTGTGCCGATCGTTGAAAGTTGGGGCGTGCCGACGAGTGTGGCCGCTCCCCTGACCACCATTGTGCTGACGTTGATCATTTCGTACTGTTCGATCGTGATTTCGGAGTTGGTGCCGAAGCGTATCGCCATGCAACGCAACGAGCAGATCGCGCGTGCCGTGGTACCTGCGATTCATGTGTTTGCGAAGGTGTGCAAGCCGATGATTTGGCTGATCGGCAAGAACACGAACATTATCGTGCGCTTGCTTGGTTTCGACCCGAACGAAACCGACAGCGAAG
>NZ_BMTT01000231.1 GCF_014649815.1 Streptomyces mutabilis | reverse complement strand
GTACCCGTTTTAAATCTAACGATATCAAATCCTAATTTTCTTAAATTATCCGCTAGCGTTACAGAGGGTAACTGATGATTAGGGCCACTAGAATATTTTAAGTTTCCTAGTATAATTTCTCCACGTAAGAATGTACCTGTTGTAATAATGACAGCTTTAGAACGATATTCTGTACCAATGTTAGTACGAACACCTTTAACTTCATTATCTTCTATAATGAGTTCATCAACCATACCTTGCATGATGTCTAAATTATCCTCATTCTCAAGTACACGCTTCATTTCTTGTTGATATAATACTTTATCTGCTTGAGCACGTAAAGCTCTAACAGCTGGACCTTTCCCTGTATTAAGCATACGCATTTGAATGTGCGTTTTATCAATAGTTTTTGCCATTTGTCCACCTAAAGCGTCTATTTCACGTACAACGATTCCTTTCGCAGGACCACCTACAGATGGATTACATGGCATGAAAGCAATATTATCTAAATTAATTGTTAACATCAGCGTTTTAGCACCCCGACGAGCTGAAGCTAGACCTGCTTCAATACCGGCGTGACCAGCACCAATGACTACTACAT
>NZ_BMTT01000230.1 GCF_014649815.1 Streptomyces mutabilis | reverse complement strand
TAGAGGTGGGTGATAACATTATTATATATAATAAATATCAAAACCAATCGGTTATCGGTATTGGCGAAGTATCAAAGCATATACATGAGAAACCACCTATACCAGGTCGAACGAATAGTACAGCTATTGAAATTTTTTATGAGAAAGATATCAAGCCCATTTCATTAGGTCATTTAAATAAACATCCTAAATTGAAGAATCTGTACTTTTTACAAGAAAATGCGAAACAGTCAATAGCAAGTATGTCACAAGCTCAATACGATGCCATTTTGGACATGAGTATGAATAATGGTATTAAACATCCTTTTGAAACAGTAAAAAAAGCAGAACTATCAACTCAAAATGCTGAAGATGATAGTTTAAAACCTTTTGTATTATTAGTTGTTGAACAAAAAGGAGAAGGCTTAAAGGCAGCTGAAGAATTGCTGCAAAAAACAAATGCAAACCCTGTGATTACTAGCGGACATCCAGATTTTAGTGAAGATATGCTTTATGGTAAATATTTACCTAATGAGTCAGGAGCGCTATATTATCGTGAAGGATTCATCACACACCTAATGCCTAAGAAAGATAAAAGTTAT
>NZ_BMTT01000229.1 GCF_014649815.1 Streptomyces mutabilis | reverse complement strand
GACGACGCCTTTGGGCCGGCCGGTGGAGCCGGAGGTGTAGATGACGTACGCGGGATGATCGGGCGCGAGCTCGGTGACAGGGTTGTCCGCGGACCGGTCCGTCACGTCGAGCCCGTCCAGCAGCAGTACCGACGCCCCGCTCGCCGCCTCCACCGAGGCACGGTGCTCGGTCGTCGTCAGCACAAGGGCGGGCCCGGCGTCGGCGACCATGTGCGCCACACGAGCCGCCGGATAAGCCGGATCGAGAGGAAGGTAGGCCGCGCCCGCCTTCAGCACCGCCAGGACGGCGACCACCAGATCCGCGCTCCGGGGAAGGGCCAGAGCCACCACGTCCTCCGGACCGACACCACGCCCCAGCAGCTCATGAGCCAACCGGTTCGCCCGCTCGTTCAGCTCCCCGTACGACAGCGTGGCCCCGTCCCACACCACCGCCACCGCCCCCGGCGCCGCCGCCACCCGCGCCTCGAACAACTCCGGCAACGTCGCCCCCGACGGCACGACGACCGAAGGCACCGCCAGCACAGCCGCCCGCTCCTGCGCGGAGAGCAGATCGATCCGCCCGATCCGCCGGGACGGATCCGT
>NZ_BMTT01000228.1 GCF_014649815.1 Streptomyces mutabilis | reverse complement strand
ATAACTTTAAATTCGTTTTCACGAAGAACAAAAATAAATTATTTTTTTGTTAGATAATTTAACAAAATATAATATTTCATTTGGAAGAGGTTTTTCAACTTCAACTAAAAAAGAAGATGTTGCCTCGATAAGTAGTCAAGAAAGTTCATCTTTTTTAACTTTAAAACAACCTACAGAATGACAAGAAAGATGATTTTTATCATCTAACGCTAAAGATATTGGTACTTTATACTTAATGTTTGCATTATTCTCAGGTTTATTAGGTACAGCATTTTCTGTACTTATAAGATTAGAATTATCTGGACCAGGTGTTCAATATATTGCAGATAACCAATTATATAATAGTATAATAACAGCTCATGCTATTATGATGATTTTCTTTATGGTTATGCCAGCTTTAATCGGAGGTTTTGGTAATTTCTTATTACCATTATTAGTGGGAGGACCTGATATGGCATTCCCTAGACTAAATAACATTAGTTTCTGATTATTAGTTCCTAGTTTACTATTATTTGTTTTCTCTGCAACTATAGAAAATGGTGCTGGTACAGGTTGAACTTTATGTCCTCCTTTATCTGGAAT
>NZ_BMTT01000227.1 GCF_014649815.1 Streptomyces mutabilis | reverse complement strand
GTATCTCCCCCCATTAAAGATATGATAGAACGTTTTATCCATAATCATGATACGGTTATGTTCACAATTTGCATGGATGTAGTAGATAGTGCATTTGCACCAGGAGTCAGTGCACCAGCTGTCCTAGGAATATATCCACATACAGTTTTCGAACTTGCTAAACGGGTCATTCCAAGTGAAAAAGTAAAATCTATAAGTATAGCTGAAATGAATCCGACGTATGATTCAGATCAAAGAACTGCTAAATTAGTTGCTAATTTAGTACATCATTGTTTAATTTAAAGTTAGAAGTCGTCATGTAAAAATTTAATAATTTTAGATATATTTAGTTTCAAAATGCCTGTGATATTCGTTGATGTCTCGGGCATTTTAACATTTTGACAGTTTATGACTGAATGAGAAATAGCGTGTTAATCACTAATTAAAATGTCACACTTGTTGTCGTAATCGTACTAACCATTTATTGTGAAGATTGTTCATTTTAATATGAAAGAGAATTTTTAATGCATTTTTATCATATATTCCGATAAGCTAGGCAGTAATTAATGATAAATGTGACTGTTTAAAAATGTTTTCGCTTTTT
>NZ_BMTT01000226.1 GCF_014649815.1 Streptomyces mutabilis | reverse complement strand
TGATTTTTTGTTTTACCAGAACATCAATTGTTTTTATAGCATCCTTTTTAGCTATTTGTAATTCTTTTTCTACAACTTTGACTGGAACATTTACAGTGACATATGAGCCATCAGCTAAAATAACCTTAACTTTAGCGGTTAGGTGATCAGCTACTTTATCAGTGTTCGGTAATGAAACAATATTGACTTTAAGTTCATCAGTTAAAGTCATAGCTCCAATTATAGATTCTAATGAAATAGTTTCATCTCTGTGAACAACCACCTCACTTGTTATTAGAGCATTTTGAAGGCTCAATTCAGGTAGTTCAAAAACGAATGGTTGCTGATCAGTATCCCAAATAATGATATGAGCTAAAGTATTAAATGCATGCTCTTTATTGTTATTGATATCATCAATTGAATTAGAATTTTCGATATGTTGAAGTGCATCTTTTTCTGTTTTATCAATATCTGCTAAAGCATGTGCCTTTTGAGAAGGTGTTAAATCAGTGTTGTTATTTATTGCATCTCGTTTCTTTTGTGATAACTCTTTTATCATTTGTTTAGCTTCTGCTTTGGCGATAATTAATTTTTTAGTAGTTTC
>NZ_BMTT01000225.1 GCF_014649815.1 Streptomyces mutabilis | reverse complement strand
AGTCATATCGATTTGTTGGAAAATGGTTACTCACTCAACGCAGATATAGAAGTGCCAGACCACGAAAAGATAACTCATAAACAACGCAGAACAATTTTCTTGTTATGCGAAGATATTGAATTACATTTAGGTCAACCTAAAGAAGCTATGAGGCAAGATTTTCAATTCGAATTAGAAATAATGAATGGCTATGATTCTATTAGTTTAAAGAATTGTTCTAAAAAAATAGCAAGAGAATTAATCGAAATGATTATTGCTTTTATGTTTCATCATCAAGTTCCTATGAGATTAAAGACGAGTAAGTTGATGAAAGAAGATAAGAGTTATCTATATTGGTCAACGATTAACAGAAATTGTGTGATATGCGGCAAACCTAATTCAGACTTAGCACACTTTGAAACAGTAGGTAGAGGTATGAACAGGAACAAGATAGACCACTACGATAAATACGTATTAGCGTTATGTCGTAAGCACCATACAATTCAACATCAGATGGGGATAGACAGTTTTAACAAATATTACCAATTACAAGATAGTTGGATAAAAGTTGATGATAAATTAAACGCCATCCTGAAAGGAGAGAA
>NZ_BMTT01000224.1 GCF_014649815.1 Streptomyces mutabilis | reverse complement strand
ATGTCACCCCAGCATCTCCTATGATCCGTACCACGTCATCCCGTGCTACATCTCCCTCCGCTCGCTCAGTCACCAAGCCCTCTCATGTGGCTGGTGTGAACGCGCGCCAAAGGAAGCCTCTGCCTCCGATCAAGTTTGATTCTCAAGACCCAGTGGCCATGAAGCGTGCTCGCAATACCGAGGCGGCTCGGAAGTCTCGCGCCCGTAAGCTTGAGCGCCAGGAGGAGCTGCAGCGCCGGATTGATGAGTTGGAGCAGTCACTCGAAGAAGCTGAACGTCGTGAGCAATACTGGAAGGCTCTTGCCCAAAACAAGGCCTAAGTGATGTAAAAGTCGGTTTTTAGTTACCATGCTGTTTCTGCAAGTTCTGTTATGAATGGGTTTCTGCGGTGGGCGGGGGCTAGGAGCCTCTCGCCAACCCAGATGTCGGATGCACTCACTAGTGCCTGGAACTGGTCACTGGTGAAGTGACTTCCGACAGGATAAAAGTTTCTATTGTTATTTTTACCATATGGTCGTGTGCTAGCACTTTCGGACCGCTTTGTCTTGATTATCTCTACTTCTTGCCAGATATCGGCTATCTAT
>NZ_BMTT01000223.1 GCF_014649815.1 Streptomyces mutabilis | reverse complement strand
AAACCATCTAATATAGGAGCTGGATATATTCCAAATAATACTGTTAGTATTACAAATACTAATAACATTATAAATTCTCTTCTAGTTACATCACCTATATTCTCTACAAAATAAAGAGAGTAAGAACCTCCAAATACTATTCTATTATACATAAATATTGTATAAGCAGCAGAGAATACTATAGAAGTACTAGCTAAAACACCTAAAATAGGCATTCTTTCAAATACTCCATATAATGACATGAATTCACCTAAGAAATTTAAAGTTAAAGGAGTTCCACTATTTCCTAAAGCTAATATGAAGAATAATACAGAGAAAATAGGCATAACTTGAGCCATACCTCTGTAATATGTAATCAATCTAGTAGATGATCTGTCATATAAAATTCCTCCTGCACAAATAAATAATCCTGATGAAACAAAACCGTGAGCTAATCCTAAAACTATTGAACCCTCAATACCTTGTATTGTATTACTAAATGCACCTATTAAGTAAACAGCTGCATGAGATACTGATGAATAAGCAATTAATTCTTTAATATCTATTGTTCTTAATGTACTAAAACTAGCATATAATATTGTTATT
>NZ_BMTT01000222.1 GCF_014649815.1 Streptomyces mutabilis | reverse complement strand
AATTTAAATCATGGGTTTTAAAGGTAAATCTATTTGTTTATATTTGTTTAATAGATACGTTGAAGTATATAATAGATAAGAACGCTTTTTAGTAGCGATGTGTTTTATTAAGTCAACAAAGAGATAAATTTTAATCATTTAGTATTGGAAGATCTAGTATATGAAAAATTTTAAAAATATAATGCGATATATTGGAAAGACTTCTAAATTTATCGATTATCCATTGTTAATAACTTATGTTGTCCTCTGTTTGATTGGATTAGTAATGGTTTATAGCGCAAGCATGGTTGCAGCTACAAAAGGTACGTTAACCGGGGGAGTACCAGTTTCCGGAACATACTTCTACAATCGACAACTTTTATACGTTATCATGAGCTTTGTTATCGTATTTTTTATGGCTTTTATTATGAATGTTAAAGTATTAAAAAAGCCTAATGTTCAAAAAGGTATGATGATTGGTATTTTTACACTTTTACTACTAACATTAGTAATAGGAAAAAATATCAATGGTTCTAAAAGTTGGATTAACTTAGGGTTCATGAACTTACAAGCTTCGGAGTTATTGAAGATTGCAATAATTCTATAC
>NZ_BMTT01000221.1 GCF_014649815.1 Streptomyces mutabilis | reverse complement strand
TGAGCGCTTAAAACGCTTGGTAGAAGAGTATTGTGATGAAAATGGCGGGTTTATTATTCGCACCGCCGCTGAAGGTGTCGGCGAACATGAAATAAAACAAGATGCTGCTTTTTTAAAGCGCCTATGGAATAAAATCATTGAGCGTAAAAAAAGAAATAAAACGCGCATTCAAATTTATGGTGAGCTTGCTTTAGCACAACGTATTTTACGTGATTTTGCAGGGGCTGAATTAGATAGCATTCGGGTTGACTCTAAATTAACTTATCATCAATTACAGGAGTTTATTGGTGAATATATTCCTGAATTAACCGCTAAACTTGAATTACACCAAGGTAATCAACCTATTTTCGATCTCTACGGGGTTGAAAGTGAAATTCAGCGCGCGTTAGAGCGAAAGGTCGAGTTAAAATCAGGAGGCTATCTGATTATCGACCAAACCGAAGCAATGACAACGATTGATATCAATACGGGCGCTTTTGTTGGTCATCGTAATTTAGAAGAGACGATTTTTAATACCAATGTTGAGGCGAGTCAGGCGATAGCGCGGCAACTGAGATTACGTAATTTAGGCGGCATTATCATTATTG
>NZ_BMTT01000220.1 GCF_014649815.1 Streptomyces mutabilis | reverse complement strand
ATCTACCAGCCGAATTAATCATTCTGCTAAGTGGAACTCCCACTGGCGAAGAAAAAGGCCAAGCTAATAGGTAGGGTTATGTTAAAACGAATTAAAATCTCTCAAGGTTTAATGTGTGTCCTGACTCTGTTTTGTATTATTCAGGTAATATCTGGAGTACAAAGCATTCACGATGCCTACCAAACTCAAAACAAATTAAAACAAATCTCATACAGTTTCGACCAGTTACGCACTATGGATAACACCTACGCGGCGTTAAATACTTTACGTACTGATATTATTGCGCAGGCGTTTAGTTATATTGCTAATCCACAGGTGGAAGATGCCAATATTACTACATTCATGCAAACGATGGATGCACGTAAGGCAGAGGTGGATACGTTGATGAATGAATATGTCGAACTATCTGCACAAACTGGATTTGATCAGCAACGCATGGCAGAGATCAAACAACTTTATCAAAAAAGTCGTTATGACTTAGATCTTCTTGTGCAATATTTAAATGAACGTAATACCAATGCAATTCGTTTGATCTTAAAAAGTCCAGCCAACGATAACTTCACTAATTCATTATATGAAGCAACAGA
>NZ_BMTT01000219.1 GCF_014649815.1 Streptomyces mutabilis | reverse complement strand
CCAAATGCCCATCCTGCACCTGATATGAGCGAAAATACTAATGCCATACCTCCTGGTAAACCCATACCTTTAAATAGTGCTAGAACAATTGCGAAGATCAAAGTACCAACAGTAGCACCAAAGATTTGATTGACTGGACGTCCACCAAACTTAGAAGCGATAGTTGGAAATAATCCCCAACCTAATAGTGGCCCTAATCCGATTAAAATAGCTATAAAGTCCATAAGACACCTCTATATATTTCATTTTTATATGTAATTCTTCCACTCAATCATCATACTACTTCTTTCATTCATTGTATACGCTTACACTCTTTGTCAAAAAATTGTCTTAAATTATATTCATATTTAAGTTATTTTTATCGTTAAACTTGAAAACAAATAAATATGTATATAAAATTTATAATTTAATACACACAAAAAAGCACCTTAAATGTTTTCATTACTCATTTAAGGTGCTTATTAAATTAAATATTTATTTTAACGGTTACCTACATCATGACCGACATCTACAGTATTTTTATCTTTATCATAAACAGCACCTTGGACACTGCCAAAGTTTGGATCATTATGCTTTTCTTCAACACCATAAC
>NZ_BMTT01000218.1 GCF_014649815.1 Streptomyces mutabilis | reverse complement strand
CAGAACGCAGAGGCTTCTCGAAGAGTTTCTGGATCAATGGCAGACGACCTGTGATCCAGTCGTCTGGCTTAGCTGCCAAAAGGACTCGAACCACTTGCAAAGCATTAACCATACTCGTGATGTGCTTTTCGTCTGATTTGTCAGCTTTCTCGCCTGCAAGAATGGGCTCCGTGACCTTCTGGTAAAGTTCGATATCTAGGTCGCCCCAGTACTCTGGAGACAAAAGGTTTCTCAGCAAGTGAACAGCTTTCTTGACCATGTCTCCTGTAAGCACAGGCTGCTGTGTCTTTGAAGAAGGAAGGTCGCGAATACGAGAAGCCGGAACAGGAAATCGCTCAGGGATAGTGGTAATGAAGGTAATAAGGTACTTCGTCAATGCAGCACGGAGATCAGGAGGGACCATATATTCAGACCGCTCACGAGCATTAGGAGGAGCAAGAGATGGAGACGACGATGTGCCCTGAGTCTCCTCAAGTTTACGTTTCTTTGTGTTGGGAGACTCGATTGTGCCGTTCGGCATAGCAGTATGGCTCTTGACACGCTTCTCTTCCCAGTGCCATATGAGGTTGATGAGGTTAAGTGCGAGCTTCTT
>NZ_BMTT01000217.1 GCF_014649815.1 Streptomyces mutabilis | reverse complement strand
AGACTTTCTCTTTTTCTTTATCAATGGTAATCACATGACCTGAATGTTGATACCATTTGATTTCTTTTTCATCAGAATCGACATGATTATATATATAATTTGCTGATTGAGGATCAATCATTGTATCTTGTTCTGCTTGTACGACAAGTATTGGATCAATTACTTCATCGACATGTTCTTTAACTCCATTTAGAGTGTCACTCAGTTCTCTCAGGGTTTCAGTTGGATGAAATTGTTCCATTTCTTGATCAATCGTTTGTTGATCTTTGCCTTCATATTTTTTAAAGTTACGTGCATATTCAAGAAAGCCTTCATAAATCGAACCTTCTGTTTTATTCTCCATAGGTGCACACATAGTTATAATCCCCTTCACATCACGATTTAAACTTAGTTTTAATGCGAAGGCGCCACCTAATGATAAACCAGCTACTGCTATTTCTTCGTAACCTTGATCTACTAAATAATCATAACCATCTAAAACATCTTTAAACCAAACAAAAGGGCTAGATTTTAATATTTCTTCTGGGGGCGCTGCATGTCCTTCATATTGTGGAGCATAAGATGTATAGCCCTTTTTTTGAAGATAACGCCCA
>NZ_BMTT01000216.1 GCF_014649815.1 Streptomyces mutabilis | reverse complement strand
TGTTCTACTACGTTTAAAAGTATCCTAAAGTAAGCTTCGCGCTTAAATGCTTTCAGCACTTATCTTTAACTGACGTAGCCTTCCTGCCATGCCTATGTGAACAATTTACTTAAGTATAAGTAAATGATATATTATGTATAATAATATATAACATAAACAACAGGTAAACCATAGGTCAATATACCCAACTCCTTTCGTACGAAGGGGCTATCTTTATTCTACTTTAATTCCCTCTAGAGCTCATGTAGCTCTTTAATCGACGAACAGTCGAACCCTTCATGATTTTTGCATTCATGTGGATGAGCTAAGCCGACATCGAGGTGCCAAACCGCGCACTCAATTTGTACTCTCTTGCGCAAATTAGCCTGTTCAATTTATGTTATCATAAAAGATTTTTTCTTTTATTTCCATTTTTCTAAAAATGGTTCAGACTATTTCATCATCTTTATTAACTATATAAAGGGAAGTATTAAAAATTTAAGTTCCACTTACTCAACCTTTAATTCCAAAAGATCCAATACGAGATTTAGAATTTAATTTAGTATATTGTAAATTAGGTTTATAGTTACCTCTTAATACAACAGAAGGATAAA
>NZ_BMTT01000215.1 GCF_014649815.1 Streptomyces mutabilis | reverse complement strand
CTTATGCAGTTAAAGCTGTTGGAGAACAAAAAGAAGAAAGCGCTGAATAATTGCGCATAAAAATTAAATTAATGGAGGAAATATAAAATGGCTAATCAAGAACAAATCATTGAAGCAATTAAAGAAATGTCAGTATTAGAATTAAACGATTTAGTAAAAGCAATTGAAGAAGAATTTGGTGTAACTGCAGCAGCTCCAGTAGCAGCAGCAGGTGCAGCTGGTGGCGGAGATGCAGCAGCTGAAAAAACTGAATTTGATGTTGAATTAACTTCAGCTGGATCTTCAAAAATTAAAGTTGTTAAAGCAGTTAAAGAAGCAACTGGCTTAGGATTAAAAGATGCTAAAGAATTAGTAGATGGAGCTCCTAAAGTAATTAAAGAAGCTATGCCTAAAGAAGATGCTGAAAAACTTAAAGAACAATTAGAAGAAGTTGGAGCTAGCGTAGAATTAAAATAGTTTCTACTTTCTAATTAAATAGTTAGGTTGAAAATGTATGTTTAACCTATTTAATATAGATTTCAATGCAAATACAACCTGAATTCTTTGAGAAGTTAAAACCCCGTTATTCCAATAACGGGGTTTTTCAATTAATTAA
>NZ_BMTT01000214.1 GCF_014649815.1 Streptomyces mutabilis | reverse complement strand
TAATAGGTTCGAGGTGGAAGCGTGGTGACACGTGGAGCTGACGAATACTAATCGATCGAAGACTTAATCAATTTTTAAAAAACATTTTGCGACGCAAAATCTTACTTACTATCTAGTTTTGAATGTATAATCATTCATTTGTCTGGTGACAATGGCAAGGAGGTCACACCTGTTCCCATGCCGAACACAGAAGTTAAGCTCCTTAGCGCCGATGGTAGTCGGACTGACGTTCCGCTAGAGTAGGACGTTGCCAGGCAAAATATTACTATTCCGCAGTAGCTCAGTGGTAGAGCTATCGGCTGTTAACCGATCGGTCGTAGGTTCGAATCCTACCTGCGGAGCCATATGGAAACGTACTCAAGTTGGCTGAAGAGGCGCCCCTGCTAAGGGTGTAGGTCGCGAGAGCGGCGCGAGGGTTCGAATCCCTCCGTTTCCGTTATTTGTTTATACCTCGTTAAATCCCGTAAAACAAAACGTTGATTTGACGGGGTTTTGTTATATCTTGTTATCTATCGTTAAACCTCGTAAGTTAAACTAAACGTTCCTCTATATTGTTAAATTGATAAAAACGCCACCCGCAATATTAAATTACGTTT
>NZ_BMTT01000213.1 GCF_014649815.1 Streptomyces mutabilis | reverse complement strand
TTAGTACGGACTCAGAAGCAGAAATACGCTCAACGGTATTTGTACCTTTGAAAATTTCATCAATAAAACAATATATTGCGTTTTTGCTCTTCGTATTTAACAATCGATGAATAGATTTTAGTTCTGCCATAAAATAACTATCTCCTGATAAAACGTCATCTTTATTAGCCATGGATGTATAAACTTCTCCAGGATGATAAATAAAGGTGTCTGCTGTAACAGTGTTTAATGTTTGAGCGAGAATAAGATTACTTGCTACTGCTTTCATAAAGGTTGATTTACCAGATGCATTTGATCCAGTTAATAATATATTATTATTTACTTTTAAGCTATTTGATACTGCATTTTCGAGTAAAGGATGTACTAAATTTTCAAAGTCTATTTCTTTCTTTTCTACAGTAATAGTTGGTTCACAATACTTATCTAATGTCTGTCTATACATTGCTAATGAATAGTGATTATCTAGAGTACTTATATAGTCGTAACAAGTCAGTAATTCTTCTTGATATTTGGAGTATGTAGATTGAATTTTATGAAAGAAAAAGTAATCTAACATAAACACTTTTTTAAAGAACATGATAAAGGCGCCACCTATA
>NZ_BMTT01000212.1 GCF_014649815.1 Streptomyces mutabilis | reverse complement strand
AATAGTTGAAGCTGAGCATTTAAAAAGAGAGCGAATCGAAGCTAAATATAGAAAAATGTTACTGGAGGTCAAAAAATAATGTTAAATCCACCGTTAAACCAACTTACTGCAAAAGTGAATTCAAAATATCTTATTGCCACTACGGCGGCTAAAAGAGCACGTGAATTAGATGAAAAACGCGAAACAGCGCTTTTAGATCAGTACCATTCAGCTAAACCTGTTGGAAAAGCTTTAGAAGAAATTGCTGATGGTAAAATAGAACCTGTTGTACCGAAAGAGTATTTAGGATAAAGTTTTATTAATATTGGTAGAGCCTGGGACATAAAAATTGTCCTAGGTTTTTTAATTACTAGTAAATTATAAAATAGTTGAATAGCGTATAAAACAAGCTTGAAATCAGACAAAAATTCTTTGTCCAACTTGAAAGTTACATTTAGTAATAGTCACTTTTTTAATTTAATGATTAATTTGTGTATAATAATTATAAATAAGTCGTCAATGAATCTGAAATATAAATGACTAGTTTTAGCCATTAAATCTCTTCGCAGTAGATTGACTACCCTGAAATGTACTTAAAATAAAACGTTTAAGGGTCTG
>NZ_BMTT01000211.1 GCF_014649815.1 Streptomyces mutabilis | reverse complement strand
TGTTAGGCCCTTCAATTATTGCGTTATATGGCGTTGCTGATAAAACACCGATCTTAATTAGCGTACTGCTTCATATTATCTCTATCGTGCTATTTTTAATGATGGATCAGAAAGTGGGCGATAAATTAGCTAAAGACTCAGAAGAGTCGCACTTTTCTATTCTTCGTTTTATTAAAGTGGCGCCTGCGATATGTGGTGGCATTATCTTTTTTGCATTTTTTGATGGCACAGTGTTGTCTATGTTCCCTATTTATGGGCTAAGTGTTGGTCATAGTGAAGCGATTGCCGCCATGATGATCAGTGCTATTTTGGCGGGAGATGCAATAATGCAAATGCCATTTGGTTGGCTTGCTGATCATATGAATAGAACACGGCTATACCGAATTTGTGGTGTCATTACATTATTAGCAAGCTTATTATTGCCCATTGCTATGCCACATACTTTAGTTATTTGGCCACTATTATTAGTGCTTGGTGCAACGGCGGGAGCCATTTATACCATTGCTTTGGTACAAATTTGGGAATACTTTTCAGCAAATGATCTAATGATAGCAAATGCTTCAGCGGGGATGTTATGGGGCATTGGTGAACTTTCTGG
>NZ_BMTT01000210.1 GCF_014649815.1 Streptomyces mutabilis | reverse complement strand
TGTGATAGGTGGAGATGATAATAAAAATGTCAGAGTAAATGATGGCATAGTACCTGTGTCTTCTTCACTACATCCAAGTGATGAAGCATTTAAGAAGGCAGGTATGATGAACCTAGCAACTGACAAGGGTATTTGGCAAGTGAGACCCGTACAATATGATTGGGATCATCTAGATTTAGTCGGCTTAGATACTACTGATTATAAGCGAATTGGAGAAGAATTAGGTCAATTCTATATGAGTATGATAAATAATATGTTGAAAGTCGAAGAGTTAGATGGTATTACACGTAAGTAGAGATTAAAAGAACGATAATATCCTCATTAGATGTATGATTGCGGTACATTTAATGAGGTTTTTTGATTGTTTCGTCGAAAAAAATATATAAATAAAATGTATATTTAATAAATGTATATAATAATAGAGAGATGTTAAAAGATGAAATATTATGGGAAGTGCATTTCTTACATAAGCATTTTAATATTAACGTTTTTTATTGGCGGATGTGGATTTATGAATAAAGAAAATAATAAAGAAGCAGAGATTAAAGAAAGTTTCCACAAAACATTAAGTATGTATCCAATTAAAAATTTAGAAGAT
>NZ_BMTT01000209.1 GCF_014649815.1 Streptomyces mutabilis | reverse complement strand
CTTGGACTACAGTTACTGAAGGTGCAACTTTAGCAACTAAAGGCTTGGGATTAGCAATAAGATTTATGACTGGACCAGTCGGTATAGTTATTACAGCCATCGGATTATTAGTAGCAGGGCTTATTCATTTATGGAAAACAAATAGCTCGTTTAGAAATGCAGTTATCGGCATTTGGAATTCAATAAAAAATGCTGCAATAGCTATATTTGGTTTTATCAAACCTTATATTATTAATATTTGGAACGCAATTAAAAACTCTACAATTGCCATTTGGAACGCGATTAAAAGAAGTGCTGTAATAATATGGAACGCTATTAAATTTGCTGTTCAACATCCTATTCAAGCATTAAAAAATGTCTTATCAGCTTTATGGAATGGCATGAAAAATGCTGCTATTAAAATCTGGACCGCCTTAAAGAACGGCGTTATAGCAATTATTAAAGCATATGTTGCGCAAGTAAAATTTAATATCAACCTTATTAAACGCATTGTAGTTACGATATTTAATGCTATTAAAGGCTTTTCTATTAAAGTGTGGACTGCATTAAAAAATGGTGTGTTAGGAATCGTTCGAGCTTTGCGCAAAGGTGTTCTATCT
>NZ_BMTT01000208.1 GCF_014649815.1 Streptomyces mutabilis | reverse complement strand
CTAATGCACTGACTTAGTGCGTCAGCATTTGTATTATTAATTAACGAGCTCACATTTGAGCCAGTTAAATATATATATATAGCTAATCAGTTCTATTACTGAGCTCAATTTTGAGCTGAGTATAAACCAATATACCCAAATTTGAGGATATTAAAAGGCACCCCTAATTTGGGGCACCCTTTATTCTTTTATCAAACCACTTCCCTATTTTAAGGTACTGGTTACAAGCGTACTTTTAAGTCTGTTTGTAACTTTATGAAATGTCAAGTTTTGACAAGTTAAAAAGACTACATCTAGCGGATACAGTCATTTAAAGGATACTCAATTTTGAGTAGTACATTTCAGTAGATACGTTCATTATCTTTAAGAAAACTATAATTGTAAATGTTAAACATCTACTTTTGTGTTTATAAATCACACTTACATTTATTTTTTTATTTTAGTATTATTTCTGTATAATATCAAAGCAAGAGGAAACTCGTTTTCAACTCGCTTCAAAAACCCTCCTGATTTTTAGAGAAAAATTCTCTTATTTCATCGTCTTTAATAAAATAATATGCCATCTTTCCCTCTTTATAAAAATCAAGTACCTCATTTTT
>NZ_BMTT01000207.1 GCF_014649815.1 Streptomyces mutabilis | reverse complement strand
GGCGCTAAAGATCCTTTAGTACCAGAAGAAAATGATAAAATGACGGTTATCGCACTACGCGAAATCGAAGAAGGTTTGATTAACGGTAAAATTCTTGATGCTCGTGAACGTCAAGAGCAGCAAGAGCAAGAAGCCGCAGAATTACAAGCGGTTTCAGCGATTGCGGAAGGTCGTCGTTAATCGTCTCATAAAATAGGGGTAGGTCTGCCTTGTACCTGTTTGAAAGCCTGAATCAAATCGTTCAAAAATACTTGCCACCTGAGCAAGTTGAACAACTCAAAAAAGCCTTTATCGTCGCCAGAGATGCCCACGAGGGACAGACTCGTTCAAGTGGTGAGCCTTATATTACTCACCCTGTGGCGGTTGCCTGTATTCTTGCCGATATGCGATTAGATCATCAAACGCTAATGGCGGCATTGTTGCATGATGTCATTGAAGATACACCTGCGACATTTAAAGATATCGAAACTCTGTTTGGCAGTACGGTGGCAGATCTGGTTGAAGGCGTCTCAAAACTGGATAAATTAAAGTTTCGAGATAAAAAAGAGGCTCAGGCTGAAATCTTTCGCAAAATGATCATGGCGATGGTAAAAGACATT
>NZ_BMTT01000206.1 GCF_014649815.1 Streptomyces mutabilis | reverse complement strand
ATAATATAAGTTTTTCAGTTGAAAAAGGGGAATTCGTAGCTGTCATGGGTCCATCTGGATCAGGTAAAACGACTTTACTCAATGTGTTAAGTTCAATAGATACTATTTCAGGTGGAACTGTGGAAGTTGAAGGCAAAGAAATTAATAAACTGAGCCACAAAGAAGTGGCAAATTTTCGAAAACAACATCTCGGTTTTATTTTTCAAGATTATAGCGTTTTACCCACATTAACAGTAAAAGAAAATATTATGCTACCACTCTCAGTACAAAAATTCCATAAATATGAAATGGAACAAAATTATAAAGAAGTGGCTGAGGCATTAGGTATTTATAACCTGGGAAATAAATATCCAAGTGAAATTTCTGGCGGTCAGCAACAACGTACGGCGGCTGCCCGAGCATTCGTCCATAAACCAACGATCATTTTCGCAGATGAACCTACTGGCGCCTTAGATTCTAAAAGTGCCCAAGATTTGTTACATCGTCTAGAAGATATGAATAAACAATTTAATTCAACCATAATGATGGTGACACATGATCCTTCAGCCGCTAGTTACGCTGAGAGAGTCATTATGTTAAAAGACGGTGATATACACTCA
>NZ_BMTT01000205.1 GCF_014649815.1 Streptomyces mutabilis | reverse complement strand
TTGGTGAGTCTCTCAAAATCTCAAACTTTGAATGTGTTTTGACATTAAAGTGGGATGAGCGAGCAATTTACAGTTCGAGGCGGACAGCGCACAGCAAGCGCAGCATACTTAAGTATGTGAGCATTGCGAGCACTGCCCAACGAAGAAATGTAATCTGCGCAGCCATCACCACCCAGATAGTCTTTGAAAGAGACACTTTCGGGTTGTGAGGTTAAGCGAATAAGCGTACACGGTGGATGCCTAGGCAATCAGAGGCGATGAAGGACGTGCTAATCTGCGAAAAGCGTCGGTAAGGTGATATGAACCGTTATACCCGACGATATCCGAATGGGGAAACCCAGTATCCAATGGATACTATCATTAACTGAATCCATAGGTTAATGAGGCGAACCGGGAGAACTGAAACATCTCAGTACCCCGAGGAAAAGAAATCAACCGAGATTCCCCTAGTAGCGGCGAGCGAACGGGGAGCAGCCCAGAGTCTTAATCAATAGCAGTGTCAGGAGAACGGTCTGGAAAGTCCGGCAGTAAAGGGTGATAGCCCCGTATCTGAAGATGCTGTTATTGTGAACTCGACGAGTAGGGCGGGACACGTGTTATCATG
>NZ_BMTT01000204.1 GCF_014649815.1 Streptomyces mutabilis | reverse complement strand
GCAGAATCAACCAGGTAACTATCGTGTGCCGGGGTTGGCCACCAGCGCCGTGAAGCGCCGGAGAGACAAGTTACTGGGTGGCGACGGTGAAGTCGCGCCTTTCGCAGTGAGGTCGGCAGGGCCAACAACACCGCTAGGGCAATCCGCTTTCCCCCTCTAAATTCCCCAGGGCGTCCGTCCGCCGCACCGAGCCCGCTGTGGGAGGTGTGGCTTAGGGGCCCCAAGAGGAGGACGCAGCACGCCGCTTCTACCATTCCGGTGTCCGCGGCGAGAGGTTACCTCCCGTTGCTCAGGTTTCAGGTCTAGCCAGCGGCCAGTCATCCACAGAGCCCATCTGCTGGCGGTCCAGGCAAGCCCGGACTGCGTAAACACAGGCATCCCCAGTACGCTGTCACGCCGGAGCGTGCAGTTTCGTGGAGGTCGACGACCACTATGAACCCCCCGCTGCCGAGGCCGGAGCCTGCAAAGCTGTACAGAGGGACACGCAGTGGAAGTCTGCAAGATCAGGTACGAGAGGTTGCTCGTCCGGTTTTCCCTCGCCCTTTCAGGCTCGGCCGGATTTGCTCCCTTCTCATATACCCTCCGAGACCGTTTTAGTGGGCCGCAC
>NZ_BMTT01000203.1 GCF_014649815.1 Streptomyces mutabilis | reverse complement strand
ACCGAAGGGAAGCGCCCGGAGGAAAGCCCGAGAGGGTGAGTACAAAGGAAGCGACCGTTCCTTGAGAACTCAACAGCGTGCCAAAAGTCAACGCCAGATATGTTGATACCCCGACCTGATCGGTTCGATCGGGTTGAGGTTCCTTTGAAAAACACAGCGAGGACGCTGTGAACGGTCGGATCATTCCTCCGACTGTTCCGCTCTCGTGGTGTCGACCGGATTACCGGTAAACATTCACGGAGAGTTTGATCCTGGCTCAGGACGAACGCTGGCGGCGTGCTTAACACATGCAAGTCGAACGATGAACCACCTTCGGGTGGGGATTAGTGGCGAACGGGTGAGTAACACGTGGGCAATCTGCCCTGCACTCTGGGACAAGCCCTGGAAACGGGGTCTAATACCGGATACTGACCCTCGCAGGCATCTGCGAGGTTCGAAAGCTCCGGCGGTGCAGGATGAGCCCGCGGCCTATCAGCTAGTTGGTGAGGTAATGGCTCACCAAGGCGACGACGGGTAGCCGGCCTGAGAGGGCGACCGGCCACACTGGGACTGAGACACGGCCCAGACTCCTACGGGAGGCAGCAGTGGGGAATATTGCACAATGGGCG
>NZ_BMTT01000202.1 GCF_014649815.1 Streptomyces mutabilis | reverse complement strand
TTTAGTTTACATAATGTTTTTATAATCTTCTCACCGCACTAAAAGAATTACATTTAAAGCATTTTAGTATTACAAAATTATAATTCGTATATAAAAAATATATTGACGAGCATTATTGTATAGTTTTCATAATATGCTATGATTAAATATGTAGGGAGCAACATGAATTTTCATCCTAGACTCAAACATCCTACGCCGAGTGCTTTAGAGTACACAATCCTTCTCTAAAGCTAAACGAGCAGATTGGATATCTCAATCTGCTCGTCATATACTTGTATCATTTATTTTTACTTTTTCAATTTATTACGTATGCGATCTAATGTATTGAATAACCAATATTTCACTTTATTGATTGGTTTATAGAAATCACCGATTAATTCCTCAATCCTAACATTAAAACCTCTCTTAAAGCGATAAACACCATAGTCTTCACTGTTTTCAGTAAAATCACCTGATAAGCCATAGAAATTATATCTATCATAACCGTTATCAAAACAATAATTAATCATGTGCCAATGCATTGCATATGGTCCCATATATTGATTATATTTTTCTGAAGACCCTCCAGAGAAATAGTTCACTTCATATGCATTAGCAAAGTATACTCC
>NZ_BMTT01000201.1 GCF_014649815.1 Streptomyces mutabilis | reverse complement strand
GACCTCGCAATCCAATCTTAGCAACGGGAAGCTAGCTTGTCACTACTTCCTTAAAACCATTCAACGACATTAACTCAAATGCACCACTTGATTGACTCGGACTTAGCCCGGTCTCCGAAAGGATAAACAGGCAAATTGTGGTAGTAAAACGTACCGGAAAACGAAATTCCGGCTCTGCCTCCGAATCACGCTGCGGTATCGAAAGATTACAGTGCGTACCTGATAAGAGCACCAATCAACGGACTAGGGATTTCTTGGATTGCACCGTCGAAAGAAGCCCAACCTAACCAGACTTAGCTAGATTAGCCGGCTAAGAAGCCATGACCCAATCACCGATCATGGAGAAAAGCGAAGACTCAAAGTCGTTGTCGCTTCGCTCCATTTTGATTAGTACCACATTGGGGCATTAGGTTTTCTATGCCCAGACTGGGTCTAATTCCCAATTAGAAGGAATTCCCATGGAATCGAGAAGAATAGGTATATGTGAATATTTTTGTAGTAGCTCCTTTAACTTATCCTTAAAAGGGGTCTCGGTCACACTTAAATCCTTGGATGTTAAGTGAAGAACAACCAATAGTGTGTATATCTTATTTTTCCTAGTAGGAGCATGA
>NZ_BMTT01000200.1 GCF_014649815.1 Streptomyces mutabilis | reverse complement strand
GATGCTCAACAGTCTAGAACTATCATTTAAGTAGTCTTTTTACATAATGAATATCATAAAGGGAGTAAGTCGCTTATGGATGAACAACAACAGTTAGCTAACGCATATCATTCTAACAAATTGTCACATGCATATTTGTTTGAGGGTGATGATGCACAAACGATGAAACGTGTCGCAATCCATTTTACTAAATTAATTCTTTGTAATAATAGTAATCAATGCGAACTGAAAGTTGATACTTTTAATCATCCTGACTTTTCATATGTGTCTTCTGATGAAAATACAATTAAAAAAGAACAAATTGAAAAACTTGTTCATCATATGAACCAACTACCTATTGAGGGTCAATATAAAGTATATATTATTGAGGATTTTGAAAAATTAACTGTTCAAGGGGAAAATAGTATACTAAAATTTTTAGAAGAGCCCCCTGATAATACAATTGCGATACTTTTATCAACGAAACCGGAACAAATATTAGACACTATACATTCAAGATGTCAGCATGTATATTTTAAGCCTATTGATAAGCGGCAGTTTATAGAGCGTTTAGTAGAGATGTCAATAGCAAGACCGGTAGCAGAAATGCTAAGTACCTATACAACTCAAAT
>NZ_BMTT01000199.1 GCF_014649815.1 Streptomyces mutabilis | reverse complement strand
GATGCCACTATAGAAGTTGTCAAAAATCAAAAAGTTATTGATTGGTTATGGGAAACTCAAGACAAAACATTTTTCAATTCAAAAGAAGATCCTGAATTATGTGTACTCAAAGTTATACCTCGTTCAATTAAATTAATGAATGATGATGAACTAGATACGCCAGCTACAATTGAGTTATAAAATAATATCAAAATTTACCGTATTATAATCATTTTAGATTATGATGCGGTTATTTATTGTCTATTTTTTGTCATTCATATCATCAAGCTCCATTTTATAAATTTTATTTTCTTTATACTACAATATATAATTGCAAAATGACTTAAAATTATGTATAAATGAATTAATATAGATAAAGGAGTTTTCAATAATGAAAAATAAAAAAGGATTAGGCATAGGTCTTATCACAATTATGGTTATCGTTTGTATTGTACTAGTAATCATGATGTTCGTGGGTGGTAAGAAAGATTCATACTACGGTATTATGAAAGATAGCACGACCAGTGATAAAATGATAAATACTAAAAATGAAAAAATTGAAAAAAACGTAGAATTACCTAAAGATGCTAATGTATCAGTTAAAAAAGAAGATTTTGTGATGCTCTTTAAAG
>NZ_BMTT01000198.1 GCF_014649815.1 Streptomyces mutabilis | reverse complement strand
ACAACGGATAGCTGAGTGTAATTGTAAAAATATCTCTTTTAAGTGTTGTACTTTTTCCGCATCCGTTAATAGGGGGAGTAATTGTTCTGCCAGTGCTTCTGGTGTGCACTCTTCTTGCAGCAACTCTTTAATTATTTCCCGTCCTGCTAATAAATTGGGTAAAGAGACATAGGGCGTTTTAACTAATTTTTTTGCTAACCAAAAGGTAAATGGTTTCATACGATAACCCACTACCATCGGGCATTTCGTTAACATGCATTCTAAGGCGGCTGTACCAGATGCTAATAAAGTCGCATCACTGGCGGTCATCGCCTCTCTTGCTTGTCCATCTAAGAGTTGGATTTCAAGTTTTGGGGCAACACTTTGATGTATTTGTTCAAATTGTGCCCGTCGCTTCGCATTTACCAAAGGGACAACAATATGTAATGCGGGGATCTGTTGCTTTAATCGCTGCGCTGTTTTTATAAAGTCCGCACTGAGCATTTCCACTTCAGAATGCCGACTTCCTGGTAGCAGAGCTAAACAGATTGCCTCTTGATCAATACCTAGGTGTTCACGAGCCGCTTTTTTATCAGGGTGTAAAGCAATTGCATCAGCCATTGTATGACCGAT
>NZ_BMTT01000197.1 GCF_014649815.1 Streptomyces mutabilis | reverse complement strand
TGTTAGCGGCAACACAAGCGCGTGAACGTTTACTCGCTGATAATGCAAAGAAAAAAGCACAAATTAGTGAATTACAATCCTTTGTTAGCCGCTTTAGTGCTAATGCATCAAAATCTCGTCAAGCCACTTCGCGTGCAAAACAAATTGAAAAAATTCAATTAACCGAAGTTAAAGCTTCTAGCCGACAAAATCCCTTTATTCGTTTTGAGCAAGAGAAGAAATTATTTCGTAATGCGTTAGAAGTAGAGAATATTGCTAAAGGTTATGAAGCAAATACGCCTTTATTTAAAGACGTAAATATGATGCTGGAAGTGGGCGAAAAAGTGGCGATTTTAGGCACCAATGGTGTGGGTAAATCAACCATGATCAAAACATTAGTGGGTGAATTAATGCCTGATAATGGACGCGTTAAATGGTCTGAAAATGCCACTATAGGTTATTATGCACAAGATCATGCCACTGATTTTGAAGTTGATATGACCGTTTTCGATTGGATGAGTTTATGGATGAAGCCAGAAGACGATGAACAGTCGGTGCGTAGTGTATTAGGTCGCCTTCTTTTCTCACAAGATGATATTAAAAAATCAGTCAAAGTATTATCTGGTGGTGAAAAA
>NZ_BMTT01000196.1 GCF_014649815.1 Streptomyces mutabilis | reverse complement strand
GGTGTTGATCATGGTGGGTGTCCTAACGTTTTGACATCAACACGTATGACACCATTAGCCCATGGTAATTCACATTTAACCGTTTTAGTTGAGGTAACCAAAGCATGAGTGAATTCAAACAATATGCGCCTGTTAGCGATGAACAGCTTGGTTTTTTTATTGATTCTTCTCGTTGCTCAGGTTGTAAAGCATGCCAAGTTGCATGTAAAGATAAAAATAATTTAGAGGTTGGGCGCCGTTTTCGCCGTATTTATGAAATACAGGGCGGGGGATTTGCACCTAATGGGCAAGGTGCATTTGAAAATAATGTCTTTGCATACACATTAACGATTTCATGTAATCACTGTGACGATCCTATATGTGTAAAAAACTGCCCAACAACAGCAATGCATAAACGCCCCGGAGATGGCATTGTCCGTGTTGATACCAGCAAATGTGTTGGGTGTGGTTATTGCTCATGGTCATGTCCTTATGGTGCACCACAAATGAATACTGAAACAGGACAAATGTCGAAATGTGATTTCTGCGTAGATTTATTAGCAGAAGGTAAAAATCCTATTTGTGTTGATACATGTCCATTAAATGCGATTAAGTTTGGAAAAATTAAAGATCTA
>NZ_BMTT01000195.1 GCF_014649815.1 Streptomyces mutabilis | reverse complement strand
ATTACTGACACAGGTTACGTTTCAGATCGTATGAAAGGTATGATTCAAGGTAGTGATGTCTTTATGTTTGAAAGTAATCACGACGTCGATATGTTACGCATGTGTCGTTATCCATGGAAGACGAAACAACGTATTTTAAGTGATATGGGTCACGTATCCAATGAAGACGCAGGACTTGCGATGAGTGATGTTATTACAGGTAATACGAAACGTATATACCTCTCTCATTTATCACAAGTCAATAATATGAAAGACCTTGCACGCATGAGTGTTGGACAAGTGCTCAACGAACACGATATCGATACAGAGAAAGAAGTGTTGCTCTGCGATACCGATAAAGCGCAAGCAACACCGATTTATACACTATAATGGAATAGAGGTAAGACAAACGACCTACTTAAGTATTGCGCTTAAGTAGGTTATTTTTTTGAAAAAGTGGTTGATAGTGTAGGGAATGATTACGTGTTAGTTTAATTGGGCTAGTGCATGAATGATTGATTTAGGGATTTTTTTTGAAATGAAAGCGCATCATGGAAGGGGGAGAACGATGTCTTACACGCTTTGTGATTTATATTACACTTCCTAATATTTTCCTAGTTGATAAAAAAGTAATG
>NZ_BMTT01000194.1 GCF_014649815.1 Streptomyces mutabilis | reverse complement strand
CTTGTGAAGATGTTGTAGCAATATCTTGTGCAACATAACATTGTCGTGTATTGAGTTGACTATATTCTCCATAATTTCCACTTTTATATAGCACCACTCCATTTTTGTATACTTTATAAGTACCGACACCTGCACCAGATTTATTATTTATATCAATTGTGAAATAATCCCCTTTATCCTTAACTTTTTTGAAATTTTGTAAGTCCGGATTGCCACCACTATTTTTCATAGCTTGAATTGCTACAGCTTGTGCATCACGAGATGTTACTTCGGCTGCATGTGTCGTTGTGTCATTGACACTTGGAAATAATAATAATCCTGTTAATACAGTCGTTGCAATTAGAGAAATCTTTTTCACATTGATAACCCCATTTCGAATTGATGATATATGATGTATTTAAATTACTTTACGACTATAGTTTAGCACCTTGATTGCGAGATGATAGTAGTTTAAAAGAATTCAAATACAAATTTTAAGATACGTTAAAAATCTTAATAATCATAAACCATTGCTAATGATATAGCAGTAAAACAGACGGCAAGTATTGCTTCGTAAATAGCGAATCTTTAAGAATTTGTTAAATTGTTGTACATTTTTAAAAATAGTTAGTTTATAATT
>NZ_BMTT01000193.1 GCF_014649815.1 Streptomyces mutabilis | reverse complement strand
GGAGGCGAAGGTCCGCAGCAACCGCGGATTGCGCAGGTCACCCAGGAACAGGGCGCCACCGGGCGCGAGCAGGCGGAAGGCCTGCTCGACGACCTGCGTCAGGTATCCGCCGTTCGGGAAGTACTGGGCCACGGAGTTGAGCACGATCGTGTCGAAGTGCTCCTGGGGAAGGCCGCCGTGCTCGTGGGCGGCCTGCACCCGGAGCCTGACCCGCCGGGCCAGCTCGGGGACGGCGTCGACATGACGCCGCAGCTCCTCCACAACGACCGGGGAGAAGTCCGTGCCCCAGTATTCCTCGCACTCGGGCGCCAGTCCGGACAGCAGCAGACCGGTGCCGACACCGATCTCCAGGACACGGCCGGGTTGGAGCGCCCTGATCCGCTCGAGCGTGGCCGCACGCCACTCCCGCATCTCGGGCAGCGGGATCGGCTCGCCGTCGTAACTGCTGTTCCAGCCGGAGAAGTCCTCGCCCGGCGTCGAACCGGGCGCTGAGTACAGCGAGTCGTAGAGATCCCTCCACTCGCCGATCTGGTCCCGCTCTTCCTCGTCCCCAGTCGGTCCGTCGGTGTCGGGTACGACGTAGGCGATCAGGCGGGTGCTGCCGGGCCGGTCGTGGTGGGC
>NZ_BMTT01000192.1 GCF_014649815.1 Streptomyces mutabilis | reverse complement strand
TGTTGATATGTACCTGAACTTTGTGTGCCTGCAATTAATACCTTTTCATTACCAATACCGATAAGAGTAACAAATGACCCTTTTGATGGTTTTGCAGTATAGAATGTCATATCATTAGGTGCACCTTCTACTTTTTTTGGTAATGCTTCCAACTTATACGTATGAATACTTTTACGTTGGCCTCCGCCGTTATAATTTGCATAAAATGAATGATTCCTTAATTCACTTGCATTAACGACATATTGAGAAACTGAGGGATCATTGATAGCTAATGCTACCTTCTGCGATTGAGTTAAATCTTCCACTCTACCTCTAGGATCATTGTTATTACTTGAATGACCATTATTAGAATTTGAATTTTTATTATTTGAAGCTTGTTCGGTTTGAGTGTTACTATTTTCTGATTTCTTACCAGACTGATGCTGTCCTACCAAATCTCCAAAATCGCATCCCGCAAGTAATGTTGTTATTGTAATTGCTCCGATTGCTAAAAAGTGTCTTTTCATTTCGTTTCTCTCCTTTAAATAATGAAATCATCACTGCTGTATTTATATATGTGGTGTTCATATTTCAACTGGTTTTACACGTTTACTAAATCCATAGTTTAATAACGTTAATTTA
>NZ_BMTT01000191.1 GCF_014649815.1 Streptomyces mutabilis | reverse complement strand
GGATCTGTTCATCCTTGGCTTGCAGCATGGTGCGTCGCGCACGTTCGATCCATGGTTTGCGTTCTGTCACAAATCGTGCGATTGCCGCTTGCGACATGCGAGAAGGTGCGGAGATGACGATTTGCGCGTTCGGCGGTTTGATGCGCAGGTACATGTTTTTGATGGCTTTACGCACGATGGTCACCGTCATTCCAGCGATTTGCGTGGTTTCTTCGGATAGCGTGCGATTACGGTTGCGCGCTCCCCTGCTGGCTCTCCCACTGTTGTTACGCTGGCTACGATGATTGTTCGGCATGTCTGCATTATGTCACGACACGCCGAAGACATACCTTGTATTGACTTTCTCTGAAATTCGCGTATTATTTCAATTCGTTGTGCTTAACAGTGCAGCAGGAACGGGCCCGTAGCTCAGGTGGTTAGAGCGCATCCCTGATAAGGATGAGGTCGGAGGTTCAAGTCCTCCCGGGCCCACGGTGATTAAGAGCGGCGCGGCCGCTTTTTTTCAACTATGGGGCTATAGCGCAGCTGGTAGCGCATCTGCTTTGCAAGCAGAGGGTCGCCGGTTCGAACCCGGCTAGCTCCACGGGGCTAGGGCGCAGCTGGTAGCGCATCTCCATTGCA
>NZ_BMTT01000190.1 GCF_014649815.1 Streptomyces mutabilis | reverse complement strand
CATCTTTCAGCCAAGAACCATGCGGTTCTTGGATTTATGCGGTATTAGCATCTGTTTCCAAATGTTATCCCCCACTTAAGGGCAGGTTACCCACGTGTTACTCACCCGTCCGCCACTCGTTCAAAATTAAATCAAGATGCAAGCACCTTTCAATAATCAGAACTCGTTCGACTTGCATGTATTAGGCACGCCGCCAGCGTTCATCCTGAGCCAGGATCAAACTCTCCATAAAAAATTATGATGTTTGATTAGCTCATAAATACTAAATAGTTTGTAACATTTCGTTACTGTTTATTGGAATTAACGTTGACATATTGTCATTCAGTTTTCAATGTTCTTTAACACTTACAATACATTATTGTAACAAACAGAATTTATTAAGTCAAGAATTAATTTGTATTTCATTTCTTGTCATTTCTTAATTAATTCAACAAATAACATTTTATAATGTAATGATTTTAATTTCAATAGTCAAAATTACACTTTATTAACTAAATTTTAAAGTTCTTAACTTTTTCTTTTCAATTAATTAATCTGCTTTTGACGACTTTTATATAGTATCAAGATATAAACGTAACGTCAATATTTATTATCGATTTTTTAAGTTAAAATTTACTTAATG
>NZ_BMTT01000189.1 GCF_014649815.1 Streptomyces mutabilis | reverse complement strand
AAAATCCTGATGCTTTAATGCAACTGTGCTTAGGGGCGTTTTCTTGCGGATTACGCGAATTTACCGCTAATGTGGGTGGTAATGATTTAGTCCGTGTCACTGGGTATATGGTGCGGTTATCGGATTTAAAAAAATATAAAGAAGAAGGCTCTCGCCTAAATACAACTTGGTTAGGAGATGAAGCGACAACCAATTGCCATATTGCTGAACGAAAACCACGAGTGATTAGCCATGAACAGCAGATGCGCTTCGATAAATAAAATACTGCCTTTTTCTTGTGTTGATGGCCCAGGCAATCGCCTCGCCATCTTCCTACAAGGATGTAATTTACGCTGTAAGAACTGTCACAATCCCTACACTATGGGGATTTGTGATAACTGCGGGGATTGCATTGCCACTTGCCCTCAGCAAGCTCTCTCGTTGCAAAACGGAGTAGTAAGTTGGAACTCTCACCGTTGTGAGCAATGTGATACTTGTATTCAGCAATGTCCTCGCCAATCAAGCCCTATGACATTGACCTATACGGTTGATGAACTAATTGCAATTACGCGTAAATATGCCGCCTTTATCAATGGGGTAACCGTAAGTGGCGGGGAATCTACGTTACAACTTCCATTTTTAATTGA
>NZ_BMTT01000188.1 GCF_014649815.1 Streptomyces mutabilis | reverse complement strand
TTTAGTAGGTATGGATGCATTTGATTTAACACATACAGGTAGAGAATTAGGTCAATTCTATCTAGGTATTATGGATAATATCATGAGAATCGAAGAAGCAGACGGTATTACAAATAAATAACTTTATTTATAGTATAAGGAAGCCCTTAATAGAGAGGTCACACTGACCTCTCTGTTGAGGGCTTTTTTATTATGTTTAGTTATTTTTCTCTTCACGTCTCTTTAGGATATATGCACCACCGAGCAAACCCACAGGTATACCAACAAGCGGTGTGACAATGTTACTTAAAATAAATATGATTACAGTTAAACTGAGTACGTTAAACCAATTGATTGTTAAATTTTTTAAATCCTCATATGATTGTTTGATTAATTCTTTGAATTTCATAGTAAAAACCGTCCTTTATTAAAATAATTTTGTGAATTGAGTTACTAAATAGAATGCTTAATCATACGACTCGAGTGTATAAATGAAATCATAGCAAAAATGAAATAAACAATTGTATATATAATCATTACTATAAATATAGGTGACATTGAGACATTTCCTAGAAGTTTCATAAATGCAAGTGCTGCAAATAATGCATGTAATAAAGCAATGAGAAGCGGTAATCCAAAATTAAATGCA
>NZ_BMTT01000187.1 GCF_014649815.1 Streptomyces mutabilis | reverse complement strand
AGGTGTTACATTAGCTATGCACTATACACCTAGTGTATTAGAAGCATTTAATTCTGTTGAACACATTATGAGAGATGTAAACAATGGTTGATTAGTACGTTATTTACACGCTAATACAGCTTCAGCTTTCTTCTTTTTAGTGTATTTACACATAGGAAGAGGTTTATATTATGGATCATATAAATCACCTAGAACTTTAACATGAGCTATTGGTACAGTTATCCTTATAGTTATGATGGCTACAGCCTTCTTAGGATATGTATTGCCTTATGGTCAAATGCGTTTATGAGGAGCTACAGTTATTACTAACCTTATGAGTGCTATACCTTGAATAGGTCAAGACATAGTTGAATTTATTTGAGGAGGTTTCTCTGTAAATAATGCAACATTAAATAGATTCTTTGCATTACATTTCTTATTACCTTTTGTATTAGCTGCATTAGCTTTAATGCATTTAATCGCTATGCACGATACTGTAGGATCTGGTAATCCTTTAGGTATATCTGGTAATTATGATAGATTACCTTTTGCTCCATATTTCATATTTAAAGATTTAGTTACTATCTTTATTTTCTTTATAGTATTATCTATATTTGTTTTCTTTATGCCTAATGCTTTAGGAGATAGTGAA
>NZ_BMTT01000186.1 GCF_014649815.1 Streptomyces mutabilis | reverse complement strand
TATAATTGACTTCTTCACTATTTCTAAGAGAGATTATTAAAGTGTGACAAATCCATATAAATATATTGGAAAAGCTTAAACGTTGTTTAAAAACTCTTAAGCTTTTCTCATTTAGTTTACATAAATTACAATTTATAGGTAGTGTCTTTGTATATGGTATTCATTAATTTTCTTTATTTAGATTAAAGTTAGAATAGTAAAAAAACAAGGCTATATACTTATATCTAATTCATCATTTTACATGAAAATATGAAGGAGCGATGGAAATGAAAAAAGAAAACTTACTTACAGGAGACAGACCCACTGGTAAACTTCATATTGGGCATTATATCGGCTCTCTAAAGAAAAGAGTTGAAATACAAGACCAATTTAACAACTTTATTATGATAGCTGACCAGCAAGCATTAACTGATAATGCTAAAAATCCTAAAAAGATTCAAAATAGCTTAATAGAAGTCATATTAGATTATTTATCTGTAGGCATAGATCCAATAAAATCTAATATTTTTGTTCAATCTCAAATTCCTGAATTAAGTGAATTAACCATGCATTATTTAAATCTTGTTTCTGTTTCACGATTAAAAAGAAATCCAACAGTCAAAAATGAAATGAAAGAAAAAAATTTTGGTGA
>NZ_BMTT01000185.1 GCF_014649815.1 Streptomyces mutabilis | reverse complement strand
TTTGGTGTTTACGGTACAGCCTCGAGCTTTAATAGTAATAGTGACGGGGTTAATTGCTACGATAGAGGTATTATTGCCTTTATGGCCTCCACCATATTCAGACCATGTATTGGCGATAACTGTATATGGAATGTTATAAACGCCAGTCTCAAGATGTTTATCTGTCACCACAAAGACGACTTTGCCTTTCAGTGAAACGCGATCCACATTATGGTTAACGGTAGAGCCTACTGCAGGATAAATCACCGTTGCACCCGTACCGTTATCAACATCAATAGGTACGTAAGCAACGCTATCATTGTTATCTTTTAAACCAAAAGCATAGCCAATACCTTTGACACCAGGGAGTGAATAAACAGGATAACGATTACTACCTTCGTAATAGTAGATCCCGCTAATTTTTGAACCAGTAGCATTAGCATAGAGGGTTTCAACCCAACATTTTTGCAAAAATTTCTTCTCACATTTGAAACCATTATGGACAGAGGTTTCACCTATCCAAGTTGACGTGATGGGCGTTCCTGCGGGAGTACCATCGGCGGCACCATCAAAATTCATAGGTGGAGGGGTTACCACTAATGGATCTGCAATAGCCAATGCCATTTGGCTCGGCATACAAAGAAGAGAAACCAGCAAT
>NZ_BMTT01000184.1 GCF_014649815.1 Streptomyces mutabilis | reverse complement strand
GCACCGGCACCGGCGCCTCGGCACCAGGCGCCGGCTCAGGCACCGGGACCGGCTGGGAAGCCGGGGCCGACTCCTGAGGCTTCGCGAGCGGCTCCAGCGTGATCCGGGGCAGCGGCCGGCCCTCGGGACCGGCGGAGCCGTCCATCTCCGCAGCGACCTCCGTCACCGGGCGCAGACTGACGCCGCGGGAGTCCGACGGGCTCGAGGGATCGGCCGTCGGGACGGCGGCCTTCGCCGGCGAGGGGGCCGCGACCGGCTCGGGTGCGGACACCATCACCGGCTCGGGCGTCTCCTCCGGCTGTGCGGCGACCGCTACCTGCCGCGTCCGGCTGCGGTGGCCGCCGATCCAGCAGTGCCTGGCCTCGAAGGGGTAGCCGGGCAGGGTCACCTGGGCCGGCGTCCGCTCGAACAACCCCTCGAACCGCGGCTCGTAACCCTGGCAGTACAGCTCCGCCAAAGCCTGGAGCCGCTCCTGGTAGCGCCCGGTGTCCTGCGGGTCGCCGGCAGCGCGCTCGACCAAGTGCTGTACGGCCTCCGCCATGGCGGAGTTGCGGACGAAGTCCCGGGGGACGGCACCCGAGCGCACCATCAGCGGCCGTTCACCGGCCGCCGCCTCACGCAGCAACCGCACCGCGTCC
>NZ_BMTT01000183.1 GCF_014649815.1 Streptomyces mutabilis | reverse complement strand
CCCGATCATCCCGCGTACGTCATCTACACCTCCGGCTCCACCGGCCGGCCCAAAGGCGTCGTCATGCCCGCGGGCGCGCTGGTGAACCTGCTGGAGTGGCACCACCAGGCGGTCGGCGGAGAACCCGGCACGAGGACCGCGCAGTTCACGGCCATCAGCTTCGACGTCTCCGCGCAGGAGATGCTGTCGGCCCTGATGTACGGCAAGACCCTGGTGATCCCGGAGGAGGACGTCCGGCGGGACGCGGCCCGGTTCGTCGAGTGGTTGGACGAGCACGAAGTGGAGGAACTGTTCGCGCCCAACCTCGTGCTGGAGGCCGTCGCCGAGGCCGCCGTCGAGCAGGACCGCGCGCTGCCCCGGCTGCGGACCATCGCGCAGGCCGGCGAGGCCCTGACGTTGAGCCGCGTCGTCCGCGAGTTCCACACCTCGGCACCGGAGCGCGTGCTGCACAACCACTACGGCCCCACCGAGACCCACGTGGTCACGGCCCACACGTTGAGCGACGGCCCGGACAGCTGGCCGCTCACGGCGCCGATCGGCCGACCGATCGCCAACACGCGTGCCTACGTGCTGGGTCCGGGGCTGGAGTTGGTGGCGCCCGGTGTGGTGGGGGAGCTGTACGTCGCGGGGGCCGGTGTC
>NZ_BMTT01000182.1 GCF_014649815.1 Streptomyces mutabilis | reverse complement strand
ACATCTTCTAAAAACCATTTAATATACTCTTTCAATTTAATTCCTCCAATTATACTATTTTTGAAAGTAGCTTATCTGAATTTGCTCATCATCTTATTCCTGATAATAATTAATGTATATTCTTTCAACCTCATCCTTTGTCTGAGTGAATAAAGAATTACATTCTTCTTTACTCAAACCATACATAACATCAATCATTGATATCATGTTTGCTTTACTCATAAGTAACTTTCTATATTTCGTCTATAATATAGACGATTAATAATGGTTTTTCTTCCTTATATAATTAGTATAATACTTCTCATACTTTTCATCTATATTATAGATTATACATACAACATCTACAATGTAGACGAAAAAATTAGAAAGCCACTTTGAATTAGCTTTCCTGCCCTTTTAATTCTTTATTTAAATATTTCTCATAACGATCAGAATGATTGTTTTTAGCATAACTTTCAATGACCTCATCTAGCATATCGTAAGAGCTTGTTCTGTTTTCATCAGCTAAATCATTAAGTAATGCTCTAGTGCTTTTTTTAATAGCAACCGTTGTTCTATCTTTATAATAATCTGATGCTCTTTTTTTTTCATTTTCAATTTTAGTATTTTTTGATTTATTTAATTGCTGTTGTATATTAT
>NZ_BMTT01000181.1 GCF_014649815.1 Streptomyces mutabilis | reverse complement strand
AGACACGATTATTGCAGAGGTTTTACCAGAAGAAAAAGCTTCTAAAGTAGCAGAAATTCAATCTGAAGGTAAAAAAGTAGCTATGGTTGGAGATGGTGTCAATGATGCTCCAGCACTAGTTAAAGCAGATATTGGTATTGCCATTGGTACAGGTACAGAAGTTGCAATCGAAGCTGCTGATATAACTATTTTAGGAGGAGACCTTTTATTAATTCCAAAAGCAATAAAAGCAAGTAAATCTACAATTCGTAATATTCGCCAAAATCTATTTTGGGCGTTTGGTTACAATGTTGCAGGTATCCCTATAGCAGCAATTGGTCTGCTAGCACCTTGGGTTGCGGGAGCAGCAATGGCTTTAAGTTCTGTAAGTGTTGTCACAAACGCTTTACGTCTAAAACGTATGAAATTATAAGAATCTTATATTTCTTGAAAGGAGGTGACAACATTGACTAACGAAGTTATTAATGTAGAAGGTATGAGCTGTGACCATTGCAAGCATTCAATTGAAAAAGCATTAAATGGATTAGATGGTGTAACATCTTCAGAAGTAAGCTTGGCGAATGGGAATGTGGAAGTTGAATTTGATGAAAATCAAGTAGCTTTCAACGACTTTAAAGAAGCTATTGAAGATCAAGGTTAC
>NZ_BMTT01000180.1 GCF_014649815.1 Streptomyces mutabilis | reverse complement strand
GATTGCAGTTAAAGACCTTGAAAGTGAAGAAGATTATCTCGTATTTGCGACAAAACAAGGTATCGTTAAACGTTCATCATTAAGTAACTTCTCCCGTATTAACAAAAACGGTAAAATTGCAATTAACTTTAAAGAAGATGATGAATTAATTGCAGTACGTCTAACAACAGGTAATGAAGATATTCTTATTGGAACTGCACATGCATCATTAATTAGATTCTCTGAATCTACATTACGTCCATTAGGCCGTACAGCAGCAGGTGTGAAAGGTATTTCTCTACGTGAAGGGGATACTGTCGTAGGTCTTGATGTTGCAGATTCAGAAAGTGAAGATGAAGTATTAGTGGTTACTGAAAATGGTTACGGTAAACGTACACCTGTTAGCGAATATCGTTTATCAAATCGTGGTGGTAAAGGAATCAAAACTGCGACAATTACCGAGCGTAATGGTAACATCGTTTGTATCACAACTGTGACCGGTGAAGAGGATTTAATGGTTGTAACTAACGCTGGTGTTATTATCCGTCTTGACGTTCATGATATTTCTCAAAATGGACGTGCAGCACAAGGTGTACGTCTTATGAAACTCGGAGATGGCCTATTTGTTTCTACTGTTGCTAAAGTAAAAGAAGAAGACGAT
>NZ_BMTT01000179.1 GCF_014649815.1 Streptomyces mutabilis | reverse complement strand
TTTAGTGAATCAACTATTAGCTAAAAACGCGTAACCATATTCGTTTTCAATCATTTAAACCACGTTCTTTGCGCAAGAGAGCGTGGTTTTTTTCTTTTGCGATAAAAATAAAGTGCAATCGATAACGTGATTTCTTGAGCGATGACCTCACAAAATGGTATGGTAATGCGTTTTCGAGTTTAACTATAAAAAATTAAATGCAAGGGGATTTACGCGATGCGTATCATTCTACTAGGCGCTCCAGGCGCTGGTAAAGGCACTCAGGCTCAATTCATTAAAGAAAACTATGGTATCCCACAGATTTCAACCGGTGATATGTTACGTGCTGCGGTTAGCGCAGGTACAGAATTAGGACTGAAAGCAAAAGCATTGATGGATAACGGTCAATTAGTGACTGATGAATTAGTAATAGCATTAGTGAAAGAGCGTATCAAACAAGACGATTGCCGTAATGGTTTCTTGTTGGATGGGTTCCCAAGAACAATTCCACAAGCTGATGCAATGAAAGAAGCGGGTATCAATGTTGATTTCGTACTGGAATTTGCTGTACCTGATGAAATTATTGTTGAACGTATTGTTGGTCGTCGAGTGCACGCGCCATCAGGTCGTGTTTATCACATTAAATTTAATCCACCTAAAGTT
>NZ_BMTT01000178.1 GCF_014649815.1 Streptomyces mutabilis | reverse complement strand
ACTCGGTGATATTTAGTGTCAGGCGATAATGGGGAGACGGGGGTCTGACTTATGCTCAATACTGCGACCGCATCCATTGCATTAACAAACAGGTTAACTAAGACCTGCTCTATTTGTGTTGGATCGGCACAAATATTCAGTTCACTGGGGATATTATTGATAATGGTGCACTGCTCTCGTTTAGAGCGCGATTCCACTAATACCATGGCACTTTCCACCAGCCCCTGTAACGGCGCTGAAACATAACTGACTTCAGATGAGGATTTTTTAGAAAAATTACGTAATGCCGTAATGATCCTATTCATACGAGCACATAATTTTTCAATACGCTCAATGGGATCAGGAAGTTGGTCATATTTCTCCATCTGTAGTGTTAATTTAACGCTATATAAGTAGGTATTAATGGCTGAAAGCGGTTGATTTAATTCATGTGCAAGACTGGTCATTGCTTGTCCTACTACAGCCATTTTGGCCGCTTGCACTAACTCTTCTTGTGTCTGAATTAAGTGTTTTTGTGCTTGTTCACGACGCACAATTTCTTCATTTAATTGTTTGTTCTTTTCTTGTAAATCTTGGGTTTTTAATGCCACAAGATGTTTTAATTCTAATCGACTTAATTCTTGGCGAGTAATATCCGTGATCGTCAC
>NZ_BMTT01000177.1 GCF_014649815.1 Streptomyces mutabilis | reverse complement strand
GCTAAAAGAAGAAGAGATGAGAGGGTTGTATTATTACATGAAGAAAATCCAGAGGCTTATGATGAAAAAGTGGAAAGATATAAGTTTAATAATAGAGCAAAGCGTGTTATGACTTTAGATGAATATGAAAGAAGGAAAAAACTACGAGAAAAACGTGACGCAGCTAATATGCGTAATAGATACAATAGTAGTTTTGATTTAAATTTAGAAGGACGTTCTGCTAAAGATTTAGAAACTATGATTGCAGAAGGTAATAGAATACGAGAAGGATATATTGAAGGTAATCTACCTCAGATAGAACAAAATCCTCCTGTTCCACATTATGCACAGGAGACAGATCAAAATCCTCTTGTGTCACATAATGAAAATATATCTCAACCACAAGGATTTATAGAGAACCAAAATTATCCTACACATGATTCACGATTCTCTTATACATTACAAGAGAATGATGTTATACCTTATAACTCTCAATCTCAAACATATTTGGATTATTCAATGCAAAATCCACCTATGAATTATTCGTATAATAATCCTTACTTGAATGATTATAATAATAATCCTTATTTACAAAATAATCATAATAATCCTAATGTACAAAATAATACAATAAGTGATAATTATACATATAATAATCCTTATACACAA
>NZ_BMTT01000176.1 GCF_014649815.1 Streptomyces mutabilis | reverse complement strand
ATTATATGGATTTCATTAGTTCAGCCGGGACAATTTGAACCAGCCTTAGTTGCTGCAATAGCAGTATTAGTTATCGCTTGTCCTTGTGCGTTAGGCTTAGCTACGCCTACTTCTATAATGGTGGGTACCGGAAAAGCTGCTGAAAATGGCATTCTATTTAAAGGTGGAGAACACATTGAAGGTACACACGCTATTAATACAGTTGTTTTAGATAAAACTGGCACTATAACAAATGGCACACCTGAAGTCACTGATTTTAGTGGAGATGATCAAACATTACAATTGTTAGCTAGTGCAGAAAAAGGTTCTGAACACCCACTAGCTGAAGCTATCGTAAGTTATGCTAAAGAAAAATCATTAGAATTTTTAGAAGTAGACCATTTTGAAGCTATACCAGGGCGCGGTATAAATGCAACAATTGATGGTAAAGAACTTTTTGTCGGAAATCGAAAACTAATGAGTGAAAAAGGAATCCAAACTAATGAAGCTGAAACAAATCTCGCTCAATTTGAAAAAGAAGGAAAAACTGCAATGCTTATAAGCGTAGATAACGAATTGAGAGGGGTTGTCGCTGTAGCTGATACAGTTAAAGATACTGCCCAACAAGCTATTCAAAAACTTCATGAATTAGGTATTGAAGTTGCTATG
>NZ_BMTT01000175.1 GCF_014649815.1 Streptomyces mutabilis | reverse complement strand
GTAGGAAATAATTTTGTGTGTTAAATTATTTTAACACATTGGACTGATTAAAAAATTTTTTTTTTATGTAAATTTTATACTATTCATTTTTATACTATAAGTTATCTTAGAGTATTTAATATAAAATTTTTTAGGGTAAAAGATGTATTCATGAATTTAGATGTATTCATGTATTAGATTAGTGTAAATCTAATCCGTCTTTAATATATGAACAAGCTAAAACTATGAAAACTTGAGCTTGAATAAATGCAATAGCTAATTCTAATCCTGAGAATGCTATAATAAAAGCTAAAGGTACTAAACCTATAAAGAAAAATAATATACCACTAGTCATAATGTTATATGTAAATCCACTTAAAATAGATAAAAGCATGTGACCTGAAAGTATATTAGCTGCAAGTCTTAATCCTAATGAAACATTTCTAGATAAATATGAAATGAATTCGATTAAAACTAATAGAGGTAATAATGCTAAAGGACAACCTGAAGGTACAAATAATGAAAAGAATTTTAATCCATGTTTTTGGAATCCTAAGAATGTTGCACCTAAAACAATAGTGAAACTCATTGAGAATGTTAAAATAAAATGAGATGTTGATGCAAAACTATATGGTACCAATCCTATTAAATTATTTACTAATATAAATATGA
>NZ_BMTT01000174.1 GCF_014649815.1 Streptomyces mutabilis | reverse complement strand
AAGGCACAGCTACTAAACTTAATGAAGCTATTAACATAACTGAATATGTTAAAGGTAAGAATTCTCTTAAACCTCCATATCTTCTAAAATCTTGATTATCTGCTACAGCGTGTATAACTGAACCAGCACCTAAGAATAATAATGCTTTATAGAAAGCATGATTAACTAAATGGAATAAAGCTAAGTTATAACTTGATAAACCAACAGCTATTACCATCATACCTAATTGACTCATAGTTGAATAAGCAATAACTTTTTTAATATCTTGTTGGAATAAACCAATTAAAGAACTAAATACTGTAGTTATAGCACCTAATCATAAACAAAGTACTAATACAGTTGAACTATACTCAATTAAAGGTGATGATCTCATTAATAAGTATACTCCTGCTGTAACCATAGTAGCTGCGTGAATTAAAGCAGATACAGGTGTAGGACCTTCCATAGCTTGAGGTAATCAAATATGTAAACCAACTTGTGAACTTTTAGCTGTAGCACCTATTAATAAACAAATTCCAATAATTGTAATTATTGTTTCATTGTAATATGGAGCTAATGCAAATACTGTACCATAATCTATATTACCAAAAGATCATAATATAGCAAACATACCTACAGTTAATAAAGTATCACCTACTCTATTAGTTAATA
>NZ_BMTT01000173.1 GCF_014649815.1 Streptomyces mutabilis | reverse complement strand
CCCGATCATCCCGCGTACGTCATCTACACCTCCGGCTCCACCGGCCGGCCCAAAGGCGTCGTCGTCGCCCACCGCAACGTGGTGCGGCTCTTCGACGCCACCCGGAAGTGGTTCGGCTTCGGCCCCGACGACGTCTGGACGCTGTTCCACTCGTACGCCTTCGACTTCTCCGTCTGGGAGCTGTGGGGGGCGCTGCTGCACGGCGGCCGACTGGTCGTGGTGCCCTACGAGGTCAGCAGGACGCCCGGTGCCTTCCTGGACCTGCTTGCCGATCACGGTGTCACGGTCCTCAACCAGACGCCGTCGGCCTTCTACCAGTTGGCGCAGGCTGACGCCGACGCCTCCCCGCCGGGCCGTGGACTCGCCCTGCGCACGGTGGTGTTCGGCGGTGAGGCACTCCAGCCGTCCCGCCTCACCGACTGGTACCGGCGCCACCCCGACGACACGCCGGCCCTGATCAACATGTACGGCATCACCGAGACCACGGTCCACGTGACCTACCAGCCGCTGACCCGGGAGCGAGCAACCGCGGCGGCGGCCAGCGTCATCGGCGTCGGGATATCCGACCTGCGGACGTATGTGCTGGGCCCGGGGCTGGAGTTGGTGGCGCCCGGTGTGGTGGGGGAGCTGTACGTCGCGGGGGCCGGTGTC
>NZ_BMTT01000172.1 GCF_014649815.1 Streptomyces mutabilis | reverse complement strand
TTCAGCATGCGCCTGTAAAATGGCATTGATAACCGCTTGTGATTTATTGCGAGTTTCTTCCGCCTCCATTTTGGGATCAGAATCGAGCACAATACCAGCGCCCACTTGAATAGTTGCAATATCTTTTTCTACATAAGCAGAACGAATAACTATGCAAGTATCAAAATCACCGTTACCAGTAAAGTAGCCAATTGCACCGCCATAACTGCCTCGTTTGGTTTTTTCATATTGTGCAATCAGTTGCATAGCACTGACCTTCGGTGCTCCTGAGAGTGTCCCCATATTCATACAGGCTTGATAGGCATGAAAAATATCTAAGTCATGACGTAATGTTCCTACTACTCTTGATACTAAGTGCATAACAAAAGCGTAGCGATCTACTTTGGTTAATTCAGCGACATAACGGCTTCCAGCTTGGCAGATACGCGCTAAATCGTTGCGTGCTAAATCAACCAACATAAGGTGTTCTGATAACTCTTTGGTATCTGTGCGCATTTCGAGCTCAATGCGGCTATCTAAATCAGCATTGATTGAGCCGTCGGCATTGCGACCTCTTGGGCGTGTACCTGCGATAGGATAAATTTCAATTTGGCGATCACTTGCTTGATATTTCAACGCACTTTCAGGTGACGCACCAAAAACGGTAAATAA
>NZ_BMTT01000171.1 GCF_014649815.1 Streptomyces mutabilis | reverse complement strand
GAGTAGATAATTGGGTCTGGATAACCTTAAGATCCAGGTTGGTAACCGGAGCACGGCCAGTAGAGTAGACATCATCTAGTTTACTCTTGATAAAGGCGCGGTTCCAGTCCCGGAGACCTATAAAGAAGAGGTCATGTTTGAGATTTTCAAGAGATTCTTCTCCAATAGCGTGTAGGCGGTCAAAGATTCGATTAAAGGATGACTGGTAGGTGAGATAATCGTTATCCTTTATATAGAGCTCTTTGAGCTCCATGGTAAGGGCCATTCGCTCTTCACCGGTGGATTTGCCAAAAAGTGTGGCAGCTCGGTCCCAAAGACCATGGGCAGAGAGGTCATATACGGTGCCTAGTTTATCGGAAGCAGGGGTTGTCATGGCATTGAGCATACGGGCTCTCATGACAATGGCTTTTCTGTGCCAAACTGCAGCATCAAGTGGAGATGAGCCAGCAGGAGGAGTGTCCAGGTGAAGAGTTGTAATAGCATTGAGAATACCAGCTTCTTTTTGTATGGCAGAGCTCCATGCATCGTAATTATCCAGTGTCAAGATGACACGGCATCGGTCAGGCAGTAGCGTATCGACATCGGCTTGGACAAGGGCAATAGCATTGCTGATATTTGTGTCTGAGGCATCACGCAGAGGCGGTTGGATATC
>NZ_BMTT01000170.1 GCF_014649815.1 Streptomyces mutabilis | reverse complement strand
TTTGATAACTTATTTTCCTTACTTTGATATGACGATGATCTTGTTCAATGAGATTATTTAAATATTTAGAGGTACAATGACAGTTCGAGTTAAGTTTAAAATCTTTGATTAGTTTAGACATTGCGATCTTCGTTGAAGGTGCTTGATCTGTAATTATCATTTTGGGTTTGCCAAATTGCTTGATAAGACGCTTAATAAAAGCGTATGCCGCATGATTATCTCGTTGCTTACGCAACCAAATATCTAATGTGTGGCCGTCTGCATCAATCGCACG
This sequence comes from Streptomyces mutabilis, assembly GCF_014649815.1. Classification (GTDB taxonomy): domain Bacteria; phylum Actinomycetota; class Actinomycetes; order Streptomycetales; family Streptomycetaceae; genus Streptomyces; species Streptomyces mutabilis. The sequence continues at coordinate 378 of NZ_BMTT01000170.1, read as the reverse complement.
ATATAAATAGAACCATTTGCCCTTAATTTTGATATATGTCTCATCGACATGCCATTTATAATAAGCTTTTTTATGCTTTTGCTTCCAAATTTGATACAAAATCGGTGCATATTCTTGAACCCAACGATAGACTGTTGAATGATGAACAGTGACACCACGTTCTCTTAATATTTCAGATATATCACGATAACTCAATGCGTATCTTAGGTAGTAGCCAACGGCTACAGTGATGACATCTTTATCGAATTGTTTATATCTGAAATAGTTCATACAGAAGACTCCTTTTTGTTAAAATTATACTATAAATTCAACTTTGCAACAGAACCTCACTTTTTAACTCCTCCTTTATCCAAAGCTTAGCATCGCATAGTTATAACG
>NZ_BMTT01000169.1 GCF_014649815.1 Streptomyces mutabilis | reverse complement strand
GTGTCTCTTACCGTACGCCAAACCCTATCTGCCTCTCCCCTGCCTGCAATCTGCCCATATCTGACCTATATATGGCAGATTTTGCCTTCCGGCCTGTACCATCTCGCTTATATATGGCAGGTCAACTTGCGAAAAAGCCAGTTCGGGGGTATATTTTGGGTCATTTTTCCTACCAAGGCTGCCATATATAAGCGAGATATCACCGTACGAACTCTCAAATCTGCCATATATAAGCGAGATAGCGGAGCTGCGCGAGAGGAAGTTGCGGTTATAGCTGAAACTATTGCGATTTTTAGAGATAGTTTCAGTTATAACCGGAACTATCGTGATTTTGAGTGATTGTTTCAAATGTAACTGCAACTAGATTGGGTGCGCTGAAGTACGTGTTGAAATACGAAAAGAGGGCCTGTCTGGAATGAAACCAGACAGGCCCTCAATGTATTTCGATGAGCCAGCCGTATTGGCTAGATTGGCTAAAACGGCTAGATCAGAGCACGCCCTGGGCGACCATGGCGTTGGCGACCTTCACGAAGCCGGCAGCGTTGGCGCCGAGCATCAGATCACCCTCGTGGCCGTATTCCTTGGCGGCTTCCAGAGAGTTGGCGACGATGTTTTCCATGATGGACTTGAGCTTGCCGTCAACCTCTTCAAAAG
>NZ_BMTT01000168.1 GCF_014649815.1 Streptomyces mutabilis | reverse complement strand
TAACATTGCAAGTCAACTTAATCGTAAAGTGTCATTTTTAGGTCGTTCACTTGAAAGTTCGTTTAACATAGCACGTAAAATGGGATACTTTGATATACCAAAAGATTTATTAATACCTATTAACGAAGTGGAAAATTATCCTAAAAATGAAGTGATTATTATTGCTACAGGTATGCAAGGTGAACCAGTAGAAGCATTAAGTCAAATGGCTCGCAAAAAGCATAAAATTATGAACATAGAAGAAGGAGATTCAATATTCCTAGCAATTACTGCTTCAGCTAATATGGAGGTTATTATTGCAGATACATTAAATGAGTTAGTGCGTGCTGGAGCACATATAATTCCAAACAACAAGAAAATTCATGCGTCAAGTCATGGTTGTATGGAAGAATTGAAAATGATGTTAAATATTATGAAACCTGAATATTTTGTACCTGTTCAAGGTGAATTTAAAATGCAGATTGCACATGCCAAATTAGCAGCAGAAACCGGTGTAGCACCTGAGAAAATTTTCTTAGTTGAAAAAGGCGACGTGATTAGTTATAACGGTAAAGATATGATTTTAAATGAAAAAGTTCAATCAGGTAATATACTTATTGATGGGATTGGCGTTGGTGACGTAGGTAATATCGTATTAAGAGACAGACATCTATTAG
>NZ_BMTT01000167.1 GCF_014649815.1 Streptomyces mutabilis | reverse complement strand
CACCGCGGCGCTCGACATGAGCAAGACCCTCGCCATCGTCACTTCGCAGGGCGGCCCGACCTCGCACACCGCCATCCTGGCCCGTGCCCGCGGCATCGTGGCGGTTGTTTCCGCAGCCGAAGCCGAGAATCTGACCGACGGCACCACCGTGGTCGTCAATGCGGCCAAGGGCGAACTGGTCGTCGACCCGACCGAAGAGGAGATCGCCGCAGCCGAAGCCGCCAAGTCCCGCGCGGCCGCAGCCAAGGAACTGCGCGGCAATCCGGGCTCCACCAAGGACGGCCACCTCATTCCGCTGCTCGCCAACGTGGGCAAGCCGGCCGACGCAGCTAAGGCGCTGGAATATGGCGCTGAAGGCGTTGGTCTGTTCCGTACTGAATTCCTGTTCATCGGCAGCTCCGAGCCGCCGACCGTCGAAGAGCAGGCCCGCGCTTACTCCGAGCTGTTGAGCCAGTTCCCGGGCAAGAAGGTCGTGATTCGTATGCTCGATGCCGGCGCTGACAAGCCGCTGCCGTTCCTCACTCCGGAAGACGAGCCGAATCCGGCTCTCGGCCTGCGCGGTCTGCGCACCCTGCGCGCCCACATGGACGTGCTCGAAGGCCAGCTCAAGGCGCTCGCCGCCGCCGACGCCGCAACCGACGCGAACCTGTGGGTCATG
>NZ_BMTT01000166.1 GCF_014649815.1 Streptomyces mutabilis | reverse complement strand
TTATTAATATATGAGTGGGAAGATATCGCTCACGAGTTAACTAAATGTAGAGAAGATGGCAAGGTGATTAGTCAACATTCGGCTATTAGAATGCGTAATCAAATAATGAGAGATGTAGCAAAAAGGATTGGATGGATATACTTCGATTAGTCGCAATTGGGCGTATAGTGAATTGCGGGTTGTCAATAGGGTATTCTTGTATCGTACCTAATATAAACACATGGTTATTTACCCCTCAATTATAAAGACCTTGTGTTTCTTAGCACCTATATTTAAGGGCTTATGTTAATAAAGCAGTGCTTAAGTGCATGTGTTGTATATAACCTTCAATATATCTTTTGAAGGTTATCATATCAATTTAAGTAAATTCTTATGTGTAACAAACATTCAATGAAGCTAAAAAGTTTCTTTAGTTTAAAAGATTGAATGAAACAAAAAGATTATTACGAAATGAAGTTTGTTGTTTGTATTAATGAATAAAAAGTTTTCTTAATTTGTTTACATTCTAATAATAAAATATTTTTTATGTAAAAGACAGAATGATTTGAGATTATAAATCTTATTTCGTTTTGTCTTTTATTTTTTATATTTGTAATTGAAGTAAAATTCTTTGAAAGAAGTTGAAAAGAAAATTTGTTTAAAGAACCAAAAGTTAGATT
>NZ_BMTT01000165.1 GCF_014649815.1 Streptomyces mutabilis | reverse complement strand
ATCACAAAACTAAATTACCCTTAGCCACGATGTTTAAATTAAACAGAGAGCATTACAGAAACATTTACGGGGGAGGGGGGGGAGTGAACTACTTGATAACAATTACGCATATTGTCGCGTATGTAATTAAAATTTCTTTTGTGACCATCTAAAAACTAGTTATCAGACTCTAAAAGTATTTAGTACTCGCCAATTTTTGTTTCTTGCAAACACACACCATACGCAAAATGGAATTTTGATAGTATTTATTTGATAAATATTAAGTTTATTTTTAATTGTTATGGCTATGTAAACATAGAACTGATGCATTTCTGCATCATTCTGATGACGAATTGATGCAGGATATAAAATGTTGAAACTTTATATATCCTATGGGTAAGTATGAAATAAATGGTTGCACATCATATGTGATATAGAGCGTTAAACTGTAACTACTGTTCTCACGCATCAAACTGATGCGCTGCTGATGCATCAATGCATCAACTTTTTCGTGTAAACCTATGTCAATTGATGTTCAAAATTAATAACTGTGCTTATTTTAAGTTTAAATTTTGGCTGAATATGACCAGATATTAAAATACAAAAAATAGAATTTGATGGGTTAAATATCTTCAAAAAAATTCGTTTTCAATAGAGGAGCGTTTATAATAATTTTTTTGAAT
>NZ_BMTT01000164.1 GCF_014649815.1 Streptomyces mutabilis | reverse complement strand
TTGTCCCATCCCCATAGCAACACGCTCAGGTGTACCAAATAAATTACATAGCACTGGCATATCAAACCCTTTAGGATTTTCAAATAACAGTGCAGGCCCACCAGCACGTAATGTTCTGTCCGCTATTTCGGTCATTTCAAGGTAGGGATCTATTTCAAAGGTGATGCGTTTTAATTCACCTTTTTCTTCGAGTAATGAAAGGAAATCTCTTAAATCGCGGTATTTCATCATAATCTTACGAGCCAGTGAGTGAGAGAAAAGAGGGCAAAGCCCTCTTTGAAACACTATAAGCTAAACGCATAACTCACTAAAAAGCAATGCCTTTTATATGAGATTGCAAATTATTATTATAAACAGCGAAATGGAACCCATTTTGCCAACATTTTTGTATCAAATTGTTCTGGAAAAGTTTTTCCATGTTGGAAAATTTTAAAGCCTTCATTTTTAGCGCTGTAATAACGTAACTCTTCACCCTGAATATATAAGTAACTACCTTCACGAATGGCAACCACTATCTCGTCTGGGTTCATCGCACAAAACTCCGCAATACGCTCATCTCGAGTTTCGCCCATATGTCCACTAATGGTGGCATCAATATAGTGCGGGTTAATTTGTACAGGGAATAATCCCAGTGAAGGCATAACAACAGAACAGCGCACAGGC
>NZ_BMTT01000163.1 GCF_014649815.1 Streptomyces mutabilis | reverse complement strand
ATTAGGATTATCTTTTTCTTCTTTAATATTGTAACCTTGATTTTGAAGTATATCTAAATACTTTTTATTCATCCCTTTTTCAAAATGTACTGTATTACCATCATTATAAAATCTAGGTTTATATATACTATCTTGCAACGATCCATTACCTCTAAGGTAATCAATAATTACTTCATTAAGAATAGTTGGTATTTTATTTCCACCAGGGCTACCAATTCCCATATAGTAGTCTGGTCCAACTATAATTGTTGGAGATATATATGACCTTGGCACATTATTTTTAGCATGATAATTGTTACTATCTTTATTATCAGAGAAGTTCGTCATGGAATTATTCATATAGAATCCTTCATCCATATATTTACCAGACCCAAAGTATCCTGATAGTGTATTTGTCGTACTCGTCATTTGACCTTGTTTGTCAACGACTACAAAGTGTAAAGTACTCGTTTTCTTAACACTATTATCGCTAATAGAGTCAGATGTATTTTGATTGTTATATTTATTACTTATATACATATTTGAAAGGTATTCTTGAGAGAAGTTCGTTTTAGCATTAACGATATCTCTATTACTGTACATTAAATCTCTTCCTGATAAAACACTATTTAAGTATTGTTCATCACTTTGACCATTATTAAGCATCTCATCTAATTTTAAACCTT
>NZ_BMTT01000162.1 GCF_014649815.1 Streptomyces mutabilis | reverse complement strand
GCTCTCCCAGCTGAGCTATAGCCCCATAATGTTTTAATACCCGTATAACCACTCCTTTTTCTTCTTATAATAAGAAGCTTTTTCTTTAGGCAAGGCGTGGAGTAACGAAGTTTACTTAATGTAAACGAGTTGCTTCACAACACAGCATAAAGGAAAAGTGGTAGGCCTGAGTGGACTTGAACCACCGACCTCACCCTTATCAGGGGTGCGCTCTAACCACCTGAGCTACAAGCCTATACCGGTATCTCTGCTCGTTCTTCATCAGACAATCTGTGTGAGCACTTCACATAACACGTATCTCTTAGGTAAGGAGGTGATCCAACCGCAGGTTCCCCTACGGTTACCTTGTTACGACTTCACCCCAGTCATGAATCACAAAGTGGTAAGCGCCCTCCCGAAGGTTAAGCTACCTACTTCTTTTGCAACCCACTCCCATGGTGTGACGGGCGGTGTGTACAAGGCCCGGGAACGTATTCACCGTAGCATTCTGATCTACGATTACTAGCGATTCCGACTTCATGGAGTCGAGTTGCAGACTCCAATCCGGACTACGACAGACTTTATGAGTTCCGCTTGCTCTCGCGAGGTCGCTTCTCTTTGTATCTGCCATTGTAGCACGTGTGTAGCCCTACTCGTAAGGGCCATGATGACTTGACGTCATCCCCACC
>NZ_BMTT01000161.1 GCF_014649815.1 Streptomyces mutabilis | reverse complement strand
TTTATTAGGGTTAATGTTAGCATTGCGCTATTCATTATTAAATCAGCCTTTAGAGACACCGAAAAAAGAAGACAAATCCGTTAGCTAATCAGTTTATTGATGGTATGTAAAATCGTCTCTGCCCGTTTATCCCAGTTGTAATAATTTTCAACTAATGAGCGGGCGTGATTGATTTTCTCACTGGTACGCTGTGTCTCTTCTCTTAGTAATTTAATTTGTTGGGCAAAACTCTGCGCATCACCACTATCAGCAAAACTTACCGCTTTTTCATCCACCACATCACGAATTGATGGAAAATCTGAAATAACCACCGGTTTTCTCATCGCCATATATTCAAACAGTTTTAACGGAGAGGTGTAGCGACTACCGATACTGGTTAAGGTTAAAGGCAACACACAAATATCATGTCGAGCAATCGCCTGAAAGCGTTGTTTAGGATCGATAAAACCAAGAAAGTTAACTTTCTCTTTTACATCCATCTCCTTAGCAAGCAATTGTAGCCCTTTAATTTGCTCAGCCGTTCCACCAGCAATATTCAGTCTAGCATTATCCAGATATTTCATCGCTCGCATCATGGTGGGGATCCCTTTCCATTTATGCAAACTACCTAGATAAAGTACCTCTGTTACATTATTGGGCGTAGCGGTTATATCTCTATGGCTATCTTTGT
>NZ_BMTT01000160.1 GCF_014649815.1 Streptomyces mutabilis | reverse complement strand
AGGGTGTGTCCGGGAGCGCATCCGGAGATACGCACCGCAAAACGCACCCCAAAGCCGCCGAAGAGGCAGCGTGTAACGTAGGCTTCACTCTGGAAGGGGCACACGAAGTGCCCGGCCACAGCGACACCCCCGGCGCACCGGGAGTACACAGATGACCATCCAATTGCCCCCACTGTAGCCCCCCAGGAACCGGTCCGCACGCAGGTAGACCCGGCCAGGAATCGCCCTTGCAGGCGCTGGCAGGCTGCGGCATACGGCCCTCGGGTGGAGGGTCCAGACCCCGCGGACACGCCGACGAACGGCGGCTCCCGCGGGGCGGCTCCCCCCGGGAATCTGTAAAAGAAGGCTGGCCAGCGGCCAACGATCCACAGACTCCATCGGTGCCGGGGACCGAGAACGGCCCCCGGACTTCAGACACCCCGGCAACAACGGGCACCCCCGGGCATGATTAAGCCGGCGTGTCTCTGACTCGGCAAGCTACAGATCCCCACGGCACGATATCTCAGGGGTCACGGGCGCGTCCGCATGGGACACTCCGGACCTCCAGTCGACTCGCAGCCGTGGGGCAGAGCACCTAAGACCAGAGAACACACCAGCCGCGCGGGAGGAATACCAACGGGCCGGGGTGGGCGGGCACCCCCGTTCCTGAAGCGAGGCCCCGAAGGACCTGTGC
>NZ_BMTT01000159.1 GCF_014649815.1 Streptomyces mutabilis | reverse complement strand
TGATAATGGTGATTCAACGTGAGCTTTTAATAATCAAGTATTTAAAAAAATTACTGGTGTTTTTACAGCAAAAGCTATAAATATTCCATAAAATAAAAATAATTGAGTTATATAGTTAAAGTTTGCTTTTGATAGAGCATCAAAATCTGTTGTTCCCATTATAGAAGACATACCTATTATTGATAATAACATAAATAATGATCCTAATAAAGTATATAAGAATAAATAAAAACTAGCTCTTACTTTATTACTTGAACCAAATAATCCTATTAATAAAAATAAAGGTGGTAAAATACTTTCAAAGAATATATAAAATAATAATACATCTAAAACTAAAAAGACTGCTAGTAATAATGATTCTAATAATAACATTATTACTACAAATGATAATACATTTTGAGATTTTATTGAATTTCAATTTGATAATATTGCTATAGGCATTATTATAGTTGTTAATAATACAAAGTATATTGATAAACCATCAACACCTAAATATATATCAAAATAACTTATTTGATAATGCTCTTCAATAAATTGAAATTGTTTACTACTAAAATCAAATAGTATAAACATAACTAATGATACAATTAAGTTAACTATTGAAGTAGTTAAGGCAATAGATTTTATTCTTATATTATTTATAAGTGATAAACCATAATTTGCCTCTACTGTTACTA
>NZ_BMTT01000158.1 GCF_014649815.1 Streptomyces mutabilis | reverse complement strand
GCGCTAGCTTCACATCAACTGTCTTTTTATCAAATAGAAAAATTAATAGATGAATACAATCATTGTTTTAGCAACGATGAAATACATCAATCAAAAGAATATACCGGAATAAGTGAAGTATTAAAATTTTTACATAACCAAAAGAAAAAAATATTTGTAGTATCTAATAAAGAAACACTAACAACTCAAAAGTATTTAGATTATCTCGGATTAAGCCGTTTTATAACTGATTCATTAGGTGTCTGTATTAAAAATGAAGACAAACTTCTTTGTGAAACGATTCAAAATTTGATACAGAAACATCATTTAATGATAGGTAAAACCGTGTATATAGGGGACACAGCACAAGATATCAAGAGTGCGAATCAAGCTCATGTGCAAACATGCGCTGTCACATGGGGAGCACAATCTGCACACGAATTGTTGCATGAAGATCCTCATTATGTTGTTAATGATCCAGAAGAATTTTTAACGATTTTATAATATTTTCAATGGTAGGATGATAATTCATGAGGAATTTTATCCTACTCTTTTTTTAAAACTATGAAGCAAGTATAATGTAAACATAATTATATAAAGTGTTTACAAATGGTGATGAAGATGAAAAAAATAATGGAATATTTACAGCATTATATTAATCAATACCCGCATCGATTAGCTTTAGTGTTTGAAGATCGACATCTA
>NZ_BMTT01000157.1 GCF_014649815.1 Streptomyces mutabilis | reverse complement strand
TTTATAAATTTTCTTGGGTAAGATACATAAACTTGATTATCTTTATTGATTTTGAGTGACCATTTATCCTTGTTCTTTGGAACGGTATCGTATAAATTTTGACTCACTGTTATTTCTTTGCCATCAATTTTATGTGTCCCTTTACTCATCACTTTTGTGTACGTATATTCTTTTCTTAAATCCTCTATCATGTGATTCGCAATCTGATTTCTAACATGCTTCGCTTGTTCACTCGGATAGGGTTTAACATCCAATATTGTTGCATTTAATCTCAAATGATCTTGATTATTCGTAAGAGCTATACTATACCCCTCATCACTCGTTCCTGTTTTTAATCCGTCAGTTCCTAAATATTCTTCGGCCTCTCCCTTTAACGATAAATTAGTGGTTTCGAAGTCTTGATTATACTGTTTACCATGCGTTAACTTTGTATAATTTATAACCTCTGGGTGTTTTTTTAATAAACTATGTATCAACAAACTAATATCTTGAGATGTTGTTTTTGTCTTTGCCTCATCTTTATATTTTTTAGGTTCGTAAGGTTTTAACAAATCATTAGATGCACCAGAGGGATTGGTAAAGTGGGTATGATTCATGCCTAACTTTTTTGCCTTTCCATTCATACGATCTGTAAATTTTGAAGTTGAACCATCTATTTTTTTCCTAATATTAATGCCGCTGGATT
>NZ_BMTT01000156.1 GCF_014649815.1 Streptomyces mutabilis | reverse complement strand
TAAGTAATAAATATATATTAAATTTTGAGGTGACTTAGAGAATGAATGTAGCAGATATCAAAGCACGCTTATTAGATTTAGAAAATACTTTTAAAGAAAAAGAAAGTGAACTGACTGATTTAGACAGAGCTATCGGTGATGGAGATCATGGTGTAAATATGGTCAGAGGTTTCGAACACTTAAAAGAAAAAATAGATGATCAAAGTATGCAAGCGCTATTTAAATCAACAGGTATGACATTAATGTCTAACGTAGGTGGTGCTTCTGGACCATTATACGGATTTGGTTTTATCAAAATGGCGAGTGCAGTGAATGATGAAATTGATCATGATAATCTTAAAGAGGTACTTAAAGCGTTTGCTGATGGCATTCAACAACGTGGTAAAGTCGAATTAAATGAAAAAACGATGTATGATGTTATCGAACGTGCGAGAGAAGCTGTTGAAAAAAATGAAACAGTAGATCTAGATAAACTACAATCATTTGCTAATGAAACCAAAGATATGGTAGCTACTAAAGGCCGTGCATCATATTTTAACGAAGCTTCAAAAGGTTATATTGATCCTGGTGCACAAAGTAGTGTTTATATTCTTAATGCAATTATAGGAGGAGAGTAAGTCATGACATCTATAGTAGTAGTAAGTCATAGTCATAAAATCGCAGAAGGTGTTAAACAATTAATCAAT
>NZ_BMTT01000155.1 GCF_014649815.1 Streptomyces mutabilis | reverse complement strand
GCTGGGATCTGAACAAATTCCGTGACCTGTTCGGAACGTCTTTCGAACAGGCACACATTCAATGCACCATTCCGAACACGCCGATGGCTGTCGGCAAAGGCGTGCTGGTCACGGAAATCGACAACACGCTCACGCAGGAACAGGCGGAAACCTTCGAAAGCCTATTTTCGTCAATCAGCCTGATTGAACGCGTGGACACCGCGCATATGGGCATCGGCATGTGCATCGCCGGCTGCGCGCCGGCCTTCACCGACATGTACATCGAAGCATTGGGCGATGCCGGTGTGAAATATGGATTGCAGCGTGCTACCGCATACCGCTTGGCCGCCAAAATGGTGGAAGGCGTGGGCGCGCTCTATTTGGCCAACGAAACGCATCCGGGTGCCATGAAAGACGCTGTCTGCTCTCCGGGAGGCACCACCATCAGGGGTGTCGCATCGTTGGAGGAAAGCGCGTTCCGTGGTGCCGTTATCAAAGCAGTCGACGCCATCGAAGCCTAATACTAAGCTAGGGAACCATGTCTCTTACTATCGGAATCGTCGGACTGCCGAACGTCGGCAAGTCCACCATGTTCAACGCATTGACCCGCAACAACGTGCTGGCGGAAAACTATCCGTTCGCCACCATCGAACCGAACACCGGCATTGTGCCGTTGCCGGATGACCGTCTGCCGGTGCTCGCCAAGCTCGTGCA
>NZ_BMTT01000154.1 GCF_014649815.1 Streptomyces mutabilis | reverse complement strand
ATTAATGGTGAATTCCAAAGTGATACTCAATTAGTAGAAATTCTTAAAAATCAGATTGATATTTTGAATGATCAAATTGCAAAACAAGAAAGTCGTCATGAAACAACAATTGAATTTTACAGAAAAGAGTTACAGGAAAGATCAAAATTGCTTGAGAATCAACAAGTTCTGGCATTAGAAAGTAATAAAAAGATTCAAAAGTTAGAGAAACAATTAGAGGAAGAAAGACACCTTAATTATTCCTTCGATGCATCTACCAACGTTAGACAAAACGTTGATGAGCAAGAAGCTACATATACTACTGATTCTGTAAATATTAATCAACGCCAGGAAGACGAAAAAGAAGCAGAGATTCAACACAAAGATATATCTGAAAGTCAAAGTGATGAAAGTAAACAAGAGGAAGAAGTACAAAAAGAAGATGATCTATCTAAACAAAATGACAATGATAGTGATATAGAATATAAGAGTGAAGAAACACAACCTAAAAAAGGCTTCTGGAGTCGTTTGTTTGGTGGCTAATTATATTATAATAATCGTTTAAAAAGACTATGTTTATGAAAATAGCGATACAAGTTGAATAACTTGTATCGCTATTATTTTTATCACCGAAACTTCCGATAATCATCGATTATGTAAATTATGATTAAAAAAAGAGCATATGATATATGCTCTTTTTTTAATTTTTTCTTTT
>NZ_BMTT01000153.1 GCF_014649815.1 Streptomyces mutabilis | reverse complement strand
TGCAGAGGTTATTTCAATACCTTTAAATGGTTCAAGTGAAAATCGTCGTTATGTCTTTCATGATGCATATTATGTCAATTTACAAAAAACTAGCAAAGTTACAAGTGGAGAAAGTAAAAATGGCGAGAAACCGAATTTAATTTTCATGGATCCAAAATCACCAGGATATTTCCAATGGAATGGTTCATAAACTGTTAAATCATGGGATCCAAAACATTATAGTTCATCTGATCAGCACGCAGATGCTGATGATGTATGGGATAACGTTGTGGATTTAAAAGCCCAACAAGATGGCTTTGAAACAGGAGTGCCAACATATAATAAAGAAAAATCAACATTAGAAAGTACTTCAGGAAAATCATTGAATGAATTAAATTTAAATCATGCACAGCGATTAGTTCTAATCAGTAATAATTCAGATAATCCTGAAGTTCATCCAGAAACAAAAACAGAAGACATACCTTTTGATACAAAACGTGAATTTGATCCAGACTTAAAACCAGGAGAAGAACGCGTTGTACAAAAAGGTAAACCAACAGAAAAATTCACTAAAGAACCTATCGATCAAGTTGTTGAGTATGGTCCAAATAAAGAATATCCAAGTAATCCAAATAAACCAGGTAAGCCTGAGCAACCAACTAATAATGAGAACAACAAATCTGGTGATCATCAATCTAGTCATTCAAGCAGTGATAAA
>NZ_BMTT01000152.1 GCF_014649815.1 Streptomyces mutabilis | reverse complement strand
CCATATTGATGTTTTACCTTTTCAGCTGTGTCATATGTAGTATTTAGTCCTTGAGCAATATCATCCGTAATGTCTCGACCGGCCATTTCTATAGATTCAGCATCTACAAGTTCTCCTCGTTCATAGAAAGCAACTTGCGTTAAGTCTTCACCGATATCAATAACACAAGCGCCTAATTCTTTCTCCGTTGGTGTGAGAATAGAACCATAATTGTACGCATCAGAATAAACATCTAACACGTCAACACCACATGCCTCAACACATTTAATCATATTGATTAAAATAGATTTTTGGATTGCGATGACACCTGCATCTACTTTTAATGAATGTCTTGCAATTAATTCTTTTGGATCTGAAACTTCATTGTCTTTGTCAACTACAAAACGAATTGGGAATACATTTATCACTTCAGTTTCAGGCACATCATTTTTATCCCGGATACCTTCTAAAACTGATTCAATATGCGTGCCATCAATTTCAGTATCCTCATAAAATTCAATTTCATTTGATTCATCATATACTTCGGTACCGATGATAGGTAGTTTTAAAAATACATCTTTTATATCTACACCAGAGGCAATTGAAGCCTTCTTAATTGTATCTTTAATTGCTTGTCTTGCAATATCAAAATCATCAATTAAACCATTCTTGATACCACTTGTGTAGGTTTGCCCTGTACCTATCACATTAATTCCGTT
>NZ_BMTT01000151.1 GCF_014649815.1 Streptomyces mutabilis | reverse complement strand
TCTCCGACCACGGTATCGTAGCCTTCCGGCATGCTGCGGATGAAGCCGTCCGCGCCGGCGATGGTGGCCATGCGGCGAATGTACTGTTCGTCGTATTCGCGTTGTTCGCCCGCGCCGAAGCTGATGTTGCCGCCGATGGTGTCGGAGAACAGGAACGTGTCTTGCGCCACGACGCACACTTGCGAGCGCAGTGTGGCGAGCGGCCAGTCTCGTGCGTCGACGCCGTCGATGAGCACATGGCCTTCGGTGGGGTCGTAGAAGCGGGAGATGAGGTTGACGAGGGTGGATTTGCCCGCGCCGGTTTCGCCGAGAATGCCGAGTTTGGCGCCTGCCGGCACATGGAAATCCACATCTTCAAGCACGGGGGTGTCCGGTTCGTCGGGGAAGGCGAAGCTGACATGCTGGAAGTCGATGCTGCCTGCGATGCGGGTTGTGTTGGTTGTTGCAGCGGTTGCGGCCGCTGTGCTGGCGTGATTCGCGTCAGCGCTGTCTCCCGGTTTTTCCGTATTTTCCGGCTTTTCCGTAATACGTGACTGAGCGGTGAGCAGTTTGCGGATTTTGATGCAGGATGCGTTGAATCGCTGCCAGTCGTTGATCAGCCATCCGGATTGGCGTACCGGCCCGTCGATCATCCACAGGTAGGAGTTGAACGCCACGAGATTGCCGAGGGTCATGCGCCCGGTGATGACCAGGAATCCG
>NZ_BMTT01000150.1 GCF_014649815.1 Streptomyces mutabilis | reverse complement strand
GTGGATAAGTTTATTCAAAATAAGATGGGTGGTTTCTATGGTATAAAAAAATCAAATAAAGAAAACGCACCTCGAGTTATGATAGCAGCACATATGGATGAAATAGGTTTTATGATTACTCATATTAATGATAATGGAATGATTCAATTTACGAATTTAGGTGGCGTGGCTAATGATATTTGGCAAGGACAAAGATTAAAAATAAAAAATAGATACGGTAAAGAAATCATAGGTGTAGTTGCTAATATTCCTAAACATTTTAGAACAGGAAATGAAAGCATACCTCAAATCAAAGATTTAATGCTAGATATTGGTGCTTCTTCATCAGAAGAAGTGCGCAATCGGGGTGTAGAGGTGGGCGATACAATAGTTCCTCACACAATAATGACTCAGTTGTCAAAAAACAGATACAGCGCGAAAGCCTGGGACAATCGATATGGTTGTGTCTTAGCTATTGAGATATTAGAATTATTAAAAGACGTTCAACTAGATGTTGACTTATATGTTGGTGCCAATGTACAAGAAGAAGTTGGACTTAGAGGAGCTAAAGCTGCCGCAAAGCAAATTGATCCTGATATTGCATTCGTTGTCGATTGCTCCCCTGCAAATGATATCAAAGGTAAACAACAACTTTCTGGTGTGTTAGGGGAGGGGACTTTAATTCGTATCAAAGATGGTACTATGATACTTAAACCATTATT
>NZ_BMTT01000149.1 GCF_014649815.1 Streptomyces mutabilis | reverse complement strand
GATAACATGACATAACTCATGCTGGGTTCCCCCATTCGGAAATCTCTGGATCAACGCTTACTTACAGCTACCCAAAGCATATCGTCGTTAGTAACGTCCTTCATCGGCTTCTAGTGCCAAGGCATCCACCGTGCGCCCTTAATAACTTAATCTATGTTTCCACCATATTTTGAATTGTTATTCAAAATAAATAGCTAAAACTAGTTATTAATCTTGTGAGTGTTCTTTCGAACACTAGCGATTATTTATGAATTCAAGCTTATTTAAAACTCTATTCACTCGGTTTTGCTTGGTAAAATCTTACTTACTTATCTAGTTTTCAATGTACAAATGAATGTTAATAAACATTCAAAACTGAATACAATATGTCACGTTATCCCTCATCTTCGTAGAAGATGTTCCGACTATATCCTTAGAAAGGAGGTGATCCAGCCGCACCTTCCGATACGGCTACCTTGTTACGACTTCACCCCAATCATTTGTCCCACCTTCGACGGCTAGCTCCAAATGGTTACTCCACCGGCTTCGGGTGTTACAAACTCTCGTGGTGTGACGGGCGGTGTGTACAAGACCCGGGAACGTATTCACCGTAGCATGCTGATCTACGATTACTAGCGATTCCAGCTTCATATAGTCGAGTTGCAGACTACAATCCGAACTGAGAACAACTTTATGGGATTTGCTTGACCTCGCGGTTTCGCTGCCCT
>NZ_BMTT01000148.1 GCF_014649815.1 Streptomyces mutabilis | reverse complement strand
CCCACCATACGCCCTTGACCTAAGGTTAGAATACGGTAATTCCTGCGCTCTACAAGTGTCATATCATGCGTTGCCATTAACACGGTAACCCCCACGCGATTAAACTCTTCAAACAGACGCATAATGCCTTCTGAAAGTTCACCATCAAGATTCCCTGTTGGCTCATCAGCCAATAACACCGTGGGTTTATTCACAACAGCACGAGCTATTCCCACCCGTTGCTGTTCACCCCCTGAAAGCTGGATAGGGTAATTTTTCGCTTTATCAAGTAGTCCGACTTTATCCAAGGCGGCTGAAACTCGGCGTCGAATATCCTCTTCACTTGCGACGGCAATAATCAAAGGTAGAGAGACATTGTCATAAACCGTTCTGTCCATCAGCAAATGGGGATCTTGGAAGATCATCCCTATTTGACGACGTAGAAAAGGGATCTCACTATTTTTTAGCCTACTGATATCATGACCAGCAAACCAAATAGCGCCATCACTTGGACGTTCTATGCCACAAATTAATTTAAGCAATGTACTTTTACCAGCACCAGAATGTCCGGTTAAAAAAGCCATCTCACCAGGGCGAAGATGAAAATCAACCCCCTGTAATGCTTGTCTTCCACCTAAATAAGCCTTGCTGACGTGTTCGAAGCGGATCATTACAACTACTCCTCGCGGGCAAACAGAGCCTCAATAAAATCGTCGGCCTTAAACGGACGTA
>NZ_BMTT01000147.1 GCF_014649815.1 Streptomyces mutabilis | reverse complement strand
CAATACTATAGATATTTAGACGATTGTACTTATCACTCAGTCTTCCAAATATAATAATGGTCCCTGTAAGTAACAAAGTATATAACGTAATACTCCAAGAAATAAAAGAAGCATCAACATTAAAAGATTTAGATAAAATGGGTAACGCCACATTGATAATACCACTATCTAGAGTTGATAAGAACATACCTATTCCTGCTGTTAAAACAACTAAATGATCGAAATATTTAGAAGAATTCATCTATCATACCTCCGCATTTAACTAATTTAAGTTCAGTGGATAAGTGGGTGGATTGATTATTAAAAAATTAATAGTATGTATAGTTTTTCTACTTATAGTTACCATATATCAACAAAAAAGATACTCAAAATATGAGTACCTTTAAAATTTAAAAATAATTAATTCCCATAGCATCTCTGACTTCGTGAAGTGTTTGATATGCTATTAATCGAGCTTGATTACTTCCATCTTTTAATATTTCATATATATAGTCTAAATTACTTTGATATTGATTTCTTCTGTTTCTAATTGGCTCTAATTCTGCTTGTATGATTTCATTTAAGTATTTTTTAACTTTAACATCACCTAAGCCACCGGCTTTATAATGCTCTTTCATTTCTGCTAAGTACTTTTTATCTGTACAAAAAGCATCTAAGTAAGTGAATACTGTATTGTCTTCTATTCGACCAGGATCAGTAACTCGAATGTGACTA
>NZ_BMTT01000146.1 GCF_014649815.1 Streptomyces mutabilis | reverse complement strand
ATACCTAGATATCTATTTAATAATAATCGATCCACTTTTGAAGTAAAGAATTGTTTATCCTCTTCGGGATATTCTACGATATCTTCCAATAGCTGATTAATGTAATCATTTCGCACAGCTTCAATTCTTTGGCGTGTTGATTGTTCTGTCGCGTTACTTAACTTTCGCTTAATGGGTTCTAACTGTTCTAAAATCATGGCATCGAGTTCTTGATAAATTTGAACATTGTCTATTAAATACTGTATGGCTATAAAACGTAAACGTTCTGTTGGATACATATTATCCTGTTTGATAATTGAACAAATTTGTTGAATTGCAGTTTCAATTTCAGTGCCATAATTAATCTTAAATACACGACGTTGATGTGGTTCTAAATAATTAAGCTCTCCTAAAAGACTATGTGTCCCCTTTGCCTTTCTAGCAACAATTGGAAATACCGGTACTTTTAATTTTCTCATCAAAGCTTGATAGTTAATTTTAATACCTCTTTGTGTTGCAACATCTATCATATTTAAACCAATAATCATAGGTTTGTTGAGTTCCATCAACTGTATTGTAAGATTAAGATTTCTTTTAAGCTGACATGCGTCAATAATGTTAATCATTCCTGTGAATGACGTTGACATTAAATAATCTGTGACAACCGTCTCATCTTTAGAAATAGGTGATAAATCATAAATGCCCGGTAAATCAACTAAATCACCTACATTATCTT
>NZ_BMTT01000145.1:480-721 GCF_014649815.1 Streptomyces mutabilis | reverse complement strand
AAAATTGATAATGATGGTACTATTTTACAATTAAATCAGTTAGCTAATCAGGTTGATAACCTACGCTTATCTGGATTTGAGCGTGATGGCTCACCGATGGATAAAAATGATGAAGCCATTTCAGGCTCGCTTTCTGACTGGAAGCAAAACCTCAGTAAAAGCTGGAAAAGCTTTATGGATGACTTTATTACTATCCGTCGTCGAGACAGTACCGCTATTCCACTATTAGCTCCAAACCAAG
>NZ_BMTT01000145.1:0-470 GCF_014649815.1 Streptomyces mutabilis | reverse complement strand
ATATTTATCTGCGAGAAAATATCCGCTCTCGTTTATTAATTGCATCTCAAGCGGTGCCTCGCCATCAAACAGAGATTTATCAACAATCATTAGAAGCGGTATCTACTTGGGTACGCGCCTATTTTGATACCACCGATCCGAATACAACGGCTTTCTTAGACAGTATTAATGAGCTTGAAAAGCAGCCTATTACTCTCGCAATGCCAACAGAATTAAAAAGCCTCTCTCTGTTAGAAAAACGAGTAGAAAAGCAGATCCGTAATTTGCTGACCCAAAACGAGACATCACAGCCAGAAGCGGTTGAAGCTAAAGATGCCGAAGCTACACAAGCCCCTTATGCGGTTGATGCAGCACAAGATAGTGCAACATCAGGAACAACGACATCAACAACCGTAGCACCACAAGGAGAATAAATTTATGTTCAAGATCTTACTCCTGTTTGTGGTATTGATTGCAGGGATAATCTTCGG
>NZ_BMTT01000144.1 GCF_014649815.1 Streptomyces mutabilis | reverse complement strand
TTTATACTATTGTATAAGTAAGGTTTATATATACCGTACCTAGATACTATCACAAGTAAGCAAGTAGAGAATACAAAGGCGTTTGAGTGAACAATCATTAAGGAACTCGGCAAATTGACTACCGTAACTTCGGGATAAGGAGAGCCATTTTTATTAGTTTAACATCCAGAATGATTTTATTAAACTAATAAGAAGAGGAAGCATGGAATAATGTTGTACGACTGTTTAATAAAAACACAGCACTCTGCAAAGATAAAATATCAAAGTATTGAGTGTGATGTCTGCCCAATGTCGGCTGGGTAACGGATTTACCTTGGTTTTTAACTAAGGTTTTGAAGGACACCCCGATTAATGGCGGCCTTACCTATGAGGGTCCTAAGGTAGCGAAATACCTTGGCCGTTAAATGCGGTCCTGCATGAATGACTTAACGATACAACAGCTGTCTCGATGATTGTCTCAGTGAAATTGGAATAGCAGTGCAGATACTGTTTACCTCTAGATAGACGAGAAGACCCTATGCAGCTTTACTGTTACTAATTGCAAGAGTGGAAATTTAGGATGATTTCGAGTGTATAAGGTAGTTGTTTGATAACAATGAAACACCTTTATTCGTTTCCTACTATATGCTCTTGAGGATTGGGAGGCAGTTTATGCGGGGCACAGATCCCACAAAAAGTACCTGGGTATATCCAAAGTTCATTTTGTAAATTTGTAAATTTCTT
>NZ_BMTT01000143.1 GCF_014649815.1 Streptomyces mutabilis | reverse complement strand
ATTGGGTAGATAATGAGGAAAATATTTATTTTATTTATACCAATGAAAATTTGATGGAAATACTAAATCTAGGTAAAAATAAAGTAGTTAAAATTAAAAAAGAATTAGAAAGTGTTAATTTATTAAGACAAAAAAGATTAGGTTTGAATAAACCTAACATGCTATATTTAATTAAACCAGAAGTTACAGAAGATGATATCTATAAAATTCAAACTGAAGAAAAGACGAATAAATCCACTGATGACAAGGAAGTTTACAAAACAAACTTCCGGAAGTTTACAAAACAAACTTCCGGAAGTTTACAAAACAAACTTCCGGAAGTTTGTGAGACAAACTCTAATGATACTGAGTTTAATGATACTGAGTTTAATGATACTGAGTTTAATGATACGAATGATATGAATGATATACATAATATCAAAAGTAAGTCCAACACTGTATTCCATCCAAATCATTCAAATCATCAATCTCAAACATCTGATACTTTATCTAAACAAGAAGAAGCACGTTATGAATTACAAGAGTTCCCTGAACACCTAGCTAAGTATTTAATGAATTACTCTTTATCAGAAATTCAAATTATTAAAAGTATTATCTTAAAAGCAAAACGTTCGTTTCATGATGAACGTGCTGATGAAATTGTTATGCCTTATACACTTGAAGATATTGAAGATAAACTTATTGATGTACTAAAACGTTTTAGAATTATCATAAAGAAAAAGAAT
>NZ_BMTT01000142.1 GCF_014649815.1 Streptomyces mutabilis | reverse complement strand
TTTACCGGGGCTTGAATTCACCGCTTCACCCCAAAAGGGGCTGACGGATCCTCTTAACCTTCCGGCACCGGGCAGGCGTCAGTGCATATACAGCGGCTTGCGCCTTCGCATGCACCTGTGTTTTTGGTAAACAGTCGCTACCCCCTGGTCTGTGCCACCCCCCAACGCTCCGAGGGCAAGCCTCTTCACGCCCGGGGGTCTCCCTTATACCGAAGGCACGGGAGTGATTTGCCGAGTTCCTTGACCAGGATTCGCTCGATCGCCTTGGTATTCTCTACCTGACCACCAGTGTCGGTTTGGGGTACGGGCGGCGACGCCCCTCGCGCCGAGGCTTTTCTCGACGGCCTGGACCACCGGATATCGCGCCATAAAAGACGCCCATCATCACACCTCACCCTATGCGTCCCACGGATTTGCCTATGGGACGGGCTGCGTGCTTGACCACGGAAAACCACCTCCGCGGCCGGCTCCCATTCCGTGTCACCCCTGTGCGCTAGCCTACCAGGACTACGCTCCCAACAGCCACGCGCCCCGAACCCCGAAGGGAACGACGCCACGCGACCGGAGGTTAGTACTCATCCGTTCGGCTCTTACGGTACGCCGCCGGTACGGGAATATCCACCCGTTCATCCATTCGACTACGCCTGTCGGCCTCGCCTTAGGACCCGACTCACCCGGGGACGACGAACGTGGCCCCGGAACCCTTGGTCATCCAGCGGACGGGATC
>NZ_BMTT01000141.1 GCF_014649815.1 Streptomyces mutabilis | reverse complement strand
AGTATCTCCAACCTCGACAGGCTTCTTGATCGACGAGTACGATACCATCTTCATCTCGTTTATACATAGCTCCTGATGGACAAGATGCTACGCAACTTGGATTTAAACAGTGTTCACATAGTCTTGGTAAATACATCATAAATGTCTCATCGAATTGGAATTTAATATCTTCTTCTATTTTCTGAATATTTGGATCCTCTGGTCCTGTAATGTGACCTCCAGCTAAATCATCTTCCCAGTTTGGCCCCCATTTAAGATTCAATCTATCACCTGAAATTAAAGAGTGAGCTGTCGCCACGGGAGAGTGCTGTCCTTGTTTAGCATTGGTTAAGTGTTCATAGTTATATGTCCACGGTTCATAATAATCTT
The DNA here is from genome assembly GCF_014649815.1 of Streptomyces mutabilis. Lineage (GTDB taxonomy): Bacteria > Actinomycetota > Actinomycetes > Streptomycetales > Streptomycetaceae > Streptomyces > Streptomyces mutabilis. The sequence goes on along the minus strand of NZ_BMTT01000141.1, from coordinate 358 downwards.
GAATGAGTGGCATGTCTGGATTATAGAAGATTTTACCTAAAGCAATTTTTGACCATCTGTTACCAGATTTTAATTCAAGCTTTCCTTTTTTATTTAGCACCCAACCACCTTTATATTGTCCTTGGTCTTCCCATCTTTTTGGATATCCTACACCCGGTTTTGTTTCTACGTTATTAAACCACATATATTCTGCACCAGGTCGATTTGTCCATGTGTTTTTACATGTCACACTGCAAGTATGACAACCAATACATTTGTCTAGATTCAATACCATTGCAACTTGCGCTTTAATCTTCAAGCCAATTGACCTCCTTCATTTTTCTAACAGCTACATACTCATCTCTTTGATTTCCAATTG
>NZ_BMTT01000140.1 GCF_014649815.1 Streptomyces mutabilis | reverse complement strand
AGTAGAAAATTTAGTATAATTATACTCATTAAAATATTTAACTTTGAATATAAAAAGGGAACAAGATAAGACTTTTGATTTCCTTATCTTGCCCCCTCAAATACTGATTAGAAATTGAAGTATTTAAAAACAAATTACAACAATTCTAACGATAATAGGAACGAACTTTGTATCAAGTTGTATTATAAAAGACAAATAATTTTTAATACGTACTTAATTTTAAATTTTAAGATTCATAGTTTTTCAATGCATCTTTAACACCATGATTGCCACTTAAAATTTGGAATTCTTGATTATTAAAACCATCAGAAGTTACTACTTCTTTTAAAACTGTAGCAACATCTTCACGTGGAATTGATCCTGCTTTGTCGAAATATAAATCAGCTTCTATTTTTCCAGTTCCAGCATCATCTGTAAGTGAACCTGGATGTACAATTGTATAATTAAGATCTGATGTTCTTAAGTAATCATCAGCATAATGCTTTGCAATTGTATACGGTTTTAAATCTCCACTCGCATCGAATGCTTCACGTCTAGAATCGTATGTTGATACCATAACATAATGTTTGATACCCGCTTCTTTACTAGCTTTAATTGTTTTTACAGCACCATCTAAATCAACAATGATTGTTTTATCCGCTCCAGTGCTTCCACCAGATCCAACTGAAAAGATAACTTTATCATAATCTGTAAAGATATTTTTTAAATCATTAATACTATTTTTTTCTAC
>NZ_BMTT01000139.1 GCF_014649815.1 Streptomyces mutabilis | reverse complement strand
CGCACCGCGTCGGCGAACCGCACCGCCTCGCGCACATGCCGGACCCAGTACTCCGGGCTGGTCGGATCACCCGACATCAGCCGGATCACCGGCTCATGGAACTCCACGTCCGCGATCGCCGCCGCGAACTCCTCCAGCATCGGATCCATCAACGGCGAATGGAACGCATGCGACACCGACAACCGCTTGTGCTTCCAGCCCCGCTCGGCCGCCTGACCCGCAACGCTCTCCACGGCATCCTCCGCGCCCGCGACCACCACCGACGACGGCCCGTTCACCGCGGCCACCGAAACACCTGCCGGCAGCAGCTCGACGACATCCGCCTCCGCCGCGGACACCGCGAGCATCGCACCACCTGTCGGCAGCGCATCCATCAACCGGGCCCGCGCACACACCAACCGGCAGGCATCCCCCAGCGACAGCACTCCCGCCACATGCGCGGCGACGATCTCACCCAGCGAATGCCCGGCCACCACCTCGGGCCGCACACCCCACGACTCGACCAGCCGGTAGAGCCCCACCTCCAGCGCGAACAACGCCGGCTGCGACCACCCCGTACGGTTCAACGCACCGGGATCCTCGCCCCACATCACCTCCCGGACGTCCGCACCCAGCTCCGCGATCACCGCATCAAAAGCCTCCGCGAACACCGGGAACCGGGCGTACAACTCACGCCCCATCCCCAGCCGCTGCGAACCCTGACCCGTGAACACAACACCCAGCCGACCGTCACCG
>NZ_BMTT01000138.1 GCF_014649815.1 Streptomyces mutabilis | reverse complement strand
ATGATGGTGATCTGTTAAGTGATATGCAGCTAAACGTCATAAACCTACTGCTAAGAATGCAGTTCCTATAATAACGTGTAATCCGTGGAAACCTGTTCCAAAGTAGAAACATGATCCGTAAACACTATCAGATATAGTGAATGAAGATACTGAGTATTCTACACCTTGGAAGATTGTGAAAATAACTGCTAATAGAATTGTAACAACTGTTCCATATAATGCTCCTTTTCTATTACCTTGTATTAATGAATGATGAGCATAAGTAATTGTAACACCTGATGATAATAAAATTACTGTATTTAATAATGGTAATTCAAAAGGATTTACAGCTTGTATACCTAAAGGTGGTCATTGTGCTCCTAATTCAACACTAGGTGATATTGCACTGTGGAAGAATGCTCAGAATATTGCTAAGAAAAAGAATACTTCTGAGATAATAAATAAACCTACTCCTAAATTTAATCCTTTTTGAACTGCATTTGTGTGATTACCTAAATATGTTCCTTCTGAGATAACATCTCTAAATCATAAACCCATTACGTAAGCTACATTAATTACAGCTACAGGTACTAAGTACTCAAAACTTTGAAAACCATGCATAAATAAAACTGTAGCAGTTGTAAGAATAAATAATGATACACTTGTAAATAAAGGTCAAGGTGATGGAGAAACTAAATGAAACGGATGATTTTGGAAATTTCTTTTTGATTGATAGATCATATAATATTAATTATGTT
>NZ_BMTT01000137.1 GCF_014649815.1 Streptomyces mutabilis | reverse complement strand
TGGGAGCCGTATCCATCACATATAAGAAGGGTATATTGACCCTTCCTATATCTTTTAGTATGCCGATAGAATGACTGAATCCATTGGAAGGCAATTGTATCAGTCATATAGCCATTTTCTGATACTCCAATTGAATAGTCTTGTTGAATATCAGCAGCTTCAAACCAATTTGTAAGTATACAGCTACCACTCATGAGAATAAGTGGTGGGCAGGTCCAGCCATCTGCATTGACTGCTTCAACCACAGTAACATATTCACGCTTTAAATTCATCCTAATATGAGGCTTATTCATATTGACGTCCCTGGTAATAATCCATTGATCACGACCAACACCGATATTGAAGCCAGTCTCATCAAAATTGTAGATATCCTCCTTTAATATCCCATGGTTCTGGATGGTCTGATGGAGCTTCTGAAACCACTCCTGAATAACCTCACGATCCTCTGCACGCTTGCGGTCAAGCTCTATAGCCCTAGAGCGACGTCTTTTATATTCAGGATGCCTTCCTAGCCATCGGTTTAACCATTTCTCGCTGACAGTAGGTGGAGGGGTGTCTAGGCTGGTATGGGTTGATCTCAGAATAGAATTGGCACTTGATTGGATCATTTGTGCAAGTGGCTTTATATTTAATTGCTCTAGAGTATCAACATAGTGACACAGAGCCTTTTCTTGCTCTTCTGATAATCTGGTGTTGGTTGGTGGTCGTTCACATAGATTGGACCGTCCCTTCCACCTTG
>NZ_BMTT01000136.1 GCF_014649815.1 Streptomyces mutabilis | reverse complement strand
CCAAGTTAAATTAATTGGCATTCGGAGTTTGTCTGAATTCGGTAACCCGAGAGGGGCCCCTCGTCCAAACAGTGCTCTACCTCCAATAATCATCACTTGAGGCTAGCCCTAAAGCTATTTCGGAGAGAACCAGCTATCTCCAAGTTCGATTGGAATTTCTCCGCTACCCTCAGTTCATCCGCTCACTTTTCAACGTAAGTCGGTTCGGTCCTCCATTCAGTGTTACCTGAACTTCAACCTGACCAAGGGTAGATCACCTGGTTTCGGGTCTACGACCAAATACTCAACGCCCTATTCAGACTCGCTTTCGCTGCGGCTCCACATTTGCTGCTTAACCTTGCATCAGATCGTAACTCGCCGGTTCATTCTACAAAAGGCACGCCATCACCCATTAACGGGCTCTGACTACTTGTAAGCACACGGTTTCAAGTTCTCTTTCACTCCCCTTCCGGGGTACTTTTCACCTTTCCCTCACGGTACTGGTTCACTATCGGTCACTAGAGAGTATTTAGCCTTAGGAGATGGTCCTCCCAGATTCCGACGGAATTTCACGTGCTCCGTCGTACTCAGGATCCACTCAAGAGAGAATATGTTTTCGACTACAGGATTATTACCTTCTTTGATTCATCTTTCCAGATGATTCGTCTAACATGTTCTTTTGTAACTCCGTATAGAGTGTCCTACAACCCCAACAAGCAAGCTTGTTGGTTTGGGCTCTTCCCGTTTCGCTCGCCGCTACTCAGGGAATCG
>NZ_BMTT01000135.1 GCF_014649815.1 Streptomyces mutabilis | reverse complement strand
AAATAAGATTTATTCAGGTATTATTATTGCTATTTTTATAGTTTGTTTGATTATAGGATTGAATGAAAATATCATTGGAAATCCTTTAGGGGAAAAATATTTTATTTATTAAATTTTTTAGTTTTTGTATTATTAATAATTGGTACAACAAAAAAGTAGGAGAGATTAAATGCTTTTAAGAGAAACTAAAGACTATAAAAAATATTATAAGATAGGCAATGTTGTTATGGGATCAGCTTTTATTTGTATTGTTATTTTTTCGCTTATGAAAAGCACTCCTTTATCTGATTTTTCTTTTTTAAAGTACATACACTTTGCTAGTGAGGTTTTATTGATAGCAGGGTTAATTATTAATAGTGTCCCTGATTTTTTAACTTGGAATATAAAGAACATCATTTTTGACCTTATTATCATTTCTTTTTTAATTGTATTTTTCATTTGGGTTTAATAATTATAGCAACCACCATTTTGGATTGCTGCGGTTTTGATGATTTTGATGGTTTTGAATTTAGTGGCTAGCAATTAGCCACTATTTTTTCGTTAGAAAAAAATCCTAAGGGGCTTGGGGATATTTCCCAACAAGCTGGCGCATCTGCCACGTTAGTGGCTAGCAAAGCCAATATTTCCCCAAACCACTTAGCGACTTGATGAATGTTACTTTATCCTATAAATTAACATGTAAGAAAGCGTGGTGGGATTGAATGAGCGAACAAAACACATTTGTGGCTAGCGACGAAACTGTTGGACTAA
>NZ_BMTT01000134.1 GCF_014649815.1 Streptomyces mutabilis | reverse complement strand
CACCACCCAGTCTGGCAAAGAAGCTAACTGCCCAGAAGAGCCACCTGCAAAGGCTCCTACAATTAAGACACCAGCTGAAGCTCCTACTCCAAAAGAGACCCTGGTTCTAGGGAAGCCGCGAACTACTAAGATATCCCTACCTATCATGGCCTGGCACCGACGCCTATGCCATCTCAATCAAGCCGATCTCCTCCGCCTCGCCCGAGATCCTGAGTCTTGCATCGAAATCAAAGGCTCTAAAGAACTCCCATTTTGTGAAGTCTGTATACAGGCTAGACAGACACGCTATTATAGCAAGGTCCCTAGGTCCAGAGTTACCAAACCCCTTGCCCGAGTCCATCTAGATATCGCCGGCGGTGGACAAACTCTTGATTTTGACAACCCTAATGATGTTGTCACTGGCCGAATTGGGGCAAAATATGTCTTACTTATTACCGACGATGCCACACATTATCGATGGATCCTCTTCCTTGAGACAAAAAGTGCAGCCATTACCGCCTTCAAGAACTGGCTTCAAAATATGAAGAACCATGGCTTCACTGCTCCTGCCTACCTAGTCTCTGATAATGAATTCCGCTCCACTGAATGGATGGAAACCTACCGTCAGGAAGGCATAGAATGGCAACCAAGCTCGCCATATTCACCATGGCAAAATGCCGTTAGTGAACGTGGCATCCGGATCCTTTTTGAACGGGCCCGAGCTATGATGCTTGATGCCCCATATATACCAGAACGCTTTTGGGTAGATGC
>NZ_BMTT01000133.1 GCF_014649815.1 Streptomyces mutabilis | reverse complement strand
CTGGCGGAGGCCAACCAGTGGCCGGAGGACGTCGTCGACTACTTCGGCGACTACGCCTCCGGCGGCGACGAGTGCCACATGGCCTTCCACTTCCCGGTCATGCCCCGCATCTTCATGGCCGTCCGCCGCGAGTCCCGCTACCCCGTCTCGGAGATCCTCGCCAAGACCCCGGCCATCCCGTCCGGCTGCCAGTGGGGCATCTTCCTGCGCAACCACGACGAGCTGACCCTCGAGATGGTCACCGACGAGGAACGCGACTACATGTACGCGGAGTACGCCAAGGACCCGCGCATGCGCGCCAACATCGGCATCCGCCGGCGCCTGGCCCCGCTCCTGGACAACGACCGCGACCAGATCGAGCTGTTCACCGCCCTGCTGCTCTCCCTGCCCGGCTCGCCGATCCTCTACTACGGCGACGAGATCGGCATGGGAGACAACATCTGGCTCGGCGACCGCGACGCGGTCCGCACCCCGATGCAGTGGACGCCGGACCGCAACGCCGGCTTCTCGTCGTCCGACCCGGGACGCCTGTTCCTTCCGACGATCATGGACCCGGTCTACGGCTACCAGGTGACGAACGTCGAGGCGTCCATGGCCTCGCCCTCGTCCCTGCTGCACTGGACCCGCCGCATGATCGAGATCCGCAAGCAGAACGTGGCCTTCGGCCTCGGCACCTACACGGAACTGCCCTCCTCCAACCCCGCCGTACTGGCCTTCCTGCGGGAGTACGAGGACGACCTGGTGCTGTGCGTGCACAACTTC
>NZ_BMTT01000132.1 GCF_014649815.1 Streptomyces mutabilis | reverse complement strand
CTGTGTATCCACGTTAACTTCATAACCAGTAAATAATACAAATTTCTTAAATGATAAGCCACTTCGTTCAGTATAAGTTAAACTTAACAATTTATCATAAACATGTTCCAAATCTTTAACAAATCTCTTTTGGGAACGATGATAGTAATTACTTAAGTGACGTAATTCTTCAAAAGAAATAGAAACTTCTTTTATATCTTGTTCCTTAAGTTTATTGCAAAGGCTAAAGAATATATCAATCTCTGTACTTGTAAATTTACGTAGAGGTACTAAATTCATTTCGTTTTGGTATACAACAGTTTCTCCAGACATGACATGATTACACTCCTATCCCTAAAGTAAAGACACCCAAAAAAATAAAGTGTCTTTACTTTAGGTCTTTTATCTTTATAAATGCTATATTAACAGAATATCAACTACAAAAAGTTCCCTTTAACATTTGGAATCCATTGTTGCTCTAAGACTCAAAGATACTCTAAAAAGAATTTAAAAATGTTTGTAAAAAGATACTAAAAAATTTCATGTAAAAAAGCTATTATTACATTCACAGTCTTTTTTACTAATTTTAATAGTAACAATATTACAATCCTCTTATTTATTTTTTAAGAAAACGTAAATTTGATTAAATTTATTTAAAAGTAGAAGAAAATTATTATAATATATGTTATTTTGTTTTAGTAATGATTTTATATGTAAGGAGGTTTGTTTTTTATGGAACACATTTCAAAATTAGGTGAAGCTATCGTTAATACTATTTCAGCATCC
>NZ_BMTT01000131.1 GCF_014649815.1 Streptomyces mutabilis | reverse complement strand
GGGAACACCGTCCGCAGACTCTCGTGCCGGGCCACCACGTCACCGAGAGCGGCCCGCAGCGCCTCACGGTCCAATGTGCCGGTCAGTCTCAAAGTCAGTGGGATGTTGTAGGTGGCGCTCGGCCCCTCCATCTTGTGCAGGAACCACAGCCGCCGCTGGGCGAACGACAGGGGTACCGCGTCGAGGATTTGCTGCTTGGTCAGGGCGAGCCGTGCGGGCCCGGCGGTGTCGAGGCGGGCCGCGACCGCACCCGCGGTCCGTGCCTCGAAGAGCGTGCGCAGGCCGATCTCGACGCTGAAGGTGGCCCGGATGCGGGCGACCAGCCGCGTGGCCAGCAACGAATGGCCGCCGAGTTCGAAGAAGTCGTCGTCCACACCGACCCGGGGCAGCCCCAGCACCTGCGCGAACAGATCGCAGACGATCTGCTCCTGCGGGGTGCGCGCCTCCCGTCCGGATCCGGCCTGCGCGAAGTCCGGCGCTGGCAGGGCGGCCCGGTCCAGCTTGCCGTTGGCCGTCAGCGGCAGGCCGTTCAGGAGTGCGACGGCCGAGGGCACCATGTGTTCGGGCAGCCGCTCGCGCACGAACTCCTTCGCCTCCTCGGGCCGCAGGGTCTCCCGCGCCACGACATAGGCCACCAGCCGGATCCTGCCGGGCTGGTCCTCGCGGGCGACTACGGCGGCCTGGGTGATGTGGGGGTGCTCGGTCAGGACGTTCTCGATCTCGCCGGGTTCGATGCGGAAGCCGCGGACCTTGACCTGGTGGTCGGCGCGG
>NZ_BMTT01000130.1 GCF_014649815.1 Streptomyces mutabilis | reverse complement strand
CGATGGAACGAACAGTTCTATGTGGTGTGGTGTCAATGGGAAATCCGCACTGCGTGATCCAAGTGGAAGATATCAAAACTGCGGAAGTTGAGTCATTGGGCTCAGTATTGGAACAACACGAACGCTTTCCAGAGCGCGCCAATATTGGTTTTATGCAGGTGGTTGATAGAAATACATTGCATTTACGGGTATTTGAACGTGGTGCTGGAGAAACTCAAGCTTGTGGAAGCGGTGCCTGTGCCGCTGTCGCGGTGGGGATCTCCCAAGGTTTATTAGATAGAAAAGTGAAAGTTAATTTACCGGGTGGATCATTATCAATTGAATGGAAAGGTACAGGAAACCCACTTTATATGACAGGACCTGCTGTGCATATTTATGATGGAACAATCCAGCTATAATATTATTTTTGAGAGGTGCTTGGTATGACGGATAAGAATGAGCAGTTTTGTTACCCTGAGAAAAACGAACTCAACGATCAAACCATCATTGATTATCTCAAGGAGCATCCTGGTTTCTTTATCCGTAATGCCAGCTATATTGAGCAAATGCAAGTTCCTCACCCAGTAAGAGGGAGTATCTCATTAGTTGAGTGGATAATGTCACGTCAGCGAACACGTATTCATTATCTTGAAGAGGATATGCGTTTGTTGATTGAGCAAGCTGCAGAAAATGAATCTCTATTTAGCCAATTACTAAGGCTTATCTCTGAGTTATCCCGCTGTAATTCATTAAAGGAAATGTTGGAACAGTTAAATCTTTGGGCGAAGGAGTTAGGG
>NZ_BMTT01000129.1 GCF_014649815.1 Streptomyces mutabilis | reverse complement strand
CAGCTCCCACGCCAGGCACTGCTCCACCGACCAGCCGGCCATCTCCGCACGCCGGCCCGGACCGGAGACCTCCCGCACCACCTCAGCGGCCTCGGTCTCCGGCTCCGCCTCGGTCTCGGTGTCGGTTTCGGTCTCGGACGACACGGTGACATCGAGGAGTTCGACCAGCGGTGTCCCATCCTGTAGGTACAGGAGGACGGCCCCGGCACCGCCGTCGACGACGGCCCACGAGGCCGCCCCGACGCCATGCACGCGTACCGTCCCGATGGCCGACACCGCGTCCGTGTCCGCGCCGAGCTGTCGGCACAGTGCCTCCAGGCCGGCGTCCACCTGCGCGGGTACCAGGGTGAGGCCCTCTGCGGCACTGTCGTCGAGCTCCACCAGGGTGCCGAGGTCCCGGGCCGCCTCCACATCGAGTGGGTCCGCCGCGGCCTCGGCCACCCACCGGGCCAGGCCGCTGCTGCCGAGCACAGGCTCCTCGTCCTCGGTCTCCACGGACCACTCGACGATGTCGTCAGCGCCCGGGAACAGGGACACGTGGACACGCCGCCCGCCCTCGGTCAGCGGGATGGGACCTTCGACGACCACGTCGCGCAGTTCGTACGGCCACTGGTCGGCGCCTGTGCTGAGTCGCGCCGCGACGAGCGCCATCTCGAGCTGTGCGCCCACCCGCAGAGCATCACCGTCGAGTACGGAAGTGAAGCGCTGCCCCGCCATGTCGGAGGTGTTCTCGTGGACGAGGGGATGCAGCCGCGCGGCCCCTCGGCTCGGCGTGGACCC
>NZ_BMTT01000128.1 GCF_014649815.1 Streptomyces mutabilis | reverse complement strand
TTTAGGATACTTTTAAACGTAGTAGAACACTACGAGTATAATTGTTATATACCCTTCGGGGTTCTAATGATTAATAGGCTTTAGTTGTACTAATCTTAACATTTTTAGACATAAAGTACTAATTATTAATATACTAAATATTTCACATATCGTATAAATTAAATTTAGCCCGGTTAGCATAAAAGTAATGCAACCGTTTTGTAATCGGTAGAAGCAAGTGCGATACTTGCACTGGGCTATAAAATTAAAGACCCAATGGTCAAGTTTGGTTAAGACATAACATTTTCACTGTTAGTGCGGGAGTTCAAATCTCCCTTGGGTTGAAAGAAATTAGCTCAGTTGGTAGAGCTGTCGCTTTACACGCGAAAGGTCAGGTGTTCAAGTCACCTATTTCTTAATTATAAATGCGGATTGATGTAATAGTAACATAGATGGCTCATGACCAAAATATTTAGGTGCAATTCCTAAATCCGCAACCAAAGGCTATAGCTTAATCGGTAAAGCGAACCACTCATGATGGTTTGAGTAAATGTTCAAGTCATTTTAGCCTTAAATAATCCGAGTGCTGGAATTGGTAGACAGTCTTAACTTAAGTTTAAGTGACGCAAGTCGTAAACGTTCGAATCGTTTCTCGGATAGGGGTTATAGTTTAACTGGTAAAACGGCGATTTTGCATATCGTTATTTCAGGATCGAGTCCCGATAACTCCAAGATAAAATAGCTTGAGAAGCTCAATTGGTAGAGCGGATCACTGAAGATGATTAGGTTATAAGTTCAAGTCTTATCTCGAGCAATAAATGGGTATGCT
>NZ_BMTT01000127.1 GCF_014649815.1 Streptomyces mutabilis | reverse complement strand
GAAAAGTAGAAACAGAAGAACAACTTTTCGATGTCAAAGATGAATTAATAGATCGTTTTAATGATTATCCAATTGAAGTCGAACGATTATTAGACATTGTTGAAATCAAAGTCCACGCTCTACATGCGGGTGTCGAATTGATAAAAGACAAAGGCAAATCTATACAAATCATTTTATCACCTAAAGCGACTGAAGATATTAATGGAGAAGAATTGTTTAAACAGACGCAACCTCTTGGTAGAGCAATGAAAGTTGGCGTGCAAAATAATGCAATGAATGTAACGCTAACAAAATCAAAACAATGGTTAGATAGTTTGAAATTCTTAGTTAGATGTATTGAAGAAAGTATGGCGATTAAAGATGAAGACTAAGAGTGAGACGGCGTTTAACGGCGTCGTTATACTTACCTTAGCATTAATTATTGTGAAGATACTAAGTACCATTTATCGCATTCCGTATCAAAATGTTTTAGGTGATGACGGTTTATATGCTTATCAACAAATATATCCTGTCGTAGCACTAGGGGTTATTTTATCTATGAATGCCATTCCAAGTGCTGTGACTCAAGTGATAGGTGTTAATCGATCCGATGAAGTCTATACAAGGGTTATGTTTCGATTACAATGCATAGGTTTTATCGTCTTTATTTTGCTTTTTATGTTTGCGAATATGATTACCCGATGGATGGGCGATTCTAATTTAGCACCCATGTTAAAGATGGCCAGTTTTAGTTTTATTTTAATAGGTGTCTTAGGAGTGTTAAGAGGATTTTATCAATCAAAGCAAGTAATGACCATACCAGCAATTTC
>NZ_BMTT01000126.1 GCF_014649815.1 Streptomyces mutabilis | reverse complement strand
TCAATCCTCTAACATCATTTTTATTTGTTGATCTTCTTTGAAGTGAAAGTGTAGCGCAAAAACACTCCTGCCTTTTTTTACTGTATCAACTGTTACAGATAGATTGCTTTTTTGGTTTAACTCTTTTATTGCTGGTTTTATTACCCATTGATTCAGTGATTTGAAGGTGGCGTATTTTTTTTCGTCCAAACCTAGCATCGAGCGAAAATCATTAATGCTGATCAATCGATCGCCAATCACTTTAAATTGCATTAATAACTCATATAAACGAATGCTATAGACACTTTTTAGTGTTGATACATTTTTGATCACAATTTTAGTAAATTGACCTTGAAGCTGAGTTAAGTAGGGCATTATGGAATCAGCAAAAACAATTTCTATTTTTCCCTCACCCTCAAAATATTCTGCTTCTTCTTGGATCCAGCGAATACGTCGTCTTTCATTATTGTTTTGTATATATATCCAACGTTCAGCGAGCTTATCTATAGCTTCTTTTAAATGTCGTTCTGCATTACTTTTTCCCATATCAGGAAATGCTAGATAGAAATCGCCAGATGTAATTTTGAATGTTTTTTGAGGAGTTTTATCCAGAGGGTTTAACTTTCCAATACACATCAATAGCAAGCGCTGTTCCTGTAAAGTTAGTTTGTAACTAGCTTCAATCAAAGCATTGGATTTATATGCTATTAGCTCAGACATGTCGCTTCCTACTTAATGGGATAGGCAAAAAAGTAGTCTATCCCTAAATTAAAGGCAAGTCTTTTATTTTTTCTATGCCTAATTTGTGAGTATTACCGTAAATTTCTATGCCTATTACCGTC
>NZ_BMTT01000125.1 GCF_014649815.1 Streptomyces mutabilis | reverse complement strand
TATAAATATGTTTATATTATGTATAGTATAATTAAAAACTAAAAATAAATAAAACATATTTATATATACATATTCAAAATTAAAAAATTAAATTTTATATTCTTTTAGTGATTTATTAAAAATTTTTAGATTAACCTTCCATTTGATCTCTTAATCATAATAAGAAATCTTTAATAGATACAGATTGTATTGCAATAGGCATAGAGCTATGAAGTATACCACAAATTTCTGAACATTGTCCAAAGAATGTTCCAGGACGATTTACATAAACAGAAGCTTGATTTAATCTTCCTGGGTATGCATCAGCTTTTATACCTAAAGATGGACAAGCATAAGAATGTATAACATCTGCAGCTGAGATTACAAATCTAGTGTGAGTTAACTCTGGTATAATAACTCTGTTATCTACTTCTAACATTCTAAATTGACCATCTTCTAAGTCACTTTCTGGTACTATATATGAATCAAATTCAATAAACTCATTTTCTTCATTTGTAAAGTCAGGATATTGATAACTTCAATATCATTGATGACCTTCAGCATAAACTACTAATGAAGGATCCATAACCTCATCCATTAAATATAATAATTTGAATGAAGGGAATGCGATTAATATTAAAATAAACGCAGGTGTAATTGTTCAAATTAATTCTATTAATGTACCATGGTTTAAATATTTATGTGCTATAGGAGATTTTGTAGCTACAAAATTTCTTATAATTGTTATCATCATTCATGTAACTGTGAATAAGATAACAGCTAAATAAAACATAATATTATTATGTAATTCTTCTATTCCTTCCATTTGAGGTGAAGCGCTATCTT
>NZ_BMTT01000124.1 GCF_014649815.1 Streptomyces mutabilis | reverse complement strand
GCCGGCGGATGGAACCTACGGAATCGTAGGCTACGAAACCGTAGGTTACGAGAGCGTAGGTTAAACACACCGTAAAGGCCCCTGATCAGCACCGTCCCGGCGGACACGCGAAAGCCCCGGGGCCCGCAGGTCCCGGGGCCGAACGGGTGATCTGGGCGCCCCTCAGGCGTACAGCTCCCGCAGTCGGACCGAGAGGCACGTCACACAACCCTCGAGCTTCTCGAACTCACTGATGTCCACGACCACCGGCTCGTGGCCGAGGTCGGCGAGCAGGTCCGCGGTCTTCGGCGCGCTCGCCGCCATCAGCAGCTTCCCGCCGCCGAGCAGCACCACGTGCGCCCCTGACTCCTCCGGTACGGGGAGGAACCGGGGGAACAGCGACGGCACGTCCGTCTTCGGGATGTGCCCGATCACCGTCCCGTCCGGCAGTGCGGTGACCGCCGACTTCAGGTGCAGCACCTTGCTGACCGGTACGGCGACCACCCGGGCGCCCAGCGGTTCGAACGCCGCCCGGAGCTGCTGGACGCCGGCCGCGTCGGTGCGCCCGCCGCGCCCGACGTAGATCGTGTCATCGATCTTCAGGACGTCACCGCCGTCCAGGGTGCCCGGCTCCCAGATCCAGTTGACCGAGCAGCCCAGCCGCGCCACCGCCTCCTCGACACCCGCGGTCTCCGCGCGCCGCGACTCGGCGCCGGGTCGCGTGATCAGGGCGACGTTCCGGTACATGACGACGGTGTCCTCGACGAAGACCGAGTCCGGGCAGTCGTCGGCCGGGTCCACCTCCAGCGTCTCCCAGCCGTGCGCGCGCAGCGCCTCGACGTACGCCTCCCACTGCTCGACGGCGAGGCCGTGATCGA
>NZ_BMTT01000123.1 GCF_014649815.1 Streptomyces mutabilis | reverse complement strand
GTTGTCACGTTGACTGATCGGTGAGGATGATCTCCTGGTTGATCAGCCTGGGAAGGGTCGTCCGTGGGGGTCGTGTCGCCGTCGTACAAGGGCCACCGGTATCCGGTCGAGGTCATCTCCCACTGCGTGTGGCTGTTCCACCGCTTCCCGCTGTCGTTCCGCGAGGTCGAGGAGCTTATGCTCGAGCGCGGGATCACCGTCTCCTACGAGACGGTGCGCCGCTGGTGTGCCAAGTTCGGTCAGCAGTACGCGAGCGCGCTGCGCCGTCGGCAGCCCCGGCCTGGTGACACATGGCACCTGGACGAGGTCTTCCTCAAGATCAGCGGGGAACGGAAGTACCTGTGGCGGGCTGTCGACCAGGACGGCAATGTGCTGGACGTCCTGGTGCAGGACCGCCGGGACAAGACCGCGGCCAGGCGCTTCTTCCGCCGCCTGATGAAGAGGACTCACACGGTGCCGCGGGTGATCGTCACCGACAAGCTCCGCTCCTACGGCGCGGCCCACCGCGAGGTCATGCCCTGCGTCGAGCACCGGCAGTCGAAGTACCTCAACAACCGGGCGGAGAACAGCCACCAGCCAACGAGGCAGCGCGAACGCGCGATGAAAGGCTTCCGCTCCGTGGGCGGAGCCCAACGATTCCTGTCCGCGTTCAGCGGCATCTCGCCCCACTTCCGCCCCCGCCGCCACCTGACGACCGCACACGACTACCGAGCCGAGATGGCCATCCGCTTCGCGATCTGGGAGCAGATCACCGGCGTCGCCGGCCTCGCCACCGCGGCCTGAGCACAGCCCGGAACCAGGCCCCATCAGGTCGTGACTCACCATCAGAGACCGCCCGCCCAACAACGTGACAGCGCC
>NZ_BMTT01000122.1 GCF_014649815.1 Streptomyces mutabilis | reverse complement strand
GACGGGTGGTCGTTGGGTCCGCTCGCTTCTGATCTCACGCGTGCTTACTCGGCGCGGGTGGAGGGGCGGGTGCCGGAGTGGCGTGCGTTGCCGGTGCAGTACGCGGACTACACGTTGTGGCAGAACGAGCTCCTGGGTGACCAGAACGATCCGGGGAGTCTGTTCGCCGCGCAGATCGGTTACTGGACGGAGGCGTTGGCGGGTCTGCCTGATCAGCTGACGCTTCCCACGGACCGTCCGCGTCCGGCGGTGATGACGTACCGGGGTGATTACGTCACGGTCGATATCGACGCGGATCTGCACCGGCGGTTGTCGGATGTCGCGCGGGCGTCGGGTGCGAGTCTGTTCATGGTGTTGCAGGCCGGTCTGGCTGCTCTGCTGTCCCGGTTGGGTGCGGGTGAGGATGTTCCGGTGGGCAGTCCGGTGGCCGGCCGCACCGATCAGGCGCTGGACGAGCTGATCGGGTTCTTCGTCAACACGTTGGTCCTGCGGACGGACACGTCCGGTGATCCGAGTTTCGCGGAGCTGATCGGGCGGGTGCGGGAGAGGAGTCTGGCGGCTTACGCGCATCAGGACGTTCCGTTCGAGTATCTGGTCGAGCTGATCAACCCGACCCGGACCCTGTCGCACCACCCGCTGTTCCAGGTCATGCTCGCCCTCCAGAACGCCCCCGAGGCGAGCTTCCGGCTCCCCGGCCTGACGGTCGATGTCGCTCCTGGGCGTACGGGCACGGCGAAGTTCGACCTGTTCTTCAGCCTCGCCGAGCAGCGCGGTGCCCACGGTGAGCCGCAGGGCATCAGCGGTGCCGTCGAGTACTCCAGCGACATCTACGACGCGTCCACCGTCCAGGCCCTGTTCGA
>NZ_BMTT01000121.1 GCF_014649815.1 Streptomyces mutabilis | reverse complement strand
TGAAGGGAAGCATGTGAACTTCGCAGAGGAAGTGTCAGCTGCGCATAGCTTAGTAGTTGTGCAGCCAGATGGGCGAGTCCCAGATGAACAACGACAGCCAGAGGACAGAGAACCAGTGTCTACAGGGAAGCGGCAGGTGCCAAGAACAGCCCCGGGAACGAGACACCAGGAAACGCTAGATGACCTGGCTGAACGGATGAGGAAAATGGAAATCAGCCTCATGGAGGTGAGACAGAACGACTTCCGAAGACATGGGCTAAATGACATACCCAACCGACGGGGCTATGTGCCAATCGCGGGTGACCAATGCCGGTTCTGTCTGGAAACGGGTCACACCAACATACGGGGGACATGTCCACGGTACCAAGCATTGGCTGCCCAGGGTCTATGCCATATTGCTGAAGATGCCAAAGTCCGTTATGGACCGATTGGAGGAGCCGGAGAGGTGGTAAGGGTAATTGCCAATGGGAAGAGCATTCTTTTGGTTTCTAGGTTGCTTCACTAGTATCGTTATCGTCGTATAGAGCGGAGCGAGGCTCCTTCGTCGTTGTGTTTCCTTTTATCGTTATATCGTTTTGCTAGATTGTTCAGTGTGTCCATTCCTGAGATCCCTCGATCACAACCCGGTTCCTGTCGCAGGGAACAACGCACGTACGCCCCCCTTTACACCACCATGACCCAGCCTGCCCTGGACCAGCTCCGCCACCAATTCCTCCTGCCAGCCCACCTTCCCCTGGTGGTCCGTGGTGATATCAACCGCCCTGACATTCACTATCTGGTCCAAGCACACCCCCCTAGGCTCTCTGGCGCCCGCCGCTTCCAATATCTTTTGAACCTGATCCGTGATGCACGCCAGGCGGC
>NZ_BMTT01000120.1 GCF_014649815.1 Streptomyces mutabilis | reverse complement strand
AGGCGGTTGGATATCCATTGGTGTAGTATCTTGGGTTGTATTTGAAGGCAAGGAAGCTTGTGGAGTATTAGACTGGATGATAGATGCCAGTTTTAGCTCCATTCTAGCTTCACGGTCTCGCATATCTTGTTCCATCTGATTCTGGCGAGCAAGCATTTGTCGCATCATATCAGCAAGATCAGGGGTAAGTTCGTTTGTGGAAGCCATGTTGGCGGTATTGGTAGAGCTCAGATTGGCTCCGGAAGGCGTTGGGGTCTCTATCTCTTCAGAGACAACTGATGAGGAGGTCTCGTCTATATTCGAGGACCTGTTTTGGAGATTTCGGCGACGTGATCGTCGTATAGCAGTAGCGGGAGGCGTAGTAGGTTCTCCTGACATGCTCAGGTTCGGACCGTATCTGGGATCCTGGAATTTTTGGAATCTGGGGTATGGAATTTTGGTTCAGCCAATCAGAGGGCTTAAATTGACCACTTATACGGGCCTAAAATAGCTCATATTTCCGAGCAAGAAACGGGCTCATAACCTAATGGAGGTGTATTGTTGGTTGGTCACTAGCTAGATAGGCCTACGTGGTGAAAAGGGTCAGCGAGGGCGGACCTATGCGGCAGAATCCCACGTGATCCAACATTATTATTACTAGGTAGCTATTATCCGTACAACGTATGGTATATGCCAAATCCCCGGGCGAGTCGAGGGTAATGAGCTGTTTTCATCCACACGATATATTGCAACCAGGGAGTTGTGAAATATAAGACAGAAGATATCCGATGCCTCCAGCCCGTGGGAAGACTCAAACAAGTCATCCAAGCACCCGATTTCTATAATGTATATGCCTCTCATGCGCCCAAGTGTACTATTATCCCATATGT
>NZ_BMTT01000118.1 GCF_014649815.1 Streptomyces mutabilis | reverse complement strand
TACTACTCGGTCGGCGGCGGCTTCGTCGTCGACGAGGACGCGGTGGGCGCCGACCGCATCGTGCTCGACGACACGGTCCTCAAGTACCCCTTCCGCACCGGCGACGAGTTGCTGCGCCTGGCCGGGGAGACCGGCCTGTCCATCTCGGCGCTGATGCTGGAGAACGAGCGGGCCTGGCGCGACGAGGACGAGATCCGCGAGGGCCTGCTGGAGATCTGGCGCGTGATGCGCGCCTGCGTGGACCGCGGCATGTCCCGCGAGGGCATCCTGCCCGGCGGCCTGAAGGTCCGCCGCCGCGCCGCGAACACCGCGCGCAAGCTGCGCTCCGAGGGCGACCCGCAGGCCCTGGCGATGGAGTGGATCACCCTCTACGCGATGGCCGTGAACGAGGAGAACGCGGCCGGCGGCCGGGTCGTCACCGCCCCGACGAACGGCGCGGCCGGCATCATCCCCGCGGTCCTGCACTACTACATGAACTTCGTCCCCGGCGCCGACGAGGAGGGCGTGGTCCGCTTCCTCCTCGCCGCCGGCGCCATCGGCATGCTCTTCAAGGAGAACGCCTCCATCTCCGGCGCCGAGGTCGGCTGCCAGGGCGAGGTGGGCTCCGCGTGCTCGATGGCGGCGGGCGCGCTGGCGGAGGTGCTGGGCGGCACGCCGGAGCAGGTGGAGAACGCCGCGGAGATCGGCATGGAGCACAACCTCGGCCTCACCTGCGACCCGGTCGGCGGCCTGGTCCAGATCCCGTGCATCGAGCGCAACGGCATGGCCGCGGTCAAGGCGGTCACGGCGGCGCGGATGGCGATGCGGGGCGACGGCTCGCACAAGGTGTCCCTGGACAAGGTCATCAAGACCATGAAGGACACCGGCGCCGACATG
>NZ_BMTT01000117.1 GCF_014649815.1 Streptomyces mutabilis | reverse complement strand
TTTCAGGTCAGTTTTTCAGCCAACTCTGACGATGTTAAAAATACACTTAACGGCAACAAAAACCGTTATAAACTTTCAGGATAGATTTGGATGTTATGGGGTGTGTTTGGTGCTTAAAATCAGGTTGAGGCGTTTTGATGGTGTTAAAAAGGCTGCGCCAGTCACGCATCAAAGCTTCAAGAGCTAGTAAAAACGCGCATCTAAGGCGTACTCACTTCTTACTCAAAATTAGCCTGTACAACATTCAACATGAGCAATAAATCGAACAGGCTATTTACCGCACTCTTATTACTATTCGCTGAGCGTACACAATCCCACATCATCGAATCATCGGTGCAAAAATCACCACAGCAGTCAGCGGAAATATCATCATCAAGCAATCCAAGTGGTAGCCATACAAAGGGCTGATCTCTCAAAGCGTTTGGAACTGTCGAACCACATGAATTACAAAAGTCATTTCGATATCCACTTTCCTTTTTCCACGAGGAAATGAAACTACTCGAAGTTTGCCAATCAAAATCTTCAATTTTCACTATGGTGGCTAAATTATGACCAACTCCAGATTGCCTTCGGCATAGTGAACAGTGACATCTATAAAATTTCTCGGGCTGATTTTTTATCGTAAATTTCACTGAGCCACACAAACATGAACCACTAATCAAAGGAATCACCATAAAAATAAAAAAGTGTATTTACTACTATAATACCATCTGTTACGCAGTTCCTGAAAGGTGTCAATGATGCTGATATAGGGGTCAGTTTGGATATAGAAAATTATTGTACGGTAAGCCTGTTTTTTGAACAGGTTTCACCTATCTCAATGAGGTGTACTTCTGCGCTATACGGCGTTTTCCGTGGATTTTGTCTAATCGGATAACCTAAAT
>NZ_BMTT01000116.1 GCF_014649815.1 Streptomyces mutabilis | reverse complement strand
AACCTAAATGCGATACGGAATACGCGCTAATTTAAAAGCGATAGCCACTAGCACTAAATCAATCCCTTACGGGTTGATTTGGTTAAATAGTGCGCTAAACGTACAAGATTTTCCGATCTCCAAACTGACCCCCAATAGTGTAGGCTTAAATTCCATTGCTTTTTTCTTAGTTGGATGAATCCTAATCTTTAGTTTTTCACCTATGTTTAACTTTCCTTCAACTTTACGGATAAAGGGATTCCAACTCTCATACGATTTAAAGTCAGTCAGTACCTGCCAAACTTATTCCGGTGTCGCATTAATATCAATATGTGTAGTTATCTTTAAAGAAAGCATAATTTACCTCTGGTATCTAGAATGGCGATTCTCTGCTTATAAGCATAATTTAGTAGGGTTATTTTTTGCTGACAGTAATCCTCTTTATGGCAGACACATTTTCAAATATCTCATCAGGTGACAGTTTCTTTAAAAGTTTTTCTGAACTGTAACCCCATAAAACTGCACCGAAAGCAATTCCTACCGTTCTAGCTGCTTCATAATCGGTAATCTGATCACCAATATAGATAGTTTCTGATGGTTTAAAGTCTGCTTTTTTTAAAAGCTGCTTTAACCTAGATGCTTTTCCAAAAAAAGATGCACCGCATTCAAAGTAACTAAAGTATCGGCAGCTTGAACCAAGAACACTGGTCACATTTTCGTATCCATTTGAAGAAACTAATCCTACTGTAATTCCATGTTCATTAAGGTGTGCAAGCATTTCATCTGTATGATCAAATAGAGGAATCTTTGAAGAATTTACCTTCATAAGTTTTATAAAACTCTGAGTAATCGCAGGTAGTTTCCATACTGGTATCCCAAGATTTTTCATTATCTCTCGGGAAGATATTTCCCTAAAAGATTCAAC
>NZ_BMTT01000115.1 GCF_014649815.1 Streptomyces mutabilis | reverse complement strand
ATAAGAAAGGCATCAGCACCTATTAAAAAAGAGACAGAGAATGACTTAGAATTAGAATAAATCAATAAAAATAAGCACTCAAACAAGTATGATACTCGCCTGAGTGCTTATCTCATGAAAAGAGGAGATGAAAATTTAATAAGTATGATCAACCGATTAAGAACAATCATTACCTTACTTACAGCGTTTATTAAATAGTTCTGTAAGGAGGAACAATACCTTTGCATTTCTATATTATTATAAGAATTCCAAGGTAGCAATGATATTGATTTAATATGAGCAAATTGATATTGGAAGCAAAAGAAACCCACTCAAACGAACGAGTGGGTTTTGAAAAATGATACGTATTAACTTGATAAAATTAATCATTTTATAGTTTAAAGAAAAGGAATGCATAATTATAGTAACACAAATTAATGTTTGTTACACTAGTAGTGTTGCTCAATATATAAAGTAGTAAACCATAACTATTCTTCGCATCTCTTGTTAAAAAGTTTAATTTTAATATGAAAAAAGCACTCAAAATTGAGTGCTTTTTTCATATTAAAATTAAACTTTAAAAATTAAGACAGCGACACATATCAGTGTCGCTGTCTTAAGATATATTATATTAGTTCAAAAGATATATAGCTATTGTAGCATAATAGTGTTTTTATTAAAAAACAAGACGAAATAGTTTGAATTACTGAATAACTTATGTCTTAAATCTTTTAATTTATTTAAGATACGTTGTTATTAAGAAAATAAAAAAAGATATAAATCAACTAAATAATTGATTTATATCTTCATATGTATTGATTTAAAATACTTACTACATTAAACCAAACGCTTTAGCAACGTCTGATATTACACCAATACCATTAGCTGCAATATTAACAATTGATTTAGCTAATTCGGCACTATCTCCA
>NZ_BMTT01000114.1 GCF_014649815.1 Streptomyces mutabilis | reverse complement strand
TTAGAACTAATTCTATTTTTAAGTTTCTTATTTTTGATTGTTACTTTACTCATATCAATTAATTGTAATATTTGATGGTCGATAAATCTAAAAATAGTTTTTGTTTCTTTTGATATTCAATTAGTCCTACAAAAAACTGACCATTATGAAAAATTATAAGTTTCATGTTGTTCCTGTCTTAATTTTATGAAATGAGGATTGACCTAAAGAGAAAGGTTACTGATAAAAAATATTAAAGCATCCCTCACTGCTAAGTGAAGGATGTTCTATTTTTATCGTAAGTAGTATAATGTTCATTTTGATAGATAATGGTTAAGAATTATCTGTAAATCATTGTTAAGTACTGTTGTTATAGCATCATCATTTATAAAATTATCATAGATTTTATCAAGTATTTCCTCATCTTCAATCGCTGTAAAATAGTGTATTAACCCTTTTACTATTGATACATGGTCTTGTAATGCTAAGCAATTAGCAACCGTTCGCCAGTCTGATTGTGTAGTTTCATGGTTCATAGGTAAGCCTCCTTTATTTCAATGTCCATTTTTGACGTGCTTTAGGATTAAGCGGATGCATAATTTCATTTGTTGCTGGGTTAATAAGCTTTTTGACTTTCTTTTTATGAGGTTTTAACATTTCCATCATCTGTGATACACGTTCAACGACAATTGGCCGCTTCGCATAAGCACCATAAGCTAGAATGACTGTGTCACTCTCACTTATCGCTTTCATCAAGTGAATATCAGTGTGCTCATCATATGGATTTTTGATATGTTTGAGATTTTCTGGACTTTTAATATTAGAGAATAGATTTACAAGATATACAGCACCGTATCGTTCTGAATTAGCTAATTGGTTGAGGATGAGAACAGTTGTGAGATCGAGTGATAATACACCATCTAAATGAGAGA
>NZ_BMTT01000113.1 GCF_014649815.1 Streptomyces mutabilis | reverse complement strand
TTACTCCATATAAAATATTTTAAAATCATAAATTTAATGACCACCCAAAATTATGGGGTAGCCATACTACTTTGATTATTTGAATAGAGGTAAGCATGTACTAAGCACAACGCATTAAAGCTGATACTGCTTTTTCTAAAAATTGCAAAGTGGTAGGTTTGAGCCAGGTTCCCTCGGCAAGACTTGGTTCATTTTGCATGGCATTGCGAATCTTCGCATGTGTCGCCGGATTTTTGCCTGCGTAACCTTGCAACATGGAGAGCCATTGCTGTGCTAAACATTTTGCTTGTTCACTGTCAGGTTCAATCCCAGCATGAATGGCCTTCTCCAATCCGATCAATAACTGGGGCCAATTTTTCATCTCACGTGCATAATTTTGCTTCATAAAAGCAAATTCCTGCTCGGATAAATAACGTGCAAAAACGTTCAGCTTACTCTCGGCAAATGCTTCAAGTAGAAACTCAACCACTTCCGGATGCACACCCAATTTTTCCTGAAATGCCGATTCAGCTGAATGCATGCTATTCAATTTAACCAACCATTCAGGATTAGCAGCCGTATTCTGTTCGAGAGTCAGCATCCAGCGTGAAGCCAGGTTTTGGGCAGTTTCACTACTAGAAGATTCTCCGGCCTTAAAGAGTGCATTCGCTTCGACGACAAGCGCTTCCCATTCTTTTTGTTGTTTACTGTCTGCCTGTAAAAAAGTCAGATCTGCAAGTTCCTCTTTTGTAAAATATTGTTCGTACATAGACATAAGCTCCAGTGTTTTTAGCCAATTGTCCAGTTCCAGCTCTTCACCATTCATCAGTTGATTTTTGAGACTGCTCAAACGATAGCGCAGTTGAGTCTGCTTAATGATCATCTGATCGATTGCCTGAATCTGCCGATCAATTAATGGGGCGAGTGCCAAGTTTG
>NZ_BMTT01000112.1 GCF_014649815.1 Streptomyces mutabilis | reverse complement strand
GATGCGGCGTATGTGATGTACACCTCGGGTTCGACGGGTGCGCCCAAGGGGATCGTGGTGACGCACCGCAATGTGGCCGCTCTGGCTCTGGACCCGCGTTTCGACCGTCGGGCGCATCGACGTGTCCTGTTGCACTCGCCTGCCGCGTTCGACGCGTCCACCTACGAGCTGTGGGTGCCGCTGCTGAGCGGCGGGACCGTCGTCGTGGCGCCGGCCGGGGACCTGGACGTTCCCGCGCTGCACCACACGGTCACCACCCAGCGTGTCACCGCGTTGTGGCTGACCAGTTCCCTGCTGAACGTGGTCGCCGACCACGCTGCGGACGCTCTGTCGGGTGTACGGGAGGTGTGGACGGGTGGTGAGGCCGTTTCCGGGGCCACGGTGCGGCGTCTGCACGAGGTCTGCCCCGGGCTGACGGTCGTGGACGGGTACGGGCCGACGGAGACGACCACCTTCGCCACCCACCACCCGGTGCCGCGGCCGTACACCGGTGGTGCGACGGTGCCGATCGGGCGTCCGATGGCCGACACCCGTGTCTACGTCCTGGACGCGCACCTGCGGCCGGTCCCGCCGCAGGTGACGGGCGAACTGTACGTCGCCGGGGCCGGTCTGGCCCGTGGGTATCTGAACAAGCCGGGTATGACGGCCGAGCGGTTCGTCGCCGATCCTTACGGTTCCGAGCCCGGTGGCCGTATGTACCGCACCGGTGACCTCGTGCGCTGCACCGCCGAGGGGGATCTGGAGTACCTGGGTCGCGTCGATCACCAGGTGAAGGTCCGCGGCTTCCGTATCGAACCCGGTGAGATCGAGAACGTCCTGACGGACCATCCGGCGATCGGCCAGGCCGCCGTGGTAGCCCACCACGACCGGCCCGGCAGCACCCGCCTGATCGCCTACGTCGTACCCGACACCGACGGA
>NZ_BMTT01000111.1 GCF_014649815.1 Streptomyces mutabilis | reverse complement strand
ATTATATAATACACCTTTTGTTTATTTATTTAATGATAACTGAATGTATTTTTAATATATCTAATTTAGACTTTCTTAAACTGAGTTTATTTTAATATCTGATGTTATCTAAAAGAGATAATTATAAATAGACCTTTCTGATACCCCTAATAGCTGTTTTGTTTTTTTAAGTGTATTTGTGTGCAGATTATTGCCAGAGCAATCAATCTATAAGATGAGAATATGTGAATGGAATAAGCACAGAAATTGAAAAAGGGCGTAGGAGAAAATATTAAAATGATGTTTGTTAACATTCATTGAAAATGTTATCTGACTAAAAATAGCGTGAATGATTCTTTTTTGGAATGCTTTTATTTACTCTATTTTTATTTTAATTTTTATATGGAATAATAATTTTTATTCTTATTTTTAGAGATAAAAATCACTAATAGTCATATAATAAATAGTATATAGATGGTTATATGTCATTATGCACGGTGGTGAAAATTGAAAACGCTAACTATTAAAATCAGTCTTTTTGTATTGTCACTGTTTTTTCCTCTCCTAACAAAAGCACTTGTTATTCCAGATAATGGAACGGGGTATATAGGTGAATTAACGCCTCCTCAATCATATATGTCACTTCGTAGTAGTGGTAATTACTATGGAGCGGCTGTAGGTGTTAATAATGTTGTAGATTATTGTAGTAAAAACAGTGCACAATGGCAGAGTTTTTTATTCCCATTCCCAGGAAGTCAAGAGGGGGAGTACGGATTAAAATTATATAATAAAAATGCAAGTGAAGCGGAAAATAGGGAAAATTATTTAGTTGCAGCTATCAATGGAATAGTATCTATCGATGCGGTGTATTATCAGAATGGAACATATTCTCCGACTCGAATTACTCTGCGCCGAGGAAAAGAGGTTTCTAGAACAGCTGA
>NZ_BMTT01000110.1 GCF_014649815.1 Streptomyces mutabilis | reverse complement strand
AGGATCTCATCGCTTAGCATATGGCGATAATAGAAAGAGAAAATGACATCTGGCTTCATCTCACGAATACGCTCAATCCATAATGGATGATTAACGTTTTCTGGAGCAAACACGGTTAATCCCATTTCTGCGCTAACACGCGCTACGGATGAGAAGAAATGATTTTCGTTAGGATCGTCAGTATGGGTAAATACAGCTTGAATATCGAAACCCGCTTTTTCAAGTGCTTTTAAACCAACACAGCCAATATCATGATAGGCAAATACTATTGCTTTCATTAGTCTTCTTCCTGATTTTTGTTGGGTTTTTTAACGCCAACCACTTTTTGGATAAAATACCGAGGACGCGCTCTTACATCATTATAAATTCGGCCTATATATTCACCTAATAGACCCATTGCAACGAACTGCGCACCGATAAACATGAATAAGATAGCAAAGAGTGTAAACACTCCGTCTGCCGCCCAAATTGCACCGAAAATAAGTCGTAGTACAATCAGTAATACGGCAAGTAAAAAGCCGGCAACAGCAATCACACTACCTACGACACTTAATAAACGTAATGGTGCAGTTGTCAGACAGGTTAATAAGTCGTACATCAAATTGATGAGTTTTAAGAAACTGTATTTTGAATCACCATATTCACGCTCAGCGTGAGCGACTTCAATTTCAATCGTACGACGAGCGAAGGTATTCGCTAAAATTGGGATAAAAGTACTACGCTCATGGCATTGCAACATCGCATCAATAATATGACGACGATATGCTCTTAACATACAACCATAATCCCCCATTGAACGACCTGTTGCCTTGGTTATCATGGCATTAATCATTTTAGAGGCCGTTTTACGAAACCACGAATCTTGACGGTTACGGCGTCGAGTTCCGACAACATCATACCCCTCTTCTGCGGTTGCCACT
>NZ_BMTT01000109.1 GCF_014649815.1 Streptomyces mutabilis | reverse complement strand
CTAGGGTCCGTCTTCAAACGGATCTTGCCCAGAGCAGGAGTGACGCGAGACTGACCGCTGCCTCGTATGAGGTGGCGGTCTTGTCGTATCTGGTCGCGATGCCGCGGAAGCCCTTGAGCCGGTTGAAGCAGCGTTCGACGAGGTTGCGCCGGCGGTAGGTTTCCCGGTCGAATCCTGGCGGTCGACCGCCGCGGCTCCCGCGCTGCAGCCGGTGTCGCCGCTGGTCGGCCTTCTCGGGAATGGTGTGCGCGATGCCGCGTCGCCGCAGGTAGGCGCGGAAACCGCGGGAGCTGTAGGCCTTGTCCGCGATGACCTGGTCGGGTCGGCAGCGTGGCCGGCCGAGGCCGCTGCGGGGAACGCGGATACGTTCGAGCAGGATGCGTGCACAGACACTGTCATGGCGCTGGCCCGGCGTGACGAAGAGAGCCAGAGGACGGCCCTTGCC
Source organism: Streptomyces mutabilis (assembly GCF_014649815.1). Taxonomy (GTDB): domain Bacteria; phylum Actinomycetota; class Actinomycetes; order Streptomycetales; family Streptomycetaceae; genus Streptomyces; species Streptomyces mutabilis. Next base: position 476 of record NZ_BMTT01000109.1, on the reverse strand, counting down.
GTCGCAGGCGAGATGGACCTTCGTGGTCAGTCCGCCCCGGGACCGGCCGAGGGCGTGATCGTCCGGTTCGTCCGGCCGGTGCCTCCCCCTTTTCGGCCGGTGGCGGCGGCGTGCTGGTGGGCGCGGACGATGGTGGAGTCGATCTGGACCAGCCAGTCGATGTCCCCGGCGGCGTCCGCCTGGGCCTGGATCTGCTGCAGGGCCCGGGTGAACACGCCGTCGATCGCGTAGCGGCGGAAGCGGGTGTAGACCGTCTGCCAAGGCCCATAGCGTTCGGGCAGGTCACGCCACGAGATGCCGGTGCGGATCTTGTAGACCATCCCGTTGATGACCTGGCGGTCCGACACCCGGGGCCGTCCCGTCGCGGCCCGCGGTATCAGCGGAGCGAGCAACTCCCACTCCCGATCAGTGAGTTCATGGCGGCGTATCACTCCACCATGATCCGTCACCCGATGATCTTTGAAGACGGACCCTAG
>NZ_BMTT01000108.1 GCF_014649815.1 Streptomyces mutabilis | reverse complement strand
TGGCGCAGGCGGGGATGTTGTCGGCGGACGGGGTGTGTTACGCGTTCGACCGGCGGGCGAACGGGATGGTGCCGGGTGAGGCGGTGGCTGTTCTGGTGCTGCGGCGGTTGCCGGACGCGGAGCGTGATGGTGACCGGGTGTATGCGTCGGTGCTGGGCAGCGGGGTGAACTACGACGGGCGTACCAACGGGATCACGGCGCCGAGCGGGGCTGCGCAGGCGCGGTTGTTGTCGGAGGTGTATGAGCGGGCTCGGGTGCCGGTGGAGTCGGTCGGTCATGTGGTGACGCACGGGACGGGGACGCGGCTGGGTGATCCGGTGGAGATCAATGCGTTGGTGGAGGCGTTCGGGTCGGGGTCGGGGCGGTCGGGGTTTTGTGCTTTGACGTCGACGAAGCCGAACATCGGGCATACGCAGGCGGCGTCGGGTCTGGTGAGTGTGATCGCGTTGGTGCAGGCGATGCGGCACGGGGTGATTCCGCCGAGCATCAACTGTGATGAGCCGAGTGATTACGTGGACTGGGAGCGCAGTCCGTTCTTCGTCAATCGTGAGGCGCGTCCGTGGTCTGCGGAGGGCGGGACTCGGCGTGGTGGGGTGAGTGCGTTCGGGTTCAGTGGGACGAACGCGCATGTGATTGTGGAGTCGTATGACGCCGGTGGGGTGTCGGAGGAGGTGTCGGAGCCGGCGTATTTGTTGCCGGTGTCGGCGAAGTCGGAGGGGGCGCTGGGGCGGGCGCTGGCGGAGCTGGCGGGGCATCTGGAGCGGGTTGAGGGTGTTTCGCTCGCGTCGGTGAGTCATGCGCTGATGTCGGGGCGGCATCATTTCGCGTTTCGGTGTGCGCTGGTGGTGCGGGATGCGGCGGACGCGGTGCGGTTGCTGCGTGAGGCGGCGGCCGGTGAACGGCCGCTGATGGTGCGCTCGGG
>NZ_BMTT01000107.1 GCF_014649815.1 Streptomyces mutabilis | reverse complement strand
CTACTAGGGTCCGTCTTCAAACGGATCTTGCCCAGAGTAGGAATGAGGCGAGATTGACCGCTGCTTCGTAGGAAGTGGCGGTCTTCTCGTATCGGGTGGCGATGCCGCGGAAGCCCTTGAGGCGGTTGATGCAGCGCTCAACGACGTTGCGGCGACGGTAGAGATGCCGGTCGAATGCCGGTGGTCGGCCGCCGTGGCGTCCGCGGTTGTGACGGTGCCGTTGCTGGTCGGTCTTCTCCGGGATGGTGTGTGCGATGCCGCGTTTGCGCAGGTAGGCGCGGAAGCCGCGGGAGCTGTAAGCCTTGTCCGCGATGACCTGGTCGGGCCTGCAGCGTGGTCGTCCGACGCCGGTTCGCGGGACGTGGATGCGTTCGAGGAGCGGGCGTGCGCAGATGCTGTCATGCCGTTGGCCGGGTGTCAGCAGGATGGCGAGGGGCCGGCCGCGGCCGTCACAGGCGAGGTGAATTTTGGTGGTCAGTCCGCCTCGGGATCGGCCGAGGGCGTGATCGTCCGGTTCGTCCGGCCGGTGGTTCCCCCTTTTCGGCCGGTGGCGGCAGCGTGCTGGTGGGCACGGACGATGGTGGAGTCGATCTGGACCAGCCAGTCGATATCGCCGGCCGCGTCCGCTTCGGCTTGGACCTGCTGAAGCGCTCGGGCGAACACGCCGTCCAGGGCGTAGCGGCGGAAGCGGGTGTAGACCGTCTTCCACGGCCCGTAGCGCTCCGGCAGGTCACGCCAGGAGATACCGGTGCGGATCTTGTAGACCATCCCGTTGATGACCTGCCGGTCCGACACACGCGGGCGTCCCGTGGCGGCCCGCGGTATCAGGGGAGCAAGTAACTCCCACTCCGCATCCGTGAGTTCATGGCGGCGTATCACCCCACCATGATCCACCACCCCAGTGATCTTTGAAGACGGACCCTAGT
>NZ_BMTT01000106.1 GCF_014649815.1 Streptomyces mutabilis | reverse complement strand
TCGTAAACATGGCTAAGTTTTTACAAGCTCAAAGTCTGCTCTTACTCGAAAAACTAAATGAACTGGATTCAGACAATCTCGATGCAGAAACTAACCTTTGCGAAGAGCTACATGATCAGGCAGAGTCGCTACACCAACAACTGAGCACGAAGCTGGCCGAGGAGTAGCCCTTTACATGATTTTCGGTGCTCTAGTCAAGATACACCTTACAAGTTTACAGCCGGTTTTAATCCGCTCTTTCCATCTTTGGGGGCGCTATCTCTCAGCTTCCCTGTACCGGCACTGCGCTTGCTTAGGTGGTTCGCTCCAAGCTGGGCTATTTGCACGAACTCCCCGTTTAGCCCGACTATCACGCCTGTTCAGGTAACTGTTCTCTTGAATCCAACCCTGACAGACACGCAAAAACGCCACTGGCGATAGCCATTGATAACAGGGTGAGTGAATTATTTCGCTGAAATCCTTGAAGTCTGACCGGCATTACGGCTAAACTAATCAAACAGAATTTGGTTTCAGTGGTGTTCAGACCCTGTTACCTCGGTTTAATGAGCCTGCAAGCTCAATAAACCAACCTTTAGAAAAACCGCCTCTACGGCGGTTTTTTTTCTTTAGACCTTAGTAGCCTATACGATCTCTATCCACTTTGTGAAATACTTTTAATAAAAATCGCTAAAATATATTAATCAGCATAGGTATTTTCGTTCCACCCTCATATCCAAAAAAATCCCCCTGCATAGGTACAAATAAACATACCCCGTAGGTAAACTTACCCCTCAAAAAAGATTAACATCAATTTAGATAATCGGAAAAAAACCTAATACGATTACAAACACATCAGATTTATAAACCCCTAGGTAATATCGCCCATACTTATTATATTTATTAAATAAAAACAAATAATTATACTCCCATAAAATTAACAAATAAATCAAAAATAAGTAA
>NZ_BMTT01000105.1 GCF_014649815.1 Streptomyces mutabilis | reverse complement strand
CATCCCCATTAAAGCCCCTCAAAACGATTTTAAGACACGATCACCCTACAAAACACCCAAATCTAAGCTGAAAGTTTAGAACGGTTTTACGAGCTTCTGAGTGCGTTTTTAACATCATGCAAACTGACAAGTAAAACGATGCGAAATCGCTGAAAGTCACAAACTTGTTTTGTGGCAAGAAGCGATTTGACCAACCGAGTAAAACGAGGGCGGTAGGCTTTTTGTTTTTCTCCTGATGAGCGTCCAGCGAAGAAAGGGAAAAACAGGGGGAGCCGAAACGAAATGACACGCCCCAGCGATGGCAAGTGAACCCCAGTGAACGTGTTTCGTTTTGGGGGCAAAGCCCCCCGTCAAGCGAAGCGTCTGACCACCACATTTTTGAGCGACCAAATACAGGGCGAAAAAAGGGGGTGGTCAGACGAACGCAGTGAGTTTGACGGGCTTGGGTGAATGGCTTTTTTCGCAGGCGTCCAGCCGAAGAAAATAGTCAGAGGGCGGAGCCTTAAGTCATTCATTTTCGTCCAGAAAATGAGTGGCTTTGATGCGCTAAGCATCATGAGTTTTTCAGCTTCTATCTATTATTCTGTATCTTATTCTATGTATTATTCTACCTATTACAGACGAAATAGATAAAATAATAGATAGAATAATAGATAGGATAATACATAAAATAATAGGTAAACCTAACGTCAGCGCCCCTTTTCTTCGAGCTGTTTTAGCATCGAAACATCACCTAATAACCGTTGATTTTTACCTGTGAAAAAGATGATCGGGCTGACATTTGCATTATCAATACTTCGGCTTAACTGAATTCCCATCGCCTGATAATCGTCATCGTTCGTACAATGATATAACGCTAAAACAAGCTGACATTGTTCGGGGGTTCCGCCCTCTATTGCCCAGCGGATCAACTCCGAAAACGCCAATCCATTCGGTTCCCAGCGTTTTTTAT
>NZ_BMTT01000104.1 GCF_014649815.1 Streptomyces mutabilis | reverse complement strand
CGGATTTTATTTTACTGATTTTAGAGGGTATTCTACACAACCTTTGGGCGGTGTTTACTATGTAAATCCAGAATTTAAGACGGTTACGTCAATTATTCAAAATATTTCTGTGGCGAATGGTATTGCTTTAAGTACGGATGAAAAAGTGCTATGGGTAACTGAAACTACAACTAATCGACTTCACCGAATCGCATTAGAGGATGATGGTGTGACTATTGCACCATTTGGAGCGACAATACCATATTATTTTACAGGTCATGAAGGACCGGATTCTTGTTGTATTGATAGTGATGATAATTTATATGTAGCTATGTATGGCCAAGGACGTGTATTAGTTTTCAATAAGAGAGGTTATCCTATAGGTCAAATTTTAATGCCAGGACGTGATGATGGAAAGATGTTACGTACAACACATCCACAATTTATACCTGGTACAAATCAACTTATAATTTGTACTAATGATATTGAAAACCATTCTGAAGGTGGATCTATGCTTTATACAGTTAATGGTTTTGCTAAAGGATATGAGAGTTATCAATTTCAATAAACTCTTGAAAAAGCGTATAGAATAAGTTGTTATGTATAAATAAAAGAGGTAGAACAAAGGTTGAATAAAACTTTATGTTCCTCACTCGTATAGCTTAATTTGAAAATTTGATACAACTCATTGTATTTTCTATTAATGCAACGATTGCCATAAATAAATATGCCTGAGACATTTAATGTGTCCCAGGCATTTATAATATGTGTTCTTGTATTTTACTGTTAAAGATAAAAGCTTAAGAAAATTTTCTATAACAAATCGTTTAATTATCGATACTAAATTCTGCTGATGCTTCAAATTTTACGTTTTTACCTAACATCACGCCACCAGTTTCTAAAGCTTGGTTAAAATTAATACCATATTTTTCGCGGTTAATTGTTCCACTAACGATAAAACCAGTGACTTGTTGTCC
>NZ_BMTT01000103.1 GCF_014649815.1 Streptomyces mutabilis | reverse complement strand
CCACGAACCGCACCCCACCCGCATCCACCGACGGCACCGGCACCGACCACTCCACCCGATACAACGAATCGACCTGGCCGATCTGATCCGGTGTGACGGCCCGCAGCGTGAGCGCATCGGCAGAGAGCACGAGCGTGCCCGCCGGGTCGACCGCGGTCAGCGACGCGGCGTCGCCGTCGACGGCCAGCCGGACCCGCAGCGCGGTGGCGCCGGCCGCGTGCAGGGACACACCCTCCCAGGCGAACGGCAACCGGCTTCGCTCGCCGTGCGCGGTCGCGCCGAGGGTGTGCAGGACGGCGTCGAACAGTGCCGGGTGCAAGCCGTACTGTCCCGACATCTGTTGCGGCAGTTCGACCTCCGCGAACAACACACCGTCGGCGGCGCGCCGGACCGACCGCAGCCCCTGGAACGACGGCCCGTAGTCGAAACCGAGCTCCAGCACCCGGTCGTAGAACCCGTCGAGCGACAGGGTCTCCGCGTCGGCCGGTGGCCACGCGCCGAGGCCGGCGGCGGGAGCGGCGCCCTGGCTCAGGGTGCCGGTGGCATGCTGCGTCCACGGGGCGTCCGTGCCGTCGGGCCGGGAGAAGACACCGAGTCGGCCGGTCCCGTCGACCGACACCTGAAGGGCGACGCTGCCCTTTTCCGGCAGCACCAGCGGCGCCGCCATGGTCAGTTCTTCTATCCGCTGCAGGCCGATCTCGTCGCCGGCGCGCAGCGCCAGCTCCACGAAACCGGTGCCGGGGAACAGCACCCGGCCGTGTACCACGTGATCCGCCAGCCACGGGTGCGTCCGCAAGGACAGTCGGCCGGTCAGGATGACGCCGTCACCGTCGGCGAGTGCGACGACCGAGTCGAGGAGCGGGTGCCCGGCCGTCGAAGGCGCTGCGTCCGACGGCTCCGGCCAGTACCGCTCGTGCTGGAAGGCGTAGGTCGGCAGGTCCACCCGGCGGGCAACCG
>NZ_BMTT01000102.1 GCF_014649815.1 Streptomyces mutabilis | reverse complement strand
CAAAACATTACATTATGAACCAGTTAAATTTGACCGTAATGAAGATAGAATTGAAATCTCAGATGTTCAAGCTGCTAAGCAACTGAAATATGTTGTGACAGCTATAGAAGTGTTTGAACAGTATGTGCGCAGTTGCAATATGAATTTAAAGCACTTTCATTTAACCATTGATAGTAACTTAGCAGATAACTCTGGTCAGAAGTACGGATTAGGTTCAAGCGCCGCTGTTTTAGTATCTGTTGTTAAAGCTTTGAATGAATTCTATGGTTTGGAATTATCAAACCTTTATATTTATAAATTAGCTGTAATTGCAAATATGAAATTACAAAGTTTAAGTTCATGTGGCGATATTGCGGTTAGTGTCTACAGTGGTTGGCTTGCATATAGTACGTTTGACCATGACTGGGTGAAACAGCAAATGGAAGAAACATCGGTGAATGATGTTTTGGAAAAAAATTGGCCAGGCTTACATATCGAACCTTTACAAGCTCCCGAAAATATGGAAGTCCTTATTGGATGGACTGGGTCTCCAGCTTCTTCTCCACACTTAGTGAGTGAGGTCAAACGTTTAAAATCAGATCCAAGTTTTTATGGTGATTTTTTAGATCAATCTCATGCTTGTGTAGAAAGTTTAATCCAAGCTTTTAAAACTAATAATATCAAAGGTGTTCAAAAGATGATACGTATAAACAGACGTATTATTCAATCTATGGATAACGAAGCATCAGTTGAAATTGAAACAGATAAGCTAAAAAAATTATGTGATGTCGGTGAAAAGCACGGTGGCGCTTCTAAAACTTCAGGTGCTGGTGGTGGCGATTGTGGCATTACTATTATCAACAAGGTAATTGATAAAAATATTATTTATAACGAATGGCAAATGAATGATATCAAACCATTGAAATTTAAAATTTATCACGGGCAATAAGTAAAGTAACTCGTGATATAAGTCATTTAGGGTTCGAGGCTCAACCGGG
>NZ_BMTT01000101.1 GCF_014649815.1 Streptomyces mutabilis | reverse complement strand
TAGCCGGACCGTTGGCGTACTATCCCAATATCACGCCAAACCTACCCAAAAGGCATGGCGTGCCCTTATACACGCTATACGCTACCTTAAAGGCTCCATTAACTGACAAATTACCTACCATAAGGCCACGGAGCCCATTACATCTGACCTCCTCATGCCCAAATGTTATACTGATTCTGATTGGGGTGGTCAACTGACAGGCAATCGCCGGTCAGTATCTGGATATATATTTCTGCTTGCCGGGGCCCCAATTGCCTGGAAAAGCCGCAAGCAAACGTCCGTTGCACTTAGCTCCAACGAAGCTGAGTATATGGCTCTAAGTGAAGCCAGCCGAGATGCCCTTTGGCTCCGGAACCTCATCCACGAGCTCAACGTGCTCCCTACTGAATGCCCGCCAATTACTCTCCATATCGATAATCAAGGTGCACACGCCATGGCTGAAGCTGAGCTCACCACCAAGAGATCCAAACACATCGATATACGTTACCATTACGTTCGGGAGAAGATCCAAGACGGTATTGTTAAACTCCAGGCCTGCCCTACCAAAGAACAAGCAGCAGACGGCCTGACCAAACCTCTCCGAACTGAACAATTTGACCATTTCCTACAACTCACTGGCATAAGCTAAGCCGCGTATATCTCCCCCATTTTGGATATATTTTCTATTTTGATATACGGCATTCGATTGGCTAAAGCAGAACCTTCATTCCTCTGTTTATTTTTGCATATATTCACTCATTTGAAGGCCCGAATAGAGGCCGATTTCTGTATTTAGATTGATTCCATAGTTTGTAGGCTGCTCGTGCGTGGGGGGGTGTTAGTACACGTGAGGTTCTGCCGTCCTAGACCGCCCTCGCTACCTATCTCACGGCACAGGCAGGCCTACCTAGTAATACGACCATACATGCGCCTATCCATTAGTAAGCGCCTACTTGGACTCAGTTCCGTTTTATTTTCTACACCACATAGCAGTCCGCACTGCATAAGCA
>NZ_BMTT01000100.1 GCF_014649815.1 Streptomyces mutabilis | reverse complement strand
GAAATTCATCGGTTAAAAAAAGAAATGAGAAAAGAGGTAAAAATCAATCTTTCACGTTAATGTAAAGATTGGACGGCTTCTTTAAATATTGAGATGAAGAAATTGAAAAAAGAAATGAAAAGAATAAGGAAGTAATAAATATACCAAATAATAAAAAAATCTTACTCTTAATGCCACTATTTCAAGCATAATAGATAAAAGCTAAAGACATTTTAATACATATAATGCTGTTTTTAATGCGACATCAAGCTTCACGGAGAGTACAGATTTTCATTAATAAAAGGGTATAATTAAAATACATTTACTGAACAACATGTTGTTATTTGTAATAAATAATGTCTCTAATTATCATGTATCTATTTTTGAAGTATAAATATAAATATAAATTTAAAAATATGGTTTTCTATATGATGAATTATTTATTTTGAATATTTTTATAAGTCCATATGTTCCATATTTCTTCTAATGGCCCTTTTTTAAAGCATTTTAATCATACTTTTGTTAATACAGACATTATTAATATCGTTATCACTGATATTAAAATCGATTGACTTGGTGTAGGACAACTAGAATTGAAAAATATTCTAATAATTAAATTTAATAATAGAATTTGTAATATAAAGTTGGTAAATGCGGTTTTGCCAACTTTTTCAGCTGGCTTTAACCATTGTCGAACCCTCTGACTTTGAGTAATAAACATTAGTAAAATAAAGTAAATAAAAGTTTGTAAAGGGGTTATTAAATATAATATTAAATTTTTATCGGTATTAAAGTATTTTTGGTTTAAGTCTACTATAATAATAGTAATAAATCCTATGATTAATGAAATTAAATATTGACGTTTATATTTTTTGAAATTAGATATTGTTCCACTTTGCCATAAAAATAGTCCTAAAAGCATGTCTAAAGTAATGGCAAGAGTAAGATGAAATAAGTTACTCTGGTAAATACTGATACCAATAAAAGATAGACTAACAATTATTAATAAACT
>NZ_BMTT01000099.1 GCF_014649815.1 Streptomyces mutabilis | reverse complement strand
GAGTTGGGTCCGGGTGGTATGGATCCAGAGACCAGAGTCGTATTCGGAGCTTTTGAAGCCGATTTGTCGTAAGAAAGCATTTAGTGTATCATACCAGATACGGGCAGATGGGATCAGTCCATAGAGGGACTGGCGGAGTTCACAAACCAGGTCTCCAGAGCCTTCTTTGAATCCCTGAACTTGGGTCATAAAGACACGTTTATCTGTGGGCATTTTTCCATTTAGGAAAGCAAGGATGGCATCTGCCTTTCGAGTATGCCAGCCAAGTAGAGTGGCCAGTGCCGTAAGGGTTCTAGTGGTATTTTCATCTACCACTGGGGCGTATGATTCCATGAAGTCCTTGTCAAGTAGATTTCCACGGATCACCCAGCGAGCTTTAGCTTGGTAGTCCCTTGTAATAGGGGTACCAGGGATTTCTTTCTTTTTGTATACCCACCGGCCAGGGATGACTTTGGCCCCTGGTGGTAGGTCAGAACGGCGAATGAGTTGCCAGCAGCCTTTCTCTTTGAGTTGGTTGACTTCCTTTTGCATGGCAGCTTGCCATTTAGCAGCATCAGGATGGGATATGGCCTGCTTATAAGAAGTAGGCGTGTTGTCTTCTGATGAAGGAATGGTTGAAGTGGCAAAGTAAGCTAGGGACATGCCTTTGGCAGGTCGGAGCCATATATCTTGGTCATTGAGAGGTTCATCTTCAACTAATTGAGTTGGGTTTTCTTCGGTAGGGGTGCTGGGACCTTTGGGAGTGGTAGTTGTAGGATCTTTGTAATCCTCATCAAATATAACATCATTGGTGACAAAGACGGTGTCAGTTTTAGGGTCCCAAACACGATATTGATGGCTACTAATTTGGCCAATGAGGAAACAGCAGTGAGAACGTGAATCAAGCTTATTTCCAGGTTTATCTGGTCCATGCCGATGGACCCAGGCTGGACACCCCCAACGGCGATATCCGGGGAGTGAAGAAACGGATGAATTAGTCCACGCTGCCAACGG
>NZ_BMTT01000098.1 GCF_014649815.1 Streptomyces mutabilis | reverse complement strand
CTCCATCTGCTCGGCGATCTTCATGGCCTCCTCGATGAGGGTCTCCACGATCTTGGACTCGGGGACGGTCTTGATGACCTCGCCCTTGACGAAGATCTGGCCCTTGCCGTTGCCGGAAGCCACGCCGAGGTCGGCCTCGCGGGCCTCGCCGGGACCGTTGACGACGCAGCCCATGACGGCGACGCGCAGCGGAACGTCCATGCCGGTCAGGCCGGCGGTGACTTCCTCGGCGAGCTTGTAGACGTCGACCTGGGCGCGGCCGCAGGACGGGCAGGAGACGATCTCCAGGCCGCGCCGGCGCAGGTTCAGCGACTCCAGGATCTGGATGCCGACCTTGATCTCCTCGACCGGCGGGGCGGAGAGGGAGACGCGGATGGTGTCGCCGATGCCCTGGGAGAGCAGCGCGCCGAAGGCGACGGCGGACTTGATGGTGCCCTGGAAGGCGGGCCCGGCCTCGGTGACGCCCAGGTGCAGGGGATAGTCGCACTGCGCGGCGAGCTGCCGGTAGGCCTCGACCATGACGACCGGGTCGTTGTGCTTGACCGAGATCTTGATGTCCCGGAAGTCGTGCTCCTCGAAGAGCGACGCCTCCCACAGGGCGGATTCGGCGAGGGCTTCGGGGGTCGCCTTGCCGTACTTCTGGAGCAGGCGCCGGTCGAGGGAGCCCGCGTTCACACCGATGCGGATCGGGGTGCCGTGGTCCTTGGCCGCCTTGGCGATCTCCTTGACCTGGTCGTCGAACTTCTTGATGTTGCCCGGGTTCACCCGGACCGCCGCGCAGCCCGCCTCGATCGCGGCGAACACGTACTTCGGCTGGAAGTGGATGTCGGCGATCACCGGGATCTGCGACTTCTTCGCGATCACCGGGAGGGCGTCCGCGTCGTCCTGGGTGGGGCAGGCCACGCGCACGATCTGGCAGCCGGACGCCGTCAGCTCGGCGATCTGCTGGAGCGTCGCCCCGATGTCGGACGTACGGGTCGTGGTCATGGACTGCAC
>NZ_BMTT01000097.1 GCF_014649815.1 Streptomyces mutabilis | reverse complement strand
CCACGAACCGCACCCCACCCGCATCCACCGACGGCACCGGCACCGACCACTCCACCCGATACAGCGAATCCGCGCGGTCCAGGCGTTCGGGGGCTCGCAGGTGCAGCGTGCCGACCGTCGCGACAGGCCCGCCGGTGCCGTCGGCGACCGCGATCCCGATGCCGGCGGACGCGGAGCCGCTCAGTCGCACCCGCACGGTGGCCGCGCCGCTCGCGTGCAGTCCCACGCCCGTCCACGCGTACGGCAGCAGCGTGCCGGGCTCGGCGCCCTCGAGGAACGCGGCCCCGTGGAGCACGGCGTCGAGCAGCGCGGGGTGGATGCCGAAGGCCGCCACGTCGCGGACCCGCTCCGGCAGCGTGACCTCGGCGAACACGTCGTCGCCGACGCGCCAGGCGGCAGTGACGCCCTGGAAGGTCGGTCCGTAGCCGGTTCCGTCGTAGAAGCCGGCGAGGTCGAGCGCGACGGCTCCGGCGGGCGGCCAGTGCGCCGCGTCCCAGGCCGGTTCGACGGCCGCCGCGGTGAGGACGCCGGTGGCGTGCCGGATCCATTCCTCTCCGTCGCGGTCGCGGGAGTAGATGTCGAGTTCGGCGCGGCCGTTCGCGTCGGGGGCCGAACCCCGCACCTGCACGGCGACCGCGCCGGTCTCGGGCAGCACCAGCGGGACGGCCAGCGTCAGCTCCTCGATCTGCTGCAGGCCGGTCTCGTCGCCGGCGCGCAGCGCCAGCTCCACGAAACCGGTGCCGGGGAACAGCACCCGGCCGTGTACCACGTGATCCGCCAGCCACGGGTGCGTCCGCAAGGACAGTCGGCCGGTCAGGATGACGCCGCCGTCGTCCGGCAGCTCGACGGCGGCGCCGAGCAGCGGGTGCTCCACGGACTCGAGCCCGGCCCCGGACACGTCGCCAGCCGACCCGTACGTCTCCGGCCAGTAGTAGGTGTGCTGGAAGGCGTAGGTCGGCAGGTCCACCCGGCGGGCAACCGTGCCGGCGAAGAACGCCTC
>NZ_BMTT01000096.1 GCF_014649815.1 Streptomyces mutabilis | reverse complement strand
TAGGACTTGTCCGGCGGATCATGTGACTGCTCCGCGCCCGGGTCGTTGATGTGGACATGGGGCGGGGTGATCTGACAGATGCGGAGTGGGAACGGCTTCGGCCGTTCTTGCCGGTCAGCAACAGGCGTTGTGGCAGGTGGCGGGACCACCGGCAGGTGATCGACGGGATCCTGCACCGGGTGCGGACCGGAGTTCAGTGGCGTGACCTGCCCGAACGGTTCGGGCCGTGGAAGACCGTCTATGAACGCCACCGACTGTGGTCGGCCGACGGAACGTGGGAGCGCCTGCTCCAGCAAGTCCAGGCCGCGGCCGACGCGGCAGGTGAGATCGACTGGGACATCGCGGTTGATTCCACCATCGTGCGCGCTCATCAGCACGCTGCCGGCGCTCGGACCGAGCCGCCGCCGGCACCCGCGACAAAGGGGGCCGAAGAAGTGGAACACCAGGACGAAACGCCGTGGCAGAGCCTGGTCGCCCGCCTGGTGGAGGTGGTGCTGGAAGTGAGGGCTTGGGGCGCTCGCGGGGCGGGTTCACCAGCAAGCTCCACCTGAGCGCGGACGGCCGCTGCCGCCCGATGTCCCTGGTCCTGACGGGTGGACAGCGGGCGGACTGCGCTCAGTTCAAGCCGGTCCTGGAGAAGATTCGCATCCCCAGGACCGGTTCGGGCAGGCCGCGCAAGAAGCCCGACAGTCTGGCGGCCGACAAGGCTTACAGCAACGGACCCTGCCGCGAGTACCTGCGACGACGGGGCATTCGCCACACGATCCCGGAGAAGACCGACAGCCAGGCCGCCCGCCTGCGAAAGGGCTCGCGCGGCGGACGACCTCCCGGCTTCGACGAAGACCGCTACAAGAAGCGCAACACCGTCGAACGGGCGATCAATCGCCTGAAGCAGTTCCGGGCAGTCGCCACCCGTTACGACAAGCGCGGGTACGTCTTCCTCGGCACCGCCATGGCAGCAGCCCTGGTCATCTGGCTGCGAACTTGATCGACCGGACAAGTCCTAG
>NZ_BMTT01000095.1 GCF_014649815.1 Streptomyces mutabilis | reverse complement strand
GCCGTTGGTCGGGTTGATCGCGGAGTAGGTCAGGCGGCCGTCCGGAAGAATGCCGTAGACCGAGGCCGTGCCCGAGCACACCGTTTCCGCGGCCGCGGCCGTGCCGGTGTTCGCGGTGACGAGGCCGAGGGAGAAGGCGCCGGCGGCGACGGCGGTGACGGCGGTGCGCAGGGTTCTGCTGGTGCGGAACATGTTCGATGTCTCCTGAGGTGAAGGTGTCCGGGCAGCCCTGAAATGGGGCCGGAAGTCTGTGAAGGGTGCCGACGGCCGGCGGCATGCAGGCCGGGCGCGGATCAGTACCAGTTGTTCGCCTGGAAGAAGCGCCAGGCGCCGCAGGGGGAGCCGTAACGGTCGTCGACGTAGCCGAGGCCCCACTTGATCTGCGTGAGCGGGTTGGTCTGCCAGTCGGCGCCCGCGGTGCCCATTTTCGAGCCGGGCAGGGACTGCGGGATGCCGTAAGCGCCGGAGGGGTTCGACGCGTTCCAGCGCCAGCCGCTCTCCTCGTCCCAGAGGTTTTCCAGACAGGACCACTCGGTGGAGTTGGCCCAGGCGGTGTCGTGCGCGTTCATCATCTCGCGGCCAGCCGCCTTGACCGCGGCGATGTCGTCTCGGTCGAGAGCGGCGCACTTGTAAGAGTTGGGCGCCGCGGACAGCAGCTGCTGCGTCCAGCCGGAGGCGTCGACCGGGTCGGAGGTGTGGTAGGCGATGTCGGCGCCGCTCTTGTCTGTCGGGTCGGCGTCCTTGTACCAGTACATGGCGCCGGTGGTGGGGACGCGGCCGTAGTAGACGCCGGCGCCGGGGGAGAGGAGCTGGTCGAAGGCGGACCAACCGTCGGTCTTCAGGTCGTTGCGGCTCCAGGTCCCGCTGCTGCTGATGACGTACTCGTACAGCGCACCGCCGGAGGTGGTGCCCAGGAGGCGGTCGTCGCCGGTGGAGGTCAGGGTTTTGAGGGCGAAGCCGCTGTCGATCTCCTTGCGCATGCCGATGTGCTGGGATCCGGCGGGCTTGTCTTCGG
>NZ_BMTT01000094.1 GCF_014649815.1 Streptomyces mutabilis | reverse complement strand
AGTTATATCGATAAATACATAGAGCATTTAGAATCAGAAATTCGACAAAAGAATCGACAAATTGACGATTTAACAATTGCATTAAAACAAGAACAATCTTTGAATTTAAATAGCCAAAATATATTAAGTAATACCAAAAAAATAGAAACTGATAATATAGATTCAAAAGAAGATATCATTACTCCAAAAGCATCAAAAAAAAATGAACAAAAACAATCTATCTTTTCTAAACTATTCAAAAAAAAATAATGTATTCACGCCTAAAGGCGTGAATACATTATTTTCTCTAAAAAGAAATTATCACTTGTTAATTATAATATAGTTAATATTTAGCAAGTGAAGTGTGGTTTATCATATGCAAAAATCCCACTACTGTCCAAAGCAAAGTAGGGTTTTTATTTAATATACAAAATACAAAGCATTTCTATATTGACAAAGGATAAAAATCATACTAACTTATGAATATATGAGCATATATTCATAAGTTAGTATGATTTTCTTCGAGTAACAAAACATTAATTGAAATTTTATATTTTTTAACTCTATAGTTATAAAAACAAAAATTCAAATTATAGAAAATATTTTTCATCATTAAAAAGAGGAGGGATTAAATGGAAAACGATCACAATCATAATCATACACATGGCGCGAACAAAAAGACTTTATTAATTAGTTTTATTATTATTACAAGTTACATGATTGTAGAAGGGTTAGGTGGTTTCTTTACTAACAGTCTTGCGTTAATTTCAGATGCTGGTCATATGTTAAGTGATTCTATTTCTTTAGGTATTGCTTTAATTGCATTTACTTTAGGAGCGAAGCAAGCTAATACAAATAAAACTTTTGGCTACAAAAGGTTTGAAATACTAGCAGCTGTACTTAATGGTATTACTTTGATGTTAATAGCTATCTATATTTTTTATGAAGCTATTGAGAGATTTAAAAACCCCCCTGAGGTAGCTTCTACAGGCATGTTAATTATCGCCTTGGTAGGCTTGTTTATTAATATTATTGTGGCTTGGATAATGCTGCGCGGGAGCG
>NZ_BMTT01000093.1 GCF_014649815.1 Streptomyces mutabilis | reverse complement strand
CTCCACCCGCGCCGAGTAAGCACGCGTGAGATCAGAAGCGAGCGGACCCAACGACCACCCGTCACCCGCAATGTGATGCAGGACCAGGACGAGGACATGGCGGTCGGGGGCGAGACGGAACAGCTTGGCGCGAAGGGGGATGTCGGTTGCCAGGTCGAAGGCGTACCGGGCGGCTGACTCCAGGGCGTCCGGCAGCTCCGTCTCGGTGACGTCGGTGACGGGCAACTCGACGCTCACGCTGTCGAGGACGTGCTGGTACGGAGCGCCGTCGGCCTCCGGGAACACCGTCCGCAGACTCTCGTGCCGGGCCACCACGTCACCGAGAGCGGCCCGCAGCGCCACACGGTCCAATGTGCCGGTCAGCCGTACGACGAGGGGAATGTTGTACGTGGCGCTCGGCCCCTCCATCTTGTGCAGGAACCACAGCCGCCGCTGGGCGGACGAGAGAGGAAGGGCCGGCGGGCGTTCCCGCGCCGCCAGGGGCGGCCGAGCGGGTCCCGCGGTGTCGAGGAGTGCCGCCACCGTGGCCGGCGTCGGCCCGTCGAACAGCGCGCGCAGCTCCAGCTCGACTCCGAACGCGGCACGGATCCGGGCGATGAGACGGGTGGCCAGCAGCGAGTGTCCGCCCAGGTCGAAGAAGTGGTCGTCGACGCCGACCCGGGGCAGCCCCAGCACCTGCGCGAACAGATCGCACACGATCTGCTCCTGCGGCGTGCGCGCCTCCCGCCCCGACCTGGGAACGCTGAAGTCCGGCTCCGGAAGCGCCGCCTTGTCCAGTTTGCCGTTGGCGGTGAGCGGCATGCGGTCCAGTACGACGACGGCGGCCGGCAGCATGTAGTCGGGCAGCCGGTCCCGCGCGAACTCCCGTACGTCCCCGGCGCACAGGGCTCCCCGTGCCACCACGTAAGCGATGAGGCGGGCATCGCCTGCCTGCTCCTCGCGGACCATCACCGCCGCCTCGGCGATGTCGGGGTGGTCGGTCAGCACGTTCTCGATCTCGCCGGGTTCGATGCGGAAGCCGCGGACCTTGACCTGGTGGTCGGCGCGG
>NZ_BMTT01000092.1 GCF_014649815.1 Streptomyces mutabilis | reverse complement strand
TAGTCTTTTTATTTTGCATTTTAAGCCCTTTCTAGGACATTTAATCATTCCACGTATAAAAATGACTAAAAACTTTTTTTGTTCAACAGAGAGGCTATAAATCATTTTAAAATTTATTTCTCAACACTTTCAGAAAAAAATATGTTTTTTTATTTTAATTATCCTTCTCAATAAAAAGCTAAAACCTGAAAAAAATAGGTGTATAATGTAACTTTTATATTTTAAAATATTTTAAAAGAGCATAAGAGGAATCCTACACAGAAATGTCTCCGTATGTAGCCATTCGGTAGCCGTTTCTGTGCAAAATATTGATTTGACAGTGTCAAATGGGATTCCTATTTATGCGATAAAAATTGTTATATGACTCCCGAACGACTACACAAAAGCTACCGAATAGCTACCCAAAATCAAAAATGACTCCCAAATGGCTACATAAAATCAAAAATAGCTCCCAAATAGCTCCCTTTTTATGGAGCCATTTGGGAGCTAAAAGGGAGTCAAATGGTAGCCATTTTTAAAATAGCTTCTTACCTTTTGTCTGCCAAAATTCTATTTGCTTTTGTAATTGTTAAATTTTTATATTTATATTTAGTTCTTTTATTCAATTCTCCCCATTTGTCTTCTTCATGAATTAACATGGAATTTGTGGTTCGATACTCATAAATGACGATAGCTTTTGAGCGTTGTCACGACTGAGATTTCCAACTATTGTCATAGCGTCAAAACTTAATTTAGGATTTTGTGGGTGCACAGAATGCACTCCTAACCGGCTATTAGAGTATCCGGTTGAGGTGTAATTTGTAACTTCTTGTAATGTGCTTTGCTTTGAATGAATTTCTTGCTCTTTTCTACTCATAAAAAATCGACTCCTTAATTTAATTTAAGAAGTCGCCCACCCGAATATTAGTACCAAAACTTATTACATAATCAAAAATTAATTTTCTTTAGATAATTTATATTGCTTGTAAGCATAATAAACTATAAATGACTGTACTACTACTTGTGCAAAAGATAATGCTATACGAATGCTTTTCTTAGTTTTCTCACTCAT
>NZ_BMTT01000091.1 GCF_014649815.1 Streptomyces mutabilis | reverse complement strand
GTAGGGGTCGTGGGGGTCCATGAACAGCTCGACCGGGTCGTAGCCGGGTTTGCGGTGGATCTCGACGAGTTGCGCGAAGTCGGGGGCGCGGTCGTCGTCGAGCCAGTAGTAGGTGAACCAGGCGTCGGGTTCGGCGACGGCGACGAGTTCGCCGGCGCGGGGGTGGTCGAGGCGGTGGGCCTTCTTGCCCTCGTCGTCGAGGAGTTGCTCGATGCCCGGCAGTCCGTCGAGGGCGGCTCGGGTGGCGTCGAGGTCCTCG
Source organism: Streptomyces mutabilis (assembly GCF_014649815.1). GTDB lineage: Bacteria > Actinomycetota > Actinomycetes > Streptomycetales > Streptomycetaceae > Streptomyces > Streptomyces mutabilis. Next base: position 801 of record NZ_BMTT01000091.1, on the reverse strand, counting down.
GGGCGCCGGACGTACACGTGGGCGATCTGGTGGTCGGCGACCGCGAAGGCGCGGGAGGTCATCGGGTCGAGGTACTCCATGCCGTCCTGGGTGTGCACCTCGAGCAGGCCGGCGCGGCGCAGGGCGCGGTTGATGTCCACGGGCCGGCTGACGGGGGTGATGCCGTACTCGGAGAGCGCGACGACGGTGCGTCCCTCGGCGCGGGCGTCGTCGAGGAGCGGGGCCATCGCCGTGTCGAGGTCGGCCGCGGCCTTCTGGGAGCGCGGGTCGTCGGGGCCGTAGCGCTGGAGGTCGTAGTCGAGGTGGGGGAGGTAGCAGAGTGTCAGGTCGGGGTGCCGGGTCGCCATGATGTGTCGGGTGGCGTCGATGATCCACTGGCTGGAGACCAGGTCGGCGCCGGGTCCCCAGAAGTGGAAGAGGGGGAAGGTGCCGAGCTTCTCGGTGAGTTCGTCGTGCAGGGCCGGGGGCCTGGTGTAGCAGTCGGGTTCCTTGCGGCCGTCGGCGTAGTAGACGGGGCGGGGGGTGACGGTGATGTCGGTGTCGGCGCCCATGGCGTACCACCAGCAGATGTTGGCGACGGTGTAGCCGGGGTGGGCGCGGCGGGCGGCGTCCCAGAGTTTGTCGCCGGTGACGAGTCCGTTGTGCTGGCGCCAGAGCAGGACGTCGCCGAGTTCGCGGAAGTACCAGCCGTTGCCGACGATGCCGTGCTCGCTGGGCATCGTGCCGGTGAGGAAGGTGGACTGGGCGGCGCAGGTGACGGCGGGCAGGACGGTGCCCAGGGGTGCGCGGGAGCCGGACCGG
>NZ_BMTT01000090.1 GCF_014649815.1 Streptomyces mutabilis | reverse complement strand
AAATTTTGCAAACCAGTTGACACTCTTTCATAACCTATTTTCAAAATACAAACCTCCTATATGCATTTTCATTGTACCATAACTTAATTCTAACTATATTTATGAACATAGATTTCCTATTGGGTTATTGAACACTAAAATATGTATACTAGCTATATATCTAGGTATAAAAAGAGAGTGTACAGAAAATGGTTATTTTCTGTACACTCTCATATTTAATAAAATATTTTAAATGTTATTAACAAAACTAATTTAATAAGAGTCAAGCATAGTTTACATATGTATTATGTTTGAAACATATCTCTAATTACTTTTTACTAATATCATTTAAAATGTCTCGCAATTCTTCAATTTCTTTGTTATTTAATTCTTCATTTTTCGCAAAATTCAGCACTAAACTTTTCATGTCCCCTCCATACAGTTTATTAAGAAAGGTTTTAGCAGTTTTCATTTTAATATCGTCTTCTTTAATATTTGATGAGTAAAAATAAATATTCTCTGATTTGTATCGTTTTATAATCTCTTTTTTATATAGTCTTGTGATTAATGTTCTAATCGTTTTATCGCTAACTTCTTTATATTTTTGAATTTCAACTACAATTTCATTAGCTGATACTGATTTTTTATCCCATATTATATTCATAACATCCCATTCAGCCATAGATATTTCAACTTGCTTATTGGCCATTTAAAACACCCATTTCTTTTAATATTTTTTCACTGATTAATTCAGCATTTTTCCCAGACGGCTTTCCATCTGATAAATGTGTAGCAAAATAATACTTATCATGATTTGTAATTACGTAACCTACAAACCACCCATTATTATACTTCCCGTTTACTATACCTGTACCTGTTTTCCCATACAGTTCATACTTTTCATTTTTCTTAATCAATAATGAAGAAGATAATTGATTCTTTGCTTTTTTACTAAAATGCTTATTTTGTTCCATCATATTTTTAAAAACTATTACTTGTTCAAGATTAGATATTTTCAAACTATCTTCCATCCAATAGCTTTTATAACTTCCCAAGTTTTCATTACCATAATTTAATTGCTTGAGTTGAGCCGCAGTATAGTT
>NZ_BMTT01000089.1 GCF_014649815.1 Streptomyces mutabilis | reverse complement strand
TGTATCGGGTGGAGTGGTCGGTGCCGGTGCCGTCGGTGGATGCGGGTGGGGTGCGGTTCGTGGAGTTGGTGGGAGGTGAGGATGTGGTGGCGTCGGCGCATGCGCTGGCGGCGCGGGCGTTGGAGGTGGTGCAGGGGCCGGATGCGCGGGTGGTGTTCGTGACCCGGGGTGTGGTCAGTGGGGCGGATCCGGCGGCGGCGGTGGTGTGGGGGCTGGTGCGGTCGGCGCAGACGGAGTTCCCGGGCCGGTTCCATCTGGTGGATGTGGAGGGCGGCGGGGCGCCGGTGGTCACGGACGAGCCCCAGGTGGTGGTGCGCGGGGGTGCGGCGTTCGGGGCGCGGCTGGTGCGGGCCCAGGCGGAGGCGGTGACGCCCCGGGCGTGGGACGGTGACGGGACGGTGGTGGTCACTGGCGGGGTGGGCGGTCTGGGGGCGCTGGTGGCGCGGCATGTGGTGGCCGCGCACGGGGTGCGCCGGCTGCTGCTGCTGGGCCGGCGGGGTCCGGCGGCCGAGGGCGCGGCGGAGCTGGTGGCGGAGCTGGCCGGGCTGGGGGCGGCGGCCGAGGTGGTGGCGTGTGATGTGGCGGACCGGGCGGCGCTGGCGGCGGTGCTGGCCGGCCGGTCGGTGTCGGGGGTGGTGCATGCGGCGGGGGTGCTGGACGACGGGGTGCTGGAGTCGATGACGCCGGAGCGGCTGGAGCGGGTGCTGCGGCCGAAGGTGGATGCGGCGTGGCATCTGCACGAGCTGGTCGGCGATGTGGATCGGTTCGTGATGTTCTCGTCGGTGGCGGGGGTGCTGGGCGCGGCCGGGCAGGCCAACTATGCGGCGGGCAATGCGTTCCTGGATGCGCTGGCCGTGCACCGCCGGGCGCGGGGCTGGCCGGGGGTGTCGCTGGCCTGGGGGCCGTGGGAGCCGGGCGCGGGCATGACCGGGGAGCTGGCCGGGGCGGATCTGGCGCGGATGCGGCGGGCGGGCGTGCTGCCGCTGACCGCCGCCGAGGGCCTGGCCCTGTTCGATGCCGCGGACGAGGCGGCGGTGGTGCCGGTCCGGCTGGACCTGCCCGGCCTGCGGGCTGCGGGCGGGACACCGGCCCTCCTGCACCACCTCGTCCGCACCC
>NZ_BMTT01000088.1 GCF_014649815.1 Streptomyces mutabilis | reverse complement strand
AATATATCGCCTACTCAACTTGCGAAGCAATTTAACGTCTGTCGCTCTACTATTTACTCAACCAAAAAACGCTTTCAGCACCACCACACCTTGAAAAGCAAGCCTAGAAAGGGCAGGCCTCAGAAGCTTACCTTCGCTGAAAAGCGCTATATATATCTGCTTGCCCGCCGGAGGCCAAAGATAGGCTACAAGGCCCTGATCGCTAGCAGTGGTTTTTCAATCTCTCACTCTACTATTAAGCGCGTACTTAGGACTTTTCAATTAAAAAAATGGAAAGCTAAGAAGCGTATACCTCTAAGACCTGATGTGGCTAAAAAACGCCTTCAATTCGCGCGTACGTGGGCCAATTCTACCTATTTATCTGAAATGATGTTTTCGGACGAATGTTCTGTCCAACGAAAGTCGAATAATTCAACCCAATATGTGTTCCGCTTTTCTAATGAAGCATATAGAAAAGATCTAGTTAATCTAACAAACCATGGAAAAGATATTTCTCAAATGGTTTGGGGCGCTATATGGATTGGTGGCCGATCTGAATTGGTCGTTCTAGAACGCGATGAAGTATCGCCTCGAGGTGGATACTCCACCAAATCCTACCTTGCCTGCCTAGAAAAGGGGCTTCTACCAATCTACAAGCCTGGCTCTATATTCCAACAAGATAATGCAAAGATTCATGTTTCCTACGAGGCGCAGGACTGGCTTGAAAGGCATGGAATTTGGGTGCCGGATTGGCCTGCACACTCGCCTGATTTAAATCCTATTGAGCACCTCTGGAACCTGCTTAAAAAGAAGCTTTTAGAGCTCTATCCAGAGCTCTTTCTAGGCGGCAGATCACAGATTGATTGGACGCAATTTAGGGAGAGTATTCAAGCTGCTTGGTGGGCTATTCCTCAGGAGCGAATAGATCGCCTTATTCGCTCTATGCCACGTAGACTTCAGGCTGTACGCCTAGCACGCGGCTGGTATACAAAGTACTGATATGGGGAATCCATATAATCAATTTGTAGATCAATATCATTTAAATTGGTTGAGAAAATCGAGTTTGAATTCATTGCATTTTTTGCCGAAATGGCGGGTGTAGTCAGACTTTTGACCCCTAAGTTTACTAGCCTGTCTCACATACAGCGTGGACCAATAGTAACAATG
>NZ_BMTT01000087.1 GCF_014649815.1 Streptomyces mutabilis | reverse complement strand
AATAGTAAATATTTCATTTTTTGGTAATTAATCTGGTTTTATTGCTGTTTAGATACTTCCATTATTTCTTTCTCTTTCCCGTGATACTCAAATAGTTCGTTAACGGTTACATAGACTTTTTTCTAAGTTTTATTGAGTTAAAGATTTTTGTTTTCTAATTTCTGCAACTTTTAATTTATTCATACTTATAAACTACTCCTTACCTAAAAAATGAACACGAAAGTTAATTCAAAATTAAATTTTTGAAAGAAAAGATATACTAAAAATGATGAAAAAAACACAAGTGCTAGTAACACTCGTACCTTAGTAACCCTGTTAAAAAGACGGTGATTTTTCGGAATTACTTAACCATTCTTACTCGGTCAAAAGTTGGGAATAATTATTTTTTTCTTAATTTAATAAGTTCGATAACAAGACCGATAAATGCAATGATGAACATTCCAAATTGCAACATAATGCTTATATCAACCAAAAGGCGTCTCGTTTCTAAAGATTTAATCGATACCGTCATTAACCATCAATCCAACTTGCTTACATTGATTATTATATGAATGTAAGCAATCTTTTTAGAAGATCTTAAACCGAATAAACATACAAAATAATCGCAAATGAAAAAGTATGAAAATGCGTCGTTAAAGTGATATATAAAGTGTAATAATGACAAAAAGAGACAAATGCCGTCATGACGATTTTTTGTTTCTTTATTGTTATTTAATATAACTAATTACATAGGTGGTAAAATTGTACATTCTATTCATAAATTAATCTCTATACTACAATGTTTTGAAAGTTATATATTGGTGTTATGTTAATAGCATAACTGTATTAGCAATTTTAAATAAGGAGAATAAAATGAAAATAACGAATATTACTAAAAAGTACAAAGATAATACTGTATTAGATCATTTAAATTTTTCATTTGATTCTAGCCATATCGTTGGATTAATTGGGAAAAATGGAGTCGGAAAAACTACCATTATGAAAATTATGAACGGCAATATTGCGAACTTTAAAGGCAAAGTTGATTTTGACCAAAATCAAAAAATTGGTTATTTAATTGAACATCCTAAGCTATATCAAGACCTATCGGGATTAAAAAACTTAAAAAATTTTAGTAATATATTAGGTGTAAAGTTTGATAAAGACTA
>NZ_BMTT01000086.1 GCF_014649815.1 Streptomyces mutabilis | reverse complement strand
CGGCGGATGGTGTTGAGGCGGGTGATGAGGGGGGCGATGGTGGTGCCCTCGCGGGTGGCGGTGGCCCAGTCGCGGGGTTTGAGCTGGTACTTCTCGCTGTCGAGGTATTCCTCGCTGCCTTCGCGCAGGGGGGTGTTCTCGCAGAGTTCGTAGCCGCTGTAGATGCCCCAGGTGGGGGAGAGGGTGGCGGCGAGGACGGCGCGGACCTCGAAGGCGGGGCGGCCGCCGTGCTGGAGGTAGGCGTGCAGGATGTCGGGGGTGTTGGCGAAGAAGTTGGGCCGCATGTAGGAGGCGGCGTCCCCCGACAGTTCGGTGAGGTACTCGGTCAGTTCCCGCTTGGTGTTGCGCCAGGTGAAGTAGGTGTAGGACTGCTGGAAGCCGATCTGGGCGAGGGTGTGCATCATCGCGGGGCGGGTGAAGGCCTCGGCGAGGAAGATGACGTCGGGGTCGGCGTGGTTGATCTCGCCGATGACCCTCTCCCAGAACACGACGGGTTTGGTGTGGGGGTTGTCGACGCGGAAGATCCGTACGCCGTGGCTCATCCAGAAGCGGAGTACCCGTACGGTCTCGGCGACGATTCCGTCCATGTCGGCGTCGAAGGCGATGGGGTAGATGTCCTGGTACTTCTTGGGCGGGTTCTCGGCGTGGGCGATGGTGCCGTCGGGGCGGTGGTGGAACCAGTCGGGGTGTTTGTGGACCCAGGGGTGGTCGGGGGAGCACTGGAGGGCGAAGTCGAGGGCGACTTCCATGCCCAGCCGTCCGGCCTCGGTGACGAAGCGGTCGAAGTCGTCGAGGGTGCCGAGGTCGGGGTGGACGGCGTCGTGGCCGCCTTCGGGGGAGCCGATGGCCCAGGGGACGCCGACGTCGTCGGGGGTGGCGGAGAGGGTGTTGTTGCGGCCCTTGCGGTGGGTGGTGCCGATGGGGTGGACGGGTGGGAGGTAGACGACGTCGAAGCCCATGGCGGCGATCGCCGCAAGGCGGCGGGCGGCGGTGCGGAAGGTGCCGTGGGGCCGGGCGGGGGTGCCCTCGGAGCGGGGGAAGAACTCGTACCAGGCGCCGTACAGGGCGCGTTCGCGTTCCACGAGCAGGGGCAGCGGGTCGGAGGTGGTGACCAGTTCCCGCAGCGGGTGCCGGGCCAGTACCGCGTCCACCTCGGGCGTCAACGCCGCCGCCAACCGGG
>NZ_BMTT01000085.1 GCF_014649815.1 Streptomyces mutabilis | reverse complement strand
TTCCGGGAGGTCGAGCAGTTGCGGCGGCACCGGGCGACCGGGTTCGGCCTGGAGACCAAGAAGCCGTACACGGACGGTGTCATCACCGGCTGGGGCACGGTCGAGGGCCGTACGGTCTTCGTCTACGCGCACGACTTCCGGATCTTCGGCGGCGCGCTGGGCGAGGCCCACGCCACGAAGATCCACAAAATCATGGACATGGCCATCGCGGCCGGTGCCCCGCTGGTGTCCCTGAACGACGGTGCGGGTGCCCGCATCCAGGAGGGCGTCTCCGCGCTGGCCGGGTACGGCGGGATCTTCCAGCGCAACACCAGGGCGTCCGGTGTCATCCCGCAGATCTCGGTGATGCTCGGCCCGTGCGCGGGCGGCGCGGCCTACAGCCCCGCCCTGACGGACTTCGTGTTCATGGTCCGCGACACCTCGCAGATGTTCATCACCGGTCCGGACGTGGTCAAGGCCGTCACCGGCGAGGAGATCACCCAGAACGGCCTCGGCGGCGCCGACGTGCACGCCGAGACGAGCGGCGTCTGCCACTTCGCCTACGACGACGAGGAGACCTGCCTGGCCGAAGTGCGCTACCTCCTGTCCCTGCTCCCGCAGAACAACCGGGAGAACCCGCCCCGCCACGAGTCCTCCGACCCGGCGGACCGCCGCGGCGACACCCTCCTCGACCTCGTGCCGGCGGACGGCAACCGGCCGTACGACATGGCCAAGGTCATCGAGGAGATCGTCGACGACGGCGAGTACCTGGAGGTCCACGAGCGCTGGGCACGCAACATCATCTGCGCCCTGGCCCGCCTCGACGGCCGGGTCGTCGGCATCGTCGCCAACCAGCCGCAGGCCCTGGCCGGCGTCCTCGACATCGAGGCGAGCGAGAAGGCCGCACGCTTCGTCCAGATGTGCGACGCCTTCAACATCCCGATCGTCACCTTCCTGGACGTCCCCGGCTTCCTGCCGGGCGTCGACCAGGAGCACGGCGGCATCATCCGCCACGGCGCCAAGCTGCTCTACGCCTACTGCAACGCCACCGTCCCGCGGATCTCGCTGATCCTGCGCAAGGCGTACGGCGGCGCGTACATCGTCATGGACTCCCAGTCCATCGGTGCGGACCTCACCTACGCCTGGCCGACCAACGAGATCGCCGTGATGGGCGCGGAGGGGGCGGCCAACGTCATCTTCCGCCG
>NZ_BMTT01000084.1 GCF_014649815.1 Streptomyces mutabilis | reverse complement strand
CATTAAAAAATAGCCACTCAATTTGTGAGTAGCTATTTTTGGGCGAAGATCACTTCACATTAAAAGACTAAAACTAAATGTGAATGAGGATAATGCTATATTTTTACTTTAACACTTATTTATTTTCATCTCATCCAAAACCATTAAAAATAGTCACTCAATTATTGAGTGACTATGGGTTGGTAGAAGAACTATTTCATGTTAAAAGAATTAATGATGTTCGAGAATTATATTTTCACTTTAACATTTATTTAATCATAGTGCATTCAAAAGTATTTAACGATGAGATTTTTTGGCTTTTTTGAAACGAGTTTCTTCTTGTCTTGATACTATATAGAAATAACTCAATTTTTGAATTAAGGCTTTATTCCTTGTCAATAAAGGGTTAAGGCGTTTTTTGTTGTTGAAAGAAATTTTTGACATAGGTTTATAAACACCAAAAAGCTTGGTCATAATAGACCAAGCTTCCCCCGCCAAAGTTTGTGAATGCGACTTACCCAAGGAAAAACATTAAGTTGTTTTTTATATTTTGTATATCTAGATATTAAACGATATTAGTTTTTTCTTCAAGGTATATATTCGGGTGAGCGACTTCTTAAATTAAATTAAGGAGTCGATTTTTTATGAGTAGAGAAAATTATTCAAAGTACTTACAAAATAAGGATAGTGATATTTTACACTCGGAAAATAGAATTTTGGCAGACAAAAAGTAAGAAGCTATTTTAAAAATGGCTACCATTCGGCTCCCTTTTAGCTCCCAAATGGCTACATAAAAAGGGAGCCATTTGGGAGACATTTTTGATTTTGGGTAGCTATTCGGTAGCTTTTGTGTAGCCCTTCAGGAGTCATATAACAATTTTTATCGCATAAAAAGGAATCCCATTTGACACTGTCAAATCAATATTTTGAACAGAAATGGCTACCGAATGGAGACATTTGAAGACATTTCTGTTCAGGATTCCTCTTATGCTCTTTAAAATATTTAAAATACAAGAGTTACATTATACACCTATTTTTTAAGGCTTTAGCTTTTTATTAAGAAGAATAACCGAGATAGAAAAACATATTTCGTATTCTAAAAGATTTAGAAAATGAATTTTAAAATGATTTATCGTCTCTCTGTTGAACGAAAAAAGTTTTTAGTTATTTTTATACGTGGAATGATTAAATGTCCTAGAAAGGGCTTAAAATGCAAAATAAAAAGACTA
>NZ_BMTT01000083.1 GCF_014649815.1 Streptomyces mutabilis | reverse complement strand
GATGTACTTAATCTAGGATTGTGTTTGAGATTAATCTTAGTTGATATGAACTAAAATAGACCATATATAAATTATGGTTAATTTTGACCGTATTTTTTTACTAAGGATAGTTTTATGTCAAAAAGTCCTATAGGTACAACTGGAACCACAGGGCAAAATTGCCCTGAAAGTGGCGTTTGGAAAGTTGTTGGTACTCCATCAACTACAGCTCCAATAGCTAAAGGTAACAGATTCCCACCTTATAATAATCAAGCTGTTACTTGGAAGCTGATACAGTACGCTTAAGTATTAAAAATAAGGAAAGTCCTTAACCGCTGATTAAGGGCTTTTTAACGTAAAATCATCCTATGAGAACTTACTTTCGAGTTTTTATTTTTGGTGCTGAAGGTGGCTTGAAGGTCTAAAACCTTGAGTTTCTGTTCTTGGTTTTGTTTGTTGACCATTATTAATAACCTCTTCTGTCAATGGGGGTTTAAATCCAGCATTGGCATCTTTGATCTTTTTTGAGTATAATTTATCTGAAGTTTATGAGTGATACAGACCGGAACTAGTAAATTACTAGGGTGTCATCATCGGTGGTTCATCCACTCCCAGCCTGAGAGCGGGATAATAAATAAAGATAAGACCGGAACATGGAAGGGCATTTAGCGCTTTTTTGTTTTTTTTAGATAAGATTTTCCAATCAGTTTTAAATGAGTCAGAAATGAAGCTGTTATTTTTTCGCCTTGACGTAACGAGCTTTTTCCCAATGAATCAACTTCATAGGCACTAATTACTTTCATTTTTAATGTATTGTTATCGATTTTTGCCATATTGAAAAATATAGCGTAATCATATTTTTCAGTGTAGTAGTAGCTTTCATTATTTTTCTTGTTTTTGTATACCACTACATGATTATCCATAAAATTTGTTGTTATCAACTCTCTGAGTTGTTTACTACATTCATAACGATTTAAACTGAAGTATCGGCCATCTATTTGTATGTGAGATGTTTCTTTTTCATCTGTAAATACATGATTTTCAAATGATACATGTATACAAACACTAGTGTTATCCTGTTTTCTATGAGTAAAACTAAATGGATGTAGATGATCCATTTTATAGGTATTTGAACCATCGGTTATATCTTGCCAATACTTGCCTTTTATTCCTGCCACTATTATTTTCCTTGCCTTTCTTTTCCAGCTATCTCTTGTTTTAATTTATTTTTTCTATTTTCTTCTTTTGATAAT
>NZ_BMTT01000082.1 GCF_014649815.1 Streptomyces mutabilis | reverse complement strand
TGGTTCGCAATAGATTTCGTACCACCATGTTTAATGTAGCCAATTCCATTAAATACAGAAGATGCATTTTCTTTCATAACACCATGTTTCAATATATACCCATCTGTTTCTTTACCGTATTGAACAATTTTGGAAGTTAAATTTATTTTTTGATCACCTGTGCCAACAACAACTGATTTCAATGCACTTGTTGAACGATCACCGTTTAGATTTGTAGTATTATCTATAATTTGGCTACCTTCATTCATCAAACCTAGTGCCCAATTGATAGAAGCATCTGCATCTGCAGAACCACGACGAATTATATGACCTGTAAATCCTTTATCTAAATAATCAACTGAACCATATGTGACGTTAGAGTTTGCGCCAGCGATAACCTCTGACACAATATTAAGTTGGTTATCTTCACCACTAGTAGTAGAAAGATAGTTCTCTACATAGGTAACTTCTGCACTTTCTTCTGTAACAATGATGACGTGATTGTAAAAGCTCGCTTGTTCATCATCATGTAAAACAACGTACTGTATAGGATGTTCTACAACAGTATTTTTAGGTACATAAACAAAAATACCACCGTTTACTAATGCAGTATGTAATGCTGTTAAACGATGTTCATCAACATCTACTGCTTTAGTCATAAAGTACTTTTGAACTAAATCACTATGGTTGACTAGTGCTTCAGATAGACCTTCAATAATCACACCATCATGTTTAGCTTGATCCGATACTTGTGTATATGCCAATTCATTATTATGTTGAATGATTAAGTTTTCTGAGTTTTCAACATCAATGATTTCTTTAACAGATTTTGGTAAATCAGTTAACTGAGTGTATGCTTCTCCTGTTGTATGGTGTTGTTTAAACGTATCAAAATCCCATTTTCTTAATTTCGTTTTATCAGGTTTTGGCATTTCTAAAGTTTCTGTTAATTTCAACGCTTTTTTACGTAACTCTGTCATCCAAGAAGGTTCATTGTGCGCTTTAGAATAATCAACAAGTTGTTCTTCAGAAATGTTCAAAGTTTTAGTTGTCATCACTTTTTCCTCCTACTTGATGAAATAAATTTTACTTCGAATGTTCAGTTTCATCATTTTATGTGAACATCTCAATGCTAATTTTGGAATATGACTATTCAGCAGCACCAAATTCTTCTTTAACCCATTCATAGCCTTCTTCTTCAAGGCGTTTAGCCAATTCGGGACCTCCAGATTTCACAACTTTACCACCGTACATCACATGTACT
>NZ_BMTT01000081.1 GCF_014649815.1 Streptomyces mutabilis | reverse complement strand
CTTGTACGGGCCCTCGACCTTGACGCCGATGTACTCGGCCTGCTCCGGACGGAGCGTGGTCAGCTTGACGCCGAGGGCGTCGAGGTGGAGACGGGCGACCTTCTCGTCCAGGTGCTTGGGCAGCACGTAGACGTCGGTCGGGTATGCGTCGGGCTTGGTGAACAGCTCGATCTGGGCCAGGGTCTGGTCCGCGAAGGAGTTGGACATCACGAACGACGGGTGACCGGTGGCGTTGCCCAGGTTCAGCAGGCGGCCTTCGGACAGCACGATGAGGACCTTGCCGTCGGGGAAGGTCCAGGTGTGGACCTGCGGCTTGACCTCGTCCTTGACGATGCCGGGGATCTTGGCGAGGCCGGCCATGTCGATCTCGTTGTCGAAGTGGCCGATGTTGCCGATGATCGCCTGGTGCTTCATCTTGGCCATGTCCGAGGCCATGATGATGTCCTTGTTGCCCGTCGTGGTGACGAAGATGTCGGCCTGGTCGACGACCTCGTCCAGCGTCGTGACCTGGTAGCCGTCCATCGCCGCCTGCAGGGCGCAGATCGGGTCGATCTCGGTGACGATCACGCGGGCGCCCTGGCCGCGCAGGGACTCCGCGCAGCCCTTGCCGACATCGCCGTAGCCGCAGACGACGGCGGTCTTGCCGCCGATGAGGACGTCGGTGGCTCGGTTGATGCCGTCGATCAGGGAGTGGCGGCAGCCGTACTTGTTGTCGAACTTCGACTTCGTCACCGCGTCGTTGACGTTGATCGCCGGGAACAGCAGGGTGCCGTCGCGGTGCATCTCGTACAGGCGGTGGACGCCGGTCGTGGTCTCCTCGGTCACGCCGCGGATCTCGGACGCCAGCCGGGTCCACTTCTGGGGGCTCTGGCTCACCGTGCGGGTGAGCAGCTCCAGGATGACGCGGTGCTCGTCGGACTCGGCGGTGTCGGGCGAGGGGACCTTGCCGTCCTTCTCGTACTCGACGCCCTTGTGGACCAGGAGGGTGGCGTCACCGCCGTCGTCCAGGATCATGTTCGGGCCGCCGGTGGGGGTGTCCGGCCAGGTCAGGGCCTGCTCCGTGCACCACCAGTACTCCTCGAGCGTCTCGCCCTTCCAGGCGAAGACCGGGACGCCCTGCGGGTTGTCGGGCGTGCCGTTCGGGCCGACGGCGATGGCGGCCGCGGCGTGGTCCTGGGTGGAGAAGATGTTGCACGAGGCCCAGCGGACCTCGGCGCCCAGGGCGACCAGGGTCTCGATGAGCACGGCGGTCTGCACGGTCATGTGCAG
>NZ_BMTT01000080.1 GCF_014649815.1 Streptomyces mutabilis | reverse complement strand
TATGGGATTTGCTTGACCTCGCGGTTTCGCTGCCCTTTGTATTGTCCATTGTAGCACGTGTGTAGCCCAAATCATAAGGGGCATGATGATTTGACGTCATCCCCACCTTCCTCCGGTTTGTCACCGGCAGTCAACTTAGAGTGCCCAACTTAATGATGGCAACTAAGCTTAAGGGTTGCGCTCGTTGCGGGACTTAACCCAACATCTCACGACACGAGCTGACGACAACCATGCACCACCTGTCACTCTGTCCCCCGAAGGGGAAAACTCTATCTCTAGAGGGGTCAGAGGATGTCAAGATTTGGTAAGGTTCTTCGCGTTGCTTCGAATTAAACCACATGCTCCACCGCTTGTGCGGGTCCCCGTCAATTCCTTTGAGTTTCAACCTTGCGGTCGTACTCCCCAGGCGGAGTGCTTAATGCGTTAGCTGCAGCACTAAGGGGCAGAAACCCCCTAACACTTAGCACTCATCGTTTACGGCGTGGACTACCAGGGTATCTAATCCTGTTTGATCCCCACGCTTTCGCACATCAGCGTCAGTTACAGACCAGAAAGTCGCCTTCGCCACTGGTGTTCCTCCATATCTCTGCGCATTTCACCGCTACACATGGAATTCCACTTTCCTCTTCTGCACTCAAGTTTTCCAGTTTCCAATGACCCTCCACGGTTGAGCCGTGGGCTTTCACATCAGACTTAAAAAACCGCCTACGCGCGCTTTACGCCCAATAATTCCGGATAACGCTTGCCACCTACGTATTACCGCGGCTGCTGGCACGTAGTTAGCCGTGGCTTTCTGATTAGGTACCGTCAAGACGTGCATAGTTACTTACACATTTGTTCTTCCCTAATAACAGAGTTTTACGATCCGAAGACCTTCATCACTCACGCGGCGTTGCTCCGTCAGGCTTTCGCCCATTGCGGAAGATTCCCTACTGCTGCCTCCCGTAGGAGTCTGGACCGTGTCTCAGTTCCAGTGTGGCCGATCACCCTCTCAGGTCGGCTACGCATCGTTGCCTTGGTAAGCCGTTACCTTACCAACTAGCTAATGCGGCGCGGATCCATCTATAAGTGACAGCAAAACCGTCTTTCACTATTGAACCATGCGGTTCAATATATTATCCGGTATTAGCTCCGGTTTCCCGAAGTTATCCCAGTCTTATAGGTAGGTTATCCACGTGTTACTCACCCGTCCGCCGCTAACGTCAGAGGAGCAAGCTCCCCGTCTGTTCGCTCGACTTGCATGTATTAGGCACGCCGCCAGCGTTCATC
>NZ_BMTT01000079.1 GCF_014649815.1 Streptomyces mutabilis | reverse complement strand
GTGTCGTGGTATTTCGCGTATTGTAATTTCAACACGAGCGGGGTCAAATCCTTTGCAGACGACTTAGCTGTGCGAAACGGTCCTGTAAGCAGTAGAGTAGCCTTGTTGTTACGATCTGCTGAGGGTAAGCCGTCCTTCGCCTCGATTTCCCCAATGGGTTCTCCGGATTTCTGGAGACTTGTAGGGGTTGTGGGATTTTTGATGTGTCGTCTCCGGACGGACGGTGCAGGGTAGTCGAGTTAGACTTGGTGGAATTCGATTCCGTCGAGTCTGGCATGGCTGTGTGCGGCTGTGTGCTGGACGGTGCAGGGTAGGCGGCTCGGTCTTGGTCGATTCGAGGATCGATTCGAGGGCCGGCCGCAGAGGATGTGAGATGGAGGGGGTCTAGGGTAGGCTGGTTTGTCTTGGTCGAATTCGATGTCGGCTCCCGTGTAGAACAGAGCGAGCGTGGTCCAGGGTAGGTACAGGGTAAGCAGCTTAGACCTGGCCGATCTGGATGTTGGTTCTCTGGCTGATGGATCTGAGAGCGTTGAAACGAGATGCGGGCGCTGCAGGGTAGGTAACTTCTATCGTCGTCAGGAAGCGATTCGTGTTGAGATGTGTGGTCTAGGTTAGGTACAGGGTAGGCAAGTTCTTTCTACCAGAAATTGATTGCCAGCAAGATATATAGTCTAGGGCAGGTATAGGGTAGGTAAATATCTATGCGGCCAGTACTGGCCTATGCGTGCGAAATGGTTTTGCAGTCTGGTGGCCGTGAGTCGATTTTTTTGTTTTGCCATACTATTGATTTTTGCGGAAATTCAAAAGTGGCCCGCGAGTCCGGTCTGGCGTGCATCCAACTCAAACATCGTCGGTGGATATGTGAGAGGGAGCAATCCGGCCGGGCCGGGGCCCATCGCGTGCCCCAGGGTAGGTAAAAGTAAAAAAGTTGTTAAGAGGCGCGGTGTCGGTGTGCTTGTATTTGGGGAAGAGAATTGTCTGGAGGTGGAGGGGAGCCGGGAAGACTTGGGCGGATCCGGTCCGGGAACTGGTCTGGGCCCGGTTTTGGCGTGGTGCAGGGTAGGCAAGTCTGATCGGATGGTCCAGGGTAGGTACAGGGTAGGCACAGGGTAGGTAGAAGTCTGGTATACAGTATGGACGGGTGTAGGGTAGGCTTAGATACTTTTTTATTTTGCTCGATCACTTTTACTCGGGAAGCGACAATCTTGGCCGGGATGGAGGTATAGGGTAGGCTGAGTCTATCATTATATAAGCTAGACTACTCTAGGGTAGGTGAAAATCCCATATAAATCTGGTTGCAATTG
>NZ_BMTT01000078.1 GCF_014649815.1 Streptomyces mutabilis | reverse complement strand
TTTTACTTTCATCTAAAATTTGGTGATCGTTCTGTAAGGGCTTTTTATAATTATAATCAGTTATGGATTGCCCCATCAAAAACTGGCTTTGAATTACCATGAGCAAAAAAGTAAAAATACAAATAAAAATTGGAATTAATTTGGACTGTTTTTTCAAATTGGCTTCTTTTATATTAATTAATCTTCTTTTGAGTAATGACTTTTTACCATTAAATGAATGGCTTAATATATTTTTATTAAAAAATGGAATATTTAATACGGAGTCCATAATAGATTCCGCATAAGTTTTAAATTCATTTTTGTTAATATTATTAAGAACAAATCTATCGGCTTCTACTTCATTGTCATGAATTATCTTTCTTTTTACAATATGTATTAATGGATTGTAACTCATAACAATAGAGAAGATATTAAAGATAATTAAATGTAAAGTATCTCTATTTTTAGCATGAGCATATTCATGCAATATTATATATTTTAGTCTTTTGTCAATTACACTTTTAAAATATGAACTAGGAATCAAAATAATATATTTCCCATACCAAAAAGTTATTGGAGATTGAATAGTCTCTGCTTTTCGAATCACAATATTTTTTTTATATTGATGGTTGAAAAGTATCGTATCTATTTTATTTTTTTCATTTTCGTTTAGATAAAGTGACTGTCTCTTTAAATATTTAAGATATAATAAGGATTTCAAAAATTTAAAACTTAAAATAATAACCAAAACTATCCAAATAACTGTGCAGATATTATCAATTGAATCCCAATTAAACTTATGGATATCTGTTGTGAACTCTTGAACAGGTTTGGTGGTATTTATGTTATGGTTCAAGTCGTGTGACCTACTTTCAACTGTGGGCGATTGATTATTCACATTATTAAATTTTATAAAAGAGAATTTAATTGGGATAAAAGGAATTAATCCAGCAAGCACAGTTAGATACCAAACTTTATAATTTAAACTATAATTAAAATAGCGTTTTAATATATACCTAAAAAATACTAACAATAGAAATATAAAACAAAAGCTTACTACGCTCATTATTAGTAATTTAGCCATTTTGACACCTTCTTTCAATTATTTATAATAAACAATTGACACCAATATTACAATTGTAATATTATTAATTTGTAAAAATTACAACTGTAATATTGGAGGGTTTATTTTGAAAAAGTTAATATTTTTAATTGCAATTGCTTTAGTTTTAAGTGCATGTAATTCAAACAGTTCACATGCCAAAGAGTTAAATGATTTAGAAAAAAAATATAATGCTCATATTGGTGTTTATGCTTTAGATACTAAAAGT
>NZ_BMTT01000077.1 GCF_014649815.1 Streptomyces mutabilis | reverse complement strand
ATAATATATTTTTATATTACCAATACATATACGGTGGAGGAGGTTATCACTGAAGTATAATAATTATATAAATTACAGGTTAGAGCCAGGTTGGTTAGGCGTCTCATTTGGGTTGAGGAGTAGTTATGTTCGAATCATAATAACCTGAAGTATAAATTTAATTTATGAGTGTATTTTGCAATATAGACAATATGAAAGATATATTTCATGCGCTTTGCGCATGGCAAGTATATAAAGAAATTATTATGGATAATTAGCTATATATTAAAGAATAACTAGTAAATCTAGTTTCTAAGAGAAATCGAATAATAAACGAAGTGAATTGAAATATCTTAGTAACTTTAGGAAAAGAAATCAAACGAGATTGTTATTTGGTGCAAACTAAATAACAAGAGCCTATTAACAAAACTTGTTAAAGTAAAATGGATTAAAATCTGTTTGAATATAGGGGAACCTTCCTCTAAGGCTAAATATGATATATAAGCGATAGTGATAAGTACCGTGAGGTAAAATTTGAAATAGTAGTTTTATAAGCAGCTCGAGTGAAATTTAAATAAATAATAAGAGCGTACCTTTTGCATAATGGGTCAGCAAGTTAATTTTAGATGCAAGCAATGTTCTATAAAATAAGTTGAAGGGAGATGGACCTTCAAGGGTAAGTTATAGAGCTAGCTTAGATAAACCAATTATGAAAAAATGAATTAGTATCTAGAATTAGACCCGAAGGCTAGTGATCTTACCATGGTCAGGGTTATAAAAGCCCGAACGGGTTATCGTTGTATAGATATCCGAAGAATTGTGGTAAGTTAGTGAAAGACAAAACTGACTAGTATAGCTGGTTTTCCGCGAAACCTATATAAGTAGGTAATTTAATTAACATCTTAGCAGGTACAGAACTGTGATCTCGGACAATATCTTTTGATTTTGTCAACATCGGGGGGTTGTAGTGACTTTACCGGAGAGTATTTGCACTCGGAATGGCAAAGATGAATGTTGAATAATCGGACATAGTGCGATAAGGTTGTATGTCTAAAGGGAAACAGCCCAGAACAAGAGTTAAGGTTCCAAAATTATTGTTGAGTGAAATTAAGGATGTTTTTTTTAAAAACAATCAGGAAATAGGCTTAGAAGCGGCCATTTTTTGAAGACCTCGTAACAGAGCACTGATTAATTAAATTTAGAAAAAAACACCGAAAATTTAACGGATCTAAACAATATACCGAAACCTTGTACACATATTTATAATATTAATATTGTATATGTGGGGTAGCGGAACATTGGATAAATATTAATTATTATTTCTTCTAAGAAGTAATAAGTATGGAT
>NZ_BMTT01000076.1 GCF_014649815.1 Streptomyces mutabilis | reverse complement strand
GCCACCCTCTACAAGACCGGCATCACCCCCCACCCCCTCGACGACGCCCCCACCCGACCCTGGCTCGCTCACGCCGACGCCCAAGCCAACCTCCAAGGGCTCAGGCAGCAGTTGGCCGGCGAAAGGCCCGCGGAACTCCGCCTCACCGGCGTCCCGAACCCCCGTCTCGTACATGAACTCGCCGTGCGGCAGGCCCTCGAAGAGAGCGCCCCCCTGCCCGACCGCCCCACCGCATCATCCACCGGCCTCGAGGCCTTCCACGCCCTGGGCGACGAGCACGGCTACTGGACCGGCATCACCTGGAACACCCAGGACACCGACGCCGTGGACGTCGTCTTCGTCGACCGGAGCCGGCTGTCCGGCCGCGCCCCCGTCGGCACGTACGCCGCGCTCCCCACCAGCACCTCCACCGCACCCCTGTCCACGTGGGCGACCAACCCCGCCGCCCGCCGCGGCACCGGCGCCCTGGTCACCAAGCTCCGTGAGCACACCCGCGACCATCTGCCCGACTACATGGTCCCGTCGGCCATCGTCCCCCTCGACCGGTTGCCCTTGACGGCCAACGGCAAGCTGGACCGGGCGGCCTTGCCCGCGCCGGAGTTCGCGTCGGCCGGGTCGGGACGAGGGGCGCGCACGCCGCAGGAGCAGATCGTGTGCGATCTGTTCGCGCAGGTGCTGGGACTGCCGCGGGTCGGCGTCGACGACGACTTCTTCGACCTGGGCGGACACTCGCTGCTGGCCACCCGTCTCATCGCTCAGATCCGTGCCGCGTTCGGCGTGGAGCTGGAGCTGCGTGCGCTGTTCGAGGGCCCGACGCCGGCCGCGGTGGCGGCACTCCTCGACACCGCCGCCCCCGGGCGCCTGGCCCTCGCCGTCCGCCGGCGACCCGAGGTCATGCCGCTGTCCTTCGCCCAGCGCAGGCTGTGGTTCATCCACAAGATGGAGGGGCCGAGCGCCACGTACAACATCCCGCTGGCCCTGCGGCTGAGCGGTGAGTTGGACCGTGACGCGCTGCGGGCCGCTGTCGGTGACGTGGTGGCCCGGCACGAGAGTCTGCGGACGGTGTTCCCCGAGGCCGAGGGCGTCCCCTGCCAACAGGTGCTGTCACCCGAGGCAGCAGTTCCCCACCTCGCCGTCCACCCCACGACCGACGCCGAGCTGCCGGACGCCCTGAAGTCAGCGGCCCGGTACGCCTTCGACCTGGCCACCGAGACCCCGCTGCGCGCCGACCTCTTCGAACTCTCGTCGCAGGAGTACGTGCTGCTGCTGGTGGTGCATCACATCGCGGGCGACGGGTGGTCGTTGGGTCCGCTCGCTTCTGATCTCACGCGTGCTTACTCGGCGCGGGTGGAG
>NZ_BMTT01000075.1 GCF_014649815.1 Streptomyces mutabilis | reverse complement strand
TAGTACTCCAGTTAGAAATCGTTGCCTGAGCTGGTCGGTTTCGTTGTGCTGGACATGGTGGGGATGGATGAAGCCTGCTTGTGGGCTGCGGAGTTGGAGTCGGTGTTCGCGCGGGTTGCGGGCCGGTTCTCAAGGGTGGATCTGCGGTGGCGGATGCGGGACTACGTGCGTGGTCTGCTGGCTCCGGTGGAGCGGAAGAACGGCTGGCAGCTCGCCGAGTACGCAGGTCACCGCGGGCCAGCAGGCTTCCAGCATCTGCTGAACGGTGCAGCCTGGGACGTCGATGCGGTCCGGGACGACCTGCAGCAGTACGTCGCCGAGCGCCTCGGCGCCCCGGACGGAGTCCTGATCGTGGACGACACCGGCTTCCTCAAGAAGGGCACCACGTCCGCTGGGGTGCAAAGGCAGTACTCGGGTACGGCCGGCCGAACGGAGAACTGCCAGATCGGAGTCTTCGCCGCCTATGCCTCGGCCAAGGGCAGAGCGCTGGTGGACCGGGAGCTGTATCTGCCGAAGTCCTGGATCTCGGATGCGGACCGGTGCCGGGCGGCAAAGGTCCCTGACAGTCGCGGTTTTGCGACCAAGGGCGAGCTGGCCCGCGCGATGATCCTGCGGGCGCTGGCCTCACGCCTGCCGGTCGCCTGGGTGACGGGCGACTGCGCCTACGGACAGGAATGGCGCATGCGCCGCACCCTGGAAGAAGCCGGGGTCGGCTACGTCCTGGCCGTGCCGAAGTCACAGCAACTGCACGCTCCCTTCGGCCGTATCGACCGCGCCATCGCTGATGCCCCCGGCGAAGCATGGGAACGCCACTCCTGCGGCGACGGTGCCAAAGGCCCGCGCCTCTACGACTGGGCCGCCGCACGCCTGCCGGCGATCGGCGCCTTCGACGGCGACCGGCCCACCCACGAGCGGTGGGTACTGGGCCGCCGCAGCCTGGCCCGCCCGGACGAGATCGCCTACTACCTCGCCTACGCCCCCAACGGCACCAGCGTTGCTGACCTGGTCCGAATCGCCGGCTCGCGCTGGGCGATCGAGGAAGCCTTCCAAGCCGCCAAGAACGAATGCGGCCTCGACCAGTACGAGGTCCGCCGCTATCCGGGCTGGTATCGCCACATCACCCTGGCCATGCTCGCCCACGCGTTTCTGTCTGTCGTCGCGGCCCAGACCACCGAAAGGGGGGCCGCAGAAACGACCCCACCAGCACCATCCGCTTCACAGTGGCAGAGATCCGCAGACTCCTGGACACTCTTCTGCCTCGCCCCACACCCCGCACCGGAGCAGTCATCCACGCCCTGAACTGGTCCCTCTGGCGCAGACAACACCAAGCGACCGCCCGCCACTGCCACTACCGAAGAAGAACCAGCTCAGGCAACGATTTCTAACTGGAGTA
>NZ_BMTT01000074.1 GCF_014649815.1 Streptomyces mutabilis | reverse complement strand
ATACGTGTATCATTTCTTACCATGTCGTTCATCGCTTGATGACGTGCATTTAACATGTCTAAATGGTGTCAGCGTGTAGGAAAACTTCTGTATATACTAGATTGTCACTCACTTTTTCTCTTTGATTGAAATAGAACACATTTATATGTTTTTATTCTGTTTAATCCTATGAACCGTGTGTCTTGTGATATTGACTTCTTTACCAATTGTATTGACTTGTTCTAACATTTCTACAACTCGATGATAGATAATGGGTTTTTGTGGATCTTTTGCATCTGCAGAATACAATAATGGGCGTCCTTTATATACACCTTTTTCTTTAACAGCTTTAATGCCTTGTGCTTGTCTGCGCTTACTTTCATTTCTTTCTTGTTCTGAAACCATTGCTAATATCTGTATAATTAAATCTTTCATAAATTTATCTAATAATGGATTACCAATGACTTCATTCATCATTGGTAGACTGGTAATCATCAATTGTACTTCTTTCTCTTTAAGATAATTAACGGTATTAATGACTTCATCATAATTACGACCTAAACGATCAATTGATTCCACGACAAAACGATCTCCCATTCTCACAAAGTTCAATGCTTCTTGAAAGACGGGTCTGTTTTCTATAGATTGACCTGATTGTTTTTCTGTAAAAATTTTTTCAGCACCAAATGTTTTTAAATTTTCAAGTTGTCTTTCTAAATTTTGATCTACTGATGATACCCGCGCATAGCCCACAATCATTTAGTTTCACCTCATAATTAATATACACCCTAATCATACATTTTAATTGCTGTAATTTCAACAATTCATTTTGTATGATTAGGGTGTAATCCTGTCTGATTCTTAGCTTTCTTAAAATTTAGTAATATTTTTATTTCCCTTTATTTTCTTGGTTATTTAACTTATTGAGATAACGATAGATTGTTGTACGTGAAACTTTCCACTGCTCTGCAATAGTTTTAATTGGTGTTCCATTATCATAAAGTGTTTTAAGTAAAGTCAAATCTTGTTTATTTAATTTTTCGGGTCGACCTCCATAACGTCCTCTAGCACGAGCTGCAATTCGCCCCGCTGAAGAACGTTCTAAAATTAAATTACGTTCAAATTCTGCAAATGCTGCGAATAAATGAAATAACAATTGTCCTGTAGAACTTGATTTATCCATTGTTATATTTTCTTCTAAACTATGAAAACTCACGCCTCGATTATTAAGTTCATTAACTAATGTGATTAAATCTTCCATGTTACGGCCTAGTCTATCTAGTCTCCAAACAACAATCGTATCTCCTGACCTCGCAAATTCAATGGCTTTATCTAAACCAGGACGTTTACTTTTTGATCCACTTATGTGATCGCTAAATATTTTTCACAACCATATTGATTTAATCGATCTTCCTGCAAATTCAAATTTTGCAAACCAGTTGACACTCTTGCATAACCTATTT
>NZ_BMTT01000073.1 GCF_014649815.1 Streptomyces mutabilis | reverse complement strand
AATACAATCAGCCCTAAAACAAGTGGGTTTTATAGTAACTGAAGACCATATATCTAATTGTGTAAGTGAAGGTATTAAAAATGGCAACGGAGAAGAAAGTATCAAAGAATTGATGGTTGTATTAAAACAATTTTCAAAATAGGAGGAAAGAAATAATTGAGTGAAAATATTAAAAAAACCTCATTAGGTATCACAGGCATGACATGTGCAGCTTGCTCGAATAAAGTAGAAAAAAATCTAAATAAATTAGATGAAGTTAACGCTAATGTAAATCCTTCTACAGAGAAAGCTACAATTGAATATAACCCCAATGTTACATCATTAGAAGATATTGCAAATACAATTCAAAAAACAGGTTATGGAGTTTTAACCGAAAAAGTGGATCTCGATGTAATGGGAATGACGTGTGCAGCTTGTTCGAATAAAATCGAAAAAGTTTTAAATCGAATCTCAGGTGTAAATAAGGCTACAGTTAATTTAATCACAGAAAGTGCTACTGTAGAATACAACCCTGATATGACGTCTGTAGATGAATTTCAACAACGTATTAAAAACCTAGGGTATGAGGCACAACCTAAAAAAGAAGCATCAGAAAAAAGTTCCCAAAAAGAAAAACAATTAAAACGACAGTTAATTAAATTAGTTGTTTCAGCTGTTTTAGCAGCTCCATTGTTAATGACAATGTTCGTTCATTTATTTGGTATTCAAATACCACATATATTTATGAACCCGTGGTTCCAATTTGTATTAGCAACGCCTGTTCAATTTGTTATTGGTTGGCAATTTTATGTAGGCGCTTATAAAAACCTTCGTAATGGGTCAGCAAATATGGATGTTCTTGTCGCTTTAGGTACAAGCGCAGCCTTCTTTTATAGTATTTATGAATCGATTAAGTGGTTAATTAATACAAATTATGAGCCACACCTATATTTTGAAACAAGTGCTGTATTAATTACTTTAATTCTTTTCGGAAAGTATTTAGAAGCACGTGCTAAAACACAAACAACAAATGCGTTAAGTAAATTGTTGAATTTACAAGCTAAAGAAGCACGTATATTACGCAACGGTGAAGAGACTATGGTTCCTTTAAGTGAGGTAAAAGAAGGAGACTATTTAGTTATCAAACCAGGAGAAAAAATACCAGTAGATGGCAAAATAATTAAAGGTATGACTTCAATTGACGAGTCAATGTTGACAGGTGAATCTATTCCTGTTGAAAAAATGCAAAATGATAATGTTATAGGATCAACAATGAATAAAAATGGAGCAATTACTGTTGAAGCAACAAAAGTTGGTAAAGATACAGCTCTTGCCTCCATTGTTAAAGTTGTCGAAGAAGCGCAAGGTTCTAAAGCGCCAATACAAAGACTAGCAGATATTATTTCTGGATATTTTGTACCTATCGTTGTAGGTATCGCGATTTTCACATTTATTATATGGATTTCATTAGTTCAGCCGGCACA
>NZ_BMTT01000072.1 GCF_014649815.1 Streptomyces mutabilis | reverse complement strand
GCAAAATATTGATTTGACAGTGTCAAATGGGATTCCTATTTATGCGATAAAAATTGTTATATGTCTTCCGAACGGCTACACAAAAGCTACCGAATAGCTACCCAAAATCAAAAATGTACCCTAAATGGATACCAAAAATAAAAAATGTATACCAAATGGATACATAAAAAGGGAGCCATTTGGGAACTAAAAGGGAGCCAAATGGTAGCCATTTTTCTGAAATTCTTACAAAGAATATTATTATATTTAGACAACATTACAAATTTTTTAAGAAGTAATTTTGCTTTTCAAAATTCCAAATTGCCGTAATTGAATGAGCTTTTTGTTCTTCTTCTGTCGTTTTTTCTTCATCACTTGTTTGAATTAAGTTACCATCTTCGGCATCATCTAAATTTAAAAGTTTATGTTTTTGTTTAAGTAAACCACCGTAACTTAACATACGTTTTCTGTATAAACCTTGTTCTAAATCTTGAACAATTTCTGCATCTTTTTCATGGTTTCCTGTTAAATAATCGGACGACTTAACCGAGTATTTTGATGTCTCCTTAATTGCAGCTTGTATATCTTTATCGCCTTTTTTATTCGGTTTAATTGCTTTGATATTTGCGACAGGTTTGTAATGGTTCTGTTGCAAAGTAAAAAAATATAGCTAACCACTAATTTATCATGTCAGTGTTCGCTTAACTTGCTAGCATGATGCTAATTTCGTGGCATGGGGAAAATCCGTAGATCTGAAGAGACCTGCGGTTCTTTTTATATAGAGCGTAAATACATTCAATACCTTTTAAAGTATTCTTTGCCGTATTGATACTTTGATATCTTGTCTTTCTTACTTTAATATGACGGTGATCTTGCTCAATGAGGTTATTCAGATATTTCGATGTACAATGACAGTCAGGTTTAAGTTTAAAAGCTTTAATTACTTTAGCCATTGCTACCTTCGTTGAAGGTGCCTGATCTGTAACTACCTTTTGAGGTTTACCAAATTGTTTAATGAGACGTTTGATAAACGCATATGCTGAATGATTATCTCGTTGCTTACGCAACCACATATTTCCAAATCATTCACGATTTCTTGATTTTTTTCATCATCCATCAGTTAAAAAATCAGATGATTTAACCGAGTATTTTGAAGTCTCTTTGATTGCTATAAGATTATCTAAATTATTGGTTAAAGATATTATGTTTTTTCATGTTTTGACGACGCATATTAAGTGTGTGTATTCCTTCAAGTTCAGCTTTAATCGATTGCATTAAATATCCTTGCATAGCTTCAACGGTTTCATTCTTTTGTAGCAGCATGGCTTTAAAACGTTTTAAAACACTGACAAGTTCAAATTCGACATCTTCTAAACGATAATATGTATTAAATGTGTTGTTAAAAGATTTTTTCCCTTTGAGTAAAACACTTTTAATAATACGAATTTCCCTGATTTCAAAATTACTTAAGTAATCTTTGATTTGTTGTGGCAATTCTTCAAGTACTTGGAATTTAAGTGCATCATTATTAA
>NZ_BMTT01000071.1 GCF_014649815.1 Streptomyces mutabilis | reverse complement strand
CCAAGGCCGTGAAGTTTGGGGGTTGGGGCGGGTTGTCAAGGTTCTGGAGACGCGAGGATGTTGATGCCGGTGGTGGCCTTGTAGCTGGTCCGGTCGATGTGAGGGCCGCGGGCCTGGTACTTGGAGATGGCGCGTTTGACGATGCGGGGGCTAATGCGTAGTCGCCGTGCGGGCAGCGGGCCGGCCAGGATGTGTCGGCCGATGGCGCCGACGAGATCGATGACGGTGCCGGCGATGACGCCCGCGGCCAGGACCACCTGGTCGCGGGCGGCCTGCCAGGCGATGGAGAAGCTGGCCCGGTCCGGATCGGTGCACGCTTGCGTGCTGGTCGCGTCCGCCATGACGGTCCGCAGTAGCTGGTAGACCACCAGCAGGGCGTAGATCTCCTGGTCGATGCCCTCGGGGGTGCGGGCCCGCAGGATTCGGCCACCGAGGATGGTGGACTTCAGTTCCAGGTAGGCCGTTTCGATCTCCCAGCGCTGGTGGTAGAGCGTGGCCAGTTCACCCGCCGGGTGGCGGTGGGGGTCGAGCAGCGTGGTGGCGAGCCGGTAGAGGCCGGTGTGTTTCCCGGCGGTCGTGGTGACGGTGATCTCGCAGTCGACGACGCGGACGCGCAGCCCGCCGAGGGTGGAGAGGTAGGAACCGTCCCGGTGGCGGGCCAGGACCGGCATCCGGCGGGCGTTCTTCAGCCGGACCAGAACCTCGGCCCGGGTGGCCGCGATGTCGGCCACCAGTTTTTGGGCGGCGAAGTTGCGGTCCGCGAGCAGGATCATCCCGGGCCGCAGGCTGGGCAGCAGGCGGGGGGCGTAGGTGGTCTCGCCCGCGGTGGTGGGGCCGAAGACGGCGTCGATGAGGGTGCGGGTGCCGCAGGCGACCAGGGCGAGCAGGCGGACCTGTGGGTAGCCGGTGCCGCCGTGGTTGCCCGCCTGCTTGGTGAACCTGGTCAGGACAGCGGGGCTGTCGGGGACGGTGAGCGTGGTGCCGTCCAGCGCGACCACCAGCAGCCCACGCCAGCGGATCCCCGGCCCGTGCCCAGTGGCATCCGGGCCTTTGAGCAGGTCAAACAGCCACCGCAGCGGCTTGCCGCCGACACGGCGACGGGCCTGAGCCAGCGCGCTCGCCGACGGCGTGGCCACCGGCAGACCGGCCAGCCCCCCGGTGAGCTTGCGCCACACACCGAGGTAACCCGTCTCCGGGAACAGGCACGCGGCCAGGATCAGATACACCACGACCCGGGAGGGCAGATCCCGCAGCCGCGCCTGCACGGACCTGGTCGCGCTCAGTGCCGCATCGACCATCTCGAACGGTATGAGCTGAGTGAGTTCGCCGAGATGACCGGGCGCAAACCGCCCTCCGGCCACCGTGACGACACGTGTGATGGCAGACTGTCCGGACAGCGGAGCCTCCGGTTTTTGTGAACGGCTTGTCTTGGTCGACTGCCAGTTCTACCGGGGCTCCGCTCCTCATGTCCGGCGAAACCGCACCTTACGACTCCCTGGACAACCCCACCCGAGCCATAACTTCACGGCCTTG
>NZ_BMTT01000070.1 GCF_014649815.1 Streptomyces mutabilis | reverse complement strand
ACCTTTGATGGCATATAGCCATTGAGTTTACAGCTCAACCCGTCAACCAACAAACGGACCCTTCCTTATTATATAATTTTTTTAGTTAAAAGTTATGAATCCCGTGCAATTTCCATTACACGAACCGTATTTCGACTTAACACCAATCAAAGTCATGCATACGAAAATTTAACCTATATATATATAAACCTGATTGTATATACTAATACCTAGGTAAATCAAACTTATTGCACATACTCCTTTCAGCGCCTGACGAGTGGTTAGTACCTAACTGAGATTAAATTCACCGTGACGATGGTGATTCACGATTACTAGTAATTCCTTATTCATGTAGTCGAGTTACAGACTACAATCCATATTATATCCAATTTTGGGGATTAGCTCCATTTCACAATATCGCATCCCTTTGTTAAGGCGTATGTGGCACGTCTATAGCCCACAGTATTTAGGCCATGATGACTTGTCTTAATCCCTATTATCTGGTCCAATGTAGTGGCGAACCACTTTATGTATTCAAATAAAGTGAGGGTTTTCGTTAATTAGAGGAGTTAACCAAATCTCACGACATTAACTAAAGACAGCCGTGCAGCGCTTGTAACAATTTAATGTTATTCAAACTGTGGTAAGGTTTTTCGCGGATTATCGAATTAAATAACATACTTCACTACTGGTTTCAGAAACGGTCTAATGATTTCAGTTTATATGTTGCCATATTACTCTTGAGGTGGAATGCTTACACTTTCATTTATAGACTAAATGTAATCTAGCCTATGACATTCATCATTTTCTGCTTGGACTACTAGGGTATCTAATCCTTCTTGCTACCCAAGCCTTCGTCCCTCAACGTCAGTTTTTACATAGAAGGATGCCTTCGCCGTTACCAGTCCTTCTGGTATCAAAGTATTTCATCCCTACTCCAGAAATTCTTCCTTCTCACATAAAACTCTAGTAAAAAAGTACTCATTTAGAGTTTAATTTACCGTCTAGGTACCCTTTAAACCTAATAAAGATGACTAACACTAGTCTTCTACGTATTACCGCGACTGCTGGCACGTAATTTGGTCAAGACTTATAAATAGGAAATTGTCATTATCATTATCCTATTTAGAATTTTATACGAGTTAATCGTTATTGTATTACAATAATACACTTACATTCTTCCAAGTTACTGGTTCAGCCTTTCGGCCATTGACCAATATTCCTCACTGCTGTACTAATACGCATTGGGGTTTTTTCAGACCCAATGTGGTCGATCGACCTCTCAGTCACGACTACGGATTTTAGCTAGAAAAGTCATTACCTTTCCTACTACTCCCCGAGATAAAGATTAACATCTTAAAGCGGACTTTTATTTTCCTTTCGTTTATAAGGGATTTTCCCCTTACTTTAAGGTAGCCAAATTATCTTTTACTCACCTGTACACCACTACTACTTAGTTTATTAAAACTAATTAGTCGTTCGATTAGCATGTGTCAAGTACTTGGACAGCGTTCAATCAGAGCCATCATCAAACTCATGGTGTTTAATACACCTATAATGCTAGTTCCT
>NZ_BMTT01000069.1 GCF_014649815.1 Streptomyces mutabilis | reverse complement strand
CGCAGCCGGGCGGCGAGTACCAGCCGGGCCAGTTCGGCTGAGCCTGCCAGGCCACGACCCCCGGCACCGCGATGCCCCGGGCCCCCCACGGAGCCCGGGGCATCGTGCTGCCCGCACCCCACTCGCGCACGAACCCGACACACATGAGGGAAGGAATGACATGGCCAGGAAACTGGATGCGGACGTCATCGTCGTCGGAGGCGGTCCTACCGGTCTGATGTTGGCCGGTGAACTGCGCCTGGGCGGGGCGAGTGTCATCGTGGCCGAGGCGCTGGAGCGGCCCAGCGGTCAGTCACGGGCGCTCGGTTTCACCACCCGTGCCCTGGAATCGTTCGACCAGCGCGGTCTCGTCGAGCGCTTCCCCGGCCTGGAGACCAGCCCGATGGGGCACTTCGC
This sequence comes from Streptomyces mutabilis, assembly GCF_014649815.1. Classification (GTDB taxonomy): domain Bacteria; phylum Actinomycetota; class Actinomycetes; order Streptomycetales; family Streptomycetaceae; genus Streptomyces; species Streptomyces mutabilis. The sequence goes on along the minus strand of NZ_BMTT01000069.1, from coordinate 1,410 downwards.
CGGCGTCCCGTTCGACTACACCGTGCTCGAGGACGCGAACTTCGGGGCCCGCGGCATCCCGCAGTCCCAGACCGAGGCGGTGCTCGAGGAGTGGGCCGGCGAGCTCGGCGCCGACCTGCGCCGCGGTCTGACGTTCCTGTCCCTGGAGCAGGACGCGGAGGGCGTCACGGCCACCGTGGTCACCGCCGACGGCAGGCGGGAGCAGCTGCGCGGCCGGTACCTGGTGGGAGCCGACGGGGCGCGCAGCACGGTGCGCAAGGCCGCGGGCATCGACTTTCCCGGCACGTCCGGGAGCCAGGTGATGCACCTCGCGGACGTGGTCGGCTGCGGCGTGCGGCCACGCCCGCACGGCGAGCGGCTGCCCGGCGGTCTGGTACAGGTCTTCCCGCTGCCCGACGGGGTGGACCGGGTCATCCTGTCCGAGTACGACACCTCCCTCCTGGGCGCCGGCGAGAACGTGGAGTTCGCCGATGTCGCCGCGGCGTGGAAGCGGGTGACCGGCGAGGACATCTCGGGCGGCACCCCGCTGTGGGTCAGCTCGTTCACCGACGCCACCCGGCAGGCGGCCGAGTACCGACGCGGCCGCGTCCTGCTGGCCGGGGACGCCGCGCACATCCATCTGCCCGTGGGCGGCCAGGGCATGAGCGCCGGCGTCCAGGACGCGGTCAACCTGGGCTGGAAGCTCGCCGCCACCGTCCGGGGCCGGGCCTCCGAGGGCCTGTTGGACACCTACCACGCCGAGCGCCACCCGGTGGGGGCACGGCTGCTGTCGAACACCCGAGCCCAGGGCCAGGCCATCTTCGGCGGTGAGGAGTCCCAGGCGCTGCGCGAGCTGTTCGCCGAGCTGATCGCCCTGGCCGAGGTCAAGCGCCAGCTGGCGGGCGCCGTCAGCCACATCGACATCCGCTACGACATCGACGCGGACGGACACCCGCTCGTCGGCCGCCGGCTGCCGCCGCGCACGCTGGAGACCGCCGACGGCCCGGTCCGCACCCCCGAACTGCTGCATCCGGCACAGGGCGTCCTGCTCGACCTCACCGACAACGCGGCACTGCGGGCCGCCGCGACCGGCTGGCGGAGCCGGGTCACCACCGTCACCGGCACGCCGCCGTCGGCGAAGACCTTCGACGGCGCAACCGCCCTGCTGGTCCGCCCCGACGGATACATCGCCTGGGAAGGCAGCGACCCCGCCGGTCTGTCAGGGGCCCTGGAGCGCTGGTTCGGCACGGCCGAGGCGGCCTGACCCGAGTACCCCCCGACCGGTGCGACCGACGGTCCGGGCCGGGCGACCCACCTGCCGTCCGGCCCGGGCCGTTTCGCGTTCGGCTGCCCGGATCGCCGAAGGCAGCAACCCACTCGAAAGGGCTCCTCTGCAATGACGTCTGACGCCACCCTCGCGCGGTTCCGTGA
>NZ_BMTT01000068.1 GCF_014649815.1 Streptomyces mutabilis | reverse complement strand
AGCACCAAACACACCCCGTAACACCCGAATCTATCCTGAAAGTTTATAACGTTTTCTGTCGGGTTTGAGGACGTTTTTAACATCCCGTTTTTTCGTCCGGTTTTCACCGCCAAACCGATGAAAGTCGCAAACTTGTTTGTGGCTTGAAGCGGTTTTCTTTATTTTTTAGCTATTAGAAAAAAGTTATCCACACTAAATGACTACATAGTTAGTGCCAAATCACTACATAGTTAAACACTAAAATTCAATATTAAGACCTCGATTCCGCTTTTTATCCTGTTGCTGTATCTGGTATTTCAGTCGTTCTGATACCTGTTCAGCAGTCCGATTAAAGTCGTTAACTGTTGACTGATTTCTCTGTATTGCATGGCTAACTGACTGTTCTGTATCTCGAGTTCCCCGACACGCTGAGATAAATTGCTGATAACGGTCTCTTGCTGTTGTAACAAGGTATTCAAGGCGTTCTCTAACAGTTGTTCTGTCTCGGTCATGGTGACTCACCTCGCTAAAATTCGGTAGGTTTCGTTCTTCTTGCCCCAGTTTTCGTTCTGATATTCCGGATCGACGGCGACGCACAGTCGCTTGCTCTTGTCGTCCATGGTGCAATTGGTCAGTTTGATATTGTGGCTCTGTGTCTGGTATATCTCGGCTGACCGTTTCCACTCGGTCAGGTTCTGGTATTCGTTCACGCTCCAGTACGTGAGAAACAGGCTGACCCCTGCCAATATCAGCACCAGTACGCCCAGAATGATGAACGGTAATTTCCACACGCTCACGGTACGCCTGATCAATTTCGTCTGCTCGGCTTGGATACTTTCGCTCAAATTCCTGCTGGCGTCTGCCAGTTGCGCTTTCAAGTCTTTCTCGTGCTGTTCGATAGCGAGTTTCACTTTCTCCGTCATAATCTCGCTGTCTTGCTTGGCATTCTCGGAGAACGTCTGCGCTAAATTTAAAATCCTGCTCATAGAACGCCCCTTTTAAACGTAAATTTTGCCCCTCGGTTTTGATTGAGAGGTTTTTCGGTGTCACTCTAGCTATCTCAAAGCCTGATTGTTTCAGCGCTTCAATCACATCATCACGGTTACGGATCAATCCTTTCTGCACCAATGCCGATATGCCGGTATCAATTTCTTTCAGGGCTGACTGTTTTTCTGTCGGTAAATCCGTACGGGTTATCAGCGTTTGCTGTTTATCTGGTGAATGGGGATCGGACAGTCCGTATTCATGATTAATAACCTGCTTAAAATTCTCAATCAGTGGTCTATCTGCTTTGTCATAGTATGGTTGTAAGCGTTTTTGTGAGGTAAGCTCGACATTCGGGATGTAAAAATTCAGCTCTAACCGGTTTTTATCCGTATGCTCAACCCATGTGATGTTGTACTGCTCTTTCTCCAAACCCGAAAAAACGTGCTGTTCAAATCTATCCATAATGGCGGTTTTGTGATGGTCGGGTATATTTTCTTCCTCAAATGACAGACACCCCACCGTGTACGCATTCTTAAATTCGCAACTCTCCGCAATAGACTGCGACAAGTCAGGATCGCCCCGTAAGACCTGAAATTGCGTGTCTTCTTTGCCCTCACGAAGCAGATAATCCATGCTGGCTTTCGGACTGCCACCGCCTTTGTTACCAAAGAATTTAATCAGCACGGTCGAGCACCTCCCGAAGCTGGGCCTCAATATGCCGTAACGATAAGGCGATATTGACCGTCGCCATCGAGACCGGAGCCTGATGGCAATGGCGGGCTATCTGGTTGAGGTTCACCTCTATCCGGTTAAGCTCAAACAATAACGCTGGATCAACGCTTTTCGGCTGACGCTTGGGTCTCTGACCTAACGCCAGTTCACGTAACCACTCAGCCA
>NZ_BMTT01000067.1 GCF_014649815.1 Streptomyces mutabilis | reverse complement strand
TCTGTCTATTACTCGCTTCTTTCCTTTCGGTAAGTCGCCAGTAATTTAATCTTAAACAAGCTGACTTCATTGTTTCGTCTCTCTGACAAAACACTTTCGGTGTTGTCAGGTTAAGCCTCACGGTTCATTAGTACTGGTTAGCTCAACGTATCGCTACGCTTACACACCCAGCCTATCAACGTCTTAGTCTTAAACGTTCCTTTAGGTCGCTTAAAGCGACAGGGAAGACTCATCTCGAGGCAAGTTTCCCGCTTAGATGCTTTCAGCGGTTATCTCTTCCGCACTTAGCTACCGGGCAATGCCATTGGCATGACAACCCGAACACCAGTGGTGCGTTCACTCCGGTCCTCTCGTACTAGGAGCAACCCCTCTCAATCTTCCAACGCCCACGGCAGATAGGGACCGAACTGTCTCACGACGTTCTAAACCCAGCTCGCGTACCACTTTAAATGGCGAACAGCCATACCCTTGGGACCTACTTCAGCCCCAGGATGTGATGAGCCGACATCGAGGTGCCAAACACCGCCGTCGATATGAACTCTTGGGCGGTATCAGCCTGTTATCCCCGGAGTACCTTTTATCCGTTGAGCGATGGCCCTTCCATTCAGAACCACCGGATCACTAAGACCTACTTTCGTACCTGCTCGAGCCGTCACTCTCGCAGTCAAGCTGGCTTATGCCTTTGCACTAACCGCATGATGTCCGACCATGCTTAGCCAACCTTCGTGCTCCTCCGTTACTCTTTAGGAGGAGACCGCCCCAGTCAAACTACCCACCAGACACGGTCCCCGACCCAGTTTATGGGCCTAGGTTAGAACATCAAACGTTAAAGGGTGGTATTTCAAGGTTGGCTCCATGCAGACTGGCGTCCACACTTCAAAGCCTCCCACCTATCCTACACATCAAGGCTCAATGTTCAGTGTCAAGCTATAGTAAAGGTTCACGGGGTCTTTCCGTCTTGCCGCGGGTACACTGCATCTTCACAGCGAGTTCAATTTCACTGAGTCTCGGGTGGAGACAGCCTGGCCATCATTACGCCATTCGTGCAGGTCGGAACTTACCCGACAAGGAATTTCGCTACCTTAGGACCGTTATAGTTACGGCCGCCGTTTACTGGGGCTTCGATTCGTAGCTTCGCAGAAGCTAACCACTCCTCTTAACCTTCCAGCACCGGGCAGGCGTCAGCCCCTATACATCACCTTACGGTTTAGCAGAGACCTGTGTTTTTGATAAACAGTCGCTTGGGCCTATTCACTGCGGCTCTTCTGGGCGTGAACCCTAAAGAGCACCCCTTCTCCCGAAGTTACGGGGTCATTTTGCCGAGTTCCTTAACGAGAGTTCGCTCGCTCACCTTAGAATTCTCATCTTGACTACCTGTGTCGGTTTGCGGTACGGGCACCTGTTATCTATCTAGAGGCTTTTCTCGGCAGTGTGAAATCAACGACTCGAGGAAACAATTTCCTCTCCCCATCACAGCTCAGCCTTATGAGTGCCGGATTTGCCTAACACTCAGCCTTACTGCTTGGACGTGCACTCCAACAGCACGCTTCGCCTATCCTACTGCGTCCCCCCATCGATTAAAACGATACTAGGTGGTACAGGAATATCAACCTGTTATCCATCGCCTACGCCTGTCGGCCTCAGCTTAGGACCCGACTAACCCAGAGCGGACGAGCCTTCCTCTGGAAACCTTAGTCAATCGGTGGACGGGATTCTCACCCGTCTTTCGCTACTCACACCGGCATTCTCACTTCTAAGCGCTCCACATGTCCTTGCGATCATGCTTCGACGCCCTTAGAACGCTCTCCTACCATTGTCCAAAGGACAATCCACAGCTTCGGTAATATGTTTAGCCCCGGTACATTTTCGGCGCAGTGTCACTCGACTAGTGAGCTATTACGCACTCTTTAAATGATGGCTGCTTCTAAGCCAACATCCTAGTTGTCT
>NZ_BMTT01000066.1 GCF_014649815.1 Streptomyces mutabilis | reverse complement strand
ACCTGCCCGGCCTGCGGGCTGCGGGCGGGACACCGGCCCTCCTGCACCACCTCGTCCGCACCCGTACCCGCACCGGAAGCCGACGCGGTGTCGCACGCACCGGCGAGGCCACCGACCTCGCGCACCGCTTGGTCGGCCTGCCCGCGGAGGCCCGCACCGACCTGGTGCTGGACCTGGTGCGCGGCCGGGTGGCGACGGTGCTCGGGCACGCGGACGGTTCGCTGGTCGACCCGCAGCGCTCGTTCCAGGAGCTGGGCCTCGACTCGCTGACGGCGGTGGAGCTGCGCAACGGCCTGTCGGCGGCGACCGGACTGCGGCTGCCGGCGACCCTGGTGTTCGACCACCCGACCTCGGCCACGCTCGCGCGGTACCTCCTCGACGAGCTGCTCGGCACCGCCGAGGACACGTCGGTCCCCGTCGGCGCGTTGCCGCCGGTGTCGGACGATCCGGTGGTGATCGTGGGCATGGCGTGCCGGTACCCGGGTGGGGTGCGGTCGCCGGAGGACCTGTGGCGTCTGGTCACCGAGGGCGTCGACGCCATCGGCGACTTCCCGGACGACCGCGGCTGGGACCTCGACGCCCTGTACCACCCCGACGCGGCACACGCCGGCACGTCCTACACCCGGTCCGGCGGGTTCCTGCGCGACGCGGGGGAGTTCGACGCGGAGTTCTTCGGCATGAGCCCTCGCGAGGCGCTCGCCACGGACGCGCAGCAGCGGCTGCTGCTGGAGACGTCGTGGGAGGCGCTGGAGCGGGCCGGCCTCGATCCGGTGTCGCTGCGGGGCAGCCGTACCGGTGTGTTCGCCGGCGTCATGTACGGCGACTACTCCGACCTGCTGACCGGCCCCGAGTTCGAGGGATTCCGTGGCAACGGCAGCTCCGCCAGCGTGGCCTCCGGACGTGTGGCTTACTCGCTGGGCCTCGAGGGTCCGGCGGTCACGGTCGACACGGCGTGCTCGTCGTCGCTGGTGGCCCTGCACTGGGCGGCCCAGGCGCTGCGGTCGGGTGACTGTGACCTGGCGCTGGCCGGTGGTGTGACCGTGCTGTCCACACCGGAGCTCTTCGTGGAGTTCTCGCGGCAGCGCGGCATGTCGGCGGACGGCCGGTGCAAGGCGTTCTCCGACTCGGCGGACGGCGTCGGGTGGGCCGAGGGTGTCGGCATGCTGGTGGTGGAGCGGCTGTCGGACGCGGTGCGCAACGGTCACGACATCCTCGCCGTGGTGCGGGGTTCGGCGGTGAACCAGGACGGTGCGTCGAACGGCCTCACCGCCCCGAACGGACCGTCGCAGCAGCGCGTGATCCGCCAGGCCCTCGCCGGGGCCGGTCTGTCGCCGCTCGACGTGGACGTCGTGGAAGGCCACGGCACCGGTACGACGCTGGGTGACCCGATCGAGGCACAGGCGCTGCTGGCGACCTACGGCCGCGACCGTGATACGCCGCTGCTGCTGGGTTCGGTGAAGTCCAACATCGGGCACACGCAGGCCGCCGCCGGTGTCGCCGGTGTGATCAAGACGGTCATGGCCATGCGTAACGGCCTCGTGCCCGGGACGTTGCACGTGGACCGGCCCTCGTCACACGTGGACTGGACAGCCGGCGACGTCGACCTCGTCACCGAGAACACCGTATGGCCGGCGGTGGAGCGGCCGCGGCGGGCGGCGGTGTCGTCGTTCGGTATCTCCGGCACCAACGCCCACACCATCCTCGAGCAGCACATCCACATCGTCAGCCCGGCCGAACCGGAGCCCGCCGACGTCGTGGTGCCGTGGGTGGTGTCCGGCAAGACGGCGGCCGCCCTGAAGGAGCAGGTCGCGCGGCTCGCCGACAGCCAGGGACGGCCGTTGGACATCGGCTTCTCCCTGGCGACGACCAGGTCGGCATTCGAGCACCGGGCCGTGCTCGTCGGACGTACCAAGGACGAGCTGCTGGCGGCCGCCACCGAGGCGGTGGCCGGTGACGGTCGGCTGGGTGTTGTGTTCACGGGTCAGGGTTCGCAGCGGCTGGGGATGGGGCG
>NZ_BMTT01000065.1 GCF_014649815.1 Streptomyces mutabilis | reverse complement strand
CGCAGCCGGGCGGCGAGTACCAGCCGGGCCAGTTCGGCTGAGCCTGCCAGGCCACGACCCCCGCAACTCCCTGAACTCCAGGGTGTTGCGGGGATCAGTAGAACCGGCCCCACGGAGCCCGGGGCATCGCGGTGTTCCGGGCGCTGATGTCCGTCAGCTCGTCCAGGGGCCGAGCTTTTCGGGGTTGAGAACGGCCCAGATGTGCTTGATCCGGCCGTCCGACACCTCGAGCGCCAGCACGGCCATGGTGACGCCCTCGCGGTGGAGCACCAGGCCGGGCTGGCCATTGACCCGCGACTCCGCGATCGTCAGGTCGGCCGCGTTTCCGGCGGCGTTCACGAAGAAGCGGGCGATCTCTTCGCGGCCCTCGATGGGGTGGATCTGCGCGCTGATGACGCCGCCGCCGTCGGTGACCGTCGTGGCGTTGGGATCGAGCAGACCGATGAGGGCGTCGATGTCCTGGGCCTCCCAGGCCCGCTTGAAGTCTCTGATGACGTCGGCGCTTCGGGCCGGCGGGGTCACTGAGACCTTCTGCGCCCGCACACGTTGGCGGGCCGATGAGGCCAGCTTGCGGCAGGCTGCGGGGGAGCGGCCGACGATGCCTGCCACTTCCACGAACGAGTAGTGGAAGACGTCGTGGAGGACGAACGTGACCCGCTCGGCCGGCGTCATGGATTCGAGCACGACAAGGAATGCCATGCTGACCGACTCATCGAGGGTGACGCGGTCCGCCGGGTCGACGGAACCGCCCGCCCGGCCGCTGATCCACTCCGTGCGGTCGGGCAGGGGTTCGGGCAGCCATTCCCCCACGTACCGCTCCCGCTTCGCCCGCGCTGAGCCGAGCAGGTCGAGGCAGATGCGGCTGGCGACCTTCGTCAGCCAGCCGCCGGGGGAGGTGATGGCCTCCCGCTGGTGCGGCGCCATGGCATACCAGCGGGCATACGTCTCCTGGACGACGTCCTCGGCATCCGACACGGAGCCGAGGAACCGGTAGGCGAGATTGATCAGCTGGCGCCGTTCGCTGAGGACCGCCCTTAATCCCGGGTCCAGCTGCTGGTCTTCCTGCTCGGGCTGCGTGGCCACTGTCACCACCCTCTTTCGCGTTCAGGCGGCACGTGACCGCACATCTCTACGGGCCGCGCTTCGCCGCGCGCGGCGGCGGGCGCGAGGAAATGCCACGGACCGTCAGGACGGGTCCGGGCCGGGAGCCGAGCGCCGCCCTGATCGAGTCGGGGCCGGATCGCCGCAGTGAGCACTCGTGGGGTGAAGAGGTGTGCAACCTCGAGGTGCCGATGTTGCACACCACCCCCCTGCCGGTGGGCGCGCGTCACTTCCACCGCTGTCCCGGGGTGCTCCAGGGAGACCCGAGCCGGTGTCGACCGCGCAGGCCGACGGTGATCCCGGGCAAGACGGAGGGGGAACCCATGGCCGGCGCTGGAAGCAAGGACGCCCTGCTCAGGATCGAACGGGGTCAGGCCACCGAAGAAGAGCTGGCCGCAGTCGCCGTGACGCTTTTCGCGCTGCTCCTCGGGCACAGCCGCCCCCCGGCGGCCAGGGGCGGAGAACGATCCGTGGCCCTGTGGCGGCGAACGGAACGGGCCAGGGCCTACCAGGCGTCGCACAGCTGGATGTGACGCCCGTGGCGGCGGGCGAACGGCGACGACCGAGCAGCTTCTGACCCTCATATAAAAACCGTACATGCGGTTGGGTTGTCCGCGCAGTCACGCCGACCGACCCAAGCCGCCCAACGGGAAGGCTGGCTGTCATGACGATGGTGGTGGAGTCCGCTGCGCCGGAAGCGGGCGAGCCGACGGACGCGCGCGGGCGAGTGGCTGAACTGCACGGGATCCGTGCGCAGGTGCTGGGCGGACCGAGCGAGAAGGCGACGGCGGCGCAGCGTGCCAAGGGCAAGCTGACCGCGCGGGAGCGCATCGAGCTGCTTCTGGACCCGGGGTCCTTCCGGGAGGTCGAGCAGTTGCGGCGGCACCGGGCGACCGGGTTCGGCCTGGAGACCAAGAAG
>NZ_BMTT01000064.1 GCF_014649815.1 Streptomyces mutabilis | reverse complement strand
ATCCTCCACGCCCTAAAGGACGTGGATCCCTACTGCGTTCAGACTGATGTCTGAATCACCTCGGCGGGTTCCTGCTTCGACGGGCGGTCTGACTGCACCCTCCCTCCACTGGCAAGCACGGCATGTCCTGCCGCTAAAATGTTACGTGCCCCGTTGATATCAGCATTCGCTGTATATCCACATTCAAGGCACTCGAATTGACTTTGTGACGGGCGGTTTTCCTTTGCTGTATGACCACAGCAAGCGCACTTCTGACTGGTGTAGGCAGGGGGTATTGCCAGTACCTGACCTCCTCGCCAGAGCTGCTTGTACTCAAGCTGACGGCGCATTTCATACCAGCCCTGCTCCAGTATTGAGCGGTTTAAACCAGATTTAGCTTTTACGTTCCGTCCATGCCGTTCTGTCGTACCTTTTGCCGATTTAGACATGTTACTGACCTTTAAGTCCTCAATGACAATCATTGCGTGGTTTTTGCTGATTTCACTGGTGACTTTGTGAAGGTAGTCTTTCCTGATATTGGCAATATGAGAATGCAGACGTTGAATTTTGCGCTTTTGTTTTTGCCAGTTGGCACTGAATTTGATTTTACGGCTTAATTTCTGTTGAAGCCTTGCCAGCTTTCGCTGGTTTACTTTAAAACTGCTGACGGGCGGGTATACCGTACCGTCTGAAAGCGTGGCAAGTTTTGTAACGCCTGCATCAAGCCCGACTATTGAGGTTGATCCATGTTGTGCTTCTGTCGCTTCATACTCAGTCTGAATGCTGACGTACCATTTACCGCATGACTGACTGACCGTGACGTTTCTCACTTCTCCGACGACTTCACGACTGTTGCGGTAGCGCATCCATCCCAACTTTGGCAATGATATACGACTATTGGATTGATCGAGCTTCACGCCCTGCGGGTAGCGAAAAGCCTCATTTTTACCACCGCGTTTCTTGAATCGAGGAAAAGCGGTACGCTGCTGGAAAAAATTCTTGTAAGCCCGTTCCAAATCTCTAAGTGGCTGTTGTAACGGTTGTGATGGGGCGTCCTTCAGCCATTGTGTCTCTTTGTCAGCTTTCCACTCAATGAGCCATGAAGCCATTTTTGTATAGGGAATGTATTTATTCCCTGCTTCGTGATTTTCATTCTGACGTGCTAATGCCCGATTGAAAACAAAACGACAAGCCCCTGCAAAGCGTCTCATCTCACGCTCTTGCTGACCATTGGGTCTTAACTGGAATTTAAAGGCTTGTAGACGTTTCATATTACCTATTATACTTTGGTCCATGAAAAATGAAACGAATATTCGCCGTGGCAGACATTGTGTATTCCTGATGCACGTCCATTTGGTCTTTGTCACAAAATACCGGCGAAAAATATTTGATCAGGATGCAATTGAAAAATTGCGAGGCTACTTTGCCAGTGTTTGTGCTGATTTTGATGTTGAACTGGTTGAAATGGATGGGGAACGGGATCACGTTCATTTACTGATTAATTACCCGCCAAAACTGGCGATATCTAATCTGGTTAACAGTCTTAAAGGGGTATCGAGTCGATTACTTCGACGTGATCGTCCTGATATTGCCCAACGTGATTACTACAAAGGGGTTCTTTGGTCGCCGAGTTATTTCGCGGGGAGTTGTGGTGGCGCACCAATATCCATTATCCGCCAGTACATTGAGCAACAGGAAACACCGAGTTAGTTAAAAAACCGCGCCTTATATCCCCGACCTGAAGGACGGGGTTTTACGGTGCTTTGGATAAAACGACAAAAAAGAAGCCAGTGCAAATAATGTACTGGCTTCTTTTTTTAATTACGGTCAATTTAAATCATGGTGAAAAACGCAATGGGGATTATGCTTCTTCTTCACCACGGTATTTATCTGCAGTCTCTTTTAATAACTTCTGCAATTCACCGCGCTGATACATTTCTAAGATAATGTCACAACCACCGACTAATTCGCCATCCACCCATAATTGTGGGAAAGTTGGCCAATGAGCATATTTTGGTGGCTCTGAACGAAGATCAGGGTTTTGCAACATGTCGACATAAGCAAGACGCTCGCCACAA
>NZ_BMTT01000063.1 GCF_014649815.1 Streptomyces mutabilis | reverse complement strand
CAGCGGTGCCGTCGAGTACTCCAGCGACATCTACGACGCGTCCACCGTCCAGGCCCTGTTCGAGCGTTGGCTGCACTTCCTCGACGTCGCCACCACCCATCCCGACCAGCCCCTCAACCACATCGACATCCTCACTCCCGACGAACACCGGCAGCTGCTCGGCACGTGGCTGGAGACCGACACCGAGACCGGCGAGAAGCTGCTGCCGGTCCGCTTCACCGAGCAGGCCGCCGCCACCCCTGACGCCGTGGCCGTGATCGCCGGGGACGCCTCCCTGACCTACGCGGAACTGGACCGCCGCGCCAACCGCCTAGCGCACGTCCTGCTGCGCCGGGGCGCGGGTCCGGACCGGGTGGTCGCGCTGGCTCTGCCGCGTTCGGCCGAACTGATGGTCGCCCTGTTGGCCGTGCTCAAGAGCGGCGCCGCGTACCTGCCGCTGGACCCGGACCACCCGGCCGGGCGCCTCGCCTACGTACTCGAGGACGCACGGCCCGCCCTGCTGCTCACCACGCTGTCGACGGACTCGCGGACGCCGAGCGGCGGTTCGGCGGAACGGCTGGTGCTGGACACCCCGGACGTACACGCCCTGCTCGCCGCCTGCCCCGACACCGACCCGACCGAGACCGGCCACGCAGAGCCGCCGGCCCCCGAGGCCGCCGCCTACGTGATCTACACGTCCGGCTCGACCGGTCGCCCCAAGGGCGTGGTCGTCCCGCACGCGCCGCTACTGAACTTCCTGGAAGCCATGCGGCGCAAGGCCCCGCTCGCGTCGGGGGAACGGCTGCTCGCGGTCACCACGGTGGCGTTCGACATCGCCGCGCTGGAGCTGTACCACCCGCTCCTGTCGGGCGCCACGGTCGTCCTCGCCCCCAAGGAGGCCGTCCCCCAACCTTCCGCCGTGCTCGACCTGATCGCCCGGCACGGCGTCACGGTCGTACAGGGCACCCCCTCGCTGTGGCAGCTCCTGGTGGCGCACGAGCCGGAGGCGCTGCGGGGCCTGCGCATCCTGGTCGGAGGCGAGGCGCTGCCCGCCCCGCTCGCCGAGTCGATGCGCACGCTCACCGACGACCTGACCAACCTGTACGGCCCCACCGAGACCACCATCTGGTCGACCGCCGCGGACCTGGCCGGCGGCGCGGGCGCACCGCCGATCGGGCGACCGATCGCCAACACGCGTACCTACGTGCTGGGCCCGGGGCTGGAGTTGGTGGCGCCCGGTGTGGTGGGGGAGCTGTACATCGCGGGATCCGGTGTGGCCCGCGGCTACCTGAACAAGCCCGGCTTGACGGCCGAGCGGTTCGTGGCGGACCCGTACGCCCCCGAGCCCGGTGCTCGCATGTACCGCACCGGAGACCTGGTGCGGTGGAACCAGGACGGCGAGCTGGAGTTCGTCGGCCGCGCCGACCACCAGATCAAGATCCGAGGCTTCCGCATCGAACCCGGCGAGATCGAGGAGGTCCTCACCGACCACACGGACATCGCGCAGGCAGCCGTCGTCGTCCGCGAGGACCAGCCCGGTGACACCCGACTCGTCGCCTACGTCGTAGCCGACACCTCGGCGCGTGACCACGACGAGGCTGTGGAACAAGACCAGCTCGGCGAGTGGCAGAACCTGTACGACGCCGTGTACGACGCCGCGGAGCAGACGGCCTTCGGCGAGAACTTCGCCAGTTGGAACAGCAGTTACGACGGACGGCCGATTCCGTTGCCCGAAATGCGGGAATGGCGTGACACGACCGTCGACCGCATCCGATCCCTACGGCCGCGCCGCGTCCTGGAGATCGGCGTCGGCACCGGCCTGCTCCTGGCCCGGCTGGCGCCCGAGTGCGAGGAGTACTGGGGCACCGACTTCTCCCGCACCGTCATCGACGAGCTCCGGCGGCACGTCGACGCCGACCCCGTCCTGGCCACGCGGGTCCACCTCCGCACCCAGCCCGCCCACGACTTCGGCGACCTTCCGCAGGGCCACTTCGACACGATCGTGCTCAACTCCGTGGCCCAGTACTTCCCGAACGCCGGCTACCTGGAACAGGTCGTCCACCGCGCGCTCCGCGCCCTCACCCCCGGTGGCGCCCTGTTCCTGGGTGACCTGCGCAATCCGCGGTTGCTGCGGACCTTCGCCTCC
>NZ_BMTT01000062.1 GCF_014649815.1 Streptomyces mutabilis | reverse complement strand
TTAGCACCTTGCCGTTAAGATATTAATTTATACGTACTCAATTTTTAATCTTTTGTTAGTTACATTAGCTATAGCCTGCATAGTATCTATATGGGGTAAAACATCGCCGTTCTCAATTCTTGCTATTGTTGATTGTGGTATATTCATAGCTTCAGCGAGTTGTCTTTGAGACCATCCCATCTCTTTCCGTAAGTTAACAACTTTTACTGCAATATCTAAAGCTTCTGATTGTTCTTTATAACTTTTCTCTAACTCAGGATGACGTTTAATATCCTCATCAATTAATTTAGAAATCATACTCATACAATTCACCCTTTCTGTATCTTTTAATGCTATTCATACCATGTTCAATTTCTCTTTTCGGCGTTTCTTGAGTTTTTTTCGTGAAACCATGTGTAATAATATATTCATTATTTACTTTTTGAAAGTAAATAGCTCTTTGAATATTTGATCCAAACTTTGACCTAATTTCATATAAATTATTATCTAATTTTTTAACCCATTTCATACGAATTGCAATTTGAATACCTTCTTCTTCAATTTTTTGAATGGTTGTTAGTAGTTTAATTCTATCTTTATCTGGTAAGTCTTGCACAAATTGAATGAATTCTGATTGATTATTCTTATCCTTTAATGTTTTAAAAGTTACATTACTCATATACATATGATAGCATAAATGCTATCAAATTTCATCTTCCTTTCTCATAGAAAATACTGATATTTACATTTTCTCATATTCTCTTGTCTTTCTTCTCTAATTAGGGAATATTCTAGAAAAACACTTACGATAGCTAATAAAATATTCAATGATTTTAACAATATAATACTTTTTCTTCTCATTTGAATTCTCCTTGTTAAATGATATAATAAAATTAAATTGAAGGAGGAGATTGGGCTCCTCCTTACAGAATTATCTTAGTAATTCTGTAATTAAAGTTACGATAGCTCTTAATAAGTTTATAATACTTATTAGGAGCTTTTTCGTGGAGTATTATGAGAAACCACCTCCTTCAATTTCTCTTTCAATACCCAGCCAACCACCACATGACGATTAAGCATCACCTCTTTAATTTTTTATTATTTAATTTATTTTTGCTGTGTTGCAAAGCCACTGCAACAAGTTGTTATGATTGATTACAAGGATAAAAGCTATAAATTTTTCGACTGGCTTTCAAGCCACTAAGGAAAAATTTTTGCGACTTGTAATCATGAATAGACTTGTTAAAAGCATCATCTTTGATGATGCGTGTGAGCGTGCCAACACAAAAAAATAAATAATAAAAATTCATAATAAAAAGGAAAGTGATACCTCACTTTCCATCATTTTCGTTCGTATTTTCCTATAGAAAATACACAAGGTGCTAATGCAGATTCATTAGTACCTTGCCGTTAAAGTAGTAATTAAACTTCTTTACTTGAATTAAATTATTATATGTATTAGGTTGAGAAAGTAGTCAATGTTTTCTCATTAGCATTAGACTTCTTATATTACTTCCTTTCAAAACTATATTAAAATAATGTTTCAGTAGTGCTTGTTATACACTACATTACCCTTAAGGAGGCTTAAACATGGCTGAAAATAAATTGGAACAAGTCAAAGGCAATATTAAAGAAACTGTTGGCGATGCTGCTAACAATGACAACTTAGAACAAGAAGGTAAAAAAGATAAAGCATCAGGTAAAGCCAAAGAAGTCGTTGATAACGTTAAAGACAAAGCATCTGATGTTGTTGACAAGTTTAAAAAGTAAAATCTTAAGCCACTCATATAGAGTGGCTTTTCTTATTCAATATCTTTTATATTTTTCATGGGTATTTCCATGGTTTCGTTCCCATCTTCGTTACTAATAATAATAACTTTATTGAGTGTATCTACCGTTTTAATGTAAGCCTCATGCTGGTAATAATAACCTTGCTTCCAATAAGTCACAATGGCTTTTTCTTTAAAGAATTTTTTCCAGTTTACTTTTTCATTTAGAACATTGAGTTGATCATCTAAAAGCGAAGGACGTTCTTCTTTATTTTGATCTTCCATATATTGTTCTATTTGTTGATATTGCTCAGGAATCGTCTTAAAAGCTATCCACTTAACAAACCCTCTACCTCTAGGAATATTAAAATTTAAATACTCTCTAGGTATCTTACGATAATCCGTTTCATCCTCATATTTCTTAGGAATCATATTCAAACACCTCAACCATATAATAGAACATATGTTCGCTTTTGTAAAGGCTCTCATCAATATGAAAATGGACTCAAAAGAATTAAAGAGCTTCCGTGACGTTCTCTTTTTTGCACGTTACAACTTGCATGTTTCGACTTGCTCTGATGTATTGCAAAAAAGGGGGTAAATATAATACGACTGAAAACCAATTGAAACGTTATTTAACTTACTTATGAACTACATCGTTACTAGAGTAACGATGTAGTTCATAAGGTAATAAAATGATTGAGAAGTATGAAAGTACTATTGATAAGCTACAAAATGCAAAAGATAATGAAGATATGAGCAAAATGAAAAGTGAATTAGATAGCGTCAATCAAAAATTAGACGATTTAAAAGATAAATTAAGCGAGATTTTTAACTAAAAATGGAGCGTGAAAACAGATGAGTAATAGCCAAAAAAACAACTATTTAAGTGACAAAGTGACTAAGTGGATGTATCTGTTTTATATATTATGTACGATAATAACATCAATTTT
>NZ_BMTT01000061.1 GCF_014649815.1 Streptomyces mutabilis | reverse complement strand
ATATTGGTGTGAGCAATTTTACTCCAGAACATTTTGAAGCATTGCTTGCCCAAGTTTCTATTAAACCGGTCATTAACCAAGTAGAATTTCATCCTTATTTAACACAAAATGAATTACGAAAGTATTTAGAAGCTCAAAATATTATCATGGAATCATGGTCTCCATTAATGAATTCACAAATTCTCCATGATGAAGTCATAAATGAAGTAGCTAATGAAGTAGGAAAAACTCCAGCCCAAGTTGTAATAAGATGGAATATTCAGCACGATGTTGTTGTTATACCTAAATCCGTAACACCACATCGCATAGAAGAAAATTTAGACGTATGGAATTTTGAATTAAGCGACAACCAAATGGAAAGAATCGATCAATTAAATCAAGATAAAAGAATTGGACCTAACCCTCTTGAATTTAACGGTAAGTAAATCAATAGTAAAATGAGGTTGGGATATAATTCCTAGCAAAATAGCCAGTAAATGAGTTTTTATAAATTCATTTACTGGCTTCTTTATTTACAACAATACTTCGTATTGTTGGCTCGCTTTCTTAGGGGACAGCTTCAGCCTGTAGTCTTCAGCTTGTCCTGTTCCCTCAAGAGTCTCGCCAAAATACTTTGTGTTTATATGTAATTTCACAATGAAATACTTAAAAAAATAAGGTCTTTCGTATAATTTAATAAATACCAATAAACAAAATTAACGAGGTGCCTTATGTATAAAGACTATAACATGACTCAACTTACTCTACCAATGGAAACTTCAGTTCTTATCCCCACAAATGATATTTCACGACATGTAAATGATATTGTAGAAACAATTCCCGATACTGAATTTGATGAATTCAGACATCATCGTGGCTTAATATAAGAAAAGTAACAGCTCAACGAGCTGAAAATCATCAAAAAAATTATAAAAAAGACAATTCCTATATTATTTCAATAGAAATTGTCTTTTTTTACTTATCTTGAACCTTTTTGTCCCAGCCTCTTCCTACGATTAGTCAAGTACTTATAATTAAAATAAGCATTACTTAACTAAACCGTTCATTTTAATTTTTTTGAATAAGGTGTTAAACTATATTTGATTGTACGTTTGGCTAATGTGGTGACATTTGATAATCGTACAATTTATGATTCATTACAAGATAATGAATTGTTTTTAATAATCGATTTATACAAGCAATGATGGCAGTCTTATGAGGTTTCTCATTAGGCTGCTTTCTTAGTTTGTAGTAATAATCGACGACATGATTGTCATAATGATGCTGCCCTCTTATTATATTCATAATCACCCAAAATAAAAGTTTTCTCGCTTTTTTATTACCACGCTTGTTGATGGTATCTCTACAGTGTGTATGACCTGATTGATATCGTTTGATATCAATGCCAACAAAAGCATTGAGTTGTTTATTTGATTTAAATCGCTTAATATCACCAATCTCCCCAATAATCATAGCTGTGCTTAGCTTACCAATACCAGGTATCGAATGAATATTTTCAAAATAATCGAGTTGTTGTGCTAATTGAATCATGGCATCATCTAATTGTTTGAGATGATGAATAGATTGTTTTAATTGTTGAATAAGTAAGCGTAATTTTTCGACTAGAAAGGAATGTCTATCGACATTAGGATAGCTTTCTTGAGCAATCACCCTTAATTGAAGTGCATATTTTGTAGCTTTATCCATTGACATTCCTTTATCTGTAGAATTGAATATATGTGTAATCAGTACATCCTTGTCGATATCAAGAACCATGTCTGGATGAGTAAAGATTTCTGCGATGTTGAGTGCAATGATTGAATATCGACTACTAAATAATCTTTCTAAACCAGGGAATGTTTGATGGAGTAATTCAAGGATCTGAAATTTAAGTCGATTTTGTTCATTCTCGATTTCTAGATGAAAACGGACGCGTTCTCTTAATTCAAAGAATATTAACTCATGTATAGGTAAGTTGTCTGTTTGTTTAAGCGTCGGTCCTAAACAAGCAAGCTTATGAGCATCTGCCTGATCAGTTTTCCATGATCTTAGAGCGCTCGTTTTAAATTTGGCTTCTAACGGATTCATTTGAATATAGTTAATTTGATTTACACAACAAAATCGTTCCATACCTCTTGAATAGATACCTGTAGATTCAAAAATGAGTTGTGGGTGGTGTAAGTCATTCAAATACTTGAGTAAATAATTGTAACCATTTTTATTATTTTGGATGAAAAACTCTTTTTGGAATTTTCCATTTTTATAATGTGCAACTACACTACTTCTTTTACTAATATCAACACCTAAGTAATCGATAAAAAAACCTCCTTTGAATAATTGAGAAGCTAAAAACTTTACTCAACCTTTCTCATTTCATTTTCCTATACACGGTTTCAAGAACCCAACATACTACAAACGAATTTCAAAAGGCGAGAGTAAAGCTGACTTGTTTTTTATACGGATTTAAAATCCAAGAGTCTGGACAGTCTACTTCTCTCTATAACTATAAAAAATAGCTATGAAAAAATCTATCGTCATAGATTTCTTCATAGCTAATCTTAGTATGTTTATTAGTAGTTTGGCAATGAGAAAGATGAAATTAGGTGTTATGTTGACTTTTTTAATAAAACATTCTGTCCTATTTCATTAATTAATAGTTAAAATAATATAGTTTTTAATTCGATATTTAACTTAATGTTAATGATAACATCGACATATTGCTATTTATCATCTAGACTTACAGAAATAATTTCTTGAGT
>NZ_BMTT01000060.1 GCF_014649815.1 Streptomyces mutabilis | reverse complement strand
TCTAATAATGGGTTACCAATAACTTCGTTCATAATAGGTATACTCTTATTAAGCGAAAATATTATCTATTACAAAAAACGTTATTCTGTTCATTTTTAAACTTAATTAAGAAACATTTCACTTATAATTGTAAATAAATGTTTTATGATTTGAAAATAGGGTTATACTAAATATGTATTATAGTACATAGGGAGGTGCCATTACATGTTACATCGCTTCTTAACAATTTTTGGTCAATTCTTCTATGATAAAATCGAATATTATGGCCAAGACAAACCTTACACAAAATAATTATTGCTAAGTATATTACTTATTTGTAATATCAAGGAGGGAAATTTATGTTAGAAGATATCTATGAAGAATTTATTGGATTCTTAAAACGTATTGGTCTTTAATAAAAATTATTGATACCGAAACTATTTAACATTAACTTATAACCTAGTACAATTACTAGTAACTATATTCTTTACTAAACTAAATATTTTAGAATTGAAGAGTCCGGAACATAAAATCTCTGGACTCTTTCCTTTTTGTTTTTTTGAATTTGTGAAGGGCTAAAGCCCAAAAATTTTTAATATCTTTTTATAAATTTTTTAGACACTATCTCAGCTTTAAAGCAAAAAGAGGTTTGAGACGTTAAAAGAGATGTTTTGTATCTTGCATCACCTATATATTTGGAGAGGAGTTTTTTATGTCTGGTAAAACAGTAGTATATATAAATAAGTTTAGTACCATTAAGACGTTTTACAAGTACTGAAGTAGATTTATTCTTTCCATTATACAATAAACTTAAAGAACAGGATACGAGAAAAGTAATTATTCCGTTTAGACATCGTTTTTTTATTGATAATCATACAATTTTATTGTAATAGCATCTTTTATAAGAGCGTTATATCATTTTAAAATTCATAATAATATATATTATGGTTTAGTCTTAATAATAAAGATCCTTAAAAAATGCGATTAAGCGATTGAAAGAACAACAATAAAATGAGCGACTAGCAACTATGCTAATCGCTCTTAATCAGTCTGTTAGGAAAAACATTGGTTTTGTTAATCTTTAATAATCTCTTTTAGAAATGGTGAAGAAGTCAATTATAGCTAATAGTATTACTGAAGCTATTGAAATAAATGTTTGCCATCCATTTAATTTGAGAGATCCAAGCCAAACATTATTGATTAAAAAGTTAAAAGGTATATATTTCAAGGCTTTTCTAACTTCATCACCATATTCTGGAATTAATGGAACTAAATTAGTTGCTATAGGTATGATTAATATAAGAAAAACCCCAATTGAAAATACTAAAGAAGAACTTTTTACTAATAAAGTAATTAGAAATAGAAATAGACCATAAAATAAAAATAATAGGATATATATTCCTAAAGCTTTTCCCACTACTTCATTTTTTAAAGGTTCACCGTCTCCTATGTTCTGCATTATCAAAACGAATACGTATAATGTTAAAAATACTATGACACTAGCAATTAATATGGATATCAGTTGAGATATAAAGTACTTCACTCTATTTTTAGAACTATTCAAATACAACTGTGACGTACCTTGAGAAAAATCTCTGACTAAAAAACTAGTAATAATCATAACTCCCCAAAATGCAAATAGCCATGTTGAAAGAGTTAAAATAGTTTCTCCAGAAACTTTATGATTATTATGAACCTGAGTCATTGTATAAAATATGGAGATTATTAAAATTAAGTTTAAAATACTAAGCTCCATAATAGAAAAGGCTGCAGAAAATATACTTTTAACACTTTTTTTATTTTCTACTTTATATAATGAATTTACAGCATTTATTTCTTTGGCTATTTTTACAGGATCACCAAGTTCTTTAATAATTTCCTCATCATTTTTATTGTTTTTATATCCATTAATAAAATAAGACTCGTATTTAGATAAAATATCTTCTTTTTCATCAGTATTTATCTTTTTTGTTTCTTTTTGAATAATCTTTAAATATTCTTCTTTATTCACTAATGCCACTCTCTTTTACAAATCTATTTATTGTTTTAGTAAATGCATTCCACTCTTTAAGTAATGCATTGAAAAAACTTGTATATTATAATTAGAACGCACTTCCTGTGCAGAAAGGAGGTGTGCGTATAGTGTTGGATATCCTACAATTTGTTATCTTAAATATCGTTGATCCACTCATCATTAGTATTATGGCAAACTATTTTTATGATAGTTTGAAACAACGATAGTAAAAAAGACCCCCACAGCCGGCAAGCTACGTGGGGGTCTTTGCGTACAGTGATGTACACCTACAATTTGTTAATTACAGTATATCGTGTAACTTCTTCATCTGTAAACTCTTTTACAAATTTTATGTGAGTAAAACTGTAATCATTTCTTTTTTTTACTAACTCCTATCCCTATACCTAGACCCATTAATGTCCCTATAGGAAATCCAAATATAAAACTAAAAAATACCGCAAATCCTCCTATATATAGTGCTGGATGTATATTATATTTATTACTCATACCTTCTTATGTCTCCTTAGTCATGTTTTTTCTTTTTTATTGATACGATAAATCCCATTATTAAAGGAAATAAAAGCAAAATATACATGTAGCTCATTTAAATTATTAATCCTCCCATTTTTCTTCTAATTGACGTTGAAATGCCTCTCGATCTTGTTTTAATTTTGTATCTTCATTATGTATTTCTTGAGATTGTCCTAATCTTCCTTCATTTAACCATTCTGGTGTTTTCTCACGATTGATATATTGACGCTGTTTACCTACATTGGTCATTTGAGG
>NZ_BMTT01000059.1 GCF_014649815.1 Streptomyces mutabilis | reverse complement strand
CCTTTTTTTGCCTTTATTTTATTGATATTAAGGTTATTAAAAATAAAGCCTAATTCTTTAATGATAGGGGCTAATACTTTTTGATTAATATTTGTCATACGGTAACTATTAGGAATATCCAGCCGTTCTCTAAAATCATCAATTTTAATTTTTACATAGCCAGTATGTTTATACTGCTTAAGTATTCTGAACATATGCTTAGAATATGTAGATTTAAGGTGTGTCATTTCTTTAAGTTCAAATTTAGTGAAGTTACTAGTTAATGAATTAATAATATGTTCTAAATCTGGATTAACACCAATAGCCACATACTCTTTATCTTTATAAATTTCTACTTTAGTAAAAAGAATAAATTTTCTAATAACATTCTCAGTTTCTTCTCTATATGTTAAAGAGAAAACTTTGTCATAGAATTTTTCTAAATCTTGAATAAAAAGCTTTTTATCATGACTATAGTAATTACTTAATTCTTTTAATTCTTCAAATGGCACATTAACAGTCAAATTGCCTTTATCTTTTAATTTATTACACAAAGTAAAAAATAGATTAACTTCAGTATTATTAAATTTTCTCAGTGGAACTAAATTCATATCATTTTTATATACTACTGTTTCTCCACTCAACTAACTCCACTCCAATCTAAAAGAAACCTATATAGAATAAAGATTCCTATTAACTTTAATTGTAAATACTTATAATCACTATGTTATAAACAATAATAACATAAAGAAACCTAATATAAAAAAAGTTTCTTTAGTTTAATGATTGGTTGCCTTTAGTTTAATGATTGGTTGCCTTTAGTTTAATGATTGGTTGCCTTTAACATTTCAAATCTATTGTCACTCTAAGGATCAAATGACTCCTAAAAAGGTTTTAAAAAGATTTATAAAAAGATATTAAAAAGTTCGGGGCAATTTGCCCCTCACAAATTCAAAAGACAAAAAGGAAACCCACCACATTTGTGGTGGGTTTTTATTATTTAAAAAAGTAATAAGTGATATAACTTTAATGCAGCGCATGTGCTATTCTTCATTTTCCATATCTTTTACAACCTTTAATATCGGTGTGATTAGTAATGATAAAATAAATGCTGATTCTAAAATCAGAAAAATATTTGTTCCTTCAAAAAATATTAAGTTGACCACATATCCAAAAAGACAAAATACAATAAAAAAACAAATAAAGTGAACAATAGAATTCAAGGCGAGCACTCCTTTTTGGTTTCTACGCTATTTTAAGCTTGATATAGCTTCTTCATTAAACAAAAGGTAATTTTCTATTTATTTTGTATTAAAGACGCTCATATGCTTTTAAAATGGCATATATAAGCACTCCAAATAAAATATAAGGTACAAGATAGAAAACAAGCATGAAATAACGCCATGCTGAATGCCCCGTTTTAAGCACGTGGTTCAGCCATTCGTAAAAATGTTGGACGCCTAACCAGTCACCTAAGGGACTTATAACTAAAAAGGCGACCATCACTAAGGCAACGATAAAAAACATGGCTGTGATGCCTTTAGTTAAACGATGTATGACTTGATCATATTGTTTAATCACTATTGCGTTGCTCTTCATACGTTCATCAATCATTTTTTTATAATTATTATTGGCTTGTCGCAGTTCGGATTGGTTGTTTTGAACTTCCTTAACTACGTTTTGTGTGTCTGTTTTGACATCTTCTAATTCTTTTTGTATAGCTGTGTGAAAATCTTGTTTTAAATTATCGCTATTAATCCGTTCAATATAATGTCTTGCCGCGCTTATAAAACGCTTTTGTGTGAAGTCTGTGGCTTGATTAAAGTTCGAGGCCGTGGTCTCGATCGATGTTAATAATTGGTCGTGACGTTGGTTTCTCTCGTACTCTCTTTTCTCGATCTCTTCGAGCCTTTTCATCAACAAGTCTTGCTGATTCTGCAGCTTGTCGGCGACGCTCAAGCTCATTTGTGTCTTGGGCGAATTGGTCCCAATCTGATTGAGTGACGCCTGTATCTCGTTCAGTTGATTCATGACGGTTTGAAGTTGATCGTTTTGGCTGGAAGTTCGTGTCTGATTTATGTTTTTGTTGTTGTCGTCGTTGTATTTGTCTTTCAAAGCCATGTTGGATGCCTCCTTTATTGTAATCTTCGCCCAATTTACGCCCGCGTACTTTTTTATTTTCAGCTAAATGCCGATAGGTAATGCTTTTGGGGGTAACACGTTCAATCGTAATACCATGTTGATTCAGATGTTTTTGAAATTCTTCCATATTTGTCGCTGTTGATTGGTCAATTGCCTCACGTATGTCATCTTTCCATGAGTATTGTGCTGTCGACGTCGTGTTAGGGTCGGCAATCGCTTTTTCTGTTTGGGTATAACGTAAGCGTGCTGTGTCTTTCTCAGGCACGCTCAACCCCTGTGCTCGACAAACCTCGTCGTTGAACGCTCTCACATCGCGTAGGGCTTGTTTATTATTGTTAAATTTCTTACCTGTATTGAGGTCAATTGAATTAAGTACAATATGATTGTGTACATGGTTTGTATCTGCATGCGTATAGACGGCGACTTGATGATTGGGGACGAGTTTTTCAGCAAGCGCTAATCCTAATTGGTTACATTGTTCGGGCGTCACTTCGCCAGGTTGAAACGATTGGATAATGACATGCCCTTGATTACCGTCTGTTTTGCCATACAATTCACGAGCGGCTTTAAAACTAGATTTGGCATAGTCCACGTCACAATTTAAGCCACTTTTCTCAACGGCACGTTTTTCAGCGTAATTGATGGCCCGTGATGTTGATTTAGTCGCACTTAATTTAGTTGTTGCCATTGGTATCACGCGCTTTTTTCTTTTTA
>NZ_BMTT01000058.1 GCF_014649815.1 Streptomyces mutabilis | reverse complement strand
TTTCTTGGGAATGTGTTCATTGGTTTATGAATATTTACGATTCATCAGATTATTTTAAACCTCTTACTACAGATATTTTCGCATTATTTTTAGGAGCTATTCATTTCATAGTTATTATGCTTATATATTTAGTTATCTATGGTTTTTCTCATCGCAATAATTAACTATTATGTTACTTATATTAAAGGACACAAAGATTAATTTAACAATGTTTGTGTTTTTGAGTATTTATACAAAGGCACTACCCATAATACATAATTATGTCAACTTACACACAAGGGACAAACGCCGTCATTTCAGCGTTTGTCCCTTTTATGTGAATTCATGGATTATTCATATTTTATACATCCCTTTAACGACGCGTTTTCATTCTTTTTCATCAAGTGAACTTTTGTATCTTTATTCATATGGCAAGTCCTAAACTATCGTTTTAAATTAAAAATTTTTGTTATACTATTGAAGTCGTCTTACTTCCGGCGATAGATTCGACGGAAGGAGGTGTAATGATGTACTTAATATTTGTTTTTATAATAGCACCTATTATAGTAGAGTGCAGTGTTACGTTGTTTAAATATTGGCTGGAACAACGTAATAAAAAATAAGACGACATAGTCAACACTAAAAGATCCCCCAATCTACTGCAATAGATTGGGGGATTGGTGTTTTGATGCACTTAATATTTGTTACTTTCAGTATATCTTGTAAGTATAGATTTGTAAAATTAAATAGATATTCGAACGAACTAATTATGTAATCGTCAACAATATCTCAAGCTAGCTTTATAACTTATCTTTTTTATCATTCATCGCTTAAAATTATACTTCATATCATTAAAAGGCCAAAATCTTAAAATAACTTTTCCTACGATTTGTTTTTTAGATATTAACCCCACCTCAGAATATCTACTATCAATACTGTTTGTCCTATTGTCTCCGAGAACTAAATACTTATCTTTAGGTATTATCATTTTATGTTTAGATCCCTTTATATTTGATACATTAAAATCTTCTGTTAAATTTTCACTGGAGTTATTCATTTTTTTATTATAGTCAAGGTAAGGTTCTTTGATATAATTTTTATTGATATATAACTTGTCATTTTTATATTCAATTTGATCTCCTGGTTTACCAATCAATCGTTTTATAAAGTCATTATTGCTATTTTGATGAAATATAATAACATCTCCAGACTTTAAGTGATTTAATGATTTGGATATTTTGCTGACTACTACTTTATCTTTATTGTTAAACGTTGGATACATTGATAATCCTGATACAGTATAAGGTTTAAATAAAAAATTATTTACTAAAAATAATAATAATATAGCTACTATTATGGCTATTAACCATTCCTTAAATTCTTTTTTCATTACATAATTTCCTTTTTAGATTTTATAAACTTTATCCTATTTTAGGTTATCACTTATATTTTTAATATCCTACCAAAAGTAGTTCATTATTTATGATGTCTTTTCTTTATTGAAATAATAAAATTTACTATCAAGAACAGAATGAACTCGTTTCAAAAAAGGCAAAAATTTCCAGCGTTAAATATTTTTTGAGTGAGTTAAATATAAATAAGTGTTAAAGTGAAAACATATAATTGTCCCTAACTAACATTAATTTTTTTAACGTAAGTAACTCCTTAACGATTTCAATGCCACTCAAATTGTTGAGTGGCCATTTTTAATGCTTTATTCAAATTATAGTAGGATGCGGTGTTGCGATTTTCATGTTTTGGCTAAACAACCGCAATAAATAAGTCAAGATAGCCTTACCACTAAAGAACCCAACCTATGTCAGTAGGTTGGGGTTCGGTGATATATGAGTTCAATATTTATTAGTTTCAGTATATACTGTAGTTTCTTCACTTGCAATAAAATTACAAGTTTTACTCATAAAATTCTGTATTTTCTTTACAATAGTGAATTAGTCATTTTTTATCATACTTTTTCTCTTTTAGTGATAAGAAAAATCCCATTATTAAAGGAAATAAAAGCAAAATATAGATGTAGCTCATTTAAGTTATTATTCCTCCCATTTTTCTTCTAATTGACGTTGAAATGCCTCTCGATCTTGTCTTAATTTTGAATCTTCATTATGTATTTCTTGAGATTGTCCTAATCTTCCTTCATTTAACCATTCTGGTGTTTTCTCACGATTGATATATTGACGCTGTTTACCTACATTGGTCATTTGAGGCTGTCGTTTATTGTGAATGCGTTTCTCAGGATCAAAGATAAACTCCAGCCATTCAATTTTACGTCCTTTTTTAGCCTTGATTTTATTAATGTGAAGATTGTTAAAAGTAGCGTTTAACTCTGTAACAATAGGCTTCAAAACATTTTTATTAATATCTGTCATTCTATAAGATTTAGGGATATCTAGGCGTTCTCTAAAATCATCAATTTTAATTTTCATATAACCAGTGTGTTTATATTGTTTAAGTATTCTAAACATGTTTTTTGAATATGTAGATTTCAAATTTGTCATTTCTTTTAATTCAAATTTAGTAAAGTTGCTAGTAATTGAATTAAGTATATGCTTTAAATTAGGAGAAGTTGAAATTTCTAAGTATTGATCTTTTTTATGAATTCTATAATGATTAAATAAAATAAATCTTTCTATAACCTCATCATCTTCGTATCTAATTGTTAGTTCCAACATTTTCTTATATACATCATCCAAGTCTTTAACGAATCTATTAATATTACGTGTTTTCGGACTATAGTTACTCAATTCTTTCAATTCATCAAAAGATAAATGAAGTGTGTTAGTTTCTTTTTCCTTAAGTTTATTACACATGGCAAAAAATAAATTAATTTCAGTACTGGTGAATTTTCTTAAAGGAACTAAATTCAAATCGTTTTTGTATACTACTGTTTCTCCCGTCATTATATAGATACCTCAACATAATTATTTCAATAAGGAGCATATTTTTTTATGATACTCCTTATTGAATTGATATTTTCACGTTAAAACACTTTGATAACAATGTCAATTAACAAAAGAAGGTTTATAATAAAAACTACTCCTTTTATGTGGCAAAACTACTCCTTTTATGTGGCAAAACTACTCCTTTTATGTGGCAAAACTACTCCTTTTATGTGGCAAAACTACTCCTTTTATGTGGCAAAACTACTCCTTTTATGT
>NZ_BMTT01000057.1 GCF_014649815.1 Streptomyces mutabilis | reverse complement strand
GCCCACCACGACCGGCCCGGCAGCACCCGCCTGATCGCCTACGTCGTACCCGACACCGACGGAACACCGGAAGACCTGCGCGAGTTCGTGCGGCAGCGGTTGCCCGAGTACATGGCGCCGTCCACGTACGTCACGCTGGACCGGCTGCCGTTGACGGCCAACGGCAAGCTCGACCGGGCCGCGCTGCCCGAACCCGCTCCGGGCGTGCGGGCGGATGTGCCGCGCCGTGAGCCGCGGACCGAGCGCGAGCGACTGCTGGGGACGCTGGTCGCGCAAGCCCTGGGCGTGGAGGAGGTCGGGCCCGACGACGACTTCTTCGCACTCGGCGGGGACAGCATCGTCTCGATCCGGCTGGTCAGCCTCGCGCGCTCGGCGGGCGTCGGACTCGCGGTCCAGGACGTCTTCGAGCAGCGGACCGCGGCCGGACTGGCCGAGGTCGCCCGGGAACTGGACGTGTCGGCATCGGACCCCGACGACTCCGGTGTGGGAGGGATGGAACCCACCCCGATCATGCGCTGGTTCGACGCCCGCGGCGGCGACATCGGCGCGTTCCACCAGGCGATGCTGCTGGAGGTGCCGGCCGGGCTGCGCCAGGACCATCTCGTCGCGGCCGTTCAGGCGCTCGTGGACCACCACGACGCGCTGCGGTTGACCCGGACGCCGGGCGGTCAGGGCAACGGGGCGTGGTCGCTGGAGGTGGGGCCGGTGGGATCCGTGCCGGCCGCGGAACTGGTACACCGTGTCGAGACCGCCGGCGCCGCCGTCGACGCGACGCTGGTCCACGCACAGGCGGAGGCGGCGTCCGCCCGCCTGTCGGCCGAGCGCGGCCTACTGGTTCAGATGGTCTGGTTCGACGCCGGACCGGCCGTACGGGGCAGGCTGCTGGTCGTCGTCAACCATCTCGTCGTCGACGGGGTGTCCTGGCGGATCCTGCTTCCCGATCTCATCGATGCCTGCGAGGCCGTCAGGGGCGGTCGTCCCCCACGGCTGGACCCGGTGGGCACCTCACTGCGCCGCTGGGCGAGTCTCCTCACGGTCGAGGCCCGGCAGCCGGCCCGCACCGCCGAGGCGGCGCTGTGGAGCGAACTGCTCACCGCGGCCGACCCACCGCTGACCACGGGCCGGCTCGATGTCGCGCGGGACACCGTGGGCCGCGCCCGCGAGCTCACCCTTTCCCTGCCACCCGAGGTCACCACCCCGCTCCTGACGACCGTGCCCACGGCCTTCCACGCGAAGGTCGACGACGTCCTGCTCACCGCGCTCGCCCTGGCGGTCGCCCAGTGGCGCCGGACCCACGCACGCGGGCGGCACACGGCTCTTCTGGTGGACGTGGAGGGGCACGGGCGCGAGGAGATCGTCGAGGGCGCGGACCTGTCGCGCACCGTGGGGTGGTTCACGACGCTGTATCCCGTCCGCGTCGACCCGGGCCCCCTGGCCTGGGAAGAGGTCGTCGACGGCGGGCCGTCGCTCGGACAGGCCCTGAAACAGGTCAAGGAACAGGTGCGCGCCCTGCCCGACCGGGGCATTGGCTACGGCCTCCTGCGGCACCTCAATCCGGAGACCGGGCCGGAGCTGGCCGGGCTCGCCGTACCGCAACTCGGATTCAACTACCTCGGCCGGTTCCCCTCGGCGGGCGCCCCGGTGGTCCCCGGCCGCCCGGAATGGACCGTGGCCGCCGAGACGGGCCTGCTGAGCGGCGCCGACCCGGCGACCGCCCTGGCGCACGGGCTCGAGGTGAACAGCATGGTCCGCGACGCCCCGGACGGGCCGGAACTGGAGGCCGTCTGGACCTGGGCGCCGGATCTCTGGACCGAACGGCACGTCCGAGCCCTGGCCGACCACTGGTTCCGAGCGATCCGCGGACTGGTCCGGCACGGCGAGCGCTCCGGCACCGGCGGCCACAGCCCCTCGGACTTCCCCCTGACCGAACTCAGCCAGCACGACATCGAGCAGCTCGAAGCAGCGTGGAGGGTGCAGAAATGACGTCGTCGGGCCTGGAAGACATCCTCCCCCTCTCCCCGATGCAGGAGGGGCTGCTGTTCCACTCCCGCTACGAACAGGACGGCGCGGACGTCTACGCTGTGCAGCACGTCTTCGCCGTCGAGGGCGCCCTCGACGCGGCGCGGCTGCGGGCCGCCGTGCTCGCGCTCGTCCAACGGCACCCGAACCTGCGCGCCGGCTTCCGGCAGGTGGACTCCGGCCGGACCGTACAGCTGGTACCACGCCAGGTCGAGGTTCCCTGGGACGAGTTCGACCTGTCGGCCCTTCCGGATGCCGACGCGGAGGGGGAGCTGGCCCGGCTCGCCGCGAAAGAGCACGCCCGCCGGTTCGACCTCGCCGAGCCGCCCCTGCTGCGCTTCTCCCTGGTGCGCCTGGCCGCCGAACGCCACCGCCTCGTCATGACCACCCACCACATCCTGCTCGACGGCTGGTCGACACCACTGCTCGTGCGCGAGTTGACCATGCTGTACGACAGCCAGGGCGACGCCACTGTGCTGCCCCGAGTGACCCCCTACCGGCAGTATCTGGGGTGGCTCGCGCAGCAGGACCAGCCGGCGGCGGAGGCCGCCTGGCGGCAGGCGCTCGGCGGACTCGAGCAGCCGACGCTGCTCACCCCGGTGGATCCGGGCCGCCCCGGCCTCATGCCGGAGCGGATCACGGTGGAGCTGGACGAGGACCGGACGGCAGCGCTGGCCGACTGGGCGCGCCGGCACGGGGTAACCCTGAACACCGTGCTCCAGGCCGCCTGGGGGCTGGTGCTGAGCCGGCGCACTGGGCACGACGACGTCGTGTTCGGGGCCGTCGTGGCAGGGCGAGACCCTCAGTTGCCCGGCGTCGAGAGCATGGTGGGTCTACTGATCAACATGGTGCCGGTGCGGGTGTCCCTGGACCCGGCGAAGTCACTGCTGGATACCGTCGAACAGGTGCAGAGCGCGCAGTCACGGCTCACCGGGCACCACCACCTCGGGCTCGCCCGCATCCAGCGACTGACCGGACTGGGCGACCTCTTCGACACCTCGCTGGTCTTCGAGAACTACCCGTGGGACGAGTCCGGAGAGCGGCCGGAGACCGGGCTGCGGATCACCCCCGACCTGGGCCGCGGGCGGGACGCGACGCACTACCCACTGACCCTGATCGCCGCCCCCGGCCGCCGTCTGTACCTCCGCCTGGACTACCGCCACGACCTGTTCGACCGGGCGACGGCCGCCGGGTTCGTCGACCGGCTGATCCGGGTGCTCGACCTCGTCGTCACGGATCCGTCCCGGCGGATCGGGCGGATCGATCTGCTCTCCGCGCAGGAGCGGGCGGCTGTG
>NZ_BMTT01000056.1 GCF_014649815.1 Streptomyces mutabilis | reverse complement strand
CTGACCACGCTCCGTCCGGAGCAGGCCGAGTACATCGGCGTCAAGGTCGAGGGCCCGTACAAGGCGGACCACTACCGCTACTGAGCCCTACCGAGCCCGACGGCACCTCCGAGACAGGCCCCCGCACCCCCGTGCCGGGGGCCTGCCCCGTTGGCGCCTCAGCGGCCGGACCAGCAGCCCGTCACCACCCAGGACCTCCATGCCCCGCGGCCGTTATTCGCTCCACGATCCGCACGACCACACCCTCCTCGCGGAAGAACACTTCCAGTGCGCCCCCGGCCCCTCCGGCTGGCGCTACGTATCCCGGCTGACCACACCCACCGGCGACCACCACGGCTCCGTCGATCTCGCTCTGGACGAACTCGGCCGTCCCATCCGGCTCGAACTCCACGCCTCGGACTGGCAGGTCCGGGGCGCGGCCATCGACGGCGTCACCTGGGTCCGTACCGACCCCACCGGAGTCCACGCCACCGAAGGCAATGCGCGCGCCCACGCCTTCACCGGCACCTCCCCGGCCTTCCTCGTCGCCGCCACCCGCCTCCTGCGCCTCACCCCCTCCGCCGCGGCCACCCGCGTACGCCTCGTCGCCCTCACAGATCCGGTCCTCGCCCCCCGCACCGTGGACCAGTCCTGGGCCCTGGTGAACAGAGAAGCACACGCCACTGACAACGGCCCCCTCACCGTGGACGAATACCAGGTCACAGCCCTGGACACGGGAGAGCAGCACGCCGTGCACATCGCCGGGGACGTCGTACTCGCGGCCCCCGGCATCGAGTTGGAGGACCTGGAGTCGCCGCCGACCGTCTTCCCGTGAGCCCCTCGGACGCCCACCGCTACGGCACCGCCCGAAGGCACCGCCCCCGCCCACTACGCCGGTGGCACGAACCCCGTACCGGACCGACCGTCCGAAGCCGCGTCCCGCGACACCTCGGGCCCGGCCGGCCGCGAAGGAGCGGTCGGCGGCCCCGCGGGAGGCGCTGCCGTCGGCGGAACCGGCGGCGCCATCGGGCACGCGGTCGGCGGAGGAGAAACCACGGCCTCCGTCACCGGCGGCCCCCCGGCCGCGGGCGCACTCCCGACCGGCTGCGCACTCCCGAACGTCCGCCGGGCCTCCCGAGCCTGCCGCTCGTGCATCATCGCCGCCAGATACGCGGCGGGCGGTACCTCCCGCGGTGCCGGAGCCCCCGTCCGTGCCGCCACGTCCGCCGCGAGCCGCTCCGCCATCGCCCAGCCGACCCGGGGATCCAGCTGCCCCATGCGCGTCAGGTACTGACGCACGGCAAGCCACAGATCGTCGGGCACCGCGGACAGGTCGAGCCCCGAGAACCGCCCGGCCAGCCAAGGAGGAGGCGGCGGCATGGAGCCCGCCGCCGGAACCGGCACCCGCTCCCGCACCACCAGGGTCCCCGCGAACACGTCCCCGAGCCGCCGTCCGCGCGCCGACACCAGCGAAGCGATACAGGCGACGACACCGAACGTCATGAGGATCTCGATCACCCCGATCAGGCCCCGCACCAGCGCGTGCCTGAACCGGATCGGCCCGCCGTCGTCCCGCACCACCCGCAGCCCGCAGGCCATCTTCCCGAGCGACCGCCCGTGGCTGAGTGTCTCCACCGCGATCGGCCCGCCCACCAGGACGAGGACGAAGGCCGCGATCGACAGCGCGGTCTGCGCCGCCACGTCAAGGGACGCGGTGGAAGCCACCAGCACGATGGTCACCGCCACATAGACGGCGACCGCCACCGCCAGATCGAGCAGGACGGCGAGCGCCCTGCTGGGCAGCCTCGCGGGACGCAACTCCAGCGCCACCGCCTCGCCCGTCACCAGCTCACTCACGCCTGCCGCCCTTCCCCTGACTGCCCCCGTCCCCGCCAGTCTGCCAAGCTGAGGACGCACCACGCCGCAGTAGGACAAGCTGATCCACGACGAGCCGCCGACGATAGCCGAGGAGCAGGCACACCGATGGACCTCGACGTCTTCGTCTCCGCCCACCGCGCGGAGTGGGACCGCCTCGACGCCCTGCTCCGGCGCCGGCGCCGACTGACCGGCGCCGAGACCGACGAACTCGTCGCCCTCTACCAGCGCACCGCCACCCACCTCTCCCTCATCCAGTCCAGCGCCCCGGACCCGCAGCTGACCGGCCGGCTCAGCCAACTGGTGGCCCGCGCGCGCAGTGTCGTGACCGGCACCCGGCGGGCCTCCTGGCGCGACATCACCCGCTTCCTCACCCAGCAGTTCCCGGCCGCCGTCTACCGGGCCCGTCACTGGTGGGTCCCCACCGCCCTCCTGTCGACCGCCGTCGCGGCGCTCCTGGGCTGGTGGATCGGCACCCACCCGGACGTGCAGTCAACGATCGCGGCCCCCAGCGAACTGCGCGAACTCACCCGCCCCGGTGGCCAGTACGAGACGTACTACTCGAGCCACCCCGCGGCCTCCTTCGCCGCACAGGTCTGGACGAACAACGCCTGGGCCGCCGCGCTCTGCCTGATCCTGGGCGTCTTCCTGGGCCTGCCGGTCATCTGGATCCTGTTCCAGAACATGCTCAACCTCGGCATCGGCTTCGGCCTCATGTCGTCGGCCGGCCGCCTCGACACCTTCCTGGGGCTGGTTCTCCCGCACGGCCTGCTCGAACTGACCGCGGTCTTCGTGGCCGCCGGCACCGGCCTTCGCCTCGGCTGGACGCTCATCGACCCCGGCCCCCGGACCCGACGTGTCGCCCTGGCGGAGGAGGGCAGGGCCGCCATCGGCATGGCGATCGGACTCGCGCTTGTCCTGTTCGTCTCCGGCGCCATCGAAGGCTTCGTCACTCCCTCCGGCCTGCCGACCTGGGCCCGCATCGCCATCGGAGTCGTCGCCGAACTGGCCTTCCTCGCCTACGTCTATGTCGTGGGCGGACGTGCCGCGCGGGCCGGCGACACGGGCGACGTCGAGGCGTTCGAGCGCAGCGCCACAGTGCCCACGGCCGCCTGATGTGCATCCGTGCCCGGTGAGCTGCTACTGTCCTCTTCGTTCCCGCAAGAGCCGTTGACACGGAGCGAGCGGGGAGGTAGATTCGAACAGTTGCCTGGAGAGGGGATCACCCCGCAGGGCAGCGGTGAGAAACTATCGGCTTCCTCCGGATCACAGAATCCGGCGAAGCACTCTCCCGATGAATCGGAAATGAACGGTCGGTCAGACCGGCTCAGAACTTCTGATAAAGTCGGAACCGCCGGAAAGGGAAACGCGAAAGCGGGAACCTGGAAAGCACCGAGGAAATCGGATCGGAAAGATCTGATAGAGTCGGAAACGCAAGACCGAAGGGAAGCGCCCGGAGGAAAGCCCGAGAGGGTGAGTACAAAGGAAGCGACCGTTCCTT
>NZ_BMTT01000055.1 GCF_014649815.1 Streptomyces mutabilis | reverse complement strand
ACCAGGCCCCATCAGGTCGTGACTCACCATCAGAGACCGCCCGCCCAACAACGTGACAGCGCCGCGCCAACGGCTGGCTCGGCGAGGTCGAAGGACTCCAGGTCAGCCTCAACGCCGCCATGGCCAAGCTCACGAGCCTCAACCGGACCCCCACTGACGGCCGCCCCCAACTGGTCGACCTCGGCATGCCCATCTTCACCGACACTCCAAGTCCGTGACGTATACGGCGGTACGTGCACCTGAGGTTCAGCACACTGAACCTCAGGTGCACGTGGCGTTGGGACGTCGCAGATGCCAGCTGGGGCGGTGAACACCAGCAGGGCCCACCCGGTAAAAACGCCGCACCGCAGCGTCTTCCTACCGTGTTCCGGCCGCACCCTGGGTTGGGTTCACGCGCTCAAGCTTGGTCCAGCCGGTCCAGCCTCGCTTCGTCAGCAGTTCGATCAGCCGACGGGCCGGCGGCAGGGTGTCAAACACATGTGTATCCAGCAGCTCGGCGAACGGTGGCTCGATGCCGGTGTCGTCGACGTAGAACTCGCCCTGCTCGTTGGCCATCTGTGTGATGTAGGCGGCCAGCTTGTCGGCCAGTTCGACGAGCCGTGGGTCGTCGTCGGTGCCGTCGAGAGCTTTGCCCAGGGTGAGATAGAAGTCGATGATCTGCGGGTTGGCTATCTGCTCCCGCTTGCGTGCCATCCACTCCGGGACGCGCTCGGGTGAGCGCGCGGCCAGCGGGATCCAGCCGTCGCGCTCGACTTGGACGATCCGTTCGTCGACTCCGAGCGCCCGCAGCCTGTCAAGGTAGTCGACCACTTCCTGGGGCAGTGCCAGGCTGTCTCCGGAGGCGAGGCGGGCGATCCGCTCGCGGTGTCGCTGCCGTTCCCGGATCTCCGCCCGCAGCCGCTTGTCGATATCTGCGACTGCCGCGGCGAACTCCTCCTCGTTTGCCTGGAGCAGCTCCCGCACGCGCGCCAGAGGGACCCCGGCCTCGGCGAGGGTCCGGATCTTGACCAACTCGACCACGGCGTCGGCGCCGTACCTCCGATAGCCGGAGTGGTCCCGCTCCGGTTCCGGCAGCAGCCCCTTGGCGTGATAGTGCCGCACCGCGCGCACCGTCACTCCGGCATACGACGCCAGCTCGCCGATAGTCAGCATCAGACCAGTCTCCTAGTTCGCAGCCCGGGTCCGGTAGAGACGCCGCGACCAGAGGTAGCCGACCAGCCCGATCACCACACACCAGCCGATGGCCCAGAGCATGTCCGAACCATCGGGCGATCCGGCCAGCAGACCGCGGAAAGCGTTCATGATCGGCGTGAACGGCTGGTACTCGGCGAACCACCGCAGCCCGGTCGGCATCGACTCCACCGGCACGAACCCGCTGCCCACGAACGGCAGCAGTATGAAGATCATCGGCCAGTTACTCGCGGCCTCCGGGTTTGGGCTGGCCAGCCCCAACGCCACGGTGAACCAGGTCATCGCGAACGACAGCAGCGCGAGCAGCCCGACAAGGCCCAACCACTGCATCGCCGAGGCGGCGGTCTCCAAACCCAGCAGGAACGCCACCCCGAAGACCGTGGCGAGGGCTAGCGCAGTCTGGACCATCGCGCCCAGCACATGGCCGGTGAGCACCGAGACCTTGGCGATGGCCATGGTTCGGAACCGGTCAATGATTCCGCCTGTCATGTCGGTGGCGACCGAGACCGCGGTGCTGATGGACACGCTCGCCACCGCCATCACCAAGATCCCCGGAGTGATGAACGTCAGGTAGTCGCCGCGGTCCCCCGCCGGGGCTCCGGGCAGACCGGCGCCCATGGTGCCTCCGAAGACGTAGACGAACAGCAGCAGGAACAACAGCGGCAGGCCGATCAGCATCAGCGTCTGCGATGGGTACCTGGCCATGTGCTTCAGGTTGCGGCGCAGCATGGTCGCCGAATCGCGGACGGCATACGTCGCGCTATTCATGCCGACACCTCCTCGGGAGACTCGTCGGCGGTGGAGTGGTCGGTCAGAGCCAGGAATACGTCATCCAGGTCCGCGGTGTGCACGGCGAGCCCGGTGACCGCGTCGTCGTCGATCCCGGCCAACAGCCGTCGCAAAGTGGTGAGGCTGCCGTCGTGCGGCAGGGTCAGGGTGAGCGCCGCGGCGTTCGTGTTCGCCCCGGGGAACTGGCGCGCCAACTCGGCCAGCCGCTCACTGTCGGCGGCCTGAAGCGCGACATGACCGCCGGGGACCAGCCGCTTCAGCTCGGCCGCGGTGCCCTCGGCGACCAGTCGGCCCCCGTCGAGCACACCGATCCGGTCGGC
The DNA here is from genome assembly GCF_014649815.1 of Streptomyces mutabilis. Taxonomy (GTDB): domain Bacteria; phylum Actinomycetota; class Actinomycetes; order Streptomycetales; family Streptomycetaceae; genus Streptomyces; species Streptomyces mutabilis. The sequence continues at coordinate 1,108 of NZ_BMTT01000055.1, read as the reverse complement.
GAGCTGGTCGGCCTCCTCCAGGTACTGGGTGGTGAGAAAGACGGTCACCCCGTCGGCCACCAGCTCCCGCACGATCCCCCACAGGTCACGGCGGCTGCGCGGGTCGAGGCCGGTGGTCGGCTCGTCGAGAAAGATCAGCCGAGGCCCGGCCACCAGGGTCATGGCCAGGTCCAGCCGCCGCTTCATACCGCCGGAGTACGTCACCGCGCGCCGGTCGGCGGCATCAACCAGGTGGAACCGCTTCAGCAGTTGCTCCACCACACTTTCCGCATAGCGCCGTTCGAGGTGACCGAGGTCGGCCATCAGCCGCAGATTTTCCCGCCCGGTCAGTAACTCGTCCACGGCGGAGAACTGCCCGGTCACTCCGATCGACGCACGAACCTGGTCTGCCTCGCGGCGCAAGTCGTACCCGGCGACCCGAGCCTCACCGGCGTCCGCAGGGAGCAACGTGGACAGGATCCGGACTGTGGTGGTCTTGCCAGCCCCGTTGGGTCCGAGCAGGGCGTAGACGGTGCCTGCGGGGACGGTCAGGTCGACTCCGGCGACCACCTCGTGGTCGCCGTACGACTTGCGCAGCCCGGCGACCTCGATCGCACTGGTTCTTGTCGTCATGCCGACCATGCTGAGAGGTTGCCCCTGCGTCAGGGTCAACTGTTGCGGCTACATGGCCTCCACCCAGTGATCGATTCCTTAGTCCGGAAAAGTGCCAGTGGTCTCACCGAACTCCTGGCCCGAGCACTTCGGGACCGCGGCCGCCAGGTCGACGTCGAACACCTCCACGTCCACCTGCCGCGCGTCCTCAAGGCGGCCGACACCAGCAATGGAGCGAGCGCATGACCACCACGCCCCTGTACGACCTCGTGACCAGCGAGGGCGACGACGGCACGATGCACCCCGCTGAACAGCTCTGGACGCCCGGCGAGGACGCAGCGGAGAACGGCTTCATCGTCCATCGCAACCTGTACGTCACCGGCATCGACGACCCGACCGAGGACAGCCTCTTCCCGATCGGCTTCGTCGTCCTCGGACACCAGCGGTGGGCCGACATCATCGAGGCCGCCGCCGCGTACATGGCCCGCGTCCACGGGTGGCGGAACCTGCACCTCTA
>NZ_BMTT01000054.1 GCF_014649815.1 Streptomyces mutabilis | reverse complement strand
GAGATCCACCGCAAACCCGGCTACGACCCGGTCGAGCTGTTCATGGACCCCCACGACCCCTACATCAAGATCAAGGCCGCCACCGCCCTGGCCCGCAAGAAACTCGGCATCCGCTACCGCATGGCGGTCGTGCCCCTGGACCCCACACCCATCCGCGGCAGCCACGGCCGCCTCCCCGAACGCCCGGAGGACGGACCGGTACTGCTCTGCTCGCGGCCCGGCCAGGTGTCGGGCCCCGTCGCCGCGACCGAGGTGCGATCGCTGCTGCTGCGCCTGGCGGGGATCGACTGACCCGGGCCACATCGAACCGTATCCGCTTCCCGTCATCAAGGGCGGGCACGCTCCGTCCGAATATGCCGACTTCCTTACTTGTAGACGGCACGGATTCCGTTCGCGGAAAAGCGCAGGAAAACCGCTTTCCACGGGCGAAGTCGCCGCGCGACCGCGGAATTTCCGATGTTGCACACTGCATTCCGGCCAATTCCTGCGTCTACGGTGATGCCGGTTTGATTCGCTCCTGACTGCGGGGGCGTGCCAAGTTGAGGAGAGACATGTCCAGAGCAACCAAGTCTTGGGCGGGGGCCTTCCTGGCAACGGCAGTCGTGGGCGGGCTCACGGCGATGGCGATACCGGGCCAGAGCGTGGCCGCGGCCGCCGAGGACGAGGCCGCGGCCACGGTCATCGCGTCGGGCCTGAAGAACCCGCGTGACGTCGCGATCCAGTCCGACGGCTCGATCCTCGTCGCCGAGTCCGGCAGCGGCCCGGCCACCGCCTGCACCGAGCCGGGCTCCCAGTGCCTCGGTTTCACCGGTTCCATCTACCGGGTGAAGGGCACCAGCAAGGGCCGGGTCGTCACCGGCCTGCCGTCGAAGATGATCGTCCGCGCCGACGGCAGCAATGTGATCGCCGGGGCGAACGAGGTCCAGTACACCGGAAGCCGCTCCTACCGGGTGACCTACAGCCTGAGCGGCACCGCCACGAGCCGTGCGGCACTGGGCACGGGCGCCGCGCCGCTGGGCACGCTGGCCATCGCCAAGGGCGCGATCCTCGGCGACCTGGCCGCACACGAGAGCAGCGTCAACCCGGACGGGGCCGAGGTCCTCTCCAACCCGCAGCGGTCGGTCGAGGTCGGCGGCGACCACCTGGTCACCGACGCCGCCGGCAACACCCTGCTGCGAGTGGGCCCGGACGGCACCGTCAGGACAGAGTTCGCCTTCCCGAGGAACGGTGACGCCGAGGCGGTGCCGACCGGCATCGTCAAGGGCGCGGACGGCGCGTACTACATCTCCGACATGAGCGGGATCCGCACGGGCCTCGGCCGCATATGGCGCTGGCAGCCGGGCTACGACCCGACCGTCTTCACCACCGGCCTGACCGGTGTCATCGACCTCGCCGTCCGGCCCGACGGCAATCTGGTCGCCCTGTCGTACGCCACCGGCGACACGGTGAGCGAGCCCGGCACCGGTGCCCTGACCCTGATCGACAAGACCACAGGAGCCCTCACGCCGATCAGCGCGGGCACCACGCTGAATCTGCCCACGGGCCTGGACATCGCCCCCAACGGTGACATCTACGTCACCAACAACACGCTGTCCAACAGCGGGGAGCTCCTCAGGCTCCAGGTCTCCTGACCGACGCAGTGCACGAGGCCCGCGCCACGGGTTCCCCCGCACCCGTCGCGCGGGCCGGCGGCGCCGCAGCCCGGTCCCGCGGGGCCGGGCTGCGGCGCGTCACCCGGCGTCCGCGGGACGCGCGGCCAGCGGGATCTCGCACGCCTCGGAGAAGCCCTGGGACTGGATTCCCAGTGCGTTGTTGTTCCTGGTCGCCAGGTTGGCGAAGGCGATGAACGCGGTCAGTTCGACCAGCCCGGCCGAGCCGAGCTCGCCGTGCAACCGCGCGGACAGCTCGTCGGTGACCGCCGGCGGCGTGCTCGTCATCGCCTCGGCGTACTCCAGGACGTCCCGCTCCAGCGGCGTGAAGACGTCCGCCTGCCGCCAGTTCGGCACCTGGCTGGCCTTGGCCAGGTCCAGGTTCTGGTTCAGCGCCTGGAAGTAGTTGATGTCCAGGCACCAGGTGCAGCCGACCTGGGCCGCGACGGCCATGTGCGCGAACGTCTTGAGGCCCTCGTCGACCGCGTCCCACTCGTTCGCCTTGCTCCCGAGTTCCAGGGTGGACTCGGCCACCTTGGGGTTGTGCCATGCCACCGCGACGGGCTCGGGCACGACGCCGTACGTCTTGGTCAGGTTCTCGGTGAGTTCCTCGGAGAGTTCCGCCTTGGGAACGCGCAGTGCCATGGTGTTCTCCCGCTCCTCGTGCGTGGTCCAGCTCTGGCATGCAGACACCGCCGGACGCGCGCAGGTGACAGCCCCTGGCGGCCGCGGGCGGCGGCAACGGCTCGATTGTTCGCGGAGACCTCTCGAGGCCTGGTCGAGCGGGCCTGCTCGCGCCGCGTGATCCACCTCACCATGCGGCGGTCTTGGCGCGGCGACGGCTACCGTGTCACTCTTCCAGCACGCCGACCCTGCCCAAAATCTGTCGTGGGCAGCAGAGTTGAGAGTCCAGGCCCCTGGCGGTCCACCCCTTCGCCGTCACGGCGGAGACCACGTCGAAGACGTCTCGTCCCTTCGCGCCGCCCGCCCCTGCCCTGCGCTGCCGCGTCACGGCGTCCCGCGTCATCCCTCATGCGTCCCTGTGAGCCGAAGCCTGCCGCGCACGGGAAAGTCAGGCACTTGGAGGAGGAAAAATGTCCGCAGCCACGACGGTCGAAGACGTGTATCTGACCATTGAGGAGTCGGCCCGACTGCTGGGGGTGCCCTGCTCACCCGAGAAGATCCGGCCGGTGCTGACCGCGTACGGCGAGGGACTCGCGGACGCCGGCATGGTGCTGAGCGTGGCGACCGGCGCCAACCCGCCGGAGGACCTCGACTACACCATCACCGTGCCGGCCACGGGCCCCGACCCCTACGCCGTGGCGCTGTCGGAGGGTTTCGTCACGAAGCCGGACCATCCCGTCGCCGGCTTGCTCCCGGACCTCAGGGCGCGCGTCCCCGTCAGCGAGTACTTCATCGACGGCGGCATCGTCAGCGGCTTCAGCAAGATCTACGCGCACTTCCCCGGCGACACGCTGACCGTGGCGCAGCTCGCGGACCTCCCCTCCATGCCGCCTTCTGTCGCCGGCAACGCGGACCTCTTCGCGCGCCACCACATGCACGACGTGGCGATGGTGGGGATCAACTATCGCAGCAGGGCGGTCAACCTGTACTTCGCCCAGCTGCCGAGCGCCTTCCGTACGGCACACAACATCCGGTCGCTCAACCGGGCACTGGGCCTGCCGGAACCGCAGGGGCCGTCGCTCCGGTTCGCGCAGAGGTCGTTCAGGTGCTACGTGACTCTCGGCTGGGAATCCCCGCGCATCGAGAAGATCTGCTACGCGCCCGCACCGGTGCGCGACTGGGACCCGTCGGCGCTGCCCGTCCCCCTCGACCCGCGGATCGAGAAGTTCGTGCGGAACACGCGGTGCACGTACCCCGGGCACCCGTTCGTCATCGCGGCCCTGAAGTGGTCTGCGTCCGGGCAGCACCTGAACCTCGGTCCTTACCTGCGCTTGTCGCCTCTGCTGCGCGATCTGCTGCACGAAGTCACCGGGGAAAAAGTGTGACACCACCCGGAGCCTCCTTGTGTGACGAGGGTCACTTTTCCGGGGCTCACACTTTTCGGGGCTGTGTCGTCGGAAGGGGTGGAGAGCGGTAACCGATGTCTG
>NZ_BMTT01000053.1 GCF_014649815.1 Streptomyces mutabilis | reverse complement strand
CGCCCCATCCCCAGCCGCTGCGAACCCTGACCCGTGAACACAACACCCAGCCGACCGTCACCGGCCACCGCCTCGGTCACGCCCGCCAGCAGCTCGTCGGCCGTCCGGCCGACCGTCACCAGACGGTGGTCGAAGCGCGACCGCAGCGTCAGGGAGTACGCGATGTCCAGCGGCCGTGCGGAAGCGTCCGCCAGCCGGGCCAGCTGCTCGCGGGCGGCCGCCGCGGACCGGCCGGACACCAGCCACGGCACCACGACGTCCGCCGCCGCCGGCTCGACGGCCTCGGCAACCACGGTGACCGGGGCCTGCTCCAGGATCGTGTGCGCGTTGGTGCCGGAGATGCCGAACGACGACACCGCCGCCCGCCGCGGCCGCTCCACCGTCGGCCACGGCGTCGGCTCCGTCAGTACCGACACCGCGCCCGAGTCCCAGTCGACCCGGGACGACACTTCGCCGACGTGCAGCGTCTTCGGCAGCTCGGCGCTGCGCAGCGCGAGGACCATCTTGATGATGCCCGCGACACCGGCGGCCGCCTGTGTGTGCCCGATGTTCGACTTCACCGAACCCAGCAGCAGGGGCGTCTCACGGTCCTGGCCGTAGGTCGCCAGGAGTGCCTGTGCCTCGATGGGGTCACCGAGCGACGTGCCCGTGCCGTGGGCCTCCACGGCGTCCACTCCGGACGGCTCGAGACCGGCACTGGCCAGCGCGGCCCGGATCACCCGCTGCTGCGACGGGCCGTTCGGGGCGGTCAGGCCGTTCGACGCGCCGTCCTGGTTCACCGCCGAACCCCGCACCACGGCCAGGACTTCGTGCCCGTTGCGGACGGCGTCCGACAGCCGCTCGACCACGATCATGCCGATGCCCTCGGACCACCCCGTGCCGTCGGCGTCCTCGGCGAACGCCTTGCACCGGCCGTCCGGCGCCAGTCCGCCCTGCCGGGAGAACTCCACGAACAGCCACGGCGTCGTCATCAGCGTCACGCCGCCGACCAGCGCCAGCGAGCACTCACCGCTGCGCAGTGCCTGCGTCGCCCAGTGCAGCGCCACCAGCGACGACGAGCACGCCGTGTCCACGGTGACCGCCGGCCCCTCCAGACCGAGCGTGTACGCGAGGCGGCCGGACAGCACGCTGGCGGCGAGGCCCGTACCGGTGTGGCCCTGGCGGCCGGCCTCGGTGCCGGCGAGCACGTCGCCGTAGTCCTGGCCGTTCGTGCCGACGAACACGCCCGAGGAGCTGCCGCGCAACGCCAGCGGATCGATGCCCGCCCGCTCCAGCGCCTCCCACGACGTCTCCAGCAGCAGCCGCTGCTGCGGGTCCATCGCCACGGCCTCCCGCGGGGAGACCTCGAAGAAGTCCGCGTCGAAGCCGGCGATGTCCTGCAGGAAGCCACCCAGCTGGGTGGTGCTGCGGTCCGGTCGGTCGCCGACGAGACCGTCCAGGTCCCAGCCGCGGTCCGTGGGGAACGGCCCGATCGCGTCGCTGCCCTCGGTCAGCAGCGCCCAGAGGGCCTCCGGCGAGTCGATGCCGTTCGGGAAGCGGCACGCCATGCCGACGATGGCGATCGGCTCGTCGGTGACGGCGGTGACCGGTGCCGTGACGGTGGTAACCGGGCCGTCGAGCAGCTCGTCGAGCAGGAGCTCGACCACCCCGGCCGGGGTCGGGTGGTCGTAGAGCAGGGACGCGGGCAGGCGGAGCCCGGTCGCCGCGACCAGCCGGTTGCGCAGCTCGACGGAGGTCAGCGAGTCGAAGCCCAGCTTGCCGAACTCACGGTCCAGCGTGATGTCGCCGGGCAGTCTGTGCAGGACCGCCGCCACGGCGCCGCGCACCACGCCCGCGACCCGTGCCAGGCGCTGCTCCTCGTCGAGGGACCGCAGCTCCGCGGCGAGTCCGGACGCCGGAGCGGCGGAGGTCTCGGCGAAGCGGCGCGCCTCCGGCAGTGCCGACAGCAGGGGGCGGTGCGGCCGTGGCGTGAGCAGGGTGGCCACCACGTCGGGGTGGCGCATGTCGAGCACGGTGAGCGTGGGTTCCGGCGCCGTGACGGCCTGCCCGAGCACCGTCAGGGCCAGGTGCGGGTCGAGCGCGGCGGCTCCGACGCCCGTCGCGCCGCCGCCCATGCCGTCCCCGGCCCACGCGCCCCACGCCAGCGAGGTGCCGGGCAGCCCCAGCGCGCGGCGGCGCTGGGCGATGGCGTCGAGGACCGCGTTGGCCGCGGCGTAGTTCGCCTGGCCGGGGTTGCCGACGGAACCGGCGGCCGAGGAGAACAGCGCGAACACCGACAGGGCGCGATCGCGGGTCAGCTCGTCCAGCACCAGCGCCGAGTCCACCTTGGCGCGGAACACCGTCTCGAACTGCTCGCCGCTCAGCCCGGACAGCACGCCGTCCGCGAGGACGCCGGCCGCGTGGACGACGCCGGTCAGCGGCTGGTCGGCGGGTATCGCCGCGAGGACGGCCGCCATGGCGTCGTGGTCGGCGGTGTCCGCCGCGACCAGGTCCACCTCGACCCCGGCAGCGGTCAGTTCGTCGCGCAGCGCGATGGCGCCCGGCGCCGTGTCACCCCGGCGGCTCACCAGCACGAGACGCGCGACACCACGGTCCGCGAGCCGGCGGGCCACACGCGCGCCGAGCGCACCCGTACCGCCGGTGATGAGCACGGTGCCGGTCGGGGTCCACTCCGGCGCGTCCCCGGCGGGCGCGGGTGTCATCCGTCGGCCCAGCGCGACGCCCCCGTTGCGGATGGCGACTTCCTCCTCGCCGCCGGGGTGCGCGAGCACGGCGGCGAGACGCGTGAGAGCGGCGTCGTCCGGCTCGGCGGGCAGGTCGATCACACCGCCCCAGCCGTCCGGGTGTTCGAGCGCGGCGACCCGGCCCAGCCCCCACACGGCGGCGCGCTCGGGGTGCTCGACGGCGTCACCGTCGACGGCGGCGACGGCACCGCGCGTGACCGCCCACACGGGCGCGGTGATGCCGAGCCCGGTGAGAGCGCGGATCAGCGTGGCCGTGGCGACCGGTCCGGCCGGGTCCTCGGCCAGCAGGGACAGCACGCCCGCGAAGCCCGCGCCCTCCGCGATGGACAGCCGCGCGGCGAGCGCGTCGGCATCGGCGGTCACCGGCACGTTCACGTGGATCGCGCCCGGCCCGGCCGCGCCGGCCACGCGGCTCGCCCAGGTCTCGTCGGCTCCCTCCGGCACGATCACGAGCCACGTACCGCGCGGGGTGCCGGTGACCGCACCGGTCAGCGGTACCCATGTCTCGCGGTAGCGCACGGCGTCGAGGTCGCGTTCGGCCCGCCGTCGGCGGCGCCACGCAGCGAGCGCCGGCACCACGCCGGACAGCTCCTCGCCGGTGAGGCCGAGGCCGGCGGCCAGGCTGTCGAGGTCCTCGCTCTCGATGGCGTCCCAGAACTCGGCGTCCACCGGGTCGGTGGCGACCGGCTCGCCGTCAGCCTGCTCGGGCCAGTAGTAGTGGTGCTGGAAGGCGTAGGTGGGCAGGTCCACGCGGGCGGCGTGCAGGGGCCCGAAGAACACCGCCCAGTCGACCGTCACACCGGCCGTGTGCAAGGCGCCGAGCGCGGTGACGGCCGACTCCTCCTCGGGCCGGTCCTTGCGCAGTACGGGAAACGTGGTGACGGCCGCGGTCTCCTGGATCATCGCCGACAGCGTGCCGTCCGGGCCCAGCTCCAGGAACGTACCGATCTCGTCGGCGACCATGTCCCGCACCGCGTCGGCGAACCGCACCGCCTCGCGCACATGCCGGACCCAGTACTCCGGGCTGGTC
>NZ_BMTT01000052.1 GCF_014649815.1 Streptomyces mutabilis | reverse complement strand
AAAATAAAGGCAAAAAAAGGACGTAAAATTGAATGGTTAGAGTTTACTTTTGACGCTGAGAAACGCATTCACAATAAACGACAGCCACAAATGGCGAATATAGATAAGTCACGACAATATATAAGTCGGGAAAAAACGCCGAGATGGTTAGAAGAACGTACTTATGAAAAACAAATAAAAAATGAATATGATCCACAATTAGAAAAAGAGCGAAAAGCATTTTTAAAACAACTTCAATTAGACTGGGAAGATTAAAACAAAAGATCTTTAGCCCCCTTGCTAAAGATCTTTTGTTTTGTATTTTATTTTCCTGTTAATTCAGGAATTAGCCAACTTAGAAACCCTCCAATAGGAAAAACAATCCACCAATATCTAGCCATAAAATCCCAGCCATTTTTTACAGGTTCATTTTTTCTATTTCTATTTTTCATTCCAATAGTCATAGGATATTTTTTATCTAATTTTTTTGAAATAAAAACATTTAAAAAATAATACATTATTGCTAAGCTCAAAAATAAAGCGAAAATCCAAATGATGCGGTAAATATTTTGTTCTAAACCGTTTAACTCACCTACAAAGATTCCAAATAGTCCTAAAAACACAAAAATAAAACTAAATGTTATTAATTTAATAGTAAAAAGTTCATTTTTACGATAATTAAACTGCTTTTGTTGTTCTTTAGATATTTCCATTATTTCCTCCTCCTTATCAGAAGACGAGATAGATTCGAATAGTTCATTGACTGTCACATCTAATGCGTTTGAGACACTTTTAAGTGTTTCACTACTAACTTCTTCTCCAGCCTCCATTCTTTGAATTGTTCTTACTGTTACATAAGCCTTTTCTGCTAAATTTTCTTGAGTTAACGATTTTTGTTTTCTAATTTCTGCAACTTTTGATTTGTTCATACTCATAAACTACTCCTCAACTAAAAAAATGAACACGAAAAATTGCCGACAGATGGGCGACAATGAAACGACAGTTACTTCAAAATTATATTCTTAAAAGAAAGTATATATCTAATTTTACAAAAAGCATAAGAAAGGATATACTGAAAGTAACAAATAGCAGATATATCATTGTATGTGAAAACCCCCAGCGTGCCGGCTGGGGGTTTCTTTTTACTTATGCTCTTGTTGTAATAGATAAAGAACATAACCAACAATAATTGGAAAAATGAGCTTATCTAGTACAAATAGCAAGATTATCATTGTATGTGACACCTCCTTTGTGCACGGAAGTGCTTTTCCAGTATAACAAAAAACTACAATTTAAAACGGTGTGTTATCACGTGAAATTGTGAATAAAGATACAAAAGTTCACTTAATGAAAAAGAATGAAAACACGTGAGAACAACGATGTATAAAAGATGAATAAACGATAATCATAAAGAAAAGGCTTAAACGTTGATTTCACAGCGTTTAAGCCTCTTTGATGAGTTAACATAATTACAAATTATAGGTAGTAGAATTGTATAGGTTATGCAATACACTAACTTAATAAATATTACCCATCAATGATTCAATAAAAAGACAACAAGAATAATCTTTATTGCTTAAATTTAAGGTAATTTATTTATCTAAATTTCTTTTTTCATTTATTAAGTTTTGAAACTCTTGTTCTAATTCTTCCGAAGGTTCAATACTCAATCGACTGAGTACTTCTGTAATTTTTGTCTCAAGTAAAAGTTTTTTATCTTCTTTAATATTCCTTGTTGGCTTTTCAGCTTGTTTAAATTGTTCATATGTACCATCAAATATTTTTATTTCTTTATTATCAATTGTCATTATTCGAGTGGCTACTTTTTCGATAAATTTACGATCGTGAGATACAAAGATTATACTGCCATTATATTCCTTTAACAAAGATTCAAACGCCTCTATAGCTTCCATATCAAGAAAGTTTGTTGGTTCATCTAGTACTAACGTGTTAACTTCACTTAAGAATACTTTAGTTAGTGCTACTTTAACTCGCTCTCCACCACTTAAGACATTTATTGGTTTATAAACATCATCTCTAAAAAAATGCATTCTAGCTAGAATAGTTCGAATAAGAGTTTCATTTTGTTGTGAAGAAGATTGAACATTTTCTAAAATACTCTTATCTAATTCTAATGTATCTATTTTTTGGCTAAAATAACCGATTTTGACAGATGGCGATAATGAAATACCATGATTCCCATGAACAATTTTTTTAATAAACGTTGTCTTTCCTGTACCATTAGATCCGATAATTGCCATCTTGTCTCCTCCACGAATACTAAAACTTTTTGCTTTCCACAATACCCGTCCTTCAATTGTGCCCGAGACATCTTCACCACGTATTATAGTTCTATTTTTTACACTTTCTAAATTCACTAAATCCATTTTAAGTGGAGGAAGTTCGTTTCTCTTTTCGACGCTTTCAAGTTTTTCTAGTCTGGTTTCTAGAGATTTTATAGTTTTTCGTAACTTCTTCTGCTTACCTGCAAAGTATGGCTTTGTTCCTTTTATTCTGCTTTCAGATGAACTTAAGTTTTTCGGTTTTTTAGTTGCTCGTTGAGCTTTCTGTTCTTTTATATTTATAGCTTTTTCCAATCGCTTCTTTTCTTTTTCATATTTTTCATATTCTAATTCTTCTCGATGTCTTTCTAATTCTTTTTGTTCAACATAGTTACTATAATTCCCCTTATATTCAGTTATTCTTCCTTCTTCAATTTCCCATATAGTAGTACACAAGTTATCTAAAAAAGCGCGATCATGTGAAACTATAATAAATGCTCCATGCCAATTTTTTAAATCCTGTTCTAATTTTTCTATATAGTCATTATCTAAGTTAGTTGTTGGTTCATCTGCTAATAGCAGTTCTGGATTTTTATCAAGCGCTTGCCGAATATAGTTTCGTGTTACTTCACCACCACTTTTAGTTGATTCTATGAGCTTCAATTGAGGAATAAGTTCACAATGTGAAAATTGTTTTACAATACCTTCTTCAGGCACAATTTTTTTATATAATATGTGAAGTAACGTTGTTTTTCCATTTCCATTTTTACCAACTAAACCAATACGATCATTCTGATAAATCTTTAGGCGATTTATGTTCAACAATAAACGATCTTGAACATAATGTTTTATATGAAGTCCCTCTAACATTATTTTCATATTTCCTCATCCTCTCATAAGTAATTGAAGACAATAAAAGCCTCCTAATCTATTCAGAATAGGAGGCATAAATCTATATAGATGAACTCTAACAAAATACTTTTAGAGCCAACTACAGAATTTTCATCCTATCCTGAAAAGTACAATTGAAAACAACACAAATCAAACGCTATTTGTAAATAAAATACTTTCAATTGTTTCCTTTTGAAAATAGGATTAGTTAATCATGTAGTTGGTTCACCCTTTCCCTTATCGTATTAAATTCAACTTAAACAAATAGCAAATAAATGTCAATGTTCAACCCAAATTATTTCTTCAATTTATTTGTATTACTTAATGAACAATGGCTAGCAATTAGCCACTCTTTTTTGCGTAAGCAAAAAACATAAGGGGCTTGGGGATAATCCCCAACAAGCTGGCGCGTCTGCCACGTTAGTGGCTAGCAAAGCCAATGCTTGCCAAACCACTTAACGACTTGATAAATTTTGCTTTATCTTATAAAGTAAAATTTAAGAAAGGCGTTATCTTTCGTAGAAAGCGTGGTGGGAATAATGAGCGAACAAAATAAATTTGTGGCTAGCGACGAAACTGTTGGGCGAAACCGTAAACCCAACCGTAAGGCGCCGAAACAAATCAGTTTTCGTGTGAGCGAATCCGAATATTTAAAGTTACAACAATCAGCTGAAACTTTAAATATGAGTGTGCCTGCTTTCGTTAAGAAAAAGGCACAAGGCGCCCGATTGGTATCACCCAAATTGGATCAAGCAACACGACAATCGGTAGCAAAAGATTTGAGTATGTTAGGTGCAAATGCCAATCAGATTGCGAAATATTGCAACCAACATCAACACGAAGCACCGAACTACGAAGCATTAGAACGTAACATTAGTGAATTACGTGAAAGGTTAGATGAGATATGGAACATGATCCAAAAATAAAAATGATTGTAAGTGCCATTTTATTTGTGATGTGTTTAATGATATTGTTTTATTTTATTTTCTTTGATCCACAATTTCCGGTGATTTTGTGTTTTTCACTTTTAACTTTTATCACAGGTATTGATTTATATATATCATATAAAAAGAAAA
>NZ_BMTT01000051.1 GCF_014649815.1 Streptomyces mutabilis | reverse complement strand
GACCAGCCCGGAGTACTGGGTCCGGCATGTGCGCGAGGCGGTGCGGTTCGCCGACGCGGTGCGCGCGATGGTGGACAGTGGTGTGAGCACGTTCCTGGAGCTGGGGCCGGACGGCACGCTGTCGGCGATGGTCCAGGAGAGTGCCGAGGTGACGACCGTACCGACGCTGCGGCGTGGCCGGGACGAGGAGACGGCTGCGGTCACGGCGCTGGCGGTGCTGCACGCCCACGGTGTCACGGTGGACTGGGAGGCGTTCTTCGCCGGCACGGTTGCCCGCCGGGTGGACCTGCCGACCTACGCCTTCCAGCACGAGCGGTACTGGCCGGAGCGGACCGGTGCCACCGGCGACGTGTCCGGTGCGGGCCTCGCTTCGGTCGAGCACCCGTTGCTGGGCGCGGCCGTCGCCCTCGCCGGCGGCGAGGCCACCGTGCTCACCGGGCGGCTGTCCGTGCGGTCCGTGCCGTGGCTGGCGGATCATGCCGTGCACGGCCAGATCCTGTTCCCCGGCACCGGCTTCGTCGAGCTGGCGCTGCGCGCCGGCGACGAGGTCGGGCTCGACCGGATCGACGAGCTGACCCTGGCGGTCCCGCTGGTGCTGCCCGAGACCGGCGCGGTGCACATCCAGGTGCGGGTGGACGGCACCGCCTTCGGCGTGTTCTCCCGCCCCGAACACACCGACGGTCCGTGGACACAGCATGCGTTCGGTGTCCTCGCCGACTCTGGGACCGCCTCCAAAGGCGCCTCCGAAGCCGCCACGGCCGACTTCCCGGCGTGGCCGCCGGCCGGTGCGGAGGCCATTGCCCTGGACGGCTTCTACGAGCGGCTCGTCGGCCTCGGCTTCGGCTACGGCCCGACGTTCCGCGGTCTCACGGCCGCGTGGCGCCGCGGCGGCGAGGTCTACGCGGAGGTCGCGCTGCCCGGCGACGCCGCCGACCAGTCCGCCGCGTACGGTCTGCACCCGGCGCTGCTCGACGCGGTTCTGCATGCGACGTCGCTGACCGGCGACGCCGATCGCAGCGTGCTCCCGTTCGCCTGGGAGGGCGTGACCCTGCACGCCTCGGCTGCCGCCGCGCTGCGCGTGGTGCTGACCGGCGATTCCGCCGACGGCGTCACCATCACCGCCGCCGACACCGTCGGCCAAGTGGTCGCCACCGTCGACTCGCTCGTGTTCCGCGAGGTCACCGCGGACCAGATCGGCCCGAGCACCGACGCGCTCTACCGGATCGACTGGTCGGCACCGGTACGCACCGGCAACGAGCAGGTCACCGCCGTCGTGCTCGGCGACGACCCGCGTGGTGTCGCCGACCGGCTGCGGTCGGCAGGCGTCACCGTCTCGGCCGCCGTCGACCTGGCTTCGCTCGGCGTCACCCCCGATGCCCCCGACGTCCCCGACGCTGTCGTGGTGCCTCTCGCCGCCGACGGTGATGTGCTCGATCGAACCCACGACCTCGCCGACCGTGCGCTGAGCCTGCTCCAGGACTGGCTCGCGTCCGACGCGCCCGACAGGACCCGGCTGGTGTTCGTCGTCGACGGCGCGGACCTGGCCACGGCCGCGCTGCGGGGCCTTGTGCGGTCCGCCCAGACCGAGCATCCCGGCCGCTTCGTCCTCGTCGACGCCGACCATGGACCGCTGCCGCTGGGCGCGGTCCTCGGTGCCGGCGAGCCCCAGATGCGCGTGCGGGACGGCGAGGTCCGGGCCGCCCGGCTCGCCCGCCTCACCGCCCCGGCCGCAAGCACGGACTGGGACACCGACGGCACGGTCCTGATCACGGGCGGCACCGGCGGGCTCGGCGCGGCCCTCGCCCGGCACCTCGTCGCCGAGCGCGGCGTGCGGCACCTGCTGCTGCTCAGCCGCCGCGGACCCGACGCCGAGGGCGCCGCCGAGTTGGTCGCCGAGCTGACGGATGCCGGCGCCACCGCGACGGTCCTCGCCTGCGACGTGACGGACCGGGAGGCCCTGGCGGCGGCGCTCGCCACCGTGGCGGCCGAGCACCCGCTGCGGGCCGTCGTGCACGCCGCCGGTGTGCTGGACGACGGTGTCATCGGCTCCCTCACGCCCGAGCGCCTCGCCACGGTGCTGCGGGTGAAGGCGGATGCCGCCTGGCACCTGCACGAGCTGACCGCCGACCTCGACGCGTTCGTGCTCTTCTCCTCGGTCGCCGGCCTCCTCGGCGCGGCCGGTCAGGGCAACTACGCGGCCGGCAACGCGTTCCTCGACGCCCTCGCGGCCCACCGCCGCGCCCACGGGCTGCCCGGCCTGTCGCTCGCGTGGGGCGCATGGGCGCCCGAGACCGGCATGACAGCCGGGCTCACCGACGCCGACCGCGCCCGTCTCGCCCGCGAAGGCGTGCCGCCGCTGGCGATCGAGCAGGGCATGGCGCTGTTCGACGCGGCCCTGTCCGTGACGGACGAGGCGGTGGTGTCGCCCGTGCTGCTCGACCTGGCGGCACTGCGGACCCGTGGCGAGGTTCCCGCCCTGCTGCGCGGACTCGTGCGCACGCGGGGCCGCCGGATCGCGGCGCACGGAGGGGAGACGGCCGACGGCCTGTCCCGTCGCCTCGCAGCGCTGCCGGAGGCCGACCGCACGGAGGTCGTGCTCGACCTGGTCCGTGGCCGGGTGGCGGCCGTGCTGGGCTACGACGCCTCGGCGTCGGTGGATCCGGCGCGCTCGTTCCAGGAGCTGGGCCTGGACTCGCTGACGGCTGTGGAACTGCGCAACGGCCTGGCCACCGTGACCGGACTGCGGCTGCCGGCGACCGTTGTGTTCGACTACCCGACCTCCGCCGGGCTGGCGGCCTACCTGGTCGGTGAGCTGCTGGGGATCGAGCCGGCGGACACGTCGGTCCCCGTCGGCGCGTTGCCGCCGGTGTCGGACGATCCGGTGGTGATCGTGGGCATGGCGTGCCGGTACCCGGGCGGGGTGCGGTCGCCGGAGGACCTCTGGCGGCTGGTCACCGACGAGGTGGACGCCGTGTCGGCGTTCCCGGACAACCGAGGCTGGGACCTCGACGGTCTCTACGACCCGGACCCGGACCACCTCGGCACCTCGTACGCGCGTGAGGCGGGCTTCCTGCACGACGCGGGGGAGTTCGACGCGGAGTTCTTCGGCATGAGCCCTCGCGAGGCGCTCGCCACGGACGCGCAGCAGCGGCTGCTGCTGGAGACGTCGTGGGAGGCGCTGGAGCGGGCCGGCCTCGATCCGGTGTCGCTGCGGGGCAGCCGTACCGGTGTGTTCGCCGGCGTCATGTACAGCGACTACTCGGAGCTGCTGAACACCCCGGAGTTCGAGGGCTACCGCGGTAACGGCAGCGCGCCGAGCGTGGCGTCCGGCCGCGTGGCCTACACCTTCGGCTTCGAGGGCCCGGCGGTCTCGGTGGACACGGCGTGCTCGTCGTCGCTGGTGGCGCTGCACTGGGCAGCGCAGGCGCTGCGGTCGGGTGACTGCGATCTGGCGCTGGCCGGTGGTGTGACCGTGCTGTCCACACCGAACCTGTTCGTCGACTTCTCCCGCCAGCGCGGTATGTCCGCCGACGGCCGCTGCCGGTCCTATGCGGACTCCGCGGACGGTGTCGGGTGGGCCGAGGGTGTCGGCATGCTGGTGGTGGAGCGGCTGTCGGACGCGGTGCGCAACGGTCACGACATCCTCGCCGTGGTGCGGGGTTCGGCGGTGAACCAGGACGGTGCGTCGAACGGCCTCACCGCCCCGAACGGGCCCTCGCAGCAGCGGGTGATCCGGCAGGCGCTGGCGAGCGCGGGACTGTCGTCCGCGGACGTGGACGTCGTGGAGGGGCACGGCACGGGCACGTCGCTGGGTGACCCGATCGAGGCACAGGCTCTCCTGGCGACCTACGGCCAGGATCGTGAGACGCCGTTGCTGCTGGGTTCGGTGAAGTCGAACATCGGGCACACGCAGGCGGCCGCCGGTGTCGCGGGCGTGATCAAGATGGTCGCGGCGCTCCGCCACGGTGTTGCGCCACGGACGTTGCACGTGGACCAGCCGTCGTCACATGTGGACTGGGAGGCCGGTGACGTCGAGCTGGTGACCGAGACGACGGCGTGGCCGGCGGTGGACCGGCCGCGACGGGCGGCGGTGTCGTCGTTCGGCATCTCCGGCACCAACGCGCACACCATTCTCGAGCAGGCCCCCGCCACCGTGGCCGCCGAACCGGAGCCGTCGGAGGCCGTGGTGCCGTGGCTGGTGTCCGGCCGGTCGGAAGCGGCGGTCCGGGACCAGGTGGCACAGTTGGCCGAGGTGACGGAGCGTCCGGTCGACGTCGCCTACTCGCTGACGCGGCGGTCGCGGTTCGACCACCGCGCGGTCCTCGTCGGCCGGACCCGCGAGGACCTTCGGTCGATCGTGACCGAGGCGGTGGCCGGTGACGGTCGGCTGGGTGTTGTGTTCACGGGTCAGGGTTCGCAGCGGCTGGGGATGGGGCG
>NZ_BMTT01000050.1 GCF_014649815.1 Streptomyces mutabilis | reverse complement strand
TAATAATGATAACAATAATAGAAGTTATTAATATTTTTAAGATTTTATTCATTTTTTAATTTCTATACCATGCTGTTTTAGGCCAGTTTTTATGTTTGGGTTTACCTTTCCATGATGAGCAATCTTTGACACCTTTTCTATAAATACTATTCAAACCATCGCATTTAGTCATTTTTCCCAAGGAAGAACATTTATAAGCTTTGGCGTGATACCAGCAATCACTTTTATAAAAATCTACATAAGCTCTAGGATGTTTTTTTGACCAGTATCTATGATCAGATTTTGTTCCGTTAAATCTATTACAATGTACATGAGTCCCTTTTTTTACTTTGTGACCATCGTGTTGTCCTTTATATGATTTACCACTATAAAAGGTTATCCCATCCGGTATTTTTCCATCATCTTTCCCGTCCATATTACCAACAAAATCAGAGAAATTAATTACTTTTGTATTATTTTCAGCACTACCATCAGCTGAATAACTTGAAGTTTTATTCTCTGGATTAGGTAATTTGTCTTCTACAACGACTTTATTTCCATGTTTAGTTATGTGAAAATTATTATCTTCTTTTTCTATTTCTTTAAATTGTTTCATCGTTTTGGAATCAACTTGAGAAGTATCATACGTTCCCACTAATTTAATATTTTGAGGAGTTGAATCGTGACTTTCTTTTGCGTGAGTTATATTTGTTTGTACACTCGCTATCCCTGACCCCGATACTAAAATGCCCACTAAAATTAGTTTTGCGAAATTTTTCAACTTTTTTACATCTCCTTGAAAATTAAATATATTATGTAGAAAAAATATACACTTTTAAGTTATCATAAATTATAAAAATTTTTTTGAAAACTAGGTGAACTTTAATGAAAAAAGTATTCTATGTTATTGGTATAATAATTTTTTTAGCAATTTGTTATATTTTTGTAAACTTTTTCTATTTTGATTCATGGGCGTGTCATTCAAGTGAAAAGCAATTAAATAATTATGTTAAGCATGAAGATACTAAGAAATTAAAAGAGGTTGCTAAAGATAATAAAACGTATCAATTCTTAAAAAAGCAAAATAAAATTTCTATAGATGGAAAATCTGATAATCAAGGAAGTGGGCATATAGGTTATTATCGTATTGATATCAATGGAAAACCAGCTGCATTATTTATAAAAATTAAGCATTCATTTCTTCCAGAAATACCAAAGGTAAAAACAGTAGAATTAGATAAATAAAATATCTGAAAAGAACGATAAAAAAGCAAGCGACTAATAATCTTATTAGTCGCTTGCTTTTTTATCGTTCTTTCAATCGTTTAATCGCATTTTTTAATGGGCGATCATCACGATATGTATTGAAGTTCATAAATGCTGTACTATCAAAATGTTGTAATAAGTGATGAAAGACGTCATTTTCTTGTCTCAGTTGGTCGATTTCATCTTCCAATTGATGAATATGGCGTTGAAGTGCCTGATTGTTCGATTTGAGTGCCTCGTTGTCTTTTTTAAACAATTCACTGACTTCACTGGATTCTTTAATTTGTTCGATGATTGTCGGTTTAATGCGATTACCAATAGCTGTATGACGTATGTATTCGGTCACATTCATCTCTCGAATATCCGCAAGTGCACAAATCTTTTCGTATTGCGATTGACTTACACGAATTGTTAAGATTTTTTCTTTTGAATTTTGTTTTTTTGGCATTGAACCACCTCATGATTAATATGTGATAAGCATACATACGTGTGCTTATCTTTATATTAATATAACATACATATGTATGCTAATAAATATGTATGATTCGAGGTGGTATGAGCTAACATTTGGCATACATCTTTTCAAACATATTTGTTTGATAATGCGTATGTCATTTGTTAGCTATAGAACGGCATTCAAAAATATATTTTTGAATGTAGTGATGGCCTCGCCAGAGCGAAGATAACTCTTACATTTGAATGTAAGAGTATATCGAGCTATACTCTCATTGCGGAATCAGCCTCACATGTTTGAGGCGTAGCGGTGAGAGTATCCATCATTTTACATAAGCGAAGCATTGTCGAAGGTAGACAATCACAGCGCTTGTAAAATGATATTTGCGAAGGTTCTCGAAAGTAGAGAACCACAGACAAATCAAAAAGCTTCGGGGAGGGCGCTCAATTTGAAATTAGCTTGGAATACGCAAAAAAATAAAATGAGCGATGTTAAAGGCAAAGAGATGGAACAAGAACGTAAAGGGAGAATCAAAAACGATGAGATTGATTTGAAACGGACAAACTTAAACTTTGATTTAGTTGAAGATGAACGTCATTTGTATCATCGTGTGAAAGATAGAGTCGATTATTATAAAGAACAGGGGTCACGTGTACAGAAAAATAGTGTGGTGATGTATTCCAATATCATTACGTTATCGAAAGAAGAGGCCGACCGTATGGGAGAAACACGTACAAAACACTACTTTAAGACATGTAAAGATTACTTCAGTGAACGTTTTGGTGAAGCCAATGTCGTTTCAGCGAAAGTGCATATGGATGAATCAGCGCCTCATATGCACCTTCATTTTATACCTGTTAATCATCAAGGGCGATTATCAGCACGTACAGCCATGAATCGACAAGCCATTAATCATATTCATGATGAATTAACAACACATCTGTGCCAGCAAGGTTTTGATGTTGAACGTGGGAGTACCGATGATAATAAAACGTATATTCAAGATATTCATGAATATAAAAAGAAAGCGAAAGTTTTAAGTGAATTAGACCAACAAATTGAAACGAAAAAACAATTGTTGAGGATATCAACGATTTACACGATGAAAAAGAACATTTAACTCGGGATATTCAAAACTTAAAACGGAAAAATCATTTTTTACAAGAGGATTCTCAACAGGCTCAAGAAGATATCGACCTATATAAGCAACTGAGAGCAAATTCTAGGGACGATTTTGAAAAAGATGAGGAAAAGTACCAAAAAGAAATCAAAGCGTATGAGATGTCTCTGAGTGGCCTTAGAATGAATTACCGAGATTTGGACAAGCGCAATCAATATTTAACAACACAAAATAATCAACTCGAACACCATTTAGACATGTTAAATGCACGTCATCAAGCGATGAACGACATGGTAAGAAACGATACACGTATTTTGTTTGCGGGGCTTAGATGTGCATTGAAAGATAGGAACATTGAATTAAGCGCAGAAATTAAATATCAACGTATGCCAGAAGTCGGTATTGATCCCGATACGGTGGATCAGGGGGCTTTAACACATGCATATCAAGGTGATGTGTCAGGGATAGACCATCATATAAGAAAGGCATCAGCACCTATTAAAAAAGAGACAGAGAATGACTTAGAATTAGAATAAGTCAATAAAAATAAGCACTCAGGCAAGTATGATACTTGTTTGAGCGCTTATCTCAATGAAAAGAGTAAGTAAAAACTTAATAAGCTGGCGACACTTATTAAGAGCAATAATAACTTTAATTACTGAATTAGTAGACTAGTTCAGTAATTAGGAACGATACCTTTGTATTTCTATATTATTATAAGAATTCCAAGGTAGCAAAGATATTGTATTGGAAGTGATAAATGTGAGTATGATTTTTAAATTAATTGATGAAGATATTTTGAGTTTCTAAACTTTAAAAAATATCTCCATTCTTTTAAAAGTTTATTTTTGTGTTGGTTTCTTTATAAATATTATTTGAATGCGTTTAAAGTATTTCACTCCGACCTTTTTAATATATTTTTATAAATCTTTTTAAAACCTTTTTAAGTACTGTTTAAGACCTAGAGAGACAAGGCTTTTGAAATGTTAAAGGCATAGTTTTGCCACATTAAAGGCATAGTTTTGCCACATTAAAGGCATAGTTTTGCCACATTAAAGGCATAGTTTTTTTATTGTTATGCCTTTATCTATATGTTACCTTAATTATAAGGGTTATGAGGTTTTTTAAAAAATTACAAAGGCATAGTTTTTTTATTGTTATGCCTTTGTAAAGAGAGGAGTATCATATGAGTGGAGAAACTGTTATATATAAAAATGAAATGAACTTAGTGCCTTTAAGACGATTTACAGCTACTGAAATCAACTTATTTTTTGCAATGTGTAATAAATTAAAAGAGCAAGACACTAATACGTTACACTTATCCTTTGATGAGCTAAAAGAATTAAGTAATTATAATCCAGAAACGCGTAATATAAACAGATTTGTAGATGACCTACAAAGAGTTTACGATAAAATGCTAGATATTCGATATACTATTAGAACAGAAACAAAAATTAAAAAATTCGTTCTATTTTATAAATATGAAATTGATATATCTGAAAGATATTTAGAAATTGCTACTTCCCCAGATTTAAAATATATTTTAAACTCTATTACTAATAACTTTACTAAATTTGAATTAAAGGAAATGACACATCTTAAATCTACTTATGCCAAAAATATGTTTAGAATGCTTAAACAATATAAGCATTCTGGTTATATGAAAATTAGGGTTGAAGATTTTAGAGAACGTTTAGATATTCCAAATTCTTATAGAATGTCTAATATTAATCAATTTGTTCTAACTCCAATCATAAGAGAACTATCTACGATATTTAATAATCTAAAAATCAATAAAATCAAAGCTAAAAAAGGACGTAAAATTGAATGGCTGGAGTTTATCTTTGACGCTGAGAAACGCATTCACAATAAACGACAACCTCAAATGACCAATGTAGGTAAACAGCGTCAATATATCAATCGTGAGAAAACACCAGAATGG
>NZ_BMTT01000049.1 GCF_014649815.1 Streptomyces mutabilis | reverse complement strand
GGACGCGGTGCGGTTGCTGCGTGAGGCGGCGGCCGGTGAACGGCCGCTGATGGTGCGCTCGGGCACGGTCGCAAGGGACTTCACGCCGAATCTGTTCCTTCGGGATGTGGTGGCCGATGCCTTGCGGGACCGGCTGGACGCGGGCCGGTACCAGGAGCGGCTCCAGGCGTTGGCGGAGTTGTACTGCCAGGGTTACGAGCCGCGGTTCGAGGGGTTGTTCGAGCGGACGCCGGCCCAGGTGAGCCTGCCCGGTTACCCCTTCGAACGCGAGGAGTACTGGGCGGACACCACCGGGTCCACGCCGAGCCGAGGGGCCGCGCGGCTGCATCCCCTCGTCCACGAGAACACCTCCGACCTCAGCGAGCAGCGGTACGTCTCCGTCTTCACCACGGACGAGCCCTTCCTGGTCGACGGCTTCGGCGGGCGCAGGATCCTCCCCGCAGGGGCGTGTCTGGAGATGGCCCGCGAGGCGGTCCAGCGGGCGACCCGGGGCGGGCATGCCGAACAGACCGGCATGCGGCTGACCCAGGTGCTGTTCGGGCGGCCCGTCGTGGTGGGCGACGAGGACACCTCCGTACGGATCACCCTCGTCCCCGCGCAGGACGGCGAGATCGCATTCGAGATCCTCTCCGGCGACGAGGACGCCCCCGTGGTCCACGGTCAGGGCGACGCGGTGCTCGTCGAGCGGGCCGAGCCGCCCGTCGTCGACCTGGAGCGGGTGCGCACCGGATCCGCGGAGCGGCTGCTGGTCCGGCTCACGGCCGACGGTGGTCAGGAGTACGTGCTGGACCCGGGCGTCGTCGAGGGTGCCCTGCGCGCGCCCCTCGGAACCACGGGCGGCGAGCCGCGGACACCGGTCGCGCTGGACGAGGCCGAGGTCTTCGCCGGGACCGGACGGCTCGTGTGGGCGGTGGCCCGCAGGGCGGGTGACGGCTTCGACATCGACGTGTGCGACGACGCGGGCAAGGTCGGCCTTCGGTTGCGGGGGCTGATCACCGCGGTTCCCGGCCCGGAGGCGACGGAGCCGGCCGGCGGGGCGGAGCCCATCACCGGCGTCCTGGAAGCGGTGTGGACGGACGCCGAGCCCGACGCGGTGACCGGCGCGGCGGCGTGGACCGAGCGCCATGTGGTCTTCTGCGATCCCGGTACGGACGTGCCCGGGGCGAACGCGTTCGGCGCGGCCGGCCAGGTGCGTGTCCATGTGCTGCACGGCACCGGTGACGACGCCGCCGAGCGTTTCACCTCCCTCGCCGAGCAACTGTTCACCGAGGTCCGGCAGATCCTGCTGGGCCGGCCGAAGGGCGACGTACTGCTCCAGGTCGTGGTGTGCGCGGCCGACGCCCCCGACTGGTACACGGGGCTGAGCGGGCTGCTGAAGACGGCCGGGCTGGAGAACCCGAAGCTCACCGCCCAGCTGCTGCTCACCGACGAGACGGCCGACGCCGAGCGGACCAGGGAGCGGATCGAGTCCGAGGCACGCGCGGGGCACGGGACACCCGCCCAGGTCCGCTACCGCGACGGCCGTCGGCAGGTGGCGGCGTGGCGGCAGCTGGACGATTCCGTCGGCGTGGCTCTGCCCTGGCGGGCGGACGGCACGTACCTGATCACCGGCGGGGCCGGCGAGCTGGGCCTCGTGTGTGCCCGTGAGCTGGCCGAGCGGGCGCCCGGCGCGCGGATCGTCCTCACCGGCCGCTCCGCGCCGGGCGAGCGGATCGACGTGACGGTGGCTGAGCTGCGTGCACTCGGCGCCCGTGCGGAGTACGCCCGGCTCGACGTCACCGATCGCGACGCGGTGAGCGGCCTCGTGCAGCGCATCGCCGGGGACGGGGACGTGCTGCGGGGCATCCTGCACTGCGCCGGGATCCTCCGGGACGGCTACATCATCCGCAAGACCACGGGGGAGCTGCGGGAGGTCCTCGCGCCCAAGGTCACCGGCCTGGTCGCCCTCGACGAGGCGACGGCCGGCCTGGAACTGGACTTCCTCGTGTCCTTCGCCTCGTCCGCGGGCAGCCTCGGCAACCCCGGCCAGGCGGACTACGCCCTCGGCAACGCCTTCATGGACGGCTTCGCGGCACACCGCGAGGCGCTGGCCGCGGCGGGACAACGACACGGGCGCACCCTGTCCGTCGACTGGGGTCTGTGGCGCGACGGCGGCATGGTCATGGACGCCCACGCGGCGGCGCGGCTGGAGGAGCAGAGCGGCCTGGTGCCGATTCCGCGCGAGGCCGGCATCGACGCCCTCCACCGCAGCCTGGCCTCCGGTGCCTCCCAGACCCTCTGCCTGGCCTTCCGGGACGAGGCCCGGCTGCGGGACGCGCTCGCCGGACGCCTGTCCGTCCTGCCCGAGCCGGACGGAGGCGAGCCGGCCCCGGTGGCGCGGGAGGCCGCCCCTTCCACCCCCGTGGCGGATCTGCGGCAACTGCGCACCCGCCTGCTCGCCCACCTGGTGGACGTGCTGGCCACGGTCATGAAGCTGAAGTCCGACTGGATCGACGCGGAGACGCCGCTGGAGCAGTACGGCATCGACTCGATCAGCGTCATCCAGCTCACCCAGGAACTGGAGGTCTCCTTCGGAACGCTGCCCAAGACGCTGTTCTTCGAGTACCGCAGCCTCACCGAACTCGCCGACTACTTCCTGGAGTCGGAGCAGGAGACCCTGGCGCGGCTCTTCGGCCACGGGGACAGCGACGGCGGCGCCGACGGCGACGGCGACGGCGACGGCGGTCCCGGGCCGCGGCAGCCCGGCCCGTCCCCCGCGGAGCAGGCCGGCACCTCCGTGCCCGCGGTAGTACGGCGCGCGGCGCGCTCCCGGTTCGTCGGCGAGCGGGCCACGGACTCCCGCCCGTCCGCCGACCCGGGCTCGGTGGACATCGCCGTGATCGGCCTGTCCGGCCGCTACCCGCAGGCGCCGAACCTCGACGTCTTCTGGGAGAACCTGCTCCACGGACGCGACAGTGTCACCGAGATCCCGGCGGAGCGCTGGGACTATCGCTCCTACTACTACGACGAGGACCGTTCCCGGCGCGGCCGGATCCACAGCCGTTGGGGTGGCTTCCTGGACGGCGTCGACCGTTTCGACCCCACGTTCTTCAACATCTCGCCCCGCGAGGCCGAGATCATGGACCCGCAGGAACGCCTCTTCCTGCAGTGCGCCTACGAGACCGTCCAGGACGCCGGATACACGCCGCGCGACCTCGACGGGGGCACCGGCGGAGCCGGAGTCTTCGTCGGTGTCACCACGGCGGACTACCAGCTCTTCGGACTGGAACGGCAGCTGGCGGGCGACCCGGTGGCGATCACCGGCAACTTCGCGACGATCGCCAACCGAGTGTCGTTCCACTTCGACTTCCAGGGGCCCTCCCTGGCGGTCGACACGATGTGCTCGTCGTCGCTGACCGCCATCAGCCTCGCCTGCGAGAGCCTGCGGCTGGGCAAGTGTGACGTGGCGATCGCCGGCGGGGTCAACCTCTCCCTCCACCCGAACAAGTACCTGCTGATCTCCCAGGGCAAGTTCGTCTCCAGCGACGGCCGGTGCCGCAGCTTCGGCGCCGGCGGCGACGGGTACGTCCCCGGTGAGGGCGTCGGCGCGGTCCTCCTCAAGCCGCTGGAGCGGGCGGTGCGCGACGGCGATCACATATACGGCGTGATCAAGGGAACGGCCGTCAACCACGGTGGGCGGACCAACGGCTACACCGTGCCCAACCCCAACGCACAGGGGGCGGTCGTCACCAGGGCGCTGGAGCAGTCCGGCGTCGACCCGCGGGCGATCAGCTACATCGAGGCGCACGGCACCGGCACCAAGCTGGGCGACCCCATCGAGATCCGGGGACTGTGCCAGGCCTTCGACCAGGTCGGGGAGGGCAGCCGGTGCGCCATCGGCTCGGTGAAGTCCAACATCGGGCACGCCGAGGGCGCGGCCGGCATCGCCGGACTGACCAAGATCCTGTTGCAGATGCGGCACGGGACCCTGGTCCCGTCCCTGCACGCCGACGACCTCAACCCGTACATCGACTTCGACGCCACCCCCTTCACGGTCCAGCGAACCGTCGCCGAGTGGCGCCGCCCGGTGCTGGACGTCGAGGGCGAGCAGCGCGAGCAGCCGCTTGTCGCCGCGCTGTCCTCGTTCGGCGCGGGCGGCTCCAACGCGCACCTCGTCGTCGAGGAGTACGTGGCCGCGCGGAACGGCACCTGCGGGCGGTCCCGGCCGGAGGGGCGGGTCGCGATCGTGCTGTCCGCCAAGGGTGAGGAACAGCTCGAGCGCTCCGCCGAGCGGCTGCTGGCCGTCCTGCGCGACGACCGCCTCGACGACGCGGACCTGCCGGCCCTCGCCCACACCCTCCAGACGGGACGCGAGGCCATGCCGTACCGGCTGGCGCTGCTCGCCGGGTCCCTCGACGAGGCAGCGCGCAAGCTCGCCGACCGTGAGGACGTCCACACCGGCAGGCGGGGCGCGAGCGAAGCGGAACTCGCCCTGCTCACGGGAGGCGACGACGTCGGCGCCCTGGTGGAGACCTGGCTCGCCGAGGGCCGCACCGACTCCCTGGTGCGGGCCTGGGCCCTCGGTGCCGACGTCGACTGGGCACGGCTGTACGCGGGTACAGCGGACCGGCCCGGCCGGATCAGCCTGCCGACCTACCCGTTCGCCGAGGAGTCCCACTGGCTGCCGGCCGCCGCGGTCGGTGCGCCCGGCGGGGGAGCGGCCCCGCTGCATCCCCTCGTCCACGACAACACCTCGGACCTGGCCGGCCAGCGCTTCACCTCCGTACTCGACGGTGCCGCGCTCACCGCGGCCGCCGCGCTGGAGATGGCGCGCGCCGCGGTGGTGCTCGCCACCCCCACGGCCGACTACGGCAGTGACGCCGTACGGCTGCGGGACCTCACCTGGCAGGCACCCGCAGACGGGAAGCACACCGTACACATCACGCTGGCCCCGGAGCGGGACGGCGAGGTGCGGTGGACGGTGCGCACGGCCGAACCCGGCTCGACCCGGCCGGGCGCGCCGCAGGCGGTCGGCACGGGCACCGCGACGGTCCTGGCGGCGGCCGGCCCGGAGCGGCTCGACCTCACCGCGCTGCGAGAGCACGAGCGGTGCCGGCTGATCGAGCTGGACGCCCCGGACAGCGGGGACCAGCACCTCGGTGAGGTCCTCGTGCACGCGCTGGAGACCGGCCTCACCGCCGGTGACATCGGCCTCGCCGGTCGTCTGACGGCGGACGAGGCGGTCCTCGTCCCGACTGCGCAGCCACCGGCCTGGGCGGTCGTCGACACCCGCACAGGCGACCACGGTCCGCTCCTGGACATCGCCCTGTGCACCGCGGACGGCACGGTCGTGCTCCGGCTCCGCGGGCTGGCCCCTGAGGAAACGCACGTGAAGGAAACAACGGACGCGCAGATGGACGCGCCGGTCGACGAACTTGCCGAGGTGGCTGTGGTTGAGGTGAAGGCGGGTCCGGGCCGGCGTGCGGAGATGGCCGGCTGGTCGGTGGAGCAGTGCCTGGCGTGGGA
>NZ_BMTT01000048.1 GCF_014649815.1 Streptomyces mutabilis | reverse complement strand
CGCGCCCGCGACCTGGGCAGCCTGACAACCGAAGGCCCGGCACCTCCCCAGACCGAACTGGGGCTTGGGTTCTAGCGGTCCTCGCAACACTCATGATCAATGGGAGTTGCGAGGACTGTGGGCGGTAAGAGGCTCGATCCGGCGTTGAAGCAGCGGTTCCTTGAGCGGTTGGATGCCGTGGGGAGTGTGTCTCCTGTGGCACGTGAGCTGGGGCTGAACCTGAACACGGCGTTCACCCTGGCTCGCAAGGCCGGCATGACTACGGGGCACCTGGGGCACCCGCGGCGCGAGGAGTACAAGCAGCTGCGGGCCCGGGGTGTCTCCCGCCGTGAGGCCGCCCAGCAGGTCGGGGTAAACCCGCGCACGGCCAAGGACTGGGACAACGGCGTCCACAAGAGCCGCAACGGGCGGCTCTACCCGGACGGTCGGCGTGTGAACTACACGACGGGGACCGTCACGATGTCCGGTGTGATCAACAAGGCACCGGTCAGCCTCAAGGCCCTTGAGAAGAAGCTGCACCCGCGATTCCTGTCGCTCTCCGACCGGGAGCGAATACGCGACCTGCACGCCGCCGGCCAATCGCTGCGAGCCATCGGCCGGGCCCTGGGACGCCCGGCCAGCACCATCTCACGCGAGCTGCGGAACAACTCGGGGACCAGCGGCTACCACCCCTACGCGGCCCACCGGGCCGCCGCCTCGCGCAGGCCCCGCCCGAAGGAACGCAAGCTGCTACGCGAGGGCCCGCTGCGCAACTTCGTCCGCGACGGCCTGCGCAAGCGGTGGTCCCCGGAGTAGATCTGCCACGCTCTGACCAAGAGCCATCCCGACGACAGGAACATGCGGGTGAGCGTGGAAACGGTCTACCAGGCGCTGTATGTGCAGGCCCGAGGCGGCCTGAAGCGGGAAGTCCAGGCAGCCATACGCACCGGTCGCACCCGGCGCAAGCCCCGACGCGACCCAGCCCGTCGGACCCCTCGGTTCAACGACCCGATGGTGATGATCAGCAGCCGTCCCGCCGAGGTCGAGGACCGGGCGGTGCCAGGACACTGGGAAGGCGACCTGATCATCGGCGCGAACGGCAGGTCAGCCATCGCCACCCTGGTCGAGCGGACCACCCGCTACACGATGCTGGTCCACCTGCCCGGCAGCTCCCACGACGCCACAGCCGTCCGCGACGGCCTGGTCCGCACTGTCCAGGCCCTTCCCCCGCACCTGCGGGGCTCCCTCACCTGGGACCAGGGAACCGAGATGGCCCGTCACAAGCAGTTCACCATGGCCACCGGGATGCCGGTCTACTTCTGCGATCCCGCCTCCCCGTGGCAGCGCGGCTCTAACGAGAACACCAACGGCCTGTTGCGCCAGTACTTCCCCAAGGGCACCGATCTGAGCCTGCACAGGCCCGAAGACCTCGAACACGTCGCACAGGAACTCAACGGCCGCCCGCGCAAGACGCTCGGCTGGGATACACCAGCCGAGCGTCTGCGTGATCTACTGACCGCCTGAATCTGGATCGGTGTTGCGACGATCCCTAGAACTCAGGTCCGGACGCAGGGGCCTCTCGTGTGCAGCACTGGGCGTTCAGGTCGACAGTTCCCGTTCGGTCATCTCCTTGAGCAGGGCCTCGTACTCCTCCGCTCGGTTCTCCCGGAGAATTTGTAGGCCAACGCGGAGCCCCTGGGCAAAGTCCTCGGGGAGCATCTTCCTGAACAGGTGATGCATGACGTAGGGGGCGTCGTCATAGGGGAGTCGTCGTGGCTGCCCCCGCCCACCAGTCGCGTCATCGACGTCGGCGGCCGCATCAGCCTCTCGAGGACGTGCACTTGGAGGGCTTGGCTGCTTAGGAACGGCTGCATCAGGGCGGGCAGCAGCACCAGCCCTATCCTCCGCGGAGGACGAGCTGGCCGCCTCGCGCGGCTCCGTGTCGGGCTCTTGCGTGTCTTTCACTGAGGCAGTGTTGTTATCCGCGGAAAACAAACCGGAGTCGGTGCTGCCCGGGTCCGACCCTACGTCGATATCCAGCGGCACCTCGGGCGGCTGGCGCTGCTTGTTATCCGCGGAAAACAAGCCTTCGTCATCTCGGCGCCGCAGAGCATGCAGCTGGGCTTGCTCTTCAGCCTTGATCCTGGCGGCAGCTGCCTTCTCAGCTGCCAGCCGGTCTAGCAACGCGGCAGCGTCGATGCCCTCGTTCTCCCGGACGTACCGCACCATGGTGCGTCCGTCGCGCTCGGGCACGCTGCCGGCGCTCAGCATCGCTTGGATCTCTTGAGGCAGCTCCAGGAGGGCGAGCTGGTTCGTCACCCAGGAGCGGGCCTTGCCGAGTCGTTCAGCTGCTCGGGAGCGAGCTCCTCGCTCGGACTGTTCAGCGCAGGCCGCAACGAGCTGTTCGACACCGCGTGCCCGTTCGATGACGTCGAAGTCTTCGCGCTCGAGGTTCTCCTGCAGGAGGTAGTTGATGAACTCTTCCCGCGTCTTGGCGAGGTCGTCGCGGACGACGAAGTCCAGCGCCTCCAACCCGACGTGGACGGCGCTGTGGAAGCGACGCTCTCCGTTGATCAGGACATGGGAGGCGTCAGCGATCCGGTCCGAGTGCTCAGGCCACAAGGCCAAGTAGGCGCTTCGGGTGACAGCCACACACGCAGCCAACTGTGCCTGGCGAAGTTCCTCGCCGAACCGCGTCTTCTCTTCATCTGTGCC
The DNA here is from genome assembly GCF_014649815.1 of Streptomyces mutabilis. Lineage (GTDB taxonomy): Bacteria > Actinomycetota > Actinomycetes > Streptomycetales > Streptomycetaceae > Streptomyces > Streptomyces mutabilis. The sequence goes on along the minus strand of NZ_BMTT01000048.1, from coordinate 3,262 downwards.
GAAGTTGCGGCGCGGATTCAAAGGGGTGGGGGAGACGCTCTCCAGACGCAGCCGGACAAGCTCGTACGCCGGGACGTCTCCCTGCGTGATGGCCTTGGCCCGGCCGCGGGCGCTGCGGCCTCGAGGAGCCTGGCTGAACGAGGAGCCAGTTCCGAGTCGGTCGGCGATGCTCATCCGCTGATCCTCCGTGCCACTGTGCGCATAACTTCTGCCTGCTCGCCGTAGGGAGCGTGGACCAGCAGAGGCTGCTTCACGCGTACGGCCTCTCGCTGGTCCTTCAACTCCGGCACGATCGCCAGAACCGGCGGATCCCCGATCTTGTGCCACTCCTCCAGCGACGATGTGGCCACGAAGCCCTTGCGGCTGTCGTACATATTCACGACGAAGCCCAGCATGGCGATATCGACATCCATGTCAGCGACGAGGTCCTGAACCTGGTCGTAGAGCATGTCGTAAGCATCCGCCGAGGAGTCCTCAGCGAGCACCGGGATCACGATGCCGGACGTGCCCTCCTGCTCGCCCTCCCGCGTACGGCAGTAATACAGGGCGGTGTCCATGCTGTAACCGAGGCTGGGAGGACAGTCGACCAGGATGTAGTCGAACTCCTGCTCCAGAGCCTCCAAAGCTTTCTCGAGCGCTGTCTCTTTGATGCGGACGTTACGGCTCGTGGCGAGCTTCGCGTCCAAAAGGAAGGCGTCCTTGCACGCCGGCAGCAGCCATAGGTGCTCTTCGAAGTCCCCGCCCTTTATCGGCACCAGCAGCTCAGCCAGTTCGCCCCGAGCCTCCCCCAGCATGTGCTTGGCCAAGCTGGCTGCGTCGATGTCGAGAAGAGGGTGCCCCAGTTGCTTGGTCAGGTGCCCCTGCGGGTCGAAGTCGATCAGCAAGGTCCGGTTCCCGGACTCGGCGAGAGCTTGTGCGACACCGGCAGAGACGGCGGTCTTGCCGACGCCGCCCTTCTGGTTGCCGAAGATGATGCGCCGCGCTCCCGTGACGCGTGGCGGCTTCGGCCGGGGCGAGGGATGCTGATCGAGCCACAGCCGGATCGACTGGGCGATGCCCTGGTTGTACGAGATACCCCGGGACTTGCAGTCCCTTTTGAGCTTGTCGTACAGCCCGGCTGGCAGATAGGTCGCGAAGGACGTCCCCCCGGCCGTATCTACCAGAGGCTGGCTCTTCGCCTTCCGCCAGGCATCTACGCCCTCTGTCACGGCGTCCTGGATGTCTGTACCAACTTCGGCGGCACGGACCTTGAGTTCTCTGCGCAGCTCAGACGGCAGCTTGGCTACTACCTTTTCCCGCTCGCTCGGGTCGTATGGCGCGGTCATGGCGCTACCTTACTCACCTCCGGCTAGTCGTGGCCGCCAAGTAGGCGTGTCGCACGCGCTTGTTATCCGCGGAAAACAAACAACCCCGCAAGCGATGCGCTGCTCCCCGTCTGCTGTACCGGTCGTGGTCTGCGAGATCGTCCAGCTGCCCGACGGTCGCTACGGCTGTGACGGCGAGCACGACCGGAAGCGATTGAGGGCGGTCGCAACTGGGTGCCGCAGGTCCGACAAGTGGTGAGCGGAAGTGCCAGTGCGCTGACGTCGTGACGATTCCGCCTGAGGCTCGTTGCCCACAGCAGAGTCGCTCTGTGAAGGCTCCAGCTCAGCAACTGCTACCCCGTGAGTAGCAGCTCTGCAAGTGACAGCTGACATACGCTCCGCGTGATCGCTGCTGGAGCCTCTGTCTCATGCGAACAGCCAGTGTCAAGCCGCGGGGCTGTCCGGCCTAGGCAGTTTCGTTTGGATCAGTCGGTCGTTGGTCCGGGTGTGCCGTTAACAGATGCGCAGTGGGCGCGGATCGAGCCGTTACTCCCGGACCGGACGCCGAAGCGGGGTGGTCGCTGGCGGGATCACCGGGAGGTGATCGACGCGATCGCCTTCAAGTTCCAGACCGGAACGCAGTGGGTCCATCTGGCCGGCACCACATCAGCCGAGCACTCGGGTGAGGACCGACTGACACTCGACTCGCCAACTGGGGCACTCAGTCACAGCGTGGCATCCCCTCTTTCAGTGGCTGGGGGAGACGCTGGAAGACGGCACTCCTGCCGTCGTACACGCGGAGTGTGACTCGTTTCCCACGGCCAGTTCCCTGATGATGACCTCCCCCCGATGGCCGCGTGCCTCCGGCGTGACGGTGAAGGTGAAGCACCCCGTCACAAGTGTCTCGCTGGTGAGGAAGACCCCCGGGCCGACGCCCAGTAACTCTGCCGTCACTATGACGTCAGGACCATGCCGCCCAATCCGCACCAAGCCTTGAGCCGGCTTTCCACGAGGGAAAACCCGAGCGATTTCGCTGTCCGCCAGCACGCCGTCGGCTGCCGCCCCAGCAAGCTTCTCCTGCCGAGTCTCAGCAGCACTTCGCAGATCAGCGCGGGCTTGTCCCTCGGCGCGGTCATCCGCCGTGGCCGCCCAGACCCATAGCCCGATGACGCACACAAGAAGCGACACGAGCACAGCCAGACAACCGTTGAACAGACACCCTCCAGCTGTTCCACTCCGCACCCCGTCGCGTCTCCCCATGACCCGAGCATGCAGGTGTCCATACCGGTCAGGGGGTATGAGTCCAAGCTGTTACTCACTCGGCCCCTGCCCGATCCCGCAGCTCGGTGCTGGCTGTGGTCGCCGCCCACCACAGGCCGGCCCGGCACCGCCCGGGAACGCGGAGTCCGGCGCCAGCTCTTCGAAGGCCACCTTCCGACGCCACTGCGTGTGGCCCGGCGATGCCGGCCCCCTGTCGGAGTCGTACGCTGCGCGCAGCAGGCGCTGCAGCTCGGAGGAGTAACCAGGCGTCCGCGCCCACGATCGATACAGCTCCTGCACGGTGGGCATGGAGGGGGCGCTGCTGAACTTGGCGAAGGCGACCGGCCACACGGCGTGCTGCTCGGGCGGGATGCCGCAGCCGGGCGGGAAGGCGCGCAGTTGCTGGACGCCGGCGGGGACGGTGCCGCCGTTGACGACGCGGGCGGCGGTGCTGACGGGCAGGGCGAGGGGGTTAGCCCGCGCCGCCCCGGATGTCGTCCAAGCTGGGGGTTCCGGCCTGTTCCCGCACCACCTCCAGGGCCCGGCTCAGGTCGGCTGCGGCGGCGATTGGCTCGGGCGCGGCGCGGACAGCTGCGCGAGCCGGCCGCGTTCCTGATCCAAACGACAGGGCCTAGTACTCCAGTTAGAAATCGTTGCCTGAGCTGGTTCTTCTTCGGTAGTGGCAGTGGCGGGCGGTC
>NZ_BMTT01000047.1:3525-6172 GCF_014649815.1 Streptomyces mutabilis | reverse complement strand
AGCATCACTGCGCCCGTCGCGGCGACGCTTCCGGTGGCCTCGACGTGGAAGCGGCGACCACCGTGTTCAGCGATAATGGCGACCGCATCACCGTGCTCTTCGACCGGGCCGGCTACCGGACCCTGTCGCTCCAGGCGCTGTCCGGGCGCGACGACCTGCTGCGGCCCCTGCCCGGCTCGGGCCAGGGCGAGGGCAGGACGGCTGACCAGGCCGGACGGTGGGTGCAGGGTTCGCCGGGGCGGGATCTCGCCGGGCACCCGGTAGGCGGTACGCACCGCGGTAGGGCGAGCGCGCGGCCCGGCGCCACCGACCAGCCGACCCACCGGACTGCTGGCGCGGTAAGCGCGTAGGGGGGACCCATCCGGGTACCCGGGGCGCCGCCGGTGAGGTACCCCGACCTCGTGACAGCCGAAAGCGAGTACCGCATGTACACCGACAACGGGCCGCGCACCGTCGCCGCAACCGGCGCATCGCCGCTGCGGGGGCGCGTCGCCGTGGTGACGGGGGCCGCCCGCGGCGTCGGTGAGGCCCTCGCCCGGCACCTGTCCGAGGCCGGCATGCACGTCGCCCTGCTCGGCCGGGAAGCGCGGACCCTGCATGCCGCGGCGTCCTCGCTGCCGACGCCCAGCCTGTGCGTGGAGGCGGACGTGACCGATCAGGAGGCACTGGAGGACGCGGCGCGGCAGGTGGCGCACCGGCTCGGGGACGCGGCCGTCGTGGTGGCCAACGCCGGTGTGGCGGCAGGCGGGCCGTTCCGCCGTATCGACGGCGATCTGTGGCGGCGCGTCATCGACGTCAACCTGGTCGGCTCGGCCAACACCGCCCGTGCCTTCCTGCCCCAGCTCGCCCGCACGCGCGGGTACTTCCTGCAGATCGCCTCGACCGCCGCCTTCGGCTCGGCGCCCATGATGAGTGCCTACTGCGCGTCCAAGGCAGGCGCGGAGTCCTTCGCGCAAGCCCTGCGCGGTGAGGTCGAGCCCGACGGCGTCTCCGTCGGGATCGCCTATCTGCACTGGACGGGTACCGACATGATCACCGACCTGGACGAGCATCCGGTGCTGCGGGCCCTGCGCTCCCACCAGCCGTGGTTCGCCCGCCGGGTGCACAGTCCGGACCAGGTGGCCGACTGGCTCACCGCCGGTGTCGAACGCCGGTCCCAGTACGTCTACGCGCCGCCTTGGCTGCGCTGGTGCCAGCCCCTGCGACCGCTGTTTCCGGGATTGGTCACCCGTATCGCGCGGCGCGAAATGCGCCGCCTGCCGGCGGACGCGCTGGCCGGGGACACGGGCGTGATGGGCGCGGGTGGCCGTGCCGACTGGGAGCTGTACCGGTCCGCGACCCATCGCCCGTCCCGGTAGATACCGGTCTCCCGCGCGCAGGCTCCGGCATCCACCCCGGCGCAATGCCGCCGACCTCGGTCACGCCGACGGTCTCCCGGGGTCGGCCGGTGAGGTCTCAGGCCGGCCCGGTGCAACGCCAACACCCGTCACCCCGCCACATTCGACCGGCGAGAAGGGGCCGTCAGCGCTGTGCTGTACGCCGTCGAAGGCCAGGCTGTCGATGTCCCGCCCGGGCCGGAACGCCAGGCCTACCCGTGGAAGGGCGACGTCCGATGCCGGGGCTGCTATGACCGGCCCGACGCGACAGTCAGGAAAGCGGCCCTGCCCCGCGGGCGCGAGGGGCAGGGCCGCTTTCCTGACGGGTGGCACCACCGGGTGGTGCGCATCTGCCGACCGGTGATGTGTACGGCGGGGGCCGAGCCGTACTGGTGGGGGCCCGTGCGGGTCGGGCCCCCACCGTTCGGTGGGTCAGCCGATCGGGGAGGCGAAGCCCATCACACGGCCCGCGCCGACCGGGTCGGAGGCGGTCTTCCAGGTGAACCAGCCGCTCTTGCTGACCTTGTGGCTTTCGTTGCCGCCGACCGTCTGGATCTGGGTGCCGTCCGAGGAGACGCCGACCACGATGTTGACGTGGTCGGCCTCGTTGTCTCCCAGCGTGCCGTCCTTGTCGTACAGCACCGCGTCGCCGACCTTGGGGGAGCCGGTCTTCCAGGTGCCGTGGTTGGTGCCGTACTTGTAGAGGCTCCAGGCGCGGGCGTCGAGCTGCGAGGCGTAGTCGACGTCCTCTCCGGCCCAGATGTACTTCACGAACTCGGCGCACCAGGCGTAGTCGTACGTGAACGGGTAGCTGGTGAAGGTCTTGCCGACCTCCGCGTTCGCGGCATTGGCGATGTCCTGGCCGAGGGTGCTCACGCTCTTGCAGCTCACGGTGCGGGGCGCCGCGGACAGCAGCTGCTGCGTCCAGCCGGAGGCGTCGACCGGGTCGGAGGTGTGGTAGGCGATGTCCGCGCCGCTGCCGTCCGAGATGTTCCCGTCCTTGTACCAGTACATGGCGCCGGTGGTCGGGATGCGGCCGTAGTAGAAGCCGGCACCGGGCGATACGAGCTGGTCGAAGGCGGACCAGCCGTCGGTCTTCAAATCGCTGCGGCGCCAGGCGTCGCCGACGATCTGGTAGGAGAGCAGCTTGCCGTCGACGGTGGTGGCGATCAGCCGGTCCTGACCCACGGCGCTCAGCGTCTTCAGGACGAAGCCGCTGTCGATCTCCTTGCGCATGCCGATGTGCTGGGATCCGGCGGGCTTGTCTTCGG
>NZ_BMTT01000047.1:0-3260 GCF_014649815.1 Streptomyces mutabilis | reverse complement strand
GCCGTTGGTCGGGTTGATCGCGGAGTAGGTCAGGCGGCCGTCCGGAAGAATGCCGTAGACCGACGCGGTGCCGCTACAGGTGGTGGTCGCTTTCGCGTCGGCCGCCTGAGTGACGGCGCCCACGGTGAGCAGGGCCGCTCCGGCTGCTCCGGCGAGCACAGTGCCGATGGCACGGCGAGTGGCTGTGCGGGTGGTCTGCTTCATGGTGTTCCCCCCTTGAACTGGCATGGCCAGCTCGTTGTTCGTGTGAGTGGTGGCGCACGCGGCGGCGTGGGAACGCGACGACGCGATGCCTTGGGTACGGTGACTCCGGTGAGGGGTCACCAAGAGCGGTCAGGGCTGCTCGCGGTGTGCCCCGGGGACGCCGCGCGCGCTTCGGTCGTCTTTCCGAGGGGTGGCGCTGCGGATGGCCCGGTGAGGCGCGGTGGTGGTCTCCGGAGCCGCCGGACCGGCTACTGCCAGCTCATGTCGGCGGGGGCGGCCAGCCGGCCCGTGTCGACGGGGGCGGTCTGCCAGCTCATGTCGGCGGCGGAGACCTGCCAGCTCATGTCGGCGAGGGAAAGGGCCGTGTATCCGGAGAAGGCCGAGAGGCCGAGTGCGACGGCAAGGACGGTGACCGCGGCGACCCGGTGAGCGACGGGGCTGAGGAGCATGGCAGGTTCCTTTTTCCAGGGAGAGAGCGGGTGACTGCATCGCTTGTCCCGTTCGGTCCTGCGCCCCGCGGCTGGCGCTGTCCCGTTCGGTGATTCATAGCTAAGCCGCAGCTCAGCGGGGAGAAAAGGGGTCTCGGCTGGACGGAAGGGGCCGTGGACGGTTGCGTCCAACGAGCCTTCGGAGGCTCATCGGCGGCGCGTGCCCCACCCGCGCAGGCAGGGAGAGCCGCGGCCTACGGGCCTAGGCGGGCGCCCAGGCCTGGGAGGTCCGCGTCTTCGGCGGTAACGCCTTCCTGCTTGCCGGACTCCTCCTCATCGCTCCAGCCAGTCGCTGCCGCCCAGCCGAACCCCGGATCAGGTCGATCCCTCAGCAGGCACGTGAAGGACGTCGTCGTATCGCCACGCAGTCCCAACTCCGCTAGGTGAGGCTCCAGCCGGACCACTCAGCAGTCGCCGGATCACCCCGCTTTACAGCCGGAGCTACGAGCCGCCCCCCGACAGTCACCCGACCCGCCAGACAGCGCCCAGCGGCGGGGCGTGCCGGGTCACTCGTCGAGCAGCGCGGGAGGGACAAGCGGCACCCCCACGCTCAGCAGCCGTGTCGGCGGCAGCCAGTGGGCGTCGGCAAGCAACCGGATACACACCCTGCGGGCGTGGTCCTCAGCGTCGCGCAGGCTCTGGGAGAGCAGGTAGAAGCCCAGCGTGAACTGGTGGGGTGGGTGGGGGTGCACGGAGAGGTGCTCCACCCCGTCGTCGACTCGCAGCGACTGGCGGGCCAGCTCCGTCAGGAGGTCGGGCACTCCGGCGGGAGAGGCGATACGGAAGCGGGCGTGCACGAGATACATGCATCTCACGATCGCCGCCGCGGTCGGGTCCCGGGAAGGGATGGGCGGACCTCTTGCGGCCATGGCCGCATCCGTCCACATCGGGGCCACGCGGAGATGCGTGGACTACGTGAGGGCACCCCCACAGAGTGCGGGGCAGGTGTGGGGATTGAGGCGTTCTGGCATGATCAAGTTCGCCAGAGGTGATACAGCTGGGGGGAAGATGTTGACCGAATTGGGCCTCAACGTGACCGCGGAGGCGGTCTACCGCTGCATGCTCTCCCACCCGAAAGCCGGGGTGGCCGCGCTCGCAGAGATGATCGGCGTACCGGAGGATGATATCCGGGAGGCTCTGGACGAACTGAGCGGTCTCGCTCTCGTACGGCCCTCCGCCGAGTACGAGGGACGACTCAGACCGGTCTCCCCGGACATCGGCATGGAGATCCTGATGGCGCGCCGCCAGGCCGACCTGGCGGCGCAACAACTCCGGCTGGAGGCATCCAGGGCGGCTGCCGCGCGACTGATCAGCGAGTACGCCGAGTTGAATCCTACGGCCAGTACCCCAGGTGTCGAGCAGCTCATCGGACTCGACGCCGTGCGGGACCGGCTGGTGACGCTGACGCGCCAGGTCACCGAGGAGGTCATGGCCTTTTCGCCGGAGCCCGTTCTCACTGAGGCCGCCATCGCCGCATCACGGCCCCTGAACGAGGAGTTGCTGGGCCGCGGGATAAGGATGCGGACGATCTACCTGGACAGTGTCCGCAACAGCCGCCATTCCATCGAGCACGCCAACTGGCTGGCCGGTTTGGGCGGTCAGGTGCGCACGGCACCCTCGCTGCCCACCCGCATGGTGATCGTGGACCGCAGTACCGCCGTCATCCCCGTGACCGGCGACAACACCGCCCAGGGAGCCGTCGTACTCACCGGCCACGGCATGCTCACCGCACTGTGCGCCCTTTTCGAGGCGGCGTGGGCGACCGCACAGCCGCTGGCGGAGGCCCCGGTGTGCGGCCCGAACGGGCTCACCCCGCAGCAGGAGACGGCGCTCACGCTGCTCGCCGACGGACACACCGACGAGGCGATCGGCAAGCGGCTGGGAGTGTCACCGCGTACGGCACGACGCATCGCCAACGACCTGATGGAGCGGCTCGGCGCGCGCAGCCGCTTCCAGGCCGGCGTGCGTGCCGTGCAGGAGGGCTGGCTGCCCACCCGCTCCTGATCCCGGCGCGACTTCCGCGGCAGTGGGTGCCTCGTCACGACCGCCGGTGGCGGTCACCCTCTGCTCGGGCCGGAGACCGCCTGGCACGCATGCCCGGCGGACTTGCGGTTCCGCGTTGAAGGTTCCCACCCGCCTGGTTCATCCTGCGGGGGAGACGCGCCGATCTGCCGATCCCCCCGGACACGTACGCTCCTGGGTGGGGCGGTAGAGAAAGGATCAGCTCATGTCGCCCGCCCGCCTGAGCCTCCTCCGCGCCGACTCCTCCGCCCGGCGACCTACGTCCGCCGTGGGTGGCAGCCTCCGTTTCATCTGCCTGCTTGCTGTGCCGCTGTTCCGGCACGGCGACCTGGCTCAGCTCCTCCCCCCGCCCGGCGGCGCGGACGGCACGAGCGGAACCCTCCCCGGCACGATCAACTCCAGAAGCACCCCAAGCCGGTCAGTCAACGTGACAACGCCGTTCCACGCCCTGGGCCTGCCTGGCCGGCCACCGTCGCATGCGATCTAGGGTCCGTCTTCAAAGATCATCGGGTGACGGATCATGGTGGAGTGATACGCCGCCATGAA
>NZ_BMTT01000046.1 GCF_014649815.1 Streptomyces mutabilis | reverse complement strand
CCCCACCATGTCCAGCACAACGAAACCGACCAGCTCAGGCAACGATTTCTAACTGGAGTACTAGGTCACCAGACATGTGAAAGATCATTTACCGGACAGCCATAGCGGAAACAGGGGATTCAGGCAGCCAGGGCGTCGCGCAGTTCACGGACGGCCCGTTCGAGGTGGTGTTGTGCGGGGATCGCCTCATACAGGTCCTGGGCGCGGCGGTGGACCAGACCGGTGCGGTAGCCGTCCGGCAGTGAGGTCAGGGCGGTGATGGTGCGGCGGCAGGCCTGTTCGCTGTCTCCGTCGTGATGGGCGCAGGCTGCGGCATCGATATGGAGCAGAGTGCGGGTCATGGTGCTGGTCGGCGCTGACAGCTCCAGGGCACGCTGCTGACTCTCCCGAGCGTGGCGAGTGTCCCCGAGCGTGGTGAACGCGTGGCTGAGGTGCACGTGGTGTTTCTGCTCACCGTAGGTGAGCCAGGTGTCCGACCGCTCGCTCTGGGGGAGCCGCGCCATCAGGGTGTCGGCGGCCTTGAGCGCGGTGCGGGCCTGCTCAGGCTGGTGGTTGAGGGCGTAGGCGCGGGCGGCGACGGCGGCTGCCAGGGTCGCTGCTGCGGTGGGCCGGTGGCCAGCGGTGTGACGGGCCTGGTCGGCGAGGTCGGCTGCTGCCTTGGGAGCGCCGTAGTTGAGCGGGACCATGGCCTCGCGGGCCAGGACCCAGGCGTGCAGCTGGGCATCGCCGGATTCGGTGGCGGCCCGGGCGGCGGTGGCGAACCAGGCGCGGGATTCCCGGCGGCTGCCCAGATCGTGTAAGACGATCGCTGTCATCCCGGCCATCTGCCCGGCCGCACGGCACAGCCGGGCCCGGACGGGGGCGGGTTGCGGGACGGTGAGCAGCGGGCGCAGAGCGGCGAAGTCCGAGACCAGATCGGCCAGGACGCGGGTGGGCTGCTGGCCGTGGTAGCCGTACCCGTAGCTCTCGGACGCGGCCTCCAGGTCGGCCAGATCACGTGGGACGCCGGGGGAGAAGGACTGGTCGACGTCGGTCCGGGCAGCGGTGAGCGCGGCCAGTGCCGGAGCGGTGAGGCCGGCGGCGAGAGCGCCGCGCAGCAGGTGGCGGCGCTTCATCGGGTCATCTCCATGGTGGGACTCCGTGCTGAGGGCGGTGGTCTCTTCCCAGGGTTGCGCAGCAAGGCCCAGAAGGGCACCGGGAATGCGTAGTCCGCCGGCGATCCGCTCGACCGTGGCCAGGGCGGTGACAGTTGTGGTGCCCCGGGCGATCTGGCTGACCCGCTCGGATTTGAGCGCGCACGCTTCTGCGATCCGGTTGTAGGAGAGCCCCGCGTCGTGAGCCATGGAGAAGACCACAGTGAAGTCCCGCTCACGCAAGGCTCGCACGAAGACGGGGTCGGCCAGCAGGCGGCGCGGAAGCTGGGCGGGTGACGGCGGTGAGTCAGCCACAAGACCCCCTGATTCCCGGGCGTGACGAGGCGTCAGCCTCACGACCATACCCACCGTGGGGCCCCCGCGGCGGGGTTACCGCGAGCCGTTGAGAGGGCTGTACTGACGCGTGTTCGCGGCCGTGCCGTCCAGGGCAAGGCCGACAGATCTAAAGGAGGACCCATGCCCAGTACCGCCACGCCCCCGCCCGCCACCCCCGCGCCGCAGGCCGGTGGACTCGTCCGTTCCCGGCAGCGGATCGTCGCCGCCCGGGGCCGTAACGCCATCCCCTCGGACGGTGGCGGCACCGGCCGCAGCGACGGCAACGACTGACGGATCAGGAGCTCCGACGCGATGACGGATGTATCCATCGCGGCATGCCTGGGCGAGGACTTCCTCGCCCAGGCACTGCACCGCGAATACCGCCACGTACCCGGCGCGCTCGATGTCGCCGGGCTGATGACCTGGGACGACCTCAACCAGATCCTGGGCAGCCACCGGCTAGAACCGCCGCGCATGCGGCTGTCCCACGACGGCGAGACGCTGCTGATCGGCGGGTACACCGCTCCGGTGGCCACGCGCCGGCACACCGTGTGGCACCGCCTGCACCCCGCCGAGCTCCACGCCCGCCTCGCCGAAGGCGCCTCTCTCGCCCTGGACAGCGTCGACGAGCTGCACCCGCCGATCGCCCGGCTCGCCGAAGCACTCGAGCGGGACTTGCGCACCCGCGTGCAGGCCAACCTCTACGCCTCGTGGACCAGTACCGAGGGCTTCGGAATCCACTGGGACGACCACGACACGATCATCGTCCAGCTGGACGGCGCGAAACGGTGGCGGATCTACGGCACCACCCGGCCCTTCCCGCTGTACCGGGACATCGAGGACCCGGGCGAGGCCCCCACCGAACCGGTCGCCGACCTGGTCCTGCGCCCCGGGGACGTGCTGTACGTGCCGCGCGGCGTGTGGCACGCGGTCTCCGCCGACCAGGGCACCCACTCTCTGCACGTCACCTGCGGCCTGCAGACCCACACACCCGCCGACCTGATCACATGGGTGTCCGAGCAGCTGCTCGCACACGAGGACTGGAGGCGCGACTTGCCCCTGCTCGCCTCGCGCCACGTCCAGTCCAGCGTCCTGGACGGAATACGCAAACGGCTCGCCGAACTGCTGGACGAACCGGAGCTGATCGACCGCTACCGCGCCGCGATGGACGGCCAGGCCACCGGCCGCATGACGCCGAGCCTGCCGTACATCAACGGCATCCCGGCCGACGGCAGCCTGCAGGTACGGCTGACCACGGCCCGCGGCGTCCTGGACGCCGGCCCCGACGCGGTCACGCTGGCCGCCGCCGGCACCGTGTACGAGTTCGCGCCCGAGGCAGAGGCGGTGCTGCAGCCGCTCGTCGAGGGCCGCACCGTGGACCTGGCCACGCTCGCAGGGACAGCTGGTCTGGCCCTGGAGGACGTCGCCGCTCTGGTCCAGGAGCTCATAGCCGGGCAGGCCGCGACGGTGGGGAGCATGCTGTGACGGCGAAGCTCGCTCTGGGCACCTACCGGTGCCGGGCGATCCCGGAGGCGGCCGCCCGTGCGGCCGCCTCCGGCACGCACTGGATCGACACCGCCCCCAACTACGCCGCCGGCCACGCGCAGAACCTGCTCGCCCCGGCCCTGGCCGCCCACCCGGACCTGCGAGTGGCCACGAAGAGCGGCTACTTCACCGCGGCCACCGGCGCCGAAGCCGTGAACGCCGGTGTCCTCACCGGCGACCAGGCCCGCTCCGGGCACAGCCTCGCCCCGGACTATGTGCGCTGGCAGATCGCCCGCAACCGCAACCAACTCGGGCGTGACCGGCTGGACCTGGTCCTGCTCCACAATCCCGAGCGTGCACACCCCGGCGACCGTCCGGCGCTGCACCGTGCGATCCGGGACGCCTTCGCCGCCCTGGAGGAAGCCGTAGCGGCCGGGCACGCCACCGGCTACGGGATCGCCACATGGTCGGCACTGGAAGAGGAGATGGTCACGGTGGGGGAGCTGCTCACCCTGGCCGCCGAAGCCGCCGGCGGCCACCGTCACCACCTGGCCGCGCTCCAGATGCCGGTCAGCCTGGTGATGATGACGCCGATCGCTCAGGCTCTCCACGGACGGGGCCCCCTTCCGGCCGCCGCCGACGCCGGGCTGCGGGTGATGGCGTCCGCTCCACTGCACGGCGGGGAGCTCCCCAGCATGGTCGACCAGGACCTCGCCGGCCTCATCCGACCAGGCCTGACTCCCGCGCAGGCGTGCGTGCTGGCCGTCGCGTCCTGCCCAGGAGTGACGGACGTCCTCGTCGCCGCTTCCAGTGCGCCACACTGGAAGGAAGCGGCCCAAGCCGTCGCTCAACCTTGCCTGACCACCGCCCAGTTGCGGGAGATCACTGATGTACTCGCCTCCCCCTGACCCGGACACCGAGCGCCGCATGCGCACCCACCACGCCCGCGCCGCCACAGCCCTGCACGTACAGGTCGAGACGGGCGGGGAGTTCTGGGGATGGGCCGGGCGGACCCTGGGAGCCCCGGCCCGCACTGCCGACGGGCAACCGGCATGGCTGCGGCTGGTGTCCACACCGCAGGACAAGGCGTCTGGCAAGCTGTGGGACGGCGCCCTCGACGCCCAGCACGCCTTCGGTGACCTCGGCGGTCACCGGCCCGCGCTCCTGGCCGTCCACGACGCCGTCGACGACGGCACCGCCTACCGGGCAGAGCTGTCCCGGCGCGTCGACCAGCCGGTCCTGACCGCCGACCCGATCCTCCAGCACGACCCCCAGCTACCAGACTCCTGGTGGCAGCAGCTCGGCGGAGCGCTGGAGAAGGTGGCGACCGTCGACACCGACCGCGTCGCCGTACGGCAGCAGTACATGGACCGGGCCATCCCCGAGTACGTCGGAATCCCAGCGCCCACCGACGCCCGCTGGACCACGGCCCACGCCGACGTGCACTGGGCGAACCTCACCGCACAGCCCCTCCAGCTCCTGGACTGGGAAGGCTGGGGCCAAGCCCCCGAAGGATTCGACGCCGCCACCCTCTACGCCTACACCCTGCTCCAGCCGGACGCCGCCGCCCGCGTCCGCACCGCCTTCCCCATCCTCGGCAGCCCATCCGGCCTCGCCGCCGAAGCCACCGTGTGTGCCCAACTGCTCCAGACCGTCAGCCGCGGCGACAACCTCGCCCTCGAGGACCAGCTCCGCGCCTGGTCCGAAGAACTGCGCAGCCGCTGACCTCTGCCGCGGGGATGGGGGAGGCCAGCACGTTGCCGCTGTTCCTGCCCGTGGGGGCCGGCCCCATGGCGCGTCGTCGCTCGTGGGTGTGGTCATGACGGTCCCGGCCGTGACGGGGCGACCGTGCTGCAGTTGCAGGGATCATGAACCGATTCGGGAAGGTGCTGGTCCTGGCCGCCGCGGTGACGGCGCTCGTCGGGGAGTCTGCTGTGGCAGTTCCGGCGAGCCCGGCCTCGGCGCCGGCAGCGGCGATGTGCACGAAGCAGTGGCGGGTCACCGGCAAGAAGGTCGCCGTCCGGAAGCCGCAGAACAATCAGCCCGTGGCGTCACCCGACTCGCCGGCCGTGCGGTACCTCCACCAGGGAGACATCGTGACCTCGTGCGTCGAAGCGATCGCCCGCACACAGAGCGGCCCGGCCTACCGCAAGTGCGGCCGAGGGGGACACGTGTGGAGGATCGTCCGTGGCGGCCAGGTGCCCGCCACCTGCCTAGAACGGGTCTGACCGCCGCTGATGCAACCTGTCGCGCCTTCGGCTCCCGCCGCCCGGCGCTCAGATCGCGCCACTCTCGCGTGTTCGATTTTCCGTTCGATAACGTGGTGGGGGAGGTGAGGGTCGTGACGGACACAGACACGGGGGCTGGCGGGGTGCCGACGGTGATGCATGTGCGTTGCCCTGACCGTGTCCGGGGGGAGATCTACCGGCAGGTCCTGGAGCTGCTGTCCGATCTCTCCCCGGTCGTGCAGGCGCTGCCGCCGACCGCGGCCCTGGTGGAGCTGAAGGGTGCGCTGCGGTATCACGGGCCGGACACGCACCGGCTGGGCGAGATCCTGCGGGTGCGCACCTTGTCCCGCCTCGGGGTCGACGTACGGGTCGGTATCGGCCCGTCGATCACGGTCGCGGCCACCGCGTCCGCACAGGTCGCCTCGCCCGGCGGAGTCCTGACCGTCACACCCGACCGTGCGACCGGCTGGCTGGCCCCGCTGCCGGTCGAAGCCCTCCACGGCATCGGACCCCGCCAGGCCGCCGCGCTGCACGACTACGGCATCCACACTGTGGGCCTGCTCGCAGCCGTCTCACCCGAGACCACGCAACGCCTGCTCGGCGGAAAGGCCGGCCGCCTCGCCGCCGACCGGGCCCGCGGCCTCGACCCCCGCCCCGTCGTGCCCCGAACTCTGCCCGCATCCGCCACCGTCCGCCTGCGCTTCGACCGACACGTCCTGGACGGCGCCGACGTCCGCGCGGCCCTGCTGGACCTCGTCGTGAAACTCGCACGCCTGCTGCGCCGCCGCGGCCAGGCCGTCCGCGCGCTGTCGTTGACCCTCCAGTTCGCCGGCGGCAGCAGCTGGGAGAAGACCCGCCGTCTGCCGGAAGCGTCCGCTCACGACGAGGACCTGCGCAGCATGGCCTACCGGCTGATCGACTCCGCCGGTCTGCAGCGCGGCCGGATCACCGGCTTGGTCCTCAAGGGCGACGACCTCGTCGACGCGGACCAGGTGGCCCAGCAGATCAGCCTGGACCACACCCGCGAGGCCAGACTCGTCGCGGAGGCCGCCGTCGACCGGGTACGCGACAAGTACGGCCAGGACGTCATCGGCCCCGCCGCGGTCATCCGCCGCGCCTCCTAAACCCCGTTCCGCAGACCGTGCGCAGCCCGGCGAGCACGAAAGAAGAGCGGCCACCTCATCGGAGGTGACCGCTCTTCCGTGAAGACGCGCCGGCTACCGGCGCCGGGCCGGTCGGGGCCCTCGCCTGTAGAGGACCCAGGCCACAACGCAACAAGCCAAGGCGTGCACTGCCGCGCTGGTTGCCGAGTCGGGGACCGCTCGGATCAGGAGGCTGAGCAGCAGCGCGAGGAAGATGACCCGTCCGGCGATGAGCATGCCCGGCAGGCGCCGGTCAGTGGACGTGGACATCAGGAGGGCCCAGGGGCCCAGGTAGGGCTTCCACAGTCGCGTGGTGGCGGCGAGTACGGTCAGCAGCGCCAACGTGACGCCCGCGCAGGCCAGGATGCGGGCGGCTCCGTGACCGCCGACGAGGTGGGCGGTCGCCAGTGGAATGGCCAGCAGCACGGCCGCGGAGGCCTCCACTGCGATGAGGGTCCGTACCGACCGCTTGCGGTCGAACGCGCACAGCGTCGTGCGGGCGTCCAGGACCGGGTCGGTTCGGTAGCCCGGTCGGCCGCGCTGGTTCTGGACGAAACGGTCGAGCGCTTCGAGGCCCTGCTGCCGGTGAGCCGGGTCTTCCCGGACGATGCGCATCAGCGTACGGACAGCCTGCGCCTTGTCGCGGCCGGCGGTGCTCGACAGAGTACCGATCGCCTCTTCGAAGGCCGCGTGCGCTGGGTGAGCGTCAGTCATGCCTTCAGCCAACCAGTCGGCACTGACACCCGTCCCGATTCCGCTGGAACTGGGGACGGGGCGAGACACCCCCGGCTATGGCCTGATCGGCTCGCCGCAGCAGCGAGAGAAGGCGTTCACCGGGCTAGATGTGCAGCCGTGGAGGAAGGGCAGTCTGGTGGGCCCGGACGACGCCGGGGGCCAGGCGGGCCAGCCCGACAGACCGACCAGGCGCGCTGTATCGCCTAGGACTTGTCCGGCGGATCATGTGACTGCTCCGCGCCCGGGTCGTTGATGTGGACATGGGGC
>NZ_BMTT01000045.1 GCF_014649815.1 Streptomyces mutabilis | reverse complement strand
GTATCTCGGCGAGCGACGGCCGACGCCACGGCGGACACGATCGCCTCGCGTTGCCGCCGGGCCTCGTACGCCCGCTGTCGGCAGGACCGGCGGCAGTAGTCCCGGCTCCGGCCGACCCCGGATTGCTTGATCTCCGAGCCGCACCAGGCACAGAGCTTGGCGCCGTCCGGCTTCCTGGGGGTGTCTCCGGTCATGCGGGATCACCGGCCTCGGCGGTCAGTCCGAGAGCATCGGCGATCCGGCGCCGTTCGGCTGCCACCGCCGCGGCGACCTGCTGACGGGTCTTCTCCTCGTGCCATGCGTTCTTCCGGCACGTCGAGGAGCAGTACTTGGGCGGGCGCCCCGTTGAGGCCAGCTCGAAACTCTCCTGGCAGTGCTGGCAGGCCCGCATGCGCATCGTCATGCCGGGACCGTACGCGGCACGTCTTGTAGCGCGGCAGACTCCCCGGCATGAGCACCCCACCGCGCCGTCTGCTCGGCACTGGACCGAGCAGCACCAGGACCACGACGTCGACGGGACCGGTCCCGCGGCTGCTGCCCGTTGAGCGGGCCGACGTCGACCACCAGGAGCACGTCGACCCCCGCCCGCGAAGTGCCGGCGGGCCGCTCCCCGGCCGCCGCGCGTTGGGCGACCGGGGGCAGTAGCCGGGATCAGCGAGTTGTGGCGCACTGATATCAGTAACGCCCGGCCGGGGACGGCCGCGAGCGGAGCAAGTTAGTGGCCAAGGTGACCTTGGTCCGTGGCGACAGCTCGTCGGGCGGCGGCCAGCTGCACGAGCAGCCCAGCGAAGTGCCGACGCTTTCGCTCGGTCGCGGCCTGGTCCGCCTCGAACTGGGCGATACGAGCCTGCCTCTCTCGCTCCTCGCGTCGGGCCAGCACGCGGGCCGCCAAGTTCTCTTGCACCTCGGCCAGCTCTTCGGCGCTGAGCACCCGCACGTGGTCGGTCCGGCCTCCGAGCGTGCCGACCAGGTCGCCCACCGAGTCGTAGAACTCTCCCTCGACGACGGTTTGCACCTCCAACTCCGCGTCGGCGCTGACCACCGTGCCGTGCGCGTCGGCCGTCATGACGACGCCACCGGTCAGCGGTGCGCGGAGGGCACCGTCGTAGACGTAGTCCAGGTCGCGTTCCTCGGAGTCGTCGCCGTCCAGGTCGACGTGCCCGCGCAGGCCTCGGGTCCACTCGATGGCCCGGCGTCCGGCCATGGCGTCTTCGTACTCCGCCCACCAGGCCCGGAGCTGCCGGACCGTGCCGTAGCCCTCGGCCGCGTCCGGGTCCGTGCCTTGGACCTCGATGTCCCAGAGCCGGTAGAGCATCTGGAACGGCGTCATGGACTTGTGGCCCCGACCGGTCTTGGTGTCGGCCCGCACGGTCTCCAGCGCGGCGGCGCCTGCAGCGTCCAGGTCGGCCGCCACCGATTCGGCCGGCGGCTTCCCGTCCTGCACCTTGGTCAGGTACTCGATCAGGGCTTTGTCATCGGGTGACGTGATGATCCGGACCAAGACGCCATGACCCTTGCCTCCGCACTTGCAGTTCCGGGTCTCGCACTCCTTGGACGGAGCCCAGGCCGGATCCATCTTCCGCAGCGTCTCGGTCCAGAAGGTCCGCAGCCAGTCCTCCCACTCCTCCAGGGCGTTGGCGCTCGGCTCGAAGCAGCCGCCGGTCAACGTGCCCTTGGCCGGGGTGCCGTCGAGGGTGCCGCCTAGGAAGAGCAGGAGGTTCATGTGCGGGTGGTAGCCGTTGGCCTGCGACCTCGTGACCTCCGAGGCCCGGACCATGCCGACGTAGCCGATCCGGTGCCGGATGCCGTCCTCCGCCGGGCGGGTCTTGGTCTTGACCTTGCCGTTCTTCAGCGTCCAGGTCCACGTGGCCTCTGGCCGCCCGTAGAAGGCCGGATCGGTCAGCATCCGCTGGTAGGCCCCGGGCGTCCGCCTCGGCCTGCCGGACCGGTCCAGGATCGGGGCGCCGTTGGCGTCCGTCTTGGGCTCGCCCCACAGGGCCGCCGACAACCGGCTGAGCTTGGTGCGCTGGTTGTGCCGGGCGGTCAGGACCACGGCCGCGAGGGTGCCGCCCTTGGCGAGCCAGCGCAGCGCGCCGGTCTTCAGCTCCTCAGTGCGGCCCCGGCGGATCGCGGCGGAGCACTCGGGGCAGAACCAGATCCGCCCGCACCTGACCAGGCCGATGGTGACCGCGTAGCCCTGCTCCGACCGGCCGACGATCACGCCGGTGTCCGGGTCCAGGACGTTCCGGCCGCAGCCCCGGCAGGCATCGATCCCGGACGTGCGGTTGAGGACCTTCCGGCCCTGCCAACGGCGGACAGCCGCGCGGGCGGCCAGCTCCGTCTTGGTTCCCTCCGAGACGGAAGCCGCGCAATCGGTGGTCTGACCTGCGGAAACGGCCTGCGGCTCACCGTTCTGGGAAAACTCTGTCAACCCTTTCCCAAGGCGACCGGATTTGCCTCGTGAGGCATCTCGCGCCACACGAGCGATCTCCCGGCGCGCGGCCGACCGGCAAGCCTCGGAACAGTAGATCTTGGGGCGTTTGCCCGGTGTGTGGGCAATTGGGGTCCCGCAGTGGCAGCGGGGGCCACGGGTTGTCTGGATCATGGCCGCAGTCCGCTCACGCGGGGGGGTTAGCGGCGCAACCGTGGCGGGCCGATCTGGCAATGCCTCGGCATTGCTCCGTACTCTGGGCACGAGCAACGTTCCTGTTCTCGCCGTGGGTAAGCGGCGCGAGATTCGGGAGCGGACGGCCCGGGGCTCTCACACACCCGGGCCGTTGCTCTTGGTCTGGTAGGTGATCCTGGCACTGATTGCGCCGGATGTTCCCCCCCGCCACTCCCAAGCCCCTGTGGGGCTGGTGTGACTTGGAGGGCCGAAGGAAGCCCCGCCGGTGATCCGGCGGGGCTTTGACGTGCGGTCAGGCGGTGCGGAAGTGGATCTCGTCGGCCAGGGCATCGGCCGTGGCAAGCAGTTCGTCGGCGTCGGGGTCGCCTGCGTCACGGAGCCGGTAGGCGGCGGCCCGGAGGTGCCGGGTAGCGATGGTGGCGGTCTCGCGCAGGTCTGTCAGCCGCTGGGCGTCGGTGCGCTCGGTCATCGTGGGTGCCTCCTAGGCGGCGGTGCTGAGTCGGGCGGCGAGTTGGTGGGTGGCGGCGAGGATGACGCGGATCTCCGCGCCGCCGTCGACCGCGAGGGCGGGGGCGGGGGTAGGCGCCGGCGCCTCGGGCGGGGCCGGGGTCGGGCGGCGGCGGAGGGCGACGGCCAGGACCACGGCGGCCCCCAGGACGGACGCGAGGTACAGGGCGGCGATCACGCGGCCACCTCCCGTGTGACGCGGCGCCACGACGCCTGCAGGCGGGCCTCCCCGGCGGAGTAGCCCATGTCCCGGAACCGCGCGGCCGCGACCCGGTACGACCCGCAGTCGAGCAGCCCCGACATGATCGAGTCGATCTCCTCGTTGCTGAGCGGGACCACGTCGGCCGACTGTGCCTCGATGGCCGGGACGGGCTCCGTCGGCCCCCAGACGGGCAGTCGCCAGGACGGCTGCGACGCGGGCGTGACGCGGGAGGTGACGCAGGTCAGAGCCCGTGCCGTGCCGTCCTCGGCGCGGGCCGCCTCCAGGGTTGACCAGGCCGACGCCAGGTCCCCGGCCGTCTCCGCCTGGACCCGGGCGACCTTCGCCCCGGCGCCGGTCACGGCTTCCAGTCGGGTCACCTCCGTACCGGCCTCGGCACGGAGCTGGGCACGGGCCACGGCCGCCCGGTCGCGGGCGTCCTGCTGGATCTCGCGGATCTGGTTCAGGGCGTCCGGGGTGAGCGCGGTCCGCTCCCAGAGCCCGTGGACCAGCCAGAGCGCCTTCGCGGCGAGGGGCAGCCAGGCGACCGCGAGCCAGGCGCCGGCGGAGTCCTCCCCGAGCGCGTGAGCGACCAGGACGCCGGTCGCCAGGAGGCCGAACCCCCAGCCAATCACGGTGATCGGGCGGGAGTGGTCGCCCTGCGCGGCCAGGCGCCGGTCGTAGGCGAGGGTGGCCAGCCATCCGCCGTCGAGCCCGAGGCCCACGACCAGGGCGACGCCCCAGTGCATGGCCTCCCCGAGCCACATCACGATCACGACCACGGTCAGGACCATGGACACGATCGTCATCAGGACGGCCGGACCGACCGTCAGAAACCGCTTCATCGGGTGCCCCCGATCCGGTCGAGGATCGCCTCGACCAAGGAAGCGGGGAGCTGGCCCCGTTCCACCGCCGCCAGCTCCACGAACTGGCCCGCGATCCTCAACGTCGTCTCTCGGTCGGGGTACCTCTCGGCGTCGTTCGCCTTGTCTGCCTTGCGCAGGAGGGCAGCGGCCTCTTCCAGGTAGCTCATGGTCACTTCCCCTTCCGGGCCTTGATCGAGAGGGACAGGCCGACCCCGGCG
Source organism: Streptomyces mutabilis (assembly GCF_014649815.1). GTDB lineage: Bacteria > Actinomycetota > Actinomycetes > Streptomycetales > Streptomycetaceae > Streptomyces > Streptomyces mutabilis. The sequence continues at coordinate 3,735 of NZ_BMTT01000045.1, read as the reverse complement.
GGGGCGGCGGCGGCGAGCGTGGTCGCCGTGGTGGCGGCGACCTGGAGCAGGAGGCACAGCGTCATGACGACGCCGACCGATCCGGCGGCGGCGACCAGGACCAGGACGATGGGGCCGGTCCAGTCGCGGTCGTGCTCCTGGTGGTGGACGACGACGACCGTGCGGGGGTCGGTGCCGTCGGGGATCAGGTGGGCCGGGACGTGCCCGGCACGGAGCTGAGCGTCGGGGGTGCGCATCAGGCCGACACCTCCCCGGCCTGCGTCGGGACGGACAGGGCGCCGTCCTCGGACCGCAGGACCTCTCCCGCGTCGACCAGGGACCGGAGCGCCTTGGACACCGAGCCCTTGTTGATGCCGGTCACCAGGGCGACGTCGGCCGCCGTCTTGGCACCGGACGCCACGGCGGCCCGGACCTTGTCGCGGTTGGTCGGTTGGGCCGGAATGGCAGCCGCGGGCGTCTCCTGCGGCGGCGCAATGACGTAGTCCGGTGTGTCCTTGACCAGCCGCAGCGGAGCCGGGGCGGAGGCGCCGGCCGTTCCGGCAGGCGACTCCTCGCGCTGCCAAATCGGCTGGTCGGGGAGCCGGATCACGGCGTCGTCGTCCATGTACCGGACCTTGACCGGGTCGGGCTTGCGCTTGCCGTCCCGGACCATGGCCACGCCCGGCATGGGCAGTTCGTCGGCCTTCCAACCCTTCTCCTGCGCGGACTCGCCGAACACGACACGGGCCTCAGTCGGCGACTCGACCGCGAGGCCGATCCGGAGACCGAGCTGCTTCGCGATCTGCCTCGGGACGCCGTCGCCGTAGGTCGGAGACTGCGTCATCCACCACAGATCGATGCAGGCCGCGCGGCCCATCCGCGCGATGGTGTCGAGCCCTTCGAGCGCGTCCCGCTTCTCGACGATCGGCTTGCCCTTGTCGGTGTAGCCGGTGACGACCTCGACCTTCCGGCACGAGGACATGACCTCGGCGCCTTCGTCGACCACGACCGTGATCCGGGGACGCTCCGCCGTGGGCACCAGCGTCGCCTGGCCCTTGGGCAGCACGTCCAGGCGCTCGTTCAGCTCGTCGACCAGCTCCATGACCAGCTCCACGACCTCCACGGGCGTGTGCGCGACCCGGGCCCGGTGATCCCACAGCCGCCCCTCGACCTTCTTCAGGTCGATGATCACGAGCACGTTCGTCGGGCCGTCAGACGCCTTGGCCAGCAGTGGCCGGGACGCCGTCGACTTGCCCGAGCCGGACATGCCCGCGACCAGGACCCGGTGCCCGAGCGGGACGTCGACGTCCTCGCCGGTGATCATGTCGATACCAAGCCCGGCACCCGGCTGCCAGATGATCACGCCGCCCGGGGCGGCCGACCGCGTCCGCAGCCGGATCACTCCCCAGCCGCCGCGCGAGCCGGGACCGATCATCATCGGGAGTTCCGTCCGCGCTCCGAGCAGGGCGCGCACGGCATCGGCCGACTTCCGGAGCTTGCCCACGGTCCACTCGCCGTCGAGCCGCACGTCGCACTCGATCCCAGCCGCGCCAACCGTCGCGGGCGTGGTGACCGTGCCGGACAGACCACGGTCGGCCGCGTGCTGCACCCAGTGCGCCGGGTCCAGCCGCGCGACAAGCTGCCGCTCCTCGGCCGACAGCCCGTCCTCGACCTCGACCCGGGGCTGCCGCCGACCGAGCGCGAGAGCCGCCGCGTTCGCCGCGATGAGCAGGACCGACGCCGACGCCGGGTAGGCGCCCCACGCCTGATCCCAGCCGAGAGCGGAAAGGCCGGCGCCCGGCACCGCGTGCACCGCGTGCGCCTGAATCGCCCGCACCCGCAGCGTCGTCGGGTACGACTTCCGCGCCTTCTTCAGCTTGGTCTTGGCGTCGTCGCGGTGGGTGCGGGCCGCCTTGTCCGCCGTGCGAGCCGCCCGACGACCGGCGCTCAGCGGGTTCTTGGACGCCTTCCGCGCCGCCGACCGCTGCGACCGAGCCGACGCCGCCGTCGACCGCGCGGCGTTGTGCGCCTTCTGAGCATCCATCAGCGCCCGCAGGTTCTCCGGGGTCCGGAGCTTCGCCCGGCGGTCCGCCTCGGCGTCCCAGCGGGCCGCCAGGGGCGCGAACGTCGGCGCCATCGCGTCCAGGGTGTTGGTGATCGCCACGGAGGCCGACTTGGAGCCGTCCGTGATCTTCGTGGAGACTGCCTTGAGGTCCACGGGATTCCTCTCATCAGGTTCGTGGATCAGGGCCGGGATCGCCGTCGCGTGGTGATCCTGGCCCGCCCTATTTGGGTGGGTTGCTGCCTCGGTTGCGCCCGCGCCCCCGGTTGCACCCCCGCAACCGCGCGTGACCTGCGGGTTTCCAGGTTGACCCCGTTTCCGGGAGGGGGGCCCTACGCGTGCGCGCGCGAGGGAGCCGTTTTTGACTAGCTTCCGGAGCCCTTCTCGGCCTCCGCCTTGGCCCACGCTCGGGCCGTGTTCGGAGCGACCGCCGTCACCTCGTTGATGCGGCGGTAGGGGACCTCCATCCGGACCGCCTCCGCGATCAGCGGGCGCAGCTCCTTCTCGATCTCGTCCAGCTTCGCGAGGAGCTTGATCCTCTGCTGTCCCAGCGGCTTCAGCGCCGCCTCTGCCTCGGCCCGGATCTCGCCCGGTGTCTTGTGCGTCATGACGTCATCCTGACCGGTCGTGTCAGCCTGCGTCATGGGCGCCTCCAGAACCGCCGTCATGATCAACCCTCCCTCTCCGGCACTACTTGCGCCGTGCGTTCAGACTGACACGTCGTATCACTTTGCGCAACCCGTTCAGGCTGCGTTTTTTGCGGTACAACTTTCCCTACGTCATCAAGGCGGCCCGCGAGCGGGCCGCGCGGCCCGGCCCCCGGCCGGACCGGAGCCCCTGTCTTCGCCCGGCTCCGGCCCGGCCGCCGACCGGCCCGCGCTCCTCGATCGAGGCGGCATCGGTGGGCGGTTTACGTGGCGCCACCGCTGCCGACTGCGGCGGCTCGGTGGTCCTGTGGGCAAGGGCTAGCGGGGAGGGGAGGGGGGCTGGAAGCGCTATACGGCCGTCTGAGCGCCTGTCAGCCTCCCGGACCGCCGTACCCCCGCCGTCGCGTGGCTGAGCCGCGTGAGGCGACCCTAAGGCCCGTCGTGGGCCGATGGGGAGCGGCTGCTGCCGCGATGTGGCGGGCGCCGTCGAGCTGTTCAGCCGTGCGGCGCCGTCGTGGCGGGTCATCCGGCTGCACGGTCGTGGTGGGCGAGGCGCCGGCGAAAGCGGCGGATCTCCACGGCGACGGCTATCCGGCGGGCGGCGGGCGGACCCAGGTAGAGCGCGAGGGCGGGCGCCATCCCGGCCGCCACGGCGGGCCACAGCCCGAGCAGCTCCCGCACGATGAGCGTCCCGCCCACCAGGAGCAAGGCAGCCAGCACCGCCGCTAACGCCTGATCCCGGTCCCGGTTCTGGTGGTGCATCAGTCCTCCCCGTGATCACTCGCGCACCAACCGTAGTGATCACTCCCGACAGCGGATCAAGGGGATTGCGGGTCCGTCTCGTCGTCCCACAGCGGGGGCGGCTGCAGCTGGAGGCCCGACCACGTCCAACGGCGACGCGGGTCGGGCGGCGCCGGAGCTGTGACCTGCGGCGGAGTTTCGTCACGTGACGGAACGGGGGTCTGCTGGATTTCGTCACGTGACGTATCTCGGCGAGCGACGGCCGACGCCACGGCGGACACGATCGCCTCGCGTTGCCGCCGGGCC
>NZ_BMTT01000044.1 GCF_014649815.1 Streptomyces mutabilis | reverse complement strand
GGACGACCCTTCCCAGGCTGATCAACCAGGAGATCATCCTCACCGATCAGTCAACGTGACAACGCCCTCCCGTGTCCTGATCGACCAGGGCGAGGATCTTTCGCGCCTGCTCTGCCATGTGGGGGCCGTCCCTGCACGTCGGTATGGGGGCGGTAGGCGATCAGCCTCTGGGGAACGGATCACTTATCGGGAAGAGCATTACCACATTGCTAAGCGATCCCGCTGCACAGTCGGATCGGTGTGCGATGTGCACAGATGGCAGACGTGTGCACATAGCTAAGTGATCCGACCCCAACGTCGGATCAATCCGATCCTGGAGTCGGGTTGATCCGACTCTGGAATCGGGTAACCCGACTCCAGGATCGGCATACCCGATCCTGGAGTCGGATCGCCAAACGTGTTTCCGCAGGTCAAAGGCGTCTTCGGGGCTACGCTCTCTTCATGCATGAAAGTGCCCAAGGTCTCGCATCCGTCGGGGCTCCTCAGGCCCGTCGGGAGCTCCGGTCCTCGCGCGTGTCGCACACGACCTGACATTGGCGCGCGGGTTGGCGCGCGGGTTGACTGGGGCTCAGCTGACATAGCAGCAGGAAAGCGTGGCTGGTCGGATCTGTGGCTGAGGTGGCACACGCGCGCCTGGACGGTCGGTGCCCCCGCCGTCGTGGTGGACTGGTTCGTGGCTGGGGTGTTGATGTGGTTCGGGGCCGGATTCGACGACAACGGATGACCGCGATCAGTGGAAGGCAACTACCGGTCGCGGGGAGCGCTGGATACTGACCCCACTGAGGCAAACCAACGGTCGGAACCCTGTGCGCACTGTCCTTGCGGCTCCGACTCAATCCTCGTTAAGACCAGATCAGCCGGGCCGACCTCGGGTCGTTGCGCCTTTTGTGGGGATAGGTGCCAGTTCAGCTTCAGTTCCGTATCGGTCTCGCAGAGGAAGTGGAACCGTTGTGGCTGTGCGGACACTTGTTGCTGTGGACTTCCTACTGCACGAACGGGTCCGGTCTGGCGATCGGGCGGCGTTCGCCGAGATCTTCGACGAGCACGCGCGAGTCGTCTACGCCCACGCGATCCGGACGACGGGCGACTGGGCCATGGCCGAGGACGTCATGTCTCTCACCTTCCTGGAGGCTTGGCGGCTGCGTGACAAGCTGCGTGAGGAAGTCAGAAGCGTTCGGGCGTGGCTCTTGGGCATCGCGACGAACGTGATGCGCAATATCGCTCGGTCGGCACGCCGCCACCGGGAGGCAATGTCCCGTCTGCCGCCCCCGGAAGCGTTGCCGGACTTCTCCGACGAGCTGGTCGGTCAGATGGCCGATGCTCAACGCCTGGCCGCCGCCGCCAGAGCGCTGCAGCGTCTCAAGCGCAGCGAGCGCGAGGTCTTCACACTGGTCGTCTGGTCCGATCTGGGGTACGCGGCGGCCGCTGAGGCTTTGGGGATTCCGGTAGGCACCGTGCGTTCCCGGCTTTCCCGGGCGAGAGAGAAACTGCGCAGGCTCGTCGATGAGGAACTGGTGGTGCCGAATCTGGACGGTGCGGAACCGCGGACCGACAGCGGACACATATCGCACAGCGGGGTGGCCGCAGCCCGCACGTCCCACCGAAGGAGAGCACGATGAATCCGGAACAGCGGGAACGAGCCGAGCGTGAGCGGGCGAGCCGGACGCTGCCTCCCGCTCCCTACCCGGACCCGGCACCCGAACGCGTGGCAGCGCGCCGCGCACACCTCTTGAGCGAGGTCGACCGGCAGACGCATTCCCATGCTTCCCGTCTGGCACCGCGGCCGAAAGGACGTTGGGGCCTGGTATGGGGGGCAGCTGCCGCTGCAGGAGCTGTCGTCGCGGTCCTCAGCCTCGGCTCCGGACCCTCTGACACTGTGGGTAACGTGCCACCGGCCTCAGCAGCATCGGTCCAGCTGCTGGAAAGAGCGGCTCTGGCCGCCGCGACGACGCCGCAGACGACGGTGCGCGCCGGACAGTACTCGTACGTGAAGACGGTCGGCCACACATCGGTGCTGTCCGAGACCACGGCCGGCGAAATGGAGCCCCTGCGCGAGGACGAAAGCATGGAGCAGTGGACCTCGGTGGACGGCAGCGAGCAGACTCTGCAGCGCAAGGACGGCAACGACAGCTTGCTGCCCGGCACCGCAGGTGAGGGGAATCTGAACGCGCCGACCTACGACTTCCTGGCCGCCCTGCCGACCGATCCTGACACTCTGCTGAAGCGGATCCGCGACGACGCCGAGAGGAATCACGGAGCTGGCTCCGGCTCCACGACGGGACCGGACCAGGAAGCCTTCGTCACGATCGGTGATCTTCTGCGGAACGGGGTGACACCTCCCGAGACCGCTGCGGCTCTCTACCGCGCCGCTGCCCTTATTCCCGGCGTCGACGTCGTCCCCGACGCCGTCGACGCGGCAGGACGGAACGGGGTCGCCGTCGCCCGGACGCACGACGGTGAGCGCACTGAATGGATCTTCGACAGGAGCACGGCCCGACTCCTGGGTGAGCGCACAGTTCTTGTGGTGGACAACGCCTGGGGCGAAGCCGGCACAGTCGTCACCTCCGTCGCCGTCATCGACAGCGGCATCGTCGACGAGGCCGGACAGACTCCGTAGAGGGCGAACGGCCGCGCGGCACAACGTCATACACCCATGACGACGACCCGCACAAGATCGAACATCCGGACGATCGTGATCGAGAACCCGACATACTCGATCGCGGCCGTCCCGCACCCACGGAGCGTGCTGTGGGATCCCTGTGAATCACCGGCACAAAACCATCACAGGAGAAGCAGCATGCGCTCTGCACGCGTCCTTGTCCCGGCTGTCGCCACCCTTTGTGCGTTGGCGGCGAGCGCGACGACTGCAACCGCGGTACCGGAGCCCGTCGCAGTACCTGAGGTCAGAATTACCACGCAGGCCGAGGAGGCCCAGCTGCAGGAGCAGCTTGCCGAATCCAAGCCCGTCATCGCCACCTACAAGGGCGAGAGAATCAACCTGGCTGACGGCTGGCAGGGGGCACAGGCCTGTACCGAAGTACCGAGCGGTGAGGTCTACTGCTACGACAGCGCCGCCGAAGCGGACCAGGCAATGGCCGCATTCGCCCCGACAACGACCAGAGGGTCGAAGACCGGCGGGGCTGCAGCAACGGCCGACGGTGCGTTCGGTCCTACAGCCTGGAGCGACTGCGCGTACGGGTGGGTCTGCCTGTGGGAGCACTCGGACTTCACGGGGCGCCGGCTTCAGTGGAGCGCCAAGGGGACCAAGCAGCTCGGGGACTGGGACTTCCGGGACAAGGCCAGTGCCGGCTGCGTACAGCGCGATCAGGGCGGTGTGTCGGTCTACGACGCCCGAACGGGCCTGCCTGACCCGTACATGGTCCTGACCAACGGGTACTGCTACAAGTTCTCCACTGCCAGCTACCCGACCGGTGGCACCTTCAACGACAAGGCCGACTACATAACCATGTGATCGGCCGGGTCAGCCTCATCTCGTGCTGACGACGCACTGCACGACGGCGCCTGAGAGACGTGCGTCCTGGCTGTCAGCCGCGGTCCCGTACGCCCCTGGTCGGGACCGCGGCGATCCGGTTCAGCGTCGGGCCGAGCGCTCCACCGCCGAGGCCGGTCTTCAGGAGGGCAGTAGGAACGGTCCTCGCTGATGCCACGTCGTCACTGTTCTGGTCGATCGTCGCAGCTTCCGCAGAAGCCGCGCCGGGCCCCTTCCGTACGCCCTGACATCGCATTGTTGGAGTAGTAGTTGAGAGCTCACAGACTAGCTCGTAGCGGAATCGCCGGCCTTGCGGCCAGTGCGATCCTGACCGGGCTCATACAGGCCGCGCCGGCGTTCGCCGACTCGAGCCCTCCCAACCCGAAGCCTGCACCGAAGCCGACCGGCAGCTACCCGTCGTCCGACGTGCCCACGCGTGTGCCGGACCCCGGCAAGAAGCTCGGAAAGAGCTGGGACACCTCGCTTGACCGGGCCGTGACCACAGCGGCAGACAACGACGGATTCAAGGTCCTCGTGGCGGACAGCAAGGACGCCTACCAGTGGCGAACCGCTGCGACGCTCGCCGAGCCCGGCATGCCGGCGGACTCGTGGATCGGCAACTCCTGCGTCATGGACCGTGATCACGCTGCGGTCGTGTATGCGCCCCGGACGTTCACGAACAAGCCGGACCTGATGCAGGGTGGGGCGTTCACCGCAGTCGTCGATCTGAAGTCCGGTCAGGTGACGAAACTGCCCTTCACCGGATCGCTGGCCTACTTCGATCCGTCGTGCAACCCCACAACACGCACGGCCGTCTTCACGGCGTTTCGCGACAGCAAGACCCGGCTCGTCACCGTCGACACCAGCGGCAAGACGACCAGCGACACTTCTGTCACTGGTCAGGTGACCTCCGCCGTCCCGACCAAGGACGGTCTTGTCGCGGCACACGGCCGCCGTCTGGTGCGCGTCGACCTGACGAAGAGCAGCCTCACGCGGCTGGCTTCCGCGAACGAGGTGCCCTTCAGCATCCGCCCCACCAGCAAGGGCATCGCCTTCCTCGACCGTAAGGACAACACCGCCCACGCCAAACTGTGGAAGAAGGGGAGCGCACCGTCGCTTCTCGCGACGGGCGAGCTGGGCGACCTGGCCCTCCAGCAGGGAACCGACGGCCGGGCATTCCTCACCGGAGACACCACAGACGCAAACCTTGCCGGCACCGGGATCACCCGCCTGCACGTTTCGGCAGACACCGATGTGTCCACCCACGGCCGACTCGCTGTCGATCCCGTCCTCATGCCCGGCGTCCGTGCAGGCCTGGAACGGATCGGCAACGCAGGCAAGGGCTTCACCAAGGCAGAACCGACACCACGAGCTCGCGCCACTGACGACCCCGCGCGGGACAGTGCCGACCCGCTGACCATCACCAGTGTCGCGACCGCCACCGGCGAGAAGATCACCCAGGCGGTCACGGACACAACCAGCGACACAGGAAAAGGCTCCTTCTCACCTGCCCTGCGCGCAGCCGCCGCCACGGAGAAGGCACCGGGAAAGAACGCGCGGACCGTTCAAGCGGCCGACGCACGGGCGCACAACCCGGTGGACACCGACCGCTGGTGCTCCATCCCCCGCAACGACGTCAAGGCGCTGGCCCTGCAGCCGACCCCTAACCAGGTCGAATGGGCTGTCAACATGGCGATCCGCGGCGAACTGCGCGCCAACTGGATCACGCAGGGAGGCTGGCGCTCCCAGTTGGGCCTGGGCACCGTCGACCCTCAGGGACTCTTCCCGCCTCCCGCCTTGAAGGGCGGTGGACAGATCCCGGCGCAGGTGCTGCTGGGCGTGCTCGCCCAGGAGTCGAACCTGTGGCAGGCGGAAGGCGGCGCCATCCCCGGTCAGATGGGCAACCCCCAAGCGGCGATCGCCGGCTTCTACGGTCATGAGGGCGAGACGTCCGAGGCGTACTGGAGGATTCGCTGGCACGAGTCCGACTGTGGCTACGGAGTCGGTCAGGTCACCGACGGCATGCGGCTCGCCGGCTATGAGAAGCCGGGTGAGACGTCCCTGTCCCCGACAAAGCAGAAGGCCGTCGCTCTGGACTACGCGGTCAACATCGCCGCGTCCATGTACATCCTCGCGGACAAGTGGAACCAGGTGCACACCGCCGGGCAGACCATCACCGTCAACAACGACGACCCGTCGAAGCCGGAGAACTGGTTCGCCGCCCTGTGGAACTACAATCTCGGGTTCAACGAGAACAAGGGTGACGGCACGCCGTGGGGCCTGGGCTGGTACAACAACCCCGCGAACCCGTTCTACCCGCCCTCGCGGGACCCGTTCATGTCCGACCCGCGTGACGCCGCCAAGCCCCAGAACTGGCCCTACCAGGAAAAGGTGATGGGTTGGGCCGCCTGGTCCATGGACACCGGCTACTCCTATGCCACTTCCGGGCGGCAGGACTGGCCCGGTGAGTCCGGCTACGACTCCGCCGGCTTCCGGCCCGCCTGGTGGATCAACCCAGGCCAGCGCGACCGGATCAAGCCGCCACTGGACGCGTTCTGCAACGCCACCAACAACTGCGATGCCGCCAACCCGCCCGACTGTCCCGACGCGAAGTGCTATGAGACGTACTGGTGGCGCGGCGCAAACGTGACGTGGAAGGCGAACTGTGACGCCGACTGCGGTCACGAGAATGTCAAGTACGTCACGTCCCGCGCGGAACCCGGCCGTGGCTACCGTCTGCAGTACGGCACACCGGAGTGCGGCGCTGCCCCTGCCGGGGCACTGATCGTGGAGTCCATACCTGACAACACCGCGACCTACGGCGGCTGCGCGTCCGGCACCGACGCCGGACACTTCCAGTTCACCTTCCACCCCAACCCCCTGGCGACCGGTCCAGGCCTGGGCCAGTACGAAGCCAAGGGAGACCTGCACCAGATCGGCGGCGGACAAGGTGGCCACTTCTGGTACACGCACACCCGCGACATCGCTCACCTCGGCGGTCCTGGCAACAGGATGACCATCGACGGCACCTGGACCCTCGACCGCGACGTCGAGTGGACACGCGTCTTCGCCCACCAACCCGACACGGGGGCGCACACCCAGCAGGCCCATTACGTGATCAAGGGAGTCGCCGGCGGCGACCGACACCGCTACGTCAACACCCACTTCAGCGCCAACACCTGGGTGGAACTCGGCGTCTACCGCTTCACCGGCACCCCTCAAGTCCAACTGACGAACACTACCGCCGACGGCACCGCCGACGAAGACGTCGCCTGGGACGCCGTCGCCTTCCAGCCGCTGTCAGGCAAGCCCAAGCACATGGTCGTCGCCATGGGCGACTCCTACACCTCCGGCGAGGGAGCCGGAGCCTACTCACCCGAGTCCGACAGAGACCACGGAGAGAGCGACTGGAACGCCTGCCGACGCAGCGACAACTCCTGGCCGCGCAAGCTCCGGCTGCCCGGTCACAGCACCAGCCTCGGCGAACTCTCGGACAACAGGAGCGCCACTGTCGACTTCCTCGACGTCAGCTGTTCCGGTGCGAAGACCTCGCAGCTGACCCCAGGCGACCCTCTGCCCTGGGGAAGGATCGGCAACTACCATGAGGTGAGCCAGATCGACTCCGGCGTCCTCAGCCCGGACACCACACTGGTCATGCTGACCATCGGCGGCAACGACGGGGACAATTTCACCAACGCCGTCACGAACTGCTACATCGTCGGAGTATGTGACCCCGCCGACTACACAGGCAAGGTCGACCAAGCGGTACTTGATACCGGGGGTCTCATCGCCGACATCGCACTCGCCGCGCCGAACGCACAGATCGTCCTTATGGGCTATCCACGCCTGGTCAGTGACGAGCAATGCGTGACAGCCGACTTCGACGCCCTGAACCAGCTGGCCGACTACGTCCGAGACAAGCAGAAGGCCAAGGTGGCGGAGCTGAGCAAGGCCGGGACCAAGGTGGCTTTCGCCGACCCGATACCCGCCTTCCAGGGGCACGGTATCTGTGACGGCGACGAGTGGATCAACCGTATCGTCGCCGGCCCGAACGGCGATGGCGACTTCCACGCCGGAGACCCGGCCAACCAGGTCCCATGCCTGCCCTGGCCCGGGGAGAACATCTGTGCCAGCCTCGAGTCGTTCCATCCCAAGAACGCCGGCACCACAGGCTATGCACGGGTCATGGAGCAGACACTGGCCGGTATCGGATACAAAGGCAGCTAGTGGCACCTGACCAAACTGGAGGTGCGGTGGTCACGAGGCCGGGGAACCGCCTCGTGACCACCGGCTGCCTCACCGTGCTGATCGCGTTGGCTGCCGTTCTAAGCCTCGTCGTCTCCTGGCTGTGGTATCGGCATTGGCACGACGGGAACGTCAACAGCGAGCGCAGGGAGCGGGCCCTGGCAGCGATCCTCGAGCAGGCTCAAGCCAGGGCGGATGACACAGTCCGCGCACTCGAGACGAGCGGCACCACCGACGTCGACACGCTGACCCGAGTGATCTGGCAGTACTCCAAAGCCCCGGTGATCACCTACGACGCGACCTACCGCGAATTCACTGCCACGGCTGCGTCATCCGCCCAATACGATGCGGAAACCATGCTCCCCGGTGGCGGATCGATCCAGGTGACCCGCTGCTTCGTCTTCACGTACACCCAACACCCTGGCCAGGCGTGGACATCGAAGGTATCCGAGCGCGACGACGCCGCGTGCCGTCCGAGCACCCAAATCGGTAACCGGGTCCGCCTGGCGCTGACGCGCATATCAGGCATGTACACCGAGGACCTGACACCCGAGGGTGTACAGCATGTCCTGAACCCCACGAGACGCCGATCCTTCGACGTCAAGAATGTAGTGCACGAGGGGGACACGGTGATCGTCTCCGTCCTCGTCTCCAGCTCCGACGCACGAATCGACCAGTGCTACCGCTTCTCACGACCCGAATCAGGCGCTGTCGGCCAGGAGACAGCCACAGCGGTACCGGCACCCTCGTGCTGAGGGAAGCTGCGCCGCATCGTCGTCCGGCAAGAGGCCGAGCGAGAGGCCAGCCGTGCCAGAGACGGCCCACGCCCCGCCGTCGCTGTCTAGAGGCCCGACGCGGTTGCGCAGCGTGGAGCTGGCGGGCCGCTCGCACGCCGCGCCGGGCCGTCATGATTGAGGACGTGGACTACAGCCTTGTCATCGCGGCCGCCCAGGCCGCCGGCCCCTGCCCGCTCGGTGAGGAACCGGCCTGGGGCCGTCGCGTGCACGCCCTGACCGTCGACCTGCACCTGATCGCCCAGCAGGCGGCGCAGGACATCGACCGCCTGGAGAGCGCCTCGCGGTTCGTGGCGTTCCTGGAGAACGTGGAGATCGAGGAGTCCAGCCGGTGTTGTCACGTTGACTGATCGGTGAGGATGATCTCCTGGTTGATCAGCCTGGGAAGGGTCGTCC
>NZ_BMTT01000043.1 GCF_014649815.1 Streptomyces mutabilis | reverse complement strand
TGTCCATGCTCCAGACCAAGCACGCCGACCTGCCGTCCCGCAAACACGGCAACCCCCCGCAGTAACTCATACGGAACCGATTTGAATCTGCGCGGTGGAAGTCGCCCGGCGGGCGACTCCGTCCAGGGGGAGAAGCTGTGGACATCGAAGTGCTCGGCACGTTGTCGGTGCGGGAGAACGGGGCCTCGATCACACCTACGGCTCCCAAACCACGGCAAGTGCTGGCCCTGTTGGCGCTCCATGCCGACCGGATGGTGCCCGTCTCCGCGCTGACGGAGGAACTATGGGGCGCCGCCCCGCCGCGCAGCAGTCGGACTACTTTGCAAACGTACATCCTTCAGCTGCGTGACCTCATCGCTGTGGCCCTGGCCCGGGGCAAGGGGCGGGGACGGGAGGGCAGGCAGAGCGCCGCGCGGCCAAGGACGTGCTGGTGACGATGCCCGGCGGCTACCTGCTGAACAGCGGTGACGGCCTCGCTGACGTACGCGCCTTCGAGCGGCTCTCGGGCCTGGGCTACCGGGCGATGGCCGCGGGCGATTTCGCCGGGGCCGCGCGTCAGCTGCGTGACGCGCTGGCGCTGTGGTCCGGTACCGCCTTCGCCGGCGTGCGGGCCGGGCCGCGGCTGGAGATGGAGATCAAGCGCCTCGACGAGAGCCGGCTGTGTGCTCTCGAACAGCGCATCGACGCCGAGCTGCGCCTCGGCCGGCACCGTGAGGTGCTGGCGGAACTGAGCGTTCTGGTCAACCGGTACCGCACACACGAGGGTCTGTACATCCAGCTCATGCTCGCGCTGTACCGCTCGGGGCGACGAGGTGAAGCGCTGGACGTCTACCGGCGGCTGCACGCCGCGTTGGTACGTGAGCTCGGCCTGGAACCGTCCGCTGCGCTGCGTCGGTTGCACCGGTTCATCCTCACGGCGCGAGACGATGCGGTCCCGCCGGTGCCCGGGGCCGCCGGGACCACGCCCGCGGTGGGGGGAACGGCTTGCGTCGGTGCGCTGAGCGAGGGGCCGCCCGGCCCGGCTCATCACCCTGTCCACACGCCTTGGGGGCGAGGCGGGCTTGAGCCGTACCCGGTCACGTCTCGAGTGACCCCGTGGAAGCTCTGCTGACCGCTGCCTTCGCACCGCGAGGGAGTGCGCCGTTCACCACGGTCGGGCGGCCCGTTCGAAGCGAGGGGGGTGGTCCTGGTTGCAGGAGGAGCGTCTGCGCCGGCTGTCACACGCCATCGATGTGGACGCGCCCGCGGGGATCGTCTACGCCTTGATCGTTTCTGCCGAGCACCGGCCGCTGTACTTCCCCTCGAGCGTGTACGTGGAGCGGCTGGACTTCCTCGACTTCGCGGGTGCCAGTGAGCGGCTGCGAGTGTGGGCCCTCGCCGACGGCGAGGTCACGTCCTGGACGTCGGACCGGGTCCAGGACTCCGCACGGCGCTCGCTCTCCTTCCGCCAGGACCGGCTCATGGAGCGGGCGGCGTCGATGGGCGGCACGTTTTCCGTACAGCCCCTGGGCCCCGAACGCTGCCGGCTGACGGTGGACCACGCGTTCACCTCCCGGGGCGACAGTCCGGAGAGCATGGCGTGGCTGGAGCGGAACGTCATGGCCACCACTCGCTCCGACCTGAAGAACCTGCGGTTCCTGGCGGAGCAGTGGACGCGGATCGACGAACTGACCCTGTCCTTCGAGGAGAGCGTGCGGACCAAAGGGCCCGCCGAGCTCGTCCACGGTTTCCTCTACGACGTCGAGAGCTGGCCCGGTCGCCTCCCGCACGTCCGCAGGATCGAGCTGGACGAGCCCCAGGTGGGTGTCCAGACGGTGGCCATGACACTCGCCGCGGCCGACGGCACCCTCCAGGACGTCAGCTCCGTACGGCTGTGCTTCCCGCACGCCGGGCGCATCGTCTACAAGGAGACGAAGCCCCGCAGGCTGCTCGCGGCACACTGCGGGGAGTGGTCGGTCGTCTCCGACGGCAACGGCGTCACGGTGACGTCCCAGCACCATGTCGTGCTGAGGGAGAATGCCATCGAGCACGTGCTCGGGCCGGGCGCCACCCTCCAGGACGCCCGCAGCCGGGTGCGCGCGGAGCTCGGTGAGGAAAGCCTGCGGATGCTGCACCTGGCCCGCGAGTACGCCGAGTCGGCCGTGCGGGTGCTCTGAGGGCGGGGCCCGCCCGCGGCAGACGGAGGTCCCGGACGCGGCCGGCGGCAGTGGAGGGCCGCCGTGGCCGACGACATGCCCTCCGGTCGCCGCCCGTGCTCCGCGGCCTCGGCTCCTCGCGTACCAGGGCGCGCAGCGCGTCCAGGCGGTGTGGGGGCACACGCGACGTGCGGTGGGAGCGGCCGCCCACCGAGCACCGGGCGGCAGCGTGACGGGCCCGCGTTCCGGAAACCCTCGCGTACGTGACCCACGTCACTTCTGTGGGGCCTTGGCTCCCCGGTACTCGGCGTGTCACGATTCCCGCACATCCCTCCTGCCCGAAAACAGCGGCGGAGGTTGTTCCCTTTCGATGCCCCGTGCCGCATGCCGGCGACGGGGCATTTCTGTCGGCCTGGAGTTGGCCGCATCGCTCATGTCCTCGCCCTGGCCCGACCCCGGGCAGCACTGGAACGGTGCGAGCGATTCCTCCCGCGCAGAAGGCAGACTCTAGAGAAAGCGGACTCTGATATGCCAAGGCTTTGCAAGCCCTCGGTGAGTGTCCCGGAATACGTCATCACAGCGGGAGAGACCCTCGCGTTCGCTGAAAGGGTCCACGCCGGAAAGCCGCAGCTCCCTCTGGCACTTCGCCTGATTCGGAACACGGGGGTGTTGAAGCGGCATATCGTACAGCCCATCGAGAAGACGCTCCGCCACCCGGGCCTGACGGAGCGCAACCGGATCTACGAGGCCGAGTCCAAGAAGCGCTGCCCCGAGATCATCGACCGGGCCTTGCGCAACGCCGAAGTGACGGCGCGTGACATCGACGCCATCATCTACGTGTCGTGCACCGGGTTCATGATGCCGTCGCTGACCGCATGGCTGATCAACCAAATGGGATTCAGGGACGACACACGGCAGATACCCATCGCGCAGCTGGGCTGCGCGGCAGGTGGTGCGGCCATCAACCGCGCCCACGACTTCTGCTTGGCCCACCCGGGCAGCAACGTCCTGATCGTCTCGTGCGAGCTGTGCTCGCTGTGCTACCAGCCCGACGAGGACGACATCGGTTCGTTGCTGTCCGACGGGCTGTTCGGCGACGCGGTCGCGGCCGCCGTGGTGCGCGGCAACGGGGGAACCGGCATCGAGCTGGAACGCAACTCCTCCTACCTCATCCCGCACACCGAGGACTGGATCTCCTACGCCGTACGTGACACGGGCTTCCACTTCCAGCTGGACCGCCGGGTGCCGGGCACCATGGAGCCGCTCGCCCCGGTGCTGCACGACTTCGCCAAGAGCCATGACTGGGACGCCGCCAACCTCGACTTCTACATCGTGCACGCGGGCGGGCCCCGGATCCTCAACGACCTGGCCAAGTTCCTCGACGTCGACCGCAAGGTGTTCCGGCACAGCTGGGCGACTTTGACGGAGTACGGGAACATCGCCAGCGCCGTCGTACTGGACGCGGCTCTGCGGCTGTTCGAAGAGGACGCCCCGATGCCCGGCGCCACCGGCCTGATCGCCGGGTTCGGTCCCGGCATCACCGCCGAGATGGCGCTGGGCCGATGGGCCATCGATGCGTAACGGATCGTCCGCTCGAAGCCGGAGCAGCGGTCACCGCCGCCGACCGGTTGGAGAACGCGTGCCGACAGAAGGAAGCAACAGCTCATGACTGACCTCATCATTCCGGCCGGTGGCGGGCGAAGGCTGATCACGCCGGCGCAGGAGGTGACGTTCAAGGCCACGAAGGCCCAGGGGTCCTCCGTATCGATCTTCGAAGTGGTCGTGCCGCCCGGATTCGACGTCGGCGCGCACGTGCACGACCAGTCCCAGGAGTTCTTCTACGTCCTGGAGGGCGAACTGGACCTGCTGTGCTTCGAACCGGTCGAGCGCACGGCGGACACCTGGCACCACTGGAAGTCGCCACAGGGCGACCGCGTCATCCGCGCGGGGGAGGGCGGGTGCATGTTCGTGCCCCCCGGCACGCCGCACGCGTTCCGCAACCCCACCGACAAGCCGGTGAAGATGCTCTTCCAGAGCTATCCCTCCCCCGACCACGAGGACTACTTCGAGGAGATCGCGGAGATCTGGTCGAGCGGCACCACGGTGGACGCCGTGGCCGTGGAGGAGATGCGCAAGCGCTACGACGTCAGCCAGATCACACCGTTGCGCTACGAGCCGCCCGTACCCGTGACCGACGGTCAGGAAACGAACGAGAAGCGGAGCGGGTGATGACCACCATGGAAGCCATACCCCTGGTGCACGCGAGCCTGGGCGAACGGGAACTGGCCGCCGTCGCGGAGGTCTTCGCCTCCGGCTGGCCGGCCGGGCAGGGCCCCAGGGGCAAGGCACTGGAAGCCCAGCTGGCCCAGAAGTACGCGGTGGCCGACGCGGTCGCGGTGAGCAACTGCGGCGCCGCCCTTCACCTGGCACTGATGGCGCTCGACGTCAGTCCGGGTGACGAAGTGATCGTCGCTGACTACACGTTCCCGGCGCCCGCCCACGCGGTGCGCTACCTGGGAGCGGTCCCGGTCTTCGCCGACGTACGGGCCGACACCGCGACGGTGGACCCGCAGGCGGTCGCCGATCTGGTCGGCCCGCGGACCGTGGGTGTCATCGCGGTGGACACCGTCGGCATGCCCGCGGACTACGCGCCGCTGCGGGCCATCACCGACCGCCACGGCCTGTTCCTGGTGGAGGACGCGGCCTGTGCGGTGGGCGCCACCTACCAGGGACGTCAGGCGGGTGCCCTGGCGGAGGTGGCCTGTCTGTCCTTCCACGGCCGCAAGGGCGCCACCAGCGGTGAGGGCGGTGCGCTGCTGGCCACCGATCCGGCCCTCGCGGCGGATGCGCGGCTGCGCTCGTCCTTCGGCATCGGCAGCATCTTCGACATGGGAAAGGTCGTCGGCCTGCCGATACCGGAGTTCACCGAGATCGGCTACAACTTCAAGCTGTCCGACATCGCCGCGGCCATCCTCCAGGTGCAGCTCGACCGGATCGACGAACTCCTCGCGCGCCGCACCGCCGTCGCCGCCCAGTACACCGAACTCCTCGCCGACGAGGAACTGACGACCACCCCGTGGGTACCCGAGGACCGCACCCACGCCTGGCAGTCCTACATGGTGACACTGGACGCGAGCGTGGACCGGGCGGCCGTCGCCGCCGACCTGCGCGCCCAGGGCATCGGCTGCGGACACGGCGCATGGGCGACCCACCTCCAGCCGGTGTTCGCCTCCGGGGACAGCTGCCCGGTCTCAGCGGACCTCTTCCACCGCAACCTCGCCCTGCCCATGCACGCGGAACTCACCGCGAGCCAGGTCGAACGGGTCGTGGAGGTCCTGCGCGGCTCGCTGCGGACCCATTCGACGTCCACCCGGATCCTAGGAGGGGCCGCGTGACGGACAACCAGCCGACACCCGACGGCGTGCTGCGACTGATCAACGGCTACTGGGCCACCGGAGTGCTCGGCGCGGCGGCCGCCCACTCGCTGTTCACCCATCTCGAGAACGGGGCCGACACCGCCGCCCGGCTGGCCGCCCGAGCCCGCATCTCCGAGCGGGGCGCACAGGCCCTCCTCGACGGGCTTGTCGGGGTGGGCCTCGTCGAGCTGAGCGAGGGCCGCTACCGCAACACCCCCGAGGCCTCCACCTACCTGGTCGACGGCAGGCCCGCTTCCCTGAGCAGTTTCGCCCAGCTGAAGCTGAAGCACATGGGTGCCCTGACCGGCCTGCCGGATGTGGTCCGTGCCGGAGGGCCGGTCACCGACCCCACGACCGAGGTGGCCGACAACCCTCACTGGGAGGAAGTGGTCCCGGCGATCGCCGCCCAGTCGGTGCCCGCCGCGACGGTTGCCGCAGAAGTGCTCCAGCTCGCCGGCGCGGGAGAGATCTGCATCCTCGACGTGGGCGGCGGCTCGGGCATCTACTCGGCGATCTGGCTCGAGACCAACCCCGCCGCCCGTGCGACCCAGCTCGACTGGGAACCGATCAACGCGATCGCCCGCCGGCTGCTGACCGAACGCGGTGTGGCGGACCGGTTCACCACCATCGACGGCGACCTCCACACCACCGACTTCGGCACCGCCCGGTACGACGTCGCGCTGTACTCGCACATCGCCCACCAGGAAGGGCCCGAGCAGAACATCGAGGTCTTCACCCGGCTGCGCGACTGCCTCAAGCCCGGCGGCGCACTGGTGGTGTGCGACTACGTCGTCGACGACGACCGCGGCGGCCCGGCCTTCCCTCTGATCTTCGCCTCGGAAATGCTGCTGAAAAGCCAGCAGGGCAGCACCTGGCGGCAGTCCGAGTACCGCGACTGGCTCGTCAAGGCGGGCTTCGAGGAGATCTCGTTCCACGCCGCGCCGCCCGCCACCCTGGTGGTCGCCCGGTGACCCGGCGCGGGCCCCTTCGGGACTCCAGCCGCGCTCGAGGCGCCTCGGGGCGCCACACGCTTCGCTGGAGTCCGACAACGCCGAGCGAGACCGCCTCGGTGCGACGCACTCAGAAGGGAAGCCGGTCGTGGAGCCTGTGAACCTCGCCATCATCTACTACAGCGCGACCGGCAGCGTGCACGCCCTGGCCCGTGCCGCCGCCGAGGGCGCGGAGAAGGCCGGCGCCACCGTGCGCCTGCGCAAGGTCCGCGAACTGGCTCCGGCCGAGGCGATCAACGCCAACCCGGCGTGGGCCCAGCACATCAAGGACACCGCCGACATCGCCGAGGCCAGTCTCGACGATCTGGGCTGGGCCGACGCCGTACTGCTCGGCACCCCGACCCGCTTCGGCAACCCGGCCAGCCAGCTCAGGGCCTACCTGGAAACCACCGGCCCGCTGTGGGCCCAGGGCAAGCTCGCCGACAAGGTGTGCTCGGTCTTCACCGCCAGCAACACGCTCCACGGCGGGCAGGAGTCCACCATCCTGGCGCTGTCCAACACGTTCTACCACTGGGGCGGCGTCATGGTGCCGCCCGGCTACACCGATCCCGTCCAGTTCCAGACCGGCAACCCCTATGGCACCTCCCATGTGGCCGGCCAGGGCGCGCCCAGCGAGGAGACCTTGCAGTCGGCCCGCCACCAGGCCCGCCGCGTCGTCGACATCGCGGCAGCGCTCAAGGCCGGCCGCGCGGCCGCCGGCTGAACCGTCCGGCCGAACCCGCAAGGAGAACTCTCGTGAACGTCGCCCTGTGGATCGTCGCGGTTGTGCTGGGCGCAGTCAGCCTGGCCAGCGGCGCCATGAAGCTCCTCCAGCCCCCGCAGAAACTGGCGGAGGCCGGCTACGGCTGGGTCGAGGATTTCAGCCCCGGCAGCGTCAAGGCCATCGGCGCGCTGGAGGTGCTCGCCGGAGCCGGCCTGGTCCTGCCCGCCGCGCTCGACATCGCGCCGGTGCTGGTGCCCACAGCCGCCCTCGGCACCGTACTGCTGATGATCGGAGCGGCCGTCACCCACCTGCGCCGTCACGAGCACCAGGCGATCGTGGTGAACGTGGTCCTGCTCGGCACGGCGACCTTCGTGGCATGGGGACGCTTCGGCCCCTACTCCTTCTGACGTCCCCTTCCCTGGACCGGCCGCCCACGGCGGCACAGCACCGCACCACCCGCGTGCCCTCGGCGCAGAGCCGAGGGCACCTGTGTTTGTCCGCGCGTCGCCGAGCGGCAACGGTTCGCGCCCACCGCTCACCAAAAAGGAGACAGCCCACATGAAGGGCTCTACGGCCTATCGATCGATACAGAAACGCGGCCTGCACATCGGCCTCCTGCCGGAGATGGCCGCGGCGGTGAACGGGAGGACGCCCATCACCCTCGACCACGACCTGGGCGTCTTCCCCGAGACGGGACGACGTCTGACGGTGGCGCAGTACGCAGACCACGTGGACGACCTGGCGGCCCGGCTGTGGGCGGCCGGCGTCCGGCCCGACGAGCACGTCGTGCTCTACAAAACCGCCAACGCCGACCACTGGATGCTCGCCGCCGCGGTGTCCCGCATCGGCGCAGTCGTCGTGAACCTGTCGCCGGCCCTGGACGCCGCGACCGCGGCCGCCCTGATCGAGCGGGTCGACCAGCCCACACTGCTCACCGACGGAGCCAAGCTCGACGTCCTCGCCGACGTGCCCCTGGCGAAGATCACCCGGCGGGTCGTCACCTCGGCCGACGACCGGCCCGGCGTGGCCTCGCTCGCCGAGCTCGCCGGAGCGCCGAGGGCCAAGCCGGTGGTCCGGCCGATCGACGAGGCCGCCGTCATCACCCACACCTCCGGTACCACCGGCATCCCCAAGCTCGTCGTGCACACGCCCCGCACCCAGGCCGTCCGCCTCGTACCGCAGTGGCGGCTGCTGTCTTTGCTGCGGAAGAAGGAGACCGTCGCGATCCACATACCGTTCGTGCACTCGCGGATGGTCGCGGCGATGTCTCTGGCCCTCCTCAAGGAGTTCCCGGTCCTGCTCATGAAGGAGGCCGACCCCGCGGACGTCGCCGAACAACTGGTCAGGCACCGGCCGATGCTCATCGAGGCGTTGCCCAACTCGCTGATGGAGTGGGAGCGGCTGGCCGAGGACCCCCGGGCTCCGTTCGGGTCGGTGAAGGTCTTCAGCAGCACCTTCGACGCCATCCACCCCGGGACGATGAGCAAGCTCCTCAAGGCGTCCGACCGCAGGGGTGCCCTGTTCTTCCAAATCTACGGGCAGAGCGAGGTCGGCCCGGCCGTCGGCCGCGCCTACTTCCGCGACTTCGCGCACAAGGCGAACGGCCGCTGCGTCGGCTGGCCCATGCCCAGGGGAGCCGCCAGGGTGCGCGTGGTGAGCCGGGACGGCCGCCACCCGTCGGAGCACACCCCGGGCTTCGTCGAGGTCGCCTGGGACGGCCTGGCCCGTACCTATTTCGGCGAGCAGGAGCGCTACGACGCCAACCGCAACGGCCCCTGGTGGCGGACCGGCGACATCGGGTACCGCACCAGGTTCGGCTGCTTGCACATGCTCGACCGGGAGGTCGACATGATCCCCGGGGTGCGCAGCTCCCTGGAGGTCGAGGACGTCGTACTCAGCAAGCTGGAGGAGCTCAACGAGCTGGTCGTGGTGCAGGGGCCCAACGGTGAGCCGGTCCCGGTGCTCTGCACCGTCGACGACGCACCCCTGGACCGGGCCCGCTGGCGCTCGGCCGTCACCGACTTCCCCCAGCTGGGCGATCCCGTGCAGATCCCGCGAGCCGAACTGCCCCGCACGGCCACGCTGAAGGTGCAGCGCAAGGCGCTGGCCCGCCGGCTTCAGGAACAGCTCAAGGACAGGGCCTGACCGGCCCGCCTGCTCCCGGCCACCGGCCCCGAACCGGCTCGACCAGGCAACCCACTCGAAAGGGCTCCTCTGCAATGACGTCTGACGCCACCCTCGCGCGGTTCCGTGA
>NZ_BMTT01000042.1 GCF_014649815.1 Streptomyces mutabilis | reverse complement strand
AGGCAGCGGTCAGTCTCGCGTCACTCCTGCTCTGGGCAAGATCCGTTTGAAGACGGACCCTAGCCCACCACGTCGAATCTCTACGCAAGGAGGTCCGCGCTCTTGCTGCCGACGACTCCCCGTACCGGCGGCGAGCGATCGAAACGCTCGCTCGCTGGGGGGAAGACGTATCTCCCTTCCAGCAAGACATGGACATGCAGGTGCACGCCGAGGGCTGCGCGGACGACCCGCCTTTCTGAAACGACCTTTTAGTGGCGCTGATGGAGAGCGGACAGCGGGTCCTCACCACGTCCGCGCGACGAACCCCGTCCACCTCGACCTGCTCCTGGTCCCCGACGAGCCCCTTGAAATGTCTCGGAACGAGACCACTGGTAGTCGGGATCAGCTCAGCACGGCCCACCGGTCGCGGGACTGACCGCCGCGCACCCGGTAGACACCCGGAGCCACCTCGTCGGACTCTTCGACGACAAGCAACACCAAATGGGCTGGCCAACGAGTGTCCAAATCCCACGTAGCTCCGAGGGGAAGGTCTATACCCACAGCGGTATCGAGGCGCGTGCCGGTTAGGTACGCTTCGCTCAGGTCCGCGTGGGTCAGCTTCGCCCCGCCCAGGTCCGCGTGGGTCAGGTCCGCCCCAGTCAGCTTCGCCTCGCCCAGGTCCGCGCCGGTCAGGTCCGCGCGGGTCAGCTTCGCCCAGCCCAGGTTTGCGCTGGCCAGGTCCGCGCCGGTCAGGTCCGCGCCGGTCAGGTCCACGCCGCTCAGGTCCACGCCGCCCAGGTCCGCGCGAGTCAAATCCACGAGGGTGAGGTCTGCGGCGTCCGAGTCCTCATCGTCGGGCGGGATCCAACCGGACGAGGTCTTTAGGACCGCACCGCGCAGGTCCGCATGGGTCAGCTTTGCGCGTGTCAGCTTCGCGGAGTTCAGCTTCGCCCGGGTCAGGTCCGCGTAGCTCAGGTCCGCGTGGGTCAGGTTCGCGAAGTTCAGCTTCGCGCGGGTCATGTACGCGCCGGTCAGGTCCGCGCCGGTCAGGTTCGCGCGCACCAGGTCCGCGCCGCTCAGGTCCGCGCGAGTCAGGTCCGCGCCACTCAGGTCCGCGTCAAACAAGTCCGCGCCGCCCAGGTGTACGAAGTCCAGCTGCGCGCCACTCAGGTCCACGTTGCGCAGCCTGTACCAGTTGTCGTCAAATGTGCGCCCGTTGAGGCGTGTGGCCTGGGGAACTGCTGCGCGTGGCGCTTCTTCTGTGTCCCGGGAGATGGCCTCTGCGGTATCGGTGATGGCGATGGCGGGGGCTTCGGGGCAGGCGAGGAAGAGCAGCCCGCGGAGAGCGGCTGCATGTTGTTCGCGCTCGTCGTCCGTCACCACATCTCCAGGATAGGCCGGTGGTTCATAGCGAGGGCCGTTGTCGTCGCTTGACACAGATGGGGCAGCGGAAGTCAGAGCGTGTGGCAATGGCCAGTAGGAAGCCGATGGCTGCGTTCTCGGCCCGGCGCACGGCTCCGTCCGTGCTGCCAGGCGAAAGCGGCGACGCGGACCCCATGATCGTCTCGATCACCTGGGTGAAGTGCTTCTCTGCCGTCTTCCAGTCCGGTTCGGCGTCTGCACCGCCGATGCTGGGGTGGCGGGCGCCGAATGCCAGGACCGCATCCTTGACCGCGTCGCTGCCCTCTTCGTACACGTCATACAGGGTGATCACTCGCCGCTCCCGGAGGAGGGCGGCGGCGGTTCGGCCAGGCGGCGCAGTTCGCTGAGGACGTCGTCCAGGTCTCGTGCGTGGTGCGCGTGGATCTGCTCGGTGATGACGTAGCCGGCCGCGGATCCGATGATCGCGGGCATAGCGGCCCAGCCGATGAGGGACAGCGGCCAGGCGCACCACTGTGGGCGGACAGCCGCCGGTGAGGTTTCTCCCCTCAGCACTTCAAAAGCAGGCACCCAGCCGATCAGGAACCCGTTGAGCACATACAGCGCCGCGCAGACCCCGAGCACGATGGTTCCCCGGCTGAGAAGCCAGAAGCCGAACCGGGGCAGGGCATGCCTGTCGGCCCAATGCGCCCGCAGCCGTTGCCGTCGACCTGGCGGCGGGGGGCCGTCGGGTAAAGGAGTAGGTTCTGCTGACACCCTGTCACGGTAGAGGCTGGGCAGCCGATATTGGAATCAAACAGCCACATATTCTGGGGAATTGACAACCGGCGTGCACTGGTACGGCCGCACTTGGGAGGGAACGCCGGGTAGCCGTGTCACCGCATAGGTGTGTGCTAACCCCAGGTCTGGCGGCACAGGCCCACGACGTCCGACGATGCGACCCCGTCCGCGCGGGCGCACAGCTCCCGCATCTGCTCGCGCGGTTGCGGCCGGGCCGACGGCTTCTGCGGGGCGTGGCGCTGCACCGTCGAGCGAGGCCGCTCGCGCGGCTCGTGGTGAGGAGCAGCGGGACGGAGACGGGGAGTGGGCAGCTTCGGCGGGACGGCGGAGCGCCGTCCCTCGGGCGCCTGCGTCCGGCGCGTGGGGGCCCGGTCGCTCTTGGGCGTGCGTCGTGGCTGGTCGGGCGCGATCCGGACGAGGGCGGAGCGGCCCGAGGGCTGGACTACGGGCACGGTGGGCGTCGACACGGCCGGACGGGCCGGGACAGCGGGGCCGCGCACGCCTTGCGGTCGGCGGTCGGCCGGTAGCGGGTCAGGCTTCACCGTGGTGCAGCCTGTGACGCTCAGCAGGACCAGGAGCAGGAGGGTGAGCGGGCGAGGTGGCACCGGCCCACTGTGCGCCACCGGCGGGTGCCGGCGGGCGGTGCCACGCGGCCGGTCACCACAAGGAAGGACGGGCCCGAGCGACGCTGACGCGGCTCACCCCGTCATCCGGGCCCCGAAGGGCGGGACGTCGGAGGCGGTCAGGTCGGGGCGCGGCCGGTGGAGGCGTACGAGGTGGCGCCATCGGCCGGCCCTGAGCGCGCTGAGCCATGCATCCGACGTGCATCCTCGGTAGCGCGCCCCCACCACTCCGTCCCCTGCCCACAAGCATGACTGCAGCAGCGTGAGCGTGACTGAAGCGACAAGAACGGCCATGGAACTGCCGCCACGCGCGCTGTAGGCTGTCACCGAAATCTAGACGCACTGCGGCCCCCGCTTCTGACGGGGGCCGCAGTGTTTCTGGCACCGGGCCTACCGGGACGGCTTGCGCCGAGGCCGCCTCCGCGCCACGGACAGCGGCAGGACGTCGGCCTTCTCGACCGAGCCCGCCTTCTCGACAGCAGCCGCAGAGTTGGTGCTCTTGCGTCCCAGACGCTTCGCCTCCTTCTCCAGCTTCGCCCGCTCCACTGCCGCGTCGTAACGCTCCTGGTAATCGTCGACGTCCAGCCGTTCCTCCGGGTCCAGCGATCCGATGGCCTCCAGGTGCTCCGTGACGCTCCGCCCCCCGCTGATCATGGGATTCAGAAGGTAGACGCCCTTGGTCTGCCGGAAGACGAGCCGCGCATGGATGAGAGCTTGGAGGCCACGCCCCACCAAGGAACGGTGGACCTCCAAGGCGTCGGCCAAGTCGTCCTCGGTGACGAGACAGCGCCCCCCGGGTTCCTGCGTCCCGACAAGCCTGAAAAGCACCCGGTAGGCGATGCCGGGCATGGCAGGCATGTACGCGAAGCCGTTGAAGGTGCCGTACGTCAGCTCTGGCGGCTCGGGGTTCACAGACGCTGCAGTCCTCATGTTCACGCCTCCGGCTTCTGTTTATGCGTGCCCTTGCGCCTGCGCGTCCTCCTGGGCTCCGGAAGCCGCGCGCCGGGAAGGGCCATCTTCCTGAACTCCTCCGGCACATCCTGGTCGACCACCAGTTCGTTCAGAAGGCTCAGCTGGTCCACATGCACCTTGACCTGCCTCCTGGCCGCGCCCCGGACAGGTTTGTCGACCGCTTTCAGGCCTCCCCGGAGGGTTGCTGCGGGCTGAAGCTGGACGGAACCCTTCTTCGGCGAATAGGCGAGGCCGAGGCGCTTGAGCTTGGTCTGGGCACGCGACACCTGAGCGGGATCCATCTCCAGGGCTTCGGCGATGTCGACCTGCCTCAGTTCGACATGGCCCCCTACTTCCTGGCTGCCCATCAGGTAGAGCAATACGCACAGCGTGACGTTGTCGTCCCGGAAGTACCGGGCAGCCCAGCGGAGGAACTCCAGGCTGTCCTGGGCGAAGTACTTCCCCAGGAACTCGCCGGCCGTGACAGGCGGCTGCACATGTGCCGAATGCCCGCGAGGGAGCTCGACGAGGTTCTTGCGAGGACCGAGGGCCCCCGCGTAGGGGCTGCTCGGACTCGGGGCGCGAGGAGGTGACGAACCCGGTGACCGCCGAGGATCACCCTGGGCTGGCGCTGGCATGACGTTGAGTGCTCCTCAAGATCGAAACCTAGACATGGAGCACAGTAGCGATTGCGCATATAGATAGCAACGAAGCGACGTATGTGCGCGTTCGGCGCGTCGCGCATGACGTGAGAGTCAACTTCGAGGGCGGTAGCGGCATTGCGCATCTACGTCGCAACCAATCTGACGCAACATGTCTGCTGCAACATGTTTCTCACCCCGAATTTGTCACCGAAGTCATGCTGGCCGACTGAGATTGACCCTCTGACCTGCGGAGATGCAGGCGCAGGTACATATAAAAGAACGCGTGGTGGGGCTTGCTGCCTCCTACGGCCAAGGCGCATCCGGACCGTGGCGGCAGCTGTCGCCCTTCGCCGCAACCGAACGCCAACCCCACCGGGAACCGCTCCTGACGCGTGCTATCTCCCCTACCCGATGGAACCTGCACCACCGAAAGCCAGCTACTGCACTGCCTGCAGTCGACCGCTCAGGCGCGCGTGTGCCACGGTCACCACGTCCGGTATCAGCCACGCTTTCTTCTGTAGAAGCCCTTCATGAGTAACGGGCAGCCCGTCTGTCTGCCCTCAGAGGCACAATGGTCCGGCCAGAGCAAGGCGTCAGGCAGTCAGGGTGCCCCGCGACGGGGCGCCGGGCGCCTCTGGCTGGAGATGGACACCTTTGGACGGCTGGTCCGGGTGCACGTCGCTCCCCATTTCCGTCCCTTACTCCGCCACCCCAGGTGCCCCGCGGCCGCTCGGGCCGCTTACCGGGCGCTGGCCGAAGCGGCCAAGGTTCCGACACGCGCCTGACCGGGCGAGCCGCCTGAACACGCAGGCGCTCCATTGCCCGGCCGACGATCCGCCACGGTGCGGAACTCTGCACGACCACCAGCCGGTGGAACTGGCCGTCATGTCGCACACTCAGGTGTGGATACCCGCCCACGGAGCCCGGCGACGGCCCCGTCTGGCTGGCGCGGGCGGCGGCCCCGAGTCGTCCGGGCGGCAGCTGGTCGTCCGTGGTGTCCTGCCTGTCCCTGCGCGCTGACGTCAGCGGCGGGTGACGGCGTAGCCCGCGTCGTTGACGGCGCGGGTCCACACGTCGCGGTCGAACCACTTGGTGATGTCCGGCTGCAGCGCGGTGATGGTGCGCATCCTGGCTTCCCAGTCGTGTCCGGCCGGGCCGCGGCTGCCCTCGCATCCGGTGCAGCCGTCCTCGCCGTGGATGTGGTCGGCCATCCAGGCGTTGACGGCGACGTTGATGATGACCGCGTACAGGTCGCCGCCGGTCTGCGCGAGGGAGTCCGGCACCCCGGCGAGGACCAGGGCGAGCTCCGGGTTGTCGAGCGGCGGCATCGGGGCCTGCCCGACACCCTTCTCGCTGCTGCTCTCCTCGTACGACGCCACGCTATGCGCGAGCCGGTCGGCCGTGACGGAGGCGTCGAAGTACCGCCAGGCGGAGCGCACCTGGATCCCGAGCCGCTCCGCCACGGTGGTGATCTGCTTCTCGATCGTGTCCTCCACGGTCGCCGGCGCGAGGGTCATCCCCGGCGGGCCAGCTCCGTGAGCGTCTGGGCAACGGCTTCCTTGAACGCCTTCGTGTTCCGCACGAGCGCATCGTAGGCGGGCGGGAGCAGCCGCCGGACGGCTTCACCTGCATTGCTCCGGTGCAGGTGACTGAGGCGCCGCAGCGTCGTTGGGCAGGGCATCGCGTGCATGACCATCCGATCCCCCCGGATACGCGAGCGAGCCCCGGACCTGCACTGGTCCGGGGCTCGCGGGCTGTTCGGGGCGTGCTGCTAGAGGTCGAACTCGAGGTGTTCGATGTCCGTGAACCGGACCTCCTCCAGGGAGCCGGCGCGGCGGCCGCCGTCCTGGAAGTAGACCTCCTTGAGCGCTTCGGCCGCGATCTCCTGGAGCTGCTGGTCGGTGGCGCCGGCCTCCTGCGCGTCGAAGAGGCGGGCGGCGTACTGCGGAGGCAGGGCGACGGTCAGGTGCCGGATGCGGTCCTGGTCCGTCGACCCGATCGGCGCGGTGTAGCCCATGCGGGCGCGGGTGTCGATGACGATGCCTCCGGTGGTCGCCGCCTTCTGCCGGGCCTTGGCCCGGATCTGCGGCTGCCACCGCTTCTTCACCTCGCGCTCCAGGCGCGCGGCGAGGTCGGGCCGGGGCTTCTTGATCTGGCCCTTCACGTACCGCTCGACGGTGCGCTGGGAGACCCGCAGCATCTGGGCGACCGCCTTCGTGCCCTTGAGCTGCTTGACCAGGTACCGCATCTGCGCACCCGCGCTCTTGGGCGCCGGGCGGGTGTACGCCTTCTGCACCGCGGCCTCCAGGCCGTCCCCGAACAGGCTCATCGTGGCCTACCCCTACTCTCCGTTGTCGACGTCGGTGACGGTGCCGTCCTTGATATACCGGGCGAGGTTGAGCTCCGGCGCGTTGAACCGCTCACGGACCTCCTCGCCCCACAGGACGGTCTGGGTGCCCTCGTGCTTGACCAGGCCGGGGTTGACGCCGAGCTTGAAACCGCCGGGCAGCGGCTTGCCCTCCCGGTAGGGCAGGAAGTCCAGCGGCGACGTGCCGTCGGCGGCGTAGACGACGCAGTCCGACAGGATCGCGACGGGGTACTGGCCGGTGAACGCGGCGTGCTTGACGATCTTGCGGTGCAGGTTCATCCGGGTGCGGGAAATGACCGCCGCCCGGATGTCCGGCCGCCACGTCGGGCGGGACAGGGCGCGCCATGGCTCGCCCGGCTTCCAGCCCTCGCCGCGGGGCCGCTCGCGGAGCTTGCCCAGGCCGCCCTTGACCGTCGCCTTGATCGCCGTGGTGACGATCGCGAGCTCCGGGTCGCGGGCCTTGTAACCGTCCATCGCCGCGAGGAAGTCCTCGGGAGCGAGGTCGGCGTCGACGCCGAGGTCGGCCATCGTGGCGAGGTAGGCGTCGCGCAGCCGCTGGTACCAGCCGTCCAGGTACCGGCCGTTCTCATACCGGACCCACGCCTCGATCGGCCGCACCTCGTAGCCGAGCTCCGCCGCGTACGCGACGGTGGGCGTCGCGTACCAGGCCGGGCCGGTCGGGCGCTCACCCTTCGGCGTGAACGGGCTGGGCAGCAGGCTGCCGTCCAGCTCCACCCACTCCTTGCCGACCTTCACGCGGGACAGGTCGACGTGAGAGAGGTCGACCAGCCACGAGCCGGGCAGCTTCGGGTCGAACGCCGGGGCCTTGACGTGCGTCGCCTCGCCCAGTCCGACGTTCAAACCGTTGGCGCCGGCGGCGAAGGCCATGTTGACGTCGATGCCGACCAGGTGCCGCAGGGTGCACTCCGCGTCGGTCATGGGCCGCGCCCAGTCGTACGCCTCCTCGATCAGCTTCTCCGCCGGGCCGCGCACGTGGAACCGGGGCAGGTCCTTGAGGACGGGGTGGCCGTCGGGGACCTCGCACGGCGGGAAGTTCATCGGGTCGATGGCGTCCTTGCCCAGCGAGCCAGGGTTGTGCTCGCCGGTGCGCTTGCCGTTCTCGTCGGGCGCGGTGGCCCGGGTCGGCGGGTGCAGGGCGGTCATCAGCTCCAGGCCGGTCACAGCCGTGGAGCCGCGCGGCGTCATCACGCGGGAGGCGTACACGCCCAGGACGCGGGCGAGCTCCGCCGGCGGAAGCTGTCCAGCCTCGCCCCAGTGCCGGGTGTCGAGCGCGTTCCAGGAAGGGATGCACAGCTGCACGCAGGCCCGCTCCGAACCCTGAGCGGGGCGGTAGATCCGCGCCCACGGCCCGAACCCGCGCTTCGTCAGCTTCCACTCCGCGCGCGCGAGCTGCTTGATGACCTTGTGGCCCTCCGGGATCCGCCCGGCGTGCTTCTCCTCCTCCGTGAGCGTGACGGGCAGGCCGTAGCGCTCGAGGGCGGACTCGGTGAGCACGATGAGCGGGTCGGCGTCCTTACCGGGGCCGGCGAGCTTCGGCGCCCCGAGCTTGGCTTCGCGCAGTGTCCAGTCGACCAGGGCCGGGATGCTCTTGGCGGGTACGTCCAGGACCAGGCCGCCGGTGCAGTACGCCAGCACCGTGCCGTCGTCCTCGACGTCGACGACCGCCAACGGGCCGTTCTCGAAGCGCGGATCGCTGCCGCCCGCCGGGGTGCCGGCCGGGGCCGCCTTCTTCGCACCCGGGCGGCGCGACGTCGACGACGTCCTGGTCGTGCGCGCCGGACGCGGCGCGGCCGCCGGAGCAGCGGCGACGGGGACAGGGGTCTGGGTGTTCTCGGTTGCAGTCATGACCGCAGCCTCGGACGCCTCCCCTGTGGACAGAGTCCGCGCTTCCGCCGGGGCGGGCGCTGCGGTGAACGTGGCTGGCACCGCAGCGTCAGGGGCGGGCGGGGCCGTGTCGGCCGGGGCGGCGGGGTAGAGATCCGCGAGCTTGTCCAGCAGCCGGGCGTAGGCGTCGCGCTCCGGCGGGCGGGGCTCCGTCTTGCCCGACTCCCAGCCGGACACCGTGGCCCGGCGCACCTTCAGCGCGGTGGCCACTTCGTCGATCGTCAGGCCGTGCGCGGAACGCAGCCGCTTGCGCTCCGCCGGCGGCGGCAGCGCGGCGCGGGACGCGACCAGCGCGTCGACCGCGTCGAACAACTCGGACATGGAACACCTCCTGACCAACACTCTACCCCATGAAGCGTACGAATGGCGTACGTTTGACGAACTAATGCCGTACCTCGTGCGTTAGCTGGGGCTGGGTTCGGTGTTCTGGCTGGCGTTTCGTGCTGTCGCCGCAGCGGAGCTGCCGTGCCAAGAACCCGCCTTCTCGCCCCGCGCCTCTCGCGCCGCGCGCTCCGCATCGGCTGCCCGGCGCCGCCGCAGGGGAGGCGTCGGCTACCGGCTCCGACCTATGCCGATCGGCCCGCGTCGAGATGGATCAAGCCAAGTTCAGGAAGTCACATACGTACGCCTACTGCCCGGCCGGAGACTACGCAGTGCAGTTATCCGACTACACGCTTCAGGTGGAGGGCTTCCTTGCCGCGCAGGGACGACATCGTGACGATCGTGATCGACACGAAGAACGAAATGAAGAGATCGATCGACGGCCTGGGCACCAGGGTCAACGACCTGGAGCGGGACCTTCGGACCGCGTTCACCACCGAGGTCACAGGGCTGCGCGAGACCGCCCTCGCCGACTTGAAATCGTCGCAGCACGAAACGCGGACCAGTTCCTACAACGCGGGCAAGCGGGCGAGCGAAGCCGTTGCTGCGGTGGCCGACCTGCGCCGGGACGTTGACCGGCTGCACCACGGTCTCGAAGGTCTGCGTGAGGACGTCGGCAAGATTCTGGAGGCTCTGCAGGCCGCAGCACCGGCATCGGCACGTGTGCCGGCGGCCGTCGATTCGGCGGAAGACCCGCACCCGCACCAGGCCGGGACCAGCATCGGGTACGAACCGGATTCTGTCGTCCTGCCCGAGCAGAGGCAGGCACCGGACCAGGAGTCGGCACCCCAGGTTGAACCTGCTGCTCTGAGGCTCTCTGCGGACAGTTCACCCCAAGGTGATGAGCCGGGAGTCTCCACGGACCCCGATGCCCCCACGGCCGACGAGGACGAAACCGATCAGTCGCCACCTGAAGCTGAGCAGTCCGCCCCGGGATCCGACGAGCGCGAAGAGGAGGACCACGACGTTCCCCGCGCGGCGCTGGAGGCCAGCGAGCAGGGCCCGAGCGATTCGGTGGAGGAGCCGTCTCCGCTCACCTGGAAGGGCAGAATCTGGGCGATCATGAGGGCCGGTAAGGTTGCGTCGGCCACCCTGGTCTGCCACCGGGACACCTGGGAATTCGTGGCAGCACAGGTCGGCAGCCACCCGCACTTCCGGACCCCGTCCCTCGAAGAACGCGAGAACGGCCTGGTGGCCGCGGTCCTCTCCGGCCGGTCGCTGGTCGCCATGCTGCTGGCCCTCTACCGCACGGCGAATGCCTCCATTCGCAGGCCCGACGGCGAGGACACCGAGGAGCTGATCACCTACGCCGACTGGGCCATGGCCTCCCAGGTCTACTACGCGACCGCCCGAGTCCTCAGCAAGGCCTACTACGAAGAAGGGGATCCCGTTGTGGTGACGATCGACAACCGGGTGCCCGCCCGGCCATGACCGTGCCGGGTGCGCATCTCCTGAACAGGTGAAACGGAAGCCTCGCGGTCGATGCATCGTGGGCGTACCGGCAAAGAGCTGAGGGCCCTCACCGCTGGTGAGGGCCCTCAAAAGTCTGACCCCGGTCGCGTGACGTAAGCCAGAGGCTGAACCGGGGAATCTGCCGCCCATGATACATCAGGGGGGTGCAGATACAACCGACGGCGGAGCAGCTCAAGCTCCTTGAGCCGCTGATTTCCTGGCCCCGCCTGGCCCCCTTCCTCGCCGCCACGGCCACGCCGGCCGCCGCGATGGAGCTGTACCTGTGGAACGTGCGGCTGTCGGCCGCGTTCGGTGAGGTGATCGCCCTTGCCGAGGTCATCCTGCGCAACGCCATGGCGGAGCAGCTCGCCGCCGCGTACGGGGCGACCTGGTACGCGCGCACCGACTTGTTCGACGACCGAACCATGAGCGGCTTCAAGACGACGTGGCGCAACATCACCATGCCCGCCGACCTGGCGACCGGGAAGCCGGCGCAGAAGACCCTCCAGGCGGTCCCGGCCGGGAAGATCGTGGCGGAGTCGACCTTCGGCTGCTGGGTGAACCTGCTCGACAAGGGCGGCACCTGCGGCGACGGGCCGTACCGCAAGAACGTCGACTACGACTCCACCCTGTGGCGCAAGGCCCTACACAAGGCGTTCCCGAACAGCGGCGGCAAGCGGACGACGGTGTTCACCACCGCCAGCCACGTCCGCTCCCTGCGCAACCGGGCCGCCCACCATGAGCCGCTGATCGACGGAGTTCCCCTCCCGGGCCAGAACGACCGCCGCGGCCGAACCCGCCGGCTCACCCTGCCCCAGGCCCACACCGAGGTCCTGCGCCTGGTCGAGTACATCGACCAGGACGTCTCCGCCTGGCTGAGCCAGACCAGCCGTGTGCCTGACCTGCTGCACACCCGGCCCTGACCCGCGTCCGGCACACCGCACGAGCGGAGCCGGACGGGTGGCGCGGTCGTGTCCGCAGCGACGGGGTGCTCGTTGACCGGCGGGTGGCCGGCCGACGAGCAAGGGAGACCCCGATGGGGCGGATCAAGAAGAAGCGCGCGGCACGTGACGCGCGCCGCCAGCCTGGCATCCAGCCGCAGGCCGCGCCGCCGTTCCCGCAGGCGGAAGTCGAGCGGGTCATGCGGCTGTGGGACCGGGCGATCGACACCGGGCTGATGGCCAGCGGCACGGATGTGAAGTACCACTTCACCCCAGACGGCAAGGTGCTCTCCGTCGCCGTCGGCAGAAGCGGGCAGGTGCTGGCCAAGGGCGAACGGCTCACGCCGTCGGTGGCCGAACGGCTGCGCCAGGACATGCCGCTGCTGGCGGGGATGGTCACCTTCTACGAGAACAACCAGCTCGCCGGCCGCGGCCTGGACGATGCGCCCCAGGACGGCGTGACGCCCCTGTTGCCGCCCGCCGGTCCCGACCCGATGCCGGCGGTGGACGAGGAAGCCCTGGCCGAGGCTCAAACCGCCACCGCGGTGCTGGTACGCCAGGGCAAGGTCGCCGAGCCGGTGGGCGCGATGGTGATCCCCGCCCAGAGGGGCGGCGTGCTGTTCGCCGTCGGAGGCCGGGACGGGGAGCTGTACGTCAACGGGCGGGCGCTCACCCAGCAATGGGCCGACGCGCTGCGGGCCAAGGTGCCAGAACTCGCCTCGGACATCGACCGGCTCCAGGCCATGCGTGCGGAGTGGCTGGATGCGCCCCCGCAGGACCGCACGCTGGCGCTGGCCGGCAGCTGCACCGACCCGAACTGTCACACCCCGCACTGAACGAACAACGCGCGCCCCGGGGGCAGATGTTCGGGTCGGCCTGGCTTGGCGGCAGCACCTACTGGCGGGCTGCGGGGATGAACAGGCGGGTGCCCTGATACAGGCCAGACGCGGTCTCTTCCCGCCGCCGCTCCACCAGGTTCATCGCCTCCAGCCGGTCTGCGATCTTCGATGCTCCCGGCAGGCCACACCCCAGCAGGGCCGCGATCGTCGCGGAGATACGGCCGCGCTGGCTGTCGACTGGTCCGTCGATCAGCCGGACCTCGCCCGTGCCGAGGTATCCAGGACCAGCAGCAGAAACGCGAGCCGGTCTGTGGCCGCCCCGCGTCCCGTGCGCGTTCCCATCAACCCGGTGCCCGGCGCGAAGAGCGCAGACACCACAGGCCGCAGGGCCTCGTCCGGGGCGGCCGCGGTGGGCGACGTGAACACAAGGCCCGGGTCCCCGTCCGGAACGGTGTACCAAGCCGCCCGGCGCAGCCCGGGAGTTACGAGCGATGCCACATGCGAGAGGGACACCCCGACCCACTCCCCCAGGCTCTGTGAGCGCAGCGTCACCGACTTTTCCCCGGGTGGGATCAGGGCCTGCAAGGGCGCTGTCACGTTGTTGGGCGGGCGGTCTCTGATGGTGAGTCACGACCTGATGGGGCCTGGT
>NZ_BMTT01000041.1:15000-16472 GCF_014649815.1 Streptomyces mutabilis | reverse complement strand
GACCGGCCGGCACGTTTGGGGGACCGGCCTCCATGTCGAAGAAGCTCGCCAGTTGGCGGTGGGTGGGCCGCCAACTGACCGCGGCCTCCCGACCGGCCGGTCCCCAAATCGGCCCGGCCGCAGACCTCTAGGAACACGGGACATGCCATTTCAGCAGCGGGAAGTGACCGGCCAGCCGCCCCAGACGACTGGCTCGCGGCCGATGCGACGAGCGGGCGGCAGAGCGTGGTCGGGAGAGCGAGCGTTGGTGGCCGGTCGAAACGCGATCGGATTTCACTAAGTATCGAAAGTGCGGGAGTTTGGGACTGGTCCGGAGGCCCACTTTGTATGGGAAAAACGACACGTGCACGGACCACCCCATACAAAAACCGACCCCCCAGAATCACTTTGGGACCCGGGAACATAAATGGGCTACTTTTGACCCCGACGGTGTCCGGTGGATATATGTGAAGGGTGATGGTCATGGACCGGTCGAACGGTGAGGGCGGGGGTCCCCCTGGGGATCGAGAGCCATCGTGACGCCGGGCCTGACGGTCGCCCTCCCACACTTCTTCCCTGCCAGATGGGCAGTCTCTCTGTGCCTGGTGGTGATTCGGTCCCGCATCGCGGGCGACACCTCAGGAACGGGGACTGCCAACCACCCCCCTGCGGTCGAACTGCCGTGGGGCGCCATGGCCAGGTGTCCGCCTCGCCGCCGCTGCAGGCCGGTTTCCTCCGCCTGGGAGTGCCACGTTGCTGCCCCTTCGGGGAGCGGTTGACGGTACCCAGGTTACGGGATTCCCGGTGCTGGGCGTGCGGTTGGGTCGGAAAGAAGCCTGTGCCGTCGCACCCCGGGGTCCGTGTTTCGCGGTTTGGGGGGGTGACTGAAGCCCGGGGGCCCTTGCGTGGTCCCCGGCGCTGACGGAGTCTGTGGATCGTTGGCCGCTGGCCATCATCGAAACCCAGATTCCCGGGGGGAGCCGCCCTGCGGGAGCCGCCGTTCGCCGGCGTGTCCGCGGGGTCCGGACCCCCCACCAGAGGACCATATGCCGCAGCCTGTCGGCGCCCGTGAGGGCGTCCCGGCAGGGTTCACCTGCGTGCGGACCGGTCCTGGAGGGCCCAGTGGGGGCAATTGGATGGTCGTCGCGGGTTCCCGGTGCGCTGGGGGCCTTCGCGGTCGATCGGGCGCTTCGTGCGTCCCTTCCAGATTACATAGCTCACCTTCCGGTCCCCTTCGGGGGGCCTCGTGCCCGGGCGACGGTGGATAGCAATATCCCCGCCCCTGGGCCGCAAGGTAGTTATCTGGTTGATTCTGCCAGTAGTCATATGCTTGTCTCAAAGATTAAGCCATGCATGTCTAAGTATAAGCACTTTATACTGTGAAACTGCGAATGGCTCATTAAATCAGTTATCGTTTATTTGATAGTACCTTACTACATGGATACCTGTGGTAATTCTAGAGCTAATACATGCTAAAAACCTCGACTTCGGAA
>NZ_BMTT01000040.1 GCF_014649815.1 Streptomyces mutabilis | reverse complement strand
CCCCGCGGAGCGGGGGCCCTCCGGGCTGCGCCCGGAGGCAGCGAACCCCCGCGCTGCGCGCGGGGGTTGCGCTCCCGCTCCGCGTGAGCGCTGCTGCTCGCTGCGCGAGCAGCCCACCGGCCCGGCTGCGCCGGGCCGGTGACGCTCCGTCCGCTGCGCTCCCGGAGCGGTGGCCTGCGCTGCGCTACGACCACTCGGGGCGCATCGCGCCCCGAAGGCCGGCCCCGCTGCGCGGTGCCGTCAACGGGCCTGCGGCCCGGGCAGCG
This sequence comes from Streptomyces mutabilis, assembly GCF_014649815.1. Classification (GTDB taxonomy): domain Bacteria; phylum Actinomycetota; class Actinomycetes; order Streptomycetales; family Streptomycetaceae; genus Streptomyces; species Streptomyces mutabilis. The sequence goes on along the minus strand of NZ_BMTT01000040.1, from coordinate 20,515 downwards.
AGGGGAGGGTGACGCTGGCCCTGCATCAGGTGATGGTCCACGCAGCTTCGGCAGAAGTCGGCCGCCCCTGTGCTTCAAAGTGAAGCACCAGACAAACTCTGGAACCAGCTCCTACCCCGGAGCAGTACGCCCTAGCGGGTCTGCTGTCTCCTTCGATATTCGGTAATGACCCACTACGGAATGCGCTGATGCCTACCTCCTTCGTAGAGTTATGAGGCTGCGAGTGAGTTACGTTCCGCTTGCCTCTGGTGCTTATCTGTAGCGTTAGCGTCTGCCCAACTTGTTTTAGGGTAAAAAAATAGGCCTCGTGGGCTTCACGGGGCTTCGTCAAGTTGGGAAGTGGTCAGCCTAGATAGTCGAGGATATATTCAATAACAGTGATGAACCTATTGAGAAGGGCTATGCCAGTAAGACCCTTCCTGAGCAGTTCTCTCGCCGTGTATCTGGGCCGGCTGCGCTTCTTCTGCTGCTCCTCCTTGCTGAGCTGGCCTTCCTTATTCTGACTGTCATTACTTATGGTGCTCCTTTATTTACTCATAGTAGTTGTTTTTGGGCAAAACTATGCCGGAGGGTGGTGGCCTCCGGCGCAAAAACAGGTGTAGCTATGGTTCGTGTAACGCTTGGCTTGGTGGTACGTCTCGCCCGTTCTCTTTATATGGTAACACGAGAATGGGGCTTCTGTCGACCCGTCAGGTCCCCTCAAGGAGGGGCTTGAAAGGCTCCTCGATGCCCTTCTGCTTGCTGTCTATGACAGTCTATCAGGCCCCTCTGACAGAGCCCTCGATGGAGGGTCCTTGTGCTTCTGGAATCAGTTAAGCAAATCCTCCCCGGGGGCACAACCAATTTACGTTTCCTTGCACGCAGGGGCTGGGGACGCGGGGGTGGGGACATGGGGGCGAGTGGCACAATGTGGTTCTCCGGCCGCAGGACAGGTGACCGGGCGTCAGCCCATCGACTCGCTTCCTGCGGCCGGAGTCTGTGCACTCAGGAGGTGAGGCTGGGGAGGCGGTACTCGTACTTGCGGGGCCGGAGGTCCTCTTCGGCCGGCTCCCAGTCTGGGTAGTGCCAGACAGTGCCGCCGCTCGCGGTGTAGGGATCGGTGGCGGTGTCGACCTTGATGTCGCTGACGACGTAGAGGTCGACGGTGTTGTCCTTGTCCCTGGCGTGCAGGACCTCGTTGATAGTCAGTTCAACGCTGGTGGCGGCCCCCGTGGTGCCCTTGACCTCGACGTGGCGTTCCTCGGTGCCGCGGGTGCAACGCAGGTCGTAGGGCTTGCCGAGCTTCTCGACCGTCCAGCCCCGCTTCTCGTAGTGGGCGGTGGCGCGCTGCTCGGCGTGTTCCTCGATGGCTTTGCGCTTCTTCGGGTCGGAGATGTAGCCGGCGCCGCGGCGGCGCCGCTGGGGCTTCTTCTTGCCCTCGACCTGTTCGGCGGTGAAGCCGGGGGACTGGTCCAGGGGCACTTCTTCGGGATCGTCGGTGTCGAAGGGGATGCCGGCGAGCTCCAGCAGGGGCTGGGCCGGCATCTGGACGAGTTTGCCCATGCCGCGGTCGGTGCCTGAGCGGCGGATGGCGTCGCTGCCGGCTTCGGTGAGCGGGCCTTCGGGGCCGAGGGGGACGTTGTCGAGTTTGGCGAGCGGTTCGATGCCGAAGCGCTGGGGGTACTTCAGGCGTCGTTCGGCTTCCTCGTCGGGCCAGTGCCAGGCCGTGCCTTCGTAGAAGCCGCCGCGGACCTGGAAGAGGTAGAGGGTGGCGGTGTTCTGCAGCCAGTCCTCGAGCTGGACACGGGGTGAGGCTCCGGTGGCCAGGACGGCGAACTTCGGTCGTGCGTTGTCGTATTCGGGTTTCTTCTCCGGGAAGCCCCAGGAGAGGGTCTCGATGCCGTGCTCGAGGTTGCGCTGGGACTCGGTGCTCTGGCCGACGTGGACCATGACGAACGTCGAACTCTTCATGCAGGGCATCATAAGCATGGCACTATCGAGTGGTCGATAGTTTTTCAGTTTTGGCCTTCGGGTGGGCGGGTGAGCTGGTGTGCGGGATAACTCGGCCAGGTGAGAGGGTTGTTGAGGCAGCACAACGGTCAAGAGGGATGGACCGGCGAGGGCCGGCGGGCTCGCACAGCGGTCGCCGAGACAGCCGGGGCAGGGGGGAAGAGCATGTCCGAGCAGGTTCCGCGTCCGCGCACGGCCGTCGTCGGCGAGGTGCAGGAACTCCGCGACGCCGCAAGAGCTGTGCGGGCTCCGGTGGGCGGGGAGCCCGTGGCGGCCGGGGCAGTCGCGTGCGTGGCGGCGGGCCGGGTCGGCGAACTCGCCGCCCGCCTCGACGACGCGTCCTTCTTCGCCCGGTGCGCGGACCGGTACCGTGGGGCCGGCTTCGGAACGCCGGGCGCCGCGGAGGAACGCAGCTGGCGCAGGAGTTGGCCGCCGTTGTTCGCGGCGCTGGAGCGTGCCGGGCTGAAGGACCTGCAGGTGTATCTGGAGTACGCGACGCCGGGCGGCGGGCGGCGTCTGGACGCGCTGCTGGTGGGTGCCGCGCCCGGTGGCGGGCTCGGGCTGGTGGTGGTCGAGCTGAAGCAGTGGCAGAGCTGCCGCGTCCTGGATGCGGAGCGGGTGATGCGCAGCGATGGGGTGGTGACGGCTCATCCGGTCCATCAGGTCGCGGCCTACCGCAGCTTCTTCACGCACTGGCGGCCCGCGAGCGCCCCGGTGCTGGACGTGCGGGCGGTGGTGGTGCTGCACAACGCCACCGCCAGTGAGGGAGCGGTGCTGTCGGCTGGTGCGGGCGCGGACACCCTCGGTGTTCCGGTGCTGACCGGGCAGGAACTGTCCCAGCCTGCCGGGGTCCTGGCTCGGTGGCTGCGGTGCGGGGACCTGTCGGCGCCGGACGCCGGGCAGGTCGCGGTGTTCGAGGAGATCAGGTGGCAGCCCTCCAGCCGGCTCCTCGACCATGTCGGTGCCGTCCTGGACGGCCATCGTGCCTTCGCCCTGGTCGGCGACCAGCAGGACGCCTTCGTGGCCATCCGCCACGCCGCTGGCCGCCACCTGCCCGCCGGCCACGGCGGGACCCCGGCCGCGGACAGCGGCGGCGGGCGTGAGGGGGCCGTCATCACCGTGAGCGGTGGTCCGGGCAGCGGCAAGACCGCGCTCGCCGTGCGGCTGCTCGGCTACCTCATGCGCCAGCACCCCCACACCCGGCCGCGTTTCATCACCCCGTCCGGCACCCTGCGCGCCCACCTCCTGGACGCCGTCCGCGGCCACAGCGCGGCCCGCGAACTGTTCCCCTCCGCCGGCTCCCTGCGCAGCACCGCCCGCCACACAAGCGCGCTCGTCATCGACGAAGCCCAGCGCATCAAACGAGGCAGCACCCGCGGGCTGCCCCCGGACCTGGCCGCTGTCCTCGAGCACGTCCCGCTCGCCGTCATCTTCCTCGACGAACGCCAGATCATCCGCCCCGACGAAGGCACCACCGTTCCAGAGATCCGCAACGCCGCCCGCGCCATGGGCCGCGCCCACCAGCACCTGGAACTCACCGGGTCCTTCAGGTGCAGCGGCTCAGCCGCCTACACCGCCTGGGTCGACGCCCTCCTGTACGGCACGCCCCAGCCCTGGAGAGGGCATAGCGGCTACGACCTGCGACTGGCCGACGACCCCTTCCAGCTCCAGCAGAACATCGAACACGCCACCGCGCGCGGGCACACCGCACGCACCACAGCCGGGTTCTGCTGGCCCTGGACCCGCAACCGGCCCCGCGGCGCCACCACCCTCCCCCTCGACATCACCATCGACATCCCCGCCGGTCCGGACACCCCTGCCCGGACCTGGAAAGCGGCCTGGAACGCCGCGACCGCGCTCACCCACCCCGACAACGGCCAGCCCCTCGCCCCGCACAGCCAGCTCTGGGCCAGCCACACCGGCGGCCACCAGCAGATCGGCTGCATCTACACCGCCCAAGGCCTCGAATACCACACCGCCGGCACCCTCATCGGACCCGACCTCACCTGGGAAAACGACCACTGGGAAGCCCACCCCGGCGAAAGCCACGACGCCACCCTCCGCGGCCTCACCCCCAACCAGTACCTCCCCTACGCCCTGAACACCTACCGCGTCCTCCTCACCCGCGGCACCCACACCACCCACATCCACACCACCCACCCCACCACCCACCACCTCCTCGCCAGCCTCATCCCCAAAAGCCCGAGGACGCATCACAGCGTGAGGCGGCACGACCAACTCAGGTGTGATGCAGATCACTGAAAGTCTTGAGAGGTAATTGCTGTTCTGTACTCAACCCGGGCCTTAGGAGTAGCAACTTCAATTCTCACTGAGCGGAGCATCGCATGGCCCTGATGTGCTACTCGAACCTTGATGACGACGACCGTGGCGGCACAACAACACTCGACGCGCTTCACTCTTCGCTAGAAGACTGGGTCCTCGAGTTGCTGATCAGGACTCAGAACCGCGCTGCCCGCCTGCCCGCGCACATCGGCCCGCCGCCCGAGATCCGTACACCTTGTGCCGTAACGCATGCTCTGCAGACGATCCAGCTCATCCGCTATGCGCAGGAACAATTGCTGGACAGAAACGCCTACCTTCGCTACCTGTGTCCTGACTGCCCCCGCGATGAGCCCACACGCTGCCCGGGCAGAAAACGGTCCCGCCGCTTCAAGGACGTGCACGAGGCTCTCCACGCGGTGCACACCCCACCGGCCCCCCTGTACGGCGAGACCTGGCTGGTGCAGGCGCGGCCTGCGGCCTCCAAGGTATTCGAACGGCTGTATCGGATGGCCGAACGCTGGCGGACATCCGTGCGTAGTTCAGCGGAGAAGCCCTCCAGTACGGCCCTCGTCAGCCACCTGTACGAGACGGCACGGACATGGAGAGACCGAGGGCTGCCTGACAACGCTGTGGACGTCGACGAGACGATCGACAGCCGTTTCGCCCGCGATGTCATGTTCGCTCTGATGCACACGAAAGACGACAGGCTGGAGACCACCGACGCCCGCCACTCTCCAGTGAACTTCATCGCCGCAATCTTGCGCATGTTCGCCGAGCAGCTCGGCGGCATGCAAGCTCCCGTCGCCCGCGAGGCTGTCATGGCTGCACTGGCGGCCCGCAACAGCGCCATCGAGGGCGACTGGGCAGCTGTGGATCAGTTCTCTCAGACCTGGCTCGGTATCAGCAACGCGGAACAGTGGCGGGCAGCCGTCGAAATGGCTCTTCTAGGTGACTGGGTTGATGTCCTCGGCCAACGGCTGAGCAAGGATCCCGAGATCATGGAGCTACTCTCACGTCATACCAACCGGGAGCATCGGTACCTGCAACCGTTGTGGCATCGACAGGCCCGCGGCCGCCCAGTGCGTCTCCTCGAGCACCCGGTGTCCCTCGGACTATCCCTGCGAGAACTCATCACCGATCACCGCCGCCCTGAAGATCACCTCATGCGAAGCGAAGTCGCGGACCCTCGCCTCGAAGCCGTACTGGCCCACCTGGCACCTTCGGAGAGGGCTGTAGCCATGACCTACGCAACACAGCGCGTAACTTGGACTCAGGCTGCGGCGGAAAGCGGAGCAAAGGATCCGCACGTCTACGGGGAACGGGTACGTCGCAAGCTCAAACGGCTGGGTAAGCGCCACGACCATCCTGCAGCGGCACACTCATCTCCCTCTGCGCCGCTGGCTAGCCGATGAACATCATCGGCGCGACAGCAGCCGAGATCCAGAGCATCGGTGCGGGTCAGGCCGGACTTGCGTCGCTTGCCTCTCCATCGGCGAACCTGACGCCCGCTGTCTGAGCCCTCTCCCCGAGACGCGGGGTGAAGGTAGTCCACGCTCCGCCACCCATCGCCCGCGGATCCGCCGCGTGCCTGATTCCTAGGGGGACCACGTGTCCACGCTTGCTCTGTTCACCCTGTTGATCGGCATCACTGTCGGCTTGGCGTTCGTCGGCAGTCTCAGCGTTCTCGTCTACCGCCGCCCGGCGCTGAAGGGTCCGATCACGGTCACGGTGACCACCGCCGGCGTTCTGGTCGCCTGCGCGGTCGCGGTGTTCGGCGTCGCGCAGGCCAGTACCCAGGTAGGCGGGGCCGGCACCGACATGACGGTGCCGCCATCAGGGCGTTGACCTGCCGTGGTCGGGCCTGTGGTCGGGGTACCGCCGCCCATGGTCGGGCGTGTGGTCGGGAAGTACGGCGGGAGGGAGGACGAGGGAGTGGGGTGCCGCTGGCAGGAGTTGCGCCTGCGCGCGGGTGTCCCCGGCCAGGGTCCCCGCGGCCTCGGTCTCCTTCCGCGAGACGACGTCGACGGGGTTCGAGCGTTGTGGCGGCTCATGTTCGTGAGCCGGTCTCTGCTGGATGCGTGAGTCGTTTTACGGTGCCGGGAATGCGACAGCGGCCCGCCGGTGGCGGGCCGCTGTCTCAACGAGTCGTTGTGCCCCAGCGTGAGGCACTCATGATGGGTCCGCCTATAGCGCGTCTCCGGTTTCCTTTGGGCATGGCAGAGGAGTGTTACGCATTAGCGTCGCCTTCCGTCTGTCATGCGATCAGGGTGCTGCAAGTACTCCTCGATTTCTCTCACCAGTTGCTTTGCGTCTTCGCTCAGCTCTGGGTTTGCTGCAGCGCTCAGCGCAAGTTGCACAGCTGCGAATGTGTGTGATCCAGCGTTTGTTCCACTGGCTTTCCACACATACAGTGCTGCACTGTCCAGTTCCGAAGACACTGGAGCATCGACTGACGAGTTCTCTTGTTCCTGCCTTTCGGCATGTAGGAGCTCAAGATAGTCCCGCGCGTCTTCGTCGCCTCGTTCTGCTGCCCATTGCCACCAGCGCAATGCCTGTTCGTCGCGGTCCAGGTAATCCAAGAGTTCCGCGATCCGGCGTGTTTCTTGTGCGGTGGTTTTGTGCGTGCACTCGCGTGCTAGCAGGAGTACGAGTTCGCTCTTGGCTTCAGTGTGCTCTCGGTCGTCTGGGCAGGGGGCGGGGGCCGGGGGCCAGCCGGCAGGCTGGCCCCCCTCCGCCTGTACCGAGTCCTCGGGTGTCCGAGGACTCTCAGAAAGAGCCTGCTCAGAGCGTTCGAGCAGGGCCCACACCGCGAGGAGCCGGATGGCGCTCTGCTGGTGTTCCTGGTCCCAGGTGCTCACGCGGTTCCCTCCTCGCCGGTCTCGTTGACGTACTTCTTCAAGTTCTTGACGGCCATACGGATGTAGCTCTTCACCGACTCCTCCTTAAGGCGCAGGCGCTTCCCGGCGTCTTCAGGACTGATGTCCTGGAGAACACACAAGGTGATGACCTGCCGCTGCCGGTCGGGAAGTTTTGCGACTAGTTCATCGATACCCTCTTTGATCATTTCGTAGGCGGCATCGGGAATACCGATCCGGGATTCCTGTTCGGGCAGTTCCTGCAGCGGTGCAGGGATGATGCGCCGGTTACGCCGGAACTGGTCGATGACCGCGTTCCTGACCGCAGTACGACCGTAGGCGGCCCGGTCACCGGGCCGCGCCACGATCTTTTCCCACGACGTGAACATGCGCATGTACGCGACCTGCACAGCATCTTCGGCGCTGTGCAGGTCGCCACCTGCCTCGGCCCGGGCGACGCGGTCGAACGCCGCGCTGGTCTCGAGGACGAACGCCTCGAAGTCCGTGCCCCGGTCGGCCTCGGTCACGCAGCCTCCCGCGTGACGATCGCCGCCTGGCCCTGCTCCGAGTGCTTGTAGAACAGCCAGGCCGGCTGCCCTTCCTCGAAGCGGGCCGCGGCCCCGCCCTCCGGCAGTGCCGCCGCCATCGCGATCATCGTCGCGCGCTGCTCGCGCTCCGCGCGAGCCCGCAGGTACGTCTTCAGGCACATCTCCACCGCGCTCTTGGTACGGCGCAGCGCGTAGTACGCCAGGAACATCAGCGGGAGCGAGATCCCACCCGCTCCCATCCACTCGAGCCAGGTCACAGACCGGCCTCCCATCATCGACTCGTTGGTGAGGGCGTTGACACCCTCACCCCCTTACACGCGCCGAGGGGCCCGAATCCGGATGCCCAAGGCCAACTTTTTTTCCACCACGCTCACTTGTCGCATTGAGCCCCCTCTGACCAGGAGAAACGCGAGTCCTCTTCCTTCGCCGCAGCGGCGGTAAGGACGGACGTGACGCCTGGGCTGGGGCCCGAGGGCTGGCCCGGCATCGGCGGTCAGTTCGGGGCTGGCCGGCGTCCATCGTGTGGGCGGCGGTCAGTGACCGGCGCGCGGTACGGACGGCGCCCAATCCGCTCCCACGAAGCGGGCCGCAAGGGCGCCGGCCACTCCGATGAACTCGACGGGCACGGCGAGCACCAGGGCGACGACGAGGAATCCACCAGTAGGTGCGGAGCCAGTTGACGACCGTCACTACCAGCGTGCCGCCAGCCGCGGCCGCCGCCGCGTAGGCGAGGAGCTGGGCGTCGCGCTGCTGCTGCGCGGAAGGGCCGCCTGGGCTGCCGCACGGGTGACCGCCGGCGGGTCACTGCTCCCACTGGATCGGGTACGACACCGTGGGACGCGCTGGGGCGCTCGCGCAGCAGGGACGTCGTCGAAGCGGATCGGGTACTGCGGTCGCGGAGTCTTCCCGTCACCGGGGGGAAACGTTCGCTGACTCCCCTCCGGAATCCGCGCCTCGCAGTCCCCTCGGTGCGGAACTGGCCGTCAGGTTCGCGGGAAGGGGCGCCCCTCGGGCGCCCCTCCTGCGGGCGGGCGTCTGCCGCTCGGTTCTCCCGAGCAGGCGCCAGGCGAGTCCGACGGGTCCCCGGGCGTCGCCGGGAATGGGCGGGGACCTGCCGGGCTCAGTGCTCCGTGTTCGGCTTCATGAGCGCATCCAGGTAGCGAAGGAGTCGGTGACGTCGAAGCGACGGCTTTTCAGTCGTAGAAGAAGAGCTCAAGGTCCTCGACGGATCCAGGCCCGGTGAGGAAGCCCTCAGCCTTCGCGATCTCGTCTTCGGGTGGCAGTTCACCTGTCAGGAGCTGCCGCATCCAGATTTCTCCTTGCTCGCCGACCGCGTAGATGCCAGACAGCAGTTCGGCCATGCCAGCAGGGTTTGGCGGGATCCCTCCGGCGATGGGTCGGAGCACCCATCCGCCTGATCGGGCCGCGAGCCGCAGTACCCCGGCCCAGTTCGCGATCCTCCCGATGCGTACATGCCACGAGTCCTCGGTGAACGGGGCCATCCGTCCGCCATGGAGTGGGTTGGTGGCGGCGCCGATGTCCTTGATGACCTGCCGTTCCACGGCGTCACGGACCCAGCGCCCCTCCTGCGCTTCTTCAATGGCGGCCTCCCACCACTTCCACCCGCCGTTGAGTCGGTCCGCGAATGTATCCATGTGGACAGGCTTCCATGTGAGATGCCGCAAGCGCCGAGGGGGCACCGATCAGTGGATCGCCCCATCAAGGAGACAGGCTGCAACCGACGCCGCCACTGATGTCGACGTCATCGTGTTCCCCACCCAGCGCCGATACCTCACAGAAGAACCGCTCCCTGGCTAGCCAGCGGCCTCTTGCGCCGCGTCGAGGAGCCTGCAGGTCGCTTCCGGACAGCCCTCATCCCGCTGCTCTGGAGATTCCGCGCCCGCTGGGCAAGGTGACAGGTCAGCTCAACGAGGTCGGGCGGCGCGGAGGCGGTACCGCCCGCAGGAGTTCCCACAGGGGGCGTGAGCCGGAGGCCCAGACGGCGAGGGTCTGTCGGTCGACGACGTGCAACCGCTGCTGCTTGGCGAACGTGACCGCCGGGCCGGTCACCCGGCCGTTCGTGACGAGGACCGCCACGTCGGCGCCGTGGACCTGGCGGGCGGTGCCGTTGAGGACCTGGAGGTCGGGTGTGCCCACCGGTGAGCCCTGGGCGCCGTTGCGGCGGTGCTTGCACTGGATCACCCAGCGCCGCCCGTAGGGGTCGGTGGCCTTCACGTCGGCGCCGAGGTCCCCGCGGCCGCCGACCCGCTGGGCGTCCCGGCAGCCGTCGCGGTGCATCAGCTCGCGGACCGCGTCCTCGAACCGGGAGTGGTGCAGTGCGTCCAGCTGCGGCAGACCGTAGCGCAGTCCTTGCGCCCGTACCGCGTCCCACTGGGCTTGCTGCTGGCGGCGGTATAGCCAGCCGGCGCCCACGAGGCCGGCCAGGGCCAGGAGGACGATGAGGACCCACCAGTGGGTGAGCAGCCAGTTGACGGCCATCACCACCGCCGTGATGCCTGCCGCGGCCGCCGCGGCGTAGGCGAGGAGCTGGGCGTCGCGTTGCTGCTGCCTGCGGGTGGGTCGCCGAGTGCGCCGAACGCGCGGGCGGCCGCCGGCGGGTCACCGCTCCCACCGGATCGGGTACGACACCGTGGGCCGCGGCTGCGGCGCCCGCGCCATGGGGGCGTCCCCGAAGCGGATCGGGTACTCGACCGTGGTCTGTGGCCGCGGAGTCTTCCCGTCACCGATGGAGATGTTGCTGTTGCCCAGGCCGATGACGGCCAGGGCCACCACGCTGAAGATCATCGTTTCCCGTCGGGCGCCCGGCGCCCACCGTGAATGCGCGCGAACCGGTGTTCCGTCGGAGCGCACGTACGACCGTACTCGAGGCATGCAGGCCTCCCCCTCGTCACAACTTCCCCCACACCAGGACATGCTGACACCGGGCACTGACAACGCGTCAGCAGATCAGCACCTGGGGTGATCAAGGAAGGGGAGAACAGGCCAGGTCAGACAGGACAGGGGCTGCACGCCTACCTCGGTGCCGTGCGGGGCAGAGGTGTTCATCTGGCGCATGTGGGGGTGGGAGTGTCGCGCTTGGGGTCCATCGCGCCGGGGAGCACCAGGCCTGTCTCGTCGTCGACTGCAGTGGTGAGGCGGCCCATACCGCTCTGGCTGGGTGCCTCTACTGCAAAGTGCGCCGTTCGCAGGGTAGACCGGTCGCCTTCTGTGCATTACTGAAAGTGTTCGGTCTCAATCGGAAACCAAACTGTTTTGCGATGGGCGGTACGCGAAAAGAGTCGACCAGTCTCAGGGTCGACTCTTTCGCGCGTCGTCTCGCGCGCCAACGCGATCGACGGAAAATCCCTGCTCAGCTGCGGTTGGGGCCTATGGGCAGGGTCGCCGGCGCTAGGGGCGGCAGCTACGCAGGATCGTGTCATCGCGCACGGTTACCGCGCAAGAAGCTGTGAGTCGAAATGAAATGTGACCGCCGTTCAGGCGAGGCCCCTGACATACGCGCTCCGTAAACCCGCTGGTCAAGCGTTGATTCGCGACGTCACATGCCGTAGCTGGTCTGCTTTTTTGCCCGGGCCGAAAATGCATCAACCCGCGGATGCTCGCGGCGGGTGGTTCGTAGCTGGCAGGATGCTGTGCGCGTAAAGCGGCAGCGCCAACTGCCGTTCCAGCAAAGTCGGTTGGGGCCGACTCCAGGCCGCATGAGCGGTCAACGGATAAAGGAGTACTGGGCATGGATCGTTTTTACGTGCGTCATGGGAAGCGGGGTGCGGGACAGTGGGGCGACCGGAAAAGCCTATCCCGGACCCTCTGAGTCCGGTGGGGAAGCTCGCCACGGCTCTGCGTCAGGGGCGGTTGCTCCACGGCCTGACCTACGACTCGCTCGCGAAGCAGACGCGCGCCTACAGCGCCGCGACACTGCAGCGGGCTGCGTCGGGCACGGTCATGCCCAAGCGGGAGGTGGCCCGGGCTTTCGCGCATGTGTGCGGCCTGGATGTCGACGAGATAGACCAGCTGTGGTTTGAGGCCTACCGCGCGCGCCAGCGCGGCCGGCCTGCCGTCGCTCAGGCACCGTCACCGCATCTCGTCAGGGACTTCCCCGATCTTGCCGACATGCGAGAGCCCCGGCCGAGGCGGGAGCAGGGCCGGGGCTGCGCGAGTGGTTACAGGTCCTGGACGGCGCGCAGGGCGGCGTCCACGCGGGCCATGGCCGCGGCGTCGACGGGGCCGAGGAGCTTGGCGCCGTCGAACCGGTCGAGGCGCAGCTGTGCGATGTTGACGGCGACGGCGGTGCACGGGAGAGGGTCGCCGATGACGACGGACATGGCGGTGTCGGGGTAGCGGCCGCTGTCGTGCAGCACGATCGCGAGGACCGCGCCGTAGGCCTCTTCCAGGCCGGTCAGGCTGATGATCAGGACGTTGCGGCCGTCAGGGAGCGACCAGATTTCCCCACGGTTCACAGGGTGTCGCCCTCGCCCGCCAGGTCGTCGCCGAGGCCGAGCGTGGCCAGCTGCTTCGCGGCATCGAGGGTGGCGGCACGGCGGGCTGCGCGCACGACGTACGCGTTCACGCTCAGGCCGGCCTCGGACGCGGCGGCCCGGATCGAGGGGGCGATGTCGTCCGGAACGCGCAGGGTCATCGTGGTGACAGACATGGTTGCAGGATAGCCACCGGTTTCTGGTGGCGTAAGGAGGTCGCGGGACGGATGCGCCCGCAAGCGAGGAGGACAGCAGCAGCGCACCCGTCGGCGCTTTACCCCGCGGAGTACCCCCGCGTCCGTGGGGGTGCTCCGGCGGACATGTTCTCCTTCACAGCCGCCGGGACGTCCTCCCCGCCGACGCGGGGGTGTTCCACCCATGACGGGGCCCCGTACCCTGACCAGCCCCGGCCACACTCCGAGACCAGTCAGCCCCGACTGGCACGTGCCGATCGGGGCTGACCTGAAGGTATGCGGTTGTGAAGGGCGGTCGCCTATGCGGTGAAAGGCACTGCAGGGCTTCAGCCGAACGATCTTCCCTACAGGCAATGGGTGAGGCCCGGGGGCGCTGTCCTCTCCACAACCACACCCCTGCCAACACCAACGCCCCCGCCCCCATCCCCGGCCCGGTGCGGGGGCTCGATGCGGGGGGCCTCCGCCCTGGCTCGGGGGATACAGAACGAAGGCCCCAGACCGAGTCTGGCACCGACGCGAGCACGCCGCCCGCCGCAGCCCCGCCTACCGGCCTTCCGCAACTATGGCTCCGGCACGGCAACGGCCCCGCCGCCGAAGGCAGCGGGGCCGCACCGCTCGTCACGCAGCCGGCTCGTGCGTCACCGCCTGGTCCGGACAGCCGACGACCACCTCACGCAGCACCGCCACCTCGGCCTCATCGGCCGACAGGGTTCAGCGGAGCTTCGTACCGGCCCACTCCCCGACGTACCGGCAGCACACTTCCACCGTCCGCGGCAGCCACTCGGCCGGGTCCTGATCGGACTTCGACCGGTTCGAGCGCGCGGTGACCGCCAAGCGACTGGCCGTCGCGCCCAGCGCCGACCAGGCGGAGGCGCCGCTGTCCCATGCCTCCGCGCGGGCCCGCGTGGTCGATGTCCAGGCCGGAGGCTGCGTCGGGTGCGGCTGGTCGCTGCGGCGCCGTCGGGCACTCACCATCGGGGGCGCCTTGTTGTCACGTCCTTTACCTTCCGCTGGCAGACCCGTTCCTGGTGGTAGTGGAGGTGCTGGAGGCCCAGGTGGTTGTCGCGGTCCATTGCAGCGTGACCAGGTCAGTCGGATGAACCGGATTAGACGGCGTCACAGTTCTTGACGGTGCTGGTCTTAGCGTGCGGCTCGCCGTGGGCATCCTCTCGGAACAGGACGGAGTAGCAGCGGTAGGCCCTGGAGTATGACGTGCCGAACATGCTGGTGTCCTTGTACTCCCCGAAGAAGCGGACAGTGGTGGCCAGCCGATCTCCCGACCGCTCGTAGGAGGTAAGCCTGCCGTCGTGCTGTTCTGCGATCCTGCGCGCTGCTTCCCTGCCGGGAGGGTATGGCGAGACCTCCAGCGCGTCACGGGCGTACGACTCGGCTAGGGCGGCTGTCCTGTTGAGGGCGTCTGCTTCGTTGCGCTCGTTCGCACGTTGCTGGCGGTGGTGCATGCCCATGAGGACCACGGACGCGATCAGCACTGCGACGATGGGGGCCAGGAGGACGGTGAGGCATCCAGGGGAGGGCACCGTGACGCGGAGCTTCCGCGTCACGGTGCCGTGATCAGACATGCTCGTACTCACTCGTCTTCTCGTGTGCCGGCTGCCATCGGGCCCACCGTCATGAAGGCTTGCGCGTAGGCGCTGGTCCCCGTCTGGTTCGGGTGGTAGCTCTCTCGGCTGAGGCAGGTGGCTCCAGTGAACCACCAGCAGAGCTGCGTGTTGTCGTCCCCGTGGTGGAAGTCGCCGTCGCCGTTCGGTCCGGCCACCACTCCGTTGATCCCTTCCGGCGAATCACAGATGCGCTTTCCCTCGAACGCCGACTGCGGAGACCGGTACCTCACGTTGTCTGCGCTCATGGCGAGTGCCAGCTCGCGCTGCTCGTCCTCGAAGTACTTGGCCATGTCGTTCAGAATGATCCGCTGGGATGCACTCACCAAGGTCGAGCACGCCTGGGTACGGCTGAAGAGCAACGGGTAGCCCATGAGCGAAATTGTCGCGTTCGGCGCATGGGCGTGGATCTGTTCCAGCACTGTGCGAGTCTCAGTCACAGCAGCGTCGATGTCTGCCTTCATCGAGGCTTCTGACGGGCACCCCTCCATGACACAGGTTTGGATCTTGTTGTCGAATTGCGCGTCATTTCCACCGATGGTCAGCATGACCAGCGTGGTGTCCTCGCTGAGCGCTCCCGAGTCGATCTGGGTCTTCTCGTGGAAGTTCCCGTCCCGGCCCCAGGCGCTAGGGTCTCCCTCGGTCATCTGCCACGTTTTGGCTCCGGAGCATGCGATGAACTGGAAGGCCAGCGCCGGGTCGAAGTTGTCCGCAAGCGCACCAACGGTCTTCGTCTGACCCGGGAGTGTCACCTTGCGCGGCCAGGAGTTGTCGCTGCGCCGGCAGGCGTTCCAGTCGCTCTCGCCGTGGTCTCTGTCGGATTCGTGTGAGTAGGCTCCGGCTCCCTCGCCGGAGGTGTAGGAGTCGCCCATGGCGACGACCATGTGCTTGGGCTTGCCTGCCAGCGGCTGGAAGGCGACGGCGTCCCAGGCGACGTCTTCGTCGGCGGTGCCGTCGGCGGTGGTGTTGGTCAGCTGCACTTGCGGGGTGCCGGTGAAGCGGTAGACGCCGAGTTCCACCCAGGTGTTGGCGCTGAAATGGGTGTTGACGTAGCGGTGTCGGTCGCCGCCGGCGACTCCCTTGATCACGTAGTGGGCCTGCTGAGTGTGTGCGCCGGTGTCCGGTTGGTGTGCGAAGACGCGGGTCCACTCGACGTTGCGGTCGAGGGTCCAGGTGCCGTCGATGGTCATGCGGCCGCCGGGACCGCCGAGATGGGCGGTGTCGCGGGTGTGCGTGTACCAGAAGTGGCCGCCTTGCCCGCCGCCGATCTGGTGCAGGTCTCCCTTGGCCTCGTACTGGCCAAGCCCTGGCCCGGTCGCCGCCGGGTTGGGGTGGAAGGTGAACTGAAAGTGGCCGGCGTCGGTGTCGGAGTCTCCGCAGGTGCTGTAGGTCGCAGTGTTGTCAGGGATGGACTCGACGATCAGCGCTCCGGCGGGAGCTGCACCGCACTCCGGTGTGCCGTACTGCAGTCGGGTGCCGCGGCCGGGTTCTGCGCGCAGCGTGACGTACTTGATGTTTTCGTGGCCGCAGTCGGCGTCGCAGTTCGCCTTCCAAGTTACGTTCGCGCCGCGCCACCAGTACGTTTCGTAGCACTTCGCGTCGGGGCAGTCCGGCGGGTTGGCGGCGTTGCAGTTGTTGGTGGCGTTGCAGAAGGCGTCCAGTGGCGGCTTGATCCTGTCGCGCTGTCCGGGGTTGTTCCACCAGGCGGGCCGGAAGCCGGCGGAGTCGTAGCCTGACTCGCCGGGCCAGTCCTGCCGTCCGGAGGTGGCGTAGGAGTAGCCGGTGTCCATGGACCAGGCGGCCCAGCCCATCACTTTCTCCTGGTAGGGCCAGTTCTGGGGCTTCGCTGCGTGCCGCGGATCGGTCATGAACGGGTCCCGCGAGGGCGGGTAGAACGGGTTCGCGGGGTTGTTGTACCAGCCCAGCCCCCACGGCTTGCCGTCACCCTTGTTCTCGTTGAAGCCGAGGTTGTAGTTCCACAACGCGGCGAACCAGTTCTCGGGCTTCGACGGGTCGTCGTTGTTCACGGTGATGGTCTGCCCAGGGGTGTGTACCTGGTTCCACTTGTCCGCGAGGATGTACATGGACGCGGCGATGTTGACCGCATAGTCCAAGGCGACGGCCTTCTGCTTGGTCGGGGACAGGGATGTCTCGCCGGGCTTCTCGTAGCCGGCGAGGCGCATGCCGTCAGTGACCTGGCCGACTCCGTAGCCGCAGTCGGACTCGTGCCAGCGGATCTGCCAGTACGCCTCGGAGGTCTCTCCCTCGTGGCCGTAGAAGCCGGCGATCGCTGCTTGAGGGTTGCCCATCTGGCCGGGGATGGCGCCGCCTTCGGCCTGCCACAGGTTCGACTCCTGGGCGAGTACGCCGAGCAGCACCTGGGCGGGGATGCGCCCGCCGCCCTTCAGCTCGGGGGCCGGAAAGAGTCCCTGGGGGTCGACGGTGCCCAGTCCCAACTGGGAGCGCCAGCCTCCCTGCGTGATCCACTGGGAGCGCAGCTCGCCGCGGATTGCCATGTTGACAGCCCATTCGACCTGGTTCGAGGTCGGCTGGAGCGCGAGCGCCTTGACGTCGTTGCGGGGGATGGAGCACCAGCGGTCGGTGTCCACCGGGTTGTGCGCCCGGTCGTCGGCCGCCAGTGCGGCCTTTCCGGATGCCTGCTCCGTGTCGGCGGCTGTGCGCAGGGCGGGTGATAAGAATCCCTTGCCCGTGTCGCTGGTTGTGTCGGTGACCGCCTGGGTGATCTTCTCACCGGTGGCGGTTGCGACACTGGTGAGGGTCAGCGGGGTGGCGCTGTCCCGCGTGGGGTCTTCAGTAGTGCGGGCTCGCGGCGTGGGTTCTGCCTTGGTGAAGCCCTTGCCCGCGTTGCCGATCCTGTCCAGGCCGGCGCGTATCCCGGGCATGAGGACGGGGCCGACGGCCAGTCGGCCGTGGGTGGACACCTCTGTGTCTGCCGGAACGTCCAGGCGGGTCACTCCCGTGCCGGCAAGGTTGGCGTCTGTGGTGTTTCCGGTGAGGAATGCCTGGCCGTCAGTTCCCTGTCGGAGGGCCAGGTCGCCGAGCTTGCCCGTCGCGAGCAGTGACGGCCTGTTTCCCTGCTTCCATATTTTGGCGTGAGCGGTGGTGTCCTTGCGGTCGAGGAAGGCGATGCCCTGGCTGGTGGGGCGGATGTCGAACGGGACCTCGTTCGTGGAAGCCAGCCTCTTGAGGCTGCTGCTTGCCGGGTCAACGTGCACCAGGCGGCGGCCGTGGGCGGCGACGAGTCCGTCCGTGGTGGGAACGGCGGAGGTCACCTGACCAGTGACAGAGGTGTCGCTGGTCGTCGTGCCGCTGGTGTTGACGGTGAGGAGCCGGGTCTTGGTGTCGCGGAAGGCGGTGAAGGCGGCCGTGCGGGTTTCGGAGTTGCACGAGGGGTCGAAGTAGGCCAGTGATCCGGTGAAGGGGAGCTTTGTCACCTGGCCGGACTTCAGGTCGACGACTGCGGTGAATGCTCCGCCCCGCATGAGGTCTGGCTTGTTAGTGAATGTCCGCGGTGCGTAGACGACCGCAACGTGATCCCGGTCCATGACACAGGAGTTGCCGATCCATGAGTCGGCCGGCATACCGGGCTCGGCCAGTGTGGCAGCGGTGCGCCATTGGTAGGCGTCCTTGCTGTCCGCGACAAGGATCTTGAATCCGTCGTTGTCTGCCGCTGTGGTCACGGCCCGGTCCATTGAGGTGTTCCAGCTCTTTCCGAGCTTCTTGCCGGGGTTGGGCACACGCGTCGGCGCGTCGGGCGACGGGCTGCCGGCCGGCCGCGGTGCCGGCTTCGTGTCAGGAGCACTGGAGTCGGCGAACGCTGGCGTGGCCTGTATGAGCCCGGTCAGGACCGCTGTGGCCGCGAGGCCAGCGATCCCGGCAGAGGCGAATCTTCGAGTTTTCAACTATTCTTCTCCAAAAGTGCCTTCCGGCCAGAGGCGTCGGTCGGCGATGGCTGACGCTCTACTGGTCCCGGCAAGTACACGGCCGGAAATCCGCTCCAGGAGGCCCATGACGCCTTACCAGCGTCATGGGCCGTCATGCTGTGGATGAGTCAAGCTTGGAAAGTAGCTGTGGTGGGGCTACCGCGCTGCTGCCTTCGCCTTTGCGACGACTGCCCTGGTACCGGCGGCCACCTGGTTCAGCTCGTCCTCATGCTGAGCGATAGATGTCTGCTGCAGCTTGGCTTCGGCGTCGAACCACGTCTTCTCGACCTGGTGCTTATCCCGGCAGGCGACATCGGCCTTGGCTGTGGCGATCTCCGTGTCAGTGACCGTCGATGGGTCGCTGAACTGCGGATCGTCGTTGGCGTCCATGGGCTTCACGTAGTCGTAGCCCTTGTCTTTCATGCACGACGACCACTGAGCGAATGCAGCGACGACCTTGGGGTCTCGTTCGGCCTGGCGGAAGGCGTCACCGCCGATCTGTTGCACGAGGTCGTCGGCAGGGAGGGCTGGCACAGTGCCATCGGCCTGGGCCACACAGTTGCGCAGCGAGCCCTCGTCGGCGTTCGACTCGTCGACTGCGCCTTCTTCCATGGCCGCGTCGTAGGCCTTCTGCGCTTCGGCGTCAGGGTGGTACCCGCGCTCGGCTGCCTTCGTGGCGTCGTGGATACCGTAGCGCCAGTCGGTCAGTGTCTTTCCTCCGATGGCTGGCAGATCGGGGGCCGGAGTCCACTCCGGGTAGCCAGCGTCAGCCATACAAGCATCAATCGTCTCATCCCGGTTGCTGGATACGAGCCGGTGCTCCGCTTGGGTCGGCAGGTAGGCCTCGATGGGCAGCTTCCAGGTGGCCGGATCGTCGGGGTCGCCCACCGTGGCTTTGGCAACCGGCTGCTGCGGCGCGGTGGCAGGAGTACGCGACTCGCGAGGGCTCTCAGGCCATGTCGCGGCGAGTGCCACAGCTCCGACGGCCACGGCGGCAAGCGCCGGGACCGCGATTAAGGTGATCTTCTTGTTCTTCTGCTGACTCATGTCACTCTCCTGCTGGCGCGGCCGCGTATATCAGGACGATGTCCACTCGAACGATGCATTTTCGTTGTAGACGTTCCGGAATCGAGCAATGCTCTGGCCGGGTCCCATGATGTCCGCCGGGCCTTTGTAGCCGCTGTTGTAATGCACATTGGCCATGTACTTGTAGTGATCGTTCTCGGCCGATGCCGCATTGTTCTTGATTCTCTGCCCGGATCCGGGCCACGGGCTGCTGGCACCGATCTGGCAGAATTTGAGCGGGTACGCTCCGGGGTCGCTCCCGCCCGGCCGGACTGCGTTGAAGTCCCAGACCGAATAGCCGATGTTCCGCCACGAGCCGTTCATCCCGGAGTTGTAGTAAATGTGGAACTTGAAGGCAGAGCTTGAGGGCCACTCCTGACACGCCTCCATGCTGTGAAGGTTGGCGTCATCGCCGCTGCCCGCATGTGCGGAACCTGGCATGGACAGCGTCAGAGCCACAGCCGCACAGACACCCGACAACGTTGTGCGCATGAATCTCAACGACATTCTGGCACTCCCCTTTGGCTACTAGCGCGCCGTTCCAACCCGAAAGGTGCTGCGATGCAGGCTTCAGTGCCGGCGCACGCACTGCAGCGCTCCCTCGAACCCTCGGGTCCTCACCTCGCAGTCACACGGACGCGCCCGGGCCGACTGAAGCATCCCCTTTACGAAAAGCAAAGGAATAGTGCGCCGGTGCCGCATACTCTCGCCATCGCCGCCCTCCCCTAGCGCCTACCTGACCGCGATCGGTGAAGAGCATATGCAGATAGTGCGCGAATCAATAGAGTCACAAGACGCATGAAAGCGACATACGGGAAGCGATCGGGTGCCACTTTCACGTCACCCGAGGGTCTGGTGGACAAGCAACGGAAGGACCGACTGCTGCCGCCACCACCTCACATGCACCCGCAGCCAAGGAAGGGAGCGGGGGCCTTTCAGCCATTCGGTGCACAAGAGCCAGCGACAGCGGCGAGTATATTTGGAGGCGCGACTTCCGGAAGGATACGTCCGGCAGCCCAACGGGCGCTGGTTCACCGCGGAGACGCTTGCAAACCACATCCTCACCGGACGTGGTTCCTTGATTTCTGATGGTCAAGCAGGATTCAGCTCGGGCCGGGGAGCTTGCGACTGGGCACCGGAAGCACCGACTCTCCCTCGGAAGTACTGGTTACTTCCAGCCCCTCTCCGCGACCAGATCGAGGGTGGGGGCGGGGCGAGCGTGCGCAGCACGCAGTCGGGCGCGCAGCGTCCGACGTCCCGGCCCCACCCGGGCGTGAGCGCGCGCAGCGCGCGGTCCGGGGCGCGCAGCACCCCGGACACGCCCCCGGCGGCTCGGCGGCCGGGCCCCGGCCCGCTACTCCGACTGAGATGCAGAAATCTAACGGGCTACCAGAGCGGGCCCCTCGCTGCGCCCTGTCGTCTCAGCTCCGCCTGTACGCCCGTTGCCTCTCAACGGACAGAGCTAGGGTCCGTCTTCAAAGATCATCGGGTGACGGATCATGGTGGAGTGATACGCCGCCATGAA
>NZ_BMTT01000039.1 GCF_014649815.1 Streptomyces mutabilis | reverse complement strand
TTCCTCGCCCACGACGAGAGCACCGGCGCCTACACCCTCGACGCGCTCGCCGACGTCCCGGAGACCGATCTGCGGCGTGCCCGCGCCTACATGAACCTGATCAAGGTCACCGCGCTGCGGCAGCTGTTCTACCTGACCGAGAGCGTGCGCACCGGCACCACCGTCGGCCTGCGCGAACTCTACGGCGCCGAGGGGACCCTGTACGACGCCGTGGCGGACCACGGGGACCTGCGGGACGCCTGGTCGAAACTGATGGACACCGTCACCGCCCACATCGACCCCTGGTTCTTCGGCAACATCGACATCCCCTCGGGTGCCCAGGTCCTCGACCTCGCCGGCAACACCGGCCTCGGCGCGATCCACACCTACCGGCACAAGGCCTCACCCGGGCTGAAGGTCACCACCTTCGACCTGCCGGAGAAGGAGAACGAGGCACTGGAGAACTTCCGGGACCACGGGATGTCCGAGCACCTGTCCTTCATAGGCGGCAACGTCTTCGACGAGATCCCCCAGGGGTTCGACGTCGTGCTGATCAAGCACTTCCTCGACATGTTCGACAAGGACGACGTGCTCACGATCCTCCGCGGTGTCAACAAGGCGCTGAAGGCGGGCGGACAGGTCAACATCCTGGTGCCGGTGTACCCCGAGAACATCAAGGACACCGACAACTACAACGTCGACTTCTTCCCGGCCTTCTTCATCGGCGCCACCATGGGCCAGGGCGGTCCGCAGAAGCTGTCGACCTACCGCAGCTGGCTGGAGGACAGCGGGTTCGAGGTCACCAAGGCGATCACCAAGGACTCCGCCGAGATCCCGCCGGACGTCATTCCCGTGCAGGCCATCCTCAGCGCGACCAAGGTCGCCTGAAGAGGGCCGGCCGCGCCCCGCCCGCCGGGCGGCCCAGCCCGGCGGGCCGGCGTCCGCCTCCGGGTGGCCGGCGAACTCACCACCGCGTCGCGTGTCCCACCGCGATCCCCGCATGCCGCCCGGCGGGCCGCTTCTCTGACCGAAAGGCAGTGCGCACATGGCAGTCCGACCAGCCGTGATCACCACCAGCGACCCGGCACGGCGCCGGGCCACGCTACCCTCGCTGACCGGCATCAGGTTCATCGCGGCGCTGCTCGTGTTCCTCGCCCACAGCACGATGCTCTTCAACCCGCTGCAACCGACGGCGTCCTTCACCTTCTTCGAGGACCCGGGCGTCGCCAAGGCGCTGGCCGACTTCTTCGACTCCGCCGGGAACATCGGTGTCTCCTTCTTCTTCGTGCTCAGCGGCTTCGTGCTGACCTGGTCGTCGACTCCCGGAGAACGGATCACGGGGTTCTGGCGGCGCCGTGCGCTGAAGATCTATCCCAACCACATCGTGACCTGGGCGCTGGCCATGCTGCTCTTCGCCTCCGCCACCCCGCTGCACGCATGGCTGCCGAACCTGTTCCTGGTACACGCGTTCAGTAACCGCGTCGACACCGTGCAGAGCGTCAACTTCCCTTCCTGGTCGCTCTGTTCGGAACTGCTGTTCTACGCGCTGTTCCCGCTGTTCATCGTCCTGGTGCGGCGGATCGCGGACAGCAGACTGTGGCTGTGGGCCGGCACGATGGCCGCCGGTGTGGCGGGCGTGTCGGTGGTGACGCGCTACATCCCCGGACACGCCCGGTTGCCGGGGCTCGAACTGACGGTCAACCAGCAGTGGTTCAGTTACGCGTTCCCGCCGCCGCGCCTGTTCGAGTTCGTCCTGGGCATGATCCTGGCCCGTATCGTCATCGCGGGCATGTGGCCACGCATCGGCCTGCCGACCTCGGTGGCCCTGTTCGCCGCTGGGTACTACGGCGCGATCCTCGCCCCGGCCCCGTACAGCTTCAGCCTCACCACCATCGTCCCGATCGGCATGGTCATCTGCGCCGCGGCCTCGGCGGACCTGCGGGGCGAGGGCCGCTGGCTGGGCGGCCGGGTCATGGTGTGGCTGGGCAACGTCTCCTTCGCCTTCTACCTCGTCCAAGTACTCGTGATCTTCTACGGCCGCCCTGAGCTGCTCGACGGCCGCACCTTCGGCACCACCGGCGCGCTCGCCCTGCTGATCGTCCTCTTCGCGGTGAACCTGCTGGCCGCATGGCTGCTGTACAGCCTGGTGGAGAAGCCGGTGATGCGCCGCTGGAGCCGCGGCGGGAAGCGGCAGCCCGCGCACCCCGCCCCGGAGCGGACGACACGCGGCACGGACCACGTGCCGGCCGGTGAGACCGTCTGACCCGCGGGCGGTGCGATCTCGAAGCAGCAGCGACAAGGAGCTGAGCGCGTTGACCCCACAGGCCCCGGCGGAGGAGTTGGCGGAGCACCACCGAGCGCGTTCCATCGGCACGGGCAGCGCGCATGCCAAAGCGATCCTGCTCGGTGAACACGCGGTCGTCTACGGTGCCCCGGCGCTCGCTCTGCCGATGAAGCAACTGACGGTCACGGCGAGCGCGGGCTGGTCGCACGGCACCGCCGATGGCCGGTACGGCGTGCTCTTCACGATGAGCGGCTCCGCGTCGCGGCCGCTGGCGACCGAGGCCTCGGGCAGTCTGGGGCGGCTGGCAAGCGAGGTCAAGGCGTTCCTCGGAGTGTCCGGCGGCCCGAATCTCGACGTGATCGTGGACTGCGCCATACCGCCCGGCCGAGGACTCGGGTCGAGCGCGGCCTGTGCGCGGGCGATCGTCTTCGCGCTCGCCGACCTCTTCGGCCGGGAGCTGTCGCAGAGCGACGCGTTCGCCTTGGTGCAAACGGCCGAGAGCGTGGCGCACGGACGGGCCAGCGGCGTCGACGCCCAGGCCGTCGGCGCGAGTGCCCCGCTGCTGTTCCAGGGCGGGCAGGTGCGCGAACTGCCCATCGGCTGCGACGGGTTGTTCATCGTCGCCGACAGCGGCGACACGGGCCGGACCAAGGACGCGGTCGGGCTGCTGCGCTCAGCGTTCGAGCAGAACGCCGGTGCGCGGGAGAAGTTCGTGCGCCGTTCCCGGGAACTGACCGACGCCGGCCGACGGGCCCTGGCCGAGGGCAGGCCGGAGAGACTCGGGACATGTCTCACCGACAACCACGAACTGCTGCGCGCGGCCGGTCTCAGCACCGGCCGGATCGACGCGCTGGTCGAAGCCGCACTCACCGCGGGCAGCCTCGGAGCCAAGATGACCGGAGGCGGCCTGGGGGGCTGCATGATCGCGCTGACCCGGATGGACCAGGCGCGGGAGGTCACCCAGCGGCTGCATCGCGCCGGCGCCGCGCACACCTGGGCCGTCCCCCTGAAAGGATCCTCCCGCCATGCGCGTTGACCATGACGCCCAGGCCCGGAACCGGGCCGGGGAACGGGCCACCGCAGCAGCGGCGACGGCCGTCGCGCACCCGAACATCGCCCTGATCAAGTACTGGGGCAAGCGCGACGAGCGACTCGTCCTGCCGCGGACCGGCAGCCTTTCGATGACCCTGGACATCTTCCCGACGACCACCCGCGTCCGGCTCGACCCCACAGCCGAGAACGACACGGTGACCCTGGACGGCGTGCCCGTGACGGGCCAGGCGCTGCACCGCGTCACCGCCTTCCTGGACCTGGTGCGCCGGCGCGCCGGATCGTCCCGGCGGGCTGTCGTGGACACCGAGAACACCGTCCCCACCGGGGCGGGTCTCGCCTCCTCCGCCAGCGGCTTCGCCGCACTCGCCGTCGCCGCCGCCACCGCGTACGGACTCGACCTGGACGCCACCGCGCTGTCCCGCCTGGCCCGGCGGGGGTCCGGATCGGCCTCGCGTTCGCTGTTCGGCGGCTTCGCCCAATGGCACCCCGGACCGTCCACCGCCGGGGCCGCGGAGGCGGACCTCGGCTCGTACGCCGAGCCGGTGCCGGTGGGGGACCTCGAACCGGCGCTGGTCCTGGCCGTCGTCGACGCGGGCCCCAAAGCCATGTCCAGCCGTGTGGCCATGCGGCACACCGTGGACACCTCGCCGCTGTACGAGGCGTGGGCCC
The DNA here is from genome assembly GCF_014649815.1 of Streptomyces mutabilis. Classification (GTDB taxonomy): domain Bacteria; phylum Actinomycetota; class Actinomycetes; order Streptomycetales; family Streptomycetaceae; genus Streptomyces; species Streptomyces mutabilis. The sequence continues at coordinate 19,134 of NZ_BMTT01000039.1, read as the reverse complement.
GCTCCAGCGAGGACGACCTGGCCGAGATGCGCGCGGCGCTGCGGCGGGGAGACCTCCACGGGGTGGGCGAGCTCGCGGAACGCAACGCCCTCGGCATGCACGCCACCATGCTCGCGGCGCGCCCGGCGGTGCGTTACCTCGCGCCGGCCACGGTCACCGTGCTCGACGCCGTACTCCGGCTCAGGCAGCAGGGCGTAGCGGCCTACGCGACCATGGACGCCGGACCCAACGTCAAGGTGCTCTGCCACCGGGCGGACGCCGAGCGGGTCGCCGGCGCCGTGCGCGGCGCGGCCCCGGAGGCGGCGACACACATCGCCGGGCCCGGCCCCGGCGCTCGTCTGCTGGGGAGGGAGGAACGTTGACCGCCCGGCGGACGGTCGTCCGGCGCGCACCGGGCAAGCTGTTCCTCGTCGGTGAGTACGCGGTGGTCGAGCCCGGCACCCCGTCGATCCTGATGGCGGTGGACCGGGACGTCGTCGTCACCGTGTCCCACTCCGAGACGGCCGACACGGTGATCGCCTCCGACCTCGGCCCCCGGCGCCGATCGCCCCACGTGGCGGCGGCCATCGAGATCGTCGGCCGCCTGCTGGCCGAACACGGCCTGCGCATCCCCGCGCTGCGCGTGGCGGTCAGCAGCCGACTGCACGAAGACGGACGGAAGTTCGGCCTCGGCTCCAGCGGCGCGGTCACCGTGGCGACCGTGGCGGCCGTCGCGGAATTCTGCGGACTCCTGCTCTCGCACGACCATCTGTTCCGCCTGTCCCTGCTCGCCACCGCACAGATCGACGCCCGGGGCTCGGGCGGTGACGTGGCCGCCAGCACCTGGGGCGGCTGGATCGCCTACCGGGCGCCCGACCGCGCCCGCGTGCTCGAACTGGCCCGCCGCCAAGGTGTTCGGGCAGCACTGCTCGCCCCCTGGACCGGACTCGAGGTCCGTCGGCTACCGCCGCCCCGCGGGCTCACCCTGGAGGTCGGCTGGACCGGACGGCCCGCCTCGACCGCGTCCCTCGCCTCCACCCCGCACCACCGGACATGGCGGCACAGCGCGTCCCACGGGAGGTTCGTGGAGACCTCCACCGACGTGGTGCACGCCGCGATCGACGCACTCACCACCGGTGACGGGCCGGGCCTGCTGCGGCAGGTCCGGCGCGCCCGGCGCGCGCTCGCACAGCTCGACCAGGAGGCGGGCCTCGGCATCTTCACCACGGAGCTGACGGCGCTGTGCGAGGTCGCCGAATCCGTCGGCGGCGCGGCCAAGCCCTCCGGAGCGGGCGGAGGCGACTGCGGCCTTGCCCTGCTGGACGCCAGAGCACACCCGGACATCGCTCACCTGCGCGAACGGTGGACGGCAGCGGGGGTGCGGCCCCTGCCGATCCGTCCCGCGACGGAAAGAAACGAGGAACGACCGGTATGAACGGCATGATCGGCCGACGCAAGGACGACCACGTCCGGCTCGCTCTGGAACAGCAGCGCACGAACAGTGGACGCAATCAGTTCGACGAGGTCTCGTTCGTCCACCACGCCCTGGCCGGCATCGACAGGGCCGACGTCTCGCTGGCCACCACCTTCGCCGGCATCTCCTGGCAGGTCCCGTTGTACATCAACGCGATGACCGGAGGCAGCACGAAGACCGGCATCATCAACCGGGACCTTGCCATCGCCGCCCGCGAGACCGGGGTGCCCCTGGCGTCCGGGTCCATGAGCGCGTACTTCAAGGACCCCGACTGCGCCGCCACGTTCAGTGTGCTGCGCACGGAGAACCCGGACGGTTTCGTCCTGGCGAACGTCAACGCCAACGCCACCACCGAGCAGGCTCAGCGTGCCGTCGACCTGCTGCGCGCCGACGCCCTGCAGATCCATGTCAACACCGTGCAGGAAACGGTGATGCCGGAGGGCGACCGGTCGTTCTCCGGCTGGCTCGGGCAGATCGAGAAGATCGCGGCCGCCTCCGACGTCCCCGTGATCGTCAAGGAGGTCGGATTCGGGCTGAGCCGGGAGACCGTCCTGACCCTGCGGAACCTGGGCGTGCGGGTCGCGGACCTCGGTGGCCGGGGCGGCACAGACTTCGCCCGCATCGAGAACGACCGACGCGGACCCGCGGACTACGCCTATCTCCACGGCTGGGGCCTGTCCACCGCCGCCTGCCTCCTGGACGCACAGGACGCCGGCATCCCCGTCCTCGCCTCCGGCGGCGTCCGCAGCCCCCTCGACGCAGCCCGCGCGTTGGCGCTCGGCGCCTCCGGCGTCGGCGTGTCCGGAGGATTCCTCCGCACCCTCCTGGACGGCGGCGTCGAGGCACTGACCGCCCTGATCTCGGCCTGGCTCGACCAGCTGACGGCGCTGCTGACCATGCTCGGCGCGCGCACCCCCGCCGAGCTGACCCGCTGCGACCTGACCGTTCACGGCGACCTTCGCACCTTCTGCATCGACCGGGGCATCGCGCTGGGACCGCTCGCTCAGCGGTCCCGCACGGTCCACGCCCCCGCAACCTGACGGGAAGTACATGATGACAAACGCCCAGATGACCGCAGGGGTCCCGATGAAGTGGGTGGGGCCCCTGCGTGTTTCCGGAAACGTCACCACCGTCGAGACCGATGTCCCTCTCGCCACCTACGAGTCGCCGCTGTGGCCCTCCGTGGGGCGCGGGGCCAAGGTCTCCATGCTGGCCGAGGACGGCATCGTCGCCACCCTCGTCGACGAACGCATGACCCGGTCCGTGCTCGTCGAGGCGGTCGACGCGCAAACGGCCCATACCGCCGCCCGGACCATCGAAGCACGGATCGACGAGCTGCGCGACGTGGTGCGCGCCTGCAGCCGGTTCGCCGAACTCATCGGCGTCCGGCACGAGATCGCGGCCAATCTGCTGTTCGTCCGCTTCGAGTTCTCCACCGGTGACGCCTCAGGCCACAACATGGCGACGCTCGCCTCCGACGCACTGCTGCAGCACCTGCTGCGGACCGTCCCGGGAATCTCCTACGGATCGATCTCCGGAAACTACTGCACGGACAAGAAGGCGACCGCGATCAACGGCATCCTCGGACGCGGCAAGAACGTGGTCACCGAACTCCTCGTGCCGCGCGACGTCGTCGAGACGGTCCTGCGCACCACGGCCGCCAAGATCGCCGAGCTGAACCTTCGCAAGAACCTGCTCGGCACCCTGCTCGCCGGCGGAATCCGCTCGGCCAACGCCCACTTCGCCAACATGCTCCTCGGGTTCTACCTGGCGACCGGCCAGGACGCGGCCAACATCGTCGAGGGCTCCCAGGGCGTCACGATGGCCGAGGACCGGGACGGCGACCTGTACTTCTCCTGCACCCTGCCCAACCTGATCGTGGGCACCGTGGGCAACGGCAAGGGCCTGGACTTCGTCGAGGCCAACCTGACCCGGCTCGGCTGCAGGGCCGAGCGCGTCCCCGGCGAGAACGCGCGCCGCCTGGCCGTCATCGCCGCCGCGACCGTGCTGTGCGGTGAGCTCTCGCTCCTGGCGGCACAGACGAACCCGGGCGAACTCATGCGCGCGCACGTCCAGCTGGAACGCGACAAGCAGACAGTGAAGGTCGGTGTTTAGGCATGGCCGGTGATGGCGCGATCGGGATCCACGACCTGTCGTTCGCGACGACCGAGTTCGTCCTGCCGCACACGGCGCTGGCCGCACACAACGGCACCGAGATCGGCAAGTACCACCATGGCATCGGCCAGCGGTCGATGAGCGTGGCCGCCGCCGACGAGGACATCGTCACCCTCGGCGCGGCCGCCGCCGAACCCCTGACCGTCCGCCACGGCACCGACCGCATCCGGACGGTGGTGTTCGCGACGGAGTCGTCGATCGACCAGGCCAAGTCGGCCGGTGTGTACGTCCACTCGCTGCTCGGACTGCCCTCGGCCGCCCGGGTCGTCGAACTGAAGCAGGCCTGCTACGGGGCGACGGCGGCTGTGCAGTTCGCCATCGGGCTGGTGCACCGTGACCCCGGACAGCAGGTCCTCGTGATCGCGAGCGACGTCTCCAAGTACGAACTGGACAGCCCGGGAGAGGCCACCCAGGGCGCCGCAGCCGTCGCCCTGCTCGTCGGCACGGACCCCGCGCTGGTGCGCACCGACGGGCCGTCCGGTCTGTTCACCGCCGACGTCATGGACTTCTGGCGGCCCAACTACCGGGACGCCGCACTGGTCGACGGGCAGGAGTCCATCGCCGCGTATCTGCAGGCGGTCGAGGGCACCTGGAAGGACTACACGGAACAGGGCGGCCACCCGCTCCACGAGTTCAGCGCGTTCTGCTACCACCAGCCGTTCACCAGAATGGCCCACAAGGCCCACCGCCATCTGCTGAACACCTGCGGGCAGGACACGGACGAGGCCGAGATCAACCGCGCCGTCGGCCGGACCACGGCCTACAACGCGGTCATCGGCAACAGCTACACCGCGTCGGTGTACCTGGGCCTGGCCGCTCTGCTCGATCAGGCGGACGACCTGTCCGGCCGGTCCGTCGGCTTCCTGAGCTACGGGTCCGGCAGCGTCGCCGAGTTCTTCGCCGGCCGGGTCGTGCCGGGCTACCGGGAGCACCTGCGCACCGAGGCGCACCGGGCGGCGGTCGACCGGCGCCGGACGCTCGACTACGCCGCCTACCGCGAACTGCACGAGTGGTCCTTCCCGACCGACGGGTCGAACCACCCCACCCCGGCCCAGACCACCGGGTCCTTCCGGTTCGCGGGGCTGCGCGGCCACAAGCGCGTCTACGAAAGGCGCTGATTCGCCCATGGCCGACATCGGCATCCTCGGTACGGGCGCCTATGTGCCGCGGCGGGTCGTCGCCAACGACGAGGTCGGCGCCGCCGCGGGCGTCGACGGAGCCTGGATCGTCCGCAAAACGGGCATCCGGGAACGGCGCTGGGCCGCCCCCCACCAGGCGACCTCGGACCTGGCCACGGCCGCCGGACGGGCCGCGCTGGCGTCGGCCGGCATCACCGCCGAGCAGTTGACGGCGATCGTCGTCGCCACCTCCACACCGGACCGGCCGCAACCGCCCACCGCGGCATACGTGCAGCACAACCTCGGTGCGGTGGCCGCGGCGGCATTCGACGTCAACGCCGTCTGCTCCGGCGAGGTGTTCGCGCTCAGCGCCGTGGAGGGCGTGCTCTCCCGGCGCGGCGGCCACGCACTGGTCATCGGCGCCGACCTCTACTCGCGCATCCTGAACCCCCTCGACCGCAGGACGGTCGTGCTGTTCGGGGACGGCGCCGGCGCCATGGTCCTGGGCTGCGACGGCCGGGGCGCGCGCGTCCGGCACACCGCGCTGCACACGTTCGGCGACCTGGCGGATCTGATCCGGGTGCCGGCGGGCGGCAGCCGGCTGCCCGCCGACCGGACCGCCCTCGACGCCGGGCTGCAGTACTTCGCGATGGACGGGCGCGAAGTGCGCCGCTTCGTCGAGGAACGCCTGCCGCCGCTGGCCAAGCAGTTCCTGCACGACGCCGGCGCCGCCCCCGCCGACATCCGCCACGTCGTCCCGCACCAGGCCAACGGCGTCCTGCTCCGCACGGTGTTCACGGAGCTGGGTCTGCCGGACGCGTCCTTGCATCTCACTGTGACGCGCTACGGCAACACCGGAGCCGCCTCCATCCCCATCACGCTGGACGCCGCCTCCCGCACCGGAGCCTTGCGCCCCGGCGATCTCGTCCTCCTGGCCGGCTTCGGCGGTGGCATGGCCGCGGGACTCGCCCTGGTCGAGTGGTGAACTGCCCCTGGGGCACGCCGCCCCAGGGGCCGGCCATGTTGTCCGACATCGGCAGAAACGGTTGACATGACAGCGAGACCGCACACTGTTTGCGTGATAGGGGCTGGCCCACGCGGACTCAGCCTGCTCGAGCGACTGTGCGCCAACGCCCGCTCCCTCCCTCGGCCCGGCATGGTCCACATCCATCTGGTCGACCCCTACCCGCCGGGTCCCGGGCGGGTCTGGCGGACCGATCAGTCGCGGCACCTGCTCATGAACACCGTGGCCGGACAGATCTCCGTGTTCACCGACGCCACCGTGGACCTCCAGGGCCCCCTGGAGCCGGGTCCGAGCCTGCACGAGTGGGCGGCGGCGCAGACGGGCGACGACCTGCCCGCCCACCTCCTGCACGAGACCCGGACTCTGGGGCCCGACAGCTATCCGACGCGCGCGCTCTACGGCCACTACCTGCGCTGGGCCTACCGGCGCGTCGTGGACGGCGCGCCCCCGCACCTCGCCGTCAGCACCCACCGCGCCCGTGCCGTCGCCCTGCACGACGACCCCGACGCCGCGCCCAGGACCCTGCAGCGGGTGGAGCTGAGCGACGGCACCCGGCTGGGCGGGCTCGACGCCGTGATCCTCTGCCAAGGCCACGTGCCCGCCCGCCCGGACGCTGCCGAGCGCGCGTTCGCGGCACAGGCACGCACCTCGGGACTGGTGCACATTCCGCCGGCCAGCCCCGCGGACGTCGGGCTCGGCGTACTGGAGCCGGGCACCCGCGTACTGCTGCGCGGACTCGGCCTGAACTTCTTCGACTACATGGCCGAGCTCACCGTCGGCCGCGGAGGCTCCTTCACCCGGAGCGGCGGGCGGCTGGTCTACCGCGCCTCCGGCAGGGAGCCCCGGCTGTACGCGGGCTCCCGCCGGGGCATCCCCTACCAGGCCCGGGGCGAGAACGAAAAGGGCGCGCACGGCCGGCACGAGCCGAGACTGCTCACCGCCGAGCACATCGCGGCGCTGCGCCGCAGCACACGCCGCTGCGGTCTCGACTTCAAGGCGGACCTGTGGCCGTTGATCTCACGGGAGGCCGAAGCGGTCTACTACGCCGCGCTGCTCACCTCGCGCGGAGACGAACATCAGGTGGAAAGGTTCCAGGCCGACTATCTGGCGGCCGGCCGGGAAGGGCGGCAGACCGACGCCGTCCTCGACGCCCACGGCATCGGCGACAAGGACCGTCTGGACTGGGACCTGCTGGCCCGGCCCTACCGCGACCGGCGGTTCACCGGCCCGGCCGACTTCACCGGCTGGCTCCTCGACTACCTGCGCCAGGACGTCGCGGAAGCGAGATCCGGCAACGTCAGCGGACCGCTCAAGGCCGCCCTCGACGTCCTGCGGGACCTGCGCAACGAGATCCGCCTGGCCGTCGACCACGGCGGCCTGCACGGTGACTCGCACCGCACCGATCTGGACGGCTGGTACACCCCGTTCAACGCCCACCTGTCGATCGGTCCGCCGGTGCGCCGCATCGAAGAGGTGATCGCGCTGGTCGAAGCCGGCACGTTGCACCTCGTCGGGCCCGGCCTGCGAGTGGCGGCCGAGCGCACGGCATACACCGCCCACTCGCCGCTCGTGCCCGAGTCGTCGGTCACGGTGGACGCGCTCGTCGAGGCACGCCTGCCCGCCATCACCCTGACCCGCACGGAAGACCCCCTGCTGCGCCACATGCTGGTCACCGGGCAGTGCACGAGGTACCGCATCCGCAACCGTACCCACGGCGTGCACGAGACCGACGGCCTGGCCGTCACCGAGCGGCCGTTTCGCGTGATCGACGCGGCCGGGCGCCCGCACCCGCGGCGTTTCGCCTTCGGAGTGCCCACCGAGTCGGTGCACTGGGTGACGGCCGCGGGCATCCGCCCCGGCGTCAACTCGGTGACCCTCACCGACGCCGACGCCATCGCCCGGGCGGCACTGGCCTGCGGCACCGAGACCGGACCGGCTCCACAGCGGGCACCCACGACGAACGCCCACACGGGACAGGGACTCCTCCATGCCCAGTGACACCACAGACACCACCGGCCCCGGACCGGCCCGGGTGCCTCCCGACTGCGGCCTGCTGTCACCGGTATGGGCGGACACCCCCGTCGTGGCCGCGGTGTCCGACCATGCGTGGCTCCAGGGCATGCTGGACGCGGAGGCGGCGCTGAGCCGGGCCCAGGCCCGGCTCGGCACGGTGCCCGAGACGGCCGCGCGGGTGATCACCGAGTCGGCCAGGGCCGAGCGCCTCGACCTGCCGGCCCTGGCCGCGAAGGTCCGCCAGTCCGCCAACCCCGTGGTGGAGCTGGTACGCGAGTTCACCGCGCTGGTCGCCCGCGCCGACCCGGACGCGGCCGCCTACGTGCATCGCGGATCGACCAGCCAGGACATCCTCGACACGGCGACCGTCCTGGTCGCCCGCCGGGCACTGCGCCTGATCCGCACCGATCTCGGCCGTGTCGCAAAAGCCCTGGCCGCCCTCGCCGAGACCCACCAGGACACGTTGATGGCGGGCCGCACCCTGGCGCTCCACGCGGTGCCCACGACGTTCGGCTGCAAAGCGGCGGGCTGGCGTCATCTCGTCCTGGACGCCGTGGACAGGCTGGACCGGCTCAGCTCGGGCGGACTTCCCGTCCAGCTCGGCGGTGCTGCCGGGACGCTGGCCGGATACCTGGAGCATGCCGCGGACGTCGACCCCGCCACCTACGTCGAGGACCTCACGGCGGCGTTCGCCGACGAACTCGGGCTGTCCGCCCCGCTGCTGCCCTGGCACGTCCTGCGCACTCCCGTGGTGGACCTGGCCACCGCCGCGGCGTTCACCTGCGGCGCCCTGGGCAAGTTCGCGGTCGATGTGCTGTCGCTGACCCGGACCGAGGTCGCGGAGGTGCACGAGCCGGCCCCCGCGGGACGCGGCGCCTCCTCGGCGATGCCGCACAAACGAAACCCCGTGCTGGCCGCGGCCATCCGGTCCGCCGCCTTGCAGACGCCGCAGCTCGCGGCGACCATGCTGGCCTGCATGCCGAGTGAGGACGAGCGGTCGGCAGGCGCCTGGCACGCGGAGTGGGAGCCGCTGCGCACCCTGCTCCGCCTGACCGCGGGAGCGGCGCACCAGGCGGCGGAGCTCGCCTCCCAACTGACCGTGGACACCGACCGCATGCGGGTCAACACCGCGATCACCGGCGGGCAGATCGTCTCCGAGCGGATCGCCGCCGTCCTCGCCCCGCTGATCGGCAAGGCACAGGCGCGGGATGTGCTGAACGAGGCGTCCGCGCGGTCCGCACGCACCGGCGAATCCCTCGCCGACGTTCTGCGTCGGGACGAGCGGACGTCGGCGGTCCTCACCGGCGCCGGGCTCACCGACCTGTTCGAGCCCCGGGCGTACACGGGCGCCGCCGGCGTGCTGACGAAGCGCGCGTTGTCGCGGCCGCTGCCCCCGTGGAACACGTCCGATGTTCCCGGCGACGGTCGGTGACCGGCCGCGGGTCGTCGCGCCGAACAGGGCACACGGCCACTGCCGGCGCTGCGGAGCGAGTCCGGTGTCACTGCCGGCGCTGCGAAGCGAGTTCGGTGAGTTCCTCGATGTCGAACTCGGATCGCCTCGGTGTGCCGTAGCGCGTCAGCTTGCCACGGCTCACCCACTTCCGGATGGTGGCTTCCGACACCCCTGCCGCGAGGGCGGCTACGTTCGTCGGAACGAGTCTGTGCCGTGGCGGCTTGTTCATGCCTCCTCCTCACGCTTGCGCTTCATGAGCTTCCGCAGCGCGAGCCACTCCCGCATTTCCCATGAGTGCCCGGAGGAGCAGCGGATGCTGACCTTCTTCGCGCTCCCCGAAGTCTGGGGCGAGGCAATGATGTTTCCCGTGCAGTAATCCACGACGCACGCTGCCGACGGCGGACGGTGGCCGGCGTGCGCGGGGTCGATGACGCCGAGCAGTTCCGTGCGCAGGCTCTCCATCTCGTCGGCGAAGTCGGCGGCCGGCGGCTGCGCGGTCAACCAATCCAGATGGTGGGTCAGGAACCGCACGAGCTGCGGCACCGAGCGAGCCGGGGCGGGAACTGCGCGTTCTTCCACGACGATCTGGGCCCAGGACCCCAGAACGGCGGCGATGTTGTGCCGGGCATCGAGGACGGACACGTTCAGATGATCCCGCTTCCGGCTCCCGGACACTTTGGTGGGATTGCTGATCCGCCTGTGCGACGACATGTGGTAAAGGGATTCCTGGTGCAAGCTCGGAAGGGCGCGCAGATTGCGTTCCACTTGCTTGACGCAGGCAGTGCAGAGGGCGGAACCGATGGCGGTGCGGACTTCCCGGGCGTGGCTCCTGGGGCAGAGGTCGAACTCCATGGGGCTCCTTACCTGGCACACATTGCTGGCAGTGAACCTTGAACGAATCAGAATCTGGGGAACGGGTGCAGTCGGACCCGGCTGCCGAGGCAAAGAGAAAGTGCATGCGATGGCGATGCCTGCCCGGCACTCCTCATGAGTTCCTATGAGGGATTTCGAGCGTTCCACGAGCGATCGTGGGTGTCAATGTCCGAACGTGGGGCGAGAGCGACAATCTAGCGGCGTGAAATTCCCCGTCCATCACCGTTGGAGGCCGGCCCTAGGTTCGTTCAGTTTCAGGACACCTGAGACGTGCGCACCGAGCGGAGGCGGCCGCGCCGGCGGAATTGTGCTGGACCGCCGGTCGAATCGGACTCGGGCGCCAACCCGCGGCCGTTGACCGTACCTGAGCACCGCGGATAGCGTTCCGGACGCCATAAGCCGGGAAACCCCGGGCACGCGGGACGCGGACCGCACCGGTCGCGGGTGCCTCGCGCCCGAGGGCCGAGGCGACCGCTCACCGGGCGGGAGCCACGGCCGCCCGACGGTTCGCTCCCGCCCGGTGGCCGCACCGCCGCACGGGCGGACCGCCACCGGCCCCGTCTCCCGACCGGCCGGGTGCACGGCGGTGATCGCCCTCTGGGACGACGGCGGCCGCAGCGCGCGGCCGGCATCCGCGAACGGCCGGAGCACGGCCGGCACGGCGCGACCGCACGGACCAGTTGGGGAGAGCCGCCATGCCGACCTCGCAGCCGCACCCTCGCACGGCCGGGGCCACCACCGCCCGGGTCTTCGCCGGTGCCCTCGCCACGGCCGGCCCCGCCCCGCCTCCCGCCCGAGGCGCCTCCGGCGAACCGGTGACCACCGCGGCACGGGGGAGGGCCGGGTGACCGGAGCCGAACGCGCCCTGCAAGCCCTGGAGCGGCTGTCGTCCCTGGAACGCGCCGTCTTCCTCCTGCGGGACGTTTTCGGCTGTGGCATCCCGCGGATCGCGGCGGCCGTGGGGTGCACGCAGGAGGCGTGCCGCCGGCTCGCCGTCACGGTCCCGGTCGGCGACGGTCGTGGCCTGCCCGCGGGATGGCCCCGGCGGATCGTCGGGGCCGAGAACGTGGCCCGGCTGCTCGCCGTGACCGTGCCGCCGCTCGTGGGATTCGGCGTCACGGTGGAACAGCATCCGGTCGACGGCCGGCCGGGTGTGGTCTTCCGCGACCGCGACGGCGAGACCCTCGCCGCCCTGGCACTCGACATCGCCGACGGACGCATCCACACGCTCCGCGTGGTGCTCGGCTCCGAACAGGCCCACTAGCCCGGCTCGCCATCCGCCGATGCGGCGGTCGAGTACGCCTTGAGGGCTCATCGGGCCCTCAACGATTTGTCTTGCGGACGTGTCCGGGGCGACGCAATAGTGACTGCGGTGCGAGAGGAATACGCCGGGAACGTCGGGAACGTATTTCCTCAAATTCAATGTCAGTTCCAGTTGCTCGATAAACATCCTCTTTCGTGTGCCATCGACAGGCGACACCGCTGGATCGGAGCGTCATGGAGGACGTCATGCGGGGGATCCGCATCCGCGGGGCGTCGCAGCAGCCCGAGTGGAGCGATCCCCTGCAAGTACGCGTGGAGGCCGTGCGCGGCGCCGGCGGCGTCCCCGGCGGACTCCACCTCGAGACCACCCCCGACGACGTCACCGAATGCGCCACCACCGAGGCCGACCCCGGCCACGTGGGTGAGCGCTACACCTCGCACTGCGACCCCCGCCTCAACCCGTGGCAGGCCAGAGCCGTGGTCTCGTCCTGGGCCGCCTGACCCACCAGGAAGTGGAGCCATGACCGGCATACCCCGCATCAGCCCCTATCCGCTGCCCGCCGCGGGCGACCTGCCCGCACCCGTCGTCGACTGGACGGCCGACCCGGACCGGTCGGTGCTGCTCGTCCACGACATGCAGCGCTACTTCCTCAAGCCGTTGCCCGAAACCCTGCGCGGGGAACTCCTCCACAACGCCGCACTGCTGCGCGACCGCTGCGCCGCACTGGGCGTCCCCGTCGCCTACACCGCCCAGCCCGGCGGCATGACCGGCGAACAACGCGGGCTGCTCAAGGACTTCTGGGGCTCCGGCATGCGCCCCGACTCCGAGGACCGCCAGGTGGCCGACGCGCTGGCACCGGCCAGGCACGACCGGCTGTTCACCAAGTGGCGTTACAGCGCGTTCTTCCGGTCCGGCCTGCTGACGTGGATGCGCGAGCAGGGCCGCGACCAGCTGATCCTGTGCGGAGTCTTCGCCCACATCGGCGTGCTCGCCACAGCCGTCGATGCCTTCACACACGACATCCAGCCGTTCCTCGTCGCGGACGCCACGGCCGACTTCTCCCGCGAACACCACCGCTCGGCTCTCACCTACGCCGCCGAATGCTGTGCCCTCGTCACCACCGTCAAGGAAGTATTCGCATGACGTACGATCCGCCCGCACCCACCGGGCCCGAGGCGGCCGCCGACCTGCTCGACCGGGCACTCGAAGGAAAGCTGGAGGCGTTCGCCCTGCTGTACCGGCCCGGCACTCACGGGCCCCGCGTCGTGGACGTCCTGACAGGCCCGGTGTCCCTGCCCGCCACCCTGGCCGACATCCCGCTGCCCCCCGCCCAGGGCGCGGGCGCCCGCCACGAGGTTCTCGTCGTCGTGCCCTACCGGCAGCTCGCCGAACGCGGCTTCGCCTGTGCCGACGACGGAACGCCGTTGGTGGCGATGACCGTGACCGGCACGCAACAGCTGCCGCTCGGCGAGGCACTGGCCCGCATCCCGCAGGTGCCCACCCCGCTCACCGGCGGCGCGTTCGACGTCGACGACGCGGCGTACGAGGAGGTGGTGCGCCGGGTCGTCAAGGAGATGATCGGCACCGGCGAGGGCGCGAACTTCGTCATCAAGCGCACCTTCACCGCCGACATCACGGACTACGGGCCGCGCAGCGCCCCGGCCCTGTTCCGCCGGCTCGTCGAACGCGAATCCGGGGTGCACTGGGCGTTCCTGATCCACACCGGCACCCACACCCTGGTCGGTGCCTCACCCGAGCGGCACGTCAGCCTCCAGGGCGGCACGGCCGTGATGAACCCCATCAGCGGTACGTACCGCTACCCCGGTTCGGGCCCCACGCTTCCCGGCGTCCTCGAGTTCCTGGCCGACCGGAAGGAGACCGACGAGCTGTACATGGTGCTCGACGAGGAACTCAAGATGATGGCCCGCATCTGCGCCGACGGCGGTCGTGTCAAAGGCCCCCACCTCAAGGAGATGGCCCGGCTGGCGCACACCGAGTACTTCATCGAGGGGCGCACCGACCGCGACGTACGCGAAATCCTGCGCGAGACGATGTTCGCCCCCACGGTCACCGGCAGCCCGCTGCAGAGCGCCTGCAGTGCCATCCACCAATACGAACCGGGCGGCCGCGGCTACTACAGCGGTACCGCCGCGCTCATCGGACGGGACGCCGGCGGACAGCGTGTCATGGACTCCGCGATCCTGATCCGCACCGCGGACATCAGCCCCGAGGGCCGCATCGCCATCGGCGTGGGCGCCACCATCGTGCGGCACTCCGATCCCGCCTCCGAGGCCGCGGAGACCCGAGCCAAGGCGGCCGGACTCGTCGCCGCCCTGGAGGGCGAGGGCACGGACCGCTTCACCGACCACCCGACGGTGCGCCGGGCGCTGCAGCGGCGCAACGACCCTCTCGCGGCCTTCTGGCTGACCGACCCCGCGGCACGCGCGTGGGTGCCGGGTGCCCTGGCCGGCCGCAGCGCCCTCGTCGTGGACGCCGAAGACACGTTCACCGCGATGATCGAACACCAGATGAAGTCCCTGGGGCTGCGGGTGACGGTCCGCCGCTACGACGAGCGGTACGCCTTCGGGGACCACGACCTGGTCGTGATGGGGCCGGGCCCGGGCGACCCGCAGGAGGCCGCCAACCCCAGGATCCAGCACCTCCACACTGCGGTCGACACGCTGCTGCGCGCACGCAGGCCGTTCTTCGCCGTCTGCCTCAGCCACCAGATCCTCGGCCTCAGGCTCGGCCTGCCGCTGCGCCGCAGAGAGGTGCCCAACCAGGGGGTGCAGAAGAGGATCGACCTGTTCGGTGCCGAGGAACACGTCGGCTTCTACAACACCTTCTCCCTGGTCAGCGACGACGACACGGTCATCGCGGACGGTGTGGGCCCGGTGCGGCTGAGCCGGGACCGGGCCACGGGCGAGGTGCACGCGCTGCGCGGCCCCGATTTCGCCTCCCTGCAGTTCCACGCCGAGTCCGTGCTCACCAGGGGAGGGCCCCGCATCATCGGCGCCGTCCTGACCGACCTGCTCGCGCCGGCCCACGCCCCCGGCGCCGCCTGATCATTCCGTGTACCTCTGGACGAGGAGAGAACAGAACCGATGCACACCTACGCAGTCGTCGACGCCTTCGCTCGCGAGCCGCTCAGCGGCAATCCGGTGGCGGTGTTCTTCGACAGCGACGACCTGACCGCAGAGCAGATGCAGCGCATTGCCCGCGAGATGAACCTGTCGGAGACCACCTTCGTGCTCCGGCCCCGAAGGGACGGCGACGACGCGCACGTGCGCATCTTCACCCCCGTCAACGAACTCCCTTTCGCGGGGCACCCCCTGCTCGGCACCGCCATCGCCCTGGGCACCCGCAGCGGTGCGGACCGGCTGCGGATCGAGACCGCGATGGGTGTGATCCCCTTCGAGCTCCACCGGGCGGGTGGAAAGCCCGTCGCGGCGAGCATGCGTCAGCCGGTGCCGGCGTGGCGGCCCTTCGACCGCACCGACGAACTCCTCGGGGCACTGGGCATCGATGCCTCGACAGTCCCGGTGGACATCTACCGCAACGGCCCGCGTCACGTTCTGGTGGGCCTGGACAGCACCGAGGCACTGGCGAAGCTCGACCCCGACCACCGCGCTCTGGGCCGCTTTCCCGACATGGCGGTCAACTGCTACGCGGGCGCCGGTGCCGCATGGCGCAACCGGATGTTCTCGCCCGCGTACGGGGTCGTGGAGGACGCCGCCACCGGCTCCGCCGCCGGGCCCATCGCCATTCACCTCGCCCGGCACGGCCTCGCCCCCTACGGGCGGCGCCTCGAGATCACTCAGGGCGTCGAGATCGGCCGCCCCTCACCCATGGGCGTGCTCGTGCACGGGCAGGGTGACCGGGTCGACTCCGTCGACGTCTTCGGCCACGGGGTCCTCACCATCGAAGGGGTGCTGCATGTCTGACCTGTCACCTACACGCTCGGAGTCGCTCACCGGCACCGTCGAGGTGGACTTCCCCGAGTTCCTCGCCCCGCCGTCCGAGCCCTTGAGGCTGCTGGACGCGTGGCTTCAGACCGCCGCCGCACACGGGGTGCGCGAGCCCCGTGCCCTGGCCCTGGCCACCGCGGACCTGCGCGGCCGTACGTCCTCGCGCACGGTGGTGCTCTCCTCGGTCACCGGCGCCGGAATCGTCTTCACCACCCACGCCGACAGCCGGAAGGGCCGCGAACTGGCGGAGAACCCATGGGCGTCCGGGGTCCTGTACTGGCGGGAGACCAGCCGGCAGATCACGTTCGCGGGCCCCGTGCACCGGCTGTCCGAGGCCGAGACGGAGGCTCTGTGGTATGCACGGCCCGTCTTCACCCACGCCATGACCACCGTGTCCAGGCAGAGCCGGCCGCTGGCCGGCCTCGAGCACGTCGCCCGGCTGCGGGCCGAAGCGCAGGAGCTGGGCGAACCGCAACGGCCGTTGCCCCGCCCGGCGACCTACGCGGGCTATCGCCTCGTCCCCGCCAGCGTGGAGTTCTGGGCCAACGGGACCGACCGGCTCCACGAGCGGCTCCGTTACGACCGTGCCGACGGCGGCTGGGACATCAGCCGGCTTCAGCCGTAGTGGCCGCCGCCTCGATCAGTGAGGCGTGCGGCGACGGCTCCAGTACACGCGTGACCGTGAGCCCCGCCGCGGTGAGCAGCGTCTCGTACTCGGCGCGGGTACGGCCCCTGCCGTTGAGAACCGTCATCATCAGCATGTCGATGGTCTTGCCCGGATGGGGATCGTTGCCGGGCGGGATCATGGCGTTGACGACGACGAGCCGTGCGTGCGCGGGCATGGCGGCGCGGCATGTCCGCAGGATCCGCAGACACTGCTCGTCCGGCCAGCTGGCCAGCACGTGCTTGAGGAAGTAGACGTCGGCGCCGGACGGAACGGACACGAAGAAGTCCCCCGCCACCACGCTCCAGCGGTCGGCCAGCTCCGGGGTGTCGAGGACATGCCCGGCCAGCACGTTCTCCAGGTCGAACAGCGTGCCCGTCAGGTGCGGATTGCGCCGCAGGAGCGCGCGCAGCAGACCGCCGCGCCCGCCACCCACGTCGACGACGTGCCGGGCGCCGGGGAGGTCGCAGACCCCGGCGATGTCGTTGCTCAGCGCCTCGGAGAACGCCGCCATGCTGGAATGGAAGGACCTGCCGAACTCGGGCTCGGCGGCGACGTAGTCGTAGAAGGGAACGCCGTACAGGCCCTCGAAGGCGGTGGTGCCGGTGCGGACCGCTTCGTGGAGATGGCCGGCCGACTCCCAGAAGGCCGCCTCACCGCGCACCATGATGTAGTCGCGCAGGGACCGCTTCGCGTCCGTGCGCAGCGGCTCGGCGAGCGGGGTGAGGTGGAAGCGGCCCTCGTCGTCCTCACGGAAGACGCCCTTGGTGGCAAGGAACCGCAGCATCCGGTGGAGATGCGGTCCGTGGGCCCGCGCCGCCTCGGCGAGTTCGCCGGCGGTACGCGGTCCGTCCACCAGATGGTCGGCGATCGCGAAGCGCGCTGCCGCGTGCAGGGCCGCCGAGTACACGTAGCCCAGGGCGAGATCGAGCAGTTCGGCCGACGCCTGCGAGGCGCCGGACGGCTTCGGGTCTTGTGCGGCCCCAAGGTGAGCGCCTGCCATCGGTGAGATCCCCTCTCCCATGCCGGAGGCGGTCAAGGGCGCACGGATCGTGCTCGGGGTCCCGGCATGCGCCATCCAGCGTGCGCCCGGCACATCGCGTTCCGCTCGATTACCACAGGAGAACGTCACGCACGCGTACGCGAACCCCGCTCGACCCGGCCCCGAGCCGCGGGCACGATGCTTCGGCTTGACGGCCGACCAACGCGTGAGGGGAAAACATGGCCGACGAGGCATCGAGCGGTTTCGCCGACTCCGTCGAACTGCGCCGCAAGAACCGTGCCACCGTGGAGAAGTACCTGGCGGACACCAAAGGGACCGCCAGACTGCGCCGGCACGAGCTCTTCGTGGAACACGGCAGCGGCGGTCTGTGGACCACCGACACCGGGGAACCCATCGTCATCAGGGGCCGTGACCGGCTGGCCGAGCACGGGGCCTGGTCGCTCGAGATGTTCCCGGACTGGGAGTGGTACAACATCCAGGTGTTCGAGACCCAGGACCCGAACTTCTTCTGGGTCGAGTGCGACGGGCACGGAACGATACGGTTCCCAGGCTATCCCGAAGGTTATTACGAGAACCACTTCCTGCATTCTTTCGCGCTCGAGGACGGAAAGATCGTTCAGAACCGCGAGTTCATGAACCCCTTCCAGCAACTGCGGGCCCTCGGCATCCCCGTCCCGGAGATCAGGCGCGAGGGGATCCCCACCTGACGAATGCGTCCGGCCCCAAGGCGGCGACTCGCCCACCGGGTGTTGCCGCCCTGGGCCGGCTGCCACGGCCTCAGCCGAGCAGATAGCGCTGGATGGTGGGGGAGAGCAGCTCGATCAGCTCGTCGGGCGACGCCGACGCGATGGGCTCCATGCCCAGGACATAGCGATACAGAACCACACCCCAGACCTGCGCCGCCGCCGCGTTGATGTTGATCGCGGGAACGCCGAGCGTCTCGGCCACCTGCTCGATGTCCATCGGCGTGTCCTTGAGCGCGATGCCCACCTGCGCGAAGAGCTGCGAGTACAGGAAGGCGCGCAGCTGCTCCGCGCCCTCCTTGCTGGTGGTCGCGGCGGCAAGGGTAGCGAGCAGCTTCGGACGCACCTCGGGGTCTTCCCACCTGGCCAGGGCCGAGCGCAGCAGGCTCTCGGCCAGCTGTTCGCGCGGCCCGCCCAGTGACGCCGCTCCGGCCTGCGCGAGTCCCGCTCCCAGCGAGCTCAGGGCCTCCATGCCTTCTTTCTCGGCGGCTCGGGACATCTCTTCCTCTCCTGTCGTCACTCGCTCTTCCTCGCACAGACGATGGCCTCCACGGGGAGGGCGTTCTTCGGCATGGACGCGGGGTCCTCGGCGATCGCCTTGGTGATGGTGAACCCGCATTCCTCGATCCAGCGCTGCCACGTCGAGAGCTTCTGCGGCCCGCCCTGTCCCATGGCGCAGCCGATGAAGAAGCTGGGGTAGAAGTCGACGGTGTAGTTGTCGGGGTCCTTGATGTCCTCGGGGAACACCGGAACGAGGACGTTGATGGCGCCGCCCACGTCCAGCGACCGGTGGACCGCTTGAAGGATCCTGAAGACGTCGTCCTTGTCGAACATGGGCAGGAAGTGTTTGATCAGCACGACGTCGAAGCCCGTGGGGACTTCCTCGAAGACGTCACCGCCGATGAAGGAACAGTGCTCCTGAAGGCCGTGGTCCCGGAAGTTCTCCAGGCATTCCTTCTCCTTGGCAGGCAGGTCGAAGGTGGTGACCTTCAGCCCGGGTGAGGCCTTGTGCCGGTAGGTGTGGATCGCGCCGAGGCCGGTGTTGCCGGCGAGGTCGAGGACCTGGGCACCCGAGGGGATGTCGATGTTGCCGAAGAACCAGGGGTCGATGTGAGCCGTGGCGGTGTTCATCAACCGGGACCAGGAATCGCGCAGTTCGTCGTGCTCGGCGAGAGCGTTGTACAGGTCGCCGGCAAAGCCGTACGTCTCGCGCAGGCCGACGGTGGTGCCGGTGCGCACGCTCTCGGTCAGGTAGAACAGCTGCCGCAGGGTGACCGTCTTGATCATGTCCATATCGGCGAGCACGAGCCGCTCGTCCTGCTCCGGGACGTCGGCGAGCGCGTCGAGGGTGTAGGCGCCGGTGCTCTCGTCGTGGGCGAGGAA
>NZ_BMTT01000038.1 GCF_014649815.1 Streptomyces mutabilis | reverse complement strand
GAGATCCACCGCAAACCCGGCTACGACCCGGTCGAGCTGTTCATGGACCCCCACGACCCCTACGTCAAGGTCAAGGCGGCCACCGCCCTGGCCCGCAAGAAGCTCGGCATGCGCTACCGCATGGCGGTCGTGCCCCTGGATGCCTCACCTATTCGAGGCAGCCACGGCCGCCTCCCCACGAGCGACGACGACGGTCCGCTCCTCATCTGCTCCACCCCCCGCGCTGTCGGAGACCGCGTAGCGGCCACCGACGTGAAACAACTGCTGCTCCGGCTGGCCGGACTCGGCTGAACGCACCACCCGGCAACGCCGCCGAACTCCGACTACTGAGAGTGAAACACACGGCACTGACAACGGCCCGCCCCAGCCGCATCGGCGCAGGCCACGACCCAGAAGGCAGGCACGCGTGACCCTGTTCTCAGACCCATCCGGCACCCGAGCCACCACGGCACCGTCCGCCGACGGCCCGGACGACGGCCTGCGCCGCACCCTCGGCGTGGACCGGCGCCGCTTCCTCAGTACCTGCACCGCCGTCGCCGCCGGCGCGGTCGCGGCACCCGTCTTCGGCGCCGCACCCGCCCTCGCCCACGACCGGGACGGAGACCGCGACCGCGACCGCGATCACGGGCACGGACGCGGACACGTCCTCGTCCCGGCGGACAAGCGCGGCATCATCCTCTACACCGTCCGCGACGCCACCGCCCGCGACCCGCTCGCCAGTGACCTGCCCTCCGGTTTCCGCGAGGTCTTCAAGCAGCTCGCCCGCCACGGCTACCGCCAGGTCGAGTTCGCGGGCTATCGCCAGCACGCCAACGCGCCCGGGGGCGCCGACCTGGAGTCCGTCGCGGGCGCGAAGCTGCTGCGCTCCTGGCTGGACGACTACGGACTGCGGGCGCAGGGCAACCACGGCTTCATCCCGCCGTCCTGGCCGCTGACCACTGCGGACAAGGACACCTTCAAGAAGCACCTGGAGATCGCCAACATCATCGGCATGGACCACATGGGCACCGGCGGCGACCCCACCGGCAGCTCCTACCGCGCCGACTGGGACGTGGCCGCCGACAAGTGGAACGCGCTCGGTGAGATCGCCCGCCGCGAGGGCATCAAGCTCTACACCCACAACCACGACAGCGCCTACGGCTTCCTGCTCGACGGCGGCCCGCTGGACGACCAGGGTCGCCCGACCCGCAGCTCGGGCATCCGGAAGCTCGAGTACTTCCTGAAGGTCACCGATCCGAGGCTCGTCTGGCTGGAGATGGACATCTTCTGGGCGCACGTCGCCCAGTACAAGTTCCACACCTACACCGCCCACGACGGTTCCACCCGGAAGAGCGTCTTCGACCCGGCCGGTCTCGTCGCCCGCCACAACAAGCGCTACCCGCTGTTCCACGCCAAGGACGGAGTGGTCAGCACGACCAACGGCATGGGTTACGACATGGTGCCCTTCGGAACGGGCGTCATCGACTACACGACGTTCTTCTCGCGGGTCGGCCAGCGGAACTACCACAACCCGATGGTCGAGGACGACAACTCCCCGAGCGCCACCGACCCGGCGCAGTCGCTGCGCGAGGCCAAGATCAGTTACGACAACCTGGCGGCCCTGCGCAAGCGCCGTCGCTGATCCGGAACACGGACCGGGCGGCCCTCCCGCGTGCTGGGGGAGGCGCCGCCCGGTCCGTGCGAGGAAGCTCCGTCAGGTCATCCCTCACCCAGTGGCCGGGGATTGGGCGTGACGCGCTTGTTCTTCGGGCGGCCCGGAGGCCGCAGAAACAGTGCCATGAAGCCGGCGAAGAGCGAGATGCAGCCCGCCAGGGTGAAGGCGCCGCTGTAGCCCCAGGCGGCGACGACCACGGAGCCCATGCCCGCGCCCAGGCCGGAGACGAGCTTGGAGCTGTAGACCATTCCGTAGTTCGTGGCGTTGTTGTTCTCGCCGAAGTAGTCCGCCGTCAGTGCCGCGAACATCGGGAAGATGGCGCCGCCGCCGAAGCCGGAGACGGCGGAGAAGACCAGGAACAGCGGCAGGTTCTTGATCTCGGCCGACCAGATGATGCCGAACTGGGCGAGGCCCAGGATCGCGCACACGTAGAGCAGGCACTGCTTGCGGCCGTAGAGGTCGGAGAGCCAGCCGATGACCCCGCGTCCGGTGCCGTTGACGATCGCCTTCAACGACATCGCGGTGGCCACGATGCCGGCCGCGAAGCCCGCCTCCTCACCGATGTCGACCTGGAAGGCGATACCGAAGATGTTCACGCCGGAGGTGCAGGCGAGACAGAACCACATCAGCGCCACCCGGCCGGTCCTCCACGCCTCCATCGGGGAGTACTGCTTGACGGCCGGGGGGTTCTTCTCCAGCGAACGCCGGGCCCGCGGGTCGGCCGGCGGGTTCAGCGGGTCGACGGCGGCCGGCCACCAGTTCTTCGGCGGGTCCCGGAAGTAGAAGCCGGCGATCGCCACCGTCGCGGCGAGGAAGACACCGGCCGAGACCAGTACCCAGCGGAAATTGGAGGTGTCCATGTAGCCGTGGAAGATGAAGACGAACGGCACCGAGCCGTAGGCGAAACCGCCGTTGACGAAGCCGGTCTTGCCGCCCCTGCGCTCCGGATACCACTTGCCGACCATGTTGACGCAGGTCGCGTACACCATGCCCGCGCCCATGCCGCTGAACACGCCGAACCCGATGAAGGCGAGCGTGACATGCGGCGCGAACGCCAACGACAGATAGCCGAGCAGCGTGCCCGCCGATCCGAGCATCATCGCCCAACGTGCCGGCAGTTTGCCGCTCTCACGCAGCCGCCCCGCCGGAAAGGCCACCGCGGCCTGGCAGAACACCCAGGCGGTCATCATCCAGTAGATGCTGCCGCTGGACCAGTGGTGGGCCTCGTGGAGCGTGTCCTCGGCGGACGCGAACGCGTATTCCGCCGAGCTGATGCCCATCATGCCGATCCACGGCAGGATGACCATCCACTTGCGCTTGCGGCCCATGATGTCGATGTCGGTCTCACCGACGCGGTAGACGCGTCCGTTCGCGTCGGTCACCTCTCGGTACGAAGCCGAGGTCCGCAGGTCGGTCGTTGTCATGTCGTCTCGCACCCCTTGCGTTCGAAAGATCTGGCCAGCGCCCCCTGTCCATTTCCTTTCGTGCGCGCGCGGGTCCTGGGACCGGCCGACGCGCACCGTCGGCCGGTCCCGTGCTCCCTCAGCTCATGAACCGCCCCCCGACAATCCGGCGGACCGGGCCCACCGGTACTTGGCACCGAGGACGGCCACCGGCTTCTCGGTCGTGTAGGGGTACGCCACGACCCCGTGCTCGAAGAGGTACTGGCACGCCTCCTCCACCTCCACGTCGCCCGCGAGGGAGGCCACCACGGGCTTCTCGATCCCGCGCGCGCGGAACTCGGCCACCACGCGCGCGGTGAGTTCGGCGAACACCATGGGAGGCGTGACGACGGTGTGCCAGTAGCCGAGAACCAGCGCGTGGATGCGCGGATCCTCCATGCCGAGCCGGATCGTCGCCTCGTACGTCGACGGCGGCTCGCCCCCGGTGATGTCGACCGGGTTGCCCGCCGCGCCGAACGGCGGGATGAACGCGCGGAACGCCGCGTCCAGGTCCGGCGGTATCTCCATCAGCGACAGCCCGTTGTCCGTCACCGCGTCGGAGAGCAGCACCCCGCTGCCGCCGGCACCGGTGATGATCACCACGTTGTCGCCCTTCGGGACGGGCAGCACCGGCAACGCGCGCGCGTACTCCAGCATCTCGTTGAGCCCGGGCGCCCGGATGACGCCGGCCTGCCTGAGGATGTCGTCGTAGACGGCGTCGTCCCCGGCGAGCGCCCCGGTGTGCGAGCCCGCGGCCTTCGCGCCCGCCGCCGTACGCCCCGCCTTGAGCACCACGACCGGTTTCCTCGGCACGGTCGCCCGCGCGGCCTCCACGAAGGCGCGCCCGTCCTTGAGGTCCTCCAGGTGCATCGCCACGCACTCGGTGTGCGGGTCCTCGGCGAACCAGGTCAGCAGGTCGTCCTCGTCCAGGTCCGATTTGTTGCCGAGGCCGACGATCGCCGACACGCCGGTCTTCGTGGTCCGGGCGAAGCCCAGGATCGCCATGCCGATGCCGCCCGACTGCGAGGTCAGCGCGACGCCGCCCTTCACGTCGTACGGCGTGCAGAACGTGGCGCACAGGTCCTGCCAGGTCGAGTAGTAGCCGTAGATGTTCGGTCCCAGCAGTCGGATGCCGTACCGCTCGGCGACCGCCACGATCTGCTCCTGGAGGACGTGTTCACCGGTCTCCGCGAACCCGGAGGGGATCAGGACG
This sequence comes from Streptomyces mutabilis, assembly GCF_014649815.1. Classification (GTDB taxonomy): domain Bacteria; phylum Actinomycetota; class Actinomycetes; order Streptomycetales; family Streptomycetaceae; genus Streptomyces; species Streptomyces mutabilis. The sequence goes on along the minus strand of NZ_BMTT01000038.1, from coordinate 21,183 downwards.
GCGTTGGGTATCTTCTTGCGCCCCACCTCCTCCAGCGCCGTCGCCACGAACCGCGCGGGGATCGCGAAGACCGCCACATCCACCTCACCGGGAACGTCGGTGACACTCTTGTACGCCTTGCGGCCCAAGATGTCATCGGCCTTGGGGTTCACCGGGTGGATCTCGCCCGCGAAGCCGCCGTCGACGAGGTTGCGCATCACCGAGTTGCCGATCTTCCCGGACTCGCCCGACGCGCCGATCACGGCGACCGACCCGGGCTGCATCAGGCGGCGCATCGAGGTGAGGATCTCCTCGCGCGTGTACCGACGGCGCTCCCTGGGGGTGTCGGTCGCCAGGATCACCCGGATGTCGGCCGCGACCGCCCCCTCGGGTGTGGCGATCACCGGGTTGAGGTCCACCTCGGAGATCTCGGGGAAGTCCGCGACGAGTTCGGAGACCCGGCGGATCTGCTCGGCCAGGGCCCACCGGTCCACACCGGCCCGTCCGCGTACCCCGCGCAGCACCTCCGCGGCCCGGATCGAGTCCAGCATGGACAGCGCTTCGTCGGCGGCCACGGGCGCGAGGCGGAAGGTGACGTCCTTGAGTACCTCGACCAGCACCCCGCCCAGCCCGAACGCCACCACCTTCCCGAACGTCGGATCGGTCACCGCGCCGACGATGACCTCCTGCCCCTCGGGCACCAGCTCCTGCACCTGCACGCCCTCGATGCGCGCCGAGGCGTCGTACGCGCGCGCGTTGTCGACGATCCGGCAGAACGCGGCCCGCACGGCCGCCGCGCCCTCCACCCCCACGACCACGCCGCCGGCGTCGGTCTTGTGCAGGATGTCCGGCGACACGATCTTCATCACGACCGGCCCGCCGAGGCGTGCCGCGCAGGCCACCGCCTCGTCCACGTCCCGTGCCAGCTCCTCGCCGGGTACGGCGATCCCGTAGGCGTCGGCGAGGATCTTTCCCTCGGGAGCGGTCAGGGCGGTGCGCCCGTCGGCCCGCGCGGAGTCCAGCAGCCGGCGCACCCTCTGTGCGCGGTCCTCGGCCATCACCTCAGATCACCCCGTTCGACTTGAGCAGGCGCAGCTCCTCGTCGCCGAGGCCCAGCTCGCCGACGTAGACCTCTTCGTTGTGCTGGCCGAGCAGCGGGGAGCTGGTGACCTCCACCGGCGAGTCGGAGAGCTTGAGCGGACTGCCGACCGTCACGAACTCGCCCCGCTCGGGGTGCGGCACGGTGACGATCATCTCGTTGGCCGCCAGCGAACGGTCCTCGATGATCTCCTTGGTGGAAAGGATCGGCCCGCACGGGATGTTGTGGGCGTTCAGCCGCTCCAGCACCTGCCACTTGGCAAGGGTGGAGGACCACTCCTCGATCAGCTGGAACATCTTGTTGAGCTTCGGCAGCCGCGCCTGGGGCGTCGCCCACTCGGGGTCGTCGGCCAGCTCGGGCCGGCCGATCAGCTCGCTCAGCGGCTGCCAGCCCACCGGCTGGACGATCACGTACACGTAGTCGTTCGGGCCGCCCGGCGCGCACTTGACCGCCCAGCCGGGCTGCCCTCCACCGGACGCGTTCCCGGACCTGGGAACCTCCTCGCCGAAGTCCTCGTTGGGATATTCGGCGAGTGGACCATGGGTCAGGCGCTGCTGGTCGCGCAGCTTCACCCGACAGAGGTTGAGCACCGCGTGCTGCATGGCCACGTTCACCCGCTGACCGCGTCCGGTGTGCTCCCGCTGGTACAGCGCGGCGAGGATGCCCGCCACGGCGTGGACGCCCGTGCCCGAGTCCCCGATCTGGGCCCCCGTCGCCAGCGGCGGTCCGTCCTCGAAACCGGTGGTGGACATCGATCCGCCCATGGCCTGCGCGACGACCTCGTACGCCTTGAAGTTGGTGTACGGGCCGTCGCCGAACCCCTTGACGGAGGCGTAGACGATCCGTGGATTGATGTCCTTGACGCGGTCCCAGGTGAACCCCATCCGGTCGACCGCGCCCGGCCCGAAGTTCTCGACCATGACGTCCGAACGCCGGATCAGCTCGGTGAGGATCTCCTTGCCCCGCTCGGTCTTGGTGTTGAGGGTGATGCTCCGCTTGTTGCAGTTGAGCATCGTGAAGTAGAGGGAGTCGACGTCCGGCAGATCGCGCAACTGCCCCCGCGTGATGTCCCCGCTCGGCGCCTCCAGTTTGACGACGTCCGCACCGAGCCAGGCGAGCAGCTGGGTCGCCGAGGGACCGGACTGCACATGCGTCATGTCCAGGACCCGGATGCCCTCAAGAGCCTTGGCTGTCATGGGCGATCACCTCACTTGTACATCGTCTGGTTCATGGTTCCGGGGGCGTACGCGTCCGGGTCGACCCAGACGTTGACCAGGGACGGTTTGCCGGACTCGCGGGCGCGACGCAGGGCCGGCCCGATGTCGGCGGGGTCGCGGACCTCCTCGCCGTGGCCGCCCAGCATCCGCGCGAACCGGTCATAGGGCACGTCACCGAGGGTGTTGCCGACCCTCTCGCGCTCCTTGCCGTACTTCGCGGCCTGGCCGTAGCGGATCTGGTTCATGGAGGAGTTGTTGCCGACGATGCCGACGAAGGGGAGGTCGTAGCGGACGAGGGTCTCGAAGTCCCAGCCGGTGAGGGAGAAGGCGCCGTCCCCGAAGAGCGCGACGACCTCCTTGTCGGGCCGCGCCTGCTTGGCCGCGAGCACGAAGGGGACACCGACGCCGAGCGTGCCGAGCGGACCCGGGTCCATCCAGTGACCCGGTGACTTGGGCTGCACGACCTGCCCGGAGAAGGTGACGATGTCGCCGCCGTCGCCGATGTAGACCGAGTCCTCGGTGAGGAAGTCGTTGATCTCGCTGACCAGCCGGTACGGGTGGATGGGAGAGGCGTCCGACCTCAGCTGCGGCAGCCGCTTGTCCAGCGCGGTCTGCTCTGCCGCGCGCAGCTCGTCCAGCCACTCCTTGCGCTTCGACGCGCCCCCGTTGACCCGTCCCGACGCCGCCTCGGTCACCGACTTCAACACGAGGCCGGCGTCGCCGACGATGCCGAGGTCGATGTCGCGGTTCTTGCCGACGGTGCGGTAGTCGAGGTCGATCTGCACGACGGTCGCGTCGGGGGAGAGTCGCTTGCCGTAGCCCATGCGGAAGTCGAAGGGCGTACCGACGATGACGATGACGTCGGCGTTGGAGAAGGCGTACCGGCGCGACAGCTGGAAGTGGTGCGGGTCGCCGGGCGGCAGGGTGCCGCGTCCGGCGCCGTTCATGTACGCCGGGATGTCGAGCGTGCGGACGAGCTCGACGGCGGCCTCCGTCGCGCGCGTCGTCCACACCTGGCTGCCGAGCAGGACGGCCGGCTTCTCGGCGTGCACCAGCAGGTCGGCCAGTCGCTCGACGGCCTCGGGGTCGCCGCCGGAGCGGGTCGAGGCACGGTAGGCCCCCGCCTTCGGCACCCGCGCCCTGTCCGTCGCCACCTTGGCGTCCAGCACGTCGCGCGGGATTTCCAGGAACGAGGGGCCGGGCGCGCCGTGGTAGCACTCGCGGAACGCCATCGACACCATGTCCGCGGCCCGCGCGGTGTCCGGCACGGTCGCCGCGAACTTGGTGATCGGCGTCATCATGTCGACGTGCGGCAGGTCCTGGAGGGATCCCATCTTGTGTTGGGTGTGCGCGCCCTGACCACCGATCAGCAGCATCGGGGACTCGGCGCGGAAGGCGTTGGCGACACCGGTGACTGCGTCGGTCGTACCCGGTCCGGCGGTGACCACCGCGCAGCCGGGCTTGCCGGTGATGCGGGCGTAGCCGTCGGCGGCGTGCGCGGCGACCTGCTCGTGGCGTACGTCGACGACCTCGATGCCCTCGTCGACGCAACCGTCGTAGATGTCGATGATGTGGCCGCCGCACAGGGTGTATATGCGGTCGACCCCCTCGGCCTTGAGTGCCTTGGCGACGAGGTGACCGCCGGAGATGACGTCCTGGGTGTCGTCGGGCATGGCGAAGTCCTGTCCCTTCACGAGGGGTTGGGGCGTCTCGCGTAGATTGCATACAGTCGACGAATACTGTATGAAGCTTGTTATCCCGCATCCGGTGGGTGGTGTCCAGGGGGCGTGCGGCACTTTCAGTCAGGAGCCGGAATGGACCTGTACGAACACCAGGCAAGGGAACTCTTCGAGAAGCACGGCATACCGGTACCGAGGGCCGAGGTCACCGCCTCGCCCGAACGCGCCCGCGAGATCGCCCGCGCACTCGGCGGACGCGCCGTGGTCAAGGCGCAGGTGAAGACCGGCGGGCGGGGCAAGGCGGGCGGAGTGCGACTCGTCGCCGACCCGGCCGCCGCCGAGGAAGCCGCCCGGCAGATCCTCGGCATGGACATCAAGGGCCACCCGGTCGGCACGGTCATGCTCGCCGAACAGGTCGACATCGAGCGCGAGTTCTACGTCTCCTACGTCCTGGACCGCGCCGCCGGCCACTTCCTCGCCGTCGCCAGTGCCGAGGGCGGCATGGAGATAGAGGAAGTCGCGGCCGAGCGGCCCGAGGCCGTCGCGCGCATCCCCGTCGACCCGGCCGTGGGGGTGACCACGGCCACGGCGGTACGCATCGCGGACGCCGCGGGCCTGCCCCCGCAGACCGTCGACACCCTGGTACGGCTGTGGCAGGTACTGGTCCGCGAGGACGCTCTGCTGGTGGAGGTGAACCCGCTGGTCCGGACGGCCGACGGGAGGACGGTGGCACTCGACGGCAAGGTCACCCTCGACGACAACGCCCTCTTCCGCCAGGCGCGCTGGGGGGACGAACGGGTGGCCTCCGCCGACCCGCTGGAGGCCCGGGCCGCGGCCAAGGGCCTCAACTACGTCAAGCTCGACGGCGAGGTCGGTGTCGTCGGCAACGGCGCCGGACTGGTCATGTCGACGCTCGACGTGGTCGCCGGCTGCGGCGCCCGCCCCGCGAACTTCCTCGACATCGGCGGCGGCGCCTCCGCACGCGTCATGGCAGACGGGCTGGCGGTCGTCCTCTCCGACCCCGCCGTGAAGTCCGTCCTGGTCAACGTCTTCGGCGGCATCACCGCCTGCGACGCGGTCGCCGACGGCATCGTCCGGGCCCTGGGGGAGGTCCGGCCTACCAAACCGATCGTCGTGCGCCTCGACGGCAACAACGCCGCGCGCGGCCGGGCCGTCCTCGCCGCCCACGCGCATCCGCTGGTCGAACAGGCCATCACCATGGACGGCGCAGCCCGCCGTGCCGCCCGACTCGCCACCGCGGCGTGAGGAGACGAACCGACATGGCGATCCATCTCACCAAGGAGAGCAGGGTCCTCGTCCAGGGCATGACCGGAGCCGAGGGCATGCGGCACACCCGACGCATGCTGGCCGCCGGCACCGATGTGGTCGGCGGCGTCAACCCGCGCAAGGCCGGCCGCACCGTGACCTTCGACGAACGGGCCGTACCCGTGTTCGGATCGGTGCACGAAGGGATGGAGCACACCGGCGCGGACGTCACCGTGGTCTTCGTCCCTCCCGCCTTCGCGAAGACCGCGGTCGTCGAGGCCGCCGACGCGGGCATCGGCCTCGCCGTCGTCATCACCGAGGGCATCCCCGTCCACGACTCCGTCGCCTTCACCGCGTACGCCAGGACCAGAGGCACCCGGGTCATCGGCCCCAACTGCCCCGGCCTGATCAGCCCAGGCCAGTCCAACGCCGGGATCATCCCGCCCGACATCACCAAACCCGGCCCCATCGGCCTGGTCTCCAAGTCGGGCACGCTCACCTACCAGCTCATGCACGAACTGCGCGACACCGGCTTCTCCACCTGCGTCGGCATCGGCGGCGACCCGGTCACGGGCACCACCCACACCGACTGCCTCGCCGCCTTCCAGGACGACCCCGACACCGAACTGATCGTCCTCATCGGCGAGATCGGCGGCGACGCCGAGGAACGCGCCGCGGCCTACATCCGCGACCACGTCACCAAGCCGGTCGTCGGCTACGTCGCCGGATTCACCGCACCCGAGGGGCGGACCATGGGACACGCCGGCGCCATCGTCTCCGGGGCCTCGGGGACCGCCCGGGCCAAGAAGGAGGCGCTGGAGGCGGCCGGCGTACGCGTCGGCTCCACCCCCACCGAGACCGCACGGCACGTCCTCGCCGTACTCGACGGCGAGACCGGGGACGGAGTCCGCGCATGACGACACGACGCACCGGCACGACGGCCGACGCCGAGGGCCCCGCCGCCCTCACCCTCAAGTCCGGCACCTCCTGGGCCGACGCCTGGCAGCGCTGCCTCACCGTCGCCCCCGAGGCGTTCCGGGACGACCGCGTCCTCAACCTCTGGGACGCCGCGTGGCAGGCCGACGGCCGGGTCCTGCCCGCCACCAGCCCCGTCGACGGCACGCCGGTCGCCGGCCCACCCCGGCTGGACCGGGCCACGGCCCACCGAGCCGTACGCGCCTCGCTCGACCAGCACCGCTCCTGGCGCCACGTCCCCCTGCCCGAACGCCGCGCCCGCGTCGCCGCCGCCCTCGACTCCCTCGCCCACCACCGCGAACTCCTCGCGCTGCTGCTCGTCCGGGAGATCGGCAAGCCCTGGCGGCTCGCGCAGGCCGACGTCGACCGGGCGGTGGACGGCGTGCGCTGGTACGCCGACGGCATCGACACCATGCTCGACGGGCGGGCCCCGCTGGACGGCCCGGTCTCCAACATCGCGAGCTGGAACTACCCGATGAGCGTGCTCGTTCACGCATTGCTGGTACAGGCCCTGGCGGGCAACGCGGTCATCGCCAAGACCCCGACCGACGGCGGTGTCGCCTGCCTCACCCTGGCCTGCGCACTCGCCGCCCGCGAGGGCATCCCCGTCACCCTCGTCAGCGGCAGCGGCGGCGAGCTGTCCCAGGCGCTGGTCCGGGCGCCCGAGATCGGCTGCGTCTCCTTCGTCGGCGGCCGGGACACCGGCGCCGCCGTCGCCACGGCCGTCGCCGACCTCGGCAAACGGCACATCCTCGAACAGGAAGGACTCAACACCTGGGGCATCTGGAACTTCACGGACTGGGACACGCTCACCGCGGTCATCCCCAAGCTCTTCGACTACGGCAAGCAACGCTGCACCGCCTACCCGCGCTTCGTCGTCCAGCGGCAGTCGTTCGACGCGTTCCTCGCCGCCTACCTTCCGGCGGTCCGCACACTGCGCATCGGTCACCCGCTCGCCGTGGCGGCACCGGACGACCCGTACCCGGAGCTGGACTTCGGACCGGTGATCAACGCGGCCAAGGCCAAGGAGCTGCGGGACCAGGTCGCCGAGGCCGTCGACCGCGGCGCCGTACCCCTGCACCGCGGCAGCGCGGCCGACGCACGGTTCCTGCCCGGCCAGGACACCTCCGCCTACGTCCAGCCGGTCACCCTCCTGAACCCGCCCCGGTCCTCACCGCTGCACCACGCCGAACCGTTCGGCCCGGTCGACACCGTCGTCCTCGTCGACACCGAGGCCGAGCTGCTCGCCGCGATGAACGCCTCCAACGGCGCGCTGGTCGCCACGCTCTCCACGGACGACCGGGCGACGTACGACAGGCTGGCGCCGCAGATCCGCGCGTTCAAGGTCGGTCACGGCGTGCCCCGCTCCCGGGGCGACCGCGACGAGCTGTTCGGCGGACACGGCGGGTCCTGGCGCGGCGCCTTCGTCGGCGGCGAGCTGCTGGTGCGCGCCGTCACGAAGGGCCCGGCCGGGGAGCGGCTGCCGGGGAACTTCCCGGACCACCACCTCATGCCGTGACGGCCACCTCACCCGTCCGTGCGGACGTCCGCCGGTCAGCCGATGCCCTGCCGGTCCGGTGACAGGGCGAAGGCCCGGTCCGCCGGCGTCGGCGCGACCCGCTCGACGGCCTGCCGCAGCAGCTCGCGGTGGCGCCGCAGCGGTTCGCGCCGCTCCGGCGGGGCGAGCAGCAGCAGGTCGTCGAGACCGGCCAGTATCCGCCGCGTGACCTGCGGAGCCCCCGCGGTGCAGGCCCGCACCTCGGCGAAACCGAGGTCCACCAGCTCCGTCCAGCCCGGCACGGGCTGCACCAGCCGGACGGCGCCGCGCCGGTCCCGGTGCACGGCGGCGTCCAGCGGCCGGGGGGAGAGGGCGGCCAGGATCTGCACGATCCGGTCCAGGGCCTGGACGGCGGTCGTGGGGTCGTTGACCGCGCTGGACAGGGCCCGCAGCGCGATGTCCGACAGCTGGCGCAGCCCGAGCCCGAGGTCCTGGTGGAAGGCGCGCTCCACCCCCACGCTCAGGGCGTACCGCAGCACCCGGCGCGGTGGCGCCTGCCCGCCGTGCACCGCCAGGACCGGAGTCCCGGGCACCAGGAAGTCACCGGTGCGGGGGACCAGCCGCAGCACCACCCCGTGCTTGCGGGCCACCCTCACCAAGCGTGCGATGTGCACGTCCCGCAGCACACCCGCCTGCCCGTCGTGGGCGACCCACGCGGTCACCGGCCCGAGACCCGGCACCCGCCCGCCGTCCGCCGCGGCCGGCATCAGCGCCGCCACCCGGAAGGACTCCGCGGCGATTCGGGCGATCACATGACTGACCCGCATCAGACGCAGCGTCCCGTTCACGTACATCACGAACAACAGCAGACTCAGTGCGACCATGACGAGCGTGAGCACCGACTGCACCAGCGGGACGGAGGTCGTCACCCGGGGATCGGAGGTGCTGTCGTAGCTGGTCAGGACGAGCAGCGTCAGCACGAAGGTGGCGAGGAAGACGGCGAAGGTCGCCTTCGTGATCCGGCTGCGCACGAAGAGCCGCACCACCCGCGGGGTGAACTGCCCGCTCGCCATCTGCACGGCTACCAGCGAGATGCTGAACACCACACCGATGAACGTCATCATCGCCGAGCCGACCGCGGACACCACCGTCTTCGCGTCGTCCGCGAACCGCAGCAGCTCGGCGACCGTCCCGTAGTCACCGTCGTCCTGCAACGACCGGACGAGAGCGGCGTCGAGCTCCTGGGCCACCAGCCACACCACGAAGACGCCCACCATGGCCGCGGTGGGCGCGAACCAGAACGTGTCCCGCAGATGCTCCCTGAGCGGCGACAACGCGCGCGGCCGACGACGCGGAAGCGGGCTCCGGGTAACCGTCCAGTCACTCATGGTGCGACCTTAGGCGCAGTGGGGCCGTCGGCCCCGGACCGGCACTCAGGGGAAGGAAACGCAGGTGAAAGGCACTGCGAAACCTTGGTATGGTTGTCCATGTCGCCGCGAGGGGAAGACCGCGCAGGCGGCAGACACCTAGTCCGGGTGGCGGAATGGCAGACGCGCTAGCTTGAGGTGCTAGTGCCCTTTATCGGGCGTGGGGGTTCAAGTCCCCCCTCGGACACAGAGCGGGTCGAGCGAGATGCCGGCCGGGAGAGATCCCGGTCGGCATCTCGCGTTGTGCGCGCGGCGACGTACGGTGGCGTACCGAAAATGCGCTGCGGAGTCCCTCCCGGCTTCCCTACACTCACTACGACATCGAGATCGAGTGAGGGGAGCCGGGCCGTGCGTATCCGCACCGCTGCCGTCGTTCCCCCGTCCCGGTACGAGGTGATCCTCGTGTCTCCGGCGGTCCGGTGTCCGCAGCGCGGCCGGCACCGGAAGCCCGCGACGAGCAGCTGACGGACAACGAGCAACGAGCGACCGCTCCCGCCGGGGTGCGGCGAGCTCTCAGCTCGTTCCGTCCTCCCCCCGGGAATCGCGCCGCCCCGCTCACACACCAGCGAAAGGCCACGGGCCGTGCGCACCGTCACCAACCCCCTCACCGCCGTCCGCAACCTGGGCATCCTCGCCCACGTCGATGCCGGCAAGACCACCGTCACCGAGCGGATCCTCTACACCACCGGCACCACCCACAAGCGCGGCGAGGTCCACGAAGGCACGACCGTCACGGACTTCGACCCGCAGGAGCGCGACCGCGGCATCACCATCTTCGCCGCGGCCGTCAGCTGCTCCTGGGACGGCCACCGGATCAACCTGATCGACACCCCGGGGCACGTCGACTTCGCCGACGAGGTCGAGCGCTCCCTGCGCGTGCTGGACGGCGCGGTCGCCGTGTTCGACGCCGTCGCGGGCGTGGAGCCGCAGAGCGAGTCCGTGTGGCGGCAGGCCGACCGGCACGGGGTGTCGAGGATCGCGTTCGTCAACAAGATGGACCGCGCCGGCGCCGACCTCGACACCGCGGTCGACTCGATCCGGGAGCGCCTGCACCCGGTGCCTCTGGTCGTGCAACTGCCGATCGGTGCCAAGGACGCCTTCACCGGCGTCGTCGACCTGCTGCGCATGCGCGCCCTGGTGTGGACGGACGGAGCGGAGACCGCCGAGGAGGGCCCGGTGCCCGACGTCCTTCGGGAGGAGGCGGCCCGCAGGCGGCGACTGCTGGAGGAGGCGGTGGCGGAACGGCACCCGGCCGCGCTGGAGGAGTTCTGCGACCGGGAGACGCTCAGCGCGGCCACCCTCGCCGGCGCCCTGCGCGACCTGACCCGCGCCGGCGACGGCGTGGTGGTGCTGTGCGGCTCGGCCTACCGCAACCGCGGTGTCGAACCGCTGCTGGACGCCGTGGTGGCGTACCTGCCCTCGCCGCTGGACGTTCCGGCGGTGCGCGGCACCCACGACGGCACGGAGCAGGAACGGCCCGCCGACCCGGCGGCGCCGATGGCGGCACTGGCGTTCAAGGTGAACGCCACCCCGACGGGACGGCTGACGTACCTGCGGGTGTACTCGGGCACGATCGAGAAGGGAGACACCGTGCGGGACACGGGCACCGGACGCACCGAGCGCGTCGGCCGCCTCCTGCGGGTACGGGCCGACCGCCACGACCCGCTGGAACGCGCGGTGGCCGGGGACATCGTCGCGGTGGTCGGGCTGAAGACCGCCCGCGCCGGTTCCACCCTGTGCGCGCCGGGCGCCCCGCTCGTCCTGGAACCTCCGGGCGTCGCCGAGCCGGTCGTGCACGTCGCGGTGGAGGCCCGGCGCGCCACCGACACGGACCGGCTGGCCTCGGCGCTGGCACGGCTGACCGAGGAGGACCCCTCGCTGGCCGTCCGGACCGACCCGGGAACCGGGCAGACCGTCCTGTCGGGCTTGGGTGAACTGCACCTGGAGGTCGCGGTGGAGCGGGTGCGCCGCGAGCACGGTCTGGAGGTCACCGTCGGACGGCCGGGCGTGGCGTACCGCGAGACGGTCGGCGAGGGCGTGACCGGCTTCGCGTACCGGCATGTCAAGCAGGACGGTGGGTCCGGTCAGTTCGCGCACGTCGTCCTGGACGTGGAGCCGTGGACGGAGGGCGGTTTCGAGTTCCGTTCCACGGTGGTCGGCGGGCGCGTGCCCCAGGAGTTCGTGCGAGCCGTCGAGGCGGGCTGCAGGGACGCCCTGGCCGAGGGTCCCCTCGGCGGGCATCCGGTGACCGGCCTCCGGGTCACGCTCACCGACGGCCAGACCCATGTGAAGGACTCCTCGGACACGGCCTTCCGCACCGCCGGCCGGTTCGGTCTACGCGACGCCCTGCGCGTCTCGAAGATGGTCCTGCTGGAACCGGTCGTCGAGGTCACGGTCACCGTGCCCGAGGACGCGGTCGGCGGCGTGCTGGGCGACCTCGCCGCCCGCCGCGGCCGGGTCACCGGCTCCGACACGCGGAGCGGCGCGGCGGTCGTCACGGTCACCGTGCCGCTGGCCGAACTGTTCGGCTACGCGACCCGGCTGCGCAGCCGCACCCAAGGCCGCGGCACGTTCACGGCCCGGCCGACCGGCTACGCGCCGGCGCCGGCCGTGGTGCGGGCGCGGTAGGGCACGGGGGGCTGCCTCCGCCCATTCCCGGGCGGGGGCAGCCCCGGCCCAGCTCAGGAGCCCTGTACCAGCGTCGACGCCACGGTCGGCGAGCCCGACGCGGACGAGCCCGTGTGGTGCGCGCGTCCGCGCCGGGGCCGGACGCCCGGTCGACCGTCCGGGTGGCCGACCTCAGCGCCGGGCCAGTGCCAGCACGCTCAGGCCGAACATCAGTACCCCCAGGGGCAGATGGACCGACGGCACGTGTGCGATGCCGACCACCACCTGGACGGACGCGAGCACGAGGAAGCCTGCCGCGTGCCACACGGGCCGGGACGAGCCGCCACCCGGCTTCCACGCCAGCACCGCGGCCAGCACGTAGAGCATCGAAGCCCCGTACATCACGCGGGCGCCCACGTCGTGCAGGGTCGCGCCGTACGACGAGGTCAGCAGCAGGCCCGCGGAGACCGCCTGGAAGAAGATGGCCAGGGTCTGCGCAGCGATCGCGATCCGCAGGAAGGAGGAGCCGCGCCCTGCGTTCGCCGTCGCCGTCACCTGAGTGGCCATGACACGTCTCCTTTTCCGCCCGTGGGCAGTGGATCGATAAGGTCTCACCGGTTCGACGACGCGGACCCGCGAGAGGTAAGGCGAGGGGGCGGTCGGTAGCATGGGAACGGTCGGGAGCGGTGTACGGGGAGCGGCCGACGAGCGACGCCGGCTCATCAACGTCGCCTACCGGTTGCTGGGTTCTGTGACCGAGGCCGAGGACGCCGTCCAGGACGCCTACGCGCGCTGGTACGCGCTGCCGCCGGGGCGGCGGGACCGGATCCTGTCTCCCGGTGCCTGGCTGACGACGGTGACCAGCCGGGTCTGCCTGGACCTGCTCGGCTCGGCGCGGGCCCGTCGTGAGCGTTACGTCGGGGCGTGGCTGCCCGAGCCGCTGCCCGACCGCACCGAGTGGGACCACCCGGGCGGCGCCGACCTGGCGCTCGCCGCGGACCCCGCCGACCAGATCGTCACGGACGAGTCGGTGACCATGGCCTTCCTCGTCGTCCTGGAGTCGATGACGCCGGCCGAGCGGGTGGCGTTCGTCCTGCACGACGTCTTCCGGTACCCGTTCGCCGAGATCGCCGACGTCCTCGGCCGCTCCCCGGCGGCCTGCAAGCAACTGGCGGCTTCCGCCCGGCGGCGGGTGCGCGAGGCACGGAGTCCGGTGACGGCTACCGGACAGGTCGACGTCGTGCGGCACGTCAAGGAGGCCTGGGAGAGCAGGGACATCGCGGCACTGGTCGGGCTCCTCGACCCGGCGGCCGTGATGACGGCCGACGGCGGCGGGCTGGCCGGCACCGCGCTGCGCCCGATCGAGGGGGGCGCGCACATCGCCCGGTACATGGTGGGCATCGCTGACCGGGCTCCCGGACTGGAACTGCTCGAACGGTCGGTCAACGGGCTGCCGGGTCTGGTGGCCCGGCGCGCGGGCGCTGTGACGACCGTCGCCGCGTTCGATGCCACCGGCGGGCACGTCAACCGGATCTGGGTGGTGCGCAACCCGGAGAAGCTGCGCTCGTGGGCGGGCTAGGACCCCGCGGGCCCGTGGGACCACCACAGCCCTGGCCCACCCCGGCACGCGCCCGTCACATGCCCGTCAGAAGCGCCTCCAGCGCAACCGACGTCGCGGAGTGACGGCTCGTCAGCAAAGCCTCCGGCGACTGGGTGCCGCCGGTCCGCGCCGCCCACTCCCCGTCGCAGCCGAGCAGCTCCGCCACCGCGTCGCAGGTCGCCGGATGGGCGGCCAGCAGCTCGACTCCCGACCGCGCAGCTCCGACCGGGACCCCGGGGCGCGCCCAGCCCTCGGTGCAGCCCAGCAGGTCGGCCACCGCGTCGCAGGTAGCCGGGTGCGCCGGAAGCAGCTCCGCCCCCCGGCGGCCGGCGTCCGCCCGCACGGCCCCGGACGTCGCCACGGGCGCCCGCCACGGCGGCACCCACGTGTCCAGTGCCTCCAGTCGGCCCGGGAAGATCCGCCCGGCCTCGCGGATCAGCAGCGGGGCGAGATCCGCGGCGCCGGACCGCAGGGTCGTGATCAGCAGCGGCAGCCACGGCAGCAGCACCGGGTCCGGCAGCCGCCCGAACGCGTTCGACACCGCCTCCACGACCACGTCCGCCAGCCCCGGCACGGGCTCCAGCGCGTGGACGAAGCCGCTGAGGTAGCGCGGATAGGAGGGCACCACCAGGGGGTTGTCCAGCAGCTCGTCGCAGCGGGCCCGCAGCTCGGCCCGCGACAGCGTGCCCAGCTGCACCTGCGCCGCCCACAGCAGGGCCGTCTTGGACGGGTCCTCGGGATGCGACTGGGCGACCGCCAGCTCCAGCTGCGCCCGGTCGCAGCCCAGCGACAGGGCAAGGCCCTCCATGCTGAACAGGAAGCCCAGCATCGCCGCGACCTGCCCGACCGTCGCGTCCTCGTCCCGGAACGCCGTCGGCAGCAGCGTGCAGTAGTGCGCGTACCCGGTCCTGACGAACGACTCGATCCACGCCGGCAGCACCGGCTCGCTGGTCCGGTAGTACGCCAGCAAGGCCCGCACCCGCCGCAGCACCTCCGGGGCGCCGTCGACGCTGCGTTCGGTGGCGAGCACCTTCAGCGCGTGGGTGCCGAGCTCGTCGGCGAGGCGCCGGCTGCCCAGGTACAGGGTCGCGTCCTCCACGGCGGCCAGCACGGTCGCCGTCGTCGCCCGCGGCCCGTAGGCGTCACGTCGCAGCCGCTGCTCCAGGACCTGCTCGATGCTGACGCCCTCGTAGCCCAGCTCGATGAGCGCCCGCTGGTGGGTGCCGAGCGCCACGTCCCAGGACTCCTGGATGGACCGCTCGCCCAGCTTCCGCTCGCCCATGATCGGCCGCGCCGCACCGTGCGGCATCAGGCGCCGCAGCATCCACAGCACATCGGAACACGCCTGAAGCTCCGGCCGCGACGCCATGTCGAGCAGCGCCCGCTGCACACCGCGCTGCTGGAGCTTCAGCCCGAGCGGCGCCAGCCGGTCGTGCACGTCGCGGGCGAGCGGCGGCAGCGCCTCGTAGCCGACCTGGCCGATCCGGTCGCCGCCCATCATGATCTCGACGAGCCGCCGCACGTCTCGCCGCCCGGGGACGACGTCCTTCTCGATGCAGGTGACCGCCGCGTCCTGGAAGTCGTACGGCGTCGGCTTGGCCCGGTCCCGCATGCCGGCGAGCAGGATCGACGTCTCGAAGACCGCGATGGCGTCGGCGGTGGAGGCGAGGTAGCCGGCCCGCCGGGCGGCGCGCACGATGTCCACGGACCAGCCGAGCAGTTCCGCCTCGTCCAGTGTGTCGATCACGGGTGGCCGCTGGAGGAACCCGGACAGCCGGTCCCCGGCGGCGGGGTCCGCCGCCGGGACGGAGGAGACGTGCGCCTGCTGAGCCGTCGCGGCCTTCTTCGCGGGGCGCTTCTTCCCACCCGTCTGACCCGCCAGCCGGTACGGCTGGACACGGGTGCGCTTGAGGCTCTTCGCCCACTCCGTCGCCGCGATCGACACCGAACCGGCCGCGAGGCCGAACTGCGCCTCGATCGCCGCGTGACTCGACGGGATCAGCCCGTACTGCCAGGTGGTGCCGGAACGCGGCGAGACGGTGAACGTGTCGCTGCCGTCCACCCCGAACTCCGCCACCCGGCTGGCCGCGTGGAAGGCCCCGCACACGTACAGCGCGTCCGCCGGATCGGTCCCGGTCGCGCCCATGTGCTCACGCATCCGGGTCCACATGTACCGCTCGCGGTCCTCGTCCACCCGGACCCGGGCCCCGTCACCGGGGGCGAGTCGCCGGAAGAGGCTGCCGATGAGGAACATGACCTGGCGGTAGGTGTCGTGGTCGGCCGCGCCGTCACCGAGCGGCACCTCGACGTACTGGTGCCACCACTCCGACCAGTGCCGCACCTTGCCGTGGCGCAGCAGGTGCTCCTCCAGCTCGGCGAAGCGCGGGCGCAGGTCGCCGATCCCGACGCCGACGGCCTCGCCGTGCAGCGCGGCCTCGGGCTCCTCCGGGGCCTCGCCGTCCTCGGCTCCCCTCTCACCCCTGCTGTCCCACTGGAAGACGTGGTCCGCCGACCGGTCGACGAGGACCAGATCCACCCCCGGGGTGTCGAGGGCGTACGCGATCGCCTGGTACTCGGCGGACGCCTCGGTGATCGGCGCGACGACCGACAACGGCGCCCACTCCTGGGGGAAGCCGTCGACGTCACCGGCGAACGCCTGCACCGCCACCGGCAGCCGGCAGTTGCGCAGCTCGGTCAGCAGCGGCGCCATGTCCTCGCACAGCTCCAGGTACACCACCTTGGGCTGCTTCTCCCGCAGCCGGCGGGCCATGGCGGTCGCCGAGGCGGGGGAGTGGTGGCAGACGGGAAATATCTCCAGCGGCTCGCGCACCGCGCGGTCGACGTCGTCGACCAGCCCGAGGAGGATGCCCTCCAGCGCGTCCGGCCCGCCCGCGAACGCCGCCGCGGCCTCCTGCAACTGCCCGCGGAGCGCCGCGAACGACGTGCTCTCCTGGGGCCCGCTCATGACAGCGTGGCGATCGCGTCGCGGCCGCCCTCCAGGAACTCGGGCCAGGAGCCGCCCTCCTCCTTGCTGCGTGGCTCGACGACGCCGTGCAGGTACTTGTTGAGGATGGCCAGGTCCTCGGGCTCGCGGCGGGTGAGGGAACCGACGAGGGAGGAGGCGAGTGTACGGGCGGTCAGCGCGCGCTCGCCGAAGAAGTTGCTGTGCAGGACGGCGTCCTCCAGCACGCCGATCTGCTCGGCGGTGGACAGCGCGGACTCCAGCTTCTCGTCGTCGCTGCCGGCCGCGGCGGCGGAGGCACGCAGGTCGGCGAAGCTCTGGAGGAGCACGTCGAGGAGGGTCGGCGGCACGTCCAGGTCGATGGAGTGCCGGCGCAGCAGTTCCTCGGTGCGGAAGCGGACGATCTCCGCCTCGCTCTTCTTGTTCGTCACGACCGGTATGCGCACGAAATTGAATCGGCGCTTGAGCGCGGACGACAGGTCGTTGACGCCTCGGTCGCGGCTGTTGGCCGTGGCGATGATCGAGAAGCCGGGCTTGGCGAAGACGATGTTGTCGTCACCGCTGCCGCTCTCCAGTTCGGGTACGGAAATGTACTTCTCGGAGAGGATCGAGATCAGCGCGTCCTGGACGTCACTGGTCGACCGAGTCAGTTCCTCGAAGCGGCCGATGGAACCGGCCTCCATCGCGGTCATGATCGGCGAGGGGATCATCGACTCGCGCGACTGTCCCTTGGCGATGACCATGGAGACGTTCCAGGAGTACTTGATGTGGTCCTCGGTGGTGCCGGCCGTGCCCTGCACCACCAGCGTGGAGTTGCGACTGATCGCGGCGGACAGCAGCTCGGCCAGCCAGCTCTTGCCGGTACCGGGGTCGCCGATGAGCAGCAGCCCGCGGTCGGAGGCGAGGGTGACGATCGACCGCTCCACGAAACTGCGGTCACCGAACCACTTCTGCGAGACGTCCCGGTCCAGGCCGTCGGCGCGTTCCGAGCCCAGGATGAACAGACGGACCATCTTCGGCGACAGGCGCCACGAGAACGGCTTGGGGTTGTCGTCGATCGACTCCAGCCAGTCGAGTTCCTCGGCGTACTTGATCTCGGCGGGCGCGCGCAGCAGGTCGGACATGAGGGAAGGCCTTTCCGTACGGTGATCACTACGAGACGAAGGAGATGTACTCGGTGATCAGGTGAGAAACGTCTTGAGCTCGTGCACGAGCTTCTTGATGTGACCGGAGATCACCGGCGCGCCCAGGTCCTTGAACCGCTCCCGGAACCACGGGTTGACGCTGCCGCGCCCGGAGCTGGTCACCGACCCGACCGGGATGAACTTCGCGCCGGAGCGGTGGACGGCGGCCATGCTGTCGAACAGCTCCTGGTGCCGCCACTCGTAGAAGTCGGAGATCCACACCACGACGGTGTTGCGCGGCTCGGCGATCTTCGGCTGGGCGAGCGCCATGGCGACGGTGCCGTCGGTGCCGCCCCCGAGCTTGGTGCGCAGCAGCGTCTCGAACGGGTCGTGCGCCCACGGCGTGAGATCCAGCGCCTGCGTGTCGTACGCGATCAGGTGGACGTCCACCTTCGGCAGCCCGGCGAAGATCGACGCCAGGATGGTGCAGTTGACCATCGAGTCGACCATCGACCCCGACTGGTCCACGACGACGATGAGCCGCTGGGGCGTCGTCTTGCGGCTGGTGTGCCGGTAGTAGAGCCGGTCGACGTAGAGCCGCTCCTCCTCCGGGCTCCAGTTGGTGAGGTTCTTCCAGATGGTGCGGTCGATGTCGAGGTTGCGGAAGACCCGCTTGGGCGGCACGGACCGGTCCAGCTCGCCGACCGTGGACTTTTCGACCTGAGTGCGCAGCACCTCGGTGACCTCGTCGACGTAACGCCGGATCAGCGCCTTGGCGTTGCTGAGGGCCACCCCGGACAGGTTGTCCTTGTCGCGCAGCAACTGCTCGATCAACGACATGCTCGGCGTCAGCCGCGCGGCCAGCGCGGGATCGGCCAGCACCTCACGCAGGTGCATGCGCTTGACGAGACCCGCCTCGATGGAGCCGAGCTCCGGACCGATCGCGGGAATCAGACGGCTGAGGTCGGGCGCGGGCCCGCCGACACCGGTGCCCGTCGGGCTGACACCGGTACCGCCCGCGGCACCCGCCCGTCCCGCGCCGCCCCGTCCGCCCCGCAGCTCGCCGGGCCGGCAGCCGAGGGCCCGCTCGAGCCACTCGGCGTCGGACTGCCAGCGGGTCAGTTGCTCGGCGGTGACCGTGCCGGGGCCGGAGGCGAAGACGTTCAGCAGCACCTTCGACGCCAGCGCCGCGCGCCGCACCTCGGCGGCCCGGTCACGCCCGCCCTCCTCCTCCGTCTCGGGCGTCATCAACCCGTCGAACTCGGCCGCGAGCTCGGGATGCCGCTGCACGACGGAGCCGACGGACGCCCTCGGGTCGAGCAGGGCGGACGGCAGACCGATGTCCTCGACGACGGCGAGACTCGCCGACTCCAGGGCGGGCTGCTCCTCGTGGTCGAAGAGCCGGGCGAGCAGGCGCCAGTAGAGCACCTGCCGACGGTTGTCGTCCAGGTCGGGGACGCCGGCCGCGGCGTCCGCGCCCGCTCCGTGTTCGCCAGTTCGGTGGGTCATTTCCGCAGCAGCTTCCCCGCGCGTTCGCGCAGCACCTTGACGGCGTCGGTGGCGGCCTTCTCGGCCCGGACCCCCGCCTTGTCGGTCGTACCCCCGGCCCAGGCCCCGGCGTGCACGGCGACGGCCTTCTTCCGCACGGTCCGCTCGACGGCGAGCGGCTGGAGCAGGAACGCCCCGGCGTCCCAGCGCAGCAGCCCGAGGCAGGCCCCGGACGAGGCCACCACCTCCAGCGTCAGCGGCCCGGCGGCCGGCACCCGGCCGGCGTCGACCCCGATACGGCACCCGGCGACCTCGAACACGAGCCCGCCGTCCCCTTCGGCTTCCTCCACGCCGTACCCCTCCAGCAGGACGGGCACCGCGATCCGGGCCGGATGCCGGTCGAGCGGCGACACGGCGGACGCGGCGGCGGCCGGCAACGCCACCCGGGCGGTGACGAACGCGTCGGCGGGCTCACCCGACCGGGCGCGGGCGTCGTCCCATATCAGGTCACCCTCGGCGGTGGCCGGCATCGCGTCCAGCTCCATGGAGCGGCCTTCGCCCACGGCTCCCAGCAGGGACATGTGCGGCCGCAGCAACTGCCACAGACCGGCCCCGACGACCGTGTCGGGCTTGGGCGCGGACACCGAGGCCCGCACCAGCCGCGACGCACCCCCGTCCGACGGCTCGAACACCGCGTGCACCTGCGCCTGAACTGCGGTGGCGTGCTCCTGGACGTCGACGCCGAGCGGCAGCAGACGGCCGGTCACCTCACCGACCGCGGGCGCGGAGCCCGCCCCGGGCAGCGTCAGCAACAGGGCCCGCGACCACAGATCCGCCCAGCGACGCACCGGCACCCGCTCCAGGGACGCCCCGGGACAGGACGCGGCCAGCTCGGCGGCGAACCCGTCGAGGAGCGTCGCGAGCCGACGCAGCGCCGGGTCGGGCAGCATCGCGGAGACCACGGACGCGGCCCCGCCGACCAGGTCGTGATCGATGCCCTGCCAGCCGGCCCTCGCCAGATCACACAGCCAACTGCGGGCGGCGGCACACAGGTTCGCCGCGTGCTCGTCACCGGCGACCGGGCCCCCGGCGGCATCGGCTGCCGCCGGCCTGCCGATGGCCTCCTCCACCCGTGCGGTGAGTGCGTCGTGCACGGACCCGAGCAACGCCGTACGGGCGGCGGCGAGCGCGACGAAGTGTCCCTCGTCACCGGCCCCGGCGGCCGTCTTGTCGGCGGCCTCGGCGACCCGTGAGGCGAGCGGCGTCCCCGCGACGGCGTCGGCGAGCCCGGCCAGCCCCCCGGCCTGGCCGGGCTGCGGACGCAGCAGTCCACCCACGAGAGCGGCGTCGAAACCGTCCACGGCGGCCAGGGCCTCGTCGAGCCCGTCCACGGCGTCGACAAGCAGATCGGCACGCATCAGGCCGCCACCGCCCCGGTCGTCGGGAACCACTGCATCTCCGGCAACGGACCAGTGCTCGCCGGAAGTTCGAGATAGGCGAGATGCCGCAGGAACCGACTGAACACCTGCGCCGCCGCGGAACCGTCGCCCGGCCCGGGCCGCGAGCCCGTCATGACGGACGTGAGGGCGTGAGCGTCGGCGGCGCCCTCGGCGTCGACCTTCAGATACCGACCCACCCGCTCGGCCCCGTACTGCAGCACCGCCTCACCGACGAGCGCCCGGATGTGATTGCAGAACGAGCCGCGCGCCCCGCCGCACGGACGGTTGTTGTTGGTACTGCACGCATACGCGTACGATCCCGCAGCGACCGACGACACGTACACGCGCCCGATGTCCGAACCGCTGGACACCACACCCTGCAACCGCCCGTCGGCCAACTCGACGAACGGCACCTTGGCGAGCTTCCTCGGCCGCGCGGACGGCACCACCCGCGCCGTGCTCGACTTCTCCCGGACCGACAACGCACCATCTCCCATGCATGCGAAGGGGGAGTTCACGCCACCTCGGCGGAACGAGATCGAATCTATCGGCGACCACTGACAACAAGGTCCCCGACGGACGCCGGGAGGCCGGCCTCGTAGCCTGACGACCATGGCCGACCCCTACACACTCCAGCTCACGCTCAACCTGCCCGACTCCCTCCCGAGCGAGGAAGTGGACATGCTCCGCCGGCACCTGGGCCAGGAGAGCGGCCCGTACGGCGGGGACGCGTACGACTACCCGCTCTTGAACGCCCTAGTACTCCAGTTAGAAATCGTTG
Source organism: Streptomyces mutabilis (assembly GCF_014649815.1). Taxonomy (GTDB): domain Bacteria; phylum Actinomycetota; class Actinomycetes; order Streptomycetales; family Streptomycetaceae; genus Streptomyces; species Streptomyces mutabilis. Next base: position 42 of record NZ_BMTT01000038.1, on the reverse strand, counting down.
CCTGAGCTGGTTCTTCTTCGGTAGTGGCAGTGGCGGGCGGTC
>NZ_BMTT01000037.1 GCF_014649815.1 Streptomyces mutabilis | reverse complement strand
CTGACCACGCTCCGTCCGGAGCAGGCCGAGTACATCGGCGTCAAGGTCGAGGGCCCGTACAAGCCGGACCACTACCGCTACTGACCGCCGCTGTCGCCCTCCCGGAGCCCCGGCCCGGCCGGGCGCCGGCGCCGAACCGGCCGCCGGAACGTCACCCCCCCCGCGCGTTCCGGCGGCCCGAACCCCTTGCCCGAACCTCATGCCCGGACGGCGGGGCCCTGCTCGGGCTCTCACTGGCCAAGTTTGACAAGTCGGCGGCTGAGATCCTTGTCTCAGCGGTATGTCAGGGACGCCTGGCACGGTAGTCACAGCACCGAGGAGAGATTCCCGTAGCGGCCCAACGGGGCCGGAGCTGAGCTTCGGCAGGGGTCTCGTACCCCCCGCAGGTTCGAATCCTGCTCTCTCCGCTGCGCTTGCAGACGAGGACGGCGACATGGCCGGCGACGTGTTCATGTCGCCGGCCATGTAGCCGTGCAGCGTTCATCGCAACCGCGGGAGATGTCTTTTGATGTCCAGCACCAGTGCCCGTATCGGCGACGACAGCGAACTCGCCTGGAGCTTCCCCATGCAGGGTCAGTCCCACTTCACATGGGAATACGACTCCGAGCGCGAGAGTCTGCTGAGTCTCTATCAAAAGGGCAAGGACAAGCAGTGGGACAGCACCAAGCGCATCGACTGGTCCCTCGAAGTCGACCCCTGTGACGCCCTGGGAACCCCCGAACACACGCTGGGACTGTACGGATCGAACCAGTACGCGAAGCTGAACGCGCAGGAGAAGCGGGAACTGCGGCAGCACATGGCCGCCTGGGAGTTCAGCCAGTTCCTGCACGGCGAGCAGGGCGCCATGATCTGCTCCGCGCGCATCGTCGAGTCCGTCCCCGACCTGGACTCGAAGTTCTACGCTTCGACCCAGGTGATGGACGAGGCCCGGCACGTCGAGCTCTTCTCCCGGTTCGTGCAGGAGAAGATCGAGATGTCCTACCCGATCAGTCCCCATCTCAAGACGCTGCTCGGCGAGACGCTGAGCGGGTCCCACTGGGACATGCCCTACCTCGGCATGCAGGTCCTCATCGAGGGGCTCGCGCTCGCCGCGTTCGGGATCCTGCGCGACAAGACCACCAAGCCGCTGCCGAAGCAGATTCTTTCCTACATCATGCAGGACGAGGCCCGGCACGTGGCCTTCGGGCGGCTGGCACTGCGGGACTACTACAAGAACCTGAGCAGCCAGGAACTCGCCGAGCGCGAGGAGTTCATCATCGAGGGCTGCTACCTCATGCGCGACCGGCTGCGGATGCAGGAGGTCTGGGAGAACCTCGGCTTCGACATGAAGGAGTGCATGGAGTACATGAACAACGGTCCGCGCATGCGGGCCTTCCGCTCCCTGCTCTTCACCCGCATCGTGCCGTGCGTCAAGGACATCGGTCTGTGGAGCCCGCGCATCCAGAAGGCCTACGACGACATGGGCGTCCTCGACCTGGCGGGCGCCGACCTGGTCAAGCTGATGGAGTCCGATGAACTCCAGGCGGAGGCCCTGGACGCGGAGCGCCGCGAGATGGAGGCACGCCGCGACGAGGTCCACGAGGCGATAGCGCAGGGCGCGCTCGCCGCCTCCGGCCCCGACGGGAGCACCCCGGCAGGCTAGCGAGCCGACGCGCCGACGGTCTCGGCCCACCCGCCGCGCGCCACGGCCCGGAGCAGCCCTCGACAGGGGCTGCTCCGGGCCGTGGCGTCTCTCAGCCGAGGGGCAGCGCCATCAGACCGGCGACCTCGTCCGCCGAGGCGCGTTCCAGACGGTCGACGCCGTCGGCGAACTCCTCCCCGCCGCCCGAGGAGAACCACTTGTCGCGCACCAGCTCCGCGATCGGCCGGCTGTCCCGCGCCCCGACCGCACCCACGGGTACGTCCAGCTCACGCGTGACCGCGCGCCCGTCCTTCAGGACGACCCGCACCCGGGCACCGGTCACCTTGCGGGCGTCCGTGAAGTCCGTGCTCGGCGGCGGCAGTTCACCGACCAGATCGACGAGCCAGGACCCGTCGCCCTCCCAGCCCGCGCCGAACTGCCGCAGCCACTCCTTGCCCCGAGGCCCGGCCTGCCGCAGAGCTTCTCCGAACGGCACCTCGCAGTGGAACAGCTCCCGCGTCATCTCCTGGTCCAGACGCACGTCGACCCGCTCCGCGAGCGCCCAGCGTTCCTCGTCCGACAGGCCTTTCTCGCTGAAGTCGTCGGTGCTCAACTGCCCGGTCAGCAGCGCTGTGGCCAGCGTGTAGCGCAGCGAGAACACCAGCGCGCTGACCGGGGAGGCGGGACCGTGCAGGTACTCCGCCGCCCGTCGTTCCACCACCGCCGTGTACAGCGAGGTGTCGACACTGATCTCCTCGATGTCCGCTGCCCGCAGCGGCCGTTCGGGCGACGACAGCAGCCGGTGCAGTTCCAGCCCCACATCGATCGCCGAGTCCATCCCCGGCCCGCCCGGGTGCACCTTGAACGACGTCGTCCGGGTGTGCCAGCGCCTGCCGAGTCCCGCCACCACCGCTTCCGGGAGGGGAACCGTGGCGAAACGCGACAGGAACCCCTCCGGATGCTCGATGATCACCGGGCTGCCCGCGAGACCCACCGCCGACGCGTCGCACGCGTCCAGTCCCACCCGCACCGGGGTGGAGGCCCCGAAGAGCTTGGCGTCCCCGTCCAGGAACCCGACCGGCACCGTCCGCGGCGGCAGCCCGAAGCCCAGCCCCAGCGTGTCCACCCAGCGTTGTGCCGACGCGTTCTCGCCGCGCAGCCGCCCGGCTATCGCGCCCGTCACATGGGTGAACGCCGCGCTCTGGCCGCGGAACGGCCCGAGCGTGGTGGCCGCGGTGATCCGCGCCGCCGCCTCGTTCGCCACGACGACCGAGGTCAGCAACTGTTCCCCGGTCAGCTGCTGATGCCGGGCGTAGGCGAGGGGTACCGTCACCGTCGAGTTGGACAGGTGCCCGGCGTACGCGGTGTCGTCGTAGTGGAGCCACGAGCCGAGGCCGGCCAGCACGTAGGCGGAGCGGGCCGGATCCTCCTGGAACGGTGCCCCGAAGGCGCGTATGAACCGCTGCCCCAGCGGGTGGTCGATCCCGGCGCGCACGGCGGCGAGTTGGGACAGTATCTGGAGCTTCGCGGTGGCCACGACGTCATCCGGTACGTCGTCGAGGCGCAGCGCACTCGCCCATTCCGCCAGCTCTTCGGTGAGCGTCGTCACTGGTCTTCCTCCCACACGTTTCGGTGCCTGTGCGGGTGTTACGCGACGAGCGGCCCCACCCCTCCAAAAGAAGGCGGAACCTTTTTCGAGGGTGCGGAGCGCTCCGCGCGTATACGGACTGTTCGCCCTCACATTTCCCAGCGGGAGGCCTCCGCCATGACTGCCGCAACACCACCGACCCGGCTGCGATCCGGTGACTCCAGTGAGACGGCCCACCTCACGGCCCGCGCCCGTGCCGCCGACGCCGTCGTCGTGCCGGACCGGCGCTTGCTGGGCGACACATACGCTCACCTCTTCGTCACCGTCCCACCGCCGGTCACCTCCGAGGAGGCCCTGGACCGGCTCCAGCGCCTCGACCGAGCGCACGGCGGCTTCATCGCGGAGATCCTGCTGCGCCAGCGGTACTTCGAGGATCTGGTGGCACTCGCCGTGGACGCCGGGATACGCCAGGTACTGCTGCTCGGTGCGGGGTACGACACCACGGCACTGCGCTTCACCGGGGCGGAGGGCGTCCGCTTCTTCGAGGTGGACCACCCCGCCACCCAGGCCGCGAAGCTCCAGACGCTGGCCGCGGCGGGCCTGGGCACCGACGCGGTCACCTCCGTGCCGCTCGACTTCACCGCGGACGCCTCGCTCCGCGACGCGCTGACCGCCCACGGATTCGACCACGCCGCCCCGTGCGTCGTGGGCTGGCTGGGCGTCACCTTCTTCCTGCCCGCCCAGGCCTGCCGGGCCAGCTTCGCCGATCTGGCCGACGCCGTCGCTCCCGGCAGCCTGCTGCTGTTCGACTACATGGACGAGTCCGTGGTGAACGGCACCAGCCACTACGAGGGAGCCCTGGCCATGGCCCGCCAGGTCGCCGAGCAGGGCGAGCCGTATGTCAACGGGCTGACCCCGCAGTCCGCCGCCGACACCGCCCGTGCGGCGGGATTCGAACCGCTGGAGCAGCTGCGCGTGCCGGACCTGGTCCGCCGTTACGGCGGCGACGAGCCGTACTGCTCCGACGACGACTTCATGGGCCTGGTCACGGCCCGCCGGGAGCTGAGTGGCAGTGACCACTGAACGAGGCTGGGCGAACAGCGCCCTGCTGATCGCCAACCCCCAGGCCGGAACCCGCGACCGGCGGCGTCTCGACGAGGTCGTCGATCACTGCGCCCGCCTGGTGCCCCAGCTCCATGTCGTACACACCGAGTACCCCGGTCACGCGGAGGAGCGCGCCGCGAAAGCGGCCGAGTCCGTCACTGACGCCCTCATCGTGCTCGGCGGCGACGGCACCACTCGGGAGGCCGCGTCGGGCCTGGCCCGCTCGGGGGTCGAGCCGCCGCGGCGGCCGGCCATGCTCAACCTGCCCTTCGGCACCGGCAACTCCTTCTACCGGGAGATCTGGGCGGACTCGCCCTGGCAACAGGTCCTGGACCGGGCGCTGACCGGCGCCCGGCCCCGGCTGCGCCACGTGGACATGGCACACATACGCGAGATCGACGCGCTCGCGCTCCTCGGTGCCGGGTCGGGCATGGTCGCGGACGTGCTGGAGCGGGCGCACGGCATGTTCGACGTGCAGGGGCGGGACCGGTACCAGCGGGCCGTCGCCGAGCTCCTGGGCGCGTACACGCCCTACGAGGGGCGGGTGAGCGTGGACGGCGAGGTCGTGCACGAGGGCGCGGTCACCCTCGTCAACGTCGGCGGGGGACGCTACCGGGCGGGCCGGTTCCAGCTGCTGCCGCACTCGGTCATCGACGACGGACTGCTCGACGTCTGTGTGGTGGGCGGGGAGACGGGGGTGGCGGAACTGGCCGGACTGACCCAGGACGGCAGTCACCTGGGACGGCCGGGAGTGGTCTACGCACGGGGCACGCGCATCGTCATCGAGCGGACCGACGGCCGGCCGCTCTCCTTCGAGCACGACGGCGAACTGCGCACCTCCGAGGCGTCGGGCTACACCATCGACGTCCTCCCCGGCGTCCTGCCGGTCCTCGCCCCGGCCGCCCGAAATCCGGCCGTTGACCGGTCCCGGGGTTCCCGGTCCGGCGCGTCCGGAGAAGCTCACCGCCCGTGAGACGGCAGAGGCATTGCGTGACGTCTTGCGTCTGAGCTATTAATACCTACTGTTGGTATGTGATGCGGGTCACGAAGTCCGAGGTTCGTTGACAGTCGATCTCGGCGCCCAATACATTCCTACCAACGGTATCTAACTTGAGGGGGAAGTCCCGTGACCACCACTGGTGCCGAGGCCGCGAAGCCGCGGGCGGGGACATCGTTACTCCTGCTGGCGTCCGGCGCTTCGTTCCTTGCGGTGCTCGATGTCACCGTCGTGAACCTCGCCATTCCCGACCTTCACGACGATCTGGGGTCGGGGCTCAAGGACCTGTCATGGGTCATCACCATCTACGCCGTGATCTTCGCGGCTCTGCTCGCTCCCGCCGGCCGGCTCGCCGACGTGATCGGGCGGCGGACGCTGTTCATCGGCGGCGTCAGCATCTTCACGGCCGCGTCCGTGCTGGTCGCCGTGGCACCCAACCTGGAGATCCTGCTGGCCGCCCGCGCGGTGCAGGGGCTCGGCGCCGCCGCGATGATCCCGGCCTCACTCGCCATCGTGCTCATGGACTCCCCGCCCGAGCGCCGGCGCGCGGCCATCGGACAGTGGAGCGCCGCAGCCGCGCTCGCGGCGGCGGTGGGCCCGGCGGTCGGCGGCGCCCTCGTGGACCTCGCCGGCTGGCGCTCGCTGTTCCTCATCAACATCCCGTTCGGCCTGTACTTCCTGTACGGCGCCACCGGCATCCCGCGCACGACCGGCGTCGGCGCCCGCAAGCTCCCCGACGTCCTGGGCACCGTCCTGCTGGGCGCCGGCGTCGGCATGCTCTGCCTGAGCATCAGCCAGGGCAGCGAGTGGGGCTGGTCCGAGCCGTCCACCCTCGTCTGCCTGATCGGCGGCCCGGTGCTGATCGCCCTGAGCCTGCTGCGCTCCGCCCGGCACCCGGCCCCCGCCCTGGAGATCTCCCTGTGGCGTTCGCGCACCTTCGCGCTGGCCAACGCCGCGGCGTTCTTCTACGGCGTCGCGCTCTTCGCCTGGCTCCTGGTCGGCGTCCTGTACGTGACCCAGGTGTGGGGCTACTCCGAGCTGGAGGCCGGTCTCGCCATGACGCCCGGCGCGTTCGCCGCGACGATCGTGGCCCTGCGCGTGGGCAAGCTGCCGCCCACCTACGGTCCCCGTCTCGCCACCGCCGGCGGCGCGGCCATCCTCGCGGGCACCGGCTTCCTGCTCGCCTTCACCCTGCCCGACCACTCGATGTTCCTGGCCTACTGGCTCCCGCTCGGCATCCTCGCCGGTGTGGGCATGGGCGCCATCACCACGGGCACCTCCACCGCCGCCGCGCTCTCGGTCTCGCCACTGCAGTTCGCGGGGGCGACGGGCCTGAACCAGACCGCCCGCCAGATCGGTGGCGCCCTCGGTATCGCGGTCCTGGCCACGGTGGTCTCCGGTCAGGTCACCGAGATCGCCGACTTCGAGCAGATCTACCTGATCGCGGCCTGCGCCTCGGTCGTAGTCGGTCTGCTGGGTCTCGGCCTGACGATCAAGCTGCCGCCCGCGCCCGCCGCGGCGGCCCCGGCCCCCGTCGCCGAGCAGGCCTCCGCATCCGACCGGAAGGCATCCGCCGCCGACTCCGCCAACTGAGCGGACGGCCGCCGCCCGGACCCACCTCACGCCCCATCCCCCGAAGGAGATGGCAGTCATGACGAGCACCGACTCGCCCGCGGAGCTCACCCAGGAGCTGAAGGACCCGCACATCCTCGGCACGGCCGAGATCGCCGCCCAGCTCCAGGGTGCCACCTGGGCCCGGTACGCGGCCATCGGCGACAGCATCGTCGAGGGCGCCCGGGAGCCGGTCGAGGGTTACGCGGACCTGAGCTTGGCGGACCGTGTCGCCGCCGCGCTGCGCGGGGCCAACCCGGATCTGGAGTACCGCAACTTCGGCGAGCGGGACCTCACCGCGGCGCAGATCAGGGCGACCCAGCTGGAGCCCGCCCTCGCCTTCGGCCCCGACGTCGCGGTCGTCGTGGCCGGCGGCAACGACCTGCTGGGGAAGCATTTCGACGCCGCCGCGGTGGAGGCAGAGCAGACCCGCATCGTCTCGGAGCTGCGCGCACTCGGCTGCACCGTCGTGACGATGGGCCTGTTCGACAACACCTGGACCCCGTACGTCCCCGACAAGTACAAGGCGGTCATGCAGCAGCGGATCCGGGAGTTCTCCGACCTCACCCGGGGAGTGTCGGAGCGGATGGGCGGCCTGCACGTGGACCTGCCCACCCACCCGGCCGGCAAGGAGCCGATCTTCGCCTCGGACGGCCTGCACCTCAACGCCCGCGGTCACGCGGTCGTGGCGACCGAGGTCGTCCGCAAGCTCGGCGAGTACCTCGCCGCCAAGCGAGGCTGACCCGGCAGCAGTTCCCGCACTCGATCGGATCCGGCGGACGCGCGGTTGTTTCATCCCCCGTCGGACCGCGCCCCGCCGGATCAACCGGGCTCCTCACCCCCGCGGGAGCCCGGGCTTCGGCATGCGTGCGGCCTCGTGCGCTCATGTGCCCCCACAACCCCGCCTGCCCCTGCGGACGCCGACTCGCGGCCGGTCCGCGGGGGTTGCCTCGTACCCGCCGCTGGCCGCCGGACGTGCGACGGGCGGTCAGGAGACGACACCGGAACGGGAACCGCGACACACCAGGAGGACCTCGTGAACGCCATCTTCACCGATGAGCGGTTCGACCCCCACTGCATCGCCCCCGACATGGCAACGGAGCTGCTGGCCCAGGCGCCCTGGCGGCGGTTCGTCGTCCTGGGCGACGACTTCGCACGGGGCCCCGGCGACCCCCACGAGGGCTACGGCGCTTCCCCCTGGCCGGACCGGGTGGCCGCCGCCCTGCGCTCGGTCCGGCCCGAGCTCGCCTATCTCAACCTGGCGCAGCCGCAGTCGACCGCCACCGAGGTCAGGGCCCGTCAGCTGGCCAAGGCACTCACGTTTCAGGCCGACCTGGCCGCCGTCGCGGCAGGCGGCAACGACGTGCTGAGCGACCACTTCGACGCGGACGCCACAGAGACGGAACTGGCCAGGATCATCGGGCCGCTGAGGGAGGCCGGTGTCGAGGTCGTCGTGCTCGCGCCGTTCGGCAGCCGCAGACCCGCACGGCAATCGCCCGAACACCGGGACGTGCTGCGCAGGCGGCTGCGCCTGCTGACGGAGCGCACCTACGAACTGGCCCTGCGTCACGGGGCGATCCACGTGGGTCTGAGCGCACATCCCGCGGACGCGGATCCGGACATCTACGGCAGCGACGGCCGGCGCGTCGACGCGCGCGGCCACGCCATCGCCGCGGCGGCGGCCATCCGGCGCCTGGGCGTCCACCTCGGGGTGAACGGGCGGCCCTCGCCCCGCTGAACCGCCTGCCGCCACAGGCGCACCGCTCAGGGGACGCGGCGGCCACCGGATGCGGCGCGGATGAGCAGGGCCTCGCTGTGGCCTTCCGGGGCGCACATGACGACGCCGCCCAGGCCGCCTGCGCGCCGGTTGAGGGCCTGCGCCAGATGAAGCGCGACGCGGGGGCCCGATGCGCCGAGGGGGAGTCCGGGCGTGTCCCCGCGTGCGGGGGAGCCGTCGGGGCGCGGGCCGGCTCCCAGACGGTGCAGCGATGCCCTGGCCCACGCGGGCAGCGTGGGATCGACCTCCGTGTGCTCCAGGTCCACGGCGGCCACCCGGGCCGTGGCGAGGGCCTTTTCCAGCGCGCGGACGGGGGAGGGGACCAACGGTGCTCCCGACTCCCCGTCCGCCGGAGGTGCCGTCGCGTACGCGGAGATTTCGGCCAGCCAGCCGATGCCGAGCGACATCGCTAGTGATTTGCGCATGACAATCAGGGCGGCCGCTCCGTTGGGCACCGGTCCGGTCCCCGTCCCCGTGGGGGCGTGGAGCGCCGGGTGGCGCGAACGGGCGAAGGACGCGATCGGCGTACGCGGACCGCTCACGCTGCGCAGGGCGTGGGCCTCGGCGGCGAGCAGGGCGTGCTCGGGCACGTGGCCGGCGTCCTGTCCGGCCGTCACGGCGGCGCTCCCCGCACCGGCGAGCCCGCGTCCGCCGGCCCCGTACCCGAAGCCAGGGTGGCTCGCCAGGGCGGCGGCGTAGGCGTCCTTGTCGGAGAACTCCACCAGGTCTCGCGGGAACATCTCGTTGTACGGCTCCGTACCACCGGGCGCTGCGGCTCCGCGCGGCGGTGAGGGCATGCACTCCAGACCGGCCGCGACGACCACATGGTGCTTCCCGGTCCGGACCAGTTCGTCCGCCAGGGCGATGGCCCCCAGGCCCAGCGCGCACCCCACGTCGTCGGCAGGCGGGGGCGCGGCCCCCGGCGCGACACCCGCCCTGAGCGCCGCCCGCCGGCTCAGCCCCCGCCCGGCGCCCGCCGTGGGACCGTGACCGACCACGACGCGGCCCACGCCGGCGCCGTCGATCCCCGTCCGACCCAGAGCCTCTCTGATCGCCACCGCGCCCAGCTCCGCGGGCGAGGGCGGTCCCAGCGCCGCCAGAGGGCGGCTGAGGGGCGTACGCGCACCCGCGACGAGAACGGACTCTGACATGCGGCCCTCCGGGGGTCGGTCTGCGGTGCTACGGCTGGGCGGTGGGAGGCATGCGGGCGATGGCGTCGAACAGGTAGCGGAACTGGCTCAGGGCCGCCTCGAGCAGCGCGTCCGGGTCGTCGGCGTGCGCGATGGCCATGGCGGCCTCGCACTGCGCTCCGTAGATCATGGAAGTGAGGGACTCGATCTCGTGCCGGGGGAAGCGGTCCTTTCCCACGGCCTGGGAGACGCCGTAGAACAGCATGCGCCGGCAGCCGGTGCGGATCTCGTGCATCGCCTCCCACCCGAGCGCCCCGGGGGCGTCGATGAGGGTGATGCGCTGGGTACTGGGTTCCATCGAGCTGACCAGGAACTCGCGGATGCCCTGGAACAGCGCCTCCCTGGGGTCGCTGTAGTGCGAGTACCTTTCAGCGATGGCGCTCGACAGGTTCTGCTGTTCGCGTTCGTACACCGCGCGGAAGAGCTCTTCCTTGTTCCTGAAGTGGTGGTAGAACGCGCCCTTGGTGACCTTGGCGTCCGAGCAGATGGCGTCCAGGGAAGCGGCCGTGTAGCCGTCCGAGGCGAACAGCTTCCGCGCGGCTGTCAGGAGCTGGTGCGTGGTCGCGGAGGACCGCTCCTGCTGGGAACGCCGCCCGGTCCGCCGCTGCGCCGTCACCGTCTGCTGCGTCATGTCCGTGCGCCTCCTTACGGCCGACAGGCTCCCTGGCTTTCGCGGATGACTGTCGCCGCCGCGCGCTGGTGACCGCGGCGCCAGCTGCCCCGACCCATAGTACGGAGCGTCCGGCTCCCTGGTGAGGTGACCGGAAGCGGCCCGGCGCAGCGCAGTTCTGTCGCCCTCCGCCCGTATCGCACCCACCGGATGGCACAAGGTTACATACCAACGGTAGGCATGTGCAATCCCGGGAGCGCTGACCAGCGCGGGACGGCTCGAACCGAAGGTTCCGGTGGCAGGGCGCGCTGGTGGCCGGCGTCCACCTTCGGATCTTGGCTGGATCTCATCAAAAGAGCCCCGCAACCGCCCCTGACAAGTCAACAGGCTTGTAGCTGAAACCGGCACCTGTGTATGTTCTACTTTCGGCAGAAAGTTCGACAGAGACGGAAGATCCAACAGATATAATCGGACAGTCGTTGGAAGTCGTGACGCGTGAGGGTCGTCCGAATCATGCTGTCCGTCGGGCAGTCGGCCGGATCGGAACGCGGTGAGGTGCCTCGCACTCCAGGCCGGTATCGGTGCATGTCGCGTGGTCGCCTCCACTTCAAAAACGGGGGATAGAAATGCAGATTGAGATCCTGGGGCCATTGCGGGTCAGTAGTCAGGGAGTCCTCATTGATATTCCTGGTGAAAAGCTCAGAGCCATCGTCGCGACACTTGCTCTGTCACCCGGAGTCACCGTCTCGACATCCGATCTGCTCGACGAACTCTGGGGGGAGCGGCCGCCGCGCAGTGCGGTGAACTCACTCCAGGGGCATATCGCCCGGCTGCGGCGAGCCCTGGTGACGCAGAGCGGCGAGGAGGAGATGCGCCACGTGATCAAAACCTCCGGGTCCGGCTACATGCTCGCTCTCTCGCCTCGCGACGTGGACGCTTCGCGGTTCGTCGCCGACGTGAAACTGGCGGGACGCAAGAGCGCCACCGAACCCATGGAGGCCATTGCTCTCCTCACCCGGGCGCTGGGCGCTTGGCGCGGTCCCGCGCTGCTCGACACCGGCCATGGAATGATCTGCCGCACGGCCGCCGCCCACCTGGAAGAGACCCGGCTGATGGCCAGGGAGCTCATGATCGACGCCAGACTGGCGCTGGGCGCTCATCACGAGACCATCCCGGAGCTGGAGCAGCTCATGTCGCGGCATCCGCTGCGGGAGCGGCTGTGCGAACAGCTGATGCTCGCGCTGTACCGCTCGGGCCGGCAGGCCGAGGCGATCAGTACCTTCCATCGCGTCCGCCACCGGCTGTCCACGGAACTCGGCCTCGAGCCGGGCCCCGGGCTGAGGAACACGTTGGCGGAGATCCTGCGCCAGGAGGAGAGCCTGCTGCACGAGGCGAGCTGACCGCTGCGGCGGACGCCCGGCCCGTCACCTGTGCGTCCGCCACGGCCCGTGCGGCCGGCGGCGGACGGCGCCCGCGACGGGCACATCGGCCTCTGCCCGGGGGCCGCCGGACCGCCGGAGCAGCGGCGCGTCCGCCGCAGCCCGTACCCGTGCTCGTGCGGCGATGACGTCCCGTGGGACGTCGCTGCACGGGCGGTCGGGGAAGGTCAGACCGACTTGGTGACCCGCAGGATCTGCCAGACCGCCCCCAAGCTCGCTCTCCCCTCGAACGCCAGATATTCGGGCAGTATCACGTGAGGCCCCCATTTCTCCTTGTACGCGAGCTGGGTCGCCGCCGGGTACACGGCGCCGCCCTTCTCCGCGAGCAGCCGCATGAGCTTTCCCGTCAGCGCGCTGTTGCCGGGCAACTCGCACGACGGGTCCAGACCAGTGAACGGCGTGAAACCGAAGTGCAGCCACTCGGCGCCCTCCTTCGTGAACGTCTCGATCGCGGCGGCGTTGACGGCTTCCATCACCCCGGGAACCACGTCCGGATGCCGGCGGCTCAGATCGTGCAGCCAGCCCGGGCGGCTGCCATGGGCGGGTGAGTACGAGATGTAGGCGACCGGCAGCTCGTCCATGAGACCGACGAAGAGCCTGCGGTGGTGCTGGACCGGGCCTCCCACCTGCCCCACCAGGAACTCGATCTCCTTGACGTGCCTGCCCTTGGAGCGCAGCCACACCCGGTCGACCTCCTCGATGCGCTCGCGCACCTCCGTGTACGGCAGTTCGCGTACCACGAGTCCGCTGCGCCTGGCCCGGGAGATCTTGTTCCGCAGCTTCATGAACCGCGAGCCACGCAGAGTGTGCTCCGGCAGGTGCACGGAGTACGAGGAGCCCACCTGGTTCACCGTGAAGCCCTCGGCCGCGTACAGCTCCGCGTCCGCCCGCTGGAGCTGGATCCCGACGATCCGGCGCCGCCGCGAGCGGGCGTAGGCCCGGAACTCGCGGACGAGTTCCCGCTGCCGTCCCTCCGGGGCGAAAGCACCGCCGAACTGAATGAAATGGCGGCCAGCTCGGCGATAAGCGACAACACCTTCTCCGCTGCCTTCGAAGTACTCGTTTCCCTCGTTGACGGAAAGAAAGGCGCTGGGATTGTCGCCGAACTCCCGGACCGCTTCAAGTATTGATTCGAGTTTCCCCTGATCAGCTTGGGAAGGCTTCACCGAACTGCTCACCAGCGTACTCCTTCGTCCTTTTTCCTGGGGGTGGCCCGGACCGTAGCAGGAATCGGCGGCGATGTGCTGAAACCGTCGTATCAGCGAGATCTAAGCGGCCTCTCAGGGTGCTCTGAAAGCATCTCGCGAGTTGGCGGTGGTTTTCCGAACATTGAGGAGTGTCTGTGGGCAGTACGCAGCTGTCTCGCCCGGCGCCGCAGAGCCGATCGGGTCCGCCCATGAATTCAGCGGCTCTGCGCACCTATCACTCCTATGTTCGGGGTGAGCGACTGGAAAGTGCCGAGTGGGTGTACGTGCTCGATTCCGGCGCGCTGCTCGACGACGTCTTCGCCAGCCTGACGCTCAAACGGAAGCTGGAACAGGGACGGGTCACCGCCGAGGAGCGGCCCGACGTGGTCGTCGGGCGGGTCGCCAAGGCGGACCGGGCAACGGTCCAGCGCGCCATCGACGCCGCCACCGAGGCCGCGCCGGTCTGGGGCGCCTTCCCCCTCGACGTCCGCATCCAGCGCCTCGGCGCGCTACTTCACGACAAACTCGCCGAGCGGGCCGAGGAGATCGCGGAGATCCTCGTGCAGGAAGGCCATCCGCGGATGCTCGCCGAGTGGCAGGTCTCCGGGATGCTGGAGTGCTTCGGCCCCGAGTCCACCTCCTTCTACCGCTCCCAGATGCTGCAGGAGTTCCACCGAGGGGAACGGCGCCTCCAGGTGCGCCGGCAGCCCGACGGGGTGGTGTGCCTGAATCCGCCGCAGAACGCGCCGCTCTCCAGCGCGCTGCTCGGCGTCACCAGCGTCATGGGCGGCAACGCGCTGATCGTGCGCGCCCCCCGCAGCGGTCCGCTCGGCGTCATGTACGTGATGCAGGAGATCGTCGCCCCGTCCCTCGACGAGGTCGGCGCCCCGCCCGGCACGCTGAACGTGGTGTGCGGCGACCCCGGCCCGATGCTCTCCGCGTGGCTCGCCAGCCCCGACGTGGACGACATCATGTACTTCGGCTCCAGCGAGAACGGCACCAAGTTCGAGGCACGCTGCGTGGCCGAGGGCAAGAAGCCCATCCTCGAGCTCGCCGGCAACGACGTGGTCACCGTCTGGAAGGACGCCGACATCGACCTGGCCGCCGAGGCGCTCACCGAGAGCTTCTACGGCTCCGGCCAGCTGTGCATGATCCCCAACCAGGTCGTCGTCCACCCCGAAGTCGCCGATGACCTGGTGGCCGCCTTGGTGCGCAAGGTGGGCCACATCCGCCCCGGCTACCCGGGCGAGCCCGACGTACTGCTCACGCCGGTGCTGCGCAACGAGAAGTTCTTCAAGTGCCTCGACGATGCCCGCGCCAAGGGCGCCGAGCTGGCGTGCGGCGGGCACGCCATGCAGCTGGACGAGAGCCGCGACCCCAACGGCATCTTCCTGGAGCCGACCGTGATCGTCGTCCGCGGTCTGGCGGACGCCCGCGAGATCGACGCCGTCGCCCACGAGACGTTCTTCCCGCTGCTGCCCGTCGTCGTCGCCGAACCCGCGCCCGATGCCGAACTGCTGGAGCGGTTCATCGACTTCGTGAACTCCAACGCCTACGGGCTGCGCAACTCCCTGTGGGCCAAGGACCCCGAAATCGTCGACCGGTTCCTCGCCCGCGTCGGCAACGGCGGACTCGTCAAGGTGAACGACTCGCACATCGGTTTCCTGCCCTGCCTGCCCACCCACGGCGGAACCGGCCTGACCGGAGGCGTCTTCGGAGAGGCCAACTACCCGATTCTGCGCACCACCCACGTCCAGGGCGTGAGCATCTCCACCGGTTCCCGTCCTCGTGACGCGGTCTTCGGAGCCTGGCGGACGCTGCGCGAGACGAAGACCCCGTAATCAGGCCCCTGCCGAGGAGTTTCCATGCGTGCTTTGGACGCCGCCCGCGAAACCTGTGAACGCTACCTGCCCGGACTGCTCGACGCCCTCGGCAAGTACCCGCTCGACGAGCTGGAAAAGCCCGGCAGCCCTGCCATCGAGTTGTTCCGCTCCCACGGCGGACCCGCTCTGGTGATCCCCAAGACCTACTCGGGCCTGGGAGCCGGCCCCGTGGAGGCGATCGAGACCACGCGGGCACTGGCCGCCGTCTCCCCTTCGCTCGCCGTGTCCACGACGATGCACCACTTCTCCGTCGCCACGCTCTTCTCGCTCGCCGACAGCCTCCAGTCCGGCGGCGTCGAATGGGCCCTGCTCGAAGGAATCGTGGAGCAGAACCTGCTGGTCGCCTCCGGGTTCGCCGAAGGGCGCCCCGGACGGGGCATTCTCAGCCCCACCATGGAGGCCCGCCTGGACGACAGCGGCAAGGGCTACCGCATCAACGGCTCGAAGAAGCCGTGCAGCCTGTCGGCCTCCATGGACCTGCTCACCGCCAGCGTGGCGCTGCCCGCGGCCGACGGCACCAGTGAGATGGCGGTGCTGCTCGTACCCCGGCAGACGGAGGGCCTGAGCGTCCACCCGTTCTGGTCCAGCTGGGCGCTGGCCGGCGCAGAGAGCGACGAGGTCCGCCTCGACGACGTCCTCGTCGACGAACAGCAGGTGATGCGTACCGAACTGGGTGACAGCGGAGAGCTGGACGAGCTCCAGACGGTCGGGTTCATCTGGTTCGAGATGCTGATCTCCGCCTCCTACCTGGGCGTCGCCGGCGCGCTGACCGAACGGGTCGTGTCCGGTGGCCGCGGCACGGTGTCCGAGCGGGCCGGACTGGTCACCCGGCTGGAATCGGCCGCGCTGCTCCTCGAGGGCGTCGCCCGGATGATCACCGACGGGGAAACCGGCAACACCGCGCTCGCCAAGTCGCTGGTCGCCCGCTACGGCGCCCAGGACGCCATCGGCGACGCCGTGCGGCAAGCCGTCGAACTCCTCGGCGGCATGGCCTTCATCGGCAGCGGCGACGTCGCCTACCTGGCGGCAGCCTCGAACGGCCTGTCCTTCCACCCGCCGTCCCGCTCCGCGTTCGCCGAGCCCTTCATCGAGCACGTCGGCGGCAAGCCGCTGCGGCTGGCCTGAGGAGTCCCACCCCATGACCACCACCACGACCACAGCCCTGGACGTCCCGGCCCACGACTGGGACCGCATCGGCCAGTTGTACCGTGCCCATCTCAGCAAGGGCCGGGCCACCCTCGGAGAGCTGTTCGGCGGCCACATCGAGACCGAGTCCGAGGGCGCCTGGATCACCACCCACGACGGCCGCCGCTTCCTCAACTGCGGCAGCTACGGCGTGCTGATCACCGGAGCCCGCCATCCCGTCGTGGTACGCCACGTCATGGAGCAGCTGCACCGGCATCCGGTCGCCAGCCGGGTCTTCCTGGAACCGCAGGCGGCGTTCGCCGCCGAGGCACTCGTCGCCAGGGCTCCCAAGGGCCTGGAGCGCGTGCACTTCGCCGGTTCGGGCGCCGAGGCCGTGGAGACCGCCATCAAGATCGCCCGCACCCTCGGCAAAGACCAGCTGATCGCCACCGACGGGGGGTACCACGGCAAGACGATGGGTGCGCTCAGCCTCACCGGGAAGGATCTCTTCCAGGCCCCCTTCCGGCCGCTGCTGCCCGGCACCCACCATGTCCCCTACGGCGACGCGGAGGCGCTGGAGGAGCTGCTCCGGACCATGCCGGGCCGGGCCTGCTTCGTCGTCGAGCCCGTCCAGGGCGAGGCCGGCGTGGTGCTGCCTCCGCCCGGCTACCTGCGCGCCGTCCAGGAGCTGTGCCGCGCCTACGACGCGTTCTTCGTCCTCGACGAGATCCAGACGGGCCTGGGGCGGCTCGGCAGCTGGTGGGGCGCCGACGAGGAGGCGATCACCCCCGACGCACTGCTCGCCGGCAAGGCGCTCGGCGGCGGCGTCCTGCCGGTGTCCGCGGTCATCGCCACCCCCCAGGCGTTCCGGGCCTTCGACAAGGACCCCTATCTGCACACCTCCACGTTCTCCGGCACCCCGCTGGCCATGGCCGCCGTACGCGGCGCGCTCGCCGCCGTCGAGCAGGACGGCCTGGTCGGCCGCGCCCGCGAACTGGGCGCCGAGATGCTCACCACCGTCCGGGAGATCGCCACGCGCCACTACGGCCCCGTCGTGCGCGAGGTGCGCGGCAAGGGACTGCTGATCGGCATCGAGTTCGCGATCCCCGGCCCGGCCGGCGACCTGCTCATCGAGCTGATCCAGCACGGCGTGGTCGCCAACCACTCCCTCAACTCGCATCTGGTGCTCCGGCTGACACCGCCCGCCGTACTCACCGCCTCGGACACCCGATACCTCTACGAGGCGCTCGACCGCTCCTGCCGCGCGCAGGCCGCCCGCTACATACCGACTCTCGAAGGTGATTCCGACCATGCGTAGTGTGCACGTGGCCGTCGAACTGCCCGGCATCTCTCCGGTCGCGGGGTACGAGCAGGTCAAGCAGTTCGCCCGCTACCCCGAGCTGGTCCCGGTGGTGCGCGCCGTGACCGTCCATCAGGGAGGGGCCGACGAGGAGACCAGCGACTGGGAGGTGTACTTCCGCAACGGCATCCTGCGCTGGACCGAGTCCGACCGGTTCGACCCGGTGGATCTGGCGATCACCTTCACCCAGCTCGACGGTGACTTCGAGGCCTTCCAAGGGCAGTGGCGCATCTCCTCGTCCGCCGCCGGATGCCTGGTCGACTTCCAAGCCGAGTTCGACTTCGGCATCCCGAGCCTCGCCGGGATCCTGGAACCGGTCGCCGAACGCGTCATCAAGGAGACCATCGCCCGCGTCGTCATCGGCCTGTTCGGCGGTGCCGGGCGGGTCGTCGGAGACGAGGCCCTCGCCCATGCGGTGGCGCTGGCGCCCGCCGACATCCAGCCGGCCGGCGCGCAGGCGGTGTGAAGTGGACACCAAGAACCTGTTCATGACGCCCGCCACGGCATGGCTGGTACGGGCCGAGTACGGGCTCGGGCTCGTGGTGTCCGCGGTCCTCTTCTTCACCCATCTCGACGAGATCAACTGGTGGGCGGCCGTCGGCCTGTTCCTCTACATCGACCTCATCGGCTACATCCCCGGCGCCATCGCCTTCCGCCGCGCGGGGCACGGCGACATCCACAAGGGCTTCTACGTCGCGTACAACGTGATGCACAGCCTGGTCACCCAGGGGCTGGTGGTACTCGCCTGGATCTGGCTGTGGGGACCGGAATGGGCGCTGCTCGCCCTGCCCATCCACCTCTTCGGCGACCGAGCCCTGTTCGGCAACTTCCTCAAGCCCTTCGGGCTGCGCTTCGAGCCCGAGACCCACCGTGCATACCGGAGGTTCCGCAGCGAATACGCCGCCGCCACCTCGCCCAGCGACGCCGCGTCACTGCGCACGGTCGTATGAGCGGCGCCACCGCCCTTCGGACGTCCGCCGCCGAGCTGAACGCGACGATGCGGCACCTTGTCACCGGGGTGACCGTGCTGACCTGCGGCACGGCCGCCGAAGCCGAAGGCGTCACGGTATCCGCCCTGACCACGATCCCGGGCGATCCGCCCATGGCCTGTGCCGTCCTGCGCCGGGGCAGCCGTGGCCTCGAGTCGCTGCTGGGCGCCGGGGTCTTCGTCGCCAACGGCCTGGCAGCAGACCACGAGTGGCTGGCCCGGCACTTCGCCCGCCACCGCCGCCCCAAAGGGCTCGCCCAGCTGCCGGCGGAGGCCTGGGCCGAGCCCACCGGGCACGGCGGCCCCCGGCTGCGCGGGGCCGTGTGCTGGCTGGAGTGCCGACTGGAACGAACCGTCGCCGCAGGCGACCACGAGCTGGTCATGGCCCGCGTCCTCGCGGGCGGTCACACGGCCAGGCCTCCCTTGGTCAACTTCGCCGGAGCGCTGCATCCCGGACCCGGCAGCCCGTCACCCACGGTGCCCACCGAAAGGAAGAAGCAACCATGACCACCGCGAACATCCCCGCCGAGGCGGACTGGGACCAGGCCCCCTCACTGATGGACGGCGCACTGAACCTGGAGCTGTCGGCGGCGGCGTGCAACCTCGCGTACTGGTTGAGGTCCGTTCCCCAGGGAACGCTGCGCGGCCGGATCCGGGGGCACGCCGACGACGTACGGCCACTGGACGTCGTGGCCGCGCCGGGTCCGCTCAACAGCGCACTCACCCAGGAACTCGCCTTCCGCTCACTCGCCGAGGAGAAGGCCACCCGAGCCATCGGGCACATGGTCGCCCTCGCCCCCGACAACGACACCATGGAGTTCTACGCCACCCAGCTGATCGACGAGGCCCGGCATGCCATGGTCTTCCGTGACCATCTGCTCCAGCTCGGCATCGCGGAGAGCGAGCTGTCCGCCGCGGTCGACCGGCTCGCCGCGCACGACGCCGCCAACATCCTCGTACCGCTGGAGAACTTCGGGCTGCGGGTGCTGCGCGACGACAGGGACTTCATCGGTGGCGTCCTGGTCCTGACCGTCCTGGTCGAGGGAGTCCTCGCGCCCGCCGCCGAGCTCAGCGAGCGCAAGTGGCGCGTCTTCGACCCGGCCGCCGCCGACATCGAGCGCGGTGCCGGCATCGACGAGATCCGCCACCTGACCGTCGGCAGCTCCGTCCTGCGCGAGCACCTCCTCAAGCACCCCGAGGAGAAGCCGCGTCTCCTGGAGCTGATGGCGGAGGGCTACGAGCTGTGGGGCAAGCTGCCCACCGAGGAGCAGCTGCTGCGCCGCGAGACCCTCTTCCAGCAGGGCATCGAGGAGCACGGCCGGCTGCTCGGCGACTACGAGGCGTGGCCCGGCCGCCGGCTGGCCGACACCACCGCCGAGGAGCGCATGGAGACGGGCCAGAAGTGGGCCGAGCGGATGCAGCACACCCGGCTGGCGTACATGGGGCTCGAGGAGGCGATATGACATCGAGCAGCGGGACCGGCGCCTGCGGCGGTCCCGGCCGCTTGGGCACCGCCGCCTGCGAACACCGTCCCTTTTCGGACACGCCGCGTCGCGACGGCGCGGTGAGCGACGGGGCGAAGACCCTGAACAGCGTCGCCCGGCCCGAGGCGGGGAGGGCCTGATGGCTCGCGCGGCGGTCGTCTGCGGCCTCGGTACCCACCTCCCGTCCCGCGTCGTCGGCAACGATCACCTGGCACGGGAACTGGACACGTCCGACGAGTGGATCCGCAGTCGCACGGGGATCGGGCAGCGCCACCTCGCGGACCCCGGCCAGGCCACCTCCGACCTGGCGGTCGAGGCGGGCCAGCGGGCCTTGAAGTCCGCCTCGTCGGGAGCGGGCCAGGACGGAGCGGACGCGGTCGTGCTGGCCACGACCACCCCCGACCACCCCTGTCCGGCGACCGCTCCGCTGGTGGCCTCCCGCCTGGGGCTCGGGACCGTTCCCGCGTTCGACGTGGCAGCGGTGTGCACCGGATTCCTCTACGGGCTGGCGGCCGGGGCCGGGCTCATCGCCACCGGCACCGCCGACAGCGTGCTGGTCGTCGGAGCCGAGACGTACTCCAGCATCCTCGACCCCGCCGACCGCTCGACCCGCGCGATCTTCGGTGACGGCGCGGGGGCGGTGGTCCTGCGCGCCGGCGAACCGGACGAGCCGGGAGCGCTCGGTCCGATGGTGCTCGGCAGCGACGGCACCGGCAGCGAGCTGATCCAGGTGCCGTCCGGCGGCTCGCGCGACCCGTTCCGCGCGGAGAACGCCGACCGGGCCGATCCCTTCTTCCGGATGACGGGACGCCAGGTCTTCCGCAACGCGGTCGAACGTATGGCGGAGGCCGTCACCGAGGCCGCCGCCCGCGCCGGATGGCGGCCCGAGGGCGTCGACGTCCTCGTCGCCCATCAGGCCAACGTGCGCATCATCCAGGCGGTCGCCGACCAGCTGGGTCTGCCCAGGGAGCGCTTCCCGGTCCATCTCGACCGAGTCGGCAACACCTCTGCCGCCTCCATCCCGCTGGCCCTCGCCGACGCCGTCACGGCAGGAGCCCTGCGCCCCGGTCACAAGACGGCGCTGGCCGCCTTCGGCGGCGGCCTGACATGGGGCGCGGTCACCATGACCTGGCCGCAGGTCGCCCCCGCCTGACGCCGACGGGACGGCCGCCGGCTCCCGCACCATCCACCGACCGCAAGTCAACCAGTTCACATCCGAGGAGAAACAGCCATGAGCGACACCTACGAGCGTCTGGTCCAGCTGCTGGTCAAGAACTTCGGGTTCGACACCGACGAGGTCGCGCGTGAGGACACCTTCAGCAAACTGGAACTGGACTCGCTGGCCCTGGTGGAACTGACCCTGGCGGTCCAGCAGGAGTTCAAGATCAAGCTCACCGACGACGACCTGGACGCCAACGACACCATGGAACAGGCCGTCAAGGTCATCGAGAGCAAGCCGGTGGTGGCCTGATGCCAGGCGCCGCCCCGTTCGACGCCGCGATCACCGGGATCGGCATGGTGACCGCGGCCGGGATCGGCACCGACACGGCGTGGGAGACGATCGTCACCGCCGAGGGCACCGCGGCCTCACCGGTCCCGGCCCTCGACGGCACCCCGTCCGCCATCGGCTGCTGGATCCCCGGCTACGACCCGATCCAGGCCATCGGGCGGCGCAGGGCCTGGCGCTTCGACCGCAGCAGCCAGTTCGCGATCACGGCCGCCGCCGAGGCGGTCGGCGACAGCGGGCTCGATCCGTCCACCTGGGACGGCACCCGGGTCGCCGTCGTCCTCGGCAGCGGCATCGGCGGCGCCGCCAGCTGGGAGAAGCAGCACCACGTACTGCTCGACGACGGCCCGACCAGTGTCTCCCCGCTGCTGATCCCGATGCTCGCCGTCAACATGTCCGCGGGATACGTGGCCATGGAGCACGGCGCCCGCGGCCCCAACCTCGTCACCGCCACCGCCTGCGCCTCGGGCACCACCGCGATCGGCACGGCCCGCGAACTGCTCCGCCAAGGCGTGTGCGACGTGGTGATCACCGGAGGCACGGAGGCGTGCCTGATCCCCTCGATCGTGGCCGGCTTCAGCCAGATGGGGGCGCTCACCGGCCGCCAGGACGACCCGAGCGCCGCGTCCCGGCCCTTCGACGCGGACCGCGACGGCTTCGTCCCGGCCGAGGGAGCCGCCGTCCTCGTCCTGGAACGCGCCGCCGACGCCCGTGCGCGCGGCGCCCGCGTCTACGCGCACATCTCCGGATACGGGGCCTCCGCCGACGCCCACCACGCCACCGCTCCGGAGCCCAGCGGAGCGGGCGCCGAACTCGCGCTGCGCGCGGCGCTCGAGGACGCGGCACTGGCCCCCGACACCGTGGACCACGTCAACGCGCACGGCACCTCCACCCCGCTCAACGACGCCGCCGAGTCACAGCTGATCCGCCGGGTCCTGGGGGAGCGGCCCGCCGTCACCTCCGTCAAGGGCGTGGTGGGCCACTCGCTGGGTGCCGCGGGTGCCATCGAGGCCGCCGTCACCGCGCTCACCCTCGACCGGCAGCTCGTCCCGCCCACCGCCAACCTGGACAGCCAGGACCCGCGGATCGAACTGGACGTCGTCGCCAAGGAGGCACGGGCGGCCACCGTCGAGGCCGCCGTGAGCAACTCCTTCGGCTTCGGCGGCCAGAACGCCGTCCTGGTCTTCACCCGGGCCTGATCGCCCCCGACCCCATGGACCGTGAACTCCCATGACCTACGTGATCGCCCAGCCCTGCGTCGACGTCAAGGACAGGTCCTGTATCGACGAATGTCCCGTCGACTGCATCTACGAAGGCCGGCGCGCCCTGTACATCCATCCCGACGAATGCGTCGACTGCGGGGCCTGCGAACCGGTCTGTCCGGTGGAGGCCATCTTCTTCGAGGCCGACCTGCCCGCGCACTGGCAGGACTACCGCCAGTCCGCCGTCCACTTCTTCGAGGCCGCCGACGGCCAGGGCGGCGCCGCGTCCTCGGGGCCCCACGACTACGACTCCCCGTTCGTGGCGGGGCTGGAGCCGCAGGGGAGTGCGCACTGATGAGCCGCTCGGTTCTGGTCACCGGAGGAAACCGCGGCATCGGACTCGCCGTCGCCCGTGCCTTCGCCGAGGGCGGTGACAAGGTCGCCGTCACCTACCGCTCGGGGGACACCGCCTTCATCGAGCAGGCCGGCCTGGTTCCCGTGCGGTGTGACATCACCGACGCCGGGCAGGTCGAGCGGGCCTGCGAGGAGGCCCGGCAACGGCACGGCCCGGTGGAGGTGCTGGTCGCCAACGCCGGGGTCACCCGCGACCAGTTGCTGCTGCGCATGTCGGAAGAGGACTTCGCCGGTGTCGTCGACACCAACCTCACCGGGGCCTTCCGCGTGGTACGGGCAGCCGCCGCCGGCATGCTGCAGGCGAGGAAAGGCCGCGTGGTACTGGTCTCCTCGGTGGTCGGGATGTCCGGCTCGCCGGGCCAGGCCAACTACGCCGCCTCCAAGGCGGGCCTGATCGGCCTCGCGCGTTCACTCGCCCGCGAGCTCGGGTCGAGGAACATCACCTTCAACGTGGTGGCCCCCGGCTTCGTCGACACCGGCATGACGCGGGACCTGACGGCGCAGCAGCGT
Organism: Streptomyces mutabilis; assembly: GCF_014649815.1. Taxonomy (GTDB): domain Bacteria; phylum Actinomycetota; class Actinomycetes; order Streptomycetales; family Streptomycetaceae; genus Streptomyces; species Streptomyces mutabilis. Next base: position 2,809 of record NZ_BMTT01000037.1, on the reverse strand, counting down.
GCCGACATCCTGGCCCGCGTGCCGCTGGGCCGCTACGGAACCGCGGAGGAGATCGCGGCTGCGGTGCGCTTCCTCGCGTCCGAGGAGGCGTCCTACATCACGGGAGCTGTCGTCCCGGTCGACGGCGGAATGGGCATGGGTCACTGAGATGAGCGGAATCCTCGCCGGAAAGCGTGTACTGGTCACGGGTGTGCTCACGGAGTCGTCCATCGCTTTTCACACGGCCAGGCTGGCGCAGGAGCAGGGTGCGGAGATCCTCCTCACCGCCTATCCCCGGCCCTCCCTGACCGAGCGGGTGGCACAGGCGCTGCCCCGTCCGGTGAAGGTGGTGCCGCTGGACGTGTCCGACGAGCAGCAGTTGGCCGGGCTGAGCGACACGGTGAAGGCGGAGCTGGGAGGTCTCGACGGGGTGGTGCACTCGATCGGGTTCGCTCCGCAGGACGCGTTGGGCGGGAACTTCCTGAGCACGCCGTTCTCGTCGGTGGCGACGGCGATGCACGTGTCGGCGTTCTCGCTGAAGTCGCTGACGACGGCGTGTCTGCCCTTGCTCGGTGAGCGGGGCGGTGCGGTGGTGGGGCTGACCTTCGACGCACGCTTCGCCTGGCCGCAGTACGACTGGATGGGGCCGGCCAAGGCGGCCCTGGAGGCCACGTCGCGGTATCTGGCGCGCCAACTGGGGGAGTACGGCATTCGCTGCAATCTGGTGGCGGCCGGGCCGGTCGGGTCGATCGCGGCGAAGTCGATTCCGGGATTCCCGGAGCTGGCGAAGGTCTGGGACGAGCGTGCGCCGCTGTCGTGGGAACTGACGGACCCGGAGCCGGCGGGGCGGGGCGTGGTGGCCCTGCTGTCGGACTGGTTCCCGAAGACCACCGGCGAGATCGTCCACGTGGACGGAGGGCTTCACGCGATCGGAGCGTGAGGCCCGCCGTCCACGTGCGTGTCCCGTTCGGCCGGGGTTCCGCGACCGAGCGTTCTGCAGGGTGATCACGGCCGCTCCCCAGCCCGGCCCGAGGCCGGCAAGGCCACTGACACGGCAGGAGGGGCGGCCGGCGGCGGTTCCGCCGGGCGCGGCGGCGTCCACGGCCCGACGGGTCGCGGGCGCCGCCTCTGCGCGCAGCGGTTCCTGGTGCCGTACCCCGAAGCCGCTCAGCCCTCCAGGCCCGCGCTGTGCCAGCGGCGCAGACGAGCGCGGGCCCGGGTGAAGGCGCCCTCGGCGGCCTTGACGGAGATACCGAGACGGCCCGCGGCTTCCCGGGTGCTGGTGCCCTCGATACGGGCCAGGACGATGTCGCGTTCCCGGCCGGCGAGGCGCCTGACCTGCTGGAGCATCCAGGCGCCCTCGGCCGCCGCGCAGACCGTCTCCTCGGGACTCTGCACCGGCTCGACGTGGAAACGGTGCTGGTGCAGATGACGGCGGCTGCGCTCGCGGTAGCGGTGGACGTCGACGCACAGGCGCAGGAGGACCGAGGTGAGGAACGGGCCGACCCGGTCCTCGTCCAGGTCGCGGTGGAGCGCGGCGCGCAGCAGCGCCTCCTGGACGCAGTCCTCCACGTCCTGATGCGACGACAGGCGCAGCCAGGCAAGCCGACGAAGCCGGTCCTGGTGTGGCAGGAGCAGCTCCCAGCGGCCTGCCGCGGGCGCCTGCTCGGTACCCGTGCCGGAACTCGTACCTGGACCGGTCACTGGAACTGATCACCTCGCCCCGGCGACCCTTCCGCCGGCGCGGCGTCGAAGACGGCGTCGCCGGAGAGGGGACCGTCCACCGGCGCGTCGGTGACCGCGTCCGCGTTCGCCTCCGGTGCCCTCACCGCGACCGGCACCCGCGTGCCGTCCCTGCCGCGGCCCCAGCCGTGCGGCAGGCTCGGCACGCGACATCGCGCGGTCCCGGCTCGCGGTGCGCCGGCGCTGCGGCCGGTCGCGACGAGCACACGCACCTGACCGTCGCCGGGCGTGCCGGTCTCGTCGGCCGGGATGGCGGCCGGGAACTTTCCGAGTGCTTCCGGCGACCTGCGCGTCCGGCTGTGCCGGCGGCCGGTCCGGGCCGGGCCCGTGGGCCGCACCACGTGGTTCCCCGACTCGGCGGACACCGCCCCGCCGGGCCGGTCCAGGTCACCGCTCAGGGCGTCGAGCACGTCCACCAGCCAGCTGGTGAGGGGGCCGAGGGCGGCGGCGGTGGTGGTGCCGAGGCACGCGTGGACGGCAGCGTGCCCGGCGGCAGCCAGGCCGCGTTCGAGTCCGGTGTCGGTGCCTGCGTCTGGTCCGCCATGGGCGGGGTCGTTCCCTTCGCTCGGATGAACGCGTCGGATGCTGTCCGTACTTCCTCCGTCAGACCCTCCGCCCTTCCCGGCCCCGCTGTCCGCAGGTGGCGTCGTCGACGAGCCGGTGGGTTCTTCGGCTGTCCTTCGCGAGACAAGATCCACGCTTTCAGAGCGCCCTGGCAGGCCGCTTGCAGGTCGCTGAGATGGCTGTCTCAGCATGGTGTTCGTGCAGGTCACAAGCGGCTGAGACGAGGATCTCAGCACGATGCCAGACAAGCGCGGCACAGTGGCGCCCGAACGGGTTTCGGCCCCTGTCACGGCACACGGAGAGGACGAGGGTGAGCGACACGCATGGACGGGTAGCGGAACTGCATTCCCTACGTGCGGCGGCGGTTCGAGGCCCGAGCGAGCGGGCGACGCGGGCGCAGCGTGCCAAGGGCAAGCTGACGGTGCGTGAGCGTATCGAGCTGCTTCTGGACCCGGGGTCGTTCCGGGAGGTCGAGCAGTTGCGGCGGCACCGGGCGACCGGGTTCGGCCTGGAGACCAAGAAG
>NZ_BMTT01000036.1 GCF_014649815.1 Streptomyces mutabilis | reverse complement strand
CCCGCGGAGCGGGTACCACATCGCTGCGCGATGTGCAAGCGAACACCCGCGCTGCGCGCGGGTGTTGCGCTCCCGCTCCGCGGGAGCGCTGGCGGGAGCGCTGCGCGTCCCGCTCACCAAGCCCGCTTCGCGGGCTTGGTGACGCTCCGTCCGCTGCGCTTCCGGAGCTGCGGGGCTTCGCCCCGCTGGCCCTGGGCTTCGCTTCGCTCCGCCCTGGGCCGGCGGGTCCGCTGCGCTCCCCCGCCTCAAGGGCCCTTCCGGCTGCGCCTCCACGACCCAGGGCCCGCTGACGCGGGCTTGGCTGGCTACGAGGGGCGGGTGTCGCTCGTTCGTGTCGGGTTCTAGTGTAGTGGCTGCTCAGATAGATGCAGCATGTATCGTTGGCAGAAATCTGGGACACCCGCCAGTCCTCGGGAATCTCCCAAGTTTCGAGAGGATGGCCAGATGGCCGGTCACCATGAATCTACCGGACCAGATCCCGCGCTGAGCAGCGATTCGATGCGCCGGGTGACGCAGTATCAGACGGCAGGTGTGAACGCCCGGTTGAGACTGTTCGCGCTCCTGGAGCGCTGGCCGTGCCCGCGAGCGAGGTGGACGCCTGGTGGCCGGGGCGCAGTGCGAGGTGGTGGAGCTGGACGGCATGGCGCCGGCTTCTCAGGGTGTGCTGTGTTCGCGGACGGCTGGGACGAAGGAGTGATGGCGGTGAGCGAGGCCTTGGGGGGCATCGCGGGCCGGGACTGGCCACGGCGCGGCGGCCGGTCGGGCGGGGCGGCTGAGCTGGCCGTACATTTCGCGGACGTGAGGCAGCGTGAACGGGCGGACCTGGTGCGGCTGGAGGGGTTCGTCCGGGAGTCCGTGCTGCCGCGCGCCCATCCGCACACCACGGCGCGGCGCCGGGTGCTGGAGGTGTTGGGCGAGGCCGGCGGTCTGTGTACGGCGCGGATGGTGAACAGCGACGAGGGCTACATCCTCTGCACGCTCGGTGTCGGGCACTACGACCCGGACGGCCAACCGCCCTTCGAGGACGGAAAGCCCGGCTGGCACAGGGCGGGTGCGTCGATCTGGAACGGCTCGGGTGCGGCCTGCATTCCGCACGCGGCCATCGAGGGACCACAGAAATAGGAATTGGGGAGGGCTTAGAAATGCTTTTGATTCCGCTCAAGGAACACCAGGTCGACCAGAAATTGCGCTTTCGTAACTGGGTCGGATTTCCTGCAAGATCCTTTGTGCCTCCGGAGGGGGCTCGTGCCATGGGGGTGTCCGCGACCGGGTCCGGTAAGACGATCACCACCGCTGCGTGCGCTCTGGAGTACTTCCCGGAGGGGCGGATCCTCGTCATGGTGCCCACGCTTGACCTGATCGTGCAGAGTGCCCAGTCCTGGCGGCGGGTCGGGCACCGGGCGCCGATGGTCGCGGTCTGCTCGGTGGACAAGGACGAGGTCCTGGAGCAGCTCGGAGTGCGCACCACCACCAACCCGATCCAGCTCGCCCTGTGGGCCGGGACCGGTCCGGTAGTCGTGTTCGCCACGTACGCCTCCCTCGTGGACCGCGAGGACCCCGCCGACGTCACTGGTCGCCGGACTGTCCCTGGGCCGTTGGAATCGGCTCTGGCGGGCGGGGAGCGGCTGTACGGGCAGCGGATGGCTCCGTTTGACCTGGCCATTCTGGACGAGGGGCACATGACGGCCGGGGACATGGGGCGGCCGTGGGCGGCGATCCACGACAACAGCCGGATCCCTGTCGACTTCCGGCTCTACCTGACCGCCACCCCGCGCATCCTCGCCGCGCCCCGGCCGCAGCGCGGGCGGGACGGCCGGGAGCTGGTCATCGCGTCGATGGAGGACGACTCCCGCACGTACGGCACCCGGATTTTTGATCTTGGGCTGGCGGAGGCGGTGGAACGCTCGATCCTTGCGGGGTTCGAGATCGACGTGCTGGAGATCCGCGACCCGGACCCGATCCTGGGCTTGTCGGAGGACGCGCTGCGTGGCCGGCGCATGGCCCTGCTCCAGGCCGCACTGCTGGAGCACGCGGCGCAGCAGAATCTGCACACCACCATGGTGTTCCACCAGCGGGTGGAGGAAGCCGCGGCGTTCGCCGAGCAGATGCCGCGCACCGCCGCCGAGCTGTACACCGCCGAGGCCTCCGCGGCGGCCCTGGCCGGTGCGGAGGAGCTGCCCGCGTCGTCGATCGACGCCGAGCTGTACGAGCTGGAGAAGGGCCGTCACGTGCCCCCGGACCGGGTATGGGCGGACTGGCTGTGCGGGGACCATCCCATCGCGCACCGGCGTGAGGTGATCCAGCGGTTCGCCAACGGCATCGACGCCCAGAACCGGCGGGTGCACCGGGCGTTCCTGTCCTCGGTACGCGCTCTCGGTGTCGGGGTCGACATCACCGGACTACGCGGAGTGGAAGCGGTCTGCATCGTCGGCTCGCGCAGCTCCCAGGTCGACATCGTGCAGAACATCGGACGTGCCCTGCGCCCCAACCCGGACGGCACGACCAAGACCGCACGCATCATCATCCCCGTCTTCCTCCAGCCCGGGGAGGACCCGAAGGACATGGTCGCCTCCGCCAGCTACCAGCCCCTGGTCGACATCCTCCAAGCCCTGCGCTCGCACTCCGAGCGCATGGTCGACCAGCTCGCCTCCCGCGCCCTGACCCGCGGCACCGAAGGCCGGCGCATCCACGTCCGGCCCGCCGGCGCGGCCGGCCCGGAGAACGGGGACATGCCCGAGGAGACCAGCCAGGCGCAGCAGGAGGCCGACCGGGTCACCTCGGTCGTGGTCAACTTCGCCTCCCCCCGCGACGCCGCCGACATCGCCGCCCTGACCCGCTGCCGCGTCATCCGCCCCCAGTCCCTGGTCTGGCTCGAGGGCCACCAAGCCCTGCTGCGCTGGCGTGCCGAGAACGGGATCACCGGCCTGCACGCCGTGCCGTACGACACCGAGACCGAGGTCGGCGTGACGAAGAACTATCCCCTGGGCCGGTGGGTGCACCAGCAGCGCAAGGCGCTGCGCGCAGGCGAACTCGACCCCCATCGCAAAGAACTCCTCGACGACGCCGGGATGGTGTGGGAACCCGGCGACGAGGCCTGGGAGAACAAACTCGCCGCACTCCGCTCCTACCACCGGGCCACCGGACACCTCGCACCCCGACAAGACGCCGTCTGGGGCGAAAGCGAAGGGGACGGAGAGCAGCTGGCCATCGGACAGCTCCTCGCCAACCTCCGCCGCAAAGACGGCCTCGGCAAAGACCCCGAACGAGCCGCCGCACGCGCGGCACAGCTCACCGCCATCGATGAGGACTGGAACTGCCCCTGGCCCCTCGACTGGCAGCGGCACTACCGCGTCCTCGCCGACCTCGCCGCCGACGAACCCAGCGGGGTCCTACCCGACATCGCCCCTGGCGTACTGATGGACGGCGATGACATCGGACGATGGCTGGAGCGCCAGAAATACCCGGGCACCTGGAAACAGCTCTCCGAGGAGCAGCAGCAGCGGCTATTGAAGCTGGGCCTACAGCCCGACCAGGCACCGGCCCCCGCCCCGACGGCGAGCCGCACGGCGAAGGGGCCGAGCAAGGCGCAGCAGGCATTCCAGCGCGGACTCGCGGCCCTCACACAGTGGGTCGAGCAGGAAGGCGTGGACCGGCCGGTCCCGCGCGGCGCGGTCGTCGAGATCGAGGTCGACGGCCAGGACGAGCCGGTGCCGGTGAAGCTCGGCGTATGGGTCTCGAACACCAAGTCGAGGCGTGACAAGCTCACCCAGGAGCAACTAGTTGCCCTACGGGAGCTCGGTATCGCTTGGGCATGACTCCGGCACCGACCCATCGGTGCACTAACCAGACAGCACAGAGCCCGCAGTCCCAAGGGAATGCCTGCCGGGACTGCGGGCTGCAGATTCGACTGGTGTTTCAGCTGCTGTCGCCACTCCGATCAGTTTCTGTGTCCGAGGCCTCTTGCCCGGCGGTCACTTCTGGGACGAGGCGATCGGTGTCCGACAGCTTTAGCGCGCGGTGAACTCCCGAGATGGGCGGGGGATCGTTGTCCGCCACGATGATCTGCAGGTCATCCATATGCTCGCGGGCAGCGGTGAGCAGGGTGGTGTACATCTTGCGTAGCCGCTCGAGATCGATGCCTTCGTGGCCGACGTTGTTGCTGAGGCCGTCGATGATCAGGATGTTCGGGAGCGGAACGCTGTTGTCACGTAGGGCAACAAGTTGGTGCGCGAGGACGTGCGCCACGTTGACGAGGACTTCCACTCCCTGAGAGCCGAGGTCTGAGAAGGACCGGCCGTCGACGATGGGCAGGTACGTCTTGCGACTGATGTACGTGCCTGCCGGTTCTTCGAATCGTGGGGTGTCGAAGGCGCGGAGGATCGTCTCGAAGGCTTCGTCGAGTTTCCGCAGTCGTTCTTGGACGGCAGGGTTGCTGTGCCTGGAAGCGTCGATGCTCGCATTGAGAGATTCTTGTTCCTGCTCAAGCTCGGCGATGCGGCGTGCCTGCTTCTGGGAACGCTCGTACAACGACAGGGCTTGTTCCAGGCTGATCAGGCGTTCTTCAAGCCGGGCTTGTTCGGCGGCGGTGGCGCGGATGCGGTCGGTCTGATCGCTGACGAAGGCTGACGTGGCTCGGTCTAGCTGTGCTCCGAGGTCGTTGCGGAGACGGGCGTGGCCTGCGCGTGCGGCCTGGAGTTCCTCGATTCTTTTCGTGCTGCGTTCGATGAGTTGCTTGGTTTCCGAAACCTGCTCGATCACCCGGTCCTGCTCGCTGGCGAGGGATGACGGTGCCGCGGTCTGCGGAGGGGTCTGCAGGCACAGTCGGCAGGTGTGGTCGTCACCGCGCTCTGGGATGCCGGATCCGCATCGGGGACAGGTGTGGAACTCGAAGTCGTTGAGGAGCCGTTCCGCGACGAGTGCGCGGGTGAGGCGACGGCTTTGGGCGATGAGCTGGTCGTGTAGCTCGCGCAGGTTGGCTACCGCCGCAGATTCCGCGGCGGTAGCCATGTCGATGCGCGCGAGTTCGGTTTCAGCTTCAGCAATCCGAGAGCGCAGGGTCACCGTGGAAGGGTCGGTGAGCTCACTCGTTAGTTGCTGATCCGCTGTGCGTGCCGCGCGAAGCTTGGTCTCAGTGGCTGTGCGTTGCACCTCCAGCTGGGCTTGTGAGCCGAAGGCTGTCTCAGCCAGGAGTCGTTCCAGGGTGACGGAGTCTGCAGTGAGGGCCTTGAGCTCCGTGGAGACTTCGCGAAGTCGTTCCCGGAGTCCGGTGGATGCAGGGTCATGGATGCCGTACAGAATCTCGAAGACGTAGCGGCGTTTGATGTTCTTCGCGTGGTTGTCAGCGGTGCCGAAGACAGAAGCGTCGATCTCCTTCTGTCTCAGGACGCAGTACATGAGGTAGTCGCTTGCCGTCACGGGGACAAGCGGGCTCGTTTGGTCGGTTGGGGCTCGTGGCACCTTGATGCGAGGCAGGCCGAGGCGGTCGAGGAGCCAGTCGCGGAAGGTGTGGTCGTAGCCGGCCTGGAGTTCGCTGGCCGGCAACCGCCAGGCTTCCTCCTGGCCTCCGAGCTCGGCGATATCGACCTTGGCGGTCGTCGTGGTGACAAGGGGGCGGACGATGCGGAAGCGGCGGTCGCCGATGAGTACGGTGCCGGCCATGGTGCGCCCTCGGAGCTCGGGGACGACGCTTACATCGGCGCCGAGCAAGGCCCGAAGGCAGCTGATCGTCGCCGTCTTACCGCCGCTCATGGCGCCAGTAATGGCGTTCATCCCAGGCTCGAACCGGATGCGGCGGCTGGTTCCAACCAGGTGCAGTTCTTCGATCCGGATTCTCACAGCTGTGTCCCCCAGTCCGCCTCGACGATGTCGGGGAACGCTCGATAAATCATGTCTTTGAGAGTGGTGCCGGTGAGGTTGAAGTGCCGGCGCAGGAGCCGGGCCCGATCGCGTACGGGGCGCCAGCTTTCGGATTCGGCAAGGGCCTGCGCGACCCTTCTTCCGGCTGGCGTGGTGCGGTAGGTCGCGACCGCGTTCTCGTGCTTGGGCTCGATGAGGCCCTTGCCTGTCAGAGCACCAAGGAGGGCGTAGTAGGCGGGGTCCCAGGGGCCATAGCGATAGCGGATCATGCTCTGCTCGATGGCTCCTGTCAGCCACGGATCGTCGCCTGGGTCGGCGTCGGGTCGGCGCTCGGCCATCAGATGGTTGAAGTGCTCGGGGTAGCGCAGGAGAAAGTCAAGTTTGGCGAGCTTCATCCTGCCTTCGATGCCCTTGGATGCTGCTGTCTCGGAGAAGGCGTCAATGAGGATAAGAAGCCTGGCTTGGGCGTCGGCGGAAGGAGGGAGCCCGTCTGGATACTCCGGGGGCGCGGTGGGGGGCGGGGCGATATCAGGCAGGAGACTCATGGCCGGTCCCCCAGTCGAAGCGGCATTCGTCGGAGATGGCGCACGCCCGGCCCATGAGCAGCACGCTGTCCCGGGCATAGAGGGGCCAGCGGTCGTGGGTAGCGGCGCTGGTTTCGAGAGTGGTCTGGAGGCCGTCGAAGATGGCGTTCGCTGGGCGAGGATCTGCCGCGTGGCTGCGGATGGTACGGCGCGCGACCAGCAGCAGCCGCTCGTCCAGGTCCGCCTCGATGGCCGGGTCAGCCGGCCACGTGCCCAGGGACTGCTGCTTCATACGGTGAATGTCGGCATGCGCGCGGACCATCTGAGCTTCCTGGATTACATCGTCCGTCGCCGCGCCCCGGCGGAGCTTGCGGACCAACGCTGTTTCGACTCCGCTGAGACGCTGCGATACATCGGTCAGCAGTACGTGGTCAGGGCGCATCAGACGCTGTCGGAGGTCGGCGACGGTGCCGGGGCCGATGCGCTTCCTCAACAGTTTCGCAGGCAGGTCCTGCACCGCTAGCTGCTCGGCCCACCGCGGGCCCAAACGGCCCTGCATTGCCTCCCGGGTACGGCGTACGAGTTCGGTGTAGAGGCCGGTGATCTCCGCACCGGTCAAGGACGGGCCGAGCTCGTGGAGGAAGGCGGTGTTGCGCAGCTCGATGTCCTCGCGTCTGGGCAGTTCCCGAATACGGACCAGGCCCAGGAAGGCTGAGACCTCCTTGACGTCAGCCTTCAGGTGGGCTGTCACTCGCTTCAGGCACCGCTCGTTATCCGCCCCTCCCCCATGTGCGAGAGCGGTAACGAGTGCGTCGGCGGGATCGAGGTAGCCCTCCAGCCCAGCTGTGAGCCCGTATGAGAGCGCCTGGTCCTTCACCGCCCCGTACGTACGCCACAAGCTCTTCAACGGTCCCTTGGCGAGAACGTCCGTAAGCGCCCAGGGCGTGGTCGTGTCCCGTGTCTTGATCTGCTGAAAATCCCAGAAGAGGCCGCCCTTGGTCTGCCCCTCGCTGCTGCGGGCAACGATGACGTCCTCGATGTGCTCGCAGGTCACGTGCCGTACCGGCTCGTCAGCGAGCATTTCCAGGATGGCCTGCGCAGCCACATGAACCTGATACTCGTACCGCCGCAGCGTGACCGAACCAGAATCGTCCGGAGCAACGGTTTCAATCGGATCAGCCATGTACCCCCCAGCCCACTCTCCCCAAGCACGCAGCGTAAGCGGTACAACACTGGCCAGTCGATCACTTCGACAGAACTCGTGAAGCCAGCACCTCCTTCCCTCACTGAGGTCGGGTCCCTCTTCGGCGGACGCCTACGGCTCGCGCCTTCAGCACCATCGAAGTCGACTACGCCCGGCCATGGTTCCCAGCGTCGCCCGACCCGGTCCAGCCACACCGGGACGCGCCGAAGACGAGGTACCAGGCATAGTCGCGCCGCCCCTACGTTGACCCGGCGGTGCCGGTCGCGCCCGGCGAAGTTCGTGAGACTGCCGAACGGATCCGGTGATCGACTCGCATTTCGTTGGCCAGTGAGGAGAAGTGGCGTGCGCAGCCGGGATGGTCGCGCAGCGCTCCTGCTACCGATCCGGCGGCATCCCCTGTCAGGGTGCGCAGCCAGTGCCTGATCTCATCCTGCGGCCTCCACTGGTCCCACAAGGCGTCCCAGGTGAAGGCGCCGTTGCAGCAAACTTCCAGCAGGTTCAACTGTGCAGCATTGGCAGCGTGGCGTGCGACGGTGAACAGCCACAGGATGACGGCGTCGACTTCACCGCGCTCTATTGAGCGGTGTGTGCCCAGGAGCTCGGGCATCGCCCGGACAATCTCAAGGGCCCGGAGAGAGTCAGCCAACAACGCCGGCATGAGCGCCTCGGGATCAACGTTGAGAAGAACGTCGCAGTACAAAGCAGCGTCGTCGGGGTGGGCAGCCGCCAGGGCCACCAACTCCTCTGAGGCATTCGCTGCTTCATCGTTCAAAGCATCACGGAGCGTTTCGGCCTGTACTACGGGCGGCACGGGGGGTGTGTCGATCTCCTGGGCGATGAGGTCAAGGAACGCTTGCACCGTTGCCGGCCGTCTCCCAGGGTCCGTACGCGTTGCTCCTCGGACGACCGCGCGCCAGGGTCCAGAGTCCGGTATGAGGGCAATATTCTGCTGCGGGTTCCTGCGTGTGACCGCCCAGCCGATCAGCTGCCCCAAACTGTAGACGTCAGTCGGCGGACCGGCACTGTGGGCATCGAAGCTCAACTCCGGAGCGGCAAAGCCCTCAGATCCCATGCTCGCCCCAAGCCTGGTGCGCTGCGCATGCGTGGTCTGGCCAGGCGGACGACGCACAATGCCCCAGTCGGCAAGAACCCATCGCCCATCAAGCCGAAGTACATTAGACGGCTTGATGTCCCGATGTACCCATCCATGAGGGGAGCCCGGTGCCTGCATCCCATGCGCAGCGACCAGTACCGAGCACAGGCTCTCAATCAGATCCCGTAGTACGGCCGGATCCTTGAGGTCATCGAGGCATTCCGTTGCGACAGCCTGCGCCTTGGGCATGACGAACCACGTGCCGTCGGCGCTGGCGTCCCAGACTGGCATCGCATTCGGATGGTCGCTCAGAAGACGGCCCACCTCAATCTCACGGGTCATCCGGGCTTTCTTGTCGAGGTGCGGGTGCTGGCCGCGTAGCTTTTTGAGGACGACGGGCGTGCCGGTCGGCTTGTGGGTCGCGTAGAAGACGTCAGCCATGCCGTCCTCTTGACGGTGGAAGGGGAACTTTTCGCAGTCATAGTCCTTGCGCAGACCGCGTGCCTCGTACGGGGCTGCGCCACTCCGCACCTCACTGATCTGCGCTGTGTCGACTTCTCGGCGCTGTGAGAAGCCGGTCAACAGCATGCGATCAGGTAGCTGCAGACGCTGTCGGATGTCGGCAACAGCGCTGGGCCCGATACGCTTCCCCAGCAGCCCCGCAGGCATGTCCTGCACTTTCGATTGCTCAGTCCACCGAGGATCCAGGCGGCCTTGCATCGCCTTCCTGACACGGTGCACGAGCTCGGCGTAAAGCCCGTTGATTTCCGCGCCGGTCAAAGACGGACCCAGTTCGCGAAGGAAGGCCACGTTGAGCGACTCGATGTCTTCGCCTCTGGCCAGTTCCTGGATACGGACCAGCCCCAGGAAGGCAGAGACCTCCCTGACGTCACCTTTCAGGTGGGCTGTCACCCGCTCCAGGCAGTGCTCGTTGCCCGCCCCTTCTCCGTGCGCAAGAGCAGTAACGAGAGCGTCGGCAGGATCAAGAAATCCCTCAAAAGCAGCTGTGAGCCTGTAGGAGAGCCCCTGGTCTTTCAACGTCCCATACGTACGCCATAGGCTTTGCAACGGTCTCTTGACGAGCACGTCTCTGAACGCCCAGGGCGTGGTCGCTTCCCGCATCTTGATCTGTTGGAACTCCCAGAACAGACCACCACTGGCCTGCTCCTCACTGCGGGCAATAATGACGTCCTCAATGTGCTCGCATGTCACATGCCGTACTGCCTCATCAGCGAGCATCTCCAGGACGGCCTGTGCAGCCACATGAGTTTGGTACTCGTAGCCCCGCAGTGTGGCCGAACCCGAATCGTTCGGAGCAACAGTCTCAATCGGATCAGCCATGTACCCCCCAGTCCACTCTCCCCAAGCACGCAGCGTAAGCGGTACAACACTGGCCAGTCGATCACTTCGACGGAACTCGTGGAGCCAGGATGTCCCCTCGCTGAGGCCTCCCTCTTCGGCAGCGGATTGCGGTGCATTCACCCGTTCGGGGCGGGAGCAGCCGGATCACACACCTGGCCGCCCGGCATGCATTTGGCTGTCAGACGTGAGGCGACAAGGCTGCAGGGCAAGCGGAGAGTTCGCGGACGGAGCCGGCGATCACCTGATGGCGCGCTTCGTTGATCCCGCGGGCGGTGACCGGCTGATGCGCTGGCGAGACGTCGCACGGGGTGTCGCTTTGGAGGACTGTGGCCCGGTGCGGCCCTTTCCCGTGCGTCCTGGCCGTCGTTTTGCGCCGGGTTGGTGGTGGTCGGCAACGACCGGGCGGCTGGTGCACTACGGGTCTGGTGTCATGCGCACCCAGGTGATGCTGCTGGACCGTGATTCTTCGGTCATGACGATGGCATGTCGGCCTGTAGAGCTGTCCTGGCGGGAATCTGAGGGGATCGTGGTATCGCATGCGCCGCATCTGATGGCGCGGTTCAGTGACGGCGGCGGTCTGCTGCTCGACTGTGCCGGACGAGGGGAGATTTCTCCCCGGCTCGCGCACCGCGCCGACGTCATGGCAGCGGCGGCACGTGCCGTGGGATGGCAGTACAGGGTCGCCTCGCCTCCCGAACCGGTTGTCGCTGCCAACCTGGGCTGGCTGGCCGGCTACCGCCACCCCCGCCACCGGGACGCCACGCTCATGGAGGGGGCGGTGCAGGTCTTTGCCTGTCCTCGGCCGCTGATCGAAGGAGCGCGGGACCTCGGGGACACCATCAGGGTTCTCCCCGCTCTCTTCCACGCCCTATGGACCGGGGCGCTGTCAGCCCCGCTCAACGAGCCCTTGCATGAGCGAGTGACCGTGACAGCAGGCCCGGGCGAGTGGACGTCTGCGTGAAGGCGGCAGTACTCGAGGTGGGGAGCCAGGTGCGGTTCGAGGACCGCACCTGGACGGTGGTGATGCTCGAAGGGGCCCGTGCCCGGCTGGTCGACTCGGACAACTCCCCGGCAACGGTGCTGGTGAACTATCTGTTCGCTGCTCCTGACTTCGAACTCATAGGAGCGCCCCGCCGCCAGGTGCCTCCGTTCGGACTCCTGGAGGAACTACCGGTGCAGGCACGCGAGCGTGCTGAGGCCTGGGAACGGCACGTGCGCGAGGTGGAGACCGGCCTTCCTGTGCCGGGGCAGGGCGGTGTGTCGCGGGCGGAGTTCGATCCGGAGCAGCGGACTGCGGCGGAACGGGAGGAGGCCAAGGCTGCGGAGTTGACCGCGGCGGGGCAGCCGACGAGCGCGGTGACCGTGCGGCGGATGCGGGCCCGTTACCGCGAGAAGGGGCTGTGGGGGCTGGTCGACCAGCGCACGGCACGCAGGGGTTCTGCGGTGGGACGAGCCGATGAGCGTGTGGTCGCTGCGATCATTCAGGTCCTGGAGGCGCAGCGGGATCGCTCCAGTGGCACGCTGAGCCGGCTGCGGCGCATGGTCGGGTGGGTTCTGGAGGAAACCCATGGTCCGGGCGTGGTGGAGGTGCCGCCGGTGACGACGTTCAACCGGCTGGTGCACGCGCTCGCTGATGGCCATGGGTTTCTGGGGTCGGCGGCGCAGCAGCGGCGTCGCACGTCGCGGCCGGCCCCTCCGTTCACCCCGACCGTGGCGCTGCGGCCGGGTGAGCTGGTGATGCTGGACAGTACGCCGTTGGACGTGCTGGGGGTACTCGCCGACGGGGTGACGGGCTCGGTTGAGCTGTCGATCGGGTTGGACGTGGCAACGCGCAGTATCTGTGCCGCGGTGGTACGTCCGGTGGGCACAAGGTCGGTGGATGCGGCGGTGTTGCTGGCGCAGATGGTCACGCCCATGCGGATGCGCCCGGGGTGGGAGACGGCGCTGGCGATGTCCCGGTCGGTCATCCCCTACGAGCGGCTGGTGTCGTTGGATGCGCGGCTGGAAGGGGCAGCAGCCCGGCCGGTGATCATGCCGGAGACGGTGGTGGTCGACCAAGGTGCGGTATTTGTCTCCCATTCCTTCATTGCCGCGTGCGAGAGCCTGGGGGTGTCCGTTCAGCCAGCTCCGCCGGCCAACGGACCGGCCAAGGGCCATGTGGAGCGGACGTTCCGCACCATCGGGGATCGGTTCTCCCAGTACGTGGCCGGCTACTGCGGCTCGGATGTGACCCGGCGCGGCACGCGCGTTGAGGACGAGGCGTGCTGGACGCTTGCGCAGGTGCAGGACCTGCTGGATGAGTGGCTGGTCACCGACTGGCAGCACCGCCCCCACACGTCGCTGCGCCACCCGCTGGCGCCGAAGCTCGCCCTGTCGCCGAACGAGATGTGGAGCGCGCTCGTAGGAGTCACCGGCTATGTTCCGGTGCCGCTGAGCGCGGACGACTACATCGAGCTCATGCCCATCAAGCGGGTGGCCATCAACGACTACGGCATCCGCTTCGACTACCGCACCTACGACCACAAGGTCCTCAATCCGCACCGCGGGGACCGGTCGGGCGCGCCGGACGGCAGGTGGGAGGTGCACCACAACCCCTACGACCCCAATCAGATCTGGGTGCGGCTGCCCACCGGGTGGGAAGAGGTGCCGTGGATCCACCGCGGCTGTGTCAGCCTGCCCTTCACCGACTTCACCTGGCAGCACGTCCGTGCCGCAGTCGAGCGCCGCGGCGACCGCATCGAGCATGAGCGGCAGCTCGCCCAGGCCCTGGACCGCCTCCTGCGGCGTGCGGGCAACGGTGCCGGGACTCGCCGCGAGCAGACGGTGGCGGCGCGCGCCAGCGCCGCAGCGTCCCTGGCCCGACCGGCCGTGCCGCAGGCGGCCCCGGACCCTGTGGCGGCTCCGACCCTCTCCTACGGCCTGGTGGGTGCCTTCACGCCGCTGGAAGAAGAGGATCAGCAAGGGGAGACAGGGTTCGAGGACGGCTGGGACGAGGACGACGACCTGCCCGGCCCCGCTGACGCCGATGAGCCTGCCGGAGGCGAACGTCCGGACTCCTCCGCTCAAGTTCCCCGCCCGTCCCGGATCTATGACGCCTACCAGGAAGCAGCACAGTGGTGACAGACGCCCCTGCCGATAGCACCCTTCACGACGAAGCGAGGGCCGCTGCGTACGCGCCGCCGACCACGCGGGACGGCTGGCAGCAGTTCGTCGCCACTCCCCCGCTGCAGCCCCATCCGGCTACGGATGAGGACTGGTCGCTGGAGGAACGGCTGGACTACCACTCCCGGTTCGTGGTGCTGACCACTCCGGCTATGGAGCGCATCTCTCTGTCGCTGCGGCGCCTGATGCTTCTCAACCGCCGTCAGCAGGGCACCGCACGGCGCGGCCTGATCATCTCCGGGCCGCCCACCACCGGCAAGACCACCACCCTGCTGGAAATGGGCCGCACCTTCGAACTCGCCGAGCAGCGCCGGCACCCCGGCGGCACGGACCGCCTGCCTGTGGTCTTCCTGGCCGTGCCACCGGCCTCCACACCCAAGATGCTGGTCAGCGAATTCGCCCGGTTCCTCGGCATCCCCATCGCCACCCGCATGAACCAGGCGCAGATCACCGACGCCGTCTGCCACCTGCTGTGCCTGCTGGAGACGAAGCTGGTCCTCGTGGACGACGTCCACCTGCTCGACACCCGCACCCGGTCCGGCGCGGAGACCTCCGACCAGATGAAACACCTCGGCGAGCGCATCCCCGCCACCTTCGTCTACGCCGGCGTCGACGTCGAAGCCTCTCCCCTGCTGACCGGGCCGCGCGGCGCCCAACTCGCCGGCCGCTTCACCCTGATCCGCAACACCGCGCTGCCCTGCGCCACCGACGAGCAGCGCGAGATCTGGCGTTCTCTGGTCACCGACATGGAGCAAGCCCTGCGCCTGCGCCACCACACCCCGCACACCCTGGCGCGGCACGCCGACTACCTCCACCAGCGCACCGGCGGCGTCATGGGCAGCCTCTCCCACCTCATCCGCGAAGCCGCCCTAACTGCCCTGCTCGACGGCAGCGAGAAGATCACCAAGAAGCTCCTGGCCGGCATCCAGCTCGACATCCGTGCCGAACAGCAAGCCCGCCCGCCCCGAAAACGCCTCCCTCGTCCGCGCAGCCACAGCGCGGGATCCTGACAGGTTGGAGCGGCGGTGACGAAGACCACCAGCGGGCAGCAGACGCAGCCACTACAGCCCGATCAGCCCGAGCTCTCCGGGCACGCAGGGGCTTTGGGTGCGGTGCGGGTAGCGCCGCTGCACGGTGAGACGACGCTGTCCTACATGAGCCGAGTCGCCTCCCGCTACCGGCTCACGGCCAGAGAACTCATCGGCGCACTCGTGGACGTGGGACGGCGTCCCAACCTCTTCACCGTGCGGCCCGACGGTGAAGTCGTCTTCAACGCCGAGGCCCGGGCGGTGGTCGCCGCCTTCTGCCGCATGCCCGAAGAACACCTGCGCCATGCCCTACCGGCCTGGGACCGGGAGGTTCCCTCGAGCAGACTGGGGATCGGGCCGGCCGCCTGGGTCCGCACCGCAGCCACGATCCCGCCGACCGGCCCCGGATGCCGGGCCTGCACCGCGACCGCCACACGAGGCCGGGAACAGGCACGCTGCTACCTCCAGCCGCACGCACGGGTCTGCGTCAAGCACCAGTGCTGGATGCTCGAAGCCCCCGTCATCGACGAAACGACGGCGGGCCCCGGGCAGCTGGACGTGCGGTGTGTGCCGCAGATCGCAGCGGCCCAGCGCCGTCACGCAAGGCTGCTGCGGCGCAGCCCGCACGCCGGCGAAGCGTTCGCCGTGGCGCAGGCGGTTACAGCGTCGTGGTGGGACAAGGCCTGGCCGGAAGAGACCCTCTGGCCCGACCGGCTGCGGCTGATGACTCACGCAGGCGGCCTCGCCTGGCGCGCAGCGGCGCGGGATGCGGTGACCTATCCGGAAGCCGTCATGCTGGCCACGGCCCTGGCCGATGCGGGGGTGCAGCAGCAGCTGCTCGACGAGGCGGGCCGGCATCAACCGCACTCGCTCGCCGACGTCCCGCGGTTCATCGGCGAACTGGCCCGGCGTCTTGAGCGGCCGTGGATCGCCGGCCGCCTCGCTGCGGTCACGACAGGGCCGCTGAACGCCTGGGTGCGCGCCTGCGTCCGCAGCCAAGCCGGGCACAGACCGAAGACGCGGAACATGTGGCGCATCTCCCCGCCACACCGGCCCACCCTGGTTTCCCATCTCCTGGCGGAAAGCAGTGACCGGGGCGAGACACCCGTGCAGCGCGAGCCCGCGTCGCTCCCAGACAGCGCCGAAGACGCGGCCCGGGGGTTCGCGCGTGGGCTGCGCCATGCTCGTACCTACGCCGCCGAGCACGGCCACCTGTGCGCGCCCAACACAGTGCAGATGGAAGGTTTCGCCGTCGGCCTGTGGCTCGCCAACCAGCGCGCCGCAGGACCCGAACTCGCTCCCGAACGCGCCGCCGCCCTCGACGCCCTCGACCCGTGGTGGAACCCGCCCTGGAACCTGTGGTGGCAGCGCATCTACCACCGTGCTCAAGCACACGTCCGAGCAGGACAGCCCCTGGCTCCCGACCTCGGATTCCCCGACACACCTGAGGGTCTTGGAGAGTGGCTGTATGACCAGTGCGCCGACTACCACCAGCTCCATCCGCAGCAGCAACGCCTCCTCACCGACATCGGCATCACACCGGAGCGAGCACGCGCAGCAAAGCCTCGGCGCAAGGACATCAAAGCTGTCCGCCACACCGCGCTGGATCACGCCCGCGCCTACGCCGCCCAGCACGGCCACCTGTGCGCCCCCACCTCAGCCAGCCAGGGCGGCTTCACGGTCGGCAAGTGGCTGCACAGTCAACGGGTACGTGCCCGGCGCGGCCAGCTCGACTCGGTACTGAACCGGACGCTGACCGACATCGACCCCTGGTGGAACCCGCCCTGGCCCACCGACTGGCAGCGCGAGCACCACCATGCTCACGCCGCTGTCACGGCTGGCGCTCTCCCAGACCCCGAAGCCGGATTCCGTAACTTCGACGACCGCACCGGTCAGTGGCTGTATGCCCAGTGCGTCACCTTCACCGTGCTCCGACCCGGCCAGCAGGAACTCATGGCTCTGCTCGGCATCACTGAACCCGTAGCGGGCAGCGCCGTGCCCAACCCGGCCACCCGGCATCCCGCGATGGAGACAGGGCTGCACTACGCCCGGGCCTGGGCAGCCGAGCACGGCACCCTCGACCTGCCCCGCACCGTTCGCCACGGCGGCTTCCCCCTCGGCCGCTGGCTCGCCAGACAACGGCATCAAGCCAACCTCCACCGCGACCTCTTCGACACCCCCTGGCCGCACGAGGAGCACCTCGCCCCTAGCGACCCGTACTGGAACCCGCCCTGGGGCATGAAATGGCAACGCCGCTACCAAGCCGCCCGCACACAACTCACCCTCGGCCAAAACCTCGCCCCCGAGGAGGGCTTCCCCGGCACACCGGACTGGACCGGGCAGTGGCTGTACAACCAGTGCGCCGTCTACGACGAGCTCCACCCCCGCCAGCGGCAACTACTCGCCGATCTCGGCCTCACTGCCGAAGGCGCCCGCACCGCCCAGCCCCGCCGCATCCCCCAGGCCACGGCCTTCGCCGTCGGCCTGGTCCACGCCACGTCATGGGCTGGCCAGCACGGCCACCTCACAGTCACCGCAGACACTCTCCACGACGGCTACCCGCTGGGCAGATGGCTCGTCCACCAGCGCAAACGCGCCGCCCGCGGACGGCTCCCGGACGACCGCGCGCAGGCCCTGGCGGCACTGGACCCTTGGTGGAACCCACCCTGGCCAATGCGCTGGCAGCAAGCCCTGCACACCGCACGCGCCCACACCACCGGCCGCTGCCTGGCGACCACGGCCGACCTCGACACACTCCCGTCGGTGACAGCGAAATGGCTGTTCACCCAGTGCTCCAGTTACGACAGCCTCCACCCCGGGCAGCAACAGCTGCTCGCCGAGATCGGCCTCACCGGCGAACACGCCCACGCCTTGGCCCCACCACCGAAGCCTTCTCAACCGCCCTGCTCTGTCCGCCCCCGCCTGAAGAACCCGCCCTCATCCCTCAACGCCGGCCTGCCCTACGCCCGGGCCTGGGCCGCCCAGCACGGCAACCTCACCTCAGCCGGTTACCGCACCGAACACGATGGCTTCCCCCTTGGATGGTGGCTGTACAAACAACGCCGAGCCGCCCACGACCACCTGAAACGAACCGGGAACCCCTGGCTTCACGACACACAGCTCACCGCGCTCGACCCGTGGTGGAACCCTCCCTGGCGGGTCACCTGGAACCACAGCTGGCACCAAGCCCACACCCACCACAGTGCCGGCCAACCCTTCCCCAACCAGACCATCAAATGGATCCGCACCCAGCAGCGCGCCTGGACTCAGCTCCACCCCCACCAACAACACCTCATGACCACCATCGGCATCCACGGCCCCACACCCCTATGCCGCTATAACAGCCGCCCAGCAATCCTGACCGACCAGCCAACAGAACTGATCAACACCCACGAGACCAATCCAGAGCAGGAAAGCCGCAGCTCACAAGCCCGCCCAGGCCCGGCCCGCAAGCAACGCCACACACCCCGCCAGCACCCACCACACCGCCGAACCCAACCAGCCAACTGATCAGCCCAGCTCAACCCTCCGGCCACCGATCAGAAAGAACGAACCACGACACCAGTCCCAGGGAGGCGTAGGTGGCGAAGACGGTGACCTTGTCGAACGGCCGCACCCACGCGGTCAGCTCCCGCACGTCGGTGGTGCTGGGGAAGGCCGCGTTCTCGCCGCGCAGCGAGGAGACGCCGATCATCGGGCCGGTGCGGCCGGCCTCGCGCCAGGCCGCCTCTGTCTGCGCCAGCAGGTCCAGCGAGGGCACCAGCACCAGCACGCGGCCCGCCCGCAGTTCGTGCGCGCTCTGCGCGGCCACCAGGGTCTTGCCCGAGCCGGTCGCCATGACGACCTGCGTGCGCAGCCCACGCTCGAGGACGGTACCGGCCGCAGGCACCTCAAGGGCGGCCCGTACGGCGTCGACAGCCTCACGCTGGTGGGGGCGGAGTTTCGTCATGAGCGGTCCTTTGCGGTGCCGGGAAATGTGAGGGTAGGCGGAGTCCGCGACAGGGCTCCCGTTCTCGCGTACAAAGCCAACCCGCGCGGCGTCTTCGCCGACATGCGAGAGCCCCGGCCCACTGCTGGAGCAGGGCCGGGGCTGCGCGAGTGGCTACAGGTCCTGGACGGCGCGCAGGGCGGCGTCCACGCGGGCCATCGCCGCGGCGTCGACGGGGCCGAGGAGCTTGGCGCCGTCGAACCGGTCGACACGCAGTTGCGCGATGTTGACAGCGACTGCGGTGCACGGGAGCGGGTCGCCGATGACGACGGACATAGCGGTGTCGGGGTAGCGGCCGCTGTCGTGCAGCACGATCACGAGGACCGCGCCGTAGGCCTCTTCCAGGCCGGTCAGGCTGATGATCAGGACGTTGCGGCCGTCAGGGAGCGACCAGATTTCCCCACGGTTCACAGGGTGTCGCCCTCGCCCGCCAGGTCGTCGCCGAGGCCGAGCGTAGCCAGCTGCTTCGCGGCGTCGAGGGTGGCGGCGCGACGGGCGGCGCGCACGACGTACGCGTTCACGCTCAGACCGGCCTCGGACGCGGCAGCCCGGATCGAGGGAGCGACGTCGTCCGGAACGCGAAGGGTCATCGTGGTGACAGACATGGTTGCAGCATAGCCACCGCATTGTGGTGGCGTAAGAAGGTTGCGGAACAGATGCGCCCGCAAGCGAGGAAGACAGCAGCAGCGCACCCGCCCGCGCCTTACCCCACGGAGCACCCCCGCATCCGCGGGGGTGTCCCGGCGATCGACGGCCTGATGGCGGCCGGGCAGCGGTCCTCCCCGCCGACGCGGGGGTGTTCCACTGTGCGCGACCGCGTTCGAGGACGTGTGGTCGTCCTCCCCGCTGACGCGGGGGTGTTCCGATGCCGCGGTAGTCGCCGAAGTCCTCGCGCCACTCCCTCCACTTCGGCTGGTCCAGGACCGCCTCGGATTCGGCAATGCCGGCGCCTTCGAGGAACACGGCCAGGTCGTGGTCGCTGTACGCGGTGCCGAAAATCTCGCTCCGTCCGTGACGGTGCACCGTGACCCGTCGGCCCGCCCGCCCGTACGGGACGGACGGTGCACGACGATCGGCGCACTGCTCGCCCCTCCAGCCTGGCCCCGCCCGGGCCGGGCGGCGAGCCAGGCCAGCAGGCCGGCCAAGGAGCAAACGGGCTGCACCGGCCTCCTGAGGTCAGGCGAGGGGGACCCAGGGGTCCGGGTTGGCCGGGGAACTCGGGCGAGTCCGGAGGCTCACGAGCAGGTTACGACCTGCATATATGCATCTTGGCCTGCCGTCGGTAGATACCAAGATCGTTGATCGCGCGAGGTCGGTCTTCGGAAAAAGGTGCGAAAACCAGGCTGTTTACCCGCGCATCCCCGACGAAAGTGTCCGATCGGTCCCCAATCGTGCTGCAGATGGGGGCATTTGACCGAATGGCGCTAGGCAGAGGGTGTCACTACTGTCACGGAGCGCGAACCCGCGCTTTCCAGGACCCGGGTTCGCGCTCCACAGCTACTCGATCTAGGAGAAGCCTTATGCCTGAATCCCCCCGTCGAGCGCGGGATCAAACGCCTGTGGCGTCGGCCCGCGCATGACCATAACAAAGCGGGTGTCAGTGGCGACACGCCCGGCAACACTGAGGCAACGCCTGACAACACCTCCCCGCCGCAGCGTGCCGGCGCTGTCGGCGCGATGCCTTCCCTGGTCTTCATCCCCGACTCTCCCGACGTCGCGGCACTGGCAACGGTGCTGGTCTCGGTAGTGGTGTGGGCGGTCTTGGCGTGGTGGACACGGCGTGGCGAGCGCTGGATGTCCTGACCGCCGCAGAGGCGGCCGGCGGCCGCCTTCTGTCGTGACCATGCCGTTTGTTTTCGACGAAACGGACGCATGGGCACCGCTCTACGTCACGCTTCCCGGGCGGCGATCCCCATTTCGTCGCCCGGGAGATTCACCGAAAAGGGAGATATTTCCGCGATGGGGAACACGTTCTCGCGTCCCACGTGCATGCAGTGCGGCAAGCCGCGTCGTTTTCAGGCCACCGGCCGTCCGGGCGAGTACTGCTCCACCCGGTGCCGTCAGGCCGCGTACCGGCAGCGGCAGGCGGCCGCGGCTCCGCCCGACACTGAGCAGTTCGACCAGGCCTTACGGTTCCGGCTCCAGGAGATCACCCGCACCGCGCGGGACCTTCTCCTCGCACTCGAACAACCGGATGTGCCTGCCCAGGAGTTGCTGGCGCCCATGGTCCACCTGCAGGTCCTGTCCGAGCGCCTGGCCCCGGACATGGTGGCCCGCACGAAACTGCGGGGCGCCTCCTGGGAGCAGATCGCCGCGCCCCTGGGCATGAACAAGGACGCCGTCCGCAAGAAGTGGTCCCCGCCCCGCCGTACCGCCGGTACGCAGCAGCCGCTCAGACCTTCCAGGCCGCCGGCCACCCCGCCACCGGGCAGCGCGCCCGCCCGCCGTCCCGCGGCGGACGGCGAGGACACCGGACCTGCCTCCCCCACCGCTCGGGGCGCTGCCTCCGCCGCCCCCGGGGCACGTGCGTCCGACATCGGTGCCAAGGACCTGGCCACCGTCCTCAGCAGCCTCCAGCGCGCCTCGGGGCTGAGCCTGCGCGCGCTGGCCGCCCGCAGCAACCTGTCCGCCTCCTTCCTCTCCCGCGTGATGATCGGAGAACGCTTCCCCTCCTGGAAGAACGTCGCCGCGATAGCCCGCGCCTGCGGCGCGGACCCCGACGTCCTGCGCCAGGTCTGGGAAGCCTCGGCAGCACGCCGCGACAGCCCGCCACGCCCCGCCTCCCTCGCCGCCGCCCTGCGCTTTTTGCACCAGCGCGCCGGCAGCCCCGCCCCCTGGGCCATCGCCATCACCAGCGGCCACACCCTCGACCAGCACCACGTCACCGCCCTCCTCGCCGGCACCGCCACCGCCGACTGGGAAGACGTCCAACGCCTCATCCAGGTCCTGGACGGAGAACCCTCTTACTTCCTCCCCCTCTGGCAAGCCGAGACCGCCCGCACCACCCCTCCCCCACCGTCCCCGGCCGCACCCGCGAAAAGCACACCCGCGCCGCCCGGCCACCGCGCCGAGGAACTCCTCACCGCCTTCAGCAGCGCCCTCGCCCCACCACTGCGCACCCCCACCCCCCGCCGCGCCCTCGCCGTCCCCATCCCCGGCGTCACCCCATGGACCAGCCACTGACCCCGTGCGCCCAGGGGCCAGAGGGCGACGACGTCGATGGAACACATCACACATTAGGCCGACAACCGGACGTCTGGCTGCGCTGCTACCTCGGCCTCGCCAGCCCCTCATGCGCCTGATCATCCCAGCAGCCTCTGGTGAGCGAGCACTGTCTTTACGTACGCCCGACAGCGCAGCTCTCCACCGCCCGGGCCACTGCCGGTGTCCGCGTAAGCCACCAGCTCGCGGTCACACTGGAGTACCTCTTGCTCAAATCATGCTCAGAGAAGACCCACTGTGCTGGTTGTGCACGTGCTGCTACGCCTAGTGTTCGGGTCACTCGATCGCCACGGGGGCGATCCACCAGAATTTGGTGGCTTCATGAGCAGAGCCCGCATATCTAGAAAAGTGCTGGCCCTTACCTGCCTGACTGCTGTTGCCGGACTGACCACCGGCGGAACCGCAGTCGCTGAGGAGCCGTCACCGACGGCCACAGACAGCATCGTCGTCGACACCGCTCCGCCGCCGGTGCCGGAGGAGACCGACCTAATCGAAGGCGCTCCCACCGGTGAGGCCCCGGCGCCGACGTCATCGCCCGCGCCGGATCCCTCCGCGGAGGACGACGAAATCGACCTGCCAACGTCCAAGCCGAGCGCCACTCTGGACGCGAGGCCCTGCGAACCGGGCTACCGGTACACCCCCACCAGCAAGAGCAAGGACTATCACAAAGGTGTCGGCGCCGAGCAGGCCAACTACAACGGCACCTCGCGCACCGCGAAGTCGACCTTCACCTCCGAGGTGACCGGCAAGGTCGGCATCGCCTACACCGGCGAACTGAAGGTCGGGGCCTCGGTCGTGGTCGCCGAGATCGAGGGCAAGTTCAGCGTCAACGTGGCCGTGGAGCTTACGGCAAAACTGGGCAACACCATCGCCGTCGACACTCCGTCGAAGCGGACCACGCACGCACGCTACGGGGTGTACCGGCTCAAGTAGTCCTACGGCTACAACCAGTACGTGTACGCCAACTGCACCAAAGGCGTGAAGAAAAATGTAACCGTGTACACACCCCGCCGGACAGGCTGGGTGCTGTGGGAGACCAAGTGACAAACCGGCTCCGGACGGCCGTGCCGCTTCTCCTGCTGTTGACTCTTGCGGCAGGAGGCTGCAGCTCGGGCAACGAGACGGACGGCGCTCCCAAGGGGACGCCATCCAAGACGATGCCGGGCCCGCCGACCAGCGGCCGCGGCGCCACGCTGACGCCACCAAAGCTCGATCCCGCAGCCGGAGAGGTCATCGCCGGCCAGCACGGCGAAACCCGCGGCAACGCGAGCTTCTCCTATGACGCCGGCGCCCAGGGCAAGGCACTCATCGTCGCGGTCAGCTGCCTCGGTATGGGCACCGTCAAGATATCGGTACCCGTGCTGGGCACGGACTTCCCGCTCGAGTGCGGCACGGCAGAGCCCGCCGTGACCTACAACCAGCTCGCCATGACCGCCGCCCACAAGGCCGGCACCGTCCAGGTCACGGCCCCGACGAATACCACATGGGCTGTCACAGTCGGACGCGGCGATGCCGCCGAGCAGGAACCGCCCACAACGGGATGAGGTTCGCCCGTAGCTGGGCACAGTGACGGCCGGTCCGCCCCCTTCGGGCCGGCCGTCCAGTGTTCAGGTGAAGCCGTCGGTAGCGGCCGGCCGTCGACCTACACACCCGCGACAGGGCAGCCCAGCGCCCTCCCGACGAGAGCCACCTCCGAGACAACCCCGACGGTGTACCACTTTTCTGACCAGGCCTCGCCCTTGAAGACCGCTGACTCGAACCCGGCGTCGCATTCGAGGGTCGTCTTCATACTCCGGTGCTGTCCCGTGCGGGCGTCAGCCTGGACGGGGCGTGCTGCGCCCGCCGACCTCTTCCTCGATGAGCAGGACTCCATGCCATCGGCGTCGACCCCGGTGACACGAGGATGCCGCCGGCCCCGCGGCCATGAGCACGCATCCGTCCACGAGTGCCCGACCGCGAGGGGGTGAGCAGTTGCGGTGACGGGCGGCCCACGTCCGGGCACTTCCTGGGCCGCTCGTCGCCCCCACCCGCCCGCCATGGGCCAGGCGTTCGTTGCTCGACCAGCTGCGTCCTTGTCCTTCGCAGCCAGAGTCCCGGGGGCCGGGCTCGTTCCGCGGAGCAGCCACGGTCGCGTCGAGGGGAGGCGGTATGACCATTGCACTCACACGGGCGGCGCACTCGGTGAACCGCCGATAGCGCCCCTCCCCCGGCCGCTATCAACAGCTCATGCTCACCTCTGTACTGCGCGGTCTGGCCGCCGCCTCCCTCGCCGTCCTGCCGGTCGTCGCCTCCACGCCCGCCCATGCGGCCGAGACGCTTCCTGTCGCGGAAGCGGTCACGCGCCTGCCGGTCGATGCCGAGTCCCGCGACGGTTACGACCGTGACGCCTTCCGCCACTGGAACCGCGGGGACGATCCGGCCGACGGCTGCTCGACCCGCAACGAAGTCCTCCTCGCCGAGGCCGTCGAGCCGCCCACGGTGGGGCCCGGGTGCCGGCTGTCGGGCGGGCGCTGGTGGTCCTACTACGACCAGACATGGGTGACCTCGGCCTCCGGACTGGCCATCGACCACATGGTGCCGCTCGCGGAGAGCTGGGACAGCGGTGCATCGGCATGGACGGCCGAGCGGCGTGAGGCGTACGCAAACGATCAGGGGGCGGAGGCGTCGCTGGTGGCGGTCACGGCACGGTCGAACCGGTCCAAGGCCGATCAGGACCCGGCCCAGTGGCTGCCGCCGGCCGCCGAGGTGCACTGCCGGTACGTCGCCGAGTGGGTGGCCACGAAGCTGCGCTGGAATCTGAGCGCGGACGAGACGGAGGTGGCGGCGCTGCGGGAGGCGGCGGACGGCTGCCCGGAGCAGCAAGTGAGCTACGAGCCCGCCGCATAGCGTCCTTCTTGCCGCGGGCGGCGGGGGCGGGAATCGGAGCCGGCTGCCGGGCAGACGCCCGGCGGCCGGCTTCTTCAAGCGGGCGGCTCGGTCAGCCGTGGTAGGTGATGTAGCCGTTGCCGTCCTTGTCGTTGGCCTTCTTGGTGTACGAGTGGACGTCGGCGCGGGCGCCGCCGGGCTTGTAGAAGTAGATGGTGTCCTTGTCGTTGTTCCAGATGAAGTTGCAGTTCTGGCGGTAGGCGACGTTGCCCGCGTCGGAGTCGGTGCCGCGTCCGCCACGCAGGCTCACCTGGTCGCCGGGCTGCAGGGTGTGGTTCTTGGTGAAGGTAAAGCGGCGGCGTCCTTGACCTTGTAGCCCTTCAGGTTCACCGTCGCGGTCTTCGAGTAGTTCTTGATCGTCAGGTACTCGTTCTTCGTGTTGCCGCCCGAGCACTTGTTGGAGTCCCGGCCCGGAGCGTCGTACTGCACGCCCTTGATCTTCAGGGCCGAGGAGTACTCGGCTGCCTGCGCCGGAACAGCCCCGGCCAGGCCGAGCGCGGCAACGGCCGCCGTGGTCGCGGCAGCGGTCACAGTGCGCCTGATGCGCATGAGGAATCCCCCCTCAGTGGTGCCAATGGAGCGCACGGAGCCTACCGGACGTGATCACGACGTGACGTTCAAGTGAAGGAAATGTGATCGCGTTTCTGGCCGCTCGGGCATGTGCCGGCCTGCCGGGGACCCGCAGGGGTGAATGCGAAGCGGGAAGAGAACTGCCGGCCACAGCCGGGGCGTCGTGCCGGTCATGGAAGCGATCAACGATGTGCACGTGTCCGAGCCCGGCCTGGTCGTGGTCGACGTCGCCGCAGCCGACGACGAGACCGCGTTCGCCTTCCACACGGCGCTGGCCGCCCGGTGGGCGACGACGTCGGTGGAACGCACCACACGCGAGGCCGGACAACCAGGCGTCCGGCTGCGCTGCTACCTCGACCTGCGCCAGCCCGTCGCCGCTCCAGGTCACTCCGTCAGCTCCTGATGAGGAAACCCCAGTAGGTGCGCTTGGGACAGCGGCAGCACCTGACGGTCAGTCCCGACCTCCGAACTCGGGAACTTGCATCGGGTGCATCTCCGCTCGAACCCGGTGAAGGCGTACCGGGTGGCGCCACCGGCCGGCCCCGTCGCGGGCGACGTCCACAGCGACCTCCACCACCAGCTGCGGGTCGACGAGCGTGACCTCAAGGACGTCACGGCTGCCCCACCCGGCGGTGAACGTCCGCCCCGCCCACGGATGCTCGCCCACGGCCGGCGCCAGTGCTTCCGCGAGCGCGGCCGTCGCGGTGCGGGCGAGGGGGACGGTGCGGCCGGTGTAGCGCAGGCGGCCCGTGCCGTCGTAGCGACCGAGCAGCAGCGTGCGAGGCGCGGCGGGCGTGCCGGTGACGGCGCCGACGATGGCCTCGGTGGTGACACGGAGCTTGTACTTGCCCCACGCCCTGGCCCCCGCGCGGTACGGCTCCGAGAGTTTCTTGAAGCACAGCCCTTCCAGGCCGGCGGAGGTCCAGGTGAGCCAGTCCCGCGCGGTGGCGGGGTCAGTGGTCGAGGGGCACAGCGTGAACGGAGCGGTCAGGGGCGTGTCCGCGAACAGGGTCTCCAGGGCGGCCCGGCGCCGGGCGTAGGGCCAGGAGGTGAGGTCGGCGCCCTCCAGGCGTACGACGTCGAACACGACCAGGTGTGCGGGCCAGGCGCGCGCGGCCGCCAGGGCGCCGGCGCCGCGGCGGCGGGCCAGACGCTGCTGCAGCCGCTCGAACGCCAGCCGTTCGCCCTCCCACACCACCAGCTCGCCGTCCACGCCGGTGTCGGCGGGCAGCTGCGCGAGCGCGGCGTCGGCAATCTCGGGGAACGCGGCGGTCATGTCGGTGCCCTGCCGTGAGCGCAGCAGCACCCGCCCGTCGGCGTAGCGGGCGAGCTGTGCTCGGTAGCCGTCCCACTTAGGTTCGCCGGCGGCTCCGGGGGGCAGGTCGGGGCGGGCCACGGGCGTGGTGAGCATCGGGTCCGGCAGGGTCCAGGTCACGGCCGATGCCTTCCACGACGGCGGGCGCCGCGCGGCGGATTGCGCCGACCGGCGCAGGCCCGGGGTCAGCGGCTGGAATCGTTGATGCCGGAGACCAGCTCCCCCACGAAGTCCAGCACTCCCTGCCCGAACGCGGTCGGTGCGACGAGGATGCCGAAGACCAGGACGATCAGAACGGTCAGCTTCTCGTCGTTGCGGCTGCGCGCGTGAGTCCGTCGGCGCAGCCGCAGGACGATGATGACGGCCAGCAGCACAGCGACATTGATCGTCAGCACACAATCCCCCACCAGCCGCAGAGACATCCCCTGGTGAGGTTGTAGCCAGCACGCACCTCCGAGGCGGCTGCGTCGTACAAGGATGGCCGCATGTATCTGCCAGATCGGCCGGATCATCCCTCTTGCGGGGTGGAGGCCAGGCATCCGCACCAGTCAGTCGGCGCGCAGCTTCCTGCCCCACCGCTCGACGGCCTTGGCGTCGCAGTACTCGCACAGCGGGGAGCGGGCCCCGGAACCGTACTTGTGGGTCGGCCGTCGGCAGGAGGAGCAGGGGCCGATCTGGTCCCCGGGGCACGTGCGGGCGGATGTGTCCGGTTCGCTGGTGGGCGGTACAGGGGCGGTCATCGGGGTTCCTCGTCGTCCCGGCGGCCACGAACGGCCGCCTCGAACGAAGAATAGAACGTAATCCGCTCCGCCCCCGGCAGGCTGGCTTCCCGGGCCGCCGCCCGCAGGTCCGCGGCGATGCCCTCCAGCGTCGCCGGAAGACGGGAGCGCCGGCGGACCGCCATCCCGTGGTCCCAGCACAGATCCACCCAGCGCCATCCTGCTGCCGGGAAGGACACGATGCGGACCGTGGCCGCCCGGTCGCCGCACACCACACAGGCCCGCGGCGGCATCGCCTGGACGCGGGCAAGAATCTCCCGCCGTGCGGGCGGCGCCGGCGCCGCCTCCAGGCCGTCGGGCTCGATGCCGAGCCAGTCGAGCAGGTCGGCGGGCTCCATGGGTGCCTCTCCGTTTCACCCACCCCTGGATTGCTGCATGACCAGCAGCACTCTCTAGAATAGAACATGTGAACGATTCAGGTCCTACGCGGCTCACGCTGCTCCGCTTCCTGGAGCGGGTACAGCTGCGCGACCTGGAACGCACCCGCCGATGGATCACCGACGAAGAACGGCGCGAGGCCGAACGCCGACGCGGCGTCGAGGAGAAACCTGCCCCGCCCGACTGGCTCCTGGAGCGGGGCCTGAACGGCCACAGCCCGCCCGTCTACGTCCACGCCGGAGACTGCTGGAACGCGGGCAAGCGCAGCACGGGCATAGACCAGGAGCAGGCCCGGCGCGCCCTCGCAGACGGAGTCAAAGCCTGCCCGCACTGCCGACCGGACAGCGCGCTGCGCATGCTCGACTAGGACTTGTCCGGTCGATCAAGTTCGCAGCCAGATGACCAGGGCTGCTGCCATGGCGGTGC
>NZ_BMTT01000035.1 GCF_014649815.1 Streptomyces mutabilis | reverse complement strand
CCCGCAGCGGGTGCCGGGCCAGTACCGCGTCCACCTCGGGCGTCAACGCCGCCGCCAACCGGGAGGCGGCGGGTCGGTCCTCGTCCCGCAGCGCGTCGACGGCGGCCAGCAGCTCCCGCCGGTCCGCGCCGCCGGGCACCTGCGCGGCGGCCCGCTCGTACAGCCGGGCGCCCTCCTCCAGGACCAGGTCGGTGTCCATCCCCGCCGGGATCTTGATCTGCGCGTGGTGGCGCCAGGTGGTGACCGGATCGCCCCACGCCTGCACGGAGTACGTCCACAGCCCGGCTTCACCGGCGGTGACGGTGGCGCCCCAACGGTCGGTGCCCGGGGCCGACTCACGCAT
Source organism: Streptomyces mutabilis (assembly GCF_014649815.1). Classification (GTDB taxonomy): domain Bacteria; phylum Actinomycetota; class Actinomycetes; order Streptomycetales; family Streptomycetaceae; genus Streptomyces; species Streptomyces mutabilis. The sequence continues at coordinate 27,816 of NZ_BMTT01000035.1, read as the reverse complement.
CGGCGTCCACGGTCCGGGCCGGCCCTGCGGGTCCGTGAGGACGACGTTGGCGGCCACGGCGTCGTGCCCCTCGCGGAACACGGTGGCCGAGACCTGGAACGACTCGCCGGTCACGGCCTTCGCGGGCCTGCGTCCGTGCTGGACGACCGGGCGGACGTCCAGGACGGGGATGCGTCCGACGACGGTGGTGACGTCCGCGGGGGGTGCTCCGGGGGGGACTTCGAGTGAAGCTCCGGGGTGTGCTGACGAGTGGTGCGTGGCGGGCATGACCGCTCCTGTCCGCGTCAACGTGGGTGGGCGGATGACTGTGGGGAGGTGGGTCCTGCGGTGGTGCGTGCGGGGCGTACCGCAGGAGCCTTCCCACACTCTTCGGGTGGGCAATCCGGCACTTTGTTAACTACTCACGCGTATGTCGACACACGCGACGGCCCTGACCGAACGCCTTCCCCGCCGGGAGATCGACACGCCGGTGGTTATTAGCCCGTCCGGCGAGGGAAGAGGGTGCCGTTCAGGCCGAATCGGAGATCTTCGGGCGAAGCCCCCAGCGAGGGACACATCACGCCGGTAACGTCGTGGGGGTGAAGGCGATCCGTCGACTGACCGTCCGTCCCGTACTCCCCGACCCCCTCCGGCCGCTCAGTGATCTGGCCCGCAATCTGCGCTGGTCCTGGCACCCGGAGACCCGCGACCTCTTCCAGTCCGTCGACCCAGGGCGCTGGGCCGCGTCCGGCCGCGACCCCGTACGGCTGCTCGGCACCGTGCCGCCCGCCCGCCTCGCGGAGCTGGCCGAGGACCGGCGCTTCCTGCGCCGGCTCAGCGCGGTGGCCGACGACCTCGACCACTACATGACCGGCGACCGCTGGTACCAGGCGCAGTCCGGCCGACTGCCCGCCGCCGTCGCCTACTTCTCGCCCGAGTTCGGCATCACCGCCGCCCTGCCCCAGTACTCCGGCGGCCTCGGCATCCTGGCCGGCGACCACCTGAAGGCGGCCAGCGACCTGGGCGTGCCGCTCATCGGCGTCGGCCTGCTCTACCGCCACGGCTACTTCCGACAGTCCCTCTCCCGGGACGGCTGGCAGCAGGAGCACTACCCCGTCCTCGACCCCCACGAGCTGCCGTTGGTCCTCCTCGAGGAGCCCGACGGCACCCCGGCCCACGTCGCCCTAGCCCTGCCCGGCGGCCGGGAGCTGCGCGCCCGGATCTGGCTGGCCCAGGTCGGCCGCGTGCCGCTGCTCCTGCTCGACTCCGACGTCGAGGAGAACGACCTCGGCGAACGCGGCGTCACCGACCGGCTCTACGGCGGCGGCAGCGAGCACCGGCTGCTCCAGGAGATGCTGCTCGGCATAGGAGGTGTCCGGGCGGTACGCGCGTACTGCCGGCTCACCGGCCACGCCGCGCCGGAGGTGTTCCACACCAACGAGGGCCACGCGGGCTTCCTCGGCCTGGAACGCATCGCCGAACTGTGCGACGGGGGACTGGAGTTCACCTCCGCGCTGGAGGCGGTCCGGGCCGGGACCGTCTTCACCACCCACACCCCGGTCCCGGCCGGCATCGACCGCTTCGACCGCGAGCTGGTCGCCCGCCACTTCGGTCCCGACGCCGAACTCCCGCACATCGACGTCGACCGCATCCTCCGGCTCGGCATGGAGACCTACCCCGGCGGCGAGCCCAACCTGTTCAACATGGCGGTGATGGGCCTGCGCCTGGCCCAGCGCGCCAACGGCGTCTCGCTGCTGCACGGCGGGGTCAGCCGGGAGATGTTCTCCGGACTGTGGCCCGGCTTCGACGCCGACGAGGTGCCGATCACCTCCGTCACCAACGGTGTGCACGCCCCGACCTGGGTCGCGCCCGAGGTGTTCCGGCTCGGCGCCCGGCAGATCGGCGTGCAGCGGGCCGAGGACGCGCTGACCGTCGGCGGCTCGGACCGCTGGGACTCGGTCGCCGACATCCCCGACCAGGACATCTGGGACCTGCGCCGCACCCTGCGCGAGCAACTGGTGGAGGAGGTCCGGGAACGGCTGCGCGTCTCCTGGCGGCAGCGCGGTGCCGGGACCGCCGAACTGGGCTGGATCGACGACGTCCTCGACCCGGACGTGCTCACCATCGGCTTCGCGCGGCGCGTCCCGTCGTACAAGCGGCTCACGCTGATGCTGCGCGACCGCGACCGCCTGAAGGACCTGCTGCTGCACTCGGAGCGGCCGGTCCAGATCGTCGTCGCGGGCAAGGCGCACCCCGCGGACGACGGCGGCAAGCGGCTGGTGCAGGAACTGGTGCGGTTCGCCGACGACCCGCGGGTGCGGCACCGGATCGTGTTCCTGCCGGACTACGGCATGGCGATGGCGCAGAAGCTCTACCCGGGCTGCGACATCTGGCTGAACAACCCCCTGCGCCCCCTGGAGGCGTGCGGCACGTCCGGCATGAAGGCGGCGCTCAACGGGTGCCTCAACCTGTCGGTGCTGGACGGCTGGTGGGACGAGTGGTACCAGCCCGACTTCGGCTGGGCGATCCCCACCGCCGACGGCGCGGGCACCGACCCGGACCGGCGCGACGCCATAGAGGCCAACGCCCTCTACGACCTGCTGGAGCAGCGGATCACCCCCCGCTTCTACGAGCGCGGGGCGAGCGGACTGCCCGACCGGTGGATCGAGATGGTCCGCAGGACCCTCAGCCTGCTCGGGCCGAAGGTGCTGGCCGGCCGCATGGTCCGCGAGTACGTGGAGCGGCTCTACACCCCGGCGGCCGAGGCGCACCGCGCCATGGACCCGGACTCCGCGCGGGCGCTGGCCGAGTGGAAGTCCCGGGTGCGCACCGCCTGGTCCGGGGTGAGCGTCGACCACGTGGAGACCTCCGCCGTCACCGGTACGGCGGAGTTGGGCTCGACGCTCGGGCTGCGGGTGCGGGTGAACCTCGGTGACCTCGCACCGGACGACGTCGAGGTGCAGGCGGTCTCCGGCCGGGTCGACACCGAGGACCGGATCACCGGCGCGACCACCGTGCCGCTGAAACCGGTGGGCGGCCCCGACCTGGAGGGCCGCTGGCTGTACGAGGGCCCGCTCGCCCTGGACCGCACCGGGCCCTTCGGCTACACGGTCCGCATCCTGCCCGCGCACCGGCTGCTGGCGTCCGGCGCGGAGGCGGGCCTGGTCGCGGTGCCGTCGGACGACCTGGCCCAGGCGGCGGGGCTGCTGATGCGGTGAGCGTCCCCAGGGCGACGGGCGGGGCTCAGTCCTCCTCGTCGCCTCCGCTCAGCCGCCGCAGGACGGCGCCGCAGCGGCGGGCGTAGGCGTGCTGGAAGGCCCGGGTGGCCGGACCGCCGGCCTTGGCGTACCACTTGGCGGGACGGCTGAAGGCGTGCACGGTCAGCCAGACCGTGCCGTCGCCCGTGCGGTCGACCACGAACGCCTCCTCGCCGGACTCGGGATGACCGGGCAGCGTGCCGTAGGCCCAGCCGGCCCGGCGGTGCTCCTCCAGCGTCCACACCACCCGGCACGGTGCCTTGATCATCCCGGCGAGGGTGACCGTGACGTCGACACCGGGCGCGGCGCGTTCCGCGCCGGCGTCGATGCCGACACCCATCTCCCGGTGCATCTCCCAGGTCAGCACGGCTTCGGCCGCGCGCCGGAACACCGGTTCGCCTTCCCCGAGGCGGGTGCGTACGTGCATGGGGCGGAAGCCGGGAGGGCAGGCTCCCTGCTCGCGGGTGGCGCCGACGTCGTCGTACGTGAAGGACATGGGCACCAAGACTAGGGCGACACCCGGGAACCACTGGTTCCGGGTGTCGCCCGTCACACCATGGGGGCGCGAAAGGCCTACGGGAAGGTCAGCCGCCAGGAGTCGATGTACCCGGTGTCCTGCCGCCCCTGGTCCTGCACGCGCAGCTTCCAGGTGCCGTTGGCCGTCTCGGAGGAGGCGTCGACGGTGTAGGTCTCGTGCACGTCCTCGGCCGGGTCGTAGCCGCTGCTCTTCAGCAGGTACGCCGTCCCGTCGGGCGCGATCAGATCGATCCGCAGGTCACCGCGCCAGCTGTGCACGATGTCCACGCCCACCTTCAGGTTGCTCGGCGCCTTCCCGGCCCGGCCCGAGACGGTGAGCGAGGAGGTCACCGCCGACCCGTAGTCGGGGATGTTCACGTTCGCGCCGCTCTCGAAGGTCGTGCCGTCGCCGCTCCCGCCGTCACCGGGGCGCGCGCCGACGTTGATGCCCGCCCACGCGTGCTGCACCGCCGTGTACTCGGCGCTGTCGGTGCCGTACAGCTCACCGGCCGCCGCGAGGGTGCCGGTGCGGGCGCCCGCGTAGTTGGTGGTCGACGTGAACTTGGTGGTCAGCGCGCGGAACCAGATCTTCGCGGCCTTCTCGCGGCCGATGCCGGTGACCGGGAGGCCGTCCGAGGTGGCCGAGTCGTAGGTGACACCGTTGATGGTCTTGGTGCCGCTGCCCTCGCTCAGCAGGTAGAAGAAGTGGTTGGCCGGGCCCGACGAGTAGTGGACGTCGACGTTGCCGATCCCCGAGTACCAGTAGTCCTTGGACGCGCCGTCCTTGCTGGGCTTGTCCATGTAGCGCAGCGGGGTGCCGTCGCCGTTGATGTCGATCTCCTCGCCGATGAGGTAGTCACCGACGTCGGAGGAGTTGTTCGCGTAGAACTCGACGGACGCGCCGAAGATGTCGGAGGTGGCCTCGTTCAGCCCGCCCGACTCGCCGCTGTAGTTGAGCCCCGCGGTGTTGGAGGTGAGGCCGTGCGTCATCTCGTGCGCGGCCACGTCGATGGAGGTCAGCGGGTTGGCGTTGCCGGCGCCGTCGCCGTACGTCATGCAGAAGCAGCCGTCCGACCAGAAGGCGTTGACGTAGTTGTTGCCGTAGTGGACCCGGGAGTAGGCGCCCACGCCGTCGCCGCGGATGCCGGAGCGGCCCTGGACGTTCTTGTAGTAGTCCCAGGTCAGCGCGGCCCCGTAGTGGGCGTCGGCGGCGGCGGTCTCGGTGTTGGACGCGCTGCCGTCGCCCCAGACGTCGTCGGGGCCGGAGAAGAGCGTGCCGGTGCCGGAGGTGCCCCGGTTCAGGTTGTACGTCTTGTGGTTGCCGCGCGCGGTGTCGGTCAGCGTGTACGACGACCCGGACCGCGCGGTGCCCAGTGTCACCGTGCCGCTGTACAGGGTGTTGCCGGTGCCGTTGTGGATCGCCTGGTACTCGTAGAGCTTGGCGCCCGTGGCCGCGTCGGTGACGACGTGCAGCTCGTTCGGGGTGCCGTCCTCCTGGAGGCCGCCCACGACCGTCTCGTACGCCAGGACCGGGGTGCCGTTCGCCGCCCAGATCACCTTGCGCGGGGCGCGGTCGGCGTCCGGTGCCTGGGCCCCGGCGGCCTTGGCGGCGGACACGGCCTGCGTCCCGGCCTTGGCGGCGGAGATCTTCGGCGTCACGGTGGCCGGCGTGATGGCCTTCGGGGTGGCCTTCACGACCCGCTCGGTATTCCCGGCGTCGCTGGTGACGACGAGGTCGCCGCCGAGGACCGGCAGTCCGTCGTAAGTGCGTTCGTAACGGGTGTGCACGGTGCCGTCGCGGTCCTTGACCACGTCGCGGACGACAAGCTTCTCCTTGGCGCCCAGGCCGAGGTCGCCGGCGGTCTCGGCCTTGGTGGCGTCGGCCTCGCGTATCAGCTCGGCTCGCTGGGCCGGGCTGAGTTCGACGGCTTCGGCACCCGGAGCGGGGGTCGGGCCGGGAGCCGCGGTGGCGGCTCCGGACTGCACCGCCGTGGCGATCAGCGCGGCGACACCGGCGAGGGCGACGGCGGCGGCGCGGCGGTGGGTGGTGCGGGACGCGGTGTGGGAGGTGCGTCTGTGGGGAGAGCTGCTGCTCAACACTGACTCCTTCTGCGTGGCCGCGGGTCGCGCGGCCAGGGGAGACCGGTCGGCGGGTGGGCCGGCCGGGCGGTGCTGGTTCGGTACGCAGAAACCACATGCCAGGAGCTGGCCGCGGCACAGCGCTGACAGGAAAGCTGTGGGGGCGCTGTGCAACGGCCGTGGGAAGAGTGGCAGGCGAGCGGTGCCTCTGTCAGGAGCGCGTCAGGAAGTTGGCCGGAAATCGTTCGTTGTCCGGGCGTTCATGTTCGATATACGGAAGCGTCGCCCGGCCGTGGTACTGACTGCCCGGTCAGTCAGTGACGGTCTCCGGGGCCGGCTCCCCGTGCCAGAAGTCCCACAGCGCCGCGTACGCGCCCCGGGCCGCCACCAGCTCCTCGTGCCTGCCGAGTTCCGTGAGCCGGCCGCCCTCCATCACCGTGACCCGGTCGGCGTCGTGCGCGGTGGGCAGGCGGTGGGCGACGGCGATGACGTTGCGGCCCACCAGTACCGCGGCCAGGGCGCGCTCGGTGGGCCGGGCCGTGGCCGGGCCCAGCAGGGAGGTGGCCTCGTCCAGGATCAGCGGTGTGCGGGTCGGCCGGCACCACCCGGGCCAGGGCGAGCCGCTGGGCCTGCGAGCCGTCGGTGCGGTGCGCGTCGGCGCCCAGCTCGGCGTCGAGACCGCCGGGCAGGTCCCGCCCCCACCGCTCGGCGCCCACGGCGGCCAGGGCCGACCACAACTGCTCGTCGGTGGCGGCCAGCCGCCCCGGCGGTCCGGCGTGCCGGGGTCTCCGTACGCGTCGATCACCGTTGCTCTCCCCTGAGGACCGCCCTCACGCCAGACTGTCCCGCCACGCCCGGTGCAGCTCCGCGAACCGACCCGTCCCGGCGGTCAACTCGTCCGGCGAGCCGTCCTCCACGATCCTTCCGTGTTCCATCACCAGCACCCGGTCGGCGATCTCCACGGTGGAGAGCCGGTGCGCGATCACCACCGCCGTACGGCCCTTCAGCACCGTCGCCATGGCCCGCTGAACCGCCCGCTCCCCGGGGACGTCCAGCGAGCTGGTCGCCTCGTCCAGGATCAGCACCGCCGGGTCCGCCAGCAACGCCCGCGCGAAAGCGACGAGCTGTCGTTGCCCGGCGGAGATGCGGCCGCCCCGCTTGCGGACGTCGGTGTCGTAGCCGTCGGGCAGCGAGGCGATGAAGTCGTGGGCGCCGATCGCCTTCGCGGCCCGCTCGATCTCCTCCCGCGTCGCCTCCGGACGGCCGATGGCGATGTTCTCGGCGACCGTGCCGGAGAACAGGAACGCCTCCTGCGTCACCATCACCACCCCCCGGCGCAGTTCGGGCACGGCCAGGTCGCGCAGGTCGGTGCCGTCCAGCAGGACCCGCCCGTCGGAGGGGTCGTAGAACCGGGCGAGCAGCTTGGCCAGCGTCGACTTGCCGGCGCCGGTCGAGCCGACGACGGCGACCGTCTGCCCGGCCGGGATCGTCAGGTCGAAGCGGGGCAGCACCTCGCCGCCGGTGCGGTAGGCGAAGCGGACCGAGTCGAAGACGACCTCGCGCCCCGGGTGCTCCGACTCCAGGGGCGGCAGCTCCTTCGGTGCGGCCGGCTCCTGCACCGACGGCGTCTGCGCCAGCAGTCCGGCGATCTTCTCCAGCGAGGCCGCCGCCGACTGGTAGGAGTTCAGGAACATGCCGAGCCGGTCGATCGGGTCGTACAGGCGGCGCAGGTACAGCACCGCCGCCGCGAGCACGCCGAGGGCCAGGGTGCCGTCCGCGACCCGGTAGGCGCCCCACAGCACGATCCCCGCGACGGCCGCGTTGGCGACCAGCCGCGAGCCGACGACGTACCGGGCCATCTCCAGCAGCGCGTCGCCGTTGGCCCGCTCGTGACGGCGGTTCAGTACGGCGAAGTCGGCGTCGTTGGCGGCCTCCCGGCGGAAGGCGCGCACCGGACGGATGCCGTTCATCGTCTCCACGAACTTCACGATCACCGCCGCGATCGCCGTGGACCGCTGCCGGTACGCCCGGCCCGCACGCCGCTGGTACAGCCGCACCAGCGCGTACAGCGGCACGAACGACGCAACCGCGACCCCGCCGAGGCCCAGGTCCAGCCAGAGCAGCAGCGCCGCGATGTAGACGAAGGACAGGATGACCGTCACCAGCTCCTGCAGGCCCTCGTCGAGCAGTTCGCGCAGCGACTCCACGTCCGTGGTGGAGCGGGAGATCAGCCGGCCCGAGGTGTAGCGCTCGTGGAAGTCGACGCTGAGTGCCTGGGCGTGGCGGAAGATCCGGCCGCGCAGGTCCAGCAGCACGTCCTGGCTGACGCGGGCCGCGGTGGCGATGAACGCGTACTGCAGCCCGCCCGCGGCCAGCGAACAGAGCAGGTAGCCGGCGCCCAGGGCGATCAGCGGGCCGTGGTCGTCGGCCCGCAGCGCCGGTACGGCGTGGTCGATGGCGTAGGCCACCAGCAGCGGACCCGCCTGCACGGCCGCTTGCTGGAGCAGCAGGAGGAAGGTGGTGAGGGCGACCCGGGCCTTCACCGGCGTCAGCAGGGAACGCAGCAGGGCGCCGGTCGCGCCCGGCGGGCTGGGCAGGACGTCGCGGTCGAAGGCGTCGTCGGCCGCGGGCGTCCCGTCCCCGGCCGCTCCGCCGCCGTCGGGCTGTGCCTCGTCCGGCGCGGTGGCCGTGGGCGCGGTCATCGGCCGTCCCCTTCCCGGAGTCCCTCGTGATCCTCGCGCCCGTCGAGCCCGGACATCAGGTGGGCGTACTCGGCGCTGGTGCGCAGCAGTTCGTGGTGGGTGCCGACGGCGGCGATCCGGCCGCCCGACAGCAGCGCGACGCGGTCGGCCAGCAGCACAGTGGAGGGGCGGTGGGCCACGATCAGGGCGGTGGTGTCGGCGAGGACCTGCCGCAGGGCGGCCTCCACCGCGGCCTCCGTGTGCACGTCCAACGCGGACAGCGGGTCGTCCAGGACCAGGAACCTCGGCCTGCCGACGACCGCCCGGGCGAGCGCGAGGCGCTGCCGCTGGCCGCCGGACAGGCTGAGGCCCTGCTCGCCGACCTGGGTGCCGGTGCCCTGGGGCAGCGCGTGCGCGAAGTCGGCCTGCGCGACGGCGAGGGCCCGGCCAAGCTCTTCGTCACCCGCTCCGTCACCGGCCCCCATCAGCACGTTCTCGCCGACGCTGGCCGAGAAGAGGGTGGGCTCCTCGAAGGCGACGGCGACCATCGCGCGCAGCTCCTCGCGGGACAGGGCGGTGATGTCCTCGCCGTCCAGCGTGATACGTCCGTCGGTCACCTCGTGCAGGCGGGGGACGAGCGTGGTGAGCGTCGTCTTGCCGCTGCCGGTGGCGCCGACCAGGGCCATGGACTCGCCGGGGCGGATGTGGAGGTCGACGCGGTCGAGGAGGGGCGGGGAGTCGGGGGGCGCGTCGGGGTAACGGAAGCGGACGCTCTCGAACCGCAGACCTCCGAGGCGACCGGACCCGGTGTGCACCGGGCGGTGGACGGGCCGCTCGGCGCCGGGAGGTGCCACCGCGTCGGATTCGACCTCCGCGTCCATCACCTCGAAGTACCGGTCCGTAGCCGTCGCCGCCTCCTGGCTCATCGCCAGCAGGAAGCCGATCGACTCCACCGGCCACCGCAGCGCCAGCGCCGTGGACAAGAACGCCACCAGCGTCCCCGCCGACAGCGCCCCGTCCGCCACCTGCACCACCCCCACCACCAGCGCCGCGCCGATCGCCACCTCCGGCAGCGTCACGATGACCGCCCAGATGGACGCCAGCAGCCGCGCCTTGCGCAGCTCCGTCCCGCGCAGGGTGTGCGACAGCTCGTGGAAGGCCCGCGCCTGGCTGCGGTGCCGGCCGAAGCCCTTGATGATCCGGACGCCGAGCACGCTCTCCTCGACCACGGTCGTCAGGTCCCCGACCTGGTCCTGCGCCCGCCGAGCCACCGCCGAGTACTTCTTCTCGAAGATCCCGCAGGTGATCATCACCGGAACGGCGGGCCCGAGGATCACCAGCCCCAGCGTCCAGTCCTGGACCAGCATGATGCCCACGCCGACCAGGATCGTCACCCCGTTGACCAGCAGGAAGGTCAAAGGGAACGCGAGGAACATGCGCAGCAGCATCAGGTCCGTCGTCCCGCGCGACAGCAACTGCCCCGAGGCCCAACGGTCGTGGAAGGCCACCGGCAGCCGCTGCAGATGCCGGTACAGAGCCGCTCGCATCCCCGCCTCGACCGCCGACAGCGGCCGGGCCACCAGCCACCGCCGCAGCCCGAACAGCAGCGCCTCCGCCACCCCGAGGAGCAGCAGGTACAGCGCGCCGAGCCACACTCCGGACGGGTCCCGGTCGGCCACAGGCCCGTCCACCATCCACTTCAGGACGAGCGGGATCACCAGGCCCACGCAGGAGGCGAGGACCGCGATGACCGCCGCGCTCCCCAACCGTGCCCGCACGGGCCGTACGTACGGCCACAGCCGCAGCAGGGCGCGCACGGTGGAACGCTTCTCGGCGAGGTGGTCCGGGGCGGGCGCGGGTGTCGTGAGCATCAGCAGCGAGACTACGGTTCACCACTGACGGTGCCCACCGAGTTTTCGTCGACCAGGGGGTCGTGCGGAGGCGTGCACGGCCCGGTGGGTGCGCCGTCGAGCGCACCCACCGGCGTGCCGTACCTCCGCGGCCTCGTGCACGGGACGCTGCCAGTCGGGTGACAGGCCGGTCAGGGAGTTCGCCGCCGAGTTCACGGAGCCCAGCGGGGAGTTCGGCCGACGACCCGCAGCAGCAGCACCGACCGCCCCGGTACCGTGATCCCGGTGCCCGCCGGGTACGACCCGCCCGGCGCCTCGGCCTGTGCCTCCTCGCTGGTGTCGACGACCACCTCGTACCGCTCCGCCCACGGTTCGGCCGGGAGGACGAAGGCGGCGGAGTGCTCCCCGGCGTGCAGGACGGCCAGGAAGCTGTCGTCGGCGATCGGCGCGCCGCGCTCGTCCCGGCCCGGGATGTCCCGCCCGGAGAGGAACATGCCCAGGGTGGCGGCGGGGGCGTACCAGTCCCGTTCGGTCATCTCGGTGCCCCGCGTTGTGAACCAGGCCAGGTCGCGCAGGCCGTCCGCGGAGTGCGCGCGGCCGGAGAAGAAGGCCCGGCGCCGCAGCACCGGGTGCCGGTGGCGCAGCGCGATCAGCCGGGAGGTCAGCTCGAACAGGGGGCGCCAGTCCGGGTCGTCCAGCAGGCTCCAGTCCAGCCAGCTGATCTCGTTGTCCTGGCAGTAGGCGTTGTTGCTGCCGCCCTGTGTGCGGCCGAACTCGTCGCCCGCGACCAGCATCGGCACCCCGGTCGACAGGAGCAGAGTCGTCAGCAGGTTGCGCAGCTGGCGTCGCCTGAGCGCCCGTACCTCTTCGTCGTCCGTCTCCCCTTCCGTGCCGCAGTTCCAGGACCGGTTGTCGTCCGTGCCGTCCCGGTTGCCCTCGCCGTTGGCCTCGTTGTGCTTGCGCTCGTAGGAGACCAGGTCGCGGAGGGTGAAGCCGTCGTGCGCGGTGACGAAGTTGACCGAGGCGTACGGGCGCCGGCCGCCCCACGCGTACAGGTCGCTGGAGCCCGACAGGCGATAACCCATCTCCCGGACGTCGGGCAGCGCGTGCCGCCAGAAGTCCCTCACCGCGTTGCGGTAGCGGTCGTTCCACTCCGTCCACAGGGGCGGGAACGCTCCCACCCGGTAGCCGCCCGAGCCGACGTCCCACGGCTCGGCGATCAGCTTGACCCGCCGCAGCACAGGGTCCTGCGCGATCACCGCGAGGAAGGGGGAGAGCATGTCGACGTCGTGCATCGAGCGGGCCAGCGCCGCCGCCAGGTCGAAGCGGAAGCCGTCCACGCCCATCTCCGTCACCCAGTACCGCAGTGAGTCGGTGATCAGGCGCAGCACGTGCGGCTGGACGACGTGCAGGGTGTTGCCGCAGCCGGTGTAGTCGGCGTAGCGGCGCGCGTCGGGCTGGAGGCGGTAGTAGCCGCGGTTGTCGATGCCCTTGAGGGAGAGCGTCGGGCCCAGCTCGCCCGCCTCCGCCGTGTGGTTGTAGACCACGTCGAGGATGACCTCGATGCCCGCCGCGTGCAGCGCGCGGACCATCCGCTTGAACTCGCCGACCTGCTCACCGGTGGTGCCGGAGGCGGCGTAGGCGGCGTGCGGGGCGAAGTAGCCGATGGAGTTGTAGCCCCAGTAGTTCTTCAGGCCGCGCTCCAGCAGGTGGCTCTCGTGCGCGAACTGGTGCACCGGCAGCAGCTCCACCGCCGTCACGCCCAGCTGCTTCAGGTGCTCGATCGCGGCCGGGTGCGCGAGGCCGGCGTACGTGCCGCGCAGCTCGGGCGGGATGTCCGGGTGGAGCTTGGTGAAGCCGCGCACGTGCAGCTCGTAGATGACCGAGTCCGCCCACGGGGTCTTGGGCCTGCGGTCGTCCGACCAGTCGTCGTCGTCGTGGACCACGACGCCTTTCGGGACGCACGGCGCCGAGTCCCGGTCGTCGCGCACGGTGTCCGCCACGTACTGCTCCGGCCAGTCCCGGACGTGCCCGTACACCTCGGCGGGCAGCGCGAAGTCGCCGTCGACCGCGCGGGCGTACGGGTCGAGCAGCAGCTTCGCCGGGTTCCAGCGGGCGCCGGTCCACGGGTCCCAGCGGCCGTGCACCCGGTAGCCGTAGCGCTGCCCCGGCCGCACACCCGGTACGAAACCGTGCCAGATCTCGTGCGTCAGCTCGGTCAGCCGCACCCGGCTCTCCCTGCCACCGGGACCAGACTCGTCGAAGAGGCACAGCTCGACCGCCTCCGCCCCGCCCGCCCACAAGGCGAAGTTCGTCCCCGCCGTGCCGTCCGGGCCGGTCCGGAACCTGGCGCCCAGCGGCACCGGTGTCCCCGGCCACGCCGGCACGGCGGGCGGCGGCGCGGCACGCCGTGCGCCGTTCACCAGGACGGCGGGGCGCGCCGGCCCGTCCTCGGCGGCCTGATTCCCGGCCGTCGCCTCCTGCTCGGCTGCGCTGGACACCTGTCAGCCTCCTGCGGCTCGTGGAACGACGTGCCAGGGCGGGAAGACGGGAAAAGGGCGCGCGGTGTCCCGACCGCCGCACCCCGTCGCGTCGTCCTCCCCAGTGTTCTGCCCACCGCATGGCTCGCACTCACGTTTCCCCAGGGCGGACCGGTCGTTACGGGTGGATGTGAGGCACGTACATGGGCGCGCACGGCGCGCGGCGACCGCTCTGGCCGCCGTACTGACATGGGCCGGACTGCTGGCCGGGACCGTCGGATGCACCTCGGGCGGCGGCGGCATCGGCTCGGACATCGGCGAGATGCTCGGCAAACCACCCGCCGCCGAGGACGTCATCCGCATCACCCCGGACGACGGCAGCAAGGCCGTCCGGCCGGAGAAGAAGCTGTCGGTGCGGGTGCCCGACGGCCGGCTGGAGTCGGTGAAGGTCGTCAAGTCGCAGGACGCCCAGGAGACCGAGGTCCCCGGCCGGATCTCCGAGGACGGCCTGCGCTGGGAACCCGACGACCGGCGGCTGGCCCTGGCCGCCAAGTACACCGTCGACGCGGTCGCCCTGGACGGCCACGGCCGCCGCTCCGCGCGGCACACCACCTTCACCACCTACGTCCCCGACGAGCGCTTCATCGCCTACGTCGCACCCGAGAACCGCTCCGTCGTCGGCACCGGCATGATCGTTTCGCTCCAGTTCAGCGACCGGATCACCGACCGCGCCGCCGTCGAACGCGCCGTCACGGTGACCGCGCGGCCCCCGGTCGAGGTCCGCCCCCACTGGTTCGGCAATGACCGCCTCGACCTGCGCCCCGAGAAGTACTGGAAGCCCGGCACCGAGGTCACCGTCGCCCTGAAGCTGCGCGACGTCGAGGGCGCGAAGGGGGTGTACGGCCTCCAGCACAAGTCGTTCTCCTTCACCGTCGGCCGCAGTCAGGTCTCGCTCGTCGACGCGACGAAGCGGACCATGGAGGTACGCCGGGACGGCACCCTCCTCACCACCGTGCCGATCACGGCGGGGGCCCCGGCGACCCCGACCTACAACGGCAAGATGGTCATCACCGAGATGCTCGACGTGACCCGCATGAACAGCCGCACGGTCGGCTTCGGCGGCGAGTACGACATCCCCGACGTCCCGCACGCCATCCGTCTGACCAGCTCCGGCACCTTTCTGCACGGCAACTACTGGGCGCCCGCCGGCACCTTCGGCCGTGCCAACGTCAGCCACGGCTGCGTCGGGCTGCGCGACGTCAAGGGCGGCGGTTCCGACACCCCGGCGGGCTGGTTCTTCGACCGCAGCCTCATCGGCGACGTCGTCGAGGTGGTCAACAGCAAGGACAAGACGGTCGCGCCCGACAACGGCCTCGGCGGCTGGAACATGAGCTGGAAGAAGTGGAAGGCGGGCAGCGCGGTGAAGTGACCCCGGCGTGACGCCCGCGTGATCTCGTCGTGTTTCCGGCGACACCGGCCCGCCAACTCGGTACGGAACGGTGACATTTTCCCTGTCCCTCACCTCCCTGGCCTGCGGTTACGATGCGCCCGTGCGCGTCGGCGCACTGGGGCGCGGGCCGGAGCGGGCCCGGCGAGGGGAGACGAGTTGAACGTGCGTCCGATATCGGGGGCGTCGCCGGCGGGATCCCGGGGGCGGGGCGGCAGGGGACGCGGCAGGGCACTGCCGGCGTTGGCACTGGGCGTGCTGCTGACACTCACCGCGTGCGGCGGGGGAGGGTCCGGGGCGGGCGACGGCGGCAAGAACGCCAAGGACTCCTCAGCGGCACAGAGCAAGCAGTCCGAGGCCGTCGTGAGCATCGCCCCGGAGGACGGGGCCGAGGGCGTCGACACCAGCGGCGCCCTGAAGATAGGCGCCACGAAGGGCAAGCTGACCGAGGTCGTCGTCAAGAACGCCGACGGCGCGGAAATCGACGGGAAGATATCCGGCGACGGCGCCACCTGGACGCCGTCCACCCACCTGGCCGCCGCCACGACGTACACGGTGCACGCGGTCGCCAAGGACTCCGAGGGCCGCACGGCCGCCGAGGACACCCGCTTCACCACCCTGACGCCGAAGAACACCTTCATCGGCCACTTCACACCCGAGGACGGCTCGAAGGTCGGCGTCGGCATGCCGTTCTCGATCCGCTTCACCCGGGGCATCACCAACCCCGAGGACGTCGAGAAGGCCATCCGCATCAAGACCGAGCCGGCCGTCGAGGTGGCGGGCCACTGGTTCGGCAACGACCGCCTCGACTTCCGCCCGGAGAAGTACTGGAAGGCCGGCACCGAGGTCACCGTCGACCTCAACCTCGACGGCGTCGAGGGCCGCGACGGCGTCTACGGCGAGCAGGCCAAGACCGTCTCCTTCACTGTCGGCCGCAGCCAGGTCTCCGTCGTCGACGCCAAGAAGCTCACCATGAAGGTCGTGCGCGACGGCAAGACGATCAGGACCGTCCCCATCACCACCGGCGCTCCAGGCTACGAGACCTGGAACGGCCAGATGGTCATCACCGAGCGGCTCCCCGTGACCCGCATGAACGGCGAGACCGTCGGCTACGGCGGCGAGTACGACATCAAGGACGTCCCGCACGCCATGCGCCTGTCCACCTCCGGCACCTTCATCCACGGCAACTACTGGGGCGGCGACGCTTTCGGCAACCGCAACTCCAGCCACGGCTGCATAGGTCTGCGCGACGTGCGCGGCGGCTGGGACGAGAAGGCGCCGGCCGCCTGGTTCTTCGAGAACTCGCTCATCGGCGACGTGGTCGTGGTGAAGAACTCCAACGACGCGACCATCGCCCCGGACAACGGCCTCAACGGCTGGAACATGTCCTGGGAGAAGTGGAAGGCGTAGCCCCACCCGGGCACGGCCCCGGTGTCCGCGATCCTCGACGTGAGGCACGGCACCGGGGCCGCCGCCGTCGGTCCCCGTGCGGTGCCTGCCCGGGGGCGCCCCCCCCGGTCCCCCGGCCGAGTGTGAGCGACGGCACCGACCGGGTTTCCGTTAGCCCCCGTTAACCTGCTGGCATGACCGTTTCACTCGAAGTCGCGGACGGCGTCGGCACGCTGCGCCTGGACCGCCCGCCCATGAACGCGCTGGACGTCGCCACGCAGGACCGGCTCAAGGAACTCGCCGAGGAGGTCACGCGCCGCGACGACGTACGCGCCGTCGTCGTGTACGGCGGCGAAAAGGTGTTCGCGGCGGGTGCGGACATCAAGGAGATGCAGGTGATGGACCACGCGGCGATGATCGCGCGCTCCCGTGCCCTGCAGGACTCCTTCACGGCGGTGGCCCGCATCCCCAAGCCGGTGGTCGCGGCGGTGACCGGGTACGCCCTCGGTGGGGGCTGCGAGCTCGCGCTCTGCGCCGACTTCCGCATCGCCGGGGAGAACGCCAAACTGGGCCAGCCCGAGATCCTGCTCGGCCTGATCCCCGGCGCGGGCGGCACTCAGCGGCTGTCCCGGCTGATCGGTCCCTCCAAGGCCAAGGACCTCATCTTCACCGGCCGCCAGGTCAGGGCCGACGAGGCGCTCGCACTCGGCCTGGTGGACCGCGTCGTACCGGCCGCCGAGGTCTACGAGCAGGCGCACGCCTGGGCCGCGCGACTCGCCAAGGGGCCCGCGATCGCGCTGCGCGCGGCGAAGGAGTCGATCGACACAGGTCTGGAGACGGACATCGAGACGGGTCTCGCCGTCGAGCGGAACTGGTTCGCGGGTCTGTTCGCGACCGAGGACCGCGAACGCGGGATGCGCAGCTTCGTGGAAGAGGGCCCCGGGAAGGCGAAGTTCCTGTAGCGGGTCTCGCGCGCCTCACCTCGAACCGCGGCCGAGCCACTTGCAATTGACGCGGTGTCTGATTCGGGGTCCCTCGATGGGGCGGTTTATGGCAGCCTTGACGCACCATTGAGCGCGTCTTGTCGAGGGAGTCCGTCGCTTGTCTGCGGCCGAGCTGTCCGCGCAGGTCAGTGGGGCTGTTTCCGGTCCCGAAATGACTGCGGCATATGCCGATCGACTGTCATCGGGCCGGGGCCTCGCGGGGGTGTATTCCCCGGGAACGGCCCCGGAGCCCTTTGGGGGCGGCCATGATGGGGGCATGGCGGGGCTGGAGGGTATGGAACAGCCGCGGGGAGCCGGACGTGCGACCGCGGCGCGCTGGTCGCCGGCGGTCGAGGACGAACACGCGATCAAAGCGCTGGAGTTGTTCGGCAATCCCACGGAGTGCGAAGTTCCGTTACCGTCCCGCCCCGAGTCCGCCGCCACCGCCCGCCGACTGGCCCAGGTCATCGCCCTGCGCCAGTGGCAACTCGGCCCCCGCGTCACGGAGGACACCGTCCTGCTCGTCTCCGAACTGGTGGGCAACGCCGTGCGTCACACCGGAGCCCGCGTCTTCGGTCTCCATATGCGCCGCTGCCCCGGCTTGATCCGCGTCGAGGTCCGCGACCCCTCGCGGGGGCTGCCGTGTCTGATGCCGGTGCAGGACACGGACATCAGCGGGCGGGGCCTCTTCCTCGTCGACAAGCTGTCCGACCGCTGGGGCGTCGATCTGCTGCCGCGCGGCAAGACGACCTGGTTCGAGATGCGAGTCGCCGACCGCTGAGGGTCCGTCTCCCCCCGAGGGCAGGCCGGTTCGCCGGACATGCCACCTACGGGTGAAGGTCCGGAGCCTGTCGCTCCGCACCCGGGATCGTGAGCCGCATGTTCACCACTCGCCTGGGCCGCCGGGGCGCCGCCGCCGTCCTGTCCCTGTCCGCCGTCCTCGCCACCACGGCCGCCGCCCCCGGAACGGCGGCCACGACGACCGCCCCCGCCAAGGCCGCTCCCGCCTGCCCGCAGTCCGACGACAAGCTCAAGGCCGCCGCCGACCCCGGCGTGGACCTCGACCGCATCACGCCCGAGCCGGTCTGGCGGACCACGTGCGGCACCCTCTACCGCAGCGACAGCCGGGGCCCGCAGGTCGTCTTCGAAGAGGGCTTCCACGCCAAGGACGTCCGCAACGGCCAGTACGACTTCGAGAAGTACGTCCTCGTCAACCAGCCCTCGCCGTACGTCTCGACCACCTACGACCACGACCTCTACAAGACTCGGTGCAAGTCCGGCTACAACTACTACGTCGACGCCCCCGGCGGCATCGACGTCAACAGGACCATCGGCGACACCCACAAGTGGGCCGACCAGGTCGAGGTCGCCTTCCCTGGCGGCATCAAGAGGCAGTACATCATCGGCGTCTGCCCGGTCGACCGGCAGACCAAGACCGAGATCATGAGCGAGTGCGAGAGCAACCCGCACTACAAGCCCTGGCACTGAGCGGCGCGGCTCAGTGCCGCAGCAGCAGCGCCTCCGCTCCCACCGGCCGGTAGCCCGCCGCCTGGAACGCCCGCAGGCTGCGTGCGTTCCCCGCCGCGACCTGCGCCCACACCGTCTCGCCCCCGGCCAGGTGCCGTGCCGCCGCCACCAGGCGCCGCCCCAGCCCCCGGTGCCGCACCCCCTCCGCCACCTCGACCGCGACCTCCAGCCGCCCGGCGACCCCACGGCCCAGCACCAGCACGCCGCCGTCCGCCGTCCACACCCGCACCCCGTCGCGCCGGCGGCCCGCCGAGACCACCCGGGGATGCGCGGGATCGGGGACCTCCGTCAACGCGACGCCCGGCCGGCCCGGCAGCGGAGCGCCGGTCAGCAGCACGTCGATCGTGTCGGTGGCCCGCCCCGTGCGCGCCGCGAGGGCCGCCAGGAACCCGAAGTTCAGGGTCGCGGCCAGTGGATCGCAGCGCAGCGCGCCCAGCGTCTCGCGCACCCATCCCTCCTCCTCGTCCGTGAAGACGACCGAATGCGCCGTGAACGCGATAACCCCGGCATCGCGGTCCCCGTGCTGCCGCACCACGGTGGTCCCGCCGTCCGCCGCCGGGAAGACCCCCCGCGCCGCCGCCTCCAGAATGTCCCGCAGGCTCTGAGTCACACCGCGCTCCTTGAGTCTCCACCCACTGGAAGGCCCAGACTCACACACATGATCGACGACGGCACCGGACTGATGACCATCGGTGAACTGGCCCGCACCACCGGACTGACGGTGCGCACCATCCGCTACTGGTCCGACGAGGGCGCCCTGCCCCCGGTGACCCGCTCCACGGGCGGCTACCGCCTCTACGACGCCGAGTCCGTGGCCCGCCTGGAGCTGATCCGCACCCTGCGCGAACTGGGCCTCGGCCTGGACGCCGTAAGCCGCGTCCTGGCCGGCGAGACGACGGTCGCGCAGGTCGCGGCGGCCCACGTGAGCGCGCTGGACGCGCAGATCCGGTCCCTGCGGGTGACGCGCGCGGTGCTGTCGACCGTGGCGCGACGCGGCTCGACCCCGAAGGAGACGACCCTGATGAACAAACTGGCGCGACTGTCCGCCGCCGAACGGCGACGCATCATCGAGGACTTCATGGCGGAGGTCTTCGAAGGCATCGACACCGCGGACGCCGACATCCGCACCCGCCTGCGCTTCGCCGCGGCGGACCTGCCCGACGACCCCACCACCGAGCAGGTGGACGCATGGGTGGAACTGGCCGAGCTGATCCAGGACCCCGACTTCCGGGGGACGATGCGCCGGATGATCGAGTCCAACGCGGCGGACCGGGGGCCGGACGTTCCCACCGGCTCCTCCCTGTGGTTCGTGAGCCGTCTGGTGCGGCTCGCGGACGAGGCGCTGAGCGAGGGCGTCGCTCCGGACTCGCCCCGGGCCGCCGGCATTCTGCGCGCGCTGATCGGCGACGCCGACCCGGCCGTCGTGCGAGAACGCCTCACCTCGATGACGAACGTCCGCCTCGCGCGCTACCGGGAGCTGTCGGCGATCGTGAACGGCGTGGAGCCCCCGTCCGCCCACGAGGAGCAGTTCGGGTGGGTGGTCGCCGCACTGGGCGCCCGCACGGGCAGCTAATCTGACCTGCGTCAGACGCGTCCACAGGACGGGCGAGCACGGAAAAGAGGGGCGGATCGGTGGCGGACATCGAGGAAGCACGCAAGCAGTTCGAGCGGATCGACACGGACGGTGACGGCTTCATCACCGCGGCCGAGTTCAAGACCGCGCTGGCCCAGGGCGGCGACTGGAACGTCACCGAGTCGGTGGCCGAGGCGATCATCGCCGGCCGCGACCTCGACGGCGACAAGGTGCTGTCGTTCGACGAGTTCTGGGCGCACCTGAACAAGTAGCGACGCCACGAGGGGGCGCCCGTCCGGTCGCCGGGCGGGCGCCCCCTCGTGTGTCCGGTCAGGCGCCGTCCGCCCACTTCTTCAGCGCGGCCTTGTTCGAGAAGGCCGCCACGTTGGTGTCGACCGGATCGTCGGTGTACTGGTGGAAGCGCCACTCGGCCTGGATGCGGGGCTTGCCGGCCGACACGTAGTCGGCGATCCAGAGGCCGTCACCGGCGTACGAGGTCGTGTCGACGTTCAGCCAGAAGTTCCGGTTGCAGTACAGAATGACCCGGTTGTCCGGCCGCAGCTCCCGCACCTTCCGGATGAAGCGGTCCTTCTCCGAGTTGCTCGCGTGGGTGCCCTCGCCCGTCGTCTCCCAGTCGACGGCGAGGATGTCGCCCCTGCGGTCGGGCGCCTTGGAGACGAAGTACTCGGCCTGGGCCGTGAGGTTGCCCGGCCACAGGAAGTGGTAGAAGCCGACGACGAGACCGGCGTCGCGGGCCCGTTCCGTCTGGGCCGCGAGCTTGGGATTGATGTACGAACGGCCCTCCGTCGCCTTGATGAAGACGAAGGAGAGGCCGTCCGTGTCGTAGCTGGAGGACTGGTACGCGCTCACGTCGATGCCGCGCAGCATGCGGACTCCCTCGGATGCCGGTGGGGCTTGAGTTCCCTGGGGGCGGGAGTTGGTGTTATGCCCGGCATCGGCCGGCCGTACGCCGGGCGCGTGGACGCCCGGCGTCGGTCGGTGGTGAACGCCGGTCGGGTCAGGGGGCGGTGGTGGTGACCGCGGCCGCCGGGGCGCTCTCGTCGGCGGAGGCGGCCTCGCCCTCGTCCAGGGAGACGTCCTTGGTCTCCTTGCCGAGGAGCAGCGCGATCAGGGTCAGCACTGCCATCGCGGAGAGGTAGACGCCGACCAGCCACGGCGAGCCGTCCCCGGCCTCCCACAGCGCCACCGCGATGAACGGGGCGACGGCCGCGCCGAGGATCGAGCTGACGTTGTACGAGATGCCGGAACCGGTGTAGCGCACGCTGGTCGGGAACAGCTCGGGCAGCAGCGCTCCCATCGGGCCGAACGTCATGCCCATCAGCGTGAAGCCGAGCACCAGCCACAGCACCACGCCGAGCGTGCCGAGGCCGATCAGCGGCACCCACACCATGCCGAAGACCACGATCGCCGCCGTGATCCAGATCAGGGTGGTGCGGCGCCCGTACTTGTCGGCGAGGGGGCCGGAGACCAGCGTGAACACGGCGAAGAACAGCACGCCGAAGATCATCATCAGGACGAACGTGGTGTAGCTGTAGCCGAGCCCGGGCACGTCGGCGTCCTCGGCGGTGCGGCCGTAGCTCAGCGAGAACGTGGTCATCAGGTAGAAGAGCACGTACGTCGCCAGCATGATGAAGGTGCCGAGGATCAGCTGCTTCCAGTGGCCCTGGACCACGGTGGCCAGCGGCAGCTTGCGCACCTTCCCGGTTTCCTGCGTCTTGGTGAACACCGCCGACTCCACGAGCCGCGAGCGCACCCACAGGCCGATCGCGACCATCACGGCGGAGAACAGGAACGGGATGCGCCAGCCCCAACTGGTGAAGGCATCGGACGGCTGAGTGGGGTCGGCGCCGGCCGCGGACGGCAGCAGCGCGCCGATGATCAGGAACAGGCCGTTGCCGATGATGAAGCCGAGCGGGGCGCCGAGCTGCGGGAAGGTGCCGTACAGGGCGCGCTTGCCGCGGGGGGCGTTCTCGGTCGCGACCAGCGCCGCGCCGCTCCACTCGCCGCCGAGCGCGAAGCCCTGCGCGAGCCGCATCAGCACCAGCAGTGCGGTGGCGATCCAGCCGGCCTGCGCGTAGGTGGGCAGCACCCCGATGAGGAAGGTGGCGATGCCCATGGTGAGGAGCGAGACCACCAGCGTCCTCTTGCGGCCGAGCCGGTCACCGAGGTGCCCGAAGAAGACGGCACCGATCGGGCGGGCGACCATCGCGGCCCCGAAGACGGCGAACGACGACAGCAGGGCCGTGGTCGGGTCGCTGTTCGGGAAGAACAGCTGGGGGAAGACCAGTACGGCGGCGGTCGCGTAGATGTAGAAGTCGTAGAACTCGATCGTCGTGCCGATGAGGCTCGCGATGAGGACCCTCGACCGGGGGTTGACGGGGGTTTGGGCTGAGCCGGGGACTGGTGCGGGCATTGCTCGGTCTTTCATGCGAAACATGGGGACGGCAACGATCTCAGGCGTCTTGTGTTCCGGGAAGCTTGTGTCACTATGTGAGACGCCCGGATCGGGCCCGTTCGAGTACTTGGATATGCTCACCCGAGCTCGGGTGTACGAGGGGGAGGGCGGTCAGTGCTGACCGAGTCGGTGTTCCGGACCGATGCCCTTTCGCGGAGCGACCGGTTCGACTCTTGGCGGGAGCGCTTCGAGCGCACTATGGCGCCCTAGGAGATGCGCCGAGTATTTCTGGGCCCGCCAGCGGCTGCTGCACCTCGAGGACGCGTGGCTGGCCCGTGAGTGTCTGCGCGTCACGGTATCGGCGCACGCCCAGGATGATCCGGCAGTCCGACCCCGAGCTTCTCCACATGCCGGAGTGGGCTGGCCCTCGGCGCCCGTGGTGCGCGGCGATTCCGCCGGCACGGCGAGTACCTGGACAAGCAGTGTGCCGAACTCGGGATGTCCCAGTCTCTGACCAGCGGAAACACACATCGCGATGGGGCTGTGCGGGACGGCTGGGACACCGGCCCGCGATCTGACATGAGGATCGGCCCGGTGACTACCATGCTTGCGGTGCGCCGTGACATGAAGGGGGAGGAGTCGCCGATGGCCCAGTGGAAGGAACTGCCGGACGCGCTCGATGAGCCGGGGCGTCAGTTCGTGGCCGAGTTACGCCGGCTGAAGAGCGGCAGCGGTCTCAGCCTCGCCGCCCTGGCGGACCGTACGAGTTGCAGCAAGTCGTCCTGGGAGCGGTACCTCAACGGCTCGTACTTGCCACCGGCCGTTGTGGTGGAGGAGTTGGCCCGGCTCGGCGGTGGGGACGTGGACCGGACGCTTGCCCTGCGGTCCCTGGCGGAGGACAACTGGTCGGCGGGTGGCGAGGCGAGCAGCGCCGTCACGCCGGACGCCCCGCCCGAGCCGGGGGACGCCGAGCCCGTCGGGCCCGTGGACGCGGACGCGGCTGCCCCGCCCCGGCGGCCGACGCGCCGTACCGCCCTCACCGCGGCCGCGGTGGTCACGTTGGGGGTAGTGGCCGCGGCCATGGTTTTCCTGGTCTCCCGTGAGACGAGCGGAACCGTGAACGGCGACGACCGCCGCGGTGAGAAGGCCGCGTTCGTCTTCGAACCGGGCCGTACCCACGCCTGCGACATCCACCGCGAAGACGGCCTCCTGCACGCCGGACACAGCGACACGCGCGATGCCCTGCTCCAGCAGATCTCCACGAGTTGGGACGTGGTCGAGGCACAGTGTCTCCTGGCACACCGCGGCTACTCACCGGGCCTGGTCGACGGCGCCTACGGTGCGGAGACGGAGAAGGCGGTCAAGCGTTTCCAGGAGGCGGCCGGTCTCGTCACGGACGGGCACATGGGCCCCCACACCTGGGAAGCCCTGCGCCGGTGACGCGCCGGAGCGGGCCGGAACACGCTCTTCTCGTCCTCGCGCGCGAGCTGGCCGCGCTGCGCGCGCGTACGGGGCTGAGCCTGGACGCCCTCGCCCGGCGCACCACGGCGAGCAGGTCCTCCTGGCACCGCTACCTCAACGGAACCCTGCTGCCTCCGCGTGCCCTGGTCCAGGAACTGTGCGCGCTGGCGGACGAGCCTCCCGCCCGACTGCTCGCCCTGTGGGACCTCGCGGCCGAGCCCGCAGGTCCTCGCCCGACGTCGCCACCCCTGCCGTCCGAGCCCGGCCCGCAGCAGTCCCCGCCCTCCCGGGAACGCGTCCGCCCACGAATGAGCCGCCCCGTGCTGACGACCGTACTGGCCGGCGGCCTGGCACTGGCGGCCGTGCTCACGGCGGTCAACCTCCCGCGCGACTCCGGTTCCGATTCCCGGCCCGAGCCTCTGCGCCCCGGCTGCACGGGGACGGAGTGCACCGGTCGTTCCTCCCAGCCCCAGGCATGCGCCATCGCGGGTTCCGGTACCCGCACGGTCGCCGAACGGCGCCCTGAACGGGGACCGTCCATGGACATCCGGTACAGCCCGTTCTGCGAGGCGAGTTGGGCTCGGATCTGGTTCGGCCGGGTCGGCGACCGCGTCGAGATCAGCGCTCCGGGCCAGGGCACGCGCTGGACCGAGATCAAGGACAGGTTCGACGCCGAGGGCTACCTCTCCACCCCCATGGTCGGCGGTGGTCCCGACGGCCTGGAGGCATGTCTGATCCTCGGCGACACGGCGGAGCGCCACTGCCTCACGTCCTAGTGGACGACGACCTCGTGAGGGCCCCGGCAAGACGGTCCCGTCCCATGCCGTCCCGCGCGTCCCGGCTCGTCCCTGTCCGGGCGCCGTCACCGCAGGCCACCGCCTGGGACGTCCTCTCTTGCGAGCTGACGGCGGTCATCGCCCCCGGGCCGTGTCTTACTGGAGACGCCGCAGGCCACGGGGGTACTGCGGATCTGCGCCACACACTGCATAGGAGCAGCATGAGGTCACGTAAGTCGTTGGTCGGCTCGCTCGTAGCCGCGACCGTTCTCAGCGCGGGCATGGGCGTCACCGCCGCCGCGCCGGCCCAGGCCGCGGGCAAGGCGAGGCCGGTGCCCAGTTGCGTCAAGACCAACACGTACAACCAGGCCAGCGCCTACACCGTCCAGGTGAGGAACACCTGCAAGGGCGCGATGAGGGTCAAGGTCCAGATGAAGTACGGCACGGACCACCCCTGCACCAGGATCGCGAAGGGCAAGACCGTCTACTTCAACAGCAAGGGCATCAAGGTCTACAAGGCGACCGTCCGCTGCTGACCGACGTTCGCCGGCGCTCCGGCCCGGGCGGGTGCCGCACCTCGCGGCGCCCGCAGTCGGGCCGAGTCGTCTCCGCTCAGCACTCGATGATGTTGACCGCCAGCCCGCCCCGCGCCGTCTCCTTGTACTTGACCGACGTGCGAGGGGCGGTCCACGCCCGTAGGGACATCTCGGGAATTTCGGCCGGGAGGGGTCCCGCAGCCAGGCGTCCATCGCGGCGAGCCCTCGCTGCCCCGCACCGGGCACGAAGTGAGCGTAGTGGTCGAGTGTGACTTTCGGTGTCGAGTGCCCGAGCCATCTGGACAGGCCGACGAAGGTGCGGCAAGAGATGCGGTTGCCGTGCGACGAGGTGAGGATCAGGTTGACCGTGAGCGGCTTGCGCTGAGCTGGCGGCGGACGTGGACGACTCCAGCCGCGAAGTCGAAGTCCTCCTCGGCGAGACCGAAGGCTTCGCCTTGGCGCAACCCGAGGCCGATGCCGAGGTCGACCGCTATCCGGTAGCGCTCGTGAAGCGCCGCGCGTACCTCGTCGACGATTTCCCGTGACCACGCCTTGGCCTTGCTGCCGGTCGCACGTGAGGGCTGCAGGCGCTGGTCGCCAACGGCGCTGCCGAGGATCGAGGACAGGTGTCCCAGATCACCTCTGCTGTCGACTCCTCGACCCTTGCGAGCAACGCTGCCTTGAAGGCTCGCAGAGCCGAGGCGTCGATCTCACGCAGAGCGTAGTCACCCATCAAGGGCATGATG
The DNA here is from genome assembly GCF_014649815.1 of Streptomyces mutabilis. Classification (GTDB taxonomy): domain Bacteria; phylum Actinomycetota; class Actinomycetes; order Streptomycetales; family Streptomycetaceae; genus Streptomyces; species Streptomyces mutabilis. The sequence goes on along the minus strand of NZ_BMTT01000035.1, from coordinate 2,120 downwards.
TGGTTCCAGATCCGACTACGCATCGGATCCGCCGTCGAAGGCTCGTCGGACCGGCCCGACCACCAGTGGTCGACGATGTAGTCGGCGAGGAGGACCTCACCCTTGCGGGGGTCAACGAACTCGCCACGACTTGAGTCGGTCTGGCGCTGGCGAGCCACTGCTTCGCGTCCTCGCTCGTGTGGAACGACCGGTCTTGAACGCCGGGAATCCCCTTGACCCGGTAGCGCGAAACCCTCTGGCTGCTGGGAACCGGCTCACGTGTCCTCCGGTCCGAAGCCCGGAACCCGCGGGCTACTCCGCCTCCAAAAGCTGCGCCACCCTACGGTTCCCCGGATTTCCCCTTCAGGAACCCACGACCCGTCGGCTTGGCGCAGGGGCGAGTTCGACTGGATGGTGCGGCTCGGCTGGGTCCGCCCCCGCAGTCGATGGAGGTCCGCTTCGGAATCAGCCGGGCCGCTGCTCGTCGACGCCGCCTCTTCCCCGTGTCCGGCGGGAGGGGCGGCGTTGGTATGACCGGGGCAGCGGAGTCGTGGGGTGCTGGCCAGTACGGCAGCGGGATGCGAGGGGTGTGGTCGGGGTCATGGAAACCGTCAATCCCGTCCCCGCGGCCTCTGTGGTGGGGCATCTGTTGGCGACTTTCTGATCTGCTTGCGCTGCACCTTGGAACCGGGTTCTCCCAGCGGCGGCCTGCAGACACACTCCCCGTCTCCGCAGTCTGCCCGTCTCCGCCCTCTCCACGGGGGCAGCACTCGCACTCACCGTCGCCGCGGCCACTGGCGTCGGCAGTGTCACCCTTGTGTCCAAGCTGGGACCTGATGCCGTCCGCGCGCGCCCCGCCTCCGACCTGCGCTGCACCGACTCCCAGTCCCCCCAGGTGTGTCTGTGGCCCGAACACGCTCACCGTCTCGCCGAAACAGCCCGGACAGTGAGCACCGCGGTCGAAGGTCTCCAGAACGTCGGAGTGCCGGCGCCGGAGACCGTCACCGAGGGAGGTCGACAGCCCAGCGTCGAACAGTGGACGATCACGGTCCGGCAGGACAAGCGTTTCACCGACCAGGACATCCTGGCCGGTCTGGGCACCGACCTCACCATGCTTCTGGTCAGCAGTCGGAGCGACGACAGCCGCACCGGCTGTCCGGAAGACCCGGCCCGGGCAGCCCAACGGGCATTCGATAGCGAAGCAGAGCTCTCCGGCTGGCTCTCTGTGCACGCGGGCATGAATCCTGAACAAGCGCGCCTCCGCTACGGCCCGCGGACTTGGGCATCCGTCTCACGCGTTCTCGACGGCAGCACGAACATCCAGATGGAGTGGTACCGCACCACTCTCGCCCAAGTACGGTGCATGCCGCGATGACCTGGTGGATCCGCGCCCGCCGCCTGCCCCTGATCCTGCTCGTGACAGCCGGATTCTGGGCCGTGGCACTCCTGGCGGGAAACATCAGCCTGCCGCTGCCCCAACTCGGCGGTGCCACCTCGGCGAACGTTCCGCTCGTTCTCTTCGCTCCGCTGGCACCGGCCATCGCCCTGAACACCGGCTACGGCACTCCCGCGCCCATCGAGGCAACAGCCGTGCGACGCACCGCGGCCTTCGACACCTTGCTGGCCGTCGCCGTCGTGCTGGCCACGGCCGCTGTCACCGCAGGTACGTTCGCGGCAGGGTGGACCGGTGGCGCCGACGATGCCTCAGCCGGGACTGCCGCCCGGAACCTGGCCTGCTATACCGGACTGGCTCTCGTCGGCAGGGCAACCCTCGGCAACCACGCCTCGACGGTGGTCCCGACTGTCCTCGCCCTGGCCGTCTCGGTCTTCGGCTACGGGCCCGAGCAGACAGCCCACTGGTGGGCCTGGCCCGCGGCGGACCCGTCCGACGCCCTCTCCTGGGCAGGCTCCGCTGCCCTGCTCGTGATCGGGCTGCACCAAACCGCTCAAGGCGACCGTCCGCACCGTCGGTAGTGTCAGAGGAACACAAACGTTCCGATCTCTTCCCCTTTGCTTCCTCAGCACTCGATGATGTTCACCGCCAGCCCGCCCCGCGCCGTCTCCTTGTACTTGACCGACATGTCGGCGCCGGTGTCCTTCATGGTCTTGATGACCTTGTCCAGGGACACCTTGTGCGAGCC
>NZ_BMTT01000034.1 GCF_014649815.1 Streptomyces mutabilis | reverse complement strand
CTTCTTGGTCTCCAGGCCGAACCCGGTCGCCCGGTGCCGCCGCAACTGCTCGACCTCCCGGAAGGACCCCGGGTCCAGAAGCAGCTCGATGCGCTCCCGCGCGGTCAGCTTGCCCTTGGCGTGCTGCGCCGCCGTCGCCTTCTCGCTCGGTCCGCCCAGCACCTGCGCACGGATCCCGTGCAGCTCGGCGGTGCGCCCGCGCGCGTCGGCCGTCTGTACGTCCTGACTCACTGTGTCGTCTCCCCGTTGTCGTCGATCAGGAGGCGACGGCGTACCGTGCACGCCGTCGCGGTACGCGCCCGGCGGCGGGTACCGGTGCACCCGCCGCCGGGCGGGTCACATCGCCATGCCGCCGTCGACCCGGATCACCTCTCCGGTGACGTACGAGCTCTCGTCGCTCGCCAGGAAGGCGACCAGACCGGCAACCTCCTCCGGCCGTCCGACGCGCCGCATCGGTATCGGGTCGAGCTTCTTCGGATCGTCGACCATGTGCTCGGTCATGTCCGTCTCGATGATTCCGGGCGCCACCACGTTGCAGCGGACGTTGCGCTCTCCGAGCTCCCTGGCGATGGTCTTCGTCAGACCGATCAGTCCGGCCTTGGCCGCCGCGTAGTTGGCCTGGCCGGCACTGCCGAAGAGTCCGGACACCGACGAGATGTTGATGATGGAGCCGCTGCGCCTGCGGATGAAGCCGAAGTAGCAGTGCTTGATGAAGTGGAAGGCACCCTTGAGGTTGGTGTTCAGGACGGCGTCGAAGTCCTCGTCCCTGATCGACGCGGCCAGGCCGTCCCGGATGATGCCTGCGTTGTTGACCAGCACGTCGACCGGTCCGAGTTCGGTGGTGACCGCCTTGACGGTTCGGGAGACCTGCTCGGAGTCGGTCACGTCGCAACGGTAGATCTGCGCGGTGCCGCCCAGCGCCTCGGCCTCCCGCTTGGTCTCCTCGGCACTCGCCTCGTCGTTGGCGTAGATGACGGCGACCGTCGCGCCGTCCTGGGCCAGCCGGAGCACCATGGCCTTGCCCAGCCCGCGGGATCCGCCGGTGACGATCGCGACCTTGCCGGCCAGTCTCACCGTCACGCCCCCTCACCGGCCAGGACGGCGACGATGTCGCCGATGTTCCGGGCCTCGGCGAAACTCACCATCGGCACGGCGATGTCCAACTGCTCCATCGTCTCGGTGATGATTTCCGCCCGGTCGATCGAATTGGCGCCGAGGTCGCGCATGCTGTCCTGGAGCGTGATGCGGTCGATTTCGACCTCAGGCACGACGTCGACGAAAACTTCCTTCAGGGTCTGGAATATCTGATCCTGGCTCATATTCACTTTCGCTTTCTCATTGCTTCCGAGTGCTTCTCTCGCGGGCGGCTCGGCTATTCGCCGTAGCGGCTCATCAACAGCTCCCGGACCTCGGGCTGGTGGAAGGTGATCTCGTGCATCGCCAGTTCCTCCTCGACCGCCCGCGGCAGACGCTCCCTCAGGTCGAGCACCAGGCGGTCCTTGAGGGTGACCAGCGAGCGGCGCGGCTTTTCCGCGAGGCCGCGGGCCAGCTCCAGGGCTGTGGGCAAGACGTCACCTCGGGGGTGTACCGGAAAGGGGACACCGCGCGCCGCCAGTTCGGCCCCACGGAAGGTCCGGGCGGTCAGCAGGAGCTCGTGGCCGAGGACCGGCCCCAGCTTGGCCGGGAACACCAGCGTGGAGCCGAAGCCCGGGGTGAAGCCGTACTTCATGAAGTTCGCCGTGTAGACGCTCTCGCGGGCGAGGATCACGAAGTCGGCGAACAGCCCCATGGCGAGACCGCCGCCGATGGCGTGCCCCTGCATGGCGGACACGACGGGGACCGGGCAGTCCAGCGGCAGCGCGTACACGTTGGGCCGGCCCTCGTCGCGGACGAACGTGGCCCTGCCCGCCTGGATGTCCAGCAGCGCCTCGCGGGTGCCGCCGGAGCAGAAGTAGCTGCCGTAGCCGGTCAGGACCGCCGCCCGGAACCGCTCATCGCTCCCGACCTGCCGGAAGGCGTCTCCGAGGCCGGACACCAGATCGTCGGTGAAGGTGTTCTTGTGCGCCCGGTCCGCCATGACGATCAGGGCGACACCGTCCGCCGCCTCCTCCACCGTGACCACGTCACTCATCGCGCTCCCCCGTGGCGGGCCGGTCGGTCAGATCCATGCGTACTCCCGGTGGAACTCGTTGATGCGCTCCAGCACCAGGCGCCCGGTGCCGCGGATGCTGTCCAGCACCTCCGGGACCACGTCGAGCTGCAGCTCGACGTTCCGGGTGCCGAAGGCGATGACGTCGTTCTCCTTCATCAGCCGCAGGTACTGCTCGATGCTCAGCCGGTACCGGTCGTCGAGGACCTTGTCGATGCCCATGGCACGGACGCGGTGCCGGCTGCCCTGGGTGGCGACTCCGCTGTAGAACTCCGAGCAGCACCCGGAGCCGTAGGAGAAGATCCCGATCCGGCGGGGAGCGTCGAAGTCGCCATGGGCGATCGTGCTGAGCAGGTTGAGGAAGACCGTGCCGCCCATGATGTTGCCGACGCGCTGGCAGTACGCCAGGCCCGGTGCGACCCGGCGCCCGAAATCCTCCTCGACGGCCGGGGCCTTGGCCTTGCAGATCCGCCGCATCATCGTGCGGTGGGCGCCCTTCACCATGCCCCCGAACGGCGTGTGGAACGACAGGTAGTCGAAGGTGGTGCGGTAGTCGACGCCGTCCACCCGCCGCTCGTAGGCGCGGTAGGCGGCTTCGCAGCAGTCCAGGTAGGACATCAGCGACAGGTCGGCGTTGCCGGCCTCGCTGTCCGGGACCGGACGGCAGGTGTCCATCACCTCGTAGCCGTATGAGCCGTTGGCGCCCACGTCGACGCTGAAGATGTGCGGGGTGTCGCTGACCAGCATCGCGACCGCGCCGGCGCCGCCGCTGGGCTCGGCGAACGACCAGTCCTCCGACAGTGCGTCGCCGCCCTCGGCGACCCGGAACCGGGCCATGTCGGTCGCGACCACCAGGGCCTTGGCCCCGGGCGACACCTGGGACAGGACGAAGTTGACCGCGTTCTGGAAGCCGGCCGTGCCGGAGAAGCACGCGTTCTTCACCTCGAACAGCCTGCAGTTGCGGCTGAGCCCGAGGTGGTCGTGCACATAGGTACTGATCGACTTGCCGAAGTCGATGCCCGACTCGGTGCAGGTGATCAGCATTTCGATGCGGTCGCGATCCTCCGGGGCCAGCGCGTCCACCAGCGGCTTGGCGGCGTTGACCGCGAAGGACACCGGGTCCTCGAAGGGCAGAGCCACCGACTTCTCGTGCATCAGCAGGTTCGCGAAGCGTTCGTTGTCAAGCTGCCGGTACTGGGCCAGTTCGGTGACGTCCACGTACGTCGAGCCGCCGTAGAAGTTGATCGCCTCGATGCCGGCTGAGCGCCGTTCCATGTGTTCCTCACGTTTCCGGTCCGGCAGCGCGGCCTCGGGGCCGCGCGGCCGGACGTGTCGACGGGACGGTGCCGCAGGTTCAGGAGGCGCGGACGGCGCCCAGCAGTTCCTCGCGGATCAGGGCCAGCAGCCGGCCCTCGGACTGGTTCTTGTTGATGAACTGGTGGTCGCCGGCCATGGTGTGCAGCGTGAAGTCGCCGGAGGTCAGCCCTTCCCAGAGCTTGGTCTCCTCCGACGCCACCCAGTCGTCGACGCCGTAGAAGGCCGTGATGGGCGTGGTGAACTTCTCCGCGGTGTCGTGGGTGTAGCGGTCGATGACACTGCACGCGGCCAGCAGCTGCGGCAGCGTGGCCCGGGCCTCGTCCTCGGAGTAGCCCCAGCCGTTCATGTAGGCGTGGACGACCGTACGGACCATGTCCTGGTCGTGCCGGATCTCCTCGTAGGTGGGGATCCGGGTCATACCGTGCTGGCCCACCTGGTCGAGGATCTTCACGATGGTCGGGTTGGGCGCGCTCGGTGCGGCGAACCCGGAGACGAAGGTCTTCAGCAGCCGGGCGTCCGGGTTCAGGCCGAGGCGGTGGGACAGACGGAAGGAGAACAGCGAGCCCCAGCTGTGGCCGAACGTGGCGCACGGGATGTCCAGCAGCTCGGGCGTGATGACCTGCTCGAGGACGCGCATGAACTCCTCGATGTCGGCCGGCGGCCTCTCCTCGAGCCGCAGGCTGTCGATGCCGGGCAGGACGACGGGGCAGACGTCGATGTCCGGACCGAGCTCGTCCTTCCAGTCGTCGAACAGGTCGGCGTTGCGGAAGCCGTTCGGGAAGCAGAAGAGCCGGACCTTGGCCTGCGGCTGCTGCCGACGGGCGTAGATCCAGTGGTCCACGGTCAGGTCATGGTCGTAGGGCTGCGAGTGAGCCGTCTGCAGCTCGCCCGTGCCGCCCGGCAGCGCGTCGACCACACGCCGGGCCATGTCCCGCAGGTCCTTGCTCTGCACCACGTCGGCCAGCGAGATGTCGGACCCGAGGAGCTGGTTGGTCTTGTTGAAGAATCGCAGACCGGTCATGGAGTCCAGACCGAAGTTGCGCATGTCCTCGTCCAGACCGACCTCGTCCAGTTCCATCTCCAGGATGAGCGCCAGCAGTCCGCGCAGACGCTCCAGGACCATCTCGTACTTGCGCTCAGCGTCGACGTTGGCGTACCGCAGCAGGAAGTCCCGGTCCTCGCCACCCTTGTCGAGCGCGGCGGAGTCCATCAGGCTTCTGATCTCGCCGAGCTTGGCGTCGTCGAACTCCTTCAGCCGGATGGAACCGACCGAGACCACCGGGGTCCCGGAGCCGTCGACGAGCCGGAAGCCGGTGACGACCTCCTGCTGGTCGCCGTCGTACACGGGCACCTCGACGAGGGCGTACAGCTCCCGCGGCGCGGCGCCGGGCCGCAGCACGATGTCGTCGAGCTCGGACACCATGAACTTCCTGCCGTCCGGGGTGTGACCGATGGCCACGTAGTTGCAGGTCTGGGCACAGCTGTCGAGCACACCCGGGTGGAAGCCGAGCGCGTAGGCGCGCGTTGCGGCGTCCCGGTCCGGCTCGGTGAAGCGGACCAGGCCGTCGCCGGGGCGCTGCCAGACCTCGTCGACCCAGCGCACGGCCGGGCCGAAGTGGAAGCCCATCTTCTCCAGCGTCCGGTAGAACTCCTCGCCCGTGGCGTGCCGGTCGCTCTCGTTCCTCACCTCGTCGAGGGCGACCCTGTCGGAGTGGTCGACCCGGTCGACAGCGGCGATCCGGCCCTGCACGTTCAGGCCCCAGTTCGCCGTCCCGGCGTTCCTGCTGTGGAACTGGAATTCCATGCCGCCGCCGTCGTCCGGGTCGAGGAGGAGCAGCACCTCCTTGACTTCGTCGGCGAAGACCATGACAGGGCTGAAGAACTGCATGCCGGTCACCCGCAGCGGGCGGTCGCCCTGGGACTGACGCATGACTTCCCGGAGCATCTCCAGGAAGTAGCCCACGTGTACCACGCCGGAGTTGTCGAGCAGCTCGGGGAAGTTGCCGTGCGTGAGGGTGTACAGGTACTGCTTCTGCCGCACGGGCAGGTTCAGCGCCTCACCGTCCAGGCCGCTCCGGCTGACGCGGCCGGCGAGCCTGCTCTGGAGCCCGGCGGACTCCTCCTCGGGTTTGGTGAGCCAGTGACGGCTCGGCTCGAACGGGTAGTTCGGCAGCATCAGCTTGGTGCGGCCCCGGCCCGCGTAGTGCGGTCCCCAGTTCAGGGTGGCGCCGAGGCAGGTCACCTGGGCCAGCGCCCGCAGCAGGCTGTCCAGCGCGGGCGCGCCGTCGACGGGGCGGACCGTCACGACGTCGGCACGGTCCAGGACAGGCAGGGTGGCCCGGGCGGGCGTCGAGCCCAGCTCCACGAAGAAGCGGTAGCCCTGCTCGTACAGCGCCTCCAGTCCTTCGCCGTAACGGATGGGAGCGGTCAAAGAGTTCTCCGCGATGTCCTGCTGGAGGTCTTGGGACTTGTGCGTGGTCAGCAGGGTGTGAGGGGACTGGTACCGCAGGCCGGGCCGGCGGTAGGTCTCCCGCTCGACGGCTTGCCGCCAGGAACCGGCCCGCGCCGCGTACCCGGCCGACGGCCAGTGGGCGGACTCGGGGACGACGTCTGCCCCGGCGGAGCGGAGCTCGGCGGTGACGGCGTCCAGGGCGGCACTCTCGCCGGAGAGCACCCACTCCGACGGCGAGTACACCGCCGACAGGTGCACCCGGTCGGCCGCGGTCGCGAGCGCCGCGTCGACAGCGGCCTGCCCGCCGTCGAGTAGCACTCGGGCGAAGGCCAGCGGGGCACTGGAGCGGTGCAGCGCGGCCAGTTCGACGCAGTGCCGGACCGCGGACTCCAGGCTCAGGCCGCCGGTCACCACCGCGGCGACCAGGGAGCCGGTGCGCTCACCGAAGGCGATCTGCGGGGTGATCCCGTACCCCTCCAGCAGCCGGTACAGGGCGTACTGCGATGCGAACAGCCAGGCCTGGCGTTCCTGGTCGGTTGCCGGAGCGGCGCCCTCGCGCTCGAAGGCGGCAAACTGCGGGCCGTACGCCGGCTCGAACAGCGACAGGCACGCCGTCAGCGTCTCGCGGAAGGCCGGGAACTGGAGGCAGAGGGACCGGGCAGCCTCGAACGTGCTCCCCGGGTCACCGCCGAGGACGAAGGCGAGTTTCGGCTTGATCTCCTCGTCGGTACGCGCGGTGTACGTCCGGCCGTCGCCGAACGTGGTGAACAGGGTGCGCTTGGCGTTGTACCGGTCGGAGCCGTGGCTGCTCCCGAGGACCACCGAGGCGTCGGAGTACAGGGTCCCCTTGTCCTCGTACGCCCCGAGCACCGCACCGAAGCCGTCCCGCAGGTCTGCCACGGAGCTTCCCAGGAAGACCGAGCGGTGGGGAAACGCGGCTCGGCAGGCGTTGGTCGTGTAGCACAGGTCCTCGATCGACGCGCCCGGGTTGTCCGCCAGGTACTCGTCGAAGAGGCGGATCTGGCGGACGAGCTTGTTCTCGTCCGTCGCGGTCAGCGTCAGCAGCGAGGACGGCAGGTCCGTGCCGCCGTCACCGTCCGCGGTGTCGGCCGGCGCCTCGGAAAGGATCATGTGTGCGTTGGTGCCGCTGAAACCGAAGGAACTGACACCCACGTGCCGGGGCCGCTCGGGTTTCGCCGGCCACGACAGGGCGCTGCTCGGGAAGGTGAGCGCCTGGCTCATCGGCTGGATGCGCGGGTTGAGCTCCTGCAGGCCCGCGATAGGCGGCACGGCGCCGTGGTGCAGCACCAGCGCGGCCTTGATGAGGCTGGCGACACCGGCCGCGCTCTCCAGGTGGCCGATGTTGCCCTTCACCGCGCCGAGCATCAGCTTGTGCTCGGCGCTGTGGGCCCGGCCGTACACCTGGTTGATGGCGTCGATCTCGATGGGATCGCCGAGCAGCGTGCCGGTGCCGTGCGTCTCCAGGTAGTCGACGACGTCGGCGGTCAGTCCGGCGTTCTTCAACGCCTGCTCCAGGACGGACTTCTGCGCGCGCCCGTTGGGGATCGTCAGGCCGCTGCTCTCGCCGTCGTTGTTGACGGCGCCGCCGCGGATCACCGCGTACACCGTGTCCTTGTCCCGTCGCGCGTCCGACAGGCGCTTGAGAACCACGATGCCGCAGCCCTCGCCACGGCCGTAGCCGTCGGCCGAGGCGTCGAACGGCTTGGAACGACCGTCCGGTGCCAGCGCGTTCATGGCGCACAGCGAGGCCATGACGCCGGGTGCCAGCATCATGCTCACCCCGCCGGCCACCGCCATCCCGCACTCGCCGCGGCGCAGCGACTCGACCGCCAGCTGGGTGCTGACCAGTGACGAGGAGCACGCCGTGTCGAGGGAGATGGCCGGTCCGTTCCAACCGAAGGCGTAGGCGATGCGCCCCGAGGCCACGCTGGAGGTGGTACCGGTGCCGATGTACTGGTTGACGTCGTCGGAATCCTCGACCAGCTGGCCGTACTCGGAGTTGCTCGATACGCCGACGAACACCCCGGTGGAGGTGCCGCGCAACTCGTCCGGTCGTTGCCCGGCGTTCTCCAGCGCCTCCCAACAGACCTCCAGCAGCTGACGCTGCTGCGGGTCCATGGCGTTGGCCTCCACCGGGGAGATCTTGAAGAACCGGGCGTCGAACGAGGACACGTCCCGGGCCAGGAAGTTGCTCTGGCGTATGTACATCTTCCCGGGCGTGCCGGGGTTCGGATCGAAGTACTCCTCCAAGGGCCAGCGATCCTCGGGCACGTCGCGCACGCCGACGCCGCCGCCGCTCAGGAAGGACCAGTACTTCTCAGGCGTGTCGCAGCCGCCCGGGAAACGGCAGGCCATGCCGACCACGGCGATCGGCTCGGCCGCCGACTGCTTCATCTGCTCCAGCTTGCGACGCAGCGACTGGATCGTGACGACCGACTGCTTCAGGGCCTCGGCCGTCCTGCTCTGCTGTTGCACGCTCATGCCACACCGTCCTCAGCGTTCATGCTCAGTTCCATTTCCTTCTCCAGCAGGGCGACGAGGTCGTCCTCGTCCATGGCGTCCAAGGCGGCCAGGTCGTCCACGGCGCCTGTGGCATCCGATCCGTCCGAAGCGCCCGTGACGTCTGCGGCGTCCAGGGCGTCCATGCCGTCCTGGTCCCCCTGGACCCGGACGGTGTCGTCTTCCGTCGCCGGGACGTCGTCGGCCGGTGGCACGGGCAGCGCCCGCCCGATGTCCGGACCGGTCACACCCAGCACCCGCGCGATCTTCTCGAGGACACCCTTGACCGCGATGACCTGCGGGTCGGCCAGTCCGGTCGCCGTCCGCAGGGCCTGCCAGCCCTCTTGTTCCTCCAGCAGGCCGATGCCGAGCCGGCCGCGCATGAAGGTCAGGACCGACTCATCGGCCCGCAGCTTGCCGTCGCGCCAGAAGGACCAGTCCACGCTGACGGTGCGCCCGTGACGAGCGCCGCGCTCACGCTGCCGCTCCCGGTACTCGGCGAAGGCGTCGAGATAGCTGCTGGCGAAGCAGGTGTCGCTCTGTCCGAAGTTGCCCAGCACGCCCGCCAGGGAGCTGAACAGGACGAAGCACTCCAGCGGTTCGTCGCGCAGCGCCTCGTCGAGGTGGCGGGTGCCGAACACCTTGGCGCGGAACACGTCCGCCATCTCCTGCGGCCGCTTGGCCGGGAGCGAGCCGTCCCGCAGCACGCCGGCCGCATGCACGACGCCGTCGATCCGGCCGTGGCGCGACTTCACCTCGGTGACCAGCGCGGTGACCGCGTCCCGGTCCCCGACGTCGGCACGCAGATAGACGGCCTCGGCGCCGTGGCGGCCGAAGGAACGCAGCCGCCGCGTGGCCTCCGTGTCGGCCTCGCCGCGGCCCACCAGCACGACCTTGGCCCGGTGCTCCCCGCACAGGCGGCGGGTGACGAGCTCGGCGAGACCGCCGAGTCCGCCGGTGACCAGGTACACGCCGCCGGTGGTGAACCGGGGCCGCGCGGAGCCGATCGCGTCGGCCGTGACCGGACGGCAGGTGCGTACCAGACGCTGTCTGCCGTCGTGCCGCACCTCGATCTCCTGGTCCGGCCGGGCGAACTCCGCCATCAGGGCCTGCGCCATGCGCTCCCGGCTGAGGTTCGACCGGGTGAACTCCACCGTCTTGTACAGCAGCTTCGGGTTCTCCATGCGCGCCGCCCGCACGAAGCCACCGACGCCGCGGTTCTCGGGTGCCGCCGCGCCGGACTGGTTGGCGAAGGCGTACAACATCCGCGGGGGCCGGGCGGGGAGGCCGTCCAGCGCTGCCTGGCTGAGGGCCGTCAGGGCGTACACTCCGCGTTCCAGCGCCGTCGCGATCCGCTCGGGCTCGCTGCCCGCCTCGGACCAGAAGTGGATGACGCCGTCGACGTCGACACCGCGTCCGGCGAGGGCCGCGAAGAGTTTGCCGTAGTCGGCACGGTCCGCCGGGGCGAGTTCGTAGTGGTCCTCGTCCAGCTCCCGGAAGCCGGTGCCGGGCCGCACCAGGACGACCCTCCCGGGCCGCGCGTCCGCCGGGAGGGCGGTGAGCGCGGAGCGCAGGGTCTCGGTGGTGTCGAAGAGCACCACCGTCCGGCCCGTCACTGGGTTGCCGGCGGTGCTCGACTGCTCCGGGGACTCGCTCCACTCACGGGTGAGCAGCCACGTCCGGGTCTCCTCCTCGCCGTCCGTGCCGGGCAGCCCGTTCCGGTCTGCCGCATCGGCCGACAGCGGTTCCGCCGCGGTCCGCGGCGCCGGGTTCACCGGCGGCTCGTACGAGTCCACGTCCAGCAGGCCGAGGATGTACTCCGCGACGTCCCGGATCGTGGGGTAGTTGAAGAAGAGCTGGAGATCGAGTTCCTGGCCGAAGAGCTTCTCCAGCAGGTTGTGCGTCCGGGTGGCGGTGATGGAGTCCATGCCCAGGTCGAAGAAGCCCCGGTCGGTCTCCGGCAGCCGGTCCTCGGTGAAGCCCAGCTGGTCCGCCACCCGGAGCTGGACGAACTCCGTCATCAGGTCGAGGCGCTCGTCCGGGAGTTCGTCGGCCAGCCGCAGCATGAACGCGGGGTCCGGACCCCGGCCACCGGCCTCGGGGGCGCCCGCGGGATCTGCCTCGGGCCGCGCCTCCTGCGCCGGTGAGGACTCAGCGGACTCGAGTGCCTCCGGGGCCTCCTGGGTCTCCTGGGTCTCGCGGGTCTCCTGCGGCTCCCTGGACTCCTGCGACTCCGGCTGCGGGCTGAGCGTGGCGGCCGCCCGCACCGGGGCCCGGTACAGCCAGTACGTCTCCTTCTCGAAGGGGTAGCCCGGCAGCGGCACGCGCTGCCCCGGCTGCCGCTCGTACCAGGCGCCGAAGGCGATGTCGGCTCCCCGGACCCAGCGGCGGGCGACGTCACCGAGCCGGTCACGGTCCTGCGGTCGTCCGGCCGAGGCCGCCGGGTCCGCGTCCTCGGGCCCGGAGTCCGAGCGGGTGTCCCCGGCGAACACCCCGGGGCCCGCGGCGTCCCTGCCCTGTGCCGTCAGGAAGGCTTCGACCTGCTGCGCGAGTTCGCCGTGCCCGGCGGCGACGAAGGCCACACGGTGGGGCAGTGCCCTGCGGCCGGTCTGCAGGGTGAACGCCATGTCGGCGAGGCCGGGTAGAGCGTCCTGCCGCAGGAAGTCCCGCAGCCCGCTCACGTGGCGGAGCAATGCCTCGGGCGTCCGGGCGGACAGCGGCAGCAGGTGAGGGCCGGAGTCCACCGCACGCGTGTGACGCGGCTGTGGCGTGTACTCCTCCAGCACCATGTGCACGTTGACGCCACCGACGCCGAAGGAGCTGATGCCTGCTCGTCGCGGGTAGGGCGTCCCGTCGTCCGCGCGCCGCGCGGGCTGCCACGATGCCTCCTCCAACTGGACTCGGAACGGGGTGCGGGAGAAGTCGATCTCGGGGTTGACGCGGTCGGCGTTCAGTCGGCTGGGGAAGAGCCGCTTGCTGCGCATCTGGAGCAGCACCTTGGTCAGCTGGGAGACACCGGCGGCGGCTTCGAGATGCCCGATGTTGGACTTCACCGAACCGACCGCGCAGTGCGCCCCGGCGGACGGCACGCCGTCGAAGGCGGCACTGAGCGCCTCGACCTCGATGGTGTCGCCGAGCGAGGTGCCCGTGCCGTGGGCCTCCAGGTAGCTGATGCTGTCCGCGCCGACCCCGGCCTGCTCCAGGGCGGCCTTCACGACCTCGGTCTGTGCCACCGGGTTGGGCACGGTGTACCCGTTGGTCTTGCCGCCGTGGTTGACGGCCGAGCCCTTGATGACGCCGTGGATGTGGTCGCCGTCGGCGATGGCCCGCGCCAACGGCTTCAGCAGGACCGCGCCGACACCTTCGCCGGGCACATAGCCGTTGCCGCCGTCGGCGAAGCTCTTGCAGTGCCCGTCCGGCGCGAGGAAGTTGAACATGTCCAGCGTGAGGTACTTGCTGGGGTGCAGGCTGAGGTTCACGCCGCCGGCGATGGCCAGGTCGCAGTCGCCGTGTCGGAGCGCCTGGCAGGCCAGGTGGATCGCGTACAGCGAGGACGAGCAGGCCGTGTCGACGACCAAGCTGGGACCACGCAGGTTCAGCAGGTACGAGATTCGGTTCGCGACCGAGTAGAGCTGGGCGTCGATCGGCACGTCCTGTCCGGCCGCGAGGTCGGCCGCGCCGTACAGCCCGTACTCGTTGAAGGACACACCCGCGTAGACGGCGACGTTGCCGCGCCGGTCCCCCGCCTCCGGGTCGGAGAGGGACTCCGGCGTGTAACCCGCGTCCTCGATGCAGTGCCACACGCTCTGGACGAACAGGCGCTCCTGGGGGTCCATGTAGGCGGCGGCGTTCGGGGACAGGGCGAAGAAGGACGGATCGAAGGTCAGGGCGTCGTCGAGGAAGCCGCCCCACCGGCAGGCGATGTCCGGGTAGTCACGGTGATCCCAGCGTTCGGCGGGTATCTCGGTGATGCAGTCCCGCCCCGCCGCCAGATTCGCCTCGAACTCCCGCAGTGTCGCGGCCTTCGGGTAGCGCCCGCTGACGCCGATCACGGCGATGTCCGCGCCGTTCGCCGGGGCCGGCGCACGCTCGCTGTCCGCCGGGACCGGAACGGGCTCTGTGACCGTCGGCGTCTCGTGGACCGCGGGACGCGGGGCGCGGTCGGCGTGCGTCGCGGACAGGTGGCGCGCCAGGGCGTCCAGGTCCTTGTACGTGAACAGCAGCGAGGTCGGCAAAGACCCGTAGGTCTCCTCCAGGACCCGGTTGAGCTGGGCGATGCGGACGGAGTCGATGCCGTAGTCCTCGAACGGGGTCCGCGGCCTCAGCCGCGCCTCCGGGATCTTCAGCACGGCGCCGAAGGACCGCTTGAGGTCGGCCAGCACCACGTCATAGCCGCTGGTGGACCGCTCCTCGGCCGCCGGGGTCTCGCGGGCCGCGGGCAGAGCCGCCGGGGCGGGCGGGACGGCGGCCGGTCCGGGCTGGGTCTCACCGGGGAACAGCGGGCCGTCCGCGGTCACCTGGACGATCCAGTGGGCCTCACGGGCGAAGGGGTACGACGGCAGCGACACCCTCCTCGGCCGCTTCCCCGCCCACAGCGCGGCCCAGTCCACGTCCGCCCCCATCACCCACAGCTCGGCCGCCTCGTCCAGCCGCCGGCCGTCCAGCAGGCCCCGGGTGTAGGTGCGGGTCACCTCGTGATGCAGCAGGGGATGCAGCCGGTGGTCGTCCTCCTCGGCCGAGCCGCGGCGCACGCCGGGCATGTCCCGCCCGTCCAGGAAGGCGAGCAGGCCGCTGCGCAGCCCCTCCAGGCCGGTCGCGGTGACGGCCAGCCGCTCGGCCATCGGCTCGCGGCCGGTCTGCAGCGTGAAGGCCAGGTCGGCCGCGCACGGAGCGCCGCTCGCCGGGGCCGACCCGGCGTCCGGTGTGCCGGGCAGACCGAGTGCGCCGGCGATGCGGGCAGCCGTGCGGGCCACGGTCGGCTCCTGGACGATCAGGTCCTGCGGCAGGTCGGGCCACACCTGCGCACGCAGCCGCTCGTGCAACAGGACCAGGCCGTAGGCATCGAGGCCGTGATCGGCGTAGGGCTCGTCCGGGTCGATCTCGTCACGGCCCACGCCGAGGATGTCGGCGAGCGCGGCCCGGACCTGTCCGAGTACCTCGTCGCCGGTGCGGGTCGCGGCGGCCGCGGCGGCTCCGGTGCAGCGGTCGAGGAACCCGGCCAGTCGCCGGGCCTGCGCGACGAGCGCGTCGCCGGTCTGGGCGGAGAGCAGGAAGACCTGCTCCTCCCCCTCGGCAGGGTCCGGCCGCAGCGCCGTGTCGCGCTCGACGGACTCCTCCACGATGAGATGGGCGTTCGTCCCGCCGGCGCCGAAAGCACTGATCGCCGCACGCCGGGGCAGGCCGGCACCGTCCGGGCCGGTCGGGCGCTCCCAGTCCCGCAGCTCCCGCTGCACGGTGAACGGCGAGTCCGCGAAGTCGATCAGCGGATTCGGCGGGTCCGCGTGCAGGGACGGCACGAGCTGGCGGTGCCGCATCTGAAGGATGACCTTGGTGAGGGCGGCGATGCCCGCGGCCGACTCCAGGTGGCCGATGTTGGACTTGACCGAGCCGATGGCGCAGAACTGGCGGTCCGCGGTGTAGCGGCGGTAGGCCTTGGACAGACCGGTGATCTCTATGGGGTCCCCGAGCGCGGTGCCGGTGCCGTGGGCCTCCACGTAGGAGATGGTGCGCGGGTCGACGCCTGCCTGCTCCAGCGCCTCGGTGATCAGCTCGGACTGCGCGTGCGGGTTGGGCACGGAGTATCCGCTGGTGCGGCCGCCCGCGTTGACGGCGCTCCCCTTGATGACGGCGTGGACGTGGTCGCCGTCGGCCACGGCCCGGCTCAGCGGCTTCAGCAGGACGACGCCGACACCCTCGCCCGGCACATAGCCGTCACCGCCCGCGCCGAAGCTGCGGCAACGGCCGTCGCTGGACAGGAAGGTGCCCTGGCTGAGCCCGACGTACTTCGAGGGGTGGACCATCACGTTGACGCCGCCCGCGAGGGCGAGTTCCGACTCGCCGCTGCGGATGCTCGCGCACGCCTGGTGGACGGCCACCAGCGAGGACGAGCACATGGTGTCGATGGTCATGCTCGGCCCGTGGAAGTCGAAGACGTACGAGACCCGGTTGGCCACCGAGGCGTACGAGGAGTTCCCGTGCAGCCGGCCACCGTGACGGTCTGTCGACAGCAGCTGGTACTGGCCGAACATGACGCCGGCGAAGACACCCACCTTCTTGCCGGCGAGGGACCGGCGCGCATAGCCGGCGTCCTCGACGGCCTGCCAGGTCGTCTCCAGGAAGAGGCGCTCCTGGGGATCGAGGAATTCGGCCTCGGCGGGCGCGATGTTGAAGAAGAGCGGGTCGAACAGCTCGATGCCGTCGAGGAATCCGCCCCACCGGCTGTAGGACTTACCGGGCTTGGCCTTCGCCTCGTCGAAGTACGGAGTGTGGTCCCAACGGCGGGCGGGGATCTCGGTGACGCTGTCCGTTCCCGTGCGCAGGTTCTGCCAGAAGGCGTCCAGGTCGGCGGCCTGCGGGTAGCGGCCGGCGATCCCGATGACGGCGATGTCGTCCGTGTCGGAAGAGGGCTGCGGCGGAGCGGATGCCGTCGCCGGGGCGGTCTCCGTGACCGGAGGGGCCGTGGCCGTGACCGGAGGGGCGGGCGCCGTGACCGGAGGGGCGGGCGCCGGGGCCGTGGTGGCCGAGGCCGTCGGCACGGCAGGGCGGATTCCGCGGCTGCGGGCCGCGAGCAGGTCCCACTTGCCGGACAGCCGGCCCGGGACCGAGGGCGGCGGCGCAGCGACCGGTCCCTCCGGTCGCGGCGAGTCCCCGTCGCGGGTCGCGTCGTGCCCCCGCCCGGCGGCGGGCGCAGCGGCGGACAGGCCGAAGCGGGCACGCAGCTCGGCGGCCTTGACGCGGAGCAGGTGTCCCGTGAGCTCGTCGATGCCGTCGTACTCGAAGAACAGCGTCTTGGACAGCTGTCCCAGCTCGCTCTCCAGCTCCTCGGTCATCGCGATGACCATGATCGACTCGATCCCGTACCGGCCGAAGGAGACATCCGTCCTGATGTCGGCCGTGGGCAGCTTCGTGTACCGGGCGACGAGATCGACGAGATGCGCCCGGGTCCGGGCGCGCAGCCGCGGATCCTCGTCGGCACCGGGCGCCGGGTCCACGGCGACGGGAGCCGGCTGAGGAAGAGGGGACGCCAGCAGGTCCCAGGTCCGCTGTTCACCCTTGATCACCACGACATGGGGCTCGTCGAGGGCCAAGGCCGTGTGGAAGGCCCTGACACCCTCGGGCGTGGCCAGCGGATGCAACCCCAGTTCCGCACGGGCGTGCCCGGCGTCACCGCGCATCGCGCCCTCGTCCCACAGCGGCCAGGCGAGGGCGACGGTCCGGCCCCTGCGCAGGCCGCGCCGCCGCGCGTCCTCCCGACGGCGGGCCCAGTGATCCAGGTAGGCGTTGGCGAACGCGTAGTCGGCCTGGCCCACGTTGCCCAGGGTTCCGGCGAGCGAGGAGAACAGCACGAAGAAGTCCAGCGGTTCCTCACCGAGGGCCTCGTCCAGCAGCAGCGTGCCGCGCACCTTGGCGGCGAGCACTTCCGCCGCCTCCTCGGCGCTCTTGCGCGGCAGGAGGGAGTCCCGGACGACGCCCGCCGAGTGGATCACTCCGGCCAGCGGGCCGGCGGCCCTCGCCTCGCGGACCGCGGTGACGGCCCCGTCGGGCGTGCTGACGTCGGCCTGCACATAGCGGATTTGAGCGCCGGTCCGCTCCAGCTCGGCAAGGGCGGCACGCGCGTCGGCGTCCAGAGGCCGGCGCCCGGTCAGCAGCAGCGTGACCGGCGTCGGCCGGGCCAGCTCGCGGGCGAAGAGCAGACCCAGCCCGCCCAGGCCGCCGGTGATCAGATAGACGCCGCCGGCACGCACCGGGACCGGCGCGGCGGAGACCGGCGGGGCGCTCAGCGGGCGCAGCCGCCGTACCCAGCGCTGACCGCCATCGTGGCGGACCTCGGCTTCTCCGTCCGGCCGGGCGAACTCCGCGAGCAGTTCCTCGGCTTCGGCGCGCAGACCGGCACCGGGCCGGCGTACGACGCTGACGGTGCGGAAGCGGAAGGCGGGCTTCTCCAGGCCCACCACGCGGCTGAAGGCACCGGCGGCCGCACACTCGGGCCGCGTCTCGCCGTCCCGCTCCACATGGGCGTGGACCAGCCGGATCTCGTGCTCGGGCCTGCGCGCCAGCAGCGCCCGGGTGAGCCGGAAGAGCAGGAAGAACTCCTCTTCCGCCGCCTCGGGCCCGCCGGGTACGGCAGCGGGCCCGCGGTGCAGCAGGATGCGGTGGGGCACCGGGCCGCGCTCGATCGCGGCGACCAGTTGACCGGGGGAGCGGACCACATCGACGTCTGTGGCCGGGTCCGCGGCCGCCGCTGCCTCGCGCACGGCGCTCTCGATGTCCCCCTCGACGGCGAACAGCAGGATGCGGCCGCCCGCGCGGGATGTCTCCCGTTCGGGCCCGTGGCCGGCCGGCTGCCAGCCGGCCGTCCAGTGGCGCACGCCGGGCGCCGCGGTCGTCGGGTCTTGCTGGGTCATGTCACTCACCTGTCTTGGGCCTCGTTCAGAACGACTTGAGGGCGTAGTCGTCCACGACGACGAGGGCCCTTCCGGCTCGGTCGGTCACGGTGATGTCGAAGCGGTGGACGGCCCCGGCTTCCGGGGTGCTCCGCCGACGGATGTGCGCGGAGCACTCGGCGGGCAAGGGCGCGTGGATACGGATCGCGCCCACCGCGAAGGGCAGGTACAGCGGTGGCGGGCCCGCCTCGGTGCCGTCCGGCCGGCCCATCACGGCGATGACGGCCTGGAAGAGGCCGTTCAGCAGGGCGGGGTGCAGCACGTCCCGGGGATGCCGGTCGGCCGTCGACGGCAGCGTCAGGTGGGCCACCGCCTCGCCGTCCCGGAACATCACCTCATCGATCACCCGGAACCGCGGCCCGTTGTCGAGACCGGCCGCGGCCATGGTGGCGTAGGCGTCGGCGCCGGTCATCTTGTGGTCGCACCCCCCGATGACGCCGGCCAGGTCCACATGGGGTCCGGTGGAGTCGGGCGTGTTGGGCTCCACGCCGTCCAGGCCGAGGCGTGCCTGCATCCGGACGGGGCCGTCCGGCTCGGCGTCGAGGCCGATCTGGACCAGCACGGAGTCCTCCTCCGGGAACAGCCGCACCGCCAGGTCGACGGGCTCGTCGCCGGCCTCGATCGGCTGCAGCCAGAGCACGTCGCGCACCGAGCGGATCTCCTGCTCGATGCTGAGGGCCCCCGCGAGCCGGGCCATCTCCAGCGTCACGGCTCCGGGCAGCACCTTCCGGCCGCCCACCCGGTGGCTGTCCAGGAACGGCTCGTCACCGGTGAACCGGGTCGTGAACCGCTGTTCGAAGAACGACGAGCGATTGGCGTGCACAACGGGGTGGAGCCGGGCCTGCGCAGCCGGGGCCGACCGGTCCGCGGCCGTCGACTCCCCGCCGCCGGTCAGCGGCCTCGCCGTGTCCGGGGCCGGCAGCCAGTGGCGCCCGCGGGAGAACGGGTAGCCCGGCAGGCTCACCCGGCGGGCCGGCTCCGGGCCACGCAGGCCGGCCCAGTCCAGTTCGTGACCGCGCACCCACAGGTCGAGCAGCCGGCCGAACTCGCCGAGCCCGTACAGGGCGCGGGCCTCCTCCCCGGTACCGGCGTCACCGCCCCGGGCCCGCGGGCCGGGGAAGGCGGCACGGGCGCGGCCGCGGTGCGGCATGTCCCGTCCGGCCAGGAAGGCGGCCAGCTGCCGCTCGAGTTCATCAGCCGACCGGGCCACCATGCCCAGCCGCTCCTCGAGCGGCTCGCGCCCCACCTGGAGCGTGTACGCCATGTCGGCCAGCTCCTGGCCGGCCGGACGGTGGGCACGCAGCCACTCCAGCATCCGCTCGGCGACCGCGCGCAACTGCGCCTCGGTTCGGGCCGAGAGCGGCACCGCCACGGGCTGCCCGAGTGCGGTGCCGGACCGCTCCTCGCGGCCGGGCGGCTGGTACTCGGCGATCACCACATGAGCGTTGGTGCCGCCTGCCCCGAAGCTCGAGACACCGGCGATGCGTGGCTGCTCCTCCCGCGCACCGTCGCGGCCGAGGACCGGGCGGCGCCACGGAAGCACCTCCTGCGGCACGGTGAACGGAGTCGCCGAGAAATCGATCTCCGGATTGGGCTCGGCGGAGTGCAGCGAGGGAACGATCTCGCCGTGCCGCATCTGGAGC
This sequence comes from Streptomyces mutabilis, assembly GCF_014649815.1. Classification (GTDB taxonomy): domain Bacteria; phylum Actinomycetota; class Actinomycetes; order Streptomycetales; family Streptomycetaceae; genus Streptomyces; species Streptomyces mutabilis. The sequence goes on along the minus strand of NZ_BMTT01000034.1, from coordinate 11,077 downwards.
AGGACCTTGGTGATCCCGGCGATGCCCGCGGCGCTCTCGCAGTGCCCGATGTTCGACTTGACGGAGCCGAGGTGGCAGTGGTGCTCCCCCTCAGCCACGCCGAGCGCCTCGAACGCCTTGGTCAGGGCCGACACTTCGATCGGGTCGCCGAGCCGGGTCCCGGTGCCGTGCGCCTCGATGTAGGAGATCGCCCGCGGGTCGACGCCCGCCGAACGCACCGCCCGCCGGACAGCGGCCGACTGCGCGTGCGGGTTGGGCACCGTGTAACCGTTGGTCCGGCCGTCGTGATTGACCGCGGTGGCCTTGATCACGCCGTGGATGTGGTCGCCGTCGGCCTCGGCCCGCGCCAGCGGCTTGAGCAGGACGGCGCCGACGCCCTCGCCGGGGGTGTAGCCGTCGCCGTCGGCGCCGAAGGACTCACATCGACCACGGGTCGAGGCGAACCGGTTCTTGCCCAGCATCAGGAACTTGTTGGGGTGCAATGACAGGTTGACGCCACCCGCGATCGCGGCCTCGCACTCGCCCGAGCTCAGGCTCTGGCAGGCCAGGTGCAGGGCGGCCAGGGACGAGGAACACATGCTGTCCAGCGCGAGGCTCGGTCCGTGGAAGCCGTAGGTGTACGACACCCGGTTGGCGATGGAGGCCGCCGAGCCGTTGAGGGTGATCATTTCGCCGCGGAGCTGCCGCTGTGCGGCGTAGAGCTGGTACTCCTGGTACATCACGCCGACGAAGACGCCGACCTGACCCGGCAGGCCCTCGCTCTCGGCGCGGGCCACGGTGTCGCGGGTGTAGCCGGCGTCCTCCAGGGCATGGTGGGCGCACTCCAGGAAGATCCGTTCCTGCGGGTCCATGATCTCGGCCTCGCTGGGCGAGATGTTGAAGAACTGCGGGTCGAACCGGTCGGCGTCGGCCAGGAAGCCGCCCCACTTGGCGTAGGTGCGGTCCTGGCGGCCCGGCTCAGGGGCGTAGTACGGGGACGGGTCCCAGCGGTCGTCAGGGATCTCGGTGACGCAGTCGCGGCCCGCGCGCAGGTTCGCCCAGTAGGCCTCGATGTCGTCGGCCTGCGGATAGCGGCCCGCCAGACCGACGATGGCGATGTCCACGGGGCTGTGCCGCAGGGGCTCGGCGGACGCCGGGACCGGTTCCACGACCGTGGCCCGCGCCTGCGCGGCCGGGGCGCTGCCGGAACCGTTCCCGTCGGGCCCGCTCCAGCCGGAGCCGCTCCATCCGGTCACGCCGATCGAGAGGTCCGGAACGGCCGGGGCCGCCCCGTCACCGGGGGCGTCGCCGGTCGCGGCGGTCGCGCCCAGCAGCCTTTGCGCCTGCTCGGGGTGGCTGGCACACAGCGACTCGGCCAGCTCCCACAAGGTCTGGTTCTCGAAGAAGACGGTCTTCGGCAGCCGCCCGAAGTACGCCTCCAACCGCTGGGTCAGGTTGATGACCAGCACCGAGTCGATGCCGTACTGCTCCCAGGGCACGTGGGCGTCGATGCGCTGCGCGTCCAGCCGGATCTCCTCCGAGACCACGGTCTTGAGGGCCTCGGCCAGCAGCCCGGCCCGGCCCTCGGCGCCGTCGGCGGGCGGTCGCGCCGCCGTCTCCTCGGCTGCCGCCTGCGGCAGTCCGGTGCCCAGCCCGTTGCCGGTGCGTTCACGCAGGTACGCGCGCAGCTTCGCACCGTCCCCGACGAGCGGCAGGACGTGGCTCTCCCCGGTCGCCGCGCAGGCGGCGAGCAGTTCCAGGCCGGTGGCCCGGTCCAGCACGGCGAGCCCCGGCCCGTCGGCGGCCGCGCGTACCACCTGCGCGTCCACGGACATGCCGCCGTCATGCCACAGCTGCCAGTCGACCGACAGGGTCCGGCCGTGGCGCTCGCCCCGGGCCACGAGCGCCTCGCGGTGGGCCGCGTAGTGGTCCATGAAGGCGTTGCCGGCCGCGTAGTCCGCCTGTCCGACGTTGCCGACCGCTCCGGCCAGGGAGGAGAACAGCAGGAAGAACTCGAGGCGCAGATGGGCCGTCAGCTCGTCGAGCGTGACCAGGCCGACGGTCTTGGGGGTGAGCACCGTGCGGGCGTCGGCCGCCGTACGGCCCGTGATCAGTCGGTCCCGGGCGACGCCGGCGCAGTGCAGCACACCGTGCAGTCCGCCGTGCTCGCGCTCGATGCCGGCGATGACGTCGCGCATCACCGCCGCGTCCGCGACATCGGCTCGCGCGTACTCCACCATCACCCCCTGTGACCGCAGCCGGTCCAGGTGTGCGGCCGTACGCTCGTCCGGCGCGGAGCGGCCGGTGAGCACCAGCCGCGCACCGCGGGTGGTGCGCGCGATCTCCTGCGCCATCAGCAGCCCGAGCCCGCCGGTGCCGCCAGTGACGAGGTAGACGCCTTCGTCCCGCCACAGCGGCCCGTCCGCGGGCCGGGGCGGCGCGGGCAGCTCCGTCCACTCCTGCACGGAGCGGGATCCGTCAGGCAGGTGCCGTACCAACTGGTCGGCGGGGGCGCCGCGTTCGGCGAGCAGTCGCCCGGCCAGGACCTCGGGGCGCCTTGTGTCGTCGCAGAGCAGCAACTGGACGCCGACGGCGGGGTGCTCGGCGTGCAGGGTCCGCAGGAAGCCGGCCAGGCCGGCCCAGGGTGACGCGTGCTCTCCGGTGGGCGCCACGACCTGGAGCAGGACCCGGTCCTTGCGGTGCCGGCGAAGGATCTCCTGGGTGCGGTCCAGCAGCGCGACCGCGTGGTCCCGGTAGCGCGCTCCGGACTGCCCGGACTCCGCGACGAGAGCCTCGCACGCGGCCTCCGGCAGCAGCAGACGCAGCTTCTCCAGCTCCCGTTCCCCCGGGTCGCACACCAGGACCGCCCAGTGGTCGAAGCGTGTCTTCTCCTGCCCGGCCGGGACGGCCCGCTCACGCCAGCGCGGGGCGAGCAGCAGCCGCTCGACGGCCGTGGGAGCCGCCGGCGTGTACGCGTACGTCCGGAACGCCACCCGGCGCAGCCGGACCGCGACCCGGCCCGTGTCGTCGCACAGGCTGATGTCGACCGTCTTCAGCCGCTCCCCCCCGGCCCCCGCGACCTGCTTCAGGTGGGCCCACATCACCGGCCGCACCGTGCCCGGCAGGTCGACTCCGGCCACCGTGAACGGCAGTTCCGCGGAGGTCGCCGTGTCGTCGACCTCCGGTTCGGCGGACATGTCCGCGTCCTCGGGCAGTGCCAGGGTGAGCGTGGCCTGCAGCGCCGAGTCGAGCAGGGCGGGGTGCAGGGTGTAGCGGTCGAAGCCGTCGGTGACGGCCTCCGGCAGACGCAGCGCCACGAGCGCCTCGCCCTGCCCCCGGTGAACCGTCTCCACGGCCCGCTGGCCGGGCCCGTAGTCGAGCCCCGTGCGAGCGAAGTGCCGGTAGAGCCGGGCGCCGTCCACCACGGGCCGGGTGCACGCGGCCCGGATCGCCGCCAGATCCAGCGTCTCGGGTTCGGTCCCGACGCCGGTGACCTCGACACTGCCCTGGCAGTGCACGACGCCTTCTGCGGTGCCGTCCGTCGGGTCGCCGTGCACCATGAAGGCGACGTCCGTGCCCTCGCCCGGGGTCAGCGTCAGATGCAGGGTCTGCTCGGTGCCGGTCGCGACGAACGGCCGCAGCCAGACCACGTCCCGCAGCCGCACATCGGCGTCCCGCGCCGAGTCGGGCAGCGCCTCGCGCACCGCGGCCAGCGCCATCTCCAGATACGCCACGGCGGGCAGAACGCGGTCGCCGGCGACGCGGTGATCGGCGAGGAAGAACTCCTCGCCGGTGAGGACGGTACTGAAGCGCAGGCCGGCCAGGGTGGAGCTGTTGCGGTGCAGCAGCGGGTGGACGCGCTGCCCGGCGGCGGGCGCGGCCGGGCCCGAGTCCCGCTGCGGCGGGGTGACCCAGCAGCGTTCCTGGGCGAACGGATATCCGGGCAGTGGCACCCGCCGCGGCGCACGGCCGTCGTAGAGCTGCCGCCAGTCCAGGTCCACGCCCTCCACCCACAGCTCGGCGGCCTTGTCCAGCCGCCGCTCGCTCAGCAGGCCGGAGGTCAGGTCGGCGCCGCTGATCAGCTCCAGCAGCGGCTTGGACTGCCCCCTGACGGCGCGGCTGTCGCCGGTGAACACCTTTCCCGGCGCCGGTTCGCCGTCCAGGTAGCGGGTCAGGAGGGCGGCCAGCTCCTCGAAGCCGTCGGCGACCACCGCGAGACGCTGTTGCATGGCCTCCCGGCCGACCTGGAGGGTGTGGGCCACCGCGGCGGGCGTGGCCCCGCCGAACGGTCCGGGTCCACGGGTGGGCGCGTCCGCCGTGTCGTCGGCAGGCGAAGCGGTGACGGCGTCCGTCCAGGCACCGAGGTCGCTCAGCTCGCTCATGCCGAGGCGTGCCGCGTCGACGCCGAACTCCTCGGCCGCACGGCCGGAGAACTCCTGGCATCCGACACGGTCCAGCCCGTACTCGGTGAGCGGTGTGCCGGGCTCGATGTCGTCGGCGGGCACCCCGAGCTGGGCGGCAAGCGTCTCGCGCAGCCGGGCCAGTACGGCGTCCCGGTCGGGCCGGGCGCCCGCGGAGGGCGTACGGTCCGGGCGGGCGGCGGCCACGAACCGGGCCGCCAGGGCCCGCAGCCGGTCCTCGTCGCGGGCCGAGAAGACGAACAGCTGCGGTCCCGAGTCGCCCTCGGCGGACGCGTCCGGCTGGCCGGTGTACTCCTCGACCACCAGGTGGGCGTTGGCGCCGCCGGCCCCGAACGAGCTGATGCCGGCCCGGCGGGGAAGGACGGTCTCGTGACCGTCCCGGCGCACCACCGGGTGCTCCCAGGGCGCCAGTTCCTGCTGCACCCGGAAGGGGCTGTGCGCGAAGTCGATGTAGGGGTTGAGGGTGCCGGAGTGCAGGGACGGCACGAGCTGCCCGTGCCGCATCTGCAGGACGACCTTGGTGAGCGCGGCGATGCCGGCGGCCGACTCCAGGTGGCCGATGTTGGACTTCACAGAACCGATGGCGCAGGTCCCGGCACCCTCGGTGCGGTCGCCGAATGCCTTGGTGAGGGCGGTGATCTCGATGGGGTCGCCGAGCGAGGTACCCGTACCGTGGGCCTCCAGGTAGGAGATGCTCGCGGCCACGACGCCGGCGTCGTGCAACCCGGCCCGGATCAGGTCGGCCTGTGCGTTCGGGTTGGGCACGGTGAAACCGGTGGTCCGCCCGCCCGAGTTGACGGCGCTGCCCTTGATGACCGCGTGGATGTGGTCGCCGTCGGCGACGGCACGGTCGAGGGCCTTGAGGACGACGGCGCCGACGCCCTCGCCGGGCACATAGCCGTCGCCGCCCGCGCCGAAACTGCGGCAGCGGCCGTCGGTGGAGGCGAACCTGCCCTGGCTGAGCAGGATCAGCTTGTTGGGGTGGACGGTCACGTTGACGCCACCCGCGATGACCACGTCGCTCTCGCCCCGGCGGATGCTCTCGCAGCCCAGGTGGATCGTCGTCAGGGACGAGGAGCACATGGTGTCCACGGCCATGCTGGGCCCGTGGGCGTCCAGGAAGTACGACACACGGTTGGCGATCGCCGCGAACGACGACGGTACGGGGACCTCCTCGCCCTTGATCTCGCCGCGCAGCAGTTCGTACATGCCGTACATGACTCCGACGTAGACGCCCACGGTCTCGTCGGCCAGGGCGGCCCTGGTGTAGCCGGCGTCCTCCAGGGCATGCCAGGCGGTCTGCAGGAAGAGCCGGATCTGCGGGTCGAGGAAGTCGGCCTCGCCCGGCGACACGTTGAAGAACAGGGGGTCGAACTTGTCGACGTCGCGCAGGAATCCGCCCCACTTCGCGTACGCCTTGCCGGGCTTGGAGCCGTCCGGGTCGTAGTACCGGCTGTGGTCCCAGCGGTCGGCCGGCACCTCCCGGATGCTGTCGGTGCCGGAGGCGAGGTTGGCCCACAGTTCGTCGAGGTCGTCCGCGTCGGGGTAGCGGCCGCTGATGCCGATGACGGCGATGTCCCGCCCGTCACCGGCGCCGGCCGGCAGCGGCGCGGCGGTCGCGGCGCCGTTCCTGAGGGCGAAGCGGGCACGGGGCGGAGCGGTGGGCTCGGCGACGGCGGGCAGCGGTGCCGCGGCCGGGGTGGCCGGCCGGGCCGAGCCGAACAGGCGTTCCACATCCGCGGCCCGGTGCTCGAGGAAGTAGCCGGCCAGGTCCTCGATGCTGCGGTACTCGAAGAACAGCGTCTTGGGAAGTTCCGCGAAGTCCTCCTCGATCCTGCGGGTCAGGCTCATCATGACGATCGAGTCGATACCGAACAGCTCGAAGGAGTCCGTCGGGTGGATCTTCTCCACCTCGGTCTTGGTGCGTTCGCCGACCACCCGGGTCAGGTAGGCGGTCAGCGGCTCCCTCAGTGCGGTCGTGCCGGGCTCGGGCGCCCGCTCGACCGGGCCGCCTCCGGCCGCGGACCCGCCCGGTGCACCGAACGCACGGCGGATCAGGACGGCGTCACCGCCGACCGCGACCAGGTGCGGCCGGTCAAGGCGCAGCGCCTCCTCCATGGCCCGGCAGCCGTCCTCGGCGCTCAGCCCGGCGACGCCCAGCTGCTCGCGCATCACCCGGGCCGCCTCGGCGCCGATCCGCATGCCGCCGTCGGTCCAGTACGGCCATCCGACGGACAGGGTGCGGCCCGACCGCGCTCCCGCCCGCCGCAGCCGTTCCCGGGCGGCGGCGAAACCGTCCTGGTAGGCGTTGGCGAAGCAGTAGTCGCTCTGGCCGGCGTTGCCGAGCACCGCGGACATCGAGGAGAACAGCACGAAACAGTCCAGCGGTTCACCGGCCAGGGCCTCGTCCAGGAGCCGGGTGCCGACGACCTTCGGGGCGAGGACGGCGTCCACATCGGCGGCGGACCGGGTGCGCACGAATCCGTCGCGCAACTCACCGGCTGAGTGAAGAACGCCGTCGATCCGCCCGAAGTGCTCCTTGGCGCGCGCCACGAGACGGTCGACGTCCGCACGCCGTGAGACGTCGGCCGGTACGTACACGGCCTCGGCCCCGGCGGCTGTGAGGGTCCCGAGCCGCTCCCGCAGACCGGCGTCCGGCTCCCGTCGGCCGGTCAGCACCAGGCGCGCCCGGTACCGCTCGGCCAGGTGCCGCGCGACGATCAGGCCGAGGCCGCCGAGGCCGCCGGTGATCAGGTACACGCCGCCCTCGCGGAGCACCGGTGCCTGCTCGGCGGCCGATCCGGTGACCTCCTCGGCCCGCAGGGCTCGCCGGGTCTGTCCTTCCCACCACACGTCCACCGTCTCCGGGCCGGCCGCGAACTCGGCTCGCAGCAGGTCCGCGGCGCCGGCAGCGGTCAGCTCGGCCGTGCTGACGCCCACTGCCCGCCCGGTCACGAAGGGGTCCTCCTTCACCAGGCAGCGCAACCAGGCGCCCATCGCCCGATGCAGCGGACCGGGCTCCGACCCGGCGGCGACCGGGTGCAGGGACAGCAGCTCCAGCCGCCGCCGGGGCCTGCTGTCCGCCAGCGCCCGGCACAGGGCGTACGCCGTGTACAGACTCCGGTCCAGCGCGGTCACGTCGGCGCCCGAGGCCGGATCGGTGTCCGCGCGGTCCTCGGCGGTCAGCACGATCCGGTCCGGCAGCAGATCCCTCTCGCGCAGCTCCTTCAGCAGGTCTGTGAAGTCGTCCGGTGCGCCCGGACGCACGGTGTACCGGGTTCCGCCGGCGTCGGCCGTGTAGCGGTCTCCGGCTACGACCTCGACGGCGGCGTCCCGCCGCACCGCCGCGCCGAGCGTCCCGTCGTCGGGGAAGAGCACCAGCGTGCGCGCCGTGGCGTCGCCCGCACGCGGCGCGGTGGCGGGCGCGTCCCGCCAGGCCGGGGCGAGGAAGAGGAAGTCGTCGCCCTGAGCCGTCGGCAGAGCCGTGACGGTGAATCCGGTGATCTCCAGGACGACGGTGCCGTCCGCGTCCGTGACGGTCAGGTCGAAGGAGCGCGCGCCCGCGTCGGCCCGGTCCCCGGCGCCGGGCCGCACATGGGCGTGGGCACGGGAGGGCAGGGGGCCCAGGCAACGGATGCGCTCGACCGCGAACGGCAGATGGACCGTGCCGCGGGCGGCGTCGTCCCGCAAGAACGGGCGGATCGCCTGCCAGAAGCCGTCCAGCAGGGCCGGGTACAGGGCGAACGCGTCCCGCTGCGGGTCCTCGACGGCCGGCTCGAGGGTGGCAAGGGCCTCACCGTCGTTGCAGGCCACCTCGCGCAGCGTGCGGAAGGAGGGCCCGTACCACAGGGCGTCGCCCAAGTCCGCGGTCTCCGGGTACAGCTCGGCCGGGCCGAGCACGGTGGCACAGCGCTCGCGTACGGCCGCCAGGTCCAGGCGCGGTGCGTCCGGTGCCACGACGTCGGCATCGGCATCGGCGTGCCGCAGGCTGCCCGCGGCGCACAGCTCGCCGGCACCGTCACGCACCTCGAAGTCGGTGGTGGATTCCGAGGCCGGGAAGAGGACCACCTCCACCCGCAGGCCGGACTCCTGGTGACGCAGAGCCCGTGTCCAGGTCACCCCGGTGATCTCGGCGACCGGCCGCTGGGCGGACAGCTCGCCCGCCGCGCGCACCAGTTCCACCACGGCCGCGCCCGGCAGCACCGGGCTGCCGCCGACTCGGTGGTCGGCGAGGAAGGGCTCCTGGCCGGTGAAGGCCGAGCGGAACCGCTGGCAGGTGAAGTCGGAGACGTTCTCGTGCACCAGCGGATGGAGCCGGGCGGCGGCCATGCTGGACGTACGGTCGTCGCGGTCCATGTCGGCCGGGTACCAGTGGCGCTTCTTCTCGAAGGGGTACGTGGGCAGCGGGATCCGGCGCGGCTCACGGCCGCCCGGCGCGGCAGGCCAGGTCACCGGAGCGCCGGCCACCCATCTGCGCGCCGACTCCTCCGGCGACTCCTCGCCCGCGTCACGGCCGTCGGCACGCCGCGTGCCGCGGGCCACGGTGCCGCGGTGCACCCCGTCGCCGGTTTCGCCCAGCCGGGCGAAGGCGTCCAGGGCATCGGCCAGTGCGGTCCGCCCGGAGGCGACGACGGCCAGGCGCTCCCGCATCGCCTCACGGCCGGCCCGAAGCGTGTGGGCCACATTGCCCAGGTCCAGCTCCGGGTGGTCCTGGAGATGGGCGGCCAGCCGGCCCGCGTACTCCTTGAGCTGTGCCTCCGTCTTGGCGGACAGCGCGAAGACCTCGGTGCGGTCCGCGCCGTCCGCCGGAGCGGGGGCGCGTCGCGCGGTGTCCGCGGGTACGTACTCCTCGACCACGACATGGGCGTTGGTCCCGCTGAAGCCGAAGGAACTCACGCAGGCGCGCCGCGGCGCACCGGGCGCAGGCTGCCAGGGGCGGCCCTCGGTGGCGAGGGAGAAGGGCGAGGCATCGAAGTCGAAGTGCTCGTTGGGTGCGGTGACGTTGAGGGTCGGCACGAGCCGGCCCGCGCGGAGCGAGAGCAGCACCTTGTGCAGGCCCGCGACCCCGGCCGCGGCGGACATGTGCCCGATGTTCGACTTCACCGAGCCGATCGCGCAGAACCCGCGCTGATCAGTGAAGGTTCGGAACGCGGTGGCCAGGGCCTCCAGTTCGATCGGGTCGCCGAGCTTGGTCCCGGTGCCGTGGAGTTCGGCGTACGTGATCGTCCGCGGGTCGATGCCGTGGCGCCGGTAGACGCTCTCGGCCAGCTCGGCCTGGCTGCCCAGGTTCGGCGCGGTGATCCCGTTGGTCCTGCCGTCCTGGTTGATGCCGCTGGCGCTGATCAGGCCGTAGATGTGGTCGCCGTCGCGCTCGGCGTCGGCCAGCCGCTTCAGGACAACGGCACCGGCGCCCTCACCGGCGACGAAGCCGTCGGCGCCGTTGTCGAAGGACTTGCACCGTCCGTCGGGGGACAGCATCCCCGCCTCGCACATGTGGATGTAGGAGTCCGGGGTGAGGTACAGCGAGACGCCGCCGGCCAACGCCATGTCGACCTCACCGCTCTGCAGAGCGCGCACGGCGAGGTGGACACAGACCAACGAGGACGAGCAGGCCGTGTCGACCGTCAGGGCGGGGCCCTTCAGGTTGAGGTAGTACGCGAGGCGCGCGGCGGCGATCGCGTTGCTCACGCTGGTGACACTGGGGGTCTCCGTGCTCTCTGCCTGGACGAGGTTCTGGTAGTCCCCGTCGGCCATGCCGAGGTAGACGCCGCAGTTGCTGCCGTCCAGGCTCTGCCGGGTGTATCCCGCGTCCTCGAAGGCGTGGTAGCCCTCCTCCATGAACAGCCGGTGCAGGGGGTCCATCATCTCCGCCTCGGACGGGGAGATCTCGAAGAAGTACGAGTCGAAGCAGTCGACGTCGTCGAGGATGCCCATCCACCGGCAGTAGATGGAGCCCTCCTTGCCGACTGCGGGGTCGTAGTACCTGTCCATGTCCCAGCGGGACGGCGGTATCTCGCGCACACCGCTGCGTCCTTCGTCCAGCAGCTGCCAGTACCGCTCCAGGTCCGGGGCGGAGGCGTAGCGGCCCGACATGCCGACGATCGCGACGGGACCGGGGGCGGGCTCCGCGTCGGCGGCGGGCGCGGGGGGCGCGAGGGCGGGAGCCGACGTGGGCGCGGGAGCGGGGGGCTCGGTGGTCCGTGGAGCCGCCGGGACGCCGACGGACATGAGCCTGCGGGCCTGCTCCGGGGTCATCCGCTTCTCGCGCAGTGCGGTGAGGATCTCTTCGAGGGTCATCGGGTCACGCCTCCTCGGCCTGTACGGACAGCCGTGCCTCGGCCTGCTCGACGCCGAGCCGGCCCTCGTAGACCTGGGCCAGCAGCAGGTCCAGGTCGTCGCCGCCGGAAGGGGCGGCGGACGGCGGGGCCGGGATCTCGCCCGCCAGGAACTCGGCGAACACCCGCAGATTCGGGTACTGGTAGATCTTCGTCGTACTCACCGACGTGCCGAACTCCTTGTTCACCGCGCCGATCCACTCGACACCGACGATCGAGTCCAGCCCCAACTCCGTGAAACCACGGTCGACGTCCACCTCGTCGACCTCCACGAACAACTCCCGCGCCAAGCTCACCTGCAGCGCGGCCAACAACTCCTCCGACACCCGCACCGGCACCGGC
>NZ_BMTT01000033.1 GCF_014649815.1 Streptomyces mutabilis | reverse complement strand
AAGGAACGGTCGCTTCCTTTGTACTCACCCTCTCGGGCTTTCCTCCGGGCGCTTCCCTTCGGTCTTGCGTTTCCGACTCTATCAGATCTTTCCGATCCGATTTCCTCGGCGCTTTCCAGGTTCCCGCTTTCGCGTTTCCCTTTCCGGCGGTTCCGACTTTATCAGAGATTCTGAGTCGGTATTTCCACCCCCGGGGGTTCCCTCCACGAAGTGGTCGGGTGCCCGTCCGAGCGGAGATGTAAACGTACTGGAGCGGGGCGCCTCGATGCAAATCGAGGCGCCCCGCTGCCGGTTGACGCCGCCGGAGACCCGACGGTCCGTCAGACCTCCACCACCACGGGGAGGATCATCGGCCGACGCCGGTAGGTGTCCGAGACCCACTTGCCGAGGGTCCGGCGCACCAGCTGCTGGAGCTGGTGCGGCTCGACGACTCCGTCCTGGGCCGAGCGTTCCAGTGCTTCGACGACCTTGGGGAGCACCGCGGCGAAGGCCGAGTCCTCGATGCCCGAACCGCGGGCCTGGACGTGCGGCCCGCCGGTGATCTTGCCGGTGGACGAGTCCATGACCACGAAGACCGAGATGATGCCCTCGTCGCCGAGGATCTTGCGGTCCTTCAGGGCCGGCTCGCCCACATCACCGACCGACAGGCCGTCGACGTAGACGTATCCCGCCTGGACCTTGCCGGAGATCTTCGCCTTGCCCTCGACCAGGTCGACGACGACTCCGTCCTCGGCGATGACGATGCGGTCGTGCGGGACTCCGGTGAGGGCGCCCAGTTCGGCGTTGGCGCGCAGGTGGCGCCATTCGCCGTGGACGGGCATCAGATTCCTCGGGCGGCAGATGTTGTAGAAGTACAGCAGCTCGCCGGCCGAGGCGTGGCCCGAAACGTGGACCTTGGCGTTGCCCTTGTGGACGACGTTGGCGCCCCAGCGGGTCAGGCCGTTGATCACGCGGTAGACCGCGTTCTCGTTGCCCGGGATGAGTGACGACGCGAGGATCACCGTGTCGCCCTGGACGATGCGGATCTGGTGGTCCCGGTTGGCCATGCGGGAGAGCGCGGCCATCGGTTCGCCCTGGGAGCCCGTGCACACGAGGACGACTTCGCTGTCGGGGAGGTCGTCCAGAGTCTTGACGTCCACGACCAGACCCGGCGGGACCCTCAGGTATCCGAGGTCCCGGGCGATACCCATGTTGCGCACCATGGAACGGCCGACGAAGGCGACCCGGCGGCCGTACTCGTGGGCCGCGTCCAGGATTTGCTGGATGCGGTGGACGTGGCTGGCGAAGCTCGCCACGATGATCCGCTTGCGGGCGCCGGCGAAGACCGTGCGCAGGACGTTCGAGATGTCGCGCTCGGGCGGGACGAAGCCCGGGACCTCGGCGTTCGTCGAGTCCGAGAGGAGGAGGTCGATACCCTCCTCGCTCAGGCGCGCGAAGGCGTGCAGGTCCGTGAGGCGGCCGTCCAGCGGGAGCTGGTCCATCTTGAAGTCGCCGGTGTGGACGGCCATGCCCGCGGGAGTGCGGATGGCGACGGCCAGGGCGTCCGGGATGGAGTGGTTGACCGCGACGAACTCGCAGTCGAAGGGGCCGATGCGTTCACGGTGCCCCTCCGCCACCTCGAGGGTGTACGGGCGGATGCGGTGCTCCTGGAGCTTGGCCTCGATGAGGGCGAGGGTCAGCTTGGAGCCGATCAGGGGGATGTCCGGCTTCTCGCGGAGGAGGTAGGGCACGCCGCCGATGTGGTCCTCGTGGCCATGGGTGAGGACGATGCCCTCGATGTCGTCGAGGCGGTCCCGGATGGACGAGAAGTCCGGCAGGATCAGGTCGATTCCGGGCTGCTCCTCCTCGGGGAAGAGCACTCCGCAGTCGACGATCAGCAATCGGCCGCCGTACTCGAAGACCGTCATGTTGCGGCCGATCTCGCCGAGACCGCCGAGGGGCGTGACCCGGAGGCCGCCCTTCGGGAGCACAGGGGGACGGCTCAGTTCAGGGTGCGGATGACTCAAAAGACTCTCCTCACCACGCGCGCCACGTACCGGTGGGCACGTGGCGCGCGTGACGTTCGTGCAAAGCAGTTGTCGTATTGGGGTGCGGGCACCGGTGGCCCGCCTATTCAGTTGTGAAGTCCGTCCGGTCGTGCGGTGGTGCGAAGTCCGTTGTCAGAGCTGTACCCCACCGGCGGCAAGATCGATCTTGAGCTGCTCGGTCTCCTCGGGCGTGAGGCCGACCATGGGGGCACGCAGCGGTCCGGCGGGCAGTCCCTGCAGGGCGAGCGCGGCCTTGGTGGTCATGACGCCCTGAGTGCGGAACATGCCGGTGAAAACGGGGAGCAGCTTCTGGTGGATCTCCAGTGCCTTCTGCACGTCGCCCGCGACGTGCGCGTCCACCATCGCCCGCAGTTCGGGGGTGACGACGTGGCCGACGACCGAGACGAAGCCGACGGCGCCCACGGAGAGCAGCGGCAGGTTCAGCATGTCGTCGCCGGAGTACCAGGCGAGGCCGGAGCGGGCGATGGCCCAGCTGGCGCGGCCGAGGTCGCCCTTGGCGTCCTTGTTGGCGACGATGCGCGGGTGCTCGGCGAGGCGGACCAGCGTCTCGGTGTTGATCGGGACGCCGCTGCGGCCGGGGATGTCGTAGAGCATGACCGGCAGCCCGGAGGCATCGGCGATGGCCGTGAAGTGCTGGTACAGGCCCTCCTGCGGGGGCTTGTTGTAGTACGGCGTGACGAGCAGCAGGCCGTGTGCGCCGGTGCGCTCGGCAGCGCGGGCCAGCTCGATGCTGTGCTGGGTGTTGTTCGTACCCACCCCGGCGACCACGTGGGCCCGGTCGCCGACGGCCTCCAGGACGGCTCGTACGAGGTCCGCTTTCTCCGCGTCGCTGGTGGTGGGGGACTCGCCGGTGGTGCCGTTGACGATCAGGCCGTCGTTGCCTGCGTCCACCAGGTGGGCGGCGAGCCGCTGCGCGCCGTCGAGGTCGAGTGCGCCGTCCGCCGTGAAGGGCGTGACCATGGCGGTGAGGACCCTCCCGAAGGGGGTCTGCGGAGTGGAGGTCGGAGCCATGGGTTACACGCTACTCGTTGCTCAGGGCGGGGTCTGCCCTCGGGGGAGGCGGCGGACCGGGAGAGGGGTGGAGCCCGGCACTGCCTGCTCGGGGGTTCAAGCAGTGCCGGGTCCCTTTGATCAGGCTAGATGAACTTCTTAGAACGCCGCAATACGGACACTTCGGGCAGCTGATGCGTACATGCGTGCTCGCGGCGCGTCATGGACTCGTCAGTGGTTACGGCGCCACGCGGCCGTTGGCGTTGAAGGCGGCGTACGTGAGCGGCATGAGCCGGGCCCACTCCTGCTCCATCTTCTCGCCGACCATCTCGATCTCGCGCTGCGGGAAGGAGGGGACCTTCGCCAGCTCGTGCTGGGTGCGCAGGCCGAGGAAGTGCATCAGCGAGCGGGCATTGCAGGTGGCATACATCGACGAGTAGAGGCCGACGGGGAGCACCGAGCGGGCCACCTCGCGGGCGACGCCGGCGGCGAGCATCTCCCGGTACGTGCGGTAGGCCTGCCGGTAGGAGTCCTCCATGGACCGGCTGACCAGGTCGTGCTGCTCGGGGGTGCCCTCGACGAAGACGTACTTGCCCGGGCGGCCCTGCTGGACCAGTTTGCGGTCCTGCCCCGGCACGTAGAAGACCGGCTGGAGCTCCCTGTAGCGGCCCGACTCCTCGTTGTAGGACCAGCCGACGCGGTGCCGCATGAACTCGCGGAAGACGAAGATCGGGGCGCTGACGAAGAAGGTCATCGAGTTGTGCTCGAACGGGCTGCCGTGCCGGTCCCGCATGAGGTAGTTGATCAGGCCCTTGGAGCGCTCGGGGTCCTTCTGCAACTCGTCCAGGGACTGCTCCCCGAGGGTCGAGACGCGGGCGGCGAACAGCACGTCGGAGTCGGTCGCACTGCTCTTGACCAGCTCGACGGTGACGTCGTTGCGCAGGTCGATCTTGAAATCGTCGGCGGGGATGTCGGTCACGGGTGGAGGGCCTTCCCATCTTGTCGCTTGGCGAGGCCACTCTACGGCCCGCCGAATGGGGCGTTCGGTGCCGTGCCGCGATGAAGTCGATGAATCAGGGCACCCGCGGGGGCGTTCGTTCGTCTGTATGAGTAACAGCACCCGACACAGCGGTGCACTCGGTCCCCGAAAGGAGACACAGCCTCCATGATCCGCCGGCGTGAACCCGTGCCGTTCGCCTTCGTCGCCGAAGCCGACAGGTTCCGCAGCAATGTCACACCCCCGCCCCGGGAGCGGGCGTCCTTCGGCCAGCTGGCCGGGCGCTGGCTGCTCGGTCTCACCGTCGTCGCCGGCATCGTGGGTTCCCTCGTGATCGGGATGCCCGCGCTCTCGGCCGACCAGCCCTCCCCGCACAAGCAGCCGTCGCAGGCCTCCGAGGGGCGTTAGCCGCGGCTCCGGGCCGGTGGCCTGCCTCCATCCGGGGACCCGAAGGTGGTGACCGGAGACACAGGTCGGTAGCCTCACGGGGCACAGCTCCTGCCACGGAACGAGTGAGGACCAGCCGTGCCCCTGCCCTTCCTGACGGCCGACCACGCCTTCGACGCCACCGACGACGTCGCGCTGCCGCACGACGACCGCGACCTCTGGCGCCGGCCCTACCGGCCGGGGCCGTGGCGCGTGGGGGTGGCGGCGCTGATGATGCTGCTGGCCTCCTTCGTGCTGTTCGCGGCGGTCATCATCGCGGCGACGGACTCGCTGTCCGCCGCCGGTGTGGTCTTCGGCATCGCGCTGGTCGTGATCGTCTGTGCCCTGCGGCTGCTGCGCGTGGGGGCGTGGGTGAGCGCGCACGGGGTGCGTCACGTGAGCTTCCTCAGCACGCGCACGGTGGCCTGGCAGCAGGTCGCCAGCGTGCGGACCGTGCAGCAGCCGGTGCGCTGGCTCGGGCTGCCGCGGACCGTGCAGGGGCAGGCGTTGCTCCTGGTCCGGCAGGGCGGCCGGTCCGGAGAGACCTTTCCTCCGCTGCTGACCACGCACAACGCCGATTTCCTGGCGCGGGAGGAAGCCTTCGACCGGGCGGCCGACGCCGTGGAGGCCTGGGCCGACGAGTACCGGCGGGGCTGAGCCCCGGCGACGGCGAAGGGCTGGGGGCCGGACCGCGGTGCGGTCCGGCCCCCAGCCCTTCGGTCTCTCCCGTCGGTCCGGTCCGGTCAGGCCGTCTCGACGGGCTTGCCGTCGTGCAGGGCGATCGCCCGCTGCATCGCCTTGCGGGCGCGCGGGGTGTCGCGGGCGTCGTGGTAGGCGACGGCCAGCCGGAACCAGGCGCGCCAGTCTCCGGGGGCGTCCTCCGTCTCGGCCTTGCGCAGGGCGAAGACCGCGTCGGCCGAGTCGCGGTCGACACGGCCGCTGGGAGTGCGCTTCAGCTCGTCGACGGGCAGTCCGCCCTCGGCGTCGAGTTCGGCGGCGAGGGCGTTGGCCTTGCGGACGAACTGGGTGTTCTTCCAGAGGAACCACACGCCGATCACAGGCAGGACCAGCACCGCGATGCCGAAGGTGACGGTGAGGGGCGTGCCGGTGCCGATGAGCAGGACACCGCGGCTGCCGACCAGGGCGAAGTAGAAGACCAGGACGGCGGCCGTGATGACGTAGGAGATTTTCGCGCGCATGAGGGGCTGTGGCTCGGTCCGGGTCTCAGTTCAGATCCAGGAAGTGTTCCAGGCCGAAGGTGAGGCCCGGAGTGGTCACCACCCGGCGGGCGCCCAGCAGGATGCCCGGCATGAAACTGCTGTGATGCAGGGAGTCGTGCCGGACGGTGAGGGTCTCGCCCTCGGCGCCGAGCAGGACCTCCTGGTGGGCGAGCAGGCCGCGCAGGCGGACCGCGTGGACCGGGACGCCGTCCACGTTCGCACCGCGGGCGCCGTCCAGGGCGGTGGCAGTGGCGTCGGGCGCCGGGGCGGCGCCTGCCTTCTGCCGGGCCTCGGCGATCAGCTGGGCGGTGCGGGTGGCGGTGCCGCTGGGGGCGTCGACCTTGTTCGGGTGGTGCAGCTCGACGACCTCGACGGACTCGAAGTACGGGGCGGCGATCTGCGCGAACTTCATGGTCAGTACGGCGCCGATGGAGAAGTTGGGCGCAATGAGCACGCCGGTCTCCGGAGAGTCGTCGAGCCGGCCCTTCAGCCGCGCGAGGCGCTCCTCGGTCCAGCCGGTGGTGCCGACGACGGCGTGGATGCCGTGGCTTACGCAGAAGTCGAGGTTGTCCATCACCGAGTCGGGGGTGGTCAGCTCGACGGCGACCTGGGCGCCGGCCCCGGTCAGCGTGTCCAGGCTGTCGCCCCGGCCGAGGGCGGCGACCAGCTCCATGTCCTCGGCCGCCTCGACGGCCCGTACCGCCTCGGAGCCGATCCGGCCCTTGGCACCGAGGACGGCCACGCGCAGCTTGCTCATGTTCTTCGCTTCCTTACCGGGAGTGTCAGGCGACGGCGTCGTGCAGCCGGGACGCCTGCTTGTCCTTCAGCGGGCCGATGACCGACAGGGACGGTCGCCGGCCCAGGACGTCGCGGGCCACGGCGCGGACGTCGTCCGGCGTGACCGAGGCTATCCGGGCCAGCATGTCGTCGACGGACATCTGCTCGCCCCAGCACAGCTCGCTCTTGCCGATACGGTTCATCAGCGCTCCGGTGTCCTCCACGCCGAGGACCGTGGAGCCCCTCAGCTGGCCGATCGCGCGGCCGATCTCGTCGTCGGTGAGGCCGTGCTCGGCGACGTGGTCGAGTTCGTCGCGGCAGATCTTCAGCACCTCGTGCACCTGAGAGGGCCGGCAGCCCGCGTACACACCGAACAGGCCGCAGTCGGCGAAGCCCGAGGTGTACGAGTACACGCTGTAGGCCAGGCCACGCTTCTCGCGGACCTCCTGGAAGAGGCGCGAGGACATGCCGCCGCCGAGGGCGGTGTTGAGGACGCCCATGGCCCAGCGGCGCTCGTCGGTTCGGGCCAGGCTCGGCATGCCGAGTATGACGTGGGCCTGCTCGGTCTTGCGGCCGATCAGCTCGACGCGGCCGGCGGCTCGGATGGTGCGCCGCCCGTCGCGCGGAGCGAGGGGCTCGGCCACCGGGTCCCGGAAGGCGCCGGCCTTCTCGAAGGCGGCGCGGACCTGGCGCACGACCTTGTTGTGGTCGACGTTGCCGGCCGCGGCGACCACCAGGTGGGTGGGGTCGTAGTGCTTCTTGTAGAAGCGGCGGATGCGGTCGGCGGTGAGGGCGTTGACCGTGTCGACGGTGCCGAGGACGGGGCGGCCCAGCGCGTTGTCGCCGAACATGGTGTGCGCGAACAGGTCGTGCACGCAGTCGCCGGCGTCGTCCTCGGTCATCGCGATCTCTTCGAGGATCGCGCCGCGCTCGACGTCGACGTCCTCCTCGCGGATGAGCGAGCCGGTCAGCATGTCGCAGACCACGTCGATGGCGAGCGGCAGGTCGGTGTCGAGCACGCGTGCGTAGTAGCACGTGTACTCCTTAGCCGTGAACGCGTTCATCTCGCCGCCGACCGCGTCGACCGCGGAGGAGATGTCCAGGGCGCTGCGCTTGCGGGTGCCCTTGAAGAGCAGGTGCTCCAGATAGTGGGTGGCACCGTTCAGGGCCGGGGTCTCGTCGCGGGAGCCGACGTGGGCCCAGATGCCGAAGGTCGCGGAGCGGACCGAGGGCAGGGTCTCGGTGACGATGCGCAGGCCGCCCGGGAGGGTGGTCTTGCGGACCGTGCCGATGCCGTGCTCGCCCTTGATCAGGGTTTGGGTACGGGCGACGGCCCGCGCCTCCGTGGAGGTGCGGGCCGTCGCCTTGGAGCCACGGGACGTCACTGGTCGGCGTCGTCCTTCTTCTCTTCGTCGCCCTCTTCGCCCTCGATCACGGGAATCAGGGAGAGCTTGCCGCGGGAGTCGATCTCGGCGATCTCGACCTGGACCTTATGGCCGACGCCGAGGACGTCCTCGACGTTCTCCACGCGCTTGCCGCCGGCCAGCTTGCGGATCTGCGAGATGTGCAGCAGACCGTCCTTGCCGGGCAGCAGGGATACGAACGCGCCGAAGGTGGTCGTCTTGACGACGGTGCCCAGGTAGCGCTCGCCGACCTCGGGCATGGTCGGGTTGGCGATGCCGTTGATCGTGGCGCGGGCGGCCTCGGCGGCCGGGCCGTCGGCGGCACCGATGTAGATCGTGCCGTCGTCCTCGATCGTGATGTCGGCGCCCGTGTCCTCCTGGATCTGGTTGATCATCTTGCCCTTGGGCCCGATGACCTCACCGATCTTGTCGACGGGGATCTTCACGGTGATGATCCGCGGCGCGTTCGGGGACATCTCGTCCGGCGTGTCGATCGCTTCCATCATCACGTCGAGGATGTGGAGGCGGGCGTCACGGGCTTGCTTGAGGGCGGCGGCCAGGACGGAGGCGGGGATGCCGTCCAGCTTCGTGTCGAGCTGGAGGGCCGTCACGAACTCCTTGGTGCCGGCGACCTTGAAGTCCATGTCGCCGAAGGCGTCCTCCGCACCGAGGATGTCGGTGAGGGTGACGTAGTGCGTCTCGCCCTCGATCTCCTGGGAGATCAGGCCCATGGCGATACCGGCGACGGGGGCCTTCAGCGGCACACCGGCGTTCAGCAGCGACATGGTGGAGGCGCAGACCGAGCCCATGGACGTCGAGCCGTTGGAGCCGAGGGCCTCGGACACCTGACGGATCGCGTACGGGAACTCCTCGCGCGTCGGCAGTACCGGCACGAGCGCGCGCTCGGCGAGGGCGCCGTGGCCGATCTCGCGGCGCTTCGGGGAACCGACACGGCCGGTCTCACCGGTGGAGTACGGCGGGAAGTTGTAGTTGTGCATGTAGCGCTTGCGGGTCACCGGAGAGAGGGTGTCCAGCTGCTGCTCCATGCGGAGCATGTTCAGGGTGGTGACGCCCAGGATCTGCGTCTCGCCACGCTCGAACAGCGCCGAACCGTGCACGCGCGGGATGGCCTCGACCTCGGCGGCCAGGGTGCGGATGTCGGTGACACCGCGGCCGTCGATGCGCTTCTTCTCCTTGATGACGCGCTCACGGACCAGGGACTTGGTCAGCGAGCGGTACGCGGCGGAGATCTCCTTCTCACGGCCCTCGAACTGCGGGAGCAGCTTCTCGGCGGCGAGCGCCTTGACGCGGTCCAGCTCGGCCTCGCGCTCCTGCTTGCCGGCGATGGTGAGCGCCTGGGCGAGCTCGGGCTTGACGGCGGCGGTGAGCGCCTCGAGGACGTCGTCCTGGTAGTCCAGGAAGATCGGGAACTCGCCGGTCGGCTTCGCGGCCTTGGCGGCGAGGTCTGCCTGCGCGCGGCAGAGCACCTTGATGAAGGGCTTCGCGGCGTCCAGACCGGCGGCGACGACCTCCTCGGTGGGCGCCTCGGCGCCGCCCTCGACGAGCTTGATGGTCTTCTCGGTGGCCTCGGCCTCGACCATCATGATCGCGACGTCGCCGTCCTCCAGGGTGCGGCCCGCGACGACCATGTCGAAGACGGCGTCCTCGAGCTCGGTGTGCGTCGGGAACGCCACCCACTGGCCGCGGATCAGCGCGACGCGGACGCCGCCGATCGGGCCGGAGAAGGGCAGACCGGCCAGCTGTGTGGACGCGGAGGCGGCGTTGATCGCCACGACGTCGTACAGGTGGTCGGGGTTGAGGGCCATGATCGTCGCGACGACCTGGATCTCGTTGCGCAGGCCCTTCTTGAAGGACGGGCGCAGCGGGCGGTCGATCAGGCGGCAGGTGAGGATCGCGTCCTCGGAGGGCCGGCCCTCCCGGCGGAAGAAGCTTCCGGGGATCTTGCCGGCCGAGTACATCCGCTCCTCGACGTCCACCGTGAGGGGGAAGAAGTCGAGCTGGTCCTTGGGGTTCTTCGAGGCGGTGGTGGCCGACAGCACCATGGTGTCGTCGTCCAGGTACGCCACGGCGCTGCCGGCGGCCTGACGGGCCAGGCGGCCCGTCTCGAAGCGGATGGTGCGGGTGCCGAAGGCGCCGTTGTCGATGACGGCCTCGGCGTAGTGGGTCTCGTTCTCCACCAGCGGTTTCTCCATTACGTGTCGTCTTTTGTCCCTCCCGCCCGTGTGGCGGGGGAACGGGTGGAGAAGCGCTCATCCGGTGCGGGCCGGTCTTCGATCGAAGCACCCGGGGTGCTGTCCCCGGGGGCCACTACCGAGGACCGGCGGCGGCGAGGCGCGCTTCTCCTCGTTCGTTGCGTGCGTTCTTTGCGTGCGTTTCGTTCGGTGTCGTGCGTCTCGTGTTCTGTTACCACACTACAAAGCGGCGGCGACAGTGCGCACGTACAGCAAAGGGAGCGGCCCCCGAACGATGGGAACCGCTCCCTTCACGGCGTCCTAGCGGGCGCCCGCCGCACCGCGGCGGATGCCGAGGCGCTCGACCAGCGCACGGAAGCGCTGGATGTCCTTCTTGGCGAGGTACTGCAGCAGCCGGCGGCGCTGGCCGACCAGGATCAGCAGACCACGACGGGAGTGGTGGTCGTGCTTGTGGGTCTTGAGGTGCTCCGTCAGGTCGGAGATGCGACGGGACAGCAGAGCGACCTGGACCTCGGGGGAGCCGGTGTCGCCCTCCTTGGTACCGAACTCGGTGATGATCTGCTTCTTCACTGCGGCGTCGAGCGACACGCGTACTCCTCTGGTCTGTGAGTGGCCACCGAGTGCCCCCGGTCTACGTCTCGGGGGATCTTCCATGACTCGGAAGGCGGGGATCCGCTGGGCGCGACCACCAGGGCTCGAGGCTCCGGGGGCGCGTACACAAACGGCCGTCACACAGCGTACCAGCCTGGGCGGACGTGCCCGCGCAGGGCCCCGGGCCGTGCGCACGGTCCGGGTCACCGCCGCGTACGCCGCTCAGCCCGCGCTCTCCACACCCACCGCCACCTGGTCGAACTCGCCGACCTCGCCCTCGGTGGCGGGACCCGCGACGGTGCGCGCGGCGAAGGACACGCGTCCGTGCCCGTACAGGATGTCATTGAGTGGCGGGGTGTCGAGCGCGTGCACCTCCTGTCCCCCGGAAGGCCGCGACGGCCTCGGCGGCGAGGCCGGTGCCCGGACGGAAGGCGATCAGCTCCTATCCGCTCATGCGCAGACGGTGCATCCCGCCGCCGGTGGGAGCGTCGGACTTCTACGCGGGCCGGCCGGTGGCCAGGTCGAAGGCGACGAAGTGGTCCTCCTCCGAGAGGTAGAGAGCCGCTCACCGACGACGACGATCGCACCGCAGCTCTCGACCACGCCGCTGTAGGTCCGGTCGCGGTCGAGGATCCGGTGGTCCCGGTCGAGCCGGATGGTCGCGCGGCGCTCGTCCCGCTCGTCGAACGTGATCAGGTCGGTGACGACGTAGTCGCCGGCGGCGACGGCGATGACGGGCGGTGAGGCGGAGACCACGCGGATCGACCTTCTCCACCCGGTAGGTGGGAGCCGCCGAGTCGCCGCAGGACAGGAGGGCGAGCAGCCCGCGTCCGCCGGCGAAGCGGGCGTGGACGCCTCGAACACGCCGAGCCGGAAGCCCTTGAGTCCGCTGCCGAAGCCCTTCGCGAAGACCTTGTCCGTCGCCCAGGTGCCCATCGCCGGGACGTTGCGCCCCACGGTACGGAGGGCCTCGGTGCGGGACCCGGCCATCCTGCCTCCGGTGACGACGGCCGGGTCGCGACGGTCTCCCGGATCTCGTCCGGTGCCTGAGGGACGGCCACAGGGCGGCCGTCCGACGCGGAGTCGTCACCCGCGCCCTGCGGCGTCCGACGTCCGACGCCCCGGGTCCGAGGGCGGGGGCGGGGGCGAGGTTCCGGGGCGGAAGCGTTGTACGGGGAGGGCGGGGGACGAAACTCACGGCGGCGCCTGCCGGCCCGCAGAGTCGAGGGGGCGGGCGCTGGGCGGGCAGTGGGGGGGACGGCGGGGCGAAGGCGGCGTCACCCCGCCGGGGGTACATCCGCGAACCGCTGATCAGGGACAACGACAGCAAGTAGGGTAGCTGCACAGCTCGTTGGCACAGCAGGAAGGACCGGACCCGCGATGGCCGATGCCGAGGACCTCGAACTCAAGGCGCGCAAGGAGCGGGAGAGGGACGAGCTCTACTCCCTCGACATCTCCGGAGTGGAATGGCACAGCGCACCCGGCACCGAGGAGCACGAGGAGCGGGTCGAGATCGCCTACCTGCCCGCCGGCGCCGTCGCCATGCGGTCGTCCCTCGACCCGGACACCGTGCTGCGGTACACGGAGGCGGAGTGGCGGGCGTTCGTGCTGGGGGCGCGCGACGGAGAGTTCGATCTGGAGCCGGCGCCGCAGAATGGTGACACCGGACCGCGGTGACGTGCGGGCGGAGGGGTACCGGTGAGTCTCAGGGCTTCTCCGCCGCGCTGCTTCCGATGCCCAGCACCAGGTAGAGCCACTGCTTCTTCTGTTCGCCCGAGGGACCGTTCGCGGACTTGACTCCGAAGAAGATCCGGCCGTTCTGCACGACGATGTCGTTCTCGTTCATCAGCGTCATCGTCTGGGCCTCGGCCGGGAGGCCGAAATAGAAGTACGGGATCTCCTTGTCCGTGTCCGGGTCGAGCGCGACCAGCGCGTTCGGTGAGATGTGGTCGTTGCTCAGGCGCAGGGCGAGGAGTCGGTCGCCGCTCATCCGCACCGGCTGGAGCAGGGACTCCGGGCCGGAGTCGAACTTCTTCGTCGTGTCGCCCGTCTCCAGGTCGAAGCCGATGATCCAGTTGGAGACCTGCTTCTCGAGCTGGTCCTTGCTGCGGATGAAGACCTGGCCCGCGCCGACGGCGATGGTCGGGCAGTCGTCGATGACCAGGTAGTCCGTGTAGGAGCAGTCGGCGACGTACGCGCCGTTGCGCAGACTGATCGTGGCGCGGTTGCGGCCCTTGTCGTCGAGGGACAGCAGATCGGTGATCTCGGTGTCGCCGCCGGCCACAGCGAGGACCGGGGGCTCGGCGGAAGGCACGTTGAGGTCGCGGATGCCCTCGGCGGCGGTGTACGTCCACAGCGTCCGGCCCGTGTCCGGGTCCACCTTGCGCACCTTGTAGCCGACGTCCTGCCAGGAGGTGTCCTGCACGCTCTTGTCGGTGCTCCAGCACATCTGGCGGATCAGAAGTGCCCGCCCGCCGGCCGCTCCGATGTCCTGACAGGGGTCGGTGGCCGTGGTCGTCCACCGGCTCGTGCCCTTCGCCATGTCGTATCCGATGGTGCCGCCGCCCCAGGTCACGGCTACCGTGCCGGGCGCCAGCGTCACGCTCGGCCGGTCCTGGCTGCCGCTGCCCGTCGCGAAGCCCGTACCGGGGCCGGCCGCGGAGTAGGAGAAGCGGTCCTCCCAGACCAGGCGGCCGTCGTCCAGGTCGACGAAGGCGACCTGGTTGCAGAAGGCGTCCTCTTCCCGGTCGTTCGCCCGGAAGAGGACGGCGGTGCGGTTGTCGCCGGTGACATGGCGCGTGTAGCCGCAGATCGGGCCGTCGAGTCCGAGCCGCCACTCCTCCTCGCCCGGCGCGACGTCGGTGCCGATGCGCATGCCGACGAGGGTCTTGTTGATGCCTTTGGCGAGGATGCGGTCCGTGGCCCACATGCCCGGCATCTCCACGCGCTCCCCGGGGTTCATGTCGTCCACGGAGAACCGGAAGGCCATCTCGCCCACGGTGCTCGCGGGTTGCTTCTCGACCGTCTCCCGTACGTCGAGGGGGCCCTGCGCTTCCGTGGCCCGTTTCTCGTCCTGGGAGGCGCTCTTGCCGTTCTCGCCGCCCCACAGGAGCCAGCCGCCGGTGCCCAACGCCGCGGCGACTACGACCGCGAGCAGGCCGGTCAATGCCTTACGTGCCTTACGCGCCTTACGTCCGGGTGCCCCTTCCCGGGTCTCCGCGGTCGGTGGCGACTGGGGCATGGAGGGGGGCGGGCCGAAGCTCACGCGTGAATCCTCTTCCTGGTCATGGGGTTGCCCGCCTAGCGACGGCGACAAGCGTCCCTACTATGCCGGTGCCTTGATCGCTCGTGGCACCGGAGGGACCCGGAGCCGTCGACTCCGGCCGAGTTCTGTCCGACTTGTTCACGGATGTCGTGTGGCGGATGCACGGATTCGGAAACGAGGTACGGCACTTCGGGGCAGGCTGTGACGCAATGGGCGGATGCTGGGGTGAGGACGGGGCTGCCGGGGTGGGGCGTGTGGTGATTAGGCTGGGTCCCGGCGCGACGCCAGACCCGTGGACCGGGCGTCGGCGTCGTACGGGGAGGGCCGACGATCGGACGACCTCGTTTCACTTCGGACAACGTCGGACGACAAAAACGGTCGCCCCAGCACGGCATGAGGGGCTCGACCACACCAGGAGGAACTGTGAGCAGCGATCGGGACGGGATCCGCGGGGGCTGGGCGACACCCGGCGATGACCAACCCGACGCGGAGTCCGCAGTCGAGACGACGGGCGAGTTCACCATCGACTACGCCCCGCCCGCCTGGTACACGCAGAACGCTTCGAGCGACTCGGGGCAGGGGCGGGGGCAGGGTCGGGATCAAGGGGCCGGGCCTGCGGGGGGTTCGAGTGCCGGTTCGTCTTCCGGCGCCGCAACTCCTTCCGTGCCGCCCGCCCCTCGTGGGCCGGTTCCGCCGCTGCCGGGGCTGACTCCCCCGCCGCACGCGTCTCCGTCCAGCGGTCCTTCCTCCTTCCCCGCTCCCTCGCCGGGGGCGCCCTTCACTCCGCCGCCGCCCGCTCCGGGAACCGCGTTCACGCCGCCTCCGCCTCCGGGGCCGGGGGCGCCCTTCATTCCGCCCGCGCCTCCGGCCGGGGGGCCTGCCGGGGTCCCCAAGCTGCCGGTCGGGAGCGGGTTCGAGCCGCAGCCGCCGCAGCAGCCTCAGGTACGTGAGGAGTCCCCGCCCCAGTCGGAATCGCCGGCGCAGTCCGAGCCGGAGGCCGTGGCCGCCCCGGCGCCCGCGGCGGATCCGGCCTCTCCCACGGCCGTACCGGCGTTTCCGGCCGGTGGGTTCCAGCTCCAGGCGCCCGCTCCCCCACCGGCCGAGGAACCCAAGGCGGAGCCGGGGGTGGACCCCGGTGACGGCGACCTGGAGAGCGGCGCCACCATGCGTTTCTCCTCTGCCGCCCTGAAGCGGGAGATCGCCGAGCGCGCCGCCGCGGACGACGAGCGGCCGGAAGCAGCGGCCGACGCACCCGAGGCCGGCGTCGGGGACGACGCGGACGAGGCGCTCGCGGTTACGGACGGCGCCGTGGAACCCGAGCACGCCGAAGGTTTCCGACTCGGCGATGCCGACGGGCAGGGCGACGTGCGGGACGAGGACGGTGCGGACGCGGCGGACGCGGGTACGGCCGACGCGGCCGGCCCGTCCGGCGTGGCCGACGTGAGCGCCGTGCGCGGTGATGACGACGGGGGCGACTCGGTGCCAGCGGCCTCTGCTCCGGCTCCGGCTCCGGCTCCGGCTCCGGGCATTGAGCCCGAGGACGGCGTCCCGGCCGAGGACGGGCCCGAGGACGCGCGGCCCGAGCCTCGGGACGCCCGGCCGTCGGCGGCGGACGCCGTGACGCCCGTCGCCGAGCCGGCGGACGCCGTCCCGGCCGGCACCGCACCCGAGGACGCCGCTCCTGAGGACACCGCCCCAGCCGACGCACCGCCCGCGGCGCAGGCCTCGGTACCGCCGCTGCCTCCGTCGTACCCGCCCGTCGCCCCCGCCGCGGCGCACCGGTGGCCCGTAGAGCCGCAGCCCGTCCCCGCTCCGGAGCAGCCGGGCGTGCCGGCGCAGCAGCCTCCGTTCCAGCCGCAGGCGCCCCAGCCGGCGCCCGCCGCGTGGAACCCGTCGGCCACCGCGCCGACAGCACCGACACCGCCGCACCAGACACCCCCGCAGCCCGCGCCGCGGCCGGGCTACGGCTTCCCGCAGCCGGACGCACCGGCTCCGGCGTCACCACAGCCGCCGCTCCAGCAGCCGGGCGGCGGTCCCGGCCCCGCGGTCGGTCCCACCGCCGGCTACGGGTTCCCGCACCCCGGCGCGCCCGCGCCCCAGCCCCAGGCACAGCCCGGCGGTTACGGCTTCCCGCAGGCACCCGCACCGCACGGGCAGCCGCAGGAGCCGCAGCAGGTATCCCCGCAGCCCCAGCCCGGCATGCCGCAGCCGCAGCCGCAGCCGCAGCCGCAGCCGCAGCCCGGCGTACCGCAACAGGGCCAGCCACAGGGTGCCGCGCCCCACGGCGCCCAGCCGGGATTCGCCCCGCACGTACCGCCGGCCCAGCCCATGCCCCAGCCGGGTCAGGCCGCACAAACTCCGCCGGTCCCGTCCGCCCAGCAGCCGCACCAGGCACCGGCCGCGCCTCAGCCGGGGCAGCCCGGACAGCCCGGCTGGCAGGACCCGTCCCAGCAGCCTCCCCAGGCCCAGCCGCCCCTCCAGCAGCCCGCCGACCCCCGTCTGGGCGCCGCCTGGCCGCAGCCCATGCAGCACGACCAGCGGCAGCCCACCAACCCGGGTGCCGCGCCGATCGGTTACACGGCCGCCGTGGAGCTGTCGTCGGACCGGCTGCTCAACAACAAGAAGCAGAAGGCGAAAAGCAGCCGCCCGGCGGCCGGCGGCTCGCGCTTCAAGCTCGGCGGGAAGAAGGAGGAGGCCGAGCGGCAGCGGAAGCTGGAGTTGATCCGCACACCGGTGCTCTCCTGCTACCGCATCGCGGTCATCAGCCTCAAGGGCGGTGTCGGCAAGACGACCACCACCACCGCGCTCGGCTCGACTCTCGCCACCGAGCGGCAGGACAAGATCCTCGCGATCGACGCCAACCCGGACGCCGGCACCCTCGGCCGCCGGGTACGCCGCGAGACCGGTGCGACCATCCGCGACCTCGTCCAGGCGATCCCGTACCTCAACTCGTACATGGACATCCGGCGGTTCACCTCCCAGGCCGCGTCCGGTCTGGAGATCATCGCCAACGACGTCGACCCGGCCGTGTCCACGACCTTCAACGACGAGGACTACCGGCGCGCGATCGACGTGCTCGGCAAGCAGTACCCGATCATCCTCACCGACTCGGGCACCGGTCTGCTCTACAGCGCCATGCGCGGTGTGCTCGACCTCGCCGACCAGCTCATCATCATCTCGACGCCGTCCGTGGACGGTGCGAGCAGCGCCAGTACGACGCTGGACTGGCTCTCCGCGCACGGGTACGCCGACCTCGTGTCCCGTTCCCTCACCGTCATCTCCGGAGTGCGCGAGACCGGAAAGATGATCAAGGTGGACGACATCGTCGCGCACTTCCAGACGCGGTGCCGGGGTGTGGTCGTGGTCCCGTTCGACGAGCACCTGGCCGCCGGTGCCGAGGTGGACCTCGACATGATGCGGCCGAAGGTGCGGGAGGCGTACTTCAACCTGGCGGCGATGGTGGCCGAGGACTTCGTCCGCCACCAGCAGTCCCACGGGCTGTGGACGTCCGACGGCAACCCGCCGCCGGTCGCGGCCCCGCCGATGCCCGGCCAGCAGCCCATGCCGGACCAGCCCGGCGTCCCCGGCCAGCCGGGCCAGTACGCCCAGCCCGGCCAGCCCCACCCGGGGCAGCCGTACCCCGGCCAGTCGTACCCGCAGCAGCCCGGTTACGGATATCCGCAGCCGGGACAGACGCCTCCCCCGCAGCAGTAGGCCCGCCGAACGCCCGCGTCGTCACCCCACGGCGCGGGCGTTCGCGCGTTCACGGCCTTCGCAGGCAAAACCGGTGGGACTCGGCCGCCACGCTCCCACCAGCAAGGCGGCAAAGGTCTGCGCCAATGAGGATGATCCTTCGATCAACTCCGCGTTTCCGCAGGCCACATGGGGTTTGACGCACCGTTGACGCGTGCAGACTGCCGCTGATAGACACACACTTCATTCCGTCGGCGCCACCCGGCCGATCACCTTCCGGCCATTCGCAGTTCGCTCCAACCTGTTCACAACCGTTCACACCTGTTCAAGCCCGCCTCACGCGGGGGCGCACGGCGTCTCCCGCGTGCGATGACGTGAGGTCAGGGAGACATGAGCGCACACGATCAGCACGGCAGTGGACGTACCGGCCCCCGCCCGAGAAGGGCACGGCTGCTCGCCGCCGCGGGCGCCGCGGCGTTCCTCCTCGCGTCGGGAGCCGTCACCCCGTCGGCCCCGGCCGCGCGTGCCGCGGACGGCGACCAGGGGCAGAAGAAGGTACTCACCGTCGCCGTGGCGCAGAGTGTCGACTCGCTCAGTCCCTTCCTGGCGGTGCGGCTGCTCAGCACCAGCATCCACCGGCTGACCTACGAGTACCTGACGAACTACGACCCCAAGGACAACCACGTCATCCCCGGGCTGGCCACCGAGTGGAAGTCGTCCCCGGACAAACTGACCTGGACGTACACGATCCGCTCCGACTCCACGTGGTCGGACGGGGAGCAGGCCACCGCCGAGGACGCGGCGTGGACGTTCAACAAGATGATGACGGACGACGGTGCCGCAACCGCCAACGGCAGTTTCGTCACCAACTTCGAGAAGGTCACCGCGCCCAGCCCGACCCAGCTGGTGATCCGGCTGAAGAAGCCGCAGGCCACGATGACCGCGCTGGACGTGCCGATCGTCCCCAAGCACGTGTGGGAGAAGGTCGGGGACTTCTCGAAGTTCAACAACGACAAGACTTTCCCGGTCGTCGGGAACGGACCCTTCGTCCTCACCGACTACGAGCCCGACAGCTACGTCCGGCTGGCGGCGAACAAGGACTACTGGCGGGGCGCGCCGAAGTTCGACGAGCTGGTGTTCCGGTACTACAAGGACCAGGACGCCGCCGTCGCCGCCCTGCGCAAGGGCGAGGTGTCCTTCGTCGCCGGCTCGCCGTCGCTGACGCCCGCCCAGGCCGCCTCCTTGAAGGAGGACGAGAACATCCACGTGAACGACGCCCCCGGGCGCCGCTTCTACGCCCTCGCCACCAACCCGGGCGCCCGCGCCAAGGACGGTACGGAGATCGGTGACGGACACCCGTCGCTGCTGGACCAGCGGGTGCGGCACGCGCTGTTCATGGCGGTGGACCGCAAGGCGATCGTCGACAAGGTGTTCCAGGGCCACGCGGTCGAGGGCGAGGGCTACATCCCGCCGCGCTTCTCGCAGTACTTCTTCGAGCCGTCGGCCGAACAGGAACTGGCCTACGACCCGGCGGAGGCGACGCGGCTGCTCGACGAGGCGGGCTACCGGAAGAACGCCGACGGCAAGCGGGTCGACAAGGACGGCGAGCCGCTGAACTACCGCGTCCTGTGCCACGCCACCGACCCGAACGACAAGGCGGTCGGCAAGTACCTGCAGGAGTGGTGGGGCGAGCTCGGCATCTCGATGACCCTCGACTGCCGGGACAACGTCACCGACCCGTGGCTGGCCGGCGAGTACGACCTCGCCTTCGACGGCTGGTCCGTCAACCCCGACCCGGACTTCGTGCTGTCCATCCACACCTGCGCGGCGCTGCCGGCGACGCCGAAGGACACCGGGGCCACCGACAACTTCATCTGCGACGAGAAGTACGACGAGCTCTACGCGCGGCAGCTCGGCGAGTACGACGCCGGCAAGCGGACGGAGATCGTCAAGCAGATGCAGTCCCGGCTGTACGACCTGGGCTACATGAACGTGATGGCCTACCCGAACGCGGTCGAGGCCTACCGCAAGGACCACATCGAGTCGATCACCACCATGCCGTCCTCGGCGGGCAACATCTACGGGCAGGACGGCTACTGGAGCTGGTGGTCGGCCGTCCCCGCGGACTCCGGCGACTCCTCCGGTGATTCGTCGTCGACCGCGGTGGTGATCTGGGTCGCCGCGGGTGGCGCCGTCCTCGTCGGGCTCGCGGTGCTCTTCGCCCTCCGCCGCCGGGCCTCGGCGGACGAACGTGAGTGAGGTGGCGTCCGCGCCGGCCGGTCCCGCGCCGGCCGGCGGCCGTGCCGCCGGCCCGTCCCGTGGGCGACGCGCGTATCCGCGGTACGTGGCGGGCAAGCTGGCCGGAGCGGTCGTCTCGCTGTTCGCCGTCCTGGTCACCAGTTTCTTCCTGTTCCGGATGATCCCCGGCGACCCGGTGAAGTTCATGACCGGTGGCCGTCCGGTCTCGGCCGAGCAGATCGCCGTCTACCGAAGGGAGTTCGGGCTGGACCTGCCGCTGTGGCGGCAGTTCACGGAGTACTGCGGCAAGGCGCTGACCGGGGACCTGGGCACGTCGTACCAGTTCCGCGCGCCCGTCGTCGACAGGATCACGGAGGCGTTGCCGAACACGCTGCTGCTCACCGGTACGGCCTTCGTGCTGTACACCGCGCTGGGCGCGTTCCTCGGCACCCGCTCGGCGTGGCGGCACGGCCGGCTCGGCGACCGGCTGAACACGGGGCTGGCGCTGACCTTGTACTCCGTCCCGTCCTTCTGGCTGGGCCTGCTGCTCATCATCGTCCTGTCGGTGGGGGTGGACCCGATCCCGGGCCTGTTCCCGACCGGGGGCATGGAGTCGGGCGGCGAGGAGGGGTTCGCCTACGTCGTCGATGTCGCCCACCACCTCGTGCTCCCGGTGGTGACGCTGGTCGCGGTGGAGTACGGGCAGACGCTGCTGGTCACGCGATCGGCGCTGCTGGACGAGATGGGCGGCGACTATCTGACGACGGCTCGGGCCAAGGGGCTGCGGGACGACCTCGTACGGCGCAGGCACGCCGTGCCGAACGCGCTGCTGCCGACCGTGACGCTGGTCTTCGTCAACCTCGGCCGGACGGTGGCCGGTGTCATCCTCGTCGAGACGGTGTTCTCCTGGCCGGGGCTGGGCGGGCTGTTCTACCAGGCACTCAGCGTGCCCGATCTGCCGCTCGTGCAGGGGCTGTTCTTCGTCTTCGCCGCGGCGGTGATCCTGATGAACACCCTGGCCGACCTGCTGTATCCGCTGTTCGATCCGAGGGTGGGCCGATGACCGCCGAGAAAGCCGAGACCACCGCGAGCGACGCGATCGCCGGGACCACCGAGGGACCGGCGGCGCCCGGTCCGCGCGCGCTCGCCCGGCGGCGGCGCCGAGCCTCGGTCGCGCGGTTCTGGCGGGAGTTCCGCAGGCACCGCGCCGGCGTGTTCGGACTGGCGGCGCTGGTGCTGTTCGTGCTCGTCGCGCTGACCGCGCCACTGACCGTAGGGTCGGACGTGGAGAGCGTGACCGACGCGCCGGGCCGGCCGCTGGAGAGCCCGAGCGGACAGTTCCCGCTGGGCACCGACCAGTTCGGGCGGAGCCTGCTCGGCCTGCTGGTCTGGGGCTCTCGCGTCTCGCTGCTCGTCGGGCTGCTCGCCGCCGCGCTGTCCGTGACGATCGGCGCGCTCATCGGGATCACGGCCGGGCACTTCCGCGGCTGGTACGCCACGGTGATGATGCGGATCACGGACTGGTTCCTGGTGATGCCGACGCTGGTGCTCGCCATCGTGCTGGCGACGGTCCTGTCCCGTTCGCTCGGCACGATCGTGCTGGCGATCGGCGTGACCACCTGGCCCACCACGGCCCGGCTGGTGCGGGCGCAGACACTGGCGGTGGAGTCCAGGCCGTACATCGAACGCGCGAAGGCGCTCGGGGGCGGGCACTGGCACATCATGTCCCGGCACGTGCTGCCCAACGTCATGCCGTTGGTGCTGGCCCAGACGACCCTGATCATCTCCTCGGCGATCCTGGCCGAGGCGACCCTGGCCTTCCTCGGGCTCGGTGATCCGACGGTCGTGTCCTGGGGCGGGCTGCTGCAGGACGCGCGGGAGGCGGGGTCGGTGAGTTCCGGCGACTGGTGGTACCTGATGCCGCCGGGCGTCGGGATCGCGGCGGTGGCGCTGGCGTTCACGCTGTGCGGACGTGCGGTGGAGGCCGTGCTCAATCCCAGGCTGGGGGTGTCCCGTTGAGTCTGCTCGAGGTCCGCGACCTGAGGGTGACGTATCCCGGAGGTGCGGCGGCCGTGCGCGGGGCCGGCCTGACCCTGGCGGCCGGCGAGAAACTCGGTGTCGCGGGCGAGTCCGGCTGCGGCAAGTCCACCCTGGCGCTGGCGCTGCTGCGGCTGCTGCCGGCCGGGGCCCGGGTCGGCGGGGAGATCCTGCTGGACGGTGAGGACGTACTGGCCATGAAGTGGGGCCGGGTGCGGGCGGTGCGCTGGGCGGGGGCGTCGATCGTCTTCCAGGGCGCCATGCACTCGCTGAACGCCGTGCACCGCGTCGGGGACCAGATCGCCGAGCCGATCCTGCTGCACCGCAGGGCCACAGCGGCCGGCGCGCGGAAGCGGACCGGTGAGCTGCTGGAGCAGGTGGGCCTCCCGGCGGCGCGGGCGCGGGCCTACCCGCACGAACTGTCCGGCGGACAGCGCCAGCGCGTGATGATCGCGATGGCGCTGGCCTGTGAACCGCGTCTGATCGTCGCCGACGAGCCCACCACGGCACTCGACGTGATGATCCAGGCGCAGATCCTGCGGCTGATCGAGGGCCTGGTCGGCGAGCAGGACGTCGGCCTGATCATGATCAGTCACGACCTCGCCGTGCTGGCCGACACCTGCGACCGGCTCGCGGTGATGTACGCGGGCCGGATCGTGGAGGAGGGCCCGGCCCGGCAGGTCTACGAGGACGCCCTGCACCCCTACGGCCGGGCGCTGTCGGGGGCCTTCCCGAGGATCGGGGACCCGGGCTCCCGGTTCGCGCCGCGCGGGCTGCCGGGTGACCCGCCCGACCCGGCGGCGGTGCCGTCGGGGTGCGCCTTCCACCCCAGGTGTCCGGTCGCGCTGGACGTCTGCGCCACGGAGGACCAGCCGTTGCGGGAGGCGGGGGCGGACCGGCGGGCGGCCTGCGTCCACGTGGGCTCCGACGCCGGCACACCGCTCCCGGGGAACGAGGCCTCCGGCGGGACACCGTCGGCACGGGACGAGGAAGTGAGGAGCCGCACCTCATGACGAGCACCGAGCCCGAACTGCTGAGCGTCCAGGGGCTGCACGTCGCCTTCCCCGGCCGGGGCGGCGCGCCGCCCGCCAGGGCCGTGGACGGGGTCGACCTCGACGTCCGGCGGGGCGAGATCGTCGCGCTGGTCGGCGAGTCGGGCTGCGGCAAGACGACGCTCGCCCGGAGCCTGCTCGGCCTCGTCCGGCCGACCGGGGGCCGCATCGTCTTCGACGGCGCGCCGCTCGAGCTCTCCTCACGCGCGCTGAAGGCGTACCGCAAGCGGGCCCAGCTGGTCCTCCAGGACCCGAGCGGCTCGCTGAATCCCCGGCACACGGTGTACGACATCGTCGCCGAGGGCCTGCGTATCCACCGTCACCCGGGGGACGAGCGGACGGCGGTGGCCGAGGCCCTGTCCCGTGCCGGGCTGCGCCCGCCGGAGCGCTTCTTCCTGCGGTACCCCCACGAGCTGTCCGGCGGTCAGCGCCAGCGGGTGGTCATCGCGGGCGCGCTCGTCCTTGAGCCGGAGTTGCTGGTCGCCGACGAGCCGGTGGCGTCCCTCGACGCGTCGGTGCGCGGGGAGATCCTGGCGCTGCTGCTGCGGCTGCGTACCGAGCTGGGCCTGTCCGCGCTGGTGGTGACCCACGACCTGGGGCTGGCGTGGAACATCGCCGACCGGGTCGCGGTGATGTACCTCGGCCGTATCGTCGAGACCGGTACGGTGGAGCAGGTGCTGACGGCGCCCCGGCACCCGTACACCCAGGCCCTGCTGTCCGTCCTGCCAAAGGCACCGGGCAGCCCCGTCGTGCTGACCGGCGAACCGCCCGACCCCTCGCGCATCCCCACCGGCTGCCGCTTTCACGTCCGCTGTCAGGTACTGGCGGGGGGCGAAGCCGCACGCGCCGGGGTCGCCGACGCCTGCCGTGACGGGAACCTGGAGATCCTGCGCGGCGACGGCGCTTCCCAGGTCGCCTGCCACTGGGCGCGGGCCCGGGCGGTCGAGGCGACGGCCGGGGGTGAGGCCGGGGGCGGGGCGGCCGTGCGGCCGGGCTGACGCGCGCCCCGCGGCGGGCGCGGAGTGCCCGCCGCTCGCGGTCGGCCGACCGGCCATGCGGCGGGGCCTTCGTACGGTGTGCGCGGCGGTGCGGCTGTCGTGGGGCGAGCGTCGGATGCGGCCCGCGGCCCGCACGTGCACCGGGCCACGCGGCGTCGGCCCCCGGCGAGGCATGGCGGCGGCCTCACGCCCGGCATGGCGGGCCGCTGCCGTGGTTCTCAGTGGCGACCGGTGTGCGCCGCGATGATCTCCCGGCACTTCTCGACGTCCTCGCCCATCTGGTCCAGCAGCGCGTCCAGCGTGTCGAACTTCGCCTGCCCGCGTACGAAGGCCAGGAAGTCGACGGCGACGTGCAGCCCGTACAGGTCGAGGCCCACGCGGTCGATCGCGTACGCCTCCACCGTGCGCTCGGTGCCCTCGAACTGGGGGTTGGTGCCGACGGAGATCGCGGCCGGCATCATCTCACCCTGGGCGTGCAGCAGGCCGGCGTAGACGCCGTCGGCCGGAATGGCGGTGTGCGGGAGGGTCTCGACGTTGGCCGTGGGAAAGCCCAGTTCACGGCCGCGCTGGGCGCCCCGGACGACGACGCCCTCGACGCGGTGCGGCCGGCCGAGGATCTCCGCGGCACCCCCGACGTCGCCCTCGGCGACCAGGCGGCGGGTCAGGGTGGAGGAGAACGGCTCGCCGCCGCCCGCCTCACCGGTCACGTA
Source organism: Streptomyces mutabilis (assembly GCF_014649815.1). GTDB lineage: Bacteria > Actinomycetota > Actinomycetes > Streptomycetales > Streptomycetaceae > Streptomyces > Streptomyces mutabilis. The sequence continues at coordinate 18,014 of NZ_BMTT01000033.1, read as the reverse complement.
CAGGTCCACGACCTCGACCTCGAAGTCGTAGACCCTGCCCTGCTCGGTGAGGAAGTCGACGTTCCCGGCGGCCTTGTGGCCGAAGCGGAAGTTGGGGCCCTCGACGACCGCCTTGGCGCGCAGTCTGTCGACCAGGACCTTGACCACGAAGTCGGCCGCGGACAGCTTCGAGAACTCGGTGGTGAAGGGCAGAATCAGTACCGCGTCCACGCCCAGGTCCGCCATCAGTTCGGCGCGCCGGTGGTGCGGGGCGAGCAGCGGCGGGTGGCTGCCGGGGCGGACGACCTCGCTGGGGTGCGGGTCGAAGGTGACGACGACTGCCGGGACGCCCAGGTCACGGGCGCGGTCGACGGCGTGCTTGATGATCAGCTGGTGCCCCCGGTGGACCCCGTCGTAGGAGCCGATGGTGACGACGCTGCGTCCCCAGTCCTCGGGGATGTCCTCCAAGCCACGCCAGCGCTGCACTGTGTCTGCTCCTTGTCGCAAACTCGTCGGAGTCGATGCCTCTTACGCAGCTCTAAGAGTGCCATGCCACCCGTCTCGCGCCCGCATCGGCATGGGGGCTGTGACCGGGTGCACGCCGCGCGGTGCTGGCCGGGAGACGCCGTACGGGCCTGGGCGGTCACGCGGGGACCCGGGCGCCCGCCAGGCCCTCGATGGTGCGACGTGCGCTGGGGCCCACCAGCGCGGCCCAGTCCTCGGGTGCGTCGGCCAGCCAGTCGGTCACGCGAGCGGCGAAACCCGGCAGGTGCCGGGCCAGGTCGACCAGGCCCCGGTCGAAGCGGGTGGCGCCGGCCGGGGTGCGCACGAGGAGCCGGCCGGTGCGGTGGACCAGGGCGCGCTGGCCCTCGCCGCCGCACTGGGCGGCCGCGTGCAGCAACGCGTCGAGCACGGCCGGGGCCTGCTCGTGGGTCAGGAGGTGTTCGCGCAGCTCGTGGCGGAGCAGGCCGCGGACCGGGCTTCCGTCGGCGGCGAGAACTCCGGCGAGCGCGGCCCGCACCGGCTCCGGACCGGCGTCCAGCAGACCGGTGACCAGGGGGTGGAGCACGGCGCGGGCCGCCGGGTCGTCGTCGAGGCGCCGGTCGACGTAGGCGGCCACGTGCCCGGCGGTTTCGGGGCGCTCCGTGACGGCCTCCCCGACGAGTACGGCCACCCGGTGGGCCAACGCGGGTGTGGTGGCGTCGGCGAGTCTGCGCAGCGCCTCCCCGGCGTCGGGTCCGCGCAGCCTGGCCCGGAAGGCGTCGAGGACGGGCTCCGGGTGGGTCGGCAGGGCGGCGGCCACCGCGCTCGGCGGGAAGTACGGGTCGCCCGCCGCGAACCGGCCGAGGGCCCGCGCGAGGTGGCGGTCGCGGCTGCCGGGGTCCATGACGAGCAGGGCGAGGGCCCCGCCGTGCAGCGGTTCGTCGGCGGGACCGGCGAGCAGGAGCAGGGCCGTGTGGCGGAGCAGGGTGCGGTCGGCGCCGGTGCGGGCGTGCGGGGCGGTGCGCAGGCCGTGGGTGACTGCCGCCGCCCGCCGCTCCGGCCGCTCGTCGCGCGCCCAGCGTTCGACGGCCCGGCAGAGAGCGGAGGGCTCCTCCTCGGCCAGTACGGCGAGCAGTTCGTCGGCCCGCCGGTGCGTGCTGTCGGCGAGTGCCTCGGTGAGGGTGTCCAGGCCGCGGTGGCGGTGGGTGTGCAGCAGTGCCTGGGCTGCCGTGGCGACGGTGGCGTGCGGGGTCGCGGGGAGCGGCCGGTCGTCGTCGAACCAGCGGGCGAGGAGCGGTTGCACGGTCGCGGGGTCGGCGGCGAGCAGCCGGGCGACCGTGTCGAGGTGGCGGGGGCCGGGTTCGCGCGGGGGGCCGTCGGCGAGGACGAGGCGGCGCAGCAGGTCCAGGCGCGTGGCCTCAGGAAGTCGCAGGGCGGTCCAGAAGGCCGGCCCGAACTCCCCGTGAGCGCACGGTCCTTCGCCGCTCCGCTCAGCGATGCCGTCGGCGAGCAGCCGCAGCACGTCCGTGTACGGCGTGGCGTCGGGCACGCGCGTCAGCACCTCGGTGAGCAGCCGGGCGGCCCACCAGGAGTACGGGTCGGCGTCGAGGGCGTTCACCAGCTCCTCGAGGGTCAGGGCGAGTTGGGGGATGCCGTGCTGCCGGGCGAGGAGCAGCACGGCTTCGACGACGGGTCCGATGCGGTGGTGCGGCACGGGGAGGGCGGGCGCGTGCCGCGGGGTGCCGCCGCGGTGGACGAGGGCGCGCAGGGCCTCGTCCAGGTCGAGGTGGGTGCCTTGGATCCAGTCGGCGAGTTCCTCGTGGGCGAAGCGGTAGCCGTTGCCGACGGGTACGAGGAGGCCTTCGGCGAGGACGGCCGCCGCCCAGCCGGTGCAGCCGCCGAGCCGCGCCGGGGCCTGCCCCCACGGGAACACCGCCTCGAACGACTCCCGGTCCAGCTCGCCCTGTCCGGGGCCCAGGCTGCGCCGGGCCGCCTCGTGCACCTGTCCGGAGACCTTGGCCGCGAGCCGACGGCGTACGCCGGTGCCGTGCAGGCCGTTCTCCCGGGCCAGCCGGTCCGCGACGCGCAGGCAGACCAGGTCCAGGTAGGCCGTGAAGACCGCGTCCCGGTCGACGCGGACGGGAGGAGGCGCTCCGGGCATGGCCCGGTGGACCTCCGCGAGCAGGCGGAGGGTGAGGGGGTGCCGGGCGTCGGGGTCGGCGAGCGCGCCTTCCGGTACCCGGTAGCGTGCGTGCGCCTCACGGGCCTCCTCGTCCGACAGGTCGCCGAGGCGGACGCAGGGCGGGCTTCCCACACCGGCCGCCGCGGACGCGGGCTCGGGATGCTCCGCTTCGTGCGGCAGCTCGGGGGCGTGCGCCCCGTGCGGAAGCTCGGGGGGTTCCGTCCCGGAGGACGGCCCTGCGGCGGGTGCCCGCCACGCGGTGCGGTCGCTGTCGCCGAGGCGGTCGCCGACGCCGTCGCCGCCCGGCCCGATGCACGGCTGCGGTGTCACGTCCGGCCAGGAGCATCCGCCGCCGAGGACCGGCCCGGCCCACGGCGCGGCCGACGCGGACGTGCCCTCTGCGTACAACAGCTCCCGCGGGAACTCCGCCCCGGCCAGCTCCCAGTACTCGACTCGGCAGGCCACCACGAGCCGGGCCCCCGTCTCCGCCAGCCATGCCGCCGTGCCCTCGGTCCACTCGGGGAGGCGGTGGGCCAGGACGGGCGGCATCTCCTCGGGGCCGTCGAGGAGGAGCAGGAGGGGGCGCCCGGCGGTGTGCGCGAGGTGTGCCAGGCGCTCCGGGGTGATGTCGCCGAGACCGGCGGGGCGGGAGCGGGCGGAGGCGGCCACGATGCGGGCGGCCCGGGCCAGCGCCCTGCGGACCGCGTCCGCCACCGACATGTCGTCGTCCTGCAGATCGGCGCCGCGCAGCCACAGGGTGGGCGCCGGCTCCGTGCCCCGGGAGCGGCGGGCGGCGAGGGCGGCCAGCTCGGTCGTACGGCCGCTGCCGGGTGCGCCGACGAGCCCGAGGACCCGGGCACGGGCGCGGGGCTCGGTGAAGGCGTTGAACTCCCGGATCACGCCGGTGCGTTCGACCGGCTCCACCGGGCCGGCGCCGTTACAGGGCCCGCCGTCGGCCCTCGGGCCGTCGCTCCCGCCCACCCCGGCACGCGCGTCCGTCGCCCCACCCCCCGCCGGCGTCCCCGGTGGGCCGTCCTGCCCGACCTGGGTCGCCGTGAGGGCCAGTACGCCGGCCAGGTTGAGGTCGGCGCCGTAGGCCGGGACCGTCGCCGCGTTCTCGGCGAGCAGGTCGGCGAGGGGGCCGGGGGCGTGCGGCAGGGGGACGGCGAAGCCGACGTCGCTGTGTCCGGAGCTCAGCGCGGTGCCGATGACCCCGAGGACCGCGCCGGTCGTCGGGTCGAGCACCGGTCCGCCGGCCGCTCCGCCGCCCAGCCGCAGGGCGTCCCGGCCCGAGATGCCGACCGCCAGCTCCAGCGCGTCACGGACGCGGTGGAAGCGGTCGGTGGCCGCGTAGTGGACGTCGGTGGTGCCCAGCACCCGGGCCTCCCGCCAGCCGCCGGCGGCGATCCGGACGTACGCCCCGACCTCGACCCTGTTCCGCGTGGTGACGGGCAGCGGGGGCACGCCGAGCCCCCCGGCGCGGACGAGTGCCAGTCCGAGGGCGGGCAGCGGGGTGACGTCGGCGGCGGCCACGACGCGGCGGCGGTCGTCGGCTGTGCTCAGCACGAGCCGGGACAGGCCGTCGACCGCTTCGTGACCGGTGACGACCGTGCCGTGGTGGTCGGCGACGAAGCCGGTGCCGCGGGGGCGGCCGGCGAGGTCGTGGACGCGGACCAGGGCGTCGTCGGGCGGGTGTCCGGTCGACGGGGTCGCCCGCGCCGATGGTCCGTCGTGCGGGTCCCCGATGCCCTGCGCGGACCCCCGTACCACTCTGCCGCTTCCCGCCTCCCGGGACCGGTTCCGCGACCCCATCGTCGCACCTCCCCGCCGTACACCCGTGCTGTGTGTTCGACGGTAAGCGCCTGATGATCAGCGGGACAGGTCGCTTCACGAAAGCGCCCCCTTCCACTCCCCCAGTTCACTCCGAGCGCCTGCCCGGACGGGTGAACAGGCGGGGAGGGTTGGATACAACCTAGAGGGTGGGGGAACCGAGGGGGGCCGTGGAGCGGCGGCGGTGGAAGTCCCCGTGGTCGCCGCTCCACGGACAAGCCCTTCGGCGGACCGGCTCAGCCGAAGACGGCCAGGCTCTTGGCCTTGCCCTTCTGTTCCTCCACGAGCGCGAAGAAGCGGCCCTCCGGGTCGAAGACGGCGACGGCACCGGCGCCCGCGTACTCGTCGGGCATCTCCAGCCGCACGCCGTTGAGGAGGAGCCGGGCACGCCTGGTGTCCACCTTCCACTGCGGGAAGGCGGCACGGGCCGCGTCCGCGACGGGCATGACGGTCAACTCCTGCTGGAGCTGGTCCAGCGTCTTGGCGGCGTCCAGTTTGTAGGGGCCGACGCGGGTTCGGCGCAGCGCGGTGAGGTGGCCGCCGACGCCCAGGTCGGCGCCGAGGTCCCGGGCCAGGGCCCGGATGTAGGTGCCGGAGGAGCAGACCACCGAGACCACCAGATCGGTCACGGGGGTGCCGTCCTCGGCGACGGCGTCCCGGACGTCGTACACCGCGAAGGAGGAGACGGTGACGGGGCGGGCGGGGATCTCGAACTCCTCGCCCTCGCGCGCCCGCTTGTAGGAGCGCACGCCGTTGATCTTGATGGCGCTGACCTTGGACGGCACCTGCATGATGTCGCCGGTCAGCTTGGCGACGGCGGCGTCGACGGCGTCCCGGGTGACCTTCGAGGCGTCCAACGACCTCGTGATCTCGCCCTCGGCGTCGTCGGTCAGCGTCGTCTGCCCGAGCCTGATGGTGCCCAGGTACTCCTTCTCGGTGAGCGCGAGGTGCCCGAGGAGCTTGGTCGCCCGCTCCACACCGAGGACCAGGACGCCCGTCGCCATCGGGTCGAGCGTACCGGCGTGCCCGACGCGCCGGGTGCGGGCGATGCCCCGCATCTTGGCGACGACGTCGTGCGAGGTGAAGCCCGACGGCTTGTCGACGATGACAAGGCCGTCGGGCGTGGTGTGCTTCTCGGTCATTTAGCGGTGTCGTCCGTCTCGTCGGCCTCTTCGTCGTCCTCGCCCGGCTTGCGGTACGGGTCCGCCTCACCGGCGTACGCGGCGCCCGCGGAGGCTTCGCGCACCTTGGCGTCGGACTGGCGTGCCTTGTCGAGGAGGTCCTCGATGTTCCGGGCGGTGTCCGGGAGGGCGTCCATGACGAAGGCCAGGGTCGGCGTGAACTTCACGCCCGCCGCCTTGCCGACCTCGGAGCGCAGGATGCCCTTCGCGCTCTCCAGGCCGGCGGCCGCGGCCGCCCGCTCCTCTTCGTCCCCGTACACCGTGTAGAAGACGGTCGCCTCCCGCAGGTCACCCGTGACCCGGGTGTCCGTGATGGTGACGTGCGAGCCGAGCCGCGGGTCCTTGATCCCGCGCTGCAGCTTCTGGGCCACCACCTCTCGGATGAGGTCCGCCAGCCTTTTCGCCCGCGCGTTGTCGGCCACTGGTCCGTCTCCCGTTCTTTCTTCTCTGTGTTCTGTGGGTCAGTCGTCTTCGCCGTGGAAGCGCCGCCTGACGGACAGCAGTTCCACCTCGGGCCGGCCGGCCACCAGCCGTTCGCACCGGTCGAGTACGTCACTGAGGTGCCCGGCGTCGCCGGACACCATGGCCAGGCCGATCACGACCCGGCGATGGAGGTTCATGTGATCCACCTCCGCCGCGCTCACCGCGTACTTCCGCTGGAGCTCGGCGACGATCGGGCGGACGACGGAGCGCTTCTCCTTCAGCGAATGTACGTCGCCGAGGAGGAGGTCGAAGGACAGCGTCCCCACATACATGTGCAACCGGTTCACCCGCCGGTCCGGGATCGATGGCCCCGCCATCCACGGGCGGGGACATCAGAACCGTACAACGAACGGCCGGGGCCGATCGACGGATATTGCTCTCCGCCGACCGGCCCCGGACCGGACCGCCTCGGAAGTCGGGGTGCTTACACCCGCGGCTTCTCGCGCATCTCGTACGTCGCGATGACGTCGTCGACCTTGATGTCGTTGAAGTTCCCGAGGTTGATACCGCCCTCGAAGCCTTCCCGGATCTCGGTGACGTCGTCCTTGAAGCGACGCAGACCCTCGATGTTGAGGTTCTCCGCGATGACCTTGCCATCGCGCAGGAGGCGCGCCTTGGTGTTGCGCTTGACCTCGCCGGAGCGGATGAGGACACCCGCGATGTTGCCCAGCTTGGACGAGCGGAAGACCTCGCGGATCTCCGCCGTACCGAGCTCGACCTCTTCGTACTCCGGCTTGAGCATGCCCTTGAGGGCCGCCTCGATCTCCTCGATCGCCTGGTAGATGACCGAGTAGTACCGGACGTCCACACCCTCGCGCTCGGCCATCTGCTGCGCACGCCCGGCGGCGCGCACGTTGAAGCCGATCACGATGGCGTCGGAGCCCATCGCCAGGTCGATGTCGGACTCCGTGACCGCACCGACGCCGCGGTGCAGGACGCGGATGTCGACCTCTTCGCCGACGTCCAGCTGGAGCAGCGAGGACTCGAGGGCCTCGACCGAACCGGAAGCGTCACCCTTGATGATCAGGTTCAGCTGCTGGACCTCGCCGGCCTTGAGCACCTTGTCCAGGTCCTCCAGCGACACGCGGCGCGTGCGCTTGGCGAACGCGGCGTTGCGCTCACGGGCGGCGCGCTTCTCCGCGATCTGGCGGGCCGTACGGTCCTCCTCGACCACGATGAAGTTGTCACCGGCGCCCGGGACGTTGGTCAGGCCCAGGACCTGGACCGGAGTCGACGGACCGGCCTCGGCGACGTTGTTGCCGTTGTCGTCGAGCATGGCGCGGACGCGGCCGTAGGCGTCGCCCACCACCATCGTGTCGCCGACCCGCAGGGTGCCTCGCTGGACGAGGACCGTCGCCACGGCACCGCGGCCGCGGTCGAGACGGGACTCGATCGAGATGCCCTGCGCGTCCTGGTTCGGGTTGGCCCGCAGGTCGAGCGAGGCGTCCGCGGTGAGGACCACGGCCTCCAGCAGGGAGTCGATGTTCAGACCCTGCTTGGCGGAGATGTCGACGAACATGGTGTCGCCGCCGTACTCCTCGGCCACCAGGCCGTACTCGGTCAGCTGACCGCGCACCTTGGTCGGGTCGGCGCCCTCGACGTCGATCTTGTTGACCGCGACGACGATCGGGACCTCGGCCGCCTTGGCGTGGTTGAGCGCCTCGACCGTCTGCGGCATGACGCCGTCGTTGGCCGCGACGACCAGGATCGCGATGTCGGTCGACCGAGCACCACGGGCACGCATGGCGGTGAACGCCTCGTGACCCGGGGTGTCGATGAAGGTGATCTTGCGCTCTTCTTCGTTGACCTCGGTCGCGACCTGGTAGGCACCGATGTGCTGGGTGATGCCGCCGGCCTCGCCCGCGATGACGTTCGTCTTGCGGATGGCGTCGAGCAGTCGGGTCTTACCGTGGTCGACGTGACCCATGACGGTCACGACCGGCGGACGGACGACCAGGTCCTCCTCGGAGCCCTCGTCCTCGCCGAACTCCAGGTCGAAGGACTCGAGCAGCTCGCGGTCCTCCTCCTCCGGGCTGACGATCTGAACCGTGTAGTTCATCTCGTCCGCGAGGAGCTGGAGCGTCTCGTCGGAGACGGACTGGGTCGCGGTGACCATCTCGCCGAGGTTCATCATGACCGCGACGAGCGACGCCGGGTTGGCGTTGATCTTCTCCGCGAAGTCGGTGAGCGAAGCACCGCGCGACAGGCGAATGGTCTCGCCGTTGCCGCGAGGCAGCATCACGCCGCCGACCGACGGGGCCTGCATGGCCTCGTACTCCTGGCGCCTCTGCCGCTTCGACTTGCGACCGCGACGCGCGGGACCGCCGGGACGACCGAAGGCACCCTGCGTGCCACCGCGGCCGCCGGGACGGCCGCCGAAGCCGGGACGGCCACCGCCGCCACCGAAGCCGCCGCCACCGCCGGGACGACCGGCGAAACCGCCGCCGCCACCGGGACGACCGCCGCCACCGCCGCCGGGACGACCGGCGAAGCCGCCGCCGCCCGGACGACCGCCGCCGCCGCCGGGACGACCGGCACCGCCGGGACCGCGACCGCCACCACCGGGGCCGGGACGCGGACCGGCAGCGGGACGCTGCGGCATCATGCCGGGGTTCGGACGCGGACCGCCGCCGGGACGGGGACCGGCGCCGCCGCCCTGCGGACGCGGCATCGAGCCCGGGCTCGGACGGTTGCCGCCCGGAGCCTGGGGACGGGGACCGCCGCCGCCCTGGCCGGGGGCCTGCGGACGGGGACCGGCGCCGGGGGCACCGGGACCGCCCGGACGCGGACCGCCCTGCGGACGGGGCGCCTGCGGGCGCGCCATGCCGGCGTTGCCGCCGGACGTGAAGGGGTTGTTGCCCGGACGCGGACCGCCGGGACGGCCGCCGGAACGCTGGCCCGGGGCGCCGGGACGCTGGCCACCGGGACGGCCCTGGCCGCCCTGCTGACCCCGGTCCTGACCCGGACCGGACGGACGGGCGCCGCCGGGCTTGGGGGCACCGGGACGCGCGCCACCGGGCTTCGGACCGGCCGGAGCCTGGGACGAAGCGGCCGGCGCCGACGGCGGAGCGGTGAATTCCGGGGCGGCCGGGGCCGGACGCGGAGCGGGCTTGGGGCCCGGCGTGGGGCGCGGACCCTGGGACGGCGCCGGCGCGGGGGCCGACGGAGCCTCGGGCTGCTGGGCGGCCGGGGGCTTGGGAGCCGCCGGTGCCGCCGGAGCCGCGGGACCCGGACGGGGCGCAGCCGGGCGGGCCGCCTGCGCCGGGGAGGGCGCCGACGGCCTGGGGGCAGCCTTCTTCGGCGCCGCGGGACGACCGGCGGACCGGCCGTTGCCGCCACCCTGCTGGAAGGCGTCTGTCAGCTTGCGTACTACGGGCGCTTCGATCGTCGAAGACGCCGAACGGACGAATTCACCGAGTTCCTGGAGCTTGGCCATGACGACCTTGCTCTCCACACCGAACTCCTTGGCGAGTTCGTATACCCGGACCTTAGCCACTTCGCTCCTCTGAGGTCCGGGTTGCGTCCGGACCGTCGCTAGTTCATGGGCGTACTCATCGCGTACTCATCGAGTGCTCATCGCAATCTCGACCTGCTTTCGACTCGCGAGGTACCAGTCCGCACGGGGTTCCGTGCGGCACGTCTTCCTTAGCACGTTGCCTACATGCTGCTGTCAGCAACCTTGTGCCTGCTCGACGTAGCGGCGCAACGCCTTTACGTCGAGCGGACCCGGGACGCGGAGCGCCCGCGGGAACGCCTTGCGGCGCACTGCCTGGTCGACACAGACCGGCACGGGGTGCACGTACGCACCCCGGCCGGGCAGCGTACCGCGCGGATCGGGGGCACATTCACCCTCGACCGCCACGGTGCGCAGCAGCTCGCTCTTGACCGATCGCTCCCGGCACCCCACGCAGGTGCGCTCAGGGCGTGCTCGGGTACGTGTCCGGCCAGACACTCCTAAGTCTACCTCCCCGGACCGACCTCACCCCATTGGGGCAAGAATCGAACACACGCCGCACACAAGACTGTCGTGATCTCAGCGTCGTGCGGCTTGGATCTATTCCCCGTGCCCGCCGGACGACTGGTCCGAGGGCTGCTCGGTGTCCGGGCGGATGTCGATCCGCCAGCCGGTCAGCCGGGCCGCGAGGCGGGCGTTCTGGCCCTCCTTGCCGATGGCCAGCGACAGCTGGTAGTCCGGCACGATCACGCGGGCCGAGCGGGCCGCCAGGTCCACGACCTCCACCTTGGAGACGCGGGCCGGAGAGAGCGCGTTCGCCACCATCTCGGCCGGGTCGTCCGACCAGTCGACAATGTCGATCTTCTCGCCGTTCAGCTCCCCCATGACGTTGCGCACCCGGCCGCCCATCGGGCCGATGCAGGCGCCCTTGGCGTTCAGCCCCGAGCGGGTGGAGCGCACGGCGATCTTGGTGCGGTGACCGGCCTCGCGGGCGATCGCGGAGATCTCCACCGAACCGTCGGCGATCTCGGGCACTTCCAGGGCGAAGAGCTTCTTCACCAGGTTGGGGTGCGTGCGGGACAGCGTGACGGACGGGCCGCGCACGCCCTTGGCGACGCGGACGACGTACGAACGCAGCCGCGTGCCGTGCGGGTAGGTCTCGCCGGGCACCTGCTCCTGCACCGGCAGGATGGCCTCCAGCTTGCCGATGTCGACCAGCACGTTCTTCGGGTCGCGGCCCTGCTGGACGACGCCGGTGACGATGTCGCCCTCGCGGCCGGCGTACTCACCGAGCGTCGCGTCGTCCTCGGCGTCGCGCAGCCGCTGCAGGATGACCTGCTTGGCGGTGGTGGCGGCGATGCGGCCGAAGTCGGACGGGGTGTCGTCGAACTCGCGGGGCGCCTGGCCCTCCTCGAGGTCGTCGGGGTCCTCCTTCGCCCACACGGTCACATGTCCGGTGTCCCGGTTGAGTTCCACGCGCGCGTGCCGACGGCTTCCCTCGGTGCGGTGGTAGGCGATGAGGAGGGCCGACTCGATCGCCTCGACCAGCAGGTCGAAGGAGATCTCCTTCTCCCGGACCAAACCCCGCAGGGCGCTCATGTCGATGTCCACGGCTACGCCTCCTCCTCTTCCGTTGTGTTCATGCTGTTGTTCTTGCTGTTGTTCCCGGAGGCCGTGTCGCCGCCGTCGTCCTTGCGGTTGAACTCGACCTGGACGCGTGCCTTGTCGATGTCGCCGAAGGCGATTCGGCGGGTGGTGGCCTTGCGCCCCTTGACTCCGGGGACCTCGACGTCGAGTCCCTCGTCGTCGACGCCCAGGATGCGGGCGACGAGCTCGCCGCCCTCGTGGAGCTGGAACCGCACCATGCGGTGCGTGGCGCGCACGAAGTGGCGGTGCTCGGTGAGGGAGCGCTCGGCGCCCGGGGTGCCGACCTCCAGGGTGTACTCCCCGCTGCCCATCGCGTCGGTCTCGTCGAGCTTCGCCGAGAGCGCGCGGCTCACATCGGCGATCCGGTCCAGGTCGGCACCGGTGTCGGAGTCGACGACCACACGCAGCACGCGCTTGCGGCCGACCGAGTCCACCGCGATCTCCTCGAGGTCCAGTCCCTGGGAGGCGACGAGCGGCTCGAGCAGCTCTCGCAGCCTGTCGCTCTGGGTGGTGCTCATCCGGGTGACTCCTCGGCCGCGTGTGCTGTTGTGGGACGGTGCTCGTGTCTGGTCAAAGGGTATCCGGTCCCGGAGGGTGTTGCCGTCCACCCCGGCTCGGCGGTGCCGATGGGTGGTGCCCGGCCGGGGCCCGGGTACCGTGATCACGGGCAGGCCGCACCGCGGGTTCCCGTTCGCGCCGCCCGCCGCTCCGCCGCCGTTTTGCTCCGCTGTCGCCTCCGTATCCGTACGAGCCCGTCGAGGACGTCTGCCGTGTCGCTTCCCGCATCGCCGCGCCTGCCCTCGGGGCCGCGCAGAAGGAGCCTGCTCGCGTCGGCCGCCGGGGCCGCGCTGCTCGTCGGCTGTTCCGGCGGCTCCGAATCCGGTGACCAGGGCGGCGGTCCGTCCGCGGCGAAGCGGGCACGCGCGCGTGCGGCGCGGGACAGCGAGTCGCTGGCCGGGCGGTACACGGCGGTGATCGCCGCACATCCGGGGCTGGCGGAGCGGCTGCGGCCGCTGCGGGAGGAGGTCGTGCGGCACGCGGAGGCGTTCGGTGCCGTGCGGGCGTCCTCCCCGGACGCGTCGCCCTCGGTGTCCGCGCGGGCCGCGGGGCCGGAGGACGGCTCCGGTGCCGTGCCCGCGAGCGAGAGGGACGCCCTGGCCCTGCTCGCCGCCGCCGAACGAGAGCTGACCGACCGGCGGACCGGGGCGCTGGCGGAGGTGCCGGGCGAGCTGGCGCGGCTGCTCGCCTCGGTGGCGGCGGCCGGGGCGGCGCACGTGTATCTGCTGACGGAGGGTGACGGGTGAGCGAGGCTGAGGACCGGGAACTGGACGCCCTCCAGGCGGCGCTGGCGGCGGAGCACGCGGCCGTGTACGGCTACGGGGTCGTCGGCGGGCGCGTCGGCGAGGAACGGCGCGGCGAGGCTCGGACGGCGTACGACGCCCACCGGGCGCGACGGGACGCCTTGGCGCGCGACGTGTCCGATCTCGGCGCGAAGCCGGTCGCGGCGGCGGCCGGATACGCGCTGCCCTTCGAGGTGCCGGACTCCGCGTCGGCGGTGCGGCTGGCGGCGGAGCTGGAGGACCGGGTGGCCGGTGTCTACTCCGACCTGGTGCGGGCCGCCGACGGCGACCGGCGCGCGGCTGCGGCCGGGGCGCTGCGCGAGGCGGCGGTCCGGGCGGTGCGCTGGCGGGGCGGGAGCGTAGCCTTCCCTGGGCTCGCCGAGCGGGCCGGTTCGTCGGCCGGGCAGGGGCCGGCCTCGGGAACCTCGGCCTCGGCGACACCGACTGCGTAACACGTACGGCTGCCCGTACGGGAAGGGAACGGCTCGCGCATGGCTTTCGAACCGCCGCGGCGTCTGGTCAGGGCGCTCGGTGAGACGGCACCGGACGGTGACGACTGGTTGGAGAAGCTGCCCGCGGCGGCCGAGCGGGCCGTGGAGCTGCGCGAGCTGACCGTGGAGCGGGTGCAGGTGCCCGGCGGGCGCAGCAGCCTGGTCGTCCTGGTGCGCAGGTCGGACGGGACGCCGGCCGTGCTGAAGCTGGCCCCGCGCCGGGCGCGGCCGGAGAGCGAGCGGGCCGCGCTCGCCCACTGGAACGGGCTGGGCGCCGTGCAGTTGCTCGACGAGCCGGACGGTACGGAGGGCGTGCTGCTGCTGGAGCGGCTGCATCCGGACGTATCGGTGCGGTCGTTGCCCGAGTCGAAGGCGCTGCTGGAGGCCGCGGGGACGCTGCGCCGGCTGTGGGTGGAGCCGCCCACCGGTCATCCCTTCGAGACCGTGGCGGAGCGGACCGGGCGGCAGGCGGAGACGATGCGGGCGGGCGCGGTGACCGACCCGGAGGTGGCGCCGCTGGTCGACGCGGCGGTCGCGGTGCGCGGGGAGTTGCTGGCCGGGGTTCCTGAGGAGCGGCTTCTGCACGGCACGTTCCGGCAGAGCAAGGTTCTCGCCGGGGACCGGATGCCGTGGCTGGCCGTGGGGCCCGACCCGGTGGTCGGCGAGAGCGCCTTCGATCTGGCGCGGCTGGTGCGGGACCGGGTGGAGGACCTCGTCGCGCAGCCCTCGGGGGCCTCGACGACCCGGCGCCGGATCAAGCGGCTCGCGGAGTCACTGGAGGTGGATCAGGAGCGGCTGCGGGGGTGGACGCTGTTCCGGGCCGTGGAGTCGGGGGTGCGGGCCCGGCGGGTGGGGCGGGAGCAGGACGCGGAGTTGTTGTTGGAGTTCGCGGGCTGGCTGTGAGGGGTGCCTCCGGCGGTTGAGCGGGGTGCCTGCGGCGGCCTGTGCGGGTCCGGTGGGAGTGCGGGTAGCGTCGGTTCGGTGGTGGGTCGGGGCCGCGCCGAGGGGTGTCCGTCCTCGGAAACGGCGCGGAATCGGTCGGTTACGGGGGCGAACGGCGCGGACGCGCCAACCGCTGCGGGCGGACACCCCCGTCACGTCCCAATCCCGCCGTACGCGGCTGTCTCGTCCACGCGGGTGCGCGACCGACCGGCCCCCGCGCCGCCCCGGCGGGTGCGGGCCGACGCCTGCCGCCCCAGCGGCGGGTGCCGCCGCACCCGCGCAGCTGCGGGCAGTCGTGCCTCCCCCAGTGCCTGAACGGCCTGGGAGGTGCCCCCTCAGGGGCGGCACGGGTGGGCGGTGGGGGCCCCTCCCGCGCGAGCGAAGCCGAGCGTGGGGGCGAAGCCGAGCGTGGGGGAGGTACCCCGCAATGCCGGGCCGCGACACCCGCTCCCGCGCCCACACCCACGCCGGGTGCGCAGGGAGGCGCCGGGCCTCGCGCCTCGGGTGCGACGCGCCAGTGGGGGTGAGCGTCGCCCACCCCCGGGGCGGGCAGGTCAGTTGGTGAGGCGGGTGATGGCCTCTTCGACCGTTACTTCCTCGCGCTCGCCGGTGCGGCGGTCCTTCAGCTCGACCACGCCCTCGGCGGAACGACGGCCGGCGACCAGGATCTGCGGGACGCCGATCAGCTCGGCATCGGTGAACTTGACGCCCGGGGAGACGCCCGCGCGGTCGTCCACCAGGACGCGGACGCCGGCGGCGGACAGCTTCTCGGAGACCTCCAGGGCCAGCTCGGTCTGCAGGGCCTTGCCGGCGGCGACGACGTGGACGTCGGCCGGGGCGACCTCCTTGGACCAGACGAGGCCCTTCTCGTCGGCGTGCTGCTCGGCGAGGGCGGCCACCGCGCGGGAGACGCCGATGCCGTAGGAGCCCATGGTGACGCGGGCAGGCTTGCCGTTCTGGCCGAGGACGTCGAGCTTGAGGGCGTCGGTGTACTTGCGGCCCAACTGGAAGATGTGGCCGATCTCGATGGCGCGGTCCAGCTTGAGGCCGGTGCCGCACTTCGGGCAGGGGTCGCCCTCGCGGACGACCACGACGTCGACGTACGCGTCGACCTCGAAGTCGCGGCCGGCGACGACGTTCTTGGCGTGCGTGTGCTCCTTGTTGGCACCCGTGATCCAGGCGGTGCCCGGCGCCACGCGGGGGTCGGCGATGTACTTGACCTTCTCGCCGAGGCCCTGGGGGCCGACGTAGCCGCGGACCAGGTCGGGGCGGCCGGCGAAGTCCTCGGCGGTGACCAGTTCGACGGCGGCCGGGGCGAAGTGGGCCTCGACCTTGTCCATGTCGACCTCGCGGTCGCCGGGGACGCCCACGGCGACGATTTCGCCGTCCACCTTGACCAGGAGGTTCTTCA
The DNA here is from genome assembly GCF_014649815.1 of Streptomyces mutabilis. Lineage (GTDB taxonomy): Bacteria > Actinomycetota > Actinomycetes > Streptomycetales > Streptomycetaceae > Streptomyces > Streptomyces mutabilis. Next base: position 2,591 of record NZ_BMTT01000033.1, on the reverse strand, counting down.
GGGTGGCGGAGGCCGGGACGCCGAGGGAGGCGGCCAGGGTCTCGATGGTCGGGGTGTCGGGGGTCGGGATGTCCTCGGCGGCGGGTGCGTCGGTCGCGTCCACCGGCGTCAGCGCGTAGGTGATCGCCTCGGTGTTGGCGGCGAAGTCGCAGTTCGGGCAGTCCGCGAAGGTGTCCTCGCCGGCCTCGGCGGGGGCCAGGAACTCCTCGGACTTGGAGCCGCCCATCGCGCCGGCGGTCGCGGCGCAGATGCGGTAGTCGAGGCCCAGGCGCTCGAAGATGCGCTGGTAGGCGGCGCGGTGCAGGGCGTAGGACTCGGCGAGGCCCTCGTCGGCGACGTCGAAGGAGTAGGAGTCCTTCATCAGGAACTCGCGGCCGCGCAGGATGCCGGCCCGGGGGCGGGCCTCGTCGCGGTACTTGTTCTGGATCTGGTAGAGGATGACGGGCAGGTCCTTGTAGGAGGACACCTGGTCCTTCACCAGGAGGGTGAAGATCTCCTCGTGGGTGGGGCCGAGGAGGTAGTCGCCGCCCCTGCGGTCCTGGAGCCGGAAGAGTTCGGGACCGTACTCCTCCCAGCGGCCGGTGGCCTCGTACGGCTCGCGCGGCAGCAGGGCGGGGAGCTGGACCTCCTGGGCGCCGATGGCGTCCATCTCCTCGCGGACGATGCGCTCGACGTTGCCGAGGACCTTCTTGCCGAGCGGCAGCCAGCTCCACAGACCGGCGGCGGTGCGGCGCACGTACCCGGCGCGGACCAGCAGTTTGTGGCTGAGGACCTCGGCGTCCGCCGGGTCGTCGCGCAGCGTCTTCGCCATCAACTTCGACATGCGCTGGACCTGTGCGTTGGCCATGGTTCTCGTGTCTCCTGCTGCGTAAGGGTGGTGCTAGGAGGTTAGCCGGGTGGTCCGGTGCGGTGGAAATCGGTTATCGACCGGCCGGTGACCGCCTGCGCAGCGGGAGCGGGGCCCCCATCACCGCGTACGGCTTGGGGGCGCTGGGGAAGAGGACCCGGCGGGCGAGGTCCTGGTAGCCGAGGGAGCGGTAGAGGCCGCGGGCCGGGCTCTCGGTGTCGATCGCGGAGAGGATCGAGCGGGGCTGGGCGGCGGCGTCGGTGATCGTGGTGATCAGGGAGCGGCCCAGGCCGTGCTTCTGGTGGGCCGGATGGACGTGGAGTTCGGTGATGACGAAGGCGTCGTCGAGCCAGGCGTCGTTGCCCTGGGCGCGGAGGTAGGGCTCGACGACGGTGGACCACCAGTGGGAGCGGTCGTTGGGCATGCCGTAGACGAAGCCGACGAGGTCGCCGTCGGCGGTGGCGCCGAGAGCTCGGGCCCCGGGGTAGGTCATGTGACGCAGGACGATCTGGCGCCGGACGGCGACCTCGTCGGGGCCGAGTCCGAAGGCGGCGGCCTGGACGGCCAGGGCCTCGTCGACGTGGGCGGAGAGGTCCAGCGGGCCGATCACGACGTCCATGGCGGGGAGCCTACAGGGGCCTTTCGGTGGTGTGCCCGGTCCCCCGCGCCTCGGGGGCGACGGCTTCAGAACAGCACGCTCATGAAGGCGCCCACCTCTTGGAAGCCCACCCTTCGGTACGTGCGTCGGGCCGCCGTGTTGAAGTCGTTGACGTACAGGCTCACCACGGGGGCGACGTCCGCCAAGGCGTAGCGCAGCACCGCCGCCATGCCCGGTGCCGCGAGGCCCCTGCCCCGGTACTCGGGGGCCACCCACACGCCCTGGATCTGGCAGGCGTGGTCGGTGGCGGCGCCGATCTCGGCCTTGAAGACGACCTTGCCGTCGGTGTCGAAGCGGGCGAAGGAGCGGCCGGAGCCGACGAGTTCGGCGACCCGGGCCTGGTAGAGGAGGCCGCCGTCGCCGGCCAGCGGGGAGATGCCGACCTCCTCGGTGAACATCGCCACGCAGGCCGGCATGATCCGCTCCATCTCGTCCTTGCGGACGCGGCGGACGTACGGGTCGGGGGCGATGTCGGCGGGGAGGTGGTCGGCGACCATGAGGGGCTGGTGGGCGCGGACCTCGCGAGCGGGGCCCCAGCCGGGTTCGAGGAGCCGCCACAGCTGGGCGGTGGTGTCGGCGGGGCCGACGATGGAGGAACAGCGGCGGCCGGCCCGCCGGGCGCGGTCGGCGAAGGCGCGGACGGCGCGCGGGGTGGCGCAGATGGGGACGAGGTTGGCGCCCGCGTAGCACAGGGACGTCAGCATGCCGTGCTCGTACCAGCCCCACATCTCGCCGCCGAGACGCCACGGGTCGAGGCCGGCGATCTGCACCCGGGCGGTCACGAAGGCGTTCGCGACCGGCTCACGGTCGAGGACGGCGAGCGCGGCGTCCAGGTCGCTCGGTTCGAGCACGCGGGAGGTGGTCTGCGTCAACACGTGCGGGGGCCTCACCCTGAGATCTGCTGGTCTCCGCACTGTACCTGCCACGAATATGCCGCGCCGCCCCCCGGGGCGACGCGGCAGGAGCGGAGGTGGATCAGCCCGCGACGGACACCGAGGGCTCGCCGGAGGTCACGCCGTCGGCCTCCATCTGCTCGGCGATCTTCATGGCCTCCTCGATGAGGGTCTCCACGATCTTGGACTCGGG
>NZ_BMTT01000032.1 GCF_014649815.1 Streptomyces mutabilis | reverse complement strand
CGCGCCCGCGACCTGGGCAGCCTGACAACCGAAGGCCCGGCACCTCCCCAGACCGAACTGGGGGAGGTGCCGGGCCTTTTCTGCGTTTCGGACCCTTAACCGGGTTAAGACCCCGAGGGTCAGCTGTCCGCCATGAGGAGCAGCACGAGTTCCTCGCGATGCTCGGCCGACATGTGGGCGCGAAGCTGGTCGTTGAACCACTTCGGGTCGTTCCACGGGAGGTCCGGCCCGCTGTTGTTCGCCTGCTCCCCCTTAACCGGGTTAAGACCTACGGTGCCCGTCCCTTCTGCTTCCTTCGCGCCAGCCGCTTGCGATGGGATCGAAGAAGCCACCGCGTCCCCGGACGGGACACTCGCTTCCTTGGACCGCGGCTTCCGGGGCGTCTTAACCCGGTTAAGGGCGGCGGCGGCCTCGGTCTGCTGCTGGTCGGCAGGGAGCCGACCAATGCGGCGTCCATCCTTGACGGTCAGTTCGCCGGACTCGACCTTCTCCTGCAGGTCCTCACTCAGCCCGAGCAGCGCCAGGCGCTGCGACACCCAAGCCCCCGACTTCCCGAGCCTCTTGGCTACCTTCTCCTGGCTGCCGTGCTTGCTGAGGAGCTCCTGGATGGCCTTCGCCTGGTCCAGCGGGGGGACGTCGACCCGGTGAACGTTGGCGATCAGCGCGCTCTCAAGCATGTCCTCCGCGCTGGCAGCGAGATCGTCATTGACGTCGATCCGCAGTTCTGCCAAACCCGCGACGGACGCGGCCGCCAGTCGCCTGTTGCCGTCGATGACGACGTACTCAGCCGCCCCAATCTCCTCTTCCCGGCTGGGGTGGGCTGTCAAGAAGGCCGCTCGCCGGACGACCGCCACGGGCTGAAGCTGGCCTTTCTCCTTCAGCGAGGCCGCGGTCTCTTCGATCTCGGTCAGCTCATCGCGAGGGTTGAGCGGATTGTGCGCCAGCACGGACAGCGGCACAGCCGCCGGCGGACGCTTCCCTTCCCCGCTCATGATCTGCTGCCGAGTCCGGACCCGACGGGGGGCAGGCTTCGAGTCCGAACCGTCCTCATCGATGCTGAAGCCACGGGTGACCCGCTGCGTCGGAGGCGTCATACGGCCAGCTCCTTTGCCAGATCGCGCATCACCTGCGCGTGCTCACTATCCGGGGCGTACTCCAGCAGCGGGATCTCGCCGTCTGCCGCCTCACGCCCCTCCTTGAGATCACCGATTACGGCAAGGACAGACGGGGAGCTGCTTTTCTCCCACTGATCCTTGTTCTCTTTCACAAGCTTGCCGCGGCGGCTGTCGTAGGCGTTGATGATCAGGCCCAGGTAGTCGACCTGGATGCGACCCTTCCGACAGAGATCGTCCATCTGGGACTTCAGGAGCCGGAACGCTCGGTGCGACGCCTTGTTTGCCCAGACGGGCGTGATGACGCCGGAACGGTCGGCGAGTTCACCGTCGCGACGCCGGACGTAGTACAGGGCGGTGTCCATGTTCAGCCCGAGGCTGGGCGGTCCGTCGATGATGATGACGTCGTAGTCCGCCTCCAGCGGCTCCAGCGCCCGCTCCAGCGCGGCCTCGCTGAAGCTCACCTTGGACAGAGCCACGTCGCGCAGGAACGCGTCGTCAGACGCTGGCAGCAGGTGAAGCCGTTCCCCGAACCGCTCGCCGTCCAAAGCCACCAGCAAGTCATGGATGTCGCCCTTGGCGCTGCCGTCCATATGCATCATCAGGGTTTCGACGTCGTCCTCGTACATGAGGTCCTCGAAGCCCAGCTCCGCCGTCAGGTGCCCCTGTGGGTCGTAGTCGACGAGCAGAACCCGATGGCCGGCCTCTGCGAGAGCCTGCGCGATGCCGGAGGACAGGAATGTCTTCCCGACGCCGCCCTTCTGGTTCGCCACTATCACCCGCACCACGGGCTGCGCCACCAACGGAGCTGTGGGGGAGGGGTGGTTGTCGAGCCACAGAGAGAGAGCCTGTGCCAGCCCTTGGACGTAGGTGACGCCGCGCTCCGAACAGGTCGCCTTGAACTTGTCCGGCTCTCCCACCGGGAGGAACGTGCCCCAGGTCTTCGCCCCATCGGTTTTGACCTCGGGCAGGCCTTCTGCTGAGTACCAGGCGTTAATCGCGTGCTCGGTGGCGTCCTGGATGTCCATGCCGTGCTCAAAGGCGCGGATCTTTAGATGCCTACGTAGCTGGGGAGTGAGGGCTGTAATTAGCTTCTCTCGCTCTCCCCGAGGGTTGGGGATGCTCATGTGGCCGAACATTACTAGGCAAGCCCTCGCTCGCTCAGCATCCTGCGGCATCTCATGCGGCTCGCGTCGGGTGAACCGACGGATCTTCTGAGGGGTCGAAGCGCCCTTGCTCGAGCTGACTTGAGCGCTCGCGGGCAAATTCGCCCGTGCGCCCCGGGTTACGGCCCGGTCAGGATGTCGTGGCCTCCGATGCGGCGCCAGATGATGTGCGGTGTGCCGGGGCGGCACGCGGGCCCGTACTCCCACGTCGCGCGTCCTGCGGGACCGGTGCCCATGGACCAGGTCAGCTCGTAGACGCCCGGTGCTCGCTGGAGGCTCTTGACCAGCCGCACGGACAGCAAGGCCGCCCTGCTGCTCGCCTTCGAAGATCGCTGAGGAGGCGCTCCGCGACAGCACCGAGTGGCCCACATTGTTCGCCGCCAGCCATGGCAAGCCGCAGCCCGACGGCCTGCCCGCCATCACCGACCCAGATGTCATCTACGCGGGACAGCAGATCACCGTCCCCGGCGCGCAGCGCGACCAGACGCCGCCCCCGGGCGGCGAATCGGACCACCAGGACCGCGTTCCCCCACCCGCTCAGACACCGGACAACGGGCAAGCGTCGGGCAGCGGGCAGGCGCCCGCACCCAGCTCGCCGGGCCCCTCGGGCAGTCCGTCTGCCGAGCAGCCCAGCCAGGAACGCTCGCCCTCCGCCACGGCTCCGGCGGCGCCGCAGCCCAGGACCAGCGCCCCGTCCGTGCCGGCCCAGACACCGGACCCCGCGGCGACCTCCCCCGGCTCCGGCGATTCAGCGGCGCCGACCCGGGCCGACGGTCCGTTGAACCTGCGCATCGTGCTGGGGGCCGGGGCGCTGCTGGCCGCTGCCATCACCGGCGCGCTCGCTCTGCGTCGTACGCTGCAGCGCCGTCGCCGCAAGCCCGGCGAGACGATCGCCATCGCAGACGAGACCAGCCCGGCCGAGGCGCAGCTGGCGGCGGCCGCCGAACCCGCCGGCGCTACGCGCTTGGACGTTGCCCTGCGAACCATGGCTCATCAGGCAGCACGGCAGGAGGACGGGGCAGGTGTGCCGGGGGTGCAGGCTGCGCGGATCGGTGCCCGCACGGTGCACGTGCTGCCCGAGGACCTCTCCCACAAGCCGCCGGCGCCATTCGTGCCTGGGAAGGACGGGTGGTGGGTTCTGGACGCGGACGCCGTCCTCCTCGACGAGGACGCCGCCCGTGACGTGCCGGCGCCCTGCCCAGCTCTGGTCACCATCGGCAACATGGAGACGGGGGACCTGGTGCTGCTCAATCTCGCCCGGACCTCCGCTCTGCTGCTCGACGGCAACCCCGTGCACATCACCGAGGTGTGCACCTCACTCGCCCTGGAGCTCGCGATGAGCCCCTGGGCGGGCGACGTCGAAGTCGTCACGATCGGGTTCGGCGAGGACCTGCCGCAGCTGCTGCCCACCACGCGGATCGCCCACATGCGCCAGCCCACGCACGCGCTGCGCGACCTGACCGAACGGCTCCTGGAAGCCCACCAGCTGCCCGACACCGCCCACCAGCCCCACCTACTGCTGTGCGCGTCCGTCCTGGAAGCCGACACCGCCTTCGCGTTCGCCGACGTCCTCGACAAGGCAGGCGACGTCCCGGTCACCCTGGTCGCCCCGGCCAGCACGGCCGCCCCGCACTTCCCCGACGCGGAAATCCTCAACGCCTCCCTCAGCACCCCGCAGACCCTCGACTCCGTCGGCCGAGCGGTTACGGTCCAGCGTCTGGAACACGCCGCCTACCTGCAGATCACCGCTGCGTTGCGCGTAGCCGCACAGCCCGCCCACGCAGCCGAAGGCGCGTGGGAGGAAGTTCCGGACGAGGCCACCGGCGTGGACCGGAGCGAGCATGAGGAGCAGTCGGCCGCGCCCGGGCCGCTCACGGTTTCAGGCGACGCGGTAGTGCAGGACACGAAGGCAGGCAGCGAGGTGTTCCCTGCGCTGCTTGCCGCCGCCACCGACCCCGCCAGTCTGCCTCTCCTGCCCGCGGCCGCACCGACGGCGCAGCCTCAAGAGGAGGACTCCCCCGGCACGGACATTCCAGCTGCTCGTACCGCACCGTTCCCGGGCCTCGTCGCCCCGTCCCCGGCCCCTGGCGAAGACAAGCCCGACATCGAACAGACGACCAGCGCGGCGAGCACGACGGCGGAGACGGGAGCGGCCGCGGGTACGGCCCGTGATCTGCACGCGCCGGAGATCCGCGTCCTGGGTCCCATCGAGGTCACGGGAGTGGCCGGCGCCGGCCACGGTCCCCGACTGGCCGAGCTCGCCGCACTGCTCTTTTTCCGGCCGGGGCGCAGTTCCGAGACGCTGTGTGCCGACATGGACCCCGCCCGTCCCTGGAGTCTGAGCACCCTCAATGCCCGGATGCAGGGCCTGCGTCGCTCGCTGGGAAACGATCCCGACGGCCATCCCTACGTGCCGCGCCGCAAGACCGGCAACGACCCCTACCGTCTCTCGCCCGCCGTGCGATGCGATTGGACCCGCTTCCTGCAGCTCGTCGAACGCGCCCTGCCCTCAGGCCCGGCCGGCCTGCCCGACCTCGAGCGGGCACTCTCCCTGGTACGCGGCAAACCGTTTGGTGGCACCCCGCTGCCGTGGGCCGAGCCCTACCAGCAGGAGATGACCACCCGGATCGTCGACGTGGCGCACACCGTGGCCACCTACCGCACCGCCCCCGGTCCCCACCGGGATCTCAGCGCCGCCCGCCAGGCCGTCGCGACAGGCCTGGACGTCGACAGCACCGCCGAGCTCCTCTACCGCGACTGGTGCCGGCTCGAGCACGCGGCCGGAAACCGGCAGGGACTGCACACCGCGATCACCCGCGTCCAGCAGGTCAACCGGGAACTCGACTGCTCCCCGGAGACGGAAACTGAACAACTCATCAAGGAACTCCTCAACAACGCTGGCAGTGTGACGCGCAAGGCTCTGTAATCGCCGTTCCGGCAGCGTGAGGTGGGACGCACGTCGTCACGGACCGCCGCGCGCATCGGCTTCGGGCTAAATCCGTCTCCGTCGTGGTCATCCAGAAGCGTTCACAGGGCCATGCTTGGCCGGGGTAGGGCTGTCAGCGTTTGACGCGGTTGCGGACGGCGAGGACGGGAAGGCCTTGCGCAGCGCCCGGTACACCGGAGCCAGTTGCAGCGGCCCCGCCCGCCCTGCGCCGAGGACCCAGCCCTGCACTGCCCCCGGCTGGCTGGCGCGCCAGTGGTGTTCCTCAGCCAGGACGCGGCGCGTGGTGAACCGCACGGGCGGCCCCATTATCTAGGGGTCGCAGAAGTTCTGTGCAGTTCAAGAGCGTGGTCGACGGTGCAGGCAAGTAGGGCACGTAGCCGGGAACGGTTCGGTCGAACCGTTCCCAGGACTCGGCCATGCCGGGCCGGGGCAGTCAGCGTTTGATGCGGCCGCGGACGGCGAGGACGGCTAGGGCGAGGAGAGCGGGTTCCATAAAGCGGGAGGTCATCTCGATGTAGGTGCCGGCGGTGGTCAGGTCCTGTCCGCTGGATCGGAACACGACCGAGTTGAACGTGACGTTCAAGGCCTTCTCGAAGCGCTTGCCGGTGAACCGGTTCCCGGTGGGGTTCCGCAGATCGCCTTTTTTTATTTCGAAGGTGACCTTGCCTCCGCCGGGCGGCACGGTGCCGGTCGCCTCCTGCTTCGGGTCCTCCTTCGGCAGCCCGAAGCCCATCAGCAGCACGAGGGTGACGAGCATGGTGGCGGCGAGCCAGCCTAGAGCTCTCAGGGCGCGCAGGCCGTAGCCGGAGAGCATCCAGTAGGCATGCAGCAGGCCTCGTTCCGCAGGGGAGGTGGTGGTGTGATCGTGGCGGCGCATCTCCATCTCGCCGTAGTAGAAGTCCGCCGCTCCCGGCTCGTTCTTGCTGTCCTCCAACGCCTTGCGCAGCGCCCGGTACACCGGCGCCAACTGTGTCGGCCCGGCGGGCCTGGGGCTGAGCACCGCCACGTTCCAGCCCGGGACGGCGTCCGGCTGCTTCGCGCGCCAGTGATGCTCCTCGGCGAGGGTGCGGCGCTCGGTGAACCACACCAGGCGCCCGCGCCGCCAGTGCATGCCGGGCGGGACCGCGTCGAAGGAACAGTCGCCCTCCAGTCGCACCTGGTCCAGGTGCACCGTCCCGGTGAACAGGCACCCCGACAGGTCGACGTCGGCCAGGACCAGATGCGCCGCGTCCACCCCGCGCAGCGAAGCTATCCGCACCGAGGCGTTCGGTGCCTGAGCGAGAGCCTGTTCCGGCAACGCCTGTCCGTCAGGAAGCACGAAGGGGCCGGTTTCTGCGGCGATGGTGAGGGGATATTCGAAGACTGCGTGGGCGAAGTCCACCGTGACGTAGCGCAGCCGCATCTCGGCCGTGGACAGCCAGCGGGTTCGCCGGCACTCCAGACGGCGCGTAGCGAACGCCAGAGTCGCTGGGCCGTTGAACACCGTCCCGGACAGGTCCACTCGTCCAGCGCATATCAACGGTCCCAAACTGCCCCATCGCTCGAAAACCGCCGACCCGAACTCTGCGTCGCCTTGGAAGGTCGTCGCCTCGAACCTGGCGTCGCCTTGGAAGGTCGCCGATCCGAACCAGGCGTCGCCCTGGAAGGTGGTCGACTCGAACCTGGCGTTTCCTTGGAAGGTCACGGCCCCAAAGCCGGCGGATTCGTGGAAGGTCGCCTCCCCGAACCAGGCGCCGCCTTGGAAGGTCGCCCCCCCGAACCTGGCTTCGCCCTGAAAGGTTGTCGAATCGAACCAGGCGCTGCCCTGGAAGGTCGCCTCCCCGAACCAGGCGTCGCCTTGGAAGGTCGCCGACTCGAACCAAGCGCCGTCCTGAAAAGTTGTCGCATAGAACCAGGCAACGCCCTGGAAGGTCGCAGACTCGAACCTGGCGTCGCCTTGAAAGGTCGCTGAGGCGAACTGGGCGTCGCCTTGAAAGGTCACCGACGCGAACTGGGCGTCACCTTGGAAGGTCGCCAAGTCAAACTGGGCGTCACCGAGGTGTGCGTGTCCGGTGGCAGGATTGCGGAGGGCGTTGAGAAGGCCGTCGAGAAGGGGTTCGGTGAAAGGAGTGCCGCGGTGGTCGATGTCGGTGCCGGGGGTCAGCTCGGCCAGGTAGGCGTCGCGGGCGGCGTTGGTCAGGTGGGCGAGGCACGCGGTGCGACCGGGGACGCGGATGCCGCGGCAGCCGACAGGCTCGGCAGCAGGGTCTGCGCCGTGTGCGCAGTGCGACCAGGGTGGCGGTTCGGATGTGCTCATGGTGCGGCGGCTCCACGGTGTCTGGGTGCCCGTATGGACGCTCTGGGGAGCGGGAGCGGTTCAGGCTTGACCGTGACAGGCAGCGTCGCCGTCCATTCCGCCGACCAGTTCGGTATGCAGTCGCCTATCAGCAGCAAGGAGGCCCGGGAAGGAACTCGGCTGTGCTCCTGGGCTGTGGCCAGGCGATGGCATCCGATGTGACTCGAACCGAGTCAAGTCATGGATCGGCTCACACTTCGCGCATATGCCGGACGTGCCTGAACGACCCACAGGTACTCGTCAGGCACGGCGCACTGACGGACACATGCCTCACATGCCTGTCACCCGCTCGACACCCGAGATAAGCCAGCGCCGCCAGTGCACGGCGGGCGGAGCTGTGTTGAAAGTGCAGGCTCCCTCCAGACGGAGTTGGTCCAGGTGGACCGTGCCGGCGAACAGACATTCCCAGAGGTCCAGGTCGGCCAGGACGAGATGGGCCGCGTCCACTCCACGCAGCGACGCCACCCGCACCCCGGGGTCGTACGCGCTCGGACAGAGATCTTCGGCGAGCTGTAGGCCGTTGGCGAGCACCAACGGATCCGCTTCGGCAGCGATCGTGAGGGGGTACTCGAACACGGCATGAGCGAAGTCCACTGGCGTTGCGAACGCGCCGTACGTACCTGAGCGACCCACAGATACCTGTCAGGCACGATCCACTGAGGGCACATGCCCTACACGCCTGTCGCCCGCTCAACACCCGAGATTATGGCGGGTCGCCGGCCGGGTCTTCGATGCCGTCGAGGGAGTCGTCGAACAGCATCAGCACATCGTGGTCTTGGAAGAGGATGGCCGATGAGGCCAGAGACGGCTCGTCGGCCATGCGCTCGCCGAGGTTGTGCGCTTTCCAGTACTGGCCGCGTGTCGCACGCATACGGGCCACGGGTTGGTCATCGGCGAGAAGCGAGATCTGCCAGGTTTGGACGCCTTCTTCAGCAGGGTCAACAAGGCTGTGGGCATGCCGGAAATCCAGTCTCAGGGTGCTGAGGTCTGACATGGCTGGAGGCCGTGTTGCCTGGTCCGTCATTGGCTTCCTCTCAGGGTGCAGCCGCCGACGGCGACGCGGTCCCAGGCTAGCCAGCACGTAGCTTTGCGCAGGGTCGGATCGGGACATTGCACCTGATCCTGTTTCGGTGAGGCCCGGACTCTGGTCGTTAGGGGAGTGGTCACCTTTGCCCTCGCCCTGGCCAAGCCCCAGAACGGCACCTCAGACAGCGTGCACTCGAGAGACGGCGTGCGGAGGTACAGGAGCCGTGCGGCCCCCTGGGGCCGTGCGGCGGAACCCGGCTGTGGCCTCAACCACACCTTGCTGGTGCGTGTTCGTCACGGCCGGCACCACCCGAGACTCAGAGCCGTTGGTGCCGCCTACGGTCTGCACTTGGACCACGGAGCCGCACGCGAAGCCGCCTCAGCCACAAAAGGGTCCGGTCCGCAGCCTTTACACGACCTAGATAGGGAGAGGATCCATGCTTTTGCAGGTCACAGTGTTGAGGGAGAGGCGCTTGTGACACCCTAGGAGGGACACTCGCACGGTCGAATGTCCCTCCTGAGTAGACACAACCCACCCAGGAAGTCAGTATTCCTGACGTCAACTCACCTGAAAGGTCAACATCGCTGACCTTTTGCAGGCCAGAAGGTCAGCATTACTGACTTCTTTGCACCTTGAGGGTCACCTCCCTCGACCTCCCGGTTGCCCCGTACCCAGGACTTGGTGCAGGAGTTCGTGCAGGAGATGTGTCACCCCTGGGGTGACACAGGACTCGCCGAAGGTCAGGAATGCCGACCTTGAGGTCAGAAGTACTGACCTTCTGCTACGTTGCTACACGCCCTGGACCTTGGAACTTTGGAGAGCTGCTCGTGTCCGAGTCACAGCCCCGCCGCCGTGCCGCCAGGCCCGCGCCGCATCCAGGCCTCACGCCGGATGACCCACTGCGGGCGTTCGGAGAGCGACTGCGGAAGATCGAGGGACTGGACGATCTGGCTCGGACCTATCCGGGCCGGGACATCACCGTCGGACGCCAGCGTCAGCAACTGGAGTTCTTCTCCACCCCCGAGCGCCCCAACGCCTTCGCGATGGTGGCGTTGGAGTTCTTCCTGGTAATCGCCCAGTACTACCGCGAGGCACTGCCTCTGCGGCTGATCCTGTTGCTGATCGCGGGGCAGCGAGCCGGTGGACGGATCCCGCTCACGCAGGACGATATGGCGCAAATTCTGGACGTTCCTCGCCAGAAGGTGAACGAGTCCCTGCGGGAGGTCATGAGCCACGGAATCGTGATCAAGCGCTCGCGCGGGGTCTACCAGTTCAATCCGCCCTACTCCTACGTCGCCGCTGAACTGGTCCGGCTGTCCGACGGCAGCACAGAGTATGTTCAGGTGGACCAGGCCGACGCTCTGGCAGAACTGCGGGCCGCGGCGCTGCCGGATCTGGTCCGGTTCCCCTCGCTGGAGCACATGCGCGAGGCGATCGAAGAATTCCGCGAAGAGCGTGCTCGCAAGCGGCGGGAGCGGCGGGAGCGGTTTGCGGCGACGAAGGCACAGAAGGAGGGCGATCGGTGAGCAGAGGACTCTTGGTCACACCGGTCAACGCGGAGGGTGTCGTCGCGGCCTTGGACCTGCCGGGGCCGGCCTATCGCGTCCTGTTCACCCTGCGCTCCCGCAGCGAGCCCGGCGGGAGGGTGGAGATGGGGCAGAGCCAGATCGCCGAGCTGCTCGGCCTGAGCCGGCCCAGCGTCACCTCTGGTCTTCGGGAGCTGATACTGGCTCGGTTGGTAAAGAAGCAGCGTAACGGTGTCTACCGCATCAACGAGATGCTCGCCGCCTACGAGACACCAGCTGATGCCAGGGCCGCCGTTGAGGCAATGGACCCTGCCGACCGGCTGGACGACCCCTACTTCGTCGAGCGCTACCACCAGGCCGTCGATGACTACCGCGAGCAGCTTGCACGCGACCGCCGCAAAAAGCTGCGCGTCGCATGAGCACGCAGCGGCATCGCGTGCATGAGCATCCGACCCCCCGCGGATACGCCAGCGAGCCCGGACCGCATCGGTCCGGGCTCGAGCCGTTTGGGGCGTGGTTCTACAGGTCGAACTCGAGGTGCTCGATGTCGGTGAAGCGCACCTCTTCCAGACTGCCCGCGCGGCGGCCGTTGTCCTGGAAGTACACCTCTTTGAGTGCTTCGGCGGCGATCTGCTGGAGCTGCTGGTCGCTGGCCCCGGCGTCTTGGGCGGCGAAGAGGCGGGCGGCGTACTGCGGGGGCAGGGCGACGGTGAGGTGCCGGATGCGGTCCTGGTCCGTCGATCCGATCGGTGCGGTGTAGCCCATGCGGGCTCGGGTGTCGATGACGATGCCGCCGGTGGTCGCCGCTTTCTGGCGAGCCCTGGCCCGGACTTGGGGCTGCCAGCGCTTCTTCACCTCGCGCTCCAGGCGCGCGGCGAGGTCGGGGCGGGGCTTTTTGATCTGGTCTTTCACGTACCGCTCGACGGTGCGCTGGGAGATGCGCAGCACCTGGGCAACCGCCTTCGTGCCCTTGAGCTGCTTGACCAGGTAGCGCATCTGCGCGGGCGCGCTCTTGGGCGCTGGGCGGGTGAACGCCTTCTGGACCGCGGCTTCCAGGCCGTCGCCGAACAGGCTCATCGTCGCCTTCTCCTACTCTCCGTTGTCGGCGTCGGTGACGGTGCCGTCCTTGATGTACCGGGCAAGGTTGAGATCGGGGGCGTTGAACCGCTCACGGACCTCTTCGCCCCACAGGACGGTCTGGGTGCCTTCGTGCTTGACCAGGCCGGGGTTGATGCCGAGCTTGAACCCGCCGGGCAGCGGCTTGCCGTCCCGGTAGGGCAGGAAGTCCAGCGGCGACTCGCCGCCTGCCGCGTAGACGACGCAGTCGGACAGGATCGCGATCGGGTACTGCCCGGTGAAGGCGGCGTGCTTGACGATCTTGCGGTGCAGGTTCATCCGGGTGCGGGAGATGACCGCCGCCCGGATGTCCGGCCGCCACGTCGGGCGGGACAGGGCGCGCCACGGCTCGCCCGGCTTCCAGCCCTCGCCGCGGGGCCGCTCGCGGAGCTTGCCCAGGCCGCCCTTGACCGTCGCCTTGATCGCCGTGGTGACGATCGCGAGCTCCGGGTCGCGGGCCTTGTAACCGTCCATCGCCGCGAGGAAGTCCTCGGGAGCGAGGTCGGCGTCGACGCCGAGGTCGGCCATCGTGGCGAGGTAGGCGGCGCGCAGCCGGTTGTACCAGCCGTCCAGGTACCGGCCGTTCTCGTACCGGACGTACGCCTCCAGCGGCCGTACCTCGTAGCCCAACTCCTGGGCGTAGGCGACGGTCGGCGTCGCGTACCAGGCTGGCCCCTCGGGGCGGTCACCCTTCGGTGTGAACGGAGAGGGAAGCAGCGAGCCGTCCAGCTCCGCCCACTGCTTGCCGACCTTCACCCGTGACAGGTCGACGTGGGAGAGGTCGACCAGCCAGGAGCCGGGCAGCTTCGGGTCGAAGGCGGGGTTCCTGACGTGCGTCGGTGCGCCGAGGCCGACGACCAGGCCGTTGGCACCGGCCGCGAAGGCCATGTTCACGTCGATGCCGACCAGGTACCGCAGCGTGCACTCGGCATCGGTCATCGGCCGCGCCCAGTCGTACGCCTCCTCGAACAGCTTCTCCCCGGGGCCGCGGACATGGAATCGGGGCAGGTCCTTGAGGAGCGGGTGCCCGTCGGGTGCCTCGCACGGTGCGCAGTCCACCGGGTCCTTGCCCAGGCTGCCGGGGTTGTGCTCGGAGTGCCGCTTCCCCGCAGCGTCGGGCTCGGAGGCCCGGGTCGGCGGGTGCAACGCGGTCATCAGCTCCAGGCCGGTCACAGCGGTCGAGCCGCGCGGCGTCATCACCCGGGACGCGTACACGCCCAGCACGCGGGCGAGTTCGGCCGGCGGAAGCTGCCCGGCCTCGCCCCAGTGCCGGGTGTCCAGCGCGTGCCACGAGGGGATGCACAGCTGTACGCAGGCCCGCTCCGCACCCTGAGCGGGGCGGTAGATCCGCGCCCACGGCCCGAAACCGCGCTTGGTCAGCTTCCACTCCGCGCGCGCGAGCTGCTTGATGACCTTGTGCCCCTCCGGCAGGCGCCCGGCGGGCCGCTCCTCCTCCGTGAGGGCGGCGGGCAGGCCGTAGCGCTCGAGAGCGGCCTCGGTGAGCACGAGCAGCGGGTCGGCGTCCTTGCCCGGCCCGGACAGCTTCGGCTGCCCGAGCTTCGCCTCCTTCAGCGTCCACTCCACCAGGGACGGCAGGGACTTGGCGGGCACGTCCAGGACCAGGCCGCCGGTGCAGTACGCCAGCACCTTCCCGTCCTCGACGTCGACGACCGCGAGTGGCCCGTTCTCGAACCGCGGGTCGGCGCCGCCCGCCGGGGTTCCGGCCGGGGCTGCCTTCTTGGCACCCGGGCGGCGCGACGTCGACGACGTCCTGGTGGTGCGCGCCGGCCGGGACGCGGCCGCCGGAGCAGCGGTGACAGGGGCAGGGGTCTGGGTGTTCTCGGTTGCAGTCATGGCCGCAGCCTCGGACGCCTCCCCTGTGGACAGAGTCCGCGCTCCCGCCGGGTCGGGCGCGCCGGTGAACGTGGCGGGCACCGGGGCAGTCGGCTCTTGCGGCGTTGCAGGTGCCGGATAGAGCTCCGCGAGCTGCCGTAGCAGCCGGGCGTACGCCTCGCGCTCCGGGCCGCGCGGCTCGGTCGGCTTCTTGACCGACTCCCAGCCGGACACCGTGGCCCGGCGCACCTTCAGCGCGGCGGCGACTTCGTCCAGCGTCAGACCGTGCGCGACCCGTAGACGCTTGCGCTCCTCCGCTGGCGGCAGCGGCGAGCGGGACGCGACCAGTGCGTCGACCGCGTCGAACAACTCGGACATGGAACACCTCCTGACCGACACCCTACCCCAAGAACCGTACAAATGGCGCACATTATCCGTACGAATCGCGTACTACCGGCGGGCGAAAGCGGTGAGGATGGTCCTGGCCAGGGAAGGGCTGGTGATCTCTCGCAACGAAGGCTGAGTGATTCTCAGCGAAGGTTGGTGACGGGTTTCTTTCTCACCGATGGTTAAGCGCGCTGGTCAGAGCGCTGTACTGATCAGCGGCAGAGGCGGGCGTCGTGACTCCCGCCGCGCGCCGGCTCGCACGCGGACGCGCGCACCGAGGGCTGAACAGGCTTCTGACCTGCGGCGCGGCCCGCGCTCAATGTTCGGTGAGAATGCTCAACCTTCCCTGCGAGGGGTCAGCTGGAAACCGCCGCGCGGGAAGGTCATCGCGGAGCTGAGCTTCGGCTTCTGGCGCTTCCTGCTGGCCCGCCAGTACAAGACCAACCTGTGGCCCGACCTCGCGGGCGCCTTCCCCTACGCCCCCAACCGTGCCCTGACCACGGTGGAGGACCCGGTCAAACGGCCCTCGAAGCCCGCCGGGACGACATCCAGACCGTGCTTGGCTTCATAGCGCCGGCCGCGGCAACGTGGGTCGCCGGCGCCTCCCGCATCGACGACGTCCTCGCCCGCCGCCCCTGACGCCTCGAGCTCACGCGGTCCTGCCCAGCGTCGTCGGCTGCGGGACCGCGGCCGCCGTCCCGGCCTCCCTCGCCGCGCGCTCCGCACGGGCCCGGCGCAGGGCTGCGGCGTGGGAGACGTCGGCCTGGCGGCGGCGCTCGATGCGGGCCTGCTCGATCGGGGCCGGCTGGTCGTCGGCCACCGGCTCCGGCTCCGGGAAGGCCTGGAGGCTGAGCGCCCGCATCGCCGCGGTCTGCCGCTCCACTGCCTCCGCGATCGAGGGGTCGATACGGCTGGGAGGCGCGACGGCCTGGTGCGCGGCGAGGGCCTGGTGGAAGCCCGGCGAGGCCATCTCGCGCGTCTTCACCGGGGCCGGAGGAACGTCCGGTGCGGTGGCCTGCGTCTGCGCCGCAGGCCGGGGGTCCGGGGCGGCGCCGACGGCCAGGACCCGGACGCTGCGCACGGCGTCGGTGTCGGCCGACTTGTTGGCCGCGGCGACGATGCGGGCGCTGATCAGGCGGAGCTGGGTGGCGTAGGCCGGGGAGTCGGGGCGCAGGTCCAGCTGGCCGGTCTCCGGGTGGAAGGCGACGGCCTGGACGTGGTCGGGAAGCTGCGGGGCGATGGCGGCCGCGATGTTGGGCCAGCGGTTCAGGACGGTTCCGCCGGCGGCCGGGACGTCCCAGGCCCGGTCGGCCATCAGGCCCTGGAGTACGGCGGCGAACCCGGCCGGCTCCCGGCCGTCGCGCTGCACGATCCGGGTCCGGCGGCGGCGCGGGGCGCGGGCCTCGCTCTCGCCGCGCTTCCTGGCGGCCTCGCGAGCGGCGTGCAGCGCGACCCGGGCGAGGTCGACGCCGGACAGCTCCGGGCCGTCGGCGGCGGGCTGCTCGATGGGGGTGGTCGTCTCGGTCATCTCGGCCTCCTACCGGCGTCCGTACGTCATCAGCGAGCTGCGGGCGCCGCTCGCCAGCTGCAGAGCGCGGCGCACCAGGTCGGCGCCGTAGAGCTGCTCTGCGGTCTCGCGGCCCATGGCGTCGACCGCCACGGTGATCAGCGAGGTGTCGCCGACCATCAGCCGCTGCCGGGCCTCCGCACGGGCCTCGGCCACCACGTCGTCCTCGAGGCCGCCCACGCCGGACACCTCGGGCAGGGCCTCCGTGTCGGGCGCGGCAGCCCAGGGCTTGGGCCGGAACGAGGCGGCGAACGCCTCGTCGACCTGCCGCTGGACGGCGCGGCTGGTCGGGGCATCCCAGTCGCCCTCGTAGCGCTCGGTGCGGGCGCGGACCTGCTGGATGCGGTGGCGGCGGGCGGCTTCCTGGGCACCGCGCCACTGCTCGACGGCGTCGGCCCGCTTGGCCGGGGTGTCGAGGACTGTCTCCGCACCGGCCAGCAGCACGGCAAGCAGACCCGAGCCACGGCGGACCCGGGCCGCCTCGCCGCGCAGGTGCAGCCAGCCCTTCACGTCGGTCACGGTCCATCCGGCATCAGCCACGCCCCGGGCCACCCAGGCGATCCGGGCCACAGAGCAGCCGCGCAGCCAGTCCAGCTCCTGGGTGAGCTCACGGGCCAGCTGGAAGCGGCGCCCGACGACGTTCAGCTTCCGGCGGCCGCCGGCCTTCGCCTTCGACTTCTTCGGGGTGGGGGACTTGGCATCCCCGCTTGCGAGCTTGCTCTCAGGGGGGAAGGAAGTACCACCCGCAGAAGAAACAGTTGAGGTACCGACCTGCATTGGGGTGCAACGGGCCTCATCCGAAACAGCCGTCACAACCCCCTGCTCAGCACCCTTCCGGGCACCCCTCGCCGGGGCCTTCGACGACGTCTTCGAGCGCGGCTTGCGCACCTTCCGCGACGCCTTCTTCGCCAGCTTCGCCATCAGCTCCCGGCCGGACTCCGCGATCCCGGACGCCGCCCGCGTGTACGCCGGAGCATCCTCATCCCGCCGCACCGTGCGGATTCCCAGCGCGGCGTCGAACTCCACCGGGATCATCCGCGCGAACTCGCTGGCCAGCGCCCCCTCACCGCGGACCCGGGTGCCTTTGACGATGTACGCGAGCAGCCCGGTCTCCCGCAGCATCGCCAGGTGGTACTCCACCGACCGCTCGGACAGGCCGGTGCGGCGCACCAGGTACTCGATTCCCGGACGGCATGGGACGAGCTGCGCGAGCTCCTGGGCGACGCGCACGGTCGTTGGTCCGAAGCTGCGCGGGCCGTGCGACCTGTGCCTCCGCGGCTTGTAGAGCCCGGACCCAGCCACCCAGTGGACTGCCTGCATCCAGGAGTAGCCGTCCGACGCGATCCGGCCCGACGACATCGGCAGCCACTGCGCCGCCTCGGGCACGAATACGCCGGGCAGCACGGAGATGGCGTCGTCGTTGACCGACGAACGCGGGGAAGGGAGCAGCACGGTGGCTGGTGCCGCCACGGCGCTCACGAGACGCTCGCAGTCGGGTGCCCGGCAGGCCAGATACGCGGTTGGGAGTGAAACTGTGACCAGGAAGACGTCACAAATGGGGCTATCAGGGCATGGATGGGCTGACAAAGAGCAACACGATGCTGCAACATGAGGTCTGTCCTTCTCTCTGGCAGTGAGAGGGCATAACGAAGGGCTCTTTGGCGCTTCGTGGTTCACCGAGAACCAAGATCGAACTGTTCGACCGGCTCCCAACCGGGCGGACAATCCCTGCGGAGGGCCTCCCAAGCCCTTCCGGTGGCAGATGGGACGTCATCAGCCGAGGTGAATTGCAGTCACCGAGGTGGCCGGGCGTCCCGGCGGCTCAAGGACCCGCATAGCGGGCGCCGCCCTTGACGACTACGTCATCCCGCCCCCTCGACAAAGGGGGCAAGGGGTATGCACGGGCAGCACAAACACCCCGTCGAAGGACCAGCGATCGCTCACGCGCTGCTGATGCCACGGCGGGGTGCAGTGTGTCTGGTGACGGGTACGGGTACCCTGGACCATGTCGATCACCTTGACCTTGCTGAAAAGGGTGGTCGGCTGGCCGTCGGACACCTTCGACAATGTCCTGCGGCCCGCCCCCTCGACTTGCCTAAGGTCGCGGGGGCCTTCGCTTTTTTGATCAATGTTGAGGCCACGCTACTCCTCCGCGGACGTTGTGAGCCGCCTGGGTATCCCGTGTCGCAAACTCGCGGTGATGCCGTGTCACTCCACGCAATGAATCAGGTAGTTCGCGCTGAGCCAGGAGTGCAACATCCCCATCACTCACCAGAAGGAGGTGCGCTCGGAGATACCGCGCGTACGGAAGAGTCACTGGTCACCCCGCAGTTCGCGAAGGTGAGCGACGAATGCCTGGGCCTCACTGGCGTTGGCGTAGTGTGCCTGGAGGGCCTGTCCGAGGTCGGCGGCTACCATCGCGAGCGAGGGCAGCGACTTGCGGTCGCCGGCGAGCGCCTTCTCCCCGTACGCGAGTGCGGTGTCAAGATCGCCTTCTCGGGCCGCGACAACACCGAGGGTGACCCGGGCCTCCGCGTTCCGCATGGGCGAGCGCTCCGTGCCGTCGAAGTCCGTCCCAGCCCGGATCACCTCGTTCGCCAACTGCTCCGCGAGGCGGTTTTCTCCCACCCTGCGTAGTGCGTCCATCCGGTAGAAGTCGTACTTGCCAGGGTCGACGACGAAGTGGTCCTCAATGTTCTCCGGGTACGACAGTCGCTCCAGGAGCTGACGCCCCTTGTCCAGCGCCACCTCGGTCTGTGACCGGTCCCCTAGCCGCGCCCACGCCTTCGCCTGCTGCGCGTACAACTGCGCGGCCACGCTCTCGTTCGGTGCCACGGAGATGCCAGCCTCCGCGGCCGCGATGACGCCGCGGTAGTCGCCCCGGGTCAGGGAGAACCAGGCGCGCATCTCGTGCGCCCAGCCCTGCACACTCAGCTCGCCGGACTCCTGACCGAGCATCAGCGCCGCCTGCCGAGTCGCCTCCGCATCGCGTGGGCGCCCGGAGTCGTACTCGACGCAGCCCACCAGGAGCGCCAGCTTCCCGGCGAGGGCGACGATCTCGCGGTGCTGCGCCAGGCTGACGCGCTGGTGCTGGAGTCCGACGACCCGGGCCAACCATGCCTTGCCTTCCGTGAGCAGCTGGTCGGCGGGCATGTACGCGTACTCGCAGCACAGCCGGTCCGCCGTGATCCGCAGCGCATCAAGCGTTGCGACGTCCACGTCTGAGGCCCGCAGCCGGGCGATGATGTCCACGGTGTCCATACCGCTGACCTGCAAGACCTCGGCGCGGCCGTCGCGGCGGCTCCGCTCAGGGAAGAAGGCGCCTGTGGTCGTACCGAAGGTCTGAGCGATTGCCGACCGGTACTTCGTTGGCTGTGCCTCGCCGGCCTCCCACCGCTTCCACTGGCGGAGGAGGTCCTGCTCGCTCACGACTTGGTCGACCGGGAGCCGAACCATCAGCGCGCGCACCGCGTCGGTCTGCGACCACTCACGAGCAGCACGCTCCTCCACCATCCGGCGAGCCCAGTCAGGACGCTCGTCAGGCATCAAAACCCCCTTCTCCGTATGGTCTAGCGGCGCAGCCTCCGCCCCGACAGGGGGATGCCCGCAGAGCGGAAGCAGGCCTTCTGCGGCCGAGCATGGCACGCCTTCTTGATCGCGCGGAGGTGACAAGTGGTGGTGACATTCCGAATGTCACCGGCCGATGTCACTTTCCGCAGTTGCAGGATGCGAGCACGGTCATGGTCATCAAGTGCCGGGAGCTGCGTGTGGGAGGTAGGGGTCAATGGGGGCCGCTATCCATGAGTGGACGTGCACGGCGGAGCACGGCCAGCACGTTCTCTGGATGACCGTCGTACACGATGTGTGGCTCATCAGCGGTCGGCGGGCGGAAGCGGCCCGCGTGCCTGAGCAGGTCCTCCTCACTGAATTCGATGCTGTTCGCATCGACCAGCGACTGCTCGTTGCGCTTCCGGATTCGGTCCCAGCGCACCTCATGCGGCACAGGCAAGTAGATGAGAATAGGCTCGCCCCCAGCCTCCATCACGGTCGCTGCCCACTGGGCTCGCTCTTCTGGGGTCCAAAAGCCGTGGTCGACCACGGTGTCGCGTCCGGCCGTCAGGAGGTCCTGGAGCTCGAGGGCGATGTCTTTGAGTACGGGCGCTTCCCGGACCCTGAACTCGCCGCGGGGAAAGTCCCTGCCGTAGTGGCCGTAGCGGCGGAACATCTCCTCGTCAGGGCACAGGCGTCGAAAGCCGGCCTTCTCCAGGGCGCGGGCGAGGGTGGTCTTGCCAGAGCCCTGGAGACCGGACATGAGGATCGCGCGAGGTGCAGGGTCCGGTCGGCCGGACAAGGCGGCGGCGATGCGCGTGATCTCGAATCGTCCTTCCAATGTGAGGGTGTCGGTGTGCTCGGCTCGAAGGAGCTGGCTGAGGCGGGCTTCGAGGCAGGAGGTGAGCGTTTCGTCGAGAGCGGTGCCGTTCTGCGTGGTCATCGCAGCACCTCTGACGTCGTGCGACGGGTGCGTCCCGGGGCGCCCAAGTCCACGCCGTACTCCAGCAGCTCGCCGTCGGCGTCCAGGAAGCGCGCGGTTAGCACCAGGATCGCTGCGACGGTGCCAGCCTCGAGCTCCAAGAGCTCGAGGTCGCGGTTCGTCGCGATGCGAGCCGTCTCCTCATCCACACGCTTCACGGCATGCCGCCCGGTTGCCCGAGCGATCAAGTCGAGTGACAGCCCACCCTTGAGCCGCTTGCTTCGAGTCAACTCGGGGACGGCCTGGGCGAACTCCGCTGGGATCCATGACGTGGAGTGGGAGACGATCCCATGACCGTCCCGGTAGACGCGACTACGGCGAATCACGTCGTCACCAGGCGGAATATCCAGGACCGCGGCCACGTCTTCGGGAGCCTCGACTATGCCGGCGGTGTGGCCGGACGACTTCTCGCCAACTCCCCACGACGACTGCGTTCTACCGCTGCGGTCGTGGCGTTCTGCTCCGGAGGACAGGGAGATGGGTCGCGCCATCACCTCGGTGCCGACGCCAGGGATGCCCTGCACGAGCTTCTCTTCACGCAGCAGTCGCATCGCCCGGTCTGCGGTGGCTGTGCTGACTTCCCACTCGGTCGCCAGCGTCTTGATGCTGGGCAGGAGGTCACCCGGCGAGAGCTCCCCAGAGCTAATCAGGTCGCGGTAGTGGCCCGCGATCCGCGCGTACGGCGGCCGATTGTCGGCTCGGGGTGGCCCTGACATGTGCCTTCGCCTCCTTCAACTTTTTTCCGGGTGCCTCACTATACCGCTTGACACCTGAGAGCAACTGATGCAACCTGATGTATGTGCGTCGGTGATCCTCCGGGAGCACCGAGTGAGCATCAGCAGGACCGCAGTAGTCGTCCGCCCTTCGAGGCGGCCGGGGTAGTCCTCGGGTCACCGAGGGCGCGAGAGCACCATCGAACTCCCCCGGAGCCTGACGGCCGCGACGACTTGTGTGCACGTCGCAGCGCTGTGCGCTGTCTGTCCTGCGGGACGCCGGCCTCGTGTCGTGCGGCCCGGAGGGCGGAGAGAGCATCGCGACCCGCGCCCCCGCCGCTCCGTCCGTGAGGAGTTCAAATGTCTGCGTCGACCCTTGAGCGCACCGCCCGCCCCCGCCGGAGCCGGACCCGCTCCCGCACCGTCAACGCCCGCCCGGCGCTGGTCCTCTCCACCCTCCGACCCCACCAGTACGACCTGCGTCCCGCCTGTGCGTCGCTGGTCTGCCCCGACTGCGAGACGTGGGTGCCGATCACCGGCCTCCAGACCAAGAGGCCCAAGGTCGTGCCGCACGACACCGGCCGCGCGGGCAAGGACGGGGCCGTCCGCTGCCGCTTGGGCAGCAACCGCCTGGTCACGGTCGACGTCACGGTCCGGAAGTGGGAGGAGCGCCTGACGGACGGCAACTCGGAGACCGTGCACCGCCGCCGGACCACCGTGCGGCGACGGCCCAAGGTCGCGGTCGCCCCGGCCGTAAGTCAGATCGCCGCACAGAAGCAGACGCCTACGGCCGACGAGCCCGGCGACGGCCGGCCTCTGTGGCGACTGCGCACGGAACAGTGGGCGGCGACCGCGTCCACGGTGCGCGACACCGACATCCGCCGCGCGCAGCTGCCCGCCGGTGCCGTGCCGCTGGGTGCCCCGCCGGTGCCGCTCAAGACACTGCATCCCGTGCGTCGCACGAGCTGAAGCTGCTCCGGACGAACGACCACGGCCCCGGCCACCCCGCAGAGGGGCGGCCGGGGCCGTGGCAGCTCGTACAGCAGTCCAGCATCCGTTGAGGAGGACCACGTGCCCATTCCCACCGATCCCCGCAGCCTGAGCTGCCCGCCGTGCACTGTCCGCCCCTCAGGGCCCGGACAGCGCACGACGGAGTGCTCAGGACGCACTCACGCGACGAACCCCAGGGGATGCAGCCCTGGGGTTCTGTCGCTGGTCACCCTTTCGGAGAGGACGACCCGCATGCACAGCATCCCATCCCGCCCGAGCGTCCAGGAGGAGATCGGCCCCCGTCTCCGGGGCGCCATCTACTCCAACGTTGACGGCCGCTTCGAGGTCCTGGCCCTCATCACCGACCCGGCCGAAGCGGCGCAGCTGCTGCACCGGGCCGCTCGGTGGGCCCTCATCGTCCGCGACACCCTCCGCCCCGACGGCCAGCCGTTCGCGGTCGGGAGCGTCTGGACGACGTCCGACTACCTGGTCCGGCCCGCCCGGACCGCGTACGCCCCGGCTGCCTGACGGATGGCCACGGTCCAGCTCCCACCCCACCAGAGCGTCGAGGGGCGGGAGCCGGGCCGTGGCTGGCCGTCCGGCCGGTCACAGGTGACAGCCCCGGAAGGTGAGAGCTCCGGGGCTGTCTGGTCATTCAAGGATCTGGAGTCCCCTATGACCGCAGCGATCATGACACGGACCGTGGCCCGTACGACAGTGGCCGCACCCCACACCGGCGCCAGTGCCGCGCACCGCCAGCTCGGTGACCTCCTGGCGCGGATGGCCCGCCAGGCCGACAGCCGCATCCCCGCCGAGCGCCGCGCGCGCCGCACGCTCCAGGAGATGATGCCCGGCTACGAGCGGCAGCCGGTGCTCACCTTGTACCGCCCGGTGATGGCCGACGACTCCTGCCCGCTTTGCGGCCGGTGGAACTGCGACCCGAACAACTGCCCGCCCTCTTCCGTCGCTCCCGCGCCCGCCACGGCGAACACCGGGATGCAGTGCGACGTGTGCGGCGGCGTGTTCGGTGCCGCCCCGGCGCCGACGAACGCGCACGCCGGTGGCACGGCGGCCACGGCCTGGACGTGCGACGCCTGCATGGCCCTCGGGATCTGATGCCGCACCTCATACAGGCGGCCCGGGCCGCGCAGCACCGCGCTGCCCGGGCCGCCGCCCACGTCGGTACCGGCCACCCCCTGACCCGTCTGCTCCTCGCGGCCGCCGCGGTGACCGCAGCAGCGGCGTGGGAGGCAGGACACCGCGTCGCCGACCTCCACCCACCACGCAGGCACCACGAGAGAGCACCACATGTCTGACCCCCTGTACCGGCGCTACCAGGACGGCCTCGACGCCTACCGCCAGCACACCTGTACCCCGCCCGAGTGCACCCTCTCCGCCCGCTGCGCCGAGGGGCAGCGGCTCTGGGACCAGTTCACGCGAGCGCAGGACGCCTACCTGAAGCGCCAGCGCAGCCAGCAGCCGACTTGAGCAGTCCTAGCGGCTGACCTGCAGCACCAAGCAATCTCCTCGACCTGGACCCATGGAGGCCCTGATGAACCGCCACTACCTCGTACGCCCCAGCCGCGCCTCCGCCGCCGACCTGCCGGTCACCACCGACTGGCGGACCCACTCGGTGTGCAAGGACGAAGACCCCGACCTGTTCTTCCCGATCGGCAACACCGGCCCCGCACGGCTGCAGATCGAGGAGGCGAAGGCCGTGTGCCGTCGCTGCCCGGTCATGGAGCGCTGCCTGCAGTGGGCGCTGGAGAACGGCCAGGAGCACGGCGTGTGGGGCGGCCTCGACGAGGACGAACGGCGCAGGATGAAGCGCCGCGCCCGCAAGCGCGCCGCCGCCTGACTGCTGGACGGGACCGGCGGGCAACTTTTGGCCCGCCCCGCAGCACTGCCATCGACCGGCCGCCCGCACCACGGGCGGCCGGTCTTTCGCACGCCTCCAGCCCGGGAAAGCCTCGGGCTCCCTTCCTCCCCCGGAGAGCTCATGGACCGCACCACCACGACCGTCACCGGCACCCGGCTGCCGGACTCACTGTGCACGCACACCCCCAAGTGCC
This sequence comes from Streptomyces mutabilis, assembly GCF_014649815.1. GTDB lineage: Bacteria > Actinomycetota > Actinomycetes > Streptomycetales > Streptomycetaceae > Streptomyces > Streptomyces mutabilis. The sequence goes on along the minus strand of NZ_BMTT01000032.1, from coordinate 20,238 downwards.
CGTCGGCCGACAGCCCGGACCGCGAGGCCGCCGCCGTCGTGGCCGGCCACCCGGAGCAGGGCTGGAGCCTGTTGTGCAACGCCGTCGTGCTCTTCGAGGACACCGGCGAGCTGCTTCCCGACGGCAAGGTCGTTGCCCCGCACCGGCCCCTCGCGGTCGCGGCCTGACTGACGGCTGCCTGATCCGCCCGCACCGACCCGCCCACCACCGTGGCGGCCGGGTCGGGCGGTGACGGGGAGCCGGACAGTCCGGACCGCCCTTCTACGACGGGAGTTCGTGATGGCCTTCGACATGAGCAAGTTCGGTGGCAGCCGCTGGGTCAAGACCCACCCGAACAACGTCCACACCCACGGCTCGCTCGAGCCCGTGCTGAGCATCCTCGATGTGCGGGGCTTCGAGCTGCACGACCTCTTCCTGATCGGGATCAACGACAACTGCGGCTCCATCGTGCTGCCCACCCAGTCCCGGGCCGAGAACGCCGCCGCAGCCCTGGAGCCCGCCTACGAAACCCGGGTGCACCTGATGGGCCGCCGGGACGGCGAGGACGTGTGGGCGACCGACTACACCCGCCGCGCGCTGGACGGCACCACCCTGTCGGCCTTCATCACCGACCTCACGCTCAAGGACGGCCGCCAGGTCATCAAGAACGGCCGCTGGGTGCGCTGATGCGCGTCGGCCTGCCGACTGCCTCCCCTGCCCGGACCGTCGAACCAGACGGCGCGGACAGGGCGGCGGGGAGCCGGACAGTCCGGACCACGTGATCATCAAGGAGCTACGGATGCCCTTCTCCACCCCGGCCGCCACCACGGCGGCCACCGCCTTCAAGGTCGACGACTTCGTGCTGTACCGCGACCCCGAGATGTTCTGGGCGGGCAAGCCGGGCCACACCGTCGTCTGCCGCGTCACCTACGCCGAGCGGTACACCAGCGGCACGATCCGCTACACGCTCGCGCCGGTGACGGGCGGCCTGATCCGTAACGCGCAGGGCGAGTACATGCGGCTGCTGCCGCCGCTCGACGCGATGCGGGACATCGACACCGCCCCGCTGAACACCGCCGACGCCGCCGACGGCATGACCGCGGCCGCGATGGCCTGGCTCGCCCAGCAGCACGCCACCGCCAACACGCCGCCGGAGCTGCCCGCCCCGCGCGGCTGACCCACCCACCCCGCACAACCGCCGCCCCGGCCTTCGGGGCGGCACCCGACCTGGAAGGAGGCGGCGTGGCCGCCACTCGAACCCGCAACAAGAGGCCCACCGCCCGTAAGAAGCCGGCGGCCCGTCCGGCTCCGCAGCCCACCGCCTCCACCACCTCCGCCGCGTTCCCGGCCCCGGCCGAAGCGACGAACACCGGCCTGAACCTGGAGGCACTGGCCCGCGTCGCGGACGCGCGGGACCGGGCCGCCGACATCATCGACACCGCCCGCGAGGCAGCCTCCGCCTTCCAGGCGGAAGCCGAGGGCCAGGCGGCGCGCACCGTCGCCGACACCCACGAGCAGGTCACCGGGCTGCTGGCCGAGGCGCACAACCGCGCCGCGGGCATCACCGCCGACGCCGACCAGGAGGCCGCCGCCCAGCGTGCGGCGGCGACGAACGACCTCGAGGCAGCGCGCGGCGAGGCCGACCGGCTCCTGGCGGAGGCCCGCGACCGGGCCGAGGCCCTGGTGAAGGAGGCACGCGCGCAGGTCACCGACCTGACCGAGCTGGCGGCGACCGACCGGGCGGCCACGGCCACCGCGGTTGCCGAGCTGCGGCGCCTGGCCGAAGCCGACCTCACAGAGATCAGCTCCCTGGTCGACCAGCGCCGCACCGAGGCCGGGCAGATCCTCGCCCGCGCCCAGGAGCAGGCCGACGAACTGGTGGCCACGGCGCAGCGGGAGATCGACCAGGCCCGCGAGCGGTTCGCGAAGCTCGCTGAGACGGCCGCCGGCCAGTACGACGCCCGTCGCGCGGAGGCGGAGGCGCTGTACGCGGACGCGGTCAAGGCCGCTGACGAACGGCGCCGCGAGGCGGACCAGCAGGTCGCCGCCGCGCATGCTGAGGCGGAGCAGGCCCGCACCGAGCTGCGCGAGCAGCTTCGCAAGCTCACTGACGAGTTCGATGCGGAGGCCGCCACCAAGCGCAAGGCCCTCGCCGACGAACTCGCCGGGCTCAAGACGGCGTGCGACAAGCAGCGCGAGCGGCTGCGGGAGGAAGCTAAGACCGTCGCGCAGCAGATGCGGGAGGCCGCCCAGAAGGAGGCCGACCGCATCACCGAAGAGGCGCAGCGAAAGGCCAAGGGTGTCACCGACCGGGCGCAGGCCGACGAGGCCCGCGCCCGCCGGATGCTCGAGGAGGCCCGCGAGGCCAAGCGGGCCAACTCCCGCTTCCGGGGCTGGCACCAGAACCTCAGTCGCAAGGCGTGGAAGACCGCACCGTGGATCGCGCTCGCCGCCGGCGTCGGCCTCGCCGCCTCCGGCGAGTACGAGCTGGCCCGCATGGTCGGCATCAACGAGTACGTCGCCCCGCTGCTGCCGGTCAGCATCGACGTCTACTGCGTCACCGCGTTCCGCGCCAAGCGGGACATCCCGGCGGCGCTCGCGTTGATGGCGTCGGCGAACGTGACCTACCACCTGGCGGAGCAGGCCCACCTCGTGAAGGAAGGCCAGTCGGCTCCGTGGCCGCTGACGACGTTCGTCGTGCTGATCTTCGTGGCCGTCATCTGGCGCGTCCACGCGCTCATGCACGACGACGCCGGTACGGACGGACACGGTGGTACGGACACGGCGACCGGAACGGACAGCCGTACCGGTACGGCCGCTCGTACGGATGGCGCGACTGGTACACAGCACGCCCGTACAAGCCCGTCCGGTACGGACTCGTACGGCGCGTCAGCCGGTACGGCCTCCGCTCGTACGGCCCACGGCACTACTCGTACGGAGCCTGTACACGCCGCCCCGTACCACCCCGCTCCGGCGGGAGCGAATGCGGGGCTGACCAGCGCGTACAGCGACCGTACAAGCGGCGTACAGGCCGCCTCGAACGGGGCCGCGCGTACTAGTACGGAGCACACCGGCCGTACCAGCGCCGCCGCGTACGAGGGCGGAGCGCGTACCAGTACGGTCACCGCCCGTACGGCCCCGGTTGACGGCGTTCCGTCCGCGCGTACCAGTACGACGGAAGCCCGCTCGCGTACAAGCGGAACGGCCACCGCCGGGCGTACTGGTACAGCGACGCCCGCTCGTACGGACGCCGAACTGCTCCCTCTCGTACAGGCTCTGCCGCGCGAAACGGACGGCTTCGTCAACATCAGCCGGGTCCGCACCCAGCTCAACGTCAACCAGCCCCGCGCGATCCGGCTGCTGAAGGAGGCCGGCCTGCTGCGTCCCGAGGACGCGGACAAGTACCTGACCTGATCAACGTCCGGCACACACCAGTGAGGGCCAGCCCGCGGGAATCGGGCTGGCCCTCGCTGCGACTGCCGGAAGCAGTCGACAGCCCCACCAGTACACCAGGAGGGAAACCCCGCCGTGAACAGCAACGACCCGAACCACTCCCCTCTGCGCGATGTCGCGCAGAACCCGGAGGCAACCGCCCGGTACCTGGCCGACGTTCAGCGGGTCCTGCTGGACATCGGCAAGAACCTGGAGACCCTCGCCCACGAGACCCGCGTGCACCTGCGCGACACGCACGTGGAGGGCGACCGCTGGTACCACGCCAGGCTGCGCGCGATGCCCGTGGAAAAGGCCCTCGGGAACGTGCTCAAGAACCTGAACAACCTCACCGAGGGCCTGGAAAAGAGCGCCTATAAGCGCCGCGCTCACGACGAGGCCGTGGTGAATACGGCCAAGGGAAGGAAGGAAAAGGCGCTGGAAAGGGAGCGTAAGAAGAACCCGCCGACCCTCCAGGCCGCACCGAATCCGCCGCAGCAGGGTGCACAGGGTCAGAATCTCGGCTATGGTGGTCCCACGTCGATTTACGACATGGGTCGGGAGTCGGCGTGAACCGCCCCCTCAGCAGCGCCGAACGCTCCGTTCAGCGGCGTCAGAACTGGCTGAAGGAAGAGGCGACGAAAGCCCGCGAGTCTCGCGGCGAGGCAGGGCAGATGGAATTCTGGCTCCGCCTGGCACGATCCCGAATGGCCAAGGACGTAAAAGCCGGTCGCGGCGACGTCTACTCCGGATTCGCGCTGATCTGCCGCCTGTTCATCACGGCGATGGACCAGCGCGTGGAGGGCGACGGACGGATCTGGAACGACCTGCTGAAGTACGCGGAGCAGGTTGTGGCGAAGCACCCCCCGCGTCACTGAACGTCACCAGCGAAGGCCCCGCCGGGCTCCGGCGGGGCCTCGCGCGCGTAAAGCGTGCACGTGTGCACGTGCACACGCGTGCACACAAGACCCCACGCTCTGTCAAGTCCCAGGAGGGAGGCGCACCGTGTCCGACAAGGACGGCACAGGGACCTTGGTCCAAGGCCCCTGGAGCGGTGATTCCACGTACGTGCCACCGCCGATCCCGGATTACGGCGACACCATTCCGCCGCCGGAAGACATTCCCCCGGCACCACCGGAATCGCCGGAAGAGACAACAATGGAACTGCCGCCGATTCCGGCCGCCCCGGACCCGTCGACGGCCCTGCGTTCCGAAGGGATTACGGCACCGGAAACCGGTGAAGATGACGGAGAATACGAGGAAGGCGAATACGAGCAGCCTCGTTCTCTCGCTGACCGGCTCGGTGACTGGCTGGAATTCCGGCTGGAAAGGGCGCGGGCGCTCCATGAGGGTGAAGCGCCTTTCCGCGAAGCCGAAATAGCGCGGAAGGCTGCGCTGCTGGAGGGCCGCACCGCGCAGGAAGTCGCGATGATGGAGCAGAACGGAAAGCTCCACGCCGCGATGATGAAAGCGAAGGGCGACAAGACGGCGGCACGCGGAAAGGCGGACGCCGATCGCGCGAAGTCGTCCGCCTCCGGACTGGGGTCGGACAAAGGCCGCTCGAAGGCCGGCGGCGGGGGCGGGTCCTCGCGCGGCGGTGGCGGCAGCGGGCCGTCCCGCACCAGCTCCGGCTCGGGAGCGAACCGGTCCGGCGGCCCCGGCGGTCGGTCCGGGTCTGGATCGACCGGGGGGAGCGGGGGCGGCAAGGGCGGCGCGAAGGGCTCTCCGTCAGGCCTTGGCGGCCGTGCAGCCGGTTCCGGGCGTAACGGTCCGTCCGGGGGCTCGAAAGGCTCTCAGACGGGCTCTGGCGGCTCCGGCCGGGGCGGCGGTTCGAAAGGTGACGGCGGCGGCCGGTCGCAGAACGGTCCGGCGTCCGGTGCCCGTGCCGAGCGGGCCCGCGGCCGCCAGGAGCGCGCCGGGGCCAGGCAGGCCGGGCGGCAGGAACGCCGCAGCGCCGGGCACGCCGCCGGCGTCGCCGACCGGACCAAGGACCGCGACCAGGCCCGCGCCCAGCGGCAGCAGGCATGGGAGGACCGCCGCGCGAAGCGGCAGGAGCGCGACGCGGCGCGGAAGGCGAAGCGGGAAGCCGCAGCGTCGGCCACGCCGGGCCGCACCACGCTGGGCAAGGCCGTCGGTGAGGAAGCCCAGCGACGCTGGGACAAGCGCCGCGCCGACGCGGAGGCCGCCAAGGCAGCCAAGGACGCGAAGGCCGGCACCGAGAAGGTGAGCCTGACCAAGGACAAGGAATCCAAGGAGAAGGATTCCAAGGGCAAGGCCAGCGACGGCAAGGGAGAGGAAACCGCGAAGGAGGGCTCCGACGGCAAGGGCGAGAAGGACGCCGCGGACGGCCCTGACGGGGCCTCCAGCACCACGGAGGACGCCCCGGCGTCCGATGAGCCGGGGAAGGGCCCCAAGGCCGGTGACGGGTCGTCTGGCGACTCGAAGAAGCGGCGCTGGCGCCGGTTCCGGCGTCGGCGCCGCGGCTGGGCGTGGGACGGGGCGAACGATCCCGACCCGACGGTGGAATGGGCCGACGGCCGCCCGAACCGTCCCACCCCGAAGCCGGACACCAGCGAGGACGTCCCGGACGCGGTGATCGTCGACGACGAAGGCGACCCGTTCGGCTGGTACGCCGCCCGCCGGCCCGGTCTGCCCCGCGCGCCCAGGCAACCGCGCGTCAGGCGAGGGGTCATCAAGCGCCCCGGCACCAGCCGGCCGGACCCCACCGACGCACCCGATCAGAGCGATCAGGCCGCCGCCGGCCGATTGGCCACCAACAGCCGACCCACCAGCACGGAAGGGAGCAGCGTGAGCAGCTCGCAAGTCAGCAGGCCGTCCGGGCACAGCGGCCTGGGTGTCCAGCACCGAACGGACATCACGTTCGACCAGTACCTGATGGAGATGGCGAACACCGCCATCAAGGCCGCCTCCGACCAGGAGCGCGCCGAAGCCCTGATGGAGGCCCTCACCAAGGTCGCCGACGCCCTGCGGGACATGGCCGCCGACCTGGTCGGCGACCACAACATCGAAACCGACGTCACCGACATGATCGCGGACCTGGCCGACTCCGCGGACACCATGAAGCGGCAGGCTCAACGCTGCGCCGAGCAGTGCGGCCTCGCCAAGGAGGCAGCCCAACTCGCGGCCGTGATGGTCGCCCGCGTCTACGGCGAGGACATGGCCGCCATGGACGACGCCGGCCTCAAGCACGCGTCGGCCGCCGCCCACCACGACTGAGCACGAGAGGAAAAGCGCCGATGAGCAGCGACCTCGAGCCCCGCAACGGCAACGCCGAGCCCGCCGTGGACGACGACAACCGGTACAAGGCCGTCCAGGCCAAGCTGGACAAGCTCAGCAAGGTCCTGGACGACGCCACCCTCGATCTGGTGGCCCTGTGGCGCAGCATGCTGGCCAACGCCAAGCACACCGACGGCGTCGCCACCGACATCGAGAACGCCGACCTGGACCCGAAGTTCGTCGTCCTCACCGCCAACGTGGCCACCGCCCTGGACGGTGCCGCCCGGGAGGTTCGCAAGCTGTCCGACACCGCCCAGGAGACCGTCGACCTCACCCACGAGACCCGGCGCACCCACGCCAAGCTCTACGGCGCGCTGGACGACATCCGCTCCAACCGGCGCGAGAAGACGCCCCGCCCGGGCTTCTTCAACCGCTGACCCCACTCCCCACCCACCACCCCTCACCACGGGCGGCTCCGCACACAGTGCGGGGCCGCCCGTGCCCGTTCTGAGAAGGAGACCACCGGTGACCACGCCGCGCAGTGTCGTGCTCGAACGCCTCGCCTACACCCTCGCCGCGCCCGTGCTGGCCGTGGCCCCTAACGTCTACCCCGACAGCCCCGTCAGCTCCGTCGTGCAGCTGGCCGGCGCCGCCGGGATCGGCGGCATCTTCCTCGCCGCCAAGAGCGACGAGACCGGCGCCGGACGCAAGATCCTGCGCTGGACGCCGCTGGTCCTGGCCGCCGCCGTCGACGTCGCCGCCGGACACACCACCGGCTTCGGCCCGTACTGGCTGGACGGACTGCTCGCCGCCGGATGGGCGGCGGCCGGCTCCTTCGTGCTGCCCTTCTCCCGGCACACCCGCCGTCGCAACCGCCCCGCGCTCGCCGCCCCGGCCCCGCAGCCGGCGCCCGCCCGGGCCGCGGAGCCGACCGTGGCGCAGCCGGACGACGGAGCGGACACGCTCACCCGCGAGGCGCGGATGCTGTGGGAGCGCGCCGGGATGCCCGCCCGTACCCACGTCGTCAAGGCCACCCGGCACCCCGCCATGCGCCACGACCTCACCCTGCTGCTGCGCGCTTCGGAGACCGGGCGGCCGATCACCGGCCTCTCCCCCGAGATCGTCGGAGCCGCGTTCGGCGTGTCCGCTGCCGACGTCACCCTCGCGGACGTCGCCATCCAACCCGGCCGCCAGGGCGGACCCGGCTGGATGGAGGCCCTCATCACCCCCGAGGCCAACGCCCGGCGGCGCACCAAGCCGACCGACCAGGAGCGCTGGATCGACCGGGTGGCCGGCCCCAAGGGCGGCGCCCCCGGCTCCGAGCTGGTTCACAAGACCCGCGACGATGAGCGCGGGGTGACCTTCTACCGGGCGAAGATGAGCGACTCCACCGAGTCCCCGCGCATCGACCTGCCCAAGGTCTGCCGGGCGCTGGACCTGCCCGAGGACGACTCCTGCGTGTTCGTCCTCATCGACGGCTCGGAGTTCCTGATCAGCGCGTTCGACACTCCGCCGCTGTCCGCGATCTTCCCCGCCACCCGCGAGCTGCTCACCCCGGACGCCAAGGGCATGTACGTGTGCGGGTTCACCATCACCGGCCAGCCGGTGAAGACGATGGTGTACCAGCACGACAAGAACGCCCCGGCCCACGGCCTCACGCTGGGGGTGTCCCGGTCCGGCAAGACGCAGTTCTTCGCGATCCACATGGCCGCCCAGTCCCTGGACGGCCAGGTCGTGTGGCTGGGCACCGTCCGCAAGGACGAAAAGACGAGCGTGCTGGGTAAGTACATCGACCGGCAGGGCTCGAACGCCCTGTGGATGGCCCGCTCGCTGCGGGCGGCGAAGGCACTGTGCGAGATCCGGGCGGACATGCCCTGGCCGCACGACGGTCAGCCGCACGACTACAAGCCCGGTGACACACGCTGCCCGTACCGGCAGCTCAACGTCTACGGCGATGAGTTCATGACCGCCGCGCAGGACGCGGACTTCGGTGAGTTCATCCAGAAGGACGGCGAGGACCTCACGGTCACCGGCCTGAAGTACGGGATCGGCTTCAACCCGGCCGGGCAGTCGCCGTTCGCGCACAACGGCTTCTCCACCGAGATGAAGGACAACCTGCGCCAGAACTCGAGGCCGGTCATCTTCAACATGGGTTCGCCCGCCGCCACCCGCAAGGCGGCGGAGGGCACCATGGAGAACGCCTACGACGTGCCGACCATCCCGGCCCGCTACTCCCGCAGCGAAGGTTCCGCGATCGAGCGGGCCATGCGCGGCGAGGCCGACCCGGAGAACGGCGTCTCCACGGGCGGCGTCGCGGTCATCGTCCTCGACAACGGCCGCGCCGTGCTCATGCGGTCGCTGTACGCGGACTTCGACACCGACCTGTCCAACCTGTTCCCCGACGAGGTCAACCGGCTCACCGACTACGAGATCGCGGAGCTGGAGAAGCGCGGCCTGTGGTTCGACTGGAACGAGCCCGTGCGGCCCGGCGAGTTCTGGCCCGAGCCCGACGAGGACGACGACGGTGACGGCAAGTCTCGCCGCCGCGGCGGCGGAGGGGGAGGCGGCGGCAAGGGCGGCAGCAAGCGTGGCAGCCGCCGCTCCGAGCAGGTCGCCTCACCCCGCCAGGCGCTGGAGGCCATCAAGAGCCTCACCGACGCCTGATCACACCCCATCCATCCCCCGGGGCCGGCCCGCCCGAGCGCGGCCGGCCCCACCCGACTCCCTCTGAAGGAGCACCACCACCGTGGCCCTGTCCATCTCCGCCGCCGCGCTGCTGGGCATCATCGTCGTCGTCCTGGTCAAGGGCGGCTACGTCCGCGTCGGCTCCGCGCTGGCCTGCACGCTGTTCGGCTTCACCCTCGCCGCGACCGGCCTGGCCCCGACCATCAACAGCGGCCTCGCCTCGCTCGCCGGACTGATCTCCAGCCTCTGACTACGCCTCCGTCCACGGCGGGTCAGGCGTGTAGTTGAGCCCGTCGCAGAAACGGCAGTCCCACTCCGCGGGCACTTCCCACTTGTCGACCCAGAAGCCGACCTGCTTGCCCACGAAGTAGTTGTCACCCCCGCACCATCCGCAATCGAAGACGAACTCCACCCCAGCCCCTTCCCCGCGCCTGATGGTCCGAGGATGCCCGGGACACGGGTGCGCCGACACCCAAACGCCCACTCCCCCACTACGCAACGCCGAAGGGCGCCGCCGGAAACCCATCCCGGCGGCGCCCTTCGGCGCCCTTGCCTGGAGCCCCGATGTCCCATGCCTCGCTCTCCCCCGCCATAGACCACCCCGCCCCGACCACCCAGCCCATACAGCCCGTCCCGGCCGCCGCGCCGCCGGCGGAGCTGACCCTCGAGGAACGCCTCACCCTCGTGAAGGCGGAGATGACCGCGCGCCTGGACGAAGCGGCCGTCGCCTACGAGATCAACACGGCGCACATCCCCACCGAGCCCGTGGACCTGGCCGACGTCGTCACCGTCCCGCTGACCCCGACGCTCCAGCCGCCGCCGGAGTCCTACCCGACGCCGGTCGCGGCCCTTCTGCAGCGCGCCCACCACCGGCTGCTCACCGGCGGCTGGTGCTCCGGCGCGCTGGTCGACGAGGACGGCGCCCGCTGCATGCTCGGTGCTATCCGGGCCGAGGCCCGCGGCGACAGCGGCCTGGAGGCCGACGCGGCCGCCGTGCTCCTGGACGCGATCCGCCGCAAGTTCGGCGACGTCGACTCCGTGCCGTCCTTCAACGACGCCCACGGCAGCAGCCGCGTCCCCATCCGCATGGTCGACCAGGCCGCCGGCCTCGCCGACGCCCGCGGCCTGTAACCGCTCCGGGTCCACTGCCTCGCGCCCGAACCCCGCACCCGGGGGGCCGGACGCGGGGGCAGGCCACCCGGCCGGACACCACGCACGCCACCGACTTCCCAGACGAAGGAGCGACTGCCCCATGTCCCACAACGACAGGCAGATGAACGGCCAGCACCGCCCGAACAGCATCCTCGACCAGCTCGAACTGCCACCCGCCCGCAAGGGCACGCAGCGCCTGGCGCGGCTGCGTACCGCTTGGCGCAAGTCCTGGGAGGAAGGCGGCTTCCTCCACCAGCGGTGGGAGGAGATCTTCCAGGCCCGGCACGCCGGATGGCACGAGATCGCCGTGTGGATCAAAACGGCCGGACTGCTCGCCGGGCTCAGCCTCATCGTGATGATGGTCGACGCCGCCGGCGACATCGCCTCCGCCACACTCGCGGGCCTCTCCGATGTCCAGGCCACCGACGCCGGTGACGGCAGCGGACTGTGGGGCACGGTCGACCACCCGATCCGGGCGTTCCTCGCCGACCAGGCCGCCCACCTCACCGTCGCGCCCGCCGCCCTGTACGCGTTCTGGCAACTGGCCGGACTGCTCGGGCTCATCGGCGGGTTCTTCGGCAACGCCGGCGCTCGCATCGCCTGGACGCTGTGGGGCCTGGCAAGCCTGGCCATGATCTGGTCCGCAGCCCCGGCCGGAGGACGCGCCGCCGCGACCGGGCTCGCCGCCCTGATGTGGGCCCTCGCCAGCGCCTTCGCGCTGCGCGGCCTGACCCTGCGGCCCATCGTCCACAACCACCCGCCGCAGTTCATGCCGCAGTTCAACCCCGAGCTCCACCTGCACGCCACCCTCCCCGCCCCGGCCCCGGCGGGCGACGACTTCGACGACAACGTCCACCCGCTCCACCGCTGACCGCACGCTCCGCACCCACTGAAGACCTGACGCCCTGCCCGGTCCTCGCCCGCCCCGCACCCAGGGGCCGGGCGAGGACGGGACAGGCCGCCCGGCCGAACGCACCACCCGCCGCGCCCCGCCGACACCAGCACCACGTCGACGGGGCGCAGCGCTGCCCACCGACGACTGGAGGAGATCACTCGTGCTCATCCCCCGCCCGCGCCGCCGGATCGGCCGGCCCCGCCCGCAGCGCCCCGGCCCCCGCTACCCGCAGCGCCCCGACCGGCTGCCCGGCGCCTGGAGCCGCTGATGCCCAGGAGGCGCAGGAAGCGGCGCCGCGAGATCAAGCGCGTGCCCCGCTCGGAGGCGTTCCTGCCGGAGTTCGATCGCGGCGCGGTCCCCGAAGGACTCGTCACGCGGCGTCAGCTCAGGGACATGGGCCTCAGCCCCGGCGGCAACGACCCGGTCGCGATCCTGCGCTGCAAGTGGTGCTCGTACCGGCCGCAGTGGTCGTGTAACCACCCCACCCGCGGCTTCCTGCTCCGCGTCGACCTGGCCGTGCCCAAGCGCGTCCCGACGCTCGCTCAGGAATGGGCCCTGGACCGGGCCATGGCCGCTCGCCAGACCTGCGGGGACTGCGGGAGGCGGTTCTTTTGCTGCCTCTCGAAAAAGCTCGGCTGTTGCATCGAGTGCTTCGACGGCACGCCCGTGGACCCCAGCAGCTACCTCGCACCCGCAGCCCCCGCCGCTCACCGGCTGGCCGCGTAACGCAGGCCCCGTCCCGGCCATACAGGCCGGGACGGAGCCCGCCGGGCGGCCGCAGCACCGGCAAAAGGCCGGCCGCCCGCTCCCTCACCCCTTCGAGATCAGGAGACCTCCAGCATGCCCCGTCACCTCACCACCGAGCGCCTCGCCGTCTTCGGCACCCTGCTGGCCACTTTCGGCGAGCTGCATCCCCTCTGCGACCACTGGGCTCAGGGATCCACGTCGGCTTCCCTGAAGCGGCTGTACGGCGACCACCTCGTTTACCGGGATGGCACCCGCGTCGACCAGGACCCCACCCGCGAGGAGAGTGGTGAACCGGTCTGGGGAGCAAGCATCCTTGGCCGCCACCACGTGACCCGCCACGTTGCCTCCTATACCGCCGTGCAGGTCGCAGCGACCATCGGCATCACCCGCGTGTTCGGCTATCGCCTCACGCCGACCGCGCTGCTCGCCGGTGCGGCCATCAATGCAGGAACGCACGCCGCGATCGACCGCGGCGCCTTACTGCTGTGGCTGGCGAAGAAGACCAAGAAGACCGGCTACATCGAGCACTGCCAGGCGGTCCGTCTCGACGACGAGGGCGTGGTCACCAAGGAGGTGACCGGGCCGGGTAGCGCATGGATGGAGCTGGACGCAGCCCTTCACCGTGCCATCGGCATCGGCGCCGCCGCCGTCACCACCTGGCTCACGACCCGCCCCGGCGGCCGCCGGTGAGCCGCACCCGCCTGGACCGCGTACGGGCCTCGCTCGGCATCGCCCAGCTCGCCCTCCAGCAGATCGAGGACGACCTGAACGCCGACGACGTCGACGCCCGCGAGCTCGCCGCGATCCTGCGCGAGCTCCAGGAGGACATCGACGTCCCCGGCGGCCTCTTCCCCGCCCTCGCGCAGCTGGTCAGCACCGCCGCACGGCGGGCGGAGCAGCTCGAGCCCGACCGCGACGGCGATGCCTCCTGTCCCCTGCACGAGGCCGCCGCGCTGCTCACCGACAACGCCGGGCAGCGCCTGAACTGGGCGGCCCGCTCCCTCGACCCGCAAGGAGACGTCGAATGACCTCGGTGCTGTACCCGGACCTGCCGGAGAACGGGCTGATCGTCCTGATCGGTGCCTCCGGCTCGGGCAAGTCGACGCTGGCCCGCACCTGGCAGGCCTCCCAGGTCCTCTCCCTCGACGACCTGCGCGGCACGGTCAGCGACGACCCCGGCCGGCAGGACGCCACGGCCGATGCCGCCGACGTCCTCAAGCTGATCCTGGAACGCCGGATGGCCCGCAAGCTCAACACGGTCATCGACGCGACCAACGTCGAACAGAGCGTGCGGGTGGAACTGGTGATGGCCGCCAAGCGGCACGGCATGCCGACCGTCGCGGTCATCGTCGCCACGCCGCTGCCGGTCTGCCTGGAGCGCCAGGGCCCGCGCCCGGCCAACCGGCGCGTGCCCGAGGACGTCGTCCGCGCCCAGCACCAGGCCATGGTCGCGTCCCATCAGCGGCTCGCGGCCGAAGGCTTCAACACGGTGGTCTTCGCCGACGCCCTGTACCGGCTGGAGCCGTTCCTGGAGCGGCTCTCGCAGGTGCGGGAGGCCGACCTCGGGCGTGACGGCAGCGAGGGCCTGGGCGACCTGTGGCTGGCCCGCCGCTTCTTCGGCCCGGAGATCCTGCCGCTGTGGCGGTGGCGGCCGGGCTCGGACCTGGTGACCGGCCGGGACCGCGTCGCGGAGATCCGCCTCGGTCAGCAGTACCTCACCCTCGCGCTGCGCGAGGACGTCGACGGCGAGGGCGACTTCGGCTTCGACATCCTGCTGCCGTGCCCCTTCGACCCGGAGTGCGACGGGCAGGCGTGGGCGCCGGCCTACAGCGTCAGCTGCCTGTTCCGGGCGCTGACCGGCGCCATGGACAACGACCCGGACCTCGTCTGCACCGTCCACGGCGACGGCGTGGACCAGGAGGCCGACGACCACGACCTCCAGGACGACGACCCCGAGGGCCGCGCCGACCTCGAAGCGCAGTACGCCGACGCGGTCCGCGCGTGAGGCGTACCGCCGCCACGCCGAACCACCCCACAGGGCGCCGGGCTCACCCGGCGCCCGCCGTTTTCCCAGGAAGGACACCCCGTCATGGGCATCACGATCACGAACACGTACGGCACCCCGCACCACGTCAGCGAGGACCACCCGGCCCACGTCACGAGCTGCGACTACTACCGGCTGCCCCTCGTCGCCACCATCACCCCCACGACCCCCGGCTACGAGGACATGGTCGACATGCTCAAGGAGAACGGCCACGACACCCGCGACGGGTACGGGCTGATCTTCCTGGAGTCCGAGGAGTTCTCCGCGACATACTTCGGGTCGATCGAGCAGATCGAGCAGTACAAGCGCGAGAACGTCGACGGCAAGGCGACCTTCGACGCCTCGCAGGGTGTCCTGTACGCCCAGTGGCCCCACGGCAAGGGCTGGGACACGTTCATCCCCCGCACCTTCTGGAACGTGCAGGCGCGCGGTGCGATCGCGGACGGCGTCGGCCTGGTCACCGCCTTCGCGCACACCGAGACCCCGGGCGCCGAAGTCATCGTCTACGAATTCGAAGGCAAGTGGCTTCCTGACAGTGAGGCGGAGCAGCTGGTCACCTACCACTGCACCGCCTGCCACCTGGACACCTTCTACGACAGCGGGCACGTCCACGAGAACACCGGCCCCAGCAGCCGCCGCTGGGCCGCCCGCCAGGCCCGCCAGCACATCATCAGCGCCCACCGGCACGGCGTCGGCGACAAGCACAGCGCCTGCCGCCCCAACAACGGCGAGATGCTGCGCACCGTGAACGCGCTCGCCCGCGACATGTGGGGCACGACGGGCAACGCCCTGCCGGACACCGACGACGCATTCTGCGCCACCAAGGGCCCCTGCTCGATCATCCGCGAGCTGCGTGCCGGAGTCCGCCCTCCCGTCTACCGCGCCTGACGGACGCTCCGTGCCGCCCCGGCCTCTCCGTACGACGGAGGCCGGGGCGGTCGCGGTGGTCCCTCAAGCAGCACAATCCCCGGGACCAGGACCAGAGAGGGATGGACGTCATGCCGAACCAGCAGGCCCACCGTGAAACCAGCGCGCAGCCGGACCGGACGGACTGGCAGCTCGCCCAGGAGTACCTGCATCGCGCCCGGTACGCCGACAGCACCCGCCTCGCCGAACTGTTCACCGACGAGGAAGCCACCCGGGCCACCGCTTACCTGGCCGCCCAGCACCCCGACGCGGACCGGCTGACCGCCATCGAGGCCCGGCTGAAGGCCGTTCCCGGCGGTTGGCGGCAGAGGGGCGGTGACACCGGCGTCATCGAGGACGACGACGGCCGGCCCGTCGCCGTCCTCGGCACCAGCGGCCCCGAACACCTCCCGCTGGGGGAGTTCGTCGCCGCCGCCCCTGCCGACACCGAGTGGCTCACGCAGCAGCTGCGGCGGGCGTGGGCGCAACTGGACAGGCTGCGGGACCGGATCGACGACGCCGGAAGCCTCATGCACATCCACCACGTCGCCACGGCCATCGACTACGTCCCCGGCTCAAGGGAGACGGAATGAGAGCCCAGCCGCCGCACCCCCACCCGCTCACCCCGGTCGACCTCCCGGCCGGAGACGACTGGTGGCACGGCTGTCCGGACTGCCCTCTGCCCATCCAGGGCGGGGCCGCCGGCCTCGCCGCGCACCGCCGCACGGTCCACACCCACACCGGAGACCCCCGGCGCCCCATCACGATCCAGCTCGACTACTGACAAGGAGACCCCTCATGGCCACCCAGACCCGCACGGACACCGTCGCCGCGCTCCGTGACTGCTTCGCCGCCGACCTCGCCGCCCTCATCGGCGACCAGGCGCCGCGCGGCACCACGCCGAACGCGTTCATCGGCCTGATCGAAGAGGTCCGCGACGTCCTCGCCGCGTCCAGCATCGGCACCTGGCGGGAGGCCAGCGAGGAACTGGACCGCGCCGCCAGTCACCTCACCGACGCACTGACCAGCACGGACGGCGACCAGGCGTCGCTGCTGGCCTGGGCACGCACGCACCTGCGCGACGCCGTCACGATGGCCAGCTGAACCCCGCCTTCGAGTTGAGCGCACTCTGTGCCGCCCCGGACCCCGCACCCGCCGGGGCCGGGGCGGTCGCAGTGGCCCCTCAACCACGAGAGCGAGAGGAGATGGGTCGTCATGCCGCACCGCGAGGTCTATGAGGTCGACGTCCCGATACACCACACCAGCAACCCGGCCCTGCGGGGCTTGCACGTCTTCGCCGGCGAGGCGGACTCCCGCAGTACAGCTTTGCGACGCGCCCACGAGGCGTACGACGCGACGCTCGCCGCGCAGCAGGCCGGACTGGAGATCCCCGGCCAGCAGCCGGACAACTGGACCGCGCACGGGCTGCGGCCCGGCTGGGAGCTCGACTGGCACGCCGCGAAGGCCGGCCCCTGGAAGAGCCCCTACAGCTGGACCACCCGCAGCGACTTCGAGCTGTAGCTACGCCCCGGGACGGACGACACGGCGTCCAAACCAACCGCCCGTCCCGGGCCCACCCAACCCGTACGAGACGAGAGGGAGAACCCCAGTATGGACTCCGTCCTGCGCGTTCAGGGCCGGATCGGCCCGCGCACCCTCCTGATCACCACCGCCGCGCTGCCACTGACCGGCTGGACCCTGCACGCCGTCGCGCTGCACCGCCGACTCGCGGCGACCCGGAAGGATCCGCTGACCGGCCTGCTGCGCCGCGACGCCTACACCGCCCGCGCCCGCCGGCTCCTGGCCCGCCACGGCGACAACACGGCCGTGGTCCTCGTCGACCAGGACCACTTCAAGGCCGTGAACGACACGATGGGTCACGCCGCCGGCGACGCCGTCCTGGCCGCGACCGCCGCCCGGCTCACCGCGTGGGCGGGCCCCCGCGCGGCCGTGGGCAGGCTCGGAGGCGATGAGTTCGCCGTCGTCCTGGAGCTGCCCGCCACCCGCCTGGAGCAGCGCCTCGCGCAACTGGTCCGCATGCTGCACACCCCCGTCGTCCTCGAGGACGGGCGCACCGTCGACGTCGCCGCATCAGTCGGCGCCGCGACCCCTGCCGCGGTCGGCTCCCGCGACCTGAGCCTGTTGCAGAGGACCGCCGACGCCGCCCTGTACGACGGCAAGCACTCCGGCCGCGCGATCGTCGCCGACGCCGCTCACGTCGCGGTGCCGTCCGTCAACGGACGCCGGGCCGGCCGTCCGGGCACGGCCGTGTGGGGGCGAGCCGCATGAGCAGCGCGACCCTGCCCGAGGGCGACTGGATCCGCGGCATCAGCATCCGGCAACCGTACGCGGCCTGCATCCTCGCCGGTGCCAAGACCATCGAGAACCGTCCCGGCCGGTGGCGGACCGGCTGGGTGCTGCTGCACACCAGCAAGACCATCGAACAGCCCGCCCTGCGCATCCCGCTGATCGGCCGCACCATCCGCGGCCGCCAGCTGGTCACGGGCGCGGTCGTCGGTGTCGCCCGGATCACCGACTGCCACCAGGACCCCGAGGGAGCGCCGCTCTGCTCGCAGTGGGCGCACCCGGCCGCCTGGCACCTGGTGCTCGACGACGTCCAGGAGCTGCCGCTGCCGGTCCCCGCCCGCGGGCAGGTCGTGCCCTGGAAGCCGTCGCCGGACCTGCTGCACCGCGTGTTCCAGCAGCTGCCCAACTTCCGGCCGTGACCCGCCAGGGACGCAAGAAGGAGAAGAAGCCGCCGTTCGAGCCGGGCCTGATCCCGGCTCCCGGCCACCTTCTCGTCTGGCGCGACAGCCGGCACTTCGACCGCTGGCAGGACCTCCCCTGCACGCTGTGCGGCCAGCCCACGCCCATGCGCTCCCACTCCGAGGAGCCCGTACACAAGGCATGCGCGGAGGACTGGATCACCGCCAACCCCGTTGAGGCCCGCCTCGGGCGGTTCGCCTCCGACCTCGCGCCGAAGCCCAAGTCCAAGTCCAAGAAGGGCCAAGGCGACCACGCCTGACCTCCACCTGGAGGACCTCCATGAGCAGAACCGAACGCGACGTCGACCACGCCCTCGCCTACCCCGAGCCGCCCGCCTCCCCGCTCTGGCACCGCCACGGCGGCGCGACGGCCCGCCCGCTCACCGACGCCCAGAAGCGGCGCAACCGCGAGCTGCTGGACATCGCCCAGCGCACCACCCGACCCCGCTCCCCTCGCCCCACCGAGACCCTGGCGGAGGCCCACTCATGACCACCAAGCACTGCACCGTCGACGGCTGGATCGACGTGCCGCCCGCCCCCGGCCCGCGCGGCACCGCCACCTTCGACCTGGTCGTCCGACCCGACGACCCGGACACCGTCGCCAAGGACGCCCCCGACACGATCGTGTCCTGCACCAGCGAGGACGCCCGGATCACCCACGAGCTGCTGACCGGCATACAGCCCAGCGACCTGGTCCGCGTCACCGGCACCCTGGTCCAGCCGCCGTCGCCCGGCGAGCCCGCCCGGCTCACCGTCGACGCCCTGGAGGTCCTGGACACCGCGCTGGTCCCGATCCTGCGGGACATGGTGATGGACCGGTACGGCGACTACTGCGTCGTCTTCAACGCCGACACCGACGCCGTGCCCGTCTTCACCGCGCACGGCCAGTGGGTCGGCCTGGCGGACAACCCCGACGCCATCGCCACCCTCATCGACATCCACGAGCGCGTGAACGGCGGCGACGCCTGATGACCACCTCCGACACCAGCACCCCGCCCCGGACCGTCCTCGAGCGATTCCCCGCCGGAAGCCCCCGCGGCTCCTGGCCGGCCGAAGAGTACGCCGCCGCCCAGCGCACCCAAGGCCACCCGGACGCCCGGGTCGTGATGGACCTGCGCACCGACCAGTTCCTCGTGGTCACCGACACCGTCCACTAGCCCACCCAACCGAGAGGCACCCATGACCGAGACCTTCGAGACGATCCGCTACACCGCCGACGTCGTCGCCCTGACACCCGACCGTGAGGTCCTGCTGATCCAGCGCGGATGGCCGCCGCACGAAGGCGCATGGGCGCTCCCCGGCGGCCACGTCGACCCCGGCGAGACCAGCCTCGCAGCTGCCGCCCGCGAGCTGGCGGAGGAAACCGGCGTCACCGTCACCGTCGACGACCTGCGCCCGATCGGCGTCTGGGACGCCCCCGACCGCGACCCTCGCGGCCGGTACGTCACCGTCGCCTTCGCGGCCGTCGTCCCCACCGGTACCACGATCACCGCCGGAGACGACGCCCGCACCGCCCGCTGGTGGCCCCTGAACGACCTGCCGGAACGCCTCGCGTTCGACCACGCCCACATCCTCAGCACGGCCGTGGCATCGACCCCCTGAACACCACACACCCCCACCAGAGCGCCGCGCCTGCCCTCCCCGGACAGGCGTGGCGCTCTGGCGCTCCCGCTTTTCACCAGCGACCTGGAGGCCCTTCGTGCGCCCGACCCATCCGATCCGTCTGATCTCGTTCGGCTACCTGCACCTGCCCACCGGCCCCGACGGGACTCCCATCCCGCCTGGCGCCGACCGGATCGAGGACGTTCGCGACCGGCTCCGCGACCCGGCCGCCGCCCGCGGCATCCTCGACCTCGACGGCCTCGACCCCCGCGTCCAGGACGTCGTCCTCAACACCCCCGGCGCCCGCGAGCTGCTCGCCAACCTCGCCGACTACGCCGACCTCCCCGCCGGCCCCCGCCGCATCGCCATCGGCTGCGCGGGAGGCCGGCACCGTGCCAGCGGTCTCACCGAACTCCTGGCCCGAGCACTCCGGGACCGCGGCCGCCAGGTCAACGTCGAACACCTCCACGTCCATCTCCCGCGCGTTCTCAAAGCGGCCGACACCAGCAACGGAGCGAGCGCATGACCACCACCGGCCTGTACGACCTCGTGACCAGCGAGGGCGACGACGGCATGATGCACCCCGCCGAACAGCTCTGGACGCCCGGCGAGGACGCAGCGGAGAACGGCTTCATCGTCCATCGCGGCCTGTACGTCACCGGCATCGACGACCCGACCGAGGACCGCCTCTTCCCGATCGGCTTCGTCGTCCTCGGACACCAGCGGTGGGCCGGCATCATCGAGGCCGCCGCCGCGTACATGGCCCGCGTCCACGGGTGGCGGAACCTGCACCTCTA
>NZ_BMTT01000031.1 GCF_014649815.1 Streptomyces mutabilis | reverse complement strand
CTGGCCGACCAACGAGATCGCCGTGATGGGCGCGGAGGGGGCGGCCAACGTCATCTTCCGCCGGCAGATCGCCGAGGCGGACGACCCGGCCGTCATGCGGGCCCGGATGGTCAAGGAGTACAAGGCCGAGCTGATGCATCCGTACTACGCGGCGGAGCGCGGCCTGGTCGACGACGTGATCGACCCGGCGGAGACCCGCGAGGTACTGATCCGTTCCCTGGCGATGCTCCAGACCAAGCACGCCGACCTGCCGTCCCGCAAGCACGGCAACCCGCCCCAGTGACGGAGGCATTCATGAGCGACGACAACCTTGTGCGCATCGTGAGGGGCCACGCGGAGCCCCACGAGCTCGCCGCCCTCACCGTGCTCCTTCTCGCCCGGGCCGGCGCCCGTCCCGCGGCCGAATCCGCGGCCGGGACCGGCACCACCCGCACCCTGTGGCGGCGTCCGGAGCGGTACAGGCACTTCCCCTCGCCCCACAGCTGGCGTTCCTCCGGCTGATCCCGGCCGACATCCGTACTCACCCGCTGCACGCGGTCGAATCGGGGACCACGACATGACACCTCAGCCCGCCGAACGGCCCGCCCCGGTGCCGCTCGATCCCACACTGGAACAGCTGCACCAGGCGCCGCCACTCGTCTTCGCGCCCGAGTGCGACCGGTTGCGGCACCGGCTGGCCGCCGTCGCACGGGGCGAGGCCCTGCTGCTCCAGGGCGGCGGCGCCACGCAGGCCCTTGGCAGCGTCCGGGCGGAAGCCGTGCGCGGCATGCTCGGCACCCTCCTGCAGATGGCCGTCCTCCTCGCGTACGCTGCGGCCCTGCCCGTGGTCAAGGTCGGCCGGGCGGCGGGCCCGCCGCTCCTGCCCGACACCGCGGCACCGCCCCCGCCCGACGCTGACCACCTGCTGCGGACGTATCGGACGTCGTCGGCCGTCCTCAACCTGGTGCGCGCCTTCACCGACGGCAGATACGCCGACATGTTCCAGGCACACGCCTGGAACATGAGACACCTGGAGCAGACCCCGGACGCGCACCGGCACCGGCCGCTGGCCGAGGAGATGGACCGGGCCGTGTCGTTTCTGCGGTCCATGGGCATGCGCTCGCACGACGACATGGAGACCTATGTCAGCCATGACGCGGTGCTGCTGGACTACGAGGCGGCCCTGACCCGCGACAGCGCCCGGGGCGGTGGCTCCTGCGCGTCGAGCGGACATCTGCTGTGGACCGATGCCGACAGGCCGCCGGACGGCCCGCACGCCGACTACCTCGCGGGCGTGAGTAACGCCGTCGTGGTCCGGATCGGGCGGGACACGGCCGTGGACACCGTGCTGGGTCATCTGGACCGGCTCGATCCCGAACGCGAGCCGGGGCGGCTGACCTTCGCGGTCGGCGTCGGCGCCGACCAGGTGCGTGACGTGCTGCCGCCGCTGGTGGAGAAGACGCTCGCCGAGGGGGCCCGGGTCTGCTGGATCAGCGATCCCCAGCCGGCCCTCGTGCCCATCGGCGACAGGTCCGCCTTGGTGGCGGCGGTGCTGGGCGAGGTCCGCGGTTTCGTCGAGGTTCACCGGGCCCTCGGCACCCATCCTGGCGGTGTGCGCGTCGACGTCGCCGGCGAGGAGAGCGGCGGCGGTGCCCTGCTGACCGGCCCGGAGGCGATCGACCTCGCCTTCGGACTGGCCGACGTGTACCGGGAGGCGGGCCGGTGAGCCGGAGGCAGGGGCCGCCGGACGGCGTCCGCATCAACCGATCGGTGGATGTCAAGAGGGGCGTGATGGCCGATGGCGGCGGTCCGCCGTGGACGGGAAGCTGGTGACCATGGCGATCGTCGAGGTCAAAGGACTGCGAAAGTCCTACGGAGGCAGGGCCGTCGTGGACGGCGTGGATTTCACCGTGGAGGAGGGCGAGATCTTCGGGATCCTCGGCCCCAACGGGGCGGGGAAGACCACCGCCGTCGAGTGCGTCGAGGGGTTGCGCGTACCCGATGCCGGGACCATCCGGGTCGCCGGGCTCGATCCGGTGCGCCAGCGCCGTGAGCTGACCCGGATCCTCGGCGTGCAGCTCCAGGAGAGCGAGCTGCAGGCGAAGCTCACCGTGAGCGAGGCGCTGGAGCTGTACCGGACGTTCTATCCCGAGCCGGCGGACTGGCGGCCGATCGCCGAACGGCTCGGCCTCGACACCATGCTGGACAGGCCGTTCGGAAAGCTGTCCGGTGGCTGGAAGCAGCGGCTGTTCATCGCCCTCGCCCTGGTGGGACGCCCGCGGATCGTCGTGTTCGACGAGTTGACCACGGCGCTCGACCCGCGGGCCCGCCGTGACACCTGGAAGCTGATCGAGGGCGTACGGGACTCGGGCGTCACCATCCTGCTGGTCACCCACTTCATGGAGGAGGCCGAGCACCTGTGCGACCGGGTCGCGGTGATCGACCGCGGCAAGCTGGTGGCGCTGGACTCCCCCGCGGGGCTGGTCAGCCGGTCGGACAGCCCGACGACGATCTCCTTCCGCCCTTCGCGGCCACTGCCCGACGCCGAGCTGGACGCGCTGCCCGGCGCAGTGTCCGTGAACCGGCAGGGCTCTCGGCTGGTCATCAACGGCACCGACGACACCGTCAACGCCGTGATCACCATGCTGGCCCGCAACGGCGTCACTGCCGCGGAACTGCGGGTGGTGGACGCCACGTTGGACGACGCCTTCCTGGGACTGACCGCCAGGGAGGCGGAGGCGTCCGCCGGGCGTGCCGTCACCGCCGAGTCCGCCGACGCCGACGCTGTCCGAGGAGGACACTGAGATGCCCGTTTTCACCCCCGCGTCCGGTGCGGTGCTGAAGACCGAGACCCGACTGTTCACCCGGGAGCCCGGCACTCTCTTCTGGGTGCTGGTCTTCCCGCCCCTGCTGCTCATCGCCTTCGGCCTGATCCCCGGCTACCGCGAGCCCGACGCCGCCCTCGGCGGTCTGCGGGCCATCGACGTGTACGTCCCGAGCACTGTGATGGTCGCGCTGATCACGGCGAGCCTGCAGGCCATGCCGGCCGCCCTGACCGGATACCGCGAGCGCGGCATCCTGCGCCGGATGCGCACCACCCCGGCCCGCCCGGCCGACCTGCTGGTGGCCCAGATGGTGCTGCACCTGGCGGCCGCCCTGCTCGCCGCGCTGCTCGTCCTGGTCCTGGGCAACCTGGTCTACGACGTCGCCCTGCCGCAGAACTGGCTCGCCTACGCGGTGACGCTGGCGCTCGCGGCGGTTGCGTCGCTCGCGATGGGCGCGGTGATCACCTCGGTCGCCCGGACGGCGAAGGCGGCCACGGCCATCGGTATGTCGGTCTTCTTCCCCGCGATGTTCGCGGCCGGCATCTACGTCCCGGTCCAGGTCCTGCCCGAGACCCTTCGGCAGATCGTGGAACTCACTCCGTTCGGTGCCACCGCCCAGGCCCTGAGCCAGGCCGCCACCGGCAGCTGGCCGGCCTGGGACCACCTGGCCGCGCTCGGCCTGTGGGGCGTCGTGCTGATGGCTACGGCGGCCCGCTGGTTCCGCTGGGAATAGCGGCGGGGAGTGCGAGCATCGACGCGAAACCGGGAACCAGGGGAAAGCTGAGCGCATGACGGGAGCACCGCAGACAGGGCCGGGCTGGCAGGGCTTCCTGCGCTGGGGCCCGTACGCTCTCCTCGGCATCGGAGCCTTCGTCGCGTTCGCCACGTCCCAGGTGCTGATGAGCGCGGCGGAGACGTACACGGCCGCCGTGCTCACCGCGGTCGCCCTTGGCTGGCAACTGGCCTGGGACGGCGCGCTGCGGCGGCTGCCCGAGCTGGACCCACGCCGGGTCGTCTACTTCGTCGTGCGCACGGTACTGGCCACCGCGCTGAGCTGGCTCAACCCGTTCTTCTCGATCTACGCGGTGATGGGCTACTTCGACGCGGGCAGGCAGTTGCCCCGCCGACAGCGGCGCTGGGGCCTGCTCGCGATCGCGGCGACGCTCGCCGCGTCCCAGTCCACCGTGCCCGACGGCCCGGCACCCGGCAGCACCCTGCAGCTGACCGTCTTCCTCGCGCTGTTCGCGCTGCACACCACGCTCGCCCTGGTCCTCGACCGGCTCAGCGACCAAGAGGCGGAGCGGCATCGGCAGCAGAAGGCCACCATCGAGGCGCTCGAGCTGAGCAACTCCCGGTTGGAACAGGCGCTGGCCGAGAACGCCACACTGCAGGCCCAACTGCTCGTGCAGGCGCGGGAGGCCGGCGTCACTCACGAGCGCCGACGGCTGGCGGCCGAGATCCACGACACCCTGGCCCAAGGACTCGCCGGCATCATCACCCAGCTTCAGGCAGCCGCCGACAGCACCGACGAGTCCATCGCGCGGACCCACGTCGAGCGGGCGGCCGGACTGGCGCGGCACAGCCTCGGCGAGGCACGGCGGTCCGTACACAATCTGACCCCCGGGCCGCTCGAGCAGCGCAGGCTGCCCGAGGCGCTCAAGGAGGTCGTGGACCGCCGGCAGGCCCTGTCGGGGGCCCGCCTGGAACTCGTCGTCACCGGGACCGTCGAACCACTGCACAAGGAGATCGAGGCAACCTTGCTCCGCATCACCGAGGAGGCGCTGGGCAACGCGGCGAAACACGCCGACGCCGACCGTGTCGCCGTGACCCTTTCCTACCTGGACGACGAGGTCACCCTGGACGTCCGCGACGACGGCTGCGGCTTCGATCCCGGCAGCCGGCCGCCCCGCTCCACGAGCGGCGGCTTCGGCCTGGACGGCATGCTCCTGCGCGCCGCGCGTGTGGCGGGCACCGTGGAGATCGAGACCGAGCCCGGCGGCGGTACGGCGGTGTCGGCGCGGGTACCGTTGGTGCGCGATGACTCGTGACCCCCGCCCCATCACCCTGCTGCTGGTCGACGACCACCCGGTGGTGCGGGACGGTCTGCGCGGCATGTTCGCCACCTCGCCGGACTTCGAGGTACTGGGCGACGCGTCCGACGGCCCGCAGGGGGTGGCGCTCGCCGGGCGTCTCGACCCCGACGTGGTGCTGATGGACCTGCGGATGCCGGGCGGCAGCGGCGTGGCGGCCATCGCCGAGCTGGCACGGCTCGGGCTGCGCAGTCGGGTGCTGGTCCTGACCACGTACGACACCGATTCCGACGTCATTCCGGCGATCGAGGCCGGCGCCACCGGATACCTGCTCAAGGACGCTCCGCGCGAGGAGCTGTTCAACGCGGTGCGGGCGGCGGCGGAGGGACGCACGGTGCTGTCACCGGCCGTCGCTTCCCGCCTGGTCTCGCGGGTCAGGAAGCCCGAACCGCACGCCGCGGCCGCACCGCCGCTCAGCGCCCGCGAGCGCGAGGTCCTCGCACTCGTCGCGAAGGGCACCACCAACAAGGAGATCGCCAAATCCCTGTTCATCAGTGAGGCGACCGTCAAGACCCATCTCAACCACCTGTACACGAAGCTGGGTGTCAAGGACCGGGCCGCGGCCGTGGCCGAGGGCTACGAACGCGGCATTCTCAGCTGATCGACGCCCTGGATTCTCCCTTCGACAACTTAAGGAATTACCAATTCCGTGCGTGACGCTCGGATATTCGGCATGCCTGCGAAACGTTTTTCGGATGCGGCGGAAAAACAGATCAATTAATCAACTGAGGCTGTTGTGGCGGTAGTTGGAATGCCATAGGTTTGCGGCATCGGGGGGTCGCATTGCGGCCGCCTTACGAAGTCACCTGACAACGACGCGGCACCAAGGTGCTCGCTACGAGGGGAGCGTCAGTGAATACTGAATCCGGAATACCGCAGCCGCCGATGGGCCCGCCCGGCATGCCTGACCCGGAGGACATCAAGCATGTCGTCCGCAGCTTCTTCGGCGTGCCGACCGCGCACACGCTGGGTGCGGCGGTCCGGCTCGGTGTCGTCGAGGCCATCGGCGAGGGCGAGGCGACTGCGGCCGAGGTCGCGGCGTCCCTCGGTACGCACCCGGGGGCCACGTTGCGACTGCTGCGCGCCCTGGCCGCGTTGTCCCTGCTGGAGGAAACCGACTCCGGGGCCTTTCGCACCACGTCGGCGGGGAGCCTGCTGCACAGCGGCCGTCCGGGCTCGGTGGCCTCGGTGGTACGGCTGTTCACCGACAGCGTGACGGTGCGCAGCTGGGAGGGACTGGCCGACTCGGTTCGGACCGGTGAGGCCGCCTTCCCCGACTACTTCGGCAAGTCCTTCTTCGAGTACCTGCAGGAGCACCCGGAGTCCGCTGCCGACTTCAACGCGGCCATGAGCGAGGGCTCGCACATGGCGGCACAGGTCCTGCCTCAGCACTACGACTTCGGCCGCTTCGCCACCGTCGTCGACGTAGGCGGTGGAGACGGGACGGTGCTGGCAGGTCTGCTGCGGAACAACCCCCAGCTCCGGGGCGTGCTTCTGGACACCGACCAGGGGGCCGCCCGGGCCGCGGAGGTGATGCGGCAGGCGGGCGTCGAGGACCGGTTCACCGCGTCCTCCGGGGACTTCTTCGCCTCCGTACCCGAAGGCGGCGACCTGTACATGCTCAAGGCCGTGCTGCACGACTGGAACGACGAGCAGGCCATCACCATTCTGCGCAACGTACGCCAGGCCATGGCCGAGGACGGCAGGCTGCTGATCGTCGAGAGCGTACTGCCGGCCCGTGTCGACCCGAAGCAGCGCGGCGCCTACCTCAGTGACCTCAACATGCTGGTGAACCACGGCGGACTGGAGCGCACCGCGGACGACTTCCGTGTGCTGTGCGAGAAGGCCGGCTTCACCGCTCCGACGCTCCGGCAGCTCCCGCTGCCGGGCGAGATCTTCCTGATCGAGGCAGGTCCGGCCGCCGTGTGACGAGCCGTGCGCGTCACGGGGCCCCGCCACCGGCGGCCGGGCCCCGTACCCGGCGTCACCTCCTTCGACGACTTGGAGCTGTGAATGACCGAGCCCGTTCCCGAGACCGCCCCGAAGGAGGGGCCCCCGTCCGGGCTTCCGCCGCGTTTCGGGCTGGTGTACTGCGGCCTGATGACCGCGATGCTGCTGGCCTCCCTGGACCAGATGATCGTCGCGACCGCGCTGCCGACCATTGTCGGAGAGCTGCACGGCGTCCAGCACCTGGCCTGGGTCACGACCGCCTACATCCTGGCCGCGACCATCGTGATGCCCGTCTACGGGCGTCTGGGCGACCTGATCGGCCGCAAAACCGTCCTCCTCACCGGAATCACGGCGTTCCTGGTCGGATCCGTCGTGGCAGGTCTGGCCCAGAACATGACCGTGCTGATCGTCGGCCGGGTGGTGCAGGGTCTCGGCGGCGGCGGTCTGATGATCACTTCGCAGGCCGTGATCGCCGACCTGGTGCCGCCCCGTGACCGCGCGAAGTACATGGCACCGCTCGGTGCTGTCTTCAGCCTCGCCTCGGTCGCCGGGCCGCTCCTCGGCGGCTGGCTGACCGACGGCATCGGCTGGCGCTGGGCCTTCTGGCTCAACATGCCGCTGGGCCTGTTCGTCCTCGCGGCCTGCGCCGTACTGCGGCTGCCGCGCCGCCCCGGCAGGGTCGTCGTCGACTTCCCGGGGATCGCGCTGATGGCCGCCGCCGTCACCTGCACGGTGCTGGTCGCGACCTGGGGCGGAACACGTTACCCGTGGTCCGACGCGCGGATCCTCGCCCTGGCCGTCGGCGGCCTCGCGGCGTGGACAGTGTTCTTCCTGTCCCAGCGCCGAGCCGAGGAGCCCGTGATCCCGCTGCGGCTGTTCCGCAGCCGCGTCTTCAACTACTCCACGCTCATCGGCATGATCGTGATCGGGATCGGCATGTTCGCCGTCGTCGGCTACCTGCCGACCTACCTGCAGATGGTGTACGGCATGAGCGCCACCGCGTCCGGTCTGATGCTGCTGCCCATGGTCATCGGCATCACCGCCGGTGCCGTCGTGTCCGGTCAGCGGCTCAGCAAGACCGGCCGTTACAAGGTCTATCCCCTCGTCGGCACGTTCGTCGTCGCCGTGGCCGCGCTGCTGATGTCCACCCTCGACACCGGCACCCCGCTCGTCGTGGTCTGTGGTCATCTCCTGCTGCTCGGGGTCGGCGTCGGCCTGATGATGCAGGTGCTGGTCCTCGCGATCCAGAACGACTTCCCTCCGCAGGACCTCGGCACCGCCACCTCCGCCAACGGCTTCTTCCGCGAGATCGGCGCCACTCTCGGCACCGCGGTCGTCGGCGCGCTCTTCACCCACCGTCTCGCCGGCCAGCTCGCCGACCGTGTCCCCACCGAGGCCGCACAGATCGTCGGCGACACCGACGCGATCACTCCGGCCCTGGTGCGTTCCCTGCCGGACGGGGTGCAGGACGCGGTGGTCGTCGCCTACCAGCGCGCCCTGACCCCGGTCTTCTGGTACGTGGTCCCGTTGCTCGCCGTCGCGCTGGCCTTCGCTTTCCTGCTCCCCGAGAAGCCGATCGCGAGCATGCCCGGGGCTCCCGCCGGCGGTGTCCCCGACGGCCCGCCGCCGATGGGCGACGACCGGCCTCCCGCCCACCGCGACCGGCCCGACCTGGAGCCGGAGGTTTCGGCCTGAGCGGCCGCCACGAACCGCCCCGGCCCATCGGCCTTCCGATTCCCCCGTCGGAGGGATGGGCCGGGGCTTCGACGCGGTCTCCGTCCGCCACCGTTCGACAGATGGAGGACTTCTGCCGTGCCGGACCGCTGCCGTAGGAGGCCGGCCCGGGTCAGGAGGCGGACCGGCCGACCAGCTGGCGCAACTGCCGGGCGAACGCGGGGATCTCCTCGACCTTCTCGACGAACTGGCCGGGGTTCACCACGAACGTCGTGAAACCCTGGGCGATCTGGAACTCCAGGAACTCCACCGAGTCGGCGAGTTTCGCGGGTCCGCCGCCGGCCGGAAGCGACGGGAGGATGCTGGTGACCAGCTCCAGTTCGTCACGGCTGCGGCCGGCCGCGGCGAGGGCCGCGTCGAGCCGGGCCCAGTCCTCGCCGCTCACGAAGTGAGCGGGGTAGTACCCCGACCCGTGGCGCACGATCCGCTCGATGTTGCGCTTGTGCAGGCTGCTGCCGCCGAACCACATCGCGGGACCTCCCGGACGGGTCGGTGACGGTTGGCACCACACGTCCTCGAACGAGAACGAGCCGGACTCGAAGCGGGCGGGCTGCTCGCCCCACAGGGCCTGCCAGGCGCCGATGGCGTCGTCGAGGATCCTGCCGCGGGACGAGAACGGCACACCGCACGCCTCGTACTCCCGGGGGTGCCAGCTCACCGACGGCATGATCACCAGCCGGCCCCCGCTCAGCACGTCGAGCGTCGCCAACTGCTTGGCCATCACGACGGGATGGCGCAGGGCGCCGAGAAGGGCAGCGGACACGAGGCGTACCCGGCTCGTGGCCCCGGCGATCGCCGCCAGGGCCGTCGGGCCCTCGAGATGCGGATGGTCCGGGCTCTGCCGCCACGGCGACAGGAATCCACGCGTCTTCTTCGGAAGGCCGTCGCGAGCCGCGTCCGGCCCCATGACGATGTGCTCACCGACGACCACGTCGTCGATCCCGTTGTCCTCCGCCATGCGGGCCACTTCGACGGTGCGGGCGAGATCGTTCCGGTCGAGCACGGCATGCAGCTCTGAGAGCACGAACGCGATGCGTACCGCCCTTGAGGTCGTTCGAGTCACAGGTGGTCTCCTCGAATCTCGATGGGGCAGCCGCTGATGCGCTCTGGCCGGGACTCCACGGAAGTGACTTGTGCCTCGCCCGAAGTCCGGTCCCACGTACGCGCGTTGGGGCTCGGGTAGGGCATCTGATGGACTGGATCTTGCCTTGATGCCTGAAACCTGTCAATCAGATGAGGTCAGGTACCGCAGCTCCGCAAGAGCACCGAGGAAGGCCTCAGGGCTCGCGGCGCCACAGGGCGGGCACGTCGGGCGGCTCCCAGCCCGCCATCGAGGTGTGGGCCTGGAGACAGCGGTAGGCGCCCCCGCCGTACGCCACCCGGTCGCCGACGGCATAGGAGCGGCCGGGCGCCCAGGTGCCGCCCGGGGGATCGGTGGGCGGGTCGGTGGGGTCCGGGCCCGGGTCGCCGTCCACGTCCAGGACGAAGTCGAAGGTGCCTTCCTTGCCGCCGCCGGTGTCGCGGACGTTCATCAGGAGCGCGGGGTCGAAGAGGGCGTCGGTGGTGTTGCGGGGTTCGCCGGGGAAGTAGAGCTGGGTGGTCAGCACGGGCTTGCCGGGCGCCTGCGCCTTGACGTGGAGGTGCCGGGTGCGGCCCGGGTAGAGGCCGGGGACGATCGTGCGCAGGGTGAACGCGCCCGTGGCGTCGGTGAACTGGTGGCCGCGGAAGCGGTACCCGGCCATGTCGTAGGCGCCGGCGTCGTCGGCCTGCCAGAAGTCCAGGAGCACGCCGGCCAGCGGGACGCAGTTCCGGCCGAAGACGTAGCCGCTGACGGTCAGCCGGGTGCCCGGGGCGCCGGGCGTCACCAGGTCCGTGCGCAGCGGGGATTTCGGTTTGAAGTAGGGGCCCTCCGTCTGGTCGGGCGTCGGGTCGTCGCCGTCGTCGCAGTAGGGGGTCGGCGGCAGGGTCCGGTCGGTGGAGGCGCGGGCGGCGTCCCGGGCGAGCGCGATCGAGCCCGTGGCCGGCAGCGGGACGGCGGCGCCCGCGGCCACGGCCGCCCGCAGCAGCGTCTTGCGGCTGACGCGGCGGACGGCGGTGGGGGCGTGTCCGGGGTCGGAACCGGTCGCGGGGGCGGTGCCGGGGCCGTCGGGGGTGGCGGAGGTCATGGCGGTTCCTCGGTCCTCTCGTCGGGGCGGTCCCTGGGGAAGACGGACGGGACGTGCGACATCCGGGTCGTCGGGGACGGACAGGGCGCGTGCCCGCCGGCGCGGGGCAGGCTGTTGTCGTTGCTCCGGCGGGCGCGCTCCGTGGGGACCCGCTGGAAACCGTAGGTGCGCCGGCCGGCCCCGGGCACCTCCTGTCTCGCCCTCTGCCCGGCGTTATGCGGGCGGCGGGGGCGACTCGTCGCGGGTGGCGGGGCGCTGTTCGGGCGGGCGGCGGGAGGGGCGTGTACGGGTGGTTCGTACGGGGGTACGGTCGTGGCGCGTCGGCGCCGGGTGGACGAGGCCGGGGCGGGGGCGTCGGGCTGAGGGTCGGCCGGTCGGGTCGGGTTTGGCTCGGGTTCGGATTCGGGGCGGTTGCGGCTCGGGCGGTTGCGGCTCGGGCGGGTGTGGTACGGGTTCGGACGGTGACTCGGGTTCGGGTGTGGCTCCGGTGCGGGCGTGGCTCAGGATGCGGTACGGCTCAGGTACGAGGACGGGGAGGGTGGCCGAGATGGCCGAGGTGACGGGGACGCGTGCGGTGGCGGACACGGCGGATGCGGCGGGCGTCGGGGGAGGAGGCGGAGGCGGTGTGCGGGTGCCGGTCGTGCCCGGGTTCGCGCGGTGGCCCGTCGGCGGTTCGCCGAAGGCGGAGGGCAAGGCGCTGCGCACGCGTGTCCCGCGGTCCACGCACGCGGTGCTCGACCTGGACGGCGCCCGCCCGGACGTGGTGAGTGCCGTGGAGGAGTCCAACCGGGGCCGGATACCCGGGCTCGCCCCGCTCCGGGCCGGGCGGATGGCGGCCACCCCGTTCGCCTTCCTGCGCGGGTCGGCGGGGCTGATGGCGTACGACCTGGCCCGCACCCCGGCGACCGGGATCGGCGCCCAGATCTGCGGCGACGCGCACGCCGCCAACTTCGGCCTGTACGGCGACGCCCGCGGCGGTCTGGTCATCGACCTGAACGACTTCGACGAGACGGTGCACGGCCCTTGGGAGTGGGACCTCAAGCGGCTCGCCGCCTCGATCGTCCTCGCGAGCCGGGAGGCCGGCGCCGACGAGGACACCTGCCGCGAGGCCGCCCACGACGCGGCCGGCGCCTACCGCCGCACCATGCGGCTGCTGGCCAGGCTCCCCGCGCTGGACGCCTGGAACGCCATCGCGGACGAGGAACTGGTCTCCCACACCGACGCCCACGACCTGCTCGGCACCCTGGAACGGGTTTCCGAGAAGGCCCGCGCCAACACCAGCGGACGCTTCGCCGCCAGGTCGACCGAGCCCACCGAGGACGGCGGGCGGCGCTTCGTGGACGCCCCGCCGGTGCTGCGCCGGGTGCCGGACGAGGAGGCCGCCGCCGTCGCCGGCGCCCTGGAGCCGTACCTGGCGACCCTCTCCGAGGACCGGCTCCCGCTGCTGGCCCGGTACGCGGTGCACGACGTCGCCTTCCGGGTCGTCGGGACCGGCAGCGTCGGCACGCGGTCGTACGTCGTGCTGCTGCTGGACCACCGAGGCGAACCGCTCGTGCTCCAGGTGAAGGAGGCCCGGCCCTCCGTGCTGCTGCCGCACCTGGCGACCGCCGGGTTCGACACTCCCGAGGTCGGGCACGAGGGGCGTCGGGTGGTCATGGGGCAGAAGCGGATGCAGGTGGTCAGCGACATCCTGCTGGGCTGGACCACGGTCGACGGGCGGCCCTACCAGGTGCGGCAGTTCCGCAACCGCAAAGGCAGCGTCGACGCCACCGCCCTGGCCGCCGACCAGATGGACGACTACGGCCGGATGACCGGCGCCCTGCTGGCCCGCGCCCACGCGCACAGCGCCGACCCGCGGCTGATCGCCGGCTACTGCGGCAAGAGCGGCGAGCTGGACGAGGCGGTGGCCGCCTTCGCCGTGGCCTACGCCGACCGCACGGAGGCCGACCACGCCGCGCTGCTCGCCGCGGTTCGGGCGGGACGGGTCGCGGCGGAACTGGGGGTATGAGGAGGGACCGGGGGTGCGCGGGCGGCCCCCGGCGCCCGCAGGCCCTAGGCTGGACGGGTGACGACGCCGGAAGCTGAGCCCGAGCAGGGGGGTGCGCCGCGTCCCGAGGAACGGCTGGAACAGGCCGTACGGGCCGCTGAGCAGGCACTCATCGAGTACGAGATCGCGCTGGAGACCTTCCGCGTGGAGGTCGAGAACTTCTCTCGCCTGCACGAACAGCGGCTGGGCCCGGTGTACGCGCGGCTCGAGGAGCTGGAGGCGCAGATCCTGGAGGCCAGGGCGGCCCGCACCGGTGACGCCGACGACCGGCGCCGGGCCGACGAGGCGCGGGCCCGGCTGATGCCGATCCCCGGGGTCGAGGAGCTGCTGAACGGCTGGATGGACGGGGACGGACTGTTCCCGGAGGCCACGGCGATGCTCACGGAGCAGGCGGTACGCCCCCCGCAGCGGGTGCGGCCGAGCGAGGAGGCCCGCCGCCTCTACCGGGAGCTGGCCCGCAAGGCCCACCCCGACCTGGCGCAGGAGGAGGGCGAGCGCGCCCGGCGTGAGGAGTTCATCACCCGGGTCAACGCCGCCTACGCCCGCGGCGACGAGGCCCTGCTGCGGGAGCTGGCCGAGGAGTGGGCCGCGGGGCCGGTGCCCGAGCGGCGCCCGAGCCGGGGCGAGGAGCTGTACGCCCGCCTCGAATGGCTCGACCGGCGCAAGGAGATGCTCACGCTGCTCGCCAAGGAGCTGGAGGAGAGCGCGATCGGCGCCATGCTCCGGCTGGCCCCGGACGATCCCGACCGGTTGCTGGAGGAGATCGCCGAACAGCTCGCGACACAGGTGCGGGAGCGCGAGGCGGTGCTGGCGGCGGCGCTCGGGCAGGACTGAGCCGGGCGGTGGCTCCGGTAGCGTCTGGGGCATGAGTTTCGGAGCTGGTGTGCCCACGGTCGAGGTCACGGACCTCAAGGACGACGACTTCCTGCTGGACGTCCGCGAGGACGACGAGTGGCAGGCGGGTCACGCCGCCGGGGCGCTGCACATTCCCCTCAGCGAGTTCGTGGCCCGCTACGGTGAGCTGACCGACGCCGCGCCGCGGGACGGCCGCGTCCACGTGATCTGCCGTTCCGGCGGACGCTCGGCGCAGGTCACCATGTACCTGGTCCAGCAGGGCGTCGACGCGGTGAACGTCGACGGCGGCATGCAGGTGTGGGCCGCGGCCGGGCGCCCGGTGGTGGACGGCAAGGGTGAGCCGGGGCACGTCCTCTAGCCTGTCCCGTCGGTGTGGTGTCGGCCACGGTGCGGTCGGTCCGCCGGGGGCTGTGCGGGCGGCCGGTCCTGAGTACCGTTCCCGTTCGAACTCGCCGAGCGGCCGCACGAGTGGTGGGCGGACGCCCCGCGGCGGGGCGGGCGGAACGAGGAACGGGGCGGAATGGACGCGTACGACACAGGCTCGGACGCCCGGCACGGGCGGGGCGGGCAGGAGCACCATGCCGGGCCGGGCGGCGACACCGGGGGGCCGGGTGAGTCCGTCGGAGCGGACGAGGGGACGGGCGGGACGGGCGCCGTTCCCGGGCCGTCCGAGGAGGCCGCCGAGTCCGCGGCCGGTTTCCCCACGGAGCCCAGAACCGGTGTCGCCGCGCTCTCCCCGCGCTACCAGATCGGTGCCGTGGTCGCCCTCACGGTCGTCGCCGTCGCCGTCTGCGCCCACCTGGGGCTGGTCTTCCTGCACCTGGCCCCGTCGAACACCCTCACCAAACAGCACGGCGCCGCGGTGGACGAGTGGGTCTTCCCGGAGTTCGAGCAGAACTGGAAGCTTTTCGCCCCCAACCCCTTGCAGCAGAACATCTCCGTCCAGGTCCGCGCCGAGGTGAGCACGGCGGACGGAGAGATACGCACGACCGGCTGGTACGACCTGTCCGCCGAGGACGGCCGGGCCATCGACGGCAACCCGGTGCCGAGCCACACCCAGCAGAACGAACTCCGGCGGGCCTGGGACTTCTTCGTCGCCACCCACGATTCCGAAGACCGCCCGGTGGGCCTGCGGGGCACGCTCTCCGAGTCCTATCTGCGGCGCATCGCGGTCCTGCGGCTGGAACGCAACGACGCGGCCGGACCGGGCGGCCTGGTCGAGCGGGTGCAGTACCGTTCCCGGACCACCAACGTGGAGCCGCCCCCGTGGAGCGGGGAGAAGGTCTCCGACCGGCCGACCGTGCGCGAGCTGCCCTGGTGGACGGTGTCCGGCGACGGTGCGCAGAAGGAGGGCGCCGCGTGAACCGCATCGCCCTCTCGGTCTCCCGCGGCATCGCCCGCGTCACCGGCGCCGCGCTCGGCCCGTACCAGACGGCCGTGGTCCGTATCGGTTTCAGCGTCACCTGGCTGCTGTTCCTGCTGCGCGAGCTGCCCCACCGCCACGAGCTGTACGGACCGGAGAGCCCTTGGGGCCACGACCTCGCCGAGCAGCTGATCGCGGACAACGGCGCCTTCACGGTGCTGATGTGGTCGGACGGGCGGGCCTGGTTCGAGATCGTCTACGCGCTGGCCGTCCTGAGCAGCGTGCTGCTCCTGCTGGGCTGGCGCACCCGGACGATGTCCGTCCTCTTCATGGTGGGCGTGCTCTCCCTGCAGAACCGCAGCGTCTTCATGGGGGACGGCGGCGACAACGTCCTGCACCTGATGAGCATCTACCTGGTCCTCACCCGCTGCGGCCAGGTCTGGTCGCTGGACGCGCGCCGGGCGCGGCGGGCGGACGAGGTACGCGCGCGCGGTGAGCGGCCGGCGGACCGGGTCGGGCCGGTGCTGTGGTGCGTGTTCGGGTTCCTGCTGCTCATGGTGACGCTGGCGGGCGGGATGGACGGCGACTGGTTCGTTCCGACGCTGCTGTGGACGGCGTGGGTGGCGCAGGGCCTGTGGTGGGTCGTGGGGCGCGGCGCGGGCAGCGGCCAGCCGCGCGTCCTGCTGGACGTGGTCACCAACGTCGTGCACAACGGCGCCTTGGTCGTGATCATGGCCGAGGCCTGTCTGATCTACGCGACCGCGGGCTGGTACAAGATCCAGGGTTCGCGCTGGCAGGACGGCACCGCGGTCTTCTACCCGCTGCACCTGGACTACTTCTCGCCGTGGCCCGCGCTCTCCGACGCGCTCTCCGCCAGCGGCACGATGGTCATGCTCATCACCTACGGCACGGTCGCCGTGCAGGTAGCGTTCCCGTTCACGCTGTTCAACCGGCGGGTCAAGAACGTGCTGCTGGTCGCCATGATGACCGAGCACGCGGTGATCGCCGTGGTGCTGGGGCTGCCGTTCTTCTCGCTGGCGATGATCGCCGCCGACGCGGTCTTCCTGCCGACCTCCTTCCTGCGCCGTCTGGGCGGCTGGGTGGCGCGCGGACGTGACCGGCTGCCGGGCCGGCTGTCGGGCTCGCCGGCGGGCGGGCCGCCGTCCGGGTGCGGTGACAGGGGTACGGCGGCGGTGCCCGGGCCGCGTGCCCACTCCGGCGGGAGCGGCGAGGAGGGGCGGGTACCGGTGACCAAGGGGTTCCCGGGCACACGCACGTAGGCTTCGGGGCATGACCGACCCCGACCCGCTCGTCGCCTGGCGCCGGTACGCCGACCCGTGCGTGCTGCTCGACGGCTTCCACGCCCTCAAGCACGCGCTGCGCTTCGGTGCGGAGGTCCCCGTGGCCGTCACCGCCGACCGCACGGCGGCGCTGGCCCTCGCCGACGAGCTGGCGCCCGACGTGCGGGACGCCATGGACGCGCTGCTGGCCGAGGTGGAGCGAGAGGCGTACGTCTCCCTGGTGCCGCGCCCGCACCCCACCGCGGTGGCCGCCCTCGCCGTACGGCCCTCGCGGGAGGACGGTCTGCGGGCGCTGGCGCGCACGCCGCGCCGGGCGCCCGTCGTGGTCCTCGACCAGCCGCGCAACCTGGGCAACGCGGGGGCGGTGATCCGGCTGGCCGCCGGGTTCGGCGCGACCGGCGTCGTGACCACCGGCACGCTCGACCCGTGGCATCCCACGGTGGTGCGCGGCGGGGCGGGGCTGCACTTCGCGACCGCCGTGGAGCGGCTGGAGGCGGCCGAGCTGCCGGACGGGCCGCTGTTCGCGCTGGACCCGGAGGGCGAGGACGTCCGCGGGCTGAAGCTGCCGGACGACGCGCTGCTCGCCTTCGGCTCCGAGCGCAGCGGGCTGTCGAGCGAGCTGCGCGCGCGTGCCGACCACCTGGTGGCGCTGCCGATGCGCCCCCAGGTCTCCAGCTACAACCTCGCGACCAGTGTGGCCATGACGCTGTACCACTGGAGCGCCGACGGGGGCGCGGTCCAGGGCCCTTGATCCGGTTTTGCCGGATCGTCCAAACCTGTCTAGGCCTGTCGGCGGACCTCCACCACCCGGAAGCGGTTGGCGACGAACGCCCCGTCGCACAGGGCCGCGTTGGCCGCCGGGTTGCCGCCCGATCCGTGGAAGTCGGAGAAGGCGGCCGTCTGGTTGACGTACACCCCGCCGGTGAGGTTGAGGGAGAGCTGGGCCGCCTCCTCCAGACAGGCCTCCCGCACGGACCGCTCGACCTCCGGGTCGGTCGTGTACGCGCCCACCGTCATCGCGCCCTTCTCGCGGACGCTGTGGCGCAGCAGCTCCACGGCGTGGGCGGCGGAGTCGACGGCGACGGCGAAGGAGACGGGGCCGAAGCACTCACTGGTGTAGGCGGCCTCGTCGTCGGGCTTGGCGCCGTCCAGCTTGACGATCACCGGGGTGCGCACGACCGCGTCCGGGAACTCCGGGTTGGCCACCTCGCGGGAGGCCAGGGCGACCTCGCCGAGTCCGGTGGCGGCCTCCAGGCGGGCCTTGACGTCCGGGTTGACGATGGCGCCCAGCAGCGCGTTCGCGCGGGCGTCGTCGCCGAGGAGGCCGTCGACGGCGCGGGCGAGGTCGGCGGTCACCTCGTCGTAGGACTTGGCGCCCTGGTCGGTGCGGATGCCGTCGCGGGGGATCAGCAGGTTCTGCGGGGTGGTGCACATCTGGCCGCTGTAGAGGGACAGCGAGAAGGCCAGGTTGGCGAGCATCCCCTTGTAGTCGTCGGTCGACTCCACGATCACCGTGTTGACGCCGGCCTTCTCGGTGAAGACCTGAGCCTGGCGGGCGTTGGCCTCCAGCCAGTCGCCGAAGGAGGTGGAGCCGGTGTAGTCGATGATCCGGATCTCGGGGCGGGTCGCCAGGGTCTTGGCGACGCCCTCGCCGGGGCGTTCGGCGGCCAGCGCGACCAGGTTCGGGTCGAAGCCGGCCTCGGTGAGCACGTCGCGGGCGACCTGGACGGTGAGCGCGAGCGGCAGCACCGCGCGGGGGTGGGGCTTGACCAGCACCGCGTTGCCGGTGGCGAGGGAGGCGAACAGGCCCGGGTAGCCGTTCCAGGTCGGGAAGGTGTTGCAGCCGATGACCAGGCCGATGCCGCGCGGGACCGGCGTGAACTGCTTGGTCAGCGCCAGCGGGTCGCGCTTGCCCTGCGGCTTGGTCCACTCGGCCGTGTCGGGCGTGCGGGACTGCTCCGCGTACGCGTACGCGACCGCCTCCAGGCCGCGGTCCTGGGCGTGCGGGCCGCCCGCCTGGAAGGCCATCATGAAGGCTTGCCCGGAGGTGTGCATGACGGCCTGCGCGAACTCCATCGTCCGGTCGGCGATCCGCTTCAGGATCTCCAGGCAGACCATCGCGCGCGCTTCCGCGCCCGCGTCCCGCCAGGCCCGCTGTCCGGCCTTCATGGCGGGCAGCAGCACGTCGAGGTCCACGTGCGGGTACTCCACGCCCAGCTCGATCCCGTACGGGGAGACCTCGCCGCCCACCCAGCCGTCGGTGCCGGGCTGGCCGAGGTCGAGGCGGGTGCCGAGCAGGGCGTCGAAGGCGGCCTTGCCCGCGGCCGCGTCCAGGCTGCCGTTCGCCCCGTAGGCCTTGGGGTGCTCGGGGTGGGGGGACCAGTACGCGCGCGTGCGGATCGTCTCCAGCGCCTGGTCCAGGGTCGGCCGGTGCCGGTCGATCAGCTGGTGCGCGGTGAGTTCGGCGGCCATGCGGGACCAACTCCTCGTCTCTCCCGAACGCGCCGCCGGCTCCGGCGTCGACTTCGGGACCTGGGGGAAACCTGGGCAGAAACAGGCGGACACGGCTAGAGTAACCGAACGATCGGTCGGGACAAGGGGGACCGCCGCATCTGTGGAAAACCCCGTGCGGGAGGATCGCGCACATGACAGCACTCGACCTCAGCAGCCCCGTCGCCGTCGTCGGCACCGGCACCATGGGTCAGGGCATAGCCCAGGTGGCGCTGGTCGCGGGCCATCCCGTACAGCTGTACGACGCCGCTCCCGGGAGGGCCCGTGAAGCCGCCGAAGCGATCGGCGCCCGGCTCGACCGGCTCGTCGAGAAGGAACGCCTCACCGGCGCCGAACGTGACGCCGCCCGCGCCCGGCTCCGGCCCGCGGAGGACCTCGCCGAGCTGGCCGACTGCGCCCTGGTCGTCGAGGCGGTCCTGGAACGGCTGGAGGTCAAACAGGAGCTGTTCCGCGCGCTCGAGGACGTCGTCGGCGACGACTGCCTGCTCGCCACCAACACCTCCTCCCTGTCCGTCACCGCCATCGGCGGCGCGCTCCGCCACTCCGGCCGCTTCGTCGGCCTGCACTTCTTCAACCCCGCGCCGCTGCTGCCGCTGGTGGAGGTGGTCTCCGGGTTCGCCACCGACGTCGCGTCGGCCACGCGCGCGTACGAGACGGCGCGTGCCTGGGGCAAGACCCCGGTCGCCTGCGCCGACACCCCCGGCTTCATCGTCAACCGCATCGCCCGCCCCTTCTACGCCGAGGCCCTCGCGGTGTACGAGGACCAGGGCGCGGACCCGGCCACCATCGACGCCGTGCTGCGCGAGTCAGGCGGCTTCCGGATGGGCGCCTTCGAGCTGACCGACCTCATCGGGCAGGACGTCAACGAGTCCGTCACGCACTCCGTGTGGCAGGCGTTCTTCCAGGACGTGCGGTTCACGCCGTCGCTGGCCCAGCGCCGCCTGGTGGAGTCCGGCCGGCTCGGCCGCAAGAGCGGGCAGGGCTGGTACGACTACCGCGACGGCGCCCAGCGGCCCGAGCCGCACACCGCCGAGCCCGCCGACACGCCCCCGTACGTCGTCGTCGAAGGCGGCCTGGGGCCGGCCGCCGAGCTGGTCGCGATGGTCCGCGAGGCGGGGATCGAGGTGCGCCACGAGGACGAGGACGAGGGCACGCGCTTCGTCCTGCCGAGCGGAGGACAGCTCGTGCTCGCCGACGGCCGGACCTCCGTGGAGTTCCGGGACGTCGTGTACTTCGACCTGGCGCTGGACTACCGCGCGGCGACCCGCGTCGCCCTGTCCGCCGCGCAGTCCACCTCACCGGAGACCGTCGCCCAGGCCACCGGCCTGTTCCAGGCACTCGGCAAGAAGGTCAGCGTCATCGGCGACGTCCCCGGGATGATCGTGGCGCGCACGGTCGCGCGGATCATGGATCTCGCCGTCGAGGCGGTCGCCAAGGGCGTGGCCACCGAGGAGGACGTCGACACCGCGATGCGCCTGGGCGTCAACTACCCGCTCGGCCCGCTGGAGTGGAGCCGCAGGCTCGGCGGTGACTGGGCCTGCGAACTCCTCGACAACCTGCACGAGTGCGCGCCGACGGGCCGGTACGCGCCCTCCCTGGCGCTCTACCGCCACGCGTACGCCTCCGACAAGCAGGAGGGCGGAACCTCATGACCACCGCCAAGCGCGACACCTACACGCCCGAGACGCTGCTGACCGTCGCCGTGCAGGTCTTCATCGAGCGCGGCTACGACGGCACCTCCATGGAGCACCTCTCCAAGGCGGCCGGCATCTCCAAGTCGTCGATCTACCACCACGTCACCGGCAAGGAGGAGCTCCTGCGCCGGGCCGTGAGCCGGGCCCTGGACGAGCTCTTCGGCATCCTCGACGAGGAGCACGCGCGCGTGGGGTCCGCCGCCGAGCGGCTGGAGTACGTCGTGCGGCGCATGGTCGAGGTGCTGATGGCCGAACTGCCGTACGTGACGCTGCTGCTGCGCGTGCGGGGCAACACCGGCACCGAGCGGTGGGCGCTGGAGCGGCGGCGCGAGTTCGACCACCGCGTGGCCGATCTGCTGAAGGCGGCGGCGGCCGAGGGGGACGTGCGATCCGACGTGGAGGTGCGGCTGGCGACCCGCCTGGTCTTCGGCATGATCAACTCCATCGTCGAGTGGTACCGGCCCGACGGTCCCGACGGCCGGGGCGGGAGCGGCGGCGCGGGCGAGCGCGAGGTGGTCGACGCGGTGGCGCGGCTGGTGTTCGGGGGGCTGCGCAAGGCGTCCTGAGGCGGTCACCCGTCCGTGGCCGGTGCGGTCAGCCCTGCGGCTCCAGGTCCTCGGTCTCGAAGACCAGCAGGGTGCGGGTGCTGAGCACCTCCGGGATGGCCTGGAGGCGGGTGAGCACCAGTTCCCGCAGGGCCCGGTTGTCGGGAGTGTGCACCAGGAGCAGGACGTCGAAGTCGCCGCCCACCAGGGCGATGTGGGAGGCCCCGGGGAGCTGTCGTAGCTGTGCCCGCACGGTGCGCCAGGAGTTCTGGACGATCTTCAGGGTGATGTACGCCGACGTGCCGTGCCCCGCGCGTTCGTGGTCGACGCGGGCGCCGAAGCCGCGGATGACGCCGTCCTCGACGAGCCGGTTGATGCGGGCGTAGGCGTTGGCGCGGGAGACGTGGACCCGTTCGGCGACCGAGCGTATCGAGGCGCGGCCGTCCGCCTGGAGCATGCGCAGGATGTCGTGATCGATGGCGTCCAGCGGGCGCGGGGGCGGCGGGGTGCCGGGCTCCTCCGGGCCGCCTGCGTCGTCCGGGCGTTCGGCCATTCGTTCAGATGCCATGTCCCCCCGCCTTCCTACGATGGACGTACTGCGTCCATCTCAGGCTGTGGAGAACCGTTTGTCCACAGCCTGGGGTCGCCTGTAGCCAAAATGTGCCGACGACCGAACAATCGGTAGGTGAGGCCCGTCACGCCCGTGGCGAGCCCACAGCCGCTCCCACGAGGAGGTGCCGTCATGACGGTCATGGAGCAGCGGGGCGCGTACCGGCCCACACCGCCGCCCGCCTGGCAGCCCCGAACCGACCCCGCGCCGCTGCTGCCCGACGCGGAGCCGTTCCGCGTCCTCGGCACGCAGGCCGCCGAGCAGACCGACCCCGAGCTGCTGCGCACGCTGTACGCCCGACTGGTCCACGGCCGCCGCTACAACGCGCAGGCCACGGCGCTGACCAAGCAGGGCCGACTGGCCGTCTACCCCTCCAGCACCGGCCAGGAGGCATGCGAGGTCGCCGCCGCGCTGGCCCTCGAGGAGCGCGACTGGCTCTTCCCCAGCTACCGCGACACCCTCGCCGTCGTCGCCCGCGGCGTCGACCCCGTCGAGGCGCTCACCCTGCTGCGCGGCGACTGGCACACCGGCTACGACCCCTACGAGCACCGGGTCGCGCCCCTGTCCACCCCGCTCGCCACCCAGCTGCCGCACGCCGTGGGCCTCGCGCACGCCGCCCGGCTCAAGGGCGACGACGTGGTCGCCCTCGCCATGGTCGGTGACGGCGGCACCAGCGAGGGCGACTTCCACGAGGCGCTGAACTTCGCCGCCGTCTGGCAGGCGCCGGTCGTCTTCCTCGTGCAGAACAACGGCTTCGCGATCTCCGTCCCGCTCGCCAAGCAGACCGCCGCACCGTCGCTGGCCCACAAGGCCGTCGGCTACGGGATGCCCGGCCGCCTGGTCGACGGCAACGACGCCGCCGCCGTGCACCAGGTCCTGTCCGACGCCGTGCGGCACGCGCGCGGGGGCGGCGGCCCCACGCTGGTCGAGGCGATCACGTACCGCGTGGAGGCCCACACCAACGCGGACGACGCGACGCGCTACCGGGGCGACGCCGAGGTCGAGACCTGGCGCCGGCACGATCCGGTCGAACTGCTGGAGCGGGAGCTGACCGAGCGGGGGCTGCTCGACGACGAAGGCATCGCGGCCGCCCGCGAGGACGCCGAGGCCATGGCCGCCGACCTGCGCGCCCGCATGAACCAGGACCCGCCGCTCGACCCGATGGACCTGTTCGCCCACGTCTACGCCGAGCCCACGCCACAGCTCCGTGAGCAGCGGGAGATGCTGCGGGCGGAGCTGGCGGCGGAGGCGGAAGCGGAGGCCGGGACCGGCTCCGCGTCCGGGGCGACCGAAGGGGGACACCGATGACCACGGTCGCCGTCAAGCCGGCCACCATGGCGCAGGCCCTCACCCGCGCCCTGCGCGACGCCATGGCCGCCGACCCGAGCGTGCACGTCCTCGGCGAGGACGTGGGCACCCTCGGCGGCGTCTTCCGGGTCACCGACGGCCTCGCGAAGGAGTTCGGCGAGGACCGCTGCACGGACACCCCGCTCGCCGAGGCCGGCATCCTCGGCACCGCCGTCGGCATGGCGATGTACGGGCTGCGCCCGGTCGTGGAGATGCAGTTCGACGCCTTCGCCTACCCGGCGTTCGAGCAGGTCGTCAGCCACGTCACCAAGATGCGCAACCGCACGCGCGGCAGGACGCCCCTGCCGATCACCATCCGCGTCCCCTACGGAGGCGGCATCGGCGGTGTCGAGCACCACAGCGACTCGTCCGAGGCGTACTACATGGCGACTCCGGGGCTCCATGTCGTCACGCCCGCGACCGTCGCCGACGCCTACGGGCTGCTGCGCGAGTCCATCGCCTCCGACGACCCGGTGGTCTTCCTCGAACCCAAGCGCCTGTACTGGTCGAAGGACGCCTGGAACCCCGAGGAGCCGACGCCCGTTGAACCGACAGGCCGCGCGGTGGTGCGGCGCCCCGGCCGGAGCGCCACACTCATCACGTACGGTCCGTCGCTGGCCGTCTGCATGGAGGCGGCCGAGGCGGGCCGGGCCGAGGGCTGGGACCTCGAAGTCGTCGATCTGCGCTCCCTGGTGCCGTTCGACGACGAGACGGTGTGCGCTTCGGTGCGGCGGACGGGACGCGCGGTCGTCGTCCACGAGTCGGGTTCCTTCGGGGGCCCGGGCGGGGAGATCGCGGCCCGGGTCACGGAGCGCTGCTTCCACCACCTGGAGGCGCCGGTGCTGCGCGTCGCCGGGTTCGACATCCCGTACCCGCCGCCGATGCTGGAGCGTCACCACCTGCCCGGTGTGGACCGGATCCTGGACGCCGTGGGGCGACTGCAGTGGGAGGCCGAAAGCTGATGGCACAGGTGCTGGAGTTCAAGCTCCCCGACCTCGGTGAGGGGCTCACTGAGGCGGAGATCGTGCGCTGGATGGTCGAGGTCGGTGACGTCGTCGCCGTCGACCAGCCGGTCGTCGAGGTCGAGACGGCCAAGGCGATGGTCGAGGTGCCCTGCCCCTATGGCGGCGTGGTCACCGCCCGCTTCGGCGAGCAGGGCGCGGAGCTGCCGGTCGGGGCGCCGCTGCTGACGGTGGCGGTGGGCGAGGGGGCCGACGGCCACCGCCCGGCGGGGGACCCGGGCACCGGTGGCGGTGCGGTGCGGGCGCCGCGGGCCGAGGAGACCGGCGAGGAGAAGACGTCCGAGGGCTCGGGCAACGTCCTGGTCGGTTACGGCACCTCGGAGGCGCCCGCCCGTCGGCGCCGGGTACGGCCGGAGCGACGGGCGTCCGGGGTGGCGCCGGGTGCCGGGGCGGCCGGTGCGGTGGTGTCCGGGCGGTCCAACGGCCGGGCGCGTGCCGCCGAGCCGGTGGACGGGCCGGTCCCCGTGATCTCCCCGCTGGTGCGCAGGCTCGCCCGGCAGCACGACCTGGATCTGCGCGAGCTGACCGGCTCCGGGCCGGACGGACTGATCCTGCGGGCGGACGTGGAGTACGCCCTGCGTGCCGCCGCGGCCCAGGGGGGCCGTACCGCGGCACCGGAGGCCG
This sequence comes from Streptomyces mutabilis, assembly GCF_014649815.1. Lineage (GTDB taxonomy): Bacteria > Actinomycetota > Actinomycetes > Streptomycetales > Streptomycetaceae > Streptomyces > Streptomyces mutabilis. Next base: position 25,011 of record NZ_BMTT01000031.1, on the reverse strand, counting down.
GCCCGCACCCGGCCGGGCCGGTCCGGGAGGACGCCGCCGCGGGCGCCGTGGGCACTGTGTCGTCGACGGTGTCGCCGGGCGGCGTCCGCACCCCGCTCAAGGGCGTGCGCGGCGCCGTCGCCGACAAGCTCTCCCGCAGCCGGCGCGAGATCCCGGACGCCACCTGCTGGGTGGACGCGGACGCGACGGAGCTGATGCGGGCGCGGGCCGCGATGAACGCGGCCGGTGGTCCGAAGATCTCCCTCGTCGCCCTCCTGGCCCGGATCTGCACGGCCGCCCTGGCCCGCTTCCCCGAGCTGAACTCCACGGTCGACACCCAGGCCCGTGAGGTCGTCCAGTACGACCACGTCAACCTCGGCTTCGCCGCGCAGACGGACCGGGGACTGGTCGTGCCGGTCGTGCGGGACGCGCACGCGCGGGACGCCGAGGGGCTGACCGCGGAGTTCGCCCGGCTGACCGAAGCCGCCCGCGCGGGTCGTCTGACCCCCGGCGAACTGACCGGCGGGACCTTCACGTTGAACAACTACGGAGTCTTCGGGGTCGACGGCTCCACGCCGATCGTCAACCACCCCGAGGCGGCCATGCTCGGTGTCGGCCGCATAGCCCCCAAGCCCTGGGTTCACGAGGACGAGTTGGCGGTGCGTCAGGTCGTGCAGCTGTCGCTGACCTTCGATCACCGGGTGTGCGACGGCGGCACGGCCGGCGGTTTCCTGCGGTACGTGGCGGACTGCGTGGAACAGCCGGCGGTGCTGTTGCGGACGTTGTGACAGTTGGGGCTGCGGGGTCGGCAGTGGTGTCGGTGCGCACACTCTGATTGCGCGGGCTCCCCCGCGTTCCCTGTGATCGCGCCGGGACGCATACTCGGGGGGTGACCGCGTATGAAGCTTCCGGCGCCCCCGGCGCCGGCACCGACCCCGCGCCGGACCCGGACCCCTCCGGGTACGACGCCGTCGTGCTCGCGGGCGGGGCCGCCCGGCGGCTCGGCGGTGCCGACAAACCCGGCCTGCGCGTGGGCGGCCGCGCGCTCCTGGACCGGGTGCTCGCAGCCTGCGCCGGAGCGCGGACCACCGTCGTCGTGGCCTCCCCACGGCCCACCGCGCGCCCGGTGACCTGGGCGCGCGAGGACCCGCCCGGCGGCGGCCCCCTGGCCGCGCTCGCCGCCGGACTCGGGCACACCACGGCCGAGCACGTCGTGGTCCTCTCCGCCGACCTCCCGTTCCTGGCCGGGCCCACCGTCGGCCGCCTGCTGTCGGCCCTGGCCGCGAGTGACGCCGACGGTGCGCTGCTCGCCGACGCCGACGGACGCGACCAGCCTCTCGTCGCCGCCTACCGCGCTTCCGCGCTCCGCCGCGAACTGGCCGCGCTCACCCGGGACGGGGCAGGCGGGACAGGCCGCGGGGACCTCACCGGGCTGCCCCTGCGCCGGCTGACCGGCGCGCTCCGCCTCACCCGTGTCCCCGACGCCGTCGCCTCCTTCGACTGCGACACCTGGGAAGACATCGCCACCGCAAGGGCACGCATCAGGGAGCATGGTCACGTGTTGGATGAATGGATCTCCGCAGCCAAGGACGAGTTGGGCATCGACCTCGATGTCGACACCGGCCTCCTGCTCGACCTCGCCCGGGACGCCGCCCATGGGGTGGCCAGGCCCGCGGCCCCGCTGACCACCTTCCTCGTCGGCTACGCGGCAGGACGGGCCGGGGGCGGTCCCGAGGCCGTGACCGAGACCGCCCGCAAGGCGGCCGCCCTCGCCCGGCGCTGGGCGGAGGAGACCGCAGACGCCGACTCCCCGGCCGCCGGCAACCCGGCGGGCAAGCCCGACGTGGCTCCCGACGCCACCCCCGACACCCGCCCGGACGCCTGATGACCTCCCCCGGCACCCGGGCCGGCGAGAAAGCGGATGACTTCGACGTCGAGGAGGCACTGGCCCTCGTGAACGAGAACCCCGGTCCTCCCTCCGGCACACCCGACGGACGGGCAACCCACGCGGGCGCCTCATCCCACGACGACGCTCGTCACCACCGCGGCCCGAACCACCAAGGCGCCACCCACCGCCACGGCGACTCCCGCCACCGCGCGACCCTCTGGCCCGAGGCCCGGACGACCGCCGAGCGGGCGGCCCGCGCCGCCGTCCGTGCCGCCCGCCGCGCTCCCGTCTCCGCGCCCCTCGACGCGGCCCTCGGACTCACCCTGGCGGCGCCGCTGGCCGCCCTGACCGACCTGCCCCCGTTCGACACCTCCGCGATGGACGGCTGGGCCGTCTCCGGCCCCGCCCCGTGGTCGGTGCGCGACGAAGGCGTCCTGGCCGGACACGCGGCACCCGCGCCGCTGACAGACGGAGAGGCCGCCCGCATCGCCACCGGCGCCCGCATCCCAGCGGAGACCACCGTGGTCCTGCGCACCGAGCACGGCCGCACCGACGAGCGGAACCGTCTGCACCCCACCCGGAAGGTCGTCCACGGCCAGGACATTCGCCCCCGTGGACAGGAATGCCGCAGTGGTGATCAGCTGCTGCCCGTGGGCACCCTGGTGACCCCGGCCGTACTGGGCCTCGCGGCAGCCGCCGGGTACGACACCCTCACCGTGGTCCCCCGCCCCCGCGTCGATGTCCTCGTCCTCGGCGACGAACTGCTCACCGCGGGACTGCCGCACGACGGCCTCATCCGGGACGCGCTCGGCCCGATGCTGCCGCCCTGGCTGCGTGCCCTGGGCGCCGAGGTCCGCGCGGTCTGCCGGATCGGCGACGACGCGCAGGCCCTGCACCGCGCCGTCGCGTCCTCCGACGCCGACCTGGTGGTCACCACCGGCGGAACCGCTGCGGGCCCCGTCGACCACGTCCACCCGGTGCTGACCCGCATCGGCGCCGAACTGCTCGTGGACGGCGTCAAGGTGCGCCCCGGGCACCCCATGCTGCTGGCCCGCCTCAAGGACGACCAGCACCTCGTCGGCCTCCCCGGCAACCCCCTCGCCGCGGTCTCCGGACTGCTCACCCTCGCCGAGCCGCTGTTGCGTACCCTCGCAGCCCGCCCGGCACCCGAGCCCTGCACGCTGCAGCTGCGGGACGCCGTGCACGGGCACCCGCACGACACCCGGCTCGTCCCCGTGGTCCTGCGCGGTGACCGCGCCGTGCCGCTGCGCTACAACGGTCCGGCCATGCTGCGCGGTATCGCTGCCGCCGACGCCCTGGCCGTCGTACCCCCGGGCGGTGCGCGGCCCGGCCAGGAGGCCGAGCTGCTCGACCTGCCCTGGACCACCGGCGGAATCGGAGTGTGTTTCACGTGAAACTTCCGGGCCAGGACGCGATCGCCCGCCAGGCGGACGAACACCTCGTGACCCATCGGGTGAAACTCCCGCGGAAGCTGGTCGAGCACCCGATCCGCCAGGTCGGCAAACGGCTGTCCCTGGCCTTGGTGGTCCTGCTGGCGACAGCCGTCATCGTCTACGCCGACGCCGACGGCTACACCGACAACTCCGACGGTTCCGTCGACCTCCTCGACGCCTTCTACTACGCCACCGTCACCCTCTCCACCACGGGCTACGGCGACATCACACCCGTCAGTGACGCCGCCCGGCTGACCAACATCTTCGTCATCACGCCCCTGCGCGTGCTGTTCCTGATCATCCTGGTCGGCACCACCCTCGAAGCCCTCACCGAGCGCACTCGGGAGGAGTGGCGCCTGAACCGCTGGAGGTCCACCTTGCGTGATCACACCGTCGTCGTCGGTTTCGGTACCAAGGGACGGTCGGCGATCCAGACCGTCTGCGCGACCGGGCTGCGCAAGGAGCAGGTCGTGGTGGTCGACCCCAGCGGAAAGGCCATCGAGGCCGCCACGGCGCACGGCTACGCGGGTGTGGTCGGTGACGCCACGCGCAGCGACGTGCTGAACCGGGCCGAGTTGTACCGGGCGAAGCAGATCATCATCGCCACCCAGCGCGACGACACGGCCGTGCTGGTCACGCTGACGGCTCGGCAGCTCAACCGCGGCGCGAAGATCGTGGTCGCGGTCCGCGAGGAGGAGAACGCGCCGCTGCTCAAGCAGTCCGGCGCCGACGCCGTGATCACCAGTGCCAGTGCCGCGGGCCGCCTGCTCGGCCTCTCGGTGCTCAGCCCCGCCGCCGGCATGGTGATGGAGGACCTGATCAGCCAGGGCAGCGGACTCGACCTCATCGAACGGCCGGTCATAAAATCCGAGGCGGGCAGGAAACCGCGTGAGGTGGGCGACCTGGTGGTCAGTGTCCTGCGCGGACACCGGGTGCTCGGTTACGACGATCCGGCCGTCGGTGAGCTGCAGTTGACGGACCGCCTGATCACGATCGTGCGGGCGACCCCGGCGACCCACGTGGCCCCGGACGCCCGCCCGCTGCCCCGCGACTGACGGCACCGAACGAACGGAGCGCCCCGAGAGCCGCACGGCTCACGGGGCGCCGACGTCGTCACGGCCGGGTTACTTGCGGTTGTACAGCCGCATGGTGACGGGGCCGAAGACGAGGAGGAGGGCGCCGGCCCAGCCCAGTGTCCAGGCGATCTCGCCGCCGGGCCACTCGCCCGCCATCAGCCCGCGCACCGAGGACGCCAGGTGGGTGATCGGGCTGTTGTTGACGAACGCCTGCAGCCAGCCCGGCATGGTCTTCGGGTCGACGAAGACGTTGGACAGGAAGGTGAGCGGGAAGATCACCATCATGCTGACGCTCATCACCGACTTCTCGGTGCGCAGCATCAGCCCGAACATCGTCCAGATCCACGAGAACGCGAACGAGAACAGCAGCAGCAGCGCGATCCCGGCGACCGCACCGCCGAAGCCGCCGTCCGGCCGGTAGCCGAGGACCAGCCCCACGACGAGCATGACCACGGACGCGATCGTGTAGCGCAGCGCGTCGCCGAGCAGGTAGCCGATCATCGCCGAGGGCCGCCAGATGGGCAGCGAGCGGAAGCGGTCGAAGACGCCCTTCTCGATGTCGATGTTGACCGAGACCCCGGTGTACATCGTGATCATCACGACGGACATCACGAGGATGCCCGGCAGCACGAACTGGATGTAGTCGCTCGGCGAACCCGCCAGTGCACCGCCGAAGAGGTACGTGAACATCAGCAGGTTCATGATCGGGAAGGCGGTGACGTCGAAGAGCTGCTCCGGCACGTGCTTGATCTTGAGGATCGCGCGCCAGCCGAACGTCAGCGACGTCGACAGGGCGCTGGGCCGCGCCGGCCGTTCCTTGGCGACCAGCAGGGCGGCCAGCGACTCGGTGCTGACCGCGGAGAGCTCCTTGCTCCCGGTACTCGTGGCCGTGCTCATGCCGCCACCTCGTCCTTCGTGTCCGTGTCGGGTCCGGTACCGGTGGCGTCACCGGTGGCCTGGCCGGTGTCGTGCCCGGTCAGCGCCAGGAAGACCTCGTCGAGGCTGGGCTGTCCCAGGGAGAAGCTGTCGACGGTGATGCCGGCCCGGGCCAGCTCGCCGAGGGCCTTGGCGGCATGGTCGGCGGCCGTGTCGCTCGCCGCCGCCGCGAGCCGCGCGGTCAGCGCGACCGGGTCGGGTTCCAGCTGCACCTCGGCGGTCAGCAGGTCCCGCAGCAGCCGCTCGGCCTCGGGCCGCTGGTCCGCGTTCCGCAGCCGCAGATGCACGGAGCCGGCCCCGACGGACGCCTTCAGCTCGCCCTTGGTGCCCTCGGCGATCACCCGGCCCTTGTCGATGACGGCGATCCGGGAGGCGAGCTGGTCGGCCTCGTCCAGGTACTGCGTGGTCAGCAGCACGGTCGTGCCCTGGGCGACGACCGCGCGCACGATGTCCCACACCTGGTTGCGGCTGCGCGGGTCGAGGCCGGTGGTCGGCTCGTCGAGGAAGAGCAGGTCAGGCGTGTTGAGGATGGAGGCGGCGATGTCGATGCGCCGCCGCATGCCGCCGGAGTAGTGCTTGACCTGCTTGGCCGCCGCGTCCGTCAGCCCGAAGGCCTCCAGCAGCTGCTCGCCCCGCTGCCGCGCGGCCGTCTTGCCGTGTCCGAGGAGCCGGCCCAGCAGGACCAGGTTCTCGGTGCCCGTGAGGTCCTCGTCGACGGACGCGTACTGCCCGGTGAGGCTCACCCGGCTGCGCACCTCGTCCGCCTCGCGCACGACGTCGTGACCGAAGACGTGGGCCTGGCCGCCGTCCGGCCGCAGCAGGGTGGCGAGCATCTTCACCGTGGTTGTCTTGCCGGCGCCGTTCGGCCCGAGGACGCCGTAGACCGTGCCGGCGGGCACCGCGAGATCGACGCCGTCCACGGCCCGGGTCTCACCGAACGTCTTCACCAGCCCCGCGGTCTCGATCGCGAGTCCGGACGTGTGCGTGCTCATGCTCCGTGGTCCTTCCGCGTTCTTCGGCTACGCGCTCCTGCGCCGCACCCTCTGCGCGTTCTCGGGCTACGCATGGGGAGACCTTTACCCTCGCGCAAACTCATCGGTCGCGCACGAGGTTTTCGGGCGAACGGTCCCAAAGTCCCAGGGCGCCCCGGACGTGAGGCGGAGAACGTCCGGGACGGAAGGCCGATACCCGGGCCTGGCCCCGCCACCGGCACCCGGGCCCGCGCCCTGCACCCGGGCCCGGACCCTGCGACCCGCACCCGAAAGCCGTGCCCCGGCCCGTGACCGGTGTCCCGGAACCCGACGACCCGCGACCCGGGCCCGGGTGGGGGCCCGGTCCGGAACCGGGGAGTAGCGTCGCCCTCATGCATGCGATCACGATTTCCGAACCCGGAGGCCCCGAGGCGCTGACCTGGGCCGAGGTCCCCGATCCGGTGCCCGGCGAGGGCGAGGTCCTGGTCGAGGTGACGGCCAGTGCCGTCAACCGCGCCGACATCATGCAGCGCCAGGGCTTCTACGACCCCCCGCCGGGCGCCTCCCCCTACCCCGGCCTGGAGTGTTCCGGGCGCGTCGCCGCCCTCGGTCCCGGCGTGTCCGGCTGGTCCGTCGGCGACGAGGTGTGCGCGCTGCTCGCGGGCGGCGGTTACGCCGAGAAGGTCGCCGTCCCGGCAGGCCAGCTGCTGCCGGTGCCGGAGGGCGTCGGTCTCAAGGAGGCGGCGGCGCTGCCCGAGGTGGTCTGCACCGTCTGGTCGAACGTCTTCATGGTGGCCCACCTCCGCCCGGGGGAGACGCTGCTGGTGCACGGCGGCTCGAGCGGAATCGGCACCATGGCGATCCAGCTGGCCAAGGCCGTCGGCGCGAAGGTCGCCGTGACGGCGGGCACCGAGGAGAAGCTGGAGCGCTGCGCCGAACTGGGCGCCGACATCCTGATCAACTACCGGGAGCAGGACTTCGTCGCCGAGGTGAAGGACGCCACCGGTGGCGCGGGCGCCGACGTCATCCTCGACAACATGGGCGCCAAGTACCTGGACCGCAACGTCCAGGCGCTCGCCGTCAACGGCCGGCTCGCGATCATCGGCATGCAGGGCGGCCGGAAGGGCGAACTGAACATCGGCGCCCTCCTCGCCAAGCGCGCGGCCGTCAGCGCGACCTCGCTGCGCGCCCGTCCCCCGGAGGAGAAGGCGGCCATCGTCGCGGCCGTCCGCGAACACGTCTGGCCGCTGCTGGCCGGCTGTCACGTCCGCCCGGTCGTCGACCGCGAGCTGCCGATGAGCGACGCCCCCGAAGCCCACCGGGTCGTGGAGGAGAGCGGCCACATCGGAAAGGTCCTGTTGGTCACCTCGTAGCGTCTGCGGCTCAGCCGCGCCGCAGGCGCAGGCCGACGAAGGCCAGGGCCAGCCCCAGGCCGACCAGGACCAGCCCGGCGCCCAGGGGCAGGACCTGCGGTGCGTTCCCGGCGGCCTGCTCGGCGTGCGTACCGGTCCGCCCACGGGACGGGGCCGCGGAGGAGGCCGGGGCGGCCTCGCCGGACGGGACGGCGACGGCCGCGTCGTCGGCCGGGCCCCCGTCCTCGTCCTCCGCGGGGTGGCGCGTGCTCTCGTCCGCGTCGTCCCGCTCCGGTTCCGGTTCCGGTTCCGCGGGCCGCCCGGGCCGCTGCCGTCCCTCACCCGGCCGGCTCCCCGCCCGGGACGGCTCCGCGGCGGCCGAGGCGGCGTCGGACGCCGAGGACGAGGGAGAGGGCGACGCGGAACCGCGCGCCGCGCTGCCCGCCGGGCCCGTAGTCGGCCGGCCGCCGGGCCGGGTCTCGTCGGCGGCCCCGGCGTCCGGACCCCCGGGGCCGTCGTGACCGTTCTGCCCAGGGGGACGCGCGTGGCCCCCGGACCCATCGTCCCTGGGTCCTTCATCCCTGGGTCCGTCACCGTCGTGCCCTTCGGACCCGTCGTGCCCTTCGGCCCCGTCGTGCCCCTCGGACCCGTCCGGCTCGGAAGCCCGCCCCCAGGCGGCGTCCGGCACCGGAGGAGCCGGCGCCACGGCGGCTCCCACCATCGCGGACCCGGCGCCGTAAGCCGGTCCGGCCCCGGGCGGCGACAGCAGCGCCCCCACCCCCAGTACGCCCACCAGCCCCGTCGCTCGCAGGGTGCGCAGCCATGGAGTCACGCCCGTGATCCCCTCCCGGTGATGACCGGTCGCAGTAATCGCCAGTCGCGGAAATCGACGGAACAAGCCTCACATCGCTCGGCCCTCCCGGCATTCCGGACACCGCCGAAAGTGGTGGATCGGTGCGCCAGGGTGTGGTGGATCAACGCCCGGCGGGGGCACCACCCTGTCGAGGCGTACGGGTACGAGAGAATGGCGGCATGGAGATGCCGAGGAACGACAGGTCGCCGGAGAACCCCCAGATCCTGGTCGTCGGCCAGGACGGAATGGCGCTCAGCGGCGGCGGGGGAGACGACGACTCCCGTGAGATTCCGGTGACCGAGCAGGTGGAGCAGCCTGCCAAGGTCATGCGGATCGGCAGCATGATCAAGCAGCTGCTGGAGGAGGTGCGTGTCGCGCCCCTGGACGAGGCGAGCCGGGCCCGGCTCAAGGAGATCCACGCCAGTTCGGTGAAGGAGCTGGAGGACGGCCTGGCCCCCGAGCTGGTCGAGGAGCTGGAACGGCTCTCCCTGCCCTTCACGGACGACGCGACCCCGACCGACGCGGAGCTGCGGATCGCCCAGGCACAGCTGGTCGGCTGGCTGGAGGGCCTGTTCCACGGCATCCAGACCACGCTGTTCGCCCAGCAGATGGCCGCGCGGGCCCAGCTGGAGCAGATGCGCCGGGCGCTGCCGCCGGGCGTGGGCCAGGAGGGCGAGGAGCCGCACCCGGGCGGCCGCTCCGGCGGCCCCTACCTGTAGAACCCGGCCCACGCGCACCTGAACGCCACGACCCACAGGACCGACACGAAGGGCCCGGCGGCACCGGCCGCCGGGCCCTTCGCCCTGTCTCGGGTGATCAGGAGGACGGCGGGTTGCCCGTCGACACCTTGAGCTGGATCGTCGGCATCTTCTCGGGGTCGACGTCCGTGCCGGGCGTGGGGAACTGGTCCCGTACCGAGCCCTCGCCGTAGGTGTTCTCGTCGACCTCGACGACCTCCATCGACCAGCCGGCGGCCTGGAAGCACTCCTTGACCGAGCCGATGTACTTGAAGGTGAAGTCCGGCACCTTGATCTGATCGGGGTCGTTGTACGACTCCTCAGGCTCCGTGCACTCGTCCTTCTCGATCGTCTTCGTCGTGTCCGGCCCGCGGTAGCCCTCCGCCTTCGACGGCGACGGGGACCCGCTGGCGGTGGTGTCCCCGCCCTTGGCGTCCTCCCCGCCGTCGTCCATGGTCAGCGCGCCGATCAGGCCGCCGACGACCAGGAGGGCGACCACGATCGAACCGATGATCACCATCCTGTTGCCCTTGCGGCCGCCTCCGGAGCCGGGCGCCGGGGCGGAGGGGGTGAGGTTGTACGGCGGCGGCGTCTGCGTGCCCTGCGGCTGCGGGTGCTGCGGCGCGTACGGCGACGCGGCCGGCGTCGGGTAGCCGCCCTGCTGCGGATAGCCGTACGCCGGAGAGGGCGCGGGGGTCGGCGTGCCGTACGGGTTGGGGGTCGGGGTCGGCTGGTACGGCGTCTGGACCGGTCCGGTGGGCGCCGGGGCGCTCTGGTCGACCGGCGGGAACACCGCGGAGCCGACGCCCGCGCCGCTGGACGTCTGCGCGCCGGGCACGATGCTCGGCGGAGCCGCCTGGCAGGAGGCCGCCACCCGCAGGCACTCGTCGCGCATGGCCTCGGCGCTGGGGAAGCGCTCGTTGGGGTTCTTCTTCAGCGCGCGGGCCACCAGCGCGTCCACGGCCGGCGGCAGCGAGCGGTTGACCGACGAAGGAGCCACCGGCTCCTCCTGCACGTGCGCGTACGCGATGGCCAGCGGCGAGTCCGCGTCGAACGGCAGACGCCCGGTGACCAGTTGGAACAGCATGATGCCGACCGAGTACAGGTCGGATCGGGCGTCCACGCCGCGGCCGAGGGCCTGCTCGGGCGAGAGGTACTGCGGGGTGCCGACCACCATGCCGGTCTGCGTCATGGACGTCACGCCGGACTGCATGGCGCGGGCGATGCCGAAGTCCATCACCTTGACCACGCCGCGCTTGGTCATCATCACGTTGCCCGGCTTGATGTCCCGGTGGACCAGGCCCATCTCGTGGCTGATCTCCAGCGCCGCCAGCACGTCCGCGGTGATCTTCAGCGCCTTGTCGGCGGGCATGGCGCCCTGCTGCCGGACGTCCTCGTCGAGCACCGAGCCGAGCGGCCGGCCCTCGACGTACTCCATGACGATGTACGGCGTCGTCATGCCGCCCAGGTCGTCCTCGCCGGTGTCGAAGACGGAGACGATGTTGGTGTGCGTGAGCTTGGCCACTGCCTGGGCCTCGCGGCGGAAGCGCTCGCGGAAGGCCTGCTCCCGGCCCAGCTCGGTGTGGAGTGTCTTGATCGCGACCTGCCGGTCCAGCACCGAGTCGTACGCCAGGTGCACCGAGGCCATGCCGCCCTCGCCGAGCAAGTCGCGCAGCTGGTAGCGGCCGCCGGCGAGCGCGCGCCCCGCATACCGGCCCTGTCCGGCGTCCTGGCTCATGTGTTCGCGTCCCCCATAGGCGTCGGCGCCGTTGGCGGCGGCACGCACGCTCGTGATCGAAAGTGCTATTCCCGGCCAAGTCTGCCCCAGGGCACCGACACGTCAAGCGCGGTGCCCGTTCCGTGACCGTACGCGAAAGAAGCGTCGCGGAAGCGTTACAGCCGGCGTACTACCGGCACACAGAATTTGCACGGCAGTACGGAACCAGGGTTTCATGACCGGTCCGTCTCGATGCCGGTCCCGGCAGCCCATCTCGGACCGGAGGCTTGCGCGGAGGCTGTAGCGTGGCCGACGGAGACCGTAACAACACCGCGCGCACCGCGGGCAGAAACGACGGCGAGGACTGATGGCACAGCAGCAGCGCGCCCAGGGCCCGTCCGAACCCGAGGCATCTGGCGGCGGTATGTCTGACGCGCCGGAGAACTGGGGCAACGGCGGCCTGGTCGGCGACGGCCGGTACCGGCTGACCCGCAGACTCGGGCGGGGCGGCATGGCCGAGGTGTTCGCCGCCGAGGACGTCCGCCTCGGGCGCACCGTGGCGGTCAAGCTGCTGCGTGCCGATCTCGCCGAGGACCCGGTCTCCAAGGCCCGCTTCACGCGCGAGGCGCAGTCGGTGGCCGGGCTCAACCACCACGCCATCGTCGCCGTGTACGACTCCGGCGAGGACTTCGTCGGCGGTCAGTCCGTGCCGTACATCGTGATGGAGATCGTCGAGGGCCGCACCATCCGCGACCTCCTGCTCAACGCCGAGGCGCCGGGCCCCGAGCAGGCGTTGATCATCGTCTCCGGCGTCCTGGAGGCGCTGGCCTACTCGCACCAGCACGGCATCGTGCACCGCGACATCAAGCCCGCCAACGTCATCATCACCGACAACGGCGCCGTGAAGGTGATGGACTTCGGCATCGCCCGCGCCCTGCACGGCGCGTCCACGACGATGACGCAGACCGGCATGGTCATGGGCACCCCGCAGTACCTCTCCCCGGAGCAGGCCCTCGGCAAGGCCGTCGACCACCGCTCCGACCTGTACGCGACGGGCTGCCTGCTCTACGAACTGCTCGCGCTGCGCCCGCCGTTCACCGGCGAGACCCCGCTGTCGGTGGTCTACCAGCACGTCCAGGACATCCCGACGCCGCCGTCCGAGGCCTCCGACGCCTGCCCGCCGGAGCTCGACGGCCTGGTGATGCGTTCCCTGGCCAAGGAGCCCGACGACCGCTTCCAGACCGCCGAGGAGATGCGCGGCCTGGTCCAGTACGGGCTGCAGATGCTGTACGAACAGGGCGGCCACACCGGCACCTGGAACACCGGCCCGGTCGTCGCGCACGACGGCCGGCACCCGACCGCGGCCGGCCTCGCGGGCACGGCGGTGATGCCGAACTCCGGCCACGGCGCCTCCGGCACCCAGCAGATCCCCCAGCCGATCCTGCCGAACGGCTACGGCGGGAGCGACGACGGCGGCTTCGAGAACCACGGCAACAAGGGCGGCGGCCGCGGCAAGCTGTGGATACTGGCCGTCCTCGCGGTGATCGCCATCGCCGCCGGTGTCGCGCTGGCCCTGAACAACGACGGGGGCGGCAAGGACGGCGGCGAGACGGACAAGAGCCCGACGGCGACCACCTCGCAGAGCACCGGCACCGAGTCGTCCAGCCCTTCGCCGAGCGACGAGGAGACGCAGGAGAACACCGACCCGGGAACGGACCGGAACAACGGCAGCGGAGGCACCGGCGGGGACTGGGACCAGCCGTACACGCCGTCGTACACGCCGTCCCAGACCGTGACGGACGACCCGACCGGGGAGCCGACCGACGGTCAGACGGAGCCGTCCACGCCCACGGACGGCGGTGGCGAGCCCACGGACGGCGGTGGTGAGCCCACGGACGGCGGTGGTGAGCCGACCGGTGGCACTGACCCGACCGGCGGCACCGGCAGTGAGCCGACCGGTGGCGCGACCGCCCCGGGTGGCGAAGGCGGCTGACCGGAACGACTCCCCACGCGCGCGTGCGATCCGACCCCGGGCCACGCGCGCGTCGCGTTCCCGGGCGGTCGAGCCGGCCGTCACAGCACGCCGGCGGCCCCCTCCGTCACGTGCACCGACCCGAGCCGCGGCTCGATCCGCGGATGGACCGGCTCGAACGGCTCGCCGTCCACCCGGCGCGGTGCCGGACCGAACCGGTCGATCTCGGCGGCGCTGGGTTCGTGGGTTCGGCACCTGCCCACGACCCGCACCGTCCACAGGCTCTCGCCGGGCGCGGCGGAGCCGGGATCGTCCGCGCCGTACGCGGCGACGCTCCCGGCGCACACCTGGTGGTACCCGCGTCTCCTGGCCATGCGCAGCAGGACCCGGCCGTCGGCCACGATGTGCCGCGCGGTGGCGAGGAAGGGCGGAGCGCGCACGGTGGTGGCCGCCCGGCCGTAGGCGGTGCGGCCGAGCAGGCAGACGGCGAGCTGTGCTCGAAGGGCGTGCACCCACTGTGCGCGGGCGGACGGAAAGGAGACAGAGGCGGTCGCCCCGGCACGAAGGGACGTGAGTCCCGAATAGAACCCCGCCCGGGTACTCAGTGGTGCCCAGTGGCCCGGTGCCTCTCAGCGGTTCTCGGCCTGAAGGCGCGCGACGAGGCCGCCGCCTGCGAACGCCGCTGCATTCCGGGTTTGGCCAGCAGACTCGACAGGTGATTTCTGATCGTCTTCTCGGCGAGGTGCAGCCGTTCGCCGATCGCGCGACTGGTCATCCCCTCGCCGATCAGCTCCAGGATGCGCCGCTCCTGTTCGGTGAGGCGGGCGAGCCGGTCGTCGGTCCGGGTGACGCCCTCGCGCAGCCGCTCCAGCACCCGCGCGGTGGCCGCCGGGTCGAGCAGCGACTTGCCCGCGGCCACTTCCCGTACGGCGCCCGGCAACTCTGCGCCCCGGATGTCCTTGAGGACGTACCCACCGGCGCCCGCCGTGATCGCGTCGAAGAGGGCCTCGTCGTCCGCGAAGGAGGTCAGCACGAGGCACCGCACGGACTCGCCTTGGGAGCGGATCTCGCGGCGCACCTCCACGCCGCTGCCGTCGGGCAGCCGGACGTCCAGCACAGTGACGTCGGGCTCGCCCGCGAGCAGATCGTGCACGCCACGGCGGACGACCTCGTGGTCGTCGAGGAGGAATACCCGGATTTCTCCGTCTTCGGGCACGCGCTCTGTGTCACACACCGACTCTTCCCGTGCCCGGGGTGGCCGGGATAACGTGCCGTTGTTCCGGCCCCCTGCGAGGCTGTGACCAGTAAAACTTCCGCACTTCGCCGATTTACTTGGAAATCCGAGTAAAAAAGCAGGTCAGGAGGGGTTTCACAGAAATGTGGAGCACTGGGTAACGTGCTGTTCGCAGGGCGCTCGCCGGGGCACCTGTCACGCCTGTTCCCGAACGGGCCGCACCCACCCTTGTGCGTCCGCCGGGCCGCAGGTGAGCCGCACTGGCTTCCGGCGAACCCGGGGGCCGGACCGACGGAGGAGCACACGTGACCGAGAGCACTGCCGCGCGCAAGCCGCGACGCAGCGCCGGAAGCAAGGCGGCCGGCACGACCGGCGCCAAGCGCACCACTCGCAAGACCGGCACCGCAGCCGCGAAGGGCTCCGAGACGGAGCTGGTGCAGCTGCTGACGCCCGAGGGCGAACGGACCGAGGACCCGGCCTACGCCGAATACGCCCAGTACGTCGCCGACATCACCCCCGACGAGCTGCGCGGCCTGTACCGCGACATGGTGCTCACCCGGCGCTTCGACGCCGAGGCCACCGCCCTGCAGCGCCAGGGCGAGCTGGGTCTGTGGGCCTCGCTGCTGGGCCAGGAGGCCGCCCAGATCGGCTCCGGCCGGGCCACCCGCGAGGACGACTACGTCTTCCCGACCTACCGCGAGCACGGCGTCGCCTGGTGCCGCGGGGTGGACCCGACCAACCTGCTCGGCATGTTCCGCGGCGTGAACAACGGCGGCTGGGACCCCAACAGCAACAACTTCCACCTCTACACCATCGTCATCGGCTCGCAGGCGCTGCACGCCACCGGCTACGCGATGGGCGTGGCCAAGGACGGCGCGGACTCCGGCGTGATCGCGTACTTCGGCGACGGCGCCTCCAGCCAGGGCGATGTGAGCGAGGCGTTCAACTTCGCCGCCGTCTACAACGCCCCCGTGGTGTTCTTCTGCCAGAACAACCAGTGGGCGATCTCCGAGTCCAACGAGAAGCAGACCCGTGTGCCGCTCTACCAGCGCGCCCAGGGATTCGGCTTCCCGGGCGTGCGCGTCGACGGCAACGACGTCCTCGCCTCCCTCGCCGTCACCCGCTGGGCCCTGGAGCGCGCCCGGCGCGGTGAGGGTCCGGCGCTGATCGAGGCGTACACGTACCGCATGGGCGCCCACACCACCTCGGACGACCCCTCCCGCTACCGGCACGACGACGAGCGCGCCGCCTGGGAGGCCAAGGACCCGATCCTGCGCCTCCGCCGCTTCCTGGAGTCCGCAGACCACGCGGACGAGGGATTCTTCGGACAACTGGAGGCGGAGAGCGAGGCGTTGGGCAAACGAGTGCGCGAAGTGGTCCGTGCCATGCCGGACCCGGACCGGTTCGCCATCTTCGAGAACGTGTACGCGGACGGGCACGCGCTCGTCGACGAGGAGCGGGCCCAGTTCGCCGCCTATCAGGCGTCGTTCGCAGAGGCCGAGGGGGTCTGACATGGCAGCCGAAAAGATGGCGCTGGCCAAGGCGATCAACGAGTCGCTGCGCCGCGCGCTGGAGTCGGACCCCAAGGTCCTGATCATGGGCGAGGACGTCGGCAAGCTCGGCGGCGTCTTCCGGGTCACCGACGGCCTGCAGAAGGACTTCGGCGAGGACCGGGTCATCGACACCCCGCTGGCCGAGTCCGGCATCGTGGGCACCGCCATCGGCCTGGCCCTGCGCGGCTACCGCCCGGTGGTGGAGATCCAGTTCGACGGCTTCGTCTTCCCGGCCTACGACCAGATCGTCACCCAGCTGGCGAAGATGCACGCCCGTTCGCTGGGCAAGGTCAAGATGCCGGTCGTCATCCGCATCCCCTACGGCGGCGGCATCGGCGCGGTCGAGCACCACTCCGAGTCCCCGGAGGCGCTGTTCGCGCACGTCGCCGGCCTCAAGGTGGTCTCCCCGTCGAACGCGGCGGACGCCTACTGGATGATGCAGCAGGCCATCCAGAGCGACGACCCGGTGATCTACTTCGAGCCCAAGCGGCGCTACTGGGACAAGGGCGAGGTCGACGCCGAGGCCATCCCGGGCCCGCTGCACACCGCGCGTGTGGTGCGCGAGGGCTCCGACCTCACGCTGGCCGCGTACGGCCCGATGGTGAAGCTCTGCCAGGAGGTCGCCGACGCGGCGGCCGAGGAGGGCCGCTCCCTGGAGGTCGTGGACCTGCGCTCGATCTCCCCGGTCGACTTCGACACGATCCAGGACTCGGTGGAGAAGACCCGCCGCCTGGTCGTGGTCCACGAGGCACCGGTGTTCCTGGGCTCGGGCGCGGAGATCGCGGCCCGGATCACGGAGCGCTGCTTCTACCACCTGGAGGCCCCGGTGCTGAGGGTCGGCGGTTACCACGCGCCGTATCCGCCGGCGCGTCTGGAGGAGGAGTACCTGCCCGACCTGGACCGGGTGCTGGATGCCGTCGACCGCTCGCTGGCGTACTGAGGAGAGGGTCGTGACGACGATGACCGAAGGGTCCGTACGCGAGTTCAAGATGCCCGACGTGGGCGAGGGACTCACCGAGGCCGAGATCCTCAAGTGGTACGTCCAGCCCGGTGACACCGTCACCGACGGCCAGGTGGTGTGCGAGGTCGAGACGGCGAAGGCCGCCGTCGAACTGCCCATCCCCTACGACGGCGTGGTCCGCGAGCTGCACTTCCCCGAGGGCACCACGGTCGACGTGGGCACGTCGATCATCGCGGTGGCCGTCGGCGACGCGGCCGCGGCGGAACCGGCGCAGGAGGCCGTCGAGGACACGGCCGCGGCGCCGGCCGCGATCGACGCCGCGGAGGAGAAGAAGCCCGAGGCCCGCCAGCCGGTCCTGGTCGGGTACGGGGTGTCCACCTCCTCGACCCGCCGCCGCCCCCGCAAGGGCGCCCAGGTCCCGGCCCAGGAGGCGCCGGCGGCGTCCGCCGCGATCCAGGCCGAGATGAACGGCCACGGACCGGCTGCGCCGGCCACCCGCGACCGTCCGCTCGCCAAGCCCCCGGTGCGCAAGCTGGCCAAGGACCTCGGCGTCGACCTGGCCACGGTCACCCCGACCGGCCCGGACGGCGTCATCACCCGTGAGGACGTGCACGCGGCGGTGGCCCTCGTGCAGGCGCCCGAGCCCGCGACGGCACCGGCGGCCGCGGCTCCCGCCGCCGCCCCCGTCGCCCCCACCCCGTCCCCGGCTGCGGTGTCGTACGACACCGCGCGTGAGACCCGCGTCCCGGTCAAGGGCGTGCGCAAGGCGACGGCGGCGGCGATGGTCGGTTCGGCGTTCACGGCGCCGCACGTCACCGAGTTCGTGACGGTCGACGTGACGCGCACGATGAAGCTGGTCGAGGAGCTGAAGCAGGACAAGGAGTTCACCGGCCTGCGCGTGAACCCGCTCCTGCTCATCGCCAAGGCCCTGCTGGTCGCCATCAAGCGCAACCCGGACATCAACGCCTCCTGGGACGAGGCGGCGCAGGAGATCGTGGTCAAGCACTACGTCAACCTGGGCATCGCCGCCGCCACGCCGCGCGGCCTGATCGTCCCGAACATCAAGGACGCGCACGCCAAGACGCTCCCGCAGCTTGCCGAGTCCCTGGGCGAGCTGGTCTCGACGGCCCGGGAGGGCAAGACCTCCCCGGCCGCCATGCAGGGCGGCACGGTGACCATCACCAACGTCGGCGTCTTCGGGGTCGACACCGGTACGCCGATCCTCAACCCGGGCGAGTCCGCGATCCTGGCGGTCGGTGCGATCAAGCTCCAGCCGTGGGTGCACAAGGGCAAGGTGAAGCCGCGTCAGGTGACCACGCTGGCGCTGAGCTTCGACCACCGTCTGGTCGACGGCGAGCTGGGCTCCAAGGTGCTCGCCGACGTCGCGGCGATCCTGGAGCAGCCGAAGCGGTTGATCAGCTGGGCGTAGGCACGGAAACACGGGAAACGGAGCCGCGTGTCCCGCCCCGGGGCACGCGGCTCCGTCGTTCACGGCCCGTCGATGACGTATGTCACTGGCACCGGGGGCCCGGGCGGCCAAAGCCGGGCCAAGAGGGAGGCCGGGCCGCCGGTCCGGAGGTCTCAGGAGCCGTGCCCGAGGTGAACCCGAAGCCGCCCGTGCGCCACCGGGCGCACATCCTGTACCGGTCTCGCCGCTGTCGCCCGCCGCCCGCCGCCCGCCGGCCCACGGCGAGCCGGGCACGACGGCGATGCGCCACTCCTCCGAACTGCGCGCCGGGTCCTGACGCTGACGCTCACCGGCCCGCGCGCACCGCGTTGAGCAGGGCGGCGCCCCGCTCCGCGTCGTCGACGCTCACCGCGAAGTCCGTACGGCGCCCCCGGGGCCGGATCACCAGGCACTCCCCGGCGCGCAGCATCACCGTGGTGCCCAGGCCGCTGACGCGGTAACCCCAGCCGCCCACCTGGGCGGGACCGCGCACCTCGGCGCGCGCCGCGTCGATGTCGCCGGGCGCCCAGCGCCGCACGGGCCAGCCGAGCGGACCGAAGGACACCTCCAGGCCCCGCTCCGAGACTTGCGCCTGCACCGAGGAGAACAGGGCGCAGGACAAGGACGCGACGGCGCAGCCGGCGAACGCCGCCCACAGGCCGCCGGGGTCCGCGAGGCCGCCGACGACGGCGACGAGGACCCCCACGGCAACGAGGCCGGTCACGGCCGCCACCAGCCGGAGCCAGGGGTTGGCGGTCCGCGAGAACCACGCCACCCGTCGGCCGTCGGGGAAGTCCAGGGCCGGGGCGCCGGACGCGTGCGCACCGGCGGCTGCGGTGTCCGCGGAGCGCCGGGTGGTGACGAACCAGGCGCCCACTCCCGCGACGACGGCCGCGACGAGGATCGCGACGATCCACCCGGTCGGCTGCCGGGCCTCGTGCCAGTCGGCGCGGTCCAGGTTGGCCCGGACGAGGGCGGCCTGCGCGCCGGCCAGCACGATGCCGGTGGGCAGCAGGGTCGCGGCGGTCCACGGGTGGTGCGGCGTGGAGCGGCCGCGCAGCAGCACGCCGAGCGTCAACCCCGCCGTGACCAGCCAGATCAGCGCCGGGAAGAGGGAGGCCGCCCACAGAGGCATCGATCCGTCGGGCACCCTTGATCCCGACCCCCAGTGGGTCGCCAGCGGGTCGGGCAGCCGCTCCCGCACCATGAGCGGCATCCCGGCCAGCACGGCCGTGACACCGACCGTCCAGACCACCGCCGTCGTCCGCACCGCCACCGTCGTGTCCCTCACGGCATCCCCCTGATCATGTCGATGAGATCGGTCCTGCTGTAGCCCAGCCGGGCCGCCTCGGCGACCAGCTCCCGTACGCGGATCTGCAGGCCCGAGTGCGGCCGGGCCCCCTCGGCGACGGTCACCCCCCGGCCCCGGCGGAACTCCAGCAGGCCCTCGTCCCGCAGTCCGCGCAGGGCGCGCAGCACGGTGTTGACGTTGACGTCCAGCGCGGCCGAGAGGTCGCGCGCGGAGGGCAGGCGGTCCCCGGGGGCGCACTCGCCCTCGGCGATGGCGCGCCGGACGGCGCCCGCGACCTGTTCGTGGAGCGGGCGGGTGTCGGTTGTGTCCAGACTCAGCAGCATGGTGCTAATGACACTATCACCATAAGCTCCAGCGGGCTGGCGCGCGCCGGAAGGGGAGAGGGGCCCGTCGCGGTGGCGACGGGCCCCTCGCGCGGTCGGGCCGGCTCAGTTCGTCCTGGCGAAGCCGTAGTCCATGAGCTTGGTCGCGTCCTTGGCGCGCTGCGCCGAGGACGACGAGGTCAGGACCGTGCCCACGACGGTCTTCCCCTTCCGGGTCGCGGCGAAGACCAGGCAGTACTTGGCCTCCGGACCCGAGCCGGTCTTCACGCCGATCGCGCCGCTGTAACTGCCCAGCAGCGTGTTGGTGTTGACCCAGGGCGCCATCGTGCGGGTGCCGCCCTTCCTCGTGACCGTCTTCGCCGTGTACTTCTTCGTCTTCACGATCGTGCGGAAGGTGGAGTTCTTCAGCGCGCTGCCCGCCAGTTTCGTGAGGTCGCGCGGCGTGGAGTAGTTCCCGCCGTTGCCGATGCCGTCGAACGAGTCGAAGCGGGTGTTCTTCAGACCCAGCTTCTTCGCCTCCGCGTTCATCTTGCCGATGAACGACTTCACGCGGGCCGCACGGGTCCTGCCCGAGCCGAACCGGTCGGCGAGGGCGTACGCCGCGTCGCAGCCCGACGGCAGCATCAGCCCGTACAGCAACTGCCGGACCGTCACCTTGTCACCGACGATGAGGCGGGCGGAGGAGGCGTTCTTCGAGACGATGTAGTCGCTGTACGCCATCTGGATCGTGACCTTGGCGTCCAGGTTCAGCTTGGGCTGCGAGAGCACCACCTTGGCGGTCATGATCTTGGTCGTGGAGCCGGTGGCGCGCCTGGTGTCCGCGGCCTTGGTGTAGAGCGCCCTGCCGTTCGCGTTGTCCATCACGAAGCCGCCCTTGGCGACGATCGACGGCGCGGCGGCGGCCCGCGCGGGCACGCCTCGCGCGGGAGCGGCCTGAGCGGACGTGTGCGCGGGCGCGGCCTGCGCGGGCGTGGTGGAGAGGGCGCCGGCCGCGAGTACGGCGCCGCTGGTCAGGGCGACGGCTACGGCTCTGCGGACGCGGGCGCCCGGAATGGCGTTTATCAAGTTGAGTACCCCGATTGTGACGAATTCCCCTGAGGCGCGGCCGAGTTGTGGTCGGTGCGGGTTCGGCCGTGTCTGTGCGACATGTGAATAGCACGGATGGTCGCGCGGCGGCGGGGCGAGGGGACCGGGTCCCTCTGACGGGTGGCGCGGCGTCCGCATCGTGGACGGCGTCCTTCTTGTGTCCCTGTTGTATCTATCCTGTCGGCATGACCACGGCAGTGAAGCAGCCCCCAGCGGCGGACCGCGTCTACACCCACGTCAAACAGGGCGTCCTGGAGCGCCGCTACGAGGGCGGAACGCTGCTCACCGAGGGGGAGCTCGCCGTAGCGGTGGGCGTGTCCCGCACGCCGGTGCGCGAGGCGCTGCTGCGGCTGGAGGTCGAGGGGCTGATCCGGCTCTACCCGAAGAAGGGCGCGTTGGTGCTGCCCGTCTCCGCGCAGGAGATCGCCGACGTGGTGGAGACCCGGCTGCTGGTCGAGGAGCACGCGGCGCGCAAGGCCGTACCCGCCCCGCCCGGGCTGGTGGAGCGGCTGGAGGAACTGCTCGCCCGGCAGCAGGAGCAGGCCGCCGCCGGTGACTTCGCCGCCGCCTCCGTCACCGACCGCTGCTTCCACGCCGAGATCGTCCGCAGCGGCGGCAACGAGATCCTCTCCCGCCTCTACGACCAGCTCCGCGACCGCCAGCTGCGCATGGGCGTCGCCGTCATGCACTCCCACCCCGACCGGATCGCCAAGACCCTGGCCGAGCACGGGGAGATCCTGGACGCGCTGCGCTCCGGGGACGCGGAGGCGGCCGTCGGCGTGGTCCACCGGCACGTGGGCTGGTTCTCGCACCTGGCCCGGGGGGAGGTCCGATGAGTCCGGCCACGTCGGCCGGCAAGGCCCTGCCCGGGGATCCTCCGGGCGGCCGGCGCGCGATCGCCGTCTGGGGCATCGGCGTCGCCGTCTACTTCGTCGCCGTCATCTTCCGTACGTCCCTGGGGGTGGCCGGCCTCGACGCCGCCGACCGCTTCCACGTCAACGCCTCGGCCCTGTCCACCTTCTCAATCCTCCAGCTGCTGGTCTACGCCGGCATGCAGATCCCCGTCGGCCTGCTGGTCGACCGGCTCGGCACCAAGAAGGTGCTCGGCATCGGCGTCGTGTTGTTCACGGTGGGGCAGCTGGGCTTCGCCTTCTCCCCGTCGTACGGCATGGCGCTCGCCTCGCGGGCGCTGCTGGGCTGCGGGGACGCGATGACCTTCATCAGCGTGCTGCGGCTGGGCAGCCGCTGGTTCCCGGCGCGGCGCGGGCCGATGGTCGCCCAGCTCGCCGGGCTGGTCGGCATGGCGGGCAATCTGGTCTCCACCCTCGTCCTGGCCCGGCTGCTGCACGGCATCGGCTGGACGGCCGCGTTCGCGGGCAGCGCGCTGGCCGGTGTCGTGGTGCTGGTCCTGCTGCTGCTCTTCCTCAAGGACCACCCCGAGGGGCACGAGCCGGAGCCGATGCCGCACCAGGGCGCCGCGTACGTACGACGCCAGATCGCCATGTCCTGGCGGGAGCCGGGGACGCGGCTCGGGCTGTGGGTGCACTTCACCACCCAGTTCCCGGCGATGGTGTTCCTGCTGCTGTGGGGGATGCCCTTCCTGGTGGAGGCGCAGGGCCTGACCCGGGGCACGGCGGGCGGGCTGCTCACCCTCGTCGTGCTCACCAACATGGCGGTCGGTCTGGTCTACGGCCAGGTCATCGCCCGGCACCACGCGGCGCGGCTGCCGCTGGCGCTCGGCACGGTGGGCGCGACGGCAACCCTGTGGGCGGCGACGCTGGCCTATCCGGCCGACCGGGCGCCGATGTGGCTGCTCGTCGTGCTGTGCACGGTGCTGGGCGCCTGCGGACCGGCGTCGATGATCGGCTTCGACTTCGCGCGGCCGGCGAATCCGCCGGAGCGGCAGGGGACGGCGTCCGGCATCACGAACATGGGCGGCTTCCTCGCGTCGATGACCACGCTCTTCGCGATCGGCGTGCTGCTGGACGCGACCGGCGACGACTACACCGTCGCGTTCTCGTCGGTGTTCGTGCTCCAGACGCTCGGGGTGACGCAGATCCTGCGGTTGCGGAGGCGGGCGGCGCGCCGGGAGCGGGAGCGGTTGGTGGCGAGCCGGGTGGAGACGGTGCACGTTCCCGCGTAGGCACCCGGCGGGGAGGACGGGGCGGGCCGGGATGCGCCGCCCCCGAGCCCCCGCTTCGGCCCGGAAGGCCCCTCAAACGCCGGACGGTCCGGAGGTGTCCGCCTGCTTCACCGCGTCACCGTGAAGTTGCGCAGGATGGCCGCCGCCAGGTCCGGGTCGCCCTCCGTCTTGACGCGGTCCTCCGTCGCCCGGGGAGTCACCCGGCCGCAGGCGAGGCGGACGTACGTCTCCCAGTCGAGGGCGATGGTCGCGGCGGGGCCGAGGGCCGGGGACGTCTCCAGGGTGCCCCGGCCCTGGATGTCGACGCGGACGGTGCGCAGGAACTCGACCGGCCCGTGGACGTCGAAGACGACGGCCGAGCTGCGCGGCGCGTTCGCCCGCTCGGCGACGACGGCCGGCAGCTCGTCGAGCAGCACGTCACGGGCGATGTGCGCGCCGGGGGAGTCGAGGTCGCCGGGGCGGCCGAGGGCCTTGCGCAGGTCCTGTTCGTGCACCCACACGTCGAAGGCGTGCCGGCGCATCGCCTCCTGGAGGGTCAGCTCGGCGCCGAGCGGGCCGCGCACCTTCGTGCCCGGGTCCCGGGACTCGTTCCGCAGCTGGCGGTTGCGCCGGATGATCATGTACTCCAGCTCGGACGTCATCTCCGGCGCCGTGTGGTGGCGGCGGACGTCGACCTGCATCTCCATGTAGCGCTGGTGGTCGGTGGTGACGTGGAACAGGTCGCGCGGGAGCGTGTGGATGGGGCGCGGGTCGCCCAGCATCTCCGAGTCCAGCCCCATCACGTGGGAGACGACGTCCCGCACCGACCAGGCCGGGCAGGGGGTGCGCCGGTTCCACTCCGCCTCCGCGAGCGGCAGGACCAGCTCGGATATCGCCTCGATGGAGTGAGTCCAAGCGTCGGCGTAGGGCTGGAGGGTGGGATGCAGACTCACGGAACGGGACCCCTCGGCGGTCGGTACACGGGCGGGTGGTGGCGGCGGCGGTGCCAGTGGGAGGTGGCTGCGGTCGGCGTCGGCTTGGCACTCCCCCGGCTCTCGGCTGCGCTCGATCCGGGAGGACCCCCAAGTTACGCTGCTGTGCGGCACCCCGGCAGTGCTTTCGTGTGACGATCGTAGGCCCGTGTGGACGGGTCGAATGCCAGGACGGTGGTAGTGTGCGCGCCTCTCTGATCCAAATCGCCGTGAACGAGGACGAAACGGTTGAAGCGCGCCGTCGGCGCGTGGCGTCCCTCGTCCGGGAGCGGGCGGACGCCGCCGACCTCGTCGTCCTGCCGGAGCTGTGGACCACGGGGGCGTTCGCGTTCGAGAGGTTCGCCGCGGAGGCGGAGCCGCTGGAGGGTGCGACGTACGAGGCGATGGCGAAGGCGGCGAGCGACGCGGGCGTGTGGCTGCACGCGGGCTCCGTGCCGGAACGGGACCGGGACGGGACGCTCTACAACACGTCTCTGGTCTTCTCCCCCTCCGGTGACCTGGCCGCCGCCTACCGCAAGATCCACCGCTTCGGCTTCGACAAGGGCGAGGCCGTGCTGATGGGCGCGGGACGCGAGCTGGTGACGGTCCCTCTGCCGGAGACCACCCTCGGCGTGGCGACCTGTTACGACCTCCGTTTCCCCGAACTCTTCCGCGGCCTCGTCGACGCCGGCGCCGAGACCCTCGTCGTCCCGGCGGGCTGGCCGGAGCGCCGCCGCTCCCACTGGACGCTCCTGGCGCGGGCACGGGCGGTGGAGAACCAGGCGTTCGTCCTCGCCTGCGGAACGGCCGGGACGCACGCCTCGGTCCCGCAGGCCGGCCACTCGATCGTGGTCGACCCGTGGGGCGAGGTGCTGGCCGAGGCCGGCGCCGACGAGGAGATCCTCAACGTGGACTTCGACCCGGCGAAGGCGGCCCGGACCAGGGAGCAGTTCCCGGCCCTGAAGGACCGGGTGCTGGGCCTGGACACCCCCGGGCACTAGCCCCAAGGCCGTGAAGTTATGGCTCGGGTGGGGTTGTCCAGGGAGTCGTAAGGTGCGGTTTCGCCG
>NZ_BMTT01000030.1 GCF_014649815.1 Streptomyces mutabilis | reverse complement strand
CTCGGCGATCTGCTGGAGCGTCGCCCCGATGTCGGACGTACGGGTCGTGGTCATGGACTGCACCGACACCGGGGCCCCGCCCCCGACGGCCACCGGCCCGACCTGGATGCGCCGCGACTCGCGTCGCTCGGCGATCGGCCGGACCGGTACCTCGGGGACGCCCAGGGAGATGGCGGTCACCGCGTCACTCCCGGTTCGACGAGACGGTCTCGCGCATGGCGCGCAGGGACTCCTTGAGCGAGCCCATGGTGGCCAGGACGGCGGTGGGCTCGTAGCCGCAGTGCGCCATGCAGTTGGCGCAGCGCGGGTCCTTGCCGCGGCCGTATTTGTCCCAGTCGGTCTCCTCGATCAGCTCCCGGTACGTGGGGACGTAGCCGTCGCTCATCAGGTAACAGGGGCGCTGCCAGCCGAAGAGGGAGTAGTTCGGGATCGCCCACGCCGTGCAGGGGAAGTCGACCTTGCCCTCGAGGAAGTCGAGGAACAGCGGGGAGTGGTTGAGCCGCCAGCGGGCCCGGTTGCCGCCCGCGAAGGCCTTCTTGAACAGCTCGCGGGTCTGCTCCACGCCCAGGAAGTGCTCCTGGTCGGGCGCCTTCTCGTAGGCGTAGGCCGGCGAGATCATCATCTCGTCGACCTTCAGGTCGTCGTTGAGGAAGTTGAGGACCTCGACGATGGTCTGCGGGGTGTCGGTGTTGAAGAAGGTCGAGTTGGTGGTCACCCGGAAGCCGCGCCGCTTGGCCTCCTTGATGGCTTCCACGGCCTCGTCGAACACGCCCTCCTTGGCCACGGACTCGTCGTGCCGCTCACGCAGCCCGTCGATGTGCACCGCGAAGGCGAAGTAGGGCGAGGGCTTGAACTTGTCCATCTTCTTGCGCATGAGCAGGGCGTTGGTGCACAGGAAGACGTACTTTCTCTTCGCCACCAACTGCCGCACGATCTCGTCGATCTGTGGGTGCATCAGCGGCTCGCCGCCGGCGATGGAGACCATCGGCGCCCCCGATTCGAGCACCGCCCCCACGGCCTGCGCGACCGGCATGCGCTGCTTGAGCACCCCGGCGGGGTGCTGGATCTTGCCGCACCCCTCGCACTTCAGGTTGCAGGCGAAGAGCGGCTCCAACTCCACGATGAGCGGAAACTTGTCCCGTCGGCGGATCTTCTGTTCGGCCAGGTATGTAGCGACCTTGATGGACTGACGCAGCGGCATGGCCATCTGGGCTCACCTCCGGGGGAGCGGCAAAGATCGGTGCCATTCGAAGAATGCGGGAAGAACGGATCGAAGAACGCGGAAAGCCGATATTCCACCGCGCACCGTGCCGATCCGGACGAGTTCGTGTTCTGGAGCGTCCACTACCACCCGGACGGCCGCAACGGGGCGCGCGGCCGTCCGGACGGCGCTCAGGAGCGTCGCCGCGGACTCCATGTCGACGGCGATCGCGCCGGTCGCGAGCAGGTCGGCGCGTTCGGGTTCGCGGACGACGTGGTCGGATCCGGTCAGCGGCCCGGTGTGCACGGTGCGCCGGGGCAGGGCTCGTGCGAGTTCCTTCACGAGCCGGTCGGTGCCGACGCACGCGACGGTCCCGCGCGGGTCCCGGGTCTCCTCGGCGACGACCAGGTCGCCGGGGTGCATGCCGGGCGCGAGTCCCGCGCAGAAGCCGGTGGCCAGCACGGCGGCACCGTCCAGAGCCGGGTCGGCGAGGACCCGGTCCACCGAGCGCTCGGCCGCCCTGGGGCCCATGCCCGTGCGCAGGACGGTGACCGGTCCGCCGACGCCACCGCGGTCGCCGGTGCGCAGGGCGAGGTGTTCGATGCCGAGCGCACAGGCGATCAGCAGCGGGGACGGGCCGGTCTGCGGGGTCATCAGCTGCCCTTCACCTCGGCGGCGGACGTCTCGATGGAGGGCTGCGCGGCGAGGACGGCGGCCTGCCCGATGTCGGTCCGCTCCGCGCCGGACTTCTTGGCAGCCGCCTTCTTGGCGAAGGGCTCTCCGTGCACGTACCGGCCGAGCGCGGTGAGCGGGAAGACCTGCCGGTAGAGGTGGTAGTTGATGGAGAAGTCCCAGGGGAAGCCGGTGCCGGTGAAGTAGGGCTCGTCCCAGGAGCCGTCCTCCCGCTGGGTGGCGGCGAGCCACGCGATGCCGCGTTCGACGGCCTTGGACTCGCGCTCCTCTGCCGCCAGCAGGGCCATCAGCGCCCAGGCGGTCTGCGAGGCGGTCGAGGCACCCCGGCCGCTCCATTCCCTCACGTACCGGTAGGAACGCAGGTCCTCGCCCCAGCCGCCGTCGTCGTTCTGCACGGACTCCAGCCACGACACCGCGCGGCGGATCGCCGGGTGCGAGGCGGGGATTCCGGCGGCGGTCAGGGCGGGCACGACGGAGCCGGTGCCGTAGACGTAGTTGACGCCCCACCGGCCGAACCACGAGCCGTCCGCCTCCTGCTCGGCCAGCAGCCACTGGATCCCGCGCCGGGTGCGCGGATCGTGGGTGAGGCCCTCCACGGCGAGCATCTCGACGACGTGCGCGGTGACGTCGGCGGACGGCGGGTCGATGACCTCACCGAAGTCGCAGAAAGGCAGCCGGTTCGGGAAGGGGCTGGTGTTGTCGGCGTCGAAGGCGCCCCAGGCACCGTTCTTCGACTGCATGCCGAGGTTCCAGCGCACCCCGCGGCCGATGGCCTTCTCCACCCGCTCCGGGTCGTGGTGCCGGACCCGGCGCAGGGCGAGGACGACCTCGGCGGTGTCGTCGATGTCGGGGTAGTTGTCGTTGTGGAACTCGAACGCCCAGCCGCCGGGCGGGAGTCCGGGCCGCTTCACCGACCAGTCGCCGGGGCGGACGATCTGCTCGCCGAGCATCCAGTCGGCGGCCTTCACCAGCTGCGGGTGGTCGGCGGGCACGCCCGCGTCGGCCAGCGCGATGGTGGCCAGGCAGGTGTCCCACACCGGGGACTGGCAGGCTTCGATCATCCGGGCGCCGTCCTCGCGCCACACGGCGAACCGGTCCAGCGACTCCAGGCCGGCCCGCATAACGGGGTGCTCGAGGTCGTAGCCGAGCAGGTAGAGCGCGATGACCGAGTACACGGCCGGCGGCTGGATGCCGCCCCAGCAGCCGTCGTTCTCCTGGCGCTCGATGATCCAGCGGGCGGCGGTGTTCATCGCGGCCCGGCGCAACCGGCGCGGGGCGACCCTGCGGTAGGCGTGCAGGGCCTTGTCGATGCGCTGGAAGGCGCCGTCCCAGCTCGCCGCCGGCGCCAGGGGCTTCGGCGGGTTGGGGAAGGCCGGATCGGTGTGCAGCTCGTCCAGTGGGAAGGGCGCGGGGCGCACCGGGCGCTTCGCCGAGACGATGGTGAGCGGCACGATGGTCTGCCGGGCCCAGCAACCGAAGTCGTAGACGTTGAGCGGCACCCACGTGGGGAAGTAGATCAGCTCGGGCGGGAGTTCGGGCAGGTCGTCCCACTTCCACCAGCCGAACAGGGCGAGCCAGATCCGGGTGAAGACCCGGGAGGCGGCGATGCCGCCGCGGGCCCGGATCCACTCGGAGGCCCGTGCCATGTGCGGCGCGTCGGGTGCGTCGCCGGCCAGGCGGAGGGCGACGTAGGCCTCGATGGTGGTGGAGAGTTCGCCGGGGCCGCCGTAGAAGGTGGCCCAGGTGCCGTCCTCGCGCTGCTCGCCGCGGATGAAGAGCGCGGCGGCCCGCGTGGTGTCCTCGTCGAGGATGCCCAGGAACTGGCGCAGGAGCAGGTCCTCGGCGTCCATCGTGACGTTCGTCTCGAGGTCGCCCTTCCACCAGCCTTGGGCGTCCTGCCGGGAAAGCAGGTAGTCCGTGGCGCGCCGGGTGGCGCGGGCGGCGGCTACTGGTACCCCGGCCGCCGTGTCGGGGATGGTGATGTCGTCTTCGCTGGCCGCGGCTGCCAGGGGCTTGAGGGTCGCCCCGGTGCTTCCGTCGGTCGTCGCTGTCATGGCTTCCCCTTCGTGCAGTGTGCATACGGTGCGTCTGCTGTGGGTCCGCCGTCGGCCGGTGCTCGTGTACCTGCGGCACCGGCCGGCGACTACGCGAGGGCTATTCGACCGATAGTGATCATCTCTTTCGTACGACGACGAAGTCCGCGAGCGCGGTGAACATGGCCCGCACCCGGTCGGGCATGTCGACGGCGTCGAGGGCTTCGATGGCGATGGTGTGCTGGCGACTCGCCTCGTCGGCGGTCCACTCCCGCCCGCCCGCTTCCTCGATGAGGGCGGCGCGGGCCGCGAACTCCTCCTCGGAGAAGTTCGCGAAGTCACTGGTCTTGGCGTCGGCGGCGAGGATCTCGCCGAGCCGTTCGGATGCGGGGCCGCCCGCCGCGAGGGCTGCCACCACCGGGAGGGACTTCTTGCGCTGGCGCAGGTCGCTCCAGGTCTGCTTGCCGGTGGCATCCGGGTCGCCCCAGATGCCGAGGAGGTCGTCGACTGCTTGGAAGGCGAGGCCCAGGTGGTAGCCGTACTTCTCCAGGGTGTCGGCGGTGCGCTCGTCGGCGCCGCCGAGGACCGCGCCGATGGAGCTGGCGGAGGCGAGCAGGGCGCCGGTCTTGTTGCCCTCCATCTCCAGGCACTCCTCGACGCTGACGCGGTCGCGGTGTTCGTAGGAGATGTCCTGGGCCTGACCGTCGATCAGGGACCGGGACGCCTTGGTCAGTCGGCGGGTGGCTCGGCCCGCCTCGACGGTCCCGAGCTCCAGCAGCACCTCGTTGGCGAGGGCGAACAGGGCGTCGCCGACCAGAATGGCTTGGGCGGGGCCGTGCACCTTCCAGACCGTGTCGCGGTGGCGGCGCTGCTCGTCACCGTCCATCAGGTCGTCGTGCAGGAGGGAGAAGTTGTGCACCAGCTCCACGGCCACCGCGCCGGGGACGCCGATCTCGGGCGCCGCGCCGGTGACCTCGGCGGAGAGCACCGCGAGGGCGGGGCGCACGGCCTTGCCGCCGTCGCCGTCCGCGGGCTTGCCCTGGGCATCGATCCAGCCGAAGTGGTAGGCGGCGACGGTGTCCATGGGAGGCGCCAGACGGTCTACGGCCGCCCGCAGCACCGGCGTGGCCAGGGTCCGGCCGCGCTCCAAAAGCGCGGTCACGTCCACCGTGGTCCGTCGGTCGGCCTTCGGGGCCGGGGGCACAGTGGGCACAGTCTTTCCTCCATTTGCGGTGCCGGGAGCGCGGGAGCCGGTGACTCGCGGATCGGTTTTCATGCCGCCTCCTCGAAGAAGTCGGGGAGGAGGCCGCGGGACCGGCCCAGGGCGCCGAGAGCGGCGCCCGCCGCTCCGACACCGCTGCGAACCGCGCTCTCCATGGTCGCGGGCCACCCGGTGGCGGTCCACGCTCCGGCCAGGTAGAGGCCGGGTGCCTTGGTCCGGGCGCCGGGCCTGAGGCGGCCGACGCCGGGGGCGGGAGCGAACGTCGCGGTGCGCTCCCTGGTCACGAAGAAGTCCCTCACCTCGGCGCCCCGGGCGCGGGGCAGCAGTCGCTCCAGCTCGGGCAGGTACCGCTCGCGCAACGCGGCCACGGGCTCGTCGATCTCGTTCTGCGCGGTCGACTGCGACAGCGCCAGGTACTGGCCCTCCCTCAGCCCGGAGGCGTCGGTGCGGTCGAAGACCCACTGCACCGGGGTGCCGAGCGCCGTGAGGAACGGCGTGGCGAGCACCTTCCGGTCGTAGATCACGTGGATGTTGAGGATCGGCGCGGTGCCGAACTCCAGCAGGTTCTCCGGGGCGTCGAGCGCGCCTTCGGGCAGCAGGCCGTGCGCCTCGCGCTGCGGTACGGCGAGGACGACCGCGTCCGCCTCCAGCGTCTCGCCGGGAACCTGAACGCCCCAGCCGCCGTTCTCGTTCATACGGATGGAGGTGACGCGTGTACGGACCTCGGTACGGACGCCCGCGGAGTCGAGCTCCTTGCGGGCCAGCCGGTCGTGCAGTTCGCCCAGCGGGACGCGGGCCCAGCCGATGTCGGCCGCACCCGGGTCGGACAGCAGACCGGTCTTGAACACCATCGCGGCGAGCCCGAGGGAGGCGTCGCCCGCGACCGCGTTGAGGGTGGCGACCCCGACAAGGTCCCACAGGGCCTCGACGGCGCGCGCGGACTGACCGTGCGCGGCCAGCCAGCTGCCGAAGTCCTGCGTGTCCAAGGCCGGATCGGCGAGGTCGAGCCCCTTCAGCGCGAGCGCGGCCCGTCCGACACTCGCGCGCTCGGCGAGCGAGAGGTGCGGGTACGTGGCGAGGCTGCGCCCCAGGTGGAGGGGGACGGGCAGCGCGTCGCGCCGCAGCCTGCCGAGCCGACGGCCCTCGGGCCGGGCGAGGTCGACGACGGGCACGTCGAGACGTTCCTGCACGGGAGCCAGTGCCGCCCCGCCGATGCGGTCGAGGAACCAGCGGTAGGCGGTGCAGCAGCGCAGGTAGACGTGCTGGCCGTTGTCGACGGTGAGACCGCCGCGTCGGAAGGAGAAGGCGAGCCCGCCCAGGCGCGGTCGTCCTTCGAGCAGGGTGACGCGCACCTTGGCGTCGGCGAGCGCGAGCGCGGCGGTCACACCGGCGAGGCCGCCGCCGACCACGACGGCGTGTCCGCCGGGGCGGAGGGCGGAGACGTCCGCGAGCTGCCCGCCGTCGCGCGTGCCGTTGCCGTGCGTCATCGTGCGCCCTTCCCTGTCCGGTCGCCGTGGTGCATGAACGGCGTACGGCAGACCGTCTCAGTCAGGGACGCCGCCCGCCACCGGAGGGTTGCCCGCCGTTCTCCGCCGGCCGCGTCGCCCTCGTCCGGCGTGTCGAGTGTGCCGGGTGTGCCCATCAGGCGCGCCTCCTGACGGCCCGCCGGGTGACGTGCCGGGTGTCGAGCCCGGACAGGCCGCGTACCGCAACGTACGCCTTCTCGCGTCCGGGAAGCGAGACCCGGCCGCGCAGCACCGCCTCGGGGTCGCGCTCGATGCGGTCCAGGAGGCGGCGGTAGATGCCGGCCATGGCGGCCACGCAGGCGCCGCTGCGCCGGTCGAGCATGGGCAGCAGCCGGTAGCCCTCGGCGAAAAGGGCGCGGGCCCGACGGACTTCGAAGTGCACGAGGCCCGCGAAGTCGGAGCCCTCGGGTGGGGTCGGTCCGCTGAACCCGGCCGAGCAACCGAACTTGGCGAGGTCGTCGGCGGGCAGGTAGGTGCGCCCGTCCTCGGCGTCCTCGCGGACGTCCCGCAGGATGTTGGTGAGCTGGAGCGCCAGCCCGAGCGTGTCGGCGTACTCGGGCGCGCGCTCGGCGCCGCGCGCCCCCGGTTCGGTGCCGAACACACCGAGCGAGAGGCGGCCGATGGCGCCGGCCACGCAGCGGCAGTAGACCTTCAGGTCGTCCCAGCTCTCGTAGGTCTCGCCGCGCAGGTCCATCTGGACGCCGTCGATCAGTTCGTCGAGGCCGCCGAGGGGGATCGGGAACCGCCGGGCGGCGTGCGCGAGGGCGACGGCGACGGGGTCGGTGTGGTCCTCCTCGACCGCGCCCTCGTGGATCCGGGCGAGCGTCGCGCGGGCCTCCTCCAGCCGGGCGACCTTGACGTCGGCGGCCAGCTCTCCGTCGCCGATGTCGTCGACCCGGCGCGAGAACGCGTACAGCGCCGACATCGCGCGGCGTTTGGGCGCCGGCAGCAGCCGGATGCCGTAGGCGAAGTTGCGGGCCTGCTGTCCGGTGACGGTCTCGCAGTAGCTGTAGGCGGCGAGCACCGGTGCCGACGCGTGCGCTGACGACTCCACGGCCTGGATCACCCCTCTCCTCGCAGGGTCAGGCCCACCTCGCGCAGCAAGTGGGCCTTGCCGGGCTTGGGCGGGCCGGGAAGTACGTCGTGATCGGCGGCGGCGATCGCCCCCAGGGCCGCCCTGCCACCCGCCACGAACCCCGCGAGCAGCAGGCGCAGCCTGCCGCGGACGCTGCCCAGGAGCGGGGCGCCCTCGCTCAGCAGGTCGCGGGCGCGCTGGGCCTCGAAGGCGACCAGGGCGCGCACCGAGGCGTTCGCGGTGGGCG
Organism: Streptomyces mutabilis; assembly: GCF_014649815.1. GTDB lineage: Bacteria > Actinomycetota > Actinomycetes > Streptomycetales > Streptomycetaceae > Streptomyces > Streptomyces mutabilis. Next base: position 45,831 of record NZ_BMTT01000030.1, on the reverse strand, counting down.
CGGCCAGGTCGGCCTCCTGGACGTGGAAGCGCTTCATGTCCTCGGCGGGCAGGTAGATCCGGTCCCGGTCCAGGTCCTCGGCCAGGTCCTGGAGGTGCTCGACGATCTGCAGGGCGGTGCAGATCGCGTCGGAGCGGCGGATCCGTTCGGGCGTCGAGGTGCCGGTGACGGCGAGGACGAGCCGGCCCACGGGGTTGGCGGACAGCTCGCAGTAGGCGAGGAGGTCGTCGTAGGTCTCGTACCGGCCGACCAGCTGGTCCTGGCGGTTGGCGGCGATCAGGCCGAGGAAGGGATCGGGGGTGAGCGAACGGCGGCGCACGGTCGGCCGCAGGCGGAGCAGCAGCGGGTGGCGGGGGGTGCCGTCGAAGACCCGGCGCAGGTCTTCCTCGAAGGCGTCCAGCATCGCCAGCCGGTCGTCGGCGCGCTCCTCGGGGACGCCGAGGAGGCCCGCGTCGGCGCCGCCGGGGGCCAGGTCACCGTCGCCGATGTCGTCGACGAGGCGGGCGAAGCCGTATACGGCCATGAGGTCGGTGCGCCAGTCGCGGGGCAGGAAGAAGGGGGCGACGGGGAAGTTCTCGTCCGCGGCCTTGGCGAGGGTGCCGCGCTCCACGGCCCGTGCCGTGTCGGTGACCGTCATCGCGGGCTGCCCTGGGGGGAGACGGCGCACGCTTCGCGGAGGTGGGGAGTTTCCGTAGCCATTGCCGTCACATCTCCCGTTCTACACTGCCGACCCAATTCACACTATTTCGGACACGCCGCCCGGCCGCCCGTGCGGCGGGCCCGCTCGTGGGTGTCGGGCATTATCGCCCCATGTGCCGCGTTTCGGGACCGGTCCAGCTTACGTTGTACAACGCGCGAGGGTCCGCCGGGGTCCTCCGTGCGTCACAACAACACACCGATTGACTTCAAGATTCCTGAGAACGCCAGGAGTTGACGTTCCCTTTGCGGACGCGAGCCCCGCCGGATCAGTTCCGGCGGGACTCCGGCGTGTCGGGCTACTTGCCCGTGAACTTCTCGTACTCCTTGAGCACCTCGTCGGTCGGGCCGTCCATGCGCAGCTCGCCGCGCTCCAGCCACAGCACGCGGTTGCAGGTGTCCCGGATGGACTTGTTGTTGTGGCTGACCAGGAAGACGGTGCCCGCCTCCTTGCGCAGCTCCCGGATGCGCTGCTCGGAACGCGTCTGGAACTTGCGGTCACCGGTGGCCAGCGCCTCGTCGATCATCAAGACGTCGTGGTCCTTGGCGGCGGCGATGGAGAAGCGCAGGCGGGCGGCCATGCCGGAGGAGTAGGTGCGCATCGGCAGGGTGATGAAGTCGCCCTTCTCGTTGATGCCTGAGAAGTCGACGATGTCCTGGTAGCGCTCCTTGATCTGCTCGCGGGACATGCCCATGGCCAGACCGCCGAGGATGACGTTGCGCTCGCCGGTCAGGTCGTTCATCAGAGCCGCGTTCACCCCGAGCAGGGAGGGCTGGCCGTCGGTATAGACCTTGCCCCGCTCTGCGGGCAGCAGGCCGGCGATGGCCCGCAGCAGGGTCGACTTGCCGGACCCGTTGGAGCCGATGAGGCCGATGGCCTCGCCCCGGTAGGCGGTGAAGGAGACACCGCGCACGGCGTGCACCTTGCGCACGCCCCGTTCCTCGCCGCGCTTCAGCATCCTGCTGAGCGCGGCGGTCGCGCTGCCCTTGCCGGTCTTGGCGCCGTTGACGCGGTAGACGATGTGCAGGTCGTCCGCGATGACCGTCGGGACCCGCGCATCCTGTTGCTGCTCAGCCACGGCCGTACCTCTCCTCCGCCTTCCAGAAGTACACGAAACCGCCCACGGCTAGGACGACGGCCCAGCCGAGCGCCACCGCCCACACGTGCGGCGGCAGGTTCTCGGAGCCGTACCCGTCGATCAGCGCGAAGCGGATCAGGTCCATGTAGACGGCGGCCGGGTTCCACTGGAGCACGTCGGCCAGCCAGGCCGGCTTGTCCTCCAGCATGATCGGGATGGAGAACATCACGCCGGACCCGTACATCCAGGTGCGCATGATGAACGGCATCAGCTGCGCCAGGTCCGGCGTCTTGGCCCCCATCCGGGCCACGATCAGCGCCAGCCCCATGTTGAAGAGGAACTGCAGGACCAGCGCCGGGACGACCAGCAGCCAGGACAGCGAGGGATAGCTGCCGAAGCCGATCACCACCGCGAACATCACGATCATCGACGCCAGCAGCTGCTGGAGCTGCTGGAACGCGAACGAGATGGGCAGCGAGGCGCGGGGGAAGTGCAGCGCCCGCACCAGGCCGAGGTTGCCGGAGATCGCGCGGACACCCGCCATCGCGGAGGATTGGGTGAAGGTGAAGACGAACACACCCGTCACCAGGAACGGGATGTACACGTCCTTGTCCATGCCGCGGCCCGCGTTCAGGATCAGGCCGAAGATCAGGAAATAGACGAGCGCGTTCAGCAGCGGCGTGGCCACCTGCCACAGCTGGCCGAGCTTGGCCTGGCTGTACTGGGCGGTCAGCTTCGCCTGGGAGAAGGCGAGGATGAAGTGGCGCCGCCCCCAGAGCTGACGGACGTACTCCGCGAGGGACGGTCGGGCACCGCTCACGGTCAGCCCGTGCTTGGCGGCGAGCTGGGCCGCCGTGAGGCCCTCGTCAGGCGACACGGGCTTGGTCGTGGCGACCGTGCCTTCGTGCGTTGTCTCACTCACTAGTGGATACTTTCGTCTTCGTCCGTGCGTCCCCGGTACGGGCTCGGCACGGTCCTGTCGGCCTCGGAGGGGTCCGGTCGGACCCGGTGGGGCCGGAAGCCCTCGGGTACGAGCTTGTCAGATCACGGGAGGCCGGCCCAGCCGGGTCAGCCGCCACACCGTACGCCACCTCATGGGGCGGCGAGGACCGCAGGGGGTGGCCCAGCCCTCGCGGAAGCCGCCGAACCAGGCCTTCAGGGCCGGGCGCGAGGGGCGGCGCAGCAGCGTGAGCAGCATCCACACCCCGAGGTAGACCGGGACGAGCAGCGCGGGGAGGTTGCGGCGGGCGAGCCAGACGCGGTTGCGGGCGACCATGCGGTGGTAGACCGCGTGCCGGGAGGGCGCGGTCGTGGGGTGGTTCAGCACCATGTCGGCGCGGTAGTCGATCATCCAGCCGGCGTCGAGGGCCCGCCAGGCCAGGTCGGTCTCCTCGTGGGCGTAGAAGAACGCGTCGGGCAGGCCGCCGACCTGGGCGAGGACGCGGGTGCGGACGGCGTTGGCGCCGCCGAGGAAGGTGGTGACGCGGGAGGAGCGCTTCGGGTCGGAGGCGCGCAGCCTCGGCACGTGCCGTCGCTGGGTCTCGCCGGTGTCCGGGTCGGCGATACGGAAGCTGATGATCCCCAGGTCCTCGTCGGCCGCGAAGGCCCGTCGGCACAGCTCGGCGGTGTCGGTGCGGGCGAGCAGGCCGTCGTCGTCGAGGAAGAGCAGGATGTCGACGTCCTGGCCGCCCGGGCCGAAGGCCTCGATGCCGACGTTGCGGCCGCCGGGGATGCCCAGGTTCTCGGGCAGCTCGACGGTGCGCACGTCGGCCGGTACCTCCGGCACGGGCGAGCCGTTGCCGACCACGACCACCTCGACCGGGTCGCCGTCCTGCTTGGCGACCGAGTCGAGCAGGGCCCGCAGCTCGTCGGGGCGGTTGCCCATCGTGATGACGACGGCGCCGACCTTCATGGCTCCGCTCACTTCAACCTGCTGGAGGCGAGGACGGACACCAGGTGCAGCAGGGTCTGCAGCAGCGCGATGCCGGCGAGGACGGCGGTGCCGAGGCGGGTGAAGAACAGGTCACCGCGGCTCGCGTCGACTAGGGCGAGGACGAGGATGAGCAGCGACGCCTCGATGCCGAGGATCAGCCGGTGGAACCTGATCGCTCCGGCGGCCCGGCGGGCCAGCGCCATGCCGGAGGAGCGGATCTCGGAGGCGGACTCCTTGACCGGGGCCATCCCGGCCTGGTGTCGGGCGACGCCGACCAGGTCGGTCTCGGCCTTGATCAGGATGGCACCGAGGGCGGCCAGGGTGCCGAGGAAGGCCCACAGCCAGTCGATCCGGCCGGTGCCCCAGATGTCGGCGGCGCGCAGGCCGAGACCGACCAGGACCGCGGCGTCGGTCAGGTAGGCGCCGACGCGGTCGAGGTAGACGCCGCCGAGGGAGTACTGCTTCTTCCAGCGCGCGACCTCGCCGTCGACGCAGTCCAGCAGCAGGTAGAGCTGGACCGCCACGACGCCGAGCACGGCGCCCGTGATGCCCGGCACCAGCAGGGCCGGGGCCGCGAGCACGCCGCAGACGGTCATCAGGTACGTGAGCTGGTTGGGCGTGATCCTGGTGTTCACCAGGTAGCGGTCGATCCGCAGCGAGACCTCGCGCATGTAGAGGCGTCCCGCCCAGTGCTCACCGCTGCGCCGGTCCTTGACCCCGGCGGGGTGGACGACCGGACGGAGTTCAGCTACCGATGGCCTTGACATAGTCGGCGTACAGGTCCTTGATCTGGTCGGTTTTCAGGTCGAGGTGCTCGAGGATCGTGTAGCGGCCGGGCCGTGTCTGCGGGGCGAACTCCACGGCCCGGACGAACTCGTCCGGCGTGAACCCGATCTCCCCGGGCAGCACCGGCAGCCCGTGCCGGCGCAGTGCCTCGGCCATGCGGGCGGACTCCTCGTGGGCCCCGCGCAGGTACATCGCGAAGGCCGCGCCCAGGCCGCACTGCTCGCCGTGGGCGGCGGCGCGCTGGGGGTAGAGCAGGTCGAAGGCGTGATTGATCTCGTGGCAGGCGCCGGAGGCGGGCCGCGAGTCACCGGAGACCGACATGGCGATGCCGGTCAGCACCAGGCCCTCGGCGAGCACCTGGAGGAAGTCGTTGTCGCCGACGCCGCCCGGGTGCCGGAGCACGGCCTCGCCCGCCTGGCGGGCCATCGCCGCGGCCAGGCCGTCGATGCGCTCGCCCTTGACCCGGTTGGCCAGCTCCCAGTCCGCGATCGCGGAGATGTTGGAGACGGCGTCGCCGATGCCGGCGCGCACGAACCGCGCCGGGGCCTCGCGGATGACGTCCAGGTCGATGACGACCGCGATGGGGTTCGGCACGCCGTAGGAGCCGCGGCCGGCGTCGTTGTCGAGGGTGGCGACCGGCGAGCACAGACCGTCGTGCGCGAGGTTCGTGGGCACGGCGACCAGCGGCAGGCCGACGCGCGCCGCGGCGAACTTGGCGCAGTCGATGATCTTGCCGCCGCCGAGGCCGACGACCGCGTCGTAGTGGCCGCCCTTCATGGCACCGGCCAGCTTGATCGCGTCGTCCAGGGTGCCGCCGCCGACCTCGTACCAGTCGGCGCCGGGCAGCGACGGGGCGACGCGCTCGCGCAGCCGGGCGCCGGAGCCGCCGCTGACGGCGACGGCGAGCTTGCCCGAGTGGGAGATGCGCTCGTCGGCGAGCACACATCCCAGGTCGTCGAGCGCACCCGCGCGGATGTCCACGACGACCGGCGACGGGATGAGCCTCGTCAGTACTGGCACGCGATCTCCCTGCCCTTGGCGAGGTCGTCGTGGTTGTCGATCTCGACCCACTTGACCTCGCCGATCGGCGCCACGTCGACCTGGAAGCCGCGGTCGACCAGCTCCTGGTAGCCGTCCTCGTAGTAGAGCTGCGGGTCGCGCTCGAAGGTGGTCTTCAGGGCGTCGGCCAGGTCGGCGGCGGCCTCGCCCTCGATGAGCGTGACGCCGATGTACTCGCCGGTCGCCTCGGCGGGGTCCATGAGCTTGGTGATGCGCCGGACGCCCTTGTCGGGGTCGACGACGACCTTCATCTCCTCATCCGCGAGGTTCTTCACCGTGTCGAGGGCGAGGATGATCTTCTTGCCGTCGCCTCGGGCGGCGAGCAGGGTCTTCTCGACGGAGACCGGGTGGACGGTGTCGCCGTTGGCGAGGATCACGCCGTCCTTGAGAGCGTCACGGCCGCACCACAGGGAGTAGGCGTTGTTCCACTCCTCGGCCTTGTCGTTGTCGATGAGGGTGAGCTTGACGCCGTACTTCCGCTCCAGCGCTTCCTTGCGGTCGTACACGGCTTCCTTGCGGTAGCCGACGATGATCCCGACCTCGGTGAGGCCGACCTCGGCGAAGTTCGCCAGGGTCAGGTCCAGCACCGTGATGCTGTCCTCCGCCCCTTCGGGGCCGACCGGCACCAGTGCCTTGGGCAGGGTGTCGGTGTAGGGGCGCAGACGCCGGCCGGCGCCGGCCGCCAGCACGAGGCCGATCATGCGGGTTCTCCTTCGTCGTGTACGGCGGGTGCGCCGCCCTTGTGGGCCGCGACCCAGAAGCGGATGCTCTCGGCGAGCACCACGAGTGCCACGGCCACGGCGAGGACCGTGAGCGCAAGCTTGAACTGTGTGGCGGTGAGCAGCACGACCAGCACAGTGACGAGCAGCGTGCGGCCCTCGTGCCCCCCGATCGTCCGCACCAGCCACGCCGGCGGCGCGCCCGCGCCGCCACGGATGCGGTAGACCGTGTCGTAGTGATGGTAGGCGACCGCGGCCACCAGCCCGAAAGCCGCCGGAAGGGCGCCGTTCACGTCCGCTTTCGCCGCCAGTGCCAGGACGGTGCCGTACTCGGCGGCGCGGAAGAAGGGCGGGACCAGCCAGTCGAGGGCGCCCTTGAGGGGGCACGCGACGGCGAGGGTGGAGGTCAGGACGTAGGCGACCGCGGCGACCAGCGGCCAAGGGCCCCCGAAGTCGGTGAGCGCGGCCGTGGCGACGACGGCGAGGCCGCCGAGCAGGGCGACCGCCGGGGCGGTGAAGCCGGGCAGGCGGCGGGCCGGCTTCCCGAAGCCGTTGGCGGCGGCCTCGGCGAGCGGTCCCGAGTCCGCAAGGTCGGCCAGCGCCTTCGCCGCCCGGTCCGTCCTCGTCGCCTTCCGGGTCAGCGAGCGCAGCACCCGGCCGGCCGTGGTGTACGTCGCGGCGAAGGCGCAGCCGATCAGCAGCGCGTAGAAGGTGATCCGCGGGGTGGCGACGGCGGTGAGGACGGCGATCATGGCCCAGCGTTCGCCGATGGGCAGGACGATCATGCGGCGCACCCAGACCGTCCAGCCGACGCTGTCGAGCCGGTCGGAGAGGGCGGCGGTGGGGCTGGTGTTGGCGGCGGCGTCGTGGTTGGCCTCGTTGAAGGAGAAGTCGACGACGTGCCGGCAGGTCTGGAGGACCATCGCGCCGAGGGCGAGGGCCCACACGTCGTCGCCGCCGCGGGCGGCGCCGAGGGCGAGGCCCGCGTAGTAGGCGTACTCCTTGGCGCGGTCGAAGGTGGCGTCCAGCCAGGCGCCGAGCGTGGAGTACTGCAGGGAGTAGCGGGCGAGCTGCCCGTCGGTGCAGTCGAGGACGAAGGAGGCGATGAGCAGGACGCCGGCGGCGACGAAGCCGCCGCGGGTGCCGGTGGCCGCGCAGCCCGCCGCTATGAGCGCGGTGATCAGCGAGGCGGTGGTGACCTGGTTGGGGGTCAGTCCGCGGCGCGCGCACCAGCGGGCGATGTAGCGGGAGTAGGGGCTGATGAGGAAGGTGGTGACGAAGCCGTCGCGGGCCTTGACGGCCGACTTCAGGCGTACGGCCTCGTCGTCGACGCCGGCGACGGCCTGCCGGGCCTCGTTGCGGGCCTGCGGATCGGCGGGGACGGTGGCGACGAGGCTGCCCAGCTCGGGCCGGTACACGTCGGCGCCGTCGGCGTCGAGGGCGGCGGTGATCCGGTCGGTGAGGCTGTCGGTGTCCCCCGCGTATCGCTCGGGCCGCGCGAGGGCGCTCCCGTGTGCCGTGCCGCCGGCCGCGGAATGCTCCCGGGCCATGGCGCGGGCCAGGGCCTGGCGGGCCTCCGGCTGGGCGGTCACGGCGCCCGGGATCGCCGCGAGCGGGAAGCGCGGGTCGGTGAGACCGAGGCGCAGGGCGTGTACGTGGCCGACGAAGCGGGCGTCGACCACCGCGACCCGCTCCCCGGCCGGCACCCGGGCCAGTGCCGCCTCGGTGTCGGCGGAGTCCCGGACGAGCTCCACGTCGAAGCCCAGGGACCGCAGCTCGCTCTCGATCGACGAACCGGGGACCAGCTGACCGGTGAGGATGGCGGTCGACAACCGAACTCACTCCCTGGGTGCCGACACCTGGGCGTCGGTCCTGTACATGGTGGGGCGCCCGCGCCTGCGGCACCCGGGCGGCATGTCGGCCGAGGTTATCGGATGCCGGGAACGCCGTGTTCACCGCCTGTTTCACGGACGGTCGACGTCACTTGCACCCACCTTGGCCGCGATCATCATCGTGGATGCGGGGCCCGCCCCACAAACTGCGCCCCCAGAGCGGACATCACGGACATCGCACAGGGTCTACAGGCGTGCGCCCTGCGTCAGGGCCACCCTCCCGCCGCCGCCCGCCGACCCCTCGGGGCGGACCCCGCACGTCACTTCGAACGCCCTGACCTGCACCCTGTTTCCGCAGGTCAGGGCACATGACAACGGTGTTCAGTGCCGCGTTGCCCGATACCCCCTACCCGTAGTTCACTGTGGTCCGGACGCCGGACGACCGACAGGAGAGGCTTCTCATGGGGGCTGGGCACGATCACGGGCATGCGCACGGAGTGCGCGGCGGCGGGACGGCGAGCGCCGCGTACCGGGGCAGGCTCCGGGTGGCGCTGGCGATCACCGTCTTCGTCACGGTCGTCCAGATCGTCGGCGGCGTGCTCGCCGACTCGCTCGCCCTGGTCGCCGACGCGGCGCACATGGCCACGGACGCGCTGGGCCTCGGCATGGCGCTGCTGGCCATCCACTTCGCCAACCGGCCTCCGAGCGACCGGCGGACCTTCGGGTACGCCCGCGCGGAGATCCTGGCCGCCCTGGCCAACTGTCTGCTGCTGCTCGGGGTCGGGGGCTACATCCTGTTCGAGGCCATCGAGCGGTTCGTCACGCCCGCCGGTACCGACGGCGGGCTGGCCGTCCTCTTCGGCGTGATCGGCCTGGTCGCCAACATGGTGTCGCTCACCCTGTTGATGCGGGGGCAGAAGGAGAGCCTCAACGTGCGCGGCGCCTTCCTGGAGGTGGCGGCTGACGCGCTGGGCTCACTGACCGTGATCGTCTCCGCGCTGGTGATCCTGGCCACCGGCTGGCAGGCGGCCGACCCGATCGCGTCGCTGGTCATCGGCCTGATGATCGTGCCGCGCACGGTACGGCTGCTGCGCGAGACGCTGGACGTGCTGCTGGAGGCCGCGCCCAAGGACGTCGACATCGCCGAGGTGCGCGCCCACATACTGGCGCTGGACGGCGTCGAGGACGTGCACGACCTGCACGCCTGGACGATCACCTCGGGCATGCCGGTGCTGTCGGCGCACGTGGTGGTCAGCGGCGAGGTGCTGAGCGCGATCGGCCACGAGAAGATGCTGCACGAGTTGCAGGGCTGCCTGGGCGACCACTTCGACGTGGAGCACTGCACCTTCCAGCTGGAGCCCGGCGGGCACGCGGAGCACGAGGCCAGGTTGTGCCACTGAACCCTCTCGGCCCCGGTGAGCGGGACCAGGGGGCGCCCGCACAGGGGGTGCGCGCCGTGGGGTGCGGCCGTTCGCCGCCCGAGCACGTCCCGTTCCCCGCCCCACCCTTCGCGGTCACGTTCCCGACGGTTCCCGGACCGCGCCGCCGGGGATGATCAACCCTCGGGCCCCTCCTCGGCGTCCGACCGGTCAGACCGCCACCCGCCCGCCGCGCGGGACATGCGGAGTGCCGGGAAGTGCCGAGAGTGCCGGATTCGTACGGCACACTTGGGGCGCGAGGACCGAGTTGAAGGATGGGTATGCCGATCACTCCTGCCACCGAGACGCACAGTTCGTCGAACGGCACCGCAGATGCGATCTTGCTGGAACTGGTCGACGAGCACGGTGTGACGATCGGCACCGCGGAGAAGCTCTCCGCGCACCAGCCGCCGGGGCGGCTGCACCGCGCCTTCTCCGTGTTCCTCTTCGACGAGCGGGGCCGGCTGCTGCTCCAGCAGCGGGCGCTGGGCAAGTACCACTCCCCCGGTGTGTGGTCCAACACCTGCTGCGGTCACCCCTACCCCGGCGAGGCCCCCTTCGCGGCCGCGGCCCGGCGGACGTACGAGGAGCTCGGCGTCTCCCCCTCGCTGCTCGCCGAGGCGGGCACGGTGCGCTACAACCACCCCGACCCGGCCTCCGGGCTGGTGGAGCAGGAGTACAACCACCTGTTCGTCGGCCTGGTGCAGGCCGGGCCGCGGCCCGACCCGGAGGAGGTGGCCGAGACGGCCTTCGTGGACCCGGCCGAGCTGGCCGAGCGGCACGCGCAGGACACCTTCTCGGCGTGGTTCATGACGGTGCTGGACGCGGCCCGGCCCGCCGTCCGGGAGCTGACGGGTCCGTCGGCCGGGTGGTGAGCGGCCCTACCGCAGGGCGTGCTTGAGCGGCAGGGCCACCCAGATCACCTTGCCACCGCTCGGCGTGTGGGCCACGTCGCACGCTCCACCCGCCTCCCGGGTGATCTCCCGGACCAGCAGGAGCCCGCGCCCGCCCGTCTGCCCGTGGTCGGCCTCCAGTGCGGTCGGGCGGTAGGGGTGGCTGTCCTCCACGGACACCCGCACCCACTCGGGCCCGACGGCGACCTCCACGGCGAGCACCGGCGACAGCACCGCCGCGTGCCGGACGGCGTTCGTGACCAGCTCCGAGACGATCAGCAGCAGTCCCTGCGCCACGTCGTCGGAGACCGGCACGCCCTGGCGCACCAGCAGGTCCCGCACGGCGTGCCGCGCCTGCGGGACCGACACCTCCACGGCGGGGGCGGTGAACCGCCAGACGCCTTCGTACGGCAGCGGCCCGGCGGGCCCGGTCTCGTCCATCGTCCGGTCGCCACCCCTGGGCTCGATTGTGACCACACCCCTGAGTGTTGGTAACGCGTCGCCCCGTTCCGGATGTCTGAACACAAGTCAGCGGGTATCGAACGGTTCTGACCGTTGGCGTATGACGCAGTCAGTTGTGGGACCGTTCCTGTCCCGCTCGTACCGTCCGTACGGACCCAACGGGTCGGCGGATAGCATCCGGCCCATGGAGCCCCAGCTGCTGCACCGGGTCGCCGACTCGGTCGCGACCGTCGTCGTCCACCACCCGGCCAAGCGCAACGCCATGACGGCGGCGATGTGGCGGGCGTTGCCGCCGCTGCTCGACGCCCTGGCCGGCGACCCGGCGGTGCGGGCGCTGGTGCTCACCGGTGAGGGCGGCACGTTCTGCGCGGGAGCCGACATCTCGACCCTGCGGGCGTCCGCGGAGGAGGCGCAGGGGCTCGCGGTACGCGCCGAGGAGGCCCTGGCGGCCTTCCCCAAGCCGACGCTGGCGGCGGTCCGCGGTCACTGCGTGGGCGGCGGGGCACAGTTGGCGGTGGCCTGCGACCTGCGTTTCGCCGAGGAGTCGGCGCTGTTCGGGGTGACTCCGGCCAAGCTCGGCGTCGTCTATCCGGCGCCCTCGACCCGGCGGTTGGTCGGCCTGACCGGACCGTCCGCCGCCAAGTACCTACTGTTTTCCGCAGAGTTGATCGACGCCCGACGTGCCCTGCGCACCGGCCTGGTCGACGAGGTGCTGCCGGAGGGGGAACTCGGCGAGCGGGTGGCGGAGTTCACCCGCGTTCTCACGTCCCGGTCGCGGCTGACCCAGGCCGCGGCGAAGGAGTTCGCGGGCGGGCGCACCGACCGGGACGCGTACTGGACCGCGCAGGCACGCGGCAGCGGCGACCTCGCGGAGGGGGTCGCCGCCTTCCTGGAGCGCAGGCAGCCGAGCTTCGGCTGGAACGTGCCGGGGAACGCGCCTACGTCAGGATGAACCGGCTCCCGCTCCGGAACTCCTCGACGAGGTGCGCGGGAGCCTTGTCGGGCGACCCCGCGTCGTAGGGCGGCTGCGGATCGTACTCGGTCAGCAGCTGGACCGCCCGCGCGTGGTCGTCGCCGGCGATCCGGCCGAGCAGGGTCAGGCCCATGTCGATGCCGGAGGAGACGCCGGCCGCAGTGACGTACTTGCCGTCAATGACCACCCGTTCCCCGGTCGCTTCGGCGCCGAACCGCGCGAGGAAGTCCAGGGCCAGCCAGTGCGAGGTGGCACGGCGGCCCTCCAGGAGTCCCGCGGCGGCGAGCAGCAGGGAGCCGGTGCACACCGAGGTCGTCCACGTGCTGGTGCCGTCGGCGGTGCGCAGCCAGTCCAGCAGGGTCTCGTTCTCCATCTGCGAGCTCTGGCCGGGACCGCCGGGAACGACGACGATGTCCGGGGCCGGTACGTCGGCCAGGGTCCGGTCGGCGGTGAGCGCGAGGTTGCCGGTGTCGGTGCGCACCGGGCCAGCCCGCTCGGCGACGAAGACGGTCTCCGCGTCCGGGAGCCTGCCGAGGGTCTCGTACGGGCCCACGGCGTCCAGCGCGGTGAAGCGGTCGAAGAGGACGACGGCGATCTGCACGGGTTTCCTTCCGGGTCGGTGTCGTGGTGGTAGGGGACTCACTGGACGGGCGCCGGACGGAAGCGGCGGCGGTACTCGGCCGGTGAGGTTCCGAGGGTCCTGACGAAGGCGCGCCGCATGGCCTCCGGCGTGCCGTAACCGCTGACGCGGGAGATCTCCTCGATGCCGTCCCCGGTGTCCTCCAGCAGCCGGCGGGCGTGTTCCAGCCGGACCCGGTCGACGTAGCGGCCCGGTGTCGTGCCGGTCTCCGCCTGGAAGGACCGGGCGAAGTGGCGGGGCGAGAAGCCGGCCCGGGCGGCGAGCGACTCGACGCTCAGGTCGGCCCCGGGATGCTCGGTGATCCACTGCTGGACCTCGCGCAGGGGTTCGCGCCGTGCGGTCTGTGCGGCCAGCTGTGCGCTGAACTGGGCCTGGTTGCCGGGCCGGCGCAGGAACACCACGAGGTGGCGGGCGACGGTCAGGGCCGCGTCCCGGCCCAGGTCCTCCTCGATCAGGGCGAGGGCCAGGTCGATGCCGGAAGTGACACCGGCGGACGTGGCGACGTGGCCGTCCCGGATGAAGATCGGGTCGGGATCGACGTCGATCGCGGGGTGATCGCGGGCGAGCCGGCCGGAGTACGCCCAGTGGGTGGTGGCGCGACGGCCGTCCAGCAGGCCCGCCGCGGCGAGCAGGATCGCCCCGGTGCACACGGAGACCAGGCGCCGGGCGCGGGAGCCGTGCCCGCGCAGCCATTCGACCAGGCGCGGATCGGGGTGCCTGGTGCCCTGGCCCCCCGGGACGATCAGGGTGTCCGGAACGGTGGCGCGGGCGAGGGCCTGGTCCGGTACGACGGTCAGACCGCTGGACGTGCGCACGGGCGCGCCGTCCAGCGAGGCCGTACGGATGCGGTACGTCCCCGGCGTTTGCTTCTCCGCGCCGGCGAAGACCTCCACGGGGCCGGTGACATCGAGGCTCTGAACGTCGTCGAAGAGGACGACCAGGACGGTTCGCTGCGCCATGGCGTCAATTCTTCGCCCGGCACCGGACGGCCGCAATGACGAGCACCCCACCTTTCCTGCCACGCCGCAGACGGACGCGGAACAGCCCTGGCACACCGCGACCGGCAAGGGCATGGCACCGAAGCGGCTTCAGTACCCGCGGCCGGGGCCGGGAGGAATGGGACGCGGCGACCGACCGGCTGGGCGGGCGCGGACCCGTCGACGACGCCGGAGAGCTGACCGAGCGCGGGGTGGCCATGCGCGACGGGATCGAGCGGGAGACGGACCGGCTCGACGCGGCCCCTACGCGCACCTGGGACCGGACGGCGTGGCGCGTCCCACGGAGCTCGCGACGGCCTTCGCCCGTACGGCACTCGGCGCGGGTGCCTTCCCCGCGGATCCGCTCGGCAGGCGCTGGTCGCGGGTCACCGGTCTCACATCATGTGTCGCGGATCTTGGGCCGCGTACGGGCATGCCGCGCCGATGAGGAGGTACTCATACTCTCCCGGCCGGAGGGGCCGGGAGACGAGAGGGGCTTTTCGTGTTCCGTGCCATCGCAGACGTACTGCGCCAGATCGGTGGCGCCATCGCCACCGTGGTGACGCTTCCCTTCCGGGCCCTGGCCCGGCTCTTCGGCGGCGCCTCGTCCGCCACCCGCGGTCGCAGGGTGTGACACCGGCCGCGGTGCGACCCGGCCGCGACGGGCCCGGGTGCCGCCCTTGATCCCCGATTGTCGGTGCCACCTGCCACAATTGCCGCGCAACCTCAGTGAGAAGGCGGTACGGGATCGTGACGACACCCGGGTCCAGCGCGTCCAGCGACGTGAGGTCCATCGAAGGCAGGATCGCCGAGGAACTCGGCGTACGGGAGCGGCAGGTGAAGGCCGCGGTGGAGCTGCTCGACGGCGGCTCGACGGTGCCCTTCATCGCCCGCTACCGCAAGGAAGCGACCGAGATGCTCGACGACGCGCAGCTGCGCACGCTCGAGGAACGGCTGCGCTATCTGCGGGAGCTGGAGGAGCGGCGCACGGCGATCCTCGACTCGGTGCGCGAGCAGGGCAAGCTCACCGAGGAGCTGGAGGTGCGCATCCGGACGGCCGAGACCAAGGCCCGCCTGGAGGACATCTACCTGCCGTTCAAGCCGAAGCGGCGGACGAAGGCGCAGATCGCTCGCGAGGCGGGTCTCGAACCGCTGGCCGAGGGCCTGCTGGCCGACCCGACGGTGGACCCCTTGGCCGCAGCCGCCGCGTTCGTGGACGCGGACAAGGGCGTGGCCGATCCGCAGGCGGCCCTCGACGGTGCCCGCTCGATCCTCACCGAGAAGTTCTCGGAGGACGCCGACCTGATCGGCGAGCTGCGCGAGCGGATGTGGGGGCGCGGACGGCTCGCCGCCAAGGTGAAGGAGGGCAAGGAGGAGGCCGGCGCCAAGTTCGCCGACTACTTCGACTTCGCCGAGCCGTTCACCGAGCTGCCCTCGCACCGCGTCCTCGCCATGCTGCGGGGCGAGAAGGAGGACGTGCTCGACCTCGTCCTGGAGCCCGAGGAGGCCACCGACGGCCCCTCCTCCTACGAGGGGATCGTCGCGAGCCGCTTCGGGATCGCCGACCGCGGCCGGCCCGGCGACAAGTGGCTGAAGGACACGGTCCGCTGGGCCTGGCGCACCCGCATCCTGGTGCACCTCGGCATCGACCTCCGGCTGCGCCTGCGCACGGCCGCCGAGGACGAGGCGGTGAACGTCTTCGCCGCGAACCTGCGCGACCTGCTGCTGGCCGCCCCGGCGGGCACCCGCGCGACGCTCGGCCTGGACCCGGGCTTCCGTACCGGCGTGAAGGTCGCCGTGATCGACGCGACCGGCAAGGTCGTGGCCACCGACGTGATCCACCCGCACGTCCCAGCGAACCGCTGGGACGAGGCGATCGCCAAGCTGGCGCGGCTCGCGAAGGAGCACGCGGTCGAGCTGATCGCGATCGGCAACGGCACGGCGTCCCGCGAGACCGACAAGCTCGCCGGAGAGCTCATCGCGAAGCACCCGGAGCTGAAGCTGACCAAGGTGATGGTGTCCGAGGCGGGTGCCTCGGTCTACTCGGCCTCCGCCTTCGCCTCGCAGGAGCTGCCGGACATGGACGTCTCGCTGCGCGGCGCGGTGTCGATCGCCCGCCGGCTCCAGGACCCGCTGGCCGAGCTGGTGAAGATCGACCCGAAGTCGATCGGCGTGGGCCAGTACCAGCACGACCTGTCCGAGGTGAAGCTGTCCCGCTCGCTGGACGCGGTGGTCGAGGACTGTGTGAACGGCGTGGGCGTGGACGTCAACACGGCGTCGGCGCCGCTGCTCGCCCGCGTGTCCGGCATCACCTCCGGGCTCGCCGAGAACATCGTCGCGCACCGGGACGCCAACGGGCCGTTCACATCGCGGACCGAGCTGAAGAAGGTGTCGCGTCTCGGTCCCAAGGCGTACGAGCAGTGCGCGGGCTTCCTGCGGATCCGGGGCGGCAGCGACCCGCTGGACGCGTCCAGCGTGCACCCCGAGGCGTATCCCGTGGTGCGCAGAATGGTGAAGACCGCCGGGCAGGAGGTGGCCGGGCTGATCGGCAACACGTCCGTGCTGCGGTCGCTGAAGCCGGCGGACTTCGTGGACGAGACGTTCGGTCTGCCGACGGTCTCGGACATCCTGCGGGAGCTGGAGAAGCCGGGGCGCGACCCGCGGCCGGCCTTCAAGACGGCCACCTTCAAGGAGGGCGTGGAGAAGATCTCCGACCTGTCGTCCGGGATGGTGCTGGAGGGGGTCGTCACGAACGTGGCGGCCTTCGGGGCGTTCGTTGACGTCGGTGTGCACCAGGACGGGCTGGTGCACGTGTCGGCGATGTCCAAGACGTTCGTGAAGGATCCGCGGGATGTGGTGAAGCCCGGGGACATCGTGAAGGTGAAGGTGCTGGACGTCGACATTCCGCGGAAACGGATTTCGTTGACGTTGCGGCTGGATGACGAGGCCGCCGCGCAGGGGGCTCCTCAGCGGGAGCGGGGAGGGAAGCCGCCTCGGCAGCGGCAGCAGCGGTCTGGGGGTGCCGGTGGCGGAAAGGGGCGTGGTCCGGCTGCGCCTGCGCCGTCGAACGGGGCGATGGCTGACGCGTTGCGGCGGGCCGGGTTGGCCTAGGCGCGGGGCGTGGGTGCGGGGGTGGTGCGCGGCCCGGGGTAGCGGGGTGCCTCCCCCGCTCTCGGCCCCTCCCCACGCTCGGCTTCGCTCGCGCCGGAGGGCCCCATGAGCGGGAGGTGCCCCCACCGCCGACCCGTGCCCCAGGCAGTTCAGGCACTGGGGGAGGCACGGCTGCCCGCAGACGCGCGGGTGCTATGTGCGTTCCACGACCTTGCCATCCGTTACCTCCAGGCGGCGGGTCACCCTCACCGCGTCCAGCATGCGGCGGTCGTGGGTGATCAGGAGGAGGGTGCCCTCGTAGGTGTCCAGGGCCGATTCGAGTTGTTCGATGGCCGGGAGGTCGAGGTGGTTGGTCGGCTCGTCGAGGACCAGGAGGTTGACGCCTCGGCCCTGGAGGAGGGCGAGGGCCGCCCTGGTGCGTTCGCCCGGTGAGAGGGTCGAGGCGGGGCGCGTGACGTGGTCCGCCTTCAGGCCGAACTTGGCCAGGAGGGTGCGGAGGTCCGCCGGTTCCGTGTCGGGGACGGCGGCGCGGAAGGCGTCCAGCAGCAGCTCGGGCCCGTAGAACAGCTCGCGGGCCTGGTCGACTTCGCCCAGCAGGACGCCGGAGCCGAGCGCGGCGTGTCCGGCATCGAGCGGCACGCGGCCCAGGAGGGCGCCGAGCAGCGTGGACTTGCCCGCACCGTTGGCTCCCGTCACCGCGACCCGGTCCGCCCAGTCGATCTGGAGGGACACCGGGCCGAGGACGAAGTCGCCCCGCCTGACCTCGGCGTCGCGCAGAGTGGCGACCACGGCGCCGGAGCGGGGCGCCGACGCGATCTCCATGCGCAGTTCCCACTCCTTGCGCGGCTCCTCGACGACCTCGAGGCGCTCGATCATGCGCTGGGTCTGTCGGGCCTTGGCGGCCTGCTTCTCGCTGGCTTCGCTGCGGAACTTGCGGCCGATCTTGTCGTTGTCGTTGCCCGCCTTGCGCCGGGCGTTCTTGACGCCCTTGTCCATCCAGGCGCGCTGGGTCTGCGCCCGGTCCTGGAGAGCGGCCCGCTTGTCGGCGTACTCCTCGTACTCGTCGCGGGCGTGCCGGCGGGCCCACTCCCGTTCCTCCAGGTAGCCCTCATAGCCGCCGCCGTAGAGATTGATCTGCCGCTGGGCGAGGTCCAGTTCGAGGACCTTGGTGACGGTGCGGGTGAGGAACTCGCGGTCGTGGCTGACGACGACGGTGCCGGCGCGCAGGCCGGTGACGAAGCGTTCGAGGCGTTCCAGGCCCTCAAGGTCGAGGTCGTTGGTCGGCTCGTCGAGCAGGAAGACGTCGTAGCGGGACAGGAGGAGGGAGGCGAGGCCGGCGCGGGCGGCCTGGCCGCCGGAGAGCGACGTCATGGGCTGGTCGAGGCCGACCGTCAGACCCAGGGCGTCGGCGGTCTCCTCGGCGCGTTCGTCGAGGTCGGCTCCGCCGAGGGCCAGCCAGCGCTCCAAGCTCGTGGCGTAGGCGTCGTCGGCGCCGGGCGCCGCGTCGACCAGGGATTGGGTGGCCTCGTCCATGGCCCGCTGGGCCTCGGCGACACCGGTGCGGCGGGCCAGGAAGGCCCGGACGGTCTCGCCGGGCCGGCGTTCCGGCTCCTGCGGAAGGTGGCCGACGGTGGCGGTGGGCGGGGACAGGCGCAGCTCGCCCTGTTCCGGCGCGGTCAGCCCGGCGAACATCCGCAGCAGGGTGGACTTGCCCGCGCCGTTGGCTCCGACGAGACCGATCACGTCACCGGGGGCCACGACGAGGTCGAGTCCGGCGAACAGGGAGCGGTCGCCGTGGCCGGCGGCGAGGTTCTTGGCGACGAGGGTGGCAGTCATCAGACCGTCGATCCTAGGGCCTGTCCGCCGGCCTCTCAGCCGGGTTTTCCCTGCGTCACCGCCGTCACCAGCACGCTTCCCGGGGCTCGCGCCACCAGGTACGACTCCCCCTTCACCGTCCCGGCGTCCAGGGCGACGCGGTGGGCGCCCGGGGCGAGGACGCCGTCGAAGACCTCGTGGGTGCGGGTGCGGTGGAGGCGGTCGAGACGGTACGCGGTGAGCCGCACCCGGCAGGGCGAGGTGACCTCGACGTCCGCGGCGGCGCCGGTCGCCGTCAGGCGGGTCAGCCGGCGCCGGCCGGCCGGGCCGTCGTCCAGGGCGTGTTCGATCTGGGCGACGAGGAGCGGGACGATCGGGGCGAGGCCGTCGACGTGGGGCACGTCCACCCCCGCGTCCGCGAAGGCACGGCGCACGGCCGCCCGCTGCTCGTCGCCGACCGCGGAACCGAAGGCGACCGCGCCGTAGGCCCGCAGCTCGTCGGCCGGTACGGCACCGGCGTCCTGGGTGATGTCGGCACCGATACCGATGGTGCGCAGCGCGGCGGCGAGCCTGGCGAGCAGGGCGACGCGGGCGCCGATGAGCAGAACCCGGCGCGGGGTGCGCGCGGTGCGGTCGCCGTCGAGCAGGGCGGCGAGGGCGGCCCGGTACTCGGCGCCGGGGAAGCGGTACGGGCCGATGCCGTGGTAGCCGTTGAACTGCAGGTCGGCCTGTTCGCCCGTCTGCCAGGCGAAGTCCCGCCAGACGAAGTCGCCGCCGTCCCTCAGGATCACGGCGGTCACCGCGCCGCAGGCGAGGTCCGCGCACTCGGGGCAGCCGTAGATGACGTAGCGGCCGCCGGGCAGGGGTGCGTCGGTCTCCAGGAGCAGGCTGCGGACCTGCGCGGTGAAGATCGCGGGGGGTACGTCGGAGGCGAGCGGGGAGACGGCGTCGAGGTCGGACAGGCGGAACAGCAGGGAGCGCCCGTCGACGATGAAGTCCACGAAGTCGCGGTGGACCTGGTAGTCACCGTCGGCGAGGACCCCGCCCGCCCGTATCGCCGTTGCCAGGCCGAAAGTCGCGTACTCGGCTGCCATGCGGTGAGTATTCCCGGCGCGGAGCGAGTCTGCGCACGGCATGCCATGATCCGCTAACGTCCCCGGATGGAAACCGAACTGGGTGACGAGGTCGTCGTGGTCGGCGGCGGGGTGGCCGGGCTGACGACGGCCGTCGTTCTCGCCGAGAGCGGCAGGCGGATACGACTGTGGACGCGGGAGGCCGCCGAGCGGACCACCTCGGCGGTCGCGGGTGGCCTCTGGTGGCCGTACCGCATCGAACCGCCGGCGCCGGCGCGGGCGTGGGCGCTGCAGTCGCTGGACGTCTACGAGGAGTTGGCGGCGCGGCCCGGGGTGAGCGGCGTACGCATGGTCGAAGGGGTACTGGGCGAGACGGGCCTGGACGAGGTGGACGCGTGGGCCGGCGCCCGGCTGCCGGGACTGCGCGCGGCGACCGCCGAGGAGTACGGCGGGACGGGGCTGTGGGCGCGGCTGCCGCTCATCGACATGCCGGTGCATCTGTCGTGGCTGCGGAAGCGGTTAACGGCGGCGGGCGGGGTGCTGGAGACCCGCGCGGTGAACCGACTCGAAGAGGTCGAGGCGCCTGTGGTGGTCAACTGCACGGGGCTGGGCGCCCGGGAGGTGGTGCCCGACTCGTCGGTGCGCCCGGTGCGCGGGCAACTGGTCGTCGTGGAGAACCCCGGCGTCGACACCTGGTTGGTCTCCACCGACCCGCTGTCCGGGGAAGTGGCGTACATCCTGCCGCAGCCGGGTCGGCTCCTGCTCGGCGGCACGGCAGAGGAGGACGCCTGGTCGACCGAGCCGGACCCGGCGGTCGCGGAGGCGATCGTACGGCGGTGTGCGGCGCTGCGGCCGGAGATCGCCGGGGCGCGGGTGCTCGACCACCTCGTGGGGCTGCGGCCTGCGCGCAACTCGGTGCGGCTGGAGCGCGAGCCGCTGCCGGACGGGCGGCTGCTGGTGCACAACTACGGCCACGGCGGCGGGGGCGTCACCGTGGCCTGGGGCTGCGCGCGGGAGGCAGCCCGGCTCGCGACGTCCTGAGGACGGCCGACCGGGCCGGACGCGACGTGCCCCACGGGGAAGGGGCCGGCACCGCGGTGCGTGCCGGCCCCTTTCCGTACCCCCGTCCCCGGTTCACCGGCCGGGTCCGCGTGGGTCAGTGGTGCTTGCCGATAGGGTCTCCCTCCACGTCCGGGCCGGCGCCCGGGCCGATGCGGATCTCGAACTCGCCCTCGTAGCGCTTGTGGCCCTCGATGACGGCCATCTCGACGGCTTCGGAAGCCATCTCGCCGCGCACGATGAGCGGGTCGCGGCGCAGGTCGCGCATGAGGGCGACACACATGCCGATCATCACGATGACGAAGGGCGCCGCCGCGAGGATCGTGAGGTTCTGCAATCCGGTCAGCGCGTCTCCTTCGCCGCTGCCGACCAGGAGCATGATGGCGGCCACCGCGCCCGTGACCACACCCCAGAACACGACGGCCCAGCGGCTGGGTTCCAGCGCGCCCCTCTGCGAGAGGGTGCCCATCACGATGGAGGCCGCGTCGGCGCCCGAGACGAAGAAGATGCCGACGAGGATCATCACCAGCAGGCTGGTGACGGTGGCGATGGGGTACTCCTGGAGCACGGCGAAGAGCCGTCCCTCGGGAGTCGTCTCGTCACCGAGCCGGTTCTGCTCCTGGAGCCGCATCGCCGAGCCGCCGAAGATCGCGAACCAGACCAGGCTGACCGTGCTGGGGACGAGGATGACGCCGCCGATGAACTGGCGGATGGTCCGGCCCCGGCTGATGCGGGCGATGAACATGCCCACGAAGGGTGTCCAGGAGATCCACCACGCCCAGTAGAAGACGGTCCAGCTGCTCAGCCAGTCCGCGACGCCCTCACCGCCGCTGATCTCGGTGCGGCCGGCCATTTCGGGCAGGTCGCCGAGGTAGGTGAAGACCGAGGTCGGCAGCAGGTCGAGGATAAGGATGGTGGGTCCGGCCACGAACACGAACACGACCAGGAGCAGGGCCAGCACCATGTTGGTGTTGGACAGCCACTGGATGCCCTTCTCGACGCCGGAGATCGCGGAGGCCACGAACGCCACGGTGAGCACCGCGATGATGCCGACCAGCAGCCCGGTGCTCACCTTGTCCATCCAGTCGAGCTTCTCGACACCGGAGCCGATCTGGAGGGCGCCGAGTCCGAGGGAGGCCGCGGAGCCGAAGACCGTCGCGATGATGGCCAGGATGTCGATGACCCGGCCGCCGGTGCCGTTGGCGTGCTTCTCGCCGATGAGCGGGGTGAACACGGCGCTGATGGTCTGCCTGCGCCGCCTGCGGAAGGTGCTGTAGGCGATGCCGAGGCCGACCACCGCGTAGATCGCCCACGGATGGAGCGTCCAGTGGAACAGGGTGGTGGCCATGGCCGTCGCCATGCGGTCGCCGGTGTCGGCTGGGCTGCTGCCGGGCGGGGCGGTGTCGAAGTGCGCCAGCGGCTCGCTCACGCCCCAGAACATCAGACCGATGC
The DNA here is from genome assembly GCF_014649815.1 of Streptomyces mutabilis. GTDB lineage: Bacteria > Actinomycetota > Actinomycetes > Streptomycetales > Streptomycetaceae > Streptomyces > Streptomyces mutabilis. The sequence goes on along the minus strand of NZ_BMTT01000030.1, from coordinate 23,854 downwards.
CCATGCCCGCGCTGAACATCATGGCGACCCAGGACACCGTGCGGAACTCGGGTTCCTCACCTTCGGCGCCGAGGTGAATGCGGCCGTAGCGGCTGGCCGCGAGCCAGAGGGCGAAGACGACGAACCCGGAGGCCGCCAGCACGAAGGCCCAGCCGCCGTTGTGCATCAGGCCGCCGAGCATCGTGCCGGAGGCGTCTTCCAGCGAGTCGGTGCCGATGGCGCCCCAGAGGACGAAGGCGAGGGTCAGGACGGCGGTGACGCCGAAGACGACGCGGTCGGTCCGCGGCTTGTGCTCCTGGCCCGGCAGGCCCGCTTCCGAGCCCGGCAGCGCGCCTCTTTCGTGGTGTTCCTTGTCGCTTGGTCGGTCCTGCGTCACAGGCGGCACCTTTCAAGTCGGTGAGGCTGAAAATACTCCTCCGCTACGCCCTTACCACGTGCGACGCAGAACTCACCCCTTCAGCAGCGGGTGTCTGGTTCACCCACCGTCAAGTGGTACGTCGCCCGCTCGTCGAGGAGCAAGGGCACGAGGGCGCGCAGCGGCTGGCGCAGCGGTACGTAGGCGCCCTCCTCCCCGGCCGAGCGTGCGTGTACACCGTGCAGGGACAGTTCGTCCCGAATGTCCGCGTACTGGGCAGCGGTCAGCCGGTAGCCGCAGGGCGGGTCCTGGATCACCTCGTCGGGTCCGGCCGGGTCGTTGTCCGCGCCGCCGACGTACACGGGACCGGTGTCGGCCAGGCCGGACCACCGGGCGGCCGCGGTGGCCGACTCGACGCGACCGCGCCGCTGGTCCGCGTAACGGAACATGCCGTCGAGGGCGGCGAGCTGGGAGTTCACCCGGCGCCGGTTGTTCAGCGCCTCGTCCGCGCGCTCGGCGTCGGTGAGCGCGTCGACACGGCTCTCGATGAGCAGGCCGACCGCGTGTTTCACGCCGGACATGTTCCGCAGGATGCGTTCCTGGCCGTCGCCGGCGGTCTGTTTGATCGGGTCGCCGGTGACGGGGTCGGTCCAGATGCCGTAGGTGCCGGTCGAGTATCCGGCCTTGCCTGCGGTGGAACGGACGAAGTTCCCGGAAAGCGTCTGCGCCTCGTCGTGGACCCCGGAGTGCGTGTTGAGGTTGCGGGGCCAGAGGTCGAAGAGGTCCTTGTCGTAGTACGGGGGCGTGGCGCCGTACTCGTGCAGGTCGTAGAGGACGTCGGGGCGCCGGTCGCGGACGACGGCGGCCAGGGCGCGTGCCTCGGCGGTCTTCAGGGAGAGGTGGTCGCGGTTGACGTCCACGCCGTCGCCGTTGCCGCGGGTGTCGGCGGCCCGGCCGTCGGGGTTGGCGGTGGGCAGGACCAGCACGGTGGTGCGGTCCAGGAAGTGCCGGGTCCGCCGGTCCTTGGCCCAGGCCAGGTCACGGACGGTGGACAGGCAGGCCTCGCGGCCGGAGGGCTCGTCACCGTGCTGGCTGCACACGAGGAGCACCTTGTTCGGGGCCGTGGGCCTGCCGATGGTCACGAGCTGGAGGGGGCGGTTCTGTTTCGTGGTGCCGATGCGGTCGACGGTGACGCGGTCGCTCGCCCGGTCGGCGGCGGCCAGCAGTGCCTGCTCCTCGGGCTGGCTCGTCCAGCGGGCGCCGTGCGTCTGCTCGAAACCGGTGCGGGGCGGTTCGTGGGCGGTGCCGGCGTGGGCCGGGGTGGTGAGGAGGGACGCGGCGAGGGCCGCGGTGGCAGCCGCGGTGGTCACGGTGAGGGCGCGCAGGCGGTTCATCGGGCTCCCTTCGGGACGCGGTGCGTGGTGTGCGGCGCGGTCACGCCGTCGAGGGGCGTGGGTGCGGGGGCGGCGGTGCCCGTACCGGCGGTGGCCTCGGCGAACGCGGCGGTGCCGCCGACGAACGGTACGCGTGCCGACGTGCGGGAGAGGTCCAGCGTGAGCGTCGGCGTGTCGGCGGGCGGGTCGATGAGGTCCTTGTCGGTGCCGGCGACGATCAGCGCGAGGCGGTGGCCGGCGGGGACGACGTGATCGGTGGCCGCCAGGTCCAGGGTGATGGTGTACGCCTTGCCCGGCGTGAGCGGGCGGCCCCGCCACTTGGAGGCGTGGTTGCCGAGGTCGGCCCAGCCGCGGCTGACGACCGTGTAGTCCACGTCGGTGGTCTTCGTGGCCGTTTCCAGGTAGCAGGAGGAGTCGCCCGGGGTGCTCGGGCCCCAGCAGGTGCGGTCGGTGCGGGTGGTGACGCCCTCGCCGCGGTCGGCGTAGTCGCGGATCGTGTCGGGGCCGATGTCGACGAGTACGGCGGAGAGATGGGCCGTCGGGGTGCTGGAGCGCGCGGTGACCGTGGCCTCGGAGGCGCCGGACAGGCGCAGGTCGCGGGTGAGGGGGCCGGTGACGAAGCCGGCCTTGCCCGGCGTCGGCTCGTCGATGTGCGCCGCCCAGTCGGTCTCGCTCAACGCCGGGTCGTCGGTGAAGGTCTCGGTGCCGTGGTCTCGGCGCAGGCCGAGGGTGCCGACGCCGTCTGGGGTGCCTTCGGCGGGGCGCAGGGTCGTGGCGGACGTGGCGCGCGGGGGCCAGGTCCGGGAGGTCTCCCACTGGTCCGGGTGGCGTTCGATGTCGGCCATCGGTTCGCGGTCGATGCCGTTGTCGTAGCCGAGCAGTTCGTGGTCGAACCAGCGGTGGAGGGTGTCGACCCACTCGGCGCGGCGGAAGTCGAAGGGATCGACGTGGCCGGTCTGGGAGAGCCAGATCTTGCGGTCGACACCGTTCTTCGCGAGGGCGTCCCACCACGGACCGACGTGCTGCATGCGGACGTTGAGGTCCTGCATGCCGTGGACGAGGAAGACGCTCGCCCTCACCTTGCTCGCGGCCTTCACGTAGTCGCGCTCGGACCACAGCTTCGTCCAGTCGCCGGTGCGCGGGGCGCCGTCGACGAGCTTCTGCTGGACGGCATCGCACTCGGCGCGGGCGTCGGGGCTGTTGACGTAGTCGGACAGCCAGTCGGGGCCGGAGCCGTAGAGCGGGGCACCCTGGCTGAAGTAGTAGTCGTACCAGGAGGAGATCGCGGCGATCGGGACGATGGTCTCCAGGCCCTCGACGCCGGTGGCGGCCACGCCGTTGGCGATGGTGCCGTCCCAGCTCTTGCCGATCATGCCCGTCTTGCCGTTGGTCCAGTCGGCATCGGCGCGCTCGTCGCCGGTGCGGGTGGTGTATGCCTTGGCACGGCCGTTGAGCCAGTCGACGACGGCCTTGGCGGACTGGACGTCGGAGCGGCCGCCGACGTCGACGCAGCCGTCGGAGCGGTTGGTGCCGGCCAGGTCGACTCCGACGAAGGCGTAGCCGCGCGGCACGAAGTAGTTGTCGTAGTACAGCGGCATCCCGACGACGTTCCCGTCGGCGTCGTACGTCTTCTTCTGGCTCTCGTTGCCGCGCCCGCAGCAGGAGTAGTAGGGGCTGGCGTCCATGATGACGGGGATCTTCCGGCCCTGGACGGCGGGTTCGCGGGGGCGGACGACGTCGACGGCGACGCGGTCGTCCTCGCCGTCGCCGTCCCCGTCGTAGCCGGTGTCCACCCAGACGGCCTCGCGAATGGCGTCCTCGTAGGAGTGGACCGGTTCGCTCTGTCGCGGGGCTGCGGGGTGCGCCGCAGCGACGGGGGTGAGGAGGGTTGCCATGAGTGCGGCCGTGGCCGCCGTCGCGAGCGGTCTCCAGATCGTGAAGCGCGTGCGTATCGGCATGCGCGGGACGGTACATCGGTCAACTGCCGTACAGAAGAGGGCACCCCGGGTCTCATGACGGCCGAATGGCGATCGTGTGACAGGGGTGGCCGTGGACACCACAGCACACACAGGGACTGAATAGGCTGCGAACAGACTGCGTGCCCCTACGACTTGGAACCTTCGTGCACCGCAGAATCATCGTGCCGGGCGCACTCGGTGCCGCCCTGTTCATGCTGGCGCTCCCGGCGTCGGCGGCGGCCCACTCCCCCGGCGCCCCGGGCATCGGCGGCGAGCCGCTGGCCGCGCTGTTCGACACCTGGCTGTTCCAGCCGTCGAAGCCGGACGCGCCGACGGCGCGCGGCCTCGCTCGCGAAGGCGGCGGACGCGCCCGCGCAGCCCCGGTCGTGGCGGAAGGTCTCCGCGACGAACGGCGTGCACGCGCACTGACCGGCGGCACACGGACTCAGGCGCCGTCCCCGTGGTCGTAAACGGTCACGGGGACACCGCGCCGCGCGAGGCGGTCGGTGATCAGTGGCTCGACTCTGGACCACTTGCCGCCGGCCAGACCGCAGCCTATGCGGGGCATGTGCACCGACGCGTCCAGCTCGGCCGCCTTGTCGGCGAGGCGGCCGAGCGCGGTGGCGATCGCCTCGTAGCGCACGGGCACACCCTTGCTGCCGGTCCTCGTGCCGCGCTGGCCGATCATGTTGGCCACCCAGACGTACGGCTCGACCTGGACGAACTGGACCGCGCCGAGCCCGAAGTCGTTGGACGCGCGGTCACGGTGCCAGGCACGGTAGGCCGCCTCCGGCTGGGGCCAGCGGCGCGACAGGGCCAGGACGAAGCCCTTGCCCCAGCCGCCGAGGTCGTTGCAGACGTGGGCGATCACCTTGACGCCCTTGACCGACGGGACGGTGGCGTCACCCCGGACATACCTGATCTCCGACATGACACCACCGTAGAGGTCGCCACTGACAGCGGCCCTGGGCCGTCGACCGCGCCCCCGGCCGGCGCTCCCCGGCTACTTGGTGAGGCGGCTCAGCTCCTGCTCGGCGTTCTGCGCCACCCGGCGGCGGACGCCCAACCAGCCGGCGACCAGCATGACCGCGAGCACAGGGATGAGCAGGAGGGTCTTGCGGCCCACCTCGGGGTCGTTCCACATCATGCCGAGACAGGCCAACAGGAAGGCGATCGTGGCGATCTCCGTGACCGGACTGCCGGGCAGGCGGAAGTGGGGACGGGCCACCAGGCCCGCCCGGGACCGGCGCACGAAGATCAGGTGGCAGATCATGATGATCACCCAGGTGCTGATGATGCCCAGGGAGGCGACGTTCAGCACGATCTCGAAGGCCTGGCTCGGCACCAGGTAGTTCAGGCCGACACCGAGGACGCAGATGCCGCAGGTCAGCAGGATGCCGCCGTAGGGGACCTGGCTGCGGCTCATCACGCTGGTGAACTTGGGCGCGGAGCCCGCCATCGCCATGGAACGCAGGATGCGGCCGGTGGAGTACAGGCCGGAGTTCAGGGACGACATGGCGGCGGTGAGGACCACGAGATTCATCACGTCACCGGCCGCCGGGACACCGATCTTGGACAGGACGGTGACGAAGGGGCTCTCGTCGCCGGAGTAGAGCGAGCTGGGCAGCAGCAGGGCCAGCAGGACGACCGAACCGACGTAGAACAGGGCGACCCGCCACATGATCGAGTTCACCGCGCGCGGGACGACCTTCTCCGGCTCGGCGGTCTCGCCGGCGGCGACGCCGACCAGCTCCAGGGCCGCGTAGGCGAAGATCACGCCCTGCATCACGAGGACGACCGGCATCACACCGTGCGGGACGACGCCGCCGTTGTCGGTGATGACGCCGATTCCGGGGGTCTGGCCCCCCACCTCGTGCTGGGTCGCCAGCAGGAAGATGCCGATCAGCATGAAGCCGATCAGGGTGGCGACCTTGATGATCGCGAACCAGAACTCCATCTCGCCGAAGATCTTCACGGAGATGAGGTTCACGGCCAGGACCACCGCGAGGGCGATCAGCGCCAGCACCCATTGGGGGATGCTCGTGAACATGCTCCAGTAGTGCGTGTACAGCGCGATGGCGGTGATGTCCGCGATGCCGGTGGTCGACCAGTTCAGGAAGTACATCCAGCCGGCGACGTAGGCGCCCTTCTCGCCGAGGAACTCGCGCGCGTACGAGACGAAAGACCCGGAGGAGGGCCGGTATAGCACGAGTTCGCCCAGCGCCCGGACCACGAAGAAGGCGAAGACGCCGCAGACCAGGTAGGCGATCGCGAGCGCCGGGCCGGCGTCGCGCAGGCGCCCGCCGGCGCCGAGGAAGAGGCCGGTGCCGATCGCGCCGCCGATGGCGATCATGTTGACGTGGCGGGCCTTGAGGCCCTTGCTGTAGCCGGCGTCGCCCGCGTCCGCGGGTCGTTCGGCCGCCTGCGGGTCGGCGGCCTGTGCCGTGGCGACGGCGTCCTTGCTCACGGGTGGTTCAACTCTCTGGTGCCCCGGGCGGGATACGCCCAGGTCGTCCGTACAGTGACACGGCCCGCACCACCCTTCGCGGCACAGACCAGGGCAGCACCTTCCCACGACGCTGCGTTGCCATGCGGTGGCCCAAGTCACACAGCGTGACTTCTCACATGATCCGCCACCGGTCTGCACTCGATGCACAGAGGTGTCACAGCATTGGTGAGACAGCGATACTGCTGCACATGACGACGAGCGACACCGGGGTCGGCACCGAGGACCCGACCCTCACCATCGACGAACTGGCCGCGCGGGCCGGTGTCACGGTGCGCACGGTCCGCTTCTACGGCACCAAGGGGCTGCTGCCGCCGCCGGTGATCGGCCCGCGCCGAGTGGGGCGCTACGGCGGGGAGCACCTGGCCAGGCTGGCGCTGATCGAGGAGCTGCAGCACCAGGGCATGACGCTGGCCGCGATCGAAAGGTACCTGAACCAGCTGCCCCCGGACCTGAGCGCGCACGACCTCGCGCTGCACCGCGCGGTGGTGGCCTCCTGGGCGCCGGAGACGGTGGAGCGCGTCACGCGCGAGGAGTTGGGCAGACGGGCTGGCCGGCCGCTGACCGACGAGGAGGTGGGGCGGCTCGCGGCGATGGACATCGTCGCGCGCGACGGTGACCGCTACCGCGTCGACGCCGGGCTGCTGCGGCTCGGCGTCGAACTGCTCGACGTGCCCTTCTCCCCCGCGACGGTCCTCGCCGCCCGCACCGCGCTCCTCGAGCACTCCCGTGCCGCCGCGCGCGACCTGTCGCGGCTGCTGCGCGACGCGGTCGCCGAACGCGACGCGCGGGACGTGCGGTCCCTGTCCGCCCACATGCACCCGCTCGTGGTGCAGGCGCTGCTGACCACGTTCCAGCGGTCGCTGCGCCAGGAGCTGCGGGCGTGGCTCGACAAGGACACCGGCAACGGCACGGGCGAGGACGTCGACACGGGCCCGGGCGAGGACGCCGGTAAGGGCCCGGGCGAGGACGCCCTTGGGTGATCCGGCGGCTCAGCGGCCGTCCGTGAAGACCTCCCCCTTCTCCGCCTTCTCCACCAGCAGTGCGGGCGGCGTGAAGCGCTCGCCGTAGCGGTCGGCCAGCTCACGCGCGCGGGCCACGAAACCGGGCAGGCCGCCTTCGTAGCCGTTGATGTACTGCAGGACGCCGCCGGTCCAGCCGGGGAAGCCGATGCCGAAGATCGAGCCGATGTTGGCGTCGGCGACGGAGGTCAGTACCCCCTCCTCCAGGAGTTTCACGGTGTCGAGCGCCTCCGAGAAGAGCATGCGCTCCTGCATGTCCTCGAAGGGGATCGTGTGGCCGGGCTCGGTGAAGTGCTCGCGCAGGCCCGGCCAGAGTCCCGCCCGCTTGCCGTCGACGTAGTCGTAGAAGCCCGCACCGCCCGAGCGGCCGGGGCGCTCGAACTCGTCGACCATGCGGTCGATGACGGACTCGGCGGGGTGCGCGCTCCAGGTGCCGCCGGCCTCCTCCACGGCCCGCTTCGTCTCCTGGCGGATCTTGCGGGGCAGGGTGAGGGTGAGTTCGTCCATCAGGGACAGGACCTTGGCCGGGTAGCCGGCCTGGGCCGCCGCCTGCTCCACGGAGGCCGGCTCGATGCCCTCGCCCACCATCGCGACCCCCTCGTTGATGAAGTGGCCGATGACCCGGGAGGTGAAGAAGCCGCGCGAGTCGTTGACCACGATCGGCGTCTTGCCGATCTGCCGGACCAGATCGAAAGCGCGCGCCAGCGCCTCCTCACCGGTCCGCTCCCCCTTGATGATCTCGACCAGCGGCATCTTGTCGACCGGCGAGAAGAAGTGCAGCCCGATGAAGTCGGCCTGCCGCTCGACACCCTCGGCCAGCGCGGTGATGGGCAGGGTGGAGGTGTTGGAGCACAGCAGCGCGTCGGGAGCGACGACGTCCTGGACCTCCTGGAACACCTTGTGCTTGAGGGCGGTGTCCTCGAAGACGGCCTCGATGACCGCGTCGCAGCCCGCGAGATCCGCGGCCTCGGCCGTCGGCGTGATCCGGGCGAGCAGCGCGTCCGCCTTCTCCCGCGTCGTACGGCCCTTGGCGACGGCCTTGGCGCACAGCTTCTCGGAGTAGCCCTTGCCCTTGACGGCCGCTTCCAGGGACACGTCCTTGAGGACGACGTCGATGCCCGCGCGGGCACACGAGTAGGCGATGCCCGCGCCCATCATCCCGGCCCCCAGGACGGCGACCCTGGCGACCTCGCGGGACTCGACACCCTGGGGCCGGTTGGCCCCGGAATTGACTGCCTGAAGGTCGAAGAAGAACGCCTGGATCATGTTCTTCGAGGTCTGTCCGGCGGCCAGCTCGACGAAGTAGCGGGCCTCGATGACCTGGGCGGTCTCGAAGTCGACCTGGGAGCCCTCGACGGCGGCGGCCATGATGTTGCGCGGTGCCGGATAGGGGGCGCCGTTCGTCTGCTTGCGCAGGTTGGCCGGGAAGGCGGGCAGGTTGGCGGCGAACTTGGGGTGGGCCGGGGTGCCGCCGGGGATGCGGTAGCCGGGCCTGTCCCATGGCTGGGTGGCCTCCGGGTTGGCATCGATGAAGGCGCGGGCCTTGGCGAGCATGTCCTCGCGGCTGTCGGCTACCTCGTCGACCAGGCCGTTCTCCCGGGCCTGGCGAGGGTTGTACTGGGTGCCCTGGAGGAGGACCTTCAACAGGGCGTCGGTGATGCCGAGCATCCGGACGGTGCGGACGACGCCGCCGCCCCCGGGGAGCAGGCCGAGGGTGACCTCGGGGCAGCCGATCTTGGAGCCGGGCGCGTCGAGGGCGACGCGGTGGTGGCAGGCGAGGGCGATCTCGTAGCCGCCTCCGAGGGCCGCGCCGTTCATGGCTGCGACGACGGGCTTGCCGAGGGTCTCGATACGGCGCAGGTTCCGCTTGATCGCCATGCCGCCGTCGAAGAGGTCCTGGGCGGTCTCCGGCGTGACGCGGATCAGGTCGCGCAGGTCGCCGCCGGCGAAGAAGGTCTTCTTGGCGGAGGTAACGACGACGCCGCGGATCGAGTCCTTCTCGGCCTCCAGTCGGTCCGTGATCACCGCGAGGGACTCGCGGAACGCCTGGTTCATGGTGTTGGCGGACTGGTCGGGGTCGTCGAGGACGAGGGTGACGATCCCGGTGTCGTCCTGCTCCCAGCGGATGGTGGTGCTCTCAGTCGTCATGACAGGGGTCTCCAGTGAGGTCTTCGGTGGCCGCGGTGGCGCTTCCGCAGGGATCAGATGCGCTCGACGATCGTGGCGATGCCCATGCCGCCGCCCACGCACAGGGTGGCCAGGCCGTAGCGCTTGTCCTGGCGCTCCAGTTCGTCGACGAGGGTGCCCAGGATCATCGCTCCGGTGGCCCCGAGGGGGTGGCCGAGCGCGATGGCGCCGCCGTTGACGTTGACCTTGTCCAGGGGCAGGCCCATGTCCTTCACGAACCGCAGGACGACCGCCGCGAACGCCTCGTTGATCTCGACCAGGTCGATGTCGTCGATGGTCAGCCCGGCCTTGGCGAGCGCCTTGCGGGTGGCCGGGGCGGGACCGGTCAGCATGATCGTGGGCTCGGACCCGGACACGGCGGCGGAGACGATCCGGGCCCGGGGCGTGAGGCCGTAGCGCTCACCGACCTCCTTCGAGCCGATGGCGACCAGGGAGGCGCCGTCGACGATGCCGGAGGAGTTGCCCGCGTGGTGCACGTGGTCGATCTTCTCGACCCAGTGGTACTTCTGCAGAGCCACCGCGTCGAAACCGCCCAGTTCGCCGATGTCGGCGAAGGACGGCTTGAGCTTCGCCAGGGAGTCGGCGGTGGTGCCCGGGCGCAGGTGCTCGTCGTGGTCGAGGACGGTGAGGCCGGCCCGGTCCTTCACCGGTACGACGGACCGCTCGAAGCGGTTCTCCTTCCAGGCGGTTGCCGCACGCTCCTGGGAGAGGGCCGCGTACTCGTCGACCTCGCGGCGCGAGAAGCCCTCGATGGTGGCGATCAGGTCGGCGCCGATGCCCTGGGGCACGAAGTTGGTGGCGAGGTTGGTCATCGGGTCGTTGAACCAGGCACCGCCGTCCGAGGCCATGGGCACCCGGGACATCGACTCGACCCCGCCCGCGAGGACCAGGTCCTCCCAGCCGGAACGGACTTTCGCGGCCGCCAGATTGACCGCCTCCAGACCCGAGGCACAGAAGCGGTTCTCCTGGACGCCCGCCACGGTGTCAGGCAGACCCGCCGCGATCGCGGCGATCCGCGCGATGTCGGAGCCCTGATCACCGACCGGGCCGACGACACCGAGCACGATGTCGTCCACGGCGGCCGGGTCCAGGTCCGGGAAACGGGCGCGGATCTCGTGGATGAGGCCGACGACCAGGTCGACGGGCTTCGTGCCGTGCAGGGCGCCGTTCGCCTTGCCGCGTCCGCGCGGGGTGCGGATCGCGTCGTACACGTACGCTTCGGTGCTCACTGGCAGGCCTTTCACTGAGGGTTTCGGGATGGGGCCGCGAGCCGGGGGACGTCCCAGTCACGGGCAACCGCGTCGGTGTCGGCGCCCGGCAGCGCGGGCCCGGTGCGGACGGTGGTGGGGGTCGCGGAGAAGCGGGGGGCGGGGGCGGGCTGGGTGATGCCGTCGTGGTCGGTGAAGGTGGAGCGGGCGGCGAGGTGCGGGTGGTGCGGGGCCTCACGCAGCGTCAGTACGGGCGCCGCGCAGGCGTCGGAGTTGGCGAAGACCGCCGTCCACTCGTCACGGGTACGGGACTTGAAACGGGCGGCGACGGCCTCGCGCAGCTCCGCCCAGCGGGCCATGTCGTCGCGGGCCGGCGCGTGCTCGGGGATGCCCAGGAGCTCCATGAACTCGGCGTAGAACCGGGGTTCCAGGGCGCCGACCGCCATGTACCGGCCGTCGGCGGTCTCATAGGTGCCGTAGAAGGGGCAGCCGCCGTCGAGGAGGTTGGCGCCGCGCAGGTCCTGCCAGGTGCCGGCGGCCAGCATGCCGTGGATCATCGAGGAGAGGTGGGCGGTGCCGTCCACGATGGCGGCGTCCACGACCTGTCCGGTGCCGGTCGCACGGGCGTGGTGCAGGGCGGCGAGGACACCGACGACCAGGTAGAGGGAGCCGCCCGCGTAGTCGCCGAGGAGGTTGGCCGGGACGGCCGGCGGCCGGTCGGGGACGCCGATCATGCCGAGGGCGCCGGTGAGCGCGATGTACCCGATGTCGTGCCCGGCGCGCCGGGCGAGCGGCCCGTCCTGGCCCCAGCCGGTCATGCGGCCGTAGACGAGGCGCGGGTTGCGGGCGCGGCAGTCGTCAGGGCCGACGCCGAGCCGTTCCGCGACACCGGGGCGGTAGCCCTCGATCAGCACGTCGGCGCGTTCGGCCAGGTCGAGGACGAGGGCGGGACCGTCGGGCGCCTTCAGGTCGACGACCACGGACCGCTTGTTGCGGTTGGTGACGTCATGGGCGGGGTCGATCGCGAGGCCCGGGCCGCCGGGACGGTCGACGCGGACGACGTCGGCGCCCAGATCGGCCAGGAGCATGGCGGCGAAGGGTCCCGGTCCGATGCCGGCCAGCTCGACCACTCGCACGCCGGTGAGCGGACCGTCGCCCGGCGGCCGCGTCTGCCTCTTCGCTTCCGACATCGAGCCCCCAGCTCCGCGATGCTCTGCTCTGATTCCGCTCTGCCACCTCTGTGACACGACTGATGTAACACCAGTGATGCTAAGAACGTGTTCCACTGGGCACAAGACCCGGGCGAGCAAGCGCTTAGCCCATTATGGGGCGACCCCTCTTCGGGCGGCAGTGCTCACGCTAGCCTCAGCCACCGGCCACGGCGCGTGCTGCGGGCCCAGGGGTTGCCGACGGGTGACGAAGGGGTGTCATGAACGGGCAGGACAAGGCCGACCGGCCGTACGACATCGTGCTCTTCGGGGCGACGGGATACGTCGGCGAGCTCACCGCGCGTTACCTCGCCGCGCACACGCCCGAGGGGCTGCGCTGGGCGATCGCCGGCCGCAGCGAGGAGAAACTGAACCGGCTGCGGGAACGGCTGACCGGCGCACCGGACGTGGGGGTGCTGCGCGCCGACGTGTCCGACCCGGGCTCGGTGCGCGAACTCGCCGGGCAGGCGCGCGTGGTGGCCACGACGGTGGGCCCGTACGTCCGGTACGGCGACGCGCTGGTCGGTGCGTGCGCTGAGGCCGGCGCCGACTACCTCGACCTCACCGGTGAGCCCGAGTTCGTGGACCTGACGTACGTCCGCCATGACGCGCGGGCGCGGGAGACCGGGGCGCGGCTGGTGCACGCCTGTGGATTCGACTCCGTTCCGCACGACCTCGGCGTGTACTTCACGGTCCGGCAGCTGCCCGAGGACGTGCCGCTGACCGTGGACGGCTACGTGAGCGTCGACGCCACCTTCTCCGGCGGAACGCTCGCGTCGGCGCTGGGCCAGTTCGCGCGCGGCCGGCAGCTGCGCGCCGCCGCTGCGGAGCGCCGGCGGCACGAGCCCCGGCTGGTGGGCCGCCGTGCGGTGACGCCGACGGGCGCGCCGAGGTTCGCCGGGGAGGTGGGGGCGTGGGCCCTGCCGCTGCCGACCGTGGACGCACAGATCGTGCGCCGCTCCGCGAAGGCCCTGGACCGCTACGGCCCCGACTTCCGCTACCGCCACTACGCGGCCGTCCGACGGCTGCCCGTCGCGGTGGGCGGCGTGGCGGCGGTGGGTGCGCTCGTGGCGGCGGCCCAGGTGCCGCCCGCGCGACGGTGGCTGTCGGCCCGGCTGGAGCCTGGTGACGGGCCGAGCCCGGAGAAGCGGGCGAAGAGCTGGTTCTCGGTCCGCTTCGTGGGCGAGGGCGGGGGCCGGAAGGTGTTCACCGAGGTCGCGGGCGGCGACCCCGGGTACGACGAGACGGCGAAGATGTTCGCCGAGGCCGCGCTCTCCCTCGCCCTCGACGACCTTCCCCCGACGGCGGGGCAGGTCACGACGGCGGTGGCGATGGGCGACGCGCTGACCGGGCGCCTGCGTGCCGCGGGCATCCGCTTCCGGGTGGCGGCCGACCGCTGACCGGCCCTTACGGGGCCGCCTCGATCGGGCTTCCTTACTGAACGGCCCGATCGGCCTCCTTCCGGGCGGTCCCGGTCGGTCCTCCTCCTGGGGCCGCCCTAGCCCGACCAGCCGACGATCGTGTAGATCATTCCGCCGGCCCAGGCCAGTCCCGCACCCACGGCGAGCACCAGCCCGGCGACCACCACCCGCTCAGTGGGCTGTGCGGGCCGGCGGGCGGGCTGCTCGGGTGTGCGGTGCGTCGTCATGCCGTCCAGCCTGCCGCCACCGCGACGCGGGCACATCCGTACGGGTACTCAGCCGACGGCTGAGCACCGGCGCGCGCCTGCCGTCCCACACGATTTGAGACTTTCGCCGCCGACGGGCGGCACCACGTGCGGCTGAGCACGGCAAGGTCCCAAGAAGGAGTTCAATGAAACCCTTGAAGGCATGAAGTTCCTTCTCGAAGTCACGATGGACGAGGGCGCGCTCGCCGAGGACCCCACGGCCGAGTTGCAGCGGATCCTGCGCTACTGGGGCGGCAACCTGACCCACTACGAACTGCGGCCCGGCGACGGATCGGTGATCTACGACTCGGCTTACCGGGAGGTGGGCCGCTGGAGCATCGAGGGTCAGGCCGAGTAGGTGGCCGCCCGCAGGGCCTCGCGGCACAGGGCGTCCGCCCTGCGGGTGGTTTCCGGCAGGCGGTACGCCTGGGCCAGCGCCAGGGTGTGGGCGCAGGCGTTGTCCAGGCTCACCCGATGGCCGACGGAGACGAAGACCGGCTTGACGCCGTCACGTGTGCGCACGGCCCGCCCGACCTCCTCGGCACCGTCCAGCAGCGGCGACGTGCTGCCGCGCGGTGCGTCCGGTTCGCCGTGGGTGAAGGTGAACGGGTTCTTGGCGACGCCGATCGTGGGCAGGCCGGTGAGCACTCCGAGGTGACTGGCGAGGCCGAATCGGCGCGGATGGGCCAGGCCGTAGCCGTCGCAGACGACCAGGCCGGGCGGGCAGGGCAGCGCGCCCAGGGCGGCGAGGACGGTCGGGATCTCGCGGAAGGCGAGCAGCCCCGGCACGTACGGGAAGGAGATCCGCCCGACGGCCGTGGCCTCCGCCACGAGAGTGAGGGTCGCGGCGTCGAGGACGACGGCCGCCGCCGCCACGACGTCGCGTTCGTCGTCGTAGGCGACATCCACGCCGGTCACCCGGCCGGTGCCGGACGGCGGGCCGGGCTCGTCGAGCACCACGCGGGCCCGCAGTTCGTCCTGGACGGCGCGGGCCCGCTCCTCGGTCGCGGGCCAGTCGGCGGGCGTCTGCGCGGTCACGGTCGTCATGGTGGCCGCAAGCCTACGGGAGCCACGAGGAGGCTCGCGATCGAGTTCGTACTGGAACTGTCCTGCACCGCCCCTCTGGAAGCCGTCGACGCCGTGCTGCCGGACCACGTGGCCTGGCTCGACGACCTGTACGAGCGGGGGGTGTTCCTGGCTCCGGGCGCAAGGAACCCCGCGACGGCGGAATGATCGTCGCCGTCGCGGAGGACCGTGCGCGGATCGAGGCGATCGCGGCGGGCGACCCCTTCGTCCGGGCGGGCGTGTGCGCCTACCGCGTCACCGAGTTCGTCGCCACGAAGACGGCGCCGGCACTGGCGCCCTACCAGGAGACGCTCGCCTAGGGGCGATGCGGCTCACTTGCCGAGCGCGTGCTGGAGCTCGCCCTTGTTCATGTTCGAACGGCCGCTGATGTCCCGGCGCTTGGCCTCCTGGTACAACTGGTCGTAGCTGGGCCCCTGGGGACCCTGCCGGTTCCCGGACCGCCGGCCGCCGCGCTTGCCCGGCGACTCGTCCCGCGTGGACGTCCGGCTCGCGGTCTTCGACTCGCCGGACTGCGCGCGCTCCTTGTTGACCGTCCGGGCCGCGATCTCCTTGGCGCGCTCGGCGCTCGCGCCACGGTCCTCGGCGCTGTCCTTGATGTGCTCGTACTGCCGCTCCCGCTTGGAGCTCGAACCGCGTGGCATGTCCGTTCACTCCTCTCACGTTCGGTGAACGGGTACCCACGTTACGGACGAACACCCTCCCCCGCGCGGCGTCAGCGCTCCAGCCGGGCGACCCGCCCCTGCTCGCCGGCCGCCCGACAGCCCAGGTCGGCGATGCATTCCACGGTGTCGTACGAGCCCGTGTCGACCGTCCGCCGGGTGCGGCCGCCGTCGGTGGTCCGCGCAGCCGCTCTCGGGGAGGTCCGGTCGGGGCGGAAGTCACCGCCGACCGCGAGGCCGTGGACGCGGTCGCGGAAGGCGAGGGCGAACACGCCCCGCGAGGCCGTGCCGGCGGTCGAAGAAGGTGAGGCAGTCGTAGAAGGCCCGCGGGTCGGTGTTGCGGAAGGACTCGGTCCAGGTGGCCCCGCCGTCGTCGGTGCGGTAGACGCGGGACGCCTCGCCCTCACCGATGGCCAGGACCACGGCCCGGCGGGCGTCGAACGCCTCGACGTCGTGGAACTCCAGCCGACCGGCGTCCGGTGGCGACACGTTCCGCCAGGTGTCGCCGCCGTCGGTGGTGCGCACGACGGTGCCTCGGGAGCCGGCTACCCAGGCGGTGTGCCTGCTGACGGCCGCGAGGCCGCGGAAGCGGACATCGGACGCCCCGGCGGCCCCGGTGTCCTGTACCTCGCATGCTTCCCGAGCGCCTCATGGCGGGCGAAGCCAGCCCACCGCTTCCACGCCGTCCAGAGGACCGGGGACGGCACGGCGCGTGCGCACGAGGAGCCCAAGTGCCGTGCGTGGCGCGCGAGGAGAGTCACGTCACTCCCGTGCATGAACGCGGTGACAGAGGTCACTCGCTCATCGTGTGCACGGATTGGCTGATTCCGTCGTCTCTTCAAGTGCCCGGCCCTACCACCCCCCGCCCGTCCAGCCGTCACGAGGGAGCAAGGCGTTGTCCACCGTCATCGAACAGCCGGTCGAGGCGCGTCTCGTCGCCGCCGCGCCGCGTATGCCGAGCATTCCCGCCACGCTGAGCTACGACCGCGGCGACCCGTTCGCCGTCCGCATGACCTTCCCGGCCCCGGCCACCCTCGAAGGCGTGGAAGTGTGCTGGACGTTCTCCCGCGAGCTGCTCATCTCGGGCATGCAGGAGCCGGACGGCCACGGCGACGTGCGCGTGCGGCCGTACGGGTACGACCGGACCGTCCTGGAGTTCCACGCACCCGAGGGCACCGCCGTGATCCACGTCCGCTCGGGCGAGCTGCGTCGGTTCCTGCAGGCCACCAGCGAGCTGGTGCCGGTGGGTCTTGAGCACCTCCAGCTGGACCTGGACCACGACCTGGCCGAGCTCATGCGCGGCACCTGCTGAGAACACCCCGGGGCCGCCCGCCCCAGGTGGCCCGCCCCGGACCCCCTCAGCCGCCGCCCGACGAGGCCACGGTGTCCGCCGTCTGAGCACGCAACGCGCCCGCCACCTCGGCCAGGATCTTCCGCAGGCCGGGCGCCGACGCCGCGCCGCGCTCGGTCAGCTCGGCGATCCGGGCCTCTCCGCCCGCGCCGGCCCCGGCGAGCGCGACGGTGCGCGGTTCCGCGGCTGCCGCCAGTACGGCCACGGCCACGTCCCGCTCGGGGACCTCACCGGCCGGCACCGCCCCCTCCAGGACGGAGCGCGTCCGCGCACGGAGAGTCCAACCCGCAGCCGGGCACGCCAGGACGTACTCCACGGACGGGAAGACGCCGAGTATTCGCTTCTTCTCGGCACGCAGGTGGCCTTCGGTCACCAGCTGCTCCCGGACGGCGTCGAAGGTGACCCGGGCGTACCGCCGCACCCAGGTCCGCCACCGGTGCGGCATGGACTCGCGGACGAGTTCCAGCAGCCCGTCCAGGACGGCGTCCCCGGTGCGGGAGTCGAGGTCGACAGGGGTGGCGACGCCGTCTTCGTCGGTGAGCAGACCTCGTCGTGCCAGCTCGACGAGGGCGCCCGCGCGCACGAGGTGGTGGACCCGGGCCGTGTCGGTGGCGCCGGGCCGCGCGGGGTCCCAGGCCAGCAGGCAGAGCCGGGCCGGCAGTGAGAGCGAACCGTCGGGCACGGGGCCTCCCAGGGGCCGTGAGACCGGATCCACGAAATGGCGTTGACAGCCCGACCGGCCTCTTCTACGGTCTACAACGCTTCTGTTGCCGCCGATCGGAGAAGGACGTTGCTCGTCTGAGGTCCTGAGACACCGCGTCACACATGTCGACGTTCGTCACATGTGTACGCCGCGTGCGACCTCGGCGTTCGAGCCGTCCCTTGCGGAACAGGGCTTTTTCGTGCCTGTGCCCCGTACTCCTCGGGACCTCCTTCCCTCACCCGACGGCGGTCGCCGCCTCCCGGTGTCTCGATACGCGTTTGCCCCTGACCGCTTCGAGCAACCGCGGAGACCCCGTATGTCTATTTCGATCACCTGTACGTCCCTCTCCTTCGCCTGGCCCGACGGCACCCCCGTCTTCGAGGGACTGGACACCTCCTTCGGCCCCGGCAGGACCGGCCTCGTCGGCGTCAACGGGTCGGGAAAGTCCACCCTGCTGAAGTTGATCGCCGGGCGACTCGCCCCGGCCGACGGCGCCGTCCGCGTGGCCGGCGAGGTCGGCTACCTGCCGCAGAACGTCACGCTCGACACCGCGCTGCGGGTCGACGAGGCGCTCGGCATCGCCGAGCGACGGACCGCGCTTCACGCCATCGAGGCCGGTGACGTGGCCGAGGAGCACTTCGAGACCGTCGACGACGACTGGGACGTCGAGGAACGCGCCCTCGCCGCGCTAGGTGAACTCGGGCTCGGCCATGTGGGTCTCGACCGCACCGTCGGCGAGGTCTCGGGCGGCGAGTCGGTGCTGCTGCGGCTGGCCGCGCTGCTGCTGCGCCGGCCCGACGTCCTGCTCCTGGACGAGCCGACCAACAACCTCGACCTGTACGCGCGCAGGCGGCTGTACGCGGCCGTCGAGTCCTGGCCGGGCGTGCTGGTCGTGGTCAGCCACGACCGGGAAGTGCTGGACCTCGTCGACCAGATCGCCGACCTGCGGTCCGGGCGGATCACCTGGTACGGCGGCAACTTCACGGCGTACGAGGAGGCGCTGGCCGTCGAGCAGGAGGCCGCCGAGCGGATGGTGCGCGTCGCCGAGTCGGACCTGCGCAGGCAGAAGCGCGAGCTGACCGAGGCCCAGGTCGCGCTGGCCCGGCGCAAGCGGTACGGGCAGAAGATGTACGACACCAAGCGCGAGCCGCGGGCGGTGATGAAGCTGCGCAAACGCTCGGCGCAGGAGTCGGCGGGCAAGTACCGCGTCATGCACGAGGGGAAGCTGGCCGAGGCCAAGGAGCGGCTCGACGACGCGGTGGAGGCCGTGCGGGACGACGACGAGATCCGCGTCGACCTGCCGTACACGGCCGTGCCACCGGGCCGGGCCGTGCTCACCCTGCGGGACCTGGAGCTGCGGTACGGGGCCCGGGTGGGCGGTTTCGACCTGCACGGTCCCGAGCGGATCGCGCTGATCGGCCGCAACGGCGCCGGCAAGACCACGCTGCTGCGGACCGTGGCCGGTGAGCTGGAACCGGTGGCGGGCGAGGCGACGGCGCACGTGCCGTTGCGGTTCCTGCCGCAGCGTCTCGACGTCCTCGACGGCGAGCTGACCGTCGCCGGGAACGTGGCCCGGTTCGCGCCGGGCGCCACCCACAACCGGATCCGGGCGCGGCTGGCGCGGTTCCTGTTCCGGGGCGCCCGCGCGGACCGGCAGGCGTCCACGCTGTCCGGCGGAGAACGCTTCCGGGCGGCGCTGGCCGCGCTGATGCTGGCGGAGCCCGCGCCGCAGCTGCTGATGCTGGACGAGCCCACGAACAACCTGGACGTGGCGAGCGTCCGGCAGCTCACCACGGCGCTGGAGTCGTACGAGGGGGCGCTGATCGTGGCCAGCCACGACATGCCGTTCCTGGAGTCGATCGGCATCACCCGGTGGCTGCTGATGGAGGGGGGAGACCTGCGGGAAATGACGTCAGGAGCTGTCGGGTATCCCGCCTAGCGTCGCCCGCGTGAGCGATTTCATCACCATCACCGGAGCCAGGGAGAACAACCTCCAGGACGTCACCCTTCGCATCCCGAAGGGCCGGCTGACCGTGTTCACCGGCGTTTCGGGGTCGGGGAAGTCGTCGGTCGTGTTCGACACGATCGCGGTCGAGTCGCAGCGCCAGTTGAACGAGACGTTCACCTGGTTCGTCCGCAACCGGCTGCCCAAGTACGAACGCCCGCACGCGGACGCCTTGGAGGACCTCTCCCCCGCGATCGTCGTGGACCAGCGGCCGGTCGGCGGCCACTCCCGCTCCACCGTCGGCACCATGACCGACATCCACTCGGTGCTTCGGGTGCTGTTCTCGCGGCACGGCACGCCCAGCGCCGGGGCGGCGACGGCCTACTCGTTCAACGACCCGTCGGGCATGTGCCCCGGCTGCGACGGCCTGGGCCGCACGGTGCGGCCCGACTGGAACCGCATCCTCGACCCGGGCAGGTCGCTGGCGCAGGGGGCGGTCCGCTTCCCGCCGTTCGCGGCCGGGACCTGGCAGGGGCAGGCGTACACCAACACCGACGAGCTGGACCCGGACAAGCCGGTCGGCGACTTCACGGACGACGAGCGGGCGTTCCTGATGCGCGGCCGGCCCGGCAGCAAGGTCACCGTCAACGGCACGGGCGGCACCTGGACGACCGAGTACGAAGGGCTCGCCGACCGCTTCGAGCGGCTGTACCTGAAGCGGGACCTGTCGACGATGAGCGAGAAGACCCGGAACCTGGTGCGGGAGTTCCTGGTCGAGGGCAGTTGTCCGGACTGCGGCGGCGCCCGGCTCAACGCGGCGGCGCTCGCGACCCGGATCGACGGGCACTCCATCGCCGACTGTTCCCGCATGCAGGTCACCGACCTGATCGCCGTACTCAAGGGGATCGACGACCCGGTGGCCCGGCCGGTCGCCGCTGCCGCCGTGGCCGCGCTGGAGCGCATCGAGACGATCGGCCTCGGCTACCTCAGTCTCGACCGGGAGACCTCCACTCTGTCCGGGGGCGAGGGGCAGCGGTTGAAGACCGTGCGGCACCTGGGCTCCAGCCTGACCGGGATGACGTACATCTTCGACGAGCCCAGCGTGGGACTGCACCCGCGGGACGTCGGGCGCCTCGGCGACCTGCTGCTGCGGCTGCGCGACAAGGGGAACACCGTGCTGGTCGTCGAGCACGACCCGGACGTCATCGCGCTGGCGGACCACGTCGTCGACATGGGGCCGCGGGCGGGCGCGGACGGCGGCCGGGTGGTGTTCGAGGGCACCCCGGGCGAACTGTCCGCGGCGGACACGCTCACCGGCCGCTGCCTCCGGCGCCGTACGACGGTGAAGGCGGACCCGCGTACGCCGACCGGCGAGCTGTGGGTGAAGGGCGCCGACCGGCACAACCTGCGGGACGTGACGGTCGCCTTCCCGACCGGGGTGCTGACGGCGGTCACCGGGGTCGCCGGGTCGGGCAAGAGCACGCTGGTCGCGGAACTCGTCG
Organism: Streptomyces mutabilis; assembly: GCF_014649815.1. Taxonomy (GTDB): domain Bacteria; phylum Actinomycetota; class Actinomycetes; order Streptomycetales; family Streptomycetaceae; genus Streptomyces; species Streptomyces mutabilis. Next base: position 3,104 of record NZ_BMTT01000030.1, on the reverse strand, counting down.
CCGCCCACCCGGACGCCGTGGTCGTCGACCAGTCGGCGCTCGGCGTCTCGGCACGCTCCACCCCGGCGACGTACCTCGGGATCATGGACACGGTGCGGAAGATCTTCGCGCGGGAGACGGGCGCCGAGCCGGGGTCCTTCAGCTTCAACTCGGCGGGGGCGTGCGGCACCTGCGAGGGACGAGGCATCATCTACACGGACCTGGCCTTCATGGACCCGGTGACCACGACGTGCGGCGACTGCGAGGGCCGGCGCTTCCGGGAGGAGGTGCTGCGGCTGACGGTCGACGGCCGCTCCGTCGCAGACGTGCTGGCGATGACCGCCGGCCAGGCCCTGGACTTCTTCACCGACTCGGGCGTACGGCGGCGGTTGCGGGCCCTGCGCGACGTCGGCCTCACGTACCTCACGCTCGGGCAGCCGCTGTCCACGCTGTCGGGCGGCGAACGCCAGCGCATCAAACTGGCCACCCGGTTGCACCGCACCGGTGCCGTGTACGTCCTGGACGAACCGACCACCGGGCTGCACATGTCGGACGTCGAGGGTCTGCTCGCCCTGCTGGACCGGCTGGTCGACACCGGCAACACCGTCGTGGTCGTCGAGCACAACCTGGACGTGGTGGCGCACGCCGACCGGGTGATCGACCTCGGCCCGGACGGGGGCCGGGACGGCGGCCGGGTGATCTTCGAGGGCACCCCGCGAGATCTGCTCGCGGCCCGGGACTCCAGCACCGCGGAGCATCTCAGGAGGGCCACGGGACACTGGCGGGGGTTCCGTCCGCGCGGGCCCGCCCTGCATGATGGCCAGCCGGCGCCGCGACACGGGCGCCGGACAGCCAACACCGATTCGGAGACCCCGGAGACCCCCTCGTGCCCAGCAAGAAGGCCCTCGTCCGCCGCCCGAGCCCCCGCCTGGCCGAGGGGCTGGTGACCCACATCGATCGCCAGCGGGTCGATCACGGCCTCGCCGTCGAGCAGTGGGAGGCGTACGTCGAGGCGCTGCGCGCGCACGGCTAACCTACGCTCTCGTAACCTACGGTTTCGTAGCCTACGATTCCGTAGGTTCCATCCGCCGGCCCCGCTCGCCGGTAGCTTTCCGCTCTGTCGCACGTCCCCTGGAGTTATTCGTGACGATCGTCTCCCCGCACCTCGGCAGTTCCGCCGAATGGACCGACGCCCGGCTGCTGTACGCGCTCGAGGAAGTCGTCGAGAAGGAACTGAACCGGCATCTCAAGGTCGCCAAGGACTGGATGCCGCACGAGTACGTGCCGTGGACCGACGGCCGCAACTTCCCGGGCCTCTTCGAGGACGGCGAGGCCTGGCAGAAGGACCAGTCGAAGGTCACCGAGATCGGGCGCATCGCCCTCGTGGTGAACCTGCTGACCGAGGACAACCTCCCCAGCTACCACCACGAGATCGCCAGCCTCTTCGGCCGCGACGGCGCCTGGGGCACCTGGGTGCACCGCTGGACCGCCGAGGAGGGCCGGCACGGCATCGTGATGCGCGACTACCTGCTCGCCTCGCGCGCGGTCGACCCCGACAAGCTGGAGCAGTTCCGCATGGCCCACATGAGCGAGGGCTTCGAGTCGGACAACCGGCACTCGATGCTGCACTCGGTGGCCTACGTCGCCTTCCAGGAACTGGCCACCCGCATCTCGCACCGCAACACCGGTCACCAGTCCGGCGACCCGGTCTGCGACCGCATGCTGACCCGCATCGCGACCGACGAGAACCTGCACATGGTCTTCTACCGGAACCTGCTGAAGGCCGCCTTCGAGCTCGCGCCCGACCTCACCATGCAGGCGGTGCGGGACGTGGTCGTGAACTTCCGGATGCCCGGCCACGGCATGCCCGGCTTCGAGCGGGCCGCCGCGCAGATGGCGATCGGCGAGGTCTACAACCTGCGCATCCACCACGACGACGTGATCCAGCCCGTGCTGCGTTTTTTGAAGATCATGGAGATCGACGGCCTCGGCCCGGAGGGACAGCAGGCGCAGGAGGAGCTGGGACTGTACATGAGCGGGCTGGACTCGGAGGCCGCCAAGTTCGACGAGAAGCTGGCGGCGCGCAAGGCCCGGATGGCGGCCCGGGCGGCGGGCTGACCCACCCGCCTCCCCGCGCGTGACCACACCCGGCCGCCGGGCCGTCAGGGCATGCCTCGACGGCCGCTGTCACGCGAAGCGGCCGTCGCCCGTCCCGCCCGCCCGGTTGCCGCTCCGTAAGCGGTCACGCCCTCGACGGTCGCCGTCACACGCAGGCCACTGGCGCCGGTGGCCGGCGCCCAGGACGCCCGACGGCAGCCCGGGCGGCGAGTCGGCCCCGACCGCTTCCCCACCGCCCGAGCCGTCGCGGGCGGTGGTGCGTCGGCCGCCGTCGCTCGTGGGCCGGAACGGAACGCAGGTCGTAGGCGGCGGGGCGGGTCGGTTCGCCGTCACTCGCGGGCCGTCGTTTCCTCCAGTGCCGCGTCCCGTACGTCGGGGACCGGGTGGCGGCGCAGGGCCCGCAGCCGTTCGCGCCACGGTTGCGGCCAGTCCTCGCGGTCGCCCAGCGCGCCGGTGACCGCGACGGCCATCAGTCCCTCGGCGTGTCCGCCGTGCCCGGCCAGTGTCGCGGCCTCGACGCGCAGTGCCTCGGCGTCTCCGGGCTGTTCCCGGCTCTCCAACCGGCCGCGCACGGTGTCGGCGACCCGTGCGGCGAGTGCGGGGCGGCCGGGACCGGCCAGGGCGGTCAGCCGGTCCAGGCGCGGCGGTACGGCGGCCAGGTCGACGCAGGCGGCCGCGAGCACGGCGGCCTGGGCGGCGTGGACGTCGTACGCACCGAGGAGTTCGGCCGCCGCCAGTGCGGCCGGGCGGCGGGCGGCACCGGCACCGGCACCGGGGCCGAACCCGCCGAGCTGCTCCGCGAGGAACACGACGCGCTGCCGGGCCGGGCGGTCGCGCCGCTCCCCCGCGTCGTCCTCGTCGGCCGTCGATCCGGCGAGTGTGCGCAGGGCGTCGAGGAGCGCGGCCAGACCGTGCGGTGCGCCGGACGCCGCCTCGATGAGGGCGCTCGCCGCCGAGCGCCACGTCTCGCGGTTCGCGAGGTCCGTGACGGCCGCGGCCAGCGCCCC
>NZ_BMTT01000029.1 GCF_014649815.1 Streptomyces mutabilis | reverse complement strand
GACTGGGCGGCGCAGGTGACGGCGGGCAGGACGGTGCCCAGGGGTGCGCGGGAGCCGGACCGGGCGAGGGCTTTGAGGCGGGGCATGTGGTCCAGGAGACGGGGGGTGAGGCCGACGACGTCCAGGACCAGGAGCGGGGTGGGCCGGACCGTGCCGCCGCCGGTGCCCTGGTCTTCGGGTCGGGTCATGGCAGCTCCTTCAGGCCGAGGTCGGTCAGCAGGTCGCGGGCGAGGGTCAGCTCGGCGGCGATGCCGTCGGTGAGCTGGGTACGGGCGCGGGGCCGCAGTCCCGGCGGCAGGGCCCGCCAGGTGTAGGTCTCCACCTCCAGGCGGCGGGTGACCGGACGCGGACCGCCGACCAGCACGGTGAGCGTCTCGACCAGCACCTCGAGGGTGGAGCTCAGCGGCGGCGCGGGCGGGGCGTGCAGCGGGACGTGGAAGTGGGCCCGCCAGTGGACGGCATCCGGCAGCACGCCCCGGGCCAGGGCCTGGCCGAGCCCGTCGGTGCCGTGCAGTGTCCCGGCTGCCCTGGCCCGCGTCTGGTGCAGGAACCGCGGCTCGTCCAAGGCGGCGAGCGCCGATCGGACCGCGGGATCGCGGGGATCACCGGCGTACAGGGCCGCGGAGAGCCGCACCTTGGATACGGCGATCCCCGTCCGCTCCAGGGCCGCCAGAGCCGCCTCGGGCTCCTCGAAACTCGCCGCCAGGTGGCAGGTGTTCAGGCACAGGCCGAAGCGGTGCCCGGGCAGAGCGGCGAGCGGGCCGAACGAGTCCGCGGTGGTCTCGACCGCGCACCCGGGCTCCGGCTCCAGGGCGATCCTGATGGAGCGGCCGGTCTCGGACTCGAGCCAGTCCAGCCGGCGCGCCAGTTCCGTCAGGGCCGTGTGCGCCGTTGCCGCCGCCGTCTCGTCGGAGCCGGTGCGCCAGGCCGGCGGCAGAGTGGAGATGGTGCCCTCGGCGACATCCGAAGGCAGCAGCCGGGCGAGCAGTCCGGCCAGGTCGCTGGTGTACCGGAGGCGCTCCGGGTCGGTCCAGTCGGGCCGGTACACCCGGTGCTCGACCTCTTCGGCGCCGAAGCCCTGGTAGGGGAAGCCGTTGAGGGTGACGACCTCCAGGCCGCGCCGGTCCAGTTCGGTACGCAGGCCGCGCAGCGCGGCGGGGTCGGTGCTCAGCGCGCCCACCGCGTCCCGGGCCAGCCACAGGCCGATTGCCAGGCACTCGGTGCCCAGTCGGCGGCGTACCGGTTCGCAGTGGTCGCGGAGCTGGGCGAGGACTCCGTCGAGGTTCTCGGCCGGGTGGACGTTGGTGCAGTAGGCGAGGTGGACGGTGGAGCCGTCCGGGTGGCGGAAGCGCATCGCTCACTCCCCGCCGCGCAGGACGGAGTTGCCCTCGTGGGTGGGGCCGGGCGGGGCGACGTCCAGGGCGAGCCGTCCGCTGAGGCCGTAGAAGGCCACCGGGTTGCGCCACAGCACCCGGTCGACGTCGTCCTCGGTGAAGCCCTCGGCCAGCATCAGGTCGGCGACCCTGCGGGTCTTGAGGGGGTCGCTCCTGCCCCAGTCCGCGGCGGAGTTGACCAGGACCCGCTCCGGACCGTACTCGCGCAGGACGGCGACCATCCGCTTCTCGTCCATCTTGGTGTCCGGATAGACGGAGAAGCCGAGCCAGGCGCCGCTGTCCTTGGCCTCCTTGACCGTGGTCTCGTTGAGGTGGTCGACCAGGACCCGGTCGGCCGGCAGCGCGGACTCGCGGACGACGTCCAGGGTGCGCCGCAGACCGGCGAGCTTGTCCCGGTGCGGGGTGTGCACCAGGGCCGGCAGCCCGTGGTCGGCGGCCAGCTGGAGCTGGGCGGCGAGCGCGGAGTCCTCGGCCGCCGTCATCGAGTCGTAGCCGGTCTCACCGACGGCGACCACACCGTCCTTGACCAGATAACCCGGCAGCTCCTCGAGGACCGGCACACACCGCGGGTCGTTGGCCTCCTTGGGGTTGAGGGCGATCGTGCAGTGGTGGGCGATGCCGTACTGCGCGGCGCGGAACGGCTCCCAGCCGAGCAGCGCATCGAAGTAGTCACGGAAGGAGGCGGGCGAGGTGCGCGGCTGCCCGAGCCAGAAGGAGGGCTCCACGACGGCGCGGACGCCGGCGGCGTACATGGCCTCGTAGTCGTCGGTGGTACGCGAGGCCATGTGGATGTGCGGATCGAAGATGCGCATCAGGCCCCCTCGGCCGTCAGGGCGAGTACGCGGTCGAGGTCGTCGGGGACGGGCCGTCCGGCGGCGGTGCGCTCTGCTGCGAAGTCGCCCAGCATGCGCGCGAGTTCGCGGTCGCCGCGGGCCCGGTCCGCCACCTCGGCGGTTGCCACGGGCACCCCGGTGAACAGGCACTTGAGGATGGCGTGGCGCCAGGCGTGGGCGTCCAGGTGCGCGGCGGCGTACGGCCCGACGGCCGCGGCTATGAGCCCGGTGTCGTTGGTGCGCAGCGCGTCCTCGACGAGCGGTACGCCCTCGTCCGGGGCGAGCGGGAGATCCGGCAGGGCCAGCAGCACGGCGCGGCGTTCGGCGCCGGTGCCCCGCTCGTAAAGCCGGGCCACGGCTGCCGCGTCGGGACAAGCCGTGCGCAACAGGAGCACCCGGGCCGCCTCCGCGGCCTGGGGCCCGCAGGCGCGGCCGGCCGCCGCGAACCGCAGCTGCCACCCCGGTGCGCCCGGCTCCGGCGGTGCGCCCGGGGCGCGGCGGGTGGCTTCCTGGGCCTCGGCGAGCGCCAGGTCCAGCCAGTCGGCGCCTTCGGGACTGAGGCGGGCGAGTAGTTCCTCGCGGGTGATCAGCATGCGAGTTTCCTTTGCCCGAACGGGCCGGGGGAGGGGTGTCGACGCTCGCCGGGCCGGCGGGCCGGGCGCACGGCCCGCCGGTGTCCGGTGGCCGAAGAGCGCGCGATCATGTGGGGCTCACCTTCCGGGCCAGTCGGCGGGCCACCGGGACCAGCCCGGTGAGCAGCGTCGCCGGGACCAGCGATCCCGAGCGCGCCGCGAGGGCCGCCTGGAGCGGGATCATGGCCCGGATGCCACCGCCGACGGCTCGCTGGGTCAGCGGCGGCGACGGGTTGAGCACGGCGTGCAGGAACGGCCGCGCCGCCGTCGCCACATAGGCACCGGCCAGTGCGGCACGGGCCAGCGCCCGGGGCGAGCCGCTGCCGCGCCGGTCCCGTCCGCCGGCGGCCAGTGCGCCGATCACGGCCGTCGCCGCGAGCGCGGCGAGCGACCTGCCCGGCGCGCCGCCCCGGGTCTCGCAGCGGGAGACGGCGGTGACCGCGTAGGTGTGGGCGCCGAGCGCGGCGGCGGGCGGCAGGGCGCGCCGTACCGCCCGGCCCGGACCGTGGCCGTCCCCTTGGACGGCGGCGGTGGCCACCGCTCCGAGTATCAGGTCCAGGCCGCGGGCCGTGGCCATCGCGGCCGGACCCGCGGGGGAGTGCTTGAGCCGCAGGTCGTACGCCCAGACGGTGCCGGCCAGAGCGGTGGTGGTGAGCGCTGCGGGGCGTCCGGCGGCAAGGGAGAGGCCGATTCCGGCCGCGGTCAGCCCGGCAGCCGCCGCCAGCGCCCGGGCGGGGGCGATGCGTCCCGAGGGGAGAGGGCGCTCCGGACGCTCGGCGGCGTCCTCCTCCCGGTCCGCCCAGTCGTTCAGCGCCATGCCCGCCCCGTACAGGCACAGGGAGGCACCGGCGGCGAACGCGGTGCGGGCCCCCGGGCGCAGCCCGCTCGCCGCGGCCCCGGCGAGCGCGTCGCCGGGGACGGTGAACAGGGCGGACACCCGCAGGAGTTCGGCCCAGTCGCGAGGGCTGCTCACCGGGCCTCCGCCAGACGCGCGGCGAAGTGCAGCAGGGCGGCGTACTGCTCGGACAGCGCCGATGAGCCGCCGTCGGGGTCCTTGAAGTAGAAGCCGAGCTCCGGCAGGCTTCCGGTGATCCCCGCCTCGTGGGCGCGGGCGGCGAGGCGGGCCAGATCGAGCACGAGTGGCGCGGCGAGCGCCGAGTCGCAGCCCTGCCAGATGGTCTGCAGGACCATCCTCGAGCCGAGGAAGCCCTCGAAGGCCACGTGGTCCCAGGCAGTCTTCCACTCGCCGAGCGCGGGCACGTCGTCGATGTGCACCTCGCCCTCGGGCAGCGCCCCGAGACTGTCCTCCAGGACCCGGTTCTTACCCGCGTTCTTCGCCGCGGCCGCCGCGGCGTCGGCGAGCGCCGCCCCGTCACCCCCGCCGAGCAGATTGGTGCCGGACCATGCCCGGACGTCCAGGGCACGCTGACGGAACATGGGGGCGAGCACCGCCCGCAGCAGGGTCTGACCGGTCTTGCCGTCCCGGCCCGTGTACGGCACTCCCGCGGTCCGTGCCGCTTCGGCGAGTGCCGGGTGACGTATCCCCGTCGACGGAGTGAAGTTCACATACGCGCAGCCCGCGCGCAGGGCGGCCGCGGCGTACAGCGAGCTGGCAGGCAGCCGTGCGGCGCCCTCGGCGGGTGCGGGCTCGGTGGAGGCGACGTTCACCACGACGGTCCGGGCGACCCCGGCGCGGCGGGTGAAGTCCTCGATGTCAGCGGTGAAGGCCGCGGTCAGCTCCTCGTCGGTGCGGGTGTCACCGGCCGACGGCCCGCCGGCTCGGATCTCCCGGTCCGCGGCGGCCAGTTCCCGGTGCGCGGCCCGCACGAACCTGTGCGGAAGAACGCCCTGCTCGGCGAGGGCCTCGGCGCGCTTGGGAAGCGGCCAGTCGGCGGTGTCGTGGCCGCCGAAGACCAAGGAGGACAGGGCCGGCAGGCCGGCCGCCGCGAACGGCTCGGTCTCGGTGACCAGGCCCGTCGGTGGGCACAGGCCGGCGGCCACCGTGGCGCATCCGACGACCGTGGTCGTGGCGACGGAGCCGCGGGCCCCGATGAGCCACACGCCCGTACCGGCTCCTCCCTCGGGGCCGGTACGGGGAAGGGACGGCTCGGCATGCTCGGACACGGAAGGCCTCCTGGAATGCTTCGGTTGCTGGACGAGCGGGGTACCTGGAGCGCGGCGCCCGGCGGGAACCGGCCGGTCCTCGGCACCGTCTCCCGGCCGTGTGCGCGGGCCCCCAGGGGCGTTACTCGGCGCGCTGCTGCAGGTGGGCGGCCAGCTCGCTCCAGGTCGCCGCGCAACTGCGGGCGAGGTCGGCGACCTCGGGCGCCCAGTGCGGGGGCAGTCCGCGGCCGAGAGTCTCGATGCTGTCGCCGTCGACGCAGTAGTGGTGCAGCCAGCGCAGGGCGCGCCGGCCGGCTTCGGTGTGCCGCAGCGAGGGGTCCTCGCTGAGCTTGACGAGCAGCTTCTGCCGGTCCACCACGACCGGACCGCGTGCCGCTCGCCCGGAGGCGGGCGGCCGCTGCCGGGCCGGCGCGGTGGCGACGGGGCCGGCCTCGGCGCGTCTGTCCTGCTGTGCCGTGCGGTAGCGGCCCGGGACGGGGTCCTCACCGCGGTTGATGCGTTCGCGTACGTCACGCACCGTGGCGGGGGAGAGCCCGGTGGCACGGGCGACCTCGCGCAGACCGGCGTCGGGCTGCTGATGGAAGATCGCGGCCGCGTGGCGGCGGCGCTGCGTACTGTCGACGGGGCGCACCCGGCCGTCCCGGCCGATCCGCATGGTGGACTGTGCGACGCCCCCGGCCGATGACTGCGCGCGGATACGGGAGACGGTCTTGTCGGAGATCCCGGTAGCGGTGGCGACCGCGCTGTCCGACCAGTCCGGGTGACTCAGGATGATACGAGCCGCCGCGGATGCCCTGTCGGCGCGGGAGAGCGGCAGACCGTGAGTGACGTTGGCCCTGACCGACAAGACGAAGGCGTCGGTCGGATCGCAGTCCAGCAGCCTGGCCTCGATCTCGGTACGTCCGTTCAGCAGGGCGGCACGGACCCGGTGTGCGCCGTCGATGACGCGCAGGGTGGGCCGGTGCACGGTGATGGGGGGCAGACGATCTCCTGCCTCGGCGAGCATGCGAACGTGATGGGGGTCCTCAGCGTCCAGGCGGGGCGAGTCCGACAGGACGAGCGAGTCGATCCGTACGCGTGTGAGCGGCAGTGATTCGATCCGGACGGCCGAGGACTCGATCTCCTCGATGTCGGCAGTCGGGTACGTCAACTCGTCGGCCAGAGACAACTTGCCCCTCCTGACAGCACTCCTGTGGTGGCGCACACGTGGAAGGTCTTCCGGATACGTGTCCCTGAGCGGTGTCGGCCGCCTTGAGCCCTCATGACCGGTCCGCCGCGCGAGGACGGACGAGAGGGGATCGCTCAGTGGTGGCTGGGTACCTGCGCTCCGTCGCCGGAGTCCACGTGGCGTAGAACCAGCCCCGACAGTACCGTGCAGCCGGTTTTTCTGTCACCCAGTTCCTCGCTCTCCGGAGAGCGATACGGCCCCTTCATGCCGCTGCCGAGACAGGCTGCAGCAGGGCTCGAACCCGCCTCCAACCGGCCTGCGGTCACCGCTCTAGCGGCATCGACGTCCTTGCGGGCGGCACGTTTCGGGTTCCCGTGAAGCGTTGTCCGCCCCAGTCCCGGCGAGTTGTGTTCCGCAGAGGGGCTCTGAGAGCATACCGCTTTGCCTGTTTTGCTTTCCGAGAGCCCGGCATCGCCGTCGAGGCCGAGGCCTCCACTGGGCCGGTGTGTCGCATCGGATCGTCCTAATCCTGACTTTAAAACCGGCGAGTTGGTTTTATAGTTCTCTTGGAGACCCTCTGTCAGCGGGAGAGCAAACAGTGAGCCAACAGGATCGGGCCGCCCGTACCCAACGTGCACTCATCCGCTCGGCGGCCCAGCAGTTCGAGCGGTACGGCTATGAGAAGGCCAGCCTGAGCGACATCAGTTCGGGCGCCGGGGTCAGTCGTGGCGCCCTGCACTTTCACTTCGACACCAAGGCGGACCTGGCCGGTGCCGTCGAGAGCGCCGCTGCCCGGACCTTGCGCCACGCCGTGGAGAGTTTGCCGACGGCAGGGCTGAGCGCGTTGCAGGAACTGACCGATCTCTCGCACCGCGTGGGTGAACTGCTGCTCTGGGACGTGGTGGTGCGGGCCGGGTTCCTGCTGAGCTGCGACGGGGCACGGCACCCCGGTGTCGACCTGTGCCGACAGTGGCAGAACCACGTGGACCGCCTCGTGACCCGGGCCGGGCGGGAGAAGTCGCTCGCGCCCGAGACCTCGCCGGAGGACGTCGTGAACGCCGTGGTGGCCGCGACGCTCGGCCTCGCGATGCTGAGCCGCTCGGACAGGGAGTGGCTCAACGGCCAGAGGCTCACCGGCTTCTGGAGGCTGCTGCTGCCCTCGGCGACTCCCCCGCGAACGGCGGTCGGCCTCGAACAGGGCGGCACCGCGTCGGCACCCGACGGATGCCTAGCCCGGGGCCCGGCGACGTGACCGGCCCCCTCGGTGACGAACGGCTGTCTCCGTCGTGAATCTCTCTTCGGACGCCGAACACGGGCACTACGCTGCGGACCGGGGCAGCGCCGAGACGGGTGCCCGAGGCGGAGTACGCCGCCGCGACACGACGCCGGACACAGGGGGGATCACGCGCAATGACGCAGGGACCGGGTTCGCTCGAGGGGAAGGTCGCCCTGATCACCGGCGCAAGCAGCGGCATCGGTGCCGCCGCTGCCCGGGTGTTCGCACGCGAAGGGGCGCGGGTGGTGCTGGTCGCCCGGCGGGAGGACCGCCTCGCGGAACTCTCCGCCGAACTGCGCGCGGGCGGCGCGCAGGCCTCGCACTGCGCGGGCGACGTCCAGATCTCGGCCGATGTGGAACGGGCCGTCTCTCACGCGGTCCAGACGTACGGACGCCTCGACGTGGCGTTCAACAACGCGGGTGCCGGGGGAGACGTGGCCCCGCTGCACCTCCTCGAGGACGCGGCGTACGACCTGGTCATGGACACCAATGTGCGGGGTGTGTGGAACTGCCTGCGCCACGAGATCAGGGCGATGACCGCACACGGCGGCTCGATCGTGAACACGAGCAGCGTGGCCGGCCTGGTGGCCCCCTCCGTACCGGCCCCCTACATCGCGGCCAAGCACGCCGTGATCGGCTTGACCAAGGCGGCCGCCGTCGAGTGCGCGGCCGACGGCGTCCGGGTCAACGCGATAGCCCCGGGCCTGACCCGGTCGGAGATGGTCGAGGACTGGTTCGCCCAGGTCCCCGGGCAGCAGGCGAAGAGCATGGCGTCCGCGCCGCAGAACCGCATGGCCGAACCGGAGGAAGTCGCCGAGGCGGCCGCCTGGCTGTGCAGCGAACGCGCCTCGTTCGTCACCGGAGCCACCCTGCCCGTGGACGGCGGGCGCACCACCTGGTGAGAGCCGGCCGGCCCGCGGGCGGGAACCCGCGGTCCTGCCCGTGGGTCAGTCGGCAGTTCCCACGGGCGTCGGCCGCTCCGCGTACTCCGCTTCCGCCACGGCCTCCATCTGCGCGTACAGCCGCGCACCGCGGTCGGCGGCGACGTCCAGCCGCGCCAGCACGGCGGGCAGTGCGATCGTGGGCAGCACATGCCCGTACAGCACGGCGACCCGGCGCTCGACGTCCGCCAGGCCGGACTCGAGCTGGGAGAAGAGCTGGACGCCGTGGAAGGCGCTGGTGATGAACTCGGCGGTCTCCCGCGGTGCGACGTGGGGGAGGATCTCCCCGCGTTCCTTGGCCAGGGCGAGCGTCTGCGTGGAGCGCTCTATCAGGATGGGCCAGGCGCTGCCGTAATGCTCCCTGCCCAGAGGGTCCGAGGAGAGTACGGCGCCGGCGTGCACCACCGGATCTCGCGGCAGTTGGTACGCCAGCAGCATGCCCTGATCCACCCACTCCTGGAGCTTGAGCTCCTGAGCCGGCAGGGGCTGCTCAACCTGCGATTCAATGACCCCTCGCGCGAGGGCTTCCTTGGAATCGAAGTGAAAGTACAGTGCGCCCTTCGTCACGCCGGCGACCTTGAGGATGTCCGAGACGGTGGCCGCCGAGTAGCCGTACTCGGCGAACACCTTCGCCGCCGCTTCCAGCACGGCGCGGCGGGTTCGGACTGCACGTGCTTGTCGCGCCACGAGACCATCCCTTGTGCTCAGTGCCCGTGTCCGGCAGGCGACGGACGAGCGAAAAGAAACCGTCTAGAGGGTACCTTACATACCCACTCCGCCTCAGGCTCGCGGCCCGGGCCCGTCCCGAGAGGCGAAATGGGCGCGTTTCTTCTCCTCGTCGCCACCGGTGAAAACCAGCGCCATGGTCGGAAGTGGGCGGCGGATCCTCAGCCGATCTTCATCGTCGCCATCATGCCCATGGCGGAGTGATCCAGCATGTGGCAGTGGTAGACGTACGTGCCCCGGTAGGTGTCGAAAGTGGCCTGCAGGGTGACCGTCTCGCCGGACAGCAACCGCACCGTGTCCTTCAGGCCCGACTCCTCGGGTCCGGGCGCGGCCCCGTTCCGCTGAAGGACCCGGAACTGCACCAGGTGCATGTGGAAATTGTGCGGTGCCTTGGTGTTGGCGCTGGTGACCGTCCAGATCTCGCTGGCGCCGGGGCGTATGCGGATGTCGACGCGTGCGGGGTCGTACAGCTTCTCGTCGATGTACGCCTTCGGGTGCGCCCGGCCGTCCTCGTCCATGCGCAGCACGACGGTGCGCTCTGCGGTGGGCACGGGCAGCCGCGGCAGGCTGCGCAGGACCCTCGGCACCGAGCTGTCGTCCTCGGCGGTGCGCACCACGTCGAAACGCATCACCTGGCTGACGTCCTCGACCGCCCCCAGACCGGTGTTCTTCAGAACGAGCCGGGTGCCGACGGGATAGCGCGAGAAGTCGATGACCACGTCGGCCCGTTCACCGGGACTCAGATGGATCGCCTTGGTGGTGTGCGGGCGTGGCAGCAGCCCGCCGTCGGAGGCGATCTGCACCATGTCGCCGTCGTCCGCCAGGCGCAGCTCGAGGAACCGCTGGTTGGAGTGGTTCGCGAAACGCAGCCGGTAGGAGCGGGAGGCGACCTCGAAGTACGGGTACGGCGCCCCGTTCACCAGGAGAGTGGTGCGGGCCCGGTCGCCCATCCGGTACAGCAGCGTGCCGTCGGCGGTGTCGAAGTGCGCGTCACGGATCGCGATCAGGACGTCGTACTCGCCCTTGGGCAGCGGCAGCGCCTCTTCCTCCTCGTCGGTGAGCAGGTAGCTGCCGTGCAGTCCGCGGTAGACGTTCTCGGACTCCACGTGGTGGGCGTGGTCGTGGTACCAGAGCGAGGCGTGCGGCTGCCTGTTGGGGTACCTGTACCGGCGTTCGGCACCGGGAGCGATGACGTCCATGGGGGCGCCGTCCTCACTCGGTGGCAGGGCGGCGCCGTGCAGGTGCACCGAGGTGTGCACGTCCAGTTCGTTGCGCTGGCGGACGACGACGGGCCGGTTGCGGCGGGCCTTGATGGTGGGGCCGGGGAACTGGCCGTTGTAGGTGCGCAGTTCCGTGTGGAGACCGGGGAGGATCTCCTTGGTCACGGTGCGCATGGTCATCTCGTAGACGTCCGCCCCGCCGGCGGTGGACACCGGCGCGAGAACCGGCACCAGCGGCATCGCAACGGCGAACAGCGGCGCCGCCGCGGCTGGGGTGGCGGCCGCCGCGGTGGCGCCCCGCGCGTTCAGCACGGGCAGGAGCGAAACTCCGGTCAGCCCGCCTCCTGCGATGGACAGCCCTGCCCCGAGCACCCGGCGACGTGTGGCCATGGTTGATCCTCCTGCTGCGTCCGGGGCTCGATGCACGCAAGCAGATGAGCAGGCGGAACTCGGGCTTCGCTCGCACCCGGACGCATCCGCACCCGGTGGCGCTCGATGGCTGCTCGACCCGGACGCGTGCGCTGTGCCGGACTCTGGCCGGGCCGCGAGCGCCGTCGTGCACGGACCGCTCGCCGCCGTACGGTGCGTGGTCCCACGGAACGGAGAGCCGATGTACGCGGAGGTGGCGGGTTTCTACGCCCGGCAGATGCGACGCCTGGACGAGGGCGACGCCGAGGGGTGGGCGGCCACCTTCACCGACGACGCGGTCTGCCGGATCTCCACCCGTCCGGAGCCCTTGCGGGGCCGCGCCGCACTGACCGAGGGCGCCCGCGCGGCGACGGCGGCAGGCGCGGCGGCCGGGGAGCAGCGACGGCACATGACCGGCATGTTCGACATCGAGGAACGTCCCGGCGGGCTCCTGCGGGTGCGGGCGAACACGATCGTCTACGCCACCGACGCCCGCGGCAGGTCACGGGTGCACCAGGTGTGCACCTGCACGGACGTCCTGGTGCGGGCCGCGGCCCCCGGCCGTGGCCTGCTGGTCCGGGACCGCCGCATCGACGTCGACGGCGCTTGACCGCCTCTCGCCGGCCCGGCCGGAACGCCGGGCTCGGCCCGCCTCGTGGCCCCGGCCCGGGGGCAGGACACCGGGCTGCCAGTACTGTCGGTGGCGGCCTGCTCACCGACTCATCCGGGAGACCTCTTGCCTCGCCACCTTTCGCACTTGAGCCTGGTCGCGGTGAACATAGACGGCGTCCTCCTCAACGACAGCTTCAGCCCTGTCATGCGTCGCCTCGTCGAGTCCCGCGGGGGCACCTATACGTCCGCCTTCGAGCGGGACCTGCTGTCACAGCCGCAACTCGTCGCGGCCCAGCGGGCCGCGGACAGCCTGGGCGGCACCGCCCAGCAGATACTGGAGGACTACTTCGCCCAGCGGGAGGAGTACGTGCGGGAGAACCCGGTGCACATGCTCGACGGCGCCACCGAACTGCTGGCGACACTGCGGTCGCTGAACGTGCGCGTGATCTGCTACGGAGGACTCGAGCGCGCGCACTTCACCCGCCACCTCGGCGACGTCGCGGATCACTTCGACGATCCCGGCTATGTGTGCACCAACGATTTCCGCCCCGGAATCCGGGAGATCACCGAGCTCTTCGGGCTCCGCCACGACCGGGTGCTGTTCATCGACGACGTGGCGCGCGTGGCGGAGGCCGCGAGGGAACTGGGAACGCCCTTCATCGGGCACCCCGGCGAGGGAGGACACGGTTACCAGCGGCAGATGATGGAGAAGACCGGCGTCCGCCACATCGTCGGCACGCTGCGGGCGATCGACGAGGCGCTGCTGCGGAGGGTCGACGCGGAGGCGGCCGCCGGGAACGTCTGGCGGTAGGGGGCCGCCCGGAGAGGCCCGGACCACCTGACGCCCCGTCCTTTCCGTGGCTTCGGAAGCCGTCGGCGCGGCACCCCGGTCCGGGCGCCGTGGAGATCCCCTCGAGCACGGCTGGAGGAAAACCGGCATCGTCCGCCATTTTCGCTACTGTGCTCGCTGCGGCACCACGAGCCGCCGAGGATGAGCCGCGACGCGTGGGGGTATCCATGGAGATTCAGGTGCTGGGCTCCTTGAGCGCCCAAGTCAACGGGGGAGCGATCGTCCCGAACGCGGCCAAGCCGCGCCAGATCCTCTCCCTGCTGGGGCTCCGGCCGGGGCAGGTCGTACCCGTCCACACGCTGACGGAGGAACTCTGGGGGACCGAGCCCCCGCAAAGCTCGCGCACCACCTTGCAGACGTACATCCTCCAGCTGCGCCGGCTCCTGGGCACCGCGATGGGGCCGGACGTCCCCGGCGCCGCGAAGGACGTGCTCGTGACCCGGCACGGCGGCTACCTGCTCCAGATCCCGCCCGAGTCCGTCGACGCCTACCAGTACGAACGCCTGGTCGCCGAGGGGCGCTGCGCCTTCGAGAACGGCGACGACGAGGGCGCGTCGGACTGCTTCCGGCGTGCCCTCGGCCTGTGGCGCGGGCCCGCACTCGTGGACGTCCGGGTCGGGCCGGTCCTGGAGATCGAGGTGCTGCGGCTGGAGGAGAGCCGGCTGGGCACCGTCGAGTGGCGCATCGACGCCGACCTGCGGCTCGGCCGGCACGCCGAACTCATCTCGGAGCTCACCGAACTGACAGCCCGTTACCCGCAGCACGAGGGACTGCACTCGCAGGCCATGGTCGCCCTGTACCGCTCCGGTCGGCAAGGCGCGGCCCTGGACGTCTACCGCAGGCTGCGGACCCGGCTGATAGAGGAGCTGGGAGTGGAACCCTCGCCGCAGGTGCGGCGGCTGCACCAGGCCATGCTGGCCGTCGACCCCAAGCTGGACGTCGCCGCCGGACCCCGGCGCACCTCGACCTTCGACCTCTACGCCGCCTGAACGCGGCAAGATCCGAGCCGATGGCCCGACGGCTCGGCCGCGTGCGGTCAGGAGTCCGAGCGCCGGATCGGCTGCATGGCCGGTTGTTACGAAACCGCAAAGGCGGTTTTCCCTGGAGGCCGGTCTCATGCCAGACGCATGCGCATCCCGGAAACGACAAGAGGAGACAGCCGCACATGACGACCCATGAGGTTGAGCACGAGATCACTGTCGCTGCCCCGGCCGCCGACGTGTACCGGCTGCTGTCGGGCGTCGAGGACCTGCCGCGGATCTTTCCGCCCACCGTCTTCGTCGAGCAGGTGGAGCGCAAGGGCGACGAGGAGCAGATCCGCGTCTGGGCGACCGCCAACGGGGAGGCGGTGAGCTGGACCTCACGTCGTGTGTTCGACGAGCGGGCCCTGCGCATCGACTTCTGGCAGGAGGCCACCGCCGCGCCCATCGACTCCCTGCGCGGCAGCTATGTCATCGAGCCCCTGGGCGAGCACCGGTCCCGGATCCGGCTGCTGCACACCTGCCGCGCCCTGGACGACGACGCGGAGGCGTTGGAGTGGATCGCGCGGGCCGTCGACCAGAACTCCCGCCTGCAGCTCGCATCCCTGAAGGACAGTCTCGAGCAGGCCCACGCCGGCCGAGATCTCACGTTCTCCTTCGAGGACACCGTGCGCGTGGCAGGCTCCGTCGAGGACGTCTACGACTTCGTCAACGACGCGCATCTGTGGGGCGACCGGCTGCCGCACATCCTCACCGTCCGCTTCGTCGAGGACCCGGTGGGTCTGCAGACGCTGGAGACGGACACGCGGCTCGAGGACGGCAGCGTGCACACCACCAAGGCGTACCGCGTGTGCTTCCCGCACCGCAGGATCGCCTACAAGGCCGCCCGGACGCCGGCCTTGCTCGCCCTGCACATCGGGTCCTGGACGTTCGAGGAGGACGGCGACGGCGTACTGGCCTCGGCGCGGCACACGGTCGCCCTCGATGCGGCCGGCATCACCGAGTACCTGGGGCCGCAGGCGAGCGTGGGTGACGCCAAGGAGTACGTGCGCAGCGCGCTGAGCGCCAACAGCCTGGCCACGCTGCGGTGCGCCAAGGAGTATGCCGAGGCCAGGCGCTGACCGCGCGGCTGATCAGTGCCGGTCGGCCTGCCTCCGCCTCGCACGGGACCGTCCGGCGGGGCGGAGGAGGCCGGCGCGCGCCTGTCCCCCTCCACGGCAGCCGGGGCGGCCGAGGCGCCCGACGGCCTCTCAGGGATGCCCGAGACGGAAGCCGACTCCGCGCACGGTGATGATCCACGTGCTGGCGCCCAGTTTGCTGCGCAGGCTGCTGACGTGGGTGTCGATGGTGCGGCCGGGGGGCGACCAGGAGTCGTCCCAGACCTGTGCCATCAGCTGTCTGCGCGAGACGACCGTTTCGGGCTGGAAGCAGAGCAGGTGCAGGAGGTCGAACTCCTTGCGGGTGACGTCGATGCGCCGGCCGTTGACGTGGACTTGCCGGGTCCGCGCGTCGACGCGCAGCGGGCCGTGCTGGATGACCTGCTCCGCGAGCCGTGGCGGGCGGACCCTCCGCATGATCGCCTCGATCCGGGCCATGAGTTCCCGGAAGCCGTACGGCTTGACGATGTAGTCGTCGGCTCCTGCCTGCAGGCCCAGCACCCGGTCGAGTTCGGAGTCGCGGGCACTGACGGCGATGAGCGGGATCTCCCCGGTGGAGCGGATGGAACGGCAGACCTCGATGCCGTCCAGGTCGGGCAGGTCCAGGTCCAGGAGTACCAGGTCGGCCCCGTGCTGCAGCTGCAGCGCCCTGGCGCCGGTGGCTACGCTCTCGGCCCGGTGCCCGTGCCGTCGCAGCCCTTGGATCAGGGCCTCCGCGGCACGCGGCTCGCTCTCCACGACGAGCACCCGCAACCCGCCGCGCTGCGCGGTGCCGGCCTTCCCCTGCGGGAGAGGCCTGTTCACGTGGGCGGCCGTGCGGAGCGCGGTGTCCGCGTGATGATGACGAGGTGCCCGCGCTTCCGCGAACCTCATGGTCTTCCGGTCCACCTGTTCCCCCAAGCCCGTCTCTGTCGGCAACCGCGGACGTGCGCCACCGACGCTACAAACCAGCAGGCCGGTTTGTCAAAACTCTTACCTGCGCCCGGAGTGGGGACGGGCCCTGTTGTCGCTGGTCGGGCGGGTGGACCGGGCCTTTGCCCCGTCTCGGCTGCGCGGAGCCGGCTTCCGGCCTCTCCCGCGGCTGCCCCGGCGAGTACTTCCGTGCGGTCTCGTACAGACCGGGGCCGAGCAGAACAGGCCCATGGCGTCGTCGGCCGGCTCCTGCTGCCGGAGGGAACCGGCACAGTCCCGGAGGTAACCCGCACAGCCATTTCCCGGTGGGTTCTCGCCGAGGGCGCCGGCTGCCTGCCGTCATTCCTTGCCGGGCAACCGCCCGGACATCATCCTGTGAAATTCCGACGGTCGTCCGCAGGTCCGCGGCGGGCGCGGCCGGCCGGGTGCTGCCCCGCACCACGCCCCGACCATGAGGGCACACACTGCGCCGACCGGCAGATCCCTGACGTAACTTCACCCAGTTCTGAAGTTGGTTCCTTGACGTGCCGATTCGTGCCCGAAGAGACTCTTCACAAATCCCGGCAGTTGGTCCCCCGGAGGGGGCGAATGAAACGCCTGCAGTTCTGGAAAACCGTCATCTGTCTGCGATGAGGAGTTAATTCCATGCGGTTCAAACTGATCGGCCCGTTCGAAATAGTCGCTGATGACGGCAGGATCTGCCGGCCGGGAACTCCCAAGATGTGCCAGACCCTCGCTCTGCTCCTGGCGAGGGCCAACGAGATCGTCACCGCAGAGTCGCTCATCCAGGAACTGTGGGGGGACAAGCCGCCGCGCAGCGCCGTCACCACGCTGCAGACGTACATCTACCACGCGCGGCGGATGTTCGTCGGAGAGGGACTGGCGCCGGCCGACCGCGAGCTGATCGTCACCAGCGCACCCGGTTATGCCATCCAGGTCGAAGACGACGAGGTCGACGTCAAGGTCTTCGAGCGCCTGGTGGCACGAGCCCGACGCGAACTCGGCGACCAGGACCCGGCCTCGGCCCTGAGCACCGTACGGCAGGCGCTTGCTCTGTGGCGTGGCCCGGCACTGTCGAACTCGCCCGCCGGCGACCTGCTCAGAGGGCACATCGTGCACCTGGAGGAGCTGCGGATACGCGCCTACGAGCTGCGGATCCAGGCCGAGGAACAGCTCGGACGGCACCGCGAGTCCATACCGGAGCTACGGAAACTGATCAACGACTACCCGCTCAACGAGTGGTTCCACACCCAGCTCATCGCGGCACTCGGGGCCGCCGGGCGGCGTGCCGAGGCGCTGCAGGCCTACCAGGACGTGCGGCGCCTGCTCGCCGAGGAGCTGGGGCTCGAGCCCTCGCACGAGTTGCAGCAGATGCACATCCGGCTCCTCGGCGCCAGGTCGACCGAACCCGCCCGGACCGGTGCCGCGCTGAACGCCCCCGCACGGCTCCGCCCGGTGCGCGAACTGGTGCCGCGGGCCGCCGCCAGCGGCGCCTGAAGCGATGTGCCGCCCGATTCCATGAGCATTCGCCTCCCGGCGAGGAAAGGCGGGACGCATGACCGTCTCCCCACCCCAGGCCCCCTACGTCTCCGCGGATCTGTACGCGCAGATACAGCAGTTCTACTCCCGCCAGATGAACCTGCTGGACGGAAGCGCCGCCGACCCGGTGGCCTGGTCCCAGACGTTCACCGAGGACGCCGTGCTCGGATCGAACTTCCAGGAGACGCCCGACACCGGGCGGGCCGCCATCCTGAAGTCCATGCGGGACGCGCTCGCCCACATCAGCGCGCAGGGGACGGGCGACTTCCGGCACTGGCTCGCCATGATCGACGTACAGCCGCAGCCGGACGGCACACTGCGCACGCGGTACTACGGGCTGGCGATGGCCACGCCCGAAGGCGGGTCCCTGAAGATCCGCGGGCACGTGCTCTGCCGTGACGAACTCGTGCGCCAGGCGGGCCGCTGGCTGGTGCGGCGGCGCCACCTGGAAGCGGACGGCGTGCCCGCCTGACCTCGACTCAGCCTCCGTCCGTCACCTCTGGCGCGGACACCCGAGCGGCCCGTGGACCGGACGTCGAGCCGTGTTCAAGGCGGCGTCCCGACGATGAGGGCCGCTCAGCATCGGCCGGCGCGCAGACCTGCCCCGGCGAACCGAACGCGACGATCTGGGATGCCTCATGTACGAGAACAACAGCGCCGCCGAGATGTACGACCTGCTCTACCAGGACAGGAAGGACTACCGGGCCGAGGCACGAGAAGTGGCCGGCCTGATCCGGGAGAAGAAGGGGGACGCCCAGAGCCTGCTCGACGTCGCCTGCGGGACCGGCATCCACCTGGAAGCCTTCGCCGGCCTCTTCGACCGGGTCGAGGGCGTGGACCTGTCCCGGCCCATGCTGGAGGTGGCGAAGCAGCGACTGCCCGACACCCCGCTGCACCACGCGGACATGCGGGACTTCCGGCTGGGGAGCTCCTTCGACGCGATCGTGTGCATGTTCAGCTCGATCGGCTATCTGCGCAGCACGCAGGATCTGAACGCGGCGTTGCGGACCTTCGCCGGGAATCTGACCGCGGGCGGAGTGGTGGTCATCGAACCCTGGTACTTCCCGCAGACGTTCCTGGACCACCATGTCTCCGGCCACGCACTCACCCATGAGGGGCGCACCATCACCCGCGTCTCGCACTCGACGCGCGTGGGCAACCTCACGCGCATGGAGCTCCACTACGTCCTCGCCGACCGAGAAGGCGTCCAGCACCGCAGCGAGATCGACGAGCTGACGCTGTTCACCCCGGACGAGTACGAGGCCGCGTTCAGTCAGGCGGGTCTGAAGGTCGACTACGTCGCCTCCGCAGAGGCGCGCCCCGGCTACTTCGTCGGCACCGCGGCCTGAGCGCGGGGGAGGAAGCAGCGATGCCGTTCACCGACCTGGAACTGGCCTATCTGCGCGAGGCGCCGCTGGGCCGGCTCGCCACCGTCAGCCCCAAGGGGCAGCCGCAGGCCCGGCCGGTCGCGTTCTCGGTGAACACCGGGACCGGCACGATCGACATCGGCGGCCACAGCATGGGCCAGACCCAGAAGTTCCGTAACGTCGCGGCTAACCCGCTGGTGAGCCTGGTGGTCGACGACATTCCCTCGACGGACCCGTGGCAGGTGCGCTGCGTGGAGATCCGGGGGTGGGCCGAGGCGATCACCGGCGCTCCCACCACCGGCTACAGCAACGACATCATCCGGATCCATCCGACCCGGATCCTCACCCTCGGCCTGGACCCGGAGCACCGCACCACCCAGGCCCGTGACGTCGCAGGCGCCGCGCCGTACCGGGCCCCGTCGCCGGGGCCGCGCGCCAGGAGCTGAAGGAGACACGCGCATGCAGCTGTCCGTCATCGACCAGTCGCCCGTGCCCGACGGGTCGACCCCATCCGAAGCGCTCCAGCACACCCTGGAGCTCGCCACCCTCGCGGACTCGCTCGGCTACCACCGCTACTGGGTCGCGGAGCACCACGCCTCCCCGTTCCAGGCGGGGGCGGCGCCGGAGATCCTCGTGGGCCAGATCCTGGCGCGGACGAGCGGCATCCGGGTGGGCTCCGGGGGCGTACTGCTGCCCTACTACAGCCCCTTCAAGGTCGCCGAGGTCTTCCGGGTGCTGCACGCCCTCTACCCGGACCGTGTCGACCTCGGCATCGGCCGCGCCCACCTGTCCAGGGAGCCCGCGGTGCGCGCGCTGCGACGCGACGCGGCGGACCCGGCCGGCGGGAACGACTTCCTCGAGAAGATCGAGGAGCTCCGGGCCTTCCTGCACCGCGAGGAGTTCCCGCCGGGCCACCCCTACGAGGGCCTGCGCCCCTCGCCCGACATGCCGGGCGGCCCCGACATCTGGGTGCTGGGCGCGAGCGCGGCCAGCGCCGAGGCGACCGCGCGGCTCGGACTGCCCTACGCCTACGCCCACTTCCTGGGACCGGACCAGACCGAGCAGGCGGTGCGCAGCTACCGCGACGCGTTCGCCGCGCACGCGCCGGGCGACCGGCCGCGCGTCATCCTCGGCATCGGGGTGTACTGCGCGGAGACGGAGGACGAGGCCAACGCCCTGTTCTCCGGACACCGCCTGTTCCGCAAGCGCATGGAGGCGGGGATCGCGGGACCGGTCCCCTCGCCGCAGCAGGCGATCGAGGAGCTGGGCGCCGACGTCGCCCTGGCCCCCGACCCCGGACCGGGCCACGACGGGCACGACCCGTACGTCCGCAACGCCGTCGGCACGCCCGAGCAGGTGCACGCCCGTATCACCGGACTCGCGGACACCCTCGGCGTCGACGAAGTCATCGTGATCAATTCCATCCACGACCACAAGGCGCGGATGCGCTGCTACGAGCTCCTCGCCGAGGCCTTCGGTCTGCGGCCGCGTGCCGAGCACCGCTGACGCCCCCACAGGAGGAACGCCATGAAGACCCAAACCGCCCTGCGCCTCGCGGCCGTGGCCGTCGCGGCGGTCGTGACGGCAGGTTCGGCCACCGCCGCCTTCGGCGCGGAGCAGAGCGCCGGCACCGACCTGGGAGTGCTCCCGGGCGGGAACAACAGCCTCGCCTTCGACGTGAACGACGGCGGGCTGGTCGTCGGCTACTCGAACAACAGCGAGGGCTCCAACCGCGCCGTGCTCTGGGACAGGGCCGGCCGGGCCAAGGCCTATGGCACGCTGCCCGGGGACACCGAGAGCGTCGCGTACACCATCAACGACAAGGGCACGCTGCTGGTGGGCCGGTCGTACGTCGTCGGCGGCGCCCAGCGCGCCGTGAAGTGGAACCGCACCGGCACCATCACCGAGCTGCCCGCCCCCGCCGGTTCCACCATCTCCCGGGCCTACGCCGTCAACAACGTCGGAACCGTGGTCGGTTTCGCGAGCGACAGCGAGGGCGTCTACCAGGCGCTGCGCTGGAACGCGGACAACAAGCTCAGCCTGCTGCCCCCGCTGCCGGGAGACCAGGCCTCGGGAGCCGCCTGGATCACCAACACCGGGATCGCCGTCGGCTACTCCAAGGACGCGCAGGGCGGCAGTCGCGCGGTGCTGTGGGACCGGGCCGGCCAGGTCACCGCGCTCGCCGCACCGGAGGGACACACCGGGGCCCAGGCGATATCGGCCAGCGACACCGGCATCGTGGTCGGCAACTCCTCCACCGGTGAGACCTCGCACGCGCTGCGCTGGCGCCCGGACGGCGAGGTCACCGAGCTGGCTCCGCTGCCGGGCGACACCTCGGCCAACGCGTTCGGCGTCAACGACGCGGGCACGGTGATCGGCTTCTCGGTCGCGCCCGACGGCCAGCGCCGAGCGGTGCGCTGGGGTGCCGACGGAACGCCCGTCCACCTGCCGGGCGGAGTGGGCCACTCCGGGGTGTACGGCATCAACGACTGCGGCGCGACGGCGGGCTTCACCAGCACGGCCGACGGCAAGAACCGCTCGACGCTGTGGAAGGACTGACCTGATGCCGAACCTTCTTGCCGTGCAGCGGACCGGGCGCGTCCGCCCGGTGGGCCGGGACGGTCTCGTACGCCGTGTGCTCGCCGTCCTCGCGGCGGGCGTGACCCTGGCCGCCACCCCTCTCGCCTCGGCCCATGCCGCACCCGCGGCCACCGTCCTGCCCCCGCTGCCCGGCGGCACGTTCGGCGTGGCCTTCGGGATCGACGACAACGGTGTGGTCGTGGGCTACGCCGGGAACGCCGCAGGGCAGATGCACGCGGTGCGCTGGAGCGCGGACGGCCGTCGGGTCAAGGACCTGGGCACCCTGCCCGGCGACGTGGAGAGCGTGGCGTACACGGTCTGGGAGGACGGCACGATCGTCGGCATGTCGGCCGGGCCCGACGAGGTCGAGGACGCCGTGAAGTGGACCCGGTACGGTGCGGTCCGGCTGCCGGGCCTGCCCGGCGCCACCGACACGCGCGCCTACGGCATCAACGAACACGGCACCGCCGTGGGCATCTCCAGCACCCCGGCGGGTGTGCACCGGCCGGTCAAGTGGAGCCCGAGGGGAAAGGTCGTCGAGCTGGCCACGCTGCCCGGCGACCCGGCAGGGGGCGTCGGCGGCATCAACGACCATGGCGTGTCGGTCGGCTACTCAGGCACTCCGGGCGGCGTCCTGACGTCCCTGAGGTGGGCCGCCGACGGAAGGCCCACCGTGCTCGCACCGCTGCCCGGGGACGACTCCAGCCATGCCAGCTGGATCAACAACAAGGGTGTCGCGGTGGGCCATTCGTTCGTGGCCGGCGACCAGCCGCTGATCCGCCCGCTGCGCTGGGAGGCCGACGGCACCCCGACCGTGCTCGAACTGCCCCCGGGGGACACCGGCGGTTCCTCGTGGGCCATCAACGACGCGGGGTACAGCACCGGGTACACCCACAGCCCGGGGGGCCAGGCGCACGCCGTGCGGTGGGCTCCCGACGGCACGGTGACGAAGCTCGGCGTCCTGGGGGCCGGTGCCGCCGAGGGGTACCAGATCAATGCCCAGGGGGACGTCGCGGGCTATACGACATCGGGCGACGGGGCCACGCTGGCCGCCCTGTGGAAGGACTGAGCCCGCTTCCATGGCAACGAAATCCGAGGCGCCGCCCCTGGGCCGGCCGTTGCTGGTCCTGGCCGGCGTCCAGATGGTCGGCTCGTTCGCCGCTCTGCTGGACGCCACCATCGTCACCGTCGCCCTGGACGCCACCTCCCGGGAGTTCGACGCCTCGGAGAGCGCGGTCGCCTGGGTCAGCACGGCCTACCTGCTGACCATGGCGCTGGTGACTCCGGTGGTGGGATGGGCCATCGACCGCTTCGGCGCCCGACGCATGTGGATGTCCGCGCTGGCCGCCTTCCTGGCCGGTTCGGTGCTGTGCGGTCTGGCCTGGTCGCTGGAGAGCCTGGTCGTCTTCCGCGTCGTCCAGGGTGTCGGGGGCGGACTCGTGCTCCCGCTGAACATGGCGATCCTCGCCCAGGCGGCGGGGCCGAAGCGCTTCGGACGGATCATGAGCCTGGTCGGCATCCCCGGCCAGCTGGCGCCGATCCTGGGGCCGGTGCTCGGCGGGGTGATCGTCGGAACTGCCGGATGGCGTTGGATCTTCATCATCAACATACCGTTGTGCCTGCTGGCGCTGGTCCTGTCGTGGCGGGTGCTGCCGGCCGGGAACCCGTCCGGCGAGGTGCCGCTGGACCGGATCGGCCTGGCGCTGCTGCCGCCCGCCCTGGTGCTGCTCGTGTACGGCTTCTCCCGCATCGGCGAGGCGGGAGAAGCCTCCCGCGCGCTGCCGGTGCTGTTCCTGGGCGTCGGTGCCGCACTGCTCGTCGCGTTCGTCGTGCACGCGCTGCGCGCGGACGCCCCCCTGATCGACCTGCGGCTGTTCGCCCACCGGACGTTCACCGCCTCGTCCGTGATGACCTTCCTGCACGGCATCGCCGTCTACGGTCCGCTGCTGCTGCTGCCGCTGTTCTACGCGCGGGTACGCGGCTACGAGGCGGACGACATCGGCTGGCTGCTCGCACCGCAGGGCATCGGGTCGCTGATCGGCATCTCGGTGGCAGGTGTGCTGGCAGACCGGTACGGGGCCCGGCCGCTGGTGATCGGCAGTACCGTCCTCACCTTCGCCGGAACGCTGCCCTTCACCCAGCTGTCCGCGGACCCGCCCGCGGCACTGCTGAGCGCCGCGCTCGTGGTACGCGGATTCGGGGTCGGTCTGCTCGGGGTCGCCATCGCCACGGCCGCCTACCGGGACGTTCCCGAGGGGCGGATCTCCCGGGCGACCGGCACCATCAGCGTCGTTCAGCGCATCGGCGCCTCGTCGGGCACCGCGGTGATCGCCCTGGTCCTGGGACTGCAACTGGCGGACACCTCGACGGCTCCGGCAGCCGAGGCCGGCGCCTACGGTCACACCTTCTGGTGGGCCGCGGGGCTGACCCTGGTGTCCCTGGTGCCCGCCGCCCTGCTGCCCCGTATGCGGCCGGCGGCGGACCGGCAGGACGCGGGCGGTGCGGACGCATCGCCGCGGCAGCGGTCGGACTCCGGCAGTCCGGCCTCGTGACGTCTCGGCCGCTTCTCGAGGACCCGTCGAGGGGTTCGGGGCAGTCTCTGCGCCGGTAGCCGTCCAGTTTCCACATATCACGGTGTCTCTTGGAATCGAGGTCGACGCGATGCGCGTGCTGTTCGCCGTCTCTCCGGGGCTGGCCCATCTCTATCCTTCCTCCGGCCTCGCATGGGCCTTCCGCGTCGCAGGGCACGATGTCGCCGTCGCCACCTCGGGAGTCTCCACCGCGGCCGCGGCCCAGGCGGGTTTCGCGGTGCGCGAGGTGTCGCCCGGTGCCGACTTCGCCGCCGTCTTCCGGCGGTCGGGGTCGGCCGAGGAGAAGGCGCGCGCCATGCGAGAGCTCGGGCTGGCCGTCGCCGAGAATCCGCAGACACCGGACACCATCCTGGAGAAGTTCGCCCGGGTGAGCGATCTGATGCTGGAGGGCACGCTGCGCTTCGCCGAGGCATGGCAGCCGGACCTGATCGTCTACTCCCGGCTGCAGGGTGCCGCGCTGGTCACCGCGCGAGCTCTGGGCGTGCCGGCGGTCGACCACGGATTCAGCTTCCTGCGCGAGGGGACGCTGCCCGAGCGGTACCTGCCGCACCTGACTTCGCTGTACGAACGGGTCGGCGTCCCGGCCGAGTTGCCGTCCATCACGTCGCTGTACTTCGCCCCGGAGCACATGATGCACGGGGAGGGCGAGGGCTGGAGCATGCGGGCCGTCCCCTTCCAAGGGGGCGGCACCCTGCCCGACTGGATGGCCGAGCCCAAGAACCGCCCCCGAGTCTGTGTCACGCTGGGCACCACGGTGCCCCGGGTGAGCGGTGTCGGCAGCCTGGAGAGCGTGCTGGGTGCCGCCGCCGGCATCGACGCGGAGTTCGTGCTCGCACTCGGCGACGATCCGGATCTGGAAACGCTGGGCACGCTGCCCGACAACGTGCGGCTCGTCGGCTGGACGCCCCTGAGCACCCTGCTGACCACGTGTGACGCGATCATCCACCACGGCGGTGCGGGGACGACCCTGGCCGCCCTGCATGCCGCGGTCCCGCAGCTGGCGATGCCGCACGGCGCCGACAACTGGATCAACGCGGCGATGCTCGAGCGGTGCGGGCTCGGCCTGAACCGCGAACCGGGCGACGTCGACGCCGCGCTCCTGAAGTCGCTGCTGCACGACGAAGGGCTGCGTGCGTCCGTCCAGGACGGGGCCAGGGCGCTGGCGGCGGACCCGGGACCCGACCAGATGGTGCCGCGCCTGCTGGCTCTCGCCGGAAAGTGACCCAGGTCACTTCTTTCCCTCCCGGTCCCCCTTGACCTCAAGCGCGCTTGAGGTCCGAGACTCGGTTCAACAGCGATCAAGGAGTAAGACGTTGAGCGACAACAGGATCATTCTCGTCCTCGGTGCCACCGGGAACCAGGGCGGCGCCACGGCCCGCGAGCTGCTCTCGCGCGGCTGGACCGTGCACGCGTTCGTGCGCAACCCCGACAAGCCGGAGGCCCAGGCGCTCAAGGAGCAGGGCGCCGTCCTCGTCCAGGGCGACCAGAATGACGTCGAGTCGCTGCGTCGTGCCACCGCCGGCGTACACGGCGTGTTCAGCGTGCAGGCGCTCGGGTACGAGCCGGAGACGCTCGCCGCCGAGGTGCGCCAGGGCAAGGCGGTCGCCGACGTCGCCAAGGAGAACGGCGTCGCGCACCTCGTCTACAGCTCCGTCGACGGCGCCGAGCGCGGCTCCGGCATCGACCACTTCGAGACCAAGGCCGAGATCGAGCAGCACGTCCTGTCGCTCGGCATTCCCGCCACCATCCTGCGGCCGGTGTTCTTCATGAACAACCTGCTCCACTTCGCCGGGGTCCAGGGCGAGCGCGTGATGCAGCTGCCGGTGAAGCCCGAGCGGCCGATGCAGTTCATCGCCTCCGACGACATCGGCCACTTCGCAGCCGAGGCCTTCGACAAGCCGGAGAAGTACCTCGGCCGGCAGGTCGCGCTCGCCGGTGACGAGGTCACCTTCACCGAGGTCGCCGAGATCTACGAGCGGCTCACCGGGACGCCGACCCGCCTCGAGCCGCAGCCCATCGAGGACCGCATGTTCGAGTGGTTCGCCGAGGAGGGCTACCAGGCGGACATCCCGGCGCTGCGCAAGGAGCACCCGGGCCTGCTGACCCTGGAGCGGTTCCTGTCCCAGCGGCTGGCCGCCTCCTGACCCGCACCGTTCGCGTCCCGCGCCCGTGAGCCCCGGCGAGCCTGCCGGGCGCTCACGGGCGTTCGCCTTACGGCGGCACGCACCGCGGCGCACGGCTTCGCGCGGACCTCGACCAGACCTCCAGACGCCCTGGCGACCCTCTACCGAGGCAGTGCACCACAGCCCCGACCGCGGAAGGACCAGCACACATGGCAGTACATGAGCGGGCGGCACGTGCCGCGCACGAGGTCACGGTGGCGGCACCTGCCGAGGCGGTCCACCGGCTGCTCGCCGACCTCGACAACTGGCCCTGGATCTTCCAGCCCTTCGTCCACGTCGAACTCCTCGGCACCGAAGGCGACTTCGAGCGCATCGGCATGTGGACCACGACCGGCGACGAGGTCGTGCACTGGGTGGCCCTGCGCCGCGTGGACGACGCCGGACTGCGCATCGACTTCCGGCCCGAGTCGCCCGCGGCCCCGCTGGAGACCATGCGCCGCACCTGGGTCGTCGAACCGCTGTCCGAGCGGAAGTGCACCGTGCGGCTGCTGCACCACTACACCCTGACCGGGGACGACCCCGCGGCGCGAGAGGCCACCGCCCGCGTCATCGACACCGTCGCGGAGGGCGAGACGGCCGCGGTCCGCGCCGCCGCCGAGATGTCGTCCGACGCCGCCGAGTTGCTGCTGACCGTCACCGACGCCGTCGACATCGCGGCGCCGGAGGAGGCCGTGTACCGCGCCCTGTACGACGTGCGCGCCTGGCCCGGCATCCTGTCGCACGTCGCGCGGGCCACGCCCCTGCAGGATGCCGACGGGCTGCAGCTCGTCGAGATCGACACGGTGGAGACGTCCGGTGGGCTGCTCGCCATGCGGACCGCGCGGGTCGGGCGCCCCCCGCGCACTCTCGCCTACAAGCAGCTGGTGCTGCCGCCCATCGGCCGCAGCCACCACGTCCGCTGGCACCTGGCGCCGGCACCGGGCGGCACCCGTGTCACGTCCGAGCAGACGGTCGTCATCGACCGGGAGGGCATCGAGGGGATGCTGGGCCGCGGCAAGAGCACCGCCGACGCCACCGCCTTCGTCCGGCGGGAGCTGAGCGCCAAGGTCCGGCTGCTCCTCGACGGCGTGAAGGAACACCTGGAAACGCGCTGAGGCCCGGTGCGGGAGAGGCCCGCCCCCACCCGAGGGGGCGGGCCTCCCACACACCGGACCCGGCCGGAGAAGCGGCGCTCAGTCAGCCACGGTGAGGACGATCTTGCCGCGGCCGTGACCGGTCTCCAGTGCCCGGTGCGCGTCCGCGGCCCGCTCCAGCGGATGGGCGGCCCGGATGTGAAGCTCGATCTGCCCCTGTGCGTACAGGTCGGCCAGCTCCTGAAGGCGGGTGGCGGAGCGCGCGGGTGTCAGCGGCGGCACCCCCAGCTCCTGGGCCGCCTCGTCGGAGACCATGGTGCGGATCCGGTGGCGGTCCTTGACCAGCTCCACCGAGGCACGCAGCGCGTCGGGCCCCGCATTGTCCATCGCGGCGTCGACACCCTGCGGAGCCAGGGCCCTGACCCGCTCGACGAGCCCGTCTCCGTACGTCACCGGGACCGCTCCGATGGACCGCAGGTACGCGTGGTTCTCCTCGCTTGCCGTACCGATGACCGTGGTGGCGCCCCACGCCTTGGCCAGCTGCACCGAGAACGTGCCGAGCGCCCCCGCCGCCGCGTGGATCAGGACGGTGTCGCCGGGGCCCACCCCGAGCTCCCGCAACGCCATGTGCGCGCCCTGGCCGTTGCCGGAGAAGCCGCCGGCGATCTGCCACGGCATGCCGGCCGGCTTGCGCACGACCTGCGCCGCCGGCGCCACCACGTACTCGGCGTAGCAGCCGAGCGTCGTGAAGCCGAGCACCTCGGCGCCCACCTCCAGGCCGGTGACGCCCTCGCCGACCTGGTCCACGACGCCCGCGAACTCGTTCCCCGGCACCACCGGTGGCTCGACCGCGCCGAGGTACGGCGGTGTCCAGCCCCTGCGGATACGGGCGTCGAAGTGCTGGACGCCCGCGACCCGGACCCGCACCCGGACCTGGCCGGGGCCGGCCTGGGGAGCCGCGACGTCCGACAGCGTCAGGACCTCCGGTCCGCCGAACGTCGTCAAGGCCACAGCCTTCATGGCGATCACCGCTTCCTCGATCGTGGATTCGGGGATGCGGTACGCAGTGGCCCGCGCCCGCATCCGTCGTACGGACCATGATCGCGCGAACGGCTCGAGCTCGTTTCGAGATCCGCTCAAGACGCGGACCCCGAAACGGCCCCGAGCGGCGCTCGGCCAGGCGGCCCGGTGGTGCGGCGGCCGGAGGACGGTGCGGGCGGTGCCGGTCGGCGCCTCCTGGCCGTCGGTGCACCCGGCGCCGACGACTCCGTGGAGGTCGGCGCCGGGGCCGTGGCCGCCGTCGCCCGGCGGATCCGGGCCCGCGCGGATCACTCCTGCGCGGACACCTCGGCGAGCGTGCGCAGGATCGCGGTCTGTTTCGTGTCGCGCTCGCGCACCAGCTCCTCGAAGGACCGTGCCCCGTACGCCTGTTCCGCCTGGCCGATGAGCAACTGGATCGTCTCGTCGTCCATCGGCGGGCGGCCGAGCAGCTCCCAGCCCTGCTCGAGGCCGGCCCCGAGGGTGGTCAGCCACTTGCGCAGACCGCCCTTGCCGCCGCCGAGGTGGAAGGCGAGGAACGGCCCGACGGTCGCCCACCGCAAACCGATGGAGTGGGTGACCACGCGATCCAGCTCCTCCAGCGAGACCACTCCCTCACGCACCAGGTGGACGGACTCGCGCAGCAGCGCCGACTGCAGCCGGTTAGCCGCGAAGGCCAGGATCGGCTTGCGCAGCACCACCGGTACCCGGCCGACCGACTCCAGGAACGCGACGGCCTCGTCGACCGCCTCCGGCGCCGTACGCTCGCCCGCGACGACCTCCACCAGCGGCACCACGTGCGGCGGGTTGAAGGGATGGGCGACGACCAGACGGCCGGAGTCCGCCATCCGCGCGCCCATGTCGTCCGGGTTCAGGGTCGACGTGGAGGACAGCAGGAGCGCCCGTTCCGGGGCCGCCTTGCCGATCCGCTCGAACAGCTCCTGCTTCAGCGCCAGGTTCTCGGGCGCGTTCTCGACGACGACGTCGGCGTCCGCCACGGCCCGCTCGACATCCGGCTCGAACTCCAGCCGCTCCGCGAACGTCGCCGGGTCCGCCGTGCCGTCGGGCAGGTACGGGGCGTACAGCTCCAGTGCCTCGGCCACGATCGACGCGGCCTCGGGCCTGCGGCTGTTGACCCGCACCCGCAGCCCGTGCCCGAGGAACAAGGCGATCCAGCCCAGGCCGATGGTGCCGGCACCGATGACGGTGACCGTGCGCTGCCGCTGCGACCGCGTCATCGGCCCTCTCCCAGCTTCGGGATGACCTGCTCGGCCATCAGCCGCATCGTGGTCGCCGCGTCCTCGAAGGACAGATGCCCCGAGTGCACACCCAGACTGATCGTGATGTCGTCCCCGAACCACTCGGCGATCTGCTCCAGCTGACCTCGCACCTGCTCGGGGGCGCCGATGAGCAGCTTCCGCTGCGCCAGCTTGGAGTCGAAGTGCGAGTGCTTGGTGGCCTCGACGAGCTTCTCGTACCCCGGGTAGGCGTCCGAGCGCGTGGTTCCCCAGGCGGCGACGGCCTCCCGGATCGCCGCCGAGTTGCGGTCGTCGTCGTAGCGCCCCTTGGTACGGGCCTGCTCGCCGTCGGCGTCGACGACGCACGGGTAGCTGAAGTGGATCTGCTCCGTGCCCGGGGCGCGGCCGGAGGCCGCCCACTCCGCGCGGTACGTCCTGAGCCGGGACTGCAGCTCCTCGGTCGACATCACGTTGGGCACCGTCTGCAGGTTGTGGCCCGCACGGCCCGCCTCCGCGCAGGACTCCGCGCTGCGCGCCGTGGTCACGAACACGGGCGGGTGCGGCTCCTGCACCGGCCGGGGCAGCAGCGTCACCGGACCGAACCGGTGGAATCGGCCGTCGACGACGACATCGTCCTCGGCCCACAGCCGCTTGATCGCGTCGACCCCCTCGACGAAACGGTCCTTGGACTCGTCCAGGGGAATGCCGAAGGCCTCGAACTCGTCGGGCAGGAAAGCGCGCCCGAAGGCCGCGTCCACCCGGCCGGACGAGATGTTGTCCAGCATGGCCAGCTTGCCGGCGAGCTTCACCGGGTGCTGGAACGCCGGGATGGTGGCACTGGTGCCGAGGCGCACCCGCCGGGTCCGGCCCGCCGCGGCGGCCAGGAAGGTCACCGGGTCGGGGCTGTAGCCGCCGTACGCGAAGAAGTAGTGCTCCACGATCTTCACGTGCTCGAAGCCGAGCTCCTCGGCGAGGTCGACCAGGCGCAGCGCCTCGTCGAAGTACTGCTGGGCGGGCTTGTCGGCGGGGCCGACGGTGGGGAAGAAGACGATCCCGAATTTCACGAAAGCTCCTCAGCAGGGTCAGTCACGGCCGGAGCCGTCGTGGTGCAGATCGCGGTGGCGGACCTGCCAGCTGCCGTTCACAGGAACCAGGTGGTCGTGACAGACCACGCTGGCGAAGATGTCGAGCGCGCCGCCGCGCGGCGTGCGCATGGCCAGCGCGTACGCACGGGTGCGCAGCGAGCCGTCGTCGTTCCGGGAGACGTCCAGCATGCCGAGCCAGTGCCGGAAGTCGATCTTCTGCTCGTCGAGCCGCTTCTGGCGCGCCCGCGACGAGGCACGGATCGCCTCCCTGCCGCGCAGCGGCTCGTCGAGCCGGCTGG
The DNA here is from genome assembly GCF_014649815.1 of Streptomyces mutabilis. Lineage (GTDB taxonomy): Bacteria > Actinomycetota > Actinomycetes > Streptomycetales > Streptomycetaceae > Streptomyces > Streptomyces mutabilis. Next base: position 24,822 of record NZ_BMTT01000029.1, on the reverse strand, counting down.
CCTCCTGGAACACGGCGTCCTCGGTGAAGGTGCCGGCCCAGTCATCGGGCCGCCCGTCGTCGAGCAGGCCCATCTGGCGGGCGTAGAACTGCTGTACCTGCACGTACAGTTCGGCGGGGACAGTCGCGTCCTGCACCGTGCCGTGGGTGTCGGGGGTCGAGTCGCTCACGCGAACCGCCTTTCCTCGAGTCGCCGGCTGACCGGCGTCGGTACGTCGTCGTGGTCCGCGGGGCTCACAAGGCACCGGGACTGTCCAGGAGGTGGCGCCCGTAGGCACGGCCGACGGGCTCGAAGCGGAGCGCCACATGACTGGCGAGGCTGTGCACGTCCCGCCAGACGCGCTGCAGCGGGTGACCGGCGAGCTGGCCCGTGCTGCCCGAGGCCCGCAGCAGCGTCTCGACCACGTCCACCAGCAGCTGCACGGCGTACGCGCAGTCCGCCGGAGAGCGCACCAGTTCCAGGGGCCCGGCCTCGGGCTCGTCCGCCACCCGGGCGGCCCGCTCCAGCAGCAGTGCGGCGCTGTCCACCGCGGCCGTCGCGCGGGCCAGCGTCGCGAGCGCCCCCGCACCGTCGTCGGCCGTGCCGGGCGCGGAGTCCGCCCACGCGCGCAGGGCGGCCCGGGCCGCCCCCAGGGCGGGCGCGCCGAAGAGCAGGCCGCTCAGCAGCCGCAGCGGCGCCGTGTGACAGCGGGCGTTCGAGCCGACGCTGCGGCCCGTGATCATGTCGTGCCGCGGGAAGCCGCGGTGCGCCGGGACGAACACGTTGTCGGCGAGCAGCGTGTTGCTGCCCGTCCCGCGCATGCCGGTCGACGTCCAGGTGTCGGCCACCCGGTAGTCCTCGCGCGGCAGGGCGAAGAACCAGGGCACCCGCTCACCGTCCTGCGGCACCAGCGCGCACACCAACGCCCAGTCGGAGAAGTCCACGGCACTGGTGAAGCTCCACTCGCCGGTCACCCGCCAGCCGCCCTTCACCGCGGTGGCGCTGCCGCGCGGTATCAGCGCACCCACGACGGTGGTGTCCGCGCCCTTCGCCCACAGCTCCTGCTGAGCCTGTTCGGGCAGGAAGGCACCCATGCGGCCGGCGCCGGCGATCACCGAGGCGCACCAGCCCGCCGAGGTGCAGCCCTCCGCGAGAACGGAGACGGACTCCAGGAGTTCGCCGGCCGAGCCGGCCCGGCCACCCCAGCGGGCGGGGACGAAGTGCCGTGCGAACCCCGCGTCGCGGATCCCCTCGGCCACGGCGGCCGGCAGCAGGCGTTCGGCGTCAGCCCTGTCGGCATGGTGCGCGGCCACCGTTGCAAGCTCCCGCGCCCGAACCCGCAGATCCGTACCGGTAGTCGGCCAGCTTGTCATCAGCAACCACTTTCCTCGCTCGTCGCAGCGGTGCCGCAGAAGGGGTGGGCAGTTGCCCCGACTGTGGATGCGGCGGATCCAGACCCGCTGGAAGCCGGCTCGACGTCGTGGAGGGGTGTTCCGCGCGGTCACGACCCGCCTTCGACCGGAGCCGCCCATGCTCGGTGCGCCAGGTGCTCGTGACGGCCTGCGGCCGACGACGACGTGAGGTGAGGATCCGTTGAAAGGCATCATCCTGGCCGGGGGCAACGGCACCCGGCTGCACCCCATCACCCTGGGGGTGTCCAAGCAGCTGCTCCCCGTCTACGACAAGCCCATGATCTATTACCCGCTGTCGGTGCTGATGCTGGCCGGCATCCGCGACATCCTCGTCATCTCGTCACCACGGGACCTGCCGCAGTACCGGGCCGTGCTCGGTGACGGCAGCTCGCTCGGCATCAGCCTCTCCTATGCCGAGCAGCTCGCCCCACGCGGTCTGGCGGAGGCGTTCACCATCGGCGCCGGCCACATCGGCGACGAGTCGGTCGCGCTGATCCTGGGCGACAACATCTTCCACGGGCCGGGCTTCTCGCTGCTGCTCCAGGAGCACGTGCCGCACACCGACGGCGCCCTGCTGTTCGGCTATCCCGTGCGGGACCCGGAGCGGTACGGGGTCGGCGAGGCCGACGACCGGGGCCGGCTCGTCTCGCTGGAGGAGAAGCCCGCCAGGCCGCGCTCCAACCGTGCGATCACCGGCCTGTACTTCTACGACAACGACATCGTCTCCATCGCCCGGGAACTGCGCCCCTCGCCGCGCGGCGAACTGGAGATCACCGACGTCAACCGGCACTACCTGGCCCGCGGCAAAGCCCACCTGGTGGATCTGGGCCGGGGTTTCACCTGGCTGGACACCGGCACGCATGACTCGCTGCTCGAGGCGGGGACCTACATCCAGGCCCTGGAGCGCCGCCAAGGGCTGAGGATCGCCTGCGTCGAGGAAGTGGCCCTGCGCAAGGGGTTCATCAGCCCCCAGGAGTGCTACCGGCTCGGCGAACGGCTCGGCCACTCCGGGTACGGCCGCTACGTCATGGACGTCGCCGAGTCGCTGCGCGGAGCGGGACCCGAGGAACGCGGAGGGTCGATCGGAGCGGAACACGGCCCGCGCCGCGGAATCGGCGCCGCCGTGGGTCTCAAGGCCTGACCGCCGGCGAGGCCGGTCCTTCAGGGGCGCGGACGTGGTGTCCGCGTCCCCTGCCGCACGGCGGCAGGGGACGCGGGGGCGGCCGAGGCGTCCGTGGTCACGAGGCGTCCCGCGGGGGAGAATCGGTGGTCCGCGACAGGCGGTCCCAGGCACGCCATTCGGCAAGGCGACGCCGCAGCACCCGCGGCGCCAGGTCGGCCGCGCCGTTGCCCAGCAGGAGGCGCAGCGGCGGCTCGTCGGCGTCGACCAGCTCCAGCAGTGCCTCGCCCGCCCGGCGCGGGTCACCGGGCTGGAGATGCGCGTAGGCGCCGGACATCCCGTGGCGGCGCTTGGCCAGCACCTCGTCGTAGTCGCTCATGGGGGTGGCCCGCACCATGCTGTCCGCGCTCCAGTCGGTGCGGAACTCGCCGGCCTCGACCAGTGTGACGCGGACACCGAACGCCTCGACCTCCTGCGCCACAGTCTCGCCGACGGCTTCGAGGGCCCATTTGCTCGCGCAGTACAGGCCGAGGTTCGGGTAGGTGGTGACACCCGCGATGCTGGACATCTGCAGCAGATGGCCGCTGCCCTGCCGGCGCAGCACCGGCAGCACGGCCTGGGTGACCCACAGCATGCCGAAGACGTTCACCTCGAACTGGTCGCGGACCTGCTGCTCGGTCACCTCCTCCACCGCGCCGGACAGCCCGTAGCCGGCGTTGTTGAGGACCACGTCGATGCGGCCCGTCCGCTCGACGGCCTCGGCCACCGTGGCGAAGACCGCAGCGCGGTCCGTGACATCGAGGGGCAGCGGCACGACCCGCTCACCGTGGGTCTCGACCAGGCCGTCCAGTGTCTCCGCACGGCGTGCCGTGGCCACGACGGTGTCGCCGGCGTCCAGGACGGCCTCGGTGACGGCGCGGCCCAGTCCCCGGGAGGCTCCGGTGACGAACCAGGTCCGCGGCTCCCGGGGGCTCACCGGCCGGCTCGCTGCTCGGCGTGGTCCTTGGCGTGGCCGAGCGTGGCCCGGCTGTTGGTGCTCAACGCGGTCCGCACGTACTCCTTGGCGTCCCCGACGGTGGCGTCCGGCCCGAGGACCGCCGCGATGTTGTCGGTGTTGATCGTGACGGTGTGCTGCGAGGAGGCGGCGACTCCCGCCTCGTTCTCCGTGAACGTCCAGTAGCCGGTGTGCAGCGTCATCAACGCCGGCAGCGTGGTCTGCTTGTAGGCGATCTTCCGGTGCGGGAACGTCACCCGGTACGACTTCGTCGTGTGCACCGAGCCGTCCTTGGCACGGGTGTCCATCTCCAGTTCCTGCAGCCCCGGGGTGTCCTCGGTCAGACGGACGGTGGCCACGTGGGGCAGCCGCTCGGACCACAGGCCGGCCTGGTCGACGAAGTCGTAGACGTCCTTCGCGGACCCGGCGATCTGCACGGTGTCCTCGAAGGAGAACGTCAGGTCGTCCGAGGCATAGGCGAGTTCGACGTTCTTGCGGAGGGCCGCCAGCTCGGAGCGGGAATTGCGGTCGACGGCCTCGTCGATCCACTCCAGGCCCTTCGGATCGTCGTCGACGGCGCGGTAGTCGTGCAGCAGCCGTACCCGGCTGGAGGTGTCGGAGACCGGTTCGATGACCCAGGCGCCACCCATCGCCGCGACCGGGGGAGCGGACACCTCCTGCCGGAAGGTGATCCGCAGCGCCTCCGGGTCCAGCGTCCGGCGCGACGTCCAGGTCTTGGCCTCACTGTTGGCGGTGGCCCAGATCCGGATGACCTCCTCGCCCGGTCCCTGGGGGGAATGGTCGACATAGATGGTGGGCGGGAAGATCCGCGGCCAGTTCTCCACCTCGGCGATCAGCCGGTACACGGCAGTGGCCGGGGCCTGGACGGTGATCTCGTGCTCCACCTCACGGATCGTCATGGTGGGTACTCCTCCGAGCGGTCGATGGGATCAGAAGTTGCCGAGGCCGCCGCAGACGTTCAGGGCCTGCGAGGTGATGGACGCGGCGGTGTCGGAGGCCAGATAGCCGACCAGGCCCGCGACCTCCTCCGGAGTGGAGTAGCGGCCGAGGGGGATCTTGGCCTGGAACTTCTCCAGGATGGCCGCCTCCGAAGTGTCGTAGGCGGCCGCGTAACCCGCACGCACCCGCTGGGCCATGGGGGTCTCCACATAGCCGGGGCACACGGCGTTGACGGTGATACCGGTCGGTGCGAGCTCGTTGCCCAGCGCCTTGGTGAACCCCACGACGCCGTGCTTGGACGCCGAGTACGGCGCGCCCAGGACGACACCCTGCTTGCCCGCGGTGGACGCGATGTTGATGATCCGGCCCCACGACTTGTGGCGCATGCCGCCCGTGGTCAGCGCCTCGCGTGTGACGCGGAAGACGCTGTGGAGATTGGTGTCGATGACGTCGTGCCACAGCTCGTCGTCGATGTCGGCGGTCACTCCGCCACCGGACCGGCCGGCGTTGTTGACGACCACGTCGACTCCGCCGAAGCGGTCCACGGCACCCTGGATCCACGCCCGGACCTGCTCCGCGGAGCGCACGTCGAGGACGGCTCCGTCCACCTCCCAGCCCTCGGCCTGGAGATCCTTGACGGTCGCGGCGACCTGGTCGGCACTGCGTGCACCGATGTACACCCGGTGGTCCGACGCGGCGAGCCGACGGGCCACCGCCAGCCCGATCCCGCTGGTGGCGCCGGTGACCACAGCGACCCGCTTGCCCTGATCCGTCATGACATCCATCTCCTCGACCTCGGCGGGTGACGTGCGTACAGGGAGGCTCGGGGCCGCCCCTGGAAAGGCGCTCGAAGCCTCCTCGGGACGACCCGCTCCGGCCGGAACACCACCGGTCTTCGATTCCGGGTCGAGCGGGGCTTTCCAGGCTCGGGGGTGTCATCAGGACGTGAGAGGCGGCTATGATCAATCTCTTCCAGCCCCAGGTCGGGGATGAAGAACTCGACGCAGTTGCCGGAGTCTTCCAGGACCGTTGGCTCGGCCACGGCCCCCGTACGAAGGCCTTCGAGGCGGCGTTCGCCGAGCACCTCGGCGTCGGCCCGGAGCATGTCGTCTTCATCAACTCCGGGACCGCGGGCCTGTTCCTCGCCATGGAGTCGCTCGCCCTAAAGGCCGGCGACGAGGTAGTGCTGCCCTCGCTGAGCTTCCTCGCCGCAGCGAACGCGGTGGTCACCACCGGAGCGCGGCCGGTCTTCTGCGACGTCGACCGGCGCACCCTGAACCCCACCCTCGAGGACGTCGAGCGGGTGCTGACCGAGCGCACCAAGGCCGTCGTCGTCCTGCACTACGGCGGCTACCCCGGAGACACCGTCCGCATCGCCGACCACTGCCGCGAACGCGGCATCACCCTCATCGAGGACGCCGCCTGCTCCGTCGCCTCCCGGGTGCACGGCCGGGCCGTCGGCACCTTCGGGGACCTCGCCATGTGGAGCTTCGACGCGATGAAGGTCCTGGTGACCGGGGACGGCGGCATGATCTACGTCAAGGACCCGCAGCAGGCCGCCCGCGTACGACGCCTGGCCTATCACGGGCTCGCCCAGCCCAGCGGCTTCGGCTACGCCAAGGTCTCCGCCCGCTGGTGGGAACTGGAGGTGCCGGAACCCGGCCGGCGCGTCATCGGCAACGACCTGACCGCGGCCATCGGCGCCGTGCAGCTGCGCAGGCTCCCCGAGCTGGTGGGCCGGCGCCGGCAGATCGTCGCCCAGTACGACCGGGAACTCACCGACGTCCCCGGCCTGCTGACCCCGCCCGCCCTGCCCGCGGGCCACGAGTCCACGCACTACTTCTACTGGGTCCAGATGGACCCGCAAATCCGGGACGACGTGGCCGGTGACCTGTACCGCGCCGGCATCTACACGACGTTCCGCTACGCCCCGCTGCACAAGGTCGCCGCCTACGGCTCACCGGACATCACGCTGCCGGGATCCGACTGGGCCGCCGACCGCACCCTGTGCCTGCCGCTGCACCCGGGCCTGAGCGACACCGACGTGCGCACGGTCGCCACAGCGCTGCGACGGGCCGTGGCGGCCCGGACGGCCGCCGCCACCGCCGGAGCGCCGGCCGCATGACGACCCGGCCCGCGTCCGCGGCACCACCGCGCCGGCGGCGTGCCGAGAGCATCGCAGGAGGACTGACCCCCATGAAGGACACCCCATGACCCGTCGCGTCGTCATCACCGGGATCGGCGTCGTCGCGCCCGGAGGAGTGGGGACCAAGGAATTCTGGTCCCTGCTCACTTCCGGTACCACTGCCACCCGTGGCATCAGCCTCTTCGACGCCTCCGGATTCCGCTCCCGCATCGCGGCCGAGGCCGACTTCGACCCGCTGCGGCACGGCTTCAGTCCCGAAGAGGCCGACCGTCTGGACCGCGCCGCCCAGTTCGCCGTCACCGCTGCCGCCGAGGCCATGGGCGACAGCGGGCTGAACATGGCCGAGCTCGATCCCACGCGCACCGGTGTCACCCTGGGCAGCGCCGTCGGCTGCACCATGGGGCTCGACATCGAGTACAACGTCGTCAGCCGCGGCGGCAGCGGCTGGAACGTCGACCACACCCTCGCCGTCCCTCACCTCTTCGACTACTTCGTGCCCAGCTCCATGGCGGTGGAGGTGGCCCGGCGCCAGCGCGCCCAGGGGCCGGTCGCCATGGTCTCCACCGGCTGCACCTCCGGCCTGGACTCCGTCGGCCACGCGGTGGAACTCATCCGCGAAGGCAGCGCGGACGTGATGATCGCGGGCGCCACCGAGGCCCCCATCTCCCCGATCACCGTCGCCTGCTTCGACGCCATCAAGGCCACGTCACCGCGCAACGAGGAGCCCGAGACGGCCTCACGGCCCTTCGACGCCACCCGCAACGGCTTCGTGCTCGGCGAGGGATCGGCCGTCCTGATCCTGGAGGAGCTGCAGAGCGCTCGCCACCGCGGCGCTCACGTCTACGCGGAGGTAGCCGGGTTCGCCAGCCGGTGCAACGCCTACCACATGACCGGCCTGCGCCCCGACGGGGTCGAGATGGCCGAGGCCATCAGGGTCGCCCTCGACGAGGCACGGCTCGACGCGTCCGCCGTCGACTACGTCAACGCTCACGGCTCGGGCACCAAGCAGAACGACCGGCACGAGACCGCGGCCTTCAAGCGCAGCCTCGGCGCCCACGCCTACGTGGTCCCCGTCAGCTCCATCAAATCGATGATCGGGCACTCCCTCGGAGCCATCGGCGCCCTGGAAGTGGCCGCCAGCGCCCTCGCGATCGAGCACAACACCGTGCCGCCCACCGCGAATCTGCACCAGTCCGACCCGGCCTGCGACCTGGACTACACGCCGCTGACGGCGCGTGAACACCGTACCGACACCGTGCTCAGCGTGGGCAGTGGGTTCGGCGGCTTCCAGAGCGCCATGGTCCTCACCCGCCCACACCTGGGAGCGGCAGCATGAGCACCGAAACCCTGCGCAAGCCCACCGGCGCCACCGAGGCGGACACCGGCGCACCGGTCGTCACCGGCATCGGTGTGGCCGCGCCCAACGGCCTGGGCACCGAGAAGTGGTGGTCGGCCGTCCTGCGGGGCGAGAGCGGCATCCGGCCGCTGTCGCGCTTCGACGCCGCTTCCTACCCGGCCCGCCTCGCCGGAGAGGTACCGGACTTCGACGCCACCGAGCACCTGCCGAGCCGGCTGCTGCCGCAGACCGACCACATGACGCGGCTCGCCCTGGTCGCCGCCGACGAGGCGCTCGGCGACGCCGCCGTGGACACCGAACGACTCCCCGACTACGCCGCCGGCGTCATCACCGCCGGTTCCGCGGGCGGCTTCGAGTTCGGCCAGCGGGAGCTGCAGGCGCTGTGGAGCAAGGGGGGCCAGTACGTCAGCGCGTACCAGTCCTTCGCCTGGTTCTACGCCGTCAACACCGGCCAGATCTCCATCAAGAACGGGCTGCGGGGCCCCAGCGGCGTGCTCGTCACCGAACAGGCGGGGGGCCTGGACGCCGTGGCCCAGGCCCGGCGGCAGCTGCGCAAGGGCGTCGGGCTCCTGGTCACCGGGGGAGTGGACTCCTCCATCTGCCCCTGGGGGTGGGCGGCGCATCTGGCCGGCGGAGAGCTGAGCACCAGCGCGGACCCGGCCCGTGCCTACCTGCCGTTCTCCGCCGACGCCGACGGCCACGTCGTCGGCGAGGGCGGTGCTCTGCTCGTTCTGGAGGACGCGGCGCGAGCCGCCGGCCGCGGTGCCCGTACCTATGGCTCGGTCACCGGATACGCGGCCACCTTCGACGCGCCACCCGGCACACCGGGCGGCGCACGGCTGGGTGCCGCCGCCGAACTCGCCCTGCGGGACGCCGGCCTGGACGCCGCCGACGTCGACGTGGTGTTCGCCGACGCGGCCGGGCGGCGCACCGCCGACCGGGAGGAGGCCGAGGCCCTCACCGGTCTGTTCGGTGAACGCGGCGTGCCCGTCACCGCACCCAAGACGATGACCGGACGCCTCGCCGCGGGTGCCGCCTCCCTCGACCTGGCCGCGGCCTGCCTCGCCCTGCGCGACCAGGCCATCCCGCCCACCGTCAACGTCCGGCAGACCGCGGCGGACTGCCCCGTCGACCTGGTGACCAGCACCCGCCCGGCACCGGGCCTGCGCACTGCCCTCGTCCTCGCCCGCGGCCGCGGCGGCTTCAACTCGGCCATGGTGGTCCGCGCGTCGCCGTGACCAGTGCCTCCGGACCGGGGCAGCCCCCCGGCCGTCCACCGCACCACCCCAGCCCGTGGCCGGCACCGCGCGGCCACGGGCACTCGACCGGGAGCTGCACCGCTGTCTGGAGATCCAGGAGGACCGTTGTCCGCCATCGACCCCGCGGAGTTCGCCCGCACCATGGCCCATGTCCCCAGTCCGGTCACCGTGGTGACCACCATGGACGGCACCGGCCGTCGCTGGGGATTCACCGCGAGCTCGTTCAGTTCGCTGTCCCTCGACCCGCCCCTGGTCCTGGTCTGCCCGGCCAAGACCGCCTCCTGCCACAAAGCGTTCGTCGCGGCGGACCGCTTCCTGATCAACGTCCTGTCCGTGAACCAGTCCGCAGTCGCGCGTCACTTCGCCCGCTCCGGCCACGACAAGTTCGCCGACGGTTCCATGGAGCCGTGCGAGTACGGCCTGCCCGGACTGAGCACCGCCGCCGCCCGCCTGGCCTGCACGCTGCACGAGGTCCTGGACGGCGGCGACCACAGCATCCTGGTCGGCCGGGTCGACGCGGTGTTCACCGGCGGGTCGGAGCCGCTCGTCTACTACAACCGAGACTTCACGCGGCCCGAGAGCTGCGCACTCACCCCGGCCAGTTGACCGCGCGGCCGAGCCGCCGGGCGCTGCCCTGCCCTGGGAGACGGAAGTGACACCCAAACCCCGCTTCGGCGCGTATCTGCAACAGGTCGCCGAGCATGTGTACGCGTACGTCCAGCCGGACGGCGGCTGGTGCCTGAACAACGCCGGTCTCATCACGGCCGGCGCCCGGCCGGCGCTCATCGACACCGCCGCCACCCGTGACCGCGCACTGGCCCTGAAGGACGCGGTCGCCACGGTCTCGCCCCGAGCCCCCGGCTACGTCGTCAACACCCATCCCCACGGCGACCACACGTTCGGCAACAGCGTCTTCGCCGATGAAGCGGTGATCGTCGCGCAGGAGGCGACCCGGGCGGAGATGGACCTGGCAGGTCTCCATCTGACCGGTCTGTGGCCCGACGTCCAGTGGGGTGGCGTCACGGTGCGACTGCCCAGCCTCACCTTCCGAAAGACGCTCACGCTGCACCTGGGCGAGACCCGCGTCGAACTCCTGCACCCAGGGATCGCCCACACCACCAACGACACCGTCGCGTGGCTGCCCGCGGAGCGTGTCCTGTTCACCGGAGACATCGTGATGTCGGGCGCCACGCCGTTCTGCCTCACCGGGTCCGTCGCCGGTTCGCTCACCGCCATCGCGGAACTGCGCGCCCTCGCGCCGCGGACCGTCGTCGCCGGGCACGGCCCGGTGGGCGGCCCGGAACTCCTGGACGCCACCGAGCGCTATCTGCGCCACGTCCAGTACCTGGCCACCGAGGGCATCGCCGCAGGACTCACCCCGCTGCAGGCGGCGCGCGAGGCGGACCTGGGGGAATTCGCCGGACTCCTCGACAGCGAACGTCTCGTGCCCAATCTGCACCGCGCCTACGCGGAGGCGTCCGGCGCGCCCCCCGGCCACCCGCTCGACATCGGCGAACTCTTCTCCGAGATGGTCACCTTCAACGGCGGGCTGCCCGTCTGCTGTGCCTGAGTGCCCTGCGCACCGCGATCACCCGAGTCCCCCGGCCCTGACGGGCCGGGGGACTCTTCACGTACGGGCTCCTCCGCACCGCGGAACGCCAGGATCCCCGGCCGCCCGCGCCGCCCCTTCCCCGCCTCGCTGCACCTTCTCTGTAGTTTCTCTCACCTGCTCCGATGAATTCTGAGAAGCCCTGACCGAATCTCACTTCCGCCTGACCAAGAGCTCCTTGATGCGCGCCCGCCGGGCGGAGAGGCTCGTAGGTGCTTCCGCCGCTCTGTCCTGAGCCGCGCTGTGCCAGTACCCCGGACCTGGCCGCAAAGGGGCCCTCGGGCCGCGCGCCACCGACACCAGGAGAGGCCACCAGTGAACCGACGGGCAGTGATCACCGGCGTCGGCGTCCTCGCGCCGGGCGGTACCGGTGTTCAGAACTTCTGGGACCTGCTGACCGAAGGCCGCACCGCGACCCGGCGCATCACCCTCTTCGACGCCGGCTCCTTCCGCTCCCGGGTGGCAGCCGAGATCGACTTCGATCCGGCCGGGCACGGCCTGACTCCGCAGGAGATCCAGCGCATGGACCGCGCCGCCCAGTTCGCCGTGGTGGGCGCGCGTGAGGCCATTGCGGACAGCGGACTCGCCACCGTCGCGTTCGATCCGCACCGCACGGGCGTGAGCATCGGAAGCGGAGCCGGTGCCGTCCGCCGCCTCGACAGCGAGTACCGCGTGGTCAGCGACGACGGACGACTCGATCTGGTGGACCACGCCTACGCCTCCAGGCATCTGTACCGGCAGTGCGTGCCGAGCTCGTTCGCCGTCGAGGTGGCCTGGGCGACCGGTGCCGAGGGCCCCGCCACCGTCGTGTCGACGGGCTGCACGTCGGGGCTCGACGCGGTCGCCCACGCGGCCGACCTGATCCGGGACGGCACGGCGGACGTGATGATCACCGGTGCCACGGACGCGCCGATCTCACCGATCACGCTCGCCTCGTTCGACGCGATCAAGGCGACCAGCACCCGCAACGACGAGCCCCGGGCCGCCTCCCGCCCCTTCGACGCCGACCGTGACGGATTCGTGCTCGGAGAGGGGGCCGCGGTCTTCGTCCTGGAGGAGCTCACCGGCGCACGTGACCGAGGCGCCCGGATCTACGCCGAGATCGCCGGGCACGCCACCCGCAGCAACGGCTTCCACATGACCGGGCTGCGTCCCGACGGACGCGAGCTGGCCGAGGCGATCACCGCGGCGCTCGACGAGGCGCACACCAGCCCCGAGGACGTCGACTACGTCAGCGCCCACGGCTCCGGCACCCGACAGAACGACCGCCACGAGACCGCCGCCCTCAAACGCGGACTCGGCGCCCACGCCCGCCGCACACCGATCAGCTCGATCAAGTCCATGGTCGGGCACTCCCTGGGTTCGGTCGGCTCCCTGGAGATCGCCGCCTCGGTCCTGGCGATGCGCCACCACGTCGTTCCACCGACCGCGAACCTGCACACTCCCGACCCGGAGTGCGACCTGGACTACGTGCCGATCACCGCGCGCGAACACCGCACCGACACGGTGCTCACCGTCGCCAGCGGATTCGGCGGCCTCCAGAGCGCCATGGTGCTGTCCCGTCCGGACGGGAGCGCGGCATGAAGGCCAGGACCCTGATCACCGGTGTCGGCATGGCCACCCCGCACGGGATCGGGGTGGCGGACTCCTGGGCGGCCACGCGCGCGGGAAAGAACGCCATCGGCCGCATCACCCGCTTCGACCCTTCGCCGTACCCCAGCCGACTCGCGGGCGAGATCCGGGACTTCGACCCGCGGGACCATCTGCCGGACCGTCTGGTCCGGCAGACCGACCGGTCGAGCCAGCTCGCGCTGACGGCGGCCGCGCACGCCTTCGAGGACGCCGGAGTCCGCCCCGCCGATGTCCCCGAGTACGGCGGAGGCGTCGTCACCGCCGCAGGGTTCGGCGGCATCGAGTTCGGCCAGAACGAGTTGCGGAACCTGTGGTCGCGGGGCAGCCGCTACGTCAGCGTCTACCAGTCCTTCGCCTGGTTCCACGCCGCCACCAGCGGGCAGATCTCCGTTCGCCACGAACTGCGCGGTCACGCGGGCGTGCTCGTCGGCGACCAGGCGGGCGGCCTCGACGCGCTCGCCCAGGCGCGCCGGCGGATCCGCCGGGGCAGTCGGCTGATCGTCAGCGGGGGCGTCGACGCGTCACTGTGCTCCTGGGGCTGGGCCGCCCATCTGGCCACCGGCCAGATCTCCGCCGGAGAGCACCCGGAGCGCTCCTATCTGCCGTTCGACCGTGCCGCCGACGGCCATGTCCCCGGGGAGGGCGGGGCGTTGCTGATCCTGGAGGACGAGCGCGCGGCGATCGAGCGGGGTGCCGACAACGTCTACTGCGAGATCGCAGGCTACGCCTCCACCTTCGACCCACGGCCCGGTGACGGCAGGGAACCGGGGCTGCGTCGCGCCATCGAGCTGGCACTCGCCGACGCCGCCCTCGGGCCGTGGGAGATCGACCTCGTCTTCGCCGATGCCGCGGCCACTGCACGCATGGACCGGGAGGAGGCCGAGGCGCTCATCGCGGTCTTCGGTGCCTTCGCCGTACCGGTGACCGCGCCGAAGACGGCGATCGGCCGGCTCTGCGGCGGCGGCGCCCCCGTCGACGTGGTCATGGCCGCCCTGGCCATCCGCGAGGGCCTGATCCCGCCGACCGTTCATGTGGAGCCGTCGCCCGAATACGACATCGACCTGGTGACCACCCATCCGCGCCCGGCTTCGGTGCGCACCGCGCTCGTCATCGCCCGCGGGCACGGCGGATTCAACTCGGCGATGGTCGTGCGAGCCGTCGACTGAGCCGATGCCGGTGTCCGCCGCCTCCCTCACCCGGCGGCAGACGCCCCCAAGCCCCGCATCCGCGCAACCCGGATGCGGCAGACCGATGAAGGGACCCACATGTCACAGCAGGAATTCACCCTCCAGGACCTCAAGCGCATCCTCCTGGACGGCGCGGGCGCGGACGAGAGCGTGGATCTCGACGGCGACATCCTGGACACCGACTTCGAACAGCTCGGCTACGAATCCCTCGCCCTCCTGGAGACCGGTGGCCGCATCGAGCGGGAATACGGTGTCGAGCTCCACGATGAGATCTTCACGGACAATCCCACGCCCCGCGCCCTCGTGGCCGCCGTCAATGCACAACTGGGTCGCATGGCCAGCGCCTGACGCCCCGCCGGCGGTGCCCTAAGGGGTCGGTCGCCCACGGCCCGCCGTGAAGGCGGACCCCGGCGCCCCGCCACGACGCGCCTCCCCGGCCCCCGTCCAGCCGACCGCGACAGCCGCCGCGCACCTGACGGCGCGACGGCTGTCGCCGCCCGCACCCCGTCCCCTCCCACCCTGGGAAACCTGATGACAGCCCAACCGGTACCGGAGACCGAAGGCCCTGGCACCCGTTCCCCTCGGTGTCGACGTGGAGCGGACACCCGGTGCGGTAACCGTCGAGGCCTGCTCGCGCGCGCTGCACCCGGACGAGCGGGCGGACTTGGCCGAGGCCGCACCGGGCGAGGAACGCCGCATCCTGTTCGGCCGGATCCGAACCCGCGAGGAGCCCTGTCGCAAAGGTCTCGGCACCGGTCTGAGCCGCTCCCCGGCCGCCGACTGCCTGGGCGCCGACACCGGACGCCACCCGCCGGGCTGGACCGTGATCGACATTCCGTGCGGGGCGCGGCACACCGCAGCGGCCGCGGTGCGCGGCCCGCACCCACCACCGTCGACGTCCGCCGGTTCCCCGGGGCATGGCTGCTGACACCCGGCGCCGACCACTTCGCCCCCGCCCGCCGGCGCACGCGTCGTCCGAACCGCCTGACCACCTCACGCCACGAGGAGATCTCCATGAAGACATCACTGTCGTACGGGGCATCGCCCCGCGCCCGGGCCCGGTGACGTGATGAGACTGCTGGTCACCGGTGGCGCCGGATTCATCGGCTCCCACTTCGTCCGCACCCTGCTCGACGGGGGATACGCCGGCCACGAGCACACCGACGTCACCGTCCTGGACAAACTCACCTACGCGGGCAACCGCGACAACCTCCCGCTCCACCACCCCCGCCTCGCCTTCGTCACCGGGGACATTTGCGACCGCACGCTCCTTAACGACCTGCTGCCCGGGCACGACGCGGTCGTCCACTTCGCCGCCGAGTCCCACGTCGACCGGTCGCTGCACTCCGCGGCCGACTTCGTCAGCACCAACGTGGCCGGCACCCAGACCCTGCTGGACGCCTGCCTCACCGCAGGCGTCCAGCGCTTCGTGCACGTCTCCACCGACGAGGTCTACGGATCCATCGACGAGGGCTCCTGGACCGAGGAGTGGCCGCTGCGGCCCAACTCCCCCTACGCGGCCTCCAAGGCGTCCTCCGACCTCATCGCCCGTGCCTACTGGCGCACTCACGGCCTCGACGTGACGATCACCCGCTGCTCCAACAACTACGGCCCCTACCAGCACCCCGAAAAGCTCATCCCGCTGTTCACCACCAACCTCCTGGAGGGGCTGCCCGTACCGCTGTACGGCGACGGCACCAACGTCCGCGAGTGGCTGCACGTCGACGACCACTGCCGGGCGATCGAACTCGTCCTCACCCGGGGCCGCCCGGGCGAGATCTACAACGTCGGCGGCGGCAACGAGCTGACCAACCTGGACATCACCCGACGCCTCCTCGACCTGTGCGGCGCCGCCCCCTCCCTGATCCACCGCGTCACCGACCGCAAGGGCCACGACCAGCGTTACTCCCTCGACGAAACCAAGATCCGTGAGGAACTCGGGTACGCCCCGAGGATCCCCTTCGACGAAGGACTGGCCGCCACCGTCGACTGGTTCCGCGCCAACCCGGCCTGGTGGAAGCCCGTCAAGCACCCGAGCGACGACAGTGGCGCCCGGCGCCGGAAGGGAAGCACAGCATGAAGGCCCACAAGGAACTGATCCTCGACGCGACACGGAAATTCCACGTGGACGCCTCGGACGACCGCCCCTTCGTTCCCGGCACCACCGAGATATGGCCCGCGGGCGCCTGCCTCGACGAGCACGACCGGACGGCGCTGGTGGAAGCCGCCCTGGAGATGCGGATCGCCGCCGGCAAGAGCTCGCGTACCTTCGAATCGCGCTTCGCCCGCAAGCTGGGCCACCGCAAAGCGCACCTGACCAACTCCGGTTCCTCCGCGAACCTGTTGGCGATGACCGCGTTCACCTCGCATCTGCTCGAGGACCGCGCGCTGCGACCGGGCGACGAGGTGATCACGGTCGCCGCCGGTTTCCCGACCACCGTCAACCCCATCATCCAGAACGGGCTCGTCCCGGTCTTCGTCGACATCGAGCTGGGGACCTACAACACGACCGCCGACCGGGTGGCCCAGGCCATCGGCCCCCGCACCCGCGCCATCATGATCGCGCACGCCCTCGGCAACCCGTACGAGGTGGCCGAGATCGCCCAGCTCGCCGACGACCACGGCCTGTTCCTGATCGAAGACAACTGCGACGCGGTCGGCTCCACCTACGACGGCCGGCTGACCGGGACCTTCGGCGACCTGACGACGGTCAGCTTCTACCCGGCGCACCACCTGACCATGGGGGAAGGAGGCTGTGTCCTGACCTCCAACCTCGCACTCGCCCGGATCGTGGAGTCCCTGCGTGACTGGGGACGCGACTGCTGGTGCGAGCCGGGTGAGACCAACAAGTGCCTCAAGCGGTTCACCTACCAGATGGGAACCCTCCCCGAGGGCTACGACCACAAGTACATCTTCTCCCACGTCGGCTACAACATGAAGGCCACCGACATCCAGGCGGCGCTCGGCCTCACCCAGCTCGACAAGCTCGACGACTTCTGCGCCGCCCGCCGGCACAACTGGAACCGGCTGCGCGAGGGCCTGGACGGCGTGCCGCATCTGATCCTGCCCCGCGCCACCGAGCGCAGCGACCCCAGCTGGTTCGGTTTCGCCCTGACCGTCGACACCGAGGCGCCCTTCACCCGAGCCGCGCTCGTCGACTTCCTGGAAAACCGCAGGATCGGCACCCGGCGTCTGTTCGCAGGGAACCTCACGCGGCACCCCGCCTACCTCAACCAGACGCACCGCGTGGCCGGCGACCTCACCAACAGCGACATCGTCACCGAACAGACCTTCTGGATCGGCGTGTATCCGGCCCTGACCGATGAGATGCTCGACTACGTGGTCCAGTCGGTCAGGGAGTTCGTGGGAGCCCACACATGATCCTGCCCACTGCCTTTGGCCCGGCGCACCGGACGACGGAACGGCCCCGTACCCAGCCGCGTCACGACGCCGCCACCGCCCACCGCATCGCCCGCTCGGCCACCACCACCGGCTCCGACCTGTCCACCGGTGACGTGCCCGCCTGGCTCGAAGCACGCCTCAGAGCCCACGCCTTCCGGGTCGACCGCATCCCCTTCGCCGCCATGGACAACTGGTCCTTCCAGGAGGGAACCGGCAACCTCGTCCACGACAGCGGCCGGTTCTTCAGCGTCGAGGGCCTGCGCGTCACCACACCGCGCCACAGGCACCAGCAGTGGCACCAGCCCATCATCAAACAGCCGGAAGTCGGCATCCTCGGCATCCTCGTCAAGGAGATCGACGGCGTCCTGCACTTTCTGCTGCAAGCGAAGATGGAACCCGGGAACCGCAACCTCCTCCAGCTCTCGCCCACCGTGCAGGCCACCCGCAGCAACTACACCCAGGCCCACCGCGGCACGAAAGTGCGCTACCTGGAGTACTTCACCGACCCCGCCCGCGGCCGTGTCCTCGCCGACGTGCTCCAGTCCGAGCACGGCTCCTGGTTCTACCGCAAGAGCAACCGCAACATGCTCGTCGAAGCCGTCGGTCACGTCCCCGAACACGACGACTTCCGCTGGCTGACCCTCGGCCAGATCGGCGAACTGCTGCGCTTGGACAACGTGGTCAACATGGACGCCCGCACCGTCCTGGCCTGTGCTCCCATCCCCGACACCCAGACCACCGCCCTGCACAGCGACACCGAACTGCTCTCCTGGATCACTGCCCAGCGCGCCCGGCACGACCTGCGGGCCGAGCGCGTCCCGCTCGCCGGGCTGCCGGGCTGGGAGTACCGCGAGGACTCCATCGTCCACGAGAGCGGCCGCTACTTCGACGTCGTGGCGGTCTCCGTCGGGGCGGCAAGCCGCGAGGTGGCCCACTGGACGCAGCCGCTGTTCGCCCCGCGCGGTCTCGGCGTCACCGCCTTCCTCACCCGGACGTTCGCGGGAGTCCCCCACCTGCTCGTCCACGCCCGCCTCGAGGCCGGCTTCGCGGACACCATCGAACTCGGCCCCACCGTGCAGTACACCCCCGCCAACTACGCGCACCTGCCCGCCGAGGAGCGGCCCGCCTTCCTCGACGACGTCATGACCGCCGACCCCGCACGCATCCGGTACCAAGCCGTCCACTCCGAGGAAGGCGGCCGGTTCCTCAACGCCGAGAGCCGCTACCTGTTCGTACAGGCCACCGACGACAGCGCGCCCGAAGGCTACCGCTGGGCAACCCCCGGCCAACTGTCCGCCCTGCTGCGCCACAACCACTACCTCAACGTCCAGGCCCGCACCCTGCTGTCCTGCCTGACCACGAACGCGGTGCGGCTGTGACCCGGCCGTTGCGCATCGGCGTCCTCGGCTGCGCCGACATCGCACGGCGCCGCATGCTGCCCGCGATGGCCGGCAGTCCGGACGTGGAGCCGGCCGCCGTCGCCAGCCGCAGCGCGGCCACGGCACGCGAGACCGCCCGGCCCTTCGGCTGCCGTCCCGTCCACGGCTACCACGTGCTCCTCGCCCGGGACGACATCGACGCCGTCTACATCCCGCTGCCCGCGGCCCTGCACGAACAGTGGACCGAGCGGGCCCTGCACGCGGGCAAACACGTCCTCGCCGAAAAGCCCCTCACCCTGGACGCGGAACGCACCCGGGCACTCGCCCGCCTCGCCGCCCGGCACGGACTGGTGCTGATGGAGAACGTCATGTTCGTCCACCACGCCCAGCACCGCACGGTCCGCGAGCTGGTCGAACAAGGCGCGATCGGCCGGCTCCACTCCCTGCGGGCGACGTTCGCCGTCCCCCGGCTTCCGCCCGGCAACATCCGGCTGCGTGCCGACCTCGGCGGCGGGGCCCTGTGGGACACCGGTGTCTACCCGGTGAGGGCTGCCCTGTACTTCCTCGGAGGGGACCTCCGGGTCACCGGAGCCACCCTCACCTCCGACCCGGACCACGCGGTCGACATCGCCGGCACCGCGCTGCTGCACAGCCCGCGGCGCGTCACGGCCCAGCTCGCCTTCGGCCTCGACCACGGATACCGCTCCACGTACGAACTGTGGGGCAGCGAAGGGCGCATCACGGTCGACCGGGCCTTCACCCCGCCCGCCGACCACCGGCCTCAGGTCCGTCTCGAACGTGCCACCATGACGGAGTACCTCCCCCTCGAGGCCGATGACCAAGTGACCAACACCCTCGCGGCATTCGCCCACGCCGTTCGCACCCACAGCACCACCGACCCAGCCTCACTGCACCAGGCGGACCTGCTCCAGACCATCCGCCACCAGGCCGTGCGACTGTGAGGACACCGGGGCGGCGCGTCCGGGCCGATGCGGCGCGAGCGCCGCTCGAGCCGGAATCCACCCGCCCGCGTGATCATTTCGAGGCGCGGGCCCGGCGCGACCGGTGCCCATGCCAGAGGGCCGGCCCCAGGACCGCTCCGTCCAGACGCCGAAGGAACCAGCCATGACCGACACCACCACCCCGGGCCGCCCGCCGGCTCCCTCAGCGACCGACACCCCCGGCATCACGGCCCCCTTCACCGCCCTGCTGCTCGCCGTCCTGTCGTTCTCGCTGATGCAGACCATGGTCGTCCCCACGCTTCCGGACCTGCAACGCGATTTCGGCGCCGGCACTACCGGCATCTCGTGGGTGCTCAGCTCGTTCCTGCTCACGGCCACCGTCGCCACCCCCCTGCTCGGCCGGGCCGGTGACATGTTCGGCAAACGCCGCGTCCTGATCATCACCCTTACCGTGTTCGCCCTCGGCACCCTGCTGTGTGCCATGTCGAACTCCCTCGCGCTGCTGATCACCGCCCGCGCCGTACAAGGTGTCGGCTCCGCCGCCTTCCCGCTTGCCTTCGGGATCGTCCGCGACCAGTTCCCGCCCGGCAAGGTGCCCGTCGCCCTCGGCCTGATCAGCTCCACCTTCGGCATCGGCTTCGGCATCGGACTCGTCCTGCCCGGCCCGCTCGTGGACGCCCTGAGCTGGCACTGGATCTTCTGGCTCGGACTCGGCGTGTCCCTGCTGGGCCTCGCCTCGGTCATCGCGTTCATCAAGGAGTCACCCAGCCGCACGCCCGGACGGATCGACTGGGCCGGAGCCCTCCTGCTGAGCGGCGCCGTCGTCGCCCTGCTGCTCCCCATCAGCCAGGGTCAGGCCTGGGGCTGGGGCTCCCCGGTCGTCATCGCCCTGTTCGCCGCCGCCGTGATCCTCGGTGCGCTGTTCCTGGCCGTGGAACGACGTGTGGCCGAACCGCTGATCGACATCGATCTGCTGCGCCGCCCCGCCGTCGCCACCTCCCACGCTGCCGCGCTCGTCATCGGATTCGGCACGTACGGGGCCTTCACCCTCGTCCCGATGTTGGCCCAGACCCCGCCCGAGGCCGGGTACGGATTCGGCTCCTCGGTGACCGAATCCGGGCTCGTCATGATGCCGCTCGCCGTCACCATGCTCGTCTCCAGCCCCCTGGCCGGCCGCATCGGCGCGGCCGTCGGCTTCAAACTGCCGCTCGTGCTCGCCTGCCTGATCGGTGTGGCGGGCTTCGTCGTCTATGCCGTCGCACACGGCAGCGAAGGGGCCATGTACATCGGCTCCGGCGTCCTCGGTATCGGTGTGGGCTTCGCCTACGCCGCCCTGGCCAACCTCGTCGTCGGCGCCGTGACCCCCCAGCAGGTCGGCGAGGCCACCGGCATCAACACCATCATGCGGACCATCGGCAGCGCACTCGGCGCGCAGATCACCGCGTCGCTCGTCGCTTCCCGCACCGTCCCGGGCACCGGATTCCCCGCGGAGTCCGGCTACACGACGGCATTCGTCATGTCGGCCGTCGCCCTCGCGGCCGCGGCACTCGCCGCTCTCGCCGGTCCCGGGCGCCTGCGCGGGCCGGACCCGGCCGCCTCCGGCACCGCTTAGGGCCTGTCCTCGGATCACCCGGGCCGCGGCTTGTCGCCCGGCGCGGGCCCGGTGTTGTCATGGTCGTCATCCCCCGCGTCCGGGCGGGTGAGCGCGACGGCCGCCGCGGCCCAGTGCTGCCCAGCAGGGCCCAAGCGGCGCCGGGCGGTGGTCGTGAACAACCACTCCGCTCCTGTTCCGTCGCCCCTCGAGCGCCTCTCGTTCCCGGCTGTCCATCGTGGTTGCGGTACGGGTGACCTTGCCGGGTCTCCCACGTCCTTCGTGCTGTGGGCCGCAACCATCTGGAGTGCCATGTCCCGTCGCCTGTTCACCTCGGAGTCCGTTACCGAGGGCCACCCCGACAAGATCGCCGACCGGATCAGCGACACGGTCCTCGACGCCCTGCTGCGCGAGGACCCGTCCTCCCGCGTGGCCGTCGAGACCCTGATCACCACCGGCCAGGTGCACATCGCCGGTGAGGTCACCACCAAGGCGTACGCGCCGATCGCGCAGCTGGTGCGCGAGACGATCCTGGACATCGGCTACGACTCCTCCGCCAAGGGCTTCGACGGCGCCTCCTGCGGCGTGTCGGTCTCGATCGGCGCGCAGTCACCGGACATCGCGCAGGGCGTCGACGCGGCCTACGAGGCCCGGGTCGAGGGCGACGAGGACGAGCTGGACCGGCAGGGCGCCGGCGACCAGGGCATCATGTTCGGCTACGCCACCGACGAGACCCCGACGCTGATGCCGCTGCCGATCGAGCTGGCCCACCGCCTGTCCCGGCGGCTCACCGAGGTCCGCAAGGACGGCACCGTGCCGTATCTGCGCCCCGACGGCAAGACCCAGGTCACCATCGAGTACCTGGGCAGCCGGGCCGTCCGGCTGGACACGGTCGTGGTCTCCTCCCAGCACGCGAGCGACGTCGACCTGGAGGGCCTGCTGCTCCCGGACGTCCGCGAGCACGTCGTCGAGCACGTCCTGGCCGGTCTCGCCGGCGACGGCATCAAGCTGGAGACGGACGACTACCGTCTGCTGGTCAACCCCACCGGCCGGTTCGAGATCGGCGGACCGATGGGCGACGCCGGGCTGACCGGCCGGAAGATCATCATCGACACCTACGGCGGCATGGCCCGGCACGGCGGCGGCGCCTTCTCCGGCAAGGACCCCTCCAAGGTGGACCGTTCGGCGGCGTACGCGATGCGCTGGGTCGCCAAGAACGTCGTCGCCGCGGGTCTGGCCGCCCGCTGCGAGGTCCAGGTCGCCTACGCCATCGGCAAGGCCGAGCCGGTCGGCCTGTTCGTGGAGACCTTCGGCACCGGCAAGGTCGCCCAGGAACGCATCGAGCAGGCCATCGACCAGGTCTTCGACCTGCGCCCGGCCGCTATCATCCGCGACCTCGACCTGCTGCGGCCCATCTACGCCCAAACCGCCGCCTACGGCCACTTCGGCCGCGAACTGCCCGACTTCACCTGGGAGCGCACCGACCGCGCCGCCCAGCTCAAGGCCGCGGCCGGGCTCTGAGCCGACCGCCGAGCTCGAGGGAGTGCCCACGTGCGCATCGCGGTGACCGGGTCCGTCGCCACCGACCATCTGACGGTCTTTCCCGGCCGGTTCACGGACCAGCTGATCCCCGACCAACTGGCCCACGTCTCACTGTCCTTCCTGGTGGACCGTCTCGAGGTACGCAGGGGAGGCGTGGCCGCCAACATCGCCTACGGACTCGCCCGCCTCGGCCTGCACCCCCTGCTGGTCGGTGCCGTCGGCAGCGACTTCGCCGACTACGAGGTGTGGCTCAAGGAGCACGGGGTCGACACCGGCGGGGTCCTGGTGTCCGCCGAACGGCACACCGCCCGCTTCATGTGCACCACCGACGCCGACAACAACCAGATCGCCGTCTTCTACGCGGGCGCCATGTCCCAGGCCCGCGACATCGACCTGACCCGGCTGCCGGTCCGCCCGGACGAGCTGGGGCTGGTCGTCGTCGGCCCCAACGACCCGGCGGCGATGCTGCGCCACACCCGCCAGTGCCGCGAGCTGCACATCCCCTTCGCCGCCGACCCCTCCCAGCAACTGGCGCGGCTCGACGGCGGCGAGGCACGTGAACTGGTGGACGGCGCCGGCTGGCTGTTCACCAACGAGTACGAGGCCGCGCTGCTCCAGGAGCGGACCGGCTGGCGCGACGCCGACGTGCTGGACCGGGTCGGCGCCTGGGTCACCACCCTGGGCGCGGGCGGCGCGCGCATCCGTCGTGCCGCCGACGGCCTCGACGTGACCGTGCCCGCGGTACCCGACGTCCCCGTGGCCGACCCCACCGGAGTGGGCGATGCCTTTCGCGCCGGTTTCCTCGCCGCCACCGACCGCGGCCTATCGGCTGTCCCGGCCGCCCGCCTCGGCTGCTCGCTGGCGGCGCTGTCCCTGGCCGCGATCGGCCCGCAGACCTACGAGCCCGACCGGCAGGCCCTGCTCGGCCACCTCACCCGTGCCTACGGCGCCGACGCGGCCCGGTTTCTCGCCCCGCACCTGGAGGGCGTGCGATGACGACGACCGCCCGGGTCGCCGCGCCGCGCGAGGCGCGCACCATCCGGCCGGTGGCCGCCGGCCGGGCGACGGGCACCATGCTCCCGGCGGTCCTGGAGGCGGCCGAGGAGCACAAGGCGGATGCGCACGCCATGTGCGGGCCGCCGGTGCAGTCCACCGACGCCGTCGTGGTCCACCACCCACAGGCCGGCCGCTTCGACACGGGAGCCAGGTGATGACGACCTTCTCCTTCGAGTTCTTCCCGCCGAAGACGGAGAAGGGCGAGCGCTCCCTCTGGGAGGCGATCCGCCGGGTGGAGGCGCTGCGCCCCGACTTCGTGTCCGTCACCTACGGGGCGGGCGGCTCCTCCAGGGACCGGACCATCGCCGTCACCCGGCGCCTCGCCGCCGAGACGACGCTGCGTCCCGTCGCCCACCTCACCGCCGTCGGCCACTCGGTGGCCGAACTCCGCCGGATCATCGGCCAGTATGCCGACGCCGGCATCCGGGACGTCCTGGCCCTGCGGGGGGACCCGCCGGGCGACCCCAACGGGCCCTGGGTGCCCCACCCCGACGGCTTCACCCACGCCCGGGAACTGGTCGAACTCCTCCGCTCCCTGGGTGACTTCACCATCGGCGTCGCGGCGTTCCCCGAACGGCACCCGCGCTCGCCGGACTGGGACAGCGACATCCGGCACTTCGTCGCCAAGTGCCGGGCCGGCGCCGACTACGCCATCACCCAGATGTTCTTCCACGTCGAGGACTACCTCCGGTTGCGTGACCGGGTCGCCGCCGCGGGCTGTGACACCCCGATCATCCCCGAGATCATGCCCGCCACCGACGTCCGCCAGATCCGCCGCTTCGCCGAACTCTCCGGTGCGGCCTTCCCCGAGGACCTCGCTCACCGTCTGGAGCGGGCGCGCGGCAACCCGGCCGCCGGACACCGCATCGGCGTCGACCACGCCACGGCCATGGCCGAGCGGCTCTTGGCCGAGGGCGCCCCCGGGCTGCACTACATCACCCTCAACCGGTCCACCGCCGCCCTCGACATCCACCGCAACGTCCAGACCATCAGGAGCCTCAGTGCCCGCTGACCGCAGCGACTTCACGGACTTCAGGGTCGCCGACCTTTCCCTGGCCGCCTTCGGCCGTAAGGAGATCACCCTCGCCGAGCACGAGATGCCCGGTCTGATGGCGATCCGCAAGGAGTATGCCGGGGCGCAGCCGCTTGCCGGTGCCCGGATCACCGGCTCGCTGCACATGACCGTGCAGACCGCCGTGCTCATCGAGACCCTGGTCGCCCTGGGCGCCGAGGTC
>NZ_BMTT01000028.1 GCF_014649815.1 Streptomyces mutabilis | reverse complement strand
ACACACACAACCGGCCACCCCCCAAAACCGCCGCCCCGTTCGACAACTCCGACAACCACTCGCAGCCCAACGAGGAGTGCCGACGGCTATGTAAGTGATGTCGCCGCACCACCTCGTGTTCAGCGCGTCCGCGGTGAAGGGCCACGGAACCCACCCGCTCCCGCGCCATCGCCGCCACCATGCCGGGCTTCGTCCGGGACGAGGTCCTGACGCAGGAGACGTCGGCGTTCGTGTTCGAGGACTGAGGCCTCCGGCCAGGCACTTGCCAAAAAATCTGCGGTCGCGTGCAACCCGCGGTCGACCAACGGGAGTAGAAGGGCGTGGAGAGGCGCCCTCCGGTCCATTCACCCCACTTCCCGTAGGAGCAACGTGTCCAGCAGCATCAAGAAGCTCGCCGTCGCCGTCGGCACGGCCGCCATCGTGGTCAGCACACCGGTAGCCGGTGCCTGGGCGGCCGGCGGAGTGTCCGGTGACACGTCCGGAAAGGGGCCGCGGACCCAGTCAGTCGCAACGGGCGAGCAGCACCCGCCTCGGCACGCGCAGGACGAGGAGCAGCGGACCGTGGCCCGTACCGTCGGCTCCGGAATCGTCGACGGCAAGGAGTGGTCGGTGACGCTGACGTTCCATCCGGAGGTTCCGGAGGACTTCCCCTCCACCGATGGGACGTCCGGCTTCGGTGACTCCCGGCCCCAGGATCCCGCTTTGCTCTGTCAGCGGGTGTTCATCGGCGGGGTCCAGGTCGATCACCAGGCGGGGCCGTGGGCGGGTTGCTCCGTCGTGGACGGTCGGGACGACTTCGTCGAAGGTGCCGGGCTGCACGGTCTGACCGACAAGGGCACGTCCGGGACTCGGATCTTCGTCGGCAACCCCGCTTCGGGCACGGCCTCGGCCCGTCTGACGCTCGACGGCGGTACGGTCCGTACCGCTGAGGTGGCGACGCTGCCTGGGACCTCGTACCGTGCGTTCGCCCTGCCCATCGCCGACGGGGAGACCATCGCGTCCGTCGACACCTTCGACGGACAGGGCAACCGGCTGACTCACGAGACGTACTGGGACTGACCGCCGGTCCCCGGTCCCCGGGTGCCGCACGCATCCGGGGGCCGGACCGTACTGCCCACCCACCCACACACCCGCAGGGACAACTCTTCGTGCACATCGGACCGGCCCGCGATGCCGAAGGCGACTTCACGGCGTTCGTCTCGGCCTACTGGAGCCGCCTGGTCAGGACCGCCTACATGCTGACCGGCGATTTCCATGAGGCGGAAGACCTGGTGCAAACGACGCTGATCAAAGTGCACGCGCGGTGGGACCGGGTGCGGCGGGAGGACGCCGACGCCTATGTGCGGCGCGCGCTGGTGAACAACAACCGCAGCCGTCACCGCCGCAGACGAGTCGTCCACTGGCTCACCCCTCTGCTTCCGGACCGTCCGCAGCGGTCCGGCGACACCGAACGTCTGGAGCAGCGCGACGTGCTGATGGAAGCTCTGGCCGAACTCCCCGAACGGCAACGTGCGGTGGTCGTCCTCCGCTACTGGGAGGACCTCGAGGTGGGCGAGGTGGCACGGACGCTCGGCTGCACGCCCGGCACGGTCAAGAGCCAGGCTTTCCGCGCTCTCGCCAAGCTGCGGGCACACCCCGCGCTGGCGGCGCACGACCGCGCGGATCTCGGAGGTGCCGCATGACAGCCCCCCGCACACCCGGCGGGCAACCAGATACGTCAGGCGCTTCGGGCGCTTGCGTGCCGGACCGGATCGGCCCCCAGCACACCGGCGATTGCGCACCGGACGTACGGCAGGCGCTGGCCCGGGCGGCCGGGCGCAAGGCGCCCGGGCCAGCGCCTGTCCAGGCCATCCTGGACGGTGCCCGTGCCCGGAGGTCGCGCCGCACCGCCGTGACCGCGGCGGCCGGGGTGCTGGTGGCCGGGGTCACGGCAGCCGTCGTCCTGCCGCTGCTGAACGGGCCGCCCCAGGACGACGGCCCGCGCCCTGCGGCCTCCTCCCCCTCCGTCCCACCGGTTCCCGACGCGCCGGAAACCACGGAACGCAGCCAGGTGGTCCGCTCCGGCGACATCGACGGCAAGGAGTGGTCGGTGACGCTGACGTTCCATCCCGACGTGCCGGACGACTTTCCGTCCGCTGACACTGCCGTCGGCGACACGGCCGACCGTGACGCCGACGAAGGCTTCGGTGGCGCTTCCCGGCCGGGAGACCTCTCGCTGCTCTGCCAGCGGGTCTTCATCGGTGGCGTCCAGGTCGACCACCAGGCGGGCCCTTGGGCGGGCTGCTCCGTCGTGGACGGTGAGGCCGACTCCGACCAGGGCGCCGGGCTGCACAGCCTGTCCGAGAAGGGGTTGTCCGGGACTCGGATCTTCGTCGGCAACCCGGCCCCGGGAACGGTCACGGCCCGGCTCACCCTGGACGGCGGTGCTGTGCGTATGGCGCAGGTGGTGACGCTGCCCGGCACTTCCTACCGTGCGTTCGCCCTGCCCGTCGCCGACGGGGAGACCATCGCGTCCGTCGACACCTTCGACGGACAGGGCAACCGGCTGACCCACGAGACGTACTGGGACTGAAGCCGTTGCCGAGGATCGGGGCGCCCCGCTGCCGCTCGAATCGCTGTACGCCGCTTGGAGCATTTTCTATGTTCCTTGATCGTCGCCCAGGTGCCCGGCGGGTGGCGTCAGAACGCCGCGGGCAGCCGCACAGGACCAGGCAGGATCATGTGCGGCAGGCTGGCGGGGTCGGACGTCGGTACGGGTGGCGACGGGTCACACGGGGTTCGCGGGGCCGGTCCTGGGGCCCTTGGCCGGCGGCTAGAAGCGGCGACGGCACTGTGCGCGGAGCCCGCCCGAGCTCTCCCGCTCGGGCGGGCTACCGAAAGGCTGTGCCAGGTGCGATGTCGGGCCTCTTGAGAACGATGGTGACTCGTGGACGGGCCTCTCCGTGCATGGCGCTGCTCAAGGGCGGTGCGGGGTCACCCTGTTCTGGTGAGGCGGGTCCAGCCTGTCGGTGGGGCGAGGAGTGTGCGGACATGGGGCTTGCGCCTTCGGAGCCGCACCTCTCCCCGGTAGTCGCGAAGAATGAGACAGCCGAGATGTTGCAGGGCCGCGAGAGCGAAGCCGTTCGCCGGACACATCCCCTCCCCCTTCCCGAAAGGGAGGTAAGACCGCCTCTGGTCATCGGTCGGTTCCTCCCAGCGCGAGGGACACACCTCCAGCGGCCTGTCCCATACGGCCTCTGACCGATGGATCGCGTGCGTGCCGATCAGAACATGCTCACCCTCGTGGACCGGAACTCCGGCTATTCGGTGATCGGTGGCGGCCACCCTGACCAGGCGCCATGCTGTTGGGTAGAGGCGCAGTGTCTCCCTGACCAGGGAACGGATCTCTTCGGGTCGTACTGTTGGGCGGTTGTAGCCGTACTGAATGCCGAGAAGCACTACCCATTCGAGAGTTACGCCGGTGAAGCCGACCGTGGAAAGGACGAGCCGCTGCAGTAACTGCGCGCGATCCGCCGGAGACAGTTCCCCAGGCAGACCCAGAACCAGATCGACCAGGTCCTCCGCGTCCGCCGAGCGCACCGGCAGTTGTCTCAACTGCTCTGCGAATCCGGCCCGGATGAGGGGCACCGAACGGTGGGGTCTTCGCACCATGCGACCGACGATGTCGTCTGCGATTACGCTCGATGTCACGTAGTCATCGACAAGCGCGTTGATCTCGGTATGGCGCTGATCCGCTATGGCGGGAGCGAAGTACCGCCGGATCAGTCCGACTCCCCACCGCTGATGCCGCAGACGGCTACGATGGTCACTCAGCTCACGGATGGCGGCGTCAACGTCGAAGGCCGACTCGAAATCGTGTCGGGCCAGGACTGCGATCAGCTCGCGTGACGCCTCCGTCCGAATCAGATGGGGAACGGGCGTCGCCCCGAGCCGGAAGAACCCGGACTGCGACAGGTAGTTCTCAGCCGAGCCGACCAGAACCTCCCTGGCCGCATCGGCGTCGGCGATGAAGAGGGTCCCGAAGCGCAGCCTGAACGGCCCGTCGGTGTCCGCCGCCAACTGCTCCCACCGCCGCAGGTGAGACCACAGACCACGTCTATTCAGGAACACGAGGTGTCATGCCCGTCTGGCAGGGGGTGGGAGGCGATCCGATCGAGGCCCGCCCGAGCGCTTCGGGACCCCAGCGTGTCATTGCCGGATGACGATGGCGCGGTTCGGCATTTCAGCTGCGCGTCCCGCGTCACAGCCACAGTGTCAGTCGCGCTGCCCATACTCGACGAAGTACCCGTGCAAGCGTGCACGCATCTCACCGCTGAGCGCCCGAAGGCCACTGGTGATCCACGACATCGTGATCCTCCTCGTTGGACGGTTCCTTCGTTGTACGCGCCTGCTAAAGGCATTCCGGTCCGCTGAACCATGACGTTACCTGAGTGGCAGATACGGGTGAACAGGCCAAACCAGCCAAGGGGGCTGTAACCGCAGTTCCTTCCGCAGGTTGCGTCGCAGAATTCGCACATGACCACAACCGCCCCGCTGTCGCGGACGCGGACAGTCACCGGTGCAACGGGACGGCCCGATCGATCACCTGCCCACGATGGCCTACCCGCCGTCCACCTCGGTCAGGGCCGTAGGTCACCCACCGCGATAAGTGGCGGCTGGCTCTGGACACGCTCGACACGCTGGCCGGCTGGGGCATGCGCCCGCCGGTTGTCGTGGCCGACGCCGCCTACGGCACCGACGCCCACCTGCGGGCCGGCCTGGCCGAGCGGGGAATCGACTACGTGCTCGCCGTCCGCGCGGACGTGAGTGCCCACCCGTTCGACGCGGAGCCTGTGGCCCCCGGCCGCAACGGTCCCATCGGGTGCTGGCCCCAGCCCCGCTACCGTCGGCCCGCACCCTCGGTGGCAGCCCGGTCCGCCGGCCTCGGACAGGAAGCATTGGTTGACCTGATGGCAGGGCTCGCGCGGCCAGTTACGGTCCCGGCTCGCCGCCGTGCGTGTCCGCCCCGCGGGCAAGGCCGTCGAGCGTCCGATCCGGGCCGCTGCTTCGGCCGAACAGGGCTGGTGGGACGGCATCCTGACCGACGGTGGCGGCCGCGTGCGTCACGCGGATACGTCGGCGGCACCGGAGCCCCTCTCCCCTCCCAGAGTGACCATCTCGCTGATCTCCGCGGCACGCGCCGTTTCCTCGGCTGCGAACCGTTCCGCATCCAGCGCTTCGGCGATCTCGTCGTCCTGTCGCATCAGATGGTCCAGGTCGCTCCCTCGTGCGTCTCCGTCGCACAGGCCGGTGAACGCCTCCCGGACCTCCGGGCTCCACAGCCCGATGTCCTTCACGCAGGGAGCGATGCGGGAGAAGAGCGTCCGGCGGAAGGCTCTGAGGTAGCCGCTCTCCTCAGCGATGCGGACAGCTGCTGCACGCGGCACCCCGAAGTTCTCCAGGACTTCGGTGCCGCGCAGGCGGTTTCGCATCAGGTGGCAGCCTTCGATGACGAACTCCTCGCGATCGGCCAGTTCGGTGGCGCTCAGTTCGCGGTAGTGGTCGCGCAGGGCCATGCGGCCAAAGGCCACGTGGCGGGCCTCGTCCTGCATGACGTAGGCCAACAGGTGCCGGGGAAGAGGCTTGCTGGTGGTGTCCCTGAGCAGTCCGAACGAGGCCAGTGCCAGTCCCTCAACGAGAACCTGCATGCCCAGGTACGGCATGTCCCAGCGGGAGTCGCGCAGTGTATCGTCCAGCAAAGTTCGCAGACTGTCGTTGATCGGGTAACTGAGCTCGATCTTCTCCCGCAGGAAGCGGGAGAAGATCTCCACGTGCCGGGCCTCGTCCACGGTCTGCGTCGCCGCGAAGAACTTGGCATCGAGGTCAGGAGCGCTCTCAACAATGCGGGCTGAGCAGACCATGGCGCCCTGCTCGCCGTGCAGGAACTGGCTGAACTGCCAGGCGGCAAAGTGCTGGCGCAGTTCGCTCCGTCGCCCGGTACTCAGGCGGTCCCAGTAAGGGGTGCCGTGCAGGGGCAGCGCCTCGTCCGGAGTGCCCAGCGGATCGGTTGGATCCACGTCGAGGTCCCAGTCGATCCGGCGCACGGCGTCCCACTGCCGGTCCTTGCCACGCTGGTAGAGCGCGAGCAGGCGCTCGCGTCCGTCGTCGTATGCCCAGGAGAACGTACTCGCCGCACCGGCGGGTACCGTCCAGTGGCCGGCCGCGGACTCGGGGCTGGCAGAGGTCGTCACGGGCACTGCCCTCCTGGGCGTCAGAGCGGCTGGTCGACGTGGTCGGGGGTATACCGGACGGAAGCGGCGTAGGCGTCCAGCAGCCCCTGCAGCGGTTGTTCGGGCAAGCCGGGTTTCCACAGTTCGACGGCCATTTCGCCGTGGTAGAGCATCGGCCAGCGCACGTAACGCCGGGGGTCCGTTGCATCGTTGACCGCGTGTGAGCGGGCTACGGTGTCGGTTGCCACGTCGGCCACCAGATCGGTGCCGCAGCCGAAGCCGTACGGATACAGATCCCGGTTCGGGGGCACAGACTCGATCACCGTGTCGTCGGCCCGGCTGACTCCCACGTGGGCGTGTACGCCGCCGCGGATGATGGGGGCGGTGCGTTCGCCGTCGGGATCCAGCGTCCAGTGGCCGGCTGCCGACCGGCTGAGTCGGACGGTGGGAACGGCGGAGAGGAGGGCGCACACTTCCCATGCCTCCACCGAGGGTCCTTTGGGGTCGACTCCCTCTGGGGCGAGGACGCGCAGGCGGCTGCCGTGGGGGTGGGGGTGGAGGACGGTGACTTCGTCCCTTCGCAGTGCGCGCTTGTCGACGTCCCAGCTTCCGGAGGCGGTGACCACGACGGCGTCGAGGTCGGGGTCGTAGAGGAACAGCATGCCCTCGCTGAGACGCTTCCAGCCGAGGTACTCGCGGTATAGCGAGGCGAGGGCTTCGGAGACGTACCGGTCGATGTGCACCGGCTCGGGGAGAAGACCGAGTGCACCCATCCGCCGCCCCGCTGCGGCCAGGTGGTCCGGGGCCGGGGAGTGGGTCCAGGTGGTGGAGGACAGGGCGTCGGTGACCACGTCGTAGCGGTCACCGACGTCCCGTGCGCAGGCGGCGGTGACCAGCCGGTCGCGGATCCGGTCAGCCAGGTCCTGGGTTTCGGTGGGGTGCCCCCCTTCCATGGTGAACAGGGTGGCCTCCTGCCCGTCCCGGTTGACCAGGACCACGCGGGGGGCGGCGGTCCGTGCCATGACGGTGCGCCCGATGTCGACCACCTCGGTGTGCCGCCGGTCGGCTAGGTGCTCGGGGATCTGGGCGAGCACCACGGTCTGGCGCGAGCCCACGCGCAGTCCCAGTTCGGTGCACGTACGGGCGCTCAGCGGAGGGCTCTGTTCCTGGACGCGCTCGCGCAGCGGCTCAGATCCGGTGGGGATGTGTGTGACGATCAGCAGCAGGTCGACGTCTCCGTGCGAGGACTCGACCACGGTGTGGCCCTGTTCCTCGAAAGCGGCGGTGAGCTGCCGGACGAAGAGGCCCAGGGTGGTGTCATCGGGGTGTGCCTGTCCGGCTAGCTGTACTACCAGGGGGCGCCACCAGGGCAGTTCGTCGAGTTTCCCTGCTGGGCGGTCCGCTACGCCGGTCATCGGGTGCCTCCGGTGACCATGGGCAGGACGCGGCGTGCGAGATCGTCGAGACAGCTCGCCGCGATCAGCTCCAGGGCGGGGATGTTGCATCCCAGCATGCGGTTCACGTGGGCGGACAGTTCGACGACCATGAGTGAGTCGAGTCCCAGCTGGTCCAGCTTGCGGGTGCGGTCGACTCGCTCGGGTGCGGTCTGCAGGACCCCGGCGACCAGTGTCGCCAGCTCCGCGGAGATGGTCTCCACCGCCTCGTCGTCGGTCATCGCGGCGAGCCTGGACCGCAGGGCCTCGCCATGGCTGATGCGCGCCCGGCCGGTGGCCTGGACGCAAGCGGCGAAGGCGGGCCGGTTCAGCCCGGAGAGCAGTTGTCCCATCCGTTCCCAGTCGATCCGACCGAATACCGCTACGTCCGGGCCGTGGGTGAGTTGGCGCTCGAACGCCTGCCAAATCTCCGCTGGGGCGACCGAACCGAAACCCATGCGGTGCAGGGTCTGCTCGAAGCCGGTCCGCACGACGAAGCCGGTCTCGGCCACGCCTCCCAGCACCTGGGCGGTCCCGGCCCGGCCCTGGGAGCGTCGCTGGCGCACCAGGGCTTCGAGGTAGGCGTTGGCGGCAACGTAGGCGCTCTGCAGCTGGTTGCCGCCCAGAGTGGTCACCGAGGAGCACACCTGGAAGAAGTCCAGCTCGCGGTCCGAGGTCAGTTCGGACAGCACGACGGCCCCCCGAACCTTCGGATGCAGGACGGCCTCGAAGCGCTCAGCCGTCAGCTGTGCCATCGGGGCGTCGTCGAGAACCATGGCGGCGTGCAGGACCCCTCGTACCGGATGCCCCGCCTCGTCCGCGTCGGTGATCGCCTTTCGCATCGCCTTGTGGTCGGCAACGTCCGCGGCGACCACGGTGACCTGTGCCCCGACCTGGGCGAGCCGTTCCAGCAAGGCCGGTGCCTCGGGTGAATCCGCGCCGCGCCGGCCGACCAGAATGAGGTGTCGGGCACCCCGCTGCACCATGTTCCCCGCCAGCGCCGCGCCCAGTCCGCCCAGGCCTCCGGTGACCAGGTAGCTTCCGGCGGGGTCGACTTCCATGGGCGGCACCGGCTGTTCGACGGCGACCGGCTCGCTCAGATCGATGACGATCTTGCCGAGGTGCTTGGAGTGGCGCAGGGAACGGAACGCGTCGGTCACTGCGTCGGCGGAGTACACCTGGTGCGGCAGTGGACGGTAGCGTCCGTCGGTCACGCGGTGGCACAGCTCGGTGAACTCACCGGCCGCGACCTCAGGTAGCTGTTCGGGGAGAGTGGCCACGTCGACCCCGAAGTAGGCGATGTTACGCCGGAACGGTCCGAGGAGCACGGGGGTGTTGGCATAGAGGTCGCGTTTGCCGAGTTCGACGAACCGGCCGCCGGGGCGCAGGCACTCCAGGCCGCGGGCGATGGCCTCGCCGGCCAGTGAGTTCAGCACGACGTCCACGCCTTGGCCGTCGGTCAGCTCCCGGACCTCTTCGGCGAAGCGAAGGTCCCGCGAGTTCATGACGTGCCGGACATCGAGCATCCGCAGCAGGTCGCGCTTGCCGGGGGTGCCGGCGGTCGCGATGACCTCGGCGCCGACGGACCTGGCGTACTGCAGGGCGGCCAGCCCCACACCGCCGGCAGCTCCGTGGACCAGTACCCGCTCCCCCGCCCGCAGGCGAGCCAGGCGTTCCAACCCGTACTGAACGGTGAGGAAGACCGCGGGCAGCGTGGCCGCCTCGGTGAAGGACATGCGCTGCGGCACGCGGCCCAGTTGTTCGGCTCGCACGACGACGTGGGAGGCGAACCAGCCGGCGCCGGTACCGAAGACCCGGTCCCCGGGTTCGATTCCGGCGACTTCCGCTCCGACGGCGATCACCTCGCCGGCCCCCTCCAGGCCCAAGGAAGGCTGCTCGCGGCCGGGAACCGGCTGGTCGTCCGGGATCAGGCCGGTGGCCAGCATCACGTCACGGTAGTTCAGGGCGGCGGCCTTCACCGCGACCAGTACCTCGCCCGCCCCCGGACTCAAGGTGGTCTGCGGTTCCCAGACGAGCCGGTGGGACATGCCGGGATCACGCAGGTTCAGACGGCATCCCTCAGTCTGCCGGCGAAGCGGTGGCGTCGCCGTGGTGAAACGGGGGACGAACCGGCCAGCGCCCGTCAGCACGATCTCTCGTTCGGATCCGGGTTCGCTCAGTTCGGCGAGCAGTCGCGCCGCGTCCCTGCCGGCGTCGCCGGACCGCTCCAGTGAAACCAGCCGGACCTGGACGGCCGGGTACTCGCTGGCAACGGTGCGGCCGAGGGCCCACAGGGCTGCCGCCTCGGGCGTCCGCGGTCGTTCCGGAGCCGGGAAAATCCCGGTCGGTGGCAGGATCAGCCACAGCTCGGCGTCCTGGCGGGTGCTCAGCCCGGTCATCACGTCCCGGACGCGGCCGGCCGCGTGCGCGATGGCGGTGGCCGGGTCGGTCGCCGGATCGGGCCCGTCCAGGAGCAGAGCCATGCGCACGGTGCAGTCCGGATCGGACGGCATCTTCGCCATCCAGTCCCGCTCCTTCAGCGGCAGCGGACGGGTACCGAGGTCGTTGGCGAGCCGGTCGGGCAGGTCGCCGGCTGTGTCCGCCGCCACCAGCCACCTACCGGCCGGAACCGACGCGGTGGCGGACGGGACGCGGGAGGGGAGGGCGGTCGCCGCGCGGCGGGCCAGGATCACCGAGTCGCTCGCACGTGCCGTGTCGGGTGCCTCGCCGGTGCAGGCCACGGCGTCGAATCCGTGTGCGTTGAGCAGGCTCTTCCACTGCTCCCGCTGGAGGAGAGGGGAGTCCTTGCGGAGGTCGGTGTCCGTGTAGTCCCAGTAGTCGTCCAGCGCGCCGAAGAAGGTGGACACCCAGTCGCTGTCGTGGCTTTCCAGTGCGAGCAGCATTCCCCCGTCGGTGAGGAGCGTCCCGAGCCGGTCGACGGCCGCGCCCACGTCCTTCGCGGTGTGCAGCGCGTTGGCGGCGACCACCAGGTCGAAGTGCCCCGCCCGTACCCCCTGGTCGTCCGGATCGCCGTCGATGTCGAAGGTGCTGTACTCGACGAAGTCGTATGCGGCGAACCGGGTCTTGGCCTTGGCCAGGAAGCCGGCCGAACGGTCGGTAAACAGGTAGCGGGTGCGTTCGGGGGGCAGGACGGGAAGCAGCGCGGCGGTCATACCGCCGGTCCCCGCGCCTACTTCGAGGACGCGCAGTGGCCGGTCTGCGGGCCAGTGGTCGACCATCGCGCCGAGCAGCTGCCCGGCATAGGCGTTGTGCAGGCGCAGATGAGGCGCGTTGCCGTAGAGCTGGGTGAGGAAGTGCTGATCTGCCTCACCGAAGAGGATCTCGCGGGGATCGATTCGCCCTCGCAGCAATGTGGACAGGTACAGTCCGCAACGCAGCCCCGGCAGCGTCAGCGTGAGTGCTTCCGGCAGGTCGGCGATCAGGGTGCGGACGCGTTCCCGGGGGTCCGCGGCGGCCTCGGTGAGGCGCCAGCGTCCCTCGGGCAGGGGTTGGGCCAGACCGTACGCGCCCATGGTGCGGGCCAGTAGGTTGAGGTAGGGCCGGTATTTCGCCAGTGCGCCGGCCGTGCACAGGTCGTCGACCGAAAACTCGGTGCGGCCCGGGAGGAGCTCTTCGACGGCCTGCCGGGCATAGAGTGCCGCTACCTCGCCGGTGCGGGCCGTCACCTGCTCGTAGCGGTCGTCGCTACGGTTTTGCAGGCGTGCTCGTGCGGGGGCGGTGGCCGTCAGTAGTTCGGTGGGGGAAGGCAGTCGCACAGGCTCCGCGGCGTCCCGCGGGGCGGCGCGCAGTACGAGTTCCTGCAATGCCGCCGGGTCACCGGCGTGCTGGTCGAAGCGGCGCAGTCGGCACCCTTCCAGCTCCAGGCAGACCCGGCCATCCCGATCGGTCAGGGCGACGTCCCAGACGGCTTCCCGGCTGGTCGCCCTGGTGAGCCGCAGATGCAGGTAGCCCTCGGAAGCCGGCGGGTGCCACAGGCGTACGGCGGTCAGCTGGGCGGGCAGGAAGAGCGCGGCGCCGGTGAGTGCGGCGAGGAGCGGGGCTCCGGCCTGCAGGGCGCCGTCGGTCACCACCGGATGGGCGAGGTAGCCGTCCGTGTTCTGGTCCGTGCGGTAGGAGGCGAGCAGTTCCCCCTCACCGAGCCGGAACTCGGTCAGCACCTGGAAGGCCGGGCCGTGCGTGATGCCGCTGGCCCTCAGCCCGCGGTAGTGCGCGGCGGCGGGCAGTGCGTCGGGGTGAAGCCGGGCAAGCAGCGCACTCAGGTCGAGCGGGGCGGGCGCCGGACGCAGGAGGCGGCGTACTCGCCCCTGCGCATGGTGCTGCCAGGCCCCGTCCGGTCCGGTGCGGCTGGAGATGGTCGCGGCGCCGGTCCGCGGTTCGACAGAGGTCTGGAGGAGCAGATCGTCCGTGCTGTCCTGTCCCGGCAGCACACAGGCGCTGGTGACGGTGAGGTCGGTGATCTCCAGCTCGGTCGTGTCGAGCAGTTGCCGGCCGGCCGCGAGCACGGTTTCGAGGTAGCCGGTGGCCGGGAGCACCGTGGTGGGGCCGACCCGGTGCTCGGACAGCCACGGGGCGCGCACGGTGCTCAGTACGCCGTGCCAGGCGGGCTCGGCCGTGACGGCTCGCTGGCCGAGAAGCGGGTGC
The DNA here is from genome assembly GCF_014649815.1 of Streptomyces mutabilis. Taxonomy (GTDB): domain Bacteria; phylum Actinomycetota; class Actinomycetes; order Streptomycetales; family Streptomycetaceae; genus Streptomyces; species Streptomyces mutabilis. The sequence goes on along the minus strand of NZ_BMTT01000028.1, from coordinate 44,644 downwards.
AGGGTCATGCCGTCGCTGACGATGCCCGACCACCAGCTGGGCTCCGCGAGCCAGTGCCGCTCCCGCTGCCACGGGTAGGCGGGGAGTTCCACGGGCGCGGTGGAGTCGGGGAAGTGCCCGCCGGTGTCGACCGTGGCGCCGGCGGCCAGCAGGTGGGCTGCCGTGCTCCTGAGGGCGGCCGGTCCGTCGGCACGCCGGGAGCCGGTTTTCACCACCTCGCAAGGCGAGGGGCCGTCATGCGTCAGACGGCGCAGGTAGGGTCCGAGCACGGCATGCGGGCCGATCTCCACGAAGACGTCGAAGCCCTCGGTGGCCAGTGTCTCGACGGCCTGGGCGAACCGTACGGGTTCGCGGACGTTGCGCCACCAGTACTCGGCGTCCAGCTGCCCGGCGCCGGTCAGGATGTCCCCTGTCACGGTGGAGGCGAACCGCAGCGACGGCTCTGCGGACGTAAGACCGCGCAGACCGGTCAGCAGGGGCTTTTCGATCGGGTCCATGGCGGAGCTGTGGAAGGCGTAGTCGAGGTCGAGTTCGCGTGCGAACACGCCACGCTCCTGCAGCCGTTCCCTCAGGGAGGCTACTTCGGCGGCCGGTCCGGCAACCGTGGTGTCCGTACGGCTGTTGACGCCGGCCAGTTCCACCCGCGTGCCGCACTGCGCGAGTTCGGCGCGCAGCTGCTGTTCGGACAGCCCGACGGCTGCCATGCGTCCGGTGCCGGCCGTTGCCTCCTGCTCCCGGCTTCGTGCGGCGACCACCCGCGCGGCGGCCGCCAGATCGAGCGCTCCGGCCACGCAGGCTGCGGCGATCTCCCCGACACTGTGGCCGACGACGCCCTCCGGCCGCACTCCATGGGCACGCAGCACCTCGACGACACCGAGCTGGTACGCGAACAGCAGGGGTTGAGCGACCTGAGTCGATGTCAGACGTTCTGCGTCGCCCGACGCCATCGCGTCGGTCACCGACCAACCCAGCAGCGGGTCCAGGACGGCGGCGACCCTCTGCACGGCCCTCCGGAAAACCGGCTCCGTACGGAGCAGCTCCGCACCCATGCCCGGCCATTGCGACCCGTTGCCGGAGAAGGCGAACGCCACCCGGCCGCTCGCTACGGCCCTGGCCGTGGCCGAGCCCGGGGCCGGACGCTCGCCGCGGGCGGCTCCCAGCAGAGCGGATGCCGCTTCCTGTGCGGTTTCAGCCACGACCACGGTGCGGTGGTCGTGCCGGGCCCTGCGGTGGACGGTGGTGTGCGCGATACCGTAGAAGGCGGCCGAATCGGCGTGTTCGAGCTTCTCGGCCAGTCGGCTACACGCCTCGGCCAGAGCCTCCTGGCCACGGGCGGTGACCATCACGGGCAGTGGTCCCTTGGCGGTCGGCTGCGGGGTGGAGTCGCAGGGAGCCGGTCCGAGCAGCACATGGGCGTTGGCACCTCCGAAGCCGAAGGAGTTGATCCCGACCACGGCGTTGGGTGAGATTTCGACGTGCTGCGGCCGGACGGTAGGGCTGAGGTTGAGATCCTGGAAGCCGATGCGCGGGTTCAGCGGCTCCGCGTGCAGCGTGGGCGGCACCATGCCGTGCCGCAGCACCAGGATCGCCTTGAGCAGTCCGGGGACTCCCGAGGCCGGCTCCAGATGCCCGAGGTTGCTCTTCACCGAGCCCACGGGCAATGGGCCGACCGAGCGCCGCGTTCCCAGTGCACGGCCGATGGCCTCGCACTCGATCGGGTCACCGATCGCGGTGCCCGTCCCGTGGGCCTCCATGTAGACGAGGCGGTCCGGATGCACGGACGCCTCGGTATAGGTGGACGTCAGCAGGTTCTCCTGAGCCTGCCCGTTCGGCAGGGCGATGCCCGAGGTGCGTCCGTCGTTGTTGGCACCGCTGCCGAGGATGACCGCGTGCACACGATCGCCGTCGGCCAGGGCGTCGGGCAGTCGCTTCAACAGCAGCAGGCCGCCGCCCTCGGAGCGGACGTAGCCGTCCGCGTCGGCCGAGAAGGCACGGCAGCGGCCTGTGGGCGAGAGCATCGACGCGGCGGAGAACCCGGCGAACACGCGCGGGTCGAGGAGCATGTTGACACCGCCGGCCAGCGCCAGCCCGGTGCGGCCCGCGCACAGGTGTTCGTAGGCCTGGTGGACCGCGGTCAGTGCCGAGGAGCAGGCGGTGTCGAGAGCGAAGCTCTCCCCGTGCCAATCGAGCAGGTGTGAGACGCGGTTGGCCGTGTTGGCAAGGGCCGTGCCGGACATCGAGTAGACGTCGCCCACGTCGGGCCTGCCCTGAGCCAGGCGGCCGAAGTCGTGGCTGGAGCAGCCGACAAAGACCGCGCCGTCAGACCCGGCGCAGGCCGCCGGATCCACACCCGCGTCGTCGAGCGCCTCGACCGCAAGCTCCAGCAGCAACCTCTGCTGCGGATCCATGTGCAGTGCTTCCCGTGGGGAGATACCGCGGAAGAACTCGCGGTCGAAGCCGTGGATGTCCGGGAGGAAGCCGCCGGCCACGGTGTAGGACCGGCCAGGTCGGCGCCGGCCGCCGTCCAGGAAGTCCACCCTGTCGAACCGGTCCGGTGGAACCTCACCGACCAAGTCCTCACCTTTGACGAGTGCGGTCCACAGCCCGTCCAGGTCGCTGATGCCACCCGGCAGCCGGCAGGCGGTACCGATCACGGCGACGGCTTGGTCCAGCTCGGCCATGGGGCTCCTCGTGATGACTGGTCCGGAGGTCGGAAGAAGATCACTGGGAGTCTTCATCAACTGCGGGACACCTCACGGCCACGTTCACTCCAATGGCCCGCCGCGCCACCTCTTCGTGTGACCTCTCTGCCTTGTCACCGGCCGGTCATCTCCCGGTCTCCGCGTGGGCAGCCCGGCGGAGGGGCTGCGTCCGCTGAGTGGCGGCAGGGTCCACCAGTTCGCCCGACCTGCCAGTTGCATCACCGCAGGAACGAGGACACCGCGAACGATGGTGGCATCGAGGAGGACGATGGCGGCCATGGTCGCGCCGAGTACCACCAGGAGGCTGACCTCAGAAGCCATCAGCGCGCCCATGCTGACGGCCACCACCAGCGCAGCGGCGGTGAACAACCGGCCGGTGTGTTCGATGCCGAACACGATGGAGCCGGTGTTCTGCCCCGTGCGCCGCCACTCCTCCACCATGCGGGAGATGAGGAAGACCTCATAGTCCACACAGAGCCCGAACGCCAGGGCAGCAGCCAGCAGCGGCATAGTGATCTCCAGCGCGCCCTCTTCCCCGCCGGCGGGGGGTCCAAGGAGCTGCCACCGTTGGAAGAGCAGCACCATCAACCCGAGCGCCGCCCCGATGCTGAGGCCGCCGAGGACCGCGGCCTTCAGCGCGACCAGCAGGCTCCTGGTGTAGAGCAGCAGCATGACGAACACGCCGCTTAGCATCAGCGCGGCCCACCAGCCCGACGCGGCTGTCACAGCCCTCTTGGTGTCGGCGAGATGCACAGCGGTCCCCGCCACCTGGGCCGGCCCCGGGGCCGGAGCGCCGCGTACGGCTTCGACCAGCCCGGCGGTTACGCGAGACTGGACGGGTCCTTGTGCGAACACCACCACGAGCGTTCCGCGCTTGCCGGTCGCTTCGGCACGCCTGGCCTCGACGAGCCTTCCGCCGGCGTAGTCCCCTGCGGCGGTGCTCACCCGGGCCGTCCCGGGCAGCGCCGACACGTGCCGGGCGTAGGCATCCACTTCGGCTGCCCGGGCCACAGGGTCCGTGCGTGGCAGCACTACCGTCAGCTGCCGGTCGGGCGGGTAGGGGAAGTCGCGGCGGACGGCTTCCGCAACGGTGCGCGCCTCGGCACGGGGCGGCAGGATCGTCTCGTCCACCAAAGCCGGGCGCAGCCCGGTGACGGGCGCCGTCAGCCCGACGAGCAGGGCGCAACCGGCCAGTACCCACAGCAACGGCCGCTTGGTCACGGTGGTGGCGACACGTCGCCAGGCCGGACTGACGGACAAGTCGGCGGCGGGCCGACCACGGCCTGGACGACGGGACGTAGTCCGTGCGTCGATGCGGGTGCCCAGGGCAGCCACCAGGGCGGGCAGCAAGAACAGCGTGCCCACGGCACAGAGAGCGACGACGATGAGCGACGCGATCGCCAGCGAGCGGATCAGCCCCAACGGGAAGACCAGCAACGCTGCCATGCACCACGCCATGGTCAAGGCGCAGCAGACCACCGCCCGACCGGTGGTGGACATCGCCCGCCCCACCGCTTCCTCGGCTTCCAGTCCACGAGCGCGCTCCTCCCGGTATCGGGAAAGAGTGAACAAGGCGTAGTCAACGGCCAGACCGAATCCCAGGGCGCAGCCAAGGTTGACGGCGAAGACCGACACCGGCGTCAGCCTGGTCACCACCGCCAGCACGGCCAGGGCTCCCGACGCGGCAGTCGCCCCGATCGCCACGGGCACCAGCGTGGCGCCCAGGGAGCTGAAAGCCAGCACCAGGACCACGAGGACCAAGGGAAGGTTGAACAGCTCCGAGTGCAGCAGGTCCCGTTGTGCCTGGTCGGTGGCGGTGACGTTGACCCAGGCCGGGCCGCTCGCCGCAAGTTTGAGCCCGGGGGCGGCGGCTTGCAGGGACGGCACCAGGTCGCGGGCCGTGCGGGCCGCTTGGGAGTCGTCGCCCTTGAGGTCGATCCGCAGCAACGCGCCGCGCCCGTCGGCCGTACGCAACGGCCCCAGCCCGGTAGTCCAGTACGACAGTGCGGCACCGACACCAGGTGACCGGGCTGCCAGTTCGGTCACCCGCTGACCCTGCTCCGCCACGTCTGGCTCGTCAACCGATCGTCCGGGCCGGGCATACATCACAAGGTCGGGCGTGCTCGCGGAGAACGGCCGGGCCGCGGCCTCGGCTCGCCAGGCGGCCGTGTCTTCCGCGATGTAGCCGCCGTTGGACCACCGGCTGCCCATGCTCAAGCCCACTACGGCGCACAGCGTGAGCAGACAGGTTGTCGAACCGAGCACCCACCAGCAATGCCGGTACGACCACCGTGCCATTGCGTCGAGCCAGCTGGCCCGCCTCCCGACACCAGCAGTACCGGTTCGTGGGTTGATCTCCTGAGGAGGGGCAGCTTGTGTCAATCTGTCGGACATCGGGAATACTGTCCCTTCAGGTGGCCAGTACGTGGCCGGGGCTCGCCGGCTGCGCCCCCGACGCCCCTGCCCAACGTCCGGCCGCGGCGACGGATACGTTCCCTCACCCGGGCGTGTGTCGTGACGGGCACCCTGTGCCGCCCGACATCGAGTCCGTCCGCGACAGGGATGGTTGGCGAGGGCGCGGGACTACCTCCTGCCGCACTTCAGAAAAGAGCACCATGTCCACTGCCCTCGTCACAGGTGCCAGCGCCGGAATCGGCCGGGCGCTGGCCCATGCTCTCGCCGACCGCGGCTATCGGCTGGTCCTCGTTTCCCGGGACGCCGGTCGACTTGAAGCACTGGCAGCCGCCCTGCCCTCATCCGGTCTCCCGCATCAGGTACTGGCCGCCGATCTCACGACAATGGACGGCTGCCGAAGGGTCGAACGACGACTGCAGGACGACGCACATCCAGTCGAACTGCTGGTCAACAACGCGGGAATCGCCCCGCCACAGCCCTTCCCGCGCAACCCGGTAGAGACTGAGGAAACGGTTCTCGATCTCAATGTGCGGGCCGTGCTGCGCCTCACCCACGCCGCGCTTCCCGGCATGCTCGCCAGGCACTCGGGGGGTGTGCTGAACGTGGCGTCCGTGGCTGCACTCGGGCCGGGCTGGCTGGCAAGCACCTACCCTCCGAGCAAATCATGGCTACTGGCCTTCACAGAGTCTGTTGGCCGGTCACGGCAGGTTCGGCGAGCCGGTGTACGGATGACCGCCGTGCTGCCGGGTTACACGAGGACGGAGTTCCACTCCCGCGCCCGCATCTCCACCGGCAACTTCCCCGCCTGGATGTGGCTCTCCCCCAGCCGGGTAGCCGAGACGGCACTGCGCGACCTGGAACGCGGCCGGACAGTGAGCATCCCCGGCACCCGGTACCGGCTCCTCTGCTGGGCCTTGAAACATCTGCCACGTCCCGCGGTACTGCCATGGTGCTGGGACCCCAGCGACGCTACAGGATCGGATGACCGGGCCCTGGCCGACGAACGACACTCACCCACCGAGCGCTGAGGGTCGCATTCGCATGGAGCAGCTGTCCGCGATCGGGATGCGGTGGGCCTGATCGGGGTCGAGAAACGGGCACCGCAGCCTGTTGTCTGAAGCTGCGGCTCCCGGCGTCTGACGGGGCCTGTTGAGGGTCGCACCGCCAGCCGTGCCGCGAGTGCCCACCCACGGCTCCGTATTCCCGTCGCTGTACGTCGCCGTGCTACCCCCAGGCCTGGTGGCAGGTACCCACCACGTCCGCGAGGCGACCCCGTCCGCACGGGCGCACAGCTCCCGCATCTGCTCAGGCGGCTGTGACCCGGCCGGCGGCATCTGACAGACACGACGCTGCACCGTCGAGCGAGGCCGCTCACGCGGCTGCGCCGGGCGCTGAGGAGCAGCCGGACCGAGACGGGGCGCCGGCCGCTTACGGGCTCCGACAAACGCTGCTTTGATCACGAGGCTGTTGGCCTCTCTGCTCGTATGTCTGGCTATGGGAAACCGTCAGTCGCGGCCGTGGATCGTGACGGACGAACTGTGGTCGCCGATCGAGCCGTTGCTGCCCGTGCCGGGGCCGAAGAAGGTCCAGGGCAGACACCGGCTCTGGACTAGAACCGCCGATGGGCGGTCGACTCCGATACCTCGAACGCGGCGAACAGCGTCTCATCAGGGCTGTCCTGCGTTCCACCGCCCTGCGGCCGCACCTTCGACGGCGGGATCAGCGGCTTCGCGATCTCACAGGGACCGTCCGGAACAATCCAACTTCACGTACCCCGCCCCGCCCCATGCCGATATCAACGACGCCTCACCACACATAGGACACGGCTGAAGAGCTCGTAACACGATCTTGTGGATGTGTGCTGGCCGACCGTGACCAGTACGACGATTCCGCCGTTGTGAGGCGTGGGGAAACCGGCCGTGGATCGTGGAAGACAACGTGTGAGCACTGATCGAGCCGCCGCCTTATGGCCGCAGAAGGCGCCCGGCCCGGGGCCTGTGGATGACCGGCTGTGCCTGCAGGGCGTCCTGTACGTGCTTTACAACACATCGGCTGGCAACTGTTGCCCCTGGAGTACGGGTTCGGATCCGAGCAGACCTGCTGGCGCCGCCTGGGTCGATGGCACAGGGTCGGCGTCATCGAGGAGCTGCATCACATCCTGCTCGCCGAGTTGCACGCGGCTGACGCCCTGGACTGGACTCGGGCCTGCGTGGAGGCCTCTCACATCCGCGCGACAAGGGGGGCGAGGCCACCGGGCCGTCACCGGTCGACCGTGGGAAGACGGGCAGTGAACAACACCTGATCTGCGACGGTAACGGGACCCCGTTGCAGGTCCTCACCACCGCAGCCAACGTCAACGACGTCACTCAGACCCTGGCCCTTGTCAACGGCATCCCGTCCGTCGCCGGAAAGCCGGGCCGTCCGCGCAGGCGCCCCGACGCCTTTCTGGGCGACAAGGGTCACGACAGCAACCACAACCGGTGCGAGTTGCGCAGGCGGCGCATTTCGCCGGTGATCTCCCGCAAGGGCGCCCCGAACATCTCGACCTGCACGACGCCCGCGTATCACTTGCCTGCGACCTCATCTGCTGGAGACGGCCCAAGAACGGGTAGCGTGTTCCTCTTCGGCTCAGAGGAGTGGGTGGAGCTGTTGCCAGAACACATGGTGCGAGCGAGCGAGCTCCTGACCGAGCACGAGGTCGAACTGCTTCGGCGTTCCCTCCTCGAATGGGGCGGGCCAGCTCGGTGCAGTGACCCCCTCGCCGTCGGCATGGGGTTCGCGGACGCTCAGGATCTGCTCGACCAGTGCTGCATGCTGAATCTTGCACTCGGTGAGGATGCTCCGCTCAAGGCAGTGGACTGGGCACGAACTCTCCTGACAGCAGAGATCGTCTTTGTCAGCGATCTCGCTGGCTCGGGCGTCGAATGGTCAACGACCACGGGGTTCACCGACGAGGCCACGATCAGGACGCTGCGGTCCATCCAGCGCAAGCTTGCCAGCACCGTGAGGCCCTATTACGGACGACGTCCGAGCCCTCCGCGTTGACATCCACCGATGGTGGATCGCCTAGGGTCCGTCTTCAGAGATCATCCGGGGTGGTAAATCATGATTTCGTGGTACGACGTCATGAGCTCACTGACCGGAGTGGGAGTTACTCGCTCCGCTGATACCCCGGGCCGCGACCGGGCGGCCTCGCGCGGAAGACCGGCAGGTCATCAACGGGAGGGTCTACAAGATCCGCACCGAGGGTCTCCTGATGTGACCTGCCGGAACGCTACGGCCGTGGAAGACCGCGTGCACCCGCTTCCGCCGCTACGCCCTCGACGGAGTGTTCACCCGAGCCTTGCAGCAGATCCAGGTCCACGCCGACGCGGCCGGCGACATCGACTGGCTGGTACAGATCGATTCCACCATCGTCCGCGCCCACCAGCACGCCGCCGCCACCGGCCGAAAGGGGGGCAGCGTCGACAGCTGCCCGGGCATGACAACTGCCGTCCGTGGCGCGCGTTTCACGGGTGGCTCACAGGAGCATCTCACCGAAAAATTAGGGTCCTGAGGGAGTGTGTCGCGCATGTACGCACACAGACCACGCACCCCTGAGACCGAGCGCACTCGCCGCTGGTTCATGAACCGGTCGCTGCTGCTCGGCGGTGCCGCCGCCGTGGCAACCATGACGGGCTGCTCCACCGGTTCCTCGGAGACGACGGGTACCGCGTCCAGCGGAGCGCCCAGCGGGATGCCCTCCGGCGGCCCGGGAGGCATGGGGCCGGGCGCCACCGAGGTGAAGTACGCCGACTTCGTCGGGGTCACCACGGACGGCGAGGTCGTCGACGACCTGTTCTCCATCCACTCCACCGACGTTTCCACCGACAAGGTGGTCCAGGCCGCGCAGGCGTTCCTGGACGGGCTGACGTCCAAGGAGCGCAAGGCGTCCGTCTTCGAGGTGGACGACGACGAATGGCTGGCCTGGAGCAACGTCGACGGCTACGAGCGTAAGGGCGCCCGTATGGGCGACCTGACCGAGAAGCAGCGCAACCTCGGCTACGCCCTGCTCGGCACGGCGCTCTCCGCCGACGGCCTCACCCAGACCCGCAACATCATGAAGCTCAACGCCTTCCTCGGCGACTACAGCGGCGGCGGCAAGGAGACGCTGACCGAGGGGCACTACTACTTCACCTTCATGGGCACTCCGTCCACGACCAAGCCCTGGGGCTTCCAGTACGAGGGCCACCATCTGGCCATCAACTACTTCGTCCTCGGCGACCAGGTCGTCATGACGCCGACCTTCATGGGCTCGGAACCGACCTCGGCCACCTACAACGGCGAGAAGATCACCCTCTTCGAGCCGGAGACCAAGGCCGGCCTGGCCATGCTGCGGTCCCTGACCTCGGCGCAGCAGAAGAAGGTGATCTCCGCCGATGAGAAGGGCGGCACCGACATGGTGGCCGGAGCCGGCCAGGACAACCTGGAACTGGCCTATCAGGGCCTTGCCGCCAGGGAGTTCACCTCCGCCCAGCGACAGAAGCTGCTCGACCTGGTCGGCGTCTACGTCGGTTACATGGACGACGGGCACGCCGCGGTGAAGATGAAGGAGGTGGAGGAGCACCTCGACGACACGTACTTCTACTGGATCGGCCAGACCAAGGACTCCTCCGCGTTCTACTACCGGGTACACAGCCCGGTCGTGCTCATCGAGTACGACGCCCAGTCCCCGCTGGCCTACGGCGAGAACGCCCAGACGGGCGGCGGCGGTGCCCCCAGCGGCCGGCCGTCCGGCATGCCGAGCGACCAGCCCACCGGTACGCCCAGCGGCGGTCCGGGAGGCGGCATGGGTGGCATGGGCGGTACCCCCACGCAACAGCACATCCACACCATCATCCGCACGCCCAACGGTAACGACTACGGCGTGGACCTCCTCAAGCTCCACCTGGAGACCGACCACTGACGTCCGACATGCACCACGCCTTGCTGCTGGCCCGAGTCGCCTCCCCGGCGCCGGGCCAGCAGTGCCGTGCCGCCCACCGCGCACCCGACGACGACCTTGCCGACCCCGTACGGCCCGGCCCAGTCACCCACGGAGTTAGTGGTCAAGGACAGCCACGACAGCAGGGCCACGCCCGTCCTCAGGCACACCAGGACGCGATGGGATGAGTTACTGGCCGTTCTCTATCCGGCTGCGTGATCGACGGGGCTCGAACAGGGGCATGGCTCCGTCAAGGTGCACCTCGCCGACCATGAGGTCACCGCCGGAGATGTCGTTGGGCACAGACGGCTGCGACTCGTCGATCGGGAGGCCATTCTGGACATAGGTGTCGGCAGTGGTCAGGCCCTGGCCGGAGGAGCGGACGACGGGTGACGTTCCGCGCCCTTCGAAGCGCTGGCCGGTGAACCGGTTGCCGGTTGGGGGTCCACTCCTGCTCGAACGGCAGCAACCAACGCTGGACCCACGCCTGACGGGACCTGCCGCAGACGGGAGAGCGCATCGTTGCCGGTCCGGGCCACGGTGCGGTCTCCCCCCTGCGTCGCCGCCGCGAGCCGCCACGGCCCCGGCTCACGCGCACGCCGGGCTCCGTGGCCGCGCTCGCGCGGGACCACGTCCTCCTGTCAGAAGCCGAGGTCGCTGAGGTCGGGGTGACTGTCGGGGCGGCGGCCCAGCGGCCAAAGGAATGCGCGGTCGGACGCGGCTATCGGCAATGTGTTGATGGAGGCGTGGCGGGTGCGCATCAGTCCGTGCTGGTCGAATTCCCAGTTCTCGTTTCCGTAGCAGCGGTACCAGTTGTTGGCGTCGTCGCGGTACTCGTAGGCGAAACGCACCGCGACGCGGTCGTCGCCGAAGGCCCACAGCTCCTTGATCAGCCGGTAGTCGAGTTCGGTGTTCCACTTGCGGGTCAGCAGCGCGACGATCGCCTCCCGGCCGTCGGCGAACTCCGCACGGTTGCGCCAGCGGGAGTCCACCGTGTAGCCCAGCGACACCCTCCGCGGATCGCGGGAGTTCCAGGCGTCCTCGGCCAGACGGACCTTCTCGATGGCGGTCTCGCGCGTGAACGGCGGTACCGGGGGGCGTATCGCTTCCGTCATGTCAGCTCCTTGTTCCGGGCTTCTCGTGAGCACGGCTCCACCCAGTTGAGAACGGTCGTTCTCCTTCGCTCTGTAGACTAGAGAACGGCGATTCTCACTGCAAGGAGAAAAGATGACGGACGACGAAGCAGCGCGAGCACGGGCACTCGATGCGGCCGAAGAACTCTTCTACGCCCGGGGTGTCCAGGCCGTGGGGATGGATGCGGTACGCAATGCCTCGGGTCTGTCACTCAAGCGCCTCTACCAGCTGTTCCCCTCCAAAGAAGCACTCGTGCTCCAGTTCCTGCGCCGCCGCGACGAAAGGTGGCGACAGGCCCTCGCCCGCCATGTGGACACGCGCACCTCCCCGGACGAACGGCTTCTCGCGGTGTTCGACTGGCTGCACGCATGGTTTCGCGAGCCGGGCTTCCGCGGGTGTGCCTTCATCAACTCCTTCGGCGAGCTGGGCGGCGTCTCCGCCGACGTGGCCGAACAGGCCCGCCACCACAAACAGGCCTTCCGCGACTACCTCGCCGACCTCGTCGCAGCGTCCGGGCTGCCCTCAGACCTGGCCGACCAGTTCCTCCTGCTGGCCGAGGGCGCCATCACCACAGCCGCGATCACCGGAACGGCCGTTCCCGCCGTACACGCCCGCACCGCCGCACTCGCCCTCCTGCGGGCCCAGGCGCGGAACCACCGGGCCGACCCCGCCGTCGGGCCGAGGTAGGTGTGACCGGTCACGTGGGTCGTGTGGCGCCAGGCGGGCAGGTCGAGCGGTGCGACGGGGCCGAAGGGGATGACCGGCCTCGGTTCGCCCAGGACCAGGGGCGACCCATCACGCGGGCAGTCCGCCGAGTTCGCTCGCGAGAAGCACGTGGTGGCCGCCCGCGGCCGGTGCGGTGGCCAGTGCTCGGACCGAGCCCACGGCGTACAACACGGCGGACCTGCCGTCGTGCTCCCAGACCTGTACGTGGTCGGAGTCGCCCGCGGTGACGAAGCGCCCGTCGGCGAGGCTCTACGGCGAGCGCGGGGTCGGAGCCCGGGAATCCGCCTGGGAGGAGTTCACCCCCTTCCTGCGGTTCGACACCCAGATCCGCCGCATCGTCTGCACCACCAACGCGATCGAGTCGGTCAACGCCCGCATCCGATCTTCCAGCGCATCGTCCAGCGGGCCTGTCCCTTGCCGGTGAGGTCGAAATCGCCATGTAGACGCATTTCACGCCCTCGACATCACCTTCGACGGCCGCCTGACGGCGGCCCGCCAGTAACCCAACCACCCTGGTTACACCGCTCGTTTGACACTCCCCTCACACGATGACGGGGCACTGAAACTCCGGGTCGGGCGGTGGTCGCAGCCACGGCACCGTCCGGCGCGGAGGAGACCGGCTCGTGCGTGCTGCGCAGGGGGGTCAGGGTGTGGATGTCGGTGAGCACGGGACAGCCGAACGGCAGCGGCCGGCGTCCGACCTGGTCGGGTGGCGCGGTACAGCCGCCATCGGGGCCCTGCTGGGTCAGCAGCTAGGGCAGCGCCCCGCTCCCGGAGAGCGGGGCGCCGCTCCTGGACGGGGACGGCCTGGGCGGTGGAGGGCACGTCGCTGGGATCGTCGGGGGGCTGTCCCCAGCCGCCGTCGAGGTGCTGTGTTCTCCACGAGGCGTGTCACCGACCGGGGGGTGGCGGCGTTCCGGGCGGAGAAAGCAGGGTCGGCTGCAGGGACCGCGTGCAGCGCGTCCACTGCGCGCAGGATGGCGGTGGACGCGCTGACCGCCCAGCTCCGCTGGATCGTCCAGTCGGGACGCTGGGCGTTCAGCACGAAGCCGAGTGTGGCGGTGAGGGGGCGTTCGTGCTGTGCGGCCTGGAGTGCCAGGCGAGGATCGCTCCGGCGGTCATGTCGTCCCGGGGGCCGGTGGTGAGGGCCCCCGGACGGGCAAGGAAGGCGTCAGCCCGTGTGTACCTTCAGGGCGGTTCGCACGGCCGACTCGAGGGCGCCCTCGATCCAGGCGGGTTTGATCGATGTGTGGTCCCCCGCGAAGTGCAGAGGCCCTTCCGACGTGGGGATGTCCGGGAACAGCTCCGTGTGCTGGCCGGGGAAGAGCACGGACGCCTCGCCGTAGGCGTAGTGGTCGCGCATCCACGACTGGGTCTGGCACTTGGTGGTGACGAAGACCTCGCAGCGTCGGCCGAAGACGGCCTGCACTCCGGCGAGGGCGCGCAGACAGCGCTCTTCGTCGGCGTAGGCGTCCCACTTGAGGGCGTCGTCGGACCAGCTGTAGGAGGCCAGCACGATGCCGCCGTCGCTGCCTTCCATGGGGTGGGCGTGCTCGAAGTACATGAAGCGGTTGGCGTTGTCGCTGACGGATCCGCCACCACGGACGTGCGCGGCCTCGACCTCGCCCTCCCCGGCGGGCCGGAAGGCGGCGAAGCAGTGCTTGTAGGCGTCGGGGACCGTCACGCCCAGGGCCTTCACGGACTTGTGCGCGCCGAGGTACCTGGCGTCCGTGACCTTGCCCGCCCGGTACTTCTCGTACAGGCCGTCCTCGATGGTGTCGAGGGCCTGCTTCCACTGCTCCTCGGTCAGCTCCCACCAGCGCCGGGAGAATTCCAGCAGCACCTTGGTCGCGGCGTCGTAGTGCAGCTCCGTGACGGCCCGGCGCTTGCCGTAGGACAGCGGGGGGTCGAAGGTGACGTGCCGCAGCCCGGAGAAGGGCACGGTGATGATCGCCTCGTCCCCCTCGAAGACCTCTGTGGTGCCTCCCTTGCCCGTCTGACAGTCCTCCGAGACGGTGTGCACCCGTACCTTGCCGCCGGTGCGTTCGATGCGAACGGCGCGACGGTCGAGCCGCACCTTCCCCTTCACCGGCGCGTACATCGCGTCGGCGAGCAGCGCGGTGCCGCCCTTGATCTCCCAGAACTTGGTCCTGGGGTCGATGAGCGCGCTGGACAGGAAGCTGTGGAGGAAGGAGAGGTGCAGCCGCGAGGTCAGGTTCTGAATGGTTCCGACCAGGTCGATGGTCCGCGTGTCCAGTCCGGCGGCTTCGGTGAGGTAGTGGTACATGGACCAGTGTCCGTACTTCTTGAGGACCTCGGTCCACCCGTCGACGAGTGCCTTTCCCTCCTTGCCGCGGATGAGCAGGTGCGCGGGTTCGAGGGCGTCGGCGAGGATGGCGGCTGCGGTCTTCGTGCGGTTGGCGCCGGTGACTTCGAAGGTGTCGTTGATCCGTTCCGGGTTCTTCTCGTAGTCGGCCCGGCGCTCGTGGATGCCGTTGACGTGGATCCAGGTGCGGTTGGTCTTCTTCGTCGGGTCGTCGGGGTCGACGTCGACCAGGTAGAACTCCTGGCGGGGGAGGTCGAACTTCTTGAGCAGGGCCATGAGGATCGGATGGCTCTCCGGCAGCCGCATGGCTCCGCCCTCGGCGTACTGCCTGGGGTCGGCGAAGGGCTGCCTGCCCTTCTCGTGACCGCCCTTGCGGAACGTTTTGATGCGGCCGCCGACCCGGTTGCCGTTGGCTTCGATCACGACGACGTCGTGGCCTGCCCGGTTGAGCAGGTCGGCGGCGAGCAGTCCGGCCGGGCCGGCCCCGACGATCAGGACCCGCTTGGTGGCCTTCCCCCGGCTGGCGGGCAGGCCGTCGTTGACCGCCTTCACGTAGGCCGGGACCAGGGGCTTGTCGTTCTCGTCGTGGACGACGACCGCACGGGCGACCGTCCGGTACGCCTCGGGGTCGGTGCCGGGTGGCGCCGCGGCCGGCGTGACCGCGGGCGCGGTCGCGGGGCTGAGCGCGGTCGCGGGGGTGGCGGAGGCGGCGGTGAGCCCGCCGGCGAGCACGGATACTCCGGTCGCCGTGACCACGGAGCGCCGCGAGGGCGCGGTCCGGCGGGGTGCCGGTGGCCGAGGCGGTGCGCCGTGAGCGCCCGACGCGCGCTGCTCCTCCCCGGCCGTTCGGGACTGCGTGCCGGTTGACGTACTGGTACCTGAGGTGTTCGCGTTCTGAGTGTTCATCACGTCCCACCCTTGATGCAGGAGCGACGCGGTGGCGGTGCCCTCACACGGACGGGAGGCGTAAACCACTCGATGCGGTTCACGGGACGTACCGGGGTTCACTCGGGCCGTCGTCGTCAACCCGCCTGCGCCTCACGGCGGGCAACGGCGCTTCGAAACCGAGCGGAGCTCATGCCGGTCAGTGGCCCGCCGGCTGTTTCGGGAAGTGACACTGACCGCGTGAGGGCAGGTTCACGACATGGGCGTGAATTCGGGCAGGGTGAGGGCCGAGTGGGCCGGGCGTCCCTCCTCGGCGGGCATGGCGCTGAGATTGCGCAGCCTGTCGTTGCGTTCCTTCAGGGACTGGGGCGTGGTCGGGAAGAGGGTGGCACCGCCGTTGCCGATCAGCGCCTGGTTCATGGTCACGAATTCGCGGGTGGAGTGTTCGTAGGCCGCGAAGCCAGTGGCGTGGTCCCGGTCGGCCAGAGAACCGGCGAGCATGTAGGCGCCGACGAGGGCGAGGCTGGTGCCCTGTCCGGTGAGGAACGAGGGAGCCCACGCGGCGTCGCCCACCAGCGCGACCCTGCCGCTGGACCAGCGGGGCATGCGGATCTGGCTGACCGCGTCGAAGAACACGTCGTCCGCGTCGCGCAGGGCGGCCAGCATCCCCGGCACCTCCCATCCGGCATCCTCGAAGACCGTGGCGACCAGGTCGCGTTGGGCCCGCAGGTCAGGGATCGCTCCGAACGGCGGTTCCGGCTGGGCGAAGTTCAGGAAGGCGTGCACTTCGTCGTCGCCCACGGCGTAGAGGGCCGCGGCCCTGCCCGGCGCGTTCCACATCACGGTCTCGTGGGAGAGGCCGAAGGTGTTGCGCATGGTGAACACGGCGAAGCAGTAGCCGAGGTAGTGGTGGAACTGCTCCTCGGGACCGAACAGCATGTCCCGGGTACGTGAGTGCATGCCGTCCGCGCCGAAGACCATGTCGAAGGTGCGCCTGCTGCCCCCGCGGAAGGTGACGTCGACTCCATGGCCCGACTGGTCGAAGGTGTCGATGGAGTCGTTGAACAGGAACTCCACGTCGTCACGGACCGCCGTGCAGAGGGCATCGGTGAGATCGCCGCGCCGCACCTCCAGGTCCCGTCCCGCGACACCGCCGGTGACGGTGTGCGGGTGGAGCAGGGCCACTTCGCGACCGTCCCCTTCGAGGAAGGTCAGCCGGCGCAAGTCGATGTGGGATTCCCGCAGTCGGGGCAGGATCCCCATCCTTCGGACGACTTCCAGTGCGGTGCCGCGCACGTCGACGGGGTAACCACCGCTGCGCGGCGCACCCGCCTTCTCCACCACTGTCACCGCGTATCCGTAGCGGTTCAGCCAGTACGCGAGGGCGGGACCGGCGATGCCGGCCCCGGAGATCAGGACCTTGCGCCTCGGCGTGGTACGGGTAACCGTCAGCTGGTCGGTCAGGGTCATTCCTTGACTCCTTTGCTCATGGTACGGACGACAAGCAGGGACAACACCGCGACGACTCCGGCGATGAGGAAGCCGCTGGTGAAGGTTGATTCGGCCGGGATGCCCGATCCCGAGGACGTCCCCGCAGTGAGGAGCGCGCCTCCGAGCATCCCGCCCACGGCGGAGCCCAGCACGCGGGTCACCAGGACCAGGCTGGTGGCGATGCCGGTGTCGCCTTCGTCGACGGAAGAGGCGATGCTGGTCACCATGGCCGTGACACACAGGCCGTTGGCCAGCGCGATCAGCGCCTTGCCGACGGCGATCTGCCAGACCTCGGAGTGTGCGACCGACAGGGCGAGCAGGGCGGCAGCCATGAGGACGGCCGCGGCGGTGACCACGGCACGCGAGCCGAAGCGCCGCTCCCCGATACCGCCCATCGGCCCGGCCAGCGTCGCGGCCACGGCGCCGGGCAGGAGGACGAAGCCGATCTCGGTGGCGCCGAACCCGAAACCGTATCCGTCGCCGGACACGTCGAGCAGCTGTGGAACGAGATAGACCCCCATCGCGGTGCCGAGGCATATCACGAACGTCACCACACACGACTTCCAGATCACGGGCCGTGCCAGCATGCGCAGATCGACCATCGGCACGGCCGCGCGGCGCTCCACGGCCGTCCATCCGGCCACGAAGGCGGCCAGCAGCACGATGAGGGCGACGAACACGAGTGGCTGGGAGCCCGCCTCGGGCGCCAGCGCGAACACGAGCATGAGGGTGACCAGGATCCCGCTCAGGAGAAGCAGGCCGGGCCAGTCGATGCCGGCGTTGTCCGACCGTCCCGGGGGATCGGACGGCAGCAGCCGGTTCACCAGCAGGGTGAACCCGATGACCGCGAAGGTCGGCACCGCGAACATCCAGTGCCGGGAGAACGCCTCCGCCACCGGCCCGGCCGACAGCAGTCCCACCATCGAGCCGCCCACGAACATCCCGCTGACCAGCCCGATGGCCGCCTTGGACTCTCCCGCGGTGAGGTGTTTGCGCACCACGATGAACGACAGAGGCAGTGCGCCCACCATGGCCCCCTGCAGGACCTGACCGAGCAGCAGCACCGGCAGGTTGGGCGCCAGGGCGGACACCAGGCCGCCGGCCGAGACCACCGCCATCAGCCGGATCATGACGCGCTTTCCGCCGTAGCGGTCCCCGAGCTTGCCCGCGAACGGTGTGACGAGGGTGCCGGTGATGGCGAGCACGACGTTGAGGAGCGCCCCTTCGGCCGGACTCATGTCCAGTTCGCGTTGCAGGAGCGGGAGCGTCGGCGCCACGACCGACTCCAGGGCGCCGGTGGAGATCGCCAGCATGCCGAGAGCCGCGACGGCGGCCTTCCCCATGCGGACCGAAGGAGCGAGGGCTGTGGTCATGAGCATCCTTTCCGTTGTTGCCGGGCGAGTAGGGGGACGGCCGCACGCGTGGCGCTGCCGGCCTCGCCGACGGGCGATCGCGCCGGAGGGGAGCCGTGCGTCGAGGGCGTGGCCGGTGCTGGTCGTGGCCGGGGGCTGCGTGGACGGCGGAGTGGATGGACGCGTGGACGCGCACGGCCGGCGCGACGAGCGCTGCCGCGAGTACCGCAGGACCTTCGTGCACCCGGCACGGCGCGTCGCCGGTGATCGCTCCGGCGACGATGAGCGCGACGGCCGCGATTGGCCGCGGTGCCCTCTGGGCGCGGACGGCTCAGCCGGGGTCGGCATGTGCCGGCTGTCGCCCCTGTGCGCGCCCTACGACCGGCGGCGCAGCGCCACCCGGGCCGGAAGCGTCACCGCGAGGAGGGCCAGGCCCACACCGGTGGCCGCGAAGGAGGCGTACAGCAGTGGCGGAGCATAGGGCGCCTCGCCGGTCACACCGCGCATCATCGGGATCAGCGTTGCCGCGGCGATCGCGGAGCCGATGACCACGCCCGCCGCGGAGACCAGCAGGCTCTCCCAGGTGAGCATCGTCAACACCTGGCGTCGGGTGGAGCCCACCAGGCGCAGGGTGCCCAGTTCGCCACGGCGGTCCAGGACCGTCATCACCAGTGTGTTGACGGCGGCTGTGGCGGCGAATCCGCCGAGGACCGCTGCCATGGTGTTGTTCATCCAGACGCCCAGCTTCGCGTCGAGGCTCTTCTCGGTGGCATAGCGGGAGGCGTCGGTGACCTTGCCCAGGGCGGTGAGTGACTTCTCCGAGCCACCGCGTACCAGCAGCGTGCTGTCGAAGCCCGAGGTGACATGGCCGGCGAGGGACGCCCGGTCCATGGTCACCGTGGCCAGGCCGAGTCCGCGGCCGTATACCGCGACGACCTCGGGACGGGCCTTGGTGCCGTCGGGCAGGTAGAGCGGAAGCCTGTCTCCGACGCCGACGTCCGCCGAATCGGCCAGCGTCTTGTCGATGGCGATACGGCCCTGGCCGAGCCGTTCGAGACTGCCCTCGCGTACGTCCAGGTCCTGCACCTTCGCGAGTTCGGCTCCGGAACCGCTCACACCCTGGGTCGCCGCGCCTAGGAGCGACTTGAACTCGCCGGAGCCGGTCGGCACCAGCACCTGGGTGAACAGCAGGCCGACGGCCGCGTCCACGCCCGGCGCCCGGGCGGCCTTCGCCGCCGCGTCCACGGGAAGCCCTGCCGGGTCCGTCACCACGTGGTCCGCGGTGATGCCCGCGCGCAGCTGCTTGTCGGCGGCCCGGCTCTCGCTCGTGTGCATGAACACGAGGGTCGAGCCGAAGGCCATGGCGAGCACGATCGGGGTGATCGCGGAAGCCAGGCGGCGCGCGTTGGTACGGGAGTTGGCGGCCGCGAGCTGGGCCGCCGGGCCCGCCCCGCGCAGCGGGAGGCCGAAGAGGGCCGCGCACAGCCGCGCCACCAGCGGGCCGAGCAGCGCGACGGCGAGCATGAAGAGCATGACGACGCCGAGAGCGGCGCCGGCCGCGTCGTCTCCCGCGGAACTGGCCGAGACACCGGACAGGACGCCACCTCCGACGAGGGCGCCGATGCCCAGCATCGTACGGATCGAACCGGGCCGCAGCCGCTCCACCGATGCCTCGGCGAGCGCCTGTCCCGGCTTGATCCCGGCGGGCCGCCGACCGGCCGCCCAACCGGCACCGAGCGCGGTGAGCAGTCCGATGACGACGGCAGCGAGCAGAGGCAGCGCGGACACGTGCAGGTCCACGGCCTGTGGGACGGCACCGCGGTCCTTCAGCTCCCCGAACCACCAGTGCGCGAGCCCGATGCCGGGCAGGCAGCCGAGGATCCCGGCGAGTGGCGCGATGAGCAGTGCCTCGGAGGCGACCGCCCGGCGGACCTGCCGCGGGGTGGCGCCGACGGCACGCAGCAACGCGAACTCGCGGGCCCGCTGGGACACGGACAGGGCCACGGTCCCGGCCGCGGTGAAGACCGCCACGATGGCGGCGATGCCGCCGAAGGAGCCGCCGATGCCGAACAGTGTGACCTTGGCGTAGCCCAGGCCGGGGTCCTCGACGGCGCCGCGGTCGTCGCCGGCGTGCACCTTGGCACCGGAACCGGCGAGAGCCTTCTTCACCGAGTCGGCGAGTGCGTCGGCATCGGTGCCGTCCTCCGCCAGCACGGCGATGGCGTCGGCCTTGCCGGGATGCCCGGCCAGCACGGGCGCGTGGGAGTCGGCGAACCAGACCAGGGCTCCGGCGTCGCGGGCGGTGTCCGCGGCTCCGGCCTTGGCGACACCGGCGACGCGGAAGTCCTGCTGGCCGGAGGCGGTCTGCAGCACGACCGTGTCACCGACAGCGGCCTTCGCGGCGCGGGCCGTACCCGCGTCGAGCACGACCTCGCCCGCGCCGGGCGCGGAGCCGGCCGTCAGCGCGGTACCGGTGAAGGCGTGCGCGCCCCATCCGTGAGCGGTGAGCACACCGGTCTCGACGGGCAGTTCGCGTGTACCGGGAACTGGACCTTCGTGCGCCACGCGCACCGGGAAGGTGAAGTCCGCGACGGCGGTGGCCGCGCCCGGCGCCTTGGCGACCTCGGCCACCAGCCCGGCGTCCAGCCGCGCGGTGTCCGGCAGCGGGGTGGCCTCCTTCTCCCGGTCCTCGCCACTGCCCGTGACGACGTACTCGTACTGGTCCGCCGCAGCGACGACCGGCGCCTGTGCATACCGCTGTGCCGGCACCGACGCGCGCAGGCTGGTCTCCAGCAGGATTCCGCAGGCCGAAACGATCAGCGCGGACATCACAAGCGCCAGGAATGTCCCCGCGAAGGACGCGGGCTTGAAGCGGACGGCCTCACGGGCGAGTCCATTGGGACGCTTCATGCCACCGCACCTGCCATCGCGCCCGTACGGGAGGTGAGCTGGGCCATCCGCGCCGCGATCTGTTCAGCCGAACCCCGTTCGACGTGGTCGGCGAAGGCGCCGTCGGCGAGGAACAGCACACGGTCCGCCCAGGCTGCCGCGGCCGGGTCGTGGGTGACCATGACGACGGTGGCGGCCAGGGTGTCCACCGCGTTCCGCAGCAGGCCGAGGACCTCGGCCGCGGTGCCGGTGTCGAGGGCGCCGGTGGGCTCGTCGGCGAAGATCACGTCCGGGCTGGTGGCCAGGGCACGGGCGACGGCCACGCGCTGCTGCTGGCCGCCGGAGAGCTCTCCGGGGCGGCGGCGCGCCTTGTCGCCGAGCCCGACCTGCGCGAGCACCTCGGTCGCCCGCCGGCGGTCCTGGCGCTCCCCGGCCAGCCGCATCGGCAGCAGTACGTTCTGCTCCACGGTGAGTGAGGGCAGCAGGTTGAACGCCTGGAAGACGAAGCCCAGGCGGCTGCGGCGCAGCTCGGTGAGCTCGTCCTCGCTCATACCGGTGATCTCCGTACCGCCCAGGAACACCGACCCGGAGGTGGGCCTGTCGAGCCCGGCGGCACACTGCATGAAGGTGGACTTGCCGGACCCGGACGGGCCCATGACCGCGGTGAACGTACCCCGAGGAAGGCCTAGGTCGACACCCGCGAGGGCGTGCACCGTACCCGTGCCACGGCCGTACTGCCGCTGCACATTGCGCAGTTCGACGGCGAGACCGGGGGTGGCGGCAGGGGCCGTCGGCCGCTCGTCCACCGTCTGCCGCTTGCCCTTGCGTAGCCTCATGTTCCGCCCTTTCGCGATCTTTTCGTTCCGACGGGCTACACAGTGCGGGGACGGCTGCGCGCCGGGCGTCATACCCGGGAGCCAAGCTGGAGGTGCTACCCCGGTAGGGGGTGGCGGGCAGGTCGCCCTTGACGCCACTCGAGGCATGCGGTCCTGCTCGTCTGACTCCCTGGGGTGACCAGGCTTGATCCGAGGCGAAGACGACTGCCTGAGCACCGTCGCGGAGGTCGAGTTCGGTCGCTCAGGACGCGGCTCACGTGTGTCTTCAGCGTCTGTTCGGCCGGGATCGGCGTCTGCGCGGTCTCCGTCTCGGACATCGGCGGTGACTTCCGCCGAGCGGTGTCATGTGCGACTGGACCGAGGTTCCGGAGAGGATCACACTGCGCTCGCGGGTGCTCGTCCGTCTGTTTCCAGAAGCTCCCGGGCGGCGCGGACCCTTGGCTCACCCTGTTGTGGGCCACCGGCCGCGCCGCATTCCCGGGGCATCCTCGCCTCACCACCTGGCGCTCGGACAGCACACCGCGGCCATAGGAGCGGATCGGCTTCATAGCCGCGGTCAGACCGGTGATCGTGCCCGACCGCGGCCAGAGCGCACCGAGAGGGGGCGGCATCGGCAGGACGAACCGGATGATCACGCCCTCGGCCGACCCCGAGACGGACCGACCACCAGAAGCTGTGCTCGGAGTGGTCGACTCCGCATACCGAGGATCGCTTCGTGGTCCGTGCCTCGCCGTCGACGGACACCCAAGCAGTACGCCCTACTTCGGTGCCTGGAAGCCGCCGATCTCCTGCTCGAGCAATTCGGCCAGCCGCAGCGGGGTGCGGTCCTCGAGCATCGGACCGATGAGCTGCACTCCCACCGGCAGACCCTCAGGCGACCGGCCCGTTGGTACAGCGGTGGCGGGCAGACCGGGCAGGGTGGCCAGACCCGCCCAGACGAGCTGGTCGAAGTACGGACAGTCGACGCCGTCGATGTCGATCCGACGTTTCATCAGGTCGGGGTTCTGGTCGTGCGGGAAGGCGGGAGTGGGCGTGATGGGACACACCACGGCGTCGAACTCGGCGAAGAACCGCCGCCAGCCATGGCGGTGGAGCTCGCGCAAGCTGTTCGCCTCGATCCAGTCGCGGTGGCTGAACACCATGCCGCGCAGCCGCGCCGCATCGAGGCTCTCGTCGTCTGCGCTCAATTCGGCGGCACGGGCCTGCAGCTGCTCGTACGATTCGATGGGAAAGCGTGCGACGGAGCCCGAGAACAGGAACTTCGTGTAGAGCACCGCGGCTTCGGTCAGGTCGGGCAGCAGCGGACTGTCCCGCTCGACGCGGGCACCGCCGGCGACGAGCGCGTCGGCCACCCGGCCCACGCCAGCCCGGACAGCGGATCCGGTCGGAATGAGCGGATGCTCGTCGAGGATCAGGACCCGGAAGTCACAGAGCCGTTCGTGGCGCGCGGGTGGCAGGCTCAGGTGGTACGCCATGCCCAGCGTCAGCGGGTCCGGTCCGGCCATGACGTCGAGCAGGAGGGTGAGGTCGCGAGCGCTGCGCGCCATCGGACCGACGACGGCAAGGTCGTGCTCGACCGGCAGGGCCGGCCCCGGCGGCGGGACCATGCCGCGGCTCGCCGCCAGCCCGAGCGTCGGCTTGTGCGCGTAAATGCCGCAGAAGTGCGCGGGGGTGCGCAACGAACCGGCTAGGTCGGAGCCGATGGACAGCGCGCCGAACCCGGACGCCAGGGCCGCCGCCGAGCCGCCGGAGGATCCGCCCGACGTACGACGGTGATTCCACGGGTTGTTGGTGGTGCCGTAGATCTCGTTGAAGGTCTGCACGTCCTGCAACCCCACGGGCACGTTGGTCTTGCCGAGCACCACCGCGCCGGCGGCCTTGAGCCACGACACCTGCACCGCGTCCTCGGTCGGCACGAAGGTCCGGTGCTGCGGCGGCATACCCCAGGTCGTGGGCAGCCCAGCGATGTCGTACGACTCCTTGACCGTCACCGGAATGCCCAGCAGCGGCCGGTCCTCACCTCGGGCGCGCGCCCGGTCGGCACCGTGCGCGGCGGCCCGTGCACGGTCGAAGTCCGGCACACAGATCGCGTTGATCGCATCGTCGTCCCGTTCGATACGGGCGATCGCCTCGTCGGTCAGTTCCGCCGAAGTCACTTCACCAGCTCGCAGGGCAGCGGTGAGTTGTTCGGCCGTCGGGAAATTCCAGTCCATGATCCGACCGTATGGGCCTGTGGGAGAGGGCACGAAATGTCGCTTCGCACAACGGATTCGGTGCTCTCGTACTGCAAGGGTGCTTGCCTTTTGAGGGCCGGCGTTGACCAGTGGCAGCGGCACCGTTCGCCGGGCGGGAGGAGCGGCGCCTGGCCTGCGGCCTCGGCGTACCGCTGGGGACGCTCCACACAGTGAACGGTCAGTCGCAGCAGGCGCAGCCCGGACGGCAGCTACCGCACGTTTCTGCCCCGGTGTCGCCGGTGGCCGTCGCCACCGCCGGAGCGCAGCAGCCCTTGCCCTGCCAGGCATCGCGGCCTTCCTTGACGGCGATGGCGGCGATGGCGAGGGCGGCGACGGGGTCGGCCCATGACCAGCCCAGGGCGGCGTTGAGGCCCAGGCCGACCAGTAGCACGGCGGACAGGTACGTGCACAGGAGGGTCTGCTTGGAGTCGGCGACCGCGGAGGCCGAGCCGAGTTCACGACCGGCCTTGCGCTGCGCGGTGGACAGAAGCGGCATGACCGCCAGCGACAGGGCGGCGATGGCGACGCCGAGCAGGGAGCGTTCTGCCTCGGCTGTGCCGGTGAGCGCCCGGACGGCGTCAAAGGTGACGTAGGCAGCGAGGGCGAGGAACGAAACGGAGATGATCCGCAGGGTGGTCTTCTCCCGGGTCTCGCGCTCGGTCTGCTCGCGGGCGGAGAACTGCCATGCGACCGCGGCCGCGGAGGAGATTTCGATGACCGAGTCGAGACCGAAGCCGATCAGGGCAGTCGAGGAGGCGATCGTCCCGGCGGTGATCGCGACGATGGCCTCGATGAGGTTGTAGGAGATGGTGGCGGCGACCAGCAAGCGTATGCGCCTGGCGAGAGCCTCGCGCCGGGCCGGTGACGGCGCGAGGGATATCGGTGTCCCGGCAGCCATCAGCAGCACGCCCTCTCATCTGCGTCCGGGCAGGTGCGGTCGGTCTCGACGGCCACCACAACGGTGCGCAGGTCGTCCAGGGCGTGGCCGAGGCGTTCGTCGGCGAGTTCGTAGCGGGTGCGGCGCCCGTCGGGCACGGTGACGACCAAGCCGCAGTCACGCAGGCACGCCAGGTGGTTCGACAGTCGCGTACGGGAGATGTCGAGCGCATCGGCGAGGTCGGCCGGGTAGGCGGGAGCCTCGCGCAGGGCGAGCAGGATCCGGCAGCGGATCGGGTCGGCGAGGGCTCGGCCGAATCGGGTCAGCATTTCGATGTCGGGGGCAGCGATCAGCACGGACACGATAGTACATGGCTGACTGAATTCAGGAAGTCGTGGATTCCCGGAATGGGTGCTACCGGAGGCCGGCCCTCGACGCTCGGCCGCCGGCGCGACGGTCCGGCGGCGGGCGTGAGCGCCGCACCCGCGCCCTTCAGTAGCTGTCGTAGCTCGGCTTGCCGTTCGGCCGGTACACGCCTACGACGGTGCCGCCCTTCGTCGTCGAGACGTTGACCGGCTCCAGCGCAGTGGGGATCGTTCCGCCGGCGAACAGCCGCTTGCCGGTACCGATGATCACCGGATGGATGGTCAGCCGGAACTCGTCCACGAGGCCGTGCCGCATGAGGGTCTGGGCGAGGTCGCCGCTGCCGACGACGTTGATGTCGCCGCCGTCGGCCGCCTTCAGTTCGCGTACGGCGTCGGCGACGTCGCCCTCCAGCAGCGTGGAGTTCCGCCACTCGACGGACGTGAGGGTCCGGGACGCCACGTACTTGTGCATGCTGTTCATCCGACGGGTGAACGGGTTGCCGGGATCGGCGGTCGGCCAGTACGACGCGAAGATGTCGTACGTCTTGCGTCCGAGCAGCATCGCGTCGGCGTTCTCGTACCAGCCGGCGATGGCCGTGCCGACCTCGTCGTCGTCCACCGGCTTCTGCCAGCCGCCGTGCTCGAAGCCGCTCTCCGCGTCCTCGTCCGGACCGCCCGGTGCCTGCATGACGCCGTCCAGCGTCAGGAACGTGCAAACGATGATCTTGCGCATGGTGCGCTCCCTTCCTCGACGGGTAGACCGCGCAACCGCTGGAAACTCATCGCAGGAACTTCCGGGGGCGCGCAGCGCTGGGCACTGGTTGATGCGGGCTGCGGCACGCGGCGGAGGGGGCGGGGCCACGGTCTCCCCCGAATCTTCTTCGCGGTCCTGCAAGAGGGCCGCCGGCCTCCGGGCCCGGCATGACTGTTGCCCCCTGTCGATCGGATGACCTCGGGGGGTGGCGTCACCGGGCTCGAGGGGTGCCGTCAAGACGCTGATCAGAGGACCGACCGCCGTCCGGTCCGGCGCAAGGCCGGACCACCCGCGGGCGGCAGGTCTGCACAACGTGGCTGCGCGAGAACGGCTCCCGACCTCGGGGCCCGCACGCGTCGACACATGAGGGGGCGGGGTGACCAGCATCGACGGGGTGGGCGCCCGGTCACTGATGGCGTGGGCGAGAAAGGGTGACTCCCGTGAAGGACGACGTCGAACCTCGGCTGGAAGCTGGCCGCCGATATCGAGGGCTGGGCACCACCGGGCCTGCTGGACAGCTACGAGGCCGAGCACCGCCCGGTGGCGCAAGTCACGGAGAACGCGGAGATCCAGACCCTGCTCATGGCACTCGCCCTCGTCCCCCGGTACCGACGCCCCGCCACCGCCCCGCGCGCCCTGATGGACGAGCTCCTGGGCCAGGACGAGGTCAATCGCACGCTCGCCGCCCGGGTCTCCGCGCTGGGCACCGCCTACCGGCCCACGGGCCCTGGACGCCGATCCGCTGGTGGGACACTGGATGCCGGACATCACGCTGACGGCCGCGGACTCGCCCGTCACCCGGGTCTACGACCTTCTGCACACGGCCCGGTTCGTCCACTACGACCTGGCACCCGCGCCCGGCACGGCAACGAACACCGACCGCGAACACAGGACGCGTGTGACCACCGCACTGGTCACCGCGCACGACGATCACCCCGACCTGCGCGACGCGGCTGAGGTCCTCGTACGGCCCGACGGCCACGTCGCCTGGGTCACCCGGACCACCGACCCGTAGACGCGCCGCGCCGAGCACTCGGCGGCCCTCACTGCTTCGGCCGGATGAACGGCGCAAGGGCACCAGCAAGCTGCCGTCCCATCAGTCCGGCCGACTGTATCCCCACCCGCCCGGCGGCACGCCGTCGGAACACCCCGCGGGAGCACGGGCACGAGGCCGTCTGCTTCGACGTCCGCGACAGTCCCGGCGACGAGGGCCGCCATGCCTAGGCGAGCGTCCGACGGCTCGTGCGCGCCGGGTCGATGCTCGTCCACGGAGAGCAAGGCTGCGCGCGCCCGCGAAACGGGGCGAGTACCGGATGGGCGACGTACGCCGCATCACCGTCGGCTGCGCACGACTGCGGAACGGGACGGGGCGGCGGCCGCACGTCGGGGTCGCCGAGGGCATGCGGCGGTTCGCGCCGGCGGAGCTGGGCCGCCAGGCCTCTGGGCCTCACCGCTCCGCCGACGGCAGAAGGACCTCGAAGCGGCAGCCGCCCGGTATGTTGCGGACCGTGGCGCGGCCGCGGTGGGCCTCGACGATGCCGCGCACGATGGCCAGGCCCAGGCCCGCGCCGGCCGGGGGCGTACGGGCGTGGGTGCCGCGCCAGCCGGTGTCGAAGACGCGCGGCAGGTCCTCCTCCGGGATGCCGCCGCAGCCGTCGGTCACCGAGACCACCACGCCCTCGGACGAGCGCTCGGCGGCGACCGCGACCGTGCCGTCGGCGGGGGTGCGGCGGATCGCGTTGACGAGGAGGTTGCCGAGGACCCGGCTCATCTCCTTGCCGTCCACCTCTACCGGTACGGCGGCCACGGCGTCGCCGACCAGCCGCACACCGTGCTCGCGGGCGAGCGGGTCCGCACCCGCGAGGGCGTCGCCCACCAGGTCGTAGAGGGAGATCCGGGACGGGGCGAGGAGGAGGGCGCCGGCCTGGATGCGGGAGAGTTCGAAGAGGTCACCGACCATGTCGTTGAGGCGTTCCACCTCGGTGCGGATCTGCCGCAGATAGCGGTCGGGGTCCGCGGCGACGCCGTCCTCCAGGGCCTCGGACATGGCGCGCAGACCGGCCAGCGGGGTACGCAGGTCGTGCGAGATCCAGGCGACGAGTTCGCGCCGGGAGGTCTCCAGGGCTCGCTCCCGTTCACGGGACTCGGTGAGCCGGGCGCTCGTGGCCGCCAGTTCCCGGCTGAGCGCGTCGAGTTCGGCGGTCGCCGGTGTGGCGGGGGCCGCATAGTCGCCGCTGTCGCCGAACGAGCGCGCCGCCACGGCGAGTTCACGGCTCCGGGCGACCACCCAGCGGCCCAGCAGCAGCGCGGTGGCCAGGGAGACGACGGCGGCCATCGCCACGACGGTAGTCACGACGGACAGGTCGTGCGGGGACAGGAACATCGCCCAGGCGACCACGAGGGTGCCCGCGAGCATCGCGAGTACGGCTACGGCCGCCACCACGGCGAGCGACGCCGTCAGCGAACGCCGCCGGATCAGCCGCAGCACGCCCGCGCCGACCAGACCGGTGGCGGCGGCGCCGGTGAAGGCGTAGACGGCGATGAGAAGGATGTCGTGCACGTCAGTTCGCCTCCCGCCCGGCAGGGTCGAAGCGGTAGCCCACGCCCCACACCGTCTGTATCAGCCGGGGCCGGGCCGGGTCCTCCTCGACCTTGCCGCGCAACCGCCGTACGTGGACGGTGACGGTGGACAGGTCGCCGAAGTCCCAGCCCCACACCTCGCGCATCAACTCCTCCCTGGCGAAGGCCCGCCCCGGGTGCCGGAGGAAGAAGGCGAGCAGGTCGAACTCGCGCAGGGTCAGGGCCAGTTCGGCGCCGTCCTTGGTGGCCCTGCGGGCAGTGGGGTCGACGGTCAGGCCGGCCGCGGACGGCGGGCGCGGCGCCGCGGCCGGCCGGGTACGGCGCAGGACCGACTCGACCCTCAGCACCAGCTCACGCGGACTGAACGGCTTGGTCACGTAGTCGTCGGCACCGACCTCCAGGCCCAGGATCCGGTCGTCCTCCTCACCACGAGCAGTCAACATGATGACCGGCACGGGTCCCGCGCCGCGTATCCGCCGACACACCTCGAGACCGTCCATGCCGGGCAGCATGAGGTCCAGGACCACCAGGTCCGGCCAGTGCGCGGCGGCTCGGCCGAGCGCGGCGGGGCCGTCGTCGGCCCGGTCGACGACGTGACCCGCGCGTACCAGGTATCCGGCGACGACCTCCGCGACCGTGGGGTCGTCGTCGACGACCAGGATCCGGGCAGGACCGGTCGAGGGCGGCACATCCGGGGACCGACCGGGGTACACATCCGCGGAGGCGGACTCGTGGGGCTGCTGCATGAGCCCAGCCTCGCACCGCACGCATGCGGGTGTCGTCGCCGAGGGCTGCCCGCGCCGTGACGTCCTCGTTTCGTAAGGAGCAGAAGTCCTGCTTGCGAGATTTGCGCTCGTAGGGTCGGGCCGCAGCACCTCCAGGTCGACCGCGTCGTCCCGCGCGCACCACCGCTCCCGGCCAGTGTCCCCAATCGGTGTCGTTGGGAGCGTAAGACTTTCGTCATCTGCCGGATGGCCCGTGCCGGCCGGTTCTCGCATTGAATGGTCCCGAGTCAACGACTTTCGGTCGGGAGGGGCGCAATGGGACGTCTTCGTGGGGTGCTGGTCAGACCATGGGTGATCGGGGCGCTGACCGTGGCTGTCGCCGTGGGCGGTTTCGGATCCTACTGGTTTCAGCCGTGGAAGCTGTGGCAAGAAAAGACCGTCGACGAGGCACTGCCCGGGACCGCTTCTCCACTGCGGCCGTCCGCTGGGGAGCCGTCCGCTGCCACGCCTTCCACGCCGGCCTCGGCCGGACCGGTGACCCTGGCGAGCGGCGGGCTGATCAGCCACGAGCACGCGACCTCGGGAACGGTGAAACTGGTGCGGCTCACCGACGGCTCCCACATCGTGCGTGTCGAGAACCTCGATACGAGCAACGGTCCGGACCTGCGGGTGTGGTTGACCGACGCGCCGGTGAAGCGAGGGACGGCCGGCTGGCACGTGTTCGACGACGGCAACTACGTCAGTCTCGGGAAGCTCAAGGGGAACAAGGGCAACCAGAACTACACGGTACCGGCCGGCGTCGACCCGTCCCGCTACACCAGTGTGAGTGTCTGGTGCGACCGTTTCGACGTCTCCTTCGGTGCCGCCGAGCTCACCCGGGTCTGAGGGCGGGCCTGCGAACTCGTCCCCCTGGGCTGACCGCGACAAGAGCTGTCGGAACTGGGTTCTGGCTCGCTTTCCGTGAACCGGTCACACGCTGTTCAGTGACGTCGGCTGCTGAGATGATCACTGCTCACCCCTAGCTGAGGAGTCGGGGCCCCAGATGAGTAGCTGGTCGCCAGAGGTAGATGAGGTGTTGGAGGCGTCGGGCTGGACGCCTAGACGGAAGGTAGACACGGCCCGCTGGCGATCCATGTTCGAAGGAGTCGGCCTCGCCATGCACGACGCTGCGGAAGCCTTCCTGCAAGAGTTCGGCGGTTTGACTGTGAACGTCAGCGGACCAGGGATCAGCTGTGCACGCACGCCGTTCGAGCTGGACCCCGAGCTGGCCTGGGGCGAGGATGATCGATTCACGGAGTGGGGCGAAGCGATCGGGCGCCATCTCTACCCGCTCGGTGAGCTGGACCACGGCCGGTTCTTCCTGGGTATCGACGAAGAGGGCGTGATCTATCTCGTCGAAACCTGGATTGGCAGTTTCGGACCGGTGCCTCACGCCATGGAGAACTTGGTTCTCGGCGTGGCTCCTCGCCGAATCGATGAGCGGTACGAGCCAGCGGGACATCCGTCCTGACGCGTCGGTCACCTGTAGAGCAGTACTCGCTTTCGGAGGAGCAGGAATCCGGCTCGGCCGAACATCTGCCGTTTGAGCATCTTGATCCGGTTGACATGCCCCCGGCGGCGAGCAGCGCGTGGACGGCCGCGTGGTTGGCCCGAGTCCGGTTGGCGAACCGGTGGCCGGTGGGCCACGGCGAGCCAGAGCTGTCCGTGGGGGCATCGGGCTCAACCGGGCGGGGTGGCTCGGGCGCCGTGCCCCGTAGGCAAGCTCGGTGATCGGCGACGCACCGTTCAGCGGCCTCCCAGAGGTTGTGCCAAAGGTGCCACCGATCAGCAACTTGGACCGCCTGAGGCGCCCCAGCTGTGGCACCTTCTGCGAAGAACGGAGCTCGATCCCGGCACACGACCTCGATTCCGGGGCGCTTCGCCAGCCACTTGGCCAGGGTCGACGCCTCCCGATCGGGCAACAGATCAACCGGCCGTCGGGTCTCGACATCGACCAGAACAGTCCCGTAGACGCGGCCTTTGCGCATGGCGTACTCATCAACGCCGACCACCCGTGGGGCCGGCGTCTCCGGGTCAGGCAACGCGTCGAGCAACCGCAACACCGCGCTGCGGCTGACGGACACCCCGAAGACCCGTGCCATCCGGGCACCGGCCCGGCCAGCGAGGGCGAGCCCGATCGCAACAAGCGTCGAACGCAACCGCTCCGTCCACCTGCTGTGCCGCCGGGTCAGCCCTGACATCTGCTCGACGAACGTCCGCCGTCCGCATGAATCGTCCGGACAGAAGAACCTGCGGACCCGAAGGCAGAGGACCACCCGCCGTCCCGCACTGGGCACGTCGGCGGGAATCCGCAGGTAGGAGCTGTGTACTCGACTCGATCGGCTCCCGCAGTCAGGACACGCTGCCCCAGCCGCCGTACTTCGGGCCCCGATGCTTATCGCCTCGTCGTTCACGTCCACCGACAGCACCGCCACGTCCGCGATGGACGGGAACAACAGCTCCTCCAGCCGGAGCAACGTCTCATCCACGACGCCGCACTGTCGGCCACACCAAGATCGGCACTGGTCATTTTCAGGCAAGTTCCCGAAGGTCGATCCGAGCGTCAATCGTCACTCAGCGTGCGCGCTTCACGGGAAGCGAGCCAGAACCCGAACTGGAAGAGACAGAGCTGTCAGTGTGCCGCAGGTCGATGAGAGCGACACCGTTGTTCTCTGCAGCGTCACCGCGAGCTGGTTGCGGCTGTTGATCGAGGCGTACTCCGGCTCAGGGTCCGTCGGTTCGCTGATGGACGCCTTGGCGAGCACGGGCAGCGCCCGGCCGTCGGCCATGGTCAGCGGGACCTTCCGGGTCCGCCGTTGCGCGGGAGTTGCGCCTCGGCCCAGGTCGAGGATCTGCACGAAGCCGGCCGGTGTCTGCGGCAGGTCGCCCTCGTCGCGGCCGGGCGGGGTCGCCTCCTCGTCCCGCTCGTTCTCGATCGCGATCGCGGCGTACCGCTTGTCCTTGCTGAGGGCGATGGAGTCGGGCTGCCCGCCGAGGTCGAAGCTCGCCACCCGCTTGCGGTCGCGCAGCGAGACGACGTCGAGCCGTCCGGAGGGCTGGGCATGGCCGGCGCTGGTGTCGACGACCACCAGGACGTACTGGCCGACCACGGTCACCGAGGTCGGCTCGTCCTCGGCGTCGCCGAGCTGATCCAGTGACAGGGTGCCCAAGCCGCGCGGGCGGTCGGGGTCGGCGATGTCCAGGAAGCCGATCCGGCGGGCCACCGCGTCGTTGTAGACGAGGGTGCGGCCGTCCTCGCTGACCGAGGACATCTCCGCGACGGACCCGGCCTCCGCGTCCTCATCGGCCGGACGGTTCTGGAGGACCAGGTAGGTGGCGGTGCGCTCGAACAGGCTCGGCCGCTGCTGGTGCTGCTGTTGCCCGCGATGCGACTGCTCCACCTGCGCAGCTCCCGCCGTCCCCAGGGTGCCGGCGGCTACGACCAGGGCAGCCAGCGCGGCGCGGGTTCTCTTGCTCTTCGGGGACATCTTTCCTCCGGTCCGGTCCACTCCGTCGCCGAACCCTCGCGGCCGAGGTGAGTGCCGAGAGGACGGTGGATGATTGGCGGACGAAGTCCGGGAGGTCCGGGCTCCGGGTCGTACGGTTGGGGGCGCCGCGGGCACAGCCGTCTCGCCGGGAGGAATCCGCGGCCGGCGGCTTCGCGGCTACTTCGGCGGGTGCAGCCTGCGGAAGTAGGTCCAACTGGTTTCGTTCGGCTCGGTCCAGATCTTCGGGGCGTGGGCGAACTCGGGGTGGTGGTCGGCGACGTACGCGCGGGTGCGTTCGGGGACTTCGGCGTACGAGCCGAGCTTGCGGCCTCGGCAGTGGAACGTGAGGCCGCCGGGTCGCTGCCCGCGCGCCATCCACGGCAGCCACGGGGACATCCGGGTCCACGACATGGTGGCCGGGACGCTGGGTGCCCGTCCCGCCAGGTCGGAGCGGCGGGCGAAGAACTGGAAGCACTCCAGCGCCTTGTACGTGTCGCCGGCCGAGTGGACGGGATACTCGGCGACCGGCAGGGGCGAGGGGTAGGCGAGTGGGATCTCCAGGCTGAAACAGACCAGTTCACCGAGTTCGGTGACCGGGACCGGGAAGGGGCGCCACTTCTGATTGGCCGGGTCGTTCCATACGTGTACCACCGGCAGGTCCCGCCAGGTCTCCAGAATCTCGCGGGTGTTGGGGTCCAGGTACAAGGCGGCCTCACGGGTGAGCAGCCGGTAGGCGTCCGGGCCGTCCTCGGTGTCCTGGACGAGACGTGCGACGTTGAGCCCTTCGAAGCCGAAGAGGCGCTCGTGGGGCTCGTCCGGGGCCCACGAGTACACGTCGCCGGTCCACCAGTACGTGACTTCCTCCCCGTCGAGCGAGGCCCGGGTGCGGACGAGGGAACGGACCAGTTCTGCGGGTGTCGTCATGGACGTACCTTCTCAGTGCCGCCGGGGACGTGATGTGGTCCCGGACCCTTTTGGCCGACGCGGGTCGCCGGCCGGGGCCGCCGTCCGGTACGACCCCCGGCCGTCCGCCCGTCGGCGGTGCGAGCGCACCGTTCGCCGGCGAACCCGTCCTGCTGCGGGGTTTGGCCGCGAGCGCACCGCAGTGGGAGCCGCGGTTCCGTGGGCCGCGGCGAGCACGGGCGTCGACGTAGGAAGGTCCCGCAGTCCTGAATTAAGCACGTGCCTCGTGCGACAGGGTGCGTTACCTTGGGGCCATGCACATCATCGGGCGAAGCGTCTTCATGACCGCGCGAGCGACCAGCTCGCCGGTTGCCGCCGCCTGACCTTCCTCCCTCCCCCCATCGGCGACCGGAAACGGCCCGCCGATGGCCACGTGGTGCTCTGTCACCCTTCGCCTCGCTGCGACGATCGCGCGGTCCCGTTCTCCGGTGCCTCTCTTGCCGCGACGCGAAGGAGTCACCTCATGAACACCGAGCAGCTGATCCGTACGTTCGTCGAGTACTACGAGGATCACGGCCATCGCCGGATCACCGGCTCGACGCTGCTGCCGCCGCCCGGCGACCCCGTGCTGTTCACCACCTCCGGCATGCATCCGCTCACCCCGTATCTGGAGGGCCGCCCCCATCCGCTGGGCCGGCGGCTGGTCAACGTGCAGCGGTGCCTGCGCACCACCGACCTGGACGAGGTCGGCGACAGCACCCACCTGACGGTCTTCGAGATGCTCGGCACCTGGTCGCTGGGCGAC
The DNA here is from genome assembly GCF_014649815.1 of Streptomyces mutabilis. Lineage (GTDB taxonomy): Bacteria > Actinomycetota > Actinomycetes > Streptomycetales > Streptomycetaceae > Streptomyces > Streptomyces mutabilis. The sequence goes on along the minus strand of NZ_BMTT01000028.1, from coordinate 10,155 downwards.
TACGAGGGACCGCAGAGCCTCGACTGGGGTTACCGGCTGCTCACCGAAGGGCTGGGCGTCGATCCGGGCCTGCTGCACACCACCGTGTTCGGCGGCGACGACCAGGTCGGGCCCGACGTCTCCTCTCTCCGGCTGTGGCAGGAGCGCGGTGTGCCCGTGGAGGAGACGGTGGAGGACAACTGGTGGTCCAACGGGCCGGTCGGCCCGTGCGGACCCGACTCGGAGATCTTCCTGTGGACCGGCGACGCCCCGCCCCGCTCGACGCCCACCCGCGACGACCGCTGGGTGGAGGTGTGGAACCACGTCATGATGCGCCATCGTCGCCTCGACGACGGCAGCCTCGTGCCGCTTCCGCAGCGCAACGTCGACACCGGCTTGGGTCTGGAACGCCTGGCCTCGCTGTTGCAGGGCAGGCCGTCGGTGTTCGAGTGCGATGTCTTCGAACCATGGCGGCGTCTCGTCCTCGCCCTGTGGCCGCTGGACGAGCCGTCGTTGCGGCTGGTCTGCGACCACCTGCGTTCGGCCGTCGTGGTCGTCGGCGACGGGGTCCGCCCGGCCAACACCGGGCAAGGCTATGTGCTGCGGCGCCTCCTGCGCCGGGTACTCACCGTTCTGTGGCGGGACGACCCCTCACGCGGACTCGGCGATCTCCCCGGCGAACTCGTCTCGCACACGCTGGGGCACTTCCGGCAGGAGGGCGGCACCGAACCCGTACGCCGACTGCTCCTGGAGGAAGAGCGTCGGTTCCGCCGGCTCCTGGAACGCGGCCGGAAGGTACTCGCCCGGCCCCGTTTCCGGGGCCCGCTGGGAGAAGAGGACTTCCGCTACCTCCACGACACCCATGGCCTGCCGCGCGAACTGGTGACGAGCCTGCGCGAGGAGTGACGGCTCGGGCGGGACCGCGGGAAGGAACCAGCGGCGCTGGGAGGCGAAGCGGACGGTGCGAGGTGCGGGAGACGTCGGCTTCCGCGACGACGAGGTCGAAGCCGGAGCCGACGGCCCGCAGAGGCCTGCTCGAAGTCCGCGAGGTCGGCCTGCAGCCAGGTCAGCCCTGGCGCGCTTCGGCGTGCCACGGCAGGCATCAAAGCGTCATGGTCCACGCCCACGCCGCCGTAGCCGATCCGGGCGAGTCGATGAGGACCCGTCCGTGGCGATCGATCGGGGGATCTGGCCGGCGCAGACCTGACCCGTCCGGCCCGGGTGGTGAGAGAGCTGTGCCGGGCAGTGGAGGAACGCGGATTCGTGGCTCTGCGGATCGTGCCCGGCTGTGGCAGCTTCCGCCCACTGACCGGCTGTACTGCCCGCTGTACGCCGCATGCGTCGACCTCGGTAGTCCCTTCTGCACTCAGGGCGGGCACACCGGCCCGCTGCGCCCGTCGGAGACCCGCCGTCCGCTCCCCTACCTCGACCAGGTGGCGCTCGACCTTCCCGACTTGACCAACGTGTGTGGTCACATCGGCTACCCGTGGACCACGGGAATGGTCGCGGTGGCCGACAAGCACACGAACGTCTACATCGACACCAGCGCCTACACCGCCCGCCGCTACCCGCGCGAACACGTCGACTACTTGTCCGGCCGAGGCCGCAGGAACATGTTGTTCGGCACGCTGGGCCGACAGGACGAATGCACGCGGCGACCTCGGTGCCGCAGGCGCTCGCGCGGGGGCACAATGCTTCACCGGTGCCCCGTCGAGCGGACGGGGCCCGGTGGTCAGGTGTTGTTGACGGTCGTGGTCACGGGTGTGCCGATCTCGACGGTTCTGCTCACGGTGCAGAGACGGTCATGGGATGCCTGGACTGCCCGGGGCAGGATCGCGCGGGCGCGCTCCGCGCCCTCGTCGTCCGGGAATTGCACGGTGAAGGCGGCCTTGAGGTTCGTCATGTGGTTGCCCAGGTCGTCGCTGACCTTGTCTCCGGTGACGGTCACGGAGAACCGAGTGGGCTCTGCGTGACGGCCGGTGGCTACATCGACGTCCACGGCCGTGCAGCCGCCGATCGCGGCCAGGAACAGCTCGACAGGGGTGAATCCGATGTTCTGGTCGCTTGCCGACGACGTACCGAAACTGATCGATCCTCCGCGGGCATTGGTCGCTACGAACTGCCCGCTGCTGGTGCGTTCGACGACGACGGAACGTTCCGAGTGTTCGCTCATGTCACCGACATTAGCCGCGTCGACGCACGAGGCCACGCCGCCGTTCCGGCTCACCGTCGAGGACACAGGCCCCTGGGCGCTGCGGGCAAGCGGACTCAGCGAAGCCGGAGCCTGAGCCTGAGCCAGGATCACGGGGGCGGCGGTGCCGCCGAAAATGCTCGGCACCGGCGGTCCTGCAGGCAGGAGACGACCAGTATCACCATGATGCCGACGGGAAGACGGGTGCTGAGGTCAGAAGGCTCACCTGACGTTCGCCAGGCGCACGAAGGCCGCGATCGCCGCGCGCGGGGTGCGGTGGCGGCGACCATGCCGAGGAGCAGGAACACCAACGATCCGTGGAAGATCAGCCCCGCGGACGGCGCCGCCCACGCCCAGCACCTTCCACGCCCGGTTGCGTCACCAGGGCACCGAAGGCGAGTTCGACCCCGCCAGCTCACCCTGCGACGGGTCAAGCGGTGAGCTCGGCAACGGTAGTGAGGGGTGGCACGGGCTCGACCGTGTTTCGGTGTCGGCTTCACTCGACTCCGTCCGCCGCCTTCGCTCCTTCCGGAGCGCTGGGCGGCAGACCGTGCGGGGCCGCCAGGATGTGTCTCAGGAGCCGTCTCCAGAACCCGACGTACCGCGTGCAGGACCTATCCGGCGGATCATGTGACTACTAGGCTGCGACGATGGAACGCGCAACCGCCGTACCCGACAGCTCGGTCCAGTGTGGCGATCCGGGCCGGGTGAACGACTACGACAGTTTCGCCGAGGTCTACGCGGCGGAGAACGAGAACAACCTCGTGAACGCGTACTACGAACGGCCCGCGATGCTGGCCCTCGCCGGAGACGTGGCCGGCCGTCGGGTCCTGGACGCCGGCTGCGGCTCGGGCCCCCTTACCGCCGCACTTCGCGACCGCGGTGCCACCGTCACCGGCATCGACGCCAGCGCCGGGATGCTGGCACTGGCCAGGCGGAGGCTCGGTGACGACGTAGCGCTGCACGTGGCCGACCTGAGCGACCGATTGCCGATCGATGACGGTGCCTTCGATGACGTGGTCGCGTCGCTGGTCCTGCACTACCTGGAGGACTGGGGGCCGACGCTGACCGAATTGCGGCGAGTGCTCAGGCCCGGCGGTCGGCTGATCGTGTCCGTGGACCACCCCATTACGGCTTACACGAACCGGGACTGCCGGCCTGACTACTTCGCGACCACCAGCTACACGTTCGACTGGATGCTCGGCGGGCAGTCCACCCCGATGCGACTTTGGCGCAAGCCGTTGCACGCGATGATCGATGCCTTCGCCACCGCGGGTTTCCGCCTCTCCGTCATCAGTGAGCCGCAGCCCGACCCAGCCGCCCGTGAACTGTTCCCCGACGGCTTCCACGGCCTGTCGACCAAGCCCTGTTTCCTGTTCTTCGTCGTCGAGGCGCTGCCGTCGGCCACCGGTTCGACGGACTAGGGCCTCGGGTCCCCTGGGCGGTCGGCCACCGGCTTCGACAAGGACGACCACAAGGAACGCCACGCGGTGGAGTGCGGGCTCAACCGGCTGCAACGGCACCGCACGAGGGCCGCGGGACACGACGGAGTCGCCGTCCGAGACGAGGCGACCGTGCTGGTTGCAGTCCTCAACGAGTGGCTGTGACCACTAGATGGTGGAACGTGGTGGTTGCCTCCAGAGCCGCCCGGCCGGTCGTGACCCGGTTCACCGTCGCGTCAGGCTGGGCGGCGTCGCGATCACGGTTGAGGCCTTCCACGACAGCGCCAGGCGCCAGGCAACCGCGCGACGGACAGCGCCGGCCGGCTTCGGGAACGGACCTCGGAGAGGCCCGACCCAAAGGGCGGACCTGTCCGCATCACACGATCGGCAGCGGGCGGTGGACAGGTGCTGGTAGTAATCGGCCATGGCAGGAGATCTGTGGACGCCGGTGGCTTCGACGGTCGGTGTGGCGGTGGGAGGTGGGCTGACATATCTGACCCAGCGCACGACACAACGGGCGGCTGACCGGGCTGAGGAACAAAGACGGGCTGCGGCGCTGCGGAGGAGCGACGTGCCGAGCGCATCAGGACTGTGCTGGAATTCGTCCGGTTGCCCTGGAGGCTGAGGGCGTCGCACATGCGCGACCGCTCCAGTGGGAGGTCGGTGATGAGTGGTACCGGAGGCCGGCAATGGACGGCCTGCGCATAGCCGAGAACGGCGTCCAACTGCTGTCTTCCCCCGACCTTCACGCACCGGCGACCGCCTACACGCGCGCTTCGAATCAGGTGATCTGGCAGGAGGGCGACGGGACCAGCGTGGCCGAGCGCCTGGAGTCGTTCAAGGCGGAGTTCCTCGCCGTCGCCCGTCGCGGCCTGGACTGAAACTGCGAGAGGCGACGGAGAAAGCTGTCATTCCCCGGTCAGTTGCGTAGTCGTTCGAGTTCGTCCGCGCGACGGTGGGTCTTGGGCGGCCGAGGGCTCGCCGCATGCGAATCAGACCATCACAGGTCCGGCCTGGCGGATGGTGAAGCCCGCGGGGGTCACGAGTGGTCTCGGCCCTGCTCAGACAGGGGGTGACATCCATCGTGCCCCAGCGAAGGGCGGGGTGCACAAGTCTCCGCCGGCACCGGTGACCCGGTACCCCACCTGTTCGTGGTCGAGATCGAGCAGGACGCCGCAGCCGCACTGCGCGAGGGCGTCGCGCAACGCGCGCGCCTCGTCAGGGGCGCCGTCCCGGAGCAGTCGAGGTCCCCGGTCAGTTCGGTGGAGCCGTGCATGACTGCGCATCGGCGGCCCGTCGCGATGGTCACGCCGGATTGCCGCGGACAGCTCGACCTGTGACATCTGCTGTGCCCAGCGTTCTTCGCCGGGAGCGTCCCACGGCGTCCTGGCCAAGGCTCGGTGCCTCCAGAGCTCGTCGACACCGCCTTCCCGCAGAACGGGGTGCCTCCCCAACCCATCGACAACCGATTTCACTACTGGGTTCTGGCACGGATTTCGGGGAGCGATCACGGATCGTGACGTTGCAGAAGTGCCGATGTCAGCGGGCCCACGTAGCTTTCGGTTGACCGCCCGGCCGGGCGGTGAGGAGGGGTGAGACATGGAATGGATCGGGGACGCTCGACTGGCAGCCGGGCCTGAGGCCACCTGGTACCTGGAGGCGGCTTTCACGCCCGGTGCGCGTCTGGGGGCGGTGTACGACGATCCGACAACGCCGATAGTCGTGACAGGCGTCGAGGAGCTGACCACCGTCCGCGTTCCCAGCGGTCGGCTCGTCGTCGATGCGCCGTGGGACGACGACGACGTCTGGAGATACGAAAATGGACTACCGACGAGGCCCCCGCGCGAGCTGGCGGTGAGCATCCCCCCGGGCGTGTACCGAGTGGAGATCGCGTGGGCGGCGGGCCCGTACGAGTTTTTTGGCGAGCGATTCGATGGCGTTGAGTGTGCCGCGACTCGCCTGTGCATCAGCGACGACCCTGTGGTCGGGTGGGAAATCGGCCTGGGCGTCAACGAGGACGCCGACCAGCTTCAGCCGGGCGATGAGCCCCGCTTCTTCTCCGACGCGAATGTTGGCTGCTTCGCCGACGCAGGCGCGTGGACCACCTTGTCCGCGCCGTTTCGCACGTTCGTAGACGGCATTCCGGTACCACGTGACACCGAACAGCTGGCCGACGGTTGCAAGCGGGTACGCGACGAGTCACAACAAGCCGATCTGGTCACGTTCGGGGCCGAATCGGGTGGCGTCGTCTGGTTGGGCCGTACCGCGGCCGGCGACGTGGCCGCGATCGTAGTCACCAGTGGCATGGCCGGCGCCAAAGCATGACGTCGCTGCCGCCTCTCCCTGTCCTACAAGTTGAGTTCGGGCAGCTGGCTGGCATGGACCGCGTCGATATAGGCAGGGAGCCTGGCACCCAGGCGGCCGCTGAGGCCTCGCCGAAGTCGCGGACATGCCCGGGGCCGTGTCCAGTCCGGGGCAGCGTGCCAGGACATCCTTCAGGGCGGCGCGGTCGTCCTCGCTCAGCGCGGTGGGGCCTCGGTAAGCCAGCCGGTCACTTGGCGCACCGTCGGAGGCCGGGGCGACCCCCTCGAGTACCAGCGGGTCCCAGAGCGTAGCGTCAGCTTGCATGACCAGCACCATCACCGCTCACAACGGTCCGCCGTAGCGGCAGGCAGAAACCTGAGGGGGCGTCGATTTGTGACAGCGGCAGCACTCGACGGTCAGTCCCCTCCACCGAACTCGGGAATTTGCATCGGATGCATCTCCGCTCGAACCCGGTGGAGACGTACGGGGTGGCGCCAGCGGCCGGCGGCGTCGCGGGCGACGTCCACGTCGACTTCCACCACCAGCCGCGGGTCGACGAGCGTGACGTCCAGGACCTCGCGGCTGCCCCACCCGGCGGTGAACGTGCGCCCCGACCACGGATGCCCGCCGACGGCCGGGGTCAGTGCTGCCGCAAGAGCGGCCGTCGCGGTGCGGGCGAGTGGGACGGTGCGGCCTGTATACCGCAGGCGGCCCGTGTCGTCGTAGCGGCCGAGCAGCAGTGTGCGGGGCACGGCGGGCGGCCCGGTGACGGCGCCGACGACGGCCTCGGTGGTGGCGCGAACCTTGTACTTGCCCCACGCCCTGGTCCCTGCGCGGTACGGCTGGGTCAGCTTCTTGAAGCACAGCCCTTCCAGACCGGCGGATGTCCAGGTGAGCCAGTCCCGCGCGGTGGCGGGGTCGGTGGTCGACGGGCACAGCGTGAACGGCGCGGTCAGGGGCGTGTCCGCGAACAGGTTCTCCAGGGCGGACCGGCGCCGGGCGTAGGGCCAGGCGGTGAGGTCGGCGCCCTCCAGGCGTACAACGTCGAACACGACGAGGTGCGCGGGCCAGCCGCGCGCGGCCGCCAGGGCGCCGGCACCGCGGCGGCGGGCAAGACGCTGCTGCAACCGCTCGAACGCCAGCCGTTCGCCCTCCCACACCACTAACTCCGCATCGAGTCCGGTGTCGCCGGGCAGCTGCGCGAGCGCGGCGTCGAGAATCTCCGGGAACGCGGCGGTCATGTCAGTGCCCTGCCGTGAGCGCAGCAGCACCCGCCCGTCGGCGTAGCGGGCCAGCTGGGCGCGGTAGCCGTCCCACTTGGGTTCTGCGGCGACGCCGAGTGGCAGGTCAGGGCTCGCCACCTGCGTGGTGAGCATCGGTTCCGGCAGGGTCCACGTCATGGCAGATGCCTTCCACCGTGACCAGCATTCGCCACCCCGGCAGCGGGTCAGACCCTGTGCTCTCCGACGTTCCGGACGCGTCCCGCCCTCCGCTCCGTTGCCCTCGGCAGCCATCCGCGGGGCCTGAGGCCCAGCTTGGGCAGCCGGCTCGGCAGCCAGTGGATCACAGTCACGTCGTGGCGAAGCTGCCGAGTGTCGAACGAGCCCTGGCGCCGTACGTGTGGGTCGGCCGCCGGCATGAGGAGCAGGGGCCGATCTGGTCGCCTCGGCACGTGCGCGCTGATGTGTCCGGCTCACTGGCGGCGGTACAGGGCCGGTCATCGAGGTTCCTCGTCGTCCCGGCGGCCCCGCGGCCGCTTCGAACGAAGGACAGAACGGGAGGTCGGCCTCCCGGTCCGCCGCCTGCAGGTGTCGGCGACACCGTCCAGCGTCTGCGGGAGACGGGCGCCGGCGGACTGCCATCCCGTGGTCCAGCACAGATCCACCCAGCGCAGCGCAACGTCCGGGACCCATGATCCGGACGGTGGCCGCGTCCACGGCGCAGACAGAGCAGGGGTGCGGCGGCGTGGCCAGTACACGGGCGAGGGTTTCTCTCCGGCCCAAGATCGGAGACGCGTGTTGGACCCGGGCCGGGGGAAACGCCGTGCTCGGCAAGCAGCGCCGGGAGCTTCATGGTGCTTCGCGTCCGTATCCGCACTCGGGTCTCCCGCCGGCGGTCTGCACGGTGGGCTTCAGGAGGCGCGGCGGATGACCGCGGCGGGGCCGATGATGCTCTGGCCGTACTTGTCGCATACACGGTCGACGGCGGCCTCCGCGACGAGTCTGGCCTCACGGGTGCGGTCCAGACTGATCTGCTGGGCCACCTGGTCGGCGTCGACGAGGTCGGCGCCCTTGAGGACCAGGGCCGTGATCCGGCCGCGCTGCAGACCGGCGGAGTCGATCAGCCGGTAGGCCATGGTCCGCAGGTCCTCGTCGTGAGCGGACGCTTCCGGCAGACGGCGGGTCTTGTTCCAGCTGCCGCCGCCGGCGAAATGGAGCGTCAAGGACAGTGCGCGGGCGGCCTGACCGCGGCGGCGCAGCAGCCGTGCCAGCTTCACGACCAGGTGCAGCAGGGCCGCGCGGACGTCGGCGCCGTCCAGGACGTGACGGTCGAAGCGCAGGCGGACGGTGGCGGCTGCGGGCAGGGTGCGGGGCACGACGGGGCGGGGGTCGAGTCCGCGGGCCCGGTCGGCGGCGAGGCGGCCGGCTCTCCCGCCGAGCAGGCGTTGCGTAGTCTCAGGCGAGACGGCGGCGAGCAGGCCCACGGTGTGGACGCCGTAGTCGTGCAGCGCGTCGGCCTGGCGGGGCCCGATGCCGTGGAGAGCTTCGACCGGCAGCGGGGCCAGCCAGTCGGTCACCCGGTCGGGGGTGACGGTCAGGACTCCCCCGGGCTCGGCGACCTGCGCGGACGCGGTGGCCGCAACGGTGATCGACGGACCGATACCGACCCGCACGTCGACCCCGAGGCGGGACAGGGTGCGCACCCGCACGATCTCGCCCAACCGGTGCGTGTCGGCCCCGTGATAGCGCAGCGCGCCCTTCAGCTCCACCAGGGCCGCGATGGGGGGCAGCGCCTGCACCACCGGTGAGAGATCGGCCAGCAGCTCCAGAAACTGCCGGTAGACCTCCTCCCGCACACGATCGGGGCAACGCACATGCATCACCGTCGGCACCCTGCCAGCCCGCGTGTCCGTGTCCGTCACAACCCTCACCTCTCCCACCACCGTATCGAACATATAATCGAACACGCCAGAGCGGTTACAACTGGAGCACCGGGCCTAGAATCAAAACTATGTTCGATGATCTGCCCTCTGACCTGGAGCGTCTACAGACCCTTCGGGTCTGGCACGCCATGTGGGTGCAGCGCATCGACACCAAGATCGCCGCTGTCCGGCAGCGGCAGGCCGAGGCGGAGTACGGGCGCCGCAACCGTCCGGCACCTGCCGAGTGGGTCGTCGAACTCGGCATCGGCGCGCGCCGCCCACCACTACAGGTGCACGCCGGTGACTGCTACCTTGCAGGCAGCCGGCGACGTCCCGTCGACCGCGACGAAGCGCGACGCCTTCTCGCGGGTGGCCTGAGGGCCTGCGGGCACTGCCAGCCCGATGTCGCGCTGCACATCATCGACTGATCCAACAGCCGCCCGATAGTAGGCGTGCTTGCTCCCTCGTCGTCCCGTCGGAAGAACTGGGCGATCTGACCCTCCTCCCCCGGCAGTGCGTCCCAGCTTCGGTGATGCACCAGGGCCCCGGCGAGCAGCCGTTCTCACGTGCGACATGCACCCTCAGCCTGTCCGAAGCCGGCCCTTGGGCGCGGCAGGTCGCGTCAGCGGCAGTCAGTCCCGTTCCAAGGGTGAAGAGGCAGTGTTTCCACGCAGCGCTATTCGGTCCCCTGTACGTGCCATGATCAGAGCTGCGGGGCACCAGGGGCCACATCCCCGCCAGGGCCGGGGGCCCGGAGCGAAGAGGCCTTCAGGCCTACGAAGAACGGCATGTCGCCCGACGCCCTCCCTGCTCCGCCTGGCCGGTCCTGCACTACGACGACACGAGGACGGCGTTGCGCTTCCTGGTCGACATACTGGTCGTGAACCACGTCCAGGCGCCGGGCGGTGAGGAGCCGCAGGCCGACAGCCCGTCGCCTACCTACCGGCCCGACCGTCCACCAGGCGCCCACCCCCTACCAGGGCACACACCAGCACCGGCGACTCCTGGAGCGCGCCATGCAGCATCCGGCCGAACTAGTACTCCAGTTAGAAATCGTTGCCTGAGCTGGTTCTTCTTCGGTAGTGGCAGTGGCGGGC
>NZ_BMTT01000027.1 GCF_014649815.1 Streptomyces mutabilis | reverse complement strand
CTGGCCGACCAACGAGATCGCCGTGATGGGCGCGGAGGGGGCGGCCAACGTCATCTTCCGCCGCCAGATCGCCGAGGCCGGGGACCCCGAGGCCACGCGCGCCCGCATGGTCAAGGAGTACAAGGCGGAGCTGATGCATCCGTACTACGCGGCCGAACGCGGCCTGGTCGACGACGTCATCGACCCCGCCGAGACCCGTGAGGTGCTGGCGAAGTCCCTGTCCATGCTCCAGACCAAGCACGCCGACCTGCCGTCCCGCAAACACGGCAACCCCCCGCAGTGACCCCGAGGAGCCTGCCGCATGTCCATGGCTGACATCCGCGTCGAGAAGGGCCTCGCCGAGCCCGAGGAGGTCGCCGCCATCACGGCGATCCTGATGGCCCGCGCGGCGGCCCGCCCCGCCGAGATCGCCCCGGCCCACCACGGCCGCGTCCGCGCGGGCTGGCGCCGCCTGGAACGCGAACCGGGCTTCCACGCCCCGCACAGCTGGCAGCGGTGACCCCCCGGCCTGCCGACAGCGTCGGTAAGCGGCGCCCGGCCTGATCGGTGCCGGCCGGGCCGCCACCCCTTTGGAACCGGTGCCTCACCCGTCCGCTTCGGACACCCGCCGCAATTCGGCGGCGAGGTGCGGGCTCAGCGGCTGACCCACGGCCTCCAGGTCCTGGGTGTACGACAGCACGCCGTCGCCGAACGTGTAACGGCGGTGGGCCGAGGTGACCTCCTTGGCCAGCGGGGTCCGCACGACCGCGTGGGTGGCCAGCTCGACGACGGAGCCGGACACGCGGCCCGTGTACACCTCGGCGATACCCGTGGGATGGCTCAGCAGCGCCTCCACGTAGCCGTCGGGGCCGACGCGCAGCCAGCCGCTCTCCCGGCCGGAGGGGCGCAGCGGCGCCCCCGTGCCGTCGGTCAGCCACGCGCGCGCCTCGTAGCGCAGGAACGGCCGCCCGTCGTGGGCGAAGGTGAGTTCCTGCTCGTAGGCGAACTCCTCCTCCAGGGTGGGGTACTGGCCCCTGCCCCGGCCGCGCCACACGCCGAGCAGCGGCAGTACCGGCGTCAGCCACGGATGCGCCGCGGGACCGTACGCCGCCTGCCGGGCCCCGTACACGTCGGGGTAAGGGTCGTTCACCTTGTCGCTCTCCCTGTGCCGTTGTGCCGTACCGGGGGACCGCCTACATGTTGATCATGTGGCCGGCGAGTCCGTGCACCGCTTCCTTGACCGCTTCGCCCAGCGTCGGGTGGGCGTGGACGTTGCGGGCGACCTCGTGGACCGTGAGGTCCCACTGCTGGGCCAGCGTCAGCTCCGGGAGGAGCTCGGTGACCTCGGGTCCGATCATGTGCGCGCCGAGCAGCTCGCCGTGGGTCGCGTCGCTGACCACCTTAACGAACCCGCCCGGCTCACCCAGGCCCTGCGCCTTGCCGTTCGCCGTGAACGGGAACTTCGCGACCTTCACGTCGAAGCCCGCCTCGCGGGCCTGCTCCTCGGTGTAGCCGAAGCTGGCGATCTGCGGCTGGCAGTAGGTCGCGCGCGGGATCATCCGGAAGTCGATCTCCATGGTCTCCACGCCGGCGATCGTCTCGGCCGCGACGATGCCCATGGCCTCCGCCGCGTGCGCCAGCATCAGCCGGCCCGTCACATCACCGATCGCGTACAGACGGGGCACGCTGGTGCGACCGCGCGCGTCCACCTCGACGGCGCCCCGGTCGGTGAGCCGGACGCCGGCGGCCTCCAGGCCGTAGCCGGTCACCCGCGGGGCGAAGCCGATGGCCTGGAGTACCTTGTCGGCCTCCAGCACCTGCCGGTCGCCGCCCTTGTCGACGGTCACCCGGACCGGCCGCGCCGGGTCGGAATCGTCGATCGACTCCACCCGGGTCGAGGTCAGGACCTCGATGCCGAGCTTGCGGTACCGCTTGGCGAGCTCCTTGGAGACCTCGGCGTCCTCGGCGGGCACGACGCGGTCGGCGAACTCCACCACGGTGACCTTGACGCCGTAGTTGTGCAGGACGTAGGCGAACTCGACGCCGATCGCCCCGGCCCCCGCGATGATGATGCTGCCGGGCAGCTCCTCGGTGAGGATCTGCTCCTCGTAGGTCACGACGCGGTCGCTCAGCCGGGTGCCGGGCAGCAGCCGCGTGGTGGCGCCCGTGGCGATGATGCAGTGGCCGAACGTGACGGTCCGGGTACCGCCGTCGGCCAGGCCGATCCGGAGGGTACGGGCGTCGGTGAAGGTGCCGCGGCCGTTGTACTCCGTGATCTTGTTCTTGCGCATCAGGTAGTGGACGCCGGCCACCCGTCCTTCGGCCACCCGGCGACTGCGCTTGAAGGCCGCGCCGAAGTCCAGCGAGATGGGGGACTGCGACCGGATGCCGTACGTCTCGGCCTGCTGCGTGACGATGTGCGCCAACTCGGCGTTGCGCAGCAGCGCTTTGGAGGGAATGCAGCCCACGTTCAGGCAGACGCCGCCCCAGTACTTCTCCTCGACCACCGCGGTCGTCAGGCCGAGTTGCGTGGCCCGCACCGCGGCGGTGTAGCCGCCGGGCCCGGCGCCGAGAACCACGACATCGTAATGCTCGCTCATGTGCGACATCTTCGGGGGCGCCATGCGCCCGTGGCAATAAATCGCTTCCAACTTTGTCAGGTCACCGGTCACCTGACAAAGTCGCCTGTTGCTTTTTGGCCGCGCTCCGGCACGCCTGGCTACAGTCCTCGTCTCCTGGCCGATGGGGAGCCGAATGTATGACGCAATAGTCGTGGGCGCCCGGATTTCGGGGGCGGCCGTGGCATTTCTTCTGGCCCGACGCGGACACCGGGTGCTGCTGCTCGACCGAGCCACATTTCCGAGCCCGACGGCGTCCGCCACGAATCTGATCCACCCTCCGGGGGTGGCCCGGCTGCGCGAATGGGGCGTACTGGAACGGCTCGCGGAAACCCGGGTTCCGCGGATCACCCGGTACGGACTGCAGAGCGGCCCGGTACGCCTCGAGGCGCCGCTGCCCGAGGTGAACGGTGTCTCCTACGCGCTGTCCCCACCCCGGACGGCGCTTGACCACGCCCTGGTGCGGTGTGCCGCCGACGCCGGTGCCCAGGTGCGCGAGGAGGCTTCCGTCCAGGAACTGCTGCGCGACGCGGACGGCACGGTCGTCGGGGTCCGAGGTGTCTCCAAGAGCGCCGGTGCCTTCACGGAAAAGGCCGCCGTGGTCATCGGTGCCGACGGAAAGAACTCCAAGACGGCCCAGTTGGTCGGGGCGGCCACTTATCGGGCGGAGCCGGTTCTCAGCAAGAGCTACTGGACCTATTGGGAAGGGCTGCCGCAGGAATCCGTGGTGCGCACCTACCGGGCGCCTGGAATTCACCCCTTCACCTGGCCCACGCACGACGGTCTCACCATCGTCGGCGTGGCCTGGCCGTCCGCCACATTCCCGGCCGCGGCCGCCGGGGACGACATCGACCGGCTGGTTATCGACGCCTTCGCCGAGGTCGATCCCGGCCTCGCGGCCCGGCTCGCCGGCACGGCGCGGGCCGGCCGATGGCTCACCGGGGCCGTGCCCAACTTCCTGCGCCGCCCCCACGGCCCGGGCTGGGCCCTGGTCGGCGACGCCGGGGCGACCCGCGACCCCATCACTGCTTCCGGCATCACCCACGCCCTGCTGAGCGCCGAACTCCTCGCCGACGCCGTCGACGCCGGCCTGACCGGCGACGTGCCGCTGCCGCAGGCCCTGGCCGCCTACGGGCGGCGCCGCGACGACCTCGTCCGCGACCATTACGACTACACCCGCGACTACGCCAGGATCGCGGCCCACTCGGCCGAGGAACGAGCCCTCATCGAGGCCATGAGCCGCAGCCCGCACCACGCGCGCGCCATGGTCGGAGTCTTCGCGACGGCCGTGCCGCCCGCCGACTTCTACACCCGGGCCGGCTTCCGGGAGCTGTTCGACTACCTGAACGACGCGGCGGGGCTGCCGCTCGGTATCCGGGCCCTGCGCCTGCTGCTGCACGGCGCTCCCGAACCGCTGGCCGCCGCCCCGCGGGCGCTCGCGGACCGGTTGATCGCCGCCCGCCTGGGGCCCATGGGCCGGCTCCTGCTGCGCAGCGCCCGCCCCGCCCGCACGCCACGCACGGAGGGAAACCACCGATGAACACCACGGAGAAGGACTTGCGACCCGTACTGCTCTTCCCCGGCCAGGGCGGCTACGACGGTGCCGCACTGCACCAGGCCCGGGCCCGGCACCCCGAGGTCGAGGACGTCTTCGGCAGGATCGACACCGTCACCGTGGAACTGTTCGGCAGGCGTCTGTCCGACGTCCTGTTCGGCGACGGGCCGGTCGAGCTGCCCCGCCTGCTGGAGCAGGACCCCTGGATCTCCCAGCTCGCCGTCTACGGCTCGGGACTCGCCGCCCACCGGATCCTCACCGGCCGCGGCGTGACCCCCGCCGCCCTCATCGGCCACAGTCTCGGAGAGATCACCGCACTCGTCGCGGCCGGGGCGTTCAGCGTGGAGAACGGGGCGAGGATCGTGGCCCGCCGCACCGGCATCGTCGCGGAGGGAGCCTTCCAGGACGGCGCCATGGCCGCGGTCGCCGCATCCGCAGAGCGCTGCCTGCACCTGCTCGGCCTCCTGGCCGATTCCCGCCTGGCCGTCGCGGCGGAGAACCACGACGGCCAGACAGTGCTGAGCGGCCCCCGCGAGGCCATCGAGCACGTGCGGGTCATCGGCGGACGGCTGGGCATCGGCGTCGTCGAACTCGACACCCCCTTCGCCTTCCACAACCCCGCCCTGGCCGACTCCGGCGCCCGCTTCGCCGAGTTCGTCCGCGGCATTGCCCGGCACCCGCTGACCGTCCCGGTCCTCTCGCCGATCCTCCAGCGCTTCTACGCCCCCGAGGAGGACCTCGCCGGGCCACTGGCCGCCCACTTCACCCGGCCGGTGCGATTCTCCGCCGCCGTGCGTGACCTGTACGACGCGGGCGAACGCCTCTTCATCGAGTCCGGCGGGCGGGCGGCGCTCACCTCCCTGGTCACCAAGACCCTGGCGGCCGGCGGCGGGGCCCCCGCCGAGGTGACCGTACTCGCCACCCTCACGGCCGGCCACGACGGCGCCCCCGCCCTCGCCGCCACCCTGCGGACGCTGCACGAGCGCGGCCAGGCCGAGGCGGACGTGCTCCCCGAGCTGCGCCGCCGGCTCGCCCCCACTCTGACCGACGAGGAGTTCGAGGCGTTCTGGGCGGCCGAGGGCACCGACGTCGTCGCGCTCGTGACCCGGATGGCCGACGCCTTCCGCGGCGGCCCCGCGGCCGACGGATCCCCCGACGGGCAGGACCCTGTCACGACCACGGCCCACGGCACCGCGCCCGCCCCCGCGCAGCCCGCCCGCCCGTCCCCCTCCGGGGAGCCGGCACCCGCCCGGAACGCACCCGCCGCCCCGGCGGACGCCGCGGCCACGCCGGCCACCGCACCGCCCACTCGGTCCGAACTCTTCGAGGCCGTGCGGACGCTGTACGCCGAGGCGCTCGAATACCCCGAGGACGTGTTCACCCCGGACGCCCTGCTGGAGGCCGAACTCGGCGTGGACTCCGTCAAACAGGTGGAACTCCTCGCCCGCGCCTCCCAGCTCTACGGTCTGCCCGCACGCGGCTCGGACTTCCGTCTCGCCGACTACGACTGCCTCGACAAGATCGTCGACCTGCTGCACGACGAGCTGTCCCGCCACAGCGCCGAAGGTGCCGCGGTATGACCGGCCCCCAGGATCTGACCGGCCGGATCGCACTGGTGACCGGCGGGGCGAAGAACGTCGGCAAGGCGATCGCCACCACGCTCGCCGACCGGGGCGCACACGTCCTCGTCAACTACTTCCACTCCCACGAGCAGGCCAAGCGGACCCAGGAGGAACTGCGCGGGCGGGGCGCCCGGGTGGACCTGCTGCGGGCCTCGGTGGCACGACCCGAACAGGTCGAGCGAATGTTCGCGGAGATCGACCGCCGGTACGGCCGGCTCGACATCCTCGTCAACAACGCCGCCAACGGCGCACTCGTCCCCCTGGACGAACTCACCGACGAGCACCTCGACAAGGCGCTGGACACCAACCTCAAGGGCGGCCTGCGCTGCGCCCGCGCCGCGGCACCCCTGATGGAACGGGCCGGGGGCGGCTCCATCGTCAACCTGTCCGCGCTCGGCAGCTCCCAGCTGGTGATGGCCAACTACCTGGCCTGCGCCCCGGCGAAGGCGGCCGTCGAGGCCGTCACCCGCCACCTCGCCGTCGAGTTCGCCCCGAAGAACATCCGGGTCAACACCGCCTCCGCCGCCATGCTCACCAGCGAGGTCGCCGACGCCTTCCCCGACGCGGACGCCATGCAGAACGCGATCGTCTCGGCCACACCGCTGGGACGCCTCGGCACTCCGCAGGAGCTGGCCGAGGTCGTGGCGTTCCTCGCCTCCGACCGGGCGGCCTGGATCACCGGGCAGACCATCCTCGCCGACGGAGGCCTGAGCCTGGGGGCCACGCTGCTGTCGCCCCCGCGCCCCCGCCAGGAGCCCGCCCCCACGGCCCCGCCACCGCCGCCACACACCGCCGAGCTGCCTGCGCGCGCCGAGGAACGACGGCTCGAGGAGGCACCGGCCCTCCCGGACGGCGGCACCCCGGCCCTCCCGGACGACGACACCGAGGACATCGCCGTCGTCGGCATGGGACTGGCCGTCGCCGGAGCCAGCAGCCCCGAGGAGTTCTGGCAGCTGCGCACGACCGGGCGCGAACTGTTCATCGAGGTGCCCGAGGACCGCTGGGAGCGCTCCGCCTTCTCCTCGCCCGACCGCACCGCCGAGGACAAGTCCTACCAGGACACCTGCGTCTTCATCACCGACTTCGCTCCCGAGCCCGGTGCTCTGCAGGGCCTGTCCGCAGACCCGGACGACACCGAGCTGACCACCCTGTGGCTGCGCCACTCGCTGGTGCAGGCACTCGACGGGGTCCGGCGCGCACCTTCCGACCGGTTCTCCTTCCACGTCGGCTACACCGCCGACGGCAGCCAGCACCTGGAGGAGGCCGGTGTGCTCGCCACGGTCTCGCATCTCGCCGCCCGGGCGGCGGAGGAGCTCCAGGTCGCCGACCCCCAGCGTCTGCTCACCGGGATGGACCGGGTGCTCTCGGCGCGCTACCACCGGGGCGCCGCCCCTGCCCCGCGCTTCCTGCCCCACCAGGTCGGCCGGGAGGCCATGGCGGGTGTGCTGCCGGACGACACCCAGGTGCAGATGGTGGACACCGCCTGCTCCTCCTCCCTGTACGCCATCGACATCGGCATCAAGGGGCTCCTGGCGGGCCGGCAGGACATCGCGGTGTGCGGCGGCGCGTTCGGGCTCGCCCCGCGCGGCACCGTCCTGTTCTCCAAGCTGAAGGGACTGTCCGAGCGGGGCCGGGTGCGCGCACTGGACGCCGGGGCGGACGGGGTGATCTTCGCCGACGGCGCCGGCGTCGTCGTCCTGAAGCGGCTGAGCCGGGCCAGGGCCGACGGCGACCGGGTGCTCGGCGTGCTGAAGGCCTTCGGCTCGTCCTCCGACGGCAAGGGCAAGGCGATCTACGCCCCGAGTTCCGAGGGACAGAGCCTGGCCGTGGAGCGCGCCCTGGCCGCGGGCGGGCTCACCGGCGACGCCGTCGACTGGGTCAACGCGCATGCCACCGGCACCCCCGCCGGCGACCTCGCGGAGTTCTCCACGCTGCGCCGGCACTACGGCGTCGGCCGTACCACGTGCGTCACCTCCAACAAGTCGCTGATCGGGCACACCGGATGGGCGGCCGGTGTGGTCTCCCTGATCGAGTCCGTGCTGGCGCTCCAGCACGAGACCATCCCGGGCCAGTACCGCTTCCGCCAGGCGCCCGAGGCGTTCGAACTCGGCACGACCGGGCTGGAGATATCCGGTGAGCCGCGCTCCTGGGCCGCCGTTCCCGGCCGCCGCCGCACGGCGGCGATCTCCGGGTTCGGTTTCGGCGGCACCAACGCGCACCTGATCCTGACCGAGCCGGAGCCGGAGCCGGAGCCGGAGCCGGAGCCGGAGCCGGAGCGAGACGCAGAGGCGGCGGCGACAGGGGAGGAGGCCGTCGTGCGGCCGAGGACCGAGACGGCTCCGCAGGCCCAGGCGCTGCCGAAGCCCGGGCGCGGCCGGCCGGCCGGGGACGACGCCGCGACCGCCACCGCGGCGGGCGGCGACACCGGCCCCCGAACGCGTGCCCCCGGCCGCCGGGCCGCCGACGAGCGGATCGCCGTGGTCGGCTGGTCCGCCAAGCTGCCCGGCGCGGACGGCGCCGACGACGTCGAGGCATGGCTCACCGGCACACGCGACCTGCCGTCCGGATTCGGCGACACCTACCCCGCACCGCCGTTCCAGCAGGTGCGGATGCCGCCCGCGACGGTACGGACCATCGACCGCTGCCAGCTGATGATCCTCCAGTGCGCCCACGCCCTGCGCGACCGGCTGCCCGAGTTCTGGCACGAGCACGCCTCACGCACCGGCGTGGTGATCGGACACATGGGCCCCACCCGGGCCGCGATGCTCTACGCCGCCCGCTGCTACCTCGACGACATCGAGCGGGCCCTGCACGCCGACCCCGAGGTCGCCGCCGAGCCCGGCCTCACCGCCGTCCTGGGAAGGCTGCGCGAGCAGGTCCGCGCGCTCGTGCCGCCCTCCACGGAGGACTCCTTCCCCGGCATGATGCCCAACGTCATCTCCGCGCGCGTGGCCAACTACTTCGACCTGCACGGCCCCAACATCACGGTCGACGCGGGCCTGGCCTCCGCGCTGTCCGCGTTCGCCACCGCTGCCCGTTACCTGCGCGGCGGGGAGCTCGACTTCGTGCTCGCCGGCGGCATCAACGGCAACAGCCTGCCCGAGTACCGGCAGCTGCTCACCGAGGTGTTCGGCCGGCCGGCCCCCGAACTCGCCGAGGGCGCCTTCCTGTTCGGCCTGACCACCGAGAGCAGGGCCCGCCGGGCCGGACTCACCGTCCTCGGGTACGTCGACGAGATGCCCCTGACCGGTGGCCGCGGCGACGACGCCGAGGTGGTCGACTGCGGTCCCGACGGCGACTACAGCCGCTACCTCGGCGCAGCGGGCGCCGCCGAGATCCTGCGCGCACTGCGCCGTGCCGGCACCACCACCGAACTGCGCTGCCGGGAACCGGGCAACAGCGCCACCGTCGGCCTGCTGGTCAGCGGACCCGACGCCCCGGCCCCGGACCCGTCCGAGACCGGTGACCTCGTGCGCCGGTACGTCCCCGCACTGCGCCCCGAGCCGGGAGAGCCGGACGGCCCCCTGCCGGTGGCCGTACCCGACGGAACGGTGCTGCTCACCGACGCGCCGGAGGCGGCCCGGCGGTTCGCCGGCGCGGCCGCCGGCACCACCGTGCTGAGCACACGGGCCTTCGACGGCCGGCCGGCCGGGTGGCGACACGTCGAGCCCACGCCCGAGTCGGTGCGCGCGGCCCTCGTCGACGTCGGCCGGCCGGTGCGCCACCTGCTGATCGTCACCGACCTGACCGCCACGACGCCCGCCGCCACCGCTCTCACGTGCGACGCCTCGCCCGTGACCGCCCTGCACGACCTGGCGTTCCTGGCGCTGAAAGAACGCGGGGAGGAACTCGACGCCCCGGCCGCCTCCGTGGTGTTCGCCCTGCTCGGCGCCGCCCCCGGCGGAGTGACGCACCCCTTCGCCGGACTCTTCACCGGCCTGGCGAAATGCGCGGCCCTGGAACTGGAGCACGCCGATTGCTTCGCCCTGGTGGCCGCCACCCGCGACCCCGGACAGGCCGCCGCACTCGTCGCCCGTGAGCGGGCCACCCGCCGGGTCTTCCCCGTCGTCCACCACGACGGCACCCGGCGCCTCGTCCCCGTGCTCGACGCACAGCGACCAGACCAGGCCGGCCCCGGCCCGGCTCAGGCCCCGGAAGGGACGGACACCGCGCACACCCCCCGGGCCGTCCCGACGGACGCCCCCGGGGCCCCCGGCCGACCCGGCGGCCTTCCCTCGGCCGGTGAGGCGGACGCCGGCCCACCCGGCACTCCGGCCACGACCGCCCTCGGCCCCGACTCCGTGATCCTCGCCCTCGGCGGGGCCCGCGGCATCACCGCCGAACTGCTCGTCGCGCTCGCCGGACGCTACGGCGGCCGCATCCACGTCCTCGGCAGCAATCCGCTGGACGACTACCCGGCCGACGTGTTCGCGAGCACGGACGAGGAGTTCGCGGCCGGCCGCGCCGCCTACATCTCCGCACAGCTCAAGGCGGGCGGCGGCACCGTCGCCGAGATCAGCCGCCGCTACGACAGGATGGCCGACGCCCGCGCGGCCCGCCGCAACCTCGCCCGGATGGCCGCAGCGGGCCGCGCGGCCGACGTCACCTACCACGCCTGTGACGCCCGCGACGAGGCATCGGTGCGCGCCGCCGTGGACGCGGTCACCGCCGAGCACGGCCGCATCGACCTCGTGATCAACGCGCCCGGCCTCAACCGGTCCGCGCTCATACGCGACAAGGACTTCGAGGAGTTCCGCCGCATCCGCGACCTCAAGGTCGAAGCCCACCGCAACCTGCACCGCGCGCTGTCCGGACGCCCGCCCCGGCTGTGGTGCGACTTCGGCTCGCTGCTCGGCTACTTCGGGCAGCGCGGCGAGGCGGACTACGCCTCCGGAAACGACTACCTGGCCACCGCCGCCGGCTACGCGGCGGCCGCCACCGGCATCGAGGAGTTCGTGATCGGCTGGACGCTCTGGGACGAAGTCGGCATGGGCGCCGACGAGCTCACCCGGGAGTACTTCAAGAAGGCCGGCTCGTACAGCCACATGCCGGTCGCCGAGGGCATCCGGCACTTCTTCGCCGAGCTGTCCGCCACACGGCGCGTCCCCCTCTCCGTCCACCTGGGCGACGCCGAACGGGCCACCGTGGAGCGGTTCCACCCCGGCTTCCTCGACCAGCCGCACCAGGGCGCCACGGCCGTGGACCGCGGCCGGTTCTACCTGCGCCGGGCCCTCGAGACGCCCACCGGGGAGGAGGGGCGTACCGTGCGGTTCGCGTGCCCCTTCGACCTGACCACCGACGCCTACCTGAACCACCACCTGGTCCGCGGCGTCCCCACGCTCCCCGGCACCTTCGTCACCGAGATGGCGGCCGAGGCCGCCCTCGCACTGGTGCCCGGCGGGGCGGTGGCCGGCTTCGAGGACGTGCGCTTCCTGCACTTCCTTCAGGTCCGCCCCGGCGTACAGCAGCCGCCGAAGCGGATCACCGCGCGCGTCGTCCAGCAGGCCGGTGACCTCACGACGGTCGCCGTGGAGATCACCCACGACGTGATCTCCCCCTCCGGGGTGCTCCTCGTGGCCGACCGGCCGCACTTCACGGCCCGCGTCCTGGTCAGCAGCCGCTTCCCCGACGCACCCAAGTGGGCCGGCTGGGACCGGGAGGGAGAGGTGCCGGTCACCGACCCCTACCACGTGCCGACCGCGCCCGTACTGCTCACCGGACCCTTCAGGGTCACCGGCGACACCGTCCGGCACCCGGAGGGCGCCCGGTCGGTGTTCCGGGCACGGCTCTCGGACGACAGGCCCTGGCCACCGTTCCTGATGCCGACCCTGCTGCTCGACGCGATGGCCCGCACCGGCGTGCTCGACCCCGTCGACGGCCTCGTCCCGGTGGCCGCCCCCCTGTCCATCCGGCGCATCGACCTCTACCAGCAGGCCGACGACAGGGAACTCACCGAAGCACACGGCCACCTGGACCTGTACGTGACCAACCCCGGCTTCCGCGGCACCGACGGCGAAGAGGCACCCGAGAACCGCTTCGTGGCGGTCGCACCGGGCGGTCACGTCGTGGCGCAGATGAAGGGCCTGGACGCCGTGGTGATCGGCCACCTGGACCCGGCGACCGGAGTGGTGCACCAGCCCGGCGCGACCCCGGCCCCGGCCGGCGAGGGTGCGCGATGAGCCTGCTCACCGATGTGCCGCCGCCCACCCGGCCGGACACACCCGATGCCGCCGGAGACAGCACGACCCGGCCGGTGCGGCGCGTGCTGTGGCACCTGACGCCCGCCGCACAGCAGCCCGCCGCCCGGCCCCTCGCCGGCCGCCGCATCGCCGTGATCGGCGGCACGGCCCAGGACGCCGAGCGGGTGCGGGCGGGCCTGCGCCGGCTGGGCGCCGACGTCGAGGACGGCCACCGGACACCACCGCACCCGGACCAGGTCCCCGACACCATCGTGGACCTCACCCTCGCCGAACCCTACGCACCCGACACCGCAGGCCAGTGGCGGCACGCGCTGCTGCGCACCTTCGCCCTGCTGCGCCGCTGCTACCGGCAGTGGAGCGAGGAGGAGACAGCCGGACGGCTGTGCTACCTGGCCGTCACCTACCTCGGCGGAGGCATGGGCCGCCACCCGGACGACGACCTGGCCCAGCCGCTCGGCGGACTGTGGGCCGGGCTCGCCAAAACGCTGCATCGCGAGTTCCCCGCCTGCGCCGCACGCGTGGTGGACATCGCGCTCGGCGACAGGGGCCGGCTCCCCGACCTGGTGGCCGCGGAACTCGCGACGTCGGGGCTCATCGAGATCGGTCACCGCGACGGGCGCCGCTGGACGCTCACCCCGTACGCCACCGAACCCGGAACCCCCGACCTGCACTGGGGCCCCACCGACACCGTGCTGATCAGCGGCGGTGGCCGGGGCATCGGCATGGCACTGGCCCGGCAGATCGCGCGGGAATCGGGCGCCCGCGTCGTCGTCACCGGACGCGCCGCTCTGCCGCCCGAGGAGACCTGGCCCGAGCTCACCCCCGAAGCCCTCGACGCGCACCGCACCGCCCTGTGGGCCCGGCGCGGCGACGGCCGGACCGTCACCGCGATCCGCGCCGACATCGCCCGCGCGGAACAGACCTGGGACGTCGTGGCGAACCTCAGGGACGCGCGCGCACACGGACTGCGCGTCGAGTACCGCCGCTGCGACTTCACCGACCCCGAGCAGGTGCGGGAACTCGTCGCCGGACTGCCCCAGCTGACCGGGGTGGTGCACAACGCGGGGGTGGACCGGCCCACCCGGCTGCCCGGCAAGTCCGACAACGACATCGCCGACGTGGTGGCCACCAAGGTCGACGCGTTCGGGCATCTCTTCCAGGCGGTGCGCGACCGGGACCTGAAGGTGTTCTGCACGGTGGGCTCCCTGACCGGCAGACTCGGCGGCATGGTCGGCCAGTTCGACTACGCGGCCGCCAACGAGTGCCTGGCACGCCTCGGCTACTGGGCCCAGCGGCAGGTGCGCTTCCCGGTGATGACCCTCGCCTGGCCGACCTGGGCACGCCTCGGACTCATCGCCAACTTCCGCGCGAGCCTGCGCTACATGGCCGCCATGGACGTGGCCGAAGGACTCGGGCACTGGCGGGCCGAACTGCTCGCCGGCACCAGCGGAGAGGTCTCCTTCGTCGGGCCGCTGGGACCCGCGCTCGGTCTCACCCAGGCCGTGGGCCATCCGCTGACCCCGGCCCTGCCCGGATTCGCCGCCACCTGGCCGAAGGCCTTCCACCTCGGCACGCCCGAACGGTACCGGCCGCACCGGCGCCTCGTCTCCCGGCTGGAGTTCGACCCGGCCACCACGTGCGCCGTCGGGGACTTCACCGTGCACGGAGACCCGGCCCTGCCGGTCGGGCTGCTCCTGGAGAGCGCGGTACGCGGCGCCGAATGGGTCGTCCCGGAACAGCCCGGCCCGCGCCGCCTGGCCGCCGTCGAGGACGTGTCGGTGCCCTGGAACCTGCTGCGCCGCGGCGCCGACGGGACCGTCCGGCTCCGCCGGGACGTGCGCGGCACGGAACGCGAGGGCCGGTGGACCGTCGACGTCACCTTCCGCGCCGTGACCGCCCCGGCGGACGGACCGGTGGCCCGGATGCGCCTGGTGTACACCGACGGCGACACCGCCCTCGCGGACCCGGCACGACCGGCCGCCGCCGCCCGGCCCGTACGCGAGGGCACCCTGTTCACGAGCGACCCCGTCCTGAACTGGCGCGGCCTCGCCGTCCCCATGGCCACCTGGCGCGCGGAGAGTCCCGGGCGGCTCGTCGCCGACGTGCCCCGCTGCCGCCCGGCCGATCTGTGGGCGGTGCCCCGGCCACCCACGTGCGCGGTGCCCGTCGCCGAGATCGAGAACGTCGTACGCGCCGTGAGCACCCGCCTCCCCGGCCTGCCCAGCACCCCCGACCCGCTCACCCTCAGCCGCGTGGTCCTGCACGGACCCGCTCCCGAGCGCACCCGTGTCATCGCCGACACCGCGCTCGGCGTCTGGCGCATCACCGACGCCCGAACCGGCGCCCCGGTGGCCGTCGTCCACCGTCCCGCCCACCCCACCGGCCGATAGACCCACCCGCCGACAAACCGAGGAGACCACCATGACCAGCGACCACCGCCGCCTCCTGGAGCACTACTACGAGGCCTGCCTGAACAAGGGCGAACTCGACGCCGTCTACGACAAGGCCGTCCCCGGACACATCAGCCACGGCACCGTCGCCGAGGGCTTCGAAGGCGCCGAGCACCTGCGCGAATGGGTGCGCATCCAGCGGGCCTCCTTCCCCGACCTGCACGTCACCGTGGACGAGTGGATCGAGGAAGGCGACAAGGTCGTCCAGCGCTTCACGGCCCGGGGCACCCACACCGGCGAGGACTACCACGGCATCCCGGCATCCGGCCGCCCCTTCGAGATCTGGGGCATCGTCATCGACCACTTCGAGAACGGCAAGATCGTCGAAAGCTGGTTCTCGATGGACGGCATGGAACTCGCCCGGCAGCTCGGAGTGTTCGGATGACCGCGGAAGTCGCCCTCATCACCGGCTGCTCCTCCGGGATCGGCCGGGCCACCGCACTGCGCATGCACCAGGCCGGCCTGACGGTCGTCGCCACCGCGCGCAAACCGGACACCCTGGCGGACCTGGCCGGCCTCGGCATGACCACGCTCGCCCTGGACGTCACCGACCCCGGCTCCGCCCGCGCCGCGGTCCGGGACGCCACCGAACGGCACGGCCGGATCGACGTCCTGGTCAACAACGCGGGCTACGGCCTGTCCGGCACCTTCGAGGAGACCGACCTCGACCGGGTGCGCGACCAGTTCGAGACCAACGTGTTCGGCCTGATCCGCCTCACCCAGCTCGTACTGCCCGGGATGCGGGAGCGCGGCCGGGGCACCGTCGTCAACGTCTCGTCCATCTTCGGCCGCTACGCGGTCCCCGGCAGCGGCTTCTACGCCGCCGCCAAGCACGCCGTGGAGGCTCTCAGCGACGCCCTGCGCCTGGAGACCGCCGCGTTCGGCGTCCGGGTCTGTGTCGTCGAGCCCGGCCCCGTGCGCACCGCCTGGGGCCGCACCTTCCTGGACCATCTGCCCACCGGCCGCCCCGGCTCTCCGTACCAGCGCTTCCACGAGCGCACCGCCGCCTACTACGAGGCCATCTACGACCGCACCGAACGGACCCTCGCCGGAACGTTCGCCATCGAGGCGGACCAGGTGGCCGCCACCATCCACAAGGCGGTCCGCGCCCGGCGGCCACGCGCCCGCTACCCCGTCGGCTTCCTCGCCGCGAGCACCCTCGCGCTGCGCCGCATGGTGCCCGACTCCGTCTTCGACCACGCGTTCATCCGCAGGCAGTTCCCGGTGCCGTGAAACGTCCGCCCCCCGACCCGGCGCCGTGAAACGTCCCCCCCGACCCGGCGCCGTGAACCGTCCGCCCCCCGACCCGGCGCCGTGTACCGGCCGACCCACGAGGTGACCACACCATGACCAGCACGCCGCGCACATCCACCGCACGCCCGGTACCGGGCCCCCGCGGCATCCCCGTCCTGGGCAGCCTTCCGCAGTGGAAGAAGTCCACCGCCGAGTTCCTGCTGCGGGTCCAGCGCGACCACGGCGAGATCAGCCGCATCAAGCTCGGCCCCCAGGAGGTGTACCTGGTCTCCGATCCGGAGGCCGTCGGCCGCGTCCTGAAGGACAACAACGGCAACTACGTCCGCGGCACCCTCTACGAGCAGTTCCGCATCGTCATGGGCGACGGACTGCTGACCACGGACGGCGACTTCTGGAAGGCGCACCGCAGAGCCGTCCAGCCGGTGTTCCTGCGCAAGGCGGTGAACGCGGTCGCACCCTACGTCGTGGACGCCACGCGCGAGATGCTGGACGAGTGGGAGGAGCGGGCGCGCCGCGGCGAGCCCGTCGACCTGGTCACCGAAACCCTGCGGCTCACCCTCGTCACCCTCAGCCGCTCCCTGTTCGGCTACGACGTCCGGCCCGCGGTCCCCGTCCTGAAGGACGTGGTGGACAACGTCATCGAGGTCATGTTCAAGCACGGCTCGGTCACCGAGATGCTGCCGTCCTGGGTACCGACCAAGCGCAACCGGACCATCGCACGCGACCGCAGGATCTTCACTCGTCTGGTCACCGAGATCCGCGAGCACCACGCGGCGACGGGCGAAGGCCGGCTCATGGAGCTGATCGAGGCCGCCACGGACCCGGTGACGGGACAGCGGTGGACGGACGACGAGGTCCGCGACGAGATGCTGACCATCTACCTCGCCGGACACGAGACCACCGCCGTGTCCCTGCTGTGGACGCTGCTGTCGGTCGCCAACAATCCGGCCGTCCAGACAGAGATGGACGACGAGATCGCACGCGTCCTCGGCGGCCGGGAGCCCGGTCCCGACGACGTGGAGGAACTCCCCTACACCCGGCAGGTCATCGACGAGAGCCTGCGCCTGTACCCGCCGATCTGGGTCTACCCGCGCGACGCCGTCGCCGCAGACGAACTGGGCGGCTACCACGTGCCGGCCGGTTCCTCCGTACTGCTGTCACCCCTCGTCTCGCACCGCAACCCGCGCCACTGGGACAACCCCGAGGCCTTCGACCCGCACCGCTTCGACCCGGAACGCGTCAAGGAGCGGCCCCGCATGACGTACTTCCCGTTCGGCGCGGGCGCCCGCATGTGCATCGGGAACTTCATGGCGCTGCTGGAACTCCGCATCGCCGTCGCCATGATCAGCCAGCGTTTCCGGCTGAGCCTGCTGCCGGGCAACTTCATCCGGTACGGCGACACCTCCGTCTCCCTGCGGCCGATGAGCGAGGTCCTCGTACGCCTGCACCCCCGGGACCTGGACGGCCGCCACGGCCAGGCGCCGTCCGTGGCGGTGGGCGCATGACCGTCACCGCCCCCGACCAGCTGGTGTCGGCCGACCCGCGCGACGGCCGCACCCTGGGCCGGTACCCTGTGCACGGCACCGCCGAGGTGTTTGAACGCGTCGCCGCCGCGCGGGCCGCCGCTCCCGCCTGGGCCCGGCTCGGCCACGCCGGCCGCGCCCGGGACCTCGACGCCTGGCGACGCCTGATCCTGCGCCGCGTCGGCGAACTGGTCCGGCTGATCTCCGCGGAGACCGGCAAGACCAGAGCCGACGCCCAGCTGGAGGTGATCCTGGTCGCCGACCACCTGCGCTGGGCGGCCGCCCACGCCGGCCGGGTGCTGCGGCCCCGCCGGGTTCCCACCGGCGTGCTGATGTTCCACCACACCGCCACCGTCGAGCACCATCCGCTCGGCGTCGTCGGAGTCATCGGACCGTGGAACTACCCGGCGTTCATCCCCGTCGGGCCGGTCGCCCACGCCCTGGCCGCGGGAAACACCGTGGTGTTCAAACCCAGCGAGTACACGCCGGCCGTCGGCGCCTGGCTGGTCGCCACCTTCGCCGAAGCCACCGGCCGGCCCGACGTGCTCCAAGCGGTCTTCGGCCGTGGCGACACCGGTGCGGCACTGTGCCGCTCCGGTGTCGACAAGATCGCCTTCACCGGATCCACCGAGACCGGAAAACGGGTCATGGCAGCCTGCGCCGAGAACCTGACCCCCGTCCTCCTGGAGTGCGGCGGCAAGGACGCCGTCATCGTCGACCGGGACGCCGACCTCGACTCGGCCGCGGACGCCGTCGTCTGGGGCGGCCTGGCCAACGCCGGCCAGACCTGCATCGGAGTCGAACGCGTCTACGTGCACCAGGACGTGGCCGACCGCTTCACCGAAACCGTCGTCGACCGGGCGGCGGCCCTGCGCACCGGGCCCGGACCGGACGCCCACATCGGCCCGATGGCCACCCCCGGGCAACCCGGCATCGTCCTGGACCACATCCGCGACGCCCTGAGCCGTGGCGGACGCGCCCTGCTCGGCGGCCCGGAATCGGTCCGCGCCCCCTACGTGTCGCCGGTGATCCTCGCCGACGTCCCGGAAGACGCGGACGTGCTCACCCGGGAGACCTTCGGCCCGGTGCTCGTGATCAACCGAGTGCGTTCCGCGGCCGAGGCCGTGGAACGGGCCAACGCCTGCGCGTACGGGCTCGGCGCCGCGGTGTTCTCCCGCACGCAAGCCACGGCCATCGCACGCCGGCTGCGCGTCGGCATGGTCTCCGTCAACTCCGTCCTCGCCTTCGCGGGCATCCCCGCCCTGCCGTTCGGCGGCACCGGCGCCTCCGGCTTCGGCCGTGTCCACGGCCCCGAGGGCCTGCGCGAGTTCACGCGCACCCACTCGGTGGCCCGGCAGTGGCTGCGGCCACCCGTCCAGCCGCTTTCCTTCCGCAGATCCGACCGGACCATGGACGCCCTGGTCCGCCTCGTCCGCGTCGTCCACGGCGCCGGCCGCGGCGGCCCACGACAGCAGCCAGGGAGCCGCTGACATGGGAATCCCCAACGAGACCGACGTACTGATCGTGGGCAGCGGACCGGCCGGCGCGCTGCTGGGCACGTTGCTCGCCCGCCGCGGCGTCGACGTCCTCGTCGTCGACAAACAGCCCGACTTCGAACGCGACTTCCGCGGCGAGAGCCTCGCCGCCCCCTCCGTACTGGCACTGCGCGCCCTCGGCTTCGGCGACGCACTCGAAGCCCACGGGTACCTGAGCAGCACCGGTGTCGCAATGTGGCTGGAGGGCCGCCAGGTCTTCCACGTCGACTACCGGCGCTTCGCCATCGGCACCCTCCCGATCGAGTTCCCGCAGCCGCCGCTGATCCGCATGCTCCACGAGGCGGCCACCGGCCTGCCGCAGCACACCTTCGCCGCGGGCACCCGTTTCACCTCGCTGATCGAACACGACGGCGCCGTGCGCGGCGCGGTACTGCGCGGGCCGGACGGCACGACCACCGAGGTGCGCGCCCGCCTCGTCGTCGGCGCCGACGGGCGCTTCTCCAAGGTCCGCAAGGCAGCGGGCCTGGACCCGTCGGTACTGCAAGCCGAACGCGACCTGCTCTCCTTCCGGCTGCCCCGCCCGGACGGGTGGGAGCTGCGCTCCGAACTCGTCGTCGACCGCGACCGGCACCTCGCCGTTCTGCCGACCTACCCGGACGCCCTCCGGGTCAGCCACAACCTGCCCAAACGAGGGCTCGGCGCCCTGCGCGCGGAGGGATTCGACGCCTTCCGGGAACGGGTGGCGGCCATCGACCCCCGCCTCGCACCGCTGGTCCGCACCCACCTGCACTCCTGGGAGGACACCAGTTTCCTGGAGGTCTTCAACGCCTCGGTGAGCCAGTGGGCCCGCGACGGGCTGATCCTCGTCGGCGACGCCTCCCACACCGCGACGCCCACCCTCGGCCAGGGCGTCAACCTCGCCATCCAGGACGTGGTGGGCCTCACCCCGCTGATCGCCTCCGCCCTCGCCGACGGGGCGCGGGACGGCGTCGTACGGGCAGAGGTCTTCGCCGCGTTCATCACCGCCCGCCGCAAGCACAAGGAGTTCGTGACCGCCTTCCAGCGCCGCCAGGAGGCGTCCCTCGCCCTGCACACCCCGTGGCAGACCTTCCTGCGCCGGGCCCGCATGCGCACCCTCGACGCACTGCCCGTCAAGTACCGGGTCTTCGACCGGCTGCTGAACCAACCGCACCCCGTAGACCCCGTCGACCTGCGCCGGCCCCCGCACCACCCGGCCCCCTGACCCCGAAGGACACCACAGATGCTCGAACCGCCCGCCACCACCCGCGCCTGGCACCTCGTGGCCCGCCCCGTCGGCGAACCGTCCCCGCAGGACTTCGCCCTGCGCGAGACCCCCCTCGCCCCGCTCGAGGACGGCCGGCTCCTCGTCCGCAACGCCTACTTCTCCGTCGACCCCTACATGCGCGGCCGCATGGGCGACACCCCCGGCTACGCCTACTTCCCGCCCTACGCGCTCGACGAGCCGCTCGCCGGCCACGCCGTGGGCGAGGTCGTCGCCTCAACGGCCGAGGGATTCACCCCCGGTGACCACGTGCTGCACTTCGCGGGCTGGCGTGAGCACGCCGTCGTCCCGGCCGCCGAGGCCACCCGCGTCGACCCCGAGGCCGCCCCGCTCACCGCCTACCTGAGCGTGCTCGGCATGACCGGGCTCTCCGCCTACGCCGCTCTCTTCCACGTCGCGTCCTTCCGCAAGGGCGACACCGTCTTCGTGTCCGGCGCCGCCGGAGCGGTCGGCAGCCAGGCGGGCCAGATGGCCCGGCTCAAGGGAGCGACCCGGGTCATCGGCTCCGCGGGCAGCGACGAGAAGGTCCGGCTGCTCGTCGAGGAACTCGGCTTCGACGCCGCCTTCAACTACCGCACCGCACCGGTCGCCGAGCAGCTCGCCCAGGCCGCGCCCGACGGCATCGACCTCTACGTCGACACCGTGGGAGGCGACCATCTCGAAGCCGCGATCCACGCCATGAACGAACACGGCAGGATCGCGCTGTGCGGGGCCATCGCCCAGTACAACGACGTCGAGGCACCGCCCGGGCCCCGCAACCTCGCCCAGGCCATCGGCAAGCGGCTGACCCTCCGCGGCATGATCGTCACCGACTTCCAGGACCTCCTGCCGCGCTTCACCGAGGAGGTCACCCCCTGGGTCCGCTCCGGTGAACTCACCTGGCGGGAGACCCACGCCGACGGCATCGACAGCGCTGTGCGGGCCTTCCTCGGCCTCTTCCGCGGCGACAACGTCGGCAAGACCCTCGTACGGCTCTGAGCCGCCGGCCGGAGCACGCCGGCCGACACATGGCGACACAGGAGGAGAGGAACGGATGAGGGGCGACAGCGGTCACGCGGTCGTGATCGGAGCGTCGATGGGCGGGCTGGCGGCGGCCCGCGTGCTCGCCGAGCGGTTCGGCAGGGTGACGGTCCTCGACCGCGACACCCTGCCCGGCCGGGCCGAGCCCCGGCGCGGAGTGCCGCACGGCGACCACGGGCACGCCCTGCTGCTACGGGGCAAACAGCAGCTGGAAGAGCTGTTCCCGGGGCTCGAGGCCGACCTGCTCCGAGCAGGCGCGGTGCCCTTCGACCCCGGCCACGACCTCCTCATGCACCAGATGGGAGCACTGCGACGCCGCTTCCGCAGCACCGGCCGGGGAATCAGCCTCACCCGCGCCCTGCTGGAGGCCACCGTCCGGTCCAGGACGGCGGCCCTGGCCGGCCTGGAGATCCGCGACCGGACCACCGTACGGGCCCTCGCCGGCACCCCCGACCACGTCACCGGGGTGGAGCTGCACACCGGCGAGACGCTCCGCGCCGATCTCGTCGTCAACGCCTCGGGACGCGGCGGGGCCCCGGCCGACCCCTTGCTGAGCGGCCTCGGCTGCCAGGCTCCCGAGGTCGACGCCGTCAAGGTCGACGTCGGCTACACCACCCGCCTCTACCACCGCCGCTCCGGCGAACGCCTCGCCGACGGCGGACTGCTGCACCTGATGGCGGGCGCCCGTGGCGACAAGCGGGCCGCGGCCGTGTTCGCGGTGGAGGACGACCGGTGGATGGTAACCCTGGGCGGCTGGCACCGCACCCACGCCCCCGTCGACCCGGCCGGCTTCACCGAGTTCGCCGCCGCGCTGCCCAGCCGGGCGGTCCGCGACATCGTGCGGGACGCCGAACCGCTGGCCGCATCCCCGGCTCGCAAGTTCACCTTCCCCGCCGCGCGCAGGCGCCGGTACGAGCGGCTGCGTACGCCGCCGTCCGGGTACGCCGTCATCGGCGACGCCCTGTGCAGCCTCAACCCGCTGTACGGGCAGGGCATGACCCTCGCCGCCCTGCAAGCGGCGGCTCTGGGCCGTACTTTGGACCAACACGGCGGCACGGGCGCCGCCATGGCCCGTACGTACTTCGCCACCGCCGCACGCGCCATCGACGGCCCCTGGCAGATGGCGGCCGGCAATGACTTCACACACCCGGAGACCACCGGCCCGCGGCCGCGCGGCACCCGGTTCCTCAACTGGTACACCGGGCGGGTCCTGCTGGCCAGTCACGTCTCCGCGCCGGTCAACCGCACCCTCATGGACGTCCAGCAGCTCCTCGTACCGCCGACCGCCGTGCTCCGGCCCCGCACGGCCTTGCGCGCGCTGACGGCGTCCCGTCGCTCTCCGGCCCTGTCCACCACCCAGCACACCTGAGCAGAAGGAAGCCGAACCATGTCCGAGAACTTCACCGCTCCCGAGCCCCCCGCAGCGGGAAGCGGCGCGACCGCGCCGGAGGGGTTCGCCGGCCGGACCGCCCTGATCACCGGCGGAGGCTCCGGCATCGGCCGGGCCGTCGCCCTCCGGCTCGCCCGGGCCGGGGCGGCCGTCGTGGTCACCGGCCGCGACCCGCGGAAGCTGGAGAAGACGGCTGCCGAGATCACCGCCGAGGGAGGCCGCGCGCTCGCCTTCGCGGCGGACGTCACCTCCCCGGACGCCGTGGCGGCCTCCGTCCGGGCCGCCGTGGACACCTTCGGCGGGCTGCACCTGGCGGTCAACAACGCCGCGGTGCCCGGGCCCAAGGGCATCACCGGGGAGTTCCCGCCCGAGGAGTTCGCGCGGGTCATCGCCACGAACCTGACCGGCGTCTTCAACTGCCTCCACCACGAACTGCCCGCCATCGTCGCGTCCGGCGGCGGCGCCGTCGTCAACGTCGGGTCCATCCTGAGCGTGAAGGTGCTGCCCGGCTCGCCGGCGTACACCACCGCCAAGCACGGCCTGATCGGCCTCACCAAGACCTCCGCCCTCGAATACGCACCCCTGGGGGTACGGATCAACGCGATCGGTCCGGGATTCGTGGACACCGAGTTCCTCGTGGACTTCGACGACGAGGCCAAGCGCTACTTCAGGGACCTGCACCCGGCGGGCCGGTTCGGCACCCCGGAGGAGGTCGCCGAACTGACCGCGTTCCTGCTCTCGGACCGGGCGTCGTTCGCCTACGGCGGCTTCTACCCCGTGGACGGCGGATACGCCGCGGCCTGAACGGATGCTTCCGTCCCGGGCCGGGGATCGCCTCCCGGCCGGGCGGCACGATGCCCGTGCCGAACAGCGCACGGCGCGACCCGGCGGTGGGGACGGTGAAGTCCGTGCCGGACATCTCCTCCCGGGTGATGTCGTCGGCGCGGACCTTGCCCACCAACTCCGCCGTGGCCCGGCGATTCCGTCGACGTCGGTGCCGAGGCAGGCGACGGTGCCCGACCCGGCGGGGCCGACTCGGGCACCGGAATCCCGGTCTCGGCGGTGCCGCCGAGCGACCTCAGCCGGCGGGTGCCGGAGCGCTCGGCGGCGGAATGCACCAGGACCGGCAGAAGAGCTGCGTGTCCGGATCCTTCGCTTGCTGGGACATGGCGGTGCCTTTCTCGTTCCGGGAGCCATCGCAGAACCCTTCTTGTTGAAGCGGTCCGGCAATGGCTCATGAGCGACCGGGCGTGCGGGTTTACCCGGCCGGAGGCGGGATGACAAGACGTCCCCCGGAGACACATGACTTTCCGGCAAGCGGAATCAGATTCCGGAGCGAACCTATGAGCCAGGGAATCGAAGGTCAACGAGATTCCGAAGTTACGATCGATGATCGATCACTTCTGGCCATCATCTAAGCCGCCCCGCCTGCCTGGAGCGGTACTCGCACAGAGGGTGTTGAGCGACGTCTGATCATCCGTTAACGTGCCGAAGGAACCATGGGCGAGGGCGTGCTCCTGCCACCTCGCCGAAACGGTTCTGTTCCGCAGCCGGGTGCGGGCCCGGCTTCCGTCGCACTGAGACCGCGACAAGACACGCTTTCCGGCATTCGCCCAAGCGGCAGCCCCTCGGCCGTTGATGGACCACCTGCGTTGAAGGACCACCTGTACCAGACGCTCCCGCGGCCGCTGCCCGGCGGACGTCCGGTACGCGGCCAGGAGGCAGCCAAGCCCTGGGCACGTCTTGAACAGAGCGGCGCACAGCCGTCACAGCATGGGGGAGTTCGTGATCGTGCCATTCAGCGAGGACGGAACTAGTCGAGAAACGTACAGGAACTTCCGTTCCCTGCCCTGTCCTACGGCACACATGCCGCAGGACACGAAGGAGACCGTCACACGGCAACTGGCCGCCGTGCTGTTCGCCTCCCTCGCACGGCGGGACCAGCGGAGCAAGGGTGAACAGTACCTGCGCGGACTGCTGCAGGCACAAGGCCGGAAGTCCATCCGCAACATCGCGGCCAACGTCGGCGGCCCCACCGTGGAACAGGGCCTGCACCACTTCATCAGCAGCTCCACCTGGGACTGGATGCCGGTGCGCCAGGCGCTGGCCCATTACCTCGCGCACGTCGAAGCGGCACGGGCATGGGTGGTGCAGCCGATATCGATCCCGAAAGCCGGAGAACACTCCGTCGGCGTCCACCGCGGGCTGGACCCACGTCTGGGGTCCTTTCGCGGGCAGCGCGCGTTCGGTGTGTGGCACGCCACCGGAGAACTGAACGTCCCGGTCAACTGGCGCCTGTACCTCCCCGGTTCATGGGTGCGGGACGACACCAGAAGACGCCGGGCCGACATACCCGACACGGCCGACGAGCAGACCCTGGAGGACTGCGCCGCCGCGGCCTTCCTGACGACCGCTAGCTCCTGGGGATTACCACCCCGGCCGGTCGTGCTCAACACGGATGTCCGCCGCGTCCAGCACACGCTCGGCCAGTTCACGGACGCGGGCGTGCCGGTGATCGCGCGGATCAGCGGAGCATCCCAGCTCGCGGTGGACGACCCCGAACTCTCCGCCCGCGTCGGCGGTGTGCTGGAAGCCCTCGAGATCCTGGACTCGGCCAAGAAGCTGCGCAGACCCGTCGAGTGGACCGAGAAGACGGGACAACTGGACGTCCGACGCAGTTCACTGGCGGTTGCGGTGCGGGTCGGCTGCACGGACCCGGGTAACTCGCGCACACCTTCCGCGGACGGTGCGCGCCACCTCGTGCTCCTGGGAGAATGGCGACATCCGCAACACTGTCCGGGGGCGCTGTGGGTGACCAACATGACATCGGTGCCGGCCAGCGCCCTGCTGCGGCTGACAAAGCTGGGCTGCCGAGTCGAACGGGAATCGGCTGCGGCCGGCAAGAGCGCCGGACTCAAGGACTACGAGGGCCGCACGTTCCGCGGCTGGCACCGGCACATCACCCTGGCCTCCGCGGCACACGCGGTCACCACCTTGACCGACATGGCGGACACCGCGGACAACCGGACCTCGCGCTCCGCCTGATCCACCGGACGCCCGCCACAGGCGACCCCGGCCGGTAGTTCGCCGGACCTGTGTGCCAGGCGCGGCGTAGCTGCGGCCGCTGTCGCGGATGTGCGAACGGCGTTCGTGTCCGACTGCCCGGAGGTGGTGCCGACCCACCTCCGGGCAGTGCTGCTGCCACCCTTCCCTTCCCCCTTTCCCCAAGCCCAGGGCCGAAGGAAGTGCAGGCCGGATCCCGCGTTCCCCTGCACGCGTCACAGACCCCGGCGCAGGTGGGTGCTGTCCCCGTCAAGACGAGGACAGCGATCCTTGTCGCCGTGTGCAACGCCCCCATCGGGCTGGCCGAGTGCATCCCGGTCGTTGGGCATCTGGCGGACTACCCGATCAGCGTGAACTACTGACGCCCTGCCACCCCTGCTCCTGACTGGACGGCAGGCGGGGACAGGCGGGTGTTCGTGGCGAATCGTGGAGGCTACGAGACGGGTCGTTTGACGCGTAGGACGTGCTGGTCGTGGCGGAGGACGTATCCACCGTCGCCGTCCTGTAGGTGCTGGTGGACGTATGCCGTGACGGCACCCCGGGTGGGGGAGGTGCCGCCGGGGAGGCTGAGATGGAAGTCCGCGACGGTGACGGTCTCGTCCAGATCGCCACTGCGGTAGCGGGCGGGTACGGTGTCCAGCTCGATGCCGCCGACCAGGCCGGACGGAAGGGCGGCCAGTTCGTCGGCCAGTTGCCGCAGGTCGTAGCGGAGCCCCGTGAAGTGGTGCACCATGCGCATACAGGGTCCGTCGGGGTTCTGCAGCAGGACGAGCAGGAGACCGCCTGGCGCCAGCCATTCCATGATGCGCGACACCGTCGCCACCCACTGGGCGCGCGGGACGTAATACAGCACATGGGAGAGGAGGGCCAGATCGGCCCGCGCGTCGACCGTCGCCTCCAGAACGGGTTCGGCCAGCACCTGCGCCTGCGGGCACGCCAGTGCCAGGGCGCGCCGCATCGGCTCGCTCGGTTCGATACAGATGGTCCGCTCGAAGTGCGGGGCGAGTTGCCGGGTCGTGGTGCCGTCGGCGGGGCCCACGTCCAGCAGCACCCGCCGGGCGGGCAGCTGTTCCACAAGGCCCCGCAGGTAGGCGTGAGTGACGGTCTTCTCGTCCGTTCCGGCGAGGAACCGTGTGAAAGCTTCCCGGTAGGCGTCCTCCTGCGTCCGCAGCTTCCCCGCTTGCGCGTCCTTCTGCAGTTCCACTTCTGTGCTCCCTTCGCCTGAAGGCGCATGACGGTCGGGCGTGCTACTGGCAATCCGAAGCGACCGTGACATGGTCAGCCCGGCTACGTAGCCGCCGCCACAACGCCTACGAAAGACGCGAGGGCGTGTTCGACGGTGATGCGGTCGGCGGACCTGGATCTCGGTGGCATGCAGCCGCAGCTCGATGCCCTCGGCCTGAGCGTAGGCGAAGAGGTCCGCCAACGTCCGCAACCGCAGGCCGGGACGGTCGGGAACCGCGCACCCCCGCTCGGCCAGGAGCGTACGTATCTCTGCCATAGCGCGGGTGATGGTCGAGCGGTCGACGCCGAACAGCGGCCCCAGTACCGAGTGCGGCAGGTCATGCCGCAGATGGATCAGCGTGGCCACCAACCGGTCGACGAAAGACCAGCTGGTGGCGGGCGCCTGCTCCCGCGGCCCGCTTCCTGGCCCCACCTCGTGCAGCATGGCGACGACCCTCGATCGAGCCCGAGGTCACATGCCGCACCGTTGGCGGCGGAGGCGGCGCCTGCGGTGGGGCAGCACGCAGGGTGGCGATGTCGGACGGCGTGGGCACGCACGCCATCTCCAGCGCAAAGGGCAAGCGACGCGCCCTCGCTTTTCTTCCGCAGTGGTTCTCAGACGCGTCCGGGTCCGCCTCGTCGCACAGCGCCGAGCTGAGTGCGGTCGAGGCCGGCGTCGGTGAACTTCTGTGCCACCGCGCGCAGTACGCGGGCCATGGCCTGGGCGGGTGGGGTCGCGGCGCGGGTCGCGGCGCGGGCGAGCAGGATGCGGCGGGTGGGAGCGGGCACGTCGGAGCCGAAGGGCAGCAGGCGGACGTCGCTGCGGCGGCTGGTGAGGGCGAGTCGGGGAGCGAGGGCGATGCCGAGTCCGGCCGCGACCATGGCCTGTGCCTCCTGGTAGTCGTGTGAGGCATAGGCGATACGCGGCTCGAACCCGGCCCGGCGGCAGCTGCGGCGCAGAACGTCGGCGACGGGATGGTTGTCGGCGCGGATGATCCACTCCTGATCGGCGAGGTCGCCGAGGCGCAGTGCCGGCCGGGTGCGCAGCGGGGAGTCGGCGGGCACGACCAGCACGGTCGGGTCGTCGAGGAGGTGCGTGACGGTGAGGGCGTCGTCGTCGACACGGTTCCACTCGTAGTCCCACAGCAGTGCCTGCTCGACCTCGCCCGTGTGCAGCATCTCGCGCAGCTGGTCGAGGACTCCGGCACGTACCACGATCCGCACGGCGGGGTGACGGTGGCTGAACCGGGTGAGGGCTAGCGGCAGCAGTGAGGCGCTGGCGGTGGGGAAGGAGCCGAGCCTGAGAGTGCCCTGGTCGAGGTCGGCGAAGGACTCCAGATCGGCTTCGGCTGCGCCCAGTTCCCGGCGGATGACCCGGCCGCGCTCGGCCAGGGCGGCGCCCGCGGGGGTGGTGCGGATGCCGCGCGGCAGCCGTTCGATCAAGGGTTGTCCGGCCTCCCGTTCCAGCAGGGACATCTGCTGGGAGGCGGCGGAGGTGGTCATTCCCATCGCCTCCGCGGCGGCGGTGAGCGAGCCGCGCTCGGCGGCCTCGGTGAGCAGCAGCAGACGGCGCACGTTCAGCATGCGGCGAGTTTAGTTGAGCTAAACCATAGTGAAGAAATCTGCCATTGTGCCCAAGTCGCGCCTCTGCGAAGGTCGTCGCATCCGCCGAGCGGTTCACCGGATCGCAACATGCCCGTAACCGTCCGCCCGGCGCTCTCCTTCCCCATGAGACACAGGAAGAGCCCGAAGCCGTGCACACTCCCGCGACCCTGGTACGTGGCGGCACCAGCAAGTGCTGGTTGTTCAGCCAGGTCCACGTCCCCACCGACCGCAGCGATTTGGAGAAGCTGCTGGTCGCCGCCTATGGCTCCACCGACCCGGTGGAGCTGGACGGGGTGGGCGGAGCGACACCGACCACCTCCAAGGCCGCCGTCGTCGGCGTCTCACCCGAGCCCGCCGTGGATGTCGACTACCTCTTCGCGCAGGTCGGCATCGGCACCGGCACGGTGGAATGGACCAGCAACTGCGGCAACTGCGCCACCGCCATCGCCCTGTACGCAGTAGCGAAAGGGCTGGTGCCCGTCACCGGTGACCGCACCCGCGTGGTGATGCGGAACAGCAACACCGGCGCCCTGCTGGAAGGCGTGGTGGACACCACGGGCGGCGTGGTGCACGAGTTCGGCGATCAGACCGTGCCGGGCACCCGGGCCGGCGGCGTGGCGGTCGGCCTCACCTTCCTCCGCCCGGCCGGCGGCACGACGGGCTCGCTGCTGCCCACCGGGCGGGCGGCCGACGACCTGCGGCTCGGCACCGCGGCGCCGCAATGGGTGAGCATGGTGGACGCGGGCGCTCCGGTGGTTCTCGTGGACGCGCTAGGCGCCGGTCGCACCGGCGCCGAGACCCTGTACCAGATGCGCGCCGACGTGCCGTGGCTGCGCGCGGTCCGGCACGCGGCCGCACCGCTGATGGGACTCCTCGAGCCGGGGCAGGAGCCCGGCGACGCCGTACCCAAGGTGGGCCTGATCGGCCCTCCGGTGCCGTACACCACCACCCTGGGCGAACCCGTCGCCGCCGAGGACTACGACGTCTCGGTACGCATGCTCACCATGAACGCCCCCCACCCGGCGATCGGTCTTACCTCCGCCGTCGCCGTCGCGGCCGCGGCCCTGCTGGAGGACTCCGTGGTTTCCCGGGCCGCCGCTAAAGAGCGCGGTGAATGGCTGCGCCTGGGCACCCCCGCCGGCGTCGTGGCAGTCCGCTGCCCGGACGTCCGCGACGGCGTCCCGGAGCGGGTCACCGTGCAGCGGGCCGCCCGGCTGCTCGCCGACGCACGCATCTACGTACCGGA
Source organism: Streptomyces mutabilis (assembly GCF_014649815.1). Taxonomy (GTDB): domain Bacteria; phylum Actinomycetota; class Actinomycetes; order Streptomycetales; family Streptomycetaceae; genus Streptomyces; species Streptomyces mutabilis. The sequence continues at coordinate 29,963 of NZ_BMTT01000027.1, read as the reverse complement.
ACCGGGAGCACGCAAGGCTTCCTGACCGGGACGCACCTCACCTCGGGCGGCCGGTCCCCAGCCGTCCACACCGGGGTAGCCTCGCGCCCTCAGGGCGCGCACTCCCGTCCCCTCCCGCACCAAGGAACAAAGATGTCTCCTGAAGTGATCTCCATAGGCGCGCTGCTGGTGATGTTCGTGATCGGCACCGTACTGCCGATCAACCTGGGCGTTCTTGCCTTCGTCGCGACCTTCGCGGTCGGCACCGCCTCGCTTGGCCTCACCGAGGACGAAATCTTCGAAGGCTTTCCGGTGAAGCTGTTCGTGACGATCGTGGGGGTCACGTATCTGTTCTCCGTCGCCCGCCGCAACGGCACCATCGACCTGCTCGTCGCGGCGGGCGTGCGGCTGGTGCGCGGGAAGGTCGCGCTCATCCCGTGGGTGCTGTTCCTGGTTGCCGCCCTGCTGACGGCGTTCGGCACGTTCACCCCGGCCGCCGTCGCGATCCTCGCGCCGATCGGCATGAACTTCGCCTACCGCTACAAACTGAACCCGCTGGTGGTCGGCATGATGGTGATCAGCGGCGGCCACGCGGGCGCGTTCTCCCCGCTCGCCGTCTCCGGTGCGCTGGTCCTCGGCCTGGTCGACAAGACTGAACTGCACGTGTCTCCCGTCGCGCTGTTCACTGCCAGCTTCGTGATCAACCTGATGCTGTCACTGCTCACCTACGCGCTGCTGGCCAAGCGTCCTGTTCCCCTCGCCGAAAGAGACGACACGACCGCAGACGACGAGGATCTCGCCGTCTCCGGCAGGCCCGACTGGCGTCAGTGGCTGACTCTGGGCTGCCTGCTCGCCCTCGTCGTCGGGGCGCTCGGCTTCCACCTGGAGATCGGTTTCCTGGCCCTGGTCGCGGGAGCCCTACTGGCCCTGGTGGACATGAAGCGACAGGAAAAGGCGGTCGAGGGCATCAGCTGGTCCACGCTGCTGCTGGTCGCCGGCATGATGACGTACATCGCGATGCTCGAGAAAGCCGGCATCATCGAGGAGATCTCCGAGCACGCCGCGGGCCTGGGCGCCCCGATCGCCGTGGCCCTGCTGCTGTGCTTCACCGTGGCCATCACCTCGGCGCTCGCCTCGTCCACCGCGATCCTCACGGCGATCATCCCCATCGCCGTGCCACTGCTGCTCTCCAGCCACCTCAACGCAGCCGGGCTGATCGCCGCCCTGGCGGTGTCCACCACGATCGTCGACACCTCCCCCTTCTCCACGAATGGTGCGCTGGTCCTGGCCAACGCCCGTGGCGTCGACGCCCGTCGTTTCTACCGTCAGGTCATCAGCTACACCGGCGGCATCGTCGCCCTCGGCCCCGTCGTCGCCTGGGGTGCCCTCGTTCTGCCCTGGTCATAGAGCGCAGGACGGCGAGGAAACGTCGGCCGGCCGCTCGGCGCGATGATCGCGTCGAGCGGGTCTGTACGGTCTTCGGCGTGATCGTGGAAGAGCACCTGATGAGCGAAGTGACTGCCTCTATACAGGCGGTTGAAGAGGTCCGGCCGCTCTGCCCGTGTCCCTTGGCCGGAGTGAAGGAGGAAGGGACGGGCGGGATGGGCGGCGCGGCCGGGGACCGGCGCGCGCTCAGCCGGTTGCGCGTCGGCCGGGCCCGCCGCGCCTCGCCGCCGTCGGCCCGGCGGCGGAGCTGGACCCGAAGTTACCGGCGCCCCGGTGCTGTCCTTCCGGTGCCGAACCCCACCAAGGGGGGACTGTGCATCGTTCGGTGTAACTCCCGATCATGGAGGATGCATCGATGACCAGTGAGAACGTGGCCGAGTACGAGGCCGGCGAGGCGGCAGCGGCTGCGCTGCCCGAGGCTGTGGACGACCAGCTGATCGATGAGCTGGTGGGCCGGGCCCAGGCCGAGGGCCTGCAGCTGACCGGCGAGGGTGGGCTGCTCCAGCAGCTGACCAAGCGGCTGCTGGGGTCCGCCCGGGAAGGCGAGATCACCGACCATCTCGGCTATGACAAACACGATCCGGCAGGCAAGAACGGCGGCAACTCCCGCAACGGCAAACGCTCCAAAACGGTCCTGACCGACGTCGGGCCGGTGGGAATCACCGTGCCCCGCGACCGCGACGGCTCCTTCGAACCGAAGATCGTCAAGAAGCGGCAGAAGCGCCTGACCGGCGTCGACGAGATGGTCATCTCGCTGGCCGCGAATAGCCTGACCACCGGCGAGGCCTAGGCAGTTTCGTTTGGATCACCGGGTGGACCAGAGGAAGATGCCCGCGATGTGGAGTCCGGCCAGGTAGATGGTGGCGGTCTTCTCGTAGCGGGGGGTGGCGATTCCTCGCCACTGCTTCAGTCGGTTGATGCACCGCTCGACGGTGTTGCGCTGCTTGTAGGTCTCGCGGTCGAAGGCCGCTGGCCTGCCGCCTCGGCTGCCCCGACGGAGCCGGTGCCTGCGCTGGTCTGCGGGGACGGGGATCACTGCCCGGATGCCGCGCTTGCGCAGGTGCTCGCGGATCGCGCGGGAGGAGTACGCCTTGTCGGCCAGGACCACATCCGGCCTGGTGCGAGGCCGTCCTCGCCGACGGGGAACGCGTAGGCGGGCCATGACCTCGGTGAAGGCAGGTGCATCACCGGCTTGTCCGGCGGTGAGAACGAACGCGAGGGGACGGCAGCGGGCGTCGGCCGCGAGGTGGATCTTTGTGGTCAGTCCGCCGCGGGAGCGGCCGATGGCATGGTCGCCGGGTTCGCCGGCCGGGGCCCCGTTACCTTTTTCGTGGCCCCGCAATGCGCTCACCGCCGTGCTCGACCAGCGCCGACTCCTCGCCGCCAGGATCGAGGAACTTCTGGAGGCACACCCTCTTTCCCAGGTCCTGACCTCGATGCCCGGCATCGGGGTCAGGACCGCAGCCCGCATCCTGATCGACGTCGGTGACGGCAGCGGCTTCGCCACCGCAGGCCACCTCGCCTCCTACGCCGGCCTGGCACCCGCCACCCGCCGGTCCGGCTCCTCGATCCGCGGCGAGCACCCGGCCCGGCGAGGCAACAAACAGCTCAAGCGAGCCTTCTACCTCGCCGCCTTCCTTCACTGTCCCAGCCCGACTCCCGGGCCTATTACGACAGGAAACGACGGGAGGGGAAACACCACGTCGCCGCGATTGTCTGTCTGGCCCGACGCCGCATCGACGTCCTCTTCGCCATGCTCCGCGACGGCACCTTCTACGCACCGCCCAAGACACCGCTTGACGAAAGCCATAGGGGCACTTTTTGCGGGCCCCGGCCGCGTGCTGATGGGCCCGCACGATCGTGGAGTCGACCGAGACCGCCCAGTTGAGGTCCTCGTCCGCGTCGGCCTGGGCCACCAGGGCGGTGAACACCCGCTCCCAGGTGCCGTCGACGGCCCACATGCGCAGCCGGTTGTAGACACCTCTCCAGTTGCCGTACCTCTCCGGTAAATGGACCCACTGCGTGCCGGTCTGGAACTTGTAGGCGATCGCGTCGATCACCTCACGATGATCGCGCCAGCGGCCACCCCGCTTCGGTGTCCGGTCCGGAAGTAACGGCTCGATCCGCGCCCACTGCGCGTCAGTCAACGGCACACTCAGACCAACGACCGACTGATCCAAACGAAACTGCCTAGGCCCACCTGACCGAGGTCTATGGCGCCGACGTCTCCCGCCAGACTATCTCCACCATCACCGACAAGGTCCTCGAGGGCATGGCCGAGTGGCAGAGCAAGCCCCTCGACACGCCCTGACCCAGGGCTCGTTCAGTGGCCCCGGTTCGACCCGGCGCGTCCGGGGGATCCGGGTTGGGAGACGGTGACGGGCGAGGGTGGGTCGGGCAGGGTCTGCTGGATCCTGGCGATCTGGTCGAGGAGCTGTTCATTGAGCTGGTCGCGGGCGTGCTCGGCGCGGGCCACGGCGAGGGAGGCTTCCAGAGCGCGCTCCCGGGAGACGCCCTGGGCGACGCTGCCGAGCAGGTCGCGGCGGAGGAGCTGGGTGGCTTCCTCCAGACGGGCGAAGGCGTGGGCAGCGGCCTGCTGGGTTGCGGGTGAGCGCTGGGCGAAGAGGGGGTGGAGGTAGTGGGCGTCGATCGCCGGGACGCCGACCGCCTTGATCTCCGCGTCGAACGTGTCCAGAGTCGGGGCCCGGCCCGCCGCGAGGTCCTGTTCGGCGCGTTTGAGGACGTCGATCCAGTGCCGTCCGGTGACCCGCAGGCTCGTCAGTCGTGCGATCTCGGTGTCGACGGCCTGCCGAGTGCGTTCGGCCTCGGTGTCCGAACGCCGCCACCACCGTTCCAGGACCGGCACGCTCACCATGGCCACCGCGCCCAGTACTGCCCCGACGACCGCGCCGACCAGTCCGTAGAGCGCTCCCGTGTCTGCCATGAGTCCAGTGTGCCGTAACAGAATTGACGGTGTGTCGAGTTTCGGTCCACTTACACCTAGGCTGACGGCTGATCACGGGGACGTGAAGAGGGGATGCGCTGTGGAGCGACTGCAGGCGGACGACCCGGGGTGGGCGGGAGATTACCGGCTGCTGGCTCGGGTGGGCTCGGGTGGAATGGGTCGTGTCTACCTCGCCCGCAGGCGGAACGAGGCACCGTGGGTCGCGGTGAAACTGGTGCGGGCGGAATTCGCACAGGACGGGGAGTTCCGTGAACGCTTCCGACGCGAGGTGAGCCTGGCTCGCAGGGCGGGCGGGGCGTGGACCACGCCTGTGCTGGACGCCGACACCGAGTCCTCCCGGCCGTGGGTGGCCACCGCCTTCGTGCAGGGGCTGTCCCTGGACCGGGCCGTACAGCGGCACGGGCCGCTGCCGGAAGCCTCGGTACGGTTGCTGGTGGCCGGTCTGGCCGAGGCCCTCGACGGTGTGCACAGCCGGGAACTGGTGCACCGCGATGTCAAGCCCGCCAATGTGCTGCTCGCACTGGACGGTCCCCGGCTGATCGACTTCGGAATCGCCCGGGCCACGGACGCCTCGGCGGCGCTGACCCGCACCGGAGTGGTCGTCGGTTCACCGGGCTACATGTCTCCCGAACAGGTCATCGGCGGCGAAGTCTGCTCACCGACGGACGTCTTCACGCTGGGCGCGGTGCTGGTGTTCGCCGCGACGGGCCATGGCCCCTTCCCCGGGGACGGGGCGGCCAGCCTGATGTACAAGGTGGTGCACGAGGAACCGGATCTGGGCGGCCTGTCGGGTCGGTTGCGGGAGATCGCCGCCGCCTGTCTGGCCAAGGACCCGGCGGCACGCCCCGCGGCCGGGGAGATAGCCCGTACGCTGGCGCCTGAGGGAACCGCGTCCCTGGCCGGAGCGGGTTGGTTGCCCTCGCCGGTCGTGGCGGACATCCAGGTTCTGATGCGGGAACTGGTCAATCTGCCCGCCCCTGCCGACACCGTGCGCACTGAACCCGCCGGCCCACCGCGCCGACGCAAGGGGCCGCTTCTCCTCGCTGCCGCCGCCGCGCTCGCCGCGTCGGCGACGGTGTTCGTCGCGGTGCAGGCAGGAGGTGACGGCGGCGATGGCGGTGACGTCCCTGGGGCGTTTCTGGGTACCTGGGAAGGGCAGCTCACGACCAGACGTGACCTGCCGGGCGGCACCCTGCGCATCACGATTGCGCAGGGCACGGTCGGTAATGTCGTCTCGACCGACGCGGCGGTCTCGATGCAGGGCGTCAGCTGCACCAGTGACGTCCTGTTGACGACGGCCGAGGACGACCGCCTGGTCCTGGAGACCCGGCCGAACGAAAGCGGCGGATCCAACCCCCTGAACCTGTGCGTAGAGAGCACGGAGACAGCTCGCGTCACGCTCCGGGACGACGGTCGCCTGCACTACGCGTCCTTGAGTGAGGAGGCGGGATTTCCCGAGGGGAACTTGAGCAGGGCCGGTGAGGAGCCCGCCGCCTGACCGGCTGGCAGCGGGACAGTGGCGGTCCCAGGAGCGGGTCAGTCGGTAGCGCGGTAGCCGAGCCCGCGGTGGGCGAAGGTGGTGAGAGTGTCGCGCAACTCCTCCTCCTCGGCTTCACTGTGATCGCGGGTGAAGAGCAGGTAGCAGGTTCGTTCACCCATCCAGGCAAGGGCCTCCAGCCGGGCACGGTCCTGCGCGGGATCGCCCCCGACCAGTCCGCGGGCGCGGTCGTGGGCGACCGCCCGGCAGGCCAGGTCGATGCCGTGCTCCATCAGAGAGACCCACACCTGCCGGTACTCGGCACGGGCGGACAGTTCGACACCGACGCGGAAGATGTGGCCGTGGCGGCGCCAGTTGTCGACCTGAACGTCGACGGCCCGTTCCAGGCTGGTGGTGTCCACCGCGTCGCCGGATGCCTCGAGGCCGGTGTAGATGCGCCGGGTGGCTCGTTCGATGACGGCGCACACCACCTCCTCCTTGGAGGCGAAGTAGAAGTACGCAGCGGAACGGGTGATCCCCGCCCGCTTCGCGACAGCCTCCATCGTCAGCCTGGCGACCGACGACCGACGGAGCATCTCTTCCGCCGCGTCGAGCAGCGCCTGCTCCCGCAGATCACCTTTGCTCACTTTGGCGTGGCGTCGATCCGCCGAACGCGCCTCATCGGACTGACTGTTCATGGCCGCTGAGACTACGCCCCGCACGGTCCCCACGATCCGGGGGAGGCGGCTTACGACCGGGAGCGGAAACTGACGGGACTTGCACAGAACTTGACGGAGCGTTGACAGCTATCGACGTACCGTCGAACATGGAGATGGTACAGCTGAGGGACCGGGCTTCGACCGGCCCGCGCACCAGCACCAACCGTCGAAAGCACCCGGGTCCGCGTCCGCCGTGGGACCACGTTGGGTCCTTGTCTCGCCTTGTGTCAGTGCTGGTTACGCGCCCGCGAAAGAGGACCGGGGCAAGAGGAAGGGAACTGATATGCCCATCTACGACGAGGGTGAGCTGTACTGAGATTTGTGGAGTCCCTGATGCCAGGGTTACCGTCCTGGCGAAGGAGAACTACCAGCACCATGGCAGCACTCCCGTAAATACCCCGACGAGCTCCGCGAGCGCGCGATCCGTGAGGTCCGCGCCACCGGCCGCCCCATCGCCCACGGCGCCAAGGATCTGGGCATCCACAAGGAAGCCCTGCGCGGCTGGGTCCGCCAGGCCGAGGCCGACCACGGCGAACGCGACGACCGGCTGACCACCGACGGGCATCACGAGCTGAAGCAACTCCGCAAGGCAGTAGCGGAGTTGAGGCGGGCGAACGAGATCCCTCAGGGCCGCTTTGGTGTTTTTTGGTCGATCTTCCAGTGGATCACCTGGTACAACGAAGAACGCTTCCACTCCGCGCTCGACTACATACCGCCCGCCGAGTACGAGGAAGCCTTCTGGCGGAGCCAGGAGCAGACCCCGCAGTCCGCCTGAAACAAGATCACCGGACTCTACAGGACTCGGGGCATCCCAGTGGCCCGCGGGCCCAGGCGGGGAACCTTGCCCCAGACTTGGGCCCGGCCCCAGAAGTCCGCCGCGGACGGCGTTCGTGCTGTCGACGCAGCGCCCGACTCCATGCCGTGCAACCGGTAACCGTTCTTATTGGTTGCATGGACTCCTCCGCAGCCAAGAGGCTGACGTTGCACTCCCACACCGGCGTCACCTACCGGTTCGGCCCCGGCGCTCTGCCTGGAACTGCTGATCACCGGCGGCTCCGGCCCCTACCGCCGGTATGAGGTCCTGCACCAGCCCGCCGACCTGGCCGCCTGGGTGGACCGGTCGCGCCTGACTCCGACGCCCGCACTGGACGTCTCCGAAGCGGACGTGGCCGGCATACGAGAACTGCGCGACGCTCTGATCCGGGTGATCATCGCCCACACGTGCGGCGAGCCTCACCCGCCCCGCGACCCGGAGGCCGTCAACGAAGCAGCCGCCTGTCCGGCCATGGCCCCGCCTTCACGCCGACCGGGAAGCGACATGGGCCGGAACCCTCGAACGGAACGCGCCTGGCGGCCACCGTCGCCCGCGACGCCGTCGAGCTGCTGACCGGCCCCTTCGCGCACCGCATCCGCACCCGCGCCGCTGAGGACTTTGCCACCTCGTCCGCGTTGACACCTCACGCCCCGGCCGCCGCTGGTGCTCCTGGAGCACTGCGGCAACCGCCACAAGGTCAGGGCGCTGCGTGCCCGCCACACTGAGGAAATGTGACCTCATGCCCACAGGACTCACCAAGGACGTCGGCTGGCAGATCGGCGTGTCCCGCACCCTGCCCCAGCCCGCAGCCATCGTCTGGGCTTTCATCAGTGCTCCCGAAGGCGTTGCCCTCTGGCTCGGCCCCGGCGCGGTCCTCACCCCGCAACGCGGCACCTTCTACCGGACGACCGAAGAAGTGACGGGCGAGGTGCGCGGCTACCGCGCGGACCGCGTCCGCGTCACCCACGGCACCACCACGGTCCAGGTCGCCCTCACCACCGCAGCGGACGGCGCCCGGACGACGCTCCGCTTCCACCAGGAGCACCTGGCGAGCGCCGAAGAGCGCGAACGGCAACGGGCCCACTGGCAGCACGTCATGGACCAGGACGTCACCGTCCTCGACCGGCAGTGACCGCCCAGGCGGTCAGGGCTGGGCTGAGACGAGGTACTCGCGGATCGTCTCGAACGCGTCGCGGGGCGTTCCCGGCGGCTCCCGCGCCGCGGGAGCGACGCGCCGAGGTTCAGGCGATGAGCAGGCGGAGGCCGAGATCTGCCGCGTCGAGGTCGGTGAGGTGGCGGTTGCCCTCGGCCCACCGGCCGGAGTCGAGATCGTTGCTGAGACTTCGTACCGCCCGCTGCTCGGCCTGCGGCCCGACCCTCGTCCACACCGACATCGCACGGCGTACGTGGTCCTCCAGATACGCCCGCGGCCGGCGCCAGTACGCCTCGAACAGGCCGTCGGTGCAGTCCCACGGGACGGGTACCGGTTCGGAGCGGGCGCCGATCGCGTCGGCCATCCCGGCGAGCGAGGGAAAGTCCGCGAGGACGGTGGCGAACTCCGGCAAATAGTCGCGAGTGAGCCAGAACCGGTCCTGCCATCCGTGCTCGTCGGTGTCGAAGGTGAGCACCACCACGCGACGGGCCACGCGCCGCATCTCGCGCAGCCCCGCTACCGGGTCCCCCCAGTGGTGAACGGTGGAGACGGCCATCGCGACGTCGAAGGAACGGTCCTCGAACGGCAGGTTCTCCGCGGCAGCGGCCACGCACGGCGCCGCGCCGGCGGGGCGCTGTTCGCGCATGACCGCCGATGGCTCCACCGCTCTCACGTCGCGATCGGCGGGCTCGTAGGAACCGGTGCCGGCCCCGACGTTCAGCACCGTCTGCGCGTCCCCGAGCGCGTCCCAGATCTGCGCGGCGATCCGCGGATCGGTACGCCGTGTCGCGGTGTAGGCGCCGCCGATCGCGTCGTACAGCCGTGCACCGAGCATCTCCAGTTGCTCATCCGGTGTCACCCGCAGTCCCTTCGCCCGTGCGTCGAGTTCCGTGTCGATGGCTGCCACCATGGCGTCCGCGCGGTCACGCCGCTCCAGCAGCAGGCCGCGCAGGCGGCGCAGGTGCGCGACCGCGTCGGTGGACGGGTCGCCGACCAGTTCGGCGACCTGCCGCAACCCGAAGCCCAGGCGCCGGTAGGCCAGCACCTCGCGCAGTCGCTCCACGTCGCCCGCCGAATAGGCCCGGTACCCGGACGCGGTGCGCGCCGACGGACGCACCAGCCCGATCTCGTCATAGTGATGCAGCGTGCGGACGCTCACGCCGGCGAGCCCGGCCACGCGTCCCACGGTCCAGTGATCCTCCACGGCACCGACTATGGAGCCTCACGCCACGTGAGGGTCAAGAGCGGGCCTCGGCTCCGAGCGCCGGCCGATGAAACGGTTCGGCTGCGACGCCGCCGAACTCACCGCGTCGCCGGCCACCTCACCTCGCACGGCCCGGTCCCGGAGACGCTCGCCGGGTCCCCGCCTGGCATCCACGATCTCGCGGGTGCCGCCGCTCTGTTGGCCGGGATGTGGCTCGCGTTCCGGCCCGTCGTGGCGGAGTTCCGTGCCGACGAGGGGGCCGGGGCCTGCGAGCCGTCAGGCCGAGGATCCGCTGTCGATGACCAGGTCGGTGCCCACGACCGCGCCGGCCGCGGGCGAGGCGAGGTAGAGCACCGCGGCCGCCACTTCCTCGGCCTCCGCGATCCTGCCGAGCGGGTTCTCTGTCTTCACTCGCTCGGCACGGTCGCCCTCGGTCTCGCCGGGCAGCAGCGACATGGGTCCGGCGGCAGCGCCCGGGCTGACCGCGTTGATGCGAATGCCCTGGTGGATGTGGTCGAGAGCGGCGGCACGGGTCAGCGCTGAGACCGCTGCCTTCGAGGTGATGTACGCGGCGGCGTTCGGGATCCGCAGGTGTGCGCCGAGGTTGGAGGAGATGTTGACGATGGTGCCGCCGCCGTTCTCCTTCATGTGCGCGATCTCGTGCTTCATGGCCAGCCAGACGCCGGTGACATTGGTTCGCAGCACCGCGTCCCAGTCCTCCTCGCTCACCTCGCCGACGGGGACGGCCCCGCGGAGTATCCCGGCGTTGTTGACCGCGATGTCCAGTCTGCCGAAACGGGTGACGCTCTCGCGTACGAGGTCCTGGAGCCGGCCGGAGTCGGTGACATCGGCGGTGACGGCGACGGCCGTGCCACCGGCTGCCTCGATGAGGCCGACCGTCTCCTCCAGAGAGGCCGCGGTGCGTCCAGCGGCGACCACGGAGGCGCCCTCGGAGGCGAAGGCGAGCGCGATCGCGCGGCCGAGGCCGGAGCCCGCGCCGGTGACGAGGACGGTCTTGCCCGTGAAGCGGTTCATTTCGTTGACTCCTGTGAGCGATGGATTACGTGGTGCGGTGGTTGAGGAGGGCCACGACGGCGAGGGCGGCACCCGTCGCGGCCAGGGACGAGGCGTCGCTGCCGAGCGTGAGCAGGACGGCGAAGAGGACGGTCGGGCCGACCTCCATCGCGGTGTTCAGCACGCCGCCCGCGAGCCCGGTCCGCTCCCGCGGCACACCTTCGGTGGCGAGCACGGCGGCTCCGGCGAAGGAGGCCGCGGCGCCGGCAGGCAGCAGCACGAGGCCCGGCAGCAGTCCGTACGCGTACCAGGTGTGCGCGTCGAGCCCGGTGGACGCGAGGAGGACGAGCCCGGCCGCGCCCGTGCCCAGCCCGGCGGAGGTGACGGCTCGGGCCCCGTACCGGCCGATGAGCGGTCCCGCCGCCCGGCCCGAGGCGATCAGCGCGACGGCGAACGGCACGAAGGCGGCCGAGGTCTGCGTCTGTGACCAGTCGCGCCCCTGCTGGAGGTGGAGTGAGAGAACCACGAAGGTCATCGCGGTCCCGCAGGCGCTCAGTGCGATGGCCGTGAGGGCGAGGGCCCGCCGCCGGTCGAGCAGGAAGCGGGGTGGCAGCAGCGGATCGCGGGCGAGGCGCTCGGCGAACCAGAACGCGGCCAGCAGAGCGGCCCCGCCGAGCAGGGGCACGAGCACGCCGGCCGACGACCACGGGCGGGCATCGGTGACGACGAGGCCGTAACTGGCGAGGACGATCCCCCCGGTGGCGAGCAGGGCGCCGGGCACATCGAGTCTCCGCTGCCGGTTCGGCGCGGTTGTCGGCAGCAGCCGGGGCGTGAGGGCGAGCGCTGCGACCGCCACCACGAGCGGTACGGCGAAGCTCCAACGCCAGGAGAACAGTTCCGAGATGACGCCGGAGAGCAGATTGCCCGCGGTCGCGCCGAGCACCGAGAGTCCGCCCCAGGTGGCCATCGCCCGGCCGTACGCGGTGGGGGAGGGGAAGACGGCGCGCAGTACGGCCATGGCGGCGGGCGCGGCGAGGGCCGCGCCCGCGCCCTGGGCGAAGCGTGCCGCGAGCAGTGCCCCGATGCCGGGGGCGAGCGGGGCGGCGGCAGAGGCGGTGGCGAACAGGACGAGGCCCGCGGTGAGCGCGCGTCGCCCGCCGTAACGGTCGGCGAGACGTCCGCCGAAGAGCACCAGTGCGCCGAAGGTCAGTCCGTAGGCGGCGCTGAGCAGGATCAGGTCGGCACGCTCCAGGCCGAACTCGCGCCCGATGCGGGGCAGCGGTACGGCGAGCGCGGCGAGCGTGAAGATCAGCGTGGTCTGGACGCTGCTGAGGAGGACGAAGACGCGTCGGTGTCGCACGGTGGCGACCCGGGCAGCGGCTGTGGCGGTCATGCAGCCCCCAGATCTTTGACCGATCGGTTCATTATTTGGGTGCACTGACACGCGGGCACGCGGACACACGAAAGGGAGCCCGGTGACTGACGGTAGGTGTGATTCAGTCCAGCAGGGCCAGCGCCTGCTCGGCCGCGTCCCGCACCCGGGCGGGATCGTCCGACGCCTTGCCGACGATCCGTACGCCTTGCAGCAGGACGAGCAGCATGCGGGCCAGCGCACGCGGATCGCGGTCCTCGGGAAGCTCGCCCTGGGCCCGGGCCCGTACGAGCGAGGAGTGCAGCAGGGTTTCGACGTGCTCCCAGCTCATCTCGACCCGGCGGGCCGCCGCGGTGTCGTGCGGGGCCAGTTCGGCCGCGGTGTTGGTGACGAAGCAGCCGTTCAGCCGCCCTTTCGGGGAGGCGGCCTCCGCGGCGAAGCGGCGCACCACGGCCCGCACCGCGGGGAGTGCGGGACCCGGCTGGGACAGCTCCGCGAGAAGAAGCGGGTCGCGCGATTCGACGTACCGGTCCATGGCCTTCAGGTACAACTCGTGCTTGCTGCCGAAGGTCGCGTAGATGCTGGCGCGGCCGATGCCGAGGTGCTCGACGAGGTCCGCCACCGACGTCGCTTCGTAGCCGCGCCGCCAGAACAGCTCGAGGGCCGACTGCAGCGCGGCGTCCGGATCGAATTCCTTGGTCCTGGCCACGTCGAGAACCATAAGCCTATTCAGAACGTCCGGTCAAATAACTGGGTGCCGCAGCAAGGACTGTTCGTCGGCCCTCCCGGCGTGGACAGAACCATGCTGTCCGTCGTCCTCGGACGAGCGGCCGTTGACGCCGGCCACCGCGTCCACTTCACCACCGCCGCCGAACTCGCAGCCAAGTGCCACGAGGCCGCCCTCGAAGGCCGCTGGAAAACCTGCATGCGCTTCTTCGCAGGCCCGAAGCTTGCGATCATCGACGAGCTCGGCTACCTGCCGCTGCCCGAAGACGGCGCCTCAGCCCTGTTCCAGGTGATCAACCAGAGGTATCTCAAGTCCAGCACGATCCTGACGACCCATGTCGGGATCGCCGACTGGGCCGGCACCTTCGGCGACGCCACCGTCGCCGCCGCCATGCTCGACCGGCTCCTGCACCGGGCGGCCGTCGCCGGCATCGACGGACCCTCCTACCGACTCCGCGGCCACCAGAACCAGGCCGACGCCATGCGCAAGGGGGTCAACGCACGCGTCTCCTGACCCCGAACTGGACGGGCTCGGACGCGTACAACAACGACACCAGGGCCTCCCGGCACTGCTCGGTTGGGATTCGCATCCCCGAGCTACCTAGAGGCCCTGTCTTCATGCGCGCACAACGGGAAGAGCACCCCGGCGAGAAACCCGTTCGGCCCGCACGTTCCATGATCGGTTGATATACGGCTTCTCAGTCGATGATGCGCTGCCCCACGGGTTCTCGTCAGTCCGCAGTGGACGGCCGATAGCGTCGGACGGCCGGTACTTCTCATGTCACCTTGATGACAACCTTGCCCGAGGCGTGTACAACCGACCCGGTGCTTCCGGGCCCGAACGATGTCGTGCACACGCTCATAGCCGTCCACACCGACGAAGGCATCACAGGTATCGGAAGCGCGTTCACCACCGAGAACCTCGTCCGGGGAGCGCTCGACCTCCTGCTCCCGCACCTCGTCGGACAGGACCCGGTGGAAGTCGAGCGGATCACGGAAACGCTGCACCAGACCGCGTTCTGGATGGGCCGGGCGGCGCGCTCACCCACGCGACGAGCGCCATCGACATCGCCCTGTGGGACATCGCCGGCCAGGCGCTCGGGCAGCCGGTCGGCCGACTGCTCGGCGGGCGCCACCGCACCCGGGTGCGCCCCTACGCGTCGGTACTCATGGACGACGCCGGCCCCATGACGGACAACCTCACCCAACTCGTGGAGCAGGGATTCACCGCGTTCAAGATCGGCTGGTGGAAATTCGGACGGGTGGACGCCGCCACCGACGAACACACCGTCGCCACCGCCCGCGCCGCGATAGGCGACCGGTTGCTCGCCGTCGACGCCGGCGGCTCCGAAGGCTTCTTCCCCGGTGGTCTGGCATGGGCGAAGCGAACCGCGCGGATGCTCGCCGACTACGACATCGCCTGGTTCGAGGAGGCCCTCGCACCGGACGACCTCGGAGGTTTCGCAGAGCTGCGCGCGGGTTCACCCGTCCCCATCAGCGGGGGCGAGGTACTCACCCGCAGGCAGAGCTTCGCCCCGTACCTGCGACGCCGCGCCTTCGACATAGTTCAGCCCGACACCACGAAGGGCGGCGGTCTGAGCGAGTCGCGCCGAATCGGCTGGGAGGCCCAGGACCTCGGCATCCGCCTGATTCCGCACGGATGGAACACGGCTATCGGTCTCGCCGCCGATCTGCAGCTCTCGTCCGCACTCGCGTCCACCGACCCCGTCGAGTACAAGACCGGGTCGGCCTATGTCGAAGACCTGGTCGCGGGAGAGTGGCGACTCGACGCCGACGGATACCTCGACATCCCCTCCGACCCCGGACTCGGAGTGTCCCTCGACCCGGAAGCAGTCGAGAAGTACGGCACGCGGCCCGCATCCGCGGACCCGAAGGAGTGAGCCTGCCGACGACTTTTCGAAGGTCAGCACGGTCTCGTCCTCCGCGGTCTCACCGGCCAGGTCAACCTGCTGCCCGGTCATGGCCACGACCTGCCAGGTGCGGTCGCAAAAGCGGACGTGCGCACCGACCTTGAGCACTGCTCTCCCACCGTGCCGCCCGCTCACCGCCCACCCCCGCGATGATGCCTGTCGGTTCTGCATTCCGTGGACGGCACCCTCGTCCACGCATGGCCGCCGCTTCCGGCGCCCCACTGCCTCCTGTGCCCGAAGTCGGAACCCCGACGAGGGCGGACCTCCTCCTCGCCTACGAGAGTTGAGCGAGGCGGGAACAGCCCCGTAGTGCGGGGCACGGGCGAAGGCCGACGTTTCGCGCCTGCAGTGCGCAAGTAGAGCGGCAGCCCCCGCCGACCGTTCACCCCAGTACCCACATGTTCCGACCGGACCGCCGCCTGCGACCACCGTCGCAGGCGGCGGTGCCGGCACCGTTTCGTGTCGTCGGGCATCGAAAGCGGGCGTTACGCTCAGATCCCAACTGGACCATGCGCGCGCTGCGGAGCCTGGTCCTCCCTCTTGAGCGCGGCATGCGACCACAAGCTGAGGATCTGAGACGCTGCTCGCCACGGCAGCGAGCCGCGTCACAGCTGCCGCCGCATGCACACGCGCGGCCAGCGGTCCAGACCGTCTGCCGCCTCACGCTCGCGGATCTTCCGCAGGCCAGGTGTCAGCATGCTGTCGGCCAGGACCCGGAAGCCACAACGCGAGTAGTAAGGGGCGTTCCACGGCACCTCGCTGAAGGTGGTGAGGGTCAGGGCGAGTGCCTGCTCACTCTGAGCGTGATCGGCCAGGTGGTCCAGAAGAGATTTGCCGACCCCGCGGCGCGCGCTGTCGGGGAGCACCGAAACCTGCTCAACATGGATGCCGCCGTCGACACGATCGGCGATCAGATAGGCAATCGGGACGTCGGCCGCATCGACCGCCACCCAGGCCAGCCCGCTCTGCTGGTACCGGACGAGTTCGCCGAGGGGGAGCGGATCGTCGTCGGCGATCTCCCGCATACCGATGTCGCGGAAGCGCTGACCCGCTGCCCTCTCGATGTCCTGCAGAACAGGCAACTCGTTCACACGCGGGGATCGAATGTCCATGTGTTCATTGTCCAAGACGACTGCGCAGAGTGGCCGGTGAGCGGTCGAGCCGGATCAGCGGGTCCTGCAGCCTGCCGCTTGGCACCGTGCCCGGTAGCCTGCCTGAATGTCACATTCCGAAGTAACTGATGCGCTGGTGAGCGGAAAGCACGTGCGCGAGGCCGTCGCTCACTGCGTCGCGGTCCTGTCCGATGTTCCCCCCTCCCGATGGAGTGCTCCAGCCGGTGACCTGGACTGGACGTGCTGGGAAACCCTGGAGCATCTCGCGGACGATCTGCTCACCTACGCGCTGCGCTTCGGGCTCGGACATCCCATGGACGTCCGGCGCGTGCCCCTGCGCCTGTCCAGCGACCGCGCCGACGGGCCCGTCAACGTCATATTCGGGGACGCGGCGGCGGGGGCCGAGGGGCTCCTGACCGTCGTCGAGGCGTGCGGCGGCGTGCTCGCTGCGATGGTGGACAGCACTGCCCCCACGGTGCTGGCCCCGCACGTCTTCGGCGCCTCCGACCCGGAGGGCTTCGCGGCGATGGGAGTCGTCGAAACACTCGTCCACACCTACGACATCGCCCAGGGGGCCCAACGTGACGGGAAGCCGACGGAGGACCTGAGCCGCCGGGCCCTCGTCCGGCTGTTTCCTGAGGTGCCCATTATCGACGACGCCTCGTCAACCCTGCTGTGGGCCACCGGACGCATCGGCAGCCCTGAGCGGCCCCGGCGCACGACCTGGCGCTGGTACGGCGCCCCTCGCAGGCGGCAGTGACCCGCCCAAGGAGAAGGGTCGCACAGAGGCACACGCTGTGCGGACTGACGACCTCAGCCCCGCTCGGCTGTCTGGTGAACTGGCCGTGGGCGGGCCCGCTGATTGCTGCCGACTGTGAACCGCCGCTCGACAATTGAGTTGTTCTGCCGTTCGGAGGCAGGTGAGCATGGTCGGGTACGAGCACCACGCGGAGAGGCTCCATGCACATCACCGTCCCCACCTCTGCAGGCCGCATTCGCGGACACTGGAAGGGGGAAGTGGCAGCGTTCATGGGCGTTCCCTACGCGGCGCCGCCGTTCGGTCCGCGACGCTTGTTGCCTCCCGAGCCGCCGCAGCCATGGACCGGAGTACGCGACGCGTTCGTCCCCGGCCCCAGCGCGCCCCAGCCCGGCTACCTCCCGGCGATGACCGGCCTGCTGGAAGAAGCGGTGGCGCCAGATGAGGACTGCCTGAACCTCAACGTGTGGACGCCCGCTCCGGGCCGCACCGGAGGACGGCTTCCGGTCATGGTGTGGATCCACGGCGGCGCGTTCCGCAACGGATCTGGCGCCTTGCCTTCCTACGACGGCGCGCGGCTCGCCGCCGACGGCGTCGTCTGCGTCACGCTGAACTACCGCCTCGGCGCGGAGGGTTTCCTCCTGTTGCCGGACAGCTCCTCCAACCTCGGTCTTCTTGACCAGATCGCCGCGATAAAATGGGTCCGCGACAACATCGTCGGCTTCGGCGGCGACCCGGACAATGTCACCGTCTTCGGTCAGTCCGCCGGCGCTATCAGCATCACCGCGCTCATGACCATGCCGCAGGCTCAGGGCCTGTTCCGCCGGGCTATCACGCAGAGCGGCGCCGGCCACCACAGCCACCCCGAGCACATCGCCCGACGCGTCACCGAGCGGCTGGCCGCCCTTGCCGGCGCGGAGCCGACACGCGAGAGTCTGGCCGCGGTGCCCTTCGAGCGGCTCATCGCCGCCGACGCTGCCCTGGGCCAGGAGATCGCGCAGGCGACCGATCCCGGACAGTGGGGTGAGTCGGGCGGCGGCGGCACTACGGTGCTGCCCGTCGTGGACGGAGTCACCCTGCCGCAGCGTCCGATCGATGCGCTTGCCGACGGGGCGAGCCGGGACATCGATCTGCTCACCGGCACGACGAGTGACGAGTTCCGCCTCTTCCTCGTTCCGCTGGGGATCGGCCCGCGGATCACGGACCAGGTGCTTCACGGCTTCCTCGCCGGCTTCGGCCTCGACCCCGTCGAGGCCTGCAAGGCATACGCGTATCCGGGGGCGACCCCGGGCGACCTGCTGTCGGGGGTCATGACCGACTACGCCTACCGGATCCCTGCTCTCCGGGCGGCCGAGGCTCGCGCCGCGCACGGAGCGGAAACGTTCGTATACGAATTCGCGTGGCCATCGCCCGCTTCTGATGGTGCCCTCGGCGCCTGCCACATGGCGGAGATCGGCTTTGTCTTCGGCAATCTTGCCCATCCGCTTGCCGGGCCCGACGCTCCCCGAGGACTATCCGATCGCATACGGGAAGCCTGGAGCTCCTTCGCCCGTACTGGACGCCCCACTGCTGCCCGTCCTCCTGGCGGCGGGCTGCCGCACTGGCCGGCTTACGCCGAACGGCGGTCCGTCATGCGGCTGGACGATGGTGCTGCATCTGTCGTGCTCGAGGATCCTGCCGCGGACCGGCGAAGGCTGTGGAACACCTTGCGTGAGGCCGTACCAGGCGGTGCCTGACCGACGCCGCGCGCTGCCAGCCGGTCCACCGACAAGGTCATCCGTCAGTCAGCGGGCGACTTCCCGCGGTCAGCACCAGCAGGGCCCGCACCAGCGCGGTCGCCCACCTCGGCAGGGCCAACGCCTCGGACCGTCGGGCACCGGCTCGCGAGGCGACGGGCAGGCAGCCTGAAGGGATGGGGGTGAGACGTCCATTCCGTCCCTGAAAAGTCCGCACCTGCTATGGCGTACCGGCGATCCTGCCCATCACGTCGTACACCTGCTGCGGAGTCAGCGGGGCTACGGAAAGCGCTCCTTGAGCTCGGCCCGTGTCCAGCCCCTCGAGAAGCTGGACGTCTCCGCTGAGCGGCAGGGCCCGGTGCCGGGCGCTAGGTCCTGTCTGACAAAGGATCTTGGTTGGGTTCGCGGAGCCAGAGGATGAGTGCGGCGAGGTGGACTCCGGCCGTGTAGCGGGTGGCGAGTTTGTCGAAGCGGGTGGCGATCGCGCGAAACTGCTTGAGGCGGTTGAAGCAGCGTTCGACCACGTTGCGGGCCTTGTAAAGCTCGCGGTCGAAGGCCGGGGGTCTGCCGCCGGCCTTCCCTCGCCGCAGACGGTTGGCCTTCTGGTCCGCCCGCTCAGGGATCACTGCCCGGATGCCTCTGCGTCGCAGGGACTGGCGGATCGCCCGGGACGAGTACGCCTTGTCCGCGACGACCGCATCGGGCCTGAGGCGGGGGCGCCCGGCGCCGGTCCGGGGCACCCTCAGCTCGTCCATGACCGTGTCGAAGACGGTGGAGTCGTTGACGTTGCCTGGCGTGACGACGACAGCCAGGGGCAGGCCCCGGCCGTCGCAGGCGAGGTGGAGCTTGGTGGTCAGCCCGCCTCGGGACCGGCCCAGCGCCTGGCCAGCCGACGGGCGTGCCGGATCTTCCAGTTCGTCCCCCGCCGCCGCCCCTTTTTGCGGGCACCGGCGGCGTGCTGATAGGCCCGGCTGATCGTGGAGTCGACCGACACGGTCCACTCCACGGCTCCGACGGAGTCGTCGCGAACCTGGGCCTGCTCAAGCAGGCGAGCCCAGGTTCCGTCCGCCTCCCAGCGGGCGAACCGTTCATAGACCGTCTGCCACGGCCCGTAGCGTTCCGGCAGGTCACGCCACGGAGCACCGGTCCGCAACCGCCACAACACCCCGTTGATCACCTGCCGGTGATCCCGCCAAGGACGACCACGACCGTCAACACCAGGCAGCAGGGGCGCTATCCGCTCCCATGCCGCATCCGTCAACTCACCCCGACCCACCACAAGATCAATTATCAGACAGTGCCTAGGGATCGTATTGAGTTCCGATCAATGGGTGGCTCGGGTGAGGTCCTTGAGCCAGATCATCGAGGCGCGTAGGTGGAGGCCGGCGAGGTAGCTGTCGGGAGACTTGTCGTACCGGGTCGTACCGGGTCGTACCGGGTGGCGATGCCACGCCAGGCCTTCATCTTGTTGATCAGCCGTTTGACGGTGTTCCTCTCCTTAGCACGTCAGAGGGCCATGCCTCCCGTTGCGTCGATGACCTGGCCGGTTACCCAGCGTGCGTCGTCGGAGGCGAGGAAGGCCACGATGTCGGCCATGTCTTCCGGCCGCCCGATCCGGCCGAGGGCGGCAAGAGACGCCGCTTGCGCCTCGGCATGCGGATCGCCCAGCAGGGTGGCCGCGCTGGCATCGGTGAGGACGGTTCCGGGGGCCACCGAGTTGACCGTGATGCCCCGGGGGCCCAGCTCCTTGGAGAGGGCGAGACTGAAGTTGTCCAGGGCTCCCTTGGTGGCGCCGTAGGCGATCATTCCCGGCGTGGCCAGGCGGGCCACGGAGCTGGAGATGTTGATGATCCGGCCCCCGTCGCGCAGGCGCGGCAGTCCTTGCTGCGTGACGAAGAACGGTGCACGCACGTTCACGGCGAAGACCTTGTCGAAGGCGTCCTCGGTCAACGACTCCAGGGATGCGAAATCCCCGATGCCGACGTTGTTGACGATGATGTCGAGCTTCCCGTCGGGCACGTGCTCCGTGCCCGCGGCGTCGAAGGCGGCCCAGAGGCGGGCCGCGTCGCCGCGTTCGCCCAGCCCCGCCTGGAATGCGAAGGCCCGACCTCCGTTCTTGCGGATGTTTTCGACGGTCTCGCCCGCCGCCGTCTCGTCGCGGGCGTAGGTGACGCCGACGGCGGCGCCGTCCTGGGCGAGCCGCTCCGCGATCGCCCGGCCGATGCCCCGGCTGCCGCCGGTGACCAGTGCGACCTTGTCCTCGAGTGCTCTTGCAGACATGGCGGAAGACCGCCTCCCGTTCATCGAATCGTCTCTTGAGTGCTATGGAGCGCCTAGACCAGCGGCTTGTGTTCGGGCCACCACCGCTGGACGGCTTCGACAGCCGTCGTCGGGCTGACGTTGAAGCAGAGCTTCGCGCCGGGTGCCAGCTCGTGGGTGGTGTTGACCAGCACCTCCAACAGCGGGGTCAGCTCCGGGTCCAGCCGGACGCCGGCGCCGATCAGCACGATGTCGTAGTCCTTGGCGGTCAACGCGGCGCGAAAGACCGCCTCGGCCGTGCGGCCGTAGTCGAGCAGGCAGACATCGACACTGAGGCCGAGCTCCTCGAGCCGAGCCCGGCCCGCGGCCATTCCGGCCCGGACCGCCTCGGCGTCGATTTCAGGGAACGCCGCCCGTGACGAGGGCGCGTCGTCCACCAGCGCTGGATCCAGTCCGACGTTGAGCATGGACGGGGACATGTCGGTGTACCTCCGGTGACCTGGGGTTTCTCGGACCCACGGTAGGCGCCTGAAGGTCGGGCGGCCCTCCCGCATTTCTGGGATACCGTGGCAAGGGTGAGTTCCCCGATGGTCCGGCGCGAGACCGTGCGCGACATCGAGGCGATCTGCCGTCTTGACCTCGACTCCCGAATACTGCGCCGCCGGATCGCCGACCGGCTGACACGCCTCATCCCGGCCGACTCCTACTGCTTCAGCACGATCGACCCGATGACGCTGCTGACCGCCGACCAAGTCAGCGCCGGGCTCGTACCGGAGGCGGCCGCGGCCGCCGCGCACAACGAGTACCTGGTGGACGACGTCCTGAAGTTCGCGGCGCTGGCCCGCTCCGAGGTGTCCGCGGGCACGCTCGGTGCGGCCACCGGCGGTGATCCGGAATCCAGCCACCGCTACCGGACCGTACTGCCGATGATCGACGCACGGCACGAGCTGCGGGCGGGCTTCGTGGTGGACGGCCGCTGCTGGGGCGTCGTCGCCCTCTTCCGCGGCGGCCGGCGGCCCGACTTCACCCCGGCCGACGTCGGTGTCCTGTGGCGGCTGTCCGCCCCGGTCGGTGCGGCCCTGCGCCGGGCCGCCCACCGGGCACCCGACGACACCGCTGCGGGCCCGTCCGAGGCCGGAGTGCTCCTGCTCGACCAGGACTTGCGGCTGTTTTCGGAGAACCTGGCCGCGAAACTCTGGCGGGACGAGCTGGGCCCGTCGCAGGCGGAACTGCCGTCCGCGATCCTGGAGGTGGCCGCCCGGGGAAGAGGCGCTGAGCTGCCGGCGTACGGACGCATCCGCGGCCGCTCGGGCCGGTGGCTCTCCGTCCAGGCCTCGCCGCTGAGTGGTGGCCCGCACCCGGCAGCCATCGCCGTGACGGTACATCCGGCGCCGGCCGCCGACGTGGCCGAGATACTGCTGCTCGCGTACGGGCTTACACCGCGCGAGCGGGACGTGCTGGCGCGAGTCGTCGCCGGTCTGCCGTCGCGGACCATCGCCGTGGAACTGCACATCACCCCGGCGACCGTGCAGGACCATCTGAAGAGTGTGTTCGCGAAGACCGGTGTCCGCAGCCGCAGCGAACTGGTGGCGACGGTCCTGGGCCTGTGACCGGACGAGTGATTACTGAGTTTTTCGTTAGCACGCTGCGGGCCTCGCCGGACGGCCCCGGCGTCTTGGTGCACCACACCTGCATGTGGGAGGTCCACCACCCCTCGCGCGGGAGAGTGACCGCGGCTTGCCCCGCACGGACCGCAGTCCGCTCGCGGCGGCGGTGGCCGATGCCCTCGACGCCTACGACGTGATCGTCCTGCTGCCGAGGTACTGGTCCTACCCCGACCGGGAGAGCGCGACAGCGCACGTCGTTCTTGGGGAGATCGCATCTTTCCGCACACCGACTGCAGGACCGCGCTCCCGGGTCCCGGGGGCGAAGAGATGGGTGTCCCGCTGAGCCCCGAGCAGAGCGCGGCGGTTCTGCGTGCACGGTGCCCGGGCTTCCTCTTCGGATCTCCGCATCTGCCCATCCGTCTGGACGGAGTGATCTGGCAGTCGAACGGGGAGTTGCCCGTCGATGAGGACTACCTGGCGGGCGTCGACCGGGACATGAACCGCGCCGGGCTATGCCCCCTTGGCTGGGCAATCTCCGAGCGCTGGCCTTCCTCGCACCGGGAGCTCCCCGAGCCCGGCCGGCTGAAGGACCTCAGCTTCGTCCAGCGGTACCAGCCCATCGCGGGGCGCCTGCGCAAGGCGCTGGACGCCCGTCCCTCCCGCAGGAACTGACGCGACAGGGCTGGCCCGCACCGCGATTGTGGACCAGCCCTTCGATGCTCTTGGTCGTCCTGCCCGGCACGGGCCGTGCCCGCACCGTCGCCGCATTCTCACTGACGGCGCTGAACAAGCTCACGGACAACCTTGCCAAGGAGACCAAGAAGAGCCTGGAGCGCGCCCAACGACGGCACCCTGCTCGTATGTCTGCACAGCTCGATGTCAACGTCAGCGCGGTCTCCGGTGGTGAGCTGACCGAGAGCAGCGGCTTTCTGGCCCGGTTGCTGCTCTTGCTGGACACCCGGAGCGGGCGTGGCGCCAGCCTGTCGCAGATCGAGCAGGAATTTCAGGAGGACCTGGCTCCCCTCGCACTTCAGTTGGAACAGCGAGGCCTGGTGAGGGCCTTGCGGGCCGGGTCCGGCCTCTATGCCATCCACCTCAGCGATGAGGGCCTGGCCGAGGTGCACCGGCTGAAGGAGCTGCAGAAGAACCGTGCTGCCCGCTTGCGGCACACCATGGACGCCTTCCACCGGTGGCTGTTCGACACCGCAGGCGACCGCGAGCCCATCAACCCGGTGCTGTTCCTTGACACACCTTGGTCGTTCTTCGCCGGGGCCGTGACCACCGAATCCGAGCTGCACGAAGCGCTCGGCTACCTGTCTGAGCACCAGCTGATCCAGTACATCGAAAACGAACCCGTCACCGTCGCCATCACACCTCAGGGCGTCAGCTGCGCCCTGGCAGGAGGAAGCGTGCAGGACCACGTCAACCGGCAGCACCCCGGCGCCACTTACAACAACTTCCTGCCGAACGCGCAGGGCGTCATCATCGGCGAGCAGCAGAACGTCACCCAGAACAACACCGCCGACATCGACCCGAGCGAGTTCATTCGGCTGGCCGGTTACGTCGGCCAGATCAGCAACACCCTGGGCATGCCCGAGACGGACCGGCGTGGAACTGGAGCGCGTCGCCCAGGACCTCCATGCCGAAGCGACGTCGCCGGCCCCCGAGCCGGGCCGGATGAGGCAGTTCGCGACCCAGGTCAAGGACATGCTGGTGGGAGCCGGAGCGACGGCGGCCGCTCAGGTCGGCATTCAGATGGCTGAGCAGGCCCTGGGCACGCTCGTGTAGCGCCTTGCGCCACAGGACGGAGTCCCGGGAGATCAGGCATGGTGCCCGGGGCTCCGGCTGTGTGAGCGTTCAAGGCGGTCGATCGTCGGGACGCGGGCCAGTAGTCTCCGGCCATGGGAGATGCGGTCAAACCGGAAATGCTGCGCACCGCTATAGCCAGCGCTGTAGGCGAGTTGAAGTCCTACGAGGTTCCGGCTGAGTGCGTGCGTCTGGGGCTCGCGCCGGGTGAAGAAGACGAAGCCTTCAGGAGCAAGTTCCGCTACGTTCTCACGCGCCTGCGTCCGCTGGCCGTGCCGGAACTGACCACCGTGGCCCGCAAGGTGGTGGACGAGTACGACGTTCCAGCGCTGGAGCAGATTCTCGCGTCGCTGGGTATGACCGGAGTCGACGGCGAGTTCAAGAACCTGATCTTCGCGTCGCGGCCAACGGCCCCAAGCCCGACATCGTTCTGCGCGACGCCGTCAGTAACCGCCTGGAGATCGTCCGCAACGCCGAATACTGCCTGACGTACCCCCGACCTCTCGACGCCGCCGGCCTGTCGTGGGAAGCCCTCGTCAACTGGTGGCAGCGGACGCATCCGACGGGGCAGAAGGATCAGCCGTCTGCCTCCCAGGCGTTGTGTGCACGACTTGCGGAGTCGCTTGAGTCCCCGCCGGAAGAAGTCCTCTTCCACACCCACGCGGCGTTGTACTTCCGGGAGGAAGGACATACACTGCCCGCCCTGATCCCGCAGGTGTGCCTCCACTACGACCCCTACACGGCGAAGCGCCGTGCCGAGCCGGGCCCTCTCGCTCGGCAGCGCATGGACTTCCTCCTGTTGCTGCCGAACCGAGTGCGCGTGGTCCTGGAGGTCGATGGCCAACAGCACTACTCAGTCGACGGCAAAGCGACACCACAGCTCTACGCCCAGATGGTGTCGGAGGACCGGCAGCTGAGCCTTTCCGGCAACGACGTCTACCGCTTTGGCGGCCATGAACTGGACCGAAACAACGGCCCGCGCATAGTCGCAGGCTTCTTCCGGGAACTCTTCCAGCGCTACGACATTCTGCTACCGCCCTCAGTCACCGACTGATAGCCAGCAGCGCGGGCAAGCCGTGAGGGAAGAACGTGCTGGGCCCGTGCGCTCCTCACGCACGGGCCAGATCATGCCCAGCCCATTCCCAGTTTCCGTAGCGTCTCCAGTTGCTCTTGGGTGAGCTTGTCCCGCCTCGCGCGAGTGTTCGATACCCATACGCCCAGCTTGACCACCACCGGCTCCGCCTCGCCCTGGACGGCGATCTCCTCACTGTGGCCCCTTGGTACTGGCCGTTGGCCTTCCCGTTCCACCCACTGCGTCAGGGCCGTCAGGCCCCGCTGGAACGCCTGCTGCGCCTTGGTCGCGCGCTTGGCCGTCGGGGCGGGAGACGGCGCCTCGGCGGGCCTGATGCCCAGCTCGGACAGCCGTTCCTGTTGCGCGGCCGAAAGTGACGCCCACGTACCCGGTTTCTTATGCCGCTGGAGCCATCGCCCGATGTCGTCGCCGTCCATGAGCACGCCGGCCTTGATATCGGGCAGGACGCCGTGGGGTTCGTCGGCGGCGAGGTCGCGTAGTACGGCGTAATGGCGTTGCCAGTCCAGCGGCCAGGGGCAGTTCCAATCCGGGTCGATCGCGGTCAGCTGTTTCGCGCGGTCCGCCCGCGCGCGGCCGATGTTCTGCACGATTTCGACCTGCGAGCCACGCGTGTCGGCGAAGCAGATGGCTTCGACTCCGCGTTCGCCGGTGATGTCGACGCCTTCGCCGAGGACGCGGCAGCTGGCGAGAAACGCGCGGTGGACCCGGCGCCCTGCCGCGTCGATGCCGTTGGCGAACTGACGGAGGGCTTCGCGTCGTTCGGTGACGAGGTGGTCGCCGCACAGCCACGTTGACCACACCCGCTCCGGCGGCACGTGCCGACCAGCCTCGAGCTCGTACAGCTCCGCGCCGATCGACGACGCGGGCAGCTTCTCGGCGGCCGCCAGGTCCCCGTCCGAGGCATCGCGTGCATACAGCGCCGCTGCGGTCTTCGGCAGCTTCTCCGCGAAGGCCGCAGCTTCCTCGACCCTCTGGTGGAACGTCATGACCGTACGCAGGTTGTACGCCGCAGCGTGTTCCAGGAGCGCGGTCTGCAGGAGCGCCAGACGCCGGCCCCGCTGCGCCTCCTCCGACTCCCCGACGATGGGGGAGGGGTCACGGATCTCGAGAACGTCGATCTCGAACCCGGCGAGGATGCCCCGCTCGATCGCCTCCGAAAAGCCCCAGCTCGGCGCCGGGAAGCCACGCCCCGAAGGTGCCGTCCGGATTGTCGGCCATGCTCGCTAGCTCCACCTCCGTCCCGCCCGCGCCCTTCTGCGGGCGGGGGGAGGCGAGAATGCGCGGGGTGGCGGTGAGGTAGAGCCGGAAGCCAGCGGGAATGCGGGCGTTGTCGTGGATCGCCGCCCACGGCCGACCAAGATCACCCGCGGTTGAGTGGGCTTCGTCGATGATGGCGAGGTCGAACGGGGCCATCTGCTGCCCGTAGAGCCGCTCCCCGCCCGCGAGGGCGGCTTCAAGCGGCCCGCGGACCGTCTGCTGGCCGGTCTGGTCCTCCGGATCCTCGCGGTCCACCAGGGAGGCGTAGGTGGCGAACACGACCACAGGCCCGGTTCCAGCCCACAGCGCGAGCTGGATCGCATTCGTGGTGGTGCGCACCCCCAGCGCGCCCAGCACCGGGTCGTTCTCCAGCGAGCACACCGCCACCATCGGCGCCCTATGGCCCACCAGGCGCCACGCCTGGGCGGTCTGCACGAGCAGGTCCAGGGTCGGCACGGTGACGAGGATCCGTCCGCCCGGGAAGCACTCCAGCGCGCTTGCTGCAGCCGTGATCGTCTTGCCTGATCCGGTGGCGGACACCAGCGTGCCTCGGGCCCCCTGCCCGGACACAGAATATCTTGCAAAGGATTTGACCCATTCCCGAATGGCCGTTTTCTGGGTCACCTGATGTTCCCGGAGGCTGATCACAGAACTCATCCTTTTCTTTTCCCGGGTGACATCAGGTTCCTCCACCACGACCCCGACGAAGCTGCGGACACGCCAGAGACAGAGCAGGGATGGGGGTACCTCTCGATCCCGCCGCGCGCGGGCAGCTCGTCCTCGAAGTCGCAGGTGGCTACGGCCTTGAAGCCGCCACGCCACAGCGCTTCGAGCACGACCGTGACAGCCTGCACCACCTCGTCCGGCGTCCCCTCGGGGGCCTCGCACTCCAGCACGGTCGGCCACTGAATGAAGTCGAGGGGGTGGGCGTGCCGGCCGGTGGCGTAGTCGTTGTGCTCGCCTTCCACGCGCAGCGGCCCGACGGTCAGCTCCGCACCGTCGTCCTCGACGAGGCCGAGGGCGTTTTGGAGCCGGGCTACAACCCGCGGGGCGGTTACGGCGTCCACGTAGATCGAGGCGTCGCTGTAAGCGGAGTCCGGCGCGAGGGGCGAAGACTCGCGATCATCTGCCATGCGCACTCCCTGGAGTCTCCGCCGGTGTGAGGACGAGGAAGCGCTGGAGCAGCCGTTTGATCGGCTCGTGGTGGTAGTACTCGGCGATCTGCAGGGGAGTCTCGCCGTCGATGCCCGGCAGGCGTGGGTCGGCACCGTAGGCCAGCAGGATCGCTGTGGAGGCCGTGTTCAGCGGGTAGTTCGCCTGGACGTGGCCTTGGCCTTCCAGGTCGATCGCGTGAGTGAGCAGCGTGTGCCCGAAGCACACCTCGTTCGGATCCGCCCCAGCATCCAGGCATGGAGAGGGTCTCGTACTCACTGATCTCCACGGCC
The DNA here is from genome assembly GCF_014649815.1 of Streptomyces mutabilis. Classification (GTDB taxonomy): domain Bacteria; phylum Actinomycetota; class Actinomycetes; order Streptomycetales; family Streptomycetaceae; genus Streptomyces; species Streptomyces mutabilis. The sequence continues at coordinate 2,091 of NZ_BMTT01000027.1, read as the reverse complement.
TGATGCGCCGGTGTCCACGGCTCCACCTCAGGCCAGGAGCTCGGCCTCAGCGCATCGGAACCCATGGCGCCCTTCCCCTCTCCACCGGCCTCACTGGGCCGTGGCTGTCAGATAGCAGACGGGCCACGGACCTACTGAGGTTGAACTCGTGATGTCGTGGGGTTGCTCAGGCGGGCCTGATGGTCAGGCCGGTCTCGGCGAGGCAGCCGTCGATGAGGTGACTGCGGTACTGGATGTGCCGTAGGCCGCGTCGGATGCGCTGGACGAGGTGTTCGGGGGTGGAGAAGGCGACGTTGGAGAGCCAGCCGCGTCGCAGGAGGGACCATATTCCTTCGACGGGGTTGAGGTCGGGTGCGTAGGGCGGCAAGTAGTAGATGGTCAGCCAGTCCCGTGATTCGGCTAACTTCTTCAGGTCGGCGGCCTTGTGGACGTTGAGGTTGTCCCAGATGAGCACGATCGGGCCGCCGAGCTGCTGGTGGGCGGCGATCAGCAGGTCCCGGTAGTCGCGCCAGGAGAAGCTCTCACGTCCGTCGCGGTTGCCGTCGTCCCGGCGCGGCCGGTAGATCAGTTTTGAGCGGTGGCCGGGTTTGTAGCAGGTCAGCGCCGCGATGGAGATGCGTCTGCGGGAGCGGCCGCGGACCCGCACCACCGGGGTTCGACCGCGCTGTGACCAGGTCTTCGCCTGCGGCGGCGTCATGGAGAATCCGGCCTCGTCCTCGAAGACGAGCCAGGCTCCACTCACCGCCGCGAGTCTTCCGCGCAGGGCCACACCTCCTTGATCCATCCGGCCACCGACTCGTCGTCCCGCTCGATCGCACGTCGGGCCGGCACCTGACATGACCAGCCATTACGGACCAGGAGCTTGCGCACACCTTGGATCGTGTAGGTCAGGTGGAAGCGCCGGCCGATCACCGTCTTCACCCGGCTCAGGGTCCAGCGCTGGTCTTCCCAGCCGTGCGCGGCCGGCCCATTGGCCAGCTCCGCCTCCAGTTGGGCGAACTGCTTCTCGCTCAGCCTCGGCAGTGACGCCGGCCCCTGCGACCGCAGCGCCCGCGGACCGCCCTCGTCCCACATCTGCCGCCATCGCTGCACCGAACGAACACTGACCCGTAGGTCCTTGGCAATCACCGAGCTCGTCTCGCCCCGAGCGAACCTCTCGGCCGCCTTGAGCCGTAACTCCTCGCGGAACTGCTGCCGTTCGGCGGTCAGCCCGCCCCCTTGTGGATACCGCATGCCCCGGTGATACCGCACGAGCGACGAGCCGTCAGCCCCTACGACACCACGAGTTCAACCTCAGTAACGCGCCGAGGCCGATACGCCCTCAATCCCCGCTACCGGGTGTCCCCGCTTTTCGCCAATGCTACATGCTGCATCACATCGAGATACGGATTTGCGAGACCCTCGACCGGTCCCTGCCACAAAATCTCTGTAACCCTGATGGGCGTCGCGCATTGGGGTACACGGTGCCGCATGGCACCGAAGACCGAACGCATCCAGTTCCTGCGGGCCGTGCGGCAACTGCGCCGCATCCGCGCTTTCTACGCTGCAGCCATCCTGCTGTGGACGGGGTCCGCGGCCTGGACCGGCTGGCAGGCCCCGGGGAGTGCGCAGATGTGGGTGTCCGTCCTCCTCCTGGCGGTCTTCACCGCTCTCCTCGTCACCGCGAGTCTCGCCCTGCGGCGTCTCGCCGTTCCCGCGACGGGCCGGCCTGTGCACCACGCCCCGCACAAGCTGCCAAGCATCCGCCCTCACGCGCACGCCTGAAGGGCCGTCACCCTTCCCTCGAGCCGGCCGCCCCCGACCGCGCCAACCGGCGCGCTGACAGCCCGTTACCGAACCACCGCACCCCCCTCCCTGTAGGTGCTCGGGCCGAAGGCCCGTTGGCCGGCCCGCGCAGCGGGTCCGGCCTTTGTGGCGCGCAGCGCCACCAGATGGCTGGAGCGCAGCGGAGGCCACCTCGGGGCCGCAGGCCCAGCAGCTCCGGGAGCGCAGCGTCCCGCCAGCGCTCCCGCGGAGCGGGAGCGCAACACCCGCGCGCAGCGCGGGTGTTCGTTTGCCCATCGCGCAGCGATGGGGTACCCGCTCCGCGGG
>NZ_BMTT01000026.1 GCF_014649815.1 Streptomyces mutabilis | reverse complement strand
GCACCGCCATGGCAGCAGCCCTGGTCATCTGGCTGCGAACTTGATCGACCGGACAAGTCCTAGGCGCCGGTATGTGCGGGGCCGGGGGTGGACAGCGCGGGGTGCCGCTGCGCCGCCCTCCCCCACTCCCGGCTTTCGCTCGTGCGGGAACCCCCACCGCCCGGCGGCACGACTGCCCGCAGCTGCGGTGGAGTACGTCACGGGTGCGCCGCAGTACGGGGTCCGGTTGCCGACGGCGGCGCCGGGTGTCCGTGGTGGCTCGTAGACTCGCTGCGTGGACACGACCCTTCAGGACCCTCTCGTCGGGCAGGTGCTCGACGGCCGGTACCGCGTCGAGGCGCGGATCGCGGTCGGCGGGATGGCCACGGTCTACCGGGCCGTGGACACCCGCCTGGACCGCGTGCTCGCGCTGAAGGTGATGCATCCGACGCTCGCGGCCGACGCCACCTTCGTGGAGCGGTTCATCCGTGAGGCGAAGTCGGTGGCGCGGCTCGACCACCCCAACGTCGTACAGGTGTACGACCAGGGTGCCGAGGGTGCGTACGTCTATCTGGCGATGGAGTACATCGCCGGCTGCACCCTGCGTGACGTGCTGCGCGAGCGCGGGGCGCTGCGGCCCCGGGCCGCGCTGGACATTCTGGAGCCCGTGCTGGCCGCGCTGGGCGCCGCGCACCGGGCCGGGTTCGTGCACCGGGACATGAAGCCGGAGAACGTGCTGATAGGGGACGACGGCCGGGTCAAGGTCGCCGACTTCGGACTGGTCCGGGCCGTGGACACGGTCACGAACACCACCGGTGCCGTCCTCGGCACCGTCTCCTACCTGGCGCCCGAGCAGATCGAGCAGGGTGCCGCCGATCCCCGGGTCGACGTGTACGCGTGCGGCGTCGTGCTGTACGAGATGCTGTCGGGCGGCAAGCCGCACGAAGGCGACTCCCCGGCCCAGGTCCTCTACAAGCACCTGCACGAGGACGTGCCGCCCCCGTCGGCCGCCGTGCCCGGGATGGCGTACGAGCTGGACGAGCTGGTCGCCTCGGCGACCGCGCGCAACCCCGAGATCCGGCCGCACGACGCCGTGGCGCTGCTCGCGCGGACCCGTGAGGCCCGTGCCGCGCTCACCGAGGAGCAGTTGGACGCGGTGCCGCCGCAGGCGCTCCCCGGGGAGCACGACAACGCGGAGGACCGCACGAGCGTGATCCCCCGCGCGCTCACGATGCCCCGGCCGCTGCCGGTCAACGAGGACGAGGGCTACGGCGCGGACGGCGGGTGCCCCGCGGACGGGGTGAACCGCACCAGTCGGCTGGGCGCTCCCCCGCCGCCCCCTCCCCGGCGGGGGCGGCCTCAGCTGCGGCGCGGCCCGCTGACGATCGTCCTGGCGGTCCTGCTGGTGCTCGGCGTCGGCACGGGCGTCTGGTACATCAATTCCGGCCAGTTCACCAAGGTGCCCGCGCTGCTGTCCGAGACCGAGGCGCAGGCCCGGGACCGGCTGGAGGAGGCGGGCCTGGACGTGGGCAGGGTCGAGCACGCCTACAGCGACACCGTGGAGCGTGGCAAGGTCATCAGCACCGACCCCTCGGTGGGCACCCGCATCCGCAAGAACGACTCCGTGTCGTTCACGGTCTCCGACGGCCCCGACACCGTGAAGCTACCGGACGTCGAGGGCTACAGGCTGGACCGGGCGCGGACCGTGCTGAAGGACGAGGGGCTGGAGCCGGGCATGGTGACCCGGGCGTTCAGCGAGGAGGTGCCCAAGGGTTTCGTGATCTCCACGAAGCCGAAGACGGGCACCACGGTGCGCGCGGGCTCCGCGGTCGCCCTGGTCGTCAGCAAGGGCAGCCCGATCGACGTCCCGGACGTCACCGGCGACGACCTGGCCGACGCGAGGGCCGAGCTGACCGAGGCCGGGCTGAAGGTGAAGGTCGCCGATAAGCAGGTCAACTCCGAGCACGACAAGGGCCAGGTCGCCCGCCAGACGCCGGGCTCGGGCAGCCGGGCCGCCGAGGGCGACACGGTGACCCTCACGGTCTCCAAGGGCCCCGAGATGATCGAGGTCCCGGACGTGGTCGGCGACAGCGTGGACGACGCCGAGCGGACGCTGAAGGACGCGGGCTTCGACGTGGAGGAGGACCGCGGTCTGCTCGGGCTGTTCGGCGACACCGTGAAGGAGCAATCCGTGGAGGGCGGGGACAAGGCGCCCAAGGGCTCCACCATCAAGATCACCATCAGGTGACCGCTCTCACGGCCCGGACGCGTGGGAGCGCATGACACCCTGAATGGGTGAACAGTCAACGGTCCGCCTCCTGCCCCGCCCCCGGCCTGTCCCGCAACCCCGTCGGGGGTCATGTCCCCGTGGCCGGCGGCCTGCACTCCGTGGGCCTGTCCTACGCCCGTGACCTGCGGGCGGAGGCCGTGCAGGTCTTCGTCGCCAACCCGCGCGGCTGGGCGACGCCGGCGGGCAACCCGAACCAGGACGAGGCGTTCCGTGAGGCCTGCGCGGCCGGGTCCCTCCCGGCGTACGTACACGCCCCGTACCTGATCAACTTCGGTTCGCACACCGAGGCGACGGTGGAGCGGTCGGTTCAGTCGCTGCGGCACTCGCTACGGCGCGGGCGGGCGATCGGGGCGCTGGGCGTGGTCGTGCACACCGGCAGCGCGACCGGGGGCCGGGACAGGTCGGTGGCCCTGAAGCAGGTGCGGGAGCACATGCTTCCGCTGCTCGACGAGCTCACCCACGACGACGACCCGTACCTGCTCCTGGAGTCGACCGCCGGACAGGGCGCCTCCCTGTGCTCGCGGACCTGGGATTTCGGGCCGTACTTCGAGGCGCTGGACGCCCACCCGAAGCTCGGGGTGTGCCTGGACACGTGCCACATCTTCGCGGCGGGCCACGACCTGACCGGCCCGTCGGGCATGCACCAGACCCTTGACCTGCTGGTGGACACGGTCGGCGAGGGCCGACTGAAGCTGATCCACGCCAACGACTCCAAGGACGTGGCGGGCGCTCACAAGGACCGGCACGAGAACATCGGCGCCGGACACATCGGGGAGGACCCGTTCCGCGCGCTGATGACCCACCCGGCGACCGAGGGCGTTCCGCTGGTCATCGAGACCCCCGGCGGCAAGGAGGGGCACGCGGCGGACGTGGAGCGGCTGAAGAGGCTGCGGGACGGCTGAGCGCAGCGGGCTCATCCAGGCTGCGCGACGGCTGACCCGCGGGGGCCGTACGGCCGGTCAGAGCTCGGGGCCGTCCCCGGGCTCCTCCTGGTAGGAGTAGCGCTGCTCCCGCCAGGGGTCGCCGATGTTGTGGTAGCCGCGCTCCTCCCAGAAGCCCCGGCGGTCGGAGGTCATGTACTCGATGCCGCGCACCCACTTCGGGCCCTTCCAGGCGTACAGGTGCGGCACGACCAGCCTCAGCGGGAAGCCGTGCTCGGCGGTGAGCAGCTCGCCGTCCTTGTGGGTGGCGAAGAGGGTGCGCTCGGCGGCGAAGTCGGACAGCCGGAGATTGGAGCTGAATCCGTACTCGGCCCACACCATCACATGGGTGACGGCCGGCGCGGGCGGGGCCAGGCCCAGGATCGTGGTGGCCGGGACGCCGCCCCACTCGGAGCCGAGCATGCTGAACTTCGTGACGCAGTGCAGGTCGGCGACGACCGTGGTGTACGGCAGGGCGGTGAACTCGTCGTGGGACCAGCCGTGCTTCTCACCGTCGGCGGTGGCGCCGAAGACCCGGAACTCCCAACGCTCGGGGCGGAACTTGGGGACCGGCCCGTAGTGCGTGACGGGCCAGCCGCGCTGCAGTCGCTGTCCCGGTGGGAGCTCGAACCGTGACGCCCCTTCCGAACCGCCTTCTCCCGATCCGTGTTCCACCGGCTGACCCATGCCTCCATCCTGACAGACCCGGACCGATGCACCGGACCTGCCCCACTCACATTCGGGCAACAGGAACAAAAAGGACTAAGCCTGTACTTACTTAGTAAGTCTGCACTTACTGGACGATCTTGGAAGCCGGTGCAATCATGCGGCGCAACACGCCGGTTCCCGTTCGAAGGAGCGTCAACGATGCAGGGCGACCCCGAGGTCATCGAGTTCCTGAATGAGCAGCTGACCGCCGAGCTCACGGCGATCAATCAGTACTTCCTGCACGCGAAGCTGCAGGACCACAAGGGATGGACCAAGCTCGCGAAGTACACGCGCGCCGAATCCTTCGACGAGATGCGCCACGCCGAGGTGCTCACCGACCGCATCCTGCTCTTGGACGGTCTGCCGAACTACCAGCGGCTGTTCCACGTACGGGTCGGCCAGAGCGTGACCGAGATGTTCCAGGCCGACCGGGAGATCGAGGTCGAGGCGATCGACCGGCTGCGCCGGGGCGTCGAGGTGATGCGGGCCAAGAACGACATCACGTCGGCCAACGTCTTCGAGGCGATCCTCGCCGATGAGGAGCACCACATCGACTACCTGGACACGCAGCTGGAGCTGATCGAGAAGCTCGGCGAGTCGCTGTACCTTTCGACGGTCATCGAGCAGTCCCAGCCGGACGCGTCCGGCCCCGGCTCGCTCTGAGACCCGCCCCTAGGCTGCTTCGGGCAGCTCCGCGAGGACCGGCTCGCCCTGGTCGGCCAGCTGCCGACGGGGGCAGGCACCCCGGCCCAGCAGCGCCTGGATGCGGCGCACGCAGCCGCCGCAGTCGGTGCCGGCCTTGCAAGACGGAGGCGATCTGCCGGGGCGTGCAGGCGCCGGCCTCCGCGTGGCTCTTCACCTGTTCCTCGGTGACACCGAAGCAGCTGCAGACGAACACGCGGTTCACCTCCCGAGCGGGGTACAGGGTCGTGCCGTACCGACGACGACCGAAGGGCTCGACTGGTCGGTGAGGCAAACCTAACCTTACCCATCACCCAAGGCCGGCAAAAGTGGAGGGGGCGCGGATCGTGTGTGACCCGCGCCCCATCGACCGGCCCCCGGCGGGGCCGACCGTCACTGGTCCCGGTACATCTCCGCCACCAGGAACGCCAGGTCGAGCGACTGGCTGCGATTGAGCCGCGGGTCGCAGGCCGTCTCGTAGCGCTGGTGCAGGTCGTCGACGAAAATCTCGTCGCCGCCGCCCACGCACTCGGTGACGTCGTCGCCGGTCAGCTCCACGTGGATGCCGCCCGGGTGGGTGCCGAGCGCCTTGTGGACCTCGAAGAAGCCCTTGACCTCGTCGAGCACGTCGTCGAAGCGGCGCGTCTTGTGGCCGGAGGCGGCCTCGTAGGTGTTGCCGTGCATCGGGTCGGTGATCCAGGCGACGGTGGCGCCCGATGCGGTGACCTTCTCCACCAGTTCCGGGAGCTTGTCGCGGATCTTGTCCGCGCCCATGCGGACGATGAAGGTCAGCCGGCCGGGCTCGCGCTCGGGGTCGAGACGCTCGATGTACTGCAGCGCCTCCTCTGCCGTGGTCGTCGGGCCGAGCTTGATGCCGATCGGGTTGCGGATGCGCGAGGCGAACTCGATGTGCGCGTGGTCCAGCTGGCGGGTGCGCTCACCGATCCACACCATGTGCGCCGAGACGTCGTACAGCTGCCCCGTGCGCGAGTCCACGCGGGTGAGCGCCGACTCGTAGTCGAGCAGCAGCGCCTCGTGCGAGGAGAAGAACTCGACGGTCTTGAACTCCTCCGGGTCGGTGCCGCAGGCCCGCATGAAGTGCAGCGCGTTGTCGATCTCGCGGGCCAGCTGCTCGTAGCGCTGGCCGGACGGGGACGACTTCACGAAGTCCTGGTTCCAGGCGTGCACCTGGCGCAGGTCGGCGTAACCGCCGGTGGTGAAGGCGCGCACCAGGTTCAGCGTGGAGGCCGAAGCGTGGTACATGCGCTTCAGCCGCTCGGGGTCCGGGATACGGGCCTCTTCGGTGAAGTCGAAGCCGTTGACCGAGTCGCCCCGGTACGTCGGCAGCGTGACGCCGTCGCGGGTCTCGGTCGGCTTGGAGCGCGGCTTGGAGTACTGGCCGGCGATGCGGCCCACCTTCACCACGGGCACGGAGGCGGCGTACGTCAGCACGGCGCCCATCTGGAGCAGCGTCTTGAGCTTGTTGCGGATGTGGTCCGCGGACACCGCGTCGAAGGCCTCGGCGCAGTCGCCGCCCTGGAGGAGGAACGCCTCTCCCTTGGCGACGGCCGCCATCCGGGCGCGCAGCTGGTCGCACTCGCCCGCGAAGACGAGCGGCGGATACGACTCGAGGTCCGCGATCACTGCGCGCAGAGCCTCGGGGTCGGGGTACTCGGGCTGCTGCGCCGCGGGCAGGTCTCGCCAGGTGTTGCCAGCGCTCGGGCTGGTCTTAGCGTTCACGGTCACGGCCCCAACATTACGGGGTCGGACCGGGGCTCCCGCCCCGTGCCCAGGGAATGAGACGCACGGAATGCTCCGTGGACACCACACGGTGGGGTACGCTGCGCCGTATGTTCGCGCACTCGACCCAGAACTGGTGGTGGACCGCTCATCCGGCGGCCCACTGACTGCGCGTGACGCACGACTTCGCGAAGGCCGCCCGAGGGGCGGCCTTCGGTGTTTGTACGACCGGGACCGTTCCTCTCCGACGAACCGAGAAGGACACGGATCACCCATGACACCGCTCGACGGCCTCCTGGCCGACTCCCGCCCGTTCGCCCTGCTCCGCCGCCGCACCCCGGGCCACGATCACGACACCGTGGAACTGCTGCTCGGCCAGGTGACCGAGTACGACAGGCTCGCCGACCTGCCCGGCGAGGGTCTGGCGCTCGTCCCCTTCCGGCAGATCCGCGAGCGCGGCTTCGACGTCCGTGACGACGGCACGCCGCTGCTGATGCTGACCCCCGAGGAGCGGTACGACGTCCCGCTCGCCGACGCCCTCGCCGCCCTCCCCGCGCACGACGTCCACGTCGAGGGCGGCGGCTTCGACGTGGACGACGAGGAGTACGCGGAGATCGTCGGGCGGGTGCTGAACGAGGAGATCGGCGCCGGTGAGGGCGCCAACTTCGTGATCCGGCGGACGTACGAGGGCGTGATCCCCGGGTTCGGGCGGGTCGACGCGTTGGCTCTGTTCCGGCGGCTGCTGGAGGGCGAGCGTGGCGCGTACTGGACGTTCGTCGTGCACACCGGGGACCGCACGCTGGTCGGGGCGAGCCCCGAGGTGCACGTGCGGATGTCCGGCGGCACGGTGGTGATGAACCCGATCAGCGGGACGTACCGCTATCCCGCGGAGGGGCCGGCCCCCGAGCACCTGCTGGGCTTCCTCGCCGACGGCAAGGAGATCGAGGAGCTGTCGATGGTGGTCGACGAGGAGCTCAAGATGATGTGCACCGTCGGCGACATGGGCGGTGTCGTCGTCGGGCCCCGGCTGAAGGAGATGGCGCACCTCGCGCACACCGAGTACGAGCTGCGCGGAAGGTCCTCGCTGGACGTGCGGGAGGTGCTGAAGGAGACCATGTTCGCCGCGACGGTCACCGGCTCGCCGGTGCAGAACGCCTGCCGGGTCATCGAGCGGCACGAGGCCGGGGGGCGGGGGTACTACGCGGGGGCGCTCGCGCTGCTCGGCGGGGACTCCGGCGGTGCCCGGACCCTCGACTCCCCCATCCTCATCCGTACCGCCGACATCGACGCGGGAGGACGGCTCCGGGTGCCTGTCGGCGCGACGCTGGTACGGGGCTCGGACCCGGCGGGCGAGGTCGCGGAGACCCACGCCAAGGCGGCCGGGGTGCTGGCGGCCCTGGGCGTGCGTCCGTCCCGGCCGCGTCCGGAGCCGGGGCGGCCGAAGCTGGCCGACGATCCCCGGGTGCGGGCGGCGCTGGACGGGCGCCGGGCCTCGCTGGCGCCGTTCTGGCTGCGGATGCAGGAGCCGTCGGACGCACTCGCGGGCCATGCTCTGGTCGTGGACGGGGAGGACACCTTCACGGCGATGCTCGCGCACGTGCTGCGCTCGTCGGGGCTCGCGGTGAGCGTGCGCCGGTACGACGAGAAGGGGCTGCGCGAGGCGGTGCTCGGGCACGAGGGTCCGGTGGTGCTGGGTCCCGGTCCCGGTGATCCGTCCGACCCGGCCGATCCCAAGATGCGCTTCCTGCGCGCCCTGGCCGCAGACGTCCTCCGGGAGCGGCGGCACGGCGTCCTCGGGGTCTGTCTCGGGCACGAGCTGATCGCGGCGGAGCTGGGACTGGAGATCGTCCGCAAGGAGGTGCCGTACCAGGGGGCGCAGACGGAGGTCGACCTGTTCGGGCGGCGCGAGACCGTGGGCTTCTACAACAGCTTCACCGCGCGCTGTGACGACGAGACGGCCCTGGAGCTGGCCGCGCACGGGGTGGAGGTGAGCCGCGCGGCGGGCGGCGAGGTGCACGCCCTGCGCGGGCCGGGCTTCGCCGGGGTGCAGTTCCACCCGGAGTCCGTGCTGACGCTGAACGGCGCGGCGATCGTACGGGAGCTGGCCGGTCAGCTGCGCGGCACGAGCACGTTCTCCGAGCGGCGGCCCTCCAGGTAGTCGAGAACGTTCCTCACCGTGGCGTCGACGATCTGCCCGACCGCGTCCTCGGTGTAGTACGCCTGGTGCGAGGTGACCAGGACGTTCGGGAAGGTGACGAGGCGGGCCAGGGTGTCGTCGGCGATGGCCTCCAGGGACTTGTCGAGGAAGAACAGGCCCGCCTCCGCCTCGTACACGTCCAGGCCCACGCCGGAAAAGCGGCCCGCGCGCAACTCCGTGACCAGGGCGGCGGTGTCGATCAGGCCGCCGCGGCTGGAGTTGACCAGGATGGCGTCGTCCCGCATCGCCTTCAGGGCGGGCGCGTCGATCAGGTGCTGGGTCGCGGGCATGAGCGGCAGGTGCAGGGAGACCAGGTCGGAGCGGGCGAGCAGCTCGTCCTTGGGGACGTAGCGCATGCCCAGGTCCATGCACGCGGGGTTCTCGGCGACGTCCCAGCCCAGCAGCCGCATGCCGAAGCCGTGGGCGATGCGGGCGAAGGCCTCGCCGATCTTGCCGGTGCCGAGGACGCCGGCGGTGCGGCCGTGCATGTCCCGGCCCATCAGGCCGTGCAGGCGGAAGTCGAAGTCCCGGGTCCGGGTGGAGGCGCGCACGATCCGCCGGTTGACGGCCATGGCGAGGGCCCAGGCGAACTCGGCGACCGAGTACGGGGAGTAGTACGACACCCGGGCGACGGTCATGCCGAGCCGCTCGGCCGTGTCGAGGTCGATGTTGTTGAAGCCGGTGGAGCGCTGGGCCACCATCCGGGTGCCGCCGGCCGCGAGGATCTCCAGGACGGCCGCGCCGAGGTCGGCGTTGACGGACGTGGAGACGATCTCGTGGCCGGCCGCGATGGGCGCGGTGTCCTCGTTGAGGAAGACGTCGAGGCAGCGGATCTCGTCGTGGCCGTGGAAGGCCCGCTCGATCAGGGGCCGCTCGTCGGCCTGTACGCCGAAGGCCAGGATCTCCATGACCGCTCCCGTTCTGCCGCGCTCGGGCTGTAGCCGGACTCCGGGCCGAATATACGGTGCGGGGCGCACGGCCGCCGGTCAGCCGAGGAAGACCCCGACCTCCTCGTACGGCTTCGGATCGACCGTCTTCAGCCGGGCCGTGGCCTCGGCGATGGGGACGCGGACGATGTCCGTGCCGCGCAGGGCGACCATCTCGCCTAAGTCGCCGTCGCGGACGCAGCCGATGGCGTGCAGCCCGAAGCGGGTGGCGAGCCAGCGGTCGAAGGCGCTGGGTGTGCCGCCGCGGCGTTGAGCCCGGGGCAGTCACCGCCTCCGGTCAGTGCTCCGACCTTCATCGCGTGATCCCCTTGCCACGTGGGTGGTTCAGGCCACCGCCACTGTCCCGCGCGGGGTCACGCGTCGTCCAGACCCCGTTCTATCGCGTACCGCACCAGTTCCACCCGGTTGTGCAGCTGAAGCTTGCCGAGGGTGTTCTGGACGTGGTTCTGCACGGTGCGGTGGGAGATGACGAGGCGTTCGGCGATCTGCTTGTAGCTCAGGCCCTTGGCGACCAGGCGCAGCACCTCGGTCTCGCGGTCGGTGAGCCGGGGCGCCCCGGGGTCGCCGGTCTCCGCGGCCGGGGCCGGTTCGGAGGCGAGGCGGCGGTACTCGCCGAGGACCAGTCCGGCCAGCCCGGGGGTGAACACCGGGTCGCCGACGGCCGTGCGGCGCACCGCGTCCTGCAGTTCCTCGGTGGAGGCCGACTTCAGCAGGTAGCCGGTCGCGCCGGACTTCACCGCCTCCAGCACGTCGGCGTGCTCCCCGCTCGCGGAGAGCACGAGGACGCGCAGCTTCGGGTCGGCGCCGACGACCTCCTTGCAGACCTGCACGCCGGGCTTGCCGGGCAGGTTGAGGTCGAGGACGAGGACGTCGGGCGCGGCGGCCCGGGCGCGCCGCACGGCCTGGTCGCCGTCGCCGGCGGTGGCGACCACGTCGAAGCCGGACTCCGCGAGGTCCCGCGCGACGGCGTCGCGCCACATGGGGTGGTCGTCGACCACCATGACCCTGATCGGTTCCTGTCGTTCGGTCATCGGTCCGCTTTCCCCCGTGCGGTGGTTCCGCCGGTCTTCTTCGGTGCTTTCAGTTCGACCTCCGTACCCTGCCCGGGCACCGAGATCAGTTCGGCCGTGCCGCCGAGGTCGCGCAGCCGGCCCCGGATCGACAGGGCCACGCCCAGCCGCCCCTCGCCCTCGGCCTCCGCGAGCCGGCCCTCCGGGATGCCGGGGCCCTCGTCGCGGACGGTGACGATCACCTCGTCGGGCTCGTCCTCGACGAGTATCCACGCCCGGGCGTCCGCGCCGACGTGCTTGCGTACGTTGTCCAGAGCGGCTCCCACGGCGGCCGCGAGCTCCCGGGCCGCGCCGGGTGCCAGCAGGACCGGCGCCCCGGGTTCGGCGAGGTTCACGAGGGAGCCCGCGTACGGGGCGAGCAGGGTCCGCAGGTCGACGGGGCCGTCGGTGTCCGTGGTCCCCGGTTCGTCCACCGCGCGGACGACCGCGCCCTCGGCGGCATCCTCCGACACGCGGGACACGGGCACCAGGCCGCCGGAGACCAGGGTGCGCAGGGCGACCTCCTGCTCGCCGGCCAGCCGGCCCAGTTCGGCCGCCTCACCGCCGATCACGGCGCCGCGCCGCTGCACCATGGCGAGGACCTGGAGCACGCTGTCGTGGATGTCCCGGGCGAGCCGCTCCCGCTCCCTGGTCGCCGCCTCGATCTCCAGGGCGCGGGCGAGGGTGCGCTCCGAGGCGCGGGCGACCTCGACGACGTAGCCGATGGCGATGGAGGCGACCCAGACCAGGATGACGTTGTGGACGGTGTCGCGGGCCGGGGAGCCGCGTTCGATCAGATTGGCGACGGCGACCAGGGTGGAGGCGACGGCCGCCCAGCGCCAGCCGCCCTTGATCGCGAAGGCCAGGACGGAGCCGGCGGTCCATATCGACGGCAGCGTCGGGGCGCCGTCCGCGACCCGCTCGGGCGCGTCGGCGAGCGGGGTGATCAGGATGCCGGTGAGCGCGATGGTGAGGTCGGCGGTGAGGAACCGCTTGGTGCAGCTCGCCGCTCCCGCGACCTTGGGCAGGGTCGCCAGGGTCCAGACGAAGAGGACGGCGTAGTAGGCGACGGCGAGCCAGGGGCGGACGAAGCCGGAGTGGGCGGTGGCGAAGAAGCCGATCGCGTACAGCATGGTGAGCACGCGGTAGCCGGCGAGCGCGCGCCACAGCGGCTGCTCGACCGACATCCTCATGACTCTTTCGCGCCTGGCCATGTCCCCCCGCCCCCTGGCACGTACGTCCCGCTGCCCGGTGCCCGGGCGCTACCGGTCGCCGGACCGCTCGTCGGACCGGTCCGCCGGCCGGTCCTGCCCGGCGGCCGCCTTCTCCTTGGCGGCCTGCTCCTTCTCCGCCTGGGCGAGCGCGGCCTTCGCCGCCTTGCCCGCCTCCTTCTCCGCCTTCGCCGCCTCCGCGAGCTGCCGCTTCATGGCGGTCGCGTACATGTCGACGTACTCCTGGCCGGAGAGCTTCATGATCTCGTACATGACCTCGTCGGTCACCGCGCGGAGCACGAAGCGGTCGTGCTCCATGCCCTGGTAGCGGGTGAAGTCCAGGGGCTCGCCGATGCGAATGCCGGGGCGCATCAGCTTCGGCATCACCGTGCCGGGCGGCTGGATCTTCTCGGTGTCGATCATGGCGACCGGGATGACGGGAGCGCCGGTGGCGAGCGCCACGCGCGCGAGGCCGCCGGGCTTGCCGCGGTAGAGGCGGCCGTCCGGGGAGCGCGTGCCCTCGGGGTAGATGCCGAACAGCTCACCGCGCTCCAGGACCTCTATTCCGCTCTTGATGGCGGCCTCGCCCGCGCCGCGCGCGCCGGAGCGGTCCACCGGGAGCTGGCCGACGCCCTTGAAGAAGGCCGCGGTCAGCCGGCCCTTGATGCCGGGCGTGTTGAAGTACTCGGCCTTGGCGATGAAGGTCACCTTGCGGTCGAGGACGGCGGGCAGGAAGAACGAGTCGGAGAACGACAGGTGATTGCTCGCCAGGATCGCCGGGCCGTCGGCCGGGATGTGCTCCAGGCCTTCCACCCAGGGCCGGAAGGCGAGCTTCAGCGAACCCCCGACGGTGACCTTCATCGCGCCGTACAACAACCGAGTGCCTCCTGTGTCCGTGGTCAGACCTTAACCCGGGGCACCGTCAATGGCCCCGACGGCCCTGGCCGGTGTCAGTGCGGTCGCGTACGGTGAAGTACCCGCAAGTACCGCGCCTACAAGTACCGCGCCCACATGTACCGCACCCGCGTGTACACACCCCCGCGCGTACCGCGCCCGACGTGCCGGCTGTGCCGGCCCGCTGACGACAGGAGACCGAGACGTGCCGGTCCTGCCCGGAGCCGAGCCGTTCCGCCATGAGGGCGGGGAGGCCGGCGTCCTTCTCTGCCACGGCTTCACCGGTTCCCCGCAGTCCCTGCGCCCCTGGGCCCGCCACCTGGCCGCGCACGGCCTGACCGTCACCCTGCCGCTGCTGCCCGGGCACGGCACCCGCTGGCAGGACATGCAGGTCACCGGCTGGCAGGACTGGTACGCCGAGGTGGACCGCGAGCTGCGCGCCCTGCGGGAGCGCTGCGCGCGCGTCTTCGTGGCCGGCCTGTCCATGGGTGGCGCGCTGGCGCTGCGGCTCGCCGCCAAACACGGGGACGCAATCTCGGGCGTCATGGTCGTCAACCCGGCGAACCGGATGCACGGAGTGGCCCAGCACGCCCTCCCGGTCCTGCGCCACCTGGTGCCCGCGACGAAGGGCATCGCCAGCGACATCGCCAAGCCGCTCAGCACCGAGCTGGGGTACGACAGGGTGCCGCTGCACGCGGCGCACTCGCTGCGCGCGTTCTTCCGGCTGGCCGACCACGATCTGCCGCAGGTGACCCAGCCGCTGCTGTTGCTGCGCAGTCCGCAGGACCACGTGGTGCCGCCGGCCGACTCGGCCCGCATCCTCGGCCGGGTCTCGTCGACGGACGTGACGGAGGTCCTGCTGGAACAGAGCTACCACGTGGCGACGTTGGACCACGACGCGGACCGGATCTTCGCTCAGAGCGTCGCGTTCATCGGCCGACTCGCGCCCGGTTCCGTCGGGGAGCCGAAGTTCGGTCTCGGTAAGGAAGGGACGACCACAGGTGGCTGAGCACGACTCCGACCGCGAGGAGCGCGGCGAGCGCGAGGACCGGGACCGGGACCGGACGCCGGAGCACCGGGAGGGACGGGAGCACGCGGCCGACCGCGGCCCCGGGGACCCGGCCGTGCCCTTGGACGAGGACGCCGCCTGGGCCGCGATCGTGGCCGGGTACGGCGACGAGCCGCCGGACCCGCCGGGCGCGAAGCCGTTCAAGTCGGTGGACGACCTGGCGCTGCTGGAGGTCGAGACCAACGACGACCGGCCCGAGGCCGACCGGAGCACGCCGGACCAGCCCGCCTCGGCCCGTCCGCTGGGCAGCTCCGTCGCCTTCGCCCCCGGGGTGGCCGGTCCGCGCGACCACAGCCTGGCCGAGCCCTCGGAGGACGATCTCGGCGAGGAGGACGAGGGCCACTTCGTACCGCCCGAGCCGCCGCCGCTGCCCGAGGGCGACACCACCGCGAAGTTCGCCTGGCTGGGTGTGCTCGGCGGGCCGGTCCTGCTCCTGCTGGCGGTGGTGCTGGACTGGGACATGACCTGGTGGCTGACGACGGTGAGCGTCGGCGGCTTCCTCGGCGGCTTCGCCACGCTGGTCATGCGGATGCGCACGGGTGACGAGGACGACGACGACCCGGGCCGGGGCGCGGTGGTCTAGGGTTGGTCCGGCACCGGGTCGCGGGTACGCGGCTCAGTCGCCGGACGCGGGCAGGCGGAGGGCGGTCAGGACCGGGAGGTGGTCCGTGGCCGCCCTCAGGTCGTCCTCGGCGACGCCGGGGAGTCCGAGCGGGACTCCGCAGCCCAGTACCTCGATGCCCTCCGTGACGAAGACCGCGTCGATGCGCCGGTCCGGGCCGGAGGCGGGGAAGGTGTACTCGCTGCCCCAGGGCGCCGCCGTCCAGCAGTCCCGCAGTCCGTCGCCGAGCCGCCGGAAGGTGCGTCCGCCCGGGCGCTCGTTCAGGTCGCCGCCCGCCACGGCGTGGGCCACGCCCATGCCGGCCAGTTGGTCGAGGAGCAGGCCGGCCTGCGCGTGCCGCTCTTCCGCTTCGAGGGAGAGGTGGCAGCTCAGCACGCCGAGGCGGGCCCCGCCGACGCGTACGACGGCGGTGGCGAGGCCGCGGCGGTGCCGGCCGGGGGTGAGCGGGAGCAGCACGTCCTCCGTGCGCTCGACGGTGGCTCGCAGGGAGCACAGCAGCGCGGGGCCGGCGGCGGTGGCGCCGCCGGAGAGGATCACCAGCCCGGAGGCGGCCGCGAGCCGGGCCAGCTTCTTGCGCCAGCGGAAGAAGCGCGGGGCTTCCTGGAGGAGGACGAGGTCGGGGTCGCAGGCGGCGATGACGCGAGCCAGGGCGGCGGTGTCGTCGCACATCGAGCGGATGTTGTAGCTGAGGACCCGGATGACGGGGGAACCGTCGGGTTCGGTGCGGGAGTTGGGGAGCGGCTCCATGTGGATCAATGTACGCCCAAGAGCTCGGGGCGCGGGGAGCGTGGGCGGCTGCCGGTAGTGCGTGGCTCGTCGCGCCCACGGGGCGGAGCCCTGGATGGACTCCGCCCCGCGCCCCTGAGGTCGGCGCAGTCCCCGGTACCGGGACGTGATCGTCACATGATCGGGTCGGGCTCCCGGGCCAGGTCGGCGGCGCCGACCAGACCGGCCTTGTTGCCGAGCTGGGCGGCGATCACGTCGGCGACCGGGCGCCAGTTACCGCCGACCAGCCACCGCTTGTAGGACTTGCGGATCGGGTCGAGGACCAGATCGCCCTCGTCGGAGAGGCCGCCGCCGACGATGAAGGCGGACGGGTCGAAGAGCGAGGCCAGGTCGGCGAGTCCGGCGCCGGCCCAGCGGGCCAGCTCCCGGTAGGAGTCCACGGCGACCGGGCAGCCCTGGCGGGCGGCGACGGAGATGTGCTTGCCCTCGATGCCGTCGGGGGTGCCGTCGCCGAGCGCGAGCAGCACCTCGGCGCGCTCCGGGGTGGCGTTGGCGCGCTGCTTGGCGTACCTCACCAGCGCCCGGCCCGACGCGTACTGCTCCCAGCAGCCCTGCGAGCCGCAGCCGCACAGCAGGCCGTCCGGCACCATGCGGATGTGGCCGAACTCGGCGGCCACGCCGAAGTGGCCGCGGCGCAGCTTGTTGCCGAT
Organism: Streptomyces mutabilis; assembly: GCF_014649815.1. Lineage (GTDB taxonomy): Bacteria > Actinomycetota > Actinomycetes > Streptomycetales > Streptomycetaceae > Streptomyces > Streptomyces mutabilis. The sequence continues at coordinate 50,035 of NZ_BMTT01000026.1, read as the reverse complement.
GATGATGCCGCCGCCGAGGCCGGTGCCGAGGGTGATGCAGATGACGTTGCGGTGGCCCTTGCCGCCGCCGAACTTGTACTCGCCCCAGGCCGCGGCGTTGGCGTCGTTCTCCACGACGACCGGGAGGCCGACGCGGGCCTCGACCTTCTCCTTCAGCGGCTCCTGGCGCCAGTCGATGTTGGGCGCGAAGTAGACCGTGGAGCGCTGGCGGTTGACGTATCCGGCGGCGCCGATGCCCACGCCGACGATCTCGTGCCCCACGCGCGCACCCTCCACCGCCGAGGCGATGGCGTCCACGATGGCCTCGGGCGTGGTGGGGGTCGGCACCTTGTGGGTCGAGAGGATGTTGCCTTCCTCGTCGACCACGCCGGCCGCGATCTTCGTGCCGCCGATGTCGACGCCGATGGTGAGTCCCATGAATCCCTCAGTTCGGTCGAGCCCCGCTATGGCCAACCGTACCCGAGGCAGGACTCAGTCCAGGTCGATGCGCTGCCCCGGGCCGGTGCCCTCGTCGCCGTCGTCCCGGCCGTCGTCGCGGCGTCCGTCGAGGTTCCGGGGGTCGCTCGGGTCCTTGGAGGCGGTGTCCTGGGCGGTCCAGCGGCGCTCCTGGTTCTGGACCGCGGAGCGGTAGGCGGCGAGGAGTTCACCGCCGGCGGCCGCGAGGTGGTCGAAGACGTCCGGGTTGCGCTCGATGACCGGTTCGACGGCGGCCTTGGCCTGCTGGACGACCTGCCGGACCACCTGCTGGGCGGCCGGCCCGGCGGCCTGGCCGAACAGCGGGGACTGGAGGCCGGACAGCTTGTCCGCGACGGTGTCGACGAGCCGGCGCAGCTCCTCGGCCGCCGAGCCGGGGGGCGGGCCGTACTCGGCGCGACGGCGGGCCTTCTCCGCCTCCAGGTCCTCGGCGCACGCCGTCGCCCAGGCGTCGGCGTCGGTGGCCCGCACCTCGTCGACCGCGTCGGCCTCGTCGGGGCGGTCGGCCTCGGACGGGAGCTCTTCGCTCATGACGGACTCCTGACTACGGTTCGTCCTTACGACGTTACCCGAACGGGCGCGGCGGGATCAGCGTCCCCGCGGCCACAGCCGGGGGTCCGGCGTGAACCGGACGGCGAGGGTGCCCTCCCGCAGGGCGGCTCCGTCGACCGTGCAGCGGCGCAGCGCGGACGGCAGCGGGACGATCCGGCGGAACGGCCCGGCGGTGACGACCAGTTCGTCGCCGCGCCGGACCAGGTCGAGTTCCTCCCGTACGGCGCCGGGCAGCGGGATGTGCCAGACCAGGACGCCGTCCTCGGCCAGCCGGTCGGCGACGGGCCACTCGGCCGGGGTGGCGTCCGGGTTGACGAAGGGGGCGTCCAGCACGGCGAGGTCGTCCGTGCCCCGCGGGTCGCGTCCCAGGTGGGCGACGGTGCGGACGTCGTACGTGCCCTGCCACTCCTCCAGTGCCTTGCGCTGCTGGGCGAGGGGCCCGCCGAGCCAGCTGTCGGCCGGGACCTCCTCGGGCAGGACGCGGTTGGCGACCAGAAGGTCGGTGCGCAGGCCACGCAGGGCGAGGCCGAGGCCGGCGGAGCGCACGGCGTCGGCACCGGCGGGGCCGGGCTCGGCGACCAGCCGTACGACGGTGTTCCGGTCGGCGACGACGGCTTCCGTTGCGGCGAGTTCCAGGTCCCAGCGGGCGGCGGCCTCGTACAGCGCCTCGGCGGGCATGGGGACGCCCGCCAGCCGGCCGAGCACGGGGCGCAGGGCGCGGGCCGTCTGCCGCTCGGGCGGGAGGAGGCGGCGCAGGTAGCGGCGCAGTTCCTCGGGCAGGGCGAGCAGGGCGAGGGCGCGCGGGGCGGGCGGGAGGTCGACGACGAGGAGGTCGTGCGCCTCGGCGAGGGCGGCGTCACGCAGGGCTCGCAGCAGGGCGAGTTCGTCGGCGCCGGGCAGGGGGGTGAGCTCCTCGGGGTCCAGGCGGGAGGCGCCGAGCAGGTCGAGGGCGGCGGCGGCGCGGTCCTGCAGCGCGGCGAGGCCGTCCCGGAAGCCCTGGGCGGGGTCGGGGCGCCGGGCGGTGAGGCCGGGTTCGACGGTGACCGGTTCCGGGCCGGTGCGCATCCCGAGCGCGGCGCCGAGGGTGTCGTCGCGGTCGGCGCCGAGGAGGAGGGTGCGGGTGCCCTGGCGGGCGGCGGCGAGCGCGGTGGCGGCGGCGACGGTGGTACGGCCACTGCCGCCGGGGCCGGTGATCAGGATGGTGCGCATGGGGGTGAACGGTACCGGCGCCGGCGGCGCTGCGGGGTTGACGGCGTCTCGGGCATCGCACGGGCACTGCGCGGCCCGCCGTCGCGGGGTGCCGCTGCGCCCACCCGTGCCGCTGCTGGGGGCACGTCCCAGGCTTTCAGGCACTGGGGGAGGCACGACTGCCCGCGGCTATGGCGGCACGGCGACTTCCCGCAGCCGCGTTACTTCGACTCCACGCGCTTCTTCAGGCCCGCCAGTGCCCGGTCGATGATGACCTTCTCGGCCTTGCGCTTGATCATGCCGAGCATCGGGATCTTGACGTCGACCGTGAGCCGGTAGGTGACCTCCGTACCCGTGCCCGCGGGCTTGAGCAGGTAGGAGCCGTCGAGGGAGCGCAGCATCTGGGACTTGACCAGGGTCCAGGAGACCTCGTGCTCACCGGTCCAGGTGTAGGCGAGGGTCTGGTCGTCCTTGATCGCCCCGGCGTCCATGACGAGTCGGACCTGCTCGGCACGGCCCTGCGCGTCGGAGCCGAGCACCTCGGCCTCCTTCACCTCGCCGGTCCAGTCCGGGTAGCGGGCGAAGTCGGCGATCACCGACATGACGTCGGCCGGTGCCGCCTCGATGGTGATGCTCGAGCTGGTGTGTTCCGCCATCGCCGTGGCTCCTGTCGGATGCGGGCCGGTACTGAGTGTCGTCGTGCGCCGGTGGCGCACACGTGTGTGCCGCGTGAAGGCTATCGCGCACGGGCACCGCCGCCGTCACCACCTGCCTGCGCAGATCGGCCCGCAGGCTTCACCACTCCAGCGCCCACGGCTTCCCCGTCGACGCGAAGTGCCCGACGTTCACGCACTCGGTCGCCCCGATCCGCATCCGCCGCGACAGCGGCTGGTGCACGTGCCCGAACAGCGCGTACCGGGGCCGGGTGCGGCGGATGGCGTCCAGCAGCGCCCGGCTGCCCCGCTCGAAGCGCCGCGCCACCGTGTCGTAGACCAGCTCCGGCACCTCCGGCGGGATGTGCGTGCACAGCACGTCGACCTCGCCGACGGCCTCGATCTTCGCGGCGTACTCCTCGTCGTCGATCTCGTACGGCGTCCGCATCGGCGTCCGCAGTCCGCCGCCGACGAAGCCGAAGACCCGGCCGCCGATCTCCACCCGTTCCCCGTCGAGCACGGTGGTGCCGGGACCGGCGTACTCGGGCCACAGGGCCGGCATGTCGACGTTGCCGTAGGTGGCGTACGTCGGCGTCGGGAACGCGGCGAACATCTCGGCGTACTGCCGGCGCACCGCCCCCTCGATCAGCGCCGCACGGTTTCCGTCGACGCTCGCCCACAGCCGCGCCCCGAACTCGCGTGCCTCGGCGAAGCGCCGGGCGGTGCGCAGCTCGACGATGCGGTCGGCGTTCGCGACGCCGAAGAGGTCGGGGAAGATGCCGCGCGAGTGGTCGGCGTAGTCGAGGAAGAGGACGAGGTCGCCGAGGCAGATCAGGGCGTCGGCGCCGTCGCCGGCCCCGGCCAGATCGCGGGCGTTGCCATGGACGTCGCTGACCACGTGGACACGGGTCCTCGTGTTGCCGGGCGGTGTGGGTGCCATGACGATCAAGCGTAAGCAGCGCGTGCCACTCGTGAACAGTGGCGGTCGGACCTGCGGTTACTGGCTGGTCGGTCGGTGTGTCGACTACTGTGCGCGAAGGAAACCCCATCCGTGTGACGCAGCGAACATCTCGCGGGGACCCCCTGTCGGAGAGGCCATACCGGCGGGTAACGTCCGGGCAGTCCAGTCGTGCTCTGGGCTTCAACATGTGAATTCCGCATGAGTCGTCCCGAGCGCTTGCCCGAGCCTTGGACCGCACCGTCGCATCACACAGTGTCGTGGCGCCGGCGCCCTATGAGGAGCAGCAGTCTTGCGCGAGTTCAGCCTTCCGGCTTTGTACGAGGTCCCTGCGGACGGGAACCTGACCGACATCGTCCGCAGAAACGCCGCGCAGCACCCGGACGTCGCCGTCATCGCCCGCAAGGTGGGCGGCGCCTGGCAGGACGTGACCGCCCGCGACTTCCTCGCCGAGGTGCAGTCCGCCGCCAAGGGCCTCATCGCGTCCGGCGTGCAGCCGGGCGACCGGGTCGGGCTGATGTCCCGTACGCGCTACGAGTGGACGCTGCTGGACTTCGCGATCTGGAGCGCGGGTGCGATCACCGTGCCGGTGTACGAGACCAGCTCGCCCGAGCAGGTGCAGTGGATCCTCAGTGACTCGGGCGCCACCGCGTGCGTCGTGGAGTCCGCCAGGCACGCGGCTTCCGTCGAGTCGGTGCGCGAGCAGTTGCCCGCCCTCAAGCACGTCTGGCAGATCGACGCCGGTGCCGTCGAGGAGCTGCGACGCCTGGGTCACGACGTGACGGACCAGGCCGTCGAGGAGCGCGGTTCGATCGCGAAGGCCGACGACCCGGCGACCATCGTCTACACCTCCGGCACCACCGGCCGCCCCAAGGGCTGCGTGCTCACCCACCGCAGCTTCTTCGCCGAGTGCGGCAACGTGGTGGAGCGGCTGCGTCCGCTCTTCCGCACCGGTGAGTGCTCGGTCCTCCTCTTCCTCCCGCTCGCCCACGTCTTCGGCCGCCTCGTGCAGGTCGCGCCGATGATCGCGCCGATCAAGCTGGGCTGCGTCCCGGACATCAAGAACCTCACCGACGAACTGGCCGCCTTCCGGCCGACGCTGATCCTCGGCGTGCCGCGCGTCTTCGAGAAGGTCTACAACTCGGCGCGCGCCAAGGCGCAGGCCGACGGCAAGGGCAAGATCTTCGACAAGGCCGCGGACACGGCGATCGCGTACAGCAAGGCGCTGGACACGCCGTCCGGTCCGCCCCTCGGTCTGAAGATCAAGCACAAGGTCTTCGACAAGCTCGTCTACTCCAAGCTCCGCACGGTCCTCGGCGGGCGCGGCGAGTACGCCATCTCCGGCGGCGCCCCGCTCGGCGAGCGGCTCGGCCACTTCTTCCGCGGTATCGGCTTCACGGTGCTGGAGGGCTACGGCCTGACCGAGTCCTGCGCGGCCACCGCCTTCAACCCCTGGGACCGGCAGAAGATCGGCACGGTCGGTCAGCCGCTGCCCGGGTCCGTGGTGCGCATCGCGGACGACGGGGAGGTGCTGCTGCACGGCGAGCACCTGTTCAAGGAGTACTGGAACAACCCGGGCGCGACCGCCGAGGCGCTGGCCGACGGCTGGTTCCACACCGGGGACATCGGCACCCTGGACGAGGACGGCTACCTGCGGATCACCGGCCGCAAGAAGGAGATCATCGTCACCGCGGGCGGCAAGAACGTCGCCCCGGCCGTGATCGAGGACCGCATTCGCGCGCACGCGCTGGTCGCGGAGTGCATGGTGGTCGGCGACGGGCGGCCGTTCGTGGGCGCGCTGGTCACCATCGACGAGGAGTTCCTCGGCCGCTGGTGCGCGGACCACGGAAAGCCGGCCGGCTCGACCGCGGTGTCGCTGCGGGAGGACCCGGATCTGCTCGCGGCGATCCAGGACGCGATCGACGACGGCAACTCGGCCGTCTCCAAGGCGGAGTCGGTGCGGAAGTTCCGGGTGCTGTCGGCTCAGTTCACCGAGGAGTCGGGGCACTTGACGCCTTCGCTGAAGCTGAAGCGGAGTGTTGTGGCAAAGGATTACGCGGACGAGATCGAGGCGATCTACGCCAAGTAGGGGCGCCTTCCGAGGTGCCGGGTCCGGTTCGTCGGCGGCTGCGCGTCCGTTGTGGCCGGCCGCGCAGTTCCCCGCGCCCCTCGGCGGCGTGCAGACCCCAGCGCTTCCTCGGCGTCCCTTGTCACAGCAGCGCCTTCAGGTGTTCCGCCAGCAGGTCCCACCGCCACTTCTCCTCGACCCAGGCACGGCCCCGCTCGCCCATCCTGCGGCGCAGCTCCGGGTCGCCCAGGAGCGTGACGACGCGGTCGGCGGCCTGGTCGGGGTCGCCGCCCCGCACCACCCACCCCGTCTCGCCGTCCAGCACGGCGTCGGGGGCGCCGCCCGAGTCGCCGGCGACGACGGGGAGGCCGGTCGCGGAGGCCTCCAGGTAGACGATGCCGAGGCCCTCCACGTCGAGCCCGTTCAGGCGGGTGCGGCACGGCATGGCGAAGACGTCGCCGGCGCCGTAGTGGGCGGGCAGCTCGGACCAGGGGACGGCGCCGGTGAAGTGCACCGAGGCGGCGACGCCGGTCTCCTCGGCGAGGCGGCGCAGGTCGTTCTCGTAGGGGCCGCCGCCGACGATCAGCAGGACGGCGTCCGGCTCGGCGGCGAGGATGCGCGGCATCGCCCGGATCAGGGTGTCCTGTCCCTTGCGGGGGACCAGCCGTGAGACGCACACGACGACCGGCCGGTCGGTCAGGCCCAGCCGGGCCCGGACCTCGTCGCCGCCGCTGCCGGGGTGGAAGGTCTTCTCGTCGACGCCGGGCGGCAACTGCACCATCCGCGCGGCGGCCTCGGGCGTGAGCGCGCCCGCGATCCGGGAGCGCGTGTACTCGCCGAGGTAGGTGATCGTGTCCGTGGACTGCCCGATCCGGCGCAGCAGCTGCCGGGCGGCGGGCAGCTGGGCCCACCCCGCCTCGTGGCCGTGGGTGGTGGCGACGATCCGCTCGGCGCCCGCCTTGCGCAGTGCCGGGGCCATCAGCCCCAGGGGCGCCGCCGCCCCGAACCACACCGACGTGCACCCGTGCTCGCGCAGCAGCCGGACGGCCGTACGGGTCGCGCCCGGCGTCGGCAGCAGCATCGTCGTACGGTCGCGTACGACGGTGAAGGGCTGCGCGGCGTCGAAGGCGGCGGTGGCCTCGACGCCCTCACGGCTCCGCTTCCAGGTGGAGGCGTAGACGACGAGCCGTTCGGGGTCCAGCCGTAGCGCCATGTTGTGCAGGAAGGCCTGGATGCCGCCCGGGCGGGGCGGGAAGTCGTTCGTCACGATCAAGGTCTTGCGCACGCCGCCGACCCTACCGAACCGTCCGGACGGCCCGGGGCCCGACCGCTTCCTGTGGCACGCGCACAGGTGTCCGGGTCATCATGGCCGCACGGCACGGCACGCGGACGGGCAGGGAGCACGTGGAGACGACGGACGCGAGGCGGTCACCGGTGTGGCCGCTGACGGCCTGGGGTGCCACGCGGCTGGTGCTGCTGCTGTTCGTGCTGAAGGTGTGGGTCTTCCCGGGCCCGGACGTCACCAGCGACGTGTCCGTCATTTACCGCGGCTGGTACGGGATCCTGCGCACCGGAACGTTTCCGCTGGGCGACGTCACCTGGCAGTACCCGCCCGCCGCGGCCTTCGCGATCCTCTCCCCCGCGCTGCTGCCCTTCCTGGAGTACGCGACGGCCTTCTTCGTCCTGGCCTGCCTGGCGGACCTGGCCGTGCTCGCCCTGCTGTGGCGCGCGGGCCGGGACCAAGGGCGTTCGCCGCGCGGGGCATGGGTGTGGGTGGTGGGCGTACCGTTGCTCGGTCCGACGGTGTACGCCCGTTACGACGTGATGGTCACCGCCGTCGCGGTGGCGGCGGTGCTGGCGGCGGGCCGGCATCCGCGGGTGGCGGGGGCGCTGGTGGGTCTGGGGGCGCTGCTGAAGGTGTGGCCGGCGCTGGTGCTCCTCGGGATGCGCGGTCGTGCCCCGTGGGCCGCCGCGGCACTGGGCGCGGCCGGACTGGCGGGGCTGTTCGCCGTGACGATGCCCGGGGCGTTCGCGTTCCTGGGGTTCCAGCGGGAGCGGGGCACCGAAGTGGAGTCGCTGGGCGCGCTGGTCTTCCACGTGGCCCGGCACTTCGGCTGGGACGGCGAGGTGCTGCTCAACTACGGCTCGGTCGAGTTCCTGGGTCCCCACGTGGGCGCGGTGAGCACGGTGGCGCTGGCGCTGACCGCCCTGGCGTTCGGGTGGCTGCTGCTGTGGCGGCTCGCGGCCTCGCGGTTCGCGGCGCACACGGTGGCGGACGCGGCGTTCACGGCGGTGCTGATGTTCACGGTCACCAGCCGGGTGATCAGCCCGCAGTACCTGGTGTGGCTGGTCGGGCTGGCGGCGGTCTGCGGGTGCTTCCGGGCGAGCCGGATGCGCGTGCCGGCCTCCCTGGTGCTGGTGGCGAGTCTGGTGACGGTCCTGGAGTTCCCGCTGTACTTCGCGCAGGTCGTCGCGAGCGACCCGTTCGGCGTCGCGCTGCTCTTCGTCCGCAACGGCCTGCTGGTGGCCGCGGCACTGGTCGCGGCCCGCGTCCTGTGGCGGGACACGGTTCCGCGCGGACGGGCCGACGCGAAGGGCCGGCTCAGCCGAACTCCGTCCGCAGATACTCCCGCCACCGCGCCGTGAACTCCTCCGGCGTGATCCCGAGCACCCCGTTCATCGCGTCCTCCACCGCGCCCGCCCGCTCGTCGTGCGCGCCCACCGCGCGGTAGAAGGCGTCCAGCCGTTCCTCGCCCCACCGGTCGGCGATCATCAGGCAGGCCAGCCAGCCGCCCTCGTAGGCGCGGGCGAGCTGGTCCGCGTCGGCGGTGAACCCGAAGTCCTCGTCGGTCGGCAGGTCCGCGGGCGTCCGGCCCTCGGACACCGCGCGGGCCAGAGCGGGGGCGGCCTGGGCGGGGGTGCGGCCGCTGCCCCGGTAGCCGACCCAGTCCGCGTAGCCCTCGGAGAGCCACAGCGGGGTGGCGGCGGTGGTGTCGGCGCGGGTGGCGACGTGGGTGGTCTCGTGGGTGAGGACGACCTGTTTGCCGAGCGTCCCGAGGAGCCCGTACGCGTCGGGGTTGACGATGATCCGGTCGGCGGGGGCGTGCTCCCGCCCGCCGGTCTCCCCGGTGGTGACCGCCGCGATGCCCCGGTACGAGGACGCGGGCGAGCCGAGCAGGCCGGCCATCGCCTCCAGCGACTTCGGGACGAGTACGACGACCCGCCGGGCCCAGTCCCGCTCCCAGGCGTCCGACACGGCCGGCACCGCCCGGTCGGCCAGGTCCGCGAAGCCGCGCAGCGCCTCGGTGGACTGGCCCACGCCCAGCACGAGGCTGTGGGTGCCGCGGACGACCCGGACATCGCCCTGGTCCCACGGCTGCTGGCCGGACTTCTCGGCGGGCCGGTCGGAGTCGACGGACCACCGGCCGCCCGCGCCGTCCCGGCTCAGCCGCAGGGTGCGCCGGGTGGTGACGGGGCCCCGGTCGTAGCCGTCGAGCCGGTAGCGCAGCTCGACGTCGGCGGTGGCGGTGTCGCCGGCGCGGACCACGTCGGTGACGCGGTACGACCACGCTGCGAGCGGCACCGCGTCGAGGTTGCCGTAGGGGGCCGCGGCGCCTGTGCGGGCGTAGGCCAAGCGGTCGTGGCCGAGGACGGCGGCGGCCCGCCGGTCCAGTACCCCCTGGACCTCGGTGCGGACCGGGTCCGCGGTGTTCCGGCCGCCGCAGGCCACGAGGGACACGAGCAGCAGGCACAGCGCCACCACCGAGGAACCCGACACCCGCCTTCGACCAGCCACCTTCCCGATCGTACGGGCGCCGGGGTGCGGGAGTCAGGGGGCGGGAGAACCGGAAGGGCCGCCCCCGCCCGGCGCCCCGGGCCGACGCCCCCCGCGACCCGCACCCGGCGCCTGTCGCAGCGCCGACGTCCCGGCGCGACCCCGCCGGCAGGCACCCGCCCGCATCAGACCCGGGTCACCGACGACACCGGCATCATGCCCACCGGGTCGTAGCGGACGGGGGCGCCGGGGTAGGGCGCGTGGATGACCTGGCCGTTGCCGACGTACATGCCGATGTGGCTGGCGTCGTCCCGGTAGGCGACGAGGTCGCCGGGGCGGGCCTCGGACAGGGGGACGCGCTGTCCGGCCCCGGACTGCGCCTGCGAGGTGCGCGGCAGGCCGACGCCGGCCTGGGCGTACGACCACTGGGTCAGGCCTGAGCAGTCGAAGCCGCTGGGGCCGTTGGCGCCCCAGACGTACGGCTTGCCGAGGGCGGAGCGGGCCGCGGCCACGGCGGCGGCCGCGCGGCCCGAGGCGGGGGCGGCGGCGCCGGGGGCGGTCAGGTCGGTGCGGCCGGAGCGGGAGCCGCGGTCGTGGGCGGCGCGCTCGTCGTCCGGGAGGGAGTTGAGCAGCCTGCGGGCCTCGGCGAGTTTGCGCTCCACCGTCTTCTTGTGGGCGGCCACGGCCTTGCGGCCCTTCTCCAGCTCGGCGAGCTTGCGTCCGCCCTCGGCGCGGTCCTGGGCGAGGTCGCGCATGGCCTCCTGGAGCTCCTTGAGCTGACCGGCCTGGAGCGTGGTGACCCGGTCGAGCGCGGAGGCCTTGTCCAGGTAGTCGTCCGGGTCGGCGGAGAGCAGCAGCGCCAGCGAAGGGTCGATGCCGCCGGAGCGGTACTGGGCGCCGGCCAGCGAACCGAGCGCGTCCCGCATGGAGTTGATCCGCGCCTGCTGCCGGGCGATCGCGTCCTGGGCCGTGCTGACCTCCTTGCGCAGGGCGTCGGTGCGCGCGTCGGCCTTGTTGTACGCCTCGGTCGCCCGCTCCGCCTCCGTGTGGAGCCGGTCCACCTCCGCCCGCCGGTCGTCCTCCGGGGCGGCCGTGGCCGGTACGGCGCCCAGGAGCGCGGCGGCGACGGAGATCAGGCCGACGGCGGCGGTGGACCCGCGGTCGAATCCGGTTGGTGCAAGGCGGCGATGGGACCCCACGGGAAGCCGCACTCCTTCCGCTGACGGACAGGGAAACGCGGCAGACAGTAACCCCGCGACGGGGCACCCACCAACGACCTCGAAGGGGCGCACAACCCGCCGCCCCGCCGCTGACGCAGGTCACCGGCGGGGCGGGAGTCCCGAGGGCCTGCCACGATTCGCCCGAACGGGCGGCACGGCGAGGCGACTCGAGGGTTGTAACGAGGGCGGCAGGAGGGCCTGGGGTCAGACCCGGACGCCGAACATGAACGGACCGCCGATGGTGCTCATCGACTCGTAGCGGACGACCGTTCCGGTGCGCGGCGCGTGCAGGACCTGGCCGTTGCCGGCGTAGAGGCCGACGTGGTGCAGGTCGTTGAAGAAGAAGACGAGGTCGCCGACCTGGAGCTGGCTCATCGAGGAGATGCGCGTGCCCGCGCCGGTCTGCGCCTCGGAGGTGCGCGGGATGCCGACACCGGCCTGGGCGTAGGCCCAGGAGGTCAGGCCCGAGCAGTCGAAGGAGGACGGCCCGGTGGCCCCGTAGACGTAGGGCGTGCCGAGCTTGCTCTGGGCGGCGGCGAAGGCGGCGGCGGCCCGCCCGGAGGCGGGGGTGCCGGTGCCGGTGAGGACCTGGCGCTCGCTGCTGCGGGTGGCGCGCTGCTCCTCGGCCTGGAGGGCGGCCTTCTCCTGCGCGGTGAGCGAGTTGAGCAGCTTCTGCGCGGAGGAGAGCTTGCCCTGGACTTCCTTCTTCTTCTTGCCCAGCTCGGTCCGGGTGGCGGAGAGGTCCTTGAGCTTCTCGGACGCCTCGGCGCGCTGCTGGGCGAGGTCGCGCTGCTTCTCCTGGACCTTCTTCAGCGTCTCGACCTGCTGACCGCTGAGCTGGTCGAGGGTGGAGGCCTTGTCCAGGTAGTTGTCCGGGTCGGCGGACAGGAACAGCTGGAGGGACGGGTCTATCCCGCCGGAGCGGTACTGGGAGCTGGCCATCGAACCGAGGCCGTCGCGCAGCTCGTTGAGCTCCTCCTGGCCGCGGGCGACGTTGTCCTGGATGGTGGAGATCTCCTTCTGGAGCTTCTCCTGCTTCTCCTTGGCCCCGTTGTACTTCTCGGTGGCCTGCTCCGCCTCCTGGTAGAGCTTGTCGACCTTGGCTTTGACCTCGTCCTTGTTCGGCTTCTCGCTCGGCGCGGCGTTGGCGGCCTGGGAACTGAGAGCGACAGCGGCGGCGGCAGCGGTGGTGAGCACGGTCACGCGCGTGCGGCTCGGCTGCTTGGGACGACGGTGGGACGCCACGGAGACGAGCTCCTTCTTGAGAGGGATCACCCGTGCGAGGGTTCGAGGGCTGACCCTAGTGACCCACTCGTGATCAGTTCAAATCCTCCGCCCGAAAAACCCTGTTACTCACCGCGTTCTTTGCCACAACTCACCTGCTGTGACGTTTCATTGACGCTACGTTGCGTGACGGTTCCGTCAATACGGGCATACAACTCCGACGTTATGGTTGGCACGAAAGTGGAGCAGGGGTCAGGAAAGCCGCTTGAGGAGCACCGCGGACGCCACCGGGCGTGCGCCGGCGCGCGCGACGCCGTCGGCGACCTCGCGGTCGGTGGAGACCACGATGACCGGCCGGCCCGGCGGCTCGGCCCGCACCAGCTGGCGGATCAGCTCGTCGGCGGTGACGCCGGGCTTGGAGAAGAGCACCCGGACCCCGCGCGGCGGCGCGAGCAGCACCGGCGCCGCCAGTTCGGCCCCGTCGAAGACGCAGGTGGTCTCCGCGCCGGTCTGGGCGGCGAGCTGGGAGAGCTGGCCGAGCAGCCGCAGCCGCTGCTTCTCCAGCGGCATCTGCGGATAGCCGGTCTTGGTGACGTTGTAGCCGTCGACGACGAGGTGGGCCTGGGGCAGCGCGAGCAACTGGTCGAGGACGGCGGGGTCGTGCTCGGACAGAGCGCGGTTGGCGATGTCCTTCGGCGTCATGCGGCCGGGCTCCACCGCGTCCACCGTCTCGGCGGGCCGCACGGACACCGGCGGCAGGGCCAGCTCCCGGCGCAGCCCCTGCGTGGCGTCCAGCAGGGTGTCCAGGAGCAGCCGTACACGCATGTCCTCGACGCTGCGCCCCTCGCGGGCCGCCTTGCGGGTGGCCTCCAGGGCCGCCTCTGCCTCGGTGAGCCGGGCCTTGAGCCGCCGGGTCTCGCTCTCGGCGGCGGACACCTGGGCGTGCCCCTCCGCGCGTACGGCGTCGATCTCGGCCTGGACCTTGCGCAGCGCCGCCTCGCCGCGCTTGACGTCGCTGAGGGCGGAGCGCAGCTTGCGGTGCAGCGACTCGGCCTCCCGCTTCGACGCGTCCAGCTCGGCGCGCAGCCGCTCGGTCTCGGCCCTGGTGTGCTCGCGGGCGCGGGCCAGCTCCTCGTGCAGCCGCTCCAGCTCCGCGCGGCTCTCCTCGTCGGCGCGCTCGGCGTCCGCGCGCTGCGCCTCCTCGCCGGCGGCGGTCACCAGCTTCACCCAGCCGTGCGGCCGCAGCACGTAGGCCGCCGCCGCGACGTCGAGCGGGTCGGCGGCCGGGGGCGGGGAGCCGGCGTCCAGGGCCCCGGCCAGTTCCGGCTGGGCGTCGCGGAACTTCTCGCCGATGCGCTGGCGGAACAGCGTGTCGGTCTCGACGGCGGCGGCCATGGCGTTGCCGGCGAACTTGGCCCTGCGGTTCGGGGTGAACCTGGCGTACTGTCTCAGCTGTGCGGGCAGTTCACCGAGCGTGAGCCCGCCGAAGCCGTCGGAGACGATCTGCACGACCCTGCGGCGCACGCCGTCGGGCAGCGGGCGGTCGAGCACCTCGGCGGCGCCGTCGCCCGGCCCACCGCCCTGTGTCTCCACCATCCGTCACCCCAATGTCTCCGCGTGATCCCGGACGGGATCACATCGTGCGGAACCGCTCCCGTGATCAGGAGGCGGCACCCGGCCTGTCGACGAGTTCCACCTGGTCCACGGCGTTGCACCAGCGGCACCGCACCGACTCGATGGTCTCACTGAGCACCTCGCGCTCCTCGACCTTCGGCTCGCCGGCCAGATCGAGGTGCACGTACTCGACGACCTTCGAGGCCCGGGTGACGTCGAAGCGGGTGAGGTTGCCGCAGAGGGTGCAGCGCCACCGCGTCGTCTCGGTCGGCAGGGGAACCGTCATCGTGGCTGTTCGCTCTCTTCCAGTGTCGGTGACGCGCCGGGCTCCCCCGGTGCGTGTGGCTCGTAACCCTACGGCCTGGCGGGTACCCGACGCCCGCGTGTCCACGGCGGCGAGGCGACCTGGGCGGTTGCCTCCCGTTACGTCATGCTTTGTAGTCATGATCCGCAACTGGAGCACTGGGGTCCGCAGGACGGTCGGGTCCCTCGGCGGGGCCCGCCCCGCGGGGCGCCGGTCCGCGCCCGTGACGCACACGCTGATCACGATGTGCTGCCTGCTGTTCCTGGTCAGCCCGGCGGCGGGCCTGAACCCGGTGTACGGCACCGGTGAGGAGCTGCTCGCCGCGCAGCGCGCCTACTTCCGGCGGTGGGGCGTGATCCCCGCGGAACTGTTCGAGGACTCCCCGGGTTCGGCCCTCACGCCCGCCACGGCGCTGTTCGTGCACGGCAGCTGGGTGCACCTGCTGGGCAACATGCTCTTCTTGTACGTCTTCGGCGCGATGACCGAGCAACGGATGGGCCGGCTCCAGTTCGCCCTGTTCTACCTCGGGTGCGGCTACCTGGCCCTGCTCGGCTACGCGGGCGCCAACGCCCACTCCCAGCAGTCCCTGGTCGGCGCCTCCGGGGCGATCTCCGCGGTCCTCGGCGCGGTCCTGTTCCTCTTCCCGCGCGCCCGGGTGACCAGCCTCCTGCCCTTCCTCTTCTTCCTGCCGCTGCGCTTCCCCGCCTGGGTCGTGCTGCCGTTCTGGGCGGCCCTGCAGTGGACGGCGGCGGGGCGGGCGGGCGACGGGCCGGGGGTGGCGTACCTCGCGCACCTGGTGGGCTTCGGGCTGGGCTTCGTCTTCGCCTGGGTGCGATTCGGGCGTACGACTAGAGTGAAGAGCGTTCCAGTGGCGGCGCCCGAGGGAGAGAACCAGCCGTGATCAGCGCGATCGTCCTCATCAAGACCAGCGTGGACCGCATCCCAGAGATCGCGGAGCGAATCGCCGCGCTGGAGAACGTCAGCGAGGTCTTCTCCGTCACCGGCACCTACGACCTGATCGCGATGGTGCGGGTGAGCCGGCACGAGGACCTGGCCGAGGTCATCCCCGGCCGGATCAGCAAGATCCCGGGCGTGGAGGGCACGGACACGCACGTGGCGTTCCGGACGTACTCGCAGCACGACCTGGAGGCGGCCTTCGCCATCGGGCTGGACAACTGATCCCGGCGCCCGGCCCGCGCGCCCGATGAAGAGTTCTTCATCCCGGGCTCATCCGGAGGGCCGGGTACCGGGCGCAGTATCAGGGGCATGGTCTTCTCACGCCGGATGGCGGCCCTGGCGGCCGTCGTCCTGATCCCGCTCGGCATCGCCGCGACGAGCTTCGCCCTCACCGACAGTCCCCAGGAACCCGAGGTCCCGTCCAAGGTGGAGCTGGAGAGCGGCTCCCCCACCCCGACGCCCACCTCCTCCTCACCCGACCAGGCGCCCAGCGACCAGGTGGTGACCCGGCCGCCGGTGACCGACAGCCCTCCGGATGACGACGATGACGACGACCGAGGCCAGGGAACCGGGGACGACTCCGGCGCCGAAGGATCCGCCGACGACGGCCCCGGCGACGACGGCTGACCGTGAGCGCCGCCGGATCTCGGCCCGCGTCCGCATCCTGCTCTGGCTGCTGCTCGTGATGGCGGTCGCCCTCGCCTCGGTGGCCGCGACCACCCGCTCGATCCTGCTGCGCGACACCGACCAGCGGATCAGCGGGCTGCTCGCGCAGGAGGCCGGGGAGTTCGCCAACTTCGAGGAGCAGGGCTTCGACCCGGAGACCGGCCTGCCGTTCACCGCCCCGGAGCGGCTGCTGAAGGTGTTCCTGCAACGGCAGTACGCCGACCTGGACGAGGAACTGCTCGGCCTGGCGGGCAAGGTGGGCGACAGACCGACCAAGTTCGTGCAGCAGCGCGAGATCCCGGTCGCCCTGCCCCTGCACGAGGACGGCGACGCCCTGCGCACCATCTACGCCTCGCCCGACTCCACCGGCACCCTGCACCGGCCCGAGGGCGAGGTCCGCTGGGCCAAGGTCACCGTCGCCCGGTACGGCGGCGAACCGGCGGCGGCGTTCGTGGTCGCCTTCCACCCGGGGCGGGAACAGGAGCGCGCCGACGAGGTGTTCCGCGTCCTGCTCGCCATCTCCGGCGTCGCCCTGCTGATGACGACGGGCATCGCCTGGGTGGTCGCGGGCCGCATCCTCAAGCCGGTCCGGCTGGTGCGCACGACGGCCGCGCAGCTCACCGAGCAGGACCTGACCCGGCGCATCCCGGTGCACGGCAACGACGACGTGGCCGCGCTCGCCGAGACGTTCAACGCCATGCTCGACCGGCTGGAGCGCGCCTTCGCCGCCCAGCGCCGGTTCGTCGACGACGCCGGCCACGAGCTGCGCACCCCGATCACCATCGTGCGCGGCCACCTGGAACTCATGGGCGACGACCCGGCGGAGCGGGAGGAGACCGTCCGCCTGGTCACCGACGAACTGGACCGGATGAGCCGCATCGTCGAGGACCTGCTGCTGCTCGCCAAGACCGAGCGCCCCGACTTCGTCACCCCCGAGCCCGTGCAGCTCGCCGAACTCACCGCCGACGTCTACGTCAAGGCCCGCACCCTAGGCGATCGCGACTGGGTGCTGGACGGGGTGGCCGACCGCGAGGTGCGGCTGGACCCACAGCGGATCACGCAGGCCATGGTGCAGCTCGCGCAGAACGCCGTACAGCACACCACCACCGGCCAGACCATCCGCATCGGCTCCCGCGCCGACGGCGCCCGCGTCGAGCTGTATGTCGCCGACTCCGGCCCCGGCGTGCAGGCGCAGGACGCCGAGGTCGTCTTCGAGCGCTTCCGGCGCGGCACGGCCCGGCGCGGGGTGCGCGGGACCGGCGCCGGGCTCGGGCTGTCGATCGTGAAGGCGATCGCCGAGGGCCACGGCGGACGGGTCGGTCTGCGCACCACCGAGGGCGGCGGCGCCACTTTCGTACTGACACTTGATTCCGACTGATCGCGGAAGAGGCACGCCCATGAACCGCATCCTCATCGTCGAGGACGAGGAGCGCATCGCCTCCTTCGTCGAGAAGGGCCTGCGCGCCAACGGCTTCACCACCACCGCCGTCGCCGACGGCGACGCCGCCTGTGAGTACGCCCTCACCGGCGGGTTCGACCTGGTCGTCCTGGACATCGGGCTGCCCGGCCGGGACGGCTTCACGGTCCTGCGCGAGCTGCGGGAGTCCCGGGTGACCACCCCGGTGATCGTGCTGACCGCGCGGGACTCCGTACGGGACACGGTGGCCGGCCTGGAGGGCGGCGCCGACGACTGGATGACGAAACCGTTCCGCTTCGAGGAACTGCTCGCCCGGGTACGGCTCAGGCTGCGTACGGCGGCCAGGGCGCCCGAGGTGACGATGCTGAAGTCGGGTGCGCTCAGCCTGGACCTGCGCACCCGCCGGGCCCGCGCCGGGGAGCGCACCGTCGACCTGACGGCCCGTGAGTTCGTGCTCCTCGAGCTGTTCCTTCGCCACCCGGGTCAGGTACTGTCCCGCGAGCAGATCCTGTCGCACGTGTGGGGCTACGACTTCGACCCCGGCTCCAACATCGTGGACGTCTACGTCCGCGCGCTGCGCAAGAAGCTCGGGGCACAGCAGGTCGAGACGGTGCGCGGGATGGGATACCGGCTGCCTGCCTGGTGAAGCTTCCTTCATGTGACGCTCATCGATGGCTCACCGCCCCCGTGAATCCTCGATGACGTGACGTTGAACCCCCGCCTCGCGGCGGCCTCCTGCGTGGCCCTGTCCCTGTGCGCACTGCTGGCGGTACCCGGCAACTTCCCGGCCCTCGACGGCGACGCGCGCCTCACCCTCGCCGTGTTCGCGCTGGCGACCTGCGCCTGGATCGGTACGCCGATCGACGACACGTACATCGCGCTGGGCGCCGGACTCGCGCTGACCGCGACCGGCGTGATCAGCAGCGACACCCTCTTCGGCACCCTCGGTGAGGACACGGTGTGGCTGCTGATCTGCGCCTTCGTGCTGGCAGCGGCGGTGGCACGGACCGGGCTCGCCGGGCGGGCGGCGGCGTTCCTGGTCGGCGGGGCGCGCAGCGTACGGCAGTTGGTGCACCTGACGACGGCCGCGCTGGTCGTCACCGCGTTCGCGGTGCCGGCCACCTCGGGGCGGGCGGCGCTCGCGCTGCCGGTGTTCCTCGCCCTCTCCAAGGCCCTCGCGGACCGCAAGCGGCTGGTGGTGATGCTGGCGCTGCTGTTCCCGACGGTGATCCTGCTGTCGGCGGTGGCGACGCTGATCGGCGCGGGCGCGCACCTGATCACCGTGTCGGTGCTGTGGGAGGCGACCGGGGACCGGATCGGCTTCACCCAGTGGCTGCTGCTCGGGCTGCCGCTGGCGGTGGCCTCGTCACACCTGGCCGCCGAGGCGGTCCTGTTGACGACCACTCGGCGGGCGGATCGCAAGGGTCCGGTGCACATCACCGCCGAGGAGATACAGCGGCACAGCGAGGACCCGGTCACCGGCCCCTGGACCCAGGCCGAGAAGCGCTGCGCCCTGCTGCTGGCCACGGTGGTGGCCCTGTGGTGCAGCGAGCCGCTGCACCACGTCCCGCCCGCGGTGGTGGCGCTGATCGGCGCCGTCGTCGCCTCCTCCCCCGCGCTCGGCACCGTACGCCTCAAGGACGCGCTCAGGACCGTGCCGTGGTCGCTGCTGCTGTTCATGGCGGCGACCATGGCGATGGGCGTCGCGCTCGCCGACTCCGGTGCCGCGAAGTGGCTGGTGTCCGGGCTGGCCGCGGACGTCGCGCCGGCCGTCTTCCTCGGCGTCGTGGTCGCGGTGAGCACGGCGGCCCACCTGGTCCTCCAGTCCCGCTCGGCCCGCTCCTCGGTCCTGGTGCCGCTGGTGATCGCCGCGGCCGTGGGCGCGGGGGTCAACCCGGTCGCCGCCGCGCTCGCGTCCACGGCGGCGGCCGGTTTCTGTCACACGCTCCCCGCCTCCGCCAAGCCGGTCACGCTCTTCTCCGACATCCCCGGCACCCCCACCTACACCCCGCGCGACCTGCTGCGGCTGTCCGCCGTCCTGGCACCGCTGACCGCCGCGCTCGTGCTGTTCTTCGCCGCCGCCGTGTGGCCGCTGCTCGGCGTACCCGTGACCCGTTGAAGGAGCCCGCCATGTCTTCCGTGCCCTCGATGCCCTCCCTGCTCGACCGGGTCGCCGTGGCCCCCAGCGGCTTCAAGGAGTCCTTGTCCGCCCGGGCCGCCGCCGACGCCATCGCGGCGGGCGTCCGCCGGGTCCTGCCGAACGCCGAGATCGACCGCATCCCGCTCGTGGACGGCGGCGAGGGCACCGCCACCGCGCTGGCCGCCGCGACCGGCGGGCGGCTGGTCGCGCTGGCCGCCACCGGCCCGGTCGGCGAACCCGTCGGCACCCACTTCGCGCTGCTCGGCGGCCGGGACACGGCGGTGGTGGAGATGGCCGCCGTCGCGGGACTGTCCCTGGTCCCCCGCGCCCTGCGCGACCCGGGCGCCACGACCACGTACGGCGTCGGCGAGCTGATCCGGGCCGCGCTCGACACCGGGGTGCGGCGCGTCCTGGTCGGCTGCGGCGACTCGGGCACGTCCGACGGGGGCTCGGGCGCGCTCCAGGCGCTCGGGGCGCGGCTGCTCGACGCGGACGGCTTCGAACTCCCGCACGGCGGACGCGAGCTGATCCGCCTCGCCCGCATCGACCCGTCCGGCCTCGACCCGCGCCTGAAGGACACCGAGCTGCTGGTCGCCTGCAACCCCTTCAACGTGCTGTGCGGTCAGCGGGGCGTGGCCCGGGTGTTCGGCCCGCAGAAGGGGGCGACGCCCGCGCAGGTCGAGGAGTTGTCGGCGGGGCTGGAGAACTGGGCGCGGGTCCTCACCCGCGACCTCGCGGCCGTCGGCGTCGACCTGCGCACGGGCCCCGGCACCGGCGCCTCCGGCGGGCTGGGCGCGGGTCTGGCCGCCGTCGGGGCCCGGCTGCTGCCCCGCTTCGACGTCCTCCTCGATCACCTGGACCTGGACGCCCGCCTGGCCCGCGCCGACCTCGTGCTCACCGCCGAGGGCGCCCTGGACCACCAGACGCCCCGCGGCAAGGTCCCGGCCGAGGTCGCCCGGCGTGCCAAGCTGCACGGCCGTCCCGTCCTCGCGCTGGCCGGCACGCTCGGCGAGGGCGCGCACGAGGTACCCGGGGTGGACGCCTTCCACGGCATCATGCCGGCGCCGATGGCCCTGGCGGACGCGCTGGTGCGGGCGGCCGAGCTCCTCACGGACGCCACCGAGCGGGCGCTGCGGATGATCCTGCTCGGCTCGCGGCTGCCGGGCCGGGCGGCTCAGACGGTGAAGGTGCCGGCGGCGGACGTGTCGGGCACGCAACGCCCGTCCTCGGTCCGGTAGTTCCACCGGGCGCCGTCGCGCACCAGCTCCTTGACGGCGTCCACGAACCGCTCGACGTGCTCGTCCGGGGTGCCGGCGCCGAAGCTGACGCGGATGGCGTTGAGGGACTTCTCGCCGGGCGCCGCCTCCGGAGCACCGCACTCGCCCTGCGTCTCGGGGTCGCTGCCGAGCAGGGTGCGCACCAGCGGGTGGGCGCAGAAGAGGCCGTCGCGCACTCCGATGCCGTACTCGGCGGAGAGCGCGGCGGCGAAGTGGGAACTGTTCCAGCCGTCGACGACGAAGGAGAGCACCCCGACCCGGGGAGCGTCGTCGCCGAAAAGGGACATGACCCGCACCTCGGGCACCTCGGCGAGCCCCTCCCGCACCTTCCCGATCAGGTACTCCTCGCGGGCGACCAGTGTGTCGAACCCGGCCTCGGTGAGCGCCTTGCAGGCGGCGGCGATCGCGTAGGCGCCGATGACGTTGGGCGAGCCGGCCTCGTGCCGGGCAGCGCTGTCGTGCCACCGGACGTCCACGCCGCCGTCCGCGCGCCGGGAGACGCTGCGGCTGGCGCCGCCGCCCGCGAGGTAGGGCTCCGCCTCGCGCAGCCAGTCGGCCCGGCCCGCCAGCACGCCGGCGCCGAAGGGGGCGTAGAGCTTGTGCCCGGAGAAGGCGACCCAGTCCGCGTCCAGCTCGGTCACCGAGACGGGGTGGTGCGGGGCGAGCTGGGCGGCGTCCAGCACGATCCGGGCGCCGTGCGCGTGCGCGGCGGCGGCCAGTTCACGCACCGGCCACAGCTCGCCGGTGACGTTGGAGGCGCCGGTGACGCAGACCAGGGCGGGCCCGTACGGCTCGCGGGCGGCGAGGGCGCGCTCCAGGGTCTCGACGGCCTGGGCGGGCGTGCGCGGGGCGTCGAGGTAGGTCACGTCCGCGTCCCGCCAGGGGAGCAGCGAGGCGTGGTGCTCGGTCTCGAAGACGAAGACCCGGCAGCCGGCCGGCAGCGCACCGGCGAGCAGGTTCAGGGAGTCGGTGGTGGACCGGGTGAAGACGACCTGGTCGCCGTCCCGGCAGCCCAGGAACTCGGCGACGGTCCTGCGGGAGTTCTCGAACAGGTCGGTCGACAGCTGCGACAGGTACCCGGCCCCGCGGTGCACGCTGCCGTAGTAGGGGGCGTAGGCGGCCACGTCGTCCCAGACCCGCTGGAGCGCGGGCGCGCTGGCGGCGTAGTCGAGCGCGGCGTAGGCCACCTCGCCACCGGTGACGAGCGGGACGGTGACGTCCCGGCCGAGGACGGGCAGCGGGGTGGCGGCAGCGGTGGGCACGGACATGGCGGACTCCCGTGAAAGAGCAGCGCGAAGAAGGGCGCTGTAAAAGAGAAACAAGGGATGTGCGGAGGCGGGGCTCTGCGGCCCTATCGCATTCGCTGGTTCACGGAAGACTCCCTCGGACGACCCAGGACCCCTGGTTCCGCGAGGGGTCCGCGCTTGCCGTGGACCTTGCTGTCCACGGCCTGGTCTTCACCCGGGGCACCCCGCCACGGACGGAGGGTTGCCGGACAGTCGGCCGGGGCCTCTTGACTGTCACTCATGACCTGTCGAAAACCTATGGGAAGTGATCGGCGCCCCGCAACCCGAGTCCGGATCGCGGGACGCACGTCACTCGGGAAGGCGGGCTACGCGTTGCTCGCCGCGACCCACCGCTCCAGGACCCGCCTGGCGGCGCCCGAGTCGATCGACTCGGCGGCACGGTCCATGCCGGCCCGGATCTGTTCGGTGAGCGGCCCGCCGCCGGGCTCCAGGGCGACCAGGGCCGCCGCGGAGTTCAGCAGCACCGCGTCCCGCACCGGGCCCCTCTCGCCGGCCAGCAGGCGGCGGGCGACGTCGGCGTTGTAGGAGGCGTCGGCGCCGCGCAGGGCCTCGACCGGTACCAGTTCGAGGCCGACGTCCCGCGGGTCGAAGGCCTCCTCGGTCACCCGGCCGTCCCGCACCACCCAGACCCGGGAGGTGGACGTCGTGGTCAGCTCGTCGAGGCCGTCGTCGCCGCGGAAGACCAGGGAGGAGTGGCCGCGCTCGGCGAAGACACCGGCGATGATCGGCGCCATCCTGGCGTGCGCGACCCCGATCGCCTGGGCCTTGACGCCCGCCGGGTTGGTCAGCGGACCCAGGAAGTTGAACACCGTGCGGATGCCCAGCTGGCCGCGCGCCGCCGCCACGTGGCGCAGCGCCGGGTGGAACTTCACCGCGAAGCAGAAGGTGATGCCGGCCTCCTCGGCGACCTCCGCCACCCGCTTCGGCGTCAGCTCCAGATTGATGCCCAGCTTCTCCAGGACGTCGGAGGCCCCGGACGCCGAGGAGGCGGCCCGGTTGCCGTGCTTGACGACCTTGGCGCCGGTGCCGGCCACCACGATCGCCGACATGGTGGAGATGTTGACCGTCTTCGCGCCGTCGCCACCCGTGCCGACGATGTCGACCGTCTCCCCCGGCACCTCGATGACGTTGGCGTGCGCGTACATGGTGCGGACGAGACCGGAGATCTCCTCGACGGTCTCCCCCTTGAACCTGAGGCCGACCGCGAGGCCGGCGATCTGCGCGTCGGTCGCCTCGCCGCGCATGATCACGTCCAGCGCCCACGCGGTCTCGTCGGCGGTCAGGTCCCGGCCGTCCGCCAGTCCGTTCAGCAGGGCGGGCCAGGAGCGGCCCGCCGCGGTGTCGCCTCCAGCGGGGGTCAAAGCGCTCATGAGCCGCTCCTGAATCGTGTGCACGACGGTAAGAAGGTGTGCTCCCACCCTATCCAGCCCCGGGCACGGCGAAGGGCCCCGTCCGCGGAACGGACGGGGCCCTTCGACCGTGGTGTGGCGACGCTGGAGGGTCAGTGGTGGCCGTGGCCGCTCGTGATCTCCTTGTACTCCTCGACGGTCGGCTTCGGAATCTGCGACTCCGGGCCGTAGTACGACTTGCTGAGCTTGGCGCGCAGCTTGTCCGTGCGCTTCACCTTGCGCTGGACGCCGTTCTCGTCGACCGTCGGGCCGATCTCGGCCGACTTGTACTGCTCGTGCGCCGTGAGCGTGTGCAGCTGTTCCTGGCTGAGCGGCTCGTGGACCTCGATGAACTCACCGTGCGGCAGGCGCTTGATGATGCCGGACTCGCGTCCGTGCAGCACCTTCTCCTTGTCCCGGCGCTGGAGGCCGAGGCAGATCCGCTTGGTGATCACGAAGGCGATGACCGGGCCGGCGAAGAACCCGATCCGGACGAACCAGGTGACCGCGTTGATCGACAGGTGGAAGTGCGTGGCGACGATGTCGTTGCCACCACCGATCAGCATGATCATGTACGCGGTGACCCAGGCGACACCGAAGGCCGTACGGGTCGGGGCGTTGCGCGGCCGGTCCAGGATGTGGTGCTCGCGCTTGTCCCCGGTCACCCACGACTCGATGAAGGGGTAGAGGGCGATGATCGCCAGGAACAGACCGAAGATCACCAACGGGACGAACACACCGAGGACCAGCGTGTGACCCCAGAAGTTGATTTCCCAGCCCGGCATGGCGCGGACCAGACCCTCGGCGAAGCCCATGTACCAGTCGGGCTGGGCACCGGTGGACACCTGGTCCGGCCGGTAGGGGCCGATGCTCCAGATCGGGTTGACCGAGGCGATGCCGGCGATGGCCGCGATGACACCGAAGACCAGGAAGAAGAAGCCTCCGGCCTTGGCCATGTACACCGGCAGCAGCGGCATGCCGACGACGTTCTTGTTGGTCTTGCCGGGACCCGCGAACTGCGTGTGCTTGTGGTAGAAGACCAGGATCAGGTGGCCGACCACGAGACCGAGCATGATGCCCGGCAGCAGCAGGATGTGGATCGAGTAGAACCGGGCGACGAAGTCGGTCCCGGGGAACTCCCCGCCGAACAGGAACATCGAGATGTACGTGCCGACGATCGGCACGGACAGGATCGCGCCCTGGGTGAAGCGGACACCGGTGCCGGAGAGCAGGTCGTCCGGGAGCGAGTAACCGGTGAAGCCGGTGAACATGCCGAGGACGAACAGCAGGAAGCCGAACAGCCAGTTGATCTCACGCGGCTTGCGGAACGCACCGGTGAAGAAGACGCGCATCATGTGCACGAACATGCCGGCGAGGAAGATGATCGCCGCCCAGTGGTGGATCTGCCGGATCAGCAGACCGCCGCGCACGTCGAAGCTGATGTCGAGCGTCGACTTGTACGCCTCACTCATCAGCTGTCCCTGCATCGGGACGTACGAGCCGTGGTACTCCACCTCGTTCATCGACGGGTGGAAGAACAGCGTCAGGTACACACCCGTGAGGATGATGATGATGAAGCTGTAGAGGCAGATCTCACCGAGCATGAAGGACCAGTGGTCCGGGAAGATCTTGCGCATGTTGGCCTTGGCCAGGGAGTAGATCCCGAGCCGGCCGTCGGCCCAGTCGGCGACGCGTTCGCCGGCCGGGGCCTTCCCGCGAGAGCGGGGTGCTTCGTTGGCTGCAGTACTCATCCGCGCTCCCAGAATGCAGGACCGACGGGCTCCTCGAAGTCACTGAGAGCCTCGAGGTAGCCCTCGTCGTTCACGCCGATGCGCAGCTGCGGCAGGGCGTGACCGGCGGGACCGAAGATCACCCGGGCACCGTCGGCGAGGTCGAAGGTGGACTGGTGGCAGGGGCACAGCGCGTGGTGCGTCTGCTGCTCGTACAGGGAGATCGGGCAACCGACGTGGGTGCAGATCTTCGAGTACGCCACGATGCCCTCGTGGGACCACTCGAGCTCCCGCTTGTCCTTGATGGCCTCCGGCTCCAGCCGGATGAGCATCAGGGCAGCCTTGGCGATCTCGTTCTGGAAGCCGTGGTCGTGCTCGTCCAGGCCCTCGGGCTTGGCGAAGGTGAGCGAACCGACCGCGATGTCCGACGGACGCATCGGCTCGTTCGTGTTCATGTTGACGAGCAGCTTGCCCTTGTTCCAGAGCGTGTGGCGCAGCTTGGTCCCGGGCAGCGGACCGAGGTCGCGCAGCAGGACGACGCCGGAGAGCGGCACCAGGGTGAGCGCGCCCAGCATCGTGTTGCGGATCAGCTTGCGCCGGCCGATCACCGACTCCTTGGCACCCTGCTTGAAGTCCGCGTGGACCTTGGCACGGACCTCGGGCGAGGCCTCGATGGGGTGCCGCTCGTCGGCGACCTCCTCGTCGGACATCAGGGTGCGCGCCCAGTGGACGGCGCCCGCGCCGATGGTGAAGAGCGCCACGCCCAGCGTCAGGCCGAGCGCGAGGTTCATCGCGTTGATGTGCCCGAGCGGGAAGACGTAGATCGACTTGTCGTGCGGGATCGCGACGAACGAGGCGATGAAGCCGATGGTCGCCAGCATCGAGACCGTGAACAGCAGGGCGACGGTGCGCTCGGACCGCTTGGCGGCCCGCTCGTCGATGTCCTGGATCCGGTGCTCGTGGGGCGGCAGGCCCGGGTCCGCGAACGGGTTCTTGTCGTCCGCGGGCTTCGGCGCGTGGGTGCCGCGCTGCGCAGCGGGCAGGTTCTCTTCTGGAATGTCTTGGCTACTCATGACTTCTTGGCCTTTGCGGTCCGAGCGGCGACCCACACGGCGACGGCGATGCAGCCACCGAGGCCGAAGATCCAGCCGAAGAGGCCTTCACTGACCGGCCCCAGGCCACCCAGCGAGAGACCGCCGGGGTTTACGGTGTCGTCACTGTTGACCGCGTCCAGGTAGGCGATGATGTCCTTCTTGTTCTGCTCCGACAGCGTGGTGTCGGGGAAGGAGGGCATGTTCTGCGGGCCGGTCTGCATGGCCTCGTAGATGTGCTTGGGGTCGACATCCTCGAGGGTGGGCGCGTACTTGCCGTGGGTCAGCGCGCCGCCCTTGCCGGTGAAGTTGTGGCACTGCGCGCAGTTGTTGCGGAACAGCTCGCCACCCTTGGCGGAGTCAGCGCCCTCCGGGCCGTACTTCTCCTCCGACGGGATGGCCGGACCGGCACCGAGCGAGGCGACGTAGGCCGCCAGCTGGTCGATCTCCGCCTGGGAGTAGATGACCTTCTTGCGCGGGACCTGCGGACCCGGCTGCTGGGCCGGCATACGGCCGGTGCCCACCTGGAAGTCGACGGCCGCGGCGCCCACGCCGACCAGGCTCGGACCGTCGGTGGTGCCCTGACCTCCGGTGCCGTGGCAGCTGGCACAGCCGACGGCGTAGAGCTTCTTGCCCTCGTCGATGGCGAGGGACTGGGCGGTTTCATCGGCCTGCGCCTTGTCCGCGGGTGCGAACGCGGCGTACAGCCCCCCTGTGCATGCCAGCGCGAGGAGTAGGACGACGAGCGCCGCCAGCGGGTGGCGTCGTCGTGCGGAGAGCTTTTTCACGGATTACCCCGGTGTCAGGATCTTCTGCGTCGATGCTTCTGGTATTGCGCGGGTGCGTGCCGCGACTACTTGATCATGTAGATCGTGGCGAAGAGGCCGATCCAGACGACATCGACGAAGTGCCAGTAGTAGGACACGACGATGGCGGCGGTCGCCTGCTCGTGAGTGAACCTCCGGGCCGCGTAGGTGCGGCCGAGGACCAGCAGGAAGGCGATGAGGCCGCCCGTCACGTGCAGTCCGTGGAAGCCGGTGGTCAGGTAGAACACCGAGCCGTACGGGTCCGACGAGAGCGAGAGGCCCTCGTGCTTGACCAGCTCGGTGTACTCGAACACCTGACCGCCGATGAAGATCGCACCCATCACGAAGGTGACGATGAACCACATCCGGAGCTTCTTCACGTCCCCGCGCTCGGCCGCGAACACGCCGAGCTGGCAGGTGAGGGAGGAGAGCACCAGGATCGTGGTGTTCGTCGCGGAGAACGGGAAGTTCAGCGCGTCGGCCTTCTCGGACCAGAAGTCCGGGCCGGTCACCGATCGCAGGGTGAAGTACATCGCGAAGAGGGCCGCGAAGAACATCAGCTCGGAACTCAACCAGATGATGGTTCCGACGCTGGTGAGATTCGGCCGGTTGACCGACGGGTGCGCGTGCCCGGTTTCTACTGTCGTTGCTGTCGCCACGACCGACATTATGTCGGTCGCTTATCCCGCCCTCACCCCGGGGGGTGCCGTTCGGTGTGTTCCCCCCGTCTGTACTGCCCGGATGGCCCATCGAACGGACCGTCGAAGCCGTGTCCGAACCAGTGTTGGCGGGCAGTGGGAGGGAGTAGCATCCGCCGCGACGGGCTACGACTGTTTCACTGCGTATCGGAGGAAGCATGCAGCCGACCGCCACGGTGCTGGTCTACAGCGACGACTCCAACACCCGCGAGCAGGTGCGGCTGGCGACCGGTCGCCGGCCCGCCCCGGACGTGCCCGTGGTCGAGTTCGTGGAGTGCGCGACTCCGGCCGCCGTGATCAAGGAGCTGGACAAGGGCGGGATCGACGTCTGCGTGCTGGACGGCGAGGCGGTGCCCATGGGCGGCATGGGGCTGTGCCGGCAGATCAAGGACGAGGTGTTCCGGTGCCCGCCGGTACTGCTGCTCATCGCGCGGCCGCAGGACGCGTGGCTGGCCACGTGGAGCCGGGCTGAGGGGGCTGTGGCGTTGCCCGTGGAGCCCGTCGAGTTCGCGGAAGCGCTGGCTTCTCTGCTGCGGCAGCAGAGGCTGCAGAGCGCGTAGGGCGCCTACTGGGTGGGGGCCGCGCGTCGTGCGGCGGGAGCGGCGCCGTCGTGGCTTGTCGCGCCCACGCGGCGGAGCCGCACACCGGACCGGCCCCGCGCCCCTGTCGGGGCGCTACACCACCGTGGGTCGCAGCCTGGCCGCGTCCTGGTTCGCGGCGTTGCCCGTGCCGCCCGTGAGGGCGCTTCCCGTGGTCCATTTGTTCCAGTCCAGGTTCCAGTCGCCGAAGCCGTTGCCGAAGGGCTCCATCGTCTCGCCGTCGGAGTTCACGACCTCGACGAGGTCGCCCTCCTGGACGGCGCCGAAGAACCACTCCGCGTGGGCGGTGCTCATGCCGACGCAGCCGTGGCTGACGTTGGCGGAGCCCTGGGAGCCGACGGACCAGGGGGCGGCGTGCACGTACTCGCCGCTCCAGGTGACCCGGGTGGCGAAGTAGACGGGCAGGT
Organism: Streptomyces mutabilis; assembly: GCF_014649815.1. Classification (GTDB taxonomy): domain Bacteria; phylum Actinomycetota; class Actinomycetes; order Streptomycetales; family Streptomycetaceae; genus Streptomyces; species Streptomyces mutabilis. The sequence continues at coordinate 21,522 of NZ_BMTT01000026.1, read as the reverse complement.
CGTACGACTCCGAGGAGCCCTCGGCGATGCCGACGGTGCTGCTGCGCATGCGTACGAAGGGTTCCTTGCCCAGGACGACCTTGACGCCGTTGCGGGTCTCGAAGCCGGGCTTGCCGGTGGTGACGGGGATCTGTCTGATCGCTTCGCCGTCCCGGTAGACCGTCAGCGTGTGGGCGGCGGCGTCGGTGACGGCCACGACGCGGTCGTCCGTGGTGATGGTCAGGGGCTTGGCCGTACCGCCCCACATCCGGTCGCCGATCTTGATGCCGTCGAGGGTGCTGCTGACCTGGACGGTGGCGTGCGCGGGCCAGTACTCCTCGGGCCGGTAGTGGAGCTTCTTGTCGTCGACCCAGTGCCAGGCACCCTCCACGGCGGGCGTGGACCGAACCTTCAGGGCACGTTCCACTATGGCCCGCTGGGCCGGGTCCGCGACCGGCTGGCTCAGTTCCGCGGTGACGGGCTGGCCGACGCCGTACGCGCCCGCCTTCGGGCCGAAGGACACGTCCAGGGTCTTCTTGGCGCTGGGCCTGCCGGTCTCGAAGGTGAGGACCTTGCGGCCCGGCGCGCCGTCGCCGTCCTCGGTGCTCACGCGGACCGTGTAACGGGCGTTGGCGGCCAGCGGTGAGGTGCTGTGCCAGCGGGCCCCGTCGGCGGAGAGTTCGCCCGCCACGTAGCGGCCTGTGGCGTCCATGGCCGTGACGTCCGTGATGCGCCCGTCGGCGCCCTCGGCGACGACCTCCAGGGGCTTGTCCGGGTCCGCCTTCTTCCCGGCGTCCGTAGGGCCGTTGAAGGAGATCTGGCCCGCCGCGTCGTAGGGCGCTGCGGACAGGGGGTGGTCGGCGTCGCCGCTGCAGGCGGTGACGCTCGCGCCGAGGGCGATCACCAGCAGGGTGCAGCCGACGACCGTACGCCCCCGCGCCTGGAAGTGAACCGGGTTGCTCATGTCCTCACGCTAGGGAGCAACGTCAACGGCGGCACGACGGGTAAGCCGGACGGGTGAGGAAAGGTACGGCAGACGAAGGGACCCGGACGCTCCTGACGGAGTGTCCGGGCCCCTCGGCGCACGGCGCGTGCTACTGGGTGCGGTTCTCCCCGCGGTAGTACTCGAAGACCCAGCCGAACAGACCGATCAGGATGACCGGGGCCGAGAAGTACATCAGCCACCAGCCGATCGCGATGCTCATGAAGGCGAGCGCTCCGCCGATGCCGAGCGCCAGCGGCTGCCAGCTGTGCGGGCTGAAGAACCCGATCTCGCCGGCGTCGTCCGCGACGTCCGCTTCCTTGTTGTCCTGCGCACCGACGTCGACCCGCCTGGCCGTGAAGGCCAGGTAGAAGCCGATCATGATGGCCAGGCCGAAGGCCAGGAAGAGGGCCGTGGTGCCGGCCGGCTCCTTCGACCAGTAGCCGTAGACGATCGCGACGGCCAGGATGAAGACGCTCAGCCAGATGAAGAGCTTGCCCTGGATCTTCACTTGCCGGCCTCCTTGCCACCGGCGAGGGTCTTCTCGCCGTGACCGACGTTCTCGAGCTGGTCGATCGCCGAGACCTCCGGGTGGTGCAGGTCGAAGGCGGGGGATTCACTGCGGATGCGCGGCAGCGTGAGGAAGTTGTGCCGCGGCGGCGGGCAGGAGGTCGCCCACTCCAGCGAACGGCCGTAGCCCCAGGGGTCGTCCACGTTCACCGGCTTGCCGTACTTGGCCGTCTTCCAGATGTTGTAGAAGAACGGCAGCAGGGACATGCCGAGCAGGAACGAGCTGATCGTGGAGATCGTGTTCAGCGCGGTGAAGCCGTCGGCCGCCAGGTAGTCGGCGTACCGGCGCGGCATGCCCTCGGCGCCCAGCCAGTGCTGGACCAGGAAGGTGCCGTGGAAGCCGATGAACAGCGTCCAGAAGGTGATCTTGCCGAGGCGCTCGTCCAGCAGCTTGCCGGTGAACTTCGGCCACCAGAAGTGGAAGCCCGCGAACATCGCGAACACCACGGTGCCGAACACCACGTAGTGGAAGTGCGCCACCACGAAGTACGAGTCCGAGACGTGGAAGTCCAGCGGCGGCGAGGCCAGGATGACACCGGTCAGACCACCGAAGAGGAAGGTGATCAGGAAGCCGGTCGACCACAGCATCGGTGTCTCGAAGGACAGACTGCCCTTCCACATGGTGCCGATCCAGTTGAAGAACTTCACACCGGTCGGGACCGCGATCAGGAAGGTCATGAAGGAGAAGAACGGCAACAGCACGCCGCCCGTGACGTACATGTGGTGCGCCCACACGGTCACCGACAGACCGGCGATGGCGATCGTCGCGGCGATCAGGCCCATGTAGCCGAAGATCGGCTTCCGGGAGAAGACCGGGATGATCTCACTGACGATGCCGAAGAACGGCAGCGCGATGATGTACACCTCTGGGTGTCCGAAGAACCAGAAGAGGTGCTGCCACAGCAGTGCTCCACCGTTGGCCGAGTCGAAGATGTGCGCGCCGAACTTGCGGTCCGCCTCCAGCGCGAACAGGGCCGCGGCCAGGACCGGGAAGGCAAGCAGGACCAGCACACCGGTCAGCAGCACGTTCCAGGTGAAGATCGGCATGCGGAACATGGTCATGCCCGGCGCGCGCATGCAGATGATCGTGGTGATGAAGTTGACCGAGCCGAGGATCGTGCCGAAGCCGGAGAAGGCCAGACCCATGATCCACAGGTCACCGCCGATGCCCGGCGAGTGCACCGCGTCGGACAGCGGCGAGTAGGCGAACCAGCCGAAGTCGGCCGCGCCCTGCGGGGTCAGGAACCCGCCCACCGCGATGAGCGAGCCGAACAGGTACAGCCAGTAGGCGAACATGTTCAGCCGCGGGAAGGCGACGTCCGGCGCGCCGATCTGCAGCGGCATGATCCAGTTCGCGAAGCCCGCGAAGAGCGGCGTCGCGAACATCAGCAGCATGATCGTGCCGTGCATCGTGAACGCCTGGTTGAACTGCTCGTTCGACATGATCTGCAGGCCCGGGCGGGCCAGCTCGGCGCGCATGAAGAGCGCCATCACGCCGCCGATCACGAAGAACGCGAACGACGTCACCAGGTACAGCGTGCCGATCGTCTTGTGGTCGGTGGTCGTCAGCCACTTCACCACGATCTCGCCACGCCTCTGGCGCCGGACCGGCAGTTCGTCCTCGTAGTGGGACCCTGCCGCGGCACCCTGGGGTTCGTTGAGGATGCTCACAGGTTGTTCGTCTCCCGGTTCTTCTCGTGGCTCGTCTGCGCGATGCCGGCGGGAACGTAACCGGTCTGCCCCTTCTTAGCGAGGTCCTGAAGGTGCTGCTCGTAGCGCTCCGGGGAGACGACCTTCACGTTGAACAGCATCCGGGAGTGGTCCACGCCGCACAGTTCGGCGCACTTGCCCATGAAGGTGCCCTCCTTGTTGGGGGTCACCTCGAAGGCGTTGGTGTGGCCCGGGATGACGTCCTGCTTCATGAGGAACGGCACCACCCAGAAGGAGTGGATGACGTCACGCGAGGTCAGGACGAAGCGGACCGTCTTGCCCTTGGGGAGCCAGAGGGTCGGGCCCGGGTTGCCGTTCTGCGGATTCCTCGTGCCGGGGACGCCGCAGTCGTTGACGCCGCCGGCGTTCGCCGGGAAGTCGTCCTTGTAGCGGTCCGGAACGGCGGCCAGTTCCTTGGAGGTCTTGGCGTCGCCGGAGGAGCCCTCGACGTTCTCGACGTAGTTGAAGCACCAGCTCCACTGGAAGCCGACCACGTTGACCGTGACGTCGGGCTTCTTCTTCAGGCTCATGAGCTCGGACTCGTCGCGGGCGGTGAAGTAGAACAGCACCGAGACGATGACGAGCGGAACGATGGTGTACAGCGCCTCGATGGGCAGGTTGTACCTGTTCTGCGGAGGAACCTCGACCTTGGTGCGGGTGCGCCGGTGGAAGAAGCAACTCCACAGGATCAGGCCCCACACCAGCACGCCGGTGGCCAGCGCGGCAGCCCACGATCCCTGCCACAGGGAGAGGATCCGCGGAGCCTCTTCCGTGGTTGGGGTGGGCATGCCGAGGCGGGGGAAGTCCTCGTATGTGCAACCGGTGGCGGTCGCCAGGACCAGGCCCGCGGTCAGTGCCTGCAGCAGCTTCCGCCGCATCGGGCGCCGCGGCGAGCGGTCGGAGCCGTTGGGACTCACGTAGCGCCTTCCCGAGAGTCTCGCCCGCGCTGTTCGGCTGCGGCCTTCTCGCTGGTCGGTCGCCGCCCTGCGTCGGGCAGGGGTTTGATGTTTATGCGGACCAAACCCTAGCCGACGCTCTCCGGGGGGTCGCGGGGAGGGTGGCATACGCGCCGGGGGGCACCCTGAAAGGGTGGGACGGGGCTCCTACGGGGGGTGCGAGCTGGGGTTGTTCAGCGGCTGACGGTTTATTGCGGGTGCTCGCGCCCACGCGGCGGAGCCGCATGTCGAGCACAGCCCCGCGCCCCTTGAGGGCACTTCCCTGGCGGACGTCATAGCGTTGGCGTGTGGCCTACTTCGATGCTGCTTCCGCCGTTCCTCTTCATCCCGTCGCCCGGCAGGCCCTTCAGGCCTCCCTCGACGAAGGGTGGGCCGATCCCGCGCGGCTGTACCGGGAAGGGCGGCGGGCGCGGATGCTGCTCGATGCCGCCCGGGAGGCGGCCGCGGAGGCCGTGGGCTGCCGGGCGGACGAGTTGGTGTTCACTCCTTCGGGAACGCGGGCGGTCCATTCGGGGGTCGCCGGGGCGCTGGCCGGGCGGCGCCGGGCCGGGTCCCACCTGATCGTGTCAGCGGTCGAACACTCCTCCGCACTGCACGCCGCCGAGGCGCACGAGGCCGGGGGCGGCACGGTCACTCAGGTGCCCGTGGACCGGACGGGGGCGGTGGACCCGGAGGCCTACGCGGACGCCCTGCGCGGCGACACCGCGCTGGCCTGCCTCCAGTCGGCCAACCACGAGGTGGGCACCGAGCAGCCGGTGGCCGAGGTGGCCGAGGCCTGCCGGGCGGCGGGCGTGCCGCTGCTGGTGGACGCCGCCCAGTCCCTGGGGTGGGGCAAGGTGACGGGTGACTGGTCGCTGCTCACCGCCAGCGCCCACAAGTGGGGCGGGCCGTCGGGGGTCGGGCTGCTCGTCGTACGCAAGGGGGTGCGGTTCGCGCCGCAGGGGCCCGGGGACGAGCGGGAGTCGGGCCGGGCGCCCGGTTTCGAGAACCTCCCGGCGATCGTGGCCGCGGCGGCGTCGCTGCGGGCCGTGCGCGCCGAGGCGGCCGGGGAGGCGGTGCGGCTGCGGCAACTCACGGAGCGGATCCGGACCCGGGTGCCGGCCCTGGTACCGGACGTGGAGGTGGTCGGCGATCCGGTGCGCCGGCTGCCCGGCGTCGTCACCTTCTCGTGTCTCTATGTCGACGGGGAGACATTGCTGCACGAACTGGACCGTGCCGGTTTCTCGGTCTCCTCCGGGTCTTCCTGCACGAGCGGCACCTTGACGCCGAGCCATGTCCTGAGGGCGATGGGCGTGCTCAGCGAGGGCAACGTCCGGGTGTCGTTGCCGCCGGGGACGCCGGCCGAGGACGTCGAACGGTTCCTGGAGGTGCTGCCGGGCACGGTGGCCGCGGTGCGGGAGAAGCTGGGCGTGCCGGGGGCGACGGAGGCCGCCCCGAAGACCGGAGGCGACCTCGTGGTGGACGCGGTCGGCAGGCGCTGTCCCGTTCCGGTGATCGAACTCGCCAAGGTCATCGGCGACGTCCCCGTCGGCGGCACGGTCCGCGTCCTCTCCGACGACGAGGCGGCCCGCCTGGACATCCCGGCGTGGTGCGAGATGCGGGGGCAGGAGTACGTGGGCGAGGAGCCGACGGAAAGGGGAACGGCCTACTCGGTCCGCCGGGTGAGCTGACCACTCGGGGCGCGGGGCTGGTCGTCGATGTGCGGCTCCGCCGCGTGGGCGCGACCAGCCCCCGCCCGCCGGGCCGGATCAGGCCAGGTGCGCCCGGACCTCCTCGGCCGCCTCGTCGCCGTACGCCTTGGTGAACCGCTCCATGAAGTGCCCGCGCCGCAGCTGGTACTCCTGCGTCCCCACCGTCTCGATGACGAGGGTCGCCAGCATGCAGCCCACCTGCGCCGCCCGCTCCAGCGAAACCCCCCACGCCAGTCCGGACAGGAACCCGGCGCGGAAGGCGTCGCCGACGCCCGTGGGGTCGGCCTTGCGCTCCTCGTCGGGGACGCCGACCTCGATGGTCGCCTCGCCGACCCGCTCGATGCGCACGCCCCGCGCGCCGAGGGTGGTGACGCGATGGCCGACGCGGCCGAGGATCTCCTGGTCCGTCCAGCCGGTCTTGGTCTCGATGAGCCCCTTCTCGTACTCGTTGGAGAAGAGGTAGGTCGCCCCGTCCAGCAGTATGCGGATCTCGTCGCCGTTCATCCGGGCGATCTGCTGGGAGAAGTCCGCGGCGAAGGGGATGGACCGCGTGCGGCACTCCTCGGTGTGCCGGAGCATCGCCTCCGGGTCGTCGGCGCCGATGGAGACCAGGTCGAGGCCGCCCACCCGGTCGGCGACGGTCTTGAGCTCGATGAGGCGGGCCTCGCTCATCGCGCCCGTGTAGAAGGAGCCGATCTGGTTGTGGTCGGCGTCCGTGGTGCAGACGAAGCGGGCGGTGTGCAGGGTCTCGGAGATGCGCACCGACCCGGTGTCGACGCCGTGCCGGTCAAGCCAGGCCCGGTACTCGTCGAAGTCCGAGCCGGCGGCGCCGACCAGGATCGGGCGGGTGCCCAGCTGACCCATGCCGAAGGCGATGTTCGCGGCGACGCCGCCCCGGCGCACCTCGAGCTGGTCGACCAGGAAGGAGAGCGAGACCGTGTGCAACTGGTCCGCGACGAGCTGGTCGGAGAATCGGCCGGGGAAGGTCATGAGGTGGTCGGTGGCGATGGAGCCGGTGACTGCGATGCGCACGGCGTGGACTCTCTCCTGAGGGGAGGCGGGTTGACAGTTCACGCTACCCGGGACCGTCGCCTGACCGAAGCAGGCGAAACTACCCGGTAGTACGACTTTCTTCGCGGTCCGGGACGTGCCTACGGTCCTGTCATGACGAACCTGAGGACCGCCGACCCCGCCCCGGCCGACCTGGACGGCGATCTGGCGTCGCTGCGTGGTGACTGCGCCCGGATGGCCCCGCGCTGGGAGGCTCCGGTCGAGGTCTCCGCCCGTCCCGTCCCCGTCTCGCTGCTCCACGGCGTGCGGGTGCCGCAGACATCGGCAAGGCTGCTGGAGGCGATGTCGGACTACGGCGACTGAGGGCCGCAGCCGACGGCTCCCGGACCCTCCCGGCGCCCGGCCACCGGCGGGAACCGGATCCTCCTCCACCGCGTCCCATCGCTGTCCCCAGTAACAGCCGAAGGAGCGATGCGGTGAACACCGAGCGACCCGACAACGACGACGCCACCGCCGCCGACGAGGCCGGTACCGGGCGTCCTGCGCGGCGGCGCCCCCCGGCGCTCGCCGTCGCGTCCGTCGCCGCCGCCGTGCTGTTGGTCGGGACCGGCGGGGCGTATCTGGCCACGTCCGCCTCCGGTGGCGGCCAGGACGGCGGCGGTACGTCGTCCGGCGCGTCCGGCGACGGCACTCCCCCGCCGCTCGCCCTGGACGGTCACGGGGCCGCTTCCCCGGGCGGCCAGGACGGTACGCACGGCATCGCGCCCGGCGAACCGAACCCCTACGGCGTCACCTACCGCGCCGACGGCCCGCTCCCCGAGGGGCCCGGCTCGGGGCCCGTGTACCGGGCGAAGGGCGAGGTCACCGAGGAGGAGGTGGCCCGCCTGGCGAAGGCGCTCGGCGTCGAGGGGGTGCCGCGGATCCAGGGCGGGGCGTGGAAGGCCGGAAACGCCAAGGACGGCTCCGGCCCGCTGCTCACGGTGGACAAGCAGGCACCGGGCACCTGGACCTTCCACCGGTACACGCCCGGCACGGACGACTGCAAGAAGGTCGCCGCGTGCAAGGCTCCGTCCGCCGACGGGACGGGCGATCCGGTGAGCGAAGCGGCCGCGAAGAAGGCGGCGGCGCCCGTGCTGAAGGCGCTGGGACAGGACGACGCCAAACTGGATGCCGGACAGGTCATGGGCGCCCGGCGCGCCGTGAACGCCGAACCCGAGGTCGGCGGGCTGCCCACGTACGGCTGGACGACCGGTGTGGTGGTCGGCGCGCAGGGTGACGTGGTCGGCGGCAGCGGGCAGGTGAAGGCCCCGGTCAAGGGGGACACGTATCCCGTCCTGGGTGCCGAGGAGACGCTGGCGCTGTTGAACTCGCCGGGCAGCGCCCCCGGCGCCGGGATCGGGGGCTGCGCGAGCCCGGTACCGCACCGGGGCGGCGCGGACACGCCCTGCGAGCTGCCGACGGACGCGCCGAAGAAGCCTGAGAAGCAGACGGTGACGGTCGAGGAGGCGGTGTTCGGGCTGGCCGCGCACCCGGTCCAGGGGCGGCAGACGCTGGTGCCGTCCTGGCTGTTCGAGGTGCGGACGCCGGGTGCGGAGGGCGCCGTCACGGTCACCTACCCGGCGGTCGACCCGAAGTACCTGACCACCGCGGCGCCCGAACCGTCCCGGGAGCCGACCTCGGCCCCCGGCGAGCAGCGGGACGTGGAGGTGCGGGGCTACACGGCCGCGGGCGGGGAGCTGACCGTGCACTTCACGGGCGGGGTCTGCGCCGACTACGCGGCGACGGCGAAGGAGAGCGCGGGGAAGGTGACGGTCACGGTGACCGAGACCCCGCACCCGGAGAAGGTCTGCATCCTGATCGCGAAGGAGCACGAGCGGACGGTGCCGCTCGACCAGCCGCTGGGCGACCGGAAGGTCGTGGGGTCGGACGGCGAGGAGATTCCGGCGCACAAGCCGGGCGCGCGGCTCCCGGGGCCGACCGGGGGCCGGTGACCTCGCGGACGCGAGAAAGGGCGGCGGGGTGTCCCGGGCCGCCGCCCTCTTCGTACGCCGTCCGCCGGCGCCGCGCGGCTCAGCTGAAGGAGTCGCCGCAGGCGCAGGAGCCCGTCGCGTTCGGGTTGTCGATCGTGAAGCCCTGCTTCTCGATCGTGTCCACGAAGTCGATGGTGGCGCCGCCCAGGTACGGGGCGCTCATGCGGTCGGTGGTGACCTTGACGCCGTCGAAGTCCTTCACCACGTCGCCGTCGAGCGAGCGCTCGTCGAAGAAGAGCTGGTAGCGCAGGCCGGAGCAGCCACCGGGCTGGACGGCGACGCGCAGCGCCAGGTCGTCACGGCCTTCCTGGTCGAGCAGGGCCTTGACCTTGGCCGCGGCGGCGTCGGTCAGGATGATGCCGTCGGTGACGGTGGTGGTCTCGTCCGATACGGACATCTACATCTCTCCCGGGTTGTACGGAGACTGCTTGCCGACGGTTCCAACCGACGGGGCCGCGTATTCATTCCGGGCCGGGGCCGTGTCTTTCTCCTCGGCTCGTCCCTTCATGCTCGCACACGCCCCGGGGAGCGGACAGTGGCTCGGGGACCGGGATTCACGTCACACCGACACTATGGGCATCGTCAAAGTGACGTGAACCAGTTATGATATATAGCGTCAGTTCGACGAAAAGTAGAAAGGGTGCGTGTCGTGACCACCGCCCAAACCCAGGAGCTCGACGTGCAGCCGACGCCCCTCGCCCTGCTGCTGCTCGGCCGCGAGGCCGACCCGACGAGCGAGCGCGGCGTGGACTGCCCCGGCGACCTGCCCTCGCCCTCCGACCCGGACCTGGTCGCGCGCGCCCGCGCGGCCAAGGAGAAGCTCGGGGACAAGGTCTTCGTGCTCGGTCACCACTACCAGCGCGACGAGGTCATCCAGTTCGCCGACGTCACGGGGGACTCCTTCAAGCTGGCCCGGGACGCGGCCGCGCGCCCGGAGGCCGAGTACATCGTCTTCTGCGGTGTGCACTTCATGGCGGAGTCGGCCGACATCCTGACCTCCGACGACCAGAAGGTGGTCCTGCCCGACCTGGCCGCCGGCTGCTCGATGGCGGACATGGCGACCGCCGAGCAGGTCGCCGAGTGCTGGGACGTGCTGACCGAGGCCGGCATCGCCGAGCAGGTAGTGCCCGTCTCGTACATGAACTCCTCCGCCGACATCAAGGCGTTCACCGGCAAGCACGGCGGCACCATCTGCACCTCGTCCAACGCCGAGCGGGCCCTGAACTGGGCCTTCGAGCAGGGCGAGAAGGTCCTCTTCCTGCCCGACCAGCACCTGGGCCGCAACACGGCGGTGCGGGACATGGGCATGTCGCTGGAGGACTGCGTCGTCTACAACCCGCACCGGCCGAACGGCGGGCTGACGGCCGAGGAGCTGCGCGGGGCGAAGATGATCCTGTGGCGGGGGCACTGCTCGGTGCACGGCCGCTTCGGCCTCGATTCGGTCAACGACGTGCGTGAGCGCATACCGGGCGTGAACGTCCTGGTGCACCCCGAGTGCAAGCACGAGGTGGTGGCCGCGGCGGACTACGTCGGCTCGACCGAGTACATCATCAGGACCCTGGAGGCCGCCCCGGCCGGTTCCAAGTGGGCCATCGGCACCGAGCTGAACCTGGTCCGGCGCCTGGCGAACCGTTTCGCCGCCGAGGACAAGGAGGTCGTCTTCCTCGACAAGACGGTCTGCTTCTGCTCGACCATGAACCGCATCGACCTCCCGCACCTGGTCTGGGCGCTGGAGTCGCTGGCGGAGGGCACCCTCGTCAACCGCATCGAGGTCGACAAGGAGACGGAGGCGTTCGCGAAGCTGGCCCTGGAGCGGATGCTGGCGCTGCCGTAACCCGCTCGGGTCGGTCCGGGCGGCGGGAAGCCCACGCGGTGTCAGTCCGCTGCCGTAGGCTTCCCGCCGCCCGCACACCGACTGTGAGGATCCAGAGCATTGACCGGCCTGTTTGCCTTCCCGCTGCCCTTCAACTCGACCCGTTCCATACCGTCCGTGAAACCCCGGACGCTGCGGGAACTCGAGATGACCCGGTGCAGCGCCCACATCCGGTCGAAGCCGGGGTGGGCCGACAAGATGAACGACCCCGACATCGTGGCCAGATGGTCGCGGGAAGCGGTCGCCCAGGGCCTCACCGAGGCGCAGGTCCGCTACGTGCTCGCCGAACTCTCGCACTACGCCGCGCTGCGGGACGCGCGGACCGGCGTCGAGGTGTCCGCCGTCGACGGGGTGTGGCAGTCGGACACACTGATCGACGACGAGCTCCGGTCCCGGCTGCGTGAGGCGGTCCGGGTCCTGGAGGAGGTCCCCGAGGAGGAGCGGGACTGGCACCCCGGGTCCGACGGCCAGGTACTGGACCTGGTCCACCCTTCCTTGTTCTGCCTGGTGCGGGAGGCCAGCGGCGCGCCCGAACGGGCTTGGCACAACCCGGTGGACCGCTACTCGAAGTACGAGTTCTCGGAGAGGTTCCAGTGGCTGCCCACGGACGTGGACGTCAGTGACGACGGCGACGTCACCTTCCGTTCGTACGTCAACAACGTCCACCCCGAAGATCATCGCGAACTGGCGTCGGTCCTGCCGGACCTGTTCGCGCGCATGCGCCCGCTGCTGGAGAACGTACTCACCGACCTGCGCCATCCACGTCCCCTGCGGATCGAGGCCGACCCCTTCGGCTGGTACGACGAGTCGCAGGAGCCGCAGGAACCCGACGAGTCCTCCTTCAGCGACGAAGAGGCCTACGAAGAGGCCATGCAGGCCTGGGAAGAGGCCAGCGACGACTGGTGGGAGAACCGCCGCCCGGCCGTCCCGGACGCCCCGGTCTTCACCCCGCCCGAGAAGCCCGGCGAAACGGCGCGCGTCGACCTGCGCGGCCGCCGGCTCCAGGTCATCGTCAAGCTCGCCACCATCCACCTCACCCCGGACAAGCCCGAGTACTCCGGCGGTTCCTGGCACGTCGAGGGCATGCTGAACGAGCGGATCGTCTCGACCGGCATCTACTACTGGGACAGCGAGAACATCACCGAGAGCCGCCTGAGCTTCCGGACTGCGCTCGACGACCCGTCCTACGCGCAGAACGACGACAACGGCATGCGTGAGGTCTACGGACTGGAGAACGAGGACGCGCTGAACCAGGTGCTGGGGTCGGCGTCGACCCCGGCGGGCCGCTGCCTGGCGTTCCCGAACGTCCTGCAGCACCGGGTCGGCGGATTCCGCCTGGCGGACCCCACCCGCCCGGGCCACCGCAAGATCCTCGCGTTCTTCCTGGTCGATCCGTCGGAGCGGATCGTGTCCACCTCCGACGTACCGCCGCAGCAGCCCTGGGCCGACACCTCGACCATGACGCTCGAACAGGCCGAGGGCTACCGCGAAGAGCTGATGCGCGAGCGCAAGTTCTTCGTCGACGAGCACAACGAGCAGGTCTACGAGCGGGAGTTCTCCCTGTGCGAGCACTGAGGGGATCCGGTCAGTCGCCTGTCCCGTAGCTCATGAACCAGTGGGTGTCGAAATAGCGGGCCATCGTGTACGGGTGGTGGGGGTCGACGAGGATGCGGCAGACGAACTCCGCGGTGCGGCAGTCGAACACGAGGTCGTCACCGTCGAAGGACCGGACCAGGACGGGCCAGCGGTCGGGGTCGTCGCCGTCGGCCCTCCAGCAGTACAGGTCCTCGTGCTCGGTACCCGCCCAGACGAGCGGCCCCCCCTCTCCGCGGTCCGCCCACGGCTCCTGGAAAAGCCCCAGATACCCGTCGAAGGCACCGTCGCCGAATGTCTCGACCATGCGCTTGTAGTCACTCGGCAGCGCGGTGCCCAGACGGGACTCGATCTCCGCCCAGTCCGCGTCCGACTGCCGCGCGGGCCCGGTCCAGCCGGTGATCCGCCGCAGCCGCTCCAACCAGTCGACATCCTCGCCCGGAGCGAGGGCCGAAGGTTCCGGCACCTTCCTGTGAGCGACCACCAGCACCGGCCGCTCGACCCCCTCGGTGTCCCGCGCCGTGCCCGCGCCGACCCACTGATCGCCGTACGCCCACGCCCGTATCGTCACGGCCCGGCCCCCGAAGGGGACCAGGAGTGCGGCGCCGCCGGACTCCTCGACGGTCGGATCGGTGAAGCCGTCGAGGACGAGGGTGCGCGGGGCACCGAACCGGTCACCGAGCAGGTCGACCAGGTCCTGCGGGTCGAGGTCGCCGGGCAGGCAGAGGTGCCTGGACCCCGGGCCGAGCCGGGTCAGCAGGTCGCTGATGGCCGATTGTGTGAGCTCCATGGCCGCCAGTGAAGCCCACCGCACTGACAACGCGGCCACTCACCACCGGGCCGGCTCCCGGACTCGGGCACGGCGCGAACGCGGAGGGGCGCCCCCGTGATGACTCTCGGGAGCGCCCCTCCGCCGTACCGGCGGGTGTCAGACCTGGGCCGGCTCCGGCTCCTGCGAAGGCTTCTGCTGCTCGGGCAGGCCGCCCTTCTTCGCGGCCCGCTTCTTCGCGCGCCGTTCCTTGCGCAGCTCCAGCATCGCGTACAGCGTCGGGACGAGAAGCAGCGTCAGCAGGGTCGAGGTGATCAGGCCGCCGATCACCACCACCGCCAGCGGCTGGGCGATGAAGCCGCCCTCACCGGTGACGCCCAGCGCCATCGGGAGCAGGGCGAAGATCGTCGCCAGGGCCGTCATCAGGATCGGCCGCAGTCGGTGCCGGCCGCCCTCGATCACCGCTTCGACGACGCCGTGACCCTGCTTGCGGTACTGGTTGATCAGGTCGATGAGCACGATCGCGTTGGTGACCACGATGCCGATCAGCATCAGCATGCCGATCATCGCCGGAACGCCCATCGGGGTGCCCGTCGCCAGCAGCAGGCCGATCGCGCCGGTCGCCGCGAACGGGATCGACACCAGCAGGATCAGCGGCTGGGCCAGCGACCGGAAGGTGCCGACCAGCAGCATGAACACGATCGCGATAGCCGCGAGCATGGCCAGGCCCAGGTTGACGAACGCCTCGTCCTGGTCGGCGGTGACGCCGCCGATCTCGGCCGTGGCGCCGGCCGGCAGGTCCAGCGCGTTGATCTTCGACTGGAGTTCCGTGCCCACCGCGCCGGTGTTGTCACCGGTCGGCTTGGCCGTGACGGTCGCGGCGCGCTGCCCGTCGATGCGGGTCATCGAGACCGGGCCGTCCACCAGCTGCACCGTGGCGATGTCACCCAGCTTGACCGGACCCAGGTTCAGGGCCTTCAGCTCGGCCATCGTCGTGGCCGGCTGAGCGGAGCGGATGACGACGTCGCGCTCGGTGTCGTCCAGGGTCGCCTTGGCGGCCGGGGTGCCGCGCACCGCCTGGGCGACGGCCGCGCCGAGCGTCTGGTCGGTGAAGCCGGCCCCGGCGGCCTTCGCGTTGGCCTTGACCGAGATGCGCGGCACGCTCTGCGCCAGGTCGCTGGTGACGTCAGTGACGTCGTCGAGCCCGGCGACCGTCTTGCGGACCTCCTCGGAGGCCTCGCGGAGCACGTTCGCGTCGGCCGCCTTCACGACGACGCTCAGGTCCTGGCTGGCGAAGCCGTCACCGGCGGCGACCGTGGTGGTGCCGATGCCGTCGAGCTTCGCGAGCCCGTCCTCGATGTGGTCCTGGACGTCCTCGGCGTCGGCCGAGTCCTCCAGCATGAGCTGGTAGGAGGCCTGGTTGGTGTCCGTGCCGCCGCCGAAGGCGGCCATGAAGCCGGACGAGCCGATGGTGACCTGGAAGTCCTTGACGCCCTCGGTGTCGCCGAGCAGCTTCTCCACCTTCTCGGCCTGGGCGTTCGTCGCGCTCAGGCTGGTGCCGGGCTTCAGCTCCTGCTTGATGCTGAGGACCTTCTGCTCGCCCTGGTCGAAGAAGTTGGTCTTCAGCAGCGGCGCCATGGCGAACGTGCCGATCAGCACGACGACCGCGATGGCCACGCTGGTGAGGCGGCGACGGGTGGCGAAGCGCAGGACGGGGACGTAGAAGCGCTGGAGGCGGCTCTTGGCCTCCCTCTCCTCGGCCAGCCGGCGAGCCTCGGCCGCGTCCTCGGGGGTGCCCTTCGGCGGGCGCAGGAACCAGTACGACAGCACCGGGACGACCGTCAGCGACACCAGCAGGGAGGCCAGCAGCGCGGCGGTCACGGTCAGGCTGAAGGAGCCGAACAGCTCGCCGACCATGCCGCCGACCAGACCGATCGGCAGGAAGACGGCCACCGTCGTGAGCGTGGAGGAGGTGACCGCGCCGGCGACTTCGCGGACGGCCTTGAGGATGGCCTCCTGGCGCTCCTCGCCGTAGCCGAGGTGCCGCTTGATGTTCTCCAGGACCACGATCGAGTCGTCGACGACCCGGCCGATGGCGATGGTGAGCGCGCCCAGCGTCAGCATGTTCAGCGACAGGTCGCGCGTCCACAGCACGATCAGCGCCAGCACCACCGACAGCGGGATGGAGACCGCGGTGACCAGGGTGGAGCGGATGGACGCCAGGAAGACCAGGATGACGAGGACGGCGAAGACCAGACCGAGCGCGCCCTCGGTGGTCAGGCCCTCGATGGCCTTGGAGACCGCCGGGCCCTGGTCGCTGACGACGGTGAGCGTCGCGCCGGAGCCGAGCTGCTCGCGCAGGTCGGGGAGCTTGTCCTCGACGGCGTTCGAGATGGCGACCGCGCTGCCGTCGTGGTCCATCGTGACGGCGACGGCCAGGCTCGGCTCGCCGTTGGTGCGGGTGAGGGAGTCGGCCCTGGCCTCCTCCTCCTTGACGGTGGCGACGTCGGCGAGGCGGACGGGCTTCCTCACGCCCTCGCCGGTGACCATGAGGTCCTGGATCTGCCGCAGCGAGGTGAAGCCACCGCCGACCTGCACGGTGCGGTTGGCGCCCGCCTCGTCGAAGGAGCCCGCCGGGACGGTCGCGCCGCCGGCCTGGAGAGACTGGGCGAGGGCCTGCGGGGTGACGCCGGCCCGGGCGAGCTTCGCCGGGTCCGGCGTGACGGTGACCTGGACGTCACGGACGCCGTCGACCATCACCTGGGCGACGCCGTCGATGTCCTTCAGCTCGGTCACGACCGTCTTGTCGAGCTGGTCGGCCAGGGCCTGCTGGTCCTTGTCCGAGGTGACGGCGAGGACGACGGTCGGGATGTCGTCCGTCGAGCCGGAGACGACCTGCGGGTCCACGTCGTCCGGGAGCTGGGCGCGGGCCCGGTTGACGGCCTGCTGGACGTCGGCGACGAGCTGCTGGGTGCCGTTGCCGTAGTCGAAGGACGCCATGATGACGGCGCTGCCCTCACTGGCCGTCGCGGTGATGCCCGAGATCCCGTCGACCGCTTCGAGGCTGTCCTCGATCGGCTCGACGACCTGCTTCTCGACCACGTCCGGCGAGGCGCCCTGGTACGGCGCCAGCACGGACACCATGGGCAGTTCGATGGTGGGCAGCAGCTGCTGCTTGAGCTGGGGGATGGCGATCGCGCCGAAGACGAGCGCGACGATCGACATCAGGCCTATCAGGGCCCGTTGCGCGAGGCTGAATCTCGACAGCCAGGACATGGACAGGGTCTCTCTTCTGTGGCCGAGCGGAGGGGGACGGGGCACATCTGTACGCCCACCCCAACACCCTGGTCCATCAGTGACCCCGGTTCCCTAGGTCCCAGGTCCATTTCCTTATGCGGCGCATACTCCGGCCGCAGTACACCGGGACGGACGTCACTCCACCCTTGGACGTACCAGCCCGGACTCGTAGGCGATGACGACGAGCTGGGCGCGGTCGCGGGCGCCCAGCTTGGCCATCGCCCGGTTCACGTGCGTCTTCACGGTGAGCGGGCTGACCTCCAGCCGCTCGGCGATCTCGTCGTTGGAGTGGCCCCCGGCGACCTGGACCAGCACCTGGCGCTCGCGCACGGTCAGCGACTCCAGCCGCTCGGCGCGGGCCGGGTCGCGTTCCGCGGCGTCCGCCGTGCCCTCCTGGGCGAGGAAGCGGGCGATCAGCCCCTTGGTGGCGGTCGGGGACAGCAGCGCCTCGCCGCCGGCCGCGACCCGGATGGCGCTGAGCAGTTCCTCGGGTTCGGAGCCCTTGCCGAGGAAGCCGGAGGCGCCCGCGCGCAGCGACTGCACCACGTAGTCGTCGACCTCGAAGGTGGTCAGTATGACCACCCGGACGTGGGCGAGGGACGGGTCGGCGCTGATCATGCGGGTGGCGGCGAGGCCGTCGGTGCCGGGCATCCGGATGTCCATCAGCACCACGTCGGCCCGCCGCTCGGCGGCCAGCCGGGCCGCCTCCGCGCCGTCGGACGCCTCCCCCACCACCTCCATGTCGGGCTCGGAGTCGACCAGCACACGGAAGGCGCTGCGCAGCAGTGCCTGGTCGTCGGCGAGCAGGACACGGATCGTCATGCGGGGTCCCTTGCTGCATCGGTGCGGTTCCTGACCGGAAGGATCGCATGGACGCGGAAACCGCCTCCGTAGCGGGGACCGGTGGTCAGGGTGCCGCGCACCGCGGCGACCCGCTCGCGCATGCCGAGCAGGCCGTGCCCGCCGCCGGCCGGCGCGGAGGTCTCGGCGGCACTGCCGCCGGCTCCGTCGTCGAGCACGGTGACCTCGATGTCCGGCCCCACCCGCACGACGCTGACCTCGGCCTTCGCCCGCGTCCCCGCGTGCTTCTGCACGTTGGTCAGCGCCTCCTGGATGATGCGGTACGCCGCCAGGTCGACGGCGGTGGGCAGCTCGGCGCCCTGGTCGGCGCGGGCCACCTCGACGTGCAGTCCGGCGTGGTGGAAGGTGGCGACGAGCTCGTCGAGCCGGTCCAGGCCGGGGGCGGGCTCCGTCGGAGCCTCCGGGTCGCCGGACTGGCGCAGCAGGCCCACGGTGGCGCGGAGCTCGTCGAGTGCGGAGCGGCTGGCCGTCCGTACGTGGGCCAGGGCCTCCTTGGCCTGGTCGGGCCGCTTGTCCATGACGTGCGCGGCGACCCCGGCCTGGACGTTGACCAGGGCGATGTGGTGGGCGACCACGTCGTGCAGGTCGCGGGCGATGCGCAGCCGCTCCTCGGCGACCCGGCGGCGGGCCTCCTCCTCCCGGGTGCGCTCGGCCTTCTCGGCCCGGTCGCGGATGGCCTGCACGAAGGCGCGCCGGCTGCGGACCGCGTCCCCGGCGGTGGCACCGATGCCGGCCCAGGCGAAGACGGCGAGGTTCTCCTGCGCGTACCAGGGCAGCGGTCCGGCCAGCATGGCCGCCCCGGTCAGGACGGTCGTGGTGAGCAGGCCGACCCGCCAGGTGGTGGGGCGGTCGGTGGAGGCGGCGACCGTGAAGAGGGCGACCACGGCGGACATGACGACGGGCGCACGGGGGTCGCCGGTGACGCTCTCGACGACGGAGACGCAGCCGGTGACCGCGAGGACCACCAGCGGGGCGCGGCGGCGGAAGACGAGCGCGGCGGCGCCGAAGGCCATGAGGGCGAGACCGAGCGCGTCGGGCGTGCGCAGGCCCCAGCTCACGCCTTCGGGCCCGTGCGGATCCACGAAGGAGCCGCAGACCATGCACACCAGGACGGCCGCGGCGAGGGCCGCGTCCAGGGCGGAGGGGTGGGCGCCGAGGGTGCAGCGGGCGCGGGCGAGAGTGCTCACGGGTTTCTAAGGTAGCTGGAGTGGGCGTCGCTCATGGGTGGGACCGCACTCGGTGGGCGTCGGCCGCGGGCTGCGCCCCCCAGGCCCCCGCTTCGGCCTGGACGGCGTCGTCCTCGAACGCCGGACGGGCCGGAGGTATCGAACGGCGTCCCCCGGACACCGCTTCAGGCGCCGTCCGGGATCAGGCCGTCGTCGCTCAGCAGCTCCTGTACTTCCTCCAGGGTCGCGTCCGGGGACGGGAGGATGAGGTCGGACGGCTCCAGGCTGTCGTCCGGCAGGGGCTCGCCCAGTTCGCGGACCTTGGCCAGCAGGGCCTGGAGGGTCGCCCGGAAACCGGGGCCGTCGCCGTTCTCCATCTCGGCCTGGAGCTCGTCGTCCAGCTTGTTCAGCTCGGTGAGACGGCCGTCGGCCAGCGTCAGCTGTCCCTCCCCCATGATCCGTACGATCATGTCGCCCTCCTAGGCGTGGCCCTACTGCTTGTCGAAGCGCGGGGTGTCCTGCGGCTGCTGCCGGGACTGCTGCTGATCCTGGCCGCCCTCGATGGCCTGGCGGTCACCGGTGCCGCCGCCGGCCAGCTCGGCCTTCATCCGCTGCAGTTCCAGCTCTACATCCGTACCACCGGAGAGCCGGTCAAGCTCGGCCTGGATGTCGTCCTTGTGCATGCCGGACTGGTCGTCCAGGGCACCGGAGGCGAGCAGTTCGTCGATGGCGCCGGCCCGGGCCTGGAGCTGGGCGGTCTTGTCCTCGGCGCGCTGGATGGCCAGGCCCACGTCGCCCATCTCCTCGGAGATGCCGGAGAACGCCTCGCCGATGCGGGTCTGCGCCTGGGCGGCGGTGTAGGTGGCCTTGATGGTCTCCTTCTTGGTGCGGAAGGCGTCCACCTTGGCCTGGAGCCGCTGGGCCGCAAGGGTGAGCTTCTCCTCCTCGCCCTGGAGGGTGGCGTGCTGCGTCTCCAGGTCGGTCACCTGCTGCTGGAGCGCCGCGCGGCGGGCCAGCGCCTCGCGGGCAAGGTCCTCGCGGCCCAGCGCGAGCGCCTTGCGGCCCTGGTCCTCCAGCTTCGACGACTGGGACTGGAGCTGGTTGAGCTGGAGCTCCAGTCGCTTGCGGCTGGTCGCCACGTCGGCGACGCCGCGGCGCACCTTCTGCAGCAGCTCCAGCTGTTTCTGGTACGAGTAATCGAGGGTCTCGCGCGGGTCCTCGGCCCGGTCCAGGGCCTTGCTGGCCTTCGCGCGGAAGATCATCCCCATACGCTTCATGACACCGCTCATGGGCTTCGCGCGCCCCCTTCTGACGGACTCCAGCTCCAGCGACTGCAACAGAACCCACAGTACGGGCCCTGCATCCATTACCGCACTGTTCGGGGACGGATGCGCTCATCCCCGAGGACGACTGCGTTCCTTCCAGGTCCGGCGTAGGGAGTAGGTGCTCCCCGGGGTTGTCCGGAATAGCCCGGTGTCCGAGGTACGCAACGTCCCCTCTGTCCCCTTACGGACGACCGGCGTTGCCGGATCGTTCCCCACCGGACTGGGGTCCACACCCCCACACCCCGTACCCTTGGGTTTTGTGTTCCGTAGCCGTGCCAAGGATGAGAAGGCCCAGGGCGCCGTCAGCGCGCAGGTGACCGACTCCAAGCAGCCCCGTGACCCGCAGGCCCCGAAGGGCAGGCCGACGCCCAAGCGCAGCGTGGCCCAGTCCCAGCGCCGCAGCGTCGCCAGTACGCCGATGACGCGCAAGGAGGCCGCCAAGCGCCAGCGCGAGGAGCGGCGTACCGCGCTGGCCAAGCAGCGCGAGGCGCTGGCCAGCGGGGACGAACGGTACCTGCCGGCCCGCGACAAGGGCCCGGTCCGCAAGTACGCGCGCGACTTCATCGACTCGCGGTTCAACATCGCGGAGTACTTCCTGCCGATGGCCGTGATCATCCTCGTGCTGAGCATGATCCGGGTGGCCTCGCTGCAGAACGTCGCGCTGCTGCTGTGGCTGGTCGTGATCGTGCTGATCGTGCTGGACTCGGTCGTCACCGGCTTCCGGCTGAAGAAGCGCCTCGCCGAGCGCTTCCCCGACGACCGCAGGCGCGGCGCGGTGGCCTACGCGCTGATGCGCTCGCTCCAGATGCGCCGGCTCCGGCTGCCCAAGCCCCAGGTCAAGCGCGGGGAGCGGCCCTGAGCACGACGCCGTTCGCCGGTGACGCGGCGGAAACCCGGCCGGCCGAGCCGGGCGGTCTGCGGGACGTCGTACGGCAGGAGCTGGTGGCCCGGCAGCTCGACGAGCAGATGGTCGGCCGCTTCCCGGTGGGCAAGCGGCTGCGGGTCCTCGACGTCGGCATGGGACGGGGCACCCAGGCGCTGCGGCTGGCACGGGCCGGGCACCAGGTGACCGGCGTGGAGCGGGACGCGACGATGATCGCCGCGGCGCGGGACGCGCTGGCCGGGCAGCCCGAAGGCATCCGCGAGCGGATGCGGATCCTGGAGAGCGACGGCCGGGACACCGGCGTGCACTTCCTGCCGGGCAGCTTCGACGTGGTGCTGTGCCACGGCGTGCTCATGTACGTCGAGGAGCCCGACCCGCTGCTCGCGGGACTGGCCCGGATGCTCGCCCCGGGCGGGCTGCTGTCGCTCCTGGTGCGCAACGGCGACTCGCTCGCGCTGCGCCCCGGTCTGTACGGCGACTGGGCGGGCGCGCTGGCCGCCTTCGACAACACCGAGTACACCGACCGCCTCGGTCTGCACGTCCGTGCGGACCGCCTGGCGACGCTGACGGCGAAGCTCGCGGGCATCGGCGCCCCGCTGCACACCTGGTACGGAGTCCGCGTCTTCACGGACACGGCGTCCGACGGCACCGCACCGCCGGACGACCTGGAGACCATGCTCGCCGCCGAGGAACGGGCCGGCCGGACCGACCCGTACCGAGGGATCGCGGGGCTGCTGCACCTGTGCGGGGTGCGGGGCTAGCACCAAGGCCGTGAAGTTTGGGGGTTGGGGCGGGTTGTCAAGGTTCTGGAGACGCGAGGATGTTG
>NZ_BMTT01000025.1 GCF_014649815.1 Streptomyces mutabilis | reverse complement strand
CACGATGCGGTCGGCGCCCACCGCGTCCTCGTCGACGACGAAGCCGCCGCCGACCGAGTAGTACGTCTTGGTCAGCACCTCGCCGCCCTCGGCGTCGTACGCCCACAGCGTCATGCCGTTGGCGTGGTAGGGGAGGGCCTTGCGGCGGTGCAGGACCATGTCGTCGTCGTAGGAGAAGGCGATCTCGTGCTCGCCGAGGAGGCTGAGGCGGCCGGACGTCCTGATCGTCTCGACGCGGTCGTCGGCCGTCTCCACGTTTACCGTGCGGGGCGAGTCGCCCTCCAGGCCGAGCAGCACCGCCTTGGGCGTGCCGTGGCCGTGGCCGGTGGCGCCGAGCGAGCCGTACAGCTCGGCGCGGACCGTGGCGACGGAGCCCAGCAGCTCCTCGTTGCGCAGGCGGCGGGCGAACATGCGGGCCGCGCGCATCGGGCCGACCGTGTGGGAGCTCGACGGGCCGATGCCGATCGAGAACAGGTCGAAGACCGAGATGGCCACGGGGGTCTCCTCAGAACGGGGGTGGTGCAGAGGGTGGTGCTTCGGGGTGGGGCGCCGGGTCCGCTTGTGGCGGCCCGGCGCCCCGGACACGCGCGGTGTCTACTTGTCGTTCAGACCCGGGTACAGCGGGTGCTTGTCGGCCAGGGCCTTCACCCGGGCCTTGAGGGCCTCGGCGTCGTAGGACGGCTTCAGCGCCTCGGCGATCACGTCCGCGACCTCGGCGAAGTCCTCGGCCGTGAAGCCGCGGGTCGCCAATGCCGGCGTACCGATGCGCAGACCGGAGGTCACCATCGGCGGACGCGGGTCGTTCGGGACGGCGTTGCGGTTGACCGTGATGCCGACCTCGTGGAGGCGGTCCTCGGCCTGCTGCCCGTCCAACTCGGAGTCGCGCAGGTCCACCAGGACCAGGTGCACGTCCGTGCCGCCGGTCAGGACGGACACGCCCGCCGCCTTCGCGTCTTCCCGCCCCAGGCGCTCGGCGAGGATGCGGGCACCCTCCAGCGTACGGCGCTGGCGCTCCTTGAAGTCGTCGCCGGCGGCGACCTTGAAGGCGACGGCCTTGGCGGCCACCACGTGCTCCAGCGGGCCACCCTGCTGACCGGGGAAGACGGCGGAGTTGATCTTCTTGGCCAGGTCGGCCGTGGAGAGGATCACACCGCCGCGCGGGCCGCCCAGCGTCTTGTGGGTGGTGGTGGTGACGACGTGGGCGTGCGGGACCGGGTTCGGGTGCAGGCCCGCCGCGACCAGACCGGCGAAGTGCGCCATGTCGACCATCAGGTACGCGCCGACCTCGTCCGCGACCTTGCGGAACGCGGCGAAGTCCAGCTGACGCGGGTAGGCCGACCAGCCCGCCACGATCAGCTTCGGCTTGGTCTCCTTGGCGAGGCGCCCCACCTCGGCCATGTCCACCTGGCCGTCGTCGCCCACGTGGTACGGGACGACGTTGTAGAGCTTGCCGGAGAAGTTGATCTTCATGCCGTGGGTCAGGTGCCCGCCGTGGGCGAGGTTCAGACCCATGATCGTGTCGCCGGGCTTGAGCAGCGCGAACATCGCCGCCGCGTTGGCCTGGGCGCCCGAGTGCGGCTGCACGTTGGCGTGCTCGGCGCCGAAGAGCGCCTTGACCCGGTCGATGGCGATCTGCTCGACCACGTCGACGTGCTCGCAGCCGCCGTAGTAGCGGCGGCCCGGGTAGCCCTCGGCGTACTTGTTGGTGAGGACCGAGCCCTGGGCCTCCATGACCGCGACCGGCGCGAAGTTCTCGGAGGCGATCATCTCCAGGGTGGACTGCTGGCGGTCCAGCTCGGCGTCGACGGCGGCGGCGACGTCGGGGTCGAGCTCGTGCAGGGGGGTGTTCAGAAGCGACATGCGGTCCGTGACTCCTCAGCCGGCGGTGAAGGCGGTGTACTCGTCGGCGGAGAGCAGGTCGGCCGGCTCGTCCGTGATCCGCACCTTGAACAGCCAGCCGCCCTCGAAGGGCGCGCTGTTCACCAGTGACGGGTCGTTGACGACGTCCTCGTTGACCTCGGTGACCTCACCGGACACGGGGGAGTACAGGTCGGAGACCGACTTGGTGGACTCCAGTTCGCCGCAGGTCTCGCCCGCGGTCACCGAGTCGCCGACCTCGGGGAGCTGGACGAAGACGACGTCTCCGAGCGCGTTGGCCGCGTGCTCCGTGATGCCGACCGTCGAGGCGCCGTCCTCGGCGTCCGACAGCCACTCGTGCTCCTTGCTGTAACGCAGCTGCTGGGGGTTGCTCATGACCTGAATTCTCCTGTACGCGGGGGAGTGCTGACGAAGGGGGGACTGCTGAAGCCGCTGACTGCTGAAACCGCCATTGATCAGCGAGAACGCGCGCGGGGCGGCGAGGGCTCCGCCGCCCGGTGTCTACTTCCGGCGCTTGTAGAACGGCAGCGCCACGACCTCGTACGGCTCGTGGCTGCCCCGGATGTCGACGCCGACACCCTCGGTGCCCGGCGCCGCGTGCGCGGGGTCGACGTACGCCATGGCGATCGGCTTGCCCAGCGTCGGGGACGGCGCACCGGAGGTGACCTCGCCGATCACCTCGCCGCCGGCGACGACCTGGTACCCGGCGCGCGGGACCCGGCGGCCCTCGGCGACCAGGCCGACCAGCACGCGGGGAGGCTCCGAGGCGGCGCGCTCGGCGGCCCCGGTCAGCGCGGCGCGCCCCACGAAGTCGCCCTCCTTCTCGAACTTCACCACCCGGCCGAGCCCGGCGTCGAAGGGCGTCAGCGCGGTCGTCAGCTCGTGCCCGTACAACGGCATGCCCGCCTCCAGGCGGAGCGTGTCCCGGCAGGACAGGCCGCACGGGACCAGCCCGGCGCCCTCGCCCGCCTTGGTCAGCGCCTGCCACAGTTCCACGGCGTGCTCGGGTTTCACGAACAGCTCGAAGCCGTCCTCGCCGGTGTAGCCGGTGCGCGCGATCAGCGCCGGGACGCCCGCGACCGTGCCGGGCAGCCCGGCGTAGTACTTCAGGCCGTCCAGGTCGGCGTCGGTGAGCGAGGCGAGGATGCCCGGGGACTCCGGGCCCTGCACGGCGAGCAACGCGTACGCGTCCCGGTCGTCGCGGACCTCGGCGTCGTCGAAGCCGGCGGCCCGCTCGGTCAGCGCGTCCAGCACCACCTGGGCGTTGGAGGCGTTGGCGACGACCATGTACTCGGCTTCGCCCAGTCGGTAGACGATCAGGTCGTCCAGGATGCCGCCGTCCTCACGGCAGATCATGGTGTAGCGGGCGCGGCCCGGCTTCACGCTGCCGATGTTGCCGACCAGCGCGAAGTTCAGCAGGTCGGCGGCCTGGGGGCCGGTGACCGTGATCTCGCCCATGTGCGAGAGGTCGAAGAGTCCGGCCCGGGTGCGCACCGCGACGTGTTCGTCGCGCTCGGAGCCGTAGCGCAGGGGCATGTCCCAGCCGGCGAAGTCGGTCATCGTCGCGCCCAGCGCGCGATGCGTGGCATCGAGCGCGGTACGGCGGAGTTCTGTGCTGCTCATCGGTCGGTCGTCTCCCAGGACAGGACGGCACGGGCGAGGTCGTTCCTCCCCATCTGTCATCGGAACCTGAGAGGTTCGCCA
Source organism: Streptomyces mutabilis (assembly GCF_014649815.1). Taxonomy (GTDB): domain Bacteria; phylum Actinomycetota; class Actinomycetes; order Streptomycetales; family Streptomycetaceae; genus Streptomyces; species Streptomyces mutabilis. The sequence goes on along the minus strand of NZ_BMTT01000025.1, from coordinate 70,511 downwards.
CGACCACCGGAGTACGGCGATCAGGGCTTGCACCTTGGGTGGGGCAGCCGTCGGAGGGCGGCCCGCTTTTCAGATGTGCCTCGCCCGCGCGGTAACGGTGCCTGAGAGATTCAAGGGAGGGACTTGCTCCTTCGGCGCCCCGGCGCGGCCGGGGACTCTCCCGCGCGGATTCAAACGGCCGGTATGCAGTTGGCGCCGTCATCATTGCACGCCCGGCCCGCCGACGGCAGGCCGCGATCTGTAACCGGGCTGTGGCAGTAAGCGCACGAAATCGCGAGACCCGCGCATTACCTTCTCTTTACACTCGACGGGGACGGTAACTCGTGAACCGCCCCAGGGGAGGACGATCACGGTGAACAGGACCACGGCGTACGCCACCACCTCGGGTCTCGCGCTGCCCGGTCAGCCCGGCGCCCCGGCCCCGGAGACGTGCGCCGAACTGCCCGCACCGGTCGTCCGCGACCTGCGGGACCGGGAGGGCCGCAGCCCGCACGCCCTGCTCTTCGGACCCCGGGACCTGGTGGTGATCACCGGCCTGCCCGGCAGCGGCAAGTCCACGCTGATGGAGCGCACCGTGCGCGGACGGCGCATCGACTCCCAGGACGCCCGGGACCGCTGGGAGCGCCGCATGCCGCGCTTCCTGCCCTACGCCCTGTACCGGCCGCTCGTCCGCCTCGCCCACTACGCCGGCCTGCGCAAGGCGCTGCGCTCCGGCGAGGGCGTCGTCGTGCACGACTGCGGCACGCAGTCCTGGGTGCGGGCCTGGCTGGCCCGCGAGGCCCGCCGCCGCGAGGGCACCCTGCACCTGCTCCTGCTCGACGTCGGTGCCGACGAGGCCCTGGCCGGCCAGCGCGAGCGCGGCCGGGGCGTGTCGCGGTACGCGTTCCTGCGGCACCGCACGGCCAACGCCCGCCTGCTGCGCGCGGTGACCGAAGGCACCCTGCCCGCCGGCTGCGCCTCGGCGGTCCTCCTGGACCGGGCGGCGGCCGACACACTCCGCCGGATCGCGTTCACGGGGTGACGCACCGTAGGTCGGCAGCGCCGAACGGGTTAGCCTTTTCAGCCACAGCAGTGGTACCAGGCAGGCGGTAGGTAGGCAGATGGACGTCCCGGCACAGGCGCACCCCCACCCGCACGGCGGGTGGCCCGGCAATGAGCTGGAGGAGGTGCTGTCGGCCTCCCTCGGCGTCCCGTCGGCCGGCGGCCGGATCGTGGAGGTGCTCGGCCGAAGCTTCCTGTGGATACCCCTGCCCAACGGCGGCGGCCCGCACAGCGGCCCCCTCGACCTGCCCTCGCTGGAGATCGACGGCCAGGCCTACGTCCCGGTGTTCAGCTCCGAGGAGCAGTTCCGCCAGGTCGCCGGCGCGCAGATGTCGTATACCGTCGCCCCTGCCGTGGAGTTCGCCCGCGGACTGCCCCCGCAGGTCGGCATCGCCGTCAACCCGGACGGCGTGGTCGGCATCCCGCTGCCGCCGCCCGCCGTGGCCGAGCTGTGCCGGGCCGGCCGCACCCCCCTGGACGGGCCCGCGTCCGGCGGCCGGGTCCGCCTCTTCGAACCGGACTGGCGGGACGACCCGGTGGACTTCCTCGCCGCCGCCTCCGCCGAGTTCGCCGCGATCGGCGTCGTCCGCACCGCCCGCCGCTGCATGGCCGCCATCGAGACCGCCGACCCGGTCATGTTCGTCGGCGTCGAACTCACCCACTGGGAGGGTGACGCCCGCGCCCTTCCCCTGGAAGCCTTGGGCCGAGCCCTCAGCAAGGCCCCGTTGAAGACCCAGGTCAACCTGGTTCTCCTGGAGGCGGCCCAGGACCCGGTCTGCGACTGGATGCGGGCGAACGTCCAACCGTTCTACAACGGCGACTCGTGAACGCCGGTCAGGGCGACGCCGACCAGGGGCGCGGGGAACTGCGCGCCCAGCCACGACGGTGCCGCAGACGCGAGACGACAGCATCCCCCGAGCTCATAGGCGCCCACCGCCCGGCGGAGCCTTAAGCTGGTTCAACAAACCGGGGAACTTTTCGAAGGGGCGATACGCGTGAGCGCCAGCGGCACCACGACCGGACAGGTCGAGCACATGCTGCGCCAGGTGACCCCCGGGCGCTACGACGCCTACGAGGCCCTGCTGCGCGCGCTCGCCACCCCCACCTCCGGCCAGGTCTGGATGCTCCTCTGGCACGGCCAGGCCGGCTCCCCGGACGCGCAGTACGGGAACATGGAGGTCGACGGCCACGGTTACGCGCCCTGCGTCACCTCCGCCCAGGAGCTGTCGGCCAGCGGCTGGAACCGTTCGTACGAGGTGGTCGACGGCCTGGAAGTGGCCCGCGCCCTCTACCCCGACCACTACGGCCTGTGGCTCAACCCGCACGCCCCAGGCGGCGGCGTAGGCATCCCCTGGCCCGACCTGCGCCGCATCGCCTCCGGTCTGGACCGCCAGCCCGCCGGACCCCTGCGCCTGTCCGAACCGGCCATCGAGATCCCGCAGTTCTACGCCCTGCTCGCGCAGAACGCCCACCGCACCCCGGCGGTCCGTGCGTTGCGCCGCGCCTGGGTCCAGCCGACGCTCGGGGCGCCGTATCTCGCCATCGGCCTCGACGTGTACGACACCTCTCCGCCGGCCGTCGACGCGGTGCGCGCGATGATGCAGCAGTCCGTCGGCGCGGTCCCCGACGGGCTGCCCGTGTCGACCGTCGCGATGACCGACGCCCACGACCCGGTGGCGATGTGGCTGCGTGCCAACGCCCGCCCGTTCTACGACCGGGAGGCCCACGTCGCCGCTCCCGCCCAGGCGCCGGTGGGCGGGTACGGATACCCTCCGGCTCAGGGTCGGTACTGACCGTCCCGGGACGTCTTCCGCCCGCGACGGGCGGACATCTTCGCGCGTAGACGAGGGCGTATGGCACCACTGTGCCGCCGATGTCCCAACTCGTCCGCGTCCGACCCTCGTTACCCACTGTCCGGATAACGGAACACCTCGAACAGCATCACGGTTGCGCATCCATTCCCTGCCAAGTCTGGCTACAGATCGCCAAACCGTTGAAGACTCCCGCAGCAAGGGGTGACTGCTCGCCCTTTTGTACGACGGACTGATCACGCCGCTACAGCGGCAAGTGCGGGCCGGCTACCGCCGGTTGAGAGGGGTCCCTGCCAGATGACGGCACCATTGCACGAGCCGACCGCGGAAGCGGCCCCGAGTGCGGCCGAGGAGGCGGCGGTTGCCGGCGCCGAGGCCAAGGCGGTTCAGGGGCGTTCCCTCGGCCGCATCGCCTGGGAGCGCCTGAAGCGGGACAAGCTGGCCCTCTCGGGCGGTATCGTCGTGCTCCTCCTCATCGTGGTCGCGATCCTCGCGCCCCTGATCACCTCGCTCTACGGACAGGATCCCAACGAGTTCCACGAGGACCTGATCGACCCGCTGTTCGGCACGCCCACCGGCTCCCTCGGCGGCATGAGCGGTGAGCACTGGCTGGGCGTCGAGCCCGTCAACGGCCGCGACATCTTCGCCCGCATCGTCCACGGCGCCCGGATCTCGCTCCTGGTCGGTTTCCTGTCCGCGATCGTCGCCGTGATCATCGGAACCGTTCTCGGTGTCCTCGCCGGCTTCTTCGGCGGCTGGGTCGACGCCCTCATCAGCCGGGTCATGGACGGCCTGCTGGCCTTCCCGCAGCTGCTCTTCATCATCGCGCTGGTCTCGGTCATGCCGGACAGCATGCTCGGCCTCAGCGGCACCGGCGTCCGCCTGCTGATGATGATCCTGGTCATCGGCTTCTTCGGATGGCCCTACATCGGCCGTGTGGTCCGCGGCCAAACCCTCTCCATGCGCGAGCGGGAGTACGTCGAGGCGGCCCGGTCGCTGGGCGCCGGGCGGTTCTACATCCTGTTCAAGGAACTGCTGCCCAACCTGGTCGCGCCGATCATCGTCTACACCACGATGATGATCCCGACCAACATCCTCACCGAGGCCGCACTCAGCTTCCTGGGCGTGGGCGTCAAGCCGCCCACCTCCTCCTGGGGACAGATGCTGTCGAGCGCCATCGACTACTACAAGTCGGATCCCATGTACATGGTGATCCCGGGTGTGGCGATCTTCATCACCGTTCTTGCCTTCAACCTCTTCGGTGACGGCGTACGCGACGCGCTGGACCCGAAGGGCTCCCGCTGACCTGCCGTTCCGCAAAGCGACCCGTGGCACCTGCACGGGGTCTCTCATCTAATCCGGAGGATCCGAGATCGTGACTACCCAACGCACCTCAGGGCGGCGCAAGCAGGCTTTGGCCGCTGCCGCAGTGGTCGCCGCGCTGCTGACCACGGCGGCGTGCGGCGGCGGAGGCGACGACAGCAACGGCGGCTCGAAGAACGGCGCGCCGGGCTTCGACGCGGCCAACAACAAGGTCGCCCAGGCCTCCGCGGCCAAGAAGGGCGGCACCCTGAAGTTCGCGAGCACGCAGGACGCGGACTCGTGGGACACCACGCGCGGCTACTACGGCTTCATGTGGAACTTCTCCCGCTACTACAGCCGCCAGCTCGTCACGAACAAGACCGAGCCGGGGAAGGCGGGCGCCGAGGTCACCCCCGACCTCGCCACCGGTCTCGCCAAGGTCTCGGACGACGGCAAGACCTACACGTACACCCTGCGTGACGGCATCACCTGGGAGGACGGCAAGCCGATCACCTCCAAGGACGTCAAGTACGGCATCGAGCGCGTCTGGGCGCAGGACGTGCTGTCGGGCGGTCCGACGTACCTCAAGGAGGTGCTCGACCCCAAGGACGAGTACCAGGGCCCGTACAAGGACAAGTCCAAGGACAAGCTGGGTCTGAAGGCGATCGAGACGCCGGACGACAAGACCATCGTCTTCCACCTGCCCGAGCCCAACTCGGACTTCGAGGAGATGCTGGCGCTGACCTCGGCGTCCCCGGTCCGCCAGGACAAGGACACCAAGTCCAAGTACGGCCTGCGCCCGTTCTCCTCTGGCCCGTACAAGTTCGAGTCCTACAACCCCGGCAAGGACCTGACCCTGGTTCGCAACACCGAGTGGAAGCAGGAGTCGGACCCGGTCCGCAAGGCGTACCCGGACAAGATCACGATCAAGTTCTTCTCCAACGCCAACGACCTGGACGCCCGCCTCGTCGCGGGTGACTACGACCTGGACCTCGCCCAGACCGGTCTGTCCCCGCAGGGCCGCACCACCGCCCTGAAGGAGCACAAGGAGAACCTGGACAACCCGGTCTCCGGCTACATCCGCTACGCGACCTTCGCGCAGAACGTGAAGCCGTTCGACAACATCCACTGCCGCAAGGCGATGCTCTTCGGCGCCGACCACGTCTCGCTGCAGACCGCGCGCGGCGGCCCGGTCGCCGGCGGCGACATCGGCACCAACATGCTGCCGCCGTCCGTCCCGGGCTCCGAGGGCCAGAAGTACGACCCGTACGGCATGGCCGGTGAGAACAAGAAGGGCAACGTCGAGAAGGCCAAGGAAGAGCTGAAGGCCTGCGGCAAGCCCGACGGCTTCAAGAGCAAGATCGCGGTCCGGAACAACAAGCCGGTCGAGGTCGCCACCGCCGAGTCGATGCAGGCGTCGCTGAAGAAGGTCGGCATCGACCTGGAGATCGAGCAGTACGACGGCTCGCAGTACGCCAGCGTCGTCGGCAGCCCCTCCAACGTGGCCAAGAAGGGCTACGGCGTCATCATCATGGGCTGGGGCCCGGACTTCCCGTCCGTCCAGGGCTACGGTCTGCCGCTGTGGCACAGCGACTACATCCTCGAGAGCGCCAACAACAACTTCGCGCTGATCAAGGACAAGGAGATCGACGGCCTGTTCGCCGACTACCTGACCGAGCTGGACGACGCGGGCAAGGCCAAGATCGCCACGGAGATCAACCACAAGGTGATGGAGGGCGCGTACTACCTGCCCTTCGTCTTCGAGAAGTTCATCAACTGGCGCTCCGACAACCTGGCGAACGTGTACACCACCGACGGCTACAGCGGTATGTACGACTTCGTCAACCTCGGCCTGAAGAACCCGAAGAAGTAACCGGCACACCCGCCGTACGGCACGAAAGGCAGGTGAAGGCCGGCGCGGCGTGACCGCGGGCACCGGACGATCTCCGGTGCCCGCGGTCCGCGGCGGGCCGCACGCTGTGCTCGCTTACCTCATCAGGCGGCTGTTCGCCGCCGCAGTGATGCTGGTGGTCATCATCCTGGTGGTCTTCTGCATCTTCTTCCTCGTCCCCAAGTGGGCGGGCGTCGACATCGCCCTGAACTACGTGGGCAAGCAGGCCGGCCCCGACGCCGTCGAGGCCGTGCGGCAGAAGCTGAGCCTCGACGACCCGGTCGTCGTCCAGGCATGGGAGTTCATCAAGGGCATCTTCGTGGGGCGCACCTACGCCTCCGGCGGCGATGTGACCAACTGCTCCGCGCCGTGCTTCGGATACTCCTTCAAGACCGAGCAGGCCGTCTGGCCGGTGCTGACCGAGCGTTTCCCGGTGACCCTGGCCCTCGCACTCGGTGCCGCCGTGCTGTGGCTGATCTTCGGTCTCGCCGCCGGTGTGCTCTCCGCCCTCAAGCGGGGCACCCTGTGGGACCGTGGCGCGATGATCGTCGCGCTCGCCGGCGTCTCCCTCCCCATCTACTTCACCGGTCTGCTCAGTCTGGCGATCTTCTCCTACGGCCTGGGCTGGATCGACGGTGAGTTCGTGCCCCTGGAGGACAGCCTCACCGGCTGGCTCGGCGGCATGATCCTTCCCTGGGTGACCCTGGCCTTCCTGTACGCCGCCATGTACGCCCGGATCACCCGGGCCACCATGATGGAGATCCTCGGCGAGGACTACATCCGCACCGCGCGCGCCAAGGGCCTCAGGGAACCGGTCGTCATCCGCAAGCACGCCATGCGCTCGACGCTGACTCCGCTGCTCACCATGCTCGGCATGGACCTCGGCGCCCTCATGGGCGGCGCGATCCTGACCGAGACCACGTTCAGCCTCCCCGGCCTCGGCCAGAAGGTCCTGGACGCGATCCAGAACCAGGACCTGCCGTTTATCCTGGGCGTCACCCTGATCACTTCTCTCGCGGTGCTGATCGCCAACCTCGTGGTGGACGTCCTGTACGCCGTGATCGACCCCCGAGTGAGGCTCGCATGACCGACACCAGCAAGAGCGGAGCAGCCGTGGGCGAGCCCACCGGTTCCTCGGCCGCGCCGAGCGCCTTCCTGGAAGTACGCGACCTGAAGGTGCACTTCCCGACCGACGACGGCCTGGTCAAGTCCGTCGACGGACTCAGCTTCCAGCTGGAGCGGGGCAAGACCCTCGGCATCGTCGGCGAGTCCGGCTCCGGCAAGTCGGTGACCTCGCTCGGCATCATGGGCCTGCACACCGCCGGCCAGTACGGCAGGCGCAAGGCCCAGATATCCGGTGAGATCTGGCTGGACGGCACCGAGCTGCTCTCCGCCGACCCGGACCACGTGCGCAAGCTGCGCGGCCGGGAGATGGCGATGATCTTCCAGGACCCGCTGTCCGCGCTGCACCCGTACTACACGATCGGCCAGCAGATCGTGGAGGCGTACCGCATCCACCACGACGTGGACAAGAAGACCGCCAAGCGCCGCGCGGTGGAGATGCTCGACCGCGTCGGCATCCCGCAGCCGGACAAGCGGGTGGACAGCTACCCGCACGAGTTCTCCGGCGGTATGCGCCAGCGCGCGATGATCGCGATGTCGCTGGTCAACAACCCCGAGCTGCTCATCGCGGACGAGCCGACCACCGCCCTGGACGTCACCGTCCAGGCGCAGATCCTCGACCTCATCCGGGACCTGCAGAAGGAGTTCGGCTCCGCGGTCATCATCATCACCCACGATCTGGGCGTCGTCGCCGAACTGGCCGACGACCTCCTGGTGATGTACGGCGGCCGGTGTGTGGAGCGGGGCCCCGCCGAGAAGGTGTTCTACGAGCCGCGGCACCCCTACACCTGGGGGCTGCTCGGCTCGATGCCGCGACTCGACCGCGACCAGCAGGAACGCCTCATCCCCGTCAAGGGCTCCCCGCCCTCCCTGATCAACCTCCCGTCCGGCTGCGCCTTCAACCCGCGCTGTCCGTACGCCGACGTGCCCAAGGACGACGTCACCCGCACGGTCCGCCCCGAGCTGACCGAGGTCGGCAGCAAGCACTGGGCCGCCTGCCACATGTCGCAGGAGCAGCGGGAGCGGATCTGGACCGAAGAGATTGCGCCGAAGCTGTGAGCGACAAGGCAAAGGCAAAGGCAGAGGACGAAGCGGTGACGATCCCCGCACAGAGCGACGGCTCGACGGGCGGTGCCACCCTCACCGAGGACGCCGCCCCCGGCGAGACCCTGCTGAAGGTGACCGGGCTGCAGAAGCACTTCCCGATCAAGAAGGGCCTGCTGCAGCGCCAGGTCGGGGCGGTGCGCGCCGTCGACGGCATCGACTTCGAGGTCCGTTCCGGTGAGACCCTCGGCGTCGTGGGTGAATCGGGCTGCGGCAAGTCGACCATGGGCCGGCTCATCACCCGGCTCCTGGAGCCGACCGCCGGCACGGTCGAGTTCGAGGGCAAGGACATCACCCACCTCGGGGTCGGCGGCATGCGTCCGCTGCGCCGCGACGTGCAGATGATCTTCCAGGACCCGTACTCGTCGCTGAACCCGCGCCACACCATCGGCACGATCGTCAGCGCTCCCTTCAAGCTCCAGGGCGTCGAGCCCGAGGGCGGAGTCAAGAAGGAGGTCCAGCGGCTGCTGTCGGTGGTCGGTCTCAACCCCGAGCACTACAACCGCTACCCCCACGAGTTCTCCGGCGGTCAGCGCCAGCGCATCGGCATCGCCCGCGCGCTCGCGCTCAACCCCAAGCTGGTCGTGGCCGACGAGCCGGTGTCCGCGCTCGACGTGTCGATCCAGGCCCAGGTCGTCAACCTCCTCGACGACCTCCAGCAGGAGCTGGGCCTGACGTACGTGATCATCGCTCACGACCTGTCCGTCGTCCGGCACGTCTCGGACCGGATCGCGGTGATGTACCTCGGCAAGATCATGGAGCTGGCCGACCGCGACCTGCTCTACAAGTCGCCGATGCACCCGTACACCAAGGCGCTGATGTCGGCGGTCCCGATCCCGGACCCGGCGCGGCGCGGCGCCAAGAGCGAGCGCATCCTGCTCAAGGGCGACGTGCCCTCGCCGATCTCCCCGCCGAGCGGGTGCCGCTTCCACACCCGGTGCTGGAAGGCGACGCAGATCTGCAAGACGACCGAGCCGCCGCTGAAGGAGCTGCGCCCCGGCCAGCAGGTCGCCTGCCACCACCCGGAGAACTTCGAGGACCAGGCCCCGCAGGACGTCGTCCTGCTCTCCGACGCCAAGGAGGCGGCGGAGCTGGTGGCCGAGGACGCGCTCGCGGAGTCGGCCCGGACCTCGGCGGCGGTGGCCGCGGAGGCGGTGGCCGCGGAGGCCGCAGCTCCGGAGGCCGAGGGCGCCGAAGCCGCGAAGAGCACCGAGGCTGCCAAGCGCACCGAGACTGCGAAGAAGGGCACCAAGGACGCGAAGAGCACCGAGGGCACCGAGAGCGCCGAGGAGGAGCCTCCCGCCAAGGAGAAGTGACCGTTCGCCGCGCGTGAGCCCCCGCCTTCGTTCGCAAGGCGGGGGCTCATCGGCAGGTGAGAATGGCAGGGTGTACGAGCAACTCTTCACCCCCACCGTCCAGCACACGCTCGACCTGGTCGGCATCTTCGTCTTCGCCATCTCCGGAGCGCTGCTGGCCGTACGCAAGAACTTCGACGTGTTCGGCATCGCCGTCCTCGCCGAGGTCACCGCGCTGGGCGGCGGGCTGTTCCGGGACCTGGTCATCGGCGCCGTACCGCCCGCGGCCTTCACGGACCTGGGGTACTTCGTCACCCCACTCTTCGCCACCGCCCTGGTCTTCTTCCTCCACCCGCACGTGGAGCGCCTCCAGACCGGCGTGAACGTCTTCGACGCGGCCGGCCTCGGCCTGTTCTGCGTCGCCGGCACCACCAAGGCGTACGACTACGGGCTCGGCCTGACCGCCTCCGCCTGCCTGGGCCTGGCCACCGCGGTCGGCGGCGGCGTACTGCGGGACGTGCTCGCCAACGAGGTCCCCTCGCTGCTGCGCTGGGACCGCGACCTGTACGCCGTCCCCGCGATCGTCGGTGCCACGACGGTCGCCCTGTGCATCCGCTACGAGGCCCTCACCCCGCTCACCACCGGCCTGGCGGTGGTCACGGCCTTCGTCCTGCGCCTGCTCGCCCTGCGCTTCCACTGGCGGGCACCGCGCGCCTGGAACCGGCGGTCGACCGTGGTGGAGGGGGACTGAGCTCACCGGCGCCGGGGGACCTCCTTGAGGAAGACGACACCGTCGATCGCGGTCAGGTGGTCCGGGTCGAGCGGTGCGTAGCCGAACCAGGGGGATTCCCGGTGTGCGGGCCGCCTGTCGCCGAGGGCGGCGGCCAGCTCCGCGGCATCGACGAGGCAGCGGTCCTCCGGGAGCGCGTACAGGAGCCCCTCGACGCTGTCCGGCGGCGGGGTGTCCACCCCCTGGTGCCGGATCGTCCCGACCGCGGTGGCCACGAAAACGTACTCCTCGCCGAGCCGGGCGCTCACCAGCGCACCGGCGCTCCACCACTCCACCGGCCCCTGCCACATCCGCATGCTGCTCTTCGCCCGCTGGAGATGGGCGTTCTGGGCGTGGACGAGCACCGGGCCCCGGTCGGCGAGCGCGAGGAGGTTGTCGGCCATCATCCGGTCCCGCAGGCCCAGCAGCCGGTTCATGCGGGCAGGGGAGGGGTCGGCCATCCAGTGGTGGTAGCGCAGCAGGCCGGTGGCGGTACGCGCGTACAGGCGTGCCCGGTCCAGGTCCTCCCGCGAGGCCGCCGCCTCGTGGACCTGGGGCGTCTGCTCGTCGAGCAGCGACACCAGGTCGTCGGCGAGCAGCCGCAGCTCCCGGGCCTCGGCCGACCGCCCCGCCGAGCGGGCCGGGTCCGTCATCGCGGCGGGCTCGGTCCACCGGTCGTCCGTGCCCACCAGACGGTCCAGCGTCTTCGCGGTGCAGGGGAGCAGGGCGGCGTCCACCCGGGCCGCGAGGAAAGCGTGGAGCGCGGTGAGAGCCTGCCTCGGGCTCTCGGCGTGGGTGATCTCCAGCGGGCCGTCGAAACCGGCGAAGCGGACGCGTTCGGGCGTCGGCCGTCCCTCGTTGTACTCCCGCATCCAGCGCACGAGTTCGCGGTTGGCCTCGGACGCGCCGAACCCGTGGCTGAAGCCGTGCTCCATGACCTCGTCGAGCGTGCCGGTGCCCGAGGTGACGTGGTCGTCGACGACCAGGCCCGCCAGGCAGTCGCTCTCGATCGCGATCGTCCGGTAGCCCTCCTCCTCGACCAGTTGCCGGAACAGCTCGTTGCGCGTCTCGAGCAGCAGGTCCTCGCCGTGGGTCGGCTCGCCCAGCGCGAGCATCCTGGGCCGGGCCGGCAGCAGCTCCATGAGCGCGGCGGCCTCGACGGCACGGGCGGTGTCCTTGATGTCGGTAGCCATGCCTTCAACGGTATCGTTGAACTTTCGGTGTGAACTTTTCAGCGATAGCCTCGGACTTGTGCCCAGAAACCTTCAAACCGACGCACAGCTGAGGCCGGTCGACCTGGCGCGCGGGCACGGACTGTCCACGCAGGCCGTCCGGAACTACGAGGAAGCCGGCATCCTCCCCGCCGCCGACCGCACCGACAGCGGATACCGCACCTACACCCCGCTGCACGCGCGTGCCCTCGGCACCTTCCTCGCCCTGGTGCCGGGGCACGGCCACCGGACGGCGGCCTCGATCATGCGGGCCGTGAACCGGGGCGCCGAGGGGGAGGCGTTCCGGCTCATCGACGACAGTCACGCCCAGTTGCTCGCCGACCGGCGGACCCTCCAGGCGGTGGAGCGCGCGCTGCGCGACCTGACGTCCGCGCCCGCCGCACGGGAGCCCGGCCGTGGGGGAACGTTCGTCGGGCCGCTGGCCCAGGAACTCGGCATCCGTCCCGCGACCCTGCGGAAGTGGGAGCGCGCCGGTCTGGTCCAGCCGCGCCGCGACCCGCTGACCGGGTACCGCGTCTACGGCGAGGCCGACGTACGGGACGCCCGGCTGGTCCATCAGCTGCGGCGAGGCGGCTATCTGCTGGAGCAGATCGCCCCCGTGATCGACCAGGTGCGCGGGGCCGGCGGACCGGAGCCGCTGGAGGCCGCGCTGCGGGACTGGCGCGGCCGGGTGTCCGCCCGCGGACGGGCGATGCTCGTGGGCGCCGCCGAACTGGAGGGCTATCTGCGGGCGCGCGGCTGAGCTCGGGACCGTTCCGGCCTCGCGGGCATCGGTCGGGCGGCCAGGCGAAAAGCTACCGCTTAGTACTTGGGTGTTGTACCGTACAGCCATGCCAGAAGCAGCCTCCGCGGCGGTCACCCGGGCCTCTATCGGCGACAGCGAGTTCGACCGGGACACCGCCGTCACCCGGCGCGCGCCCGGGGTCTACGACATCGGCCTCTCCGCCGGCTGGACGATCATCAACGCCGTCAACGGCGGCTATCTGCTGGCCGTCCTGGGCAGGGCCCTCGCGGACGCCCTCCCGCACACCGACCCCTTCACCATCTCGGCGCACTACCTCACCGCTTCCCGGCCGGGCCCGGCGGTCGTGCGCACCGAGACCGCCCGGACGGGCCGCGCCCTCTCCACCGGCCAGGCCTCCCTCTTCCAGTACGACGACGACGGCAACGAGGTCGAGCGCATCCGCGCCCTCGCCTCCTACGGCGACCTCGACGCGCTGCCCGACGACGTCCGGACCTCGGCGAAGCCCCCCGCGATCCCGCCGATGGACCAGTGCCTCGGCGCGGAGGACGGCCCCACCCCCGTCGACGGCAGTTCGGCCATCGCCGACCGTCTGATGCTCAAGCTGGACCCCGCCACGCTGGGCTGGGCGCTCGGGCAGCCCTCCGGCCGGGGTGAGATGCGGGCCTGGTTCGGGCTCGCCGACGGCCGTGACGCCGACCCCCTCTCGCTGCTCCTCGCGGTGGACGCGCTGCCGCCGACCGCCTTCGAGCTCGGGCTGAAGGGCTGGGTGCCGACGGTCGAGCTGACCGTGCACGTGCGGTGCCGTCCGGCGCCGGGCCCGCTGCGCGTCTCCATCACCACCCGCAACCTCGCCGGCGGCTTCCTGGAGGAGGACGCCGAAGTCTGGGACAGCGCCGACCGCCTGGTGGCCCAGTCCCGCCAGCTCGCCCGGGTCCGGCTCGGCTGACCGGGGCCCGCCGCCGGTGCCGGGTCAGTCCAGCCAGTGCCGGCGGCCGACGCTGATCAGCCGCATCTGGCGCGTCGCGGTGTCGGCCGCGCGCCGGCGCTCCTCCTCCGGGGCTTGAAGCGTCTCCAGGAACAGTGAGGCCGTGGCCAGCATCTGGTCGACGTACAGGCCCGCGAGCATCAGCAGGTCGGCCTCGCTCCAGCCCGCCGACACGGGGTCCTTGGCCAGCTCGTCCCTGACCTCTCCGGCGGACCTGACCAGTTGCTCCCGTATCGCCTCCCGCACCGGCTGCACCCCGCCGTGCCGTTCACGCGCGACGAAACGGACGTGGGCGGGGTGGGCGGCCACGTGTCCGGCGATCAACTCGACCGCGCGGGCGATCCGTTCGTCGCTGCCCTCGGCCGGCGACACGGTGGTCCGGATCATCGGGTGCAGGCTCCCCAGCGCCTCCTCCACCAGCGCCACGCCCAGGTCGGCCGTGGAACGGAAGTGCCGGTAGAAGGCGGTCGGCGCGACGCCCGCCGCGCGCGTGACCTCGCGCAGACCCAAACTGCTCAGGCTCTGCTCCTCCAGCAGTGCGAGCGCCGCGTCCAGCAGCGCCTGCCGGGTCTTCCGCTTCTGGGCTAGACGGACACCGGGGGTGTGACTCATGCCATGCAGTTAACAACTGTTCTCTGAAATTGAGAACCCATGAGGCGCGCTAGACTGGATAGTCAGTGAACAAGTGTAACTACGAGCGTTCACCGATGGTTGGGGGATCCGCTCCATGCTGTTTCTCGTCGCCGCACTCCTGCTCCTCGGCGTGGTCCTGGGCACCGTCGCCCACGCACCGCTCACGTTCTCCGTCGCCGTCGGCCTGGTCATCGCCGTCTGGCTCGGCGTCTTCGCGATCCGTGAACGGCAGGGCCGCCGCCGCGGCACCTCCGCCCACTGACGCACGGTCCACCGACGCACGGCAGGGAGACCACCATGCAGCTCACCGCACCGGCCGCCCGCGATACCGGCATCCGGGACACCGACGGCATGGCCGTCGCCTCCTTCGTCCTCGGCCTGCTCGGTCTGCTCGTCCTCAACGTGTTCCTGGGTCCGATCGCCATCGCCCTGGCGGGCGTCGCCCTGCGGCGCGGCACCGCGCGCCGCGGCCGGGCCCTCCTGGGCCTCGGCCTGGGCATTGCCGACCTGCTCGTCCTGGCGGCGTTCATGTCCGCGGACAACACGATGTCGTGGAGCCTCTGAGCCACCGCACCGCCTCGTCCAGCCCGCTCCGCGACGAGGCCAGCCTTGCTCTGAGGCCGGGCGCGACCGACCCGTAGAATCGGCCTCACCATGGCTTACCTCGACCACGCCGCGACGACCCCGATGCTCCCCGAGGCAGTCGAGGCACTCACCGCGCACCTCAGCGTCACCGGCAACGCCTCCTCCCTCCACGCGTCCGGCCGCCGCGCACGGCGCACCGTCGAGGAGGCCCGCGAGACCCTCGCCGAGGCACTCGGCGCCCGTCCCAGCGAGGTGGTCCTCACCTCCGGCGGCACCGAGGCCGACAACCTCGCCGTCAAGGGCCTGTACTGGGCCCGCCGCGACGCCGAACCGACCCGCACCCGGGTCCTGGCCAGCCCCGTCGAGCACCACGCGGTCCTCGACGCCGTCCACTGGCTCGGCGAGCACGAGGGCGCCACCGTCGAGTACCTGCCGGTCGACGCCCACGGCCGCGTCCACCCCGACGCGCTGCGCGAGGCCATCGCCCGCGACCCCGACGACGTGGCCCTCGCCACCGTCATGTGGGCCAACAACGAGATCGGCACGGTCATGCCGGTCCGGGAACTCGCCGACGTGGCCGCCGAGTTCGACGTGCCGCTGCACGCCGACGCGGTCCAGGCGATCGGTCAGCTCCCCGTCGACTTCGCCGCCTCCGGGCTCGCCGCGATGACGGTTTCCGGTCACAAGGTCGGCGGCCCCTACGGCATCGGCGCACTGCTCCTCGGCCGCGAGTACAGCCCCGTACCCGTCCTGCACGGCGGCGGCCAGGAACGCCACGTCCGCTCCGGCACCCTCGACGTCCCCGCCGTCGCCGCCTTCGCCGTCGCCGGGCGCCTCGCCGCCGGGCAGCGCGAATGGTTCGCCCGCGAGATCGGCGCCCTGCGCGACGCCCTGGTCGACGCGGTCCGTACGGCGGTGCCGGACGCGATCCTCGGCGGCGACCCGGCACCGGGTGGCCGTCTCCCCGCCAACGCCCACTTCACCTTCCCGGGCTGCGAGGGCGACTCCCTCCTCCTCCTGCTCGACGCCCAGGGCATCGAGTGCTCCACCGGATCCGCCTGCACCGCGGGCGTGGCCCAGCCCAGCCACGTCCTCCTGGCCACCGGCACCGACCCCGACCTGGCCCGCGGCACCCTGCGCTTCTCGCTGGGCCACACCTCCACCGAGGCCGACGTCGAGGCACTCGCCAAGGCCATCGGCCCGGCGGTCGAACGGGCGCGGGCGGCGGGGCTGAGCTAGCCGACGCCGGGGTCAGGCGCTCTTCGAGGTACCGGGGGAGGGGGCCGAGGGACCGGGAGAGGGGGTGCTCGTCGCCGCCCGCCGCACCAGCTCCATGTACCGGTCCCAGTCCCAGTGCGGCCCCGGATCGGTGTGGTCGGTGCCCGGCACCTCCACGTGGCCGATGATGTGCTCGCGGTCCAGGGGTATGTCGTACCGCGCGCAGATCCCCGCCGTCAGCCGCGCGGAGGCCGCGTACATCTCGTCGGTGAGGTCCTGCGGGCGGTCCACGAAGCCCTCGTGCTCGATCCCCACACTGCGCTCGTTGTAGTCGCGGTTGCCCGCGTGGTACGCCACGTCCAGCTCGCGGATCATCTGGGTGACGCGGCCGTCCTGCCCCACGATGTAGTGCGTGGCCGCCTTGTGCGCCGGGTCCTGGAACGCCTTCACCGCGCTAGCGAAGCTGCCCTGCGTGACATGGACGATCACCATGTCGACGCCGAAGTCGTCGGGCCGGTCCGCCCGCCGCCAGTTCTCGTCCGACGCCGCCACCCAGCTGGCCGCCGCGTAGTCGACCACGCCCTCCTCGCGGGGCCGCTCCACCCCCGGCACGCGCCACCACAGGCGGGCCAGCTCGTCGCGCGCCAGCACCGCGGTGCCCACGGCCGCCGCGGTGCCGCCGACGAGCAGCGCCCGCCGGCCGATGCGCCGGTCCGCGTCCCTGGACCCGCCGGACCCGCCGCCCGGTCCGCTCGCGGACCCGCCGGTGGATGAGCCTGTCGATGCGTGCTTAGCCCCCATGTGATCGTGAACGCATACTCGCGCGCTCCGGTTCCCGCCTCCCCGTACTCTGGAGGGGTTATGACTGACACCTCGCAGCGCACCCGTCCCCTCCGCGTCCTCGCCGCCATGTCGGGCGGAGTCGACTCCGCCGTCGCCGCCGCCCGCGCGGCCGAGGCGGGGCACGACGTGACCGGCGTCCACCTCGCGCTCTCCGCGAACCCGCAGTCCTTCCGCACCGGCGCGCGGGGCTGTTGCACCATCGAGGACTCGAGGGACGCCCGCCGCGCCGCGGACGTCATCGGCATCCCGTTCTACGTGTGGGACCTCGCCGACCGCTTCCGGGAGGACGTGGTCGAGGACTTCGTCGCCGAGTACGAGGCCGGCCGCACCCCGAACCCGTGCCTGCGCTGCAACGAGAAGATCAAGTTCGCCGCGCTGCTCGACAAGGCACTGGCGCTCGGCTTCGACGCCGTCTGCACCGGCCACTACGCCCAGGTGATCCTCCGCGAGGACGGCACCCGCGAGCTGCACCGCGCCTCCGACATGGCCAAGGACCAGAGCTACGTCCTCGGTGTGCTGGACGACCGCCAGCTCGCCCACGCGATGTTCCCCCTCGGCGACACGGTCACCACCAAGGACGAGATCCGCGCGGAGGCCGAGCGCAGGGGCCTGGCGGTGGCCAAGAAGCCCGACTCGCACGACATCTGCTTCATCGCCGACGGCGACACCCAGGGCTTCCTGGCCGGCCGGCTCGGCAAGGCCGAGGGCGACATCGTCGACGAGGCGGGCAACCGGCTCGGTACCCACGAGGGCGCCTACGGCTACACCATCGGCCAGCGCAAGGGCCTCAGGATCGGCACCCCGGCCCCCGACGGCAAGCCGCGCTACGTCCTGGACATCTCCCCGGTGACCAACACCGTCACCGTCGGCCCCGCGGAGGCCCTGGACGTCGACGCCCTGCGCGCGATCAAGCCCCGCTGGTGCGGTGCCGCCCCCACCGGCCCCGGCACCTACACCGCCCAGCTCCGCGCCCACGGCGGCGAGACCGAGGTGCGCGCGGAACTGGTCGACGGTGCCCTGGAGGTGACGTTCACGGAGCCGGTGCGCGGCGTCGCCCCCGGCCAGGCGATCGTGCTGTACGACGGCACGCGGGTGGTGGGGTCGGCGACGATCGCGTCCACCTCGCGGGCGACGGCGGGCGCGGCCTGAGCGGAGGGACCCGCCCACCCAGGTCGGCCACCGGATCACCGCGATCACCGCGCGAAGAACTCCGCCAGCACCGGCGCCAGCATGCCCGGCTCCACCATGTGGGTCTGCCCCTCGACGGTGCCGTACCTCCCGTCGGGGGCGGCGTCCGCGATCGCACGGGCGGCCTCGTGCCACCAACCGTCGCTCGCGCCGCCCGCGAGGGCCAGCAGGGGACAGGTGATCGAGGCGATCTCGGCCCGGGGAACGCGGTTGTCGCCCATCACCGCGTCGTCGTACGCCAGACTCGGCGCGACCGACTCCATGCCGGCCCACATCGGCGACTGGCGGGCGCCCCGGATCATCTCCTCGCCCAGGCCGGCCAACCGCAGGAACAGTTCCACCGCGCCCCCGTGCCGCCCCTGTCCGAGAGCCTCCGTCAGCCGCTCCCGGTACTCCGCACCGGCCCGCGCGGTCGCGTCGTCCACGGCGTACGGCACCTCGTACACGGCGACGCGGCGCACCGGCAACCCACTCGCCGCCGCCCGGAGCGCCAGCGCGCCGCCCGACGAGACACCGAACAGCGACGCCTCGCCGCCCAGCGCCTCGATCAGCGCCGTCAGGTCCTCGACCTCGCGCTCCACCGAGTAGGGCGCCGTGTCGCCGCTTCGCCCGCGGCCCCTGCGGTCGTACACGGTGACGTCGAGACGGCCCGACAGTTCGGCGGCCAGCGGAACCATCGTGGCGCCGGTCGACATGGCGCCGCTGACGAGGACGACCGCCGGTCCGTCACCGGTGCGTTCGTAGCCGATGCGCGTGCCGTCGCGTGAGAGGGCCTGCATCTCCATGCCTGTGCAGACTGCCCTACGGCACGCGAATAATCGGTCAGGAACGGGTCAGGACACCTCCGCGTCGTAGAAGCACAGGTGGTCCTTGATCTCCGCCACCTCCGGCTTCGGGTCCGGGTACGCCCAGACCAGGTCGGCGGCGTCCGGCAGCGACCAGTAGGACGCGTCGCCCTTGAAGGGGCAGTGAGTGGTCGTACCGGACGGCGTGAGCAGGTCGAGCCGCACGTCCTCGGCCGGGATGTAGTACCGGTCGGGACAGCCCGTCTCATGCAGCACCAGCGCCGCGTCGCTCTCGGCCAGCACCCGGTCGCCGCGCACCACGCGCACGTGCCGGTCGCTCGGTTCGACGGTGATGCGGTGTCCCTTGAGTCCCTTGGTCACGATCGTCCTCCCGGTGGCGGGGTGTCGCTCACTGCAGCGCGCCCGGAGGCCGGGTTCTTCCCCTCCGGGCCCGGCCGTACGATGAAGACCATGAACATCTGCGTCTTCCTCTCCGCCGCCGACCTCGACGAGCGCTACACGCGCCCCGCGCGGGAGTTCGCCGAACTGCTGGGCAAGGGCGGTCACACCCTCGTCTGGGGCGGGTCCGACGTCGGCCTGATGAAGGTCGTCGCCGACGGGGTGCAGGAAGCCGGGGGACGACTGCTCGGCGTCTCGGTCGACTTCCTGGCGGCCAAGGCGCGCGAGGGCGCCGACGAGATGGTCATCGCGCGGGACCTCGCCGAACGCAAGCGGCTGCTGCTGGAGAAGGCCGACGCCGTCGTCATCATGGTGGGCGGCACCGGCACGCTGGACGAGGCCACCGAGATCCTGGAGCTCAAGAAGCACGGGCACACCGACAAGCCGGTCGTCCTGCTCAACACGGCGGGCTTCTACGACGGCCTCAAGGAGCAGTTCCGCCGCATGGAGGACGAGGGCTTCCTGCCCCGCCCCCTCACCGACCTGGTGTTCTTCGCCGAGGAGCCGGTCGGCGCGCTCGCCTACCTGGAGGAGAGCCAGGGCATCGAGTAGGCCCGCGGTGATGCGAGCATGGCGGGCATGGCTACACATGTGATCACCGGAGCGGGCTCCGGCATCGGCGCGGCCGTCGCCCGCCGCCTGTACGAACGCGGCGACGAGATCGTGCTGCACGCGCGCGACGCGGGCCGCGCGAAGGAACTGGCGGCCGCGTTCCCCGGCGCCAGGACGCTCGTCGGCGACCTGGCGGAACCGGACAAGCTCTCCTGGGCCGTCTCCCACCAGACGCTGCCCGACCGCGTGGACTCGCTGCTGCACATCGCGGGCGTCGTCGACCTCGGCACGGTCGGCGACCTCACCCCGAAGACCTGGCGCAACCAGCTCAACGTCAACCTGGTCGCCCCCGCCGAGCTGACCCGCCTCTTCCTGCCCCAGCTCCGCGTCGCCCAGGGCCACGTGCTGTTCGTCAACTCCGGCTCCGGCCTCAACGCCCACGCCGGCTGGTCCGCGTACGCCGCCTCCAAGCACGGACTGAAGGCCCTCGCCGACTCCCTCCGCCACGAGGAGCACGCGAACGGCGTCCGCGTCACCTCCGTGTACCCCGGCCGCACCGCCAGCCCCATGCAGGCCAAGGTCCACCGGCAGGAGGGCAAGGAGTACGACCCCGCCCGGTGGATCGACCCCGAGTCGGTGGCCACGACGATCCTGATGGCTCTGGACCTCCCGAGGGACGCGGAGGTCAACGACCTGACGGTGCGCCCGGGGCGGTAAGCACCGGTTATTCCAGCCCGTCCGGCGTTCGAGGACGAGGCCGTCCAGGCCGAAGCGGGGGTCCGGCGGCGGCAGCCCCCGGGCACGGGAAGGGCAGGGGCGGCGGGGGCGAAACCCTTCCCGGCACCCTGCGTACGCTTCCCCTGTGAACGACAACCCCCGCTTCGGCCCCGCCACCGGCATCGGCTCCCTGCCGGGCCAGGACGCCCGCGAGGCCGCGAAGACAAGCACCGGCACCTTCGAGGACTTCCCCTTCCTCCCCGAACTGCCCGCCCGCGGCCCCGGCGCCGACATGATCGGTCGCACCGCCGGCCTGCTCGTCGAGCTCTACGCGCGCGTGGAGCCCAGCGGCTGGCGCCTCGGTGACCGTCCGGGCCGGGACACCAAGCGGGCCCGTTCCTGGCTGAGGGAGGACCTCGACGCCCTGGAGGAGTTCACCCAGGGCTACGAGGGCCCGCTCAAGGTCCAGGCCGTCGGCCCGTGGACCCTGGCCGCCGCCCTGGAACTCCGCAACGGCGAGGCGGTTCTCTCCGACGCCGGCGCCTGCCGCGACCTCGCCGCCTCGCTCGCCGAGGGCCTGCGCCTGCACCTGGCCGAGGTGCGGCGCCGTGTCCCCGGCGCCCGTGTCGTCCTCCAGCTCGACGAACCGTCCCTGACCCCCGTACTGCGCGGCCGGGTGCGCACCGCCAGCGGCTACCGCACCCACCGCGCCGTCGACCGGCAGGTCGTCGAGTCCGCCCTCCGGGACCTGGCCGCCGTCCACGGCACAGGCCCGGTCGTCGTCCACTCCTGCGCCCCCGACGTGCCCTTCGCCCTGCTGCGTCGCGCGGGTGTCACCGGTGTCTCCTTCGACTTCTCGCTCCTCACCGAGCGTGACGACGAGGCGATCGGCGAGGCGGTCGAGGGCGGCACCCGCCTGTTCGCCGGTGTCGTCCCGGGCACGGACACGGCATTGTCAGACCCGGCCGGTAGCGTCATGGGTGTCAGGACGCTGTGGCGCAGGCTGGGGCTGTCTCCGGGGCTTCTCGCGGAGGCGGTCACCGTCACGCCGTCGTGCGGACTCGCGGGCGCGTCCCCCGAGTACGCCCGCCGGGCCCTCGCCCACTGCGTCCGGGCGGCGAGATCACTCGCGGACAACCCAGAGTAACGGGAGGACAACACGGTGGCCGGCGACAAGCAAGCGGAGACGACGAACGTGCCCGCCGAGGCGCGTGAGAAGCACGTGCAGCTCGCTGAGCAGATCGAGGAGCACCGCTTCCGGTACTACGTGAACGACGCTCCCGTCGTCAGCGACGCGGACTTCGACCGGCTGCTGCGTTCCCTGGAGGAGCTGGAGGAGGAGTACCCGGAGCTGCGCACCCCGGACTCCCCGACCCAGAAGGTCGCCGGGTCCTACGAGACGGAGTTCACGGCCGTCGAGCACCGTTCCCGCATGCTCTCCCTCGACAACACCTTCAACGACGAGGAGATGGCCGCCTGGACCGAGCGCATCGCCAAGGAGCTGGGCGAGCAGGAGTACCACTTCCTGTGCGAGCTGAAGGTCGACGGACTCGCCGTCAACCTCACCTACGAGCGCGGCCGTCTCGTCCGCGCCGCCACCCGCGGGGACGGCCGCACCGGCGAGGACATCACGCCAAACGTCCGTACCATCGCCGAGATCCCGGAGCGCCTGAAGGGCGACGGGGTCCCCGACCTCGTGGAGATCCGCGGTGAGGTCTACTTCCCGATGGAGAAGTTCCAGGAGCTCAACGCCCGGTTGAACGAGACGGGGGACAAGCCCTTCGCCAACCCGCGCAACGCGGCGGCCGGTTCGCTGCGCCAGAAGGACCCGCGCGTCACCGCCTCCCGCCCGCTGCACATGGTGGTCCACGGCATCGGCGTCCTGGAGGGGTACCAGGGCAAGGGCATGACCCGCCTCTCCCAGGCCTACGACCTGCTCAAGACCTGGGGCCTGCCCACCTCCCCGCACAACAGGGTCGTCGACGGCCTCGACGGCGTACGCGAGTTCATCGCCTACTACGGCGAGAACCGGCACTCGGTGGCCCACGAGATCGACGGCGTCGTCGTCAAGCTCGACGAGATCCGCCTCCAGGGGCGGCTCGGCTCCACGGCCCGGGCGCCGCGCTGGGCCATCGCGTACAAGTACGCGCCGGAGGAGGTCAACACCAAGCTCGTCGACATCAAGGTCGGCGTCGGCCGCACCGGCCGCGTCACTCCGTACGCGCAGGTGGAACCGGTCACCGTGGCCGGCAGCGAAGTGGAGTTCGCCACCCTGCACAACCAGGAGGTCGTCAAGGCCAAGGGCGTCCTCATCGGCGACACCGTGGTGCTGCGCAAGGCCGGCGACGTCATCCCGGAGATCCTCGGGCCGGTCGCAGACCTGCGGGACGGCAGCGAGCGGGAGTTCGTGATGCCCGCCGAGTGCCCCGAGTGCGGGACGCCGCTGCGGGCCATGAAGGAGGGCGACATCGACCTCCGCTGCCCCAACGCCCGTACCTGCCCGGCCCAGTTGCGGGAGCGCGTCGCCTACCTGGCGGGCCGGGAGTGCCTGGACATCGAGCACTTCGGCGGCGTCGTGGCGGCCGCGCTGACCGGGCCGCTGGAGCCGGCCGACCCACCGCTGGTGGACGAGGGCGACCTCTTCGACCTCACCGTCGAGAAGCTGTTGCCCATCAGGGCGTACGTCCTCGACCCGGACAGCGGTCTGCCCAAGCGCGACCCCAAGACGGGTGAGGAGAAGATCGCCACGGTCTTCGCCAACAAGGAGGGCGAGCCGAAGAAGAACACCCTCTCCCTGCTGAAGCACATCGAGGAGGCCAAGACCCGCCCGCTGGCCCGCTTCATCAACGGCCTCTCCATCCGGTACGTGGGGCCGGTCGCCGCCCAGGCCCTCGCCCGCGAGTTCCGCTCGATCGACCGCATCGAGCAGGCCACCGAGGAGGAGCTGGCGAGCGCGGACGGCGTGGGTGCCACCATCGCCGCCGCCGTCAAGGAGTGGTTCGCCGAGGACTGGCACCGCGAGATCGTCCGCAAGTGGAAGGCGGCCGGAGTCCCGCTGGAGGAGCAGTCGACCGGCGAGGACGAGGGGCCGCGCCCGCTCGAAGGACTCACCGTCGTCGTCACCGGCACCCTGGAGAACTTCACCCGTGACGGAGCCAAGGACGCCCTGCAGAGCAGGGGCTCGAAGGTGACCGGGTCGGTGTCCAAGAAGACCTCGTTCGTCGTGGTCGGCGACAACCCGGGGTCGAAGTACGACAAGGCGATGCAACTGAAGGTGCCGGTTCTGGACGAGGACGGTTTCGCCGTGCTGCTCGAACAGGGACCCGAAGCAGCGGCCGAAGTCGCGCTTTCGGCCGAGGAATAGCGGTTGAAGGCCACCCGATCGGCGCATACCAGATGCATACGGGTGGCCGGGTCGCATTCGGGCAACCGCCGACGACCGGTGCCCCTGGAAGCCTTGCGCGGCCTACTGTTGGGATGTGCGCCTGCCGTGCCCAGCTGCGGTTGGGGCATCCTCCTGTCCCCGAGGGACGGGGGGAAGGGTTCTCCAACGCGGAGCCGTTGATGGTGGTCGAGGCGGGGGCCGCGTGGCGTGGGCACCGCCGGCTGTGAGAGGGACGGGAATGGAACCGACCGAGAGCGCCGCCGCGGGCTCACGGCTGCGTCGCATGGTGGGCGCGGGGCACGTGAGCCGGTGGCTCGGGCAACGGGGTGGTGGCGCACCCCGTCCCGCGGTGGGCGCCCGCGCCTCCGCGCCGCCGACGACCGGCCACGGCTCGGCGCCACCGGGTGACGGTCACGGCTCGGGGCCCGGGGGCCCCGGCCACGGCGCCGCACCGTCGCGCGCCGGCCACGTCCCGACGCACACCGACACCGACGGCGAACGGCACCTGTCCTGGCCCGCGTTGCCCTCGGCGGTCGTCGCGGCCGCCGCCTTCGTGCTGGGCGCCGGTTTCTACCGGGCGTTCACCGGCGGCCACGCGCTTTTCCCGTCCGGCCCCGCCGGCTGGGCGCTGGCCGTGCTGACCGGCATCGTCGTCGGCCACCTGGTGATGCTCGGCCGGTCCCGCTGGTGGGGCGGCACCGGGTCCGGCGCCGCCCTCACCCTCGCCGTCCTGCTGCTGTACGGCTGGGTTCCGGCCGGCATGGTCAGCCTCACCGTCGTCGTCCTGGTCGGCATAGCCCGCCGGGGCCGGTGGCGGCACGGCATCCTGCACGGCGCGGTGGACGTCCTCGGTATCGCCGCGGGGGCGATGCTGCTCGGTGTCTGCGGCTCCGTGCCGTCCGTGGAGGACCCCTGGAACCCGGCCACCTGGGGGGTGTACGCGGTGCCCAAGGTGGTGCTCGTCGCCGTCGCCTACCTCGTCGTCACCCGCGCCCTGCTGTGGTACCTGCAGACACCGCGGGCCGGCCTGCCCACCGTCGCCCGCACCGCCCTGGTCAGGCAGGGACTGGTCGCCGTCGCGCTGCTCGGCATCGCCCCGCTGGTCTGCGTGGTGGCCGTCGCCAAGCCGCTGCTGCTGCCGCTGTTCGCCATTCCGCTGATCGCCCTCGACTACACCCTGTGGATCGCCCGCGCCCGTGCGGAAGAGCAGTTACGCGACCCGCTCACCGGACTGCCCAACAGGCAGTGGCTGTTGGAGCGCACCTGGACCGCGCTGGACGACGCCGAGCGCATCGGCGCCCGCGCCGCCCTGCTGCTGATCGACCTCGACCGCTTCCGGTCGGTCAACGACACCCTCGGTCACCTCGCCGGTGACCGGCTGCTGCTGCAGACCGCCGACCGGCTGCGGCAGGCCCTGCCGCGCGGGGCGGAGGCCGCGAGGCTCGGTGGCGACGAGTTCGCCGTCTTACTGCCCGTCGCCGACTCGACCACGTCGGCGACCCGGATCGCCCGGGGGCTGGTCGGCACGCTCAGCTCCCCGATGGACCTGGACGGGCTCACCCTCGTTCTGGAGGCCAGCGCCGGTGTCGCCGTCTTCCCCGACCACGCGCTGGACGCGGAAGGGCTGCTGCGCCGCGCGGACGTGGCGATGTACCAGGCGAAGCGCGACCGCACCGGCGTGGAGGTCTACGAGTCCAAGCGTGACTCCAACACCCCGGACCGCCTGGGCCTGCTCGGTGACCTGCGCCGCGCCCTGGACGCCCACGAGGTCCAGCTGCACTACCAGCCCAAGGTCCGCTTCGACGGACACGTGGCCGGACTGGAGGCGCTGGTGCGGTGGGTGCACCCCGAGCGGGGCAAGGTGCCACCGGACGAGTTCATAGCGATCGCCGAGTCGTCCGGGCTGATGCCCCACCTCACCGAGTACGTACTGGAGACGGCGCTCGAACAGGTCGCCCACTGGCGTTCCCAGGGCCTGTTCGTGCCGGTCGCGGTCAACGTCTCCCCGCGCGACGTGCACACCCCGGGCTTCGCGGGCTCGGTCGCGGCCCGGCTGGCCCGGCACGGAGTTCCGGCCGGAGCGCTCCAGCTGGAGATCACGGAGCACGTCCTGCTGGAGGACCCGCAGCGCGCCGCCGACACCCTCAACGCCCTGACCGGACACGGCGTCAAGATGTCCCTGGACGACTTCGGCACCGGTTACTCCTCGCTGGTCCACCTGCGCCGGCTCCCGGTCAGCGAGCTGAAGATCGACCGCTCGTTCGTGGCCCGGCTGGCCGTCGACACCGAGGACGCCGAGATCGTGCGCTGCACCGTCGACCTGGCGCACTCCCTCGGTCTGCTCGTCGTCGCCGAGGGAGTGGAGGACGACGAGACCTGGGAGCGCCTGCGCGACCTCGGCTGCGACGCCGTACAGGGCTGGCTGGTCGCCGCCGCGATGCCGCCGGACGAGACCACCGCCTGGCTGCTGGCCCGTGGCGCCCGGGGCTGGCAGCGGCCCGCCGCCGCGCTCCCCGCGGCGGCGGGGGACGACCCGGGCCGGGTCGGCTGACCTCCCGCATCACGGGTCGGGCGAAGGGCACCCGGCACCCCGTGGCCGTCCACGTCACCCGGCCACGCCGGCCGCCCACCCACCGAGGCGACCCGTCCACGTCCGACGCGCGGCACACCCGGGAAACCAGCCATGTCACTGTTCGTTCCGAAGTTCGACGAGTCCGTGGTCGTCCGCGAGGCCGACGCGGAGGTCGTCGGCCGGGCACCCACCACCGTGCGTCTGCTGGCCGACAGCAGTGCTACCGGCGGCGCCCTGTCCACGCAGCGCGTCACGCTCACCGCGGGCGCCGACGGCGCCAAGCCGCACCGGCACGAGAACCGCGCCGAGATGTTCTTCCTGCTCGACGGCGCCGCCGACATCCTCTCCGGCGAGGACGTCCTCACCGCCGGGCCCGGTGACCTGGTCGTGATCCCGCCGGGCAAGCCGCACGCCTTCGCCGCCGTGCCCTTGACCGGCGCCGACCTGCTGATCGTCCTCACCCCGGGCATCGAGCGCTTCGAGTACTTCCGCCACCTCCAGCGCATCCGCCTCGGCGAGGCCACCCCGGAGAGCCTCCTGGACGTCCAGGACCTGTACGACAACCACGTCCTGAGCAGCCCCGCCTGGGACGCGCGCCGCGCCTGAGCGGGCGGCGGGGGAAACCGTTTCACGGGCACGGGGCGCCGCCCCATAGGATTGGGCCAAACCGACTTGCCAAAGCCGATTCGCCCCAACCACACACTCACCCCAGAGGAACGCTGCATGCCTGGCATCACGCGCGAGGAGGTCGCCCACCTCGCCCGGCTGGCGCGTCTGGAGCTGAAGCCCGAAGAGCTCGATCACTTCGCGGGACAGCTGGACGACATCATCGGCGCGGTCGCCCGCGTCAGTGAGGTCGCCGACCAAGACGTACCGCCGACCTCGCACCCGCTCCCGCTGACGAACGTCATGCGGCCGGACGAGGTCCGTCCGTCGCTCACGCCCGAGCAGGCGCTCTCCGGCGCCCCGGCCCAGGAGCAGCAGCGTTTCAAGGTGCCGCAGATCCTGGGGGAGGAGTAACCGCCATGAGCGACATCATCAAGCTCACCGCGGCCGAGATCGCCGAGAAGATCGCCTCCGGCGAGCTGACCGCGGTCGAGGTCACCGAGGCCCACCTGGCCCGCATCGAGGCCGTCGACGAGAAGGTGCACGCCTTCCTGCACGTCGACCGCGAGGGCGCCCTCGCCCAGGCCCGTGCCGTGGACGCCAAGCGCGAGCGCGGCGAGAAGCTCGGCCCGCTGGCCGGCGTCCCCCTGGCGCTCAAGGACATCTTCACCACCGAGGGCGTGCCCACGACCGTCGGCTCGAAGATCCTGGAGGGCTGGATCCCGCCGTACGACGCAACCGTCACCAAGCGCCTCAAGGACGCCGACGTCGTCATCCTCGGCAAGACCAACATGGACGAGTTCGCCATGGGGTCCTCCACGGAGAACAGCGCCTACGGCCCGACCGGCAACCCCTGGGACCTCACCAAGATCCCCGGCGGCTCCGGCGGCGGCTCCTCCGCGGCCCTCGCGGCCTTCCAGGCCCCGCTCGCCATCGGCACCGACACCGGCGGCTCCATCCGCCAGCCCGCGGCCGTCACCGGCACGGTCGGCGTCAAGCCGACCTACGGCGGCGTCTCCCGCTACGGCATGGTGGCCTTCTCCTCCTCCCTCGACCAGGGCGGTCCCTGCGCCCGCACGGTCCTGGACGCGGCCCTGCTGCACGAGGTGATCGCCGGGCACGACCCGATGGACTCCACCTCCATCGACGCCCCCGTCCCCGCGGTCGTCGACGCGGCCCGCAACGGCAGCGTGCAGGGCATGCGCGTCGGCGTCGTCAAGCAGTTCCGCGGCGAGGGCTACCAGGCCGGCGTCGTCCAGCGCTTCGACGAGTCCGTCGAGCTGCTGAAGGAGCTGGGCGCCGAGATCGTCGAACTGGACTGCCCGTCCTTCGACCTCGCGCTCTCCGCGTACTACCTGATCGCCCCCTCGGAGTGCTCCTCCAACCTCGCCCGCTTCGACGGCCTGCGCTACGGCCTCAGGACCGGCGACGACGGCACGCACTCCGCCGAGGAGGTCACCTCCCTGACCCGCGAGGCCGGCTTCGGCCCCGAGGTCAAGCGCCGCGTCATGCTCGGCACGTACGCCCTGTCGAGCGGCTACTACGACGCGTACTACGGCAGCGCCCAGAAGGTCCGCACCCTCATCAAGCAGGAGTTCGAGCGGGCCTTCGAGCAGGTCGACGTGATCGTCTCCCCGACGACCCCGACCACCGCCTTCCCGATCGGCGAGCGCGCCGACGACCCGATGGCGATGTACCTGGCCGACCTGTGCACCATCCCCACCAACCTGGCGGGCAACGCGGCCATGTCGCTGCCCTGCGGCCTCGCCCCCGAGGACGACCTGCCGGTGGGTCTGCAGATCATCGCCCCCGCCATGAAGGACGACCGCCTCTACAAGGTCGGCGCCGCCGTCGAGGCCGCGTTCGTGGAAAAGTGGGGCCACCCGCTGATCGAGGAGGCACCGTCGCTGTGAGCGCACTGTCCAAGGCCAAGGGCTTCAAGAGGTCCAAGTCCGGTCTGTACGTCTCGATGGCCACCTCGGCGTTCGGCGCCGTGGGTGTCTACAAGCAGATCAAGAAGGCTCGTGGCGACAGCGACACGCTGCGGCTGCTCGACGCCGTCGTGACCGGCGCCGCCGTCGTCACCAACCTCGCCATCCTCTACCGCGAGCTGAAGCGCCTGGGCGACGACGACGTCCTGCTGGGCTGAGAGGGAAGTTACACCGTGACCACCACGACCGACCTGGTGTCGTACGAGGACGCGCTGGCGTCGTACGACCCCGTCATGGGCCTCGAGGTCCATGTCGAACTCGGCACCAAGACCAAGATGTTCTGCGGCTGTTCGACCGCGCTCGGCGCCGACCCGAACACCCAGACCTGCCCCGTCTGCCTCGGCATGCCCGGCGCGCTCCCGGTCGTCAACGCGACCGGCGTCGAGTCGGCGATCAAGATCGGTCTCGCGCTGAACTGCGAGATCGCCGAGTGGTGCCGCTTCGCCCGGAAGAACTACTTCTATCCGGACATGCCGAAGAACTTCCAGACCTCCCAGTACGACGAGCCGATCGCCTTCGACGGCTACCTCGACGTGCAGTTGGAGGACGGGGAGACCTTCCGCGTCCAGATCGAGCGCGCCCACATGGAGGAGGACACCGGCAAGTCGACGCACGTCGGCGGCGCGACGGGCCGTATCCACGGCGCCTCGCACTCCCTCCTCGACTACAACCGCGCCGGCATCCCGCTCATCGAGATCGTCACCAAGCCGATCGAGGGAGCGGGCGAGCGCGCCCCCGAGGTCGCGCGGGCCTACGTCCGCGAGCTGCGCGAGCTCATCCGTGCCCTCGGCGTCTCCGAGGCCCGCATGGAGATGGGCCAGATGCGCTGCGACGTGAACCTGTCGCTGCGCCCCAACGGCACCGAGAGGTTCGGCACCCGCAGCGAGACGAAGAACGTCAACTCGCTGCGCTCCGTCGAGCGCGCCGCCCGCTTCGAGATCCAGCGTCACGCGGCGGTGCTGAGCGGCGGCGGCACGATCATCCAGGAGACCCGCCACTTCCACGAGGACACGGGGTCCACGACCTCCGGGCGAGTGAAGGAGGAGGCGGAGGACTACCGGTACTTCCCGGAGCCCGACCTGGTGCCGGTCGCCCCGTCCCGCGAGTGGGTCGAGGAGATCCGGTCCAACCTGCCCGAACTGCCGCTGGTGCGCCGCAACCGGCTCCGCGAGGAGTGGGGCATCTCCGGCAACGACATGCAGTCCATCCTCAACGCCGGCGCGCTGGACCCGATCGTCGCCACGATCGACGCCGGTGCCGACGCGGCTTCCGCCCGCAAGTGGTGGATGGGCGAGCTGGCCCGCAGCGCCAACGAGTCCGGCAAGGCGCTCGACGAGCTGGCGATCACGCCGGTCCAGGTCGCGCGGGTCGCCGAGCTCGTCACCAAGGGCGACCTGAACGACAAGCTCGCCCGCCAGGTCATCCTGGGCGTCCTGGCCGGCGAGGGCACGCCGGACGAGGTCGTCGACAAGCGTGGCCTGAAGGTCGTCTCCGACGAAGGCGCGCTCACCACCGCCGTCGAGGAGGCCATCGCCGGCAACCCGGCCATCGCCGACAAGATCCGCGGCGGCAAGGTGGCCGCGGCCGGCGCCCTGGTCGGCGCCGTCATGAAGGCGACCCGGGGCCAGGCGGACGCGGCCCGCGTCAAGGAGCTGATCCTGGAGAAGCTGGGCGTCGCCGAGGGCTGAGCACCGCTGCTCCGAGGTCCTGGGGAACGCGTCACCGCGACGGGTTCCCCAGGACCTCTGTTGTGAGCAAGCCCACTAAGTGCGCAAACGATCACTTCCGCCTGGAAGAGTGATTTCGCATTGCTCATGCGTTCTTTGCGGGCGGTTCACACTAAGTAAGACTGTTCCCGGTCAAAGATCCACAATCAGACACCTGGGAGCACGTTCGTGGCAGCCCTCGCACGCTGGTGTGTACGACGTCGTCTCGTCACCGTTCTGCTCTGGCTCGTCGCCCTCGGCGGCGCCACCACGGCCGCCGCGGTCGCGGGCTCCGCGTACTCCAACGACTACGGCGTGCCCGGCACCGACTCCGACCGCGCCTCCCGGCTGCTCACCTCCGGCTTTCCCGGCCTCGGTGGCGACAGCGACACGATCGTCTGGCACACGACGACCGGCACCGTGCGCGCCCCCGACGTCGAACAGGCCGTGACGCGCACCCTGGACCGCATCGCGGAACTCCCCGGCGTGGCCTCGGTGACCAACCCCTACGACGACTCCGACTCGCCGCGGATCAGCGGGAACTCCCGCACGGCGTACGCCTCGGTCACCTTCGAGGACGCCTCCCAGGACATAGACCCGGCCGAGGCGCGGGCCGTGGTCGACACCGCGAAGGCGGCCGGGACCGACGGTCTCCAGGTCGAACTGGGCGGCAGCGCCGTCGCGCTCACCGAGACGCCCGACGACCACCTTGCCGAGGCCGTCGGCGTGGCCGTCGCCGCCGTCGTCCTGTTCCTCGCCTTCGGCTCCCTCGCCGCCTCCCTGCTGCCCATCGCCACCGCGCTCGTCTCCGTGGGCACCGCGTACGCCGGTATCACCCTGCTCGGCCACGCCATGACCGTCGCCGACTTCGCGCCCATGCTGGGCACCCTCATCGGTCTCGGCGTCGGCATCGACTACGCCCTCTTCATCGTCACCAGACACCGGCGCGGACTGAAGCGCGGCCTCACGGTCGCCGACGCCGCCGAGAACGCCGTCGCGACCACCGGACGGGCGGTCGCCTTCGCGGGTGCCACCGTTTGCATCGCGCTGCTGGGCATGCTGATCCTCCGGCTCAGCTTCCTGAACGGCGTGGCCGTCGCCGCCTCGCTCACCGTCGTCCTCACCGTCGCCGCCTCCGTGACGCTGCTGCCGGCGCTGCTGTCGTACCTCGGCCCGCGCGCCCTGAGCCGCCGCGAGCGGCACCGACTCGCGGAGCACGGGCCCGAGCCCGAGCTGCCGACCGGGTTCGCCGCCCGTTGGTCGGCGTTCGTGGAGCGCCACCCCAAGCTGCTCGGCGCCCTCGCGCTCGTCGTCATCACCGTCCTCGCCCTGCCCACCCTCGGCCTGCGCCTGGGCACCTCCGACCAGGGCAACGACCCCAAGGGCAGCACCACCCGCCAGGCCTACGACCTCCTCGTCGAGGGCTTCGGTCCCGGCGTCAACGGTCCCCTCACCCTGGTCACCGAGGTCGGCGGCGCCGAGGACCGGCTCGCCCTGGACAACCTCGACGCCTCCCTGCGCACCACCGAGGGCGTCTCCTCGGCGACCCCGGTGACCTACGACTCGGGCGGCGACACGGCGTACCTCACCGTCGTGCCCGAGTCCTCACCGCAGTCGCCGGACACCAGCGAGCTGGTCGAGCGGCTGCGCTCCGAGGTGCTGCCGCGCGCCGAGAACGGCACCGCGCTCGACGTGCACGTGGGCGGTGTGACGGCCGGCTACGACGACTTCGCCGAGGTCATCGTCGGCAAGCTGCCCCTCTTCGTCGGCGTCGTCGTGGGCCTCGGCTGCCTGCTGCTCCTGCTCGCCTTCCGCTCGATCGGCATCCCGGTCAAGGCCGCCGCGATGAACGTCGCCGCCGTCGCCGCCTCCTTCGGCATCGTCGTGGCGATCTTCCAGTGGGGCTGGGGGAGCGAGCTGCTGGGCCTCGGCAGCGCGGGCCCGATCGAACCCTTCCTCCCCGTGATTATGGTGTCGGTGCTCTTCGGGCTCTCCATGGACTACCAGGTCTTCCTGGTCAGCCGGATGTACGAGGAGTGGCTGGAGACCGGCGACAACCGTCGTGCCGTCCGGGTGGGCCTCGCCGAGACCAGCCGGGTGATCAACTCCGCCGCGGTCATCATGATCTCGGTCTTCCTCGCCTTCGTCCTCAGCGGCGACCGCGTCATCGCCATGTTCGGCGTCGCGCTCGCCGCCGCCGTCGCCCTGGACGCCTTCGTCCTCCGCACGCTTTTGGTGCCCGCCCTCATGCACCTGCTCGGCAGCGCCAACTGGTGGCTGCCGCGCCGCCTGGACAGGCTCCTGCCCCGCATCAGCATCGAGCCGCCCGAGTGCCGTGCCGCCCATGAGAGGCTGGCCGCGGCGACGGACGCCGAAGTGGCGGACGTCCTTGCGGAGGAGGAACGGCAGCAGGATGTACGCGATACCACTGGGTGACGACGGAGCCGAACTGCGCCCCCTGGAGACCTGGCACGCCGAGGAGTTCCTGGCCCACCTGGACCGGGGCAGGGAGTTCATCACACAGCACATCCCCTTCGGCGCCAAGGCCACCGACGTGGCCTCCGCCCGGGAGATCCTCCAGGCATACGCCGACAGGCACGCCGCCGACAGCGGCTTCCTGCACGGGCTGTGGCTGGACGGCAAGCTCGTCGGCGGACTCCTCTTCCGGGTCTTCGACGCCGCCACCGGCGTCTGCGAGATCGGCTGCTGGCTGGAGCCCGCCGGAACGGGCCGCGGCCTGGTCACACGCGGTGCCCGGGTCCTGATCGACTGGGCGTTCGACGAGCGCGGCATGCACCGTGTGGAGTGGCACGCCTCGTCCGCGAACACCCCGAGTGTCAACGCCGCCCGGCGACTCGGCATGATGCGTGAGGGCGTGCTGCGCGAAAGCTCCCTCCACCGGGGCGTCCGCCAGGACATCGAGGTGTGGGCGGTACTCGCGCCCGAGTGGCGTGCGGCACGTGAGGCACGCGCGCGTGCCGCTCACAAGGATCATTAAGGGACCTCTCAGACAGCGTCCGTACGGTGCGAGGCATGGGAACGAAGACAGTGGACGAGACCGGCGTGAAGACCGACGAGCACAGGACGGACGAGGCAGCGGAGGCTCCCGAGACCACCGGAGCCGAGAAGTCGGAGGGTGCGGAGGACACGCCCGACGACGCCGAGGCGGCTGACGACATCGACCTCGCCACCACCGAGACCGAGGGTCCCACCGGCGTCGGCCAGGGCGCCGGTGCCGTCGTCTCCGCCGGTCTGGGCATCGTCTCGCTGACCGGCAGCTGGGTCGGCACCGTGGCCTCCGCACGCGAGTCACTGGTCGGCCAGCTGCAGACGTCCTCCTCGTCCAACGTGGGCATGCTGATAGAGAAGGGCTACGGCAACGCCTGGCACGCCACCGCCCTGTGGGGCGGGGCGTTCGCCCTGGTCGCGCTGATAGTCGGTGTCGTGGTGCTGGCCCGCCCCGCGTTCGGCGCGCCCGGCCGCCCGCAGGCCCCGTGGATCAAGTCGGTCGCCTGGGCGGGCGTCGCCCTCGGCGTCATCGGCCTGCTGCTCGCGGTCCTGAAGTACACGGACATCCTTCTCGGTCTGCCGTCCACCGGCTGACCAGGCTTTCTCAGGGGTCTTAGGGCATCCACGCGCCCCCCGGCGCACGCCCTAAGACCCCCCATGCACGTCCATGGCCCCGCCCGGCGCCGAAGATGCGGAACTCACCCGATGTGGCGGCCTCTGGGAGACGAAGGTTGAGGCATCGCAGACAGCGAAGCACCGGCCGAGGTCGGCCGTTCCGAGGACGCGCTCGGCATCCTGCGCGAGGGCGTCGAACTCACCCGGCGGACGGGGCTGCTGGAGACCGAGGCCTGGGTGTGGGGCAATCTCACCGAGTCGCTGATTTCGCTCGGCCGCTGGGACGAGGCGCTGGAGGCCGCGGCGCGGGCCGGAGCCCCGGCCCGGGGCCCGGCGCCACGCGGCGGCGCCGCCGTCAAGCGGGCCGTCGTCGCCCTCGCCCGCGGTGGGACGGCCGAGGCCGTCCCGGCTGCTCGCCGAGGCACGCGCCGCCTACGGCACACACGACCCCATGCCGCAGCGCCGCCTCCCGCTGGCCGTCCTCGCCGTCGGCATCGCCGCCGCCGAAGGCCGCGTCCCGGACGTCCGCGCCCGAACTCGGCCGGGCCCTGGACGCGGGCCTGCCGCCCGGCACCCAGCGCTACGGCTGGCCGCTGCTGCTGTCCGCCGCCGAGGCGGAGGCCGACGCCCGCGGGCTGCCGGCCGCCGAGGAGGGGCGGGCCGAGGCCCTGGAGCGGCTCATCAAGGCCGCCAGGTCGCTCACCACCGGCGCACCGGCCTGGCTCGCCCACGAGAAGTGGGTCCGTGCCGAACTCCACCGGGCCGAGGGCCGGGACACCCCGGCGCTCTGGACGGAGGCGGTCACCGCCTTCGAGTGCCTGGAGCGGCCCTACGAACTCGCCCGGGGCCGGCACCGGCTCGCCGCCGCCCTCCTGGACACCGGCGGCGAGGACGAGCGCGCCCGCGCCACCGAACTGCTCCTCCTGGCCGGCACCGTCGCCCGCCACCTCGGCGCCCGTCCACTGGCCGACGCGGTCGACCTGCTCGGCCGGCGCGCCCGTCTCACCCTGGGCCGCGCCGCCGGGCCGGAGCGCGCCCCCGCCGACCCGGCCGAGGCCCTCGGCCAGCAGGGAACGTGACGTGCTGCGCCTGGTCTCCGACGGCCGCACCAACCGCCAGATAGCGGAGAAGCTCTTCATCTCCCCGAAGACCGCCAGCGTCCACGTCTCCTACATCCTGGCCAAGCTCGACGTCTCCGGCCGCGGCGAGGCGGCGACGGTCGCCCACCGGCCGGCGCTCTTCCCGGCCGAACCGCTCCGGTCCGGTTCGGCGGAGTGAGGCTTACGCTGTGAAGGACGCCGACGGACGGAGGCTTTGTGTTCAACGCATTCGAGGAGCTGTTCTCCCCCGGCCGCAGGCACACCCGCGACGAGCAGAACCGACTGGAACTGACCCGCCAGGACGTCGGCGACGGCGACGGTGACCCGGGCCACGGCCCGGTAGACCTCTCGTCGGGAAAGGTCGTCGTCCAGGTCCCGCGCCCGGCCGAGGCGGAAGACGACTGACGACACCCGGGCGCATCAGGTCACCCGCAGCTCCAGGATCCGGTCGTCGTCCTCCTCCGCGTCGCCCCGGCCGTCCGTGTTGCTGGTCACGAGCCACAGCCTGTCGCCGTCGGCCGGGACCACCGTGCGCAGCCGGCCGTACTCGCCCTGGAGGAACGCCTGCGGATCGGCCGCCGCCTCGGTGCCCTTCAGCGGGATCCGCCACAGACGCTCACCGCGCAGGCCCGCCATCCACACCGAGCCCTCGGCGAAGGCGGCGCCGCTGGGGGAGGCCTCGTCGGTGCTCCACTGGGCGAGCGGGTCGTGGAACCCGGAGCCGCCGCCCTTGCCCTTGCCCTCGGCCTCGGGCCAGCCGTAGTTGTCGCCCGGCTTGATCGCGTTCAGCTCGTCCCAGGTCTGCTGCCCGAACTCCGAGGCGAACAGCCGCTGCTCGTCGTCCCAGGCCAGCCCCTGCACGTTCCGGTGGCCGTACGAGTACACGACGGAGTCGGGGAAGGGGTTGCCGGGAGCCGGCTCGCCGTCCGGCGTCATCCGAAGGATCTTGCCGCCCAGGGACTCCTCGTCCTGTGACAGCCCGGTGTCACCGCTCTCGCCGGTGCCCGCGTAGAGCATCCTGTCGGGGCCGAAGGCGATCCGGCCGCCGTTGTGGATCTCCCCCTTGGGGATGCCCCTCAAGACCGTGTCCGGTTCGCCCAGCCGCTCGCCGGGCGGCTCCTTCTCGTCGTACCGCATGCGCACGATCCGGTTGTCCGAGGCCGAGGTGAAGTACGCGTAGACCATCCGGTCCGAGGCGTAGTCGGGGGAGAGCGCGATGCCGAGGAGGCCGCCCTCGCCGGACGGGGACACCCCGGGCACCTCGCCCAGCTCCGTCTTCTCGCCGGTCTCCTCGTCGACCCGCGTGATCGTGGCCTCGTTCCGGGAGGAGACCAGCAGGCCGCCGCCGGGGAGCGGTGCCAGGCCCCAGGGACTCTTCAGGCCGGTGGCGACCGTACGGACCACCTCCACGGAGCCCTTCGCGGGCGGGGTCTCCTCGGTGGCAGACCCCGGGGGCGACGACTGAGCCGCCGTACGGCTCGCGGAGGTGCCGCCGTCCGCTCCCGACGGTTCCCCGCCGTCGGAGGAGCAGCCGGCCGTCAGCAGCAGGGCGGCGGCGGCCAACACGGCCGACACGGCTCGACGTTGCACGATCATGGTCGACAGGGTCCCTTCGAAGCGGCGGGTTCTCCTTGTCATACACCGCACGCGCCCTCCAAGTTCCCGATCGCCCGATCCCGAACCCGGCAATCGCGTGCGTCACTCCCAAGAGCCCTGAGCCGCCGGCAGCCGGCGCACCTCCGCCAGGTCGTCCTCGGTCAGCCGCAGGGCGGCCGCCCCCGCGTTCTCGTTCACCCAGCGCTCCTGCTTGGTCCCCGGCACCGGCACCACGTGCCGCCCCTGCTCCAGCACCCAGGCCAGCGCCACCTGCGCCGGCGTGACCGAGTCGCCGTGCCGGGCCGCGATCCGGCGCAGGCCCGCCACGATCGGCTGGTTGGCGGCCATCATCTCGGCGGTGAAGCGCGGGTGCCGGGCGCGCAGGTCCTCGGGTTCGAAGCCCTGGCCGGGCGTCAGCGTGCCGGTCAGGAAGCCGTTGCCGAGCGGCATCGCCGCCAGGAAGCCCACGCCGCGCGAAACACACCACGGCAGCAGGGTCCGCAGCGCCTCCGGCGACCACACCGACAGTTCGGCCTCGACCGCGCTCACCGGGAACACCTGCTGCACCCGCTCCAGCTGCCGCACCGTCGCGTCGTGCAGCCGAGCCCCCGACCGCCGGGCCGACCGCGCGCCGACCGCGCAGAGCCCGAGCGCCCGCACCTTCCCGGCCCGCACCAGCTCCGCCATCGCACCCCAGGTCTCCTCGACGGGCACCTCGGGGTCGGCGCGGTGCAGCTGGTAGAGGTCGATGACATCCGTCTGCAGCCGGCGCAGGGAGGCGTCGCAGGCACGTTTCACGTAGCCGGGGCGGCCGTTGGCCACGATGTGCTGATCACCCACCAGCAACCCGACCTTGGTCGACACGAAGGCGTCCTGCCGCCGCTCCTTCAACACCCGCCCGAGCAGCAGCTCGTTGGTGAACGGGCCGTACATGTCGGCCGTGTCGAGCAGACAGACGCCCAGGTCCAGGGCCCGGTGCACTGCCCTGACCGACTCCTCGCCCCGCTGCCGGGACGCGCTGTACGCCCAGTTCATCGGCATGCACCCCAGTCCGACGGCCCCCACCGCGAGTGCCGTCGCGCCGATCGTCCTGCGCTCCACCTGGTCGTGACCCTCCCTCGTCAGGCCACCCAACCTAACCTCTGCCCTTCCGCACCCCTGACATAGCCTCCTGACCATGACTGCTGACGTGTGGCTGCCCATCCCGCCGGACGAGATCGAGGGTCTCCCCGAGGGCCCCGCCTACCGCTACTGGAACGGCGAGGAGACCTTCCCCGCCGACCCGGCCGACTGCGCGTACTACGTCGTCCCCTACATGAAGCCCAGCGGTATCGGCACCCGCCCGCTGCCCGAGATGCGCTCCGTCCAGG
The DNA here is from genome assembly GCF_014649815.1 of Streptomyces mutabilis. Classification (GTDB taxonomy): domain Bacteria; phylum Actinomycetota; class Actinomycetes; order Streptomycetales; family Streptomycetaceae; genus Streptomyces; species Streptomyces mutabilis. The sequence continues at coordinate 32,284 of NZ_BMTT01000025.1, read as the reverse complement.
TCGTCCAGACCCTCTCCGCGGGCATCGACCACGTGGAGCCCGGACTGCGGCACCTGCCTGAGGGCGTGCGACTGTGCAATGCGCGCGGCGTGCACGAGGCCAGTACCGCGGAACTCACCCTCACCTTGATCCTCGCGTCGCTGCGCGGCGTTCCCGATTTCGTCCGGGCGCAGGACCGGGGCGAGTGGCTGGGCGGCTTCCGGCCCGCGCTCGCCGACCGGAAGGTGCTCATCGTCGGCTACGGATCGATCGGCGCCGCGATCGAGGACCGGCTCGTGCCGTTCGAGGTCGCGCCGGTCGTGCGCGTCGCGCGCTCCGCCCGCACCACGGCGCGCGGCCCGGTGCACCCGCTCACCGAACTGCCCGCCCTGCTCCCGGAGGCGGACGTCGTCGTCCTCTCCACCCCGCTCACCGAGGCGACCCGCGGCCTGGTCGACGCGGAGTTCCTGGCCCGCATGAAGGACGGCGCTCTGCTCGTCAACGTGGCGCGCGGCCCCGTAGTCGACACGAAGGCGTTGCTCACCGAACTGGAGAGCGGGCGCATCACCGCCGCCCTCGACGTGACCGACCCCGAACCGCTGCCGCCGGGCCACCCCCTGTGGCAGGCTCCGGGCGTACTCGTCAGCCCGCACACCGGGGGCCCGACCTCCGCCTTTCTGCCGCGCGCCAAGCGGCTGCTGGTGGACCAGTTGAGCCGTTTCGTGAACCGGGAGCCGCTGCGCAACGTGATCCTGACGACGGGTGCTTAGCCCACCTCCGGGCACCCTCCGCAACGCCCCGGACGCGGTGGGTGTGCGCATAACCGCTGGTCGTCACGGAGAGTAGAGACACTATGTCCCTGAGTGACGAACCTGGTGTATCGTCCGACAGGGGACGCGCCGCGCACCGGTCGGCGCCGGGGATGGATCCAGACAGTGAGGGGGGCGACGGGCGATGCACGGCCTATGGACGAACGACCCGACGTGGCGGAGCCGCCGCCGGCGACCCTGGCGCACGACCACGACCGCGCGCAGACGGGGCCGGTCCGGCCACCACGGTCCGCCCGGCCCTCACCGGTACCGGTACAGCGGCCGAGGGACGCAGACACAGGCGGCGCCGAGGGGCACGCGGGCCGCGGGGACGGCGCGGACCAGGAGGCCCCGGTGAGCCCACCGACCCCCGTACCCATGCTGGACGGCGCGCTCCGCGCACAGCCCTCGCCCGGACCCATGCCGTCGTCCCGGTCGTCGGCCGCCGCCGGCGGGCCGACCCTCGTCCGCCAGCTCGTCCTGGCCTTGATCTGCGCGGGTTACGCCGTCGGTTCCGCGTTCGGCTGGGGTTCGGACTACGTCGCCCAGATCATGGGCGACTTCGGGCTGAGCGCCGCCGCGGCAGCCGCCGCCGTCTCCTGCTTCGTCTACGCCCGTGGACCCCGCGTCCGCTTCCGGCCCGCCTGGCTGCTGTTCGCCCTCTCCTCGGCGATGTCGTCCCTGGGCAACGCGGTCTGGGGATGGTACGAGGTCGTCCTGCGGCAGCCCGTGCCCAGCCCCAGCTACGCGGACCTGTTCTTCCTGTGCTTCGCGCCGCCCGCCATCGTCGGGCTGCTCGTGCTGGCCAAGCGGCCCGTGACGAAGGCGGGTTGGATCTGCCTGGGCCTCGACGCGTGGCTCATCGGGGGCTCGCTGCTGACCCTGGCGTGGAGCCTCGCGCTCGCCCAGGCGGCCAAGGCCGACAGCGGTTCCAGCGTGGCCCACTCCGCGCTCTCGGTCGCGTACCCGCTGCTCGACATCGCGCTCGTCAGCATGGTGCTCGCCCTGCACTTCAGGCGCTCACCCGTCTGCCGTTCCGCGGTCAACACCGCCATCGGCGCGTTGGCCCTGACGGTGATGTGCGACGCCCTGTTCACCTCGCCGCTGCTGCACAACAACTACCGCTCCGGCCAGTTGCTCGACGCCGGCTGGTTCGCCGGTTCGCTGTTGCTCGCCTACGCCCCCTGGGCCACGTCCCGGCGTGGACAGCAGGCGGACGAGGAGCGGAGCGGCGGGCGCACACGCGTGGTGCGCGGGCACGTGCCCGGCCAGCGGGGTGCCACCGGCCACCATCCGGCACCGGCGGCCGTGCCCGGTCACTCGTCCGGCCCCGGCCCGGCGAGCGAGCGCGGGCGCTATCCCGCCGCCCGGCCCATCGCCGGTTCCCTGGCCGCGCTCACGCCGTACCTCGCCGCCGCCGTCTGCACCCTGGGCATCCTCTACAACGTCCTCAACGGCCGCAGTGTCGACCGCGTGGTCCTGCTGACCGGCGGCACCGTGGTGCTCGCCCTCGTCGTGCGCCAGGGCATCATGCTGCTCGACAACATCACCCTCACCCAGGAACTGGCCCAGAAGGAGAACCACTTCCGCTCCCTGGTGCAGGGCTCCAGCGACGTCATCATGATCGCCGCGCCCAACGGCATCCTCCGTTACGTCTCCCCGGCCGCCGCCGGGGTCTACGGACGCCCGGCCGAGGAGCTGGTCGGCAGCGAGCTGGCCGCTCTCATCCACCCCGAGGACCTCGGCTGCGTGGTCCACGAAGTGCGCCGGTTCCTCGCCGCCAGTCCGGTGGAGGAGCCCACCACGCGCATCGAGTGCCGCTTCCGGTCCGGGGAGGGCGGCTGGCTGAACGTCGAGTCCACCGTCAACCGGCACCACGGCGGACTGATCTTCAACAGCCGGGACGTGACCGAGAGAGTGCGCCTGCAGGCGCAGCTCCAGCACAACGCCGAACACGACCCGCTCACCGACCTGCCCAACCGCGCCCTGTTCACCCGACGCGTCCAGCAGGCCCTGTCCGGCCGTCGCGCCTCGGACCGGGGTGCCGCCCTGCGTGGCACCGCGGTGCTCTTCATCGACCTGGACGGTTTCAAGGCCGTCAACGACACCATCGGGCACCAGGCCGGCGACGAGCTGCTGGTCCAGGCCGCCCGCAGACTGCACGAGGCCGTCCGCAAGGGCGACACCGCCTCCCGGCTGGGCGGCGACGAGTTCGCGGCCCTGATCGTCGGGGACGGTTCCGCCCGGGAGCGGGGCGCCCGCGAGCGGCACATCCTGGAACTCGCCGACCGTCTCAGGACGACCCTCTCGCAGCCGTACCTCATCGACGGGAACGAAGTACGCGTCAACGCCTCCATCGGAGTCGCCTTCGCCGAACCCGGCCTCGGCGCCGGGGAGTTGCTGCGCAACGCCGACCTCGCGATGTACCGCGCCAAAGCCGGCGGCAAGGGGCGCGTCGAGCTGTACAGACCGCAGATGCAGCAGGACGTCGTGCGCAAGGCCGAGCTGGCGACGCGCCTGCGGGCCGCGCTGCAGGGCGGGGAGTTCACGCTGCTGCACCAGCCGGTGGTCTCCCTGGCGGACGGCCGGATCGCGTCGGTCTGCGCCCGGCCGCGCTGGCGCTCCTCCCAGGGGGTCCTGTTCACCCCGGCGGAGTTCCTGCGCGTGAGCGAGGACGGCGACAGGACCGCCGAGCTGGACCGCTGGGTGCTCCAGGAGGCCGTGGAGCAGGCCGCCGAGCGCGCGGCGGCCGGTCTGCCGGTGGCCGTCGCCATACGGATCGGCGCCCGCCGTCTGCTGGACCGCTCCATGCCGCCGGGGACCGTGGAGGCCTTGCTCACCCGGCACGGGCTGCCCCCCGGCTCTCTCGTGATCGAGCTGTCGGACATCGATCCACGGGTCGGCCTGGACGAGCTGGACCGTCGGCTGAACGCCCTGCGCAGGGTCGGCGTCCGCATCGCCCTGGACGGCTTCGGCAGCGGCTACGCGGCGATCACCGCGCTGCGGCGCCTCCCCGTGGACGTCCTCAAGCTCGATCGGGGACTCGTGGAGGGCGTCGTGGAGTCCGGGCGGCTGCACAAGATCACCAGTGGTCTGCTGCGCATCGCCACCGACCTGGGGCTGCAGTCCGTGGCCGACGGGGTGGACCTGCCCGAGCAGATCGTCGCCCTGCGCGCGATGGGCTGTACGCACGGGCAGGGCATGGCGTTCTCCGGGCCGCTGGACGAGTACCGGCTGCGCAGGGCGCTCGGCACCGGTCGCTACCCGGTGCCGCACGGTCCGGCCGAACCCGCCTTCGCGGGCGGTGTCACGGCCGGTCTGCCCACCGTCCTGCGTGGTGGCACGACCCTCCGCTCACATGATGAGACGCCCGTCCCACCCACTTGACAGTGGGTGTGCGCCGGGTGGAGGGTCAGTGCCATGCGCACCCGAATTCTCGTACTTGGAAAGCGCGTCGGCTGAGCAGGTGACGTCCGGACCGTTCCGGACTCCCTGCGACCCACACCCGGCGCGCTCCCCTCGCTTGCCTTATGGCACGAGGGGTTTTTTGTTGCACCAGCACCGCTGAGCAACAGTCACGCATCGCCCCAAACTCGCAAAAACCCTCAGCATCGAGAAGAGAATGCCGATGACCGAGCAGGCCACCGGGGCCCATCACCCGCAGCCCCGGCCCCGATCCGGAGGACAGTCCGCCCCCGAGCACGTCACGGGTGCGCAGTCCCTCATCCGCTCCCTCGAGGAGGTCGGGGTCGACACGGTATTCGGCATTCCCGGCGGCACCATCCTCCCGGCGTACGACCCGCTGATGGACTCCACCCGGGTGCGCCACGTCCTGGTCCGCCACGAGCAGGGCGCCGGCCACGCGGCCACCGGCTACGCGCAGGCCACCGGCAAGGTGGGCGTCTGCATGGCGACCTCCGGACCCGGCGCCACCAACCTGGTCACCCCGATCGCCGACGCGCACATGGACTCCGTGCCGCTGGTCGCGATCACCGGCCAGGTCGTCTCGTCCGCGATCGGCACGGACGCCTTCCAGGAGGCGGACATCGTCGGCATCACCATGCCGGTCACCAAGCACAGCTTCCTGGTCACCAAGGCCGAGGACATCCCCCGGGTGATCGCGCAGGCCTTCCACATCGCCTCCACCGGACGCCCCGGCCCCGTCCTGGTCGACATCCCCAAGGACATCCTCCAGAAGAGAACCACCTTCTCCTGGCCCCCGGTCATGGACCTGCCCGGCTACCGCCCGGTCACCAAGCCGCACGCCAAGCAGATCCGCGAGGCCGCCAAGCTGATCACCGCCGCCAAGCGGCCGGTCCTCTACGTCGGCGGCGGCGTCCTCAAGGCGCAGGCCACCGCCGAGCTGAAGGTCCTCGCCGAGCTCACCGGAGCGCCCGTCACCACCACCCTGATGGCGCTCGGCGCGTTCCCCGACAGCCACCCGCTGCACGTGGGAATGCCGGGCATGCACGGTTCGGTCAGCGCCGTCACCGCGCTGCAGAAGGCCGACCTGATCGTCGCCCTCGGAGCCCGCTTCGACGATCGCGTCACCGGCAAGCTCGACAGCTTCGCCCCGTACGCCAAGATCGTCCACGCCGACATCGACCCGGCCGAGATCGGCAAGAACCGCACCGCCGACGTGCCGATCGTCGGCGACGCCCGCGAGGTCATCGCCGACCTCGTGCAGGCCGTCCAGAAGGAGCACAGCGAGGGCAACACGGGCGACTACAGCGCCTGGTGGAAGGATCTCAGCCGCTGGCGCGACACCTACCCCCTCGGCTACGACCAGCCGGAGGACGGTTCGCTCTCCCCGCAGGCGGTCATCGAGCGCATCGGACAGCTGGCCCCCGAGGGCACGGTCTTCGCGGCCGGCGTCGGCCAGCACCAGATGTGGGCCGCGCACTTCGTGCAGTACGAGCAGCCCGCCACCTGGCTGAACTCCGGCGGCGCCGGGACCATGGGCTACGCCGTCCCGGCCGCCATGGGCGCCAAGGCCGGCGTCCCCGACCGCACCGTCTGGGCGATCGACGGCGACGGCTGCTTCCAGATGACCAACCAGGAACTGACCACCTGCGCCCTGAACAACATCCCGATCAAGGTCGCCGTCATCAACAACGGCGCCCTCGGGATGGTCCGCCAGTGGCAGACCCTGTTCTACAACCAGCGGTACTCCAACACCGTGCTGCACTCCGGCCCGGACGACGTCAACCCGGACGCCCGGGGCACCCGCGTCCCCGACTTCGTCAAGCTGTCGGAGGCCATGGGCTGCTACGCCATCCGCTGCGAGGACCCGGCCGACCTCGACAAGGTCATCGAGGAGGCCAACTCCATCAACGACCGCCCGGTCGTCGTGGACTTCATCGTCCACGAGGACGCGATGGTCTGGCCGATGGTGGCCGCCGGCACCTCCAACGACGAGATCATGGCCGCCCGGGACGTCCGCCCCGACTTCGGCGACAACGAAGACGACTGAGCGAGAGAGACCGAAGAGACCATGTCCAAGCACACGCTCTCCGTCCTGGTGGAGAACACCCCCGGCGTCCTGGCGCGGATCACCGCCCTCTTCTCCCGCCGCGGCTTCAACATCGACTCCCTCGCCGTCGGCGTCACCGAGCACCCCGACATCTCCCGCATCACCATCGTGGTGAGCGTCGAGGACTTCCCGCTGGAGCAGGTCACCAAGCAGCTCAACAAGCTGGTGAACGTACTCAAGATCGTCGAGCTGGAGCCCACCCAGGCCGTCCAGCGCGAACTCGTCCTGGTGAAGGTGCGCTCCGACAACGAGACGCGTTCCCAGATCGTCGAGATCGTCCAGCTCTTCCGCGCCAAGACCGTCGACGTCTCCCCGGAGGCCGTGACCATCGAGGCCACCGGCAGCAGCGACAAGCTGTCCGCCATGCTCCGGATGCTGGAACCGTACGGCATCAAGGAACTCGTCCAGTCCGGCACGATCGCCATCGGCCGCGGCGCCCGTTCGATCACGGACCGCTCGCTGCGCGCACTCGACCGGTCCGCATAACGACGGAAGCGGGCGGCCGCGGACACCCCGGCCGCCCGCATTCCGAGACCCCGAACCTTCCCTTCCCCTCACCGGCATACGGTGGGACGCAACACCTGCACTCAAGGAGAGAACCCAGTGGCCGAGCTGTTCTACGACGCCGACGCCGACCTGTCCATCATCCAGGGCCGCAAGGTCGCGGTCATCGGGTACGGCAGCCAGGGCCACGCCCACGCCCTGTCGCTGCGCGACTCCGGCGTCGACGTGCGCGTCGGTCTGCACGAGGGCTCCAAGTCCAAGGCCAAGGCCGAGGAGCAGGGCCTGCGCGTGGTGAGCCCGTCCGAGGCCGCCGCCGAGGCCGACGTCATCATGATCCTCGTCCCGGACCCCATCCAGGCCCAGGTCTACGAGGAGCACATCAAGGACAACCTGAAGGACGGCGACGCCCTGTTCTTCGGCCACGGCCTGAACATCCGCTACGGCTTCATCAAGCCCCCGGCCGGCGTGGACGTCTGCATGGTCGCCCCCAAGGGCCCGGGCCACCTGGTGCGCCGTCAGTACGAGGAGGGCCGCGGCGTTCCCTGCATCGCCGCCGTCGAGCAGGACGCCTCCGGCAACGCCTTCGCGCTGGCCCTGTCGTACGCGAAGGGCATCGGCGGCACCCGCGCCGGCGTCATCAAGACGACCTTCACCGAGGAGACCGAGACCGACCTCTTCGGCGAGCAGGCCGTCCTCTGCGGTGGCACGGCCGCGCTGGTCAAGGCGGGCTTCGAGACCCTGACCGAGGCCGGCTACCAGCCGGAGATCGCCTACTTCGAGTGCCTGCACGAGCTGAAGCTGATCGTGGACCTCATGTACGAGGGCGGCCTGGAGAAGATGCGCTGGTCGATCTCCGAGACCGCCGAGTGGGGCGACTACGTCACCGGCCCGCGGATCATCACCGACGCCACCAAGGCCGAGATGAAGAAGGTCCTCGCCGAGATCCAGGACGGCACCTTCGCCAAGAACTGGATGGACGAGTACCACGGCGGCCTGAAGAAGTACAACGAGTACAAGCAGCAGGACTCCGAGCACCTGCTGGAGACCACCGGCAAGGAGCTGCGCAAGCTCATGAGCTGGGTCGACGAGGAGGCGTAAGCCTCAACGCCGGGGGCCGGGGCGACATCGCCCCGGCCCCTTCGGCGAACCCGGGGTAACGTCGGACGTACGGCGTTGTCCACCCCGTCCAGCCACGGACGGGTGATCCTTCCGCAGAGGCGCAGGACGACCTCCGCCACGCCACTAGACTGCTGCACAACATACGCGTCAGGCCCACAGCGTCGTGCGTCTTCCACGCGGCTCAGCGACACCGAATGCGGCCGTCGGGACGGCCGTCCGCATTGGACTTGTGAGGACTCACGTGAGCTCGAAACCCGTCGTACTCATCGCCGAAGAGCTGTCGCCCGCGACCGTGGACGCGCTCGGCCCCGATTTCGAGATCCGCCAGTGCAACGGCGCGGACCGGGCCGAACTGCTCCCCGCCATCGCCGACGTGGACGCGATCCTGGTCCGCTCGGCCACCAAGGTCGACGCCGAGGCCATCGCCGCCGCCAAGAAGCTGAAGGTCGTCGCCCGGGCCGGTGTCGGCCTGGACAACGTGGACGTCTCCGCCGCCACCAAGGCCGGCGTCATGGTGGTCAACGCCCCGACCTCCAACATCGTGACCGCGGCCGAGCTCGCCTGCGGTCTGCTCGTCGCCACCGCCCGCAACATCCCGCAGGCCAACGCCGCGCTGAAGAACGGCGAGTGGAAGCGCAGCAAGTACACCGGCGTCGAGCTGGCCGAGAAGACCCTCGGTGTCGTGGGCCTCGGCCGCATCGGCGCCCTCGTCGCGCAGCGGATGTCGGCCTTCGGCATGAAGGTCGTAGCCTACGACCCCTACGTGCAGCCCGCGCGGGCCGCGCAGATGGGCGTCAAGGTGCTGTCGCTGGACGAACTGCTCGAGGTCTCCGACTTCATCACCGTCCACCTCCCCAAGACCCCCGAGACCCTCGGCCTGATCGGTGACGAGGCGCTGCGCAAGGTCAAGCCGAGCGTCCGCATCGTCAACGCCGCGCGCGGCGGCATCGTCGACGAGGAGGCGCTGTACTCGGCGCTCAAGGAGGGCCGCGTCGCCGGCGCCGGCCTGGACGTGTACGCCAAGGAGCCCTGCACCGACTCGCCGCTGTTCGAGTTCGACCAGGTCGTCTGCACCCCGCACCTCGGCGCCTCCACGGACGAGGCCCAGGAGAAGGCCGGCATCGCCGTCGCCAAGTCGGTCCGTCTCGCCCTCGCCGGTGAGCTGGTCCCGGACGCGGTGAACGTCCAGGGCGGTGTCATCGCCGAGGACGTCAAGCCGGGCCTGCCGCTCGCCGAGCGCCTCGGCCGCATCTTCACCGCGCTGGCCGGCGAGGTCGCCGTCCGCCTCGACGTCGAGGTCTACGGCGAGATCACCCAGCACGACGTGAAGGTGCTGGAACTGTCCGCCCTCAAGGGCGTCTTCGAGGATGTCGTCGACGAGACCGTGTCCTACGTCAACGCCCCGCTGTTCGCCCAGGAGCGCGGCGTCGAGGTCCGCCTGACCACCAGCTCGGAGTCCCCGGAGCACCGCAACGTCGTCACGGTGCGCGGCACCCTCCAGGACGGCGAGGAGGTGTCGGTCTCCGGCACGCTGGCCGGCCCCAAGCACCTCCAGAAGATCGTCGCCGTCGGCGAGTACGACGTGGACCTCGCCCTCGCCGACCACATGGTCGTCCTGCGCTACGAGGACCGTCCCGGCGTCGTCGGCACCGTCGGCCGCGTCATCGGCGAGGCCGGCATCAACATCGCCGGCATGCAGGTCGCCCGTGCGACGGTCGGCGGAGAGGCGCTGGCCGTGCTGACCGTCGACGACACGGTGCCCTCCGGAGTGCTGGCCGAGGTCGCCGCGGAGATCGGGGCGACGTCGGCCCGGTCGGTGAACCTGGTCTGAGTGACCCCTCCGGGGGCTACCGCCCCCGGACCCCCGTTCGCCCTGAACGGGCTCGTCCTCGAAACGCCGGACGGGCTGGGACGTCCAGCCTGTCCGGCGTCTTCCTTGCACCTCTCCTCGCGCACCCGGACCTTCCGCAGTGTCACCGACGTCAGAACCGCCGCGCCGGCGGGCACCACCGCGCCCGCGATCGCCGCCGCGTGCATCCCACTGGTGAACGCCTCCCGTGCCGCGGTGGCCAGGGCGTCTCCCGCGCGCCCCGGCAACTGCCCGGCGACGGCCGGCGCGCTGCCCAGCGTCTCGTGTGCCGCCTCCGGTGCCGAGTCCGGCATCTCCTGCCGGTAGACCGCCGTACCGATGGAGCCGAGCACCGCCATTCCCAGCGCCCCGCCGAACTCGGCGCCGGTCTCCATGAGGGAGGACGCGGAGTCCAGTACGCCCCCGAGGCCGACCGGCTCACCGAGGGGCTGCGCCAGGTCGGCGAGGGCGTCCGGAAGGGCTGAGCGACACTCACAGGCGGGCGGCCTTCAACGCCATGTGCAGCAGCAGCCGGTCCTCCCCGTCGTCCAGGTCCAGGCCCGTGAGCTGTTCGACGCGGGACAGCCGGTAGTACAGGGTCTGCCGGTGGATGCCCAGCTCGGTGGCCGTGCGGCCCGCCTGGCCCGCGCAGTCCAGGTAGACCTCGGCGGTGCGGGCCAGCTCGCGGTGGGCGGGGGAGAGCAGCACCCGTACGGCAGGGTCGTGGGCGGACTGCGCCGGCAACCCGGTCAGCAGGCGGAACGCCCCGATGGACGTCCACTCGGCGACCGGCCCGAACCGGCTCTCGGCGCGCGCCGCCCGGGCCGCCGCCGACGCCTCCTGCCAGGCGGCCCCCAGCTCCGCCAGACCGGTGCGCGGGGCGGAGACCCCTGCCGCCGTCACCGCGCCCGCCCGGGCCGCCGCCACCGCCCCGGCCGCCGAACCCACGGCCCCGGCCACGCCCCGCGCCCGCTCCAGCAGCCGCCCCGCCGCCGAGGTCGCCGGGGCCGGCACGTCCGCCGAGCGCAACCGGACCAGCAGCGCCAGCGACTGGGCCGACGCTCCCCACGGCACCGTGCACAGCGCCGTCGCCCCCGGCACCGTGCGCACCGAGGGGGCGTCGTCGGGGTCGGCCGACGGCCAGGGGGCCACACACACCACCGCGTGCGGGGTGTCCGCGCGGGCGCCGAGCGCGGTGCGCAGTTCGGCCACCGCCATGTCCCGCTGCCAGTCGCGCTCCGCGGTCAGCACCGCCCGCAGCTCCCGGCTCAGGTCGGCGCCGTGCTGCGCCTCGTCCGCGAGCAGCGCGCCGATCCGGCCGGTGACCTCCATGGCCGCCGCCAGCTGCCGCTCGGTCGGGCCGGGGTCGGTGTCCAGGAGCCACACGTAGCCGAGGACGACACCCCGATGGCGTACCGGGAGGCAGGTGCGTCCGCGATAGACCCCTGCTTCCGGGGTCGGCGGAATGCGGACGGGGCCCTTCGCGCGCGTGATGCCGAAGCCCTCGAACCACGTCCGGACGGCCGCGGTGGAGCGCCGGGTCAGGATCGAGCGGGTGCGCACCGGGTCCAGCACGGACGGGTCCAGGTCGCCCTCGCTGTCGTAGGCGCCGAAGGCGATCAGCTCGAAGTCGCGGTTCTCCAGGGTCGCGGGGGCCCCCAGCACTTCGGAGATCTCGTCGACCAGCTCCTGGTAGTCGCCACGGGCGCCCCCGGAGCCTGCGCCTGCGGCACCTCTGGAATCCGACGTCACCCGGGCATTGTGCCGCATTTGCGAACGGCCTTCATACATCTGTCTGAGATCCGTGGCACGGATGCGTGACAGCTGTCGATGGCCCACGATCGGGGGCATCCTTAGATTTCACGGTGGTTCTCCGTGCCGTTCCCGAAACGTCGGGCCACGGCCCTGTGTTGGTTGGTAAGTGGAGGTGCCCCGTGTTGGGTCCCGTGATTCTCGCCGCGTCCCGCAGCGACCGGATGCGTCGGCTGGTTTCCGCCGCGCCCGTGACCAAGCCGGTCGTCGACCGGTTCATCCCCGGCGAGACGGTCGACCAGATTGTCCCGATCATCCGGGAGCTGACCGACCAGGGCCTGGAGCTGACGATGGACGTCGTCGGCGAGGACATCACCACCCCGGCGCAGGCGGAGACCGCCCGCGACGCCTACCTGGAGCTGATCGACCGGCTCAAGCCGTTGGACCTCGGCACCCGCGCCGAGATGTCCGTCAAGCTCTCGATGTTCGGCCAGGCACTGGCCGGCGGTCACGAGCTGGCCCTGCGGAACGTCCGCCCGGTCGTCGAGGCCGCCGCCGAGATCGGCACCACCGTCACCCTCGACGCCGAGGACCACACCACCCTCGACTCGATGTTCGCCATCCACGAGGAGCTGCGGAAGGACTTCCCGCAGACCGGCTGCGTCATCCAGGCATACCTCTTCCGCACCGAGGCCGACGCGCGCCGGCTCGCCGACAACGGCTCTCGCGTACGGTTGGTGAAGGGCGCCTACAAGGAGCCCGCCGAGGTCGCCTACCAGCAGCGCCACGAGATCGACAAGGCGTACGTGCGCATCCTGCGGACGCTGATGGAGGGCGAGGGTTACCCGATGATCGGGTCCCACGACCCGCGCCTGATCTCCATCGCGCAGGAGCTGGCCCGCACCGCCGGGCGCAAGCTCGACGAGTACGAGTTCCAGATGCTGTACGGCATCCGCGGCGACGAGCACCTGCGGCTCGCCGCCGAGGGCCACCGCATGCGCGTGTACACCGCCTACGGCACCGACTGGTACGGCTACTTCATGCGCCGTCTGGCGGAGAAGCCGGCCAACCTCCGGTTCTTCGCCCGCTCGATGGTGAGCAAGGGCTGAGCCCGCACCCGCTCGCACAACCCGCTCAAGTCAAGGAGTAACGGAACCCATGGACGCTGTGACCCAGGTCCCCACCCCCGTCAACGAGCCGGTGCACGGCTACGCCCCCGGCTCGCCCGAGCGTGCCCGTCTGGAGGCCAAGCTCAAGGAGCTGGCCGACAACCCGATCGATCTGCCCTGCACCATCGGCGGCGAGAAGCGGATGGGCGGCGGTGAGCGCTTCGACGTCGTGCAGCCGCACAACCACAAGGCGCGTCTGGGCACGTACGCGAACGCCACCCAGCAGGACGCCCAGGACGCGATCGACGCCGCCCTGGCCGCCGCCCCGGCCTGGCGCGCGATGTCCTTCGACGACCGCGCGGCGATCATCCTGCGCGCCGCCGAGCTGCTGTCCGGCCCGTGGCGCGAGACCATCGCCGCCTCCACGATGCTCGGCCAGTCCAAGACGGCCCAGCAGGCCGAGATCGACAGCCCCTGCGAGCTGATCGACTTCTGGCGCTTCAACGTCCACTACGCCCGCAACATCCTGGCCGAGCAGCCCCCGGCCAACTCCCAGGGCGTGTGGAACCGCATGGACCACCGCCCGCTGGAGGGATTCGTCTACGCGATCACGCCGTTCAACTTCAGCGCGATCGCCGCCAACCTGCCCACCGCCCCGGCCCTGATGGGCAACGTGGTGGTCTGGAAGCCGTCCCCGACCCAGACCCACGCCGCCGTGCTGCTGATGCAGCTCCTGGAGGAGGCCGGTCTGCCCAGGGGCGTCATCAACCTCGTCACCGGCGACGGCATCGCGGTCTCCGAGGTCGCCCTGGAGCACCGGGACCTCGCGGGCATCCACTTCACCGGCTCGACCAAGACCTTCCAGCACCTGTGGAAGACGGTCGGCAACAACATCGAGAAGTACCGCACCTACCCGCGCCTGGTCGGCGAGACCGGCGGCAAGGACTTCCTCGTCGCCCACCCGAGCGCCGACCGTGCCGTCCTCAAGACCGCTCTGACCCGCGGCGCCTTCGAGTACCAGGGCCAGAAGTGCAGCGCCACCTCCCGCGCGTACATCCCGGCGTCCATCTGGAACGACGGCTTCAAGGAGGAGTTCGCCGCCGAGGTCGACTACCTCACCATGGGCGACGTCACCGACCTGTCGAACTTCATCGGCGCCGTCATCGACGAGCGGTCCTTCGCCAAGAACAAGGCCGCCATCGACCGCGCCAAGGAGGACGACGCCTGCACGATCGTCGCCGGCGGCTCCTACGACGACTCGGTCGGCTACTTCGTCCGCCCGACGGTCATCGAGTGCACCGACCCGGAGAACGAGGTCTTCCGCACCGAGTACTTCGGCCCGATCCTCGCCGTGTACGTCTACGAGGACGACAGGTACGACGAGATGCTGACCCAGATGGAGTCGGTCTCCGACTACGCCCTCACCGGCTCGGTCATCTCCAACGACCGCGCGGCGGCGGCGTACACGATGGAGAAGCTGCGCTACGCGGCCGGCAACTTCTACATCAACGACAAGTCGACCGGCGCCGTCGTCGGCCAGCAGCCCTTCGGCGGCGGCCGTGCCTCCGGCACCAACGACAAGGCCGGCGCCCCGCAGAACCTGATGCGCTGGACGCTGACCCGCGCCATCAAGGAGACGCTGGTCGCGCCGACCGACTACACGTACCCGCACATGGGCTGACGCCCCCTCGGCACGCCCGCGGACGGGCCAGGTCACCCGACCTGGCCCGTCGGCGTTTTCGCAGGTCAGGGCGGTGCGGTCGAGGCCACTGTCTCAGATAGTAGGAAGTCCGAGTAATTGTGGAGACAGACGCTCCGTGCTCCCTTAACTTTGTAGGAGCCGAACGTCCCGCTCGATCGAGCGAAGGGCGGTCGTGAGCCGGGCTCCGTGCAGGCAACCCCTGCTGCTCCGTGCTTCCCGCCCCTTCCGGCCTCACGCAATCCCCTTTCTCCGCACCCCGTGTGCTGTGCCGAAGGAGTCGATTCCATGGCCGAGACCACCGTCCGCCGCCGAGTCCGCCACCTTTCCCGTACCAGCGACTCCGAGCGCAAGAACGCCGCCGCCGCCCTCCAGCGCGCCCTCGACCGCCGCGACAACGGCGGCGCCACCGGCCACTGAGTCGCGCGGGACGACAGCGGCGTCCGAATGCCGGACGCCGCATGTCATCCCGTGGGACGCGCAGTAGGGTGCCGTCATGTCTCCCAGCATCAAACTCGCAGTGATTCCCGGTGACGGCATCGGCCAGGAGGTCGTGGCCGAAGGTCTGAAGGTCCTCTCCGCCGTCCTCCCGCAGGATGTGAAGCTGGAGACCAAGGAGTTCGACTTCGGCGCCCGGCGCTACCACGCGACCGGAGAGACCCTCACCGACGCCGACCTCGACGCCCTCAAGGCGCACGACGCCATCCTGCTCGGCGCGATCGGCGACCCCTCGGTGCCGTCCGGCGTCCTGGAGCGCGGCTTCCTGCTCAAGCTCCGCTTCGCCTTCGACCACCACGTCAACCTGCGGCCGTCCAAGCTGCTGCCGGGTGTCGCCACCCCGCTCGCCGGGCAGCCGGAGATCGACTTCGTCGTCGTCCGCGAGGGCACCGAGGGCCCGTACACCGGCAACGGCGGCACCATCCGCAAGGGCACCGAGCACGAGGTCGCCACCGAGGTCTCCGTCAACACGGCCTACGGTGTCGAGCGCGTCGTGCGCGACGCCTTCGCCCGCGCGCAGGCCCGCCCGCGCAGGAAGCTGGCGCTGATCCACAAGAACAACGTGCTGACCTTCGCCGGTCACCTGTGGACGAACGTCTTCAACAAGGTGGCCGAGGAGTACCCCGAGGTCACCACCGAGTACATGCACGTCGACGCGGCGACCATCTACCTGGTCACCCAGCCCGAGCGCTTCGACGTGATCGTCACCGACAACCTCTTCGGCGACATCATCACCGACCTCGCCGCGGCCGTCTCCGGCGGCATCGGCGTCGCCGCGAGCGGGAACATCAACCCGTCCGGCGAGTTCCCCTCGATGTTCGAGCCGGTCCACGGTTCCGCGCCCGACATCGCCGGCCAGGGCAAGGCCGACCCCACCGCCACGGTCCTCTCCGTCGCCCTGCTGCTGCGCCACCTCGGCTACGAGGCCGAGGCCGCCCGCATCGAGGACGCGGTCTCGGCCGACCTCGGCGAGCGTGCCGGCAAGCCCGCCCGCTCCACCTCGGAGATCGGCGACGCGCTCGCCGGACGAGTAGCCGGCTGACCCGGCACGCTCGAAATCCAATCTTTCGAAGCCGCCGGGTCCGAAAAACAAGGTACCCGGCGGCTTTCTCCTGCGTCCGCCAGGTGCGACCATCGAACCATGGGCCGCATTCACCCCGTTTCATCCGTCACGGGCCGCGCGCGATAATCGAACGCGAAGCCGTGACATGAGGGAATGCTCGGACGTCCTAGCACCGGCCACCGGCCGTACGGGCGTGACAGCGGCCCGTCACAATCAAAACCGGTGAAGGACAACAATCCATGACGACGCCCACGATCGAGCTCAAGCCCTCCGCCACCCCGCTCTCCGACGCCGAGCGGGAAGCGATTCTGGCCAACCCCGGGTTCGGCCGCCACTTCACCGACCACATGGTGACGATCAAGTGGACCGAGGGCCGCGGCTGGCACGACGGACAGCTCGTCCCGTACGGCCCGCTCTCCCTCGACCCGGCCACCATGGTCCTGCACTACGCGCAGGAGATCTTCGAGGGCCTGAAGGCCTACCGCCGCCCCGACGGCAGCGTCGCCACCTTCCGCCCGGAGAAGAACGCGCAGCGCTTCCAGGCCTCCTCGCGCCGCCTGGGCATGCCGGAACTGCCGGTGGAGACCTTCATCGAGGCGTGCGACGCGCTGGTGCGGCAGGACGAGAAGTGGGTCCCGGCGCACGGCGGCGAGGAGTCCCTCTACCTGCGCCCGTTCATGATCGCGACCGAGGTCGGCCTGGGCGTGAAGCCGGCCAACGAGTACCAGTTCCTGGTCATCGCCTCCCCGGCCGGCGCCTACTTCCCCGGCGGCGTCAAGCCCGTCTCCATCTGGGTCTCCGAGGACCGCGTCCGCGCCGTCCCCGGCGGCATGGGCGACGCCAAGACCGGCGGCAACTACGCGGCCTCCCTGCTCGCCCAGGCCGAGGCCGCCACCAAGGGCTGTGACCAGGTCTGCTACCTCGACGCGATCGAGCGCAAGTGGGTCGAGGAACTGGGCGGCATGAACCTGTACTTCGTGTACAGCGACAAGATCGTCACGCCCGCGCTCACCGGTTCCATCCTCGAGGGCGTCACCCGCGACTCCCTGCTCACCGTCGCCCGTGACCTCGGCTACGAGGCCGAGGAGGGCCGGATCTCGGTCGACCAGTGGCAGCGCGACTCGGAGAACGGCACCCTGACCGAGGTCTTCGCCTGCGGTACGGCGGCCGTGATCACGCCGGTCGGCACGGTCAAGCGCGCCGGTGCGCAGTGGCAGCAGAGCGGGGGCGAGACCGGGGAGGTCACACAGCGGCTCCGCGACGCGCTGCTGGACATCCAGCGGGGTACCGCCGAGGACAAGCACGGGTGGATTCACCGGCTGGTCTGAGGCGCGCCCGGCGCCGGGGCGGGCCTCGCCGGGGGCTTCGCCCCCGGGCCCCGCTCCGGCCTAGACGGCCTCGTCCTCAAGCGCCGGACGGGCCGAGTCGGCCGACCCCGGGCTCCGCAGGGAGCGGGCCCGGGGCTGTGGCAGGAGCAGGTGCACCACCCCACCCACCAGCCCCGACAGCAGGAAGCTGCAGTCCACGCCGCCGGTGAGCGCCAGCAGCGGGCCCTCGTGCGACGGCAGGGAAACCGCCAGCACGCCGACCACCGCGCCCGCCGCCCAGGCCGCCGTGGCCGGGAGGTTCCAGCCGGCGCGGTACCAGTAGGCGCCGCCCCGCGCCCGGCGGTTGAAGACCTGGAGCGCGTCGGCGTCGTACACCCCGCCGCAGCGTACGAAGCCGATCATCGTGATGACCGCCCACGGGGTGCCGATCGCCGTCAGCAGCAGTACGGAGGACGTCATCGCCGACTGTGCGTCCCAGGTGCAGTGCCCGGCGAAGACACAGGCGGTGGCGACGACGGCGACCGCGCAGGTGGCCCGGGGCCGGTAGGCGCGCGCATGGAGTACAGCATCAGTCCCGCGTTGCCGACCGAGCCCGCGGAGGCGGCCAGCAGCAGCGGCACCAGGTACCAGGTGGGGGCGGCGTCGACCAGCGGACCCGCGTAGTCGAGGGCGGCGCGGGCGGCGTACGACGTGAAGGTGCCGAAGAGCTGCGGCACCAGCAGGCCCAGCATCAGGTCCAGCCAGCTCGCGTGCAGGACCCGGCGGGAGGAGAAGCGGGCCGGGGGGATGCAGCGGGTGTAGTCGCCGAGCAGCGTGGTGAAGGCGATCGGTCCGGACGGACCGGCGGCCACGGCGGCGAGCAGCCACGTCGGCCAGAACCCGCCCAGCAGATGTCCGCCCGCCTCGGGCAGCGCGGCGGTCGTGAAGTCGGGGGCGTAGGCGATCAGTCCGAGGACCAAGAGCGGTCATGCCGAAGGCCAGCACCCGGGACAGGGCGAGCAGCACCCGGTAGCCGTAGACCGCGCCCGCGACGGTCGCCGCGGCGAGCAGCCCGTAGACGACGGCGTACGCGGCCCCGCCCTGCGGCAATCCGGAGAGCCGGTCCAGCACGCCCATCATCACGTCCCCGCCGGTCCACACGGTCAGCACGGTGTAACCGAGGGTGAGCAGTAGCCCCACCACCGAGCCGACCAGCCGCCCGCGCACCCCGAACCGGGCGCCGGACGACGTGGAGAGGTTGGTGCCGGTGCGCAGGGAGACCAGGGCCAGCGGCGCCGTGAAGACCGTGCCCGCCACCACGGAGCTGACCGACGCCCACCAGTCCAGGCCGAAGAACGGCGGCGGCCAGCCGAAGACGATCACACCGAGGCAGAGGTTGGAGCCCAGCAGGATCGAGACGAGGTCCCGCGGCCCGCTGGTTCGTTCCTCCTCGGGGACGGTGTCGACTCCGCGCTGTTCGATCGGCGTGGCTGGTCTACTTCGACGGCCGCCTGTAGTTTAGAGCGACGCTCAATGTGACGTGTGGCGCTGCCCTCCGTCAACGGTCCGTACCATGTGTATGCCGTTTAGAGTGATGTTCAAATCTGAGGGAAGGCAAGGAGGTGCCACGTCGTGAGACTGACTCCCACGGAACGTGACCGGCTGCTGCTCTTCGGGGCGGCCGAGCTGGCCCGGGCCCGCCGTGCCCGTGGGCTCAGGCTCAACGTGCCGGAGGCGACCGCACTGATCGCGGACACCGTGTGCGAGGCCGCCCGCGACGGCGCCCGGCTCGCGGAGGCGATCGAGCGGGCCCGGTCCGTGCTGGGCCCGGGCGACGTGCTGCCCGGCGTCGCGGACGTGGTCACCGAGGTGCACGTGGAGGCCGTCTTCGACGACGGGTCCCGGCTCGCCGTGGTCTCCGACCCCATCGGGGACGGGCTGGGGGAGGAGGCACCGGGCGCCCTGCTGCCCGGGCCCGACCACGCCGAGACCGAGGTCGCGGTGCGCATCCCGGTGGCCAACACCGCGACCGTGCCGGTCTCCGTAACCTCCCACTTCCACTTCTTCGAGGCCAACCCGCGGCTGGACTTCGACCGCGAACGGGCCTACGGCATGCGGCTGGCCGTCCCCGCCGGGTCCTCGGTCCGCTTCGGGCCGGGGGAGAGCGCCGAGGTCGGCCTCGTGCCCATCGGCGGGCGGCGGATCGCGATCGGCTTCGCGGGTCTGGTGGACGGGCCGCTGGACGCGCCGGGGGCGAAGGAAGAGGCGCTGCGGCGGGCCGCGGCCTGCGGCTACCTGGGGGTCGCGCAGAAAGTACGGGAAGTTGAGGAAGAGCGGGAAGCGCGCGAAGTGCCAGGAGAGCCGGACGCACCGGAAGGAGGCGGGAGATGAGCCGCTCGAAGGGACGCGAGGTCCGCGAGTCGATCCACGTCGACCCCCACGCCTACGCCGCCACCCACGGCCCCCGGGCCGGTGACCGCGTGCGCCTCGGTGACACGGGGCTGGTGATCCGCGTGGAGTCCGACGCCCAGCGGTACGGCGACGAGTTCCTGGCCGGCTTCGGCAAGACCGCCCGCGACGGACTGCACCTCCAGGCCGCCGCCGTCCGCGAGACCTGTGACGTCGTGATCAGCAACGTCGTCGTGATCGACGCGGCCCAGGGGATCAGGAAGGTGTCGATCGGCATCCGTGAGGGGCGGATCAGCGGGATCGGCAGGGCCGGCAACCCCGACACCCTCGACGGGGTCGACGTCGTGGTCGGCACCGGCACCACCATCGTGTCCGGTGAAGGGCTCATCGCCACCGCCGGAGCCGTCGACACCCACGTCCACCTGCTCTCCCCCCGGATCATGGAGGCGTCGCTCGCGTCCGGCGTGACGACGATCATCGGGCAGGAGTTCGGCCCGGTGTGGGGCGTCGGCGTCAACTCGCCCTGGGCGCTGAAGCACGCGTTCGGCGCGTTCGACGCCTGGCCGGTCAACATCGGCTTCCTCGGCCGGGGTTCGTCGTCCCACGAGGCGCCGCTGATCGAGGCGCTGGCCGAGGGCGGGGCGAGCGGTTTCAAGGTGCACGAGGACATGGGCGCCCACACCCGCGCCCTGGACACCGCCCTGCGCGTCGCCGAGGAGCACGACGTCCAGGTCGCCCTGCACAGCGACGGCCTGAACGAGTGCCTGTCGGTCGAGGACACCCTCCGCGTCCTGGAGGGCCGCACCATCCACGCCTTCCACATCGAGGGCTGCGGCGGCGGACACGTCCCCAACGTCCTGAAGATGGCCGGCGTCCCCAACGTGATCGGCTCCTCCACCAACCCCACCCTGTCCTTCGGTCGGGACGCGGTCGCCGAGCACTACGGCATGATCGTCTCCGTCCACGACCTCAAGACCGACCTGCCGGGCGACGCCGCCATGGCCCGCGACCGCATTCGTGCCGGGACCATGGGCGCCGAGGACGTGCTGCACGACCTGGGCGCCATCGGCATCACCTCCTCCGACGCGCAGGGCATGGGCCGGGCCGGCGAGACCGTCCGCCGCACCTTCGCCATGGCCGGCAAGATGAAGGCCCAGTTCGGCGCCGACGGGGACGACGACAACGCGCGCGTCCTGCGCTACATCGCCAAGCTGACCGTCAACCCGGCCATCGCCCACGGCCTGTCCCACGAGGTGGGCTCGATCGAGGTCGGCAAGCTGGCCGACATCGTGCTGTGGCGGCCGGACCACTTCGGCGCCAAGCCGCAGCTCGTCCTCAAGTCGGGCTTCCCGGCGTACGGCGTGGTCGGTGACCCGAACGCGGCCACCGACACCTGCGAACCCCTCGTCCTCGGTCCGCAGTTCGGCGCCCACGGTGCCACCCCCGCCGAGATATCGGTGGCCTTCGTCGCGCAGGCCGCCCTCGACCAGGGCAACGACACCATGCCGACCCGCCGCCGCCGGGTCGCCGTGCGCGGTACGCGCGGCATCGGACCGGCCGACCTGCGCTTGAACTCCCGTACCGGCGCGGTCGACGTCGACCAGCGCACCGGCCTCGTCACCCTGGACGGCGACCCGTTGCGCTCCGAACCGGCCGACTCGGTCTCCCTCAATCGCCTTTACTTCCTCTGACCTGCCCCCGACCTCCTGGGACACCTCCATGACCTTCCGCATGCCCCCCGAGTGGGCCCCGCACGAACGCACCTGGATGGCCTGGCCCGGCCCCAACCCGACGTTCACCGACGACGAGGAGTTGGCCGGGGCCCGTGCCGCCTGGGCGTCCGTCGCCCGCGCGGTGCGCCGATTCGAGCCGGTGACGATGGTGCACGGACCCGGCCAGGGCGACACCGCGCGCGAGCTGCTGGGCCCGGACGTCGACCTGGTGGAGCGCGAGCTGGACGACGCCTGGATGCGGGACATCGGCCCGACCTTCGTGACGGACGGGCAGGGCGGGCTGGCCGCCGTGGACTGGGTGTTCAACGGCTGGGGCGCCCAGGACTGGGCCCGCTGGGAGCACGACTCCAAGATCGCCCACCATGTCGCGGACCTCGCCGGCGTCCCCGTCCTCGGCAGCACGCTCGTCAACGAGGGCGGCGCGATCCACGTCGACGGCGAGGGCACGGTCCTGCTGACCGACACCGTCCAGCTCGGCGCCGGCCGCAACCCCGGCTGGACCCGTGAGCAGGTCGAGGCGGAGATCCACGCCAAGCTCGGCACCACCAAGGCGATCTGGCTCCCGCACGGCCTGACCGGCGACTACGGCAGGTACGGCACCCAGGGCCACGTCGACATCGTCGCGGCCTTCGCCCGTCCGGGCACCGTCGTCGTGCACAGTCAGCGCGACCCCGCCCACCCCGACCACGCCCGTTCGCAGCTGTACGCGGAAATCCTGCGCGGCCAGACCGACGCCGAGGGCCGCCGCCTGGAGGTCGTCGAGATTCCCGCCCCGACCGTCCTGAAGGACGAGGAGGGCGACTGGGTCGACTACTCGTACGTCAACCACTACCTGTGCAACGGCGGCGTCGTCCTGTGCGCCTTCGACGACCCGCACGACGAACTCGCGGCGGGCATCTTCCGGCGCCTGTTCCCCGAGCGCACGGTGACACCGGTGGACGCCCGTACGATCTTCGCGAGCGGTGGAGGCATCCACTGCATCACGCAACAGCAGCCGAGGATCTAGAAGGAGTCAGCCATGGCCGGTGCGGCGCGAGCGCGGAAGAACGCACCGCCCCGCGAGGAAGTCCTCGCCGCCGCCATGGAGATGATCGCCGAGCGCGGCCTGGAGAAACTGACCATGGCGGCCCTCGGCCGCGAGGTCGGCATGAGCAGCGGCCACCTCCTCTACTACTTCCACTCCAAGGACGAACTGCTGCTGCGCACCCTGGAGTGGAGCGAGGGCCGCCTCGGTGTCGAGCGAGGGCGCCTGCTCACCCGCACCGGCACCGCCCGCGAACGCCTCGACGCCTACGTCGACCTGTACGTCCCCGAAGGCCACCGCGACCCGCACTGGACGTTGTGGTTGGAGGTCTGGAACCGCTCGCAGAGCGCCGCCGACGAATCCGCCGCCCGCGACCGGCAGGCCACCATCGAGGGTGCCTGGCACCGCGACCTGGTCGCACTGCTCGCCGAGGGCGTCTCGCGCGGAGAGTTCCGCCCCGTCGACCCCGACCGCTTCGCCTCCCGGCTGCGCGCCCTGCTCGACGGCTTCGCCATCCACGTGGCGATCGGACTGCGCGGCACGGACCGGGAGCAGGTGCTCGGCCACGTGGGGGAGTTCCTGGCGGACGGGCTCTTCGCCGCGACCTGAGCGTCCGGTTCCCCAACGTGCCCGCCCGGACGTGAACGTCCGGTTCCGGACGGTCACTGCTCGCATCCTGAGACGGGCGGTGAGCACGGGGACGAACTGTGCCAGACTGCCGCCGTGCTCTCGTTCGCCATGATTATTGGCAGCAGGCGCGCCGGTCCGCAGTGACCACCACGTACGACCAGGTACGGGTGGACACCGTCGTCCTCGACCCGCGCGCAGACCTCTCGCACCCGCGAGAGGTTTTTCGTTTTCCTGGCCCACCCCCAGCCGGGAAGAGAGCGCGAGGGATCATAGACGGACGGTGGAACCGGTCATTCCGGTAGACCGAGATCCCATACAGGAGCCTCCAGATCATGACCGCACCCAGCGAACTCGACGATTCGTTCCACGTCTTCGACACCACCCTGCGCGACGGCGCGCAACGCGAGGGCATCAACCTCACGGTCGCGGACAAGCTGGCCATCGCACGGCACCTGGACGACTTCGGCGTGGGCTTCATCGAAGGCGGCTGGCCCGGCGCCAACCCGCGGGACACCGAGTTCTTCGCCCGTGCCCGCGAGGAGATCGAATTCCAGCACGCCCAGTTGGTCGCCTTCGGCTCCACGCGCCGCGCGGGCGCCACCGCCGCCGAGGACCACCAGGTCAGGGCACTGCTGGAGTCCGGCGCCGAGGTGATCACGCTGGTCGCGAAGTCCCACGACCGGCACGTCGAGCTGGCCCTGCGCACCACGCTCGACGAGAACCTCGCCATGGTCGCGGACACGGTCTGCCACCTCAAGGCCCAGGGCCGCCGGGTCTTCGTCGACTGCGAGCACTTCTTCGACGGCTACCGCGCCAACCCCGAGTACGCCAAGGCCGTCGTCCGTGCCGCCTCCGAGGCGGGCGCCGACGTGGTCGTCCTGTGCGACACCAACGGCGGCATGCTCCCGGCGCAGATCCAGGCCGTGGTCGCCACGGTGCTCGCCGACACCGGCGCCCGGCTCGGCATTCACGCCCAGGACGACACCGGGTGCGCCGTCGCCAACACCCTCGCCGCGGTCGACGCGGGTGCCACCCACGTCCAGTGCACGGCCAACGGCTACGGCGAGCGCGTCGGCAACGCCAACCTGTTCCCGGTCGTGGCCGCGCTGGAGCTGAAGTACGGCAAGGAGGTGCTGCCCGAGGGCCGGCTGCGCGAGATGACCCGCATCTCCCACGCCATCGCCGAGGTCGTGAACCTCACCCCCTCCACCCACCAGCCCTACGTCGGCGTGTCCGCCTTCGCCCACAAGGCCGGACTGCACGCCTCCGCGATCAAGGTCGACCCGGACCTGTACCAGCACATCGACCCCCAGCTGGTCGGCAACACCATGCGGATGCTGGTCTCCGACATGGCAGGCCGCGCCTCCATCGAGCTCAAGGGCAAGGAGCTCGGCATCGATCTCGGCGGCGACCGCGAACTGGTCGGCCGGGTCGTCGAGCGCGTCAAGGAGCGGGAGCTCGCGGGCTACACCTACGAGGCCGCCGACGCCTCCTTCGAGCTCCTGCTGCGGGCGGAGGCCGAGGGCGAGCCGCTGAAGTACTTCGACGTCGAGTCCTGGCGTGCGATCACCGAGGACCGCCCCGACGGCTCCCACGCCAACGAGGCCACCGTCAAGCTCTGGGCCAAGGGCGAGCGCATCGTCGCCACAGCGGAGGGAAACGGCCCGGTCAACGCCCTGGACCGCTCACTGCGCGTCGCCCTGGAGAAGATCTACCCGGAGCTGGCCAAGCTCGACCTCGTCGACTACAAGGTCCGCATCCTTGAGGGCGTGCACGGCACCCAGTCAACCACCAGGGTCCTGATCTCCACGACCGACGGGACGGGGGAGTGGTCCACGGTGGGTGTCGCGGAGAACGTCATCGCCGCCTCGTGGCAGGCCCTGGAGGACGCGTACACGTACGGGCTGCTGCGGGCGGGGGTCGAGCCCGCGGAGTGAGCCGGGTCCCGGATCGGTCTCCCTCGGATTCCTCTTCCTCACTGATGTCTTATTGAGGTCGATTCGGGTACTTTCGAACGTATGAAGGACGCACGCGCTCGAGTCCTCATACGCCTCCTGGTCGCGCCGGTCGTCGCCCTCCTGGCGGTGCTGATGGCCGGTGCGCCCGGTGCGCAGGCGGCCACCGACGTCTCCGAGATCGGCGTGGCTCTGCGGGAGAGTCCCGTCTACGTGGACCCGGCCGCCTCCGACCTGCTGTCCGAGGCTGACGCCGAGGCGCTCGCCGACAAGATCGAGGACGCGAACGAACCCGTCTTCGTCGCGGTCCTCCCGGCCGGTTACCCGGCCGAGAACCTCTTCCAGAACCTCCGTACCGAGACCGGGATCACCGGCCTGTACGGCATCCGGCTCGGCGACGAGTTCGACGCGCGCGCCGACAGCAGCGTGCTGAGCCGCCAGGGCGTGGACAACCTCGTCACGGCCGCGCAGGGCGCGGGCGATCCCAAGGCCCAGCTCAACGACTTCGTCGACGACGCGCTGCGCAGCGTCCGCGGCTCCGCGCCGGCGTCCTGGGACTCCGGCGGCGGCGGTTCCGTCTCGACCGGCGCCCTGATCGCCGCCGGCGCGGTTGTGGCGGCCGGCGGTGCCGGGGTCTACGCGGTCGCCCGGCGCAACCGGCACCGCCGCGAGGAGGAGCAGCGGGAGGCGCTGGAGCGGGTGCGTGTGGTGGTCGACGAGGACATCACGGCGTTCGGCGAGGAACTGGACCGTTTGGACTTCCACCCCGGCGAGCCGGACGCCGACGACGCGATGCGCACGGACTACGAACGCGCCCTCGACGCCTACGAGCAGGCCAAGACGTACATGGCGGACGCCCGTGAACCGGAGGACGTGCGCGCGGTCACCCAGGCCCTGGAGGACGGCCGCTTCTCGCTCGCCCAGCTCGCCGCCCGGCGCGAGGGCAGGCCGCTGCCCGAACGCCGCCCGCCCTGTTTCTTCGACCCGCGCCACGGCCCGTCCGTCGCCGACGTCACCTGGACCCCGCCGGGCGGCGCCACCCGACAGGTGCCGGTATGCGCGGCCGACCAGGCCCGGCTGTCCGACGGCCTGGACCCGATGGTCCGCGAGGTGGACACCGAGTACGGCCGCCGCCCCTACTGGGACGCGGGCCCGGCCTACGGCCCCTGGGCCGGCGGCTACTTCGGCGGCGGCATCCTCCCCGGCCTGCTGGTCGGCACGATGCTGGGCAGCATGATGGCCGGCCCCGCCTACGGCGCGGGGTACGGCGACTTCGGCGGCCACGAGGGCGGCGACGTCACGGGCGGCGACTTCGATTCCGGCGACTTCGGCGGCGGTTTCGGGGGCGGCGACTTCGGTGGGGGCGGCGGGTTCGGCGGCGGTGGCGGGGACTTCGGCGGAGGCTTCTAGCTCGGCGGAGGCTTGAGGCGTGGGGGCCACACGGCGCGCGGCCCCCACGGTCACCTGTCTACGGTCGGCGCGGCACGCCTGCCGTTCCGTCGGCCCGGCCCACCGCGCCGAAGGCCGACGCGGCGGCGGTCAGGGCCAGGGCGCAGACGACGAGCCCCGCACTGATCCACGCCGGCGACCGGTATCCGTACCCCGCGCCGATCGCCAGCCCCCCGGCCCACGGGCCCAGCGCCGCGCCCACGTTGAACGCGGCCGTCGCGAAACCGCCCGCCAGGGTCGGGGCGTCCGGTGCCGCGTACAGCACCTGGGAGATCAGCGTGGAGCCGACCCCGAAGGACAGCGCGCCCAGCACGCACACGAGCCCGAGCAGCAGGACCGGGTGCCCGGCGCCCAGCGCGAGCACGCACCACCCGGCGCCCAGCGCGGCCCCGCCCACCGTCACCACCGACGCCGGGCTGCGGTCGGCGAACCGCCCGCCCACGTTCACCCCGGCGAACGATCCCGCCCCGAACAGCGCGAGCACCCCCGGTACCGACGCGTCGCCCAGCCCGCCGACCTCCGTGGCCAGTGGCGCGAGATACGTGAACGTGCAGAAGGTCGCCCCGTTCACCAGGGCCCCCATCAGCAGTGCGAGCAGCAGCCGCGGGCTGCGCAGCGACCGCAACTCGACCACCAGCAGGGGAGGCGCGCCGTCGGCGGCCCCGCCCGGCACCGACCGGGCCACCGCGACCACCGCGGGCACCGACAGCAACGCCACCGCCCAGAACGCCGAGCGCCAGCCCCACACCTGACCGAGCAGTGCACCGGCGGGCACCCCGACCACGCAGGCCAGCGTCACGCCGCCCAGCAGCGTGGCCGTGGCCCGCCCCTTGGCGTGCGGCGGCACCATGCCGGCGGCGGTCACCAGCGCCACGGCCAGGAACCCCGCGTTGGCCAGCGCCCCCACCACCCGCGTGGCCAGCAGCACCTCGAAACTGTCGGTGACCGCACCGACCACGTGGACGGCGAGGAAGACGAGCAGGAAGCCCAGCAGGGCGCCCCGCCGCGACCAGCGCCGCCCGAGCGCTGCCATCAACGGCGCCCCGACGACCATCCCCACCGCGAAGGCGGAGGTCAGGGCCCCCGCCGCGGGCACGGTGACCTGTAGATCCCCGGCGATGTCCGGCACCAGCCCGGACAGCATGAACTCGGACGTTCCCTGGGCGAACACGGCTAGGCCCAGCAGAAGAAGAGCGAACGGCATGAAGTAACCCCGCACCCGGAAGTCGACACGAAACACGACACGGCGGACGGCCGTCCGGTGGCGGTGGTGCGGCGGTGACTACGGGTACGCGCTCAGCGGGTCCCGCGGCCCGGCATCACGAACAGCCACCGGAGGACCGGTGGCCTGAGTCTGGACGCCTCTGGGCTGTTCACGCCGGGCACGTTAGCGGCTCGCGGCGAGTGACGCGACCGGATTTCGCCCGCGCCGCACGACCACGACGGCCGCGAGGCCCACGACCGGGCCGATCGCGGTCTGCACGCCGAAGTGCTCGCCGAGCATCAGGGCGCCCCACACGGCCGTGACCGGAGACATGAGGAACATGAGCGTGCTGACCTCGGTGAGGCCCGACCGGCGCAGGATCAGCCAGTACAGCCCGTAGCCACCGAAGGTGGGCAGCACCGCCAGCCAGGCGGTCGCCGTCCGGAACGACGGGCGGGACCGCCGCCCCGTCGCCCACCGCCAGCGCCGAGAAAAGGACGGCACTGGTCAGGCAGTGGATCGCGAGCGCCGCCCGGAGCGCGACCGGAGTGCGCCGGTGCCCACGGACGGTCACGACCGGCACACCATCCGCCCTGGCCCGTGCCCTGATCGACGGCGTCCAGCCGCTGGTCGCCGGTGCGCTCGCCGGGCCCGTGCTGCGGCAGTACGTGTTCCGTCGGCAGTGGCTGGGACTGTGGCTGGGGACGGCGCTCGGGCGTCACCGAGGTCATCGTGACCGGTTTCGCCACGGAGGTTCGCGTGGGACACCACGGCGCGACAGGCGCTGAGCCGGGGGTGACCTGGTCGTGGTGGCCGACGGGCACCCCACGTCGCGGCGGACCGCTGCCGACGCGGTCCGCCCGGTGCCGGCGGACGACTCGATCGCGCAGTACAACACGATCTACGGGACGATCGGCTGGCCCGGCCGGCGCATCCGGGTCCGGGCCGCCGCCGACGTCGAGCTCACACCTGCTTGATCGCCGAGATGTCGAAGTTCAGCTTGATCTTGTCGGACACCAGCACGCCGCCCGTCTCCAGGGCCGCGTTCCAGGTCAGGCCCCACTCCGAACGCTTGATCTCCGCCGTGCCCTCGAAGCCGACGCGCTCGTTGCCGAACGGGTCCTTGGCGGCGCCGTTGAACTCCAGGTCGATGCTGATCGGCCGGGTGGTGCCGAGGATCGTGAGGTCACCGGTGACGCGGTAGTCGCCGCCGCCGAGGGACTCCGCCATGGTTGAACGGAAGGTCATCATCGGGAACTCGTCCGTCTTGAAGAAGTCCGAGCTCTTGAGGTGGCCGTCACGGTCGGCGGAACCCGTGTCGATGCTGTCCATCGTGACGTCGAGGGTCGCCGTGGACTTCTCCGGGTGGATGCCGTCCAGGTGCAGCGTGCCGCTGAAGTCGAGGAACTTGCCCTTGACGTTGGTGACCATGGCATGGCGCGCGGTGAAGCCGATCGTCGTGTGGGACGGGTCGATCGTGTACGCGCCGGTCAGGGTGGTGAGGTCGGGGGTCGTGGTCATGGTGTCCTCCAGGAAGGTCGAGCCGTGATGTTGAATGTTCAACCAGTCCAACGGCGGCGACTCTAGTCCTATTCCGTACGGCCTTCAACGGTTATGACCGGCGCGGCGGCGACGTCTGAGGAGCGGGTCGGGTAGGCACGTACAGCCGTACAACTCCCGACCGTGACCACCGGCGACTACCGACTTCTTCGACGTTCAGCAACGCCGTGGGTGCCGACGACGCTGCCGCTGGACCGGGTTCTGCGAGGAGCTGGTGCGGACCCAGGCCGCGATCAACCGCAACACCGCTTCCTCAAACCGGCCGACGCGCCGCCGCAGCCTCCGTACCGCCGCCTGGCGGTGTCCGGAGCGGGGAAAGGTCATGGGCATGACCCCCATGTGGCCGTACGCCCGCCGGACCGGCGCCGAACCCACCCGCCGCACCTTCCTGCTCGCGACCGCCCTGGCCGCCGCGCTCGCCCCCGGCCTCGGCGCGCCCGCCCTCGCCGTCCCCGCACCCGCCGCGGACCCGGTGGATCCCTACGACACCCTGCGCAGACGCTGGCTCGACATCGCCCTCGGCACCGGCTACGACCCGGCCGCCGAACCGTACGCCTCCCGCCTCGCCGAGACCGGCGCCCGCGCCCGCCGCCACCGCGCCACCATGGCCCCCACCCCCACCTCCCTGTGGCCCGGCCACCCCTTCGATCCGCCCGCCGGTATCACCTTCGCCTACGGCCGCCTGTGGACCATGACCCAGGCCTACGTCCAGCAGGGCACCGGCTCCACCGGCGACCAGGCCCTCCTCGCCGACATCCTGCGCGGCCTCGACCACCTCTCGGCCACCGTCTACAACCCCGCCACCACCCGCTACGGCAACTGGTGGGAATGGCAGATCGGCAGCCCCCGCCTCCTGATGGACATCTCCGCCGCCCTGTACGACCACCTCGGCCCCGATCGCACCGCCGCCGCCTGCGCCGCCGTCGACCACTTCGTCCCCGACGTGATGCTCGGTGACTACTCCGGCACGTCCACCGGCGCCAACCGCGTCGACCTGTGCCGCTCCGTCGCCCTACGCGGCGTCCTGGGCCGGAGTCCCGCCAAGATCGCGCTGGCCCGCGACGCGCTCTCACCGGTCTTCCCGTACGTCACGAGGGGCGACGGCCTCTACGCCGACGGCTCGTTCGTACAGCACACCTGGGTCGCCTACTCGGGGACGTACGGCCAGGTCATGCTGGACGGGCTCGGCCGGCTGTTCACCCTGCTCGCCGGTTCGGAGTGGGAGGTGACGGACCATGGCAGGCAGATCATCCTCGACAGCGTCGAGAAAGCCTACGCGCCCCTCGTCCACGACGGACTGGTCATGGACGGCGTCAACGGACGCGCCATCAGCAGGGGGTACCTCAAGAGCGACGACCTGCGCGTCATGCGCAGCGACCACTTCCACGGGCAGCAGCTCATCGCGGCCATGGCAGTCCTCGCGGGCGGCGCGAGTGATGCCGAGCGCGAGCGCTGGTACGCCCGGATCAAGGGCTGGATCGAACGGGACACCGTCACCCCGATCCTCACCGCGC
The DNA here is from genome assembly GCF_014649815.1 of Streptomyces mutabilis. Classification (GTDB taxonomy): domain Bacteria; phylum Actinomycetota; class Actinomycetes; order Streptomycetales; family Streptomycetaceae; genus Streptomyces; species Streptomyces mutabilis. The sequence continues at coordinate 1,585 of NZ_BMTT01000025.1, read as the reverse complement.
CCCAGTTCCCGGTCGCCGACCTGGCCCGGCTGCACGCGATCGCCGACGCCCCCGTCGAGTCCGCGCCCGAGCCCACCGGGCACCGCCTCTTCGCCGCCATGGACCGCGCCGTCCACCGCCGCCCGGCCTTCACCGCCGGCCTCGCCATGGCCAGTGACCGCATCGCCCACTACGAGTGCGGCAACGGCGAGAACCCGCGTGGCTGGCACACCGGCGCCGGCCTGCTCACCTGGTGGGCGAACGGGACCGCTTCGGATCAGTACACGGACTGGTTCTGGCCGACCGTCGACTGGTACCGGCTGCCCGGAACGACCGTCTCCACCAAGCGCCTGGCCGACAGGGCCGGTGGCGAGTGGGGCGCACCCAAGCCCGACGCGCGCTGGGTCGGCGGCACGACCGACGGCGAGTACGCGGCCGTCGGCCAGCACCTCAAGGGCCTCGGCTCGACCCTCGATGCCCGCAAGTCCTGGTTCTTCCTCGCCGACGCGGTGGTCTGCCTCGGCGCCGGCATCACCTGCGCGGACGGCGTCCCCGTGGAGACGGTCGTCGACAACCGCAATCTCGGAGAGGACGGCACCCAGACTCTCGCACGCGGTCGGCACTGGGCCCACCTGGAAGGTCACGGCGGCTGGATCGTGCCCGACGGCGACCTGCGGATCCTGCGCGAGGACCGCACCGGCGCCTGGTCCGACATCAACACCACCAGCACCACCGAGCGCCGCACCCGCCGCTGGCAGACCCTCTGGCTGGACCACGGCACGGACCCGACCGACGCCGGCTACCACTACGTCCTCATGCCGGGCGCCTCCCGCAGGACCGTCGCCCGCCGCGCCGCCGACCACCGGTGGCTGACCGTCCTGGCCAACGACGACCACCGCCAGGCCGTCACCGTGCCCCCGCTCGGCCTCACGGCGGCCAACTTCTGGCAGGCCGGCACGGCAGGGCCGCTCACCGCGACCGCGGGCGCGAGTGTGCTGGTCCGACGCCGGGGTCGCACCGCTACCCTCTGCGTGAGCGAACCGCCGCGCACCGGAGAGCCCCTGGAGATCATCTGGGACCACCCGGTCCGGGGGGGTGGTACGCGCCGACGAGACGGTCGACGTCCTCGCCACAGGCCGCCGACTGCACCTCCGTGTCACTCCAGGGGTGGTATGTACCACCCTTGAATGTGAGGTGACTCTCAGCTGACGCCTTTGTGCGACCCCTACAAGCATCTGGGGCCCTGAGCAGCTGAAACGGCTGCATGCGGTGGGGGTTCTGTTCAGTGCTACCAGGAAAACGCGCCGGAGACTGTACGGAGTCGACGGCTCGCATTCCTTGGTCGGGTTCGTAGAGTCGCTACATGACCGTTTTGGATGAGGCGCCGGGTGAGCCGACGGACGCGCGCGGGCGAGTGGCTGAACTGCACGAGATCCGTGCGCAGGCTCTGGCCGGACCGAGCGAGAAGGCGACGGCGGCGCAGCACGCCAAGGGCAAGCTGACCGCGCGGGAGCGCATCGAGCTGCTTCTGGACCCGGGGTCCTTCCGGGAGGTCGAGCAGTTGCGGCGGCACCGGGCGACCGGGTTCGGCCTGGAGACCAAGAAG
>NZ_BMTT01000024.1 GCF_014649815.1 Streptomyces mutabilis | reverse complement strand
GACCGCCCGCCACTGCCACTACCGAAGAAGAACCAGCTCAGGCAACGATTTCTAACTGGAGTACTAGAACCCCCGGGTCCGTTTGGCCGCCCGCCGACCCGCCGCGCTCGCCGCCCCCGGCACCCGCAGGAACAGCCGGGAGATCTCACCGCCGAGGTTCACCCCGATGGCGATGGCCATGGCGAGGGCCACCGCCGTGGACAGGTACACCAGCCCCCGGTCGACCCCGCTCTGCGCGATCGCCAGCAGCCCGAAGTACGTCGCGGAACCGGGCAGCAGCGGCCCGATCGCCGCGGTCGTGTACGGCAGTGCCGACGCGAACCGGTACCGGGACATCAGCTGCCCGAACAGACCCACCAGCCCCGCCGCCGCGGCCGTGGAGGCCACCGGCGAGATGCCGCCGACGAGGTGCATGGCGCCGTACACGCTCCAGGCGACACCTCCGTTCAGGGTCACCGCCAGCACGGTGGATCGTTCCTGCTGGAGCAGGATCGCGAAGGCCAGCGACAGCAACATCGACGCGCCGATCTGCACGAGCGGCTCGTCGCCGGTACCCAGCTGGGCGTCCGGATTGAGCTCGGCGCCCAGCTGGACGCCGAAGTACAGCACCACCAGCACCCCGGCGACGATGCTGACGAAGAAGTACATGACCTCCAGCAGGCGCGCCGCGGCGGTGATGTAGAAGCCGGTCAGGCCGTCCTGCACCCCGGCGACCAGCGCCCGCCCGGGCAGCAGCGCGAAGAGGCCACCGGTGATGACCGCCGACGCCTTCACGTCGACGTGGATCAGCGTGAGCAGGATCCCCATCGCGGCCGGGGGCATCGCGGCCACCGCGAACTGGTAGAACTCCGGCAGCCCGCGCCCGGCGCAGAGCCAGGCCAGCCGGTCGCCGAGCATCGAGCCCAGCATCGCCGCGACGAACACGGTCAGACCGCCGCCGACCAGCACCGACGCCGCGCCCGCCAGCAGCCCGCTGGCCGCGGTCAGCACCCAGGTGGGGTACGGATGCCGGTTGCGGCGGATCTCCGCGAGGCGCCGGTACGCCTCCTCCAGGGAGATGTGCGTGTCCGGGTCGCTGAGGTCGTCCACCAGATGGAACACGGCCGCGAGCCGGGTGTAGTCGGTGCCCCGGCGGCGCACCGTCCGCGAGGCCGTCACCGGGTCCTCGACCAGGGACGGCTGGTGGGAGATCGACAGCAGGGTGAAGGTGACGTTCGGCTCGCAGCGGTCCAGGCCGTAGGAGCGGCAGACGGCGAACATCGCCGCCTCCACGTCCTCGGCGCCCTCGCCGCCCGCCAGCAGCAACTCCCCGATGCGCAGCGTCAGGTCGAGCACGCGCGGCACGGCGGGGCCGGTCTCGTCGTCGTGCTTCTGCGACGGCTCGGGCGCGGGCCGGTCGGCCACCGGCATGCGCAGCATGGCCCGCATCCGGTCCTGCCAGGGCACGTCCGTCAGGTTCACCGCCGGGAAGCCGCTCGCCGGGGTGAAGGCGGCCGGCGACCACGCGTGGTACGTGCTCGGCATGCTGAACGCCGAGCCCTCGGTCTCCGCGGGCGCCCCCGTCGGCGCGTCCAGCCCCTCGGGCACCGCGAACTCGGAGGTCGTCTCGGACTCCGTGCCGGTGTTCCGAGGGACCGCCAGACCCTGCGGGATCTCGAACTCGGACGTCGTCGACGACTCGCCGTCGACCGGCGTGCCGACGCCGCTGGGCGGCCGGAAGGCACTGCGCGCCTCGTCCGACTGCGGCTTGCGGTCCTCCGCCTCCGTCACCTGCGAAACGCTCCCTGGGCCCTCGTGCGACACACCCTCCTGTAGCCCTCAGTATGCGCACCCAAACGTGAACGGGCCGCACGCGTGCGTGTGCGGCCCGTTACGGAAGTGGCTCAAGGAGGCGTGCTCAGTGGCCGCCCTGGTCCTTGAAGCGCTTGTAGGACCGCTCGATCTCGGCCTCGGCGTCGGTGCGGCCCACCCAGTCGGCGCCCTCGACGGACTTGCCGGGCTCCAGGTCCTTGTAGACCTCGAAGAAGTGCTGGATCTCCAGGCGGTCGAACTCCGAGACGTGGTGGATGTCACGCAGGTGCTCCACCCGCGGGTCGGTGGACGGGACGCACAGCAGCTTGTCGTCGCCGCCGGCCTCGTCCGTCATCCGGAACATGCCGATCGCGCGGCAGCGGATCAGGCAGCCCGGGAAGGTCGGCTCGTCCAGGATGACCAGCGCGTCCAGCGGGTCGCCGTCCTCGCCGAGGGTGTTCTCGACGAAGCCGTAGTCGGTCGGGTAGGCGGTCGAGGTGAACAGGCGGCGGTCCAGGCGGATACGACCGGTCTCGTGGTCCACCTCGTACTTGTTCCGCGAACCCTTCGGGATCTCGATCGTGACGTCGAACTCCACCGGACGCTCCTCCATGATCAGCACATAGTTCTGGTGATTAAGTGTCCCTCACGCAGGTGTGTGATCGCGAAAGGGGCTGGTGGTAGTGCCAGAGCTGAGGCCTTGGCGGGCCGCGAGACCGCATGTGGTGCGGGCCGCGGGTGCCGTCCGACCGCGTCTCGCGCGCGCCGCGCGGGCCGCGAAACCGCGGGTCGCACGGTTCGCACGGGCCACGGCGCCGCAGCTCACCCGGATCGCGGGGCCGAAGACCTGGCAGTACACCGCCGGTGCCGCCACGGCCGGGCTGGCACTGGCCGCCGGTGTGGTGACCGCCGCCGGCCCCTGGGACTCCACGGGTCAGCGTACGGCCGAGCGGGACCGGGCAGTCGCCCTGGAGCGCACGGGTGGCGCAGATCACGGCCGCGGACCGGACGGCTCCGGTACGACGTCCGGCTCGCCCCGGCCCGCGCCCAGCGCCCCGTCCGTCCTCACCGGCCTCGGCGACACCTCCGGCGGGGTCCCGGGCGGCGCCAAGGCGGCGCCGGGGACGACGGCCCTCGCCGACGCCCTCGGACCGCTCCTGGAGGGCCCGGCGCTCGGCAGCGCCCGCGGGGCGGCCGTCGTCGACCTCGCCACCGGCAAGCGCCTGTACGGCCTCGGCGCCGACACGGTGCTGACACCCGCGTCCACCACCAAGATCGCCACTGCCGTCGCCGCGCTCAGCGCCCTCGGCCCCGACCACCGCCTCACCACCCGCACCGCCCTGGAGGCCGACACCGGCGAACTCGTCCTGGTGGGCGGCGGCGACCCCACCCTCACCGCTCGCGAGGACGCCCGGGGCCTCGCGAGCCTGCGCAGCCTCGCCGAGCGGACCGCCGCCGCACTGAAGAAGCGGGACGTGCGCGAGGTGACGCTGTCGTACGACACGACGCTGTACGCCGGTGCGGAAATGCACCCGATCGGGGTCAACGAGAACCTCGCCCGCGTCACCGCCCTGATGGCCGACGAGGGCCGCACGGACGACTCCACCAGCGGCCCCGCCCCGCGCGTGACCGACCCGGCCGCCGACGCCGCCCGCACCTTCGCCGGGTTCCTGGAGCGGCACGGCATCACCGCGTCGTCCCCCGGCCCTTCCAAGGCCACCGACCGCTCGGACACCCTCGCCACCGTCTCCTCGCCCCCGCTGTCGGCGCTGGTCGAGCGGATGCTGACCAACAGCGACAACGACATCGCCGAGGCCCTGGCCCGCCACACCGCCGTGGCGACGGGCGAGCCCGCCGACTTCGACGGCGTGGCGGCGGCGATCGAGGCCCGGCTGAAGCAGCTGGGGCTGCCCGTTGACGGGGCCCGTTTCCACGACGGCAGCGGCCTGGACCGCACCGACCGGATCACCGCCGACCTCCTCACCGCCCTGCTCGCCAAGGCCGCCGACCCGGCCCGTCCCGAGCTGCGCCCGGCCCTCACCGGTCTTCCCGTGGCGGGCTTCACCGGCACGCTGAGCGGCCGCTACACGGACGGCGCGGCCGGTGTCGTACGTGCCAAGACCGGCACCCTGACGGGCGTCAACACCCTCGCCGGCACGCTGGTCACCGACGACGGCCGCCTCCTGGGCTTCGCGTTCCTGGCCTCCGGCACGACGGACGCGTGGGCGGCGCAGACGGCCCTGGACCGAGCGGCGACGGCCCTGGCGTCCTGAGCGCGTGGCCGTGGGTCGCCGTCCCGCAGCGGCGGCGTGCGCGGCGTCCCGCCGCACACCCCGGCCCACCCACGCCGGGCACTGCCCGGCCCCCCACCCCACCGCCCGCCACAGCCTGCCCCCAGCGGCAGCGCTCCCGTACCGTTGAGGAATGACGAGCATCGGCGCATCTTCCGGCATGGTCGACTGGAACCTCGCGGTGGCGACCGCGACCCGGCTCGTACGGCCGGGTCCCGAAGTGAGCCGCGACGAGGCCAGGGCCGTCGTCGCGGAACTCCGCCGCCACGCCAAGGCGTCGGAGGAACACGTCCGGGGCTTCACCCGCCTGGCCACCGACGAGGCACACGACACCCCCGTCCTCGTCGTCGACCGCCCGGGCTGGGTCCGGGCGAACGTCGCCGGGTTCCGGGAGATCCTCAAACCCCTGCTGGACAAGCTGGAGGAGCGGCGCGGCAGCAGCGCCGGCAACGCGGTCCTCGGTGCCGTCGGCGGCAAGGTCACCGGCGTGGAGCTGGGCATGCTGCTGTCGTTCCTGTCCTCCCGCGTCCTCGGTCAGTACGAGACCTTCGCCCCGGCCACCCGCGAACTGCCCGCCGGCGCGAACGGCGGCGGCCGGCTCCTCCTCGTCGCGCCGAACATCGTGCACGTGGAGCGCGAACTCGACGTCGACCCGCACGACTTCCGCCTGTGGGTGTGCTTGCACGAGGAGACGCACCGCACCCAGTTCACCGCGGTGCCCTGGTTGCGGGACCACCTGGAGGGCGAGATCCAGTCGTTCCTCGCGGAGACCGACGTCGACCCCATGACCGTGCTGGAGCGCATCCGCGAGGCGGCCCAGACCCTCGCCGGCGGTCGCCCCGAGGGCGAGGAGGACGACGGCGGGCGCTCGCTCGTCGAACTGGTGCAGACCCCCGCCCAGCGGGAGGTGCTCGGGCGGCTCACCGCCGTGATGTCGCTCCTGGAGGGCCATGCCGACTTCGTGATGGACGGGGTCGGCCCGGCGGTCGTGCCGAGCGTCGGGGAGATCCGCGAGAAGTTCCAGCAGCGCCGCGCCAAGGGCGCCTCCCGCCTCGACCTGGCGCTGCGCAAGCTGCTCGGCCTGGACGCCAAGCTCCGCCAGTACCGGGACGGCGAACGCTTCGTGCGGGCCGTCGTCGAGGAGTGCGGCATGGACGGCTTCAACCGCGTCTGGACCTCGCCCAACACCCTCCCCACCAAGTCGGAGATCTCCGAACCGGCGGACTGGATCGCGCGGGTGCACCGGAAGACGGAGTCGTGAGCCGCGCGGATCGGGTGTGAACGAATCCGGCCGACGGCAGTCGAACGCCCCTCCAATCACCCGTCCGAGGGACCGTGGGCTCTCGACAGGCGTGCGATGCTCGGGGAACGGCCCGTTTCTGTCACCATCTACACACTCTGCGTGACCGAACCTCGGGCTCACCCCCCGACAACTTCATGAAGGGCACCGGACATGGGTCCTCATCCTGCGGTCGCGGCGATACGCCTGGCGGTCCGCCGCGTCCTCCACGACATCCTCACCGAACTGAACACCACGGCCGGCGTACCCGCCGCGACGGCCGCCGAGCGCATGCCCGAGCGCCCGCCGTCGCCGCTCGTGCTCGTGGCCTGCTCCGGCGGCGCCGACTCCATGGCACTCGCCTCCGCCCTCGCCTTCGAGGCCCCCCGGCTCGGCGTCCGCGCCGGCGGCGTCACCGTCGACCACGGCCTGCAGAACGGCTCCGACCTGCGCGCCGAAGAGGTCGTCCTGCGCCTGCGCGAGCTGGGCCTGGACCCCGTCGAGGCCACCGCCGTGACCGTCGGCCGCGAAGGCGGGCCTGAAGCCGCGGCCCGCGACGCCCGCTACGCCGCCCTGGACGCAGCCGCCGCCCGCCACGGAGCCGCCGCCGTCCTGCTCGGCCACACCCGCGACGACCAGGCCGAGACCGTCCTGCTGGGCCTCGCCCGCGGCTCCGGCATCCGCTCCCTGTCGGGCATGGCCGCGGTCTCGGGGGCCGGCGGCCGTTACCGGCGCCCCTTCCTCCAGGTCGACCGGCAGACCGCCCGCAAGGCCTGCATGGTCCAGTCCCTCCCCGTCTGGGACGACCCGCACAACGCCGACCCCGCCTACACCCGCTCCCGGCTGCGCCACGAGGGCCTGCCCGCCCTGGAGAAGGCCCTCGGCAAGGGAGTCGTCGAGGCCCTCGCCCGTACGGCTCAGCTCTCCCGGGACGACGCCGACGCCCTCGACGCCTGGGCCCGTCAGGCCGAGGCCGGCGTCCGCGACGCCTCCGGCGTCCTGGAGTGCGCCAAGCTCTACGCCCTCCCGCCCGCCGTGCGCCGCCGGATCCTGCGCCGCGCCGCCATCGACGCCGGTGCCCCGGCCGGTGCGCTGTTCGCCCGCCACGTCGAGGAAGTCGACCGGCTGATCACCGGCTGGCGCGGTCAGGGGGCCATCAACCTCCCCGGCAGAGTCGTCGCCCGGCGGCAGGGTGGCAGACTGGTGATTCGGCAAGGCTGAATCCGGACCCGCTCACCGATCCGTACCCGGATCGCCGGGGCGCTCCGGAGCGGCCGGTGGGACGACCGAAAGTGATGCGGGTGGACGCGAACGACATGGGTGCCGACCTCGAGAAGGTACTCATCACCAAGGAAGAGATCGACGCGAAACTGGCCGAGCTGGCCGCGAAGATCGACGCGGAGTACGCGGGCAAGGACCTGCTCATCGTCGGCGTGCTCAAGGGCGCCGTGATGGTCATGGCCGACCTCGCGCGCACGCTGTCCACCCCCGTCACGATGGACTGGATGGCGGTGTCCTCGTACGGCGCGGGCACCCAGTCCTCCGGCGTGGTGCGGATCCTCAAGGACCTCGACACCGACATCAAGGGCAAGCACGTCCTGATCGTCGAGGACATCATCGACTCCGGGCTGACCCTGTCCTGGCTGATCTCCAACCTCGGCTCGCGCGAGCCCGCCTCGCTGAAGGTGTGCACGCTGCTGCGCAAGCCCGACGCCGCGAAGGTCGCCATCGACGTGGAGTGGGTCGGCTTCGACATCCCCAACGAGTTCGTCGTCGGCTACGGCCTCGACTACGCCGAGAAGTACCGCAACCTCCCGTTCGTCGGTACCCTCGCGCCCCACGTCTACGGCGGCTGACAAGGTCCTGTAGGGCGCTCTGCGGCGTTCGTGGGGGCGGCCGGGAACCCCGGAGGCTCCCGCGCCGTTGGAGCATGCAGACGGGACGCCGGCCGTCCCGTGCGGCTGAGGGCCGCCCGGCTGGGGTACCGTCAGAAGAACTGTCTTATCAAACTCACTATGGCAGGAGGGACGGGGCGGCACCGCTCCGTGTGGATGGACGTGAAGCGATACTTCCGTGGGCCGGTCATGTGGATCGTGCTGGCCGTCCTTGCCGTGGTCGTGTTGATGCAGGTCGTCGGCTCGTCCGGCGGCTACAAGACGGTGGACACAGGCCAGGTCGTCCAGGCGATCAACGACAACAGGGTCGAGTCGGCCAAGCTGACCACCGGCGATGAGCAGAAGATCCAGGTTCAGCTCAAGGACGGCGAAAAGGTCGAGGGCAGCTCGAAGATCCAGGCGAGCTACATCGGCGACCAGGGCGTGACCCTCGCCAACACGCTGCAGAACAAGTATCAGGACAAGCAGATCTCGGACGGCTACACGGTGTCGCCGTCGAAGCAGAACCCGTTCGTCGGGATCCTGCTCACGCTGCTGCCGTTCGTTTTGATCGTGGTCGTCTTCCTGTTCCTGATGAATCAGATGCAGGGCGGCGGCTCCCGGGTCATGAACTTCGGCAAGTCCAAGGCCAAGCTCATCACCAAGGACACCCCCAAGACGACGTTCTCGGACGTCGCCGGGTCGGACGAGGCCGTCGAGGAACTCCACGAAATCAAGGAGTTCCTGCAGGAGCCGGCCAAGTTCCAGGCCGTCGGCGCCAAGATTCCCAAGGGCGTGCTGCTGTACGGCCCGCCCGGCACCGGCAAGACCCTGCTCGCGCGCGCCGTGGCGGGCGAGGCGGGTGTGCCGTTCTACTCGATCTCCGGTTCCGACTTCGTCGAGATGTTCGTCGGTGTCGGTGCCTCCCGAGTGCGCGACCTGTTCGAGCAGGCCAAGGCGAACGCCCCGGCGATCGTCTTCGTCGACGAGATCGACGCGGTCGGCCGTCACCGCGGCGCCGGCCTCGGCGGCGGTCACGACGAGCGCGAGCAGACCCTGAACCAGCTGCTCGTCGAGATGGACGGATTCGACGTCAAGGGCGGCGTGATCCTCATCGCCGCCACGAACCGGCCCGACATCCTCGACCCGGCGCTGCTGCGTCCTGGCCGCTTCGACCGGCAGATCGCCGTCGACCGTCCGGACATGCAGGGCCGTCTGGAGATCCTCAAGGTCCACCAGAAGGGCAAGCCGGTCGCCCCGGACGTCGACCTGTCGGCCGTCGCCCGCCGTACGCCCGGCATGACCGGTGCCGATCTGGCCAACGTGCTGAACGAGGCCGCCCTGCTGACGGCCCGCAGCGACCAGAAGCTGATCGACAACCACATGCTGGACGAGGCGATCGACCGTGTGGTCGCGGGCCCGCAGAAGCGGACCCGGATCATGTCGGACAAGGAGAAGAAGATCACCGCGTACCACGAGGGCGGTCACGCCCTGGTCGCGGCGGCCTCACCGAACTCCGACCCGGTCCACAAGATCACCATCTTGTCGAGAGGCCGGGCCCTCGGTTACACGATGGTGCTCCCGGACGAGGACAAGTACTCGACCACGCGCAACGAGATGCTGGACCAGCTCGCCTACATGCTGGGCGGCCGTGCGGCCGAGGAACTGGTCTTCCACGACCCGACGACGGGTGCCGCCAACGACATCGAGAAGGCCACCGGCCTGGCTCGTGCGATGGTCACGCAGTACGGCATGACCGAGCGCCTCGGTGCGATCAAGTTCGGTGGCGACAACACCGAACCGTTCCTCGGGCGTGAGATGGCGCACCAGCGCGACTACTCGGAAGAGGTCGCCGCGCTGGTCGACGAGGAGGTCAAGAAGCTCATCGAGACGGCGCACAACGAGGCCTGGGAGATCCTGGTCGAGAACCGCGACGTCCTCGACAACCTCGTCCTCGCGCTGCTGGAGAAGGAGACGCTGGGCAAGGATGAGATCGCCGAGATCTTCTCCCAGATCGTCAAGCGTCCGTCCCGGCCCGCCTGGACCGGCTCCTCGCGTCGTACGCCCTCGACCCGTCCGCCGGTGCTCTCCCCCAAGGAGCTCGCCCTGACGAACGGAGCGAACGGCGCCACGGCGGCGATCTCCACCGCCAAGAGCACCACGGCGGAGCCGGCCCCGGCACCGGAACGCCGCCCGGAGGACCGCCCGGAGAGCTGACCGGCCCTCCCGGCGGCCCCACCAGGCCCGGAATGTATGCCGCGCCCCCCAGGTTCTAGCCTTGGGGGGCGCGGCATTCCCGTATGCCGACCGCAGTACAGGACAGGAACGAGGCACCAGATGACCGACCCCGTGACGCTGGACGGCGAGGGCCAGATCGGCGAGTTCGACGAGAAGCGGGCCGAGAACGCCGTACGCGAGCTGCTCATCGCGGTCGGCGAGGACCCGGACCGCGAGGGGCTGCGGGAGACGCCGGCGCGGGTGGCGCGGGCCTACAAGGAGATGTTCGCGGGACTGTGGCAGGAGCCCGAGGACGTGCTGACGACGACGTTCGACCTCGGCCACGACGAGATGGTGCTGGTGAAGGACATCGAGGTGTTCAGCACCTGTGAACACCATCTCGTCCCGTTCCGCGGCGTCGCGCACGTCGGCTACATCCCGGCGACCAACGGCAAGATCACCGGCCTGTCCAAGCTGGCCCGCCTCGTGGACGTCTACGCCCGCCGGCCCCAGGTGCAGGAACGTCTCACCACGCAGATCGCCGACTCGCTGATGGAGATCCTCGAGCCGCGGGGCGTGATCGTCGTCGTGGAGTGCGAGCACATGTGCATGTCGATGCGCGGCATACGCAAGCCCGGTGCGAAGACCCTCACCTCGGCGGTGCGCGGACAGCTGCGGGACGTCGCCACGCGCAACGAGGCGATGAGCCTGATCATGGCTCGCTGACGGCGCGCCGCCGCCGTCCGCGGGTCCGTCCGGCGGTCGCCGGGCGCGGAGCGGTCAGGTCAGGCGTGGTCAGAGGTGGTCAGGCGGCCGTGGCCGCGCCCGGGTGGTCGTCGTCCTCGTCCTCCGGGAGCTTGCAGACGCGTTCCAGGAAGATCGCGGCCGCTATGACGGCGACGCCCGCCAGGACCGAGAAGCCGGCGTAGGCGGCCTGGTCACGCCGGGGCGGGACGTCGAGGAACTCCAGCAGGAAGACCCCCGTGCCGCCGTACATCCCGGCGACCAGGGCGGCCACCAGGGCGCTGGCCTGGCCGAAGACGACCGCGCGGGCCGCCATCATCGGATCGACGCCCTTGGCGCCGGGCACGCGCTCCCGCTGGGCCTTCAGACGGGCGCGCAGCGAGAGAGCGGTGGCCAGCAGGATCACGGCGATCAGCGCGAGGACGACGGGGGCGGCCAGGGGGACGCTCGGGAGGCTCCCGATCGAGTTCCACAGGCGGGCGCCCGCCCAGGACAGGATTCCGGCGACGAGGAAAACGCCGGCCAGCACCCTGATGCGCAACTCTTTCACGGTGTTCGGGTGTCCCTTCGGTTCCCCGGCGTGGCCCTCGGCCTCGTCGTCGGCACGGTCGTCCTGACCCGTCGACCTTAACGACTATTCGGGCAGCCGGAGTTCCAGGTCGGCGCGGGGCGCGACACCGTCCCGGGTGACGGCGTCCAGGAGGTCGGCGACCGGGCCGTGTCCCGGCAGCTGGGCGTCGGGGTCCACGTCGTGCCACGGGGCGAGGACGAAGGCGCGTTCGTGGGCGCGCGGGTGGGGGAGGGTGAGCTGCGGGTCGTCGGAGACGACGTCCGCGTAGGCGACGATGTCGACGTCCAGGGTGCGCGGGCCCCAGCGCTCGTCACGGACCCGGTGGAAGGCCTCCTCTACCGCGTGCGCCCGCTCCAGCAGGGAGGACGGGGGCAGGGTGGTCTTGAGGATCACGACCGCGTTGAAGTACGCGGGCTGGCTGTCCGGGGCGACGCCCCAGGGCTCCGTCTCGTAGACCGGCGAGACCCCTTTGACTCGCACGCCCGGGGTGTCCTCCAGGGCGTCGATGGCCCCCTGGAGGGTCTCCAGGCGGTTGCCGAGGTTGGCTCCGAGGGCGACCACGGCGCGCTTGGGGTTGGACAGCGTGGTGTCGGCCGCGTCGACCTGCTCGATGACGGAGGCGGGCACCGGCTGTACGGTCGGGTCGCTGGGGCCCTTGGAGAAGGGGGCGCTCATACACGGCTCCGGATGATGGTGACGGTCACGTCGTCGAAGGGGACGGTGATCGGCGCGTCCGGCTTGTGGACGCAGACCTCGACCTCCTCGACCCCTTCGTGCTTCAGGCAGACCTGGGCGATGCGCTCGGCGAGCGTCTCGACGAGGTTGACGGGCTCTCCCTCGACGACGGCCACGACCTCCTCGGCGACGATGCCGTAGTGCACGGTCTTCGCCAGGTCGTCGTCGGCCGCGGCCGGTCGGGTGTCCAGGCCCAGGACGATGTCCACGAGGAAGGTCTGGCCGTCCTCGCGCTCCCGGGGGAACACACCGTGGTGCCCGCGGGCCTTCAGGCCGCGCAGCGCGACACGATCCACGCGAATCACTCCTGCAGTCGTCGGTCTCGGCCGGTGCGTACCGCGTGCGGGCGGTACGGCGGCCACAGTCGAATCTACCCGCGGGCACCGACAGCGCCGGGCCACGGGGTGGGCGGGGGCGGGCGGACGCCGGGAGGTTTCATCCCGTGTTTGCCCTGGCGGCCCCGGTGGATCACGGGTTGGTAGCCGCCCGTACCCGGTGGTCCGTGATTCCAACCACTCCTTGCGTCTTCCGGGGGTCACCCGGACCGGTCAGGGGGTGTGACCTCGGGGCCCTCGTCGTCGTCCCCGGTCTCGGTGAGTACCGGGGAGGCGTGGTGCGACCAGAGCTTCCAGCCGGCGGGCGTGCGCCGGTACGTGTTGCTGGCGACCACGAGCTGGCCGACGAGCGGGCCGAGCTCGTCGTCGCCCTCGGGGGCGGGACCGCCGCTGAGGATGTTCTCCGTGCAGGTCACCAGGGCGGTGTCACCGGTCACGGAGACGTGCACGTCGGTGAGGAAGAACTGGATGTAGTCGGTGTTCGCCATGATCAGGGCGTAGGAGCGCAGGACCTCGCCGCGGCCGGTGAGGACCGGCCACCCGGGGTGCACGCAGGAGACCACGCCGGCGTCGGCCGGGTCGTGGTACGACTCGTCGATGCCCAGGTCGGACGGGGTGAGCCAGAACTCGGAGACCTTCTCGAAGTCACCCTGCTCCAGTGCCTCGTAGAAGGCGGTGTTGGCCGCCTCGACCTGCTCGACGTCGATGTGCGGGGCGTTCACCGGGCTCCTTCCGGGGCCGTGCCGTCCGTGCCGCCCGGGTTCTCGTGCGGGGTGCGCGCGCCTTCGACGGCGCGGGCCACGCGTACGGCGTCGGCGGTGGCGCGGACCTCGTGCACGCGTACGGCCCACGCGCCGGCGTGCGCCGCCAGGGCGGAGACGGCGGCGGTGGCCGCGTCGCGCTCCCGCGCGGGGGGCGGGGTGGCGTCTGGGCCGGCCAGGACCCGGCCGAGGAAGCGCTTGCGGGAGGCGGCGACGAGGAGGGGGTGGCCGAGGGCGTGGAGGCGGTCGAGGTGGGCGAGGAGGACGAGGTCGTGCTCGGCGTCCTTGGAAAAGCCCAGGCCGGGGTCGACGACGACGCGGTCGGGGGCGACGCCGCCCCGGAGGACGGCTTCCACGCGCGCGCGGAGCTCGTCGACGACCTCGGTGACGACGTCGTCGTAGGTGCCCCTGACGTTGCCGCCCTCCAGGAGGCCGCGCCAGTGCATGACGACGAAGGGGGCGCCGGCATCGGCCACGACGGGGATCATGCGGGGGTCGGCGAGGCCGCCGCTGACGTCGTTGACCAGGGCGGCGCCGGCCTTGAGAGCCCGACCGGCGACCGAGGCCCGCATGGTGTCGACGGAGACCGTGACACCCTCCGAGGCCAGTCCGCGCACGACCGGGACGACGCGGCGCAGTTCCTCGTCCTCGTCGACGCGGGTCGCGCCGGGGCGGGTGGACTCGCCGCCGACGTCCACCAGGTCGGCGCCTTCGGCCACCAGGTCCAGGCCGTGCTTGACGGCGGCCGTGGTGTCGAAGAAGCGGCCGCCGTCGGAGAAGGAGTCGGGGGTCACGTTGACGACTCCCATGACCGCGCAGCGGTCCCATGCGGTCAGTCCCGCGAGGTGGCGGCGGGCGGTCTGCTTGCTCATGTGTTCAGCGTAGGCCCAGTGGGGGGTGGTGTTCGCCGCTGCCTCCGGCGGTGGGGCGGGGCGCACGGCGGGCGCCTTTGCCTCACCCGCCGTGCCGCGTCACGCCGCCCGCGCGCCCCGTTCCCACACCCCGCGCGGGCACGGCCGCCGCGCGGGCGTGCCGCGGCGCAGGAACCGGGGGAGTGTGAGGGCGACGAAGCCCTCGGCCTGCATCGCGGCGAAGCCGATGCGAGGGAGGTCCGCCGAAGCGCGGTAGACGACGAAGCGGGGTTCCCAGCGGGGGCGGAACTTGGCGTTGAACTTGTACAGGGACTCGATCTGGAACCAGCGGGAGAGGAACACCAGCAGTCCGCGCCAGGCCCGCAGCACGGGCCCCGCGCCGA
Source organism: Streptomyces mutabilis (assembly GCF_014649815.1). Lineage (GTDB taxonomy): Bacteria > Actinomycetota > Actinomycetes > Streptomycetales > Streptomycetaceae > Streptomyces > Streptomyces mutabilis. Next base: position 66,665 of record NZ_BMTT01000024.1, on the reverse strand, counting down.
TCTTCTCGCCGCGGGCGAGCGCCGCGCGGAACATGGCGAAGTTCAGGGAGACGCGGGCGATGCCCAGCCTCGGGGCGGCCTGGAGCGCGGCCGCGATCAGGAGCTCGTTCATGCCGGGGTCGGCCGCGCGGTCGCGGCGCATGAGGTCCAGGGAGACGCCGTCGGCGCCCCACGGGACGAAGTGGAGGACCGCCTTGAGGCCGCCGTACTCGCCGGGCTCGGCGTCCTGCTTGTGAGCGGTCGCTATCAGGCAGTCGCCGTCGGAGGGGTCGCCGATGCGGCCCAGGGCCATGGAGAAGCCGCGCTCGGTGTCCGTGCCGCGCCAGGCGTCGGCGGCGCGGCGGACGCGGTCCAGTTCGGCGTCGGAGAGGTCAGCCACGCGCCGTACGCGGGTCTCGTAACCGGCGCGCTCGATGCGCTTGACCATCTGGCGCACGTTGCGCATCGCGCGGCCGGCGAGGGAGAAATCCGCCACGTCCACCACCGCCTCGTCCCCCAGTTCGAGGGCGTCGAGGCCGGTCTCCCGGGTCCACACCTCGCCGCCGGTCTCGGAGCAGCCCATGACGGCGGGCGTCCAGGAGTGGGCTCGGGCCTCGTCCATGAAGCGTTCGATGGCGCCCGGCCAGGCCTCCACGTCGCCGATCGGGTCGCCGCTGGCCAGCATCACGCCGGAGACGACGCGGTAGGTGACGGCGGCCTTGCCGCTGGGGGAGAAGACGACGGCCTTGTCGCGGCGCAGCGCGAAGTGGCCTAGGGAGTCGCGGCCGCCGTGCCGGGCGAGGAGGGCGCGCAGGCGGTTCTCGTCGTCCTCGGTGAGGCGGGCCGCCGGGTGTTCGGGGCGCAAGGCCAGGTAGATGGTGGTGACGGCGGTCAGCAGGCCGAGCGCGCCGAGGGAGGAGGCGACCGTCCAGGACGTGTGGCCCCGGTAGTCGACCGGGCCCTCGACGCCGAACAGGCCGTACAGGACGTGGGTGATGCGGTCGGCCAGGCTCGGGTCGCCGATCATGTGGTGCGGGTGGGCGTTGACGACGATCAGTCCGAGCACCAGGGAGCCGGCGGACATGAGGACGAAGTTGGCCAGTGCCCGCCAGCGGCTGCGCGGGTCGGGGAGCGCCGCGAACTGGTCGCGGTGGCGCAGGAGGGGCGCGAGCAGCGCGAGGGAGATCAGTACGCCGAGGAAGGAGTGGCGGTACGTGAACTGCGCGACGGCGCCGAACGGGAGCAGCGCCACCGCCGCCCGCCAGGCCCTGCGCTTGCGGCGCTTGAGACCGTGGGCGAGCAGGAGGAGCAGGACGCCGGCGCTGAGGGAGAGGGCCGCGGCGAAGGGGCCGAAGGAGCCGGGGAGGACCTCGGCGAGGGCGTGCATCCGGCTGTGCCGGAAGCACGGGAAGACGCCGGCGGCGATGTCCAGCAGTCCCACGAGTGCGCAGGCGCGGCCGACGAGGAGGGGGACGTTCTCCGGGCGGGGGCCGCGCAGTACTCGTCGTAGGCCGGTGGGCTCGGCCGGAACCCCGCCCGACATTTCCTCATCTGTCCTGACAGACATCGCACCTGTGGTTCTGCGAGAGATCGTGGATCCGGGCCCGTTTCGGGCATCCGGCGACATTGCGCCCTCTAGGACGATGCCTCGGGTGGAGAGGTTCACTCCGCCTGTCGGAAAGCCCCACGGAAAGCGCAGGCAGGTAGCAACGCATGGGTCTCACGAGCGACAAGGTGCCGGCGCTGGCGGTGGTGTCCGGCGTGCTGCTGTTCGTCGGCACGGTGTGGCTGTGGCCACGGCTGGGCCGGCGGAGTGTGCGGGCCGTCCTCGGGCGGGTGGGGCTGCTGTCGGCCACCCAGGTGGCGGTGTTCGCGGCGGTGGGGCTGGCCGCCAACCAGGCCTTCGGGTTCTACGGGAGCTGGGCCGACCTGTTCGGCCGGGAGGACGGCCAGGGCGTGGTCGTCGACCACTCCGCCGGCGGGGGCGGGCCGCTGAGCGTCGTCGGCGAACGGCGGGCGACACCGACGGGCGGGGGACGGCCGGAGGCCGCCGGGCGGGTGCAGGAGATACGGGTCGTGGGCCGTACGACGCGGATCGCGTCGCCCGCGTACGTCTATCTGCCGCCCGAGTACTTCCAGGCGCGGCACCGTGCGCGTACCTTTCCCGCCGCCGTCGTCCTGACCGGTTATCCGGGGACCGCCTCGGCGCTGGTGGACAAACTCCGCTATCCGCGTACGGCGTTCGCCCTGGCCGAGGCGGGGCGGATGCGGCCGATGATCCTGGTGATGCTGCGGCCCACCGTGGCGCCCCCGCGCGACACCGAGTTCGTGGACGTGCCGGGCGGTCCGCGGACGGAGTCGTTCTTCGCCAAGGACCTGCCCGAGGCCGTGAGTGCTCACTGCCGAGTGGACGAAGGGCGGGGGAGTTGGGGCGTCGTCGGCAATTCGACCGGTGGCTACTGCGCCCTGAAGCTGGCCGTGCATCATCCCGAGGTGTTCGGGGCGGGGGCCGGGCTCTCCGCCTACTACGACGCGCCCAGCGACCCCACCACGGGTGATCTCTTCCGGGGCGACAAGGGGCTGAGAAACCGGGCCAGCCTGTGGTGGAGCGTCAAGAACCGGCCAGGTCCGGAGGCTTCGCTGCTGGTCAGCAGCAGCAGGTCCGGTGAAACGAACTACAAGGACACGCTGAAGTTCATTGATCTGGTCAAGGAACGGAAGCCGACGCGGATCTCCTCGATCATCCTGGAAAGCGGCGGACACAACTTCAATACCTGGCGGCGCGAGATTCCCGCGACGCTGCAGTGGCTCAGCGGCCGGATCGGCGAGCGGCCATAAATGATCTTGAACTAATTCGGCCCCCGGTGGCCGCGTGGAATCCCGGTAGCGTGTGAACGCCTGGGATACGGCTGTGTTTTTGCGGGGCGGGGCGCCAAGAATCGCCTACGCGCGGTAAGTTTCTGGCCATGCCACGTGGACGTCACCGCCATTCCCCGCCCCTGCACAGACTGCTTCCTCCGTCGGCGATCGCAGGCGTCTCCGTCGTCTGCGCCCTCGTCCCCTGGGTGTTCAGCGAAGCGATGATCTTGCGCTCACTGGCCGCGGCCGCCGCGGTGACGGCCGTCGTCGGTGCGGTCGTCATGCGGCACTGGGACGCGCAGGCGGGCAAGCGCGTCGCCGACCTCATGCGCGCGCGTGCGAACGACGAGTGGCGCTACGAGGAGCGGGTCGCCGAACTGGAGTCCGACCTGGAGGAGTCGCGCGAACTGCGCCAGAAGCTGGAGCAGCGGCTGCGGGCCAAGCGCACCGAACTGACGGGGCTGCGCAACGAGCACGCTGCCCTTCTGCGGCGTTACGCCACCGCCGAGACCGAGCGGGCCAGCGCGCTGGAGGGCCGTCGGCTGCTGGAGACAGAGGCCGTGCCGCAGGCGCCCGCGCTGCCGCCCGCCCGGCCGGCACCGGCGGAGGAGACACCCGTCGAGGAAGCCGTGGCCCGGGAGGCGGTGGCCGACGGGACCGCCGAGGACGTGCCCTCCGTCTTCTCGCCCGGGGGCTCCCGGCTCTTCCTGCGGGCGAACGCGGCACTTGCCCGCTTCACCGGGGACGTGCCCGCCGACGACCGTGGCTCCGGTGCGGGCGGCGACGGCGATGACGACGGGAACGGCGGGGGCGAGCGCGTGGCGGTCGACGAGACCGCGCAGGACGACGGCACCGCGCGGAAGGACGAGGCGCAGGGGCAGCACGAGGCGGCCGACGGACACGAGCGCACCGCCGCCGCCTCCCCGACCGCCCGTCCCGCGCAGCCCACTGAGCCCACCGGGCGGGCCACCGGTCGCTTCTCGGTGCCGGCCGCGGTGGCCGTCGTACCGTCGGCCCCGGCCCGGCGCCCCGTCGTCGAGGGCGGCTTCGACTTCTTCGGCACCAAGAACGACCAGGACGGCACGTCGTCGCCACAAGCCCTGAAGACCGTCCAGAACGAGGACCTCTCCGACGTGGTCGGCCAGGAAACCCCCGCTCTGCACAAGGCGGAGGAGGAGGCGGTCTTCAAGCAGGCCGGCGAGGAGTCCCGGGGCGTGGGCCAGGTCATCGACCTGACGGCCCACGACGAGACGGAGCAGATCGACGTGCAGGGGCTGCGCAGCGCCGTGTCCTGACCGGGCACGGACGGGCGCGGGACGTCAGGCCATCCACCGGTCCGGCAGCGCGTCCCGACGGCCGGTCCGGGAGCGTTCCGCCTGGGCCCGCAGCAGTTCCGCCGCCTCGTCGGCGTCGCGCAGGCGTGCGGTGACGGTCTTGTTCGCCCCCGTGTCCACCCGTACGTCGGCCAGCCGCAGCGCCCGCTGCCACGGCCCCTGGGTGCGGCGCACGCTCTGCACCTTCGCGTGCGGCACCAGAGCCAGACTGCGGCTGAGCAGCCCGTACCGGGCGGCGAAGACCGTATGGGTGACGGCGAGCCCGTAGCCCCGCCACCACAGCGGCCTGCAGCGCGCGGCCCGGCGCGGCGGGCGCGACAGCGCCGGGCCCGCCGGCACGGTCACCCCGGGCAGCACGCGCGCCACGACCGACTCCGCGATCCCGCGCGGGGCGACCGGGATCAGCACGGAGTTCGACGACCCGGCCACGTCCAGCTCCACCCGCACCCAGCCCCGCCGCCGCCACAGCAGCGGCTCCACGATCCGCACGGTCTGCACCCGGCCCGGCGGCACCGTCTCGTGCGCGCGGTCCAGCAGTCCGTGGTCGAGGCGGAGCCCGTCCGGGGACTCCGCCACCGTCCAGTCGTACTCCCCGACGAACCGGCCCGCGCTGCTCGCACCCGCGGCGCCCAGCAGCGGCAGGGCGGTCGCCAGCACCGTCCACAGGTTGTGGGTGGCTAGCCACAGCAGCGTGGGTACGAGGGCGGCGGCGATCAGGGTGCCCCAGGTCGCGCCGGTCAGCAGCAGGGCGACGGCGAGCACGCGCGGCGGCACGCGCAGCAGTTGCCGGGAGGGTGCCTCGCCGACCTCGTGCGCGGTCTCGGGTGCCAGTCCGGCCGCGCGGGCGAGCAGTTCGGCGCGCAGTGCGCGGGCCTCGTCGTTTCCCAGGAAGGCCAGTTCGTCCTTCTTGCCGGTGCCTATGACGTCGAGTTTGAGTTTGGCGACCCCCGCGACGCGGGCGAGCAGGGGCTGGGTGACGTCGATGGCCTGGACGCGTTCGAGCCGGATGTGGGCGGTGCGGCGGAACAGCAGGCCGGTGCGGATGCGCAGCTCGGTGTCGGTCACCGCGTAGTGGGTGAACCACCAGGTCAGGAAACCGTACAGGGCGGCGGCCGGGATCAATAGGGCGAGGCCGAGCAGCAGGTGGGTCGTGGTCAGCCGGGTCAGCTGGCGCTGTGCCTGGTCGGGATCGTGCACGGCCCATCCGACCAGCACGGCCACCGGCGCCCACGCCCGCCGCAGGGGCGTGACGGGGTGCAGTCGGCGCTCGGCGAGTCGGTCGGGGGCCGCTGAGCTCGTGCTCGGTACCTCCTGTCCGGGGGCTGGGGAGCTGGTTCCGGCTTGTTCCCTCCCGGACGCTGGGGAGCCGGTGCCGGCTTCTCCCTTTCCGGACGCCGGGCAGTTCGTGCGCGCTTCGTCCTCCCCGGGCGCCACGGAGCGCCTGGCCGCCGGGCCCTCCCCGGGCGCCACGGAGCCACCGCCCGCCGGGTCCTCCCCGGGCGCTACGGAGCCCCTGGCCGTCTCTTCCTCCCCGGGCGTCGTCACAGCCCCGCCGATCGGGCCTCGCCCAGCTCGGTGAGCCGGTCGCGGAGACGTTCCGCCTCGGCCGGGTCGAGGCCCGGGATGGTCGCGTCGGTCGCGGCGGCGGCCGTGTGCAGCTGGACGCTGGCCAGGCCGAAGTGCCGCTCGACCGGCCCGGAGGTCACCTCGACCAACTGCATGCGCCCGTACGGCACGACGGTCTCCTCCCGCCACAGCACGCCCCGGCTGATCAACAGGTCGTCGGCGCGCTCGGCGTACCGCCAGGACCGCCAGTTGCGCTCCAGCATCGCCCATCCCCACACCGCCAGGCCCAGCGGCAGCAGCGCGAGAACCGCCCACGCCGGTCCAAGGAACAGTCCGGGCAGCAGGCCCGCGGCAAGGGTGAGCAACCCCAGCCACACCACCAGCAGCAGGCGTCGCATGCGCAGCAGTCCCGGTGGCAGGCCGGTCCACACCGGATCGTCCCGCGTGGCCTTCGCCGTCCCGGCCGCGCCCGTGTCGTCAGGGCTCCCCGTCTCCATGGAGCCAGCGTACGTAGGGGAGACTGTGTGCATGACTCCCACGACGGAGACCATGGTCGGCATCGGCGGCGCCGCGGAGAGCACCGACATGGTGCTCAACATCGGGCCCCAGCACCCGTCCACGCACGGCGTGCTGCGGCTGCGGCTCGTCCTGGACGGCGAACGCATCGTCCACGCGGAGCCCGTGATCGGCTACATGCACCGCGGCGCGGAGAAGCTGTTCGAGGCCCGTGACTACCGTCAGATCATCGTGCTCGCCAACCGCCACGACTGGCTGTCCGCGTTCTCCAACGAGCTCGGCGTGGTCCTCGCCGTCGAGCGCATGCTCGGCATGGAGGTCCCCACGCGCGCGGTGTGGACGCGCACGCTCCTCGCCGAGCTGAACCGGGTGCTCAACCACCTGATGTTCCTCGGGTCGTACCCGCTGGAGCTGGGCGGCATCACCCCGGTCTTCTACGCCTTCCGCGAGCGCGAGGTGCTCCAGAACGTCATGGAGGAGGTCTCCGGCGGGCGCATGCACTACATGTTCAACCGCGTCGGCGGCCTCAAGGAGGACCTGCCGGCCGGCTGGACCGCACGCGCACGCGGTGCCGTCGCCGCCGTGCGCTCCCGCATGGACGTCTTCGACGACCTGGTGCTCGGCAACGAGATCTTCCGGGGGCGCACGCGCGGGGTGGGCGCCCTGAGCCCCGAGGCCGTGCACGCCTACGGCGTCAGCGGCCCGATCGCCCGCGCCTCCGGCGTCGACTTCGACCTCCGGCGCGACGAGCCGTACCTGGCCTACGGCGAACTCCAGGACACCCTGAAGGTCGTCACCCGCACCGACGGCGACTGCCTCGCCCGCTTCGAGTGCCTCCTGGAGCAGACGCACAACGCCCTCGACCTCGCCGACGCCTGCCTGGACCGCCTGGCCGAGCTGGAGCCCGGACCGGTCAACCAGCGACTCCCGAAGGTGCTCAAGGCGCCTGAGGGCCACACGTACGCCTGGACCGAGAACCCGCTCGGCATCAACGGCTACTACCTCGTCAGCAAGGGCGAGAAGACCCCGTACCGGCTGAAGCTGCGCTCGGCCTCGTACAACAACATCCAGGCGCTCACCGAGCTGCTGCCCGGGACACTGGTCTCGGACATGGTGGCGATCCTCGGGTCACTCTTCTTCGTCGTCGGGGACATCGACAAGTAGGGCCTCGGCGTCGAGGGACCCGACCGGCTGGAGCAGCCACCGGAAGTCGCCGAGGCCGCCCGCCGCGGTCAGCTCGGCGGCCTCGGAGGCGCTCGCCAGGGCGCGTACGTACGCCGTCGGGTCGGTGGAGGCCAGCGCGAGCGGGGGGCGTACGCCTGTGACGCCGAGGGCGCGCAGGACCTCCCGCTGGGGGCGCGACAGCGCGTCGGGGAGCGTGCGCCCCGGAGCGCGCTTCCCGACGGCCTCACACGCGTCCAGCGCCACGTGCGCGGTGATGTCGCACGACCCGTCCGGCACCGGCGGCGTCTCCCGGCCCTCCCGGAAGCCCGTGAGCGTCCCGAACGGCGGGCGGGTGTCCACGGTGTGCGCGTAGTCGGCGGCCACGGCGAGACCGGCGTCCAGCGCCGCGACGGCGCGCGCCCAGGCGACGTCCCGGGAAAGCCCGATCTCCGCCCGGCGCCCTTCCTCGCCGGTCAGCGGCCACCACCGGGCCAGCCATTCGGCCTCCGCTCCGGCCACCGGCTCCCCGAGCCGCTCGGTCCCGTCGTCCCGGACGAGCACCCGCCGGGCCAGCCCCGCGCCGTCCACCTCGGCCACGTCCACCGGCACGTTGTCCAGCCACTCGTTGGCGAAGAGCAGCCCGGTCACCCCGCGCGGCGGCTCGGCCGACCACTCGATCCTGTGGTCCAGCCCGTCCGGGCGGCCGGCGATCTCGACGGCGTACGCGCGCGTGCGCGCCGCCACATCGGCGGGCAGCGCGGCCAGCACCCCCGTGACCAGTTCCCCGCGGCCGGCCGCCATGTCCACGAAGTCCAGCGACGCGGGCCTCCCCAGCACCTCGTCGATCCGGCACAGCAGCCGCGCCACCGCTCCGGCGAACAGCGGCGACGCATGCACAGACGTCCGGAAGTGCCCGGCCGGTCCCTCCGGCGCGGTGCGGTAGAAACCGGCCGTTCCGTAGAGGGCGTCCTGTGCTGCTTCCCGCCAGCCCCGCCAGCCCCGCCGGTTCCCGTGAGTTCCCGAGGCCCCTGTGGCCCTGCTCGCCCCTGCTGTCACAGACCCAGGCTAGGGGCACTGAGGAGCGGAGCCTCCACCTTGCGGAGTATGCACGGAGGCTGCGGATCGGCCCTCCGGTTGACCCCTGCACCTATCGCACTTCCCTACGCTGGGTTACGTGCAGCGCCTCTACGCCTTCATCCGCAGCCACCCGACCGGGGTCGACTGTTTCTGGGCCCTCGTCCTGTTCGGGATTTCCCTGGTGTCCCTTACGACCCCGCAGCCCCGGAGCGAGGGCACGGACACCACGGCGCTGCTCCTCGGCTTCACCGTCCTGCTGTGCTTCGTGATCGCGCTGCGACAGCGGATGCCGGAGAAGATGCTGGTGCTGGCCCTCGCCCTCGGCGCGGGACAGCTGGTCCTGGACGTCTCCACACTCCCGGCCGACTTCGCCTTCCTGGTGATCATCTACACCGTCGCCGCGACCGGAGCCCGCTGGGCCTCGCGGACCGCGCTCGCCGTGGGCCTGTGCGCGGCGCCCCTCGCCCAGCTGCGCTGGGCCGACGGCGGCCTGGGCATAGGTGCCAACATCGCCATAACCGTGTTCCAGGCGGTGCCCTTCGCCCTCGCCTGGGTGCTCGGCGACTCCGTCCGCACCCGCCGCGCCTACTTCGCGCAGCTGGAGGAGCGGGCCGCCCGGCTGGAGAAGGAGCGCGAGGCGCAGTCCAAGGTGGCGGTCGCCGCCGAACGCGCCCGGATCGCGCGCGAGCTGCACGACGTCGTCGCGCACAACGTCTCCGTGATGGTGGTCCAGGCCGACGGTGCCGCCTACGTCCTGGACACCGCCCCCGACCAGGCGAAGAAGGCCCTGGAGACCATCTCCTCCACCGGCCGTCAGGCCCTCGCCGAGATGCGCCGCCTGCTCGGCGTGCTGCGCACCGGCGAGCACCAGGAGGCCGGCGAGTACGTCCCGCAGCCCGACGTCCAGCAGATCGAGGACCTCGTCGAGCAGTGCCGCAGTTCCGGCCTGCCCGTCGACTTCAAGGTCGAAGGCACCCCGCGCGAGCTGCCCAGCGGCGTGGAGCTCACCGCGTACCGCATCGTGCAGGAGGCGCTGACCAACACCCGCAAGCATGGTGGCCCCAACGCGGGCGCGAGCGTGCGGCTGGTCTACTTCGACGACGGCCTCGGGCTGCTCATCGAGGACGACGGCAAGGGCGCCCCGCACGAGCTGTACGAGGAGGGCGGCTTCGACGGCCAGGGGCACGGCATGATCGGCATGCGGGAACGGGTCGGCATGGTCGGCGGCACCCTGGACGCGGGACCGCGGCCGGGCGGAGGATTCCGGATCAGTGCGCTGCTGCCGCTGAAGCCCGCACCCTGACGGCCGCGCACGTGCGCGCGTACCGCGTTGACACCTGTAAGACCCGTAAGACCTGTGAGGAAGAGGCCCGGATGACGATCCGCGTAATGCTCGTCGACGACCAGGTGCTGCTGCGCACCGGGTTCCGGATGGTGCTCGCCGCCCAGCCGGACATGGAGGTCGTCGCGGAGGCGGGCGACGGCGTCGAGGCCCTCCAGGTGCTGCGCTCGACCTCCGTGGACGTCGTCCTGATGGACGTCCGCATGCCCAAGCTCGACGGCGTCGAGACCACCAGCCGTATCTGCGTGGATCCCGAGGCGCCGAAGGTGTTGATCCTGACCACCTTCGACCTCGACGAGTACGCCTTCTCGGCGCTGAAGGCGGGCGCCTCCGGCTTCATGCTGAAGGACGTGCCGCCCGGTGAGCTGCTCGCCGCGATCCGGTCCGTGCACAGCGGGGACGCGGTGGTCGCCCCCTCGACCACCCGCCGGCTCCTGGACCGTTTCGCGCCGATGCTGCCGGCCACCGGCCAACAGCCCCGGCACACGGAGCTCCAGCGGCTCACCGAGCGCGAGCGCGAGGTGATGGTGCTGGTGGCGCAGGGACTGTCCAACGGGGAGATCGCGGCCCGACTGGTGCTGTCGGAGGCGACGGTGAAGACCCACGTGGGCCGCATTCTGACCAAACTGGACCTGCGCGACCGGGTGCAGGTCGTGGTTCTCGCCTACGAGACGGGGCTCGTGCGGGCGGGCGGCGGGCAGGGCTGAGGGGGCCGGCGGGGCCGGTCGTGCTCCGATCGGCCCGCGATCAGCGGAGTATGCCCTCCAGGAAGTCGCTGCCCAGCCGGGCCACCACCGTCACGTCCAGCTGGTGCAGTACGTACCGGCCGCGACGGCGGGTGGTGATCAGTCCTGCCTTCTTCAGCACCCCCAGGTGCCGGGATATCTCCGGCGCGGTCATCCCGTGCGCCTGTGCCAGCTCGCTCGTGGTGTAAGCGCTGCGGGCCAGGTGGCGGCAGATCCGCATCCTGACCGGGTGGGACAGCGCGGTCATCCGGAGGGTGAGCTGCTCGACCGACGGCGGCGAGGCCAGCTCGGGGGAGCCGACCGGGTAGTGCAGCACCGGCTGCCAGTCGTGCCGGTGCAGGACCATCAGGTGCGGCCGGCCCAGGCTGGTCGGGACGAGCAGGAGGCCGCCGTCCCCGGTCGCCGAGCGGCCGTCGCCCAGCTTGTCGACCGTGATCCGCGCGGAGCCCTCGTCCAGTGAGACGGCCGGGGACACGGCGGCCAGCGCCTCGGCGAGGCCCTTGTGGCGCAGCAGGTCCGTCTTGTGCCGGGCGTCGGCCGCGAGTTGGTGGCGCAGCCGGGACCAGGCTTCCGCGAAGAACGCCTCGTCGCAGTCCTGCGCGAACTGCCGCAGCCAGCCGCGGATGCGCGGCGGGTCGGCCAGCAGCCGCTCGCTGAAGCGCAGCTGCTGCGGCCCCCGCGCGGCGGCCAGGTCCAGCGCGCGGCGGCACGCCTCGGGGTCGGTGAGCGCCGAGACGCCACCCGTGCTGTACGGCAGCGCGCAGGTGAACTCCAGCGCCGCGTCCACGAACTGCTCGTCGGACAGCTTGTCGAGCAGGTCCAGGTCCTCGGCGAGGGTGGCGCCGGGCAGTGTGTCGCGGCCCGGTACACCGGCGAAGGGCATGAACAGGTCCGAGAAAGTCGTCCGCCACAGGAAGTCGGCCTCGCACATCCGGTCCGCCAGATGCGAGTCGAGCCGCGCGGTCACGCCCGTCGCCCAGCCCTGCAGGCCCGGATGGTGCCCCGGCTCGGACAGGGCGTGCAGCGCCATGCCCAGCTCGGCCAGGGGTGAGGGAACGACGGCGACCCTCTCCGGCCGCAGCCCCGCGATGTCGATGCGCACGCTCATGTCCTCATGGTGCATCCCGCCACTGACAACGCCGACGTCGATTGACCGCCGCCGTCAATCGACGGGACTGCCGCCTCCCCCGCGGCGCAGTCCGGAGCCACGGGGCAGCCGCGGAGCCCGACTTCCCACTCCTCCGTCCCCCTGGAGGAAGGCGATCCGCCATGAGCCTCACGCAGCAGTACCTCCTCGACACCTACCGCGCCCGGCAGCTCGGCGAGCCCGCGCCGCCGGCGCCCGGCACCCGGGACCGGCAGGTCGTGGGCGAGTGGCGCGACCGCCGCCGGTTCCAGGCCGTGCTCGCCGGCCGCCCCGCGCACGGCCGCTTGCGGCGGGCCCTGCGCCGGTGGTGGTCCCTGCGGCCGCGCGCCCTGGGCTGAACCCGGGGCCGCGCGGGCAGCCCCGGGGCCGACCCCAGGTCACGGCCGGTCAGGCCCTCAGCCTGGCCGCGAAGTCGGTGACCGCCGCCTTGACGTCGGCGGCCGTCCACTCCAGGCCCGCCGACTCCACCCCGACCTCGGTGAAGGCGATCCCCGGACCGCGCGAGTCCCAGGGCCGGGAGAAGAGCATCGTCCCGGTCTCCTCGCCCTGCCGCAGCGCGGCCTCGCCCGCGTCGTCGGCGTCACAGGGCAGCCAGACCTGGAACTCGTGGGTGTGCGGCACCTCGGGGTGCACGCGCGCCCACGGGAGCCCGGCCGCCGCGAAGCCTCCGCGCAACGCGGCGGCCACCACGCGCGCGTGGGCCACGTACTCGGGCAGCCGGGGCAGCTCGCGCTCCAGTCCGGCCAGCGCGGACAGCACCGTGGGGAACTGCTGGAACAGCAGGCCGCCGTACCGGTGCCGCCAGGCCTTCGCCTCCTCGACCAGCGTCCGGGGACCGGCCAGTGCGGCACCGCCGTAGCCCTTGAGGGACTTGTAGAACGAGACGTACACGCTGTCCGCCAGGCCGGCGATCTCGGCGAGCGGGCGGCCGAAGCGGACGGTGCACTCCCACAGGCGGGCCCCGTCGAAGTGGACCACCGCGTCGCGCTCCCGCGCCGCCTCGACGACCTCGGTCAGCTCGTCCCAGGTGGGCAGCTGGAAACCGGCGTCCCTGAGCGGCAGTTCCAGCATCAGAGCGCCGAACGGTTCCTCGAAACCGCGCACCTCGTCGGCGGTCGGCTGCCGGGCTTCGTCCGTCAGCCGCACCGGACGCAGTCCGCCGACCCGGCTGAAGGCGTCGCGCTCGTGCACCTCGGGATGGCTCAGCCCGTGCAGCGCGACGGCCGGGTTGCCGGTGCGGCCCGCCCAGCAGCGCAGGGCCACCTGCTGGGCCATGGTGCCCGTCGGGAAGAAGGCGGCGGCCTCGGTGCCGAGCAGGGCGGCGGTCCTCTCCTCCAGCGCCGCCACGATGCCGTTGCCGTACATGTCGGAGGGCTCGTCGAGGTCGTACAGCGCGGCGGCGTCGTCCAGCAGGGCCATGCGCTGCCGCAGGGTCGTGGCGAAACCCGGGCGCGCCAGCACGCGCCGCGCCTCGCGGTGGGCCGCCACGCGTCGTAGACGCAGTCGCCGGCGCCGTTCCTCGGCCGGTTCGGTCTGCTCTGCCGTATCGCTCATGCCGGGATCATGCCGGGATCACGCCGCGTGGGTCCACGGCCGGTCACCCGGGTTTCCCCACGGTCCGGCACGCGCCGCCGGGTGTGTCCGGCCGCCCTGCGGAAACCCACAGCCTGTGGACGACCGGACGTGCCCCGAACCAATCGCGTTAACATGACGAGAAATCGTCCGGTACCCCGAGCGGACTGGAACGGGAAGGCCGCCGTCGCGTGAACACAACCCCACAGCCAGACCCCAAGGACCGCCCCGCGCGGCTCACCGTAGGCGTCGTCGGCGCCGGACGCGTGGGCCCCGCGCTGGCCGCGTCGCTCCAGCTCGCCGGGCACCGCCCGGTGGCCGTCTCCGGGGTCTCCGACGCCTCCAGACGGCGCGCCGCGGCGCTGCTGCCCGACGTGCCGATCGTCGCGCCCGCCGAAGTCCTCCAGCGCGCCGAACTGGTCCTCCTGACCGTTCCCGACGACGCCCTGCCGGGGCTGGTCACCGGGCTCGCCGAGACGGGGGCGGTGCGACCGGGCCAGCTGCTCGTGCACACCTCCGGGCGGTACGGCGCGAGGGTCCTGGACCCCGCCCTGCGCGCGGGCGCCCTGCCGCTCGCCCTGCACCCGGCGATGACCTTCACCGGCACCCCCGTGGACGTCCAGCGCCTGGCCGGCTGCTCCTTCGGCGTCACCGCGCCCGAGGAGCTGCGGCTGGCCGCCGAGGCTTTGGTCATCGAGATGGGCGGCGAGCCCGAGTGGATCGCCGAGGAGCGGCGCCCGCTCTACCACGCCGCGCTCGCCCTCGGCGCCAACCACCTGGTCACCCTGGTCGCCCAGTCCATGGAGCTGCTGCGCACGGCCGGCGTCGAGGCCCCCGACCGGATGCTCGGCCCGCTGCTGGGTGCCGCCCTCGACAACGCCCTGCGCTCCGGCGACGCGGCCCTCACCGGCCCCGTCGCGCGCGGGGACGCGGGCACGGTGGCCGCGCACATCGAGGAGCTGCGCGCACACGCCCCGCAGGCGGTCGCCGGCTACGTGGCGATGGCCCGTGCGACCGCCGACCGGGCCCTGGACCACGGCCTGCTGAGGACCGAACTCGCCGAGGACCTCCTCGGGGTGCTCGCCGACGGAACCGGACCCGGCGCGACCGGCGGTCCCCACGGCACGACGGGCGACCCCTCCCCGACCGACGACGGTGGCGGGACCACAGGCACCGACGGCACCGACGGCACCGAGGGAGACGCCCGATGACCACCACCACGCCCGTCCTGCTGCGCACGGCCGACGAACTGCACGCGCGCGTGCGGCACGGCCGCCGGGCCGTCGTGATGACCATGGGCGCCCTGCACGAGGGCCACGCCACGCTGATCCGCACGGCGCGCGACCTCGTCGGCCCGGACGGCGAGGTCGTCGCCACCGTCTTCGTCAACCCGCTGCAGTTCGGTGCCGGAGAGGACCTCGACCGCTACCCGCGCACCCTGGACGCCGACCTGGAGATCGCCGGCCGGGCGGGCGCCGACGCCGTCTTCGCCCCTGCCGTCGACGAGGTCTACCCGGGTGGCGAACCCCAGGTGCGAGTCACCGCCGGCCCCATGGGCGAACGCCTGGAGGGCGCCTCGCGCCCCGGCCACTTCGACGGGATGCTGACCGTCGTCGCCAAGCTCCTCCACCTCACCCGCCCGGACCTCGCGCTCTACGGCCAGAAGGACGCCCAGCAGCTCGCCGTGATCCGCCGCATGGTCCGCGACCTGAACTTCGGCGTGGACATCGTCGGCGTCCCCACCGTGCGGGAGGACGACGGCCTGGCCCTCTCCAGCCGCAACCGCTACCTCTCGCCCCGGGAGCGCCGCACCGCCCTCGCCCTCTCCCAGGCGCTGTTCGCCGGCCTAGACCGGCACGCCGCCCAGGAGGCGCTGCGCGCGCGGGCCCGCGAGGTGCCCGCCCCGCACGCGCGTGCCGAGGCGCTGAGCGCCCTGGGCGAGTCCCGCGCGGCGGCCGACGCCCACGCCGTCTCGCACGCGACCCCTGGCACCCCGGGGGCCGTACGCGCCGCCGCCCGCCTCGTGCTCGACGACGCCGCCCGCCTGGACCCCCCGCTGGAGTTGGACTACCTCGCCCTGGTCGACCCGTCCGACTTCACCGAGATCGGCGACGACCACACCGGCGACGCCGTCCTCGCCGTCGCGGCCCGGGTCGGCGCGACCCGGCTGATCGACAACGTACCCCTCACCTTCGGAGCCGCCTCGTGACCAGCACAGGCATACGACTGCACGCCCCGGCGCCGGGCTGGGCCATCGCCGCGGACGTGGTGGTCGTCGGCTCCGGCGTCGCCGGCCTCACCGCGGCCCTGCGCTGCGAGGCCGCGGGCCTGCGGACGGTCGTCGTCACCAAGGCCCGCCTCGACGACGGCTCCACGCGCTGGGCCCAGGGCGGCATCGCGGCGGCCCTCGGCGAGGGCGACACCCCCGAGCAGCACCTGGACGACACCCTGGTCGCCGGCGCCGGACTGTGCGACGAGGAGGCGGTCCGCATCCTGGTCACCGAGGGCCCGGACGCCGTACGCCGCCTCATCGCGACCGGCGCGCACTTCGACGAGTCCACCGAGGGCGGCCTGGCCCTCACCCGCGAGGGCGGCCACCACCGCCGCCGCATCGCCCACGCGGGCGGCGACGCCACCGGTGCGGAGATCTCCCGCGCGCTGGTCGGGGCGGTCCGCGCGCGCGACGTCCGTACCGTCGAGAACGCCCTCGTCCTCGACCTCCTCACGGACGCCGACGGCCGCACCGCCGGCGTCACCCTGCACGTCATGGGCGAGGGCCAGCACGACGGCGTGGGGGCGGTGCACGCCCCCGCCGTGGTCCTCGCGACCGGTGGCATGGGCCAGGTCTTCTCGGCCACGACGAACCCCGCCGTCTCCACGGGCGACGGCGTGGCACTCGCCCTCCGCGCGGGCGCCGAGGTCAGCGACCTGGAGTTCGTCCAGTTCCACCCCACGGTCCTCTTCCTCGGCCCGGACGCGGAGGGCCAGCAGCCCCTGGTCTCGGAGGCCGTGCGCGGCGAGGGCGCCCACCTGGTGGACGCCGACGGCGTGCGCTTCATGCGGGGACAGCACGAACTCGCGGAACTCGCCCCCCGGGACATCGTCGCCAAGGGCATCACGCGCCGCATGCAGCAGCGGAACGCCGAGCACATGTACCTCGACGCCCGCCACTTCGGCGCCGAAATGTGGGAGAACCGCTTCCCCACGATCCTCGCCGCCTGCCGTGCGCACGGCATCGACCCGGTCACCGAGCCGATCCCGGTCGCCCCGGCCGCCCACTACGCCTCCGGCGGCGTCCGCACCGACGCCTCGGGCCGCACCACGGTCCCCGGCCTGTACGCGTGCGGCGAGGTCGCCTGCACGGGCGTGCACGGCGCCAACCGCCTGGCCTCCAACTCCCTCCTCGAAGGACTGGTCTACGCGGAGCGCATCGCCGCCGACATAGCGACGGCCCACGCGGAAGGCACCCTGCACGCGCGCGTACCGGCCGCCCTCCCGCTCCGCGAACGGCCCGAGCACCCCCTCCTCCCGCCCGAGTCCCGCCTGACCATCCAGCGGATCATGACCGAGGGCGCCGGTGTCCTGCGCTCGGCGGAATCGCTCACCCGCGCGGCGGACCGGCTCCACCACCTGCACGCCGAGGCCCGCGAAGCCCTGCACGAGCACGGCAAGACGTCCGAACCGGGCGTGGACGCGTGGGAGGCCACCAACCTCCTCTGTGTGGCCCGCGTCCTGGTGGCGGCGGCGGCACGGCGCGAGGAGACCCGCGGCTGCCACTGGCGCGAGGACCGGGCCGACCGCGACGACACGAGGTGGCGCCGCCACATCGTCGTACGCCTGAACCCGGACCGCACCCTCGCCGTGCACACCACGGACACGCCAGAATTCCCCCCGACGACCCCCACTCCCCAGCCGACGCAGCGCCCCCAGGAGCAGTGACAGCAGTGAACACCCCCGACCTTCCCCTCGCCTCCGGCGGAGGCTGCGGCGACGGCTGCGCCTGCGGCGCGGACACTGACGACGAGACCTACATGGAGTGCGGCCTCGACCCGGCCCTCGCGGCACTCCTCCTGGACTCCGGACTCGACCCGATCGAGGTCGAGGACCTCGCGAACCTGGCCGTCCAGGAGGACCTGGCGGGCGGCGTGGACGTCACGACGGTCGCGACCATCCCCGAGGACGCCGTGGCGACCGCCGACTTCACGGCCCGCGAGCCGGGCGTCGTCGCGGGCCTCAGGGTCGCCGAGGCGGTCCTCTCGGTCGTCTGCACGGACGAGTTCGAGGTGGAACGCCACGTGGAGGACGGCGACCGCGTCGAAGCGGAGCAGAAGCTCCTCTCCGTCACCACCCGCACCCGCGACCTCCTCACCGCCGAACGCAGCGCGCTGAACCTCCTGTGCCGCCTGTCGGGCATCGCGACCGCCACGCGCGCGTGGGCGGACGTCCTGGACGGCACGAAGGCGAAGGTCCGGGACACCCGCAAGACGACCCCCGGCCTGCGCAGCCTGGAGAAGTTCGCGGTCCGCTGCGGCGGCGGCGTCAACCACCGCATGTCCCTCTCGGACGCGGCCCTGGTCAAGGACAACCACGTGGTCGCGGCCGGCGGCGTGGCAGCGGCCTTCCAAGCCGTCCGCGAGCGTTTCCCGGACGTCCCCATCGAGGTCGAGGTCGACACCCTGCACCAGCTCCGCGAGGTCCTCGACGCGGGCGCCGACCTGATCCTCCTGGACAACTTCACCCCCTCGGAGTGCGAGGAGGCGGTCGCCCTGGTCGCCGGCCGGGCCGCCCTGGAGGCGTCGGGCCGTCTGACCCTCGACAACGCCAAGGCGTACGCCGCCACGGGCGTCGACTACCTGGCCGTGGGTGCCCTCACCCACAGCTCCCGCATCCTGGACATCGGCCTGGACCTGCGAGCGGCGGAGTAGAACCCATGCTGCTGACGATCGACGTAGGCAACACGCACACCGTCCTGGGCCTCTTCGACGGCGAGGACATCGTCGAGCACTGGCGCATCTCCACGGACTCGCGCCGCACGGCCGACGAGCTCGCGGTCCTCCTCCAGGGCCTGATGGGCATGCACCCGCTCCTCGGCGACGAACTGGGCGACGGCATCGACGGCATCGCCATCTGCGCGACGGTCCCCTCGGTCCTGCACGAGCTCCGCGAGGTCACCCGCCGCTACTACGGCGACGTCCCCGCGGTCCTCGTCGAACCCGGCGTCAAGACGGGCGTCCCCATCCTCACCGACAACCCCAAGGAGGTCGGCGCCGACCGCATCATCAACGCGGTCGCCGCGGTCGAGCTCTACGGCGGTCCGGCGATCGTCGTGGACTTCGGCACGGCGACGACGTTCGACGCGGTCAGCGCGCGCGGGGAGTACATCGGCGGGGTCATCGCCCCCGGCATCGAGATCTCGGTGGAGGCACTCGGCGTCAAGGGCGCCCAGCTCCGCAAGATCGAGGTCGCCCGTCCCCGCAGCGTGATCGGCAAGAACACGGTCGAGGCGATGCAGTCCGGCATCATCTACGGCTTCGCGGGCCAGGTCGACGGCGTCGTCAACCGCATGGCCCGCGAGCTGGCCGACGACCCGGACGACGTGACGGTGATCGCGACGGGCGGGCTGGCGCCGATGGTGCTGGGCGAGTCCTCGGTCATCGACGAACACGAGCCGTGGCTGACCCTTATGGGGCTCCGCCTGGTGTACGAGCGGAACGTGTCCCGCCTGTAGCCGGCGCCCCGGCGCGGGTGGCGCCGGGGAGCGGGTCGTAGTGGTCGCGGGAGGTGTCCCTGCCGTCCCGGGGGCCCCGGAGGCCCTCAGGGCACCGGGGGGCACGAGTGCCCGCGGCCACGACGGCCGGTCGCGTACGCCGGGAAGGGGACGGGCAGCGCCACACCCCACCCCCTATGCCGTGTTTGTCCGATTAGCGCGTATCGTCACCGCATGCCCACGCCCTACGGATCCCGCGGCGGCATGGCGTTCGGTGCTCAGGAGCTGCGTGTGCTCCGCCGTGCCCTCGCCCTCGCCCTCAAGTCCAGCCCCGTCTCGGCACAGGAGGCGCAGGACTGTCTCCACCTCGCGGAGTCGCTGGACGAGGCGATGCGCGAGAGCGCCAGGCTGCGTGCCTTCCTGGTGGCCGACCTCGCCCGCTACCGCGCCGCCCTGCCCGGCACTGCCACCGGCTACCTCGCACTCCTGGACGAGGCGCTGGCGTCCGGACACCGCCCGGACGCGGACGACCTGGCAGCCCTCGGCGCCCTGCGCGGCAACCCCGCCGCCGCCGCCCTCCTGGCCCGCTGCACACACGCGGCGCCCACGGTGCCCGCGGCGTCACCGGCGACGCCCGCCCCCACGGTCACCCTCCCGGCCGCCCGCACCCGCACCGGCACCCGCCTCCTCCTCGCCCTCCCCGGCGGCCGGCAGTCCGACAAGAAGCCCGCGCAGGACCCGCCGCGGAAGCCCGCACAGGAGCCCGCCCCGAAGCCGGCCCCGAAGCCGACCGCCCCCAAGCGGCCCGTCCCCACCCCCGGCGAGGTGTTCCCCCGCCGCAAGCCGGCCCCGCCCGCACCCGAGTCCCGGCACCACCTCGCGGCCATCTGACACGGCCTGGCTACCCTGGATCCATGGACTACGTCTCCGCGCTCCTGCCCCCGGCCGTCATGGCCGTGTTCTTCATCGGCGTGATCAGGGTGATCGTGAAGACCCAGGGCGGCGCCAACAAGGCCAAGGAGGACGCGGCCGTCGACGCCGCCCTCGCGCGGGCGGAGGGCGCCCGGCCGTCCGCCCGCCCCGAAGCCTGACTGGCGTCGCCCGCTCCACTCCGCGCCCCGGCCGGCCCGCGTACGGCTCCCCGCGACGATCCCGGGGAGTCGTACGCCGCTCTCCTCACCCCTTTCGCACCCGATTGCGGCCGAAGATGCACGTCCGGCCCGTTCCGACACGCCGTGACCCGGATCTCCCACTATCGTTCGAAGCGTGCCTCGCCCATTGGGAGAACTCGAAGACGCGGTCATGACGAGGGTGTGGAAGTGGAACCGCCCGGTGACCGTTCGAGAAGTCCTGGAAGATCTGCAGCAGGAACGGTCCATCGCCTACACCACGGTGATGACCGTCTTGGACAATCTCCATCAGAAGGGCTGGGTGCGCCGCGAGGCGGAAGGCCGGGCCTATCGATATGAGGCGGTCTCCACCCGCGCCGCCTACGCCGCCGCGCTGATGAACGACGCTTGGTCCCAGAGCGACAACCCGGCCGCCGCCCTCATCGCCTTCTTCGGCATGATGAGCGAGGAACAGCGCCAGGCACTCAGAGACGCCATCCGCATCGTGCAGGGACCGGATACCCCGCCGGATACCCCCGCGCCCAACCCCGGTTCGGTACCGGACGCGGGCGAGCGATAGCGTCCACACATGTCAAAAGCCATCACCGTCCGGCGGGCCCGCACCAGCGATGTCCCGGACGTGCGCCGGCTCCTCGACACGTACGTACGCGACCGCATCCTGCTCGACAAAGCGATGGTGACGCTTTACGAGAGCCTCCAGGAGTTCTGGGTCGCGGAACGGGACGACAACGCCGAGGTAGTCGGCTGCGGCGCCCTGCACGTCATGTGGGAAGACCTCGCGGAAGTGCGGACTCTCGCGGTGAAGCCCGGCCTCAAGGGCTTCGGCGTCGGGCACCGGTTGCTGGAGAAGTTGCTGGACACCGCGCGCTGGCTCGGTGTTCGCCGCGTTTTCTGCCTGACCTTCGAAGTGGACTTCTTCGCCAAGCACGGCTTCGTCGAGATCGGGGAGACGCCCGTCGACAGGGATGTCTACGCGGAGCTGCTGCGTTCCTATGACGAGGGTGTCGCGGAGTTCCTGGGTCTCGAACGAGTGAAACCGAACACCCTGGGCAACAGCCGGATGCTTCTGCACCTGTGATCGCCGGGCGACTCCAGGTTTATTCCGCCGATGGACCGTGCGCGGGTCGCCTATGTCCGAAACGCGCATCTTTCCGTGCCGGAGGCGGACTGTCGGTCTCTCTCGGGGGTTTGTGTTTTTCCGGCAAAAGCGGTTTGCTTTCCGACGTACTGCAGTACTGCATATAACAAGGGACGGCGATACGGCGGACGCCGGCGGACCTCCGGCCCTCAAGTTATCGATGAAAGGAAATGCGGTGGCACAGAAGGTTCAGGTCCTTCTTGTCGACGACCTCGACGGCGGCGAGGCAGACGAGACCGTGACGTTCGCACTGGACGGCAAGACTTACGAGATCGATCTCACCACCGCCAACGCGGACAAGCTCCGCGGTCTTCTCGAGCCTTACGTGAAGGGCGGGCGTCGCACCGGGGGCCGTGCCTCGGGCGGGCGCGGCAAGGCGCGCGCTTCCTCCGGCGGCAGCCAGGACACCGCGGCGATCCGCGCCTGGGCGAAGGAGAACGGTTACGAGGTCAACGACCGCGGCCGTGTCCCCGCGATCATCCGTGAGGCGTACGAGAAGGCCAACGGCTGATCACCCGGCCACGTCACACGCTACGGGCTCGGCCCCGGACGCTCTCAGCGCGTCGCCCGGGCGAGCCGCGGGAGCCGGGGGCCGTGCGAGAGCCGGACCCGGTGGCATTCCGTCGCCAGGGTGTGTACGAGCCGGGCGAGATCGGGGGCGGACGCAGTGCCGCCCGCTGCCGACAACGCCGGCAGCGAGGCCTCGACCTCGCGCCCCTGCTCCGGGGGCCGCAACCACACGGCGGCCCCCCGCCGGGACCGGCAGTCGGGGTCCGGGGGCTGAGGCGACAGGAGGTCCGAGCCGGGAACGGGGGTCGCGTCGCCCAGGAGGCCGACCGCATCGCCCGCGCCGACCACCGGGCCCAGCGGCGCCTCGATGAGTCCGCCCGCTCCGACCGCCCTCAGGTCGAGCGGCAGCGAGCCCCACTCCAGCCACTCCAGCAGTCCCGGCAGCTCGTCCGCGCCGCCCGCGGCCACGAGCAGCAGCATCCGCTCGCCCCGCAGGGCCACCGGAAACCCCGGCCGCCGCAGACCGGCGCCAGGGCGCCCGAGGCGCTCCAGTGCCGCGTGACCGGCCCCGGCCGGTACGTCCAGGACGTCGAAGCGGATTCCGGCGCGCAGCCGCACCGGCGAACCGGGCGCCGTCGGCCAGCCGAGCACGCTCTCGTACCACCGCCGCACCCGGTTCCACGGGCCGGCCGCTTCGACCGGCCGACGGGGAGACGGCACCACCGACGCCACGAAGGTCGCGGGCCCCGCCGGAGTCGCGGAGACGGCAGGGGGCACGCGGAGCCCCGGTACCGATGCGTCCGATGGGTCTGCGGATCGCGGAGTGACCGGCGGTACTGGAGGGAGCCGCCTGACGGGCGGGAGCTGTCGGCCAGGCGGGAGCTGCTGGGCCGGAGAGTCCGGGGGCGGGGCGCCAACCATGCCAAGTGCAACAGCCACCAGGGCCTTCGAGTTACGCTGGGTGGTGCCACGAATGCGAAGAGTGCTGGAAGAGGGGGCGTGCGGGGGTGCGGGAAGGCGCAAGGTTGTTCGCCCGTAGCGGAGTGAACCGGGGCGCACGGCATGGAGTGTCAGTCCCAGCGGGTAAGACATCCCTAGTGGGAGGGGGCGACGCGCGGATCGGGCCGCCTCACGTTCGCCATCGGCGTAGTGGCGAGTGGGGTAAGTGCCTGGCCTGCGGGAACATCGTCTCGCACCATCGGGTTGTGGCAGATGTCGGCGTCTGGGGTCAGGAGGCCATCGACGGTGTCGGCAGTTGGAATGAGCGGTCCCCGCTCGCGGGACTAAGCTGCGGAAGGACAGGGAGGGGAAGTTCCCCTTACTGCCTGACCGCTCTGAGGAGCGATTAACGATGTTCGAGAGGTTCACCGACCGCGCGCGGCGGGTTGTCGTCCTGGCTCAGGAAGAAGCCCGGATGCTCAACCACAACTACATCGGCACCGAGCACATCCTCCTGGGCCTGATCCACGAGGGTGAGGGTGTCGCCGCCAAGGCCCTTGAGAGCCTCGGGATTTCGCTCGAGGCGGTCCGCCAGCAGGTGGAGGAGATCATCGGGCAGGGCCAGCAGGCCCCGTCGGGTCACATCCCCTTCACCCCCCGTGCCAAGAAGGTCCTGGAGCTGTCGCTCCGCGAGGCCCTCCAGCTGGGTCACAACTACATCGGCACGGAGCACATCCTGCTCGGCCTGATCCGCGAGGGCGAGGGCGTCGCCGCCCAGGTCCTGGTCAAGCTGGGCGCAGATCTGAACCGGGTGCGGCAGCAGGTGATCCAGCTGCTCTCCGGTTACCAGGGCAAGGAGACCGCCACCGCCGGCGGTCCTGCGGAGGGCACGCCTTCCACGTCCCTGGTCCTCGACCAGTTCGGCCGGAACCTCACCCAGGCCGCTCGCGAGTCCAAGCTCGACCCGGTCATCGGGCGCGAGAAGGAGATCGAGCGGGTCATGCAGGTGCTGTCCCGCCGTACCAAGAACAACCCGGTGCTCATCGGTGAGCCCGGCGTCGGCAAGACCGCCGTCGTCGAGGGCCTCGCGCAGGCCATCGTCAAGGGCGAGGTGCCCGAGACCCTCAAGGACAAGCACCTCTACACCCTGGACCTCGGTGCACTGGTCGCCGGCTCCCGCTACCGCGGTGACTTCGAGGAGCGCCTGAAGAAGGTGCTCAAGGAGATCCGCACCCGCGGTGACATCATCCTGTTCATCGACGAGCTGCACACGCTGGTCGGTGCGGGTGCCGCCGAGGGCGCCATCGACGCCGCGAGCATCCTCAAGCCGATGCTGGCCCGCGGTGAGCTGCAGACCATCGGTGCGACCACGCTGGACGAGTACCGCAAGCACCTGGAGAAGGACGCGGCCCTCGAGCGCCGCTTCCAGCCGATCCAGGTGGCGGAGCCGTCGCTGCCGCACACGATCGAGATCCTCAAGGGCCTGCGCGACCGCTACGAGGCGCACCACCGCGTCTCCATCACGGACGAGGCCCTGGTCCAGGCGGCCACGCTCGCCGACCGCTACATCTCGGACCGCTTCCTGCCGGACAAGGCGATCGACCTGATCGACGAGGCCGGTTCCCGGATGCGCATCCGCCGGATGACCGCGCCGCCGGACCTGCGCGAGTTCGACGAGAAGATCGCCGGCGTCCGCCGCGACAAGGAGTCCGCGATCGACTCGCAGGACTTCGAGAAGGCCGCCTCCCTCCGCGACAAGGAGAAGCAGCTCCTGGCCGCCAAGGCCAAGCGGGAGAAGGAGTGGAAGGCCGGCGACATGGACGTCGTCGCCGAGGTCGACGGCGAGCTGATCGCCGAGGTCCTCGCGACCGCCACCGGAATCCCGGTCTTCAAGCTGACCGAGGAGGAGTCGTCCCGCCTGCTGCGCATGGAGGACGAGCTCCACAAGCGGGTCATCGGCCAGGTCGACGCCGTCAAGGCGCTGTCCAAGGCGATCCGCCGTACCCGTGCCGGTCTGAAGGACCCGAAGCGCCCCGGTGGCTCGTTCATCTTCGCCGGTCCGTCCGGTGTCGGTAAGACCGAGCTGTCCAAGGCGCTCGCCGAGTTCCTCTTCGGTGACGAGGACGCGCTGATCTCCCTCGACATGTCGGAGTTCAGCGAGAAGCACACGGTGTCGCGCCTGTTCGGTTCGCCCCCCGGCTACGTGGGCTACGAAGAGGGCGGCCAGCTGACCGAGAAGGTCCGTCGCAAGCCGTTCTCCGTCGTCCTCTTCGACGAGGTCGAGAAGGCCCATGCGGACATCTTCAACTCGCTGCTGCAGATTTTGGAGGACGGTCGCCTGACCGACTCCCAGGGCCGGGTCGTGGACTTCAAGAACACGGTCATCATCATGACGACCAACCTCGGCACCCGGGACATCTCCAAGGGCTTCAACCTCGGCTTCGCCGCCGCGGGTGACACGAAGACCAACTACGAGCGCATGAAGAACAAGGTCCAGGACGAGCTCAAGCAGCACTTCCGGCCCGAGTTCCTCAACCGCGTCGACGACGTGGTCGTCTTCCCGCAGCTCAGCCAGGACGACATCCTGCGGATCGTCGACCTGATGATCGACAAGGTCGACGAGCGCCTCAAGGACCGGGACATGGGCATCGAGCTCTCCCAGTCCGCCAAGGAGCTGCTGTCCCAGAAGGGCTACGACCCGGTGCTGGGCGCGCGTCCGCTGCGCCGCACGATCCAGCGCGAGGTCGAGGACACGCTGTCGGAGAAGATCCTCTTCGGCGAGCTGCGCCCCGGCCACATCGTGGTCGTGGACACCGAGGGCGAGGGCGACGCCAAGATCTTCACCTTCCGGGGTGAGGAGAAGTCGGCGCTGCCCGACGTCCCGCCGATCGAGCAGGCGGCCGGCGGCGCGGGGCCGAATCTGAGCAAGGAGGCGTAGCCCTTCGGGGGTGAGCCGGAAAGGGGCTGGCCCGGGACTTCGGTCCCGGGCCAGCCCCTTTTTTCGCCGTCTCAGCGCGTGTCCAAGTGCACGTCGGCCTGCGGGAAGAGCGCCTGGAACCGGGCGACGTCGAGACGGGCACCGGGTGCCGCCTGGAGGAGGACAGTGTGTACGCCGGGGAAACGGGCGGGGACACCGGAGAGGTCCTCGTCGCCGTGGACGTCGGACAAGGCCAGCTCCGCGACCTGAGGGAGAGCGACTGTGCCATCGAGGCCGTCCGGGAAGAGCGACGCGTTCAGACTCAGCCTGGTCAGCAGCGGCAGCGCTGCCGCTTCCTCCCAGTCGGCAGCGGCAAGGGGTGTGCTGACGAACAGGATGAGCCACTCCAGGGTGCTCCAGTGGGACAGCCCTAGAAGACCGGTGTCGGCGATGGTGTCCGCACCCAGGAACAGGTACTCCAAGGGCGCAGCGGAGGGGAGGAAGTCGGTCAACCGCGTTCCGTGGAGCCGCTGCACCACGGACAGCATGGTCAGTGACTCCAGCCCCGGTAGGCGGGTGACGCCGGGGACCTCGATGATCGCCAGTTCTTCGAGCGGCAGGGCCGCGAGCTGCCGCGTACCGCGCACCTTCCCGCAGTCGTACAGCCCCAGGCGTCGCAGTGAGCTGAGGGCCGACAGCTCGCCCACATCGATCGGCTCCGGGTTGTCCACGAAGTGCAGCTCCTCGACCGCGTGCGGTTCGGCCAAGCAGGCGATGATGTCGGCCGGCGCCTGGGCTCCGTGGAATGCCAGCCGATGCCACGGCTGCATACCGGCGATGGTCGCGCGCTGCTCGTCCGTGGAGCAGGTCAGGAACAGCCCCTTCCGGTCCAGGTGGTCCAGTACCTCTGTCGCGTACAGCCGCGCCCCGAATCGGTCCCAGGTGCCCACCAACTGGCGCCGCACATCGAGGTACGGGTGGTTCCGGAACCGGCGCAGAACCGCGAGCGCCCCATCCGGTTCCCGTTCCGCCAGCAGCGAGGCCGTCACCGTCACGCCGTGTGCCTCCGCGTCAGTCAGTCCCTCCGGACCCGGCAGCAGCTCCAGCACCAACGGTCCCGCCTCCGCCAATGCCTTCGCGTCTTCCTTCGTCCCCGGCGGGATCAGCGCCCCCGCCCGCGCCTCCACCTCCGCCCGCACCGCCGGATCGAGCGCTGTGGCGTGCTCCAGGCAGGCCAGGGCCAGCAGCGTCAGCCGAGGGGTGCCCTCCGCCAGCAGCCGCCGCAGCAGCACCGCCCGCTCGCCGGGCCGGGCGTGGGCCACGACCATGCGGATCACGTCCTCCCACTGCGTGTCGCCCGCGTGGGCGGCGATGACGTCGAGGTGGCCCTCCTCGACCGCGTACCGCGCGCCCAGGTAGTCCTGGAAGGTGCGGTGGACGAAGTCCAGCGACCCCTCGCCGGGCCGCCGGAGCAGCCCGCTGCGCAGGACCAGCGCCCGCAGCACCGTCGCCGGATCCCCCTGCCCCGCCGCCGAGGCGACGGACGGCAGGGCACGCTCCACGATGCCCTCGGCCGTCTCCACGTCCATCTCCGTACGCCCGCTCAGCACCAGCGCGTACGCCAGCCGCTGCAGAAGTTCCAGCTGTGCCTCCTCGCCCAGGTCGACGGCCTCCATCCCCCGCTCCCGGTCCCGGCGGGCCAGCAGCATCGTCAGGGCGGCGTCGTACAGCTCCTTGCGGCCCGTGGGCAGGTAGCCCCGCCGCTCCCGGTGCAGGGCGCAGATCAGGCCGCACATCAGCGGGTTGGTGGCGAGCCGGGCAAGGTCCCGCTTGGTACGCAGGGCGTCCAGCAGCTTCGCCTCGTACTCGGGGGCGTCGGCCGCCGCGTGCCAGCGCCGTACGAAGGCGGTGACGTCGTCCTGGCGCATGGGGGCGAGGGCCAGTTCCCGGAAACCCTCCGCGGCCAGCCAGTCGGAGCGTACGGCGGTGGGGCGGGAGGTGAGCAGCCAGCGGTTGCCCGGGAAGGCGCGGATGAGGGCGAGGAGCCAGTCGCGGGTGCGGTTCCGGTCGGCGGCGGGGATCTCGTCCAGACCGTCGACGAGGACCAGACCCCGGCCGGCGCTCAGCACACGCTCCGCCCAGCCGTCCGGCGGGGTGAGCGGGCAGCCCACGGCGGTGAGGAAGGCCGCCGGAGCGGGAAGCGCGTCAGCACGGATCAGGGTGCGCAGCGGCAGGACATAGGGGACCCGGGAACTCTCCCGCGCGGCGGTCACCGCCAGCCACTGCACCAGGGTCGTCTTGCCGGAGCCCGCGTCGCCGCGCAGCAGCACGCGATCGTCGCCGTGCAGAGCCTCCTCGGCGGAGAGGTGGACGGTGCGTTCCGGCTCGGGAGATTCCCCGGGGAGGGGGGCCCGCTCCTCGGTGCCGGTCGCCTCCAGGCTCAGGTAGGCGACTTCGAGGGGCCAGCGGTCGGGGGAGTCGCGCAGGTCGAGGCCGTAGATGGTGAGGTGGTTGTGGCGCTCGGCCACGTAGGGGAGGTAGCGGCGCTCGAAGGCGGTGTCGCGAGCGTCCGGGCGCGGGCTGCGGGCGATCAGCTCGTCGACCTTGGCGATCAGCTCCGCCTGTCGCCGGGAGTGCTCCACCAAGGTCCGGGCGACGAAGGTCGAGCGCCGGGTGAAGAACTCCAGGATGTGCAGGCAGGCCCACTCCGTCACCGAGTCGAGGAAGTAGCAGGCGTCGGCGGACAGGCCCCCGGTGGCCGAGGGCGTCCGGCGCCGCAGTTGCCCGGCGAGCTCCCGGTGGCCCAGCCGCACCGCCTGGACGTCGTCCATGTCCAGGTCGCCGAGGGCGAGCAGACGAACCGTCAGGGCGTCCGTGACGGCCTCTGTCTCGTCGGGAGGGAAGGGCGGCTCGCCGGGGGAGTCCAGGGACGCCCCGACGAGCCGCTCGGCGAGCCTGCGCACCTCGGCCTCACCGAGGTGGCGCTGTTCGCCCCGGAAGTTGACCAGTCGGGTCAGCCGGACCGGTCGGTCGACGAGTCCCGCGCCGGGGCCGCCCGTGACGAACAGCTTCTTCACCAGTGGGGCGACCAGGCTGGACGCCAACTTCCCACCCAGTACCGCCGGTTCCATGCGCCACCCCCGTGAATGTTCGGCCAGGAGTGGAGCCTATCGGGCGGCGTCAGGACAGCTGGCCGTCGTAGTCCGGCAGCTTGAACGTCTTCTCGGCGTGGCCGCCCGACAGGTCGGTGGGGCTGTTGCCGATGTTGGCGATGATCGTGTAGCCCATGGACTCGATGTGGGCGCGCTGTGCGGTCTTGTACTCGGCGACGTTCCGGAAGAGGTCCAGGAAGCCGCGGACGTACAGGCCGGAGGACTCGTAACCGGCGTGGTCGAGGTTCCACTCGGTGGGTGCCTCGATGATGCCGGGGCGGGCGGTCACGAAGAACAGGTCGACGCCGTGCTCCTGGGCGTACTGGGCGGCTTCCAGGACCGGCCGGTTGGCGGGCTGCGGGTAGCTGAAGCCGAAGTCGGTCTCCAGTGAGGTGTTGTCGATGTCGAGGACGATCGCCTGCTTCTCGCCGGGCCCGGCGTCGGCGATGCGCTCCTTCAGGTACGGCAGGGCCTGGTCCATCACGGCCCGGCAGTCCCGCTGCCAGGTGTCGTAGTCGACGTCGGCCGCCGCGGCCGACACGGCGGCGGACGCGGAAGGGTTCGTGGGGGCCGCGGCATCCGCCGGGGAGGCGAGGGCGACGAGGGCGGCGGCGGAGACCGCGCTCACTGATGCGCGACGCAGCCAGGGGCGTCTGTTCATGGAGTACCTCTCTCGTCCGTACGCGCTGCTGGTTTTCGAGTGCATGCTCGATGGCGAGGGTGACGTGAGAGGGACCGTAGGGTTACTGGGCGGTAAGTCGCCAGGGCCTTACAGGAGATGGCGAGATTCCGCCCAGGGTCAGTGCGGGCTGCGCGGGTTCACGGGGAGGGATGCGGGCAGGTGGTCCGCGTTGCGGACGTTGCGGCAGTGCGGGGTGTTCACGCGTCGCAGACACGTGTGAGCGGCCAACGGGGCCAGGTCGACGCCGTCGGCGTCGAACAGGGTGAGCGACGCGGCCCGGGGGAACACCTCGGTGAACGGCCCCAGGTCCACGCCCCGGTCCCGTACCAGGACGGTCACGTGCTCGGGGTGTCTCAGTGTGACGCCGTCGGCCGCCAGACCGATGAGTTCGGCGGGGTTGAGGGACAGGTGGAGCAGACCGTCCAGCTCTGCGAGGGCCTCTCGGTCCTCGCGGGTGAGCGGGGCGTCCAGGCAGAGCTTGAGCTGTCGCAGGGAGCGGAAGCCGGCCAGCGCGGTGATGCCGTGAGTGGCCGCGGGAAGGAAGAGGCACTCCAACGGGGCTTCTCGGGGCAGGAGGTCGAGCACGGGCTGCGGCACGTCCGTGATGAGGGTGGTGAGCCCGGCGAAACCCGACAGCACCTCCAGCTCTTCGACGCGCGGCAGGCCGAGCAGGGACAGCTCCTCCAGGGGGAGCCGGGCGAGAGGCGCGAGTGACGACACGTTGGGACACCGGTTCAGAACGAGTTGCCGCAGGTTCCGGAACCGGGTCAGGAAGGACAGGTCATCGATCGCGCTGTTCTCGAGCAGGAACAGGACCCGCAGGTGCCGCTCGTCGACGGCCTGGAGGATCTGCTCGGGCGTGAAGTCGCCGGACAGGTTGACGTTGCTGTGCCCGCCGAGTCGCGCGAGGGCGGAGAGCTCCTCCGGTGACCGGACGAAGACAGAAGCTCGTTCGTCCCCGTCCGCACACAGGTGGCGGACGACTTCCGACGCGTAGCCGTCGGTGTCGAAGTTGCTCCAGTGCTGGCCGAGTTGGTGGCGGCACTGCCAGCCGCGCCCGTGGTACGTGGTCATCAGGGGCAGTGCCGCGTCGCCCCCGACGAGCCCCGCCGTGTACAGCACGCATGCCGCGGTCTGCTCGTCCTCCACCTCTTCCGACCTCGGCAGCAGCTCCAGGACGATCGGCCCGAGGCCGGCCAGCGCCGCCGCCTCCTGGAAGTTGAGCGGAGGTATCAGCTCCCCCGCCCGCCGCTCTACCTCCGTCCGCACCCGAGGATCCAACTTCGGGGCGTGTTCCAGGCATGCCATCGCCAGCAGGTGCAGCCGCGACCGGTGCTCCGCCTCCAGGTCCCCACGCTCGACCAGCCCCCGCAGCAGTCGTGCCCGTTCGTCCGGGCGGGCGTGGGCGACGGCCATGCGCAGCACGTCCTCCCACTGGTCGAGGTGGGCATGGCCGACCAGCACGTCGAAGTCCCGTTCCTCCACGGCCGCCCGGGCGCCGAGGTGGTCCTGGAAGGTGCGGTGGACGAACTCCACTGCGTCCGGCGCCGGTTCGCGCAGCAGGCCGGATCGGTCGAGCAGGAGGCTCAGGACCTCCTCGGCCGGCCCCAGGTTCGCCACGTAGGGCATGGCGGGCAGCAGTCGTTCCAGCTGGTGCACGGCGTCCGCGTGGGACATCTCGGCGCGGCCGTTGCGAATCAGCCAGTACGCGAGCCGCTGCAGCAGCTCGACCTGGGACTCCTCGTCCAGCTCGACGGTCAGCTCCCGCTCCCGGTCGCGCCGTTCCAGCAGCATGCTCAGCGCGGCGTCGTACAGGGCCTTGCGCCCCCGGGGCAGGAAACCGCGGCGTTCCCGGTGCAGGGCGCAGACCAGGGCGCACATCAGCGGGTTCGTCACCAGGCGCCCGAGGTCCTGCTTGGTGCGTACGGCGTCCAGCAGCGCTTCGCCGAGGGCCGGGTCGGCGTCGCCTGCCTCGTGCCAGCGGCGGACGAAGAGCGAGACGTCCCGGTTGGTCATGGGGGAGAGGGAGAACTCGGTGAAGTCCTCGCCGCCCAGCCACTCCTCCTGTACGGCGGACGGGCGGGAGGTGACCAGCCAGCGGTTGCGGGGGAAGGCGGCCAGCAGGTCGCACAGCCAGCGCCGGGTGCGGGCGCGCTCCTCGGCCGGTACCTCGTCCACGCCGTCCACCAGCAGCACCCCGCGTCCGGCGGAGAGCACGCGCTCCGCCCACCCGGGCGGCTGTGAGCCGGCGAGCGGGCAGCCGACCGCGGTCAGGAAGTCGCCGGGGACGGGCAGCCGGGCGCCGGACCGGGTGAGGGAGCGCAGGGGGAGAACGAAGGGCACGCGGCCCGCCAGGTGGGCGAGCCGCCCGGTGAGCCGTTCCTGGCGTGCGGTGGTGACGGCCAGCCACTGCACGAGCGTGGTCTTGCCGGAACCTGCGACTCCGCGCAGCAGTACCCGGTCGTGACCGGCCAGAGCGTGCTCGACGGGTTCGCGGGCGGACGGCAGGGGCGCCGCCTCCGGCGGCCCGGGTGACGAGGGATCCGGGCCGTGGCCGCCGCCCCGCGCCGCCGTCAGGCTCAGGTACGCCGTGTCCAGCGGCCACTCGCGGGCGTGGCCGATGTCGACGCCGTAGATGGTGAGCCGGCTGTGCCGGGT
The DNA here is from genome assembly GCF_014649815.1 of Streptomyces mutabilis. Lineage (GTDB taxonomy): Bacteria > Actinomycetota > Actinomycetes > Streptomycetales > Streptomycetaceae > Streptomyces > Streptomyces mutabilis. The sequence goes on along the minus strand of NZ_BMTT01000024.1, from coordinate 34,530 downwards.
GGCCGTGTACCGGGCGTAGCGCTCCTCGAAGGCCGTGTCCTCGGCGAGGCGGGAGGGGGTCCGCTCGACCAGGAGGTCGGTACGGCTGGCCAGCTCGTCCAGACGGCGGTGCTGCTCCACGAGGGTGCGGGCGACAAAGGCGGAGCGCTGGGTGAAGAAGTGCAGGATGTGCAGGCAGGCCTCGTGCAGCAGCCGGGCGTGGAGGGCCTCCGCGTCCGTGCCGAGATGCCGCAGGTTCGCGTCACCGCCCGCCGCCTCGTGCAGCCGGGCGGCCAGTGCCTCGTGGCCCAGCTGTACGGCCTGTACGTCGTCGAGGTCCAGGTCGCCCAGGGCGTGCAGCGTCCGGTGGAGCGCATCGGTCACGGCGTCCAGCTCGGTCTCTGCCGCGGGCGTCTCGCGCGCCCCCCGTTCCACCAGCTCACGGACCAGCTTGCGCAGCTCCCGCTCGCCGAGGGTCCGCTTCTCGCCCCGGAAGGACACCAGCGCGGACAGCCGGACCGGCCTGTCGACCAGCCCGGCGCCCGGGCCCTCCCGTACGAACAGCCGCTTCACCAGCGGACCGACCAGGCCCGCCGCGAGTCTGGTCCCGAATGCTGCCGGATACACGTCCCCCACCCCACCCTCGAACCGCACAAAGGCCGTTTCAGCGTAGCCCCCGTCACATTCACCGGTCCTTTGATCATGGCCGCCGGTGATGTGCCGCACAGGGGATTCGGGGCGTACTACGGGGAATAGTGGATGCCACAAGAACTATGAAAATGGACATTTCTCCGCGAAGTGAGTGCCGCTTTGCGGGGCTCTGGCCTGGTTTTGTCCTGGATGGGAGTTGTGTCGGGAGCTGAGAAGTATCGCGCTGAAGTACTACATGGGGTCGTAGGTCACACCTTTGTGCACTTTGGGCTGGTCGGGTTACCAAGGTTGAGCCCGCCCGGTGAGCGCCTTGTGCGTCCCGCCGGAGGGGCTTCCTCTGTTCCCGTCCCCATGAGGTTCGAATGTTCCCGCGTGTCACGTCCCGTTTTTCCCGTACGACCCTCCGCACTCGCGCCGCGGTGATGGCCGCCGGCCTCGGGGCCTCGGTCGCACTGGGAGCCGGGGTCGCGGCCGCCACCGGCACCACGGCGGCTTCCAGCACCTCCACCGCGGCGAGCGCCGTCGAGGCCCAGGCCGCGGCGCAGGCCAAGGCGGCGAAGGCCGAGAAGGCCGCCTCCGAGACCGCCACCGCCAAGAAGACGGCCACCAAGAAGAAGGCCGCCTCCTGGGTCGACCCGGTGAAGAACTACAAGCTCACCGCCGGCTTCGCCCAGAACGGCGGCATGTGGGCCAGCAAGCACAGCGGCCAGGACTTCGCCGTGCCGATCGGCACCAACGTCGTCGCCATCCACGGCGGCACCGTCGTCAAGGCCGGCGGCAACGGCGCCGGTGACGGCCCCGCCTACGGCAACGCGATCGTGATCAAGCACGGCAACGGCACGTACTCCCAGTACGCGCACCTGTCCGAGATCAACGTGAAGACCGGCCAGATCGTGAAGACCGGCCAGTCCATCGCGAAGTCCGGCAACACCGGTAACTCCAGCGGCCCGCACCTGCACTTCGAGATCCGCACGACCTCGAACTACGGCTCGGCCGTCGACCCGGTCTCCTTCCTGCGCTCCAAGGGCGTGACCGTCTGAGGAGCGACAGCGGCGGCAGCGGCGGGGTTACCCGCCCGTCGCGCCCCGGTGCGCCTGGGTGACCAGATCGGTGGCGACCTCGAGGACGGCTGCGCGCTTGTCCTCGGGGTCGCCCGCCAGGTCGTTGAGGACGAACATCCCGGCGTGCAGTGTGAAGAGCGCACTCACACAGCGGACCTGGTCGGCCAGGTCCGCTTCCGGGTCCATGAGGATGTCCCGCAGGCCCAGCATGCGGGTCTTGAACATCTCGCCGATGCGCAGGTCCCGCACCGTCGCCTGGTTCTCCTGCATGAAGCGGAACAGCGGGGCCGCGGCGGCCAGCGCTTCGCTGTAGCGGCGGATGATCTCCTGCTTCGTCTCCAGGGTGTGCGGCTGCTCCCGCCCCCACTCGATCAGGTCCTCCATCGGCCGGACCAGACCCTCGAAGATGCTGACCAGGATCTCTTCCTTGGTCTTGAAGTGGTAGTAGAGGGCCGCCTTGGTGACGTCCAGCCGCTCCGCGATCTCGCGCAGCGAGGTCTTCTCGTACCCCTGCTCGGCGAAGAGTGCGAGCGCCACGTCCTGGATGCGCCGACGGGTGTCCCCGCGGCGCCGCTGCTGCTTGGTGCTGTCCATCGTGTCGCCCATCCTCCTACGCACCTCCCGCTCCGCGCACTTTCCGCATACTTACTTGACGCCCGGCTAGCTACGCGTCTACTTTCCCGAGTGTAGTCAACTTGCCTGTCGGCAAGTAAGCGGGTGCGAGAAACAGCGGCGGCTGGGGGAGTGAAGGTTCATGGCGGACGCACCGGCGGCGGGGGCCGTCGAAACGGGTGGCGGCAAACAGCCGAGGAGCGTGCGGGTGGTCCTGCTCGCGCTCATGATCGCGATGATGCTCGCGATGCTGGACAACATGATCATCGGTACGGCGATGCCGACGATCGTGGGCGAGCTGGGCGGCCTGGAGCACCTGTCCTGGGTGGTCACGGCCTACACGCTCGCGACCGCGGCCTCCACGCCGCTGTGGGGCAAGCTCGGCGACATGCACGGGCGCAAGGGCGTCTTCATGGCGTCCATCGTCATCTTCCTGATCGGCTCCGCGCTCAGCGGCATGGCCCAGGACATGGGCCAGCTCATCGGTTTCCGCGCCGTCCAGGGCCTCGGCGCCGGCGGTCTGATGGTCGGCGTGATGGCCATCATCGGCGACCTGATACCGCCGCGGGAGCGTGGCAGGTACCAGGGCATGATGGCCGCCGTCATGGCGCTGGCCATGATCGGCGGACCGCTGGTCGGCGGCACCATCACCGACCACTGGGGCTGGCGCTGGTCCTTCTACATCAACCTGCCGCTCGGCGCGATCGCGCTGGTCGCCGTCAGCGCCGTACTGCACCTGCCGAAGAAGCGCGGCCAGGTACGGATCGACTATCTCGGTGCCGCGCTGCTGACCGTCGGCATCACCGCGATCGTGCTGGTCACGACCTGGGGCGGTACCGAGTACGCCTGGACCTCCGCGCGGATCATGGAGCTGATCGGCATCGGCGTCGCCGCGCTGGTCGGGTTCGTGTTCTGGCAGACCAAGGCCGCCGAGCCGGTCGTGCCGCTGCACATCTTCCGCAGCCGAAACTTCACGCTGATGTCCCTGATCGGGTTCATCACCGGCTTCGTGATGTTCGGCGCCACCCTCTTCCTGCCGCTGTACCAGCAGGCGGTGCAGGGGGCCTCCGCCACCAACTCGGGGCTGCTGCTCCTGCCGATGCTGGGCGCGATGCTCGTCATGTCGATGGTCGCGGGGCGGGTGACGACCAACACCGGCCGGTACAAGATCTTCCCCATCGCGGGTGGCGTGCTGATGACCGCCGGGCTCTACCTGCTCTCCCTGATGGACACCGACACCAGTCGCTTCACCTCCGGGGTGTACATGGCCGTCGTCGGTCTCGGCATGGGCTGTCTGATGCAGATCACCATGCTGGTGGCGCAGAACAGCGTGGAGATGAAGGACATGGGCGTCGCGTCCTCGTCCACCACCCTCTTCCGCACGCTCGGCTCCTCCTTCGGCGTCGCGATCATGGGCGCGCTCTTCAACGACCGGGTGCAGGACGTCATGGCCGAGCGGGCCGGGGCGCTGGGGTCGAGGGTGACGGAGCAGTCGGCGCAGCTGGACGCGGCGAGCCTGGCCAAGCTGCCGGAGGCGGCGCGCGACGCCTACCAGCACGCGGTGTCCGCCGGAAGCCACGGCGCCTTCCTGCTGGGCGCCGCGGTGGCGGTCCTCGCGCTGGCCGCGGCGGTCTTCGTGAAGGAGGTCCCGCTGAAGGGCGCGGGCCCGAAGGCGGCGGACGGCCCGGCCGGCGGGGGCGACGACACGGCGGCGGCGAAGGCACCGGTGACCGAGGCGGTGTGAGCGCCCGCGCCGCCTGCGCCGAGGCCTCCGGGTGGTTCCGGCCACCCGGGGCCTTAGTCGTACGCCGGTCAGCCGCGGCCGCACTCGAACCACACCGTCTTGCCCCGTCCGTCGGCGTACGGCGTGACGCCCCACCGGTCCGTCACCGCCCCGACGATCACGAGCCCGCGCCCGCCCTCGCCCAGCGCGTCGGCGGCCACCGCGACCGGCAGCTCCGGGCAGCCGTCGGCGACCTCCACGCGCACTCCGCCCGGGTACAGCAGGAAGCACACGCGGCAGCGGCGGCCGGGCACGTGCCGTACGACGTTGGCGACCAGCTCCGTGAGCGCCAGCTCGGCGGCGTCGGCCACGTCCCGCAGGCCGGAGCGGACGAGGTACAGCCGCAGCACGCGGCGCAGATGGCGGGCCGAGTGCGTGCCCATGGCGAACTCGGCGCGGTACTGGCTCTCGACGTCCGCCGCCTGCGGACCTGTTGCGTGATTCACGCCACAAGGCTGCGACACGCTGCGTACGCTCGACTACGCACAGGAGTGAACGCCGTGAGGTGTTGCCGTCCGCAGTCCCGGAGTGAGGTGCCGCAGTGGCCAACGTCCAGTCCCTCGACCCGACCGCTTCCCCGCTCGACTACTACGGCTGGGAACTGCGCCGCCAGCGTGAGGCGCACGGCCTCAAGCAGGGCCAGCTCGGCGAGATCATCTTCTGCACCGGCTCACTGATCGGCCAGATCGAGACCACGAAGAAGGTCCCGACGCGGGACTTCTCCGAGCGGGTGGACGCCGCGCTGGGCACGGACGGGTTGTTCTCGCGGCTGATCGGGCTGGTGCTGCGCAGCCAACTGCCCACGTGGTTCCAGCCGTACGCGGAGATGGAGGCGAAGGCGGCGTACATCTCGACGTACCAGGCGCAGTTGGTCTACGGGTTGTTGCAGACGGAGGAGTACGCGCGGGCGGTGCTCGCCACCGGCATGCCGGACGACCTGGAGAACCTGTTGGCGGCGCGGATGGAACGCCAGCGCATCCTAGAGCGTGAGCAGCCGCCGTTGACCTGGGTGGTGCTGGACGAGGCGGTACTGCATCGGCCGATCGGCGGCCGGGAGGTCATGCGGCGACAACTGGAACGGCTGTTGGAGTTCGCCGGCCACCGGTGGATGCATGTGCAGGTGCTGCCGAACGAGGCGGGGGCCCACGCCAGCCTCGCCGGTTCGTTCAACTTCCTCCGCTTCGACGACAACCCGGACATCGTCTACACAGAGGACATCATCTCCGGTCACATGACGGCCAATCCGGAGACCATCAGGGAAGCCGCTCTCCGTTACGCTCGCTTGCAGGCTGCCGCCCTCTCCGTGGAGGATTCGGGCGAACTGATCATGCGGGTGATGGAGGAACGCTATGGACACGGCTCCCAGCTTGAGGAACACCCAGTGGCGTAAGTCCAGTTACAGCGGAAACACCGGCGGCGACTGCGTCGAGGTGGCCGACAATCGCCCCGCCGGTGCCGTCCCCGTGCGCGACAGCAAGAACACGTCCGGTCCGGTCGTCACCGTCGGGACCCGTGCCTGGCAGGCGTTCGTCGACGGGCTGCGTTAGTCGCCGCGCGCCGCCTGCCGGGCGAGGAACTGGGTGAAGCAGAACCAGTCGCCGGAGTCGTCGCGGAAGAGGGCTGCCGTGCCACGGGCGCTCCTGCGGCTCCTGGAGGAACTCGACCCCGCGGCCGTGGGGCGTCAGGACGCGGTGCCCGCCCGGTCCGGCAGCATCGGGTAACTCCCGGTGTTCGTTGGCGCGTGCTCCGGCAGCCACAGCACGGCGACCGCGCCCTCGGCCGGCACGTGCTCGGGCGCCCCGGCGGGCCGTACGTTGCGGAAGGTGAGCCGGGCGCCCAGGACCCGGGCCTGCCCGGCCGCGATGGTCAGGCCCAGCCCGTGACCGCGGCCGGCCCGGTCCGCGGCGCCGGTGCGGAAGCGGCTCGGCCCCTCGGCGAGGAGGTCCTCGGGGAAGCCCGGCCCGTGGTCGCGGACCCGGATCACCCGGCCCTCCACGCTGACCTCGACCGGCGGACGGCCGTGCCGGGCGGCGTTGGCGAGCAGGTTGAACAGCACGCGCTCCAGGCGCCGCGGGTCGGTGGTGACCTCCGACTCGTGCACCACCTGGACGGCGACCTCCGGGCCCTTGGCCGCCACCCGCCGGGTCACGAAGTCACCCAGCATGATGTCCTGCAGCTCGGCCCGCTCGGAGGCCCCGTCGAGCCGGGCCACCTCCAGCACGTCCTCCACCAGCGTGCGCATCGCCTTCGCCCGGTCCAGCACCAGCTCGGTCGGCCGCCCCGGCGGCAGCAGCTCGGCGGCCGTCAGCAGCCCGGTCACCGGCGTACGCAGCTCGTGCGCGATGTCCGCGGTGACCCGGCGCTCGGCCTCCAGCCGCTTCTGCAAGGCGTCCGCCATGGCGTCCACCGCGCTCGCGAGGTCGTCGGTCTCGTCCCGGACGACGCCGCCGATGGCGTCCCGCACCCGCACGTCGGGTTCGCCCTTGGCGACCTCGTTCGCGGCTGCGGCGGCCTTGCGCAGCCGTCGCGACAGCTGGCCGCCGATGAGCACGCCGAGGGCGCTGCCGCCGAGGACGACCGCGATGGAGCCGATGACGAGGGCCTGGTCCAGGTCCTTGAGGATGTCGGAGCCGCGGTCGGTGAACCCGGAGTGCAGGGACAACACGTGCCCGTCCTTGAGCGGCACGGCGGCCCAGATGTCCGTCACCCCGTCCGGCCCCTCGGAGACGTACGTCGCCCGCCGCCCGGCCTCGACCTTGCGGAGCAGCTCCGGAGGCAGCTCGGGGTCGTCGATCTTGGCGTTGGGGAAGTTCTGCCGCCCGGACAGCTCGTAGTTGCGCTGGGCGATCAGGACCCGGTCGTCGGCGAGGTCGCGCGCGTTGTCCAGCATCGAGACCCGCGCCGCGTTGTGCACGACCAGGCTCAGCGCGACCGCGACCAGCGCGCCGACCAGCGCGATGGCCGCGCTGAGCTTCCAGCGCAGCCCGCTGCGGATGCCCAGCGTGCGGATGCCCGGCCTCACCACCGGGCGGCCCGGCCCCCTGCCCTCACTCGGGCGGCCCGGTGAGGCGGACCGGCGTCGGAAGAACCCCCGCATATCCCTGTGTCCCCGCTCAGGCCTTCAACTTGTAGCCGAAGCCGCGGACCGTCTCGATCCGGTCCTGGCCGATCTTGGCGCGCAGCCGCTGCACGTGGACGTCGACGACGCGGGTGTCCCCGCCCCAGCCGTAGTCCCACACGCGCTCCAGGAGCTTGTCACGCGAGAGCACCGTGCCCGGCGCCGAGGAGAACTCCAGCAGCAGCCGCATCTCGGTCGGGGTGAGCGCCACCGGCCGCCCGGCCCGCCGCACCTCCATGCCCTCGGTGTCGACCTCCAGCTCGCCGAAGGTGAGCACGCCCCCGGTGTCCGCGGCGCCCCCCGCGTCCGCCCGGTCGCCGCCGCCCGCGTGCCCGAAGCGGCGCAGCACCGCGCGGATCCGGGCGACCAGCACGGCCCCGTCGAACGGCTTGGTCACGTAGTCGTCGGCGCCCGCCTCCAGGCCGAGCACCACGTCGATGGAGTCCGCCCGCGCCGACAGCATGATCACCGGCACGGTGGACTCGTCCCGGATGCGGCGGCACAGGCTGACGCCGTCGAGGCCGGGGAGCATGACGTCGAGGAGCGCGATGTCGGGGCGGTCGGCCCGGAACGCCTCCAGCCCCGACAGCCCGTCGGGCATCGCGGTGACCGCGAAGCCGTCCCGCTCCAGGGCGAGCTGCGTGGCCTCGCGGATGACGTCGTCGTCCTCGACGAACAGGACGTGGGTCTGGTCTGCCATCCCGGTGCTCTCAGTCCTCGTGTGTGGTCACTCGGTAGACGCCGCGATCGCCCGCCGCGTTCATTCCCCCGCCGGTGTCGACGTCTCCATCGCCGGCGTTCTCGTCTCGATCGCCGGCGTTCTCGTCCTCATCGCCGGTGTTCACGTGTCGTCGGTCCGGGCGGCCCGATCGGTTCACCCCACCGTGCGCGCCCGCTCTCCGGGTCAGCTCTCCGGGTCCGGAGCCGGAGAGGGCACGCTTCCGACCGCGTTGCTGTAGTCGTTGTGGGTGCGGTACTCCTCGGTGAACCGGCCCGACGCCCAGCCGTAGGTGATCACGATCTGGCTGGACGGGCTCGACACCGGATCGCCCCTCTCGTACACCTGCTTGGACACCACCAGGTCGCCGCGGTCGATCTCCGCATATACCGGAGGCTCTTCGGCCTGGAACACATTCTGGTACGCGCCGTCCTCCTCGCGGTACACGTAACTGCCCACACCCACCCCGTCACCGCACGTCAACACGTTGACGACGACGTCCTCGGCCGAGCCGCCGGTCAGCTTCCCGTACGACACGTCCACGGGGTACTGGTCGGCCACGCACGGCTTCAGCTCGCGCTTGACCTCCGCGGAGACCTTCGGGTCGGTCCTGACGAGCCGTACCGCGTCCACGCGGTCGGGAACCTCCGAGGGGGAGGCCACGGGGGAGGGGGAGGCGGCGCCCTCCACCGCCTCCGCGTGGGCGGGTCCCTCGTCGCGGGCGCCGGTGCCGCCCGCCCCGCAGCCGGACAGGGAAACGCCGAGGGCGACGAACGCGGCCACCGCCGCACTCGCCGCCTGCGTGCCACTCCTTGCCTTGCCGGGTGATCGACCGGCGGTCAGGCCGCGCAACGCTCCCGCTCCTCACGCTCCAGCGCCCGCGCGTCCAGATCGCGGGCGACCAGCTCCTCGCGGAGCCGGGCGAGCGCCCGGTGCAGCGTGCTCTTGACCGTTCCCGCCGACATGCCGAGGGCGGCGGCGGTCTCCTCCGTTGACATCTGCTCCCAGTGTCGCAGCACCACGACGCTGCGCTGCTTCGGGGCGAGCACCTTCATGACGTCCATCAGCAGGGCGCGGTCCGCGTGCTGCTCGGTGGAGTCGTCCACGCAGGACTCCGGGAGCTGCTCGGTCGGCACCTCCTCCAGCTTCCGCGCCCGCCACCACTCGGTCCGCGTGTTGATCATCACGCGTCGCAGGTAGGCGTCCGCGAGCCGCTTGTCCTCGATGGTCGACCAGCGGCGGTACGTCCGAGCCAGAGCGGTCTGCAGCAGGTCCTGGGCGTCGACGGGGTCCGGGACCAGGCGCCGGGCGCTGCGCAGCAGCGCGTCCTGCCGGGTGCGGACGTACTCCTCGAACTCGAGCACCTCGCCCATGGTCAACCGCCTTCCCCGTACTCCGACGGTGGTCACCGCCGGCCCACTGCCTGTGGTCCGTATTCGTCTGTGCCTGCGGGGCACGGAAACGAAGGTAGGGAACCGTTGTCACGGCGCTGTGCGAAGCAACCTTCGGCAAGCCCTCGGCTGTCCGTCGGTTGTGTAACGGAAGGAGGAACCGGGCAAATCGATGCCCTGTTCGGGGGCGGTGTGGGCCGTTCTGTCCCATCGTGCGGGTGTTACGGACGGCGGTGCACCGGTGTCACGGACGGCGGCGCACCGGTGCCGCCCCCGATCCCGCCCTGTGCCCGCGCTGTACGTCAGCTCAGCGGCAGCCGGTACAGCCCGTCCGCCAGCGGTTCCACCAGGCCGTCGGCGACGAGTCCGTCCAGGGCGCGGGCACGCTGCACCGGCTCGTGCCACACCTGGTCGAGGGCCGCCTGCGGCACCGGTCCGGGCGCCTCCCGCAGTACCGCGAGCAGCCGGCCGCGAACCTGCCGGTCGGTGCCCGCGTACGTCTGCCCGCGCCTCGGCGGCCCGTCGTGCGCGGGCTTCCCGGCCAGCCGCCAGGCGCACCGGCCGGCGATCGGACAGCGGTGGCAGGACTCGTTCTTCGCCGTGCACACCAGCGCGCCCAGCTCCATGGACGCGGCCGCCCAGCGGGCGGCGTCGCGCTCGTCGTCCGGCAGCAGCGCGCGTGCCAGCTTCCGTTCCGCGGCGGTGGTGGCGTTCGGCGGGTACTGCACCCCGGTGACCGCGCGGGCGAGGACCCGGCGGACGTTGGTGTCCAGCACGGCGTGCCGCTGGCCGTAGGCGAACGAGGCGACCGCGGCGGCCGTGTACTCGCCGATGCCGGGCAGCGCCAGCAGCTGCGCGTGGTCCGACGGCACGTCGCCGCCGTGCCGTTCCGCTATGGCCGCGGCGGCGCCGTGCAGGCGCAGGGCGCGACGCGGGTAGCCGAGCCGGCCCCAGGCCCGGACCGCCTCGCCGGGCGCCTCCGCGGCGAGGTCGGCGGGGCGCGGCCAGCGGGCCAGCCAGTGCTCGTAGACGGGCAGGACGCGGTTCACCGGCGTCTGCTGGAGCATGAACTCACTGACCATCACGCCCCACGCACCGGCCTCGGGACGCCGCCACGGCAGGTCGCGGGCGTGCTCGTCGAACCAGTCGACGACGGGGGCGTGCAGTGGCACGGCGGACGCGGCGGCGGGGACGGAAGTACCGGACGCCGCGGCGGGGACGGACGTACCGGGGACGGCGGCGGGGGCCGGGGTCCCGGCGGGGTCGGAGGGGCCGTTGTGCGAGGGCTTCGTGGGCGCAGTCATGACCCTCCGATCCTGCCACGGAAGGACCACCGCACGGGCGCACCGCCACCCGGTGGCGGCCACGACACCTGACGATCGGCAGGGGCGCCGCCCCGTCCGCCGCTTGTAGCGTCGGTCCCATGGAAGGTACCCGTCCGTCCGGCGACGCGGGCCCCGCCGCAGCGGGCCGGCACGCTTCCCCCGGCGACCGCACCGCACCGGGCCCGGCACGGGATGCGGCTCCCGGCCACCGCGCCCCCTCCGCCCCAGCTCCCGCCACCGGCGCCGCCCCTGCCACCGGCACCTCCGCGGCCTTCGGGACGGGCCCGACCGCCGAAACCCCCACGCCCGCCGTCTCCCGCCTCGCCCCCGTGGCCAGAGGCGTCCTCCTCTGGGCAGTCCTGGCGCTGCCGGCGGTCACCGCGGACCGGCTCGGTATGAACGAGCCGCGTCCGCTCTGGCAGCAACTGGCCGGCCTGGGGATGCTCGCCGGAGCCGCCGCCTGCTCCCGGCGCCGGCCCCTCGCCGCCTTCGTACTGGCGGCGGGCGTGAGTCTGGCCGCCGCCCCCGCCCTGTTCACCGTCTCCTACGGCCCCGCCCTGGGCGTCTTCGCCCTCCTGCTGGGCCTGCGCGCCCCGCGGGCCCGCCCCGCGGTCGCCGCCTTCGTGGCCCTCGGACTCGTCGGCACGGCGCGGATCGCGTTGGTCGGAGTCGACCCGCCGCCCGAGTGGCTGGTCATGACGGGCACGCTGCTCTTCGGCTGCGTCTTCCCCTGGCTCTGCGGACGCTACTGGCGCCAGAGCCGGGCGCTGGCCGAGGCCGGCTGGCTCAGGGCCGCCCGGCTGGAGGACGAACAGCGGCACGCCGAGGAACGGGCCAGGCTGCGCGAGCGGGCCCGGATCGCCCAGGACATGCACGACTCCCTCGGCCACGAACTGAGCCTGCTCGCCCTGCGCGCCGCCGCCCTCCAGGTCTCGCCCGGCCTCGCCGACGACCACAGGGCCGCCGCGGCCGACCTGCGCGCCGCCGCCGCGGACGCCACCGACCACCTGCACCGCATCATCGGCGTACTGCGCGAGGACGATGATCCGGTCCCGCTCGTCCCCGCGGGGGAGAACGTCGAGGAACTCGTCGCCCGGGCCGCTGAGTCGGGTCTCCCCGTCCGCTGGGAGCGCCCCCGGGACACCGCCCACGCCCCCGAGCCCGGCGGCGTCGCCGGACGCCTCCTGCACCGCGTCGTGCGCGAGGCGCTCACCAACGCGGCCCGGCACGCGCCGGGTGCCCCGGTCGTCGTGGCGGTCGAGGACCAGGGCCACGGCACGGCCGTCACCGTCACCAACGGACCGGCCACCCAGGACGCGGCCCCGAGCCAGGGCGGTTCGGGCCTGCTCGGGCTGCGCGCCGCCGTCACCTCGGCCGGCGGCGACTTCCGGGCCGGCCCGCACGGCGAGGGATTCCGCGTCCGGGCGTACGTCCCCGCACAGCAGCCCACCACCTCCTCCCTGCCACCCGCCGCCCCCACGGCCTCGGCCACCGCGACCACACCCACGACCTCCACCACCCCCTTCACCCATGCCCGCCGCCGTGTCGCCCTCGGCCTGGGCGCCGCCGCCGGTGCGGGCGCCGTCCTGGTCGGGGCGGCCTTCGGCTGGTACGCGTACACGGAGACGCACTCGGTGCTCACCCCGGCCGCGTACGCGGAACTGAGCGCGGGCATGCCTTACGGCGAAGTCGCGCCCGTGCTGCCGGACCGCGAGGCGCACGACCCGCCCACCGACCGCGCCCCCGCGCCACCGCCGGGCGCCCACTGCGTCCACTACCGGGCGAGCGGCGAACTCCTGGTCTCCATCGACCACTTCCGGCTCTGCTTCGACGACCGGGGAGAACAGGGGAAACTGATCGCCAAGGACGTCGTCCCCGGCATCGGCCGGCCGGACCAGGACCGCGAGGAGAACGGGGGACCCGCACGGTGATCCGGGTACTGCTGGCCGACGACGAGGCGATGGTGCGGGCCGGCGTGCGCGCCATCCTGGCGAGCGGCGGCGAGAGCGAGGTCGTCGCCGAGGCGGGCGACGGCCGCGAGGCGGTCGAACTCGCCCGCGCGCACCGCCCCGACGTGGCCCTGCTGGACATCCGCATGCCCCGCCTGGACGGCCTCGCGGCGGCCGAGGAGCTGGTGCGGACCGTCCCCGGCACGGCGGTGGCGATGCTGACCACCTTCTCCGAGCACTCCTACGTGGCCCGCGCCCTGGCCGCCGGAGCCACCGGCTTCCTCCTCAAGTCCGGTGACCCCTACGAACTGATGGCCGGTGTACGGGCTGTGGCGGACGGCGCCGCCTTCCTCTCCCCGAAGGTCGCCCGGTACGTCGTCGAGGATTTGGGCAGGGACGGCGGCCGGTTCGCCCGCGAGGAACGCGCACGCGCACGCGTCGCACTCCTCAGCCCGCGCGAACGCGAGGTCCTCGGCCTCGTCGGCGCCGGCCTGTCCAACCCGGAGATCGCCGCCCGGCTGCACCTCGTCGAGGGCACGGTGAAGGCGTACGTGAGCGCGGTCCTGGACCGGCTAGAGGTACGCAACCGGGTCCTGGCGGCGATCGTGGCGTACGAGGCGGGACTCGTCGAGACGGACGCCTGAGCCCACTCGACGACGTCCGAGCCGACTCAACGACGCCGGTGCGAGGCGGCGTAGGGGGTGCGCGGCCCCTCCCCGGTCAGCCACCGCACCGCCGGCGCCGACGACGTCCGCATCGCCTCGGCCAGTCGTGTCGCCGGGCGCGTGCCCAGGCGTACGGCCACGGCGGCGACCATGGCACCGAACAGCAGTCCGGCGACGACGTCGTGGGGGTAGTGGACGCCGACGAAGACCCGGGAGAAGGCCATCAGCAGGGCCAGCGGAGCCGTCAGCCACACGAGCGCACGCCGGACCAGGGCCAGCGTCACCGCCGAAGCCCCCGCTATCGTCGCGTGGTTGCTCGGGAAGGACCAGTCGCCGGTCGACGGGCACTCGGCCAGGGACGGCACCGCCCCGGCGACCGCCCGGCACGGACGCTCCTGCGCGAACACGGACTTGACCAGCTCGCTGCCGACGTACGCCAAAGCAGTGGCCACGGGTGCAAGGGCCGCGATCGCGAAGGCACGGGTGCTGTCGCTCCTCGACCGCCACCAGGCGACGACGAACAGCGCCCCGAACAACAGGATTCCCGCCTCCGTCCACACTTCCGCCGTGTGCTGTAGCCACGTTGGGGTGTCATGGGCGAAGCCGGTGATGTCTCGGTAGAGCTCGTCATCCTCGAAGTTCATGCTCACGGACGGTAGGCAACGGCCCGACGCCGTCACACCCCGCGATCGACATGTGCCGCCCCTGACGATCGGCAGGGGGTCCGGGCCCGTCTCCGGAATGATGATCGGTAAAAGATGCTGCCCCGAACGGCGGGTGGGACAAGGGAACGCACCGATCTCTCGTACAGTTTGCGCCGTGGGATCTCTGCGCAATCCGGTCGGGCCGCTTCCCTCCTCCATCTACTGGCGACGGAGGGCCGTACTGCTGTCCCTGCTCGCCCTGTTGACACTGTTGATCACGTGGGTCGTGGTCTCCGGCGACGGTGGTGGCGGCAACGACCGTGAGGACGGCGCCAACGGCAAGAACCCGGCACCCTCGATCACCCCCGGACCTTCCAGCTCCGGCCCGGCGATCAGTGAAGCCCCTGGCGGACGCGACGAGTCGGGCGGCGGTGACTCCGACGGGTCGGGCTCGGGCACCGGGGGCGCGGGCGGCGGCGAGTCCAACGGGACCGGCTCCGGCGGCGCGGGTGGCGGCGCCGGGAGCGGTACCGGAAACGGCGCGGGTACGGGCGGCTCCGCGGGCGGCGCGGTGACCGGAGTCGGCGCGGGCGACGCGCTGCCGGGCGGTTCGGGCCTGCCCGACTGCACACCGGGCGCCGTGAAGTTGAGCCTGCGCAGCGTCCGCAACAACTACACGCCGGGCCAGACTCCCACCTTCGAACTGACCGCGCGCAACACCTCCACCGCCGACTGCAAGGTCGATCTCGGCCCGGAGAACGCGGTGTTGACGATCACGCCGGCCGAGGGCGAGGACGCCTACTGGTCCTCCGACGACTGCGTTAAGGGCACGGGCAGCCTGCAGTACCGGGTGGCCGCCGGCAGCGGCATCACCTACACGGTGAAGTGGGACCGCAAGCCGAGCGCCCCCGAGTGCGGAACCCCTCCGGCGGGATCGGCGAAGGCGGGCACGTACCTGGTGGAGGCGAAGGCCGAGGGCTTCGAGAAGGTACGCACGTCCTTCGTCCTGAAGGACGACTGAGCGGCCGAGTGTCCGAGCGGCCGAGTGTCCGAGTGTCCGAAAGTCTGAGCTGCTGAGTGTCTGAGCTGCTGAGTGACTGATCGGCTGAGACCGCGGGCGACCGGCCCGCGGGCTCAGACGTAACGTTCCAGGATCGACGACTCCGCCAGCCGCGACAGCCCCTCCCGCACGCTGCGCGCACGCGCCTCACCGACGCCGTCCACCGTCTGCAGGTCGTCCACGCTCGCGGCGAGCAGTTTCTGCAGGCCGCCGAAGTGCTCCACCAGCCGGTCGATGATCGCGCCGGGCAGCCGCGGCACCTTCGCCAGCAACCGGAACCCGCGCGGCGACACCGCGGAGTCCAGCGTCTCGGGCGACCCCGTGTACCCCAACGCCCGCGCCACCGTCGACAGTTCGAGCAACTCGGCATGGCTGAGCTTGTCCAGCTCGGCGAGCGCCTCGTCGACCGTACGGGACCGCTTCGCGGTCGGCTCGGGCACGTAGTCCCGCACGACCAGCTCCCGCTCCGGCTCGACACCGGCGATCAACTCGTCCAGCTGGAGCGCCAGCAACCGCCCGTCCGTGCCCAGCTCGACCACGTACTCGGCGATCTCGGTCGCGATCCGGCGCACCATCTCCAGCCGCTGCGCGACCGCGGAGACGTCCCGGACGGTCACCAGGTCCTCGATCTCAAGCGCCGACAGCGTGCCCGCGACCTCGTCCAGCCGCAGCTTGTAACGCTCCAGCGTGGCCAGCGCCTGATTGGCCCGCGACAGGATCGCGGCGGAGTCCTCCAGAACCCGCCGCTGCCCGTCCACGTACAGCGCGATCAGCCGCATGGACTGCGAGACGGAAACCACGGGGAAGCCGACCTGCTTGCTGACCCGGTCCGCCGTACGGTGCCGGGTGCCGGTCTCCTCCGTGGGGATCGTCGGATCCGGGAGCAGCTGCACCCCCGCCCGCAGGATCTTCGACAGGTCCGAGGACAGCACGATGCCGCCGTCCAGCTTGCACAGCTCCCGCAGCCGCGTGGCGGTGAACTCCACGTCCAGCACGAAACCGCCGGTGCACATCGACTCGACGGTCTTGTCGGAGCCCAGCACGATCAGACCACCGGTGTTGCCGCGAAGGACCCGCTCCAGGCCGTCCCGCAGCAGCGTGCCGGGCGCCACCGCGCTCAGCGAGGCGCGCATCAGGCCATCGGCACCGGCACTCCCACCGGACTTTCCGGGAGCTGCTGCCCGGTCGTTGGCTGCCACTGCACTCCTCCGGTCGCAGGTTCTTCTGGCACTCCCGTGTCGCACATTCGGTCGTACGGACGGGCGAGACCAGGGCAAAGTCTACCGGCGGTCCTCCTGCTCCCGTGGGGCCTCTCGCCGACGCGAGCGCGGAAGCACCCGCAGGGCGTCCCCCATGTCCGCGACTTCCAGGACCTTCATGCCGTCGGGCACCCTGCCGGGATCGGCCGGTACGAGGGCGTGCGTGAAGCCTAGGCGGTGCGCTTCGGAGAGCCTGCGCTGCACGCCCGTGACCCGTCTCACCTCACCGGCGAGGCCGACCTCGCCGATCGCGACGAGGTTCTTGGGCAGCGGGGTGTCGCTCGCGGCACTCGCCAGGGCGAGGGCGATCGCCAGGTCGGCGGCCGGCTCGGACAGCTTCACGCCCCCGACCGTAGCGGAGTAGATGTCCCTCTTCCCCAGGGCACTGATCCGTCCCCGCTGCTCCAGCACCGCCAGCATCATCGACACCCGGGAGGTCTCCAGTCCGGACGTCGTACGCCGCGGGGACGGGATCTGCGAGTCGACGGTCAGCGCCTGCACCTCGGCCACCAGCGGCCGGCGACCCTCCAGGGTGACGGTCAGACAGGTGCCGGGAACCGGCTCGGCGCGCCGTGTCAGGAACAGTCCGCTGGGGTCGGCCAGCCCCGTGATGCCCTCGTCGTGCAACTCGAAGCAGCCGACCTCGTCGGTCGTGCCGTAGCGGTTCTTGACGCCCCGCACCAGCCTCAGCCTCGCGTGCCGGTCCCCCTCGAAGTGCAGCACCACGTCCACCAGGTGCTCCAGCAGGCGCGGCCCGGCGATCGCCCCGTCCTTCGTGACGTGCCCCACCAGCAGGGTGGACATCCCGCGTTCCTTCGACGCCCGGATCAGCGCCCCCGCCACTTCGCGCACCTGCGCCATGCCCCCCGGCGCACCGTCGATCTCGGGGGAGGCCACCGTCTGCACGGAGTCGAGGATCAGCAGCGACGGCTTCACGGCGTCCAGATGCCCCAGCACCGCCGCGAGGTCCGTCTCTGCCGCGAGATACAGGTGGTCGTCGATGGCCTTGATCCGGTCGGCCCGCAGCCGCACCTGGCTCGCCGACTCCTCGCCCGTGACGTAGAGCGTCTTGTGCTCCTCACTGGCCGACTTGGCCGCGACGTCCAGCAGCAGCGTCGACTTCCCGACGCCGGGCTCACCCGCGACGAGCACCACGGCACCGGGCACGAGCCCGCCGCCGAGCACCCGGTCCAGCTCGGGCACACCGGTGGGGCGGGCGGTGGCCTGCCGCCCGTCGACCTGGCCGATGGGCAGCGCGGAGGTGGTGACGCGCCCCGGTGCGGTCGTCCGCACGGCGGGCGCGCCGTACTCCTCGACCGTGCCCCATGCCTGGCATTCGGGACAGCGGCCGAGCCACTTGGCCGTCTGCCAGCCGCACTCGGTGCAGCGGTAGGACGGCCGTTCCTTGCTGGTCTTCGCACGGGCAGCCATGCACGAACCGTAACCGGCCCCACTGACAACGCCCCCGGCGGCGGTGGCGCCGACCGCGCACCCCCGGCCCGCGGCACGACCGGCCGCGCCACCCGCCCCCGCCGAACCCGTGGCCGCATCGCCGGAATCCCACCCGCACCGCCCCGAACGGACCACCGACCACCCTGCCCCATTCGCGGAACAACAGCTTCCTGTCCCCTTATGAGGGATCGTTTCACCCGTACGGATTAAAAGTGCCCAACGCGCCAGTTCGCGCCACCCATGGCCCCCTACGGTCGCCGAGTGATGAGCAGCAGTACGGAGACCACGACCCGCACGACCGGCGCTCACCGGGCGCACCGGGAAGCGCGTGACCGCACCGCGGCGCGCACGCTGGCGGAGCGACCGCCAGCGCGCTACGACGCCTACCTGGACGGCCTGTTCACCTACTGCCTGTCCGTGCTCTGCGACCACGACGCCGCGACCGCCGCCCTGGGCGACGCCCTCGCACTCGCCGAGCGCCGCGGCCACCGAGGCCCCGACTCCGCCGCGGACCGCAGGGCCTGGCTGTACGCGCTGGCCCGCTGGGCCTGCCTGCGCGCGCTCGCCGAGGCCAAGCAGAAACGTCCGGGCAGCCACGCGGCAGGCCGCCCCGACCCGCGCGGACCCGGGCAACAGCCGAAGGGCAAAGGCACGGCCGACAGCGCGGACCACGACGCGAACCACCGACGCCACCGCGGCGAACTCGCCCTCCTCGCCTGGCCGGAGGCCGCCGGCACCACCCCGGAGCAGCGCGAGGCCCTCGAACTCGCCGTGCGCCACCACCTCGCCGCCCACGAGGTCGCCGCCGTCCTCGGCATGGACCTGGCCGCCGCCCGCGAACTGCTCGCGTCCGCCGCCTGCGAGGTGGAGCGCACCCGCGCCGCCCTCGCCGTGGTGGAGACCGGCACCTGCCCGGGCGTGGCCCGCCTCACCGGCGACAACCAGTACGTGCTGAGCACCGCGCTGCGCCGCGAGCTGGTCCGGCACGTCGACGACTGCCCCCGCTGCCGGCGCTCCGCCGAGCGCGCGATCCCCGGCCACTGGCCCGGCACCAGCGTGACCCCCGCGGAGCTGCCCGTCCTGGAGGCCCCCCGCGCGGCGCTGCACGCGGCCATGACGCACGTCCCGCGCGCGCGGAGCGCGGCCCCCCGCTTCAACCGCCGCGGCTTCCCGATGGACCCCAGGGACCGCGCGGCCCGCCGGGACCGCCTGCGCGCGCGTGCCGTCACCACGACCGTCGTCGCCACCGTCGTGGCGGCCCCCGTGCTCGCCCTGTGGGCCGCCTACCGCGGCACCCCGGTCGTAGAGGGCGAGGACGGCCGCTCGGCCAGCGCCACCGAGGCGCAAAACCCCGGCGCCATGGACGGCGAGTCCGCGGGCGGCGGCCACGGCTACGAGAACACCGGCAACGCCCGCACCACCCCCGGCCCCCGCTTCGACGAGAACGGCAAGGCCGACGTCTCCGTCGAGGTCGTCAGCGTCTCCGGCGCCGGCGAGAAGAGCGCCGGTCACCTCGAGGTGGCGGCCGGTCACGACGGCGACACCACCCTTGTCACGCTCACCGCGACCGGTGACGCACCGGTGCGCTGGTCCGCGACCACCGGCGCGTCCTGGCTCTACCTCAGCCAGTCCTCGGGCACCCTGCGCCCCGGCCAGTCACTGACGATCAGGGTGTACGTCGATCACCTGCGCGAGCCCTCCGGCCACTGGCGCGCCCGTGTGGCCGTCTCGCCCGCCGGCGCCGTCGTCTCCATCCAGGGCTACGGCACCGCGCCCAGCCCGTCCCACCCGGGCCCGCGCCCCAGCACTCCCGACGACCGCCCGCCCCCGTCCGACCCGGACCCGTCCACCTCGCGGCCCCCCGCCCCGACGCCCACGGACGACCCGCCGCCCACCTCACCGGACCCGACCCCGCCCCCGACCGGCGACCCGTCGCCCACGGACGGCACGGGCGGCACTGGCGGCACGGGCGACCCTGAAGGCACGGACCGGGACGGCGGATCCTCACCGTCCCCGAGTGACAGCGACGGCCCGACCCCGTCCACCTCCTAGCCCAGCGGACCCTGCTCCCGGCGCCCACGACACCGGCGCCCACGACACCGGCGTCCGCGACACCGGCGTCCGCGGTGTCGGCGGTGTCAGCTGCCCGGCTGAGGGCCCGGATCCGCCGGATGGGGCGCCAGCAACGGCAGCTGGGACGCCAGACGCTCCTCGCACAGCTCGACCAGCCGGTCGTACCCCGCCTTGCCCATCAGCTCGATCAGCTCCGGCCGGTAGGACACGTACACCGGGTCCCCCGCGCCGTGCGCCGACGTCGCCGAGGTGCACCACCAGTGCAGGTCGTGCCCGCCCGGACCCCATCCCCGGCGGTCGTACTCGCCGATCGACACCTGCAGCACGCGCGTGTCGTCGGGCCGGTCGATCCACTCGTACGTCCGCCGCACCGGCAGCTGCCAGCACACGTCCGGCTTGGTCTCCAGCGGCTCCCGGCCCTCCTTCAGCGCCAGGATGTGCAAGGAGCACCCCGCGCCCCCGGCGAACCCCGGCCGGTTCTGGAAGATGCACGAGCCCTGGAAGGGCCGGGTCTGCCGGGAGCCCTCGTCGTCCTCGGAGACCCACCCGTCCCGCGTGCCCTCGGCGTGGTGCTGCCAGATGTCCGGCGTGAGCCTCGCCACGTGCTCGGCGACCCGCTTCTCGTCCTCCTCGTCGGAGAAGTGTGCGCCCAGCGAGCAGCACCCGTCGTCCGCGCGGCCCGCCTGAATGCCCTGGCAGCCGCTGCCGAAGATGCAGTTCCAGCGAGAGGTGAGCCATGTCAGATCGCAGCGGAAGACCTGTTCGCCGTCCGCGGGATCCGGGAACTCCACCCACGCGCGTGCGAAGTCGAGCCCCTTCTCGTCGCCCATTTTGTGCTTCTTTTCCTGCTTGGCCGACTTGTCGTTCTTCGCCTTCTTCGTCTTTGGCACGGCTCCAGGGTAAGTCGCTGGGGCGGGAACACGGTGCCGCCGTCCGCGCCGTCGGCAGTAGCGTTCCGTACATGAGACTCGGTGTCCTCGACGTGGGTTCGAACACGGTGCACCTGCTGGTGGTGGACGCGCACCCCGGCGCATGCCCGCTGCCCGCGCACTCGCACAAGGCCGACCTGCGCCTCACCCAGCTCCTCGACGAGGACGGCGCCATCGGCCCCGACGGCGTCGACCGGCTGATCGCGGTCGTCCACGACGCCCTCCGGGCCGCCGAGGACAAGGGCGTCGAGGACCTCCTGCCGTTCGCGACCTCCGCCGTGCGCGAGGCGACCAACGCCGACGACGTCCTCGCGCGCGTGCGCACCGAGACCGGCATCGAGCTGACGGTCCTCACCGGCGAGGAGGAGGCCCGGCTCACCTTCCTCGCCGTCCGCCGCTGGTTCGGCTGGTCCGCCGGCAAGCTGCTGGTACTCGACATCGGCGGCGGCTCCCTGGAGATCGCCTACGGCATCGACGAGGAGCCCGACACCGCCGTGTCGCTGCCGCTCGGCGCGGGCCGGCTGACCACCGCCCGGCTGCCCGGCGACCCGCCCGACCCGGACGACGTCAGGGCGCTGCGCCGCCACGTCCGTACGGAGATCGCCCGGACGGTCGGCGAGTTCAGCCGCTTCGGCGCCCCGGACCACGTGGTCGCCACCTCCAAGACCTTCCGGCAGCTGGCCCGCATCTCCGGCGCCGCCCGCTCCGCCGAGGGCCCGTACGTCCAGCGCGAGCTGAAGCGGGCCTCACTGGAGGCCTGGGTGCCCCGCCTGGCCGCGATGACCACCGCCGAGCGCGCCGAACTCCCCGGCGTCTCCGAGGGCCGCGCGAACCAGCTCCTGGCCGGCGCCCTGGTCGCCGAGGGCGCGATGGACCTCTTCCACGTGGAGAGCCTGGAGATCTGCCCGTGGGCCCTCCGGGAGGGCGTGATCCTGCGGCGCCTGGACCACATGGGCCAGGGTTAGCGCCCCAGCCAGGGGCGCGGGGCCGCAGCGATGTGCGGCTCCGCCGCGCGGACGCGAGCGACCACGGCGAAAGCCGCACCCGCCATGTGCCGAGGACCACAGCCGCACCCGCCATGTGCCGAGCGCCACAACGGCGCGCAGCCACCCCACGGCTTGCCACCCCCACCCCGTACCCTGGCCCCCGTGGCAGAACCAAGGGACGTAGTCCGCATCCCGGATGCGAAGGTCGCCCTGTCGACGGCTTCCGTCTACCCGGAGTCGACGGCGACGGCCTTCGAGATCGCCGCGCGCCTCGGCTACGACGGCGTGGAGGTCATGGTCTGGACGGACCCGGTCAGCCAGGACATCGACGCCCTGCGCAGACTCAGCGACTACCACCGCATGCCGATCCTCGCCGTGCACGCCCCCTGCCTGCTCATCACGCAGCGCGTCTGGTCCACCGACCCCTGGACCAAGCTCCAGCGCGCCCGGGCCGCCGCCGAGAAGCTCGGCGCGAGCGCCGTGGTCGTGCACCCGCCGTTCCGGTGGCAGCGCCAGTACGCCCGGGACTTCGTCGACGGCATCTGGCGGATGGCGGACGAGACCGACGTGCGGTTCGCCGTCGAGAACATGTACCCCTGGCGCTACCGCGACCGCGAGATGCAGGCGTACGCCCCCGACTGGGACGTGACGAAGGACGACTACCGCCACTTCACGATCGACCTCAGCCACGCCGCCACCTCCCGCACCGACGCCCTCGCCATGGTCGACCGCATGGGCGACCGCCTCGGCCACGTCCACCTCGCCGACGGCAAGGGGTCCGCCAAGGACGAGCATCTGGTCCCCGGCCGCGGCAACATGCCCTGCGCCGAGGTGCTGGAGAGCCTCGCGCACGCCGGCTACGACGGCCACGTCGTCATCGAGGTCAACACCCGTCGCGCGATGTCCAGCGCCGAACGTGAGGCCGATCTCGCCGAGGCGCTGGCCTTCACCCGCCTGCACCTGGCGTCGTCCGCGTCGGCGAAGGCGCGGGGACGGTGAGCGGAATGCCGGAGGGGACCCGCCGCCGGGGCCGCCCCCCGCGCACCGAGTCCGCCGACACCCGGGCCCGCATCCTCACCGCGGCCCGCGAGGAGTTCTCCGAGCGCGGCTACGAGAAGACGTCGGTGCGCGGCATCGGCAAGGCGGCGGGCGTCGACGCGGCACTGGTGCACCACTACTTCGGCACCAAGGAGCAGGTCTTCGAGGCGGCCATCGAGGTCGCCTTCGCACCGGCCCTGCAGGCCCCGGACGCGATCGGCGACGGCCCCCTCGACGACGTCGGCGAGCGGCTCACCCGGTTCATCATCGGCGTGTGGGAGAACCCCTCCACCCGCAAGCCGGTGCTGGCCATCGTCCGCTCCGCCGTGAACAACGAGACCGCCGCCGCCGTCTTCCGCCGCCTGATCGCCGCCCAGGTGATGCGGCGCGTCGCGGCCCGGCTGGAGCGGCCGGACGCGGAGCTGCGCGTCGAGCTGGCGGCGGCGCAGCTGGTGGGGTGCGCGATGCTCCGCTACGTGATCGAAGTGGAGCCGCTGGCCTCGGCCGACCCCGAGGAGCTGGTCGCCCGCCTGGCACCGGTCGTACAGGGGCACCTCACCGGTCCCTGAGGTCACTTCCATTCGTTGCCGACGAGACGCGCATCCCGCATCCCGGACACCCCGTCCCGACCCCTGGATGACGGGCGTACGCTCGACGGCAGTCACAACTCTCCGAAGGAGCGAGCGACGATGCCCGAACTGAGGTCCCGCACAGTCACCCACGGCCGCAACATGGCGGGCGCCCGCGCCCTTATGCGCGCCTCCGGTGTACCCGGCGCGGACATCGGGCGGAAGCCGATCATCGCCGTCGCCAACAGCTTCACGGAGTTCGTGCCGGGCCACACCCACCTGGCCCCGGTCGGCCGGATCGTCAGCGAGGCGGTCACCGCGGCCGGCGGCATCCCGCGCGAGTTCAACACGATCGCCGTCGACGACGGCATCGCCATGGGCCACGGCGGCATGCTCTACTCCCTCCCCTCCCGCGACCTGATCGCGGACAGCGTGGAGTACATGGTCGAGGCCCACTGCGCCGACGCCCTGATCTGCATCTCCAACTGCGACAAGATCACCCCGGGCATGCTCAACGCCGCCCTGCGGCTGAACATCCCCACGGTCTTCGTCTCCGGCGGCCCGATGGAATCCGGCCGCGCCACCCTGGTCGACGGCACGGTCCGCACCCTGGACCTGGTCGATGCCATGTCGGAAGCGGTCAACGACAAGATCTCCGACGCGGACATCCTCCGCATCGAGGAGAACGCCTGTCCGACCTGCGGCTCCTGCTCCGGCATGTTCACCGCCAACTCGATGAACTGCCTGACCGAGGCCATCGGCCTCTCCCTCCCCGGCAACGGCTCGGTGCTGGCCACCCACACCGCCCGCAAGGCGCTCTACGAGAACGCCGCCCGCACGGTGCTGGACCTGACCCGCCGCTACTACGAGCAGGACGACGACTCGGTCCTGCCCCGCAACATCGCCACCCCCGCGGCCTTCGAGAACGCCATGGCGCTGGACATCGCGATGGGCGGCTCGACCAACACGATCCTGCACCTGCTGGCCGCCGCCCAGGAGGCCAAGGTCCCCTACGGCCTCACCGAGATGGACGCCCTCTCGCGGCGCGTCCCGTGCCTCGCGAAGGTCGCGCCGAACGTCGCCGAGGACCGCACGTACTACATGGAGGACGTGCACCGCGCGGGCGGCATCCCAGCCCTCCTCGGCGAACTGCACCGCGGTGGCCTGCTCAACGAGGACGTGCACTCCGTCCACAGCCCGTCCCTGGCCGACTGGCTGAAGACCTGGGACATCCGCGGCGGCTCGCCCTCCCAGGAGGCCGTCGAGCTGTGGCACGCGGCCCCCGGCTGCGTCCGCTCCGCCGAGGCCTTCTCCCAGTCCGAGCGCTGGGACTCCCTGGACGACGACGCCGAGGGCGGCTGCATCCGCTCCGTGGAGCACGCCTACTCCAAGGACGGCGGCCTCGCCGTCCTGCGCGGCAACCTCGCCGTCGACGGCTGCGTCGTCAAGACCGCCGGCGTCGACGAGTCGATCTGGACCTTCGAGGGCCCGGCCGTCGTCTGCGAGTCGCAGGAGGAGGCCGTCCAGAAGATCCTCACCCAGCAGGTCAAGGAGGGCGACGTCGTCGTCATCCGCTACGAGGGCCCCAAGGGCGGCCCCGGCATGCAGGAGATGCTCTACCCGACCTCGTACCTGAAGGGTCGCGGCCTCGGAAAGGCATGCGCCCTGGTCACCGACGGCCGTTTCTCCGGCGGCACCTCGGGGCTGTCCATCGGCCACGCCTCCCCGGAGGCGGCGGCCGGCGGCACCATCGCCCTGGTCGAGGACGGCGACCGCATCCGCATCGACATCCCGAACCGCTCCATCGAGCTGCTCGTGGACGACGCCGAGCTGACCCGCCGCGAGCAGGCCCTGAACGGCCGGTACGCCCCGAGGAACCGCGACCGCAAGGTCTCCGCGGCCCTGAAGGCGTACGCCGCGATGGCGACCAGCGCCGACAAGGGCGCCGTGCGCGACGTGAGCAAGTTCGGCTGACGCCCCCTCGGACCCCGCCTACCAGTCGGCGGGGTTCCGCCCCGCCACCCCGAACACCGTGCCGTCGGGCGCACCGGCGTAGACGTGGCCGCCCGCGAGCACGGGCCGGGGGAGCGCGGCGGGCACGCGGTCCGACCCGGCACCCAGCCGGGGCCGGGTCTGCCCCAGCAGCCGCCCCTCGCGGGCGTCGACCCCGAGGAGCCGCCCGTCGGGAGCGGTGACGTACACGTGCCGCCCGTCGGAGGCGGGCGCCGAGCCCCGGCTCACGCCCGTCTCCAGCCGCCACCGCTGCTTCCCCGCCGCCATGTCGACGGCGACCAACGAGCCGCCCGCGCCCATCAGGTACACGGTGTCCCCGTGCACACCGGCCTCCGCCTGCGCGACCGGCACGGGCAACTTCACCCGCCGGACCTCTCCGGTACCGGGCGTGTACCGCACCACGGCCTTCGCGTCCCCGTACACCGCACCGGCGGCGACGAAGTACACCGACCCGTCCGCCGCCCCCACCGGCGTCAGCGACCCGGCCGGCTCCACGTCCCACCGGACGTCGCCCGTCGCCGGGTCCACCGCGGTGACCCGGGTCCGGTTCCCGTCCCCGGACGGACTCACCGCGTACGCCGACGCGTCCCCGGTGAAGGAGGAGAAGTAGGGCACGGCCTGCCCCGGAATCCGGTGCGACCACTCGACGTCGCCCGTGGCGCCGTCCACACCGGTGACCGTGCCGTCGGAGCGGGTGAGCAGCAGCGTGTCGCCGGCCGCCCGCACTCCGTCGTACTCGGGCACGTCCTCCCGCCACACCTGCCGGCCCGTGGCGGGATCGAGCGCCTCCAGCTCGCCGATCCGGTCGAGGGAGGGCTGCACGAGGCCGCCCGACACGACCGGTGGTTCACTCCGCGCCGCGTCCGCGACCCCGTGCCGCCACAGCGTGCCGCCGTCGGCCGGATCGAGGGCGTAGACCAGGCCGGGCCGCGCGCACAGCAGTACCCGCGCCGCGTACGAGCACTGGGGCATCCCGCCGCCGTCCGACGCGGGCGCCGCCTCCCACACGCCGAAACCGCTCGGCGTGCTCTGCCCGGCTGGCGCCCTGCGCGCCGGTTCCGCACTGCCGAACACCTGGACCGAGGAGAGCCCACCGAGCACGGCGAGCCCGACCACCCCGGCCACCAGTCCCGTCCGCCGCCCCAGCCGCCGTACGGACCACCGCGCGGGCACGGCGGCCCGAGACCCCGAAGCGCTTTCCGCGGGTGCCTCCGGCGCTTCCGGTGCCTGCCGTGTTTCCGGAGCCTCAGCTCCCGGTGCCTCACGTGCTCCCCGGGCCTCCCGCGCCTCCGGAACCCCTCGCGGCTCCGAAGGCTCCCCCGCCTCCTCCCTCGCCCGCTGGGCCGGTATGAACACCTGCGTGTCGTACGCCGCCGCCGCCGACCGCAGCTCCCGCATCAGCTCGTCCGGTGTGGGCCGGTCGCCGGGCTCCTTGGCGAGGCACCGCAGCACCAGCGGCGCGAGCGCCTCCGGTACGCCGGTCAGGTCGGGTTCGTCGTGCACGACCTGGTAGGCGACGACGTAGGGACTGTCGGAGTCGAACGGCCCGCGTCCGGTCGCCGCGTGCACCATGAGCGACCCGAGCGCGAACACGTCCGCGGCGGGCCCCACCTCCCGGGGCCGGCGGAACTGCTCGGGCGCCATGAACGGCGGCGTCCCGATCAGCTTCCCCGTCTCCGTCCGCAGTTCACTGTCCTTCGGTCGGGAAATGCCGAAGTCGATGACCTTCGGGCCGTCCTCGGCGAGCAGCACGTTGCTCGGCTTCAGGTCCCGGTGCACGACCCCGACCCGGTGGATGTCGCGCAGCGCCTCCGCGAGCCCGGCCATCAGCCGGCGCAACTGGGCCGGATCCATGGGCCCGTTCCGCTTCACCTGCTCGGAAAGCGTCGGTCCGGGGATGTACAGCGTGGCCATCCAGGGCCGCCCGGCATCCGGATCGGCGTCGACGACCGGCGCCGTGAAGGCCCCGCTCACCCGCCGCGCCGCGGCCACCTCCTGCCGGAAGCGCGCCCTGAACTCGGGGTCCTTGGCGTACGACGTGTGCACGACCTTCACCGCCACCCGCATCCCGGAGGTGCTCCGGGCCAGGTGCACGACCCCCATCCCACCCGAGCCGAGACAGGACTCCAGACGGTAGTGACCGGCGTAGTCCGGAAGTTCCGCTTCCGCGTCCGCTCCGGTGTTCGGCTGCGGCGCCATGGAACCACCCCCGTGCTGTTCGTTCGCGCGCGCGACGCTCGGAGCCTAGTCGATGGTTCCGACGGGGCCGAGGAGGCTTGCTAGCCTCCGCGTGCGAGTTGCGAACTGGTGTTTCGTGGCTTGTTCCAGGGGAATCAACGCGTCCCCACGGCGCTCGTGGGGTGAACGGGGGAGTTTTTCATGTCTGTCGACCAGATCACGGACGCCGCGGGCGAGGACGAGAACGCGACCACGGAGGCCGTCACCACGCTGGCCGCCGCCGGCTCCTACCCGGTGGCGCCGGGCTACCGGCTGAACGTCCGCAGCGGCCCCGGCACCGGCTACTCCGTCGTGCGGGTCCTGTCCGAGGGGGCAAGGGTGCAGATCAGCTGCCAGACGCCGGGCACCTGGGTGTCGGGCCCGTACGGCACCTCGAACATCTGGGACAACATCGGCAGCGGCCAGTACGTCTCCGACGCGTACATCCGCACGGGCAGCGACGGTTACGTGGCCCCTCGCTGCTGACCTTGTAACGGGGTGGTCTCAGGGGCGTCTTAGGAGGCTGCCGGGAGGAACGGCGTGCCGTACCGAACGGCTCTTGGTGGTCAGCAACGCCCGCCCGCACCGACGGGTGCGGGCGGACCGGCACGCCAACCGACCATGAGGTAGACAACGATGCGCGTCCACAAGCTGACCATCGCCGCCATGGCCCTCGCCGCCGGCCTCTCGCTCACGGCCTGCCAGAACGGCGACGACGGCACGGACCCCGGCGCCGCCCCGCCGGCCGCCTCCACCGCCTCCTCCTCGACCGGCGGCTCGGGCTCGACCGGCTCGGACCAGCGGGGCGGCACGGACTCCGAGGGGAAGAACCCCGCCGGCACCGGTGGTGGCGACGGCGCGGACGGCACCGGTGGCACCGGCGGCACGGACGGCAACGGCAAGGCCGCGGAGTGCCGCACCGACGAGCTGGAGATCACCGCGATCGACGCCACGGTCGGCGGCGACGACCGGGGCACCGTCGCGGTCGACCTGAGGAACAGCGGCGGCCGGGACTGCTCCCTCGCGGGCCACGCGGGCGTCGACCTGAAGACGAACTCCGGCACCCTGTCCGCCGAGCGCACGGGCGAGCCGGCCCCCGCGGTCGTCCTCGGGCATGGGGAGCGGACCACCTTCGGCATCACCTACCCGATCAACGACTCGGGCGGTTCCGGCGTCCGCATCACGGGGCTCGTGGTGACCCCGCCGGACGAGACGAAGTCGGTCACCCTCGACTGGCCGGGCGGTGCCACGCTGCCCGTCACGGACAGCTCCGGCACCCCGGTGCAGGTCGGCCCGCTCGGCAGCGCCGGCCAGGGCGGCTGACGCACTCCGGCTCCCACGAGCCTCGTCCGGTGTGCCGGGCCCGCCCGGGGCCCGCGCCGCACCGGCGCCATAATCGACCCGTGAGCGCAGAGAACGGCAAGAACGGCAGCCCGGAAACCGCCGCGGGCCCACGCCCCGAACCCCTCCGGTTCTACGGCACGACCTGGGTGCACCACGACAACGGCTACACCGCCCGCCGGATCGGCCTCGCCGTCGGCTCCCTCGCCGCGGCGGCCGCCGCCTGCTTCGTCCTCCGCATCGCCTACCAGGGCCTCCGGATCGCCGACATCGGCGGCTTCGTCTCGCTGCTGATGATCGTGATGTTCGCGGTCTGCAGCGCCCTGGCCTTCCGCCACACCTGGTCCGCCTTCGGCACCCGCCCCGACCCCGAGCGCCAGTCCTCCCTCCGCGGCCTGCTGGCCATCGGCTTCGTCGGCTCGCTCCTCGCCTACTTCTTCCGCACCCTCACCGAGGCCCCGGGCGAGAAACTGCACCGCGAGGAGTACGAGAAGGCCCGCGAGGAGTACGAGAAGCGCACCACCCGCCGCTCGGGCAACCCCTCGAAGAAGCGCCGGCGCCGCTGACGGGAAATCGCCCCGCTCCCCACGACCCTCCCCGGGCCAACATGGCCGTATGACGACACACGGCGCCATCCAACCCCCGGCGGCCCGGTCCGCCACCCACACCGCCCGGGCCCACTCCTTCAACGCGACCGCGGCCCAGTACGCCGCCAATCGCCCCTCCTACCCGCCCGCCCTCTTCGACGCGCTGGAGGAACTCGCCGACCGCCCCCTGGCCGGCTCCCGCGTCGTGGACGTCGGCGCCGGTACGGGCATCGCCACCGCCCGACTGCACGCGCGCGGCGCCCACGTGATCGCCGTCGAACCCGGCGCCGGCATGGCCGCCGAGTTCCGCCGCACCCTCCCCGGCGTGCCGATGGTCCGGGGCAAGGGCGACGCCCTCCCGCTCGCCGACCACAGCGCCGACTTCCTCACCTACGCCCAGGCCTGGCACTGGACCGACCCCGCTCTGGCGGTCCCGGAGGCGCTGCGCGTGCTGCGTCCGGGCGGCGCGCTGGCGCTGTGGTGGAACACCGAGGCCCTCGACGTCCCCTGGATCGCCGCCGCGGCCCGGCGGATCGACCGCCACTTCGACCTGGACCTCTCCGCCGAGAAGCGGAACGTCGGTCCGGGCACCGCCGACCCCGACGGCCGTCTCGGCCTCACCCGCCGCGAGATCCGCTGGAGCCGCCGCGTCCCCGTCGACGTCCACCTGGCCAACGTCGCCAGCCACTCGGTCTTCCTGACCGACACCGACGAACGCCGCGCGGAATTCCTGGCCGCCGAGCGCCGGCACCTCCTGGACGTCTTCCCGGACGGAGTCGTCGAGGAGACGTACGTCGTCGTCCTCCTCCTCGCCAGGACACCCGTGACCGCTTGACACCGCCCCGGGCCGGGAGCAGTATTCATCACATGATGAATTACTCCTCCCCGCCCCCCGACGAAGCGGGCGGTGGCTCCCCCCCACCCGCCGTCCGGGCCCAGGACCTCACCGTCGTCCGCGGCCCCCGCACCGTCCTGCGCGGCCTCGGCTTCACCGTCCCCCGAGGCCGGATCACCGGCCTCCTCGGCCCCTCCGGCTGCGGCAAGTCGACCCTCATGCGCGCGATCGCCGGCACCCAGGCCAAGGTCACCGGCACCCTGGAGGTCCTCGGCCGCCCCGCCGGCCACCCCACCCTGCGCACCCGCATCGGCTACGTCACCCAGGCCCCGTCGGTCTTCGACGACCTGACCGTCCGCCAGACCTCGACTACTTCTCCGCGGTACTCGCCCCCGGCCGAGCCGCCTCCGACCGCCGCCACGAGGACGTCACCCGGGCCATCGCCGACGTCGACCTCACCACCCACGCCGACGCCCTCGCCGGCAACCTCTCCGGCGGCCAGCGCAGCCGCGTCTCCCTCGCCGTCGCCCTCCTGGGCACCCCGGAACTCCTGATCCTCGACGAACCCACGGTCGGCCTCGACCCCGTACTCCGCCGCGACCTGTGGACCCTCTTCCACACCCTCGCCGCCGACCGAGGCACCACCCTCCTCGTCTCCTCCCACGTCATGGACGAGGCCGAGCGCTGCCACCGCCTCCTCCTCATGCGCGAGGGCGAGGTCCTCGCCGACGACACCCCCGACGCCCTGCGCACCCGCACCGGCGCCGACACGGTCGAGGAGGCCTTCCTGCACCTGGTCGACGAGGCGGCGGCGCGCGCCCGCACCACCCGCACGAAGGAGGCCACCCGATGACCACCCCGACCACCGCCCCCGCGCCCGTGCGCCCGGCGCCCACCCGCCCTCTGACCCTGTCCCGCACCACGGCCACCGCGACCCGCGTCCTGCGCCAGCTCGCCCACGACCCCCGCACGATCGCGCTGCTGCTCGTGATCCCGTGCCTGATGCTGTTCCTGCTGCGTTACGTCTTCGACGGCAGCCCGCGCACCTTCGACAACATCGGCGCCTCACTCCTCGGGATCTTCCCGCTGATCACGATGTTCCTGGTCACGTCCATCGCGACCCTGCGCGAGCGCACCTCCGGCACCCTCGAACGCCTCCTCGCCATGCCCCTGGGCAAGGGCGACCTGATCGCCGGCTACGCCCTGGCCTTCGGCACCCTCGCCATCGTCCAGTCGGCCCTCGCGACCGGCCTGGCGGTATGGCTCCTCGGCCTCGACGTGACCGGCAGCCCCTGGCTCCTGCTCCTGGTCGCGCTGCTCGACGCCCTCCTGGGCACGGCCCTCGGCCTCTTCGTCTCGGCCTTCGCGGCCTCCGAGTTCCAGGCGGTGCAGTTCATGCCCGCCGTGATCTTCCCGCAGCTCCTCCTCTGCGGCCTCTTCACCCCGCGCGACAACATGCACCCCGCCCTGGAGGCGATCTCCGACGTCCTGCCGATGTCCTACGCGGTCGACGGCATGAACGAGGTCCTCCGCCACACCGACATGACCACCGCCTTCGTACGCGACGCCCTGATCGTCGCCGGCTGCGCACTCCTGGTCCTGGCCCTGGGCGCGGCCACCCTCAGACGCCGCACGGCATAGCGAGCCCGACCCACCGCCGTCCCGCCCACCGGACGTGACATTCCCGCCCGCCCCCGAAGTGCGAGGATGACGACGACGGACGACGCACCCCAGACAGGGCACCGGAGGGCACCGAAAGCCATGACCCAGAAAGTCGCAGTCCTCGGCACCGGCAAGATCGGCGAAGCCCTGCTCAGCGGAATGATCGGAGCCGGCTGGGCCCCCGCCGATCTCCTGGTCACCGCCCGCCGCCAGGAACGGGCCGACGAACTCCGCACCCGCCACGGAGTCACCCCCGTCACCAACGCCGAGGCCGCCAAGACCGCCGACACCCTGATCCTCACGGTCAAGCCGCAGGACATGGGCACCCTCCTCGACGAACTCGCGCCGCACATCCCCGCCGACCGCCTGGTCATCAGCGGCGCCGCGGGCATCCCCACCGCCTTCTTCGAGGAACGCCTCGCCCCCGGCACCCCGGTGGTACGCGTCATGACGAACACCCCGGCCCTCGTCGACGAGGCCATGTCCGTCATCTCCGCAGGCACCCACGCCACCGCCGACCACCTCGCCCACGCCGAGGAGATCTTCGGCGCCGTCGGCAAGACCCTGCGCGTGCCCGAGTCCCAGCAGGACGCCTGCACCGCCCTCTCCGGCTCCGGCCCGGCGTACTTCTTCTACCTGGTCGAAGCCATGACCGACGCCGGCATCCTCCTCGGCCTGCCCCGCGACAAGGCCCACGACCTGATCGTCCAGTCCGCGATCGGCGCCGCGAAGATGCTCCGCGACAGCGGCGAACACCCGGTCAAGCTCCGCGAGAACGTCACGTCCCCCGCCGGCACCACGATCAACGCCATCCGCGAACTCGAGAACCACGGCGTCCGAGCCGCCCTCATCGCCGCGCTGGAAGCCGCCCGCGACCGCAGCCGCGAACTGGCCTCCGGCACCAAGGACTGAGAGCGGCCCGGATCCGCGCCTACCGGACCGCGTCCGCAGCTGCTGCCGCCACCGGAGGCAGCAACCCGATCGCCCGGTAAGCGGCGTCCACGGTCGGCCGGGCCATGCCCCGAGCCCTGTCCGCGCCCGCCCGCAGCACCCCTTCCACGTACCCGGGATCCGCGCACAGCTCCCTGTGCCGCTCCCGCACGGGCCGCAGCGCCTCGACGACGGCCTCGGCGGTGTCCTTCTTCAACGCACCGTAGGAGTCGTACGCACCCGCCATCTCCACCGGCTCCCCACCCGTGCAGGCGGCGAGGATCTCCAGCAGGTTCGCGAGCCCCGGCCGCGCCTCGCGGTCGTACACGACGCCCCGCCCGCTGTCGGTCACGGCCCGCATGACCTTCTTCCGCACCACGTCCGGGTCGTCGAGCAGGTAGACGATCCCCGGCCCGACGTCGTCGCTCTTGCCCATCTTCGACGCCGGATCCTGCAGGTTCATCACCCGAGCCGCCACCCCCGGACTGGTGGCCCGCGGCACCACGAACGTGTGCCCGTACCGCTGGTTGAAGCGCACGGCGAGATCCCGGGCCAGCTCCACGTGCTGTGTCTGGTCGTTCCCGACCGGCACCTCGTCCGCCCCGTAGGCAAGGATGTCGGCCGCCATGAGCACGGGATACGTCAGCAGCGACAGCCGCACACTCCCGCCCCGCGTCTGCTCCCGCGCCGCCTTCTCCTTGTACTGGATCATGCGCCGCATCTCCCCGTCGGTGGCGACGCACTCCAGCAGGTACGACAGCCGCGCGTGCTCGTCCACGTGACTCTGCACGAACACCGTGCACCGCTCCGGGTCCAGCCCGGCCGCCAGCAGCAAGGAAGCCGCCTGTCGGCTCAGCCTGCGCACCCGCGCCGGATCGTGGTCCACGGTCAGTGCGTGCAGGTCCACGACGCAGAACAGCGCGTCCGACCGGTGCTGGTCCACCTCGGCCCACTTCCGCATGGCACCCAGATAGTTCCCCAGCGTCAGATGCCCCGTCGGCTTGACCCCACTGAAGACCCGCGCCATCTCTCCACCTCCTGGTCGGGACCGCCGCCATCCGCCGGCCGCCCCTCCTGGGAGGAGATACGAGAACGGCCGCCGAAGCGGCGGCCGTTGAGTGCATACGTGCGTACGGCCGCCGTCAGGCGGCCCACCAGAGCTGAGTACACGTACGCGTCATCACGCCATCCACAGTACGCCTCGGCGGACGGCCGCACCCGGGATTTGACACGCCGTACACGCACTCGTAGTGTTCTCCGAGCTGTCCGACGTGAGCGCCGACTCCGGTCGGTCCCCGGGCAGCGATTCCAGTACCAACCACTCTTCGACGAGCTGTCGCATTGTCGACGTCGTCGCTTTGTCGGTGTGTGTATTCACGGAATCAGGAATCCACGTCCGACAGGACGCGGCCCCGATTAGCTCGGAGGCCGGGAATCCGCTAAAGTCTCACTCCGTCGGAACGGCCCAACAGCCGGGAAGGCAACCCTCTCTGACGGGGAATCAGAGCCCGAAAGGATCTGATAGAGTCGGAACCGCCGGAAAGGGAAACGCGAAAGCGGGAACCTGGAAAGCACCGAGGAAATCGGATCGGAAAGATCTGATAGAGTCGGAAACGCAAGACCGAAGGGAAGCGCCCGGAGGAAAGCCCGAGAGGGTGAGTACAAAGGAAGCGACCGTTCCTT
>NZ_BMTT01000023.1 GCF_014649815.1 Streptomyces mutabilis | reverse complement strand
GCCGAACAATTTTTGCGAGGAGACCCCGCACCGGGAACGGTGCGGGGTTTTCTGCGTTTCAGGACGGCCTCACGAGTTTCGTGTCGTACGCCAGGATCACAGCCTGGACGCGGTCGCGTGAGCCTGTTTTGGCGAGAATTCGGCCCACGTGCGTCTTCACCGTCGACTCGGCGAGGTGCAGGCGCTCCGCTATCTCCGTGTTGGTCCAGCCCTGCCCCAGGACTCTCAAGATCTCGCTCTCGCGGTCAGTGAGGGCGGCCAGGCGTGGGTCGGGGGAGTCGGTCGCTTTCGTGGGGGCCGGGAGGTGGTGGACGTAGGCGTCGAGCAGGCGGCGGGTCAGGCTGGGGGCCACCACGGCGTCGCCCGTTGCCACGGCTCGGATGCCGGAGAGCAGTTCCTCGGGCTGGGCGTCCTTGACGAGAAAGCCGGACGCACCGGCGCGCAGGCCGGCGTAGGCGTACTCGTCGAGGTCGAAGGTCGTGAGGATCAGGATCCTGGTGCCGCCACCGGCGGCGACGATGCGACGGGTGGCCTCGATGCCGTCCAGGCCGGGCATGCGGACGTCCATCAGAACGACGTCGGGAGTGAGTTCTGCCGCCATGCGCGCGGCTTCCGCGCCGTTGGCCGCCTCGCCCACGACCGTCATGTCGTCCTGGCTCTCCAGCAGCATCCGGAACCCGAAGCGCTGCAGGGGCTGGTCGTCGGCGATGAGGACGGTGGTCACTGCGGGGATTCCTCCGGGAGGCGTAGGTGGACGCGCCAGCCCTGCTCAGGGAGGGGGCGCGGGCCGGCTACAAGTGTGCCGCCGTACAGAGCCGTGCGCTCCCGCATTCCGGGAAGCCCGCGGCCGTCGGTCGTGGTGCCGGGCCGGGCGGCGCGGCCCGTGTCCGTGATCGTGAGTGTGACGGCGCCGCCGCTGCCGTAGGAGAGGTCGATGTCGGCGGTGGCGTCGGGTCCCGCGTGTTTGAGGGTGTTCGTCAGGGCCTCCTGGATCACGCGGTAGACGGCGAGCTGTCGCCCCGCGGGGAGGTCGGGGCGGCCGTTGACGGCCGTGCGGACGGGGAGGCCGGCCCGGCGGACGCCGTCGATGAGCGGGGCGAGGTCGGTGAGGGTGGGCTGGGGGGTCAGTTCGGCCGCCTGCTGCCGGCCCTGCTCGTCCTCGCGCAGGACGTCGAGGAGACGGCGGAGTTCGCCGAGGGCCTGGCGGCTGGTGCTGCCGATCGCGTCGAGGGCCTGGGCGGCTCGTTCCGGGGACTTGGCGGCGGCGTACCGGCCGCCGTCGGCCAGGCCCGTGATGACGGAGAGGTTGTGGCCGATGATGTCGTGCATCTCTCGGGCGATGCGGGCGCGTTCCGCGGCGGCGGCGAGTCGGCCCTGCTGGTCGCGTTCGGTCTCCAGACGGCGGGCGCGGTCCTCGAGAGCGGCGGTGTAGTTGCGGCGGGTGCGGACCGTGATGCCGATGAGCGCCGCCACGCCGATGGAGAGGAGCTGTGAGCCGAACTGCTGGTTCCAGGAGCCCGCGCTGTCCCCGAAGCGGACGCCCGAGACGAGGACCTGGGTGAGCACCAGGGGCGTGGCCCAGCACAGGGCGCGCAGCGGCAGGCGCAGGGCGAGGTGGAAGACGACGAGCAGCTGGAGCATGGCCGCCTGGAGGACGGCGCCGGTCCAGGCGTTGACGAGGGCGACCGGGGCCATCGCGAGCAGGACCGCCGCCGGGTGGCTGCGGCGCCACAGGAGCGGGATCGTGAAGCCCAGGCTCAGTGCCAGCAGCAGCGGGCCGGGGACGTCCAGGTTGTGGGCGATGTTGCGCCAGCCGCCGCCGGTGTAGTCGATGAGGGCGGCCGTGAGCCAGAAGGCGGTGAGGTGCAGGTCCCACACGAGCGGCCGGCGCCGGTCGAAGGCCCGGAGCCGGCGGACGACGCCCTGGACGTGCTCGGTGAGGGGGTCGGCGGCTCTTTCCTCGGCTCGTTCTTCCGTCACGGGCTCCATGTGACCATCGTCGGGCTTCCGGGCTCGGCGGGCGTCCGCCTCGGGGCCGTATATGAGATGAGGGCGTAGTACCGGGGTATTACGGTGGCCCGCATGAGTGCCTCGGTCCCCGGTGACTACGTGATCCGCTCCATACGCGCCGACGAGTGGCCCGCCGTGAAGGAACTGCGGCTGCGCGCGCTGCGGGACCCGCTGGCGCACCTCGCGTACCTGGAGACGTACGACGACGCCGCGGGTCGGCCCGACTCCTTCTGGCAGGAGCGGGCGGCCAGGTCGGCCCAGGGTGCGTCCGGGGCGCGGCAGATCATCGCCGAGGGGCCGGGTGGGCTGTGGCTCGGCACGCTGACCGTGCTGGTCGAGGAGGCGGGGACGACGGACTGGGCCGGATCGCCGGTGGAGCGACGGCAGGGACACGTGGTCGGTGTGTTCGTACGCCGTGAGTGGCGGGGGAGCGGGCTGACCAAGGCCCTGTTCGACGCCGGGCTGGAGTGGGCCTGGGCGAACGGCCTGGAGCGGGTGCGGCTCATCGTCCACCCGGACAACGGGCGGGCGCAGGCGGCCTACCGGAAGGCGGGGTTCGCACCCAGCGGGCGGACGGTGCCGTTGGTGGGCGGAGGGCCCGGTGAGGTCGAGTTGGAGTTCGTGGTCGAGCGCTGACGCCGACAGTCCGTCCGTGCTAGACCGGGAGTTCGTCGTGGGGCCAGCGGGCGCGGCCCTGTTCGCGGGAGCGGAGGAGGGCGAGGGTCGGCAGACCCCGGTCCGCTCCGCCGGCCAGCAGCTCCGGGAGCTGGGGGAGCGGGGCGACGGCGGCCACGTCGTCCAGGACGAGGGTGAGTGGTGGGTCGAGGCGACCGGAGGATGACCGTTCGGCCATGCGCCGGCCGCTCTCGACCACGCTTGAGACGAGCGCCGTCAGCAGCGGCATCGCGCCGGGGCTCGATCGGGGGTCTTCGATGGATTCACCCACCACGTAAAGGGTTCCCTGTTCGTGCACGAAGGAATCCAAGGCGAGGGCATCAGTTCGGTTGGGAGTGCATGCTTCCCGGATGTTGACCGTCGACAGGGCGGCCAGGGCACGGCTGGTGAGCTGCTGGGCCATGTCCCGGCGGTCGGGGTGGGCGGTGAGGGCGCCTTCGAGCTCGCCCGCGGCACCGGGGGCGGCTTTGGGGTTGGTGCGGAGGACGCGTACGGCGTCCTGGATCTGGAGGCCCTGGGACCAGCGGTGGACGTGGCGGACGGTGCGGCCGTCGACGGCGGCGGCGTGGAGGTAGCTGCGCAGGAGCAGCTCGGCGGTGTCACCGACCGCCTGGTCGAGCCGGGAGGTGGGGCGGACCGGGGCGAGGAGGGCCGCGGCCCGGGCCGTGGCCGTCGGTCGGTCCTCGCAGCCGGTGGTGGGGGACCAGTGGACGCGGGCCGGTGTGTCGCAGAGGTGGCCGGGGTCGTAGAGGTGGCAGGGGCCGAGTTTCGCGCGGGCGTCCTTGGTGTCCGACCAGAGGGCCGGGTTCGAGGTGATGACGAGGGCGGCGCCTTCTGCTTCGCGCAGGGCGTTGGCGGCCGTCTCGTGGCGGGTGGCCGGGGGGCCGTAGAGGATCGCGCCTTCGGCGCGGGGGGATTCCCACCCACCCACACGATCGCCGTCGGCCACGGAGACGAAGGGCTCTTCCGCCGGTGCCGGTGCCGGTGCCAGTGCCGTCTGCTGCGGCGCCCTCGGGGTCGGCACCTCGTGCACCTGCTCCGGTTCCTGTACGGGCATCGGCGTCGCGGTCGGCTCCTGCACGACCGACGCCTTCGCCTCCGCGCGCCGGCGCTGCCGTACCGCACGCCACCTGGCGAACGTGCCCATCACGAACACGGTCAGCACGACCAGCACCATCAACTGGCCGATGAACAGCCCCCAGAAGAGCCCGTACCCGGAGAGGCCGGAGGCGGGGGCGTCCGGCCAGGCGCCGGGGATGTCGTGGGGCTCGGCGATGAGGTGGCGCATGGCCACGGGCGAGCCGGTGAAGGTGACGCCGGCGGGCCAGGAGCCGTGGGCGAACAGGGCGGCGAGACCGGTCGCCGTCCACACCAGCAGGGTCATGCCGAGCAGAAAGGCGAGTATGCCGATGAGCAGGCCGTCCGGGATGCCGCCGCCCTGGCCGTCCCGCCGCTGGTCGTCCGGTCTCATCTGCTCCGTGCCTCCCCCTCGCCTAGGCCACCGTCGATTCGGACGAGTCGCCGATGTGCTGTTCCACGAACGCCGCCGCCCTCTCCTCCGCCTCCAGTTCGGCGGCGCGCAGGGCGTCGTCGGTGAAGTCGGCGGAGGACTCGGTCATCGCGCGGTCGGTGAAGACCAGTGGGCGTTCGGTC
Source organism: Streptomyces mutabilis (assembly GCF_014649815.1). Lineage (GTDB taxonomy): Bacteria > Actinomycetota > Actinomycetes > Streptomycetales > Streptomycetaceae > Streptomyces > Streptomyces mutabilis. Next base: position 77,456 of record NZ_BMTT01000023.1, on the reverse strand, counting down.
TCGGTGATCAGGTGCTTGACCACCTGTACGTTGCCGTTGACGTCCCACACCGCGATGCCGGGGGTGAGGGTGGGGATGATCTCCACCGCCCAGCGTGGCAGGCCGAGGACGCGTCCCGTGGCCCGTGCCTCGTCGGCCTTCTGGGCGTAGATGGTCCGTGTCGAGGCCATCTTGAGGATGGCCGCGGCCTCCCGGGCCGCCGCTCCGTCCACGACGTCCGACAAGTGGTGCACCACCGCCACGAACGACAGACCCAGCCGCCGCCCGAACTTCAGCAGCCGCTGGAACAGCTGCGCCACGAACGGGCTGTTGATGATGTGCCAGGCCTCCTCGACCAGGAAGATGCGCTTCTTCCGGTCGGGGCGGATCCAGGTGTGCTCCAGCCAGACGCCCACGATCGCCATGAGGATCGGCATGGCGATGGAGTTGCGGTCGATGTGGGAGAGGTCGAAGACGATGAGCGGGGCGTCGAGGTCGATGCCGACCGTCGTCGGGCCGTCGAACATGCCGCGCAGGTCGCCGTCGACGAGCCGGTCGAGGACCAGCGCCACGTCCAGGCCCCACGCCCGTACGTCGTCTATGGCGACGTTCATCGCCTCGGCCGACTCCGGCTCGGGGTGGCGGAGCTGCTCGACGATGTCGGTGAGGACCGGCTGGCGTTCGACGATGGTCTCGTTGACGTAGGCGTGCGCGACCTTGAGCGCGAAGCCGGAGCGCTCGTCCAGGCCGTGCCCCATCGCGACCTCGATGATCGTCCGCAGCAGGGCCAGCTGACCGGTCGTCGTGATCGCCGGGTCCAGGGGATTGAGCCGGATGCCGTGGTCCAGAGCGGCCATCGGGTCGAGGCGGATGGGCGTTATGCCCAGCTCCTCGGCGATGAGGTTCCACTCGCCGACGCCGTCCTCGCCCTGGGCGTCCAGGACGACGACCTGGCGGTCGCGGAAGCGGAGCTGGCGCAGGACGTACGTCTTCTCCAGCGCCGACTTGCCGTTGCCGGACTCCCCGAGGACCAGCCAGTGCGGGGCGGGGAGTTGCTGGCCGTAGAGCTGGAAGGGGTCGTAGATGTAGCCCTTGCCGGAGTAGACCTCGCGGCCGATGATCACGCCGGAGTCGCCGAGGCCGGGCGCGGCGGTCGGGAGGTAGACGGCCTGGGCCTGGCCCGTGGAGGTGCGGACGGGCAGGCGGGTCGTCTCCACCTTCCCGAAGAGGAAGGACGTGAAGGCTTCGGTGAGGACGGTCAGCGGGTCCCGCATCAGGCTCAGCCCCTACCTTCGGATGCCGGTGGCGAACGGAAGAGTGTTCACGAAGGCGCGGTGGTGCTCACGGTCGCACCACTCCAGTTTCAGGTACGACTTACCGGCCGAGGCCCTTATCGTCCGCTTGTCGCGGGCCAGCGCCTCGGGGGAACGGGAGGAGACGGTGATGTAGCCGACCAGGTTGACGCCGGCGGCTCCGCTGGCGAGGTCCTCACCCCGCTGGTCCAGGCGGCCGTGGGCGGCGATGTCGCGCGGGTCGACGGTGCGGTTCATCTTGGCGGCGCGGGACGCCTCGGCCTCGTCGTTGGTCTTCTCGGTCAGCATGCGCTCGATGGCGACCTCGGTGGGTTCGAGGTCCATCGTCACGGCGACCGTGCGGATGACGTCCGGGGTGTGGACGAGAAGAGGGGCCAGGAAGTTGACCCCCACCGGGGTCATCGGCCACTCCTTGACCCAGGCGGTGGCGTGGCACCACGGGGCGCGGGTCGAGGACTCGCGGGTCTTGGCCTGGAGGTACGTGGGCTCCATGGCGTCCAGCTCGGCCGGCCAGGCGTTGCGCTGGGTCATCGCCTGGATGTGGTCGATGGGGTGGTCCGGGTCGTACATGGCGTGGATGAGCGAGGCGAGCCGGCCCTGGCCCAGGGGCTGGCGGACGCGGATGTCCGCCTCCTGGAGGCGGGAGCAGATGTCGGTCAGCTCGCGCGCCATGACGACCGCCAGGCCCGCGTCCCGGTCCAGCTTGCGCCCGTTCTGCGGGCGGGCGGCGCGGGCCATGGCGTTGGCCTCGGCCGCCAGTTCGCGGGTGTAGTGCATGCAGGCGATGAGGTACGCGCGGTGCTGCTCGCTGCTGGTGGACACCATCGACTGGAGCTGGTCGTACGACTGCTGCAGCCACGCCGGTGACTTGTCGTCGCCGCGCTGGGCGACATCCTTGGCGTGCGCGTCGGGGTCGGCCGGGAGGGTGCGGGCGAGCATCTGGATGCGGGTGACGAAGCCGTCTCCGTTGGCCACGTGCTTGAGCAGCGTGCCGAAGCGGTCGACGAGGGCTTCCTGGTCCTCGGAGTCGCGCAGGCCGACGCCGGGTCCCTCGATCTCGATCGCGGCGGTCACCGTCTTGCGGTCGGCGTGCAGCAGTACGGCGATCTCGTCCGGCCCGAAGGGCGCGGCCAACCAGGTGATGCGGCCGATGCCGGGCGGCGGTCCCACCTCGACCTCACGGCCGTCGAGTCGGGTGCCGGCCTCGATGGCGCCGGAACGGTACGTGGTGCCGTTGCGCAGCGTGCGCTTGTAGCTGCGGTTGATCTCGAACCACTTGTAGAACGTCCGGTGCTTGTACGGCACGTAGACGGCCGCCAGCGCGAGCATCGGGAAGCCGACGAGCAGCACGATGCGCAGGGTCAGGACGGGGACGAGGAGCCCGCACATCATGCCGAGGAACGCGCCGACGACGATCAGCGCGATCTCACCGGTCTCGCGGTTGCGGCCGACGATCGCGTTCGGCCGGGCGCGGCCGATCAGATACGTACGGCGGGGCGTGACCGGATGGGACACGTGGGACTCGGTCGTCAACGCCCGTCACCTCCTGTGCTGTTTTTGCTGTTGCGGGTGTTACTGGCGTGGGGGGTGTTCACCGGGCTGCCCGAACGCGGTGCGGGTGCGGCGGAGGGGACAGTTCCGCCGCCGCCGTTCGCGGGGCGCGCGCTGTGCGCGGCGACTCCGCCGGAGGCGGGGTTCGAGGGGCGCGGGGCGGAGGAGGACGTGGACTGGCCGCCTCCGCCGTCGCCGTTGTGGCGGGAGCTGTGGGTTCTGATGCCCTGGGCGACCAGGTTGGCCGGGGAGCTGATCACGGCGGCGGCCTTGCCCTCGGCGCCCTGCATGATGCGGTTGTTGCGGCCGTTCGCGATCTCGTCGCCGAAGCCGGGGACGAAGCGGTAGATCATCGCGGACGCGAAGATGGCGAGCAGGATGATCGCGAGGCCGGAGACGACGGCGGAGAAGGCGTCCGGCCCGTCGTCGGCGGAGAGCGCGCCGGCGAGCCCGAGGACGATGACGATGACGGGCTTGACCAGGATCACCGCGATCATGATGCCCGCCCAGCGGCGGACGTGGCCCCACAGGTTCTTGTCGACCAGGCCGGCGTAGACGACGGTGCCGAGCAGGGCGCCGACGTAGAGGAGGGCGGCCCGGATGACGAGTTCCAGCCAGAGGACGCCGGCGGCGAGGATCGACACCAGCGAGACGACGATCAGCATGATCGGTCCGCCGCCGATGTCCTCGCCCTTCTTCAGGGCACCGGAGAACGTGCCGAAGAACGTGTCCGTCTGGTCGCCGGTGGTTTTGGCGAGGACGTCGGTGACACCGTCGGTGGCGGACACGACCGTGTAGAGGATCAGGGGCGTGAACGCCGACGCCAGGACGGTGAGCCAGAGGAACCCGATGGCCTCGGAGAGGGCGGTACCGAGGGGGACGCCGCGCACGGCACGCTTCGCCACGGCGAGCAGCCACAGGACGAGCGTGAGGACGGTCGACGCCGCGAAGACGACGGCGTACTGCTGGAGGAACTTCGGGTTGGTGAAGTCGACGTTCGCGGTGTCCTCTACGGCGGCACTCAGCTTGTCGACGGTCCAGGCGGCGGCGTCGGCGCAGCCCTTGGCGAGGGAGGAGAGGGGGTCGAGGGTGGAGGTGATGCCGGGGGCGTCTCCTCCACCGCCGGATGAGCCGGTGCCGGATTCGCCCTTCTCGCAGTAGTCCTTGGCGCGGCCGACGATGAGATCGCAGTTGCCGTCCGACGGAGTCGGCGACGGGGTGGGCGCGGCGACGGCACGGGTTGCCAGCAGGACCACCGCGGTCTGCACGGTGGCCAGGGCGGCGGCGACCTTGAGTACGAGACGCGGGCTAGCGGGCATAGGTGAACCCTCCGTACTCCTGGACGGCCTTGGACATTTCGTCGGCGCTGGAAGCCTTGTTGTCCCCAGGGACGGGAGCGGGGCCGTCCTTCTGGGAGAAACTCTCGACCTTCCAGTCGTCGTCCACCCAGCGCAGCTGGAGGGTCATGGTGAACCAGTCGCTGGTTACCGGGCTGGTGGTCTTTTCGCCTGCCGTGCCGAACACGCCTGTGCACCAGACCTCCACGGTCGTGGCGGCGTCGGAGTAATGAGTGGTCTTCGTGCCGATCGGCATGGTGCGGGAGACATAGGTGTTGCCCTGTGCAGCGTTGCCCTTCTCGTCCAGGCCGATGCTGCTCAGGAACTCCCTGCTGTAGGCCCTGTCGAACTTCTCCTCAAGAGCGGCCTGCTTGTCGGCCACGAAGACCTGACGAACGATCTCTGCCCGCCGGGACGGCTTGAGGATGTCGGCCGAGACCAAAGCCACCGCATAGTTCGCCGCCGCGCTCTGCGCCCCCTGCTCGTCATGGGCGAAGCCCGACTGGACCGGTGTCGTGCCCGACGGGGCCGTCGAGGACGCCTTCGGCTTGTCGGCGGCCGCCTCGGGGGATTCGGAGTCGTCTCCTCCACGGTTCGCGAAGGCGATCGCGGCGATGAGGAGGACGACGACGCCGACCACCGTGACCAGGCTTCTGGACGACGAACGGCCGCCGCGTCGGTGGCCGCCCTCCTCCTCGGGCAGCCGCATCCGCGTCCCGCTCGTGCCGCCGTAACCGCCGGAGGACTGGTGGTCGTCTCCGAGACTCATGCCGCGTACGCCCCCTCGACGTCGTGCCTGCCGTAGAAGTACGACGGTAGCCGTGCTGGTTCCCGCGCGGGCGCGGTGTGGTGACTCGACATCAGGGAAACGCAACCTCAGCCGGTTGGCACGACGGGCGGGTGGGGTGGAGGGTGAGGAACGGACGTGAGTCTGGCTATACGGCCATCCCGTACACGATGGTGAAGAGCGTGCCGAGGGAGCCGATGATGAACACGCCCGTCAGCCCGGCGATGATGAGGCCCTTGCCCTGCTCGGCGCTGAAGGTGTCCCTCAGGGCCGTGGCGCCGATGCGCTGTTTGGCGGCGCCCCAGATGGCGATGCCGAGGCAGAGCAGAATGGCGACGGCCATGACGACCTGGACCATCGTCTTCGCCTCGGCCCCCAGCGCACCGAAGGGGCCCCAGTCCGGAGCGATCCCCCCGATAATGGTGTTGATGTCTCCCTCGTCGGCCGCAAAGAGCATGTAAGTCACCGCCCCTGTTGGGTAGTTCCGCAGCCTCTGCGAACGTGCAGAGGTCAGGCCTCATTGTCGCCGACAAATCCGCCGTCGTATGTCGACTTGGCGTCATTGATTGGCAGGTTTCGTACGGATAGCTTGCCACCGGTCCGCGCCGGGCCCTAAGAGGGTCGTGCGGACCGGTGTGCGATGAGTCGTATGGTCACTCTGTGTATCACGCAAGGTCACGCCTAGCAATGATGCTGGAGCGCAACCTGTCGTGTGGTTCTGTCGTTGGGCCCTTCTGCGAAGTGATCGAACTCGCCGGACTTCACGCCGAGCACGAAGGCTTCCCACTTCTGGCGGTCCGTCGTGACGACGGCTCCGCGGGCGCCGGGAGCGTGGACGCGTACGGAGGCGTCCGCGTCATTCCCGGGAGTGAAGGTGACCTGGATGGGTGCCGGACGGGTGTTCGCCTTCAGGGCGGTGAGCAGGGCGCCGAAGGCGGTCGGGGTGGCGGTGAGTATGGAGCCGGTGGGGTCGCTGCTTTCGGTGAGATGGACTGCGCCGGGGGATGCGGCGACGTGGACGCAGGCCTCGCCTTCTCCGCAGTAGGAGGACTTCTGCCAGTCGACGGTGGGCATGTGGTTTCCTCTCACAGTTCCTGATCGATGGCTCGGATGAGCTCGCGGGACTCTCTCGGGGGCAGAGCGATGCCCTCCATGCGGTCCAGGAGGACCCGGTACTTGTCGAGCTGGGCTTCGGCGTCGATGAGCGCGGAGCCGTGGGACTGGTCGAGGTGCACTGTGTCGAGCGGCGGTACTGGCCCGTAGGCGTACAGGATCGACTGGCCCGAGCCGGGGAACGCACCGGCTGCGAACGGGATGACCCGCACAGTGATGTGGCTGCGCTCGCTCATGCTGATGACGTGCTGTAGCTGTCGCCGGGTCACGTGGCGTCCGCCGAACTGCATCCGGAGGGCGGCTTCATGGATGTATGCCCGATAGGGCGTCGGCGACTCGCTGAACAACACGGCCTGCCGCTTGATGCGGAAGGACAGTCGGTGCTCGATGTCCGGGGGTGACAGTTCCGGTACGACTTGGCGGAACACCTCGCGGGCGTGGTCATGGATCTGAAGCAGTCCCGGGATGTGTGCAGTGATCCCCGCGCGGAGTTGCGTCGCGTGGTGCTCCATTTCGGCGAGGTCCAGCAGCGTGTTGGGGAGTGTCTCGCGGTACTCCTCCCACCACCCGCGTGAGCGCTCGCTGGTCATCTCGCTCAGTGCCTGTACGAGCGACTGGTCGGCACAGTCGTAGTGGCAGGCCAGGGCGCGCACCCGCTCAGGGCTGACGCCCACCCGCCCGGCTTCCATGTTGCTGATCTGGGCCTGCTTGACGCCAAGGAGTTGACCGGCCTCAGTGGCGGTCAGGCCGGAGCGCTCGCGGAGTTTGCGCAGCTCGGCGCCGAAGCGCAACTGGCGACCCGTCGGGTTTCTCACGGGGTGCGGCCTCCTCGCTGTCACCCATGCGGGTGTCAGTGAATGCAATTCCTCGAAACCAGTAAATGCATTCACTACCTTACTTGTGGCGCCCCGCTCAGAAGCGCACCGGTCGACGGACCGGCAGGCCACTGGGCACCCCTGTCCATCGACCAACTGTCCGCACTGACCGGAGACTTCCATGGCCACCGTAAACCCGTCCTGGGGATACACCCTTCACCTCCCGCACGATCCACGCGCACCGGGGATCGCCCGCACAACCCTCCGTGCCGCCCTCGCCGCGCACGGCCTCGGCGAGCTCACGCCCATCGCCGAACTGCTGGCCGCCGAACTCCTCGCCAACGCCCACCTGCACACCAACGGCCCCTACTCGCTCCGCATCATGTCGCGCGAGCCGGGGCGGGTGCGGGTCGGCGTGTGGGACACCGACTGGCGGGTGCCGCCGGGCTTCCGGGACGGGGAACAGACCGTCACCGCGCCCCCGGCGGACGCCGAGAGCGGGCGGGGACTGCAACTGGTGCGGGCCTGCGCGGACGCGGTCGGTGTCTCCGTGCTGCGTGAACTCGGCGCGTCGAAGGGCGGGAAGCTGCTGTGGGCCGAGTGCCGGCGGGACGGCTTCGAAAGTGCACGCGACATGGCTGGAAAGTGTTATTGAACGGCCCCGAGATGGGGGAAAGTTGGGCCATGCGCAAGTTGTGGGTCGGTGCAGGTGCCGCGGTCGCCCTGGGAATGGGCTTCGTGATGCTGCTCGTCGTCGGCGTCTACGTGGTCGCCGGGAACCTGGCCAACGGCATCGGGGGCGGGTCGAAGAAGCTGGCCAAGGGATCGGTGCCCGCGGCGTACCAGGCGCTGGTGCAGAAGTGGGGCAATCTCTGTCCCGCCATCAACCCCGCACTGCTCGCCGCCCAGCTCTACCAGGAGAGCGGCTTCGACCCGAAGGCGCAGAGCCACGCGGCGGCGCAGGGGATAGCGCAGTTCATCCCCGGTACGTGGGCCACGCACGGGATCGACGGGGACGGTGACGGCGACCGGGACGTGTGGGACCCGGCGGACGCCATCCCGTCGGCGGCGTCGTACGACTGCACGCTCGCGTCGTACGTGAAGGACGTACCCGGGAATCCGACGGAGAACATGCTGGCCTCCTACAACGCGGGCGCCTACGCGGTGATCCAGTACCAGGGCGTGCCGCCGTACAAGGAGACCCAGAACTACGTCAAGGTCATCACGACCCTGGAGAAGAGCTTCGCGGCGCCCGAGACCCGGGTCGAGCCCTCGGAGCAGGCCGCCGGGGCCATCGCCTACGCGCAGGACAAGCTCGGGACGCCCTATCTGTGGGGCGGGACCGGTACGGCGGGACAGGGCGGGCGCTTCGACTGTTCGGGGCTGACCCAGGCGGCGTACGAGAGCGTGGGGATCAAGCTGCCGCGGGTCGCGAACGACCAGTACAACGCGGGGCCGCATCCGAGCCGGGAGGAACTGCTGCCCGGGGACCTGGTGTTCTTCTCGGACGACCTCACCAACTCGCGGGCCATCCGGCACGTGGGGATCTACGTCGGTGGCGGGTACATGATCGACGCGCCGCGGACAGGGGCCGTGATCCGGTTCGACAAGATCGACACCCCGGACTACTTCGGGGCGACCCGGGTGACGGAAGATGGCGCGAAAGCGCTGCCCACCACGGTGTGAATGCGATGGTTTGGACGCAGCGTGAACCCATGCCCTGAGCTGCGACGACGTGTTTCTCTTCGATAACGTCTGCGTGATCATCCAGTGGAACGTGGAACGTATCAACGGGGGCCGTGCGTTCCTGTTGTCGTGTAGGTGTGCGAGACAGGAAGTGTCGGCATCTGCGACCACGGGGGTGGTGGAGGAAAGGCGTGCGCACGGTGCGCCGCAGGAGATGACGAAGGGGCCGCAGCACCATGGCTGGACTCGCCGAATCCGGTTCGAACCCCGACGTCGAACTGCTCTATGACATCAACGGCCTGGCCAAGGACGCGCCGCACTGGTTCGACCGGGTCATGGAGTTCGTGGGTGAGTACGGACTGCTGTTCGCGATCGTGCTGCTGGTGCTCTGGTGCTGGTGGTCCGTGCGGCGGCGGGGCGGCGAGGACGCGGCATCGAGCGTGGCGGCCCTGGTGTGGGCACCGCTCGCGGCCGGCGTCGCGGTACTGGTCAACGTGCCGATACGGGGTTTCGTCGAGCGACCCCGGCCGTTCAAGACCCATGACGGGCTGGAAGTACTGGTCGCGGGGAAGGACGACTTCTCCTTCGTGAGCGATCACGCCACCCTCTGCATGGCCCTGGCCGTCGCCCTGTTCGTCGCCAACCGGAAGTTCGGGCTCGGCGCGATCGTGCTGGCGCTGTTCGGCGGCTTCATCCGCGTCTACATGGGCGTGCATTATCCGACGGACGTCATCGGCGGCTTCGCGCTCGGTACGGCGGTCGCGCTGCTGCTGTCGCCGGTCGCCATGGCGCTGCTGACGCCGCTGGCCCGCGCCGTCGAGCGGTCGCCCAGGGTGGGTTGGCTGGTGCGTGCGCGGGGGCGAGGCGACGCCGCCGGGCGGGACGCCGTCATTCCGGGCGCGCGCAAGGGAAGCACCGAGGCCGGGGAGCGGGATCTCGCCGCGTAGGGCGGCCCCGTAGCGACCGTGGCGGCGGCCCTCAGGCCGCCGCGTGCGTCTTCGCGTCCGTCCGGGCCTGGCTTCTCGCCCTGCGGGCCGGGCCCCGCCAGCCACAGCTGCAACGGGCCAGACAGAAGGGGCCCTGTTCGACCGTCGACGTGAGGTGTTCCGGTACTTCCCGGGAAGCTTCGAGACCGTCCTGCTGCGCCACGCCGTCAACGTTACCGGGGTCACCTGCCCCTCGTTAACCCGGTCGGAAGGGGCTCCGGAGCGGGCGTGACGGCGGGTAGGTGGCGATGGTCGGGTGGGCGAGGGAGCGGCGGGGCAGGAGGGCGGCCGGCGGTCTCACCGTCGCCGGCGGCGTGGTCTGCGTGTGGCTGGCCGGGAGCGGCTGCTCCTGGCAGGGGGCCGCCGTCCAGGGAGCGGGAGCCGGTGATCCGGTCGCCGTGCTGCACCGGGCCGCCGACCGGCTGGTGACCGCCGGCAGCGCCAAGGCGCGCACCGCGATGGAGATGGCCAGCGGCGGGACGCGGGTGACCATCCGGGGCGAGGGGGTCTACGACTTCGAGCGGCGGTTCGGGCAGTTGGAGGTGCGGCTGCCGCAGGACCCGGCGGGCGAGAGCGAGCACCGGCCGATCACCGAGCTGCTCGCGCCGGGGGCCCTGTTCATGAAGAACCGGGGGGCCGGTGTGCCCGACGACAAGTGGGTGCGGGTGGAGACCGCCTCCCTGTCCGACGGGAACCTGGTGACCGGCGGGGCGACGGACCCCTTCGCCGCCGCCGAGGTGCTGCGGGGGACGCGGACCGCGACGTACGTGGGGCGGACCGAAATCGCGGGGACCGAGGTGCGGCACTACCGGGGAACCGCCGACCTGGAGCGGGCGGCGCGGGGCGCGTCCGACGACAACAAGGCGGTGCTGGCCGCGGCCGCCGACGGCTTCGCCACCGTCGAGGTGCCCTTCGACGCCTACCTCGACGACGAGGGCCGCATCCGCAAGATCCGGCACCGCTTCAGCTTCGTCAACGGGCGGGACGAGGGCACCGTCGACGTCACCTCGACGACCCTGCTCTACGATTTCGGCGCCGCCGTCCGCGTACGGCTGCCGGAGGAGGACGACATCTACGCCGGCAAGATCGCCGCGGGGCCGGGCGGCAAGAACTAGCCCTTCCGTGCCATGCGCGGTGTGTACGCCGCTCCCTACTCTAGGAAGTCGGTGACGGCAGAGACGAGGTGACGCGCGTGGCTCCGGTCGGTGGTACGGCGGTTCAGGACCACGTGGCCCTCGCCGAGATCGAGCTGTGCGGCGAGCTGATCATCGCGGCGTCCGCCGCCCGGGAGCGGCTCAGCCTGGAGAGCATCGACGAGGTGCTGCGGGTGGCCGAGGAGCGCAGGACGGCCGGCGGCGACCAGTAGAGGGCCGGCCGGATCAGCGGAGGCCGGCCGGGATCAGGTGCGCAGCAGGCGGCCGATCGCCTTCGTCGCCTCCTCCACCTTTGCGTCGATCTCGTCGCCGCCCTTGACGGCCGCGTCGGCGACGCAGTGGCGCAGGTGCTCCTCCAGGAGTTGCAGGGCGAAGGACTGCAAGGCCTTCGTGGAGGCGGAGACCTGGGTGAGTATGTCGATGCAGTAGACGTCCTCGTCGACCATCCGCTGCAGGCCGCGGATCTGGCCCTCGATACGGCGCAGGCGCTTGAGGTGCTCGTCCTTCTGCTTGTGGTAGCCGTGCACACCCCGGTCGTGGTCGGTCACGATCTCCGTGCCGGCCGTCTCCACCCCGTCCACGGCGGGGGAGGGCGCACCTGCGCCGGCCTCAGTGGTCGTCATCGCGTCCTCCTGTGGGAATGAATGGGAGTGAAGAGGAATGAGGGGAGTGAGTGGGCGGAGCGGGTGGACATCGGGCGGATAGCGGACATATACCCCTGACGGGTATATGGTAACGAACTTCGCGGGGTAAGGGGGCCTTGGGGAAGCCCCCTGGCGACGGCCCGGGCGTCGCCCCCCTGCTCATCAGTCTTCCCGATGGGCGACACTGGGGGACGGCCCGTTAGCCGTGGCCGGATGATGCGCCTAGCATCAGCCTGACCGAAACCGATGCACCCCGAGGACCCCACGTGCGCTTTCGTCTGACCCCCAGGGAGACGAGCTTCTACGACATGTTCGCCGCGTCCGCGGACAACATCGTCACGGGCTCGAAACTCCTGATGGAACTGCTCGGGGCGGACGCATCCGCCCGGGCCGAGATCGCAGAGCGTATGCGGGCCGCCGAACACGCGGGTGACGACGCCACGCACGCGATCTTCCACCAGCTGAACTCCTCGTTCATCACGCCCTTCGACCGCGAGGACATCTACAACCTCGCCTCCTCCCTCGACGACATCATGGACTTCATGGAGGAGGCCGTCGACCTGGTCGTCCTCTACAACATCGAGGAACTGCCCAGGGGCGTCGAGCAGCAGATCGAGGTGCTGGCGCGCGCCGCGGAGCTGACCGCCGAGGCCATGCCGAACCTGCGGACCATGGACAACCTCACCGAGTACTGGATCGAGGTCAACCGGCTCGAGAACCAGGCCGACCAGATCCACCGCAAGCTGCTCGCCCACCTCTTCAACGGCAAGTACGAGGCCATCGAGGTGCTGAAGCTCAAGCAGATCGTGGACGTGCTCGAGGAAGCGGCCGACGCGTTCGAGCACGTGGCGAACACGGTGGAGACCATCGCGGTCAAGGAGTCCTGAACCCTCCATGGACACCTTCGCACTGGTCGTGACCATCGGGGTCGCGCTCTTCTTCACGTACACCAACGGTTTCCACGACTCGGCGAACGCGATCGCGACGTCCGTGTCGACGCGTGCGCTGACGCCCCGGGCGGCGCTCGCGATGGCCGCCGTCATGAACCTCGCCGGCGCGTTCCTCGGCTCCGGGGTGGCCAAGACCGTCAGCGAGGGGCTGATCGAGACACCCGAGGGCTCGAAGGGGATGGGGATTCTCTTCGCGGCGTTGGTGGGCGCGATCGTCTGGAATCTCATCACCTGGTACTTCGGGCTGCCGTCTTCGTCCTCGCACGCCCTGTTCGGCGGCATGGTGGGTGCGGCGCTGGCCGGGAGCACGACCGTGTACTGGCACGGGGTCGTCGACAAGATCGTCATTCCGATGTTCGTGTCGCCGGTGATCGGTCTGATCGCCGGGTACCTGGTGATGACGGCCATCATGTGGATCTTCCGGCGGGCCAATCCGCATAAGGCGAAGCGGGGCTTCCGTATAGCGCAGACGGTGTCGGCGGCGGGTATGGCGCTGGGGCACGGTCTGCAGGACGCGCAGAAGACGATGGGTATCGTGGTGATGGCGCTGGTCATCGCCGATGTGGAGGACTACGGCGATCCCATTCCGGTGTGGGTGAAGATCGCGTGCGCGCTGATGCTGTCCGCGGGGACGTACGCGGGTGGCTGGCGGATCATGCGGACGCTGGGGCGGAAGATCATCGAGCTGGATCCGCCGCAGGGGTTCGCGGCGGAGACGACCGGTGCGTCGATCATGTTCGGGTCGGCGTTCCTGTTCCACGCGCCGATTTCGACGACGCATGTCATCACGTCGTCGATCATGGGTGTGGGGGCCACGAAGCGGGTGAATGCCGTGCGGTGGGGGGTTGCGCGGAACATCATCGTGGGGTGGTTCATCACGATGCCGGCGGCTGCGGCGGTGGCCGCGGTGTCGTTCTGGATCGTGAATCTGGCGTTCCTCTAGGCAGTGCCCGGTGCTCGTGCGGGCCGGGGTGGGTGCGCTGCCCGGCGGGGCGGGGCGCCGCTGCGCCCACCGTGCCGCCCCTGGGGGTAACCTCCCAGGCCGTTCAGGTACTGCGGAGGCACGACTGCCCGCAGCTGGGTGCATATGAGAGGGCCCGCCCCCGTGACCGGGGGCGGGCCCTTTGTGCTCCTCGCGGTGGCACCGCCATGCAGCACCGCGAGGGGTCGGGGGCGGGGCCTAGCCGAAGCGGCCGGAGATGTAGTCCTCCGTGGCCTGGACCGACGGGTTGGAGAAGATGCGCTCCGTCTCGTCGATCTCGATCAGCTTTCCGGGCTGGCCGACGGCCGCCAGGTTGAAGAACGCCGTGCGGTCCGAGACGCGCGCCGCCTGCTGCATGTTGTGCGTCACGATGACGATCGTGAAGCGTTCCTTCAGCTCGCCGATCAGGTCCTCGATGGCGAGGGTGGAGATCGGGTCCAGGGCGGAGCAGGGCTCGTCCATGAGCAGGACGTTCGGCTCGACCGCGATGGCGCGGGCGATGCACAGGCGCTGCTGCTGACCGCCGGAGAGGCCGGAGCCCGGCTTGTTCAGGCGGTCCTTCACCTCGTTCCAGAGGTTGGCGCCGCGCAGGGACTTCTCGACGACGTCGTCCATCTCGGACTTCTTGTACTTGCCGTTGAGCCGCAGGCCGGCCGCGACGTTGTCGTACACCGACATGGTCGGGAACGGGTTCGGGCGCTGGAAGACCATGCCGACCTCGCGGCGCACGGCCACCGGGTCGATGCCGGCGCCGTAGAGGTTCTCGTCGTCCAGCATGACCTTGCCGTCGACCCGGCCGCCGGGCGTGACCTCGTGCATGCGGTTGAGCGTGCGCAGGAAGGTGGACTTGCCGCAGCCGGACGGGCCGATGAAGGCCGTCACGGAGCGGGGTTCGACGGTCATCGAGATGTCCTCGATGGCCAGGAAGGAGCCGTAGTAGGCGTTGAGGCCGCTGACATCGATGCGCTTGGCCATGGGTATCACTGCTTCTTTCGGTCCGAGTCGCTGACTGTTCTTGCGTCGGTCGCGTCAGCGACCCGTCTTCGGGGCCTTCCAGCGGGCGATGCCGCGGGCCACGAGGTTGAGGATCATGATGAAGGCGATGAGCGTGAGGGCCGCCGCCCAGGCACGGTCGTACGCGGGATCGGAGCCGGCGTTGTACTGGAGGTAGATGTACATCGGCAGCGATTCCTGCGGGTCCTGGAACGGGTTCGCGTTGATGAAGTCCGTGCCCCAGACCAGGAGCAGCACGGGCGCCGTCTCACCGGTGATGCGGGCGATGGCCAGCATGACGCCGGTGACGATGCCACCGATCGACGTCGGCAGGACGACCTTCAGGATCGTGCGCCACTTGGGCACACCGAGTGCCAGCGACGCCTCGCGCAGCTCGTTCGGGACGAGCTTGAGCATCTCCTCGGTGGAGCGGACGACCACGGGGATCATCAGGATGCACAGGGCGAACGAACCGGCGATGCCGGAGGGGCCCATGTCCAGGATGAGGACCCACAGGCTGAGGATGAACAGACCCGCGACGATCGACGGGATACCCGTCATGACGTCGACGAAGAAGGTGACGGCCTTGGCGAGCCGCCCGCGTCCGTACTCGACCAGGTAGATCGCGGTGAGCACACCCACCGGCACGGAGAACAGGGTGGCGAGGCCGACCTGCTCCAGGGTGCCGAGGATGGCGTGGTAGATGCCGCCGCCGGGCTCACTGTCGGCCACGACGCCCATCGAGTGGGTGAGGAAGTAGCCGTCGAGGACCTTCACGCCCTGCCTGACGGTCTCCCAGATCAGGGACAGCAGCGGGATCAGGGCCAGGAGGAACGCGACCCAGACCATGCTGGTCGCGACCCGGTCCTTGGCCTGCCGTCCGCCCTCGATCCGCGCCGAGATGGCGTACGTGCCGCCGACGAAGAGGACCACGGCGATCAGGGCCCACTGGATGCTGCTGTTCAGCCCGGCCGCGGTGCTGATGCCGAGGCCGGCGGCGGTCGCACCGGCCGCGACGGCCCACGGGAACCACTTGGGCAGGGTGGCGCCGCGCAGGGAGCTGCGGCTCTTCGGGGTGAGGGTTGCGTTGCTCATGCGTTGGCCCCCGAGTACTCCTTGCGGCGAGCGATGATCATGCGGGCACCGCCGTTGACCAGCAGCGTGATGACGAACAGCACCAGACCGGAGGCGATCAGCGCGTCCCGGCCCATCACGGTCGCCTCGTTGAACTTGCTGGCGATGTTCTGGGCGAAGGTGCCGCCGCCCGGGTCGAGCAGGCTGGCGTTGATGTCGAAGGTCGGCGAGAGGACCATGGCGACGGCCATCGTCTCGCCGAGCGCGCGCCCGAGGCCGAGCATCGAGGCGGAGATGATGCCGGAACGGCCGAAGGGGATCACCGACATCCGGATGACCTCCCAGCGCGTGGCGCCGAGGGCCAGGGCGGCCTCCTCGTGCATGCGCGGGACCTGCCGGAAGACCTCACGGCTGACGTTGGTGATGATCGGAAGGATCATGATCGCGAGCAGGATGCCCACGGTGAGCAGCGAGCGCGGAGCTCCGCCGCTCCACTCGAAGATGCCGGTCCAGCCGAGGTACTCGTCCAGCCAGCCGAAGAGCCCGTCCATGTGCGGCACGAGGAAGAGCGCGCCCCACAGGCCGTAGACGATCGAGGGCACGGCGGCGAGCAGGTCGATCACGTACGCGATGGCGCCGCCCAGCTTGCGCGGCGCGTAGTGCGTGATGAACAGGGCGATGCCGACCGAGACCGGGACGGCGATGGCCATCGCGATGACCGACGACACGACGGTGCCGAAGACCAGGACGGCGATGCCGAACTCCGGCGGGATGCCGCTGGGGTTCCACTCGAAGCTGGTGAAGAAGTTGGCCTCGTCCTCGCTGATGGCGAGCCAGGCGCGGTAGCTGAGGAAGGCCGCGATGGCGGCCATGATGGCCAGCACCAGGATGCCGGACCCGCGGGAGAGTCCGAGGAAGATCCGGTCGCCGGGGCGGGTGGCGCCGCGTGCGGCGCGCTTGCCGTCCTTGCCGGGGGGCTGGTGTGGTACGGGGGCTGCTGCTGGCTTCTGGGGATCAGTGGTTATGTCCATCGGGTTCTCCGGTCTGCGGAGCCGCCCTGACGGCGGCTCGGGCGGAGCCTCGCGGGCTCCTGGCGGCGGTGCACCGGACGGTGCGGCCCGGCCCCCGGGCGGGGACCGGACCGCACTCGGGTCAGCTCAGGCCCGAGATGGTCTCGCGGACCTTGGTGATGATCTCGGTGGGCATCGGGGCGTAGCCGGCGTCCTTCAGCAGGCCCTGGCCGTCCTCCGAGGCGATGTAGTTGAGGAAGGACTTGGTGGCGGGCAGGGTCTCGGCCTTGTTGCCCTTGTCGCAGACGATCTCGTACGTGACGAGGACGATCGGGTAGGCACCGTCGGCGGCCGGCGTGTAGTCCAGCTCCAGCGCGAGGTCCTTGCCGGTGCCGACGACCTTGGCGGCGCCGATGGCGGCGGTGGCGTTGTCGACGGTGGCCTTGACCGGCTCGGCGGCCTGGGTCTTGATGTCGACCGTCTTGATGCCGTCCTTGGCGTACGACAGCTCGAAGTACGAGATGGCGCCCGGCGTCTGCTTCACCTGTCCGGCCAGGCCGGAGGAGCCCTGCGCGGACTGGCCGCCCTTGGCCTCCCAGGACTTGCCCGGCTCGTACTTCCAGTCCTTGGGCGCGGCGTCCTTGAGGTACTTGGTGAAGTTGTCCGTGGTGCCGGACTCGTCCGAGCGGTGGAAGGCCTGGATCTTCAGGTCGGGCAGCTTGGCGTCGGGGTTGAGCTTGGCGATCGCCTCGTCGTTCCAGTTGGTGATCTGGCTGTCGAAGATCTTGGCGAGCGTCGGGGCGTCCAGGGCGAGGGTGTCGACGCCCGGGACGTTGAAGCCGACGGCGATGGGGCCGCCGACCATCGGCAGGTCGATGGCCTGGCCGTCCTTGCAGACCTTCTTCGACGCCTCGATCTCGTCGGGCTTCAGCGCGGAGTCCGAGCCGGCGAACGCGGTCTGGCCCTGCGTGAACGCGGTGATGCCCGCGCCGGAGCCGGTCGGGTTGTAGTTGATCTGGACGCCGTTGCAGGCCGCGACGTACTGCTTGACCCAGGCGTCGATCGCGTTCTTCTGCGCGGACGAGCCGGAGGCCTGGAGCTGGCCCTTGGCGTCGTCGCACTTGATGTTGCTGTCGGCGGCGGCGCTGGCGTCACCGCCGCTGCTGTTGCCACCGGTGTCGTCGGAGCCGCACGCCGTGAGGGCCAGGGCGCCGGAGACGGCGAGAGCACCGAGAGCGAGGGCCCGCCGGTTCATGCGCTGAAGCTTCACTTGAGGGAGTTCCTTCCAGGAGCCGCCGTCCTGAATTCGGCGGCGTGCGAGGACTGCGATGGAGACTGGTGGATACAGACGCGTTTTCGGGATGCGCCCTGTATCGGTAAGGCCGAAATTAGGCAGAACAGGTGAAGCCGCCGATGGGCGTAAATGAACGCGGGGTGAACCCCTGTGGTCGGTGCGGTGAGGTAACGGAACGCTTACGTCAAGGACACGGAGTGGTCCCGGGGGAGAGCGCCGCGAGGAGGGCGTCGACCAGGGGCCGGTCCCGGGGGCGGGTGAGGCGGGCGCGGGCCTCCGCGGGTGCCAGCCACAGGATGCGGTCGACCTCGTCGGAGGGGGTGAACGCGCCGGTGGTGGCCGCCGCCGCCCAGTACCGGACCTCCTTGGGGCGGCCGTCGGCGAGGTAGCTGACGGTGGGTAGTTCGGCGCCCGGCGCGGCGGCGTATCCCGTCTCCTCCGCCACCTCGCGCAGGGCGCCCGCGAGCGGGTCCTCGCCGGGCTTGAGCTTGCCCTTCGGGTGCGACCAGTCGTCGTACCTCGGCCGGTGGACGAGGCAGAGTTCCAGGCCGGGGGACCGGGGGGAGCGGCGCCACAGGACGCAGCCGGCCGCCCGGACGGTGGGGGCGGCCGGGGCGGCGGGGTGGTCCTGGTCGTCGGTGTGCGCGGCCGGGGTGCCGGGGTCCTGGTCGTCGGCGGGGTGCACGGCGCCTCCTGTCCTGTGCGGCGTCGTCCGCGGGCGCCGCCGCTACGTCAGCCTGATGGGCTCTTTGCGCCAGCTGTGCTGGAACGCGTACCTCGCCGCCTCCACCTCATGCCGTTGGTCGGCGTGGAGCACCCCGAGCGCGTACGCCGTCGCCGGCGCGATGCGCGGCGTGCGGGCCGCCTGGGCGGCGGCCGCGGCGGCCTCGGAGGCGTCACGATGGCGGTTCAGGGCCTCGCCGGCGGCCAGCAGGCGTACGTCCGTGGTGCCGTCGCCCCGGTCGGCTTCCTCGAAGGCCAGCACCTCGAGCGCGTACCGGTGCAGGCGCAGCAACAGGCGGACCTGGTGCCACTGGGCGTCCTGGGGGTGGGGGGCCGGGTCCGGGGAGAGGCCGTGGACCAGTGCCTGGGCGTTGTACGGGTTGCCCGCGGTGACCAGCGGGAGCGCGGCCACGGCGTCGGTGAGGCGGCCGTGGGCCGCGGCGGCCAGCGGACGCAGGTCGGTGGTGGACGCCGCGGTGTCCTTCAGCGGGACCTCGCTGGCCAGTAGGGCGACCTTGTCGGCGACCGCGTGGAAGCGGCTGCTGCCCAGCGCCTGGAGGGCCGTGGAGTGCGCCCGGGTACGGGCCAGGGTCAGCTGGCGGTCGAGCAGCGCGCCCGCCTTCGCCGCGCCCACGGTGAGATTGCCGCGGTCCGCGGGTGCCGGGCGGGCGGCGGAGGGGGCGAGGTGCACGGGAGGTGCGGAGGGGTCCGTGCCGGTGGACGCCGTCGCGGCGGCGCGGCCCGCCTGCTGCTGGCTCGGGAACGCCGCCGATCCCGACAGCCGGTGCAGGGCCTGCAGCAGGCGTTCCAGGCGGGATGCGTACGCATGTTCGAGCGCCAGTGTGCCGGAAAGCCACGCCAGCTCGGGGCGCATGGCCTCCGCCCACTCGGCGTCCAGCAAGGGCTGGAAGGTGTGCAGGGTGCCGCTGAGGCGGCGGGCCGCACGGCGCAGGGCGCGGGCCGCGTCCACCGGGCCGTCGGCAGCGGGGGCCCGGTCCGGACCGTGCGCTCCGTTGCCGTGTGCTCCGGCCCCGTGCGCGCCCGCGCCGGTCTCCCGGTGCAGGCGCAGGGCGCGGAGGAACTCGGTGGCCTGGGCGCGCAGGTAACTCGCGAGGGCGTCGCCGCCCGCGTGCACCGGCGGCGGCCCGGCGGCGGCCGTGGGGTCCGTCGGTTCAAGGTGTTGCTGTGCCACGCCGGCGCCTCCGGGCGTCTATGAGCATCTCCTGGACGTTGCGCAGGGGCTGGCCGTCCGGGTCCGTCGCGTGCCGGGTCCACTCGCCGTCCGAGCCCAGGTGCCAGGAGGCGGTGCCGTCGGACATGCCGGTCTCCAGCAGCCGGTTCAGGGCCGCCCGGTGGGCCGGGTCGACGACCCTGACCAGAGCCTCTATCCGGCGGTCGAGGTTGCGGTGCATCATGTCGGCGCTGCCGAACCAGACCTCCGGCTCCCCGCCGTTGCCGAAGGCGAAGACGCGGGAGTGCTCCAGGAAGCGGCCGAGGACCGAACGGACCCGGATGTTCTCCGACAGGCCCGCCACGTCCGGGCGCAGCGCGCAGATGCCGCGCACCCAGACGTCGACCGGGACGCCTGCCTGGGACGCCCGGTAGCAGGCGTCGATGACGGCCTCGTCGACCATCGAGTTGACCTTGATGCGGATGTAAGCGGGGCGTCCCGCGCGGTGGTGCTGGATCTCCTTGTGTATGCGGGAGACCAGGCCGTCGCGCAGGGATTTCGGCGCGACCAGGAGGCGGCGGTAGGTCTCGCGCCGGGAGTAGCCGGAGAGCCGGTTGAACAGGTCGGAGAGGTCCGCGCCGACCTGCGGGTCGGCGGTGAGCAGGCCCAGGTCCTCGTAGAGGCGGGCCGTCTTCGGGTGGTAGTTGCCGGTGCCGACGTGGCTGTAGCGGCGCAGGGTCTCGCCCTCCTGGCGGACCACCAGGGACAGCTTGCAGTGGGTCTTCAGGCCGACCAGCCCGTAGACGACGTGGCAGCCGGCCTCCTCCAGCTTGCGGGCCCACTTGATGTTCGCGTGCTCGTCGAAGCGGGCCTTGATCTCGACCAGGACCAGGACCTGCTTGCCGGCCTCGGCGGCCTCGATGAGCGCGTCGACTATCGGGGAGTCGCCCGAGGTCCGGTACAGGGTCTGCTTGATCGCGAGGACGTCCGGGTCGGTGGCCGCCTGCTCCAGGAACGCCTGCACGGAGGTGGAGAAGGAGTCGTACGGGTGGTGGAGGAGGACGTCGCGGCTGCGCAGGGCGGCGAAGACGTCCGGGGCCGACGCGGACTCGACCTCGGCCAGGTCGCGATGGGTGCGGGCGACGAACTTCGGGTACTTCAGCTCGGGCCGGTCCAGACCGTGGATGCGGAAGAGGCCGGTGAGGTCCAGGGGGCCCGGGAGCGGGTACACCTCGGCCTCGCTGACCTTCAGTTCGCGGACGAGGAGGTCCAGGACCTCGCGGTCGATGGACTCCTCGACCTCCAGGCGCACCGGCGGGCCGAAGCGGCGCCGCATCAGTTCCTTCTCCAGCGCCTTGAGGAGGTTCTCGGCGTCGTCCTCCTCGACCTCCAGGTCCTCGTTGCGGGTGACGCGGAAGGCGTGGCTCTCCAAGACCTCCATGCCCGGGAAGAGCTCCTCCAGGTGGGCGGCGATCACGTCCTCGATGGGGACGAAGCGGCCCGGGGAGGCCTCCAGGAAGCGGGAGAGCAGCGGGGGGACCTTGACGCGGGCGAAATGGCGGTGCCCGGTGACCGGGTTGCGCACGACGACCGCGAGGTTCAGGGAGAGGCCCGAGATGTACGGGAAGGGGTGCGCTGGGTCGACGGCGAGGGGGGTGAGGACCGGGAAGATCTGATGGCGGAAGAGGGTGAACAGGCGGGCCTGCTCCTTCTCCGCGAGCTCGCTCCAGCGGACCAGGTGGATGCCCTCTTCGGCGAGGGAGGGCGCCACGTCCTCCTGGAAGCAGGCGGCGTGCCGGGCCATGAGTTCGCGCGAGCGCGCCCAGATCATCTCCAGCACCTCGCGGGGCTGGAGGCCGGAGGCGGAGCGGGTCGCGACACCGGCGGCGATGCGGCGCTTCAGGCCGGCGACGCGGACCATGAAGAACTCGTCCAGGTTGCTGGCGAAGATCGCGAGGAAGTTGGCGCGCTCGAGGACCGGGGTGGTCGGGTCCTCGGCGAGCTCGAGGACGCGCTCGTTGAACGCGAGCCAGCTGCGCTCGCGGTCGAGGAAGCGGCCCTGCGGGAGCCTGATGCCGTCCGCCTGGAGCCCCTGGGACTCCTCCGACTCCTCGTACCCGTCGAGGTCGGCGTCGATGTCGGGTTCCAGGTCGGAGACGGTCGCGGCCACGGTGTGCGGGCGGTGCGCGGCGATGGAACCCACGGAGGGCTGCGGGTGCTGCGCGTGCGGCGCGTGCGGCGTGGGCTGGGCCTGCTGCGCGGGCTGCGTGTGCTGCTGGACCTCTGCCTGGGTGTTCGGCTGCCTCATAAACCCATTCTTCCGCGCAGCGCGCAGGACAGGCGCGTCGGAATGCGCGTGACGCTCTGCTCCTGGTGGCTCTGGCGCGGTCGGCTGCATTCGGTGAGGGTTGCAAGACAGTCTGAATCAATGGTTACGAGGACATGACGTGTGGGATAGCGGGGGGCTTCCGGCGGTGGGTGCGGCGGTCGGTGCGGCTGTGGCGCGTCCGCGGTCCGGAAACCGCCGGCCGTGATCGTGAACCGGAGGACCCGCTCCGTGCGATGGGGAGACGTAAGCCGTGGCGTGGACGGTGTGCGGACCGGAGCCGGTGGGGCGGCGCAGGGGGCGTGCCTGAGGCGCGGCCTCGCGTGGTCGCCCGAGGCGCGAACCTCACGTCGTCGCCCGCTGCCCGTGCCTCACGTCTCCGTGCGGTACATCAGGTCGGTCTCGTGGGTGACGAACCCGAGGCGCTCGTAGACGGACACCGCAGCCGTGTTGTCGGCGTCCACGTACAGCATCGCCGTGGGCAGCCCCCGCTCCGCCAGGTGCCGCAGACCGATGGTGGTCAGGGCCTTGCCCAGGCCACCGCCCTGGGCGTCCGGCCGGATGCCGAGGACGTACACCTCACCGAGCCGCTCCTCGGCGTGCTCCTTGGTCCAGTGGAAGCCGATCAGCTCGCCGTCCCGCTCGGCGAGGAAGAACCCCGCCGGGTCGAACCACGCCTCGGCCATGCGGTCGTCGAGGTCCCGCTGGGTGAGCGAGCCCTGCTCGGGGTGGTGGGCGAAGGCGGCGGCGTTCACCGCGAGCCAGGCCGCGTCGTCCCGGCCGGGCACGAAGGCCCGCACGGTCACGCCCTCGGGCAGGCGCGGATCCGCCAGGTCCAGGTCGGCCAACGGGAGCCGCATCTGGCGCAGTTCGCGGAAGAGGGTAAGCCCCAGCACCTGCGCGAGATGCCGGGCGGCGGAGTGGCCGCCGTGCGCCCAGATCCGCAGTCGCTTGCCGGACGCGGCGAGCAGCGCCGAGCCCAGCGCGCGCCCGTGGCCCTGCCCCCGGTGCGAGGGGTGGACGACCAGCTCGGCGGCCGGGGGCTCGATCGGGTCGGTGCCCTCCAATTGGGCGTAGCCGACGGGTTCACCGCCGTCGACGGTGAGCAGCAGGTGCGAGACGCCCTCCCGCGCCGGGCCGCGCAGTTGCAGCCGGCCCTGCTCGGAGACGGCCTGCTGGCCGTCGTTGCGGGCGGCCTCGGCGAGCAGGGCGAGGACGGCGTCGGTCTGCTCCGGGGTGAGTTCGGAGAGGGTCTCGATCGAGCGGGAGCGGCCGGGCCGCACGGTGTCGTCGCTGGTCATGGGTACGAGGGTAAAGGGCAGGCGCGGCAAAGCGGCGGTAGCCGGGGGGAGGGGCCGGTGAGGAGGTACACCAGGATGTAACCCGGAACCCCCTGTCGCGCTACGCGCGTTGACTCTAGGCTGTCGCGCCGGCGAGCCGTCTCCTCAGCGGCTCGCGTCACGCACACCCACAGGGGGGCGCATGCCAGCCACACCACAGTCGCACCGACCGCGCCGCAGACGCCGTACGACCCGTCTCCTCGCCGCTGCCGCCACCGCCCTCACCGCCGGGGCGCTCGCCGCGGCGGCACTGCCGGCGTCGGCGAACGCGGGCGAGGGCAACCGGGGTCACGGCGGCCACGGTCACGGTCGTTACCAGGACGTCCAGCTCCTCTCCTTCAACGACCTGCACGGCAACCTGGAACCGCCCGCCGGCTCCTCCGGCCGGGTCACGGAACACCAGCCGGACGGCACGACGAAGACGATCGACGCGGGCGGCATCGAGTACCTGGCCACCCACCTGCGCGAGGCGCGCGAGGGCCACCGCTACTCCATCACCGCGGCCGGCGGCGACATGGTCGGCGCGTCCCCGCTCCTGTCCGGCCTCTTCCACGACGAGCCGACCATCGAGGCGCTGAACAAGCTGGACCTCGACGTGACGAGCGTCGGCAACCACGAGTTCGACGAGGGGGCCGAGGAACTGGCCCGCCTCCAGAACGGCGGCTGCCACCCCACCGAGGGCTGCTACACGGACGAGGCGTTCGAGGGCGCCGACTTCCCGTACCTGGCGGCGAACGTCCTCGACGAGAAGACGAAGAAGCCCATCCTCGCGCCCTACTGGGTGTGGAAGCACAAGGGCGTCAAGGTCGGCTTCATCGGCGTGACCCTGGAGGGCACCCCGGACATCGTCTCGGCGGAGGGCGTCAAGGGCCTGACCTTCAAGGACGAGGTCGAGACGATCGACAAGTACGCCAAGGTGCTCCAGCGCCAGGGCGTGAAGTCCATCGTCGCCCTGGTCCACGAGGGCGGCTTCCCGGCGTCTTCCTCGTACAACTACGACTGCGACTCCCCGGGCACGGGCGACGGCATCTCCGGCCCGATCGCCGACATCGCCAAGAACGTCACGCCCCAGGTGGACGCGCTGGTCACCGGCCACACCCACGCGGCGTACGTCTGCACGATCCCCGACCCGGCGGGCAAGCCCCGCATGGTCACCTCGGCCTCGTCCTTCGGCCGCCTCTACACGGACACGACGCTGACCTACGACCGTGCGACGGGTGACATCGCCCGTACGGCCGTGGAGTCGGCGAACCACGTCGTCACGCGGGACGTCCCGAAGGCGCCGGACATGACCCGCCTGATCGACAAGTGGAGCACGCTGGCCGCCCCGATCGGCAACCGCGCCATCGGCTACGTCTCCGGCGACATCGACCGCAACGGCACCGAGTCCCCGCTGGGCGACCTGATCGCCGACGCGCAGTTGGCATACGGCAGGTCCCAGGACCCTGAGACGGACCTGGCCCTGATGAACCCGGGCGGCATCCGCGCGCCCCTGACCTACGCTGCCTCGGGCAGCGAGGGCGACGGCGTCGTCACGTACGCCGAAGGCTTCACGGTCCAGCCCTTCGCCAACACGGTGAACCTGAAGGACTACACGGGCGCCCAGCTCATCCAGATCCTCAAGGAACAGGTGAGCGGCCCGAACGAGGCATCCCCGAAGATCCTCCAGATCTCCTCCGGCCTCACCTACACCCTGGACCTGAGCAAGTCGGGCGCGGACCGGGTGCTGACGGACTCCATCCGTCTGAACGGCTCGCCCATCGACCCGTCGGCCACCTACCGCGTCGCCTCCAACAGCTTCCTCGCGGGCGGCGGCGACGGCTTCCCCACCCTCAACGAGGGCACGAACGAACTCGTCGGCGCGGACGACCTGACGGCCCTGGAGCAGTACCTGACGGCCAACTCGTCACCGACGGCCCCGATCGCCCCGCCGGCGGCCGACCGGATCAGGATCGTGCAGTAGGCGCCACCCGTCTCCGAGAGGAGCCCGGTGTGCGCACGCCGTGCGGGCACCGGGCCCCTCTTCGGCGCTCCGAAACGTGAACACAGTGCCGCGAACTGTCCTCAACCCGCTCATGTGAGCTCACGCTCAACAAAAAACCCGTGACTGTCCTCGTGGCGGAGACGCCGCCACCCGCCTCCATCCGCGCCCCCGGCTGACAGACGACGAGCTGGACACGGCCGGCTCGGTCACCGTCGGGACCCAGGGTGCGGGGTACGGAGGCGCGGACACCTGTCACGCCCTGTACTGCGCGCTGCCGCGCCCCCCGTTCACGGGCATGTCCATCCTCCTCACCGACAGGGAGGACGCCTACCCGCCTGGTCTCGTCACCGTCGGCGTCGACTCCCCCGGCAAGCTCGGCTACCACTGCCCCCCGTCGGCCGCGCCGGTCTCCGGCGGCGGTACCGGCGCCCCCGGCAGCCGTACGGTCGCCGTCGTGCCGCCTCCCTCGCCCGGGGTCAGGCTCACGGTGCCACCGGCCTGCTGCACCGTGCGGGCCACGATGGACAGGCCCAGGCCCGAGCCGGGCAGGGCGCGGGCGGACGGGGAGCGCCAGAAGCGGTCGAAGACGTGGGGGAGTTCGTCGGCGGGGATGCCGGGGCCGTGGTCGCGGACGGTGAGGACGCCGTCGGCGAGGCGGACGTCCACGGTGCCGGACTCGGGGCTGAACTTCACCGCGTTGTCCAGGATGTTGACCACCGCGCGTTCCAGCGAGGCCGGTTCCGCGCGCACGTACCAGGGCCGCACGTCGGCCGTGATGGTCAGTTCCGGGCCGCGCAGGCGGGCGCGGCGCAGGGCGGACTCGACTACGTCGTGCCAGGCGAGGATGCGGGTCCTGCCGGTGTGCTGGCCGGTGTCGGGGCGGGAGAGTTCCTGTAGGTCACCGATCAACGCCGCCAGTTCGGTCATCTGGGCCTTCACCGAGGCGAGCAGGGCCTTGCGGTCGGCCTCGGGGATCGGGCGGCCGGTCTCCTCGCTGCGGGTGAGGAGTTCGACGTTGGTGCGCAGGGAGGTGAGGGGGGTGCGCAGTTCGTGGCCGGCGTCGGCGATGAGCTGCTGCTGCAGGTCCCGGGAGCTGGCCAGGGACGAGGTCATGGAATTGAAGGAGCGGGACAGGCGGGCGATCTCGTCGTCGCTGTCGTCCTCGACGGGGATGCGGACCGTGAGGTCCTCGGTGCGGGCCACGTGCTCCACGGCCCGCGTCAGTTCGTCGACGGGGCGCAGGGCGGTCCGGGCCACCCAGAGACCGGCGGCGCCCGCGCCGAGGACTCCCGCGCCCGCGACGAAGACCAGCACCAGCGCGAGGTTGCTGAGGGAGCTGTTCACCTCGTCCAGCGGTCGGGCGGCGGAGACGGCGACGCCCAGCTCGGGGAGCCCGCTGTAGGTGTATACGCGGTACTGCGTGCCGTCCGGGCCCGTGGCGTCGTGCAGGGCGTCCTTGGTGCTGCCCTCGGCCACGGCACGGTCGGTGTCGGTGAGCGGGACCTTCTCCATGCCGATGATCAGGCAGCTCCCGCCCGTGCCGTCCACGAGCTGTACGGACGAACCGAAGGGGTTCTGTTCGTGGGTGACGGGGTCGTGGGCGCACTCGCCGGTGCGCAGATTCACGTACTGGCTCACCTGCTGCTTGCTCATGCGGTTGGCCTTCAGGGCCTCGTCGAGTGAGCTGACCAGCACACTCTTCACCACGAACCAGCAGGCCACCGCCGCCGCCGCCACCGCGAGGGCCACCGCCGCCGCCACCAGCAGCGACAGCCTGGCCCGGATGGGCAGCGCGCGGACACGGCGGGCCAGGCTCCTCACTCCGCGCCGCCCTGCCGCAGGACGTAGCCGACGCCTCGCACGGTGTGGACGAGGCGCGGCTCGCCGGCCGCCTCTGTCTTGCGGCGCAGGTACATGACGTACACGTCGAGGGAGTTGGAGGAGGGCTCGAAGTCGAAGCCCCAGACGGCCTTGAGGATCTGCTCGCGGGTGAGGACCTGGCGCGGGTGGGCCATGAACATCTCCAGGAGTGTGAACTCCGTGCGGGTCAGTTCGACCGGGCGTCCGGCGCGGACGACCTCCCGCGTCGACAGGTCCATGGTCAGGTCGGCGAAGGTGAGGGTGTCGTCGTCCTCGGCGGTGGCCTCGAGGGCCGCCGCGTAGGAGCTGCGGCGCAGCAGCGCGCGGATGCGGGCGAAGAGTTCGTCGAGTTCGAAGGGCTTGACCAGGTAGTCGTCGGCGCCGGCGTCCAGGCCGGTCACCCGGTCGCCGACCGTGTCGCGGGCCGTGAGCATGAGGATGGGCGTCGTGTCACCCGCACCGCGGATGCGGCGGGCGGCGGTCAGGCCGTCCATGCGGGGCATCTGGATGTCGAGGACGACCAGGTCGGGGCGGTAGGCCGTCGCCTTCTCCAGTGCGTCGGCGCCGTCGACGGCGACCTCGGTGTCGTAACCCTCGAAGGCGAGGCTGCGCTGGAGCGCCTCGCGGACCGCCGGCTCGTCGTCGACGATCAGGATGCGCTGGACTTCACGGTCGCGGTCGCCGTCTGCGGGGCTCATGGGCTCGGATTCCTCGGATGCGGTCTCGGGTGCGGCTGACAACCTCTTCAGCCTCGCATGTCCACAGCGGCCTCGGGCAGCCGCGTGGACGCCCGCTCAGCCGGCGGCACCCGCGCGCAGCTTCGCCAGGTCGGCCTTGACGGTGTTGATCGGGATGGCGAAGCCCAGGCCGACGCTGCCCGCACCGGCGGAGGACTCGGCCGACGAGTACATCGCGGAGTTGATGCCGATGATGTTGCCGTTCATGTCGATCAGCGCGCCGCCGGAGTTGCCCGGGTTCAGGGACGCGTCGGTCTGGATCGCCTTGTACGTCGTCGTGGACGAGCCGGTGTCGCCGTTGAACTCCTGGCCGCCGAACTCGAACGGCCAGCCGCCGCCCCGGCGCTGCTGCTGTTGCTGCTGTCCCTCGTCGGTCGAGACGGTCACGTCGCGGTCCAGAGCGGAGACGATGCCGCTGGTGACCGTGCCGGTCAGGCCCTCGGGGGAGCCGATCGCCACGACCTGCTGGCCGACCTGCACGGCGTCGGAGTCGCCGAGGGGCGCTGCCTTCAGGCCGGAGGCGTTCTCCAGCTTGATCAGCGCGAGGTCCTTGCTGCTGTCCGTGCCGACGACCTCGGCCGTGTACTGCTCGCCGTCGTTGGTCGTCACCTTGACGGACGAGGCGCCGGACACCACGTGGTTGTTGGTGATGATCTCGCCGTCGCTGGTGATGATCACACCGGAACCGGTGGAGGAGCCCGCGGCCGAGGTGGCGCTGATCTCGACGATGCTCGGACTGACCGCCTGGGCGACCCCGGAGACCGTGCCCTTCTGGCTGGACGGCACCACGTCGGTGCTGCCGGTGCTCGCGGCGACGGTGTCGCTGCCGGTCAGCTCCTGGATGCCGAACGCGGTGCCCCCGCCGACGGCCGCCGCGACGATCGCCACGGCGGTGAGGAGGGCGACGGGGCCGCGCCGGGTCCCGCGCTTCTTGTGGGGTTGCTCGGGCTGCCCGTCCGGGAAGGCGGCGGCGGGCGGCTGGGCCGGCGGGGGCGGCCACTCCGGGTCGACGGGAGAGGAGGCGTGCTGGGTTCCCTGGTACGGGTTCTCCTGGGCGTGCTCGTACTCGCCGCTGCGGCGGAGGCTCTCGGTCATGTTCATGAGCTTCCCGCCCCCGTATGAGAGCGGCCTGAGGGCTGCCTGAGAAGCCCGGCAGAACCTCGTATGCCCTATGTAAAGAACCCGGCGCGAGTCCAGGACGCCGGGGCGTGGGCGGCTACTCGCAGCCGCAGGACTGCCGGACCACCAGCCGCGACGGGAAGACCTTCAGCCGCTCGCGCCGGGAGCCCGCCACGCGCAGACCGTCGTCCAGGACCAGGTCCACGGCCGCCCGCGCCATCGCCGAGCGGTCGGAGGCGACCGTCGTCAGCGGCGGGTCGGCCAGGTCCGCCTCCTTGATGTCGTCGAATCCGGCCACCGCCAGCTCGCCCGGCACGTCGATGCGCAGCTCGCGGGCCGCGCGCAGCAGGCCGATCGCCTGGTCGTCGGTGGAGCAGAAGATCGCGGGCGGACGCCGCGGGCCGGAGAGCAGTTCCAGGGCCACGCGGTACGCGTCGTAGCGGTTGTACGGGGCTTCGAAGAGCCGGCCCTCGGTGGAGAGCCCGGCCTCCTTCATCGCCCGCCTCCAGCCCTCGACGTGGTCGGAGACCGGGTCGCCGACGGACGGGGTCTCGGCGGTGCCGCCCATGCAGGCGACGTACTCGTACCCGTGCTCCAGCAGGTGGCGCACGGCGAGCTGGGCGCCGCCGAGGTCGTCGGTGACGACGGCGACGTCGTCGATGGCCTCGGGGCGCTCGTGCAGCAGGACGACCCGGGCGTCCCAGGCCTCGATCTCGGCGGCGGCCAGGTCGTTCAGGGCGTGGCTGACCAGGATCAGACCGGAGACGCGCATCCCGAGGAAGGCGCGCAGGTAGTGGACCTCGCGCTCGCCGACGTAGTCGGAGTTGCCGACGAGGACCATCTTGCCGCGCTCGGAGGCGGCCCACTCGACGGCGTGCGCCATCTCCGCGAAGAAGGGCTGGCGCGCGTCCGGGACGATCAGTCCTATGAGGTCCGTCCGCCGCGACGCCATCGCCTGGGCGACCCGGTCCGGCCGGTAGCCCAGTTCCTTGATGGCGGCGAGGACACGCTCGCGCGTGGCCGGGGCGACCGGCCGGGGTCCGTTGTTGATGACATAGCTGACGACGGCGGTGGAAGTTCCCGCCAGCCGTGCCACATCATCCCGAGTCACCTTGGCCACGCGCGGAGTCTACGCGGATGGATCCGCCCCGGGCAGGGCGTATCACACCTTGGTCGACGGCGCCTGGGCCGCGGTGTCCGCCCGCGCCTCCGTCCGGGCCCCGGCCTTCGCCTTGGCGTCCTCCGCGCGCTCGCCCTTCTCGGGCTTCTCCGGCGTGACTAAGCGGTAGCCGACGTTGCGGACGGTCCCGATCAGCGACTCGTGCTCCGGGCCGAGCTTGGCGCGCAGCCGCCGTACGTGCACGTCGACGGTGCGGGTGCCGCCGAAGTAGTCGTAGCCCCAGACCTCCTGGAGCAGCTGGGCGCGGGTGAAGACCCGGCCCGGGTGCTGGGCGAGGTACTTCAGCAGCTCGAACTCCTTGAAGGTCAGGTCCAGGACCCGCCCCTTGAGCTTCGCGGAGTACGTCGCCTCGTCCACCGAGAGGTCGCCGTTGCGGATCTCCATCGGGGAGTCGTCGCCGACGATCTGCTGACGGCCCATGGCGAGGCGCAGCCGGGCCTCGACCTCCGCCGGGCCCGCGGTGTCCAGCAGTACGTCGTCGATGCCCCAGTCGGCGGTGACGGCGGCGAGGCCGCCCTCGGTGACGACCAGGACCAGCGGGCAGCTGAGGCCCGTGGAGCGCAGCAGCTGGCACAGGCTGCGGACCTGGGGGAGGTCGCGGCGCCCGTCGACGAGGATCACGTCGGCGCCGGGGGTGTCGACGAGGGCGGGGCCCTCGGCGGGGGCGACGCGGACGTTGTGCAGCAGCAGGCCGAGGGCGGGGAGCACCTCCGTCGACGGCTGGAGGGCGTTGGTCAGGAGCAGCAGAGAACTCATCGCGTCCCACCTGCCTGGGTCGTCCTGCGGTCGTGCCCGGTTCGCTCGCCCATAACGTCTGGTTCCTCCTGGGTCCCTGCGAGGACGTTTGCGGCACTGCTTCTTACAGGTGGCGGGACCCGTGCCCGTGGGGCCCGCCGCGTCCGGGAGGTGAACGCCCGGCGCCCGCCCGGCATCGCTCCCGAAAGCACAAAAGGACCCGGGGGCTACGTTGCCCGAGTCCTCTGCCCAGCAGAATAGCCGACATGAGCAACCGTCGGTCAGGTCATGTGGCGCGTTCCACCTTTCGTCCGCATTCCGAGACGCCCGGAAAGACGCCTCGGAGGAGCCCGCGCCGCACGCCGGCCCGCACCTTCCTCCGCACGGCCGACGGCGTGCCGATCGACGCCGTGCACGAGCCCGGCGTGACCCACCGCGACGCACCTGACCTGGTGTTCGTCGTCGCCCACGGGTTCACGGGCGACGCCGACCGGCCGCACGTACGACGCATCGCCGAGGCGTTCGCGCACCACGGCGCCGTGGTCACGTTCTCCTTCAGGGGGCACGGCGCGTCCGGTGGACGGTCCACCGTCGGTGACCGCGAGGTGCTGGACCTGGCGGCCGCGGTCACCTGGGCGCGCGGATTCGGACACGCGCGCGTGGTGACCGTCGGCTTCTCCATGGGCGGCTCGGTGGTACTGCGGCACGCCGCGCTGTACGCCGACGACGGCGAGGCCGGCACGGACGCCGTGGTGTCGGTGAGCGCGCCGGCCCGCTGGTACTACCGGGGTACGGCACCCATGCGCCGGCTGCACTGGCTGGTGATGCGCCCCGCCGGGCGCCTGGTGGGCCGCTACGGCATGCGCACCCGTATCCATCACCGGGACTGGGACCCGGTGCCGCTGTCGCCGGTGGAGGCGGTGCCCCGGATCGCGCCGAGGCCGCTGCTCGTCGTGCACGGCGACCGGGACGGCTACTTTCCCCTCGACCACCCCCGGATGCTGGCCGAGGCGGCCGGTGGCCACGGGGAGCTCTGGCTGGAGCCCGGCATGGGCCACGCCGAGCACGCGTCCGGCGAGGGGCTGCTGCACCGGATCGGCGACTGGGCGGTGGCGCGGGCGGGCTAGCCTGACGTAGTTCACCGCCGGTCGACACCGACGCCGACCGGCACCGGCGACGAAGGATCCAGATGGCAAAGGTCACGGTGCGCTACTGGGCCGCCGCGAAGGCCGCGGCGGGGGTGGCCGAGGAGGCGTACGACGCGGCCACGCTCGCAGAGGCGCTCGGCGCGGTGCGCGAGCGGCACCCCGGCGAACTCACGCGCGTGCTGCTGCGCTGCTCGTTCCTCGTCGACGGCGACCCCGTGGGCACGCGCGAGCACGAGACGGTACGACTGGCCGACGGCGGCACGGTCGAGGTGCTCCCGCCGTTCGCGGGAGGGTGAGCATGACCGACCAGCCGGACCGTCCGTACGGACAGAACCAGCCGTACGAGGGATACGACGCCCAGGCGTGGCCGTCCGGGCAGCAGGCGTACCAGGGCCACCACGGTTACGACGACCCGAACGCCGCGCAGTACACGCAGCAGTGGCAGGGGCAGACCTGGGAGACCCAGGTGCAGCCGCCGGTCTCGGCGGAGGAGACGGCGTACCTGCCGCCCCAGCAGCCGCAGGCCCCGCAGGCGTACCAGGAGCCGGCGAGTGCGCAGTACGGGTCGCACGGCGGCTACGCGCCCCAGCAGCAGCCTCAGCATCGTCAGCAGCCCTATCAGCCACAGGGGTACGCCCAGCAGCCGCAGCCGCAGCCGCAGCCGCAGCCGCAGCCGGAGGGGTACGCCCCGCAGCCCCAGGGGTACGCACAGCAGCTGCAGCCGGAGGGGTACGCCCAGCAGCCGCAGCCGCAGCCGCAGCCGCAGCCGCAGCCGGAGGGGTACGCCCCGCAGCCCCAGGTGTACGCACAGCAGCCACAGCCCCACCAGCATCCGACCGCCCCCGACCCGACCCCCACCGACGAGCCCCACTACGGCCCCGCGACCCTCGCCGGGAACACGCGGATAACGGACGCCCAGCGTGCCCGTGCCGAGGGGCGCTCGCCGATCATCGACCCCGGCATGCAGCCGGCCGGACTCACCGCGCTGCTCGGTCTGTTGCTGGCCGGTGCCGCGGCGCTCGGCACGTACGCCCTGCTCGTCCCGCTCGTCGTCCTCCAGGCGGTCACCGCGGCGGGCTGGTTCCGGCTGAACGGCATGTGGCCCGCCCGCCAGGGCATCGCACTGGGCTTCGCCGCCGCGCTCGCCGCCGACGCGGCGATGCTGGTGTCGGACCGCTCACCGGCGGCGATCCTCGGCACGCTCGGGGTGTGGGTGCTGCTCTCCCTGGTGCTGCAACTGCGCTCGCACGCCGACCCCGACGAGCGGATGTACGGCCTGATGGCGACCGTCGCCGCGGCGGCCCTGGCCGTCGTCGCGGGCGGGTACCTGGCCGCCGACGCGGACGCCGTGACGGTCGGCGCGATCGCGGTGGCCGTCGCCGTCGTGGCGCGGGCCCTGCCGCTGCCGACCGCGGCGTCACTGGTCGTGGCGCTGCTCGCGGCGGCCGGGGCGGGGATCGCGGCCGGCGCGATGACGGGCTTCGGGACGTCGGGGGCGCTGCTCGGCGCGGGCGCCGCGGTGTGCGCGCTGATCGGCCACCGGGTCGCGGCCTACGACTACCCCTCCCGCTTCGTCCACTTCACTGCGGGCGTGGCCCTGCCACTGGCGGCCGCGGCGCCGGCCGTCTACCTGCTGGGCCGGGCGCTCGGCTGACCAGGCCGCCGGGGGCGGGTGCCGATCCCACCGCTCCCGGCGCCCGCCCCCTGCCGGCCTGTCCCGCCCGCCCCGCCTGTCACAGGTGATCGACAAAATGCCGGCGCCCCCTGTCCGCCGCGTTACCCTCGCGCTGGACGGCCGCCGGTCGTCGGGGTACCGCCGTCGTTGACCACCCGGGGTGGGAGAACACCGCATGCGTGCACTGCGAATACTGTTGATCGTCGTCGTGATCCTGGGCGGTCTCTTCGTGATCGCGGACCGTGTGGCGGTCAACTTCGCCGAGGGCGAGGCGGCGGACCAGCTGCGCAGCAGCGAGAACCTGGCCTCGACGCCCGACGTCTCCATCAACGGCTTCCCCTTCCTCACCCAGGTCGTCGGCGGCGAGCTGGACGACGTCGAGGTCGGCATCGACGGCTACGAGGCGTCCACCGGCGACGGCGCCGAGAAGATCCGCATCGACCACCTGCGCGCGAACATGAAGGGCGTCGGCTTCTCGAGCGACTTCGGCTCCGCCACCGCGGCCACCGCCACCGGTACCGCGACCATCGCCTACGACGAGCTGATGAAGGCCGCCAAGTCCGAGCCCACGGAGGTCGCGCCGGGCGTCACCGCGAAGGTCATCGGCCTCTCCGACGGCGGCAACGGCAAGATCAAGGTTTCCCTCCAGGCCACGGCGTTCGGTGTCGAACTGCCCCAGCCGGTCGACGTGCTCAGCTCGGTCACGGTCAAGGACAACGACGTCGAGGTCGTCGCGGACGGGCTGCCGGAGATCGGCGGCAGGCAGCTCGCCGAGTCCCGCATCCGGGCCATCACCGACTTCCAGCAGACCATCGACGAGTTGCCCGGTGGCATCGAGCTGGACAAGGTCGAGGCCGCGAAGGACGGCGTCGAGATCACGGTGAAGGGTTCGAACGTCGAGCTCGCCGGGTAGGACGGCGGCGGCCGGCCGCTCGCGGAGGCGTGCGCCCGACGGCGACCGTGTGACGGCCGAGTGGCGACCGCGTGGCCGCCGAGCGGCGGTTGTGGAGTCCGATGGGTGAGACGGTGCCGTCCGCAGCGCAGATGAGAGGTCCACGCATCCGGGGCGTCGGGCCGCTCGGCGATGCGCGCGAGGAGCTCCCGTCCCGCATCCCGGACAATCCCGTCTCATAATCCGACATGCCGGTGACACGCACCGCTGTCCGTCCCTACGATCGGGCCTTATGAAGCGACAGGCGGATCTCACGAAGCGGCGGGCAGTCGACCTGTGCCGCGTCGCCGCCATGCTCTGTCGCGCCGTCTGAGCGGACGGCGGCGCCGCCGTCCGTATCCCCTCGCCCGCCCTGCCCACAGGGCACCCGCGCGCCGCCCCGGCCGAGCGCGCACACCCTTCTCACCGCACGCCCCGCCGCAACTGCCCCGGAGGAGAAAACATGAGCCGCAGCGACGTCCTGGTCGACGCCGACTGGCTGCAGGACCACCTGGACGACCCGACCATCGCGATCGTCGAGGTGGACGAGGACACGTCCGCGTACGACAAGAACCACATCAAGAACGCGATCCGGATCGACTGGACCCAGGACCTCCAGGACCCGATCCGCCGCGACTTCGTCGACCAGGAGGGCTTCGAGAAGCTCCTGTCGAAGAAGGGCATCTCCAACGACCACACCGTGGTCCTCTACGGCGGCAACAACAACTGGTTCGCGTCCTACGCCTACTGGTACTTCAAGCTGTACGGCCACGACAGCGTCAAGCTCCTCGACGGCGGCCGCAAGAAGTGGGAGCTGGACGCCCGCGAGCTGGTCGACGGCACCGAGGTGCCCGAGCGTCCGGCGACCGACTACAAGGCCAAGCCGCAGGACACGTCCATCCGCGCCTTCCGCGACGACGTCGTCAAGGCGATCGGCGCGCAGAACCTGGTCGACGTCCGCTCGCCCGACGAGTTCTCCGGCAAGCTGCTCGCCCCGGCCCACCTCCCGCAGGAGCAGTCGCAGCGCCCGGGCCACGTCCCGTCCGCCCGCAA
Organism: Streptomyces mutabilis; assembly: GCF_014649815.1. GTDB lineage: Bacteria > Actinomycetota > Actinomycetes > Streptomycetales > Streptomycetaceae > Streptomyces > Streptomyces mutabilis. The sequence goes on along the minus strand of NZ_BMTT01000023.1, from coordinate 41,806 downwards.
CATCCCGTGGTCGAAGAACGCCAACGACGACGGCACGTTCAAGTCCGACGACGAGCTCAAGGCGCTCTACGAGGACGAGCAGGTCGACCTGGCGAAGGACACCATCGCCTACTGCCGCATCGGTGAGCGCTCGGCCCTGACCTGGTTCGTCCTGCACGAGCTGCTGGGCGTGGAGAACGTCAAGAACTACGACGGCTCCTGGACCGAGTACGGCTCCCTCGTCGGCGTGCCGATCGAGCTCGGCGCCAACAAGTAAGCCCGCCCCCTCTCAACCCCTCAGGAGTACGACATGTGCGGAGCGAAGGCCGGCGGCCCCGACGCCTCGACGATCAAGCCCGGTGAGACCACCATCCAGGGTCAGGTGACCCGCGACGGCGAGCCGGTGACGGGCTACGTCCGTCTGCTGGACGCCACCGGCGAGTTCACGGCGGAGGTCCCGACCTCCGCGACGGGCCAGTTCCGCTTCTACGCGGCCGAGGGCACCTGGACCGTCCGCGCGCTCGTTCCCGGCGGCAGCGCCGACCGCACGGTCGTCGCCCAGCAGGGCGGCCTCGCGGAGGTCGCGATCGCCGTCTGACGGCAGCTTCGGCGGTGAGGGGCCGCACCCCACGGGTTGGACTCCCGGGGTGCGGCCCCTCGGCATGTCCGGGGCGCGTGCGCGGACCTACGCTGGAACCATGTACGCGCGGCGGCGGCACCGCTACTTCGTGATGATGGGCATCTGCATCGCGCTGTTCGTCCTGTCCTGGGGTGTCGTCCGGCTCTGGTCGGTCCCCGCGGCCGTCGCCATGTGCGTGGTCGCCATGGTCATCCCGCCGCTGGCGGCCGTCGTCGCCAATCGCCGCGGACCCGACGACCGCTGGTGGGACGACCCCTCCGGCGACCCGCAGTCCGACGAGTGGTGGGAGGAGCTGGACGGCAAGAAGGGGCGGCACTAGACAGCCACCCGTGGGGCGCGCCCCAGGGGCGGACGCCCCTCGTCCCTCCTGCGCGACATCCTCAGCCCCGGTCCAGCCCCCCCGACGACCCACCGCGGGCTACGGCGCCTCCGAGCGGGGCGTGCGCGGGCTGACGAAGGCCGGCGCCGTGGAACTGGGCGCCGCCCGCATCCCCGGGTGGACCCTGTGCACCCGGGAATGACGTACCCCCGATGACGGCGGCATTCGGCATCGAGCAGGGCGAGGGCGAGTACCCCGACACGCCCATGGGCCGGGTGGGCGAGGTCCACGAGATAGCCGGCGCGGTCGTCTTCCTGCTCTCGGACGCCGCGTTCTGCGCGGGCGCGGAACGCGCGGTGGACGGCGGCTGGACCACCGGCCCGACCGTGTTGGCGTACGTCATGGGGCAGTGAGCGGCTGTCTGCGTGTCTCGTCACCGACGACAGCGTGAGCACTTCGTCCTCTGCTGTCCTCGGGGCGCTCGATTGAGCGGCCCGAGGACACTTTCCGCTGGGGTGCTCACGCTTTCTCGGTGAGGGTCAGTAGACGAGCGCCTGAGTGCCGTCGGCCAGGGCCTCCTGCACGAAGACCTGGGCGCCCGCGATCCGCACGCCCTCGATGACGTCCTTCTCGGTCAGGTCGCGCCGGGCGGCGCACTGGGTGCACAGCGTCACCCGGCCGCCCGCCAGCAGCGAGTCGAGCAGGTCGGGCAGCGGCGCGGCGTGCGGCAGCTCGAACTCGGCCGCGCGTCCCGGCACGGCGAACCAGGCGGACTCCCCGGTCAGCCACAGCGACACGTCGACCCCGCTGGCCACGGCCACCGCCGCCACCGTGAACGCCTGAGAACACCGCTCGGGCGCGTCCGCCCCCGCCGTCACCTTGATCACGAGCTTCTTCGCCATGCCGGAAGCGTAGCCCGCGCGGGCGGCGTCAGTACGCGACGGCGAGTGTCACCAGCAGCGTCGCGACGCAGAGGACGGTGAACAGGCCGCTGACCGTGGCCCCGTCCGGCCGGACGCACCGCCGGGGCCGGGTCGGGCGCCTCGGCACCGCGGGCCTCGGCGGGTGGTCCGGATGGAGCGGCGGCACCGCGAAGTCGGGGGAGAGGGGAGCAGCGGTCCCGTCGCGGCGCGAGCCGCTGCGCCCGCCGGCACTCCTGCCCGCGCTGACGAACACCGACGCCAAGTTCCTGCACGGTGCGGGGCGGATCGTCGCCTGGGTGGAGACCGGCTACTCGGGCGAACTGGTCCAGGAAGCGACGGCGGTCGACCAGCTTCAGCTCCGATGCGATCGGTGCGCGATAGGTCCCTGTCTCCGGGCGAGTCGCGGGAGTTCATCGAGCGGATGCTGGAGGAAGCGCCATGCGAGCCATCGATCTGAGCGCGATCACCTGGCACAAGAGCAGCTACAGCAACCAGGACGGCGGCAACTGCGTCGAGGTCGCCCCCGACATCCCCTCCCTCGTCCCCGTCCGCGACAGCAAGGACCCCTCCCGCGGCGCGCTCCTGTTCACCGCGCCCGGGTGGGCCGCCCTTCGTGGGCGGAGTCCGGCGGGAAGCGGCCGGAAGGGCCGCGTAAGCTGGGGGCGGCCCTGTCGTATGCCCCCCGCTCAAGGAGCACCCCGTGGAGATCTTCTTCGAAGCCCTGCTGGTCCTGGTCTGCGTCGGCGTCCTCGCCTTCGCCGGTCTGACCGTGAAGAAGCTGTACCAGGGCCAGCGCTGATCACCGACGCCAGGAAGTACCCCTCATGATCGAGATCCCGTCCGACCTCCACAAGGACCTCGTGCCCCTCGCCTTCCTGCTCGGCAACTGGTCCGGGGCGGGCGTGCACGACTTCCCCGGCGCCGAGAAGTGCAACTTCGGCCAGGAGGTCTCCTTCACCCACGACGGCCGTGACTTCCTGGAGTACCAGTCCCACACCTGGGTCCTGGACCAGGAGGGCAACAAGGTCCGCCCGCTCGAGTCCGAGCACGGCTTCTGGCGCATCGACCCGAACCGCAAGGTCGAGGTCACGATGGTCCGCGACGACGGCGTCATCGAGATCTGGTACGGCGAGATGGCCGACCAGAAGCCCCAGATCGACCTGGTGACGGACGCGGTGGCCCGCACGGCCGCCTCGCAGCCCTACACCGGCGGCAAGCGCCTCTACGGCTACGTCAAGAGCGACCTGATGTGGGTCGGCGAGAAGCAGACCCCCGAGGTCGAGCTGCGCCCCTACATGTCGGCGCACCTGAAGAAGGTCGTCACCCCGGAGGACGTGGAGCGCTGGGCCAAGGCCCTGCCGGACGACATGCCGGACGACGGGATCGCCTTCTTCAAGTAGTCACCCGTTCGTCTGTTCAACCGCTGAGCCCGCGCCTCGCCGTGGATCTTCCGGATCTCGCGGCCGGCGCTGGATCGCCACGAACACTCCTTAGGCGTGGACGAACGTACGCAGGGGCGCGAGGGACCGCGTCTGCTGCGCGCCGGTCGTCGCCTCAGTGCGGGCACGCGGATGAGGGGCTCGGAGAGGGAGTCAGGGTGGCGAGCGTGAAATCGCACGGGTGACAGGTGAGTACCGACGCACACTCGCTGAGGCGTTGTCGGCGGGAACGTTCACCGTCATGCCGTGAGAATGCCGCCGGGCCTAGACTCAAGGGTGTGGTGAGCACCGACTGGAAGAGCGACCTCAGGCAGCGCGGCTACCGGCTGACCCCGCAGCGGCAGCTGGTGCTCGAAGCCGTGGACACCCTGGAACACGCGACCCCCGACGACATCCTCGGTGAAGTGCGGAAGACGGCGTCGGGGGTCAACATCTCCACCGTGTACCGGACGCTGGAGCTCCTGGAGGAGCTCGGGCTGGTCAGCCACGCCCACCTGGGGCACGGTGCGCCCACCTACCACCTGGCCGACCGGCACCACCACATCCACCTGGTGTGCCGGGACTGCACCAACGTGATCGAGGCCGACCTGTCGGTGGCCGCCGACTTCACCGCCGAGCTGCGGCAGCAGTTCGGCTTCGACACCGACATGAAGCATTTCGCGATCTTCGGCCGGTGCGAGGACTGCTCCCTGAAGGGTTCAACTACCGAGTCGTAGGCTAGGTGTATGAAGAGCCCACTGCTGTCCCTGCCCGGCGCCGTCCCCGCCGAGGGCGTGGACGAAGGCGTCGCCGCTCACTACGGCGACCTGTTCCGCGAGCAGCGTGCCCTCGCCGACGGCACCGGTTTCGTCGACCTCTCCCACCGCGGTGTCGTCACCGTCACCGGCGAGGACCGGCTGAGCTGGCTGCACCTGCTGCTCACCCAGCACGTCAGCGAACTGCCCACCGGACAGGCAACCGAGGCGCTGATCCTCTCCGCCAACGGCCACATCGAGCACGCCCTGTACCTCGTCGACGACGGCACCACCGTCTGGGCCCATGTGGAGCCCGGCACCCAGGAGGCGCTGATCGCCTACCTGGAGTCGATGAAGTTCTTCTACCGGGTCGAGGTCGCCGACCGCACCGCCGACACCGCGGTCGTGCACCTGCCCGCCGGTTCGATCGCCGAGGCCCCCGAGGGCGCGGTCGTCCGCGAGACGCCCCACGGCCGTGACCTCTTCCTGCCGAGGGAAGGGCTGGAGGCCTTCGCGGCGCAGGCCGGCCCGCCGGCCGGGATCCTTGCCCACGAGGCGCTGCGGGTCGAGCAGCACCGGCCGCGGCTCGGCTTCGAGACCGACCACCGCACCATCCCGCACGAGCTGGGCTGGATCGGTACCGCCGTGCACCTGCAGAAGGGCTGCTACCGGGGGCAGGAGACCGTCGCCCGGGTGCAGAACCTGGGCAAGCCGCCGCGCCGGCTGGTCTTCCTGCACCTGGACGGCAGCGAGGTCCACCTGCCGCCGAGCGGCGCGGAGGTCCGCCTCGCGGACGACGGCCCCGACGGCCGGAAGATCGGCTTCGTCACCACGTCCGCGCGCCACCACGAGCTGGGCCCGGTCGCCCTCGCCCTGGTGAAGCGGAACGTGCCGGTGGACGCCCGGCTGGTTGCCGAGGACACGGCGGCGGCCCAGGAGACGGTCGTCGAGCCGTAGGACGCCGGCTCAGACCTCGACGAGGACCGTGAACGGGCCGTCATTCGTCAGCGACACCCGCATCTGTGCCCCGAAGCGGCCCGTCGCCACCGTCGCGCCCAGCGCGCGCAGCCGAGTGACGACCTCGTCGACGAGAGGTTCGGCCACGTCACCGGGCGCGGCGGCGTTCCAAGTGGGGCGGCGGCCCTTGCGAGCGTCGCCGTAAAGGGTGAACTGGCTGATCACCAGGAGCGGTGCGTCGATGTCGCTGCACGACCTCTCGTCCCGCAGCACGCGCAGCGACCAGAGCTTGCGGGCGAGCCGCTCCGCCTTCTCCTTCGTGTCTTCGTGGGTGACGCCGACCAGGACGCACAGGCCCTCGCCGTCGATCGCCCCCACGGTCTCGCCGTCCACGACGACGCTTGCGCCGTCCACCCGCTGTATTACCGCACGCATCCCGTCATGATGCCGTGCGCCCCCCAGGGCCGGGCACGCGGACCCGCACGGAGTTTCTTTTCGCTCCCTAACCCCCCATCTGGGGCCGATCGGGGCCGATCGTGGGCACTCGGTCACATAGCGGCCACTTGTGGTGGCACGATGCTCCCAGACGCCGGTCGAGGGGACGGTAGAGGCACATGAGCACAACGAGTACGGGGCAGTCGCTCGGCGCTGTCGCGTTGACATATCCGGGCGGCCTTGAGGCACCCCGGCCGCCCGTGCAGCGCACGGACAGTCCGGAGTTGCCGGCCGATCCGCCGGGGCAGGAGCTGACCGCGCTGAGCCTGCCCGAACTGCGCACGCTGCGCCGGGACGCCCAGCGAGAGGAGACGGACCTCAGTTACGTACGACGGCTGCTGCAGGGGCGGATCGACATCCTGCGCGCGGAGTTGGCGCGGCGCAGCCCGGCGTCGTCGTCCGTGGTGACCACCGCGGCGACGGGGTCGGTGGTGGAACGGCTGTCGGAGATCCTGGCGGACGCACCGGCCCGCCAGCGTTCGTCAGCCCGCCATGTGACGCTGGCCACCCCGCGCAGCGAGGAGTGCCGGCGGCTGGCCGCGGAGATGCTCGGCGAGGTGGAGCTGTCCGACCTGACGGCCCGCACCGACACCGAGCTGGCCACCGGAATGGGCCGGCTCGTCCGTTACGAGCAGCAGATCTCCCGGCGCAGGCAGCGGCTCCAGCGGACCGCGGACGACTGCAGCGCCGAGATCGCACGCCGGTACCGTGAAGGGGAAGCACAAGTCGACGACCTGCTCGTGTGACGCGAGGGGCGGCTCTCCCGGGCCGCCCTCCAGAGGCCCGGTGACCCCGGACCGTCGCCGCGGTGGGTCACCCGTCCGGAAGGCCACCGTCCGATGTCCGCGCCCCAGCCGCCCCAGTCCGCCCCCACGTCCGCCCTTTCACCCGTCGTGCCGCCCGTCCTCGCCGAGGTCGTCCGGTCGGGCTTCGTCGAAGGGCGGCACCGGGGCGACCTGGTCGTCCTGGCCGCGGACGGAGCCGTGGAGCTGGCGCTGGGGGAGGTGACGGCGCCGGTCTTCCCGCGTTCCGCCAACAAGCCGATGCAGGCGGCCGGCGTCCTGCGGGCCGGCCTGGACCTCGCGGGGGAGCGGCTGGCCCTGGCTGCCGCGAGCCATTCCGGAGAACCGTTTCACCGCGACCTGGTCCGCAAGATGCTGGACGAGCACGGCCTGGACCCGGCCCAGCTCCAGTGCCCCGCCGACCTGCCGCTGGACCCCGAGGAGCGGGACACGTACCTGGCCTCCGGAGCGGCCGCCGACCCCGTCACCATGAACTGCTCCGGCAAGCACACCGCGATGCTGGCGGTCTGCGCACAGCGGGGCTGGCCGCTGGAGACTTACCTCGACCCGGAGCACCCGCTCCAGCGGATCATCCACAGGGTTGTGGAGGACGCGGCGGGCGAGCCGGTCTCCGCCGTCGGCACGGACGGGTGCGGGGCGCCGCTGATGGCGATCAGCCTGGCCGGGCTGGCCCGCGCCTTCCGGACCTTCGCGGGCGCCGAGCCCGGCACGCCGGAGCGCCGGGTCGCCGACGCCATGCGCGCGCACCCCGAGTACGTCGCCGGCACTCGGCGCCCCGACACCTGGCTGATGCGCGAGGTGCCCGGCACCCTCTCCAAGATGGGCGCGGAGGCCGTCCAGGCGGTGGCCCTGCCGGACGGCCGCGCCCTGGCCTTCAAGGTCGAGGACGGCGCGACCCGCGCCCTCGGCCCGGTGCTGGCCCGTGCCCTGACGCTGCTGGGCGTGGAGGGCCCCGTGGTCGACCGCATCGGCCGAGCGCCCCTGCTGGGCGGCGGGCGCGAGGTGGGGGAGATCCGGGCGGCGTTCTGACCGGCCGGTCCCACGGAATTGCCGCGACGCCGCCACCCGCGTCGACCTACCGTGAGCGCATGACCCGCCGCACCGACATCGACGTACGTACCGTCACCGAGGCCGAGTTCCCCGACTGGAACCGGGCCCTGAACACCGGATTCCTCCAGCCGCCCGCGGTCGCTGCGGAGCAGCTGGAGGCCCGGCGCCGCCAGTTCGTGCCCGGCAGGCTCCTCGGAGCCTTCGACGGCGACCGGTGCGTGGCGACCTTCCGGTCCTTCGACCAGGAGATCACCGCCGTCGGCGGCACCCTCCTCCAGGCCGACGCGATCTCCAACGTCACCGTCACCGCGACCCACCGCCGCCGCGGTCTGCTCACCCGGATGATGGCGCGGGACCTGGCCGCCGCGAAGGACCGCGGGGACGTCGTCGCCACCCTGATCGCCGCCGAGTACCCGATCTACGGCCGGTACGGCTTCGGGCCCGCGACCACGATGACCGAGTGGACCGTCGACGTGCCCCGGGCCCGTCTCGACCCGCGCTGGGCCGCCCCGGAGGACGGCGGCCGGATCGACCTCGTGGACGGAGAGGACGTCCGCAAGCTCGGCCCCGAACTGCACGAGCGGCTGCGCCGGGCCCAGCCGGGTGCGGTGAGCCGCACCGACCTGTGGTGGCAGGTTCGGACCGGCGCCGTCAACCTGTCCGCCCTCCCGTGGACCGAGCCCTGCTACGCCCTGTACCGCTCGGCGGACGGCCAGGTGGAGGGCCTGGCCTCGTACCGGGCTGACGACCACTGGGGCGACGCAAAGCAGCCGCTGAACACGGCGACGGTCGACTGGCTGCTGGCCGTCACGCCGGGTGCCGAGCGCGCCCTTTGGCGCTACCTGTGCTCGATCGACTGGGTCCAGACCGTGAAGAGCGGCTGGCGCGCTCCCGACGACCTGCTCCCGCACCTCCTGCCGGACCCGCGCGCGGCCAGGATCACCACGCAGGCGGATTGGCTGTGGGTGCGGATCCTGGACGTCGTACGGGCGCTGGAGTCGCGCGCGTACGAGGGGCGGGGGACGCTGGTGCTGGAGGTCGTGGACCGGGGAGGACCGGCCGGCGGGCGGTGGCGGCTGGAGGCCGGGCCGGACGGGGCGTCCTGCGCGCCGACCACCGAGAGCGCCCACCTCGTGCTCGACGTGGGCGAGTTGGCGACGCTGTGGCTCGGTGACGAGTCGGCCGTGCGGCTGGCCGCGCTCGGGCGGGTCCGGGAAGAACGAGCGGGCGCCGCCCGTGTGGCCGACGCCCTGCTGCGTACGTCCAGGCGGCCTTGGTGCCCGGACATGTTCTGAGTGCTCCCTCCTGCCGGAGACGGTGGGTGTGCGCATCCGTAGCGCGTGCTCTTCGGTTGTGGTTGTTGAGCCGCTGTTCGGTTGTGGTCGTGGGTGGTGCCGGTCGTGCGTGGTGCTGACTGACCGTCCCGGCCCCCGGCTCCCCTCCGGAACGGGGGCCCGGACAGCAGTACGTCGGCTCAGCCGGACTGTGCGAGCAGCATCACGAGGATCACCGCGCCCACACCGCCGATCATGGTGTTCTTCGCCTTGATGCCGATGGACAGCGCGACGAACGCGATGATGCCCATCGGCCCGTACTTCCATTGCACGAGCTGCTCGAACCCGATGGCCAGAGCGGCGACGACGATGGCGATGAGCGGCATGGTGGACCCCCTGTTCACCGTGGTGGCCAACCCTCGTGAGGTCTGACCACGTTGCTCAAGTTGGCTGCCAACTCCACTCTACTTATCTCCGCTTGGGTGCTTCTCATAACCACCTCCCGGTGAACTGCCCAAAGATGGCGAGAAGTTGTAGTGTTTGGTCGTGGAGTCGGAACACGCCCTCGTCGACGGGCCGAAGAGACCGCAGCGGCCTCAGCGGACCCATCGCGAGGTGGCCGACGAGCTGCGCGCCCGGATCAGGTCCGGTCGGCTGCAGCCGGGCCAGCGCATGCCCACGCAAGCCCAGTTGGCCGACGATTTCGGCGTCGAGCGCGGCACCGTCCGGCAGGCGCTGCGCATCCTGCAGTCCGAACGGCTGCTCACGAATGTGTCCAAGGGGAGCCCGGCGACCGTCGCACCGGACCCCGGCACGGTTCTGACCGGGCCCGTCGCCCCGCCCGCGCCCACCACGGCGGCCCTCGCCCCCCGGATCACGGAGGCCTTCGCGTCCCCGCACGTGAAGATCGACGCCCTGTGCCTGACCTCGGTCTCCCTCACGCTCGCCCTCGGCGAACCCCTGCGCCAGATCCACGCGGGGCGACGCAAACCGGCCAAGATCGACGTACGCGTGCTGCTGCCCGGCCGGAACATCGACCTGGCGTTCCCGGTGGCGGTGGGCGGCAGCGGGGGCGGCGACGCGGTGCACGACCGGTGGCTTGCCATGCGCAACGCCCAGGGCCAGGTGCTCCGGCACAACCTGCTGGGCCTGCGGGCCACGCACGGCATCGACGTGCGCGTCTCCTTCCGTGCGCTGCCCTTCACGCCGCCGGTGAAGTTGTACCTGCTCAACGGCACGGAGGCCCTCTTCGCGTACTACACCCTCCGCCGGCGCGAGCAGGAGATCGATCACAAGCCGATGGAGATGTACGACGCGGAGGGCATCCGCTCGACGCTGTTCGCCTTCGGGCAGGCCGGGGGCGTGCGCGACGGGGCGTTCGTGAAGCAGTCGCGGCTGTGGTTCGACGCGCTGTGGGAGACCATCAGCTCGGATCTCGTACTCACCACGTGATCCCCCGCCCGATCACAGAGCGGGGCCCGCGACCAGGAGGGCCAGCACCACCGCTCCGACCGAGCTGACGGACGGACTCTTGGCCTTGATGCCCACGGTGAGCAGGATCAGGCCGACGATGCCGGTGGCGCCGTACTTCCACTGGACGACCTGCTCGAAGGTGATGACGAGGATCGAGAAGACGAAAGCGAGGACGGGCACTGTCTTTCCCCCTTCGGAGGTTCGGGAAGATGAACTTCCGCCAACTGACACAAGTTGGCAACCAACTCCGCTTAAGTTGTCCCCACTTGGCGACTACCTATAAACAGGTTCCAAACAACTCCCTATAGTTAGGTCGAAGTTGTAGCGTTTGGTCGTGACTCAGGAGAACGCGTCCGTGAACGGCAGCAGAAGGCTCTCGTCCCAGGAGATCGCCGACATCCTGCGGGAGCGGATCCGCGCGGGTGACCTGAAGGCGGGCGACCGCCTGCCCACCCAGGCCGAGCTGGCCGACGAGTTCGGGGTGGAGCGCGGCACCGTCCGCCAGGCGCTGCGCGCCCTCCAGGAGGACGGCCTGCTCACCAACGTCAGCAAGGGCAGCCCGCCACGCATCGCCGAGCCCGCCACGCCCCCGGGCGAGCCGCAGCCGACCATGGTGGCGCTCGGGCCCCGGCTGTCGGAGGCCTTCTCGGCACCGCACGTACGGGTCGACGTCGTCTGCCACACCTCGGAAACGCTGATGCTCGCCCTAAGCGAGCCGCTCCGCCTCATCCACGAGGGCCGCATCCGCCCCGAATCCATCGACTTCCGCGTCCTGATGCCGTCGCGTGACATCGAACTGGCCTTCCCCGTCCTGGTGGACGAGGAGGAGGACGACCCGGTCCACCAGCGCTGGCTCCAGATGCGCAACGCCCAGGCCCGCGTCCTCCAGCACAACCTGCACGCCGTGCGTTCCACCCACCGCATCGACGTGCACATCGCCTTCCGCGCCATCCCCTTCACCTCGCCGATGAAGCTGTACCTGCTCAACGGCGAGGAGGCACTGCTCGGTTACTACATGCTGACCCGGCGCGAGGAGGAGTACGAGAGCCGGACACTGGAGATGTACGACGCCCTGGGCTCCCAGTCGCTGCTCTTCTCCTTCCTGAAGCGGGCGGGTCACCGGGACGCGGTGTTCGTGGAGGAATCACAGAAGTGGTTCGACGCCCTCTGGGAAACCATCACCTCGGACATGACACTCTCCTAGTGACTTCCGACACGGATGAGACGGAACCGGTGACCGAGCAGACCGCCGGCCTCAGGGACCTGATCACGAACGCCCGGCACGTCCTGTGGGACTTCGACGGCCCCATCTGCAGGCTTTTCGCCGGCTACTCGGCCGACCGGGTCGCCGGCGAACTGGTGGACTGGCTCGAACGGCTGGGCCTCAAGGAACTGCTGACCGAGGAGGAGCGTGTCCACCCCGATCCGCACGTCCTGCTGGCTGCCGTCGACCGCAGGCGCCACCACAGCGACCTGGCCGTCGAGTTCGAGGAGCGGCTGACCCGCGAGGAGCTGCGCGCGGTGCCGTCCGCACGGCCGACCGCGTACTCGGACCCGCTGATCCGCACCTGGGCGGCGCTGGGTGCGGGACTGGCCGTCACCACCAACAACTCACCCCGCGTGGTGGGCGAGTACCTCGCGACGCGCGGCCTGCTCGGCTGCTTCTCACCTCACATCTACGGCCGTACCCGGAACCTCGGCCTGCTCAAGCCCGACCCGTACTGCCTCGACCGCGCCCTCAGCGCGATGGGCGCCGCGCCCGGACTGGCCCTGATGGTCGGCGACACCCCCTCCGACCTGACGGCCGCCCGGCGGGCCGGCGTGCCGTTCCTGGGCTACGCGCGCAACGAGGGTAAGGCGAAGCTCCTGAGGCAGGCGGGCGCGGAAACGGTGGTGCACTCGCTGGAACCGGTGCTGAGGCTGGTGTGGGAGAGCGGTGGGGGGCGGGCTCAGTCCTGAGTCAACAGCAGGACGAAGAGCACGGCCGCGGGCGCCGCGAGCGGCAGGCCGCCGGTGCGTACTCCCAGCGCGACCAGGCCCCGGAGGGCGGCGCAGGCGGCCCCTCCGACTCGTGCCGGGGGCTGCTCGCCGAGCCCGGGTGACGGCGGGGCGCTGCCGGACGGCGGGCCCGGTTCGCCCGGTCGGGTCACCCGGGTAGCTCCTGTGCCTTTCGCATACTGGAGTACATCCAACGGGCAATCGGCCGTGGCTGTACTGTGTGCGCACTTTCCTCGTCACCGCACGAAGATCTGGCGCGTCGCAAGTCCCTCCTGGAGCACTCCGTGAGTCGTCCGTCCCCGCTCGGCGAACCGGCTCTGGAGCGGGCGGCGGACGAGGCGTTCGACCGGTTCCTGGCGCACGCGACGGCGCTGGGCCGGTTCGGCCGGGGGCACCACAACCTGAACTACATGGTGCGCCCCCTCACCGCGGAGGACTCGCGGTTGGTGGCCGCCGAGAACGGCGCGCCGGTCACCGTCCGCAAGCGCATCCCGTCCGCTCTGCCGGTGGTCATCCGGACGTGGCAGGACGAGGCCGATCTGCTGAACCGGATCCGGGGCGTGCTGCACAACGTCCCGCGCTGCCTGGCCAAGCACGGTGACGTCGTGGTCCTCAGCTACGTCGAGGGCGTGCCCCTGTCGACCGTCTGCCCCGACGACACGCCCGTCGACCACGACCTGATCGTCGCGCTGGCGGGGCTGCTCGCCGACATGACGCAGGTGCGCAGGCATCACCTGCCCCCGCTGTCCGCCTCCTGGCCCCGCTCCAGCCGGGACAGCGGCGCGTTCCTCAGAGCACTGGCGTTCGCGGCCGACGACCAGATCAGACAGCGCAACCGGGCCGAGTACGGCGGCCTGTTCGCCATGCTGGGCATCCCGGAGGACGCCTTGGTCCGGTTCGCGCAACGGGTGCCCACGCTCATCAGCCGCCCGTTCAGCCTGCTCCACACGGACCTTCACCGGGACAACCTGATCGTCCCGTACGGCGGGAACCCCCCACTGATCTGTGTCGACTGGGAACTGGCCGGCTACGGTGACCCGCTCCACGACCTCGCCACGCACCTGGTGCGCATGCGCTACCCCGACCATCAGTGGCCGCAGGTCGTCGAGGCCTGGCGCAAGGTGATGGGGGAGCGGCACGGCAAGGCCGTCAACGGCCTGGACCGGGACCTGAAGCACTACGTGGCCTTCGAGCGGGCCCAGTCCGTCTACCCGGACGTCATGCGGGCCGCCAAGTCGCTCGGTGACTCCTTCGAACAGCGGGACCTGGACGCCGCGACCAGGGCGGTGCGGAAGGCGCTGATCGCGGCGGAAGAACCATTGCGGTTGAAGAACGTGCCGGACGAGTCGGCCATCGAGCGGATCCTCTTCCGGTGGAACGAGTCGCACGGGGTCCGGCCCAGCCGGGGGCGGACCCTCTCCGGGATCGTGTGGCAGCGTGACCGGCGGTTCCGTATCCGTGGCGACTTCCCCGCGTGGGCGGTCAGCCGCGCCTTGTTCGAGGAGGGGGCCGCCTCGGCGGACCGGCTCTTCCAGGGGACGGCTCATCTGAACACGGCCGTGGAGGTCCCCGGCATCGACTTCCCCGTCATGGTCCGCCGGAAGGTGGGCCACGCCGACGCCCGGGAACGCCGGTTCCTCAGTGAGCACGCGGTGCTCACGGCGATCGAGCGCTCCGGCGTACACGTCCGGGCGCCGCGTGCGCTCGCCCTGGGCACCAGCGGGCTGCGCGAACAGTTCACCATCCACTCCTACGAGGGGCCGGTGGACGGGTTCCGCCCACCGGAGCATCCCGCACACGGACTGCGCCCGTACGAGGCCGACGATCTCGTTAACCAGTTGTGCGAGCTGACCCTGGTCGGATGCGGGGGCCTGGATCCGCTGAACGGGGCCGACTTCTACCCCTGGCTGCGGGGCGAGCTGGTCCGGTTGGTGAGCGAACTGCCCAAGGTCACGATGGAACTCGCCCGTGAACTCGGGCTTCCGGACAGCGTCCGGCTGGCCGAGATCTTCACTCGGCACTCCCTGACCCCGCGCCGCCCCGTCCTGCTGCACGGCGACCTGAACCCGTGGAACCTGGTGCGCCGGCCGGACGGGGGCCTGACGCTGATCGACTGGGAGATGGCCATGGTGGGCGACCCCCTGTACGACCTCGTCCGCCACATGCACCTCACACCGACACGGCCGGAGATCCGCGACCGCATGTTCCGCCGGTGGGAACGCTCGCTCCCGCCCGACTGCACCAAGGACTGGCAGCGGGACTGGCGTGTGTACCGGTGGATCGAGACCGTCCGTTCCGCCTATGTCGACCTCGACCGCCTGGTGACCGGCGCCGGCCTCGACGCGCCCAACGTCAAGCGTGCCGTCCAGACCTACGCGATGACCCTGGCCGAGGCCACGGCGGCCCTGGGTCTGCCGGACAAGTCCATGGCCAATCCGTATCTTGCCCGCGCGCTGCCCCAGGGGAACCAAGGTGGGCCACGGAGGGCTCGGCTGGTGGCGGACGTCTGAGCGGCCACCGGCGGCAACAGTTCGGGGGGACTGCGCATGCCGGGTGGACCGGGCGGACCGGGCACCGACGGAATGGCGTCACGCCTCCAGCGGCCGCAGGCGCGCTACGAACCGGCGGTGACCCGCACCCTGCTGCTGGACCTGTTCGTCACCGGCGTGAGCGCCCACGGTCCTGCGCGGGTCGGACCCGGAGTACGACGACCCCATGGACTACCGCACGCCCCTCACGGTCCGGGCGCAGGAAGGCGGTGACGACGCGAAGGCGGTCATCGCCGCCTGGAACAAGCACTTCGACAGCCTCTGGGACCCGGCGTCGCCGCCCCCCCGGCGTCGCCGCCCCCTGGCGTACGCTGCCCGTCACCTGACTCGCCGCCCGGCGCCCCGGCGTAGGGTCGGTCGCATGGTGGAGACCGGTCTGCGGGAGCGCAAGAGGCAGCGAACGATCCAGGTGCTGTCGGACACCGCCGTCCGGCTGTTCGTGGAGAAGGGCTTCGACGCGGTGTCCGTCGCGGAGGTCGCCGCCGCGGCCGAGGTGTCCAAGCCGACGCTCTTCCGGTACTTCCCGGCCAAGGAGGACCTGGTCCTGCACCGCATCGCCGACCACGAGGGCGAGGCGGCCCGGGTGGCGGGGGAGGGACCCACGCCGCTGGCGGCGTTGCGGCGGCACTTTCTGGCGGGGCTGGAGCGGTGCGACCCGGTGACCGGGCTCAACGACGATCCCGACGTACTGGCCTTCCACACGCTGCTCTACGGGACGCCCGCGCTCGTGGCCCGGCTGCACACACACCTGGAGCGGTCGGAGGCCGCGCTCGCCGAGGCCCTCGGCGGTGATCTGGACGCCAGGCTGGCGGCCGGACAGATCACCGCCGTGCAGCGGGTGCTCGCGCTGGAGAACTGGCGGCGTATCGCGGCCGGGGAGCGGGTGGCGGATGTACGGGAGGACGCGGTGGCGGGGGCCGAGCGGGCGTTCGGGGTGCTGACGGCGGGGTTGCCGTGGCTCGCGTGACGGGCGGCTTCGTCGAGAAGCGGTAATAAATTTAACTCAGTAAAGAAAAGTGGGTACGCTCGATGGAATGAGCTCACCCGACCCCGCCCTCCGGCACGCCCTCGCCCGCGAACGCGCCCACCACGACCACTGCCGCACCGCCCTGTCCGCGATGGTCGACGGCGCCCGGGAACACGTCGTCACCGGCGAGGACGTATCCGCCTCCGGTGCCGACGCCGAAGTGCTCGGGTACCGGCTGCGCAGCAGGGCCAGGGAACTGCGTGAACTGCCCGACGGGCCGCTGTTCTTCGGACGCCTGGACTTCGCCGGGCCGGAGACGGGGAGTGCCACCGCAGGGAGCGATCACGCGGGGCAGACGTATCACGTCGGCCGGCTGCGGATCACCGAGGACCCCGCCGCACCGCCCCTCGTCGTCGACTGGCGAGCTCCCGTCTCCCGCGCCTTCTACCAGGCCACCGCCGCGGACCCGCGCGGCGTCGCCGTCCGCCGGCGCTTCGGCTGGGCGCCCGGCAGCCGCGGGGACTCCGCTGACCTCACGGGACTGGAGGACGAGCACCTCGGCCGGGGCGAGTCCCGCGCGAGCGACATCGTCGCCCGGGAGATCGAACGGCCCCGCGTCGGGCCCATGCGGGACATCGCCGCCACCATCCAGCCCGAGCAGGACGACCTCGTCCGCGCCGACCTCACCGCCACGGTGTGCGTGCAGGGCGCCCCGGGGACGGGGAAGACCGCCGTCGGCCTCCACCGGGCCGCCTACCTGCTCTACACCCACCCGCAGCGCATCGCCCGCGGCGGCCTGCTGATCCTCGGCCCCAACCCCACCTTCCTCGCTTACATCGCCGAGGTGCTGCCCGCCCTGGGCGAGACCGGCGTACGGCAGTCCACCCTCTCCCGGGAGATCGCCCGGCACCCGGTCACCGCCGCCGACGACGCGCGGGCCGCGGCCGTGAAGCACGACGCCCGGACGGCGGAGGTGCTGCGCCGCGCCCTGTACGCGCGCGTGACCCCCGACGCCGCCGACTCCCTCTCCGTACCGGACGGCTCGTACCGCTGGCGGGTCCCCGCCGACGAACTGGCCCGGATCGTGGCGGACGTACGGGAGGAGGAACCGCCGTACGCCGTGGGCCGGGAGCGGGTGCGGGCCCGGATCGTGCGGTACGTCCAGGAGCGGGCCGAGCGGCGGAGCGGGCCGCGGACGGCCGCCTGGACACGCCGGATCGAACGCGCCCGGCCCGTCACCGCGTACCTCGACGCGGCCTGGCCCCGGGTGCGCCCCGAGGAGGTCGTCGCCGGACTCCTCGGCGACCCGGACGCGCTGGCACGGGCCGCCGACGGGCTGCTGGACGGCGACGAGCAGCGGGCGGTGCTGTGGCCGGCGACCGGTGCACGGCGGTCGTGGCGGTCGGCCCGCTGGTCCGCCGCCGACCTGGTCCTCCTCGACGAGGTCGCCGGGCTGCTCGAACACCCCGAGGGCTACGGGCACATCGTCGTCGACGAGGCCCAGGACCTCTCCCCGATGGAGTGCCGGGCCATCGCCCGCCGGGCCGCCTTCGGCTCGCTCACCGTCCTCGGCGACCTGGCCCAGGGCACCACGCCGTGGGCCGCGCGGTCGTGGCGGACGAGCCTAGCCCACCTGGGCCGCCCGGACGCGCCCGTCGTGCCGCTGACCACCGGCTTCCGGGTGCCGCAGGCGGTCGTCGGCCTCGCCAACCGGCTGCTGGCGCGGCTCGGCGTGGACGTACCGGAGGCCCGCTCGCTGCGTGCGGACGGAGAACTGAGGATCCGTCCCGCCGCCCCCGGCGGTGTCGTGGACGCGGTCGTCGACACCGTGCGGGCCGCCCTCGCGCGGGACGGCTCCGTCGGTGTCGTCGCCGCCGACGCGGACGTACCCGGGCTGCGGGCCGCCCTCGACGCGGCCGGAATCCCCGCCGGGGGCCCCGAGGAACTGGGCGCCCGCGTGACCGTGGCGCCGGCGAGCGTCGTCAAGGGGCTCGAGTACGACCACGTCGTCGCCGTCGAACCCGCGGCGATCGCGGAGGCCGAGGGTGCCGGCGGGCGGGGGCTGCACCGGCTGTACGTGGTGTTCACCCGCGCGGTGTCCCGGCTGGACGTGGTGCACGGGCGGCCTCTGCCGTTCTGACGCCCGCCGCCAGGGTCAGCGTCCGGTGATCACGTCGGCGACCCGGGTGTACCCGTCCGCGCCGTGCCCGCGCGCGATGACCCGCCGGGCCTGCCCCTCGATGACCCGCATCAAACTCGCGTCGATGCCGTGCGCCTCGGAGGCGTGGACGACGTGGGCCATCGTCGAGGCGGCCGAGGTGATCGGGTTCAGCTCGCCCGAGCAGGTGCCGGCGTCGGTGTCGGCGGCGAACTCGGTGAACAGCGGAGGCAGGATCGCGGCGATGCCCTGTGCGAACGGCGCGAGTTCCGCGCCGGTGACGCCTTCCGCGCGGGCCACGGTGAGGGCGTGGACGTAACCCGCCATCGCGGTCCAGAAGATGTCGAGCAGCGCGATGTCATAGGCCGCGGCCCGCCCGGTGTCCTCGCCGAGGTGGGTGTGCGTGCCGCCGAGCGCCGCCAGCACCGGCCGGTGCTCCCGGTACAGCTCCTCGGGGCCGCTGTGCAGGAACACGGCATCGTCCGTGCCGATGGTCGGGGTCGGGGTCATGATCGCGCCGTCCAGGTAACGGATGCCGTGGCGGTCGGCCCACTCGGCCGTGTCCCGGGCCCGTGCGGGGGTGTCGGCGCTCAGGTTCACGACCGTGCGGCCCTTGAGGGCGGCGGTGACGGCGTCCCGGCGCAGTACGGCGTCGGAGGCGTCGTAGTTCACCACGCAGACGACGGTCAGCGGAGCGGCGGCGACGGCCTCCTCGGCGGAGGACGCCGGAACCGCGCCCCGCGCGACCAGGTCGGTGTCCCGGCCGGGCGTGCGGTTCCAGACGGTGGTGCGCAGCCCGGCGTCCAGGAAGGCGGCGGTCAGCGCCCGGCCCATCGGGCCCAACCCGAGGACGGTGACGCCGGCGGGCTGGTCGGTGTGTGCGGACATGCTTCAACTCCCGTAACGTGAATGGCGTTTGCTCATGAATGGGGGACGACATGGCACACCGGCGCCACGATCCGAACGTCTGCGGAGTGACCGCCGCGATCGCCGTGATCGAGGGCAAGTGGAAGACCACGCTGCTGTGGCTGCTGGAGTCCGGCCCGCACCGGCCGGCCGAACTGCGCCGGAAGGTGCCGGGCCTCACCGAGAAGGTGCTGACCCAGGCGCTGCGCGAGATGGAGGCGGACGGACTCGTGGACCGGCGGGTGTACGACGAGCTGCCGCTGCGGACCGAGTACTCCCTGACTCCGTTCGGCCGCGACCTCGCCGAGGCCCTCTCCCCCCTCTCCGACTGGGGCCACCGCCGCCTGGACCGGCTGGCCGGACCCGAGGCCGCCACCCGCACGGCCTCCTGACGTCCGCCTGCACCCTCAGTTTCGGACGGGCGCGGCGCCCTGCCCAGTACGCACAAAAAAGTGGGTACGGCGCCCGGGCCCGTCCGTCGCTCGGCCGCGAAGGTCCTGGCGGCCGGCGGGAAGGGGTGCTCACGTGTTCGGCCGGTCCGCCGTCGTGGCCGTCCGGCCGGGGACTTGGGACCGGCGTCGGATCCGCCGCGCGGCGAGCGGCCGGCGGACTTCCGCGATCGCGGCGGGCCGTCGGGCGCCGGGTCATGCGGCGGGCGAGGTGGTCGAAGCGGCCTCGCTCCGAGGTACGTGCGGGGGGATCACACTCCCGTGGTGGAGCCGGGGCGGACGATCATCAGGATGACGACGATCGCCCAGATGACGTTGAAGATGCCGGTGAGCATGGTCAGCCTGGTCGCCGCGGGGCGTGGATCGTCCTGGGCGGGTGAGTCCTGGGCCGACGCGAGCAGGCGTTGCTGGCCGGGCAGGACGGCCGTGGCGAGGAGGATCGCGGCGACCACGGTCAGCACGAGCGACGCGATCAGCCAGGCGTCGGTGAGGACGCCGAGCGCGGCGGCGGTGGCGAGCCCGAAGGCCGGCACGGCGATACCGGCGAGAGCGTAGCCGCGGCAGATCCTGTGCAGGAGGGCGGCGATCGAGGCGGCTCGGGCGTCCGGGTCCCGGCCGCCGGCCGCCCGCAGTGCGTAGCGGGGGAACATCGAGGCGGCCACGGTGATCGACCCGACCGTCAGGATCGCCACGAGGACATGTATGGACAGCAGCACCTTGGCCACTTGGGCGCCTCCAAGTCGGAGTACGAATGTGTTGGCTGCCAATACATACACTGCCTACGGCATTTTTGGGTAGGCTGCCTACTCATGAGGGCAGACGCGGTGCGAGGGCACCTGGACGGACTGTTGCTGGCCGTGCTCGAACCGGGCCCGCTGCACGGTTACGCGATCATCGCGGCGGTCCAGCAGCGCAGCGGGGGCGCACTGGAACTGCGCACGGGCACGATCTACCCGGCCCTGAACCGGCTGGAGCGGCTCGGGCTGCTCAGCAGCAGCTGGCAGTCCTCCGGCGAACGGCGACGGCGGTGCTACGAACTCACCGACGCGGGTCGGCAGACCCTGGCCGGTGAGCGGACCGCGTGGAACGAGTTCACCGCGGCGATCGGCTCGGTCCTGAACCCCGCCGCACCGCCCGGGCTTCCCACGTGAGCGCCGTGAGTCGGCCGGCCGACCCCGTCGAGGACTATGTCGCCGCCCTGACGGCGGCCCTGCACGGTCCGGCCCGGGCCAAGACCCGGATGATCGAGGAGATACGCGACGGCCTCGCGGACACGGTGGCGGCGTACGCCGACGACGGAGTGCCCTACCGGCGCGCCGCTCACCAGGCGGTACGTGAGTTCGGGACCCCCGACGAGCTCGTGGAGAGCTGCCAACGGGAACTGACCATCGCCCAGGCCCGGCACACCGCCCGGGCCGTCGCTCTCACCGCCCCCCTCCTGGTCGCCTGCTGGTACCTGGCCCGGACCGCCCACCGCGGCGACGTTTGGCAACTGCCGCACACGGCCCAGCTGCTGGCCGTCCACCTGGCCGCCATCGCGACCGTCGCCGCACTGCTCGCCGCGGTGACGCTGGCCGTCACCGGCTCCCTGGCCCGCCGGCTGCCCACGCCCCGTCGGCTCCCCCTGGCGGTCGCCTGGGCCGGTACCACCGCGAGCGTGGCCATGGCGGTCGCGACGCTCGCGCTCGCCACCGCCTCCCTCCTGGCCGTGAACTGGCCGCTGCTCGCGTTCGCCGGCGTACTCGCGGCCTCGTCCCACGCCGCGGTGGCGGCCTCGGCCCGCGCCTGCCGCCGGTGCGCGCGCATCCCGGCGGTGCGTCCCACCGTCCCCGGGCCGTGCGCCTGATGTGATGCCCTCCGCACGCCGCAGAGGAACCACGAGCTGTCCCGTCGTCGCGCGCCGAGCCCACGGAAGCAGTGCGTTTCGCGTCGCTCGTGCGGGCTCCAGGGGGCGAGGACGGTCCTGCCGATGGCGGCGCGCTCCTCGAAGGCCCGGTGCGCTGCGGCGACCTGCGACAACGGCAGGACGGCGCCGATGATCGGCTCGGGTTCGCCGACGGCGGCCGCACCGAACGCCTCGTCGCGCAGCCCGCACCGCGGGCCCGGTGCCAGAGCCGCGGAGTCGCAGCCTGTCACGCAGACGCCGCGGTGATACACGGCGAGCGGGTCGACTGACCGCGCTGGGGCGCACCGTGCTCGATTTCATCGCCGCGGGCCGACGCTGGGCGGAAGACCACATGCTCACCCTGCTCGCCGCCCGCGACGCGTACGGGAACCGCACCACCGGGAGCGGGTGACCGACCTCGCCCGCAGTGACGCCACGGCTCTCCTCTGTCGATCACGTACGTGTGCGGGACCGCCGGTTGACAGGACTCGTTGGAAGGCGACCTCTGCCGCGTGGAGTCACTTGCGGCCGGTTCCGGCAGTCGAGGCACACTATTGCAAGCGCATGCTTGCAATAGTTAGCGGGCTGGTGCATGGTGGGGGCATGGCCTCGCTCAACGTCGGCAATCTCGGTGAGTACCTGCGCGAGCAGCGGCGCAACGCGCAGCTGTCGCTGCGACAGCTCGCCGAGGCCGCGGGCGTGTCCAATCCTTACCTGAGCCAGATCGAGCGCGGGCTGCGCAAGCCGAGCGCGGAGGTGCTCCAGCAGGTCGCCAAGGCGCTGCGGATCTCCGCCGAGACGCTCTACGTGCGGGCCGGGATCCTGGACGCGGAGCGTGACCGGGACGACGTGGAGACGCGTGCGGTGCTCCTCGCCGACCCCTCGCTCAACGAGCGGCAGAAGCAGGTGCTGCTCCAGATCTACGAGTCCTTCCGCAAGGAGAACGGGTTCGGGGCAGACGCAGACGCAGACGCAGACGCAGACGCAGACGCAGACGCTGCCGATGACGGCGAGGTGCGGGTCCAGGACACGGCGGCGGGCGACGCCGCCGGAGGCGCGGACTCCATACCGGGCCCCCGACCCCGTACGACCGGCGGCAGCGACGCCGGCCCGCGGCGGACGGCCGGATAACGGCAGAGAGCAGCCGGCCGGGCGCGGGACCACCACAAAACCCTCAGCCGAACGCAATTCCGGAGGACCAGACACCATGGCCATCACCGACGACCTGCGCAAGACCTTCAGCGACCCCACCCCGCTCTACTTCGCCGCGGGCACCGCCGACCTGGCCTTCCAGCAGGCCAAGAAGGTGCCGGTGCTGGTGGACCAGCTGCGCGCCGAGGCCCCGGCGCGGATCGAGGCCGTGCGCAACACCGACCCGAAGGCCGTCCAGGAGAAGGCGACGGCCCGCGTCAAGGAGACCCAGGGCACCCTCCAGGCCAAGGCCAACGAGCTCTTCGGCTCCCTCGACGCCGACTTCAAGAAGCTCGGCGAGACCGCCCAGGACCTCGCACTGCGCTCGGTCGGCGTCGCCGCCGAGTACGCCGTCAAGGCCCGGGAGACCTACGAGAAGGTCGCCGAGCGCGGCGAGCAGGCCGTGCGCACCTGGCGCGGCCAGGCCGCCGAGGGCATCGAGGACATCGCCGAGGAGGTGGAGGAACTCGCCGTGGCCGTCGAGCCGGCCAAGCCCGCCACGGCCGAGCCCGCCACGGCCGAGCCGGTCGAGGTCACCGAGGACAGTTCTGCCGCGGCGAGGAAGACCCCGGCTCCGCGCAAGGCCCCGGCCAAGAAGAGCCCCGCCGCCAAGAGGGCGACGCCGCCCGCCAAGTAGGTGGCACCCGCTCCAGTAGGTGGCATCCGCCCGCCCGGTGGATGGCACCGGAGCGCCGGGCGGGCGCGCCGGAGCCGGGCCGCGGGCACCGGGCCGGGCACCTCTGGGGTGTCCGGCCCGTTCTGCGGGTACGGTGACCGCGTAAGGACGATCCGACTCGGGTGGTGGACGTTGTGCTGATGCAGGGGTTCGCAGGCTTCATGTGGCTGCTGAGCATCGCCCTGATCCTTTTCAGCGGCTTCGCGTTGATCGACGCCGCCACGCGCCGTGAGGACGCCTACCGCGCGGCCGACAAGAAGACCAAGCCGTTCTGGCTGATCATCCTCGGGCTCGCCTTCGTGGTGAACCTGGTCTTCAACATCCTGTCGTTCCTGCCGATCATCGGGCTCATCGCGACGATCGTGTACATGGTCGACGTACGGCCCGCGCTGCGCGGCCTGCCGGGCGGCGGCCGCAGCAGCCGCCGCGGTTCCAGCAGCGACGGCCCCTACGGTCCCTACAACGGCGGCCGCTGACTCCCGAGGCGGGCTGCCGCCCCGGGGCCGGGCGGCTCAGGGCGTCCGGTCCAGCAGGACCACGGCCACGTCGTCGGCCAGTTCGCCGCCGTTCAGCTCACGGACCTCGTTGACGGTCGCCCGCAACAACTGCTCGCCCTGCAACCCCTCGGCGAGCTGCCGGCGGACCATCTCCACCATGCCGTCCTGGCCGAGCCGCTCCCGGCCCCCGCCGACGTGTCCCTCGATCAGGCCGTCGGTGTAGAGCATCAGGCTCCACTCGGCGCCCAGCTCCACCTGCATGCGCGGCCAGCGGGCGCCCGGCAGCAGGCCGAGCGCCGGGCCGTTGTTGTCGTAGGGCAGCAGCCTCGCCGGCGTGCCCGGGCCGGCGATCAGCGGCGCCGGATGCCCGGCCAGGCACAGGCCGGCGCGGCGGCCGTCCGGGGCTATGTCCACGGCGCACAGGGTCGCGAAGATCTCGTCGTGCGCCCGCTCGTGCTCCAGCACCTGCTGGAGCGTGCCCAGCAGCTGGTCGCCGCAGAGCCCCGCCAGGGTCAGCGCGCGCCACGCGATCCGCAGCTCCACGCCGAGCGCCGCCTCGTCCGGACCGTGCCCGCACACGTCGCCGATCATGGCGTGCACGGTGCCGTCCGGGGTGCGGACGACGTCGTAGAAGTCGCCGCCGAGCAGGGCGCGGGAGCGGCCCGGCCGGTAGCGGGCGGCGAAGCGCAGAGGCGAGCCCTCCAGGAGCGGGGTCGGCAGCAGACCGCGCTCCAGGCGGCGGTTCTCCTGCGCCCGCAGCCGGCCCTCGGCCAGGCGCCGCTCCGCCGAGTCGGACCGCTTGCGCTCGACGGCGTAGCGGATCGCGCGGCTCAGCAGCCGTCCGTCGAGTTCGTCGCGGAACAGGTAGTCCTGGGCGCCGACGGCCACGGCCTCCGCGCCGCGCTCGGCGTCGCTGGAGGAGGTGAGCGCGAGCACCGCGTGCCGGGGCGCGAGCTCCAGCACCTCCCGCAGCACCGCCAGCTCGTCGTGTCCGTCCGCGGCCCCGTCGCCGCCGTCGTCGGCGCCCGCGCGGGCCTGGCCGGGGGACGGCAGGGCGAGGTCCAGCAGGATGCAGTGGACATCGTCGGTCAGCAGCCGGCCGGCCTCGGTGAGGTTGCGGGCCGTGCGGACGCGGATCGGCTTGCCGGACTGGTCGAGCAGGTCGGGCACGATCGGGGAGCCGCCCGGGTCGTCCTCGATCAGCAGCACCGTCAGGTTCGTGGGGACAGCGCTCTCACGCTGGTCCGTGCTCCGGCCCGGGGTCCGGTCCGTGGTCCGGTTCGGGGTGTTCTCGCGGGTCTCCGTGGTCTTCTCGCGCTTCTGCGTGGGGTTCTCCGGCCGGCCGGAGGGATTCTCGGCCGGGGGCGTCCCGGGCGGGGCCTGTTCCTTGGAAGGGCCGCGGTCCTGGGACGCGGCGGGCGCCTGACCACACTCCACGGCCGGGATCGCCCTTGGCCGCGGTACGGGTACGGGCATCGTCTTGGTTTCCTTCCCTCCCCCCGAGGGCATGGCGGGGCGAGGGACCTCGACCCACCGACGGGGACCATAGCGGGTGACGCCGCCGCTGCGGAATGGTCCAGGACACGCCGGGCGGCCGTCGGCCACTGCCATATGCCGCGTCATGTACCGCAGTTGGACACGTCGACCGGGGACCCGGGATGACGAACGTCACGCGGGGCGGGGCCCCGGGCGTGGACTGGGTCACGTGGCCCGGTTCACGTTCTCGGCGCACCCGGTCACTCCTGGGCGGATGCTCCCGTGTCGGGGCGTACCACCCCGAGTATGGGCATCGAGCCCGCCCCCGCGATCGTGATCGAGCGACCCGGGCGCGGGGCGTGCACGACGGAACCGTCGCCGACGTACATGCCGACGTGGCTGGCGTCGTCGAAGTAGATGATCAGGTCGCCAGGGCGCATGTCCTCGATGTCCACGCGCGTCAGCTGCTTCCACTGCTGCTGGGAGGTGCGCGGTATCGCCGTGCCGGCCGCCACCCAGGCCTGTGAGGTCAGGCCGGAGCAGTCGTATGCCTGCGGCCCCTCGGCGCCCCACTGGTACGGCTTTCCGACCTGGGCGGTGGCGTACTCGACCGCCTTGCGGCCCTGCTCGGTCGCCCCGCTGTCGAGGTCCTGCAGGATGCCGGAGCCGAGCCAGGCGGTCTGGGCCTTTTCCTGGGCCTCCCGCTCCAGCCGGGCCAGGCGCTCCTTCTCCTCCTGCTCCAGCTCGGACTCCAGCTTCTCGGCCGCCTTGATCTGCTTCTCGACCTTCTTCCGGGCGGTGGCCTTGGCCTTGCGGTTCGCCTCCAGCTTCTCGAACTGGGCCGAGGCGTCCGCGGCGTAGGCCTTCAGGTCAGCCTGGGTGCGCGTCATCTCGCCGAGCAGGCCTTTGGTGGCGCGCTGGCCCTGGACGACGCGGCCGGTGCCGTCGAGGAAGTTCTCGGGGTCGTCGCTCAGCATCAGCTTGGCCTCGTCGGGCAGGCCGCCGGTGCGGTACTGGGAGCGGGCCGCCGCGCCCGCACGGTCCTTGAGGCCGTCCAGCTTCTCCTGGCCCTTGACGATCTTCTTGGCCAGTTCGGCGATCTCGGCGGACTGCTTGTCCGCCTTCTCCTCGGCGGCGTTGTACTCGTCCGTGGCCGAGGCCGCCGCGCGGTAGAGCTCGTCGAGCTTCTTGCGTACGGCTTCCAAATCCTTGCCCGGGGTGGCGGCGGGAGCGGTGGACGAGGCGCCGGGTGTGCCGGGCGCCGGTGAGGGCCCGGGGGCCGCGAACGCCGTACCCGGCGCCGCCAGCACGGTGACCGCGCAGACCACGGTCGCGGCAGCGGTCGTCCAGCCATGCTTCCCCGCGCGCATACCTCGCCCCCAGAACTGATTAACCGTCAGTAACATACGTCGCCTGGGGGATCGTGCCATGCCGGCGCGGAAAGCGACAGAGGTCGTGCTTCCCTCCTGCACCCCTTTCTGCCGCGCCGTACGACGATTCCCCGCTGTGTGACGAAAGCCGCACGGAGATCGTTCCCGCCCCGCCCCGCCGCACCTTGCGGACGCCGTCCTGCTCAACCGCGCGGCGCCAGCGCCTCCCACCGCACCGTCACCTCGCCCTGGCGCCAGCGCGCCGGTCCGTCCGTCACCGGCCAGTGCGCGGTCAGCTCCCGCACCGCCCGCATCCAGCGCTGGCGGGCGCCGTAGGAGGCGTAGGGCGCGGCGGCGGCCCAGGCGCGGTCGAAGTCGCGCAGGAAGGCGTGCACGGGCTCGCCCGGGACGTTTCGGTGGATCAGCGCCTTCGGCAGCCGTTCCGCCAGGTCGGAGGGCCGGTCCAGGGAGCCCAGCCGGGTGGCGAGGGTGACCGTGCGCGGCCCCTCGGGCCCGAGCGCCACCCACACGTGCCGGCGCCCGATCTCGTCACAGGTCCCCTCGACCAGCAGCCCGCCGCGCGAGTGCTCCGACGCGGGCGCGAGCCGCGCGCACAGCCGCTGCCATACCGCGGCCACCTGGTCCTCGTCGTACTGCCGCAGCACGTTCGCCGCGCGGATGAGCAGCGGACGGCGGGACTCGGCTCCGAGGGGGACCTCGAAGCCGCCGTGCCGGAAGTCGAGGCCCTCGCGGGCGTACGGTTCGGCCGCCGCCACCCGCGCCGGGTCGATCTCGACGCCCACCACGCGCGCGTGCGGCGCGACCGTGCGCAGGCGGTGCAGCAGCTCGACGGCCGTCCAGGGGGCCGCGCCGTAACCGAGGTCCACGGCGACGGGGTCGGCGGTGCGGCGCAGCTCGGCACCGTGGGTGGTGGCGATCCAGCGGTCCATTCGGCGCAGCCGGTTCGGATTCGTCGTCCCGCGCGTGACCGTGCCCACGGGGGCCGTGCGGGCGGTGGCGCGGGAGGGCATGCGTACGAGGGTATGCGGCCGGGGCCGCCGACTCGGACGCGTCCGCCCTCAGCGAGCTCAACCGCCCCTCGAACGGTTGAGCGATAGGCGGTAATGATTCGGCAAAGGTTGGGAATCCGGAAATGGACCCTCCCTGTCCGGTGTTCCCACTCCTCGGAGGGTGGCGCTCGTCCTCCGTCCGGCATGCCCGCAGCGAGGAGGAACGGCTCGTGAGCCAGTACGTCAGCAGGCTCGGACGTCGCTCACCGGCGGCCTCACCGCGGCTGCGGCTGCACCGCAGGCCCCGACGCGTCGCCATGCTCTCCGTGCACACCTCACCGCTCCACCAGCCCGGCACCGGCGACGCCGGCGGCATGAACGTCTACATCGTCGAACTCGCGCAGCGCCTGGCCGCGATCAACATCGAGGTCGAGATCTTCACGCGCGCGACGGCCGGGGGACTCCCGCCGTCCGTCCAGCTCGCCCCCGGCGTCCTCGTCCGCCACGTCGACGCCGGTCCCTACGAGGGCCTGGCGAAGGAAGACCTGCCCGCCCAGCTGTGCGCCTTCACGCACGGCGTGATGCAGGCCTGGGCCGGCCACCGCCCCGGCCACTACGACCTGGTTCACTCCCACTACTGGCTCTCCGGCCACGTCGGCTGGCTCGCCGCCCAGCGCTGGGGCGCCCCCCTCGTGCACGCCATGCACACCATGGCCAAGGTCAAGAACGCCAACCTGGCCGACGGCGACACCCCCGAGCCCGCCGCCCGCGTCATCGGCGAGACCCAGATCGTCGCCGCCTCCGACCGGCTGATCGCCAACACCGCCGAGGAGGCCGACGAACTCGTCCGGCACTACGCCGCCGACCCGGCCAAGGTCGCCGTCGTCCACCCCGGCGTGAACCTCGACCGCTTCCGCCCCTTCCCCAAGGGCGCCGAGCCCGGCCCCGGCGAGAGCGCGAACGCCCGCGCCGCCGCCCGCGCCCGCCTCGGCCTGCCCCAGGACGCGCTGATCCCCCTCTTCGCCGGCCGCATACAGCCGCTGAAGGCCCCCGACATCCTGCTCCGCGCGGTCGCCGTCCTCCTCGACGAACGCCCCGAGCTGCGCTCCCGCATCCTCGTCCCCGTCGTCGGCGGCCCCAGCGGCAGCGGCCTCGCCAAGCCGGAGGGCCTGCAGAAACTCGCCGCGCGGCTCGGCATCGCCGACGTCGTTCGCTTCCGCCCGCCCGTCGGGCAGGAACAGCTCGCCGACTGGTTCCGGGCCGCGTCCGTCCTCGTCATGCCCTCCTACAGCGAGTCCTTCGGCCTGGTCGCCATAGAGGCCCAGGCGGCCGGCACCCCGGTCCTCGCCGCCGCGGTCGGCGGTCTCCCGGTCGCCGTGCGCGACGGACACACCGGCCGCCTCGTCGAGGGCCACGATCCCGCCGCTTACGCGCGCGTGCTGCGCGATTTCGCCGACAACCCGGAGCTGGTGCCCCGGATGGGCGACGCCGCCGCCCGGCACGCCCAGTCCTTCGGCTGGGACAGCGCCGCCGCCGCGACCGCCGACGTCTACACGGCCGCGATCCACGACCACCGCCGTCGCGTACGCTCCCACCATGGCTGAGGCAGCGCAGAGGGCAGCACAGGTCGTCGAGGACGCCCTGAAGGACGCCGAGCTGGAGTGGGAGAGCCCCGAGCCCGGCAACTACGTCGTGAAGCTCCCCGGCATTCGCAAGCTCTCCACCACGGTCTCCCTCCTCGTCGGCCGGCACTCCCTCTCCCTCAACGCGTTCGTCGTCCGCCACCCCGACGAGAACGAACCGGCCGTCCACCGCTGGCTCCTGGAGCGCAACCTCAAGCTGTACGGCGTGAGTTACGCCGTCGACCGCCTCGGCGACGTCTACGTCACCGCGAAGCTCCCGCTGGCCGCCGTCACGCCCGACGAGATCGACCGCCTCCTCGGCCAGGTCCTGGAGGCCGCCGACGGCGCCTTCAACACCCTGCTGGAGCTGGGCTTCGCGACGGCCATCCGCAAGGAGTACGAGTGGCGGACCGCGCGCGGGGAGTCGACGCGGAACCTGGAGGCGTTCCAGCGCCTGATCGAGCGCTCCCAGGACTGACGTCCGGTCAGCGCGGGGCGGGACTCGTGCGGTAGCGCCCCGGAGTGACGCCCACCAACCGCTTGAAGTGCCGGGTCAGATGGGCCTGGTCGTAGAAGCCGGTGGCCCCGGCCACCTCCGCGGGGGTGTGCCCCGCCAGCAGCAGCCGCCGGGCCCGGTCGACGCGCCGGGACGTCAGGTACTGGTGCGGCGCGATGCCGTAGGCGGCGCTGAACGCCCGTACCAGGTGGGCCGGGTGGGCGGGCACGAGCCCGGTGGCCTCGTCGAGGGTGACGCCCTGGACGACCCGCTCGTCCAGCAACTCCCGCAGCCGGCGCGCCAGCACGAGATCCCGGCGCGCCCGGTCCCGGGGCTCCCGCGGTCGCAGATGGGCGTGCAGCCGCTCCCCGATCAACGTCAGCCGGCTCTCCGCCTCCAACTCCTCCCCGGGCAGCGCGAGCGCCGCGTGCAACTGACCGACCCGCCGCCGCAGCACCGGGTCCCGCAGGTCGGGGGCGTCGACGGCCGGTCCGATCAGCTCGTCGCCGAGCCGGGAGGCGTCCAGGTACAAAACGCGCTTGCGGAAGCCGTCCGGGGTCGCGGGGGAGCCGTTGTGCGGCACGTGCGGCGGCAGCAGCGACACCGTGTCGTGCGGGGTGCCGTGCTCGTGCCGGTCCAGGTCGTACCGTACGGCCCCGTCGTCGACGATGAGCAACGTCCACGCGTCATGGACGTGCATCGGATAGGCGTACTCGGTGTAGTGGGCGTGGAAGACCTCGACGACGCCCGGGACGCGGGGTCGCCAGGCGGAGACGGTGCGCGTCCGCTGGTCGGCGGCCATGCAAAGAACGTACAAGACCCGTCCGCGCACGGACCGGCAGTCTCACCGTATGAACACGACGCACGCCACGGCCCCCGCGGCCCCCGACGCCCCCGTCCGCTTCGACACAAAGATCGCCGTCCTGCTGCGCGAGGACCTGGAGACCTGGCAGCGGCTCAACGTCACCGCCTTCCTGGTCAGCGGCCTGGGCACGCAGTGCCCCGAGGTGATCGGCGAGCCGTACGAGGACGCGGACGCGGTCGGCTACCTGCCGATGTTCCGACAGCCGGTGCTGGTCTTCGAGGGCACCAAGGAGACGCTGACCAGCGCCCACGCGCGCGTGCTCTCCCGCGCCCTGCCCCGCGCGGTGTTCACGTCCGACCTCTTCACCACGGGCAACGACCGGGACAACCGGGCGGCGGTCCGGGCCGTGTCCACCGCGGAACTGGACCTGGTGGGCCTCGCGGTGCACGGCCCGAGGAACGCCGTGGACAAGGTGCTGAAGGGCGCGCGGATGCACCCCTGAGCGGGGCGGTGCCCGTCGGCGGCGGTCAGGCTTTGGTGACCTCGGGCGCGGCGGGCGCGGGCGCGGGCGCGGACGTGGACGTGTCGGGGACCGTCTTCGTGACCGCGGCGTCTTCCCGGGGCATCCCCCGCATGAGCGCCCAGTACCCGGCCGCCGCCACCGTCCCGACGACGGCGCACACGCCCCACAGCCACTCGGCGCCCCAGCGGTCGATGACCAACCCGGACATCAGCGGCGCGACCAGGGAGGCGACCGCCCAGGACATGGTGTACATCCCCTGGTATCGCCCGCGCCCCTGCACGGGGGAGAGGCGGACGACGATCCCCGTCTGGGTGGGCGCGTTGACGATCTCGGCCAGCGTCCACACGCACACGGTGAGGGCGAACACGGCGACCGACCCCGCGAAGGCGGTGAGCCCGAAGCCGTACCCGGCCAACAGCGCCGAGCCGACCAGCAGCAGCCGCGGATCGCGGTGCTCGATGAACCGCGTGACGGGAATCTGCAGTACGACGATCAGCACACCGTTGACGGCGATCGCCATACCGAAGTCGGCCGGCGTGAAACCCGCCTCACCCATGGCCACCGGCAGCCCGACGTAGGCCTGCTGGAAGATCAGGGCGATGAGGAAGGACAGCCCGACCACACCCATGTACCGCCCGTCGCGCAGCACGGTCCCGAGCGAGACGGGCGCCGCGTCCCCGGCGCCGGACGCCCCGCCGGCGTCCTCCTCCGGCCGCGACTCGGGCAGCTTCACGAAGACGAGCACGGCGCACGCGAGCGTCATCCCGGCCTCGATCAGGAACCCGGCGAGGTAGCTGACCTCGGCGATGAAACCGGCCGCCATGGAGGAGACCGCGAAACCCAGGTTGATGGCCCAGTAGTTGAGCGAGAAGGCCCGGATACGGTCCTCGGGCCGCACGATGTCCGCCATCATCGCCTGCACCGCCGGCCGGGAGGCGTTGCTCGCCATGCCGACCAGGAAGGCGACGGCCGCGATCGCGACCGGGTCCCGCACGAAGCCGAGCAGTGCGACGGACAGCGCGGTGGAGACCTGCGCGACGAGCAGCGTGGGCCGCCGTCCGAGCCGGTCGGCCATCACCCCGCCGCCCAGCGACGACAGCACTCCGCCCAGCCCGTGCAGGGCGGCGACCAGACCGGCGTAGGAGGCGGAGTAGCCGCGGTCGATGGTCAGGTACAGCGCCATGAAGGTGGCGACGAAGGCGCCGAGCCGGTTGACCAGGGTGCTGGCCCACAGCCACCAGAACTCGCGGGGGAGCCCGGACACGGACTCCCGCACGGCACGCCTGACACCGGTGACGGACATGGGACCCCCGAGAAGACTGTGAGCGCGGGACGCTGTACCTGGCTGTAAGTGGCCGAAGCCGTGAGCACAACTTACGAACGCGAGGGCCCGCGGGCCATTCGATTAACACTTCCCGTCAACCGTCCGCGCTTCGGGAGCCCCGCGCGGCCGGTGCGAGGGTTCGATTAGGCTCGGAAGCATGGCCGACGCACCGTACAAGCTGATCCTCCTCCGCCACGGCGAGAGCGAGTGGAACGAGAAGAACCTGTTCACCGGCTGGGTGGACGTCAACCTCACCCCCAAGGGCGAGAAGGAGGCGACGCGCGGCGGCGAGCTGCTCAAGGACGCCGGCCTGCTGCCCGACGTGGTCCACACGTCCGTCCAGAAGCGCGCGATCCGCACGGCCCAGCTCGCGCTGGAGGCCGCCGACCGCCACTGGATCCCCGTCCACCGTCACTGGCGCCTGAACGAGCGCCACTACGGCGCCCTCCAGGGCAAGGACAAGGCCCAGACGCTCGCCGAGTTCGGCGAGGAGCAGTTCATGCTGTGGCGCCGCTCCTACGACACCCCGCCGCCGCCGCTGGACCGCGACGCCGAGTACTCCCAGTTCTCCGACGCCCGCTACGCGATGCTCCCGCCGGAGCTGCGCCCGCAGACGGAGTGCCTGAAGGACGTCGTCGGCCGCATGCTGCCGTACTGGTTCGACAGCATCGTCCCCGACCTCCTCACCGGCCGCACGGTCCTGGTCGCCGCCCACGGCAACAGCCTGCGCGCCCTCGTGAAGCACCTCGACGGCATCTCCGACGCCGACATCGCGGGCCTGAACATCCCGACGGGCATCCCGCTGTCGTACGAACTCGACGCCGAGTTCAAGCCTCTGAACCCGGGCGGGACCTACCTGGACCCGGACGCGGCCGCGGCGGCGATCGAGGCGGTCAAGAACCAGGGCAAGAAGAAGTAAGCCCGCACGAAAAAGCCCCCTGCCTGCGGGTTTTCCGCGAGCAGGGGGCTTGTCGCTGCCTCTGGGCCGTCTCTGGGCCGTCAGGTGCGGGACGGCTCCGGCCGGGCCGTGTCGAAGACGGCGGCGACCGCCTTGCGGGTGCGCTCCTGGCTGGACGGCATCAGGTGCGCGTACACCCGGAGTGTCAGGCCCGGGTCAGAGTGGCCGAGGTACTCGGCAAGGGCCTTGATGTTCTCCCCCGCGTCCAGGAGAACCGAGGCGTAGAAGTGACGGAGGGCGTGCATACCGTTCTCTCGGGACTCGGCGTACGGCCGTCCCCGCTCGGGCACAGGGATGACGCCCGCTGCAGCCAGCGCCGGTTTCCACGCCTCCTCGTTGAGCGACGTACGCCAGACGTGCCCGCCGCGCGGCCCGGTGAAGATGAGCCGATTGGTCACCGGAGGACCGTCGGCAACCTTCCACGGCAAGGTGATCTCGACCGGCGGGAACCGCTTCATGTGGGCCCGGAGCGCATCGGCCACCGGACCGGGAAGCGGCACGTCCCGCAGCTTGCCGCCCTTCGGCGGCGCGAACACGGCCTTGCTGCGGCTCAGCTTCAGTTGCTGGACCACGTGGAGCGTGTCCGAGTCGAAGTCGATGGCGTCGACGGCCACGCCCAGGATCTCGCCCTGGCGGAGTCCGCAGCCGCCGCCCAAGTCGACCATCGCTTGATAGCGCTCGGGCATGGCGGCCCGGACGGCGAAGACCCGCTCGGGTGTCCAGGGCACGATGCGCTTGTTGTCGACGGTCGGCGGCCGGACGGACCGGGCGGCACACGGGTTCCGGGGAAGGTGCCCGTCGTCCACCGCCGCACTGAGCGCCGCCCGCACGTTGGAGTAGATCGTCCGGGCGTACGACCCGCGGACGCCGTTCTCCTGTAACTGCCGCACCCAGTCCCGGATGTGCGCCGGTTGGAAGGAGCCGAGCGGACGCGAGCCGAGGTAAGGGAAGGCGTGCAGCCGTAGTTGTGACTCCATCGAGGCCTGGGTGTTCGGGTCGGCGCCCTGTGTGGCGACCCAGCGCTCGGCGTATTGCTGGAAGGTGATCCGGGCGGCGCGCGGGTCGATGTACTGCCCGCGCGCCATGTCCGCCTTGATGTGCGCCAGCCACTGATCAGCGAGCCGCTTCTGACGGTCGGGGAAGCTCTTGGCCTTCTCCGTGCCGTCCGGGCCGACGTAGCGAGCGCGGTAGCGGAGACCGGATCCGTAGCGCTCGGTCTTGACCTTGCGCACCTTCCCATCCGGGCCGGTCTCGGTTCTGTACCAACGGTCTTGGACGTGCCCGGCCATCAGGCGGCAGCCCCTTCCCGCAGGGACTCGACCCAGGCTTGGACGTCCGCAGGGTCGTAGCGCAGGTGTCGGCCGACCCGGAAGCCACGGGGACCGGTGCGCTTGCGGCGCCACTGGTAGACCGTCTCGACGCTGGGCAGGTCGAACATCGCTACCAGGTCGTCAGGAGTCAGGTACCGCGACGGCAGACCACGCGGCTCGGAGACCGCTTCCGCGACAACGAGGCGACGGCTACCCATGAGTGGGTTCTCCTTCCGTTCCGGGGGCGGGTTCGAGGGTTTCGGCGAGCCAGGCTTCGGCGTCGGTGAGGCCGGTTCCGGCGTAGACCCAGTGCGCGAGGACGAGGGTCGTGTCCGGGTCGGTCTCGGCCGCTTCCAAGGCCTGGGCGCGGCGCCATTCGGCGCGGGCGTCGCGGAGGGCGCCGAGGGTGGTGGAGTAGCGGCGGGACTTGGTGGAGAAGTGGCCGCGGAAGCCGAGCATGTGGGCCCAGGCCCGCAGGCGGAGGTGTTCGAGGTCTTTACGCGCGCCGAGGGTCCAGGCGGTGCGGATAAGCCGACGGGCGTGGTCGCTGATGTCGAGCTGGGCGAGTTCCGCGAGGAACCTCAGCGGCCGGTCCAGAGCTCCCGTCGCCGTCTCGGCGCCCTTGGTGGCGTACTTGGCGATGTACGCGGCGACGGCCCGCTCGGTCAGCTCCTGACCGCCGTCGAAGTCGGCCGAGCGGATGGTGCGGACGTCGAGCTGGCGGCCGAAGGCGAAGGTGTGGGCGCGGCCATCGACGACCGGACCGTCCACACGGGCGGCGGTGGCGGCGGCCCGGATGGCGTCGGTCAACAGCTCGGCGGTGGCCCAGGCGGGAGGCGGGGTGTCGCCACCCTCGGGGCCGTCGAGGCGGATGACGGCGTGGAAGTGGACGGCCCCGCGCTTCTGGTACTCGGCGACCTTGGCGAAAGACACCCGGGCGTACTCGCGGAAGGCCCGTTGCGTGAGGCCGGCGCGCTTGGCGACTTCCCGGCGCAGGTAGATCGAGAAGCGCCGCCACAACGGACCGGCGTGCGCGTTCCAGAGGACGGCCGCTTCGTAGTCGTAGGTGTCCGGGTCGAGCGGGGTGCCGAGGGCGGGGTCGTCCTGGTCGTGGAGCGCGCCGCAGCGGCAGCGGCGGACCGACCCGGCCGGGCCGGTGGGGCGGTTGTGGACCGGGCCGAAGCCGGGTGGGGTGAAGGTGGCGAAGACGCGCGGGTGGGCGGCGACACGTTCAGGGACGCCCTTGCCGCCGCGCAGGCCGGAGGTGATCAGGTGAAAGGTGTCGCGGCGGTACACCTCGGCGCAGGCCGCGCACCGGGTGATGCGGCGGTTGTTGCAGCGGACCAGGAGGTGACCGGCCGGGAGGCTGGAGGAGACGAGGTGGTGGAGGACGTTGCCGATCTCGCCGGTGCGGGTGTCGACGGTGTACTCGGTGCGGTGGCCGTCGAGGCGGATCGGGTGCGTGCAGCCTCCGAGGCCGGCGAGCTGGCGCAGGAGTGCGGGCATGGTGCCGAGGGCGGCCAGTTCGCCGAGTTCGCGGAGCGGAGGCGGAGTGGCGCGGGTGATGATGGCTTTCTCCTTCTGGTTCGGCTGGAGGGGGACGGCCCCCGGGGCGGCGGATGCTTGGCGGTATCGAGGCCGCCCCGGGGGTCCGGTGCGTCAGCGGCGGTGCTGGTCGCGCAGCAGCGAGCGCAGGACCACGGCGGCGACGGCCACGGAGACGGCCGTGACGGCGACGGCGGCCAGGAGCGCGGTCAGCACGACGCCGCCGACGAGGGCGGCCGCGACCGCTCCGGTGCTGACGGAGATCTGAGGAGCCGGCCGCCGAGCGGGCATCTGGTCGGCCACGGTGTGGGGGTGCGCGGGCGGCGGCGTCGGGCTGTCGGGGTACTTGGGCAGGAACACGGCGGAGCTCTCCTTATCTACTCGTCTAGTTATGTGAGCCATTGACGATGTCCACGCCGGAGCGCGTGCCGGACTCGATGGCGGGGGCCAGGAAGGTGTCCGAGAGCCAGAAGCCGAAGAGGGCGATCAGGACGACGATCCACGTGCGGACGCCGAGGAACTTGACCGCTCCCCAGGCGAAGAAGCCGAGGAGGACGACGAGCGGCAGGCTGACGGTCACGGTGTGCGGGTCCTTTCATCGGACGGGGCAGCGGTGGGTACGGGCGGCCAGTTCGGCGGCGGCGCGGCTGTCGTAGTCGGCGGAGAAGCCGCAGCGCGGGGCCGTGCAGACGGCGGTGTGCTTCTCCCGGCCGCGGCCGTCGTAGGACGTGCCGACCTGGACGGGGCCGATGCGGGTGACGGAGCGGAAGCGACGGTTAGCGCTCACGTGGGTCTCCTTTCAGAGCTGGGCGGCGATGGCGTCGGCCATGGGGGGCGGGACGCCGAGGCGGGCGCGCAGGGTCGGGGTGTCGATGGCCGTTCCGGTGCGGGCGTGGTGCTCGGCGGCGACTTTGCGGGCGTGCTCGACCAGGGCGGCCGGGACGGCGACCGGCGGGGCCGGGGCCGGAGTCGGTACCGGCTCGACTGCCGGAGGCACCGGGGGTTCCGGTGCGGGATCGGGCGCGTCCTCCTGGTCCTCGATGTCCTCGGGCACCTCCTGGCCCACGGCGTCACTGGTCTCGTCGTGCGTGGTCGGTGACGAGTGGACGAGGAGGGTTCCGCCGAGGAAGGCCACCGCGGGCCAGCCCGCGACGAGGATGCGGAGCCAGGCCGGCACGTGGTCCAGGTCGAGCAGTCCGGCGGTGGCGACGTTGGCGCCCAGGGACGCGGCGAGGGCGATCAGGAACCAGCACCACCCGGCCGCTTTCGCGTCGCCGGACCGCAGTCGGCGCCAGGCGGCGACGAGCAGCAGGTCGACCGAGACGGGATAGGCCCACGCCTTCCACCCGTCCTGTCCGGCCGCCGAGGCGACGTCGTGCAGGTGGGCGAAGGACAGCGCGGCGGCGATGACCGCTTGGACGAGTACCGCGTCGACGCGGGCCAGGTGGGCGCGCATGCTGCGGCTCCTTCCGGGTTCGGGCATGGGAGGGGTAGGGACATAGCGTGAGACGGTCACGCCGACCGGGGATGAGCGCGGGCGCGGGTCAGTCGGTCACCGGGCGGGGCCGCACCACCGGGCCCGGCATCTCAACGGGCGGCCGTACGGGGACGCCGGGCCGGAAGGGCTTGAGCGCGGGCAGGTCGGGGACAAGGTGGGCCGACTCGCGGCAGGTCTCGGCGGCTTCGCCGAGGGAGAGGTACGGCGTGCGGATGCGGGACCAGCCGCCGGAGGTGTCACCGGCCACGGCGAGGCCG
Source organism: Streptomyces mutabilis (assembly GCF_014649815.1). Classification (GTDB taxonomy): domain Bacteria; phylum Actinomycetota; class Actinomycetes; order Streptomycetales; family Streptomycetaceae; genus Streptomyces; species Streptomyces mutabilis. The sequence goes on along the minus strand of NZ_BMTT01000023.1, from coordinate 4,250 downwards.
GGCCGTTCGGGGGCGATGGCGCAGGCTGCGGAGACCGCCTCGGGGGCGATGTCGCCGAGTGCCATCTTGGCGGAGGCTTCATCGTTGACGCGGTGGCAGACACGGCCGGTCAACTGGGCCCGCAGCATGGTCGCGCCCTTGCCCAGCTCAGCGCCGAAGCGCTGACCGCAGACCTCCAGGTAGATGCCAGCGGCCCGGCCGAGCTGGGCGAGCCGGATGAGCTGGGTGACCATCTCGTCCCGGCGTTCCTCGTCCTTCTTCGTGGCGACCAGGAACAGTTCGGCCACCTCGTCGACGAACAGCACGACGGGCACCGGGCGTTCGTGCTCGGGCAGACCCCAGATGTCGGAGGTGATCTCCTCGTCCGGCGTGTTCGGCGCGATGCCCTGCCGGGTCTTAATCAGGTCGTACCGGTCCTCCATCTCCTTGATCAGCACGGGCAGCAGCTCGGCGGCCTGCTCCGGGTCGGTGGCGAGCGCCGACAGGCGCGGGGCGAAGGGCGCCAGTTCCACGCCCCGCTTGCAGTCGATGCCGACGAGGGCGACGGGCTGACGGGCGAGGCCGGCGACGAGGTGCCGCAGGTACATGGACTTGCCGGACAGCGTGGCGCCGAGGGTGAGTTGGTGCGGAACGGTGCGGTAGTCGCGTACGAACGGAGTGGCGTCCTCGCGCAGCGCGACCGGCACCCGGAGCAGGTCCGGGCGAAGTTTGCGCGGCATACGCACCTGCCGCAGCACGTCGAAGCCGACGAGCCGCAGTTCGACCAGGCCCGGCTTGATCGTGGTCACGTAGACGGCGTGGACGCCCCAGGCGTGCCGCAGCCGTTCGGCGGAGGTGGCCACGTCGGCGGGTTCCTGCCCCGGGGCGAGCCGCAGGCGGACCCGCAGCCCCGTCGTGGTCGGCCGGATGATCCCCCGGCGCGGCGGTACGGGCCGGACCTCACGGCGAGTGGTGGCCTTGACCGCCAAGACCCGCAGCCGGGAGGGGGCCACGGTCAGCCCGCACGCTTCCATGACGGAGCCGTAGGAGCTGAGCAGCCGGACCGTGGACACCGGTAAGCCGAGCGTGGACCAGTAGACGCCGGGGTGTCGCGCCCGGGCGTAGGCGGCCCCACCGCCGAGCGCGGCGACGGGACCACCCACCTCCAGAAGCGTTGCCAGATCGGTCATCAGGCCGTGGCCCCCATGGCGGCCGGGAAGGCGGCCGGAGTGACGGCGGCGGCCCGGAAAGCGATGCCGTGGCGCTGCTGGCCGTTGAACACGCTCTCCCACGGCCGGGCGACCAGGCCCGGCAGCGAGACCGGGGCACCGAGGGCGAGCCCTTCCGACACCCCGCTCTCCGGAACGGTCACCTTGATCAGGGACGACTCCCCCTCTTCGATGTACACGACGCCGATCGTCATCAGCGCCTCACCGCTGACGGCGTCCTTCGCGATCTCGCCCGACTGCCGGTCGCGGACCTTGGGCTCGGGCGCCTCGGTCAGCAGGATCGTCGCGGCTGAGGTCTCCACACGGATGGTGCGCAAGGCTTCTTCCCATCTACTCGTCTAGACAAGATGCATCCTTCAAACCCGGCGACGCCGGGAACAGGATCACCTTGCCACACAACTTGCCCACTCGTCTATACGAGTATGCGTGTCGGTGTGTACGAGTCCGGAGAGGTGGCCTCGCGCACCGCCGATCAGGTCGCCGGAAGCTGGTAGGAGAGGACGTACGCGTCGGCCGCCATCACCGTGTCGCAGACCTCCACGGCCCGCCCCGCCGTGTCGAAGGCGGTACGAATCAGATGGATCACCGGCACACCGGAGGCCAGTTGCAGCGTCTTCACCTCGGACGGCGAAGGCATCCGGGCCCGGATCTCCTCCTCGAAGTGGTCGAGCTGGTGGCCCATTTCCTCGAGGCGGGCGTAGATGCCACCGGGGCCCGGGTTGGGCTCGGCAATCTGCGTACCGCGGGCGATGTCGAGCGGGAGATAAGACGTGGCGAACTCGACCGGCCGGCCGTCGAGCAGGTACCGGCGACGCCGAGCGAGCACGCGCCGCACGGACCCAAGCCGGGTGGAGATGTCCTGGCTGGCCTTCTCCTCCTTCACCTCCAGGCTGTCCACGGTCGGGTGACTGCCGGCGGCGTCGGCCTCCACGATGAACGCGGACTTCCCTTGCTCGCGGTGGCGCCGGGCGAACCGGTCGGAGGCGAGGCGGCGCACCGGAGGCCGGGGCCGGACGAAGACGCCCCGGCCGTGCTCGGCGTGCACCAGGCCCTCGCCCTGGAGGATGGAGAAGGAGTTCCGAACCGTCATCCGGGAAACCCCATAGTGCTCGACTAGCTCAGCCTCGGAGGGCAGCTTCTCCCCCTCCTTGAATCGCCCACGGTCGATGGCCTCGCGCAGCTGGTCGGCAATCTGCCGGAAGACCGCACGATCACTGGTCGGGTCGAGGCCGCCGAGGATGCTAGGTAGAGACGCCATGCGTACTCCTTTAGGTATCTAGACGAGTGGGCGAGTCTTGTTGCTACGGTGGAGAGCCTAGTCAGCCGAGAGGGCCGAGGAACGTGAGCACAGAACGCCCGCACTCCGTGAGCGTCGCCGGGGTCATCGTCGATGACCAAGGCCGGGCCCTCCTGATCAAGCGCCGCGACAACGGTCACTGGGAACCCCCGGGCGGAGTCCTCGAACGCGAGGAAACCATCCCCGAAGCCCTCCAGCGTGAAGTCCTCGAAGAGACCGGCATCAAAATCGAGCTGCCCGCGATCCTGACCGGCGTCTACAAGAACATGACGGGCCTGATCGTCTCCCTCGTCTTCCGCTGCCAGGCGGCCGACGGTACTCCCACCACGGGGGACGAGACCCACGCACTGCGCTGGGCCACCCGCGAAGAAGTCATCGAACTCGCCGACGAGGCGTACGCGATCCGTGTGCTTGACGCACTCGACGCGGCGTCCCCGCCGGCCGTCCGCGCCCACGACGGCGTGAAACTCGTCTAGCCCGAACCCGCTGCACATGGCGGCCTACCAGCACGAAGGAACTTGTATGCACGAGTATACGAGTAGCGCCCGGGTCTGGGGGCTCAGTTGCCCAGGATTCCCGGAAGAGGTCAGCAGGGCCCGCCGCTGGACCCGCGACATCCTGCGAGGTTCGCCGTTGGCCGAGGACGCCGAGCTGATCGTCAGCGAGCTGAGCGCGAACGCGATCCTCCACACGGCCAGCGGCCAGACATCCGGCAGCTTCCATCTGGCCCTGGCGGTCTCCCCGCAGGTGATCGCCCTGTCCGTCACGGACGACGGAGGCACCGGCACGGCGCCGAAGGTCGAGCACCAGGACCAGGAGGCGGAGCACGGCCGGGGCCTGGGCATGGTCAGCGCACTCGCTCACCGGGTCGTCGTCCACGGCAGCCACGGCGGCCACACGGTCACCGCGGAACTCTTCACCGATGCCAGCCCGGCAGGAGGGTACCCGTGCTGACGTCCGCTCCTCCCGCAGCGCTGAGCACAGGCAGCCGGCCCCTCCCCTACCGATGCCGAGCCGCGGCCTACCCGTTGAACGAGGTCTGTTCCATCCCCTTGGGATCACACGACGCCACGAGCCCACGCCTGGCACTGCGCTGGTTACGCGAGCGCACGCAGCACATCACCGACCAGCTCGACGCCGTATACGCACAACCGGGCCTGCACTGGCTGACGGACGAGGCCGAACACGAACGAGCCCTCGCCTACCTGACTGGTGGCACGGGGTACCAACTCACCCTCTACGACGAGAGCACCCGCTACGTGCTGCTGGCCTACCCGGCGGGAGCGACCCCATGAACGGGCCCACCCGCGGCTACTGGTGCGAATGCTGGACCGAGGAACTCACCGGCACGGGAGGGCCGGCGCGCCTGGCATCGTTCGACGCATACTCGGCACCCCAGGCAGACCGCTGGGTAGCCATCGCTCTCCGCACCATCTCACCGGCGCTCGACTCCGACGCATCGGACGAAGCGTGGACGTGGCTGTACGAAGAGCGCGCCGAAACCCGCAGAGCCTTGATGCGCTCAGAGCCCTGCACGGTGACCATCACCCATGCCGACGTCCGCATCACCTGGACGATCCGACCAGTGATCTTCCAGCCCCTCGCACACCGGCAGGACGCCGAACCCCCAGCATGCGCACGAAGCTTCAAGCCCCACCGCGCAGACTGAGTTACAACTTTCTCTACTAGGGTCCGTCTTCAAACGGATCTTGCCCAGAGTAGGAATGAGGCGAGATTGACCGCTG
>NZ_BMTT01000022.1 GCF_014649815.1 Streptomyces mutabilis | reverse complement strand
CACGATGCGGTCGGCGCCCACCGCGTCCTCGTCGACGACGAAGCCGCCGCCGACCGAGTAGTAGGTCTTGGTCAGCACCTCGGCGCCCTCGGCGTCGTACGCCCACAGGGTCATGCCGTTGGCGTGGTAAGGGAGCGCCTTGCGGCGGTGCAGGACCAGATGGGTGTCGACGTCGAAGTCGATCTCGTGGTCCCGTCCGGTCTCGGTGCCGAAGAGGCGGATGCGCCGGGCACCGCGGATCCGCTCGACGTCCAGCTCCGCCCGCGCGACGTCGACCGTGCGGGGTTCGTTGCCCTCCAGACCGAGCAGCACCGCCTTGGGCGTGCCGTGGCCGTGCCCCGTGGCTCCGAGGGAACCGAACAGCTCCGCCCGCACCGCCGCGGACCGGGCGAGCAGACCGTCCCGCTGCAGCCGCACGACGAACATCCGGGCGGCCCGCATCGGGCCGACGGTATGCGAGCTGGACGGGCCGATACCGATGGAGAACAGATCGAAGACGCTGATTGCCACGCCATACTCCGATGGGATGGGAGGGAACGGGGAACGCGCCGTGAGCACGCCCCGCGAGGGTCGATCGAGGGCGGAGGGTATGCACCGTCGCGGCGAGCGCGGCCCGGGGCCCGCCACTGTCGCCTGTCATCAGCGCCTCGTTCGAGGCGCGGGCAGTACGCGGTGTACGTCCCGGCGGAGAGGGCACCGGCGATGTTCTCCGCCGCAGCTTGAACGGCCGGCCGTCGGTGTAGGAGGCGGCGCCGGCCACGCCCGGATCGCGGCCGGCGTGGTGCTGAACTCCTGGACCTCACGCTAGACAGGGCGGTACAGGTCACCGGTGACCGTGGCCGATCCGATCCGCCCGCACCGCTCCCCCGCCTCGGCACGGGTACCGGCCTCGGGCGGCCGGAGGCGGGCGACGTCACCGAGGGCCCGAACGGCAGACGCGGTGCTGCCGCCGGGGGTGTCGCCCACGTCCACGGCCAGCCTCTGGTGGCCCCGGGTGCAGCAGAGGTGCTGCGGGACGCTCGGGGCCGTGCCCGCCCGCCGTGGACGCCGCGGACGGTACCCGGGCGGGGGGCTCATGAGACACATGCCCGTGCGGCTGGGGCGAGGGGGCGGCGCTGCCGGCCTCCACGGGGACGGAGCGGATGGGCGCCGGCGTGATCATGGGTACCTCCGGGTTGCGGATGGCCGACGGGGACGGGGAGCCGTCGTGCCGGGAGTGCACACCCGGCCGTGCGACGGAGTGGAAGCGATGACCTCTACGTCTCTGATGACACAACACATATCGCTATACGCAACATGGTTTCGCTCGCTCCGGACGATTGTCAAGAGACGATCCGCACCGCCCCAGCCCTCCGCCGAACCTCGGCAGACGACGAAAGCCCGCCCGTCTTCCGAAGGAGACGCACGGCAGGCGGGCGGGCGGCACTGGAGTGTCAGCGGGCGAGCCGAGCCGCTTCGGAGGAGGCCACCATGCGCTCGTCCGGCCCCGTCGTTCGGACGGCCGCCCGGTAAGCCTTCACAGGACGACGACCGAGCGCAGGACCTCTCCGCGACGCATCCGGGCGAACGCCGACTCCACCTCGTCCAGGGCGATCTTCTCGCTGACGAAGGCCGACAGGTCGAAGCGGCCTCGCAGATAGAGATCGATCAGTGCGGGGATGTCTCGTGAGGGCAGACAGTCGCCGTACCATGAGGACTTCAGCGCCCCGCCCCGGGCGAAGACGTCCAACAGAGGCAGCTCGACGGCCGGTTCCGGAGCGGGCACGCCGACCAGAACAGCGGTACCGGCCAGGTCACGTGCGTAGAAAGCCTGCTTGTACGTCTCCGGACAGCCCACGGCGTCCACTACGACGTCGGCACCGAAGCCACCGGTGAGCGCACGGACGGTTTCGACGGCGTCCGTCCGGGAGGAGTCGACGGTGTCGGTGGCGCCGAACGTCTCGGCCCATCGCAGCTTGCGCTCGTCCACGTCGACGGCGATGATGCGTGCCGCGCCGGCGATCTTGGCGCCGGCGATGGCGGCCATGCCCACTCCGCCGCAGCCGATCACCGCGATCGAGTCACCGCGGCCTACGCCGCCGGTGTGGACCGCGGCACCGAACCCGGCCGTCACGCCGCAGCCGAGCAGTGCCGCCGCGGACGGCGCGGCCGTCGAGTTCACCTTGGTGCACTGGCCGGCCGCGACCTGGGTCTTCTCGGTGAAGGCCCCGATGCCCAGGGCGGGAGACAGCGGGATTCCGTCGACCAGCGTCACCGGCTGGGCGGAGTTGCGGGGGGGGCGAAGCAGTACCAGGACCTGCCCTTGCGACAGGCCCGGCACCGGCCCCGCAGACCGCACGCCAGTTGAGCACGACGAAGTCCCCTGGAGCGACCTCGGTGACGCCCTCGACCGCCCCGGCGGCTTCGTGACCGAGCAGGAAGGGGAACTTGTCGGCGATCCCGCCCTCCCGGTAGAGCAGATCGGTATGGCAAACCCCGCATGCCTGCACCTGCACCTGGACCAGCACCAGCGCCTCACCCCGGGCGGAGTCCGGCACCAGGACGGTCTCCACCGCGACCGGGGCACCCCGGGCGACGACGGCGCGTGCCTCGTGTGTCACTGCGGTTCTCCTCACTGAGGGAGACGGCCGATCCGGACTCGGCCCGGATGTGCTGGTTGGCGAGGGGCGCGCCCCGCCGGAGGGACGCGACGAGGGGGTGCGGTTCAGCGTGCTGAGTGACCTTCAACCGCGCCTCGGCAGCAGGGCACTGGGCGAAGGCGCACCGGGAGTCCAGGGTCGAGCCGCCGCGACTGGTTGCACATTGCGCTTGCCGGATCACGATGAGGAACAATGTGCCTACTGAGCCTCCCCTGTCAAGACAACTCAGGGGGCCAAGAAGTCAAACAGCCTCCCTCGGCGGAGTCGGCTTGCGAGCCATGACCTGGGAGAGGACACAACGTGTGTTCGTCGCCAGCGAAGACAGACGTGAAGGCGTGCAGGGCGGCGAGGTAGTACTCGCGCAGCAGTGAGCGGATCTGGTTGGCGACCTGCCGTGAGTTTCGTGGCGGTAACGCGGGCACCGGGCCGTTGCCGCTCTAGACAAAGGCCTGGAACGGCCAGGGGAAACGCAGGCATCAGCCCGGCGCCCGCGTCGCCCCACGAAACTCAAACTCACGAGCACGCGCATGTTCGCGATGGTGCGCAGGCTCCGGGCGGTCGCTCCATCGGAGGCCTCACAGGCCACGGTCGGATCAGACAATGCCAGCGCCCACGCACCACCGGTCAATCGGTGGGCAGCGGCTCCGGTCTCAGAGCGAGCCTCGGGGACTGGAGAAAGCCAAGGCGTCCGCTGCCTGTGCAAGCGTCTCTCATCCATGCCGAGTCCGCGACAAGCTGCTTACACCCCTGGATCAGGGGAGACCGGAGGAATGCGACACGGGGACGAACGCATCGGGGTCAGGAGCGTTCGATGCCACTCTTCCGCAGGGCCGCTCCACGCTGCCCATCGGTCTCAGACGAGTTCCGAGGGCCGCCCGGTACCGCACTGGTCTCCGCCAGTGTCCGGCCCCGCGTCTCCTCGGCCCACGCCAGGGACACCAGCCAGCCCACCAGGGTGATACCGGCTCCGATCAGCATGGTGGCGCCGATACCCAGCCTGCTCAGGGAGATCGGCAGCAGCAGGGTGCCCACGGCGGCGCCGATGCGACTGATCGACGTGGCCACTCCGCCCGCGGTGGCGCGGACGGCGGTGGGGAACAGCTCGTTGGGATAGGTCCACTCCAGCACCGTGGGGCCGCCGGAGAGCAGGGCGTAGAGGCAGAAGCACACGATGACCACGGCGATGGGAAGCGAGGAGCCGCCGCCGAGTACCGCGAGCGGGACGGCCATCAGGGCGAACGACCACACCATGACGGGGCGGCGCCCCACCCGGTCCACCAGGCGCAGCGCGGGGAGACAGCCGAGCACGAACACGGCACTGATCAGCGCCGATCCCAGGTTGCCGGCGTTGCCCTCACCGAGGCCGAACGAGCCGAGGATGGCTGGACCGAAGGTGTAGAGGGCGAACATCGGCGTGATCTGACACATGTAGAACAGCCCGCAGAACAGCGTCCGCCGAAGATAGACCCCCTGGAACAGGTCGCGGAACCGGTGCCGGGCCAGGGACTGTTCCGCCGCCGCGGCGACGACCAGGTCACCGATCGGAACGGTGCGGCCGAGAGCCTTCTCGATGGACTTCTGGGCATCGGCGGTGCGCCCCTGATTCACCAGCCACAGCGGCGACTCCGGGGTACCGATCCGCATCAACAGGATCATCGCACTCAGCAGGGCCCCGCTGGCGAGCATCCAGCGCCACATGCCAACGCCGCCGATCTCAGCCAGGACATAGCCGACCACATAGGCGACCGCAGCGCCGATGTACCAGGAGAGGATGAGGATGCCGAGCAGCCGACCGCGGTGCCGGTTCGGCACCCATTCAGCCAGCAACGACGTCGCTATCGGGTAGTCGGCCCCGATGGCCACCCCGAGGACGAAGCGCAGCACCACGAACTGCCAGCTCTCGCCCGCGAACACCGACAGCACCGAAACACCGACCAGGACCATCAGATCGATGGTGTACATCGCCTCGCGGCCGATCCTGTCGGTGAGGACTCCGCCGAACAGGCCTCCGGCGAATATGCCGACCAGGGCGGCGGCGCCGATAAGGCCCTCGTCACCGGCGCTCAGGTTCAGTTCGCCGCTCATGCCGATGAGCGCGACGCCGATGATGCTGAGCAGGTAACCGTCCAGAAACGGTCCTCCGGCGCAGGCCCAGGTGAGTTTGCGATGGAATGCGGTCAGCGGCGCCTCGTCGATGGCACGGATGGACATTTGGGCTCCCGGAATGGGGGACGGGGGGCTGCGCGGCTCGCGCACCGTGACGCCCGTCCGGCCGTGCCGGATTCCGAAGAGCTTGGCCGGGGCCGGCCTGGGCGGTGACATCACGGTTGACGACCCACACCGCAGGGGTTGCGCACAAAAGAACGCGTTCCTGCATGCGCAACAGAACATCGATACCGTGACGACGTCAAGACAAGGTGCACGAGGTCGCGCAATTTCCCGGCACGCCCCACAACGGCTTCACCGCACACGCCCGCCCCCGACACCGACAGCTGGCCGCCACCACACCTGACGGCCGCCACATCTCGCTGAACACCCCTGCGGGCGCCTGAACGCCAGACGTATAGTTGCGCCATGGGCAACTACACGGCAGATGACGAAACATCATCTTCCCCTACCGGCGGGGTGCAGTCCGTCGACCGTGCCGTCAGCGTCCTGGAGATCCTCGCCCAGCGCGGGGACGCAGGCGTGAGCGAGGTTGCCGCCGAGATCAGTGTCCACAAGTCGACCGCATTCCGCCTGCTCGTGGCGCTGGAGGCCCGCGGTCTCGTCGAGCAGGCGACCGAGCGCGGCAAGTACCGGCTCGGCTTCGGGATCGTGCGCCTGGCGGGCGCGGTCACCGGCCGTCTCGACATCACCCAGCAGGGCCGGACGGTGTGCGAGCGGCTCAGCGAGGAGATCGGCGAAACGGTCAACATCGCCGTCCTGCAGGAGCATTATGCGGTCAACCTGTACCAGGTACGTGGACCGGGCGCGGTCGGCACCCACAACTGGGTCGGGCAGCTCACGCCGCCGTACGCTACGTCCAGCGGCAAAATCCTGCTGGCTCACTTGCCAGCGCCGGACCGCGCCGCGACTCTCGCGGCGTCCGGGATGGAACAGTTGACGCCGCACACCATCACGTCCAGCGGCAGGCTGGAACAGGATCTGGCCCAGGCCCGGGAACGCGGCTACTCGGTGACCCTGGAGGAATTCGAGATCGGGCTCCATGCCCTGGCGGCACCGATCCGGTCCCACGACGGCAAGGTCATCGCCGCCCTCAGCGCCGCCGGCCCCGAATACCGCTTCACCGAGCAGCGCATCCACGAGCTCGCTCCCCTGCTGCTCAAGGGCGCCGCGGAGATCAGCCGCCGCATGGGGTACGTCGGCTGAAGCCACTGGACAGGACGGTGCGACGAAACCGTGCGGCACCGCCGCACGGACGATCGCCACACCGCCGAGCCCCCTACCTGGTGCGCGAAGTCGCCCTGCCTGCGCAGCACTCCGCTCCGCTGAATGACATCCAGCGCGGCGGATTTGCCTACCGCGTCCGTCTCCGGGAGGGGCACCCTTCCTCGTTCCGCCCCTCGAGGCAGTCCTCGTGTTCCATACGGGGGAGACGGGGAGCAGGTCACCGAAGTGGCGCGCGGTTCATTTCCTGATGATCCGGAAGAAACTCCGGCCCCCTGCTTCTCGACGGTGACCTTCCAGCCCTCGGTGTTGTTGCTCATCCATTCGACGTCGGCTGGATGAGCATCACGGACCCTGATCTTCATGTAGACGAGGGTGTCGATGAGCAGGCCGACCACTGCGGCAAGGAAGGCGCCCGAGCTGATCACGGTGAGAGCAGTGAGGACGCCCTGCTGCCGCACGGTGCTTAGTGAAACAAATGTCCGCCTGCTTCTCATGTGTCTTGTGGCTGTAGACCACGCGCCCAGGTCGCGGTCGGGCACCGCGTCGCGATCGGGTGTCAATTCGTTCCTACTCGGTCGAGGGCTGATTCCTGGATATGCGCCTCAAGGCCAGGTGCGCGTCTTCTGAGTATGGCGGCGGCCACTGACACTCCGACCGACTCGAGCTATCTCCCGTTCAGGCCGCCTTGGCCCTGCCCGCCCGGCAGCCCTCCCCTGCTTCGCGCAGGTAGCGGAGAGCAGGGCACGGTGCCGCGGAGCGGCACTCCACCCCCTCCACGTGGTCCCGCGAAGCTCCTGGCTCCTCTGGGCGAGAGCAGGGCTCGGAGCAACTGGTGCTGATCCCGGCGGACCGGGGCCGGACCTGGCAGCTCGCCGACGCCTGTGCCGCGTGCACGCTCGCGATTCCGCAGGCGGCGACCACTCCGGAGGCCCGTGCGCCGTGCGACCGTACAGCCCGCTAGTCGTCGGCGGCCGGCGCCTCCTGCGTACTGGAGAGCCGGGCGAGTAGATCGAATCGTTGTGAGCAGCGCCGTATCGCGGCCGTGGCAGGGCCCCGGGGAACCAGCCAGAAGTTCGATGCGCCCGGTATCTGCTGTGGCGGTGGGGTCCCGTGGTGCCAGTGGGGGCGGTGCGGACGGCCCAGCGAGGCAAAGGGTTGTCGTGGCCACGGTCCGGGGGCAGCCATAAGGGAACGAGAAGCAGGTCTACTTCGCGGGCTGCCTGATCGAGGTCGGCGGCGACCAACTCCAGGGCTGTGCAGATCGGGGCGCCGCCAGCGACTATGCAGCGGACAGCGTTCGCGTTGGTTCTGGCCCGTTTCGCACGACAGCTCGGAACTGCAGGGCGGTCGCCCTCGTATATGTAGGCGCCGAGCAGCGGGCGCAGGCGTCCGCGTGCGGAGGTGGTTCACGGGTAGGCGGGGACCAGGGCATCGGCACCACGCACGGGCCCGGGTGCGGATCTCCTTCCAGTTGAAGTACTACCTGCACGGTTCCCCGACCACGGCGCACACTCACGTCAAGCAAGCTTGAACAGTTCACCAGGGGACCTGCTCAACCAGCGACCTGCTGGCCAAGGCCCACAAGACGCCGACATCCGGCACAGCCCGTTTCGGGACCTGGGCGCGCCCATGCCGTTCTGGCGCGTGACCTTCGCTGCCGCAAGGCCGATACTGCGACAGCGGGGAACCCGACCAAGCCGCACCCGACCGTCCGACGGATGACCTGACGAGCCGTCACCGAAGTCAGCATTGAGTCAGCATCAGTACCGCCAGAATCCGCTTCAAGCCGCCACGGACCGCCAAGATCGAAAACCGCCCCTACCCACTCTGACCAGCAAAGACGCAGGTCACTGACTGGCCTGCTAGGCTTCCCAGGAGGTACCCATGAGGATGCTCATCAATGTCCCCGAGACCGTGGTCGCGGACGCGCTGCGCGGTATGGCGGCCGCCCATCCCGAGTTGACGGTGGACATCGAGAACCGGGTGATCGTGCGGCGGGACGCTCCCGTCGCCGGGAAAGTGGCCCTGGTGTCCGGCGGCGGCTCCGGGCACGAGCCGCTGCACGGTGGGTTCGTGGGGCCGGGGATGCTGTCGGCGGCCTGTCCGGGTGAGGTGTTCACCTCGCCGGTGCCGGACCAGATGGTGCGGGCCGCGGCGGCCGTGGACGGCGGGGCCGGAGTGCTGTTCGTCGTCAAGAACTACACCGGTGACGTGCTCAACTTCGACATGGCCGCCGAGCTGGCCGAGGACGAGGGCATCCAGGTGGCCAAGGTGCTGGTCAACGACGACGTGGCGGTGACGGACAGCCTGTACACGGCCGGGCGACGCGGCACGGGTGCGACGCTATTCGTGGAGAAGATCGCCGGGGCGGCGGCGGACGAAGGCCGGCCGCTGGAGCAAGTGGAGTCGATCGCCCGCCGGGTGAACGACCGTTCCCGCAGTTTCGGGGTCGCGCTCGGCGCCTGCACCACGCCCGCCAAGGGCAGCCCCACCTTCGACCTGCCGGCCGGTGAACTGGAGCTGGGCATCGGCATCCACGGGGAGCCCGGCCGGGAGCGGCGCCCGATGATGACGTCGGGCGAGATCGCCGAGGCCGCAGTGGACGCGGTACTGCCCGACCTCGACCCGAGCAACCCCGTACTGGTACTGGTCAACGGCATGGGGGCCACGCCGCTGCTGGAGCTGTACGGCTTCAACGCCGAGGTGCAGCGAGTGCTGGGCGAGCGTGGCGTCGCCGTCGCCCGCACCCTCGTCGGCAACTACGTGACCTCACTGGACATGGCCGGCGCGTCGGTCACCCTGTGCGAAATCGACGAGGAGCTGCTCGGACTCTGGGACGCGCCGGTGCGGACACCGGCCCTGAGGTGGGGCATGTGACGGTGAACGGGGAAAGGATCGGAACGTACCTACCAGGCAAGGAGATCCTGTGCTCGACGCCGACTTCTTCCGCCGTTGGATGACGGCGACCGCCGCGCTGGTCGACCGCGAGGCGGATCGGCTCACCGCCCTCGACTCGCCCATCGGCGACGCCGACCACGGCAGCAACCTCCAGCGCGGGTTCACGGCCGTGACGGCCACGCTGGAGAAGGAGGCACCGGACACGCCCGGCTCGGTCCTCACCCTCGCCGGACGGCAGCTGATCTCGACGGTCGGCGGCGCCTCGGGGCCGCTGTACGGGACGTTGCTGCGCCGTACCGGCAAGGCTCTGGGCGACGCCACCGAAGTGAGCCCGGAGCAGCTGGCGGAAGCGTTGCGGACGGGCGTGGACGCGGTCCGGACGCTCGGCGGCGCCCAGCCGGGCGACAAAACCATGATCGACACCCTCGTGCCCGCCGTGGACGCCCTCGGTGACTCCTTCGCCGCGGCTCGTGCGGCGGCGAAGGAGGGGGCCGAGGCGACCACTCCGATGCAGGCCCGCAAGGGCAGGGCGAGCTATCTCGGTGAGCGCAGTATCGGGCACCAGGACCCCGGCGCCACCTCTGCCGCACTGCTCGTCGCCGCGCTGGAGGAGGCCGCCGGTGAGTGACGAGAAGCTGGTCGGGATCGTACTGGTGTCGCACAGCGCCCAGGTCGCCGCCTCGGTGGCGGAACTCGCCAAGGCCCTCTCCGGCGGCGGCGTCGCCGTGCCCGTCGCTCCGGCGGGCGGGACCACGTCCGGGGAGTTCGGTACCAGTTCCGAGCTGGTGTCGGCGGCTGCCGCGTCGGTGGACCGGGGCGCCGGGGTCGCCGTCCTCACCGACCTCGGCAGCGCGGTCCTCACGGTGAAGGCGCTGCTCGCCGAGGGCGACGAACTTCCCGAGAACACGCGCCTGGTGGACGCCCCGTTCGTGGAGGGCGCGGTGGCCGCGGTCGTCACGGCCGCGACGGGCGCCGACCTCGCGACCGTGGAGTCGGCCGCCGCGGAGGCATACTCCTACCGGAAGGCCTGACCGGCACGTCGCATGCGCCGGGAGGCGGGGCGGGGAGGGCACTTCCCGCCCCGCCTCCGCGCTCGGGCGGGCGCGGACGGTGGTTCGTCAGAAGTCCCCGGCATCGGGACTCACGTGCTTCACCGACCGTCCACGAACTCCCGCGCGAGCCGCTCCCCCGTCTCCTGGGCGGCGGCCTGGTCCTCGATCGGCTCGACCTCACTGTCCTTGAAGACGATGTACGTCACGCCGGAGTCGGTGCCGCCCGCGTGCGGGTCGGCGGGGATGCCGAGCGACTTCGCGGCGGCGTAGGAGGCCTCGCCGATGAGCCGGCGCGGGCCGATGTCGCCGACGACGGCGTACCGCACCCGGTCACCGTGGACGACGGCCGCGACCGATCCGCCGTGGACCTCGTGCTCACGGTGGTCCCAGATGTCGCTGGGTTCCGGCACGACGACGTAGGGCAGGCGTTCGGCGTCCAGGGGGCGGCCGTCCGACTGGGTGTAGGCGGTGGCGGGTGTGAAATGCGGGTCGGTGCGGCTGTTGCAGTGGTCGCCGGGCCGGCCGTCGCAGTCGACGTCCAGGTCGGCCTTCCAGTACACGGCGTCTCGCGCGCCGCAGACCGGGATGTCGGCCGGCGCTCCGGCGTCGCTGCGGTAGCGCCCCTCCGAGACGGGCTCGCAGTCTCGCACCCGTGCCAGCAGGTCGGCGGCGCTGACGGCTCCCTCGTCACGGCCGTCCTCTCCGGGTGCGGCCCCGCGTCCGGGGCGGATGCCGGCCCGCGGGACCGGCCCGGTCTGCGGCTGCGGTACCGGTCCCATCCGCGGGCCGGACCGGTCCGCGCGGGCGGGTCCGCTCTGGGACTGGTGGCCGGAGCGGAACTGGGCCTGGGGCCCGGGCCGGGTCGGGGGCGGAGCGTCGGGGAACGTCGTGGGGGCGAGCAGGGCGGCGCTGGCCGCGACCAGCGTCAGCGACTGGACACGCACGATGTGGCCTCTCCTGGGGGACATGGACGGGTCACTCCGCCACATCTGTCCCCGAATCACTCACGCCGCCACCTTTTGTCGGCCAGACGGTGCACACAGCGGCGGCGTTCCGCGCAGGCGACCGGGGGCGGGCGGGCCGGCGCCGTACCGGCTCCGGCCCGCCCGGCCGCCCGCGCCGGCGCGGCATAAGCGACGACAGCGGTCCGCGCCACGGACCCGAACTCCCCCACTCGCCCGGGAACTTCGGTCGCGAGATGCTTCAGCATACGAGACTCGGCCCGGGGCCACCCACGACGCCCCCTTGATGTGAGCGCGTCACTGACGGCATATTGGTCCGGACCATTGCCGCCACATTTGCAGCCGGCCCCCAAGCCCGGCCCGAACCCACCCCGGAGGCAGCGCCGTGCGAGACGTCCCCGTTCCCGCCGCCCCCTCCCCCGTACCCGCCCGCCTCCCGCGCATCCTGCACCGCTGCGCCCTGCTCTGCGGGACTCTCACCCTGGTCGCCTCCTGCGGCTGGGCCACGGGTGCCGACGGCGAGGGCAGCGGCCCGCCGCCCGGGGCGCCGACGGGCGTCACCGCCGAGGCGGGCAGCGCGACGACCGTGCACGTGATGTGGAACGCGGTCGACGGGGTCGAGACGTACGAGGTGTACCGCGGCGGCACGCTGGTCGAGGAGGTGCCCGCCGCCGAACGCATGGTGGACGTCACCCGGCTGCGCCCCTCGACGGCCTACGCCTTCACCGTGCGGGCCCGCGACGCCGACGGGCGCCCCGGCCCACGCAGCCGGGAGGTGCGGGTGACGACCCCCGCCGCCGTCACCGACGACTCGGCACCCACCCGCCCGGCGCACACCCGCGGCCGGGCGGTGGGCAGCCGGGCGGTCCAACTGACCTGGTCGGCCGCGACCGACGACCGCGGGGTGGTGTCGTACGACGTCCATCAGGGCGGTACGAAGATCCACAGCGTGGGAGGCGGGCAGACGGCGGCCGTGGTCACGGGACTGCGCGCGGGCACCCGCTACTCCTTCACGGTCCGGGCGCGGGACGCCGCCGACAACGTCTCCCCCGCCGGCGCCGTCGTACGGCTCACCACGCCTGGCTCCGACGACGGCCGCGTCACCGCACCCACGGACCTGCGCGCGGCATCCCGCCTCACCGACGGGGCGTACCACATCGACCTCACCTGGAACCCGCCGCGCACGGACGGTGTGATCACTGAGTATCAGATCCATCTGGACGGCCGTCCGGCGACGTCCCTCGTCTACGGCGACGACGCGCCTCGCGAACGGGCCGAGTACAGCTTCTACGTGGGGTCGGAGGCGGGCGTCACGCACCGGGTGCGTGTCCGGGCCCGGCTGTCGGACGGCACCTGGGGCGGCTTCTCGGCGGAACGGAAGGTGACGACGGGCGCGGGCGGGTGACACCGGTACGGCCGTGCACCGGTACGGCCGGCGCCCGGGCGTGGTACGCGTCACCTGGGCGGTCGCGCTCGGCATGCGCGTACGGGCGCCGCCCTGTTGGCTTCCCGTGAGGCAGCACGGGCGTTTCCGGTCTCGGCGGCGCACAGGACGTACCGCCGACCGTGCCGCCGGAGGGCAGTCCACATGCGCATCTCTTCGCCACTTATCCGCTGCGGCCTGACCGTGGCAGCCGCCGCGCTGCCCGTCACCCTGGCCGCCGGTCCGGCCTCCGCCGGTCCGGGGATCTCCGTGAGCACCACCGGGACCACCGTGTCGGTCACGACCACCGCATGCGCCCAGCTCAACGGCAGCTGGGGCACCGCCTCGCTGATCACCGGTAGTCAGGGGGACTTCGCCCAGGGGCGCCAGGTAGCGCTGAGCGGGAACAGCACCGGGCAGGGCGCCAGCTGGTCGGAGATCAGCCCGGGCACCTACACCGTCATCGTCATGTGCTCCAACAACAGCACCGCCGGCACCCAGACCGTCATCGTCTCTGCCGCGCCCTCTCCTTCGCCCAGCCGCTCCGCCTCCCCCTCCCCCTCGGCCTCGGCGTCACGCGGTGTCCTGGGCGGTCTCGGCGGGGCCGTCCAGGACTACGGCACGGCCACCCTGGTGGCGGGCGGCGCGCTGGTCGGCACCGGCGCCATCGGGGCGGCCTGGTTCCTGCGCCGGCGTTCGAAGCCCTACCGGTTCTGAGCCGTATGGGGTGTTCCCAGACGTACCGGGTTCCCCGAGACGTACCCATTGCGAGCTGTACCGGCACTGAGCCGTGGTGTGCTCAGCCCCGCCCTTCGCCGTCCGTCAGTCCGGCGAACTCCGCCAGGGCGTGTCCGAGCCACTGGGTCCAGAAGGTCTCCAGATCGATGCCCGCGCGCAGCACCAGGTGCCGCAGTCGGTCCTCCGTACTGTCCCTGCCGGGCGGGAAGTCGCGCTCCTCGATCTCCTTGTACTCGGCCAACTGCCTCTCGTGCAGCTCCAGATGGCGGCGCAGATCCGCCTCGATACCGCTGGTGCCGACCACGGCCGCGGCCCGCAGCCGCAACAGCATCGCGTCCCGCAGGGGCTTGGGGTCCTGCGAGGTGGCGGTCCAGCGGGCCAGTTCGTCACGGCCCGCGGGCAGCACCTCGTAGGACTTCTTCTGCCCGCGGGCCGGCTGCTGACCGGGCAAGGCCCGGATCAGGCCGTCGGCCTCCAGTTTTCCCAGCTCGCGATAGATCTGCTGGTGCGTGGCCGACCAGAAGTAGCCGATCGACCTGTCGAACCGGCGGGTCAGCTCCAGCCCCGACGACGGCTTTTCGACCAGGGCGGTGAGGATCGCGTGCGGGAGTGACATGGGCTCATCCTAGGGACGGCCCACGCACCGCCTACAGTGCCGCCGCGAGCTCGGTGCCCTGCTTCACTGCGCGCTTGGCGTCCAGTTCGGCGGCCACGTCGGCGCCGCCGATGAGGTGGACGCTGCGGCCGGCGGCGACCAGTTCCTCGTACAGGCCCCGGCTCGGCTCCTGGCCCGTGCACAGGACGATCGTGTCGACTTCCAGCACCGTGGACTCGTCGCCGATGGTGACGTGGAGTCCGGCGTCGTCGATCCGGTCGTAGCGCACGCCCGGGACCATGGTGGCGCCGCGGTGCTTGAGCTCGGTGCGGTGGATCCAGCCGGTGGTCTTGCCGAGGCCGGCGCCGACCTTGCTGGTCTTGCGCTGGAGCAGGTGGACGGTGCGCGGCGGTGCGGGGCGCTCGGGGGCGGCGAGGCCGCCGGCGGTCCGGTAGTCCGTGTCGACACCCCAGAGGCGGAAGTACGTCTCCGGGTTCTCGTGCGCCTTGTCGCCGCCGTCGGTGAGGTATTCGGCGACGTCGAAGCCGATGCCGCCGGCACCGAGGATCGCGACGCGGTCGCCGACGGGCGCGCCGTCGCGCAGCACGTCGAGATAGCCGACGACGCTCGGGTGGTCGACGCCGGGGATGTCGGGGGTGCGGGGGGTGACGCCGGTGGCGACGACGACCTCGTCGTGGCCGCCGAGGTCGTCCGCGCCGACCCGGGTGTTCAGTCGTACGTCGACGCCGTGCGCCGCCAGCTGCGTACGGAAGTAGCGCAGCGTCTCGTCGAACTCCTGCTTGCCGGGGACCTTGCGGGCCACGTTGAGCTGGCCGCCGATCTCGCTCGCGGCGTCGTACAGGGTGACCTCGTGGCCGCGTTCGGCCGCGCTCACCGCGCAGGCGAGGCCCGCGGGTCCGGCGCCGACGACCGCGACGCGCTTGCGCCGCCGGGTCGGGGTGAGCACCAGCTCGGTCTCGTGGCACGCGCGCGGGTTGACCAGGCAGGAGGTGATCTGCCCGCTGAAGGTGTGGTCCAGGCACGCCTGGTTGCAGCCGATGCAGGTGTTGATCGCCTCGGGGCGGCCCGCCGCTGCCTTGGCGACGAAGTCGGGGTCGGCGAGCATCGGGCGGGCCATCGAGACCATGTCGGCGGTGCCCTCGGCGAGCAGCCGCTCGGCCACCTCGGGGGTGTTGATGCGGTTGGTGGTGACCAGCGGCACCGACACCTCGCCCATGAGGCGCTCGGTCACCCAGGTGTAAGCCCCGCGCGGCACGGAGGTGGCGATGGTGGGGATGCGGGCCTCGTGCCAGCCGATACCGGTGTTGATGATGGTGGCTCCCGCGGCCTCGACGGCCTTGGCGAGGGTGATCACCTCTTCGAGGGTGGAGCCGCCGGGGACCAGGTCCAGCATGGACAAGCGGTAGATCAGGATGAAGTCCTCGCCGACCGCCTCGCGCACCCGGCGGACGATCTCGACGGGGAAGCGCATGCGGTTCTCGTACGAGCCGCCCCAGCGGTCGGTGCGGTGGTTGGTGCGCGCGGCGATGAACTCGTTGATGAGGTAGCCCTCGGAGCCCATGATCTCGACGCCGTCGTAGCCGGCCGCGCGGGCGAGGCGGGCGGTGCGGACGTAGTCGTCGACGGTGCGCTCGATGTCGGCGTCGGTCATCTCGCGGGGCACGTGCGGGCTGATCGGTGCCTGGAGCGGGCTCGGGGCGACCAGGTCGGCGTGGTAGGCGTACCGGCCGAAGTGCAGTATCTGGAGGGCGATCCGGCCGCCCTCGCGGTGCACGGCGTCGGTGACGGTCCGGTGCTGCTCGGCTTCGTCCCCGGTGGTGAGCTTGGCGCCGCCCGGGTAGGGGCGGCCCTCGTCGTTGGGGGCGATGCCGCCGGTGACGATCAGGCCCACTCCACCGCGGGCACGGGCGGCGTAGAAGGCCGCCATGCGCTCGAAGCCGCGCTCGGCCTCCTCCAGGCCGACGTGCATGGAGCCCATCAGGACCCGGTTGGGCAGCGTGGTGAAGCCCAGGTCCAGCGGGCTCAGCAGGTGGGGGTAATGGCTCATCGGGCCCTCCGTGCGCGGTGTGGTGCCTCTGTTGTAGAGGACCACCGCCTCTTTGTGCAACTAGTTGCACAAAGAGGCGGTGCACACCACACCGCCCCGGCGGCGGGCTCACGTCAGTGGCTCTCCAGCCGGACGTGCAGTTCCCGCTCCTGGTCGCCGGAGACCGTGCTCAGGTCGTGCACGGTGAACAGGGAGTCCAGGGTGGTGCGGAAACGCTCGATCGCCCAGTAGCCGCCCTGCACGTCGGCCTCGACGGACGCCGTGAGCCGGGCGGGGTCGCATCCGCCGTGGGCGTCGGCCACGTCGAACGTGCCGAGCCACACGGTGGGGCGGACCTCGTGGCAGTCCCGGGGCACATCGTCCGAGCGGCGGTCGGACGAGAAGCACGCACACAGGGCGTCGAACACGGTTCGGGCATCCTCCTTGCTGCACCCGCTCAGCTCCACGGAGACGGACTCGGGATGCAGTCGCTCACCGGCCATCGTGATCGCTCCTCTCGTGGCCCATACCCCCAGAAAAGCACCACCCGGGGCCGAGCACTACCGGCACGGGTCAGCCCTGGGTGAAGCGGTAGGTCTTGCTGTCGGTCAGCACACAGAAACCCGGCGACACGACGATCACGCGCAGGGTGCCGGTGCGGCGGTCGTAGTCGATGCCCTCCGCCTCGAAGGTGCCGGAGCAGGCACTGCGCAGGGGCAGCTGCCGCAGGGCGGTGACGCGGCCGGCGATGTCCGCGGTGCCGTTCGGCGCAGCGGACAGGTCGATGCGCAGCAGCGGTTTGGTGATGCCGAACAGGGTGCCCGCGGGGTCGTCGGAGGAGCACAGCAGCGTATCCGCGTCGAGGAAGTCACAGCCCTGGACGTCGCGCACGGCGTGGTCCAAGTGGACGGTGGCCGCCTGCGGGAGGTTCGCCGAGGGGGCGGTGGCCGGGTTGACGCCGGGCGCCGGGAAGACCAGCAGCCGGTTCATGGTGCCCCACTCGCCCGAAAGCATCCACTGTCCGTCCGGCGAGATGGCGGACCAGGAGTTGTTCAGCGCCTCGCCGGGGCTCAGCGTGTGCACGTACTCCGACCAGCTGCCGTCGGGCGCCTGCACGCGGAACATCTTGGCGTTCCCGTCGTCCCGCTGGTAGGGCTCGACGTAGTGGCCGTCGTAGGAGGCGTCGGGGTCGCCGACGTGGTTCCAGCCCCTGGCGCTGAGGCTCAGCGGGATGGTGCCGATGCCGGTGTAGCGGTTGGGGCTGCCGACCGGGACCTCGACCGAGGCCAGGCCCTGGCTCTCGGTCAGCGGGTCGGCGCGGTCGTAACCCACCTCGGTCCAGGTCTCGGCCGCGGGGGCGGCCTGGGCGAACGGACCGGCGAGGGCGAGGGTGAGGGCGGCGAGTCCGGTAAGGGCGGCGTGACAACGTTGCCGGGCCTGCGGGCGCATGGGCGGGCTCCTCGGGTGGGGGGTGGGTGACACGGCGGGCGGGACGCGCTCGGCGCACAGTCTCGCCGCCGCAAGGCAGTCATGTACAGAGCAACTCTGGTCGGGTCCGCCCGGACCGGCCCTCTCCTGCTCCATGCGGCGGTCACCTCCGAGCCGGGTGATGCTGGAAGGAGGCGGCAGCGGCCTCGGAGAATCGTCTCTGTGCGCGGTGGAACGCGGTAGAACAAGGGAGTCGGCATCGACAGGGCGTGCCGCGTGGAACGGTGAAGGCGGGGCGTGGGATGAGTGCAGCCGGGTCTGCCGGGTCGGACGGGGACGCCGTACCGCGCGGACCGGTGCGGCCGAGCGGACTGCTCGACGTGCTGAACGTGGCCTCGGTGGTGCTGGACACCGAGGGCCGGATCGTGCTGTGGAGCCCGCAGGCCGAGGAACTGTTCGGCTACTCGGCGCCGGAGGCTCTCGGGCAGTACGCCGCCCGCATCATGGTCCACGAACGCCACCTCGACCTGGTCGTCAAGCTGTTCGCCGACGTCATGCGGACCGGCAAGAGCTGGGCCGGGGCGTTTCCGGTCCGCCGCAAGGACGGCGGCACGAGGCTGGTGGAGTTCCGCAACATGCGGCTCCTGGACGACCGGGGGGACGTCTACGCGCTGGGGCTCGCGGCGGACCGGTCGACGGTGCGCCGTCTGGAGCAGGACGTGGCGCTGTCCACGCGGGTGATCCGGCAGTCCCCGATCGGGCTGGCCGTGCTGGACACCGAGCTGCGCTACCTCTCGGTCAACCCGTCCCTGGAGCGGCTCAACGGCCTGCCCGCCGAGGAGCACATCGGCCGCACGATCCGTGACGTGCTGCCGTCGGTGGACGCCGCCCCGCTCGAGGAGGCGGCGCGCCGGGTGCTGGAGACGGGGCGGCCGGCGGTCGACCGGTCGGCGACCGGCCGTACCCCCGCCGACCCGGACGAGGACCACGCCTGGTCGGTCTCGCTGTACCGGCTGGAGGACGCCGTCGGTGCCGTGCTGGGCGTGGCCGTGTCGGTCGTGGACGTCACCGAGCAGCACCGGGCGGGGGTCGAGGCGGAGGCAGCACGGCGCCGGCTGGCCGCCGTCGCGGACGCCTCGGCCCGGATCGGGACCACGCTGGAGCTGGACCGCACGGCGCACGAACTGGCCGACGTGGCCGTGCCCGGCCTCGCCGACATAGCGGCCGTGGATCTGCTGGAGGCCGTGGTGAAGGGCCGTCGCAGCACTTTGGGGCCTGCCGAACCCGCCGTGATCCGCGCGCTGGCCGTGCACGCGCACGACGCGCCCGAGGCACTGCGGGCGGCCGACGAGCCCGGTCACGTCGCCCGGTACGGGCCGGACCGCCTGGTCACCGAGTGCGTGCGCACGGGCCGGCCGGTGATGGTGGAGCGGGTGTCCGAGAAGGACCTGCCGCGGATCGCCCGCTCTCCCGAGGCGGCCGAACTGCTGCGCCGGGCGGGCGTGCACTCCTACCTGGCCGTGCCGCTGATCGCGCGGGGCGAGGTGCTCGGTGCCCTGGACCTCAAGCGGATGGGCAATCCGCTGCCGTTCGGCGAGGACGACCTGCTGCTCGCCCGCGAGCTGGCCGTCCGGGCGGCGCTCCAGATCGACAACGCCCGCTGGTACCAGAACGCCCGCGACGCCGCCCTCACCCTCCAGCGCAGTCTGCTGCCCAGTCATCCACCGGTGACGGGCGGACTGGAGGTCGCTTCCCGCTACCAGCCGGCCGAGGCCACCAGCGAGGTCGGCGGCGACTGGTTCGACGTGATCGGTCTGGAGGGCTGCAAGACCGCGCTCGTGGTGGGCGACGTGATGGGCAGCGGCATCGCGGCGGCGGCCTCCATGGGACGGCTGCGCACGGCGACGAACACCCTGGCCGCCCTCGACCTCGATCCGGCGTTCCTGCTCGAGCACCTCGACCGGACCACGGCCGGCCTGGACCAGGCCATCGCCACCTGTGTCTACGCCGTCCACGACCCGCACCTGCGGCAGTGCCGGATCGCCAACGCCGGCCACCTGCCGCCGGTCCGCCTGCGGGCCGGCCGTCCGCCCGAGCTGCTGGACCTGCCCACCGGGGTACCGCTCGGGGTAGGCGGGATCCCGTTCTCGACCACCACGGTGGACCTCGAACCGGGTGACCGGCTGGTGCTCTACACCGACGGTCTCGTCGAGACGCGCAGGCATCCGCTCGACGAGCGGCTCGACGCGCTCCTTGCGCTGCTGGAGGGGCCGGACCGCCCGCTGGAAGAGGTGTGCGATCTGCTCCTGCGCACGCTGCACGAGCCGGAGAACTCCGACGACGTGGCCCTGTTGATCGCCCGGGCCACGCCGCCGGACCCGCCTAGCCCAGGCCGGGCTCCCTGACGCCGATCACCACATGGGCGTACAGCTCCTCGCAGACCGCGAGACGGGTCGCGAGCCCCACCCGGGTGAAGGCGTCGACGGCCGCCGGTGCCTGACGTTCGCTCGTCTCGACCAGCAGGCAGCCACCGGGCGCGAGCCAGTCCGGTGCCCCGGCGGCGACCCTGCGCAGCACGTCCAGGCCGTCGGCGCCGCCGTCGAGGGCGACCAGCGGCTCGTGGTCCCGGGCCTCGGCGGGCAGCAGGGGGACCTCGCCGGTGGGAACGTAGGGCACGTTGGCCGCCAGGATGTCCACGCGGCCGCGCACCGTGTCGGGCAGCGCGTCGAACAGGTCCCCGGCGTACACCCGCCCTCCGGCGTCGGCGAGGTTGCCGCGGGCGCAGTGCACGGCGGCGGGGTCGACGTCGGCGGCGTGCACCTCGGGCCGGTCCAGCGCGGCGGCCAGGGCGGCGCCCACCGCGCCGGAGCCGCAGCACAGGTCCACGACGACGGCCGCGTCCGGCGCCTGCGCCAGGGCCTCGGTCACCAGGAACTCGGTACGGCGGCGGGGCACGAAGACGCCGGGCGCGACGGCGATGCGCAGGCCCCGGAAGCCGGCCCAGCCGAGGACGAGTTCGAGGGGCAGGCCACTGACGCGGCGGTCCACCAGGGCGAGGAGTTCCCCGGCGGTGCGGGCGGTGGCGAGGATCAACTCGGCCTCGTCCTCGGCGAAGACGCAGCCGGCGGTGCGCAGCGCGGCCACGACGGCGTCAGGAGAGGGCAAGGACGCGGAGAAGGGAGAGGGGAGAGGGGACGATGAAGACAGTGGGGGCATGGAAGCCGAGAGCCTTTCGCGAACCGAAGGGCGCTCTCACGGTCATCCGTTGCCGGTGACCGCACTGCCGTAAGGTGAGAGCACCCGGGCCGACACAGCGGTAATGGGTCCCACCTCCTTGATGTCCGACGGCCGGGACTGCCCGCGGCCGACGGTCACCCTACCCCAGATGATCAGACGCCTGCTGCTCGCCCTCCTGGTCACGGCTCTAGCAGCCCTGCGCGAGGCGGTCCGGCACGACACCCGCACCGACCCCCGACCAGCCGAATCACGCGCGGTCCGGCGAACGTGGGAGCACGTCCCCGTCCACGGCCTTCGAGGAGGCGGAGGCCGAGGAGACGCCAGGCGATCGGCGACCGGACGCTGCGGCCCAGCCCGTCGCCGTCGAAGTACAGCAGGCTGTGGGCGCCACAGGTCCGGCGCGGCCGTGGTGGGCCAGTCGGAACACCGGTCCGGCGAGCAGGGCGCCGATGCCACTGACCACGACGACGACACCGCTGTCCGGTGGGGTCGTCGTCGACCGGGGTGGCCACGTCGGTCACCTTCTGGGGGACGCCCTGCCGTTCGGCGGTCGAGGTGAAGACCTTCTCGGCGGCCATGGCGCCCACGACGGCGACCGGGAGGTGGCTCGGCTCGGGCGGCGAAGGCCCCCATGTACGCGTGTCCCGTCCCGACGCACGTCAGGAGCGGGGTGATCAGGCCCGTCAGTACGCGGCGCGGGGCGTGCGACTCCAAACGCGCACGACCTCGAAGGTTCCCGTGATGGCCGGCTGATGGTTGACCTATACAACTCTTACCGCAAGTTGTACTCTACAACTAGCACCGTGGAGGAGGACCTGTGAGGACGGACCGGCCGCCCGATGAGACGACGGTCACCCCCGGCGACCGCACGGCGGCCGCGGCCGTGGAGACGATCCAGCAAGAGCTGACGACCTTCGCGCGCCGAGCCCGCGCCTCCGCCGGGCGCATGCACCCGGAGCTGTCCCTGGTGTCGTACACGCTCCTCGGTCACCTGGAGGAACGCGGCGGCTGCCGGGCCGCCGACCTGGCCGCCCACTACGCCCTGGACAAGTCCACCGTCAGCCGCCAGGTGTCCGCGCTGGAGCGCATCGAGCTGGTCGAACGGCGCGTCGACCCGGACGACCACCGCGTCCGAATCCTGCACCTGACGGAAGCCGGGCGGCGCATCCTGGCCCAGGTCACCGAGAGCCGCCGCACCGCCTTCCGGGAGCGTCTCGCGGACTGGCCCGAGGAGGACCTGGTCCGCTTCGCCGCGTATCTGGAGCGGTACAACGCGTGGCAGGGCGCCGCGCACCACGAGGACCGGGACTGAGTTCCGGTCCGGGGACACGTACGGTTGACCGCGTACGCACTGACCACGCCGGCCGCGTCACCCCCTCGCGCCGGTTCGAAAGGCCCGACCGCATGAACACCACCCGAGGCTTCACCGGGCGCCCGCGCGGCGCCCGGCCGGGGCTGCCGCCCGGCCAGTACGACGCCGGCGACGACTGGCCCGTGCTGTCCGCCGAGGTCACGCCCGAGCTGTCACCCGCCGACTGGACCTTCCGCGTCGGCGGCCTGGTAGCCGAGGCGCGCACCTGGGACTGGGCGGGCGCCCACCGCCTGCAGGCGTCGGCGTACGAGGGCGACATCCACTGTGTGACCGGCTGGTCGAAGTTCGGGGTGCGGTTCGCGGGCGTGTCCCTGGACGCCTTCCTGGAGGCGGCGGCTCCCCTGCCCTCCGCCACGCACGCCGTCGCCTACGCGCACACCGGTTACACCGCGAACCTGCCGCTCGCGGACCTGACCGGCGGGCGCGCATGGATTGTCTGGGAGTACGGCGGACAACCGCTCGCCCCCGAGCACGGCGGCCCGGCACGACTCGTGGTGCCGCACCTCTACTTCTGGAAGAGCGTCAAGTGGATCGCCGGCCTGGAGCTCCTCGACCACGACGAGCCGGGCTTCTGGGAGCGGAACGGCTACCACGCGCGCGGCAACCCCTGGCAGGAGCAGCGGTACTCCGGTGACTGAGACGACGACGCACACGACGGCGGCCTTCACTCCCCCGACGCGGTTCGCCGTGCCGGGACGCATCGAGGTGGCGGGCGAGGTGGCCGCGAGGTGGCAGACGGCCACCCTCACGGAGATCCGCCGGGAGACGCCCCGCGCGTCCACCTTCCGGTTCGCGGTCCCCGGCTGGGCGGGCCACCTCCCCGGGCAGCACCTGATGCTGCGGCTCACCGCCGAGGACGGTTACGTGGCCCAGCGGCACTACTCGCTGGCCTCCGCGCCGGACGACTCGGGACACATCGAGCTGACCCTCGACCACGTCGAGGACGGCGAGGTGTCCGGCTGGTTCCACCGGGTCGCCCGGCCGGGCGACCGCATCGAGGTGCGCGGCCCGCTGAGCGGCTTCTTCGCCTGGCCCGGCGACCGGCCCGCCCTGCTGGTGGGCGCGGGCTCCGGGGTCGTACCGCTGATGTCGATGGTCCGCCACCACCGGGAGCGGGCCCTGACGGTCCCGCTGCGGATGCTGGTGTCCGCCCGCAGCCCCGAGGAACTGATCTACGCCCGTGAGCTGGGCGCGGAGACGATTCCGGTGTTCACCCGGAGCGCGCCGGCCGGCACGCCCGTGGGCCGGATGACGGCAGCACACCTGGCGCCGCTGCTGTCCGAGCCGCCCGCCGGGGGCTGGGAGGCGTACGTGTGCGGCTCCAACTCCTTCGCGGAGCACGCCTCGCGCCTGCTGGTGGCGACCGGCCAGCCGGTGAAGCGCATCCGGATCGAACGCTTCGGCTGATCCTGCGCTGCTTGCGAGATCCTTTGCGTTCCGGGGGGGAAGCCTTCCGGGTGCGCCGCGATCTGGGTGCCGACGGGGCGAACGAGGCCGGCCGTACGGGGTACCCGAACACTGCGGGCACTCGCACACGAGGCGCGGAGGTCGACATGCGAACCCGGGTGCGCGGCTGGCGCCTGCGGCGCAATCCGCTGCGACGCCGGTCGGACGTCGTCGAGGGGTGGACGATCCTGGCCGTCGCCCTCCTGCTGTTCATGGGGGCACCGCTGCTGGGAGCGGCCACCGCGTCGTGGAGCCACGGCGGGGCTCAGGCGGTCGCGGCGGAGCAGCGGGCCGAGCGGCACCGCGTGCGTGCGACGGTGGACGACAGGAGCACCCCGGACACCCTCCCGTCGGTACAGGGGGGCGGGCAGTACTCCTACCGTGCGACCGTGCGCTGGACCACGCCGGACGGCGCGGAACGAACGACCACGGCCCGGGTCCCGGCCGGTAGCCGGCACGGCGACGCGGTGGACGTGTGGCTGGACTCCCGCGGCCGGAACGTACCGGAGCCGACGGACGCCTCCGCCGTCCTGCAGCACAGCGTGACCGTCGGTGCCTGCACGACCATCGGAGCGGCGCTCGCGGTGCTCCTCGCGCACTGCGCCGTGCGCAAGGTGACCCTGCGGCGCCGACTGGCCGAGTGGGACCGCGACTGGGCCCTGATTGAACCGCAGTGGACCCATCGCCGGGCCTGACCGAGGGCCGTTGACCCGACCTCCTGCACCGGCCGTCGAAGGCCGCCGACTCGCCGTCCCCGCACTCAGACGCCCCTGACCTGCGGTTCGACGGACCGAACGCCGACGGAATCCTCCATGGGATCTGGCGAGACCTCCGATCACTCACGTACGGTGTGATCATCCGTACGGTCCGGCACCGACTCTTCAGCAAAGGCGGTTCTCGATGGCCCTGTTCGACCTTCCGCTCGACGAACTCCGCACGTACCGCAGCGCGTCGGCCGAGCCCGAGGACTTCGACGCCTTCTGGAGCAAGACGCTCGCCGAGGCCCGCGAGCACGAACTGGCCGCCCGCTTCGAGCCGGTGGACGCGGGACTGTCCACGGTGCGGGTGTACGACGTGACCTTCGCCGGGTTCGGCGGCCACCCGGTGAAGGGCTGGCTGACGCTGCCCGCCGGGGCGGAGGAGCCGTTGCCGCTGGTCGTGGAGTTCGTGGGGTACGGCGGCGGGCGCGGACTGCCGCACGAACACCTGCTGTGGGCGTCCACGGGGCGGGCCCACTTCGTCATGGACACCCGCGGTCAGGGCAGCGCATGGGGCGGCGGTGGCGGCACCGCCGACCCGGTCGGCGGCTCCCCCGCGTACCCGGGATTCATGACCCGTGGCCTGGACACCCCGGAGAACTACTACTACCGCCGCGTCTTCACCGACGCCGTGCGCGCGGTGGAGGCGGCGCGTTCTCACCCGCTGACCGACGCGGCCCGCACGGTCGCCCTCGGCGGAAGCCAGGGCGGCGGCATCACGATCGCCGTCGGCGGGCTGGTGCCGGACCTGAGGGCGGTCGCGCCGGACGTGCCGTTCCTGTGCGACTTCCCGCGCGCGACCACGCTCACCGACCGGCACCCCTACCGGGAGATCGGCCTGTACCTCAAGACGCACCGCGGCCGGACCGAGGACGCGCTGCGCACGCTGTCCTACTTCGACGGGGTGCACTTCGCGGCGCGCGGCCGCGCCCCCGCACTCTTCTCGGCGGCCCTGGAGGACCAGACCTGCCCGCCGTCGACCGTCTTCGCGGCGTTCAACGCCTGGGCGCACGACGACAAGGCGATCGAGGTGTACGACTTCAACGACCACGAGGGCGGCGGGCCCTTCCAGGAGGCCGCCAAGCTCCGCTGGCTGCGGTCCTACCTCTGACCGGGACGGGGCGGGGGCCCTGTACGGCACCTTGTGGGGTGGTGACGGACGGTCGACGCGCCGGTGCAGTTTCGGCCGAACCGGCAGACGACCCTTCCCTGCTGGTTTAGACCAATGATACTTCTGGTGGCGCACCGGGCCCGCGCGGCTACCGTACGTCACCGACAGGAGGGCGCGGCATGGTCCGCACCGCCCCGCACGACCACTCCCCCGCCGACGCACCGCCCCTGTACCGGCGGGTGGCCGTACGGCTGCTCGGCGAGCTGCGCGAAGGGACCTTCCCGCCGGGCGGGCGGCTGCCCGGTGAGCGCCGGCTGGCCGAGCACTTCGGGGTGAGCCGGGAGACCGTACGGCAGGCCCTGGAAGTGCTGCGCCGGGACGGGCTGCTCGCGACCGACCGGCGGGGCAGCCACGTCGCCCTGCCGGGGCCGGCCCCGCAGAGCCCGGCGTCCCTGGTCTTCCCGGTCGGCGCCCGGGCGGCGGAGCCGCGCACCGGCGACCTGGCCACCGTCGCCTGGGAGGCGCCGTCACGGGAGCACGCCGAAGCCCTGGGGCTGGCGCCGGGCCGGCCGACCCTGGTGCACCGCTACACGTCCGCCACCGCCGACGGAAGCGGCCGGCGGACGGCCGTGACCTCGTTCTCCGCCGTGGCCCTGGCCGAGGTCGAGGAACTGGCCCGCTATCGCGGCCGCGCCGACGGTTCCGCCTCGGCGCAGCTGCTGCGGGCGTACGACTGGATGCGCGGGGCGGGCCTGACCCTGCACCACCGCGACACGATCACCCGGCTCGCGGACACGCCGTCGGTGCGCGTCGTCCGGCGAGTGCACGACCAGTACGCGCGGCCCCTGGAGATCACGGACCTCCTCCTGGACGCCCGGCAGGACGCGCTGGTCTACGAGTTCACCCTTCCGGCGGCCGGCTGACTCCCGTCCGCGCCCGTCCTCACGGCAGGCGGCCGGCTCCCGCCCGCCCCGTCATCACGGCAGCCGTCTGGCCACGACAAGCCGGGCGCGCGGGCTGCCGTCGGGCCGGTACCCGAACTCGGGAAGGGCCCGCAGGTCCGTGCGGAAACCGGCGCGGGCCAGCTCCCGGCCCACGTCCCCGAGCCGGAACGTCCGGTAGTACATGACGAACGGCGGCCGCCACAGCGCGTTGCGCAGCCGCATCGCGGCGTCGAAGCCGAGCAGCGTCCAGTAGCCCCGGGAGCCGGGCCGGGGCGGGGCGACGACGGGGAAGACGAAGCAGCCGCCCGGCCGCAGCACGGAACGCACCTGGCCGAACAGCCCCGGCAGTTCGCGGGGCAGGAAGTGCCCGAAGGCGCCGAAGCTGACGACGAGGTCGAAGGCGGGGCCGAAGGGCAGGGCACGGGCGTCCGCGCGCACCCAGGAAACCGCAGGCCCCTCGGGAACGGCGCGTTCCCGGGCGACGGCGAGCATGCCGGCGCTGAAGTCGACGCCCGTGACGCTCTCCCGGCACACCCGGGACAGCACGTCCACGCCCGCGCCGGTGCCGCAGCACAGGTCGAGTCCGGCGCCGAACGGCCCCATCGATCCCAGGGCCGAGGCCACGGCGTCGAGCACCCGGTCGGGCGTCCGGTACGGGGTGTGGTCGAACTTCGGCGCGAGCAGGTCGTAGCCGTGCTCGACCGACGACAGCGCCTGGACGGCGAGTTCGCGCAGGGTGGGGCCTTCGGGGCTGAACATCAGCTCAGCCTAGGGCCTGACCGGTGGGGGCCGCGGGGACGCGCCGCTCTCGCAGCACCGTGAGGACGTGCTCGCACCAGCGGGTGCTCGCGCTCGAACGCGATCCCGGCGAGGAGCGTGAGGTACGGCCCGACGCGGCCGGACTCCCGCAGGTGCTCCTCCTCGGTGCCGCCGTCCAGGAGGCGCTCGCGGACCCGTTCGTAGCGGGCGAGTTCGCCCAGCGCCCAGGCCCTGCGTTCCTCCACGAGCGCCTGCACCCGCTCCGGGTCGACACCGTCCATGGCCTGCATTGATCAGGAACTCGTCGCGGACGGCGGTGGGTCGCCGGGTCGGCTCGGCGGCGAAGGCGCTCAGCTGCTCGCGACCGGCTTCGGTGAGCGCCCCACGAATTCCGTGGTACGGTGCGACAAGCACTTGTGTACGCCCCGTCTCGGGCGCCGGTGCCAGTTTCTCCTCAGGTTCGCCGACTCGCCCGTCATGACGACCGGCGCGTCAGCTTCTCAGCACAACCTCGTGAGCGGGAATTCCGACCCGCTGTGTCCGAAGTGCTGTTCCCGCCGCCCGGAGGAGTGTCGTACGACCCCTCACGCGGCCCCTCACCCCTTCCTTCCGCATGTCCCGTGCCCGCGTCCTCGAAAGGACCGACCCTTATGACCACCACACTCGAACACCCCCCTGTACGTCAGTCCCCGGCCGAGACCGTGAGCGGTGTCCTCGACATCGACGCGGGCGGGAAGGGACACCTGCGAGGCCCGAGCCTCCGACCCGAGCCGGCCGACCTCTCCGTCTCCCCCGCGCTGATCCGCCGCTACGGCCTGCGCAAGGGCGATCTGGTCGAGGGCGTGCGCGGTGACCGCCGCGCCCTGTCCGACGTCGCCCGGGTGGGCGGCCGCGCACCCGACGGGCAGGGCGGCCGACGCCGCTTCGGTGACCTGACACCGCTGCACCCGCACACACGGTTGCGCCTCGAGCACCCCGCGGCCGGGCCGACCGGACGCCTCGTCGACCTGCTCGCCCCGGTGGGCAAGGGGCAGCGCGGCCTGATCGTGGCCCCGCCGAAGACCGGCAAGACCGTCCTCCTCCAGCAGATCGCCGCCGCGGTCGCCGGCAACCATCCCGACACCCGCCTGATGGTGGTGCTGCTCGACGAGCGCCCCGAGGAGGTCACCGACATGCGGCGGGCCGTGCGCGGCGAGCTGTACGCCTCGACCTTCGACCACAGCGCCAAGCAGCACATCGCACTCGCCGAGCTCGTGATCGAGCGGGCCAAGCGGCTGGTCGAGGCCGGCGAGGACGTCGTCGTCCTCCTGGACTCCCTCACCCGGCTGTGCCGGGCGCACAACAACGCGGCCTCTTCCGGCGGCCGCACCCTCAGCGGCGGTGTCGACGCCGGGGCGCTGCTCGGGCCGAAGCGGTTCTTCGGTGCCGCCCGGCAGACCGAGGAGGGCGGCTCCCTCACCATCCTCGCCACCGCCCTGGTGGAGACCGGCTCTCGCGCCGACGACTATTACTTCGAGGAGCTCAAGGGCACCGGCAACATGGAGCTGCGGCTCAGCCGTGAGATCGCCGCCCGCCGGGTCTTCCCGGCCGTGGACGTGACCGGCTCCGGAACCCGCCGCGAGGAACTGCTGCTGTCGCCCGCCGAGTCGGCCGCCGTGACCGGGCTGCGGCGGGCCCTTCAGACCCGGGACGGGCAGTCGGGCCTGGAGACTCTGCTGGAGCGGATGCGGCGGACGCCGGACAACGCTGCCTTCCTGCGCACCGTCCAGCCGACGCTGACCGCCGGCTGACGGCGGCCGGCTGACGGCCGTCGTCCGACGGGGGCGTCGACCGACGGGGCGTCGGCTCCGGCCACCGGCCGCCCGGCGCGGCCCGTGTGAGGGCTCGGAGAGCGCACCGTCCGACGCGACCGTGTGCCGGCTCGGGGGACGTGCCCGTCCGATGCGGCCGTGCGCGCCCTCCCTACGTCATCCGGGTGCTAGCGGACGCGACTCGGCCCGGGCAGCGTGGCGGTCCGGGGGCCCGTTCCTACGTTTGCGGTATGACTATCGGTTTCTCATCTCGGGCGGTTCGCTCCACCTGTGTGCTCTGCGCGGCCGGGCTGCTGACGCTCATGCCCGCCGCGGCGGCCGCCCGCGCGGAACGGCCGGACCCCGGTCCGCCCGGCGGGTCACGGGCCGCGGCGCCGGGGCAGGCACTCCTGTACCGCTCCGGCACCCAGGTCCGGCCCCGGCCGGGCGCGCCCGGGGTCCCCGATGTCTCCGCGCTGTCCTGGGTGGTGGCCGACGCCGGTACCGGCGATGTGCTGGCCGCGCACGACGCGCATCGCAAGCTGCCGCCGGCCAGCACGCTCAAGACCCTCTTCGCACTCACGGTGCTGCCTGTCCTGCCGGGCGGCATCCGTCACGAGGTGAGCGCGGACGAACTGTCCGGCATCGGTCCCGGCAGCAGCCTGGTCGGTGTCATCGAGGGCCGTACCTACCGGGTGTCCGACCTGTGGAACGGCGTGTTCCTGAACTCCGGCAACGACGCGGTTCACGTCCTCGCCTCGCTCACCGGCGGCTGGAGCGCCACGGCCGCCCGGATGCAGGCCGAGGCCCGCGCCCTCGGCGCCTACGACACCCATGTGCGCTCGCCGGACGGCTACGACGCGCCGGGGCAGGTGTCGTCGGCGTACGACCTCGCGGTGTTCGGCCGGGCGGGGCTGCGGAACCCGGACTTCGCCCGGTACTGCGCGAAGGTCGACGCGATGTTCCCCGGCCGGAACGGGGGCTCGTACGGAATCATGAACACCAACCGCCTGCTCACCGGAGCTGACGGTGTGGAGCCGTACCCGGGTCTGATCGGCATCAAGAACGGCTACACCAGCGACGCGGGCAACACGCTCATCGCGGCCGCCCGCCGCGACGGCCGGGCTCTGGTGGTGACCGTGATGAACCCGCAGGAGGGCGGCGGCCACGCCGTCTACGAGGAGGCCCGAGCACTGCTCGACTGGGGATTCGAGGCGGGCGGCCGCGTGGAGCCGGTCGGGTCCCTGGTTCCCGCGGCCGCCCGCCCGAGGCATGGCCCCGAGGCCCTGCCCGCGGCGGTCACGGCTGCCCGGCCGTCACGGGAGGAGTCAGGATGGCCGGAGACCGGTGCGATCGTGGGCGTCGCCGGACTCGGCGCGGGTGCCATGGCCTTGGTCCTGCGGCTCAAGCTCGTCCGGGCCGACAGGGCTTGACGCCACGCGGCGACCTCTCCCTCAGAAGACCGACAGGCCCGTCAGTGTCGTGAAGCGGTCCAGGGCCGCGACCCCGGCCACCGAGTTGCCCCGCTCGTCCAGGCCGGGGCTCCACACGCACAGCGTGCAGCGGCCCGGCACGACCGCGATGATGCCGCCGCCGACCCCGCTCTTGCCCGGCAGGCCCACCCGGTAGGCGAAGTCGCCGGCCGCGTCGTACGTCCCGCAAGTCAGCATCACTGCGTTGACCTGTTTGGCCTGACTGCGGCTCAGCAGCCGGGTGCCGTCGGCGCGGATGCCGTGCCGGGCCAGGAACCCGGTCGCCAGCGCGAGGTCCGCGCAGGAGGCGGCGACAGAGCACTGCCGGAAGTACTGCTCCAGCAGGACCGGCACGGGATTGTCGATGTTGCCGTACGACGCCATGAAGTGGCCCAGGGCCGCGTTCCGGTCGCCGTGCGCTGTCTCGGAGGCGGCGACGTCCTCGTCGTAGGTCAGGTCGGGGTTGCCGCTCTCGGCGCGCAGGAAGGCGAGCAGTTCGCCCGCGGCGTCTCCGGTACGGGTGTGCAGGCGGTCGGTGACGACGAGGGCACCGGCGTTGATGAACGGGTTGCGCGGGATGCCGTTTTCGTACTCCAACTGCACCAGGGAGTTGAACGGGTTGCCGGACGGCTCTCGGCCCACGTGCTCCCAGAGGGCGTCGCCCTCGCGGGACAGGACGAGGGCGAGGGTGAACACTTTGGTGATGGACTGCGCGGAGAAGGGCTCGCGCCAGTCCCCCACCCCGTACACCGTGCCGTCCGGCTCGGCGACGGCCATGCCGAACCGGCGGGGGTCACAGGCCGCCAGCGCCGGGATGTAGTCCGCGGGCCGGCCGCTGCCCGGGGTCCGCTCGATCTCCTCGGCGATGCGTTCCAGGACCGGTTGGAAGGTCGTCGGCGTACTCATGATCGCCATTGTCCCTCCGGGCCCGTCCCGGCGCGCAGCGGCGGGGAGGACCCCAGGTCGGGGGGTGGTGCTGGCCACACCCCCGCTCGGGGGCGAGCGTCATTCTGCGGCCGTGGACCCGTCCGCATACTGAAGTACATGGTGAATCCAACGGTGCTCGTCGAGAGCCTGCCCACGCGCGACCAGGAAACGGGACGCGCGAAGGGAAGCGACTTCTCCGAACTCAACCGGCGTATGGCCGACGCGGGGCTGCTGAGGCGCCGCCCGCTGTACTACACGGTGCGTTTCGGCGTGGTCGCCCTGGCGCTCGCGGCCGGTGTCGCCGCCTTCCTGGTACTGGGGGACAGCTGGAGCCAGTCGTTCGTGGCGGTGGGGCTGGCCGTCGTCTTCGGCCAGCTCGGGCTGGCCGCCCACGACCTCGCCCACCGGCAGGTCTTCACCCGCCGGCGCCCCAGTGAGACGGGCGGCCTGCTGGTGGCGAACCTGCTGCTGGGCATGAGCTACGGCTGGTGGATGAACAAGCACACCCGCCACCACGCCAATCCCAACCACGAGGAGAAGGACCCGGACGTCTCGCCCGACATCCTGGTCTGGTCACGGCGCCAGGCGAGCAAGGCCACGGGCCTGCCCCGTTTCGTCGGGAAGCACCAGGCCGCCCTGTTCTTCCCGCTGCTGACGCTGGAGGGACTCAATCTCAGCTTCAACAGCTTCAAGGCCCTGCGCAGCCCGTCCATGAAGCGGCCGGTCCTGGAGGGCGCGCTGCTCGTCGCCCATTTCGTCCTCTACTTCGGCGGCCTGTTCGCGGTCCTCTCCCCCGGCAAGGCACTCGCCTTCATCGCCGTGCACCAGGGGCTGTTCGGGATCTACCTGGGCTCCGTCTTCGCCCCCAACCACAAGGGCATGCCGATGATCGAGGAGGGCACACGGCTCGACTTCCTGCGCCGCCAGGTCCTCACCTCCCGCAACGTACGCGGCGGCGTCCTCGTCGACGCGTTCATGGGCGGCCTCAACTACCAGATCGAGCACCACCTCTTCCCCAGCATGCCGACCCCGGCCCTCGGCGAGGCGCAGGTCATCACCGAGCGGTACTGCGCCGAACTGGGCGTCCCGTACCACCAGACGGGGCTGTCGGCCTCGCACCGGGAGGCGCTGCGCCACATGAGGAGCGTGGGGGAACCGCTGCGCAACGCCCGCTGAGCGGTGCGTGCCGGGTCCCGGCCTGCCGCGGTCAGCTCTGCAGTACGCCCGCGCCGAGCAGTCCGAACAGCAGGAGGCCGACCGCGATCCGGTAGATCACGAACGCGTTGAAGGAGTGCTTGGCGACGAACTTCAGCAGCCAGGCGACGGAGGCGTAGGCCACCACGAAGGAGACGAGGGTGCCGACCACCAGGGGCGCGGCGCCCGTACCGGCGCCGAGGGCGTCCTTCAGTTCGTAGAGACCGGCGCCGGTCAGGGCCGGGATGCCGAGGAAGAAGGAGAGCCGGGTGGCGGCCACCCTGTCCAGGTCGAGCATCAGGGCGGTGGACATGGTGGCGCCGGAGCGGGAGAAGCCGGGGAAGAGCAGGGCGAGGATCTGGGAGCCGCCGACCAGCATCGCGTCCTTGAACGAGGTGTCGTCCTCGCCCCGCTTGAGCCGGCCTGTCCGGTCGGCCACCCACATCACGCCGCTGCCGACGATCAGCGAGCCGGCGACCACCCACAGGGAGGCGAGCGGCCCCTTGATCAGTGGCTTGGCGGTGAGGCCCACGAGCACGATCGGGATCGTGGCGAGGATGACCCACCAGGCGAACTTGTAGTCGTGGTGGTAGCGCTGCTCCCGGTCGGTCAGCCCGCGCAGCCACGCGGAGACGATCCGCACGATGTCCTTGCGGAAGTAGACCAGCACGGCGGCGATGGCGCCGACCTGGATGACCGCCGAGAACCCGATGACGGCGTCGTCGTCGACGGGGATGCCCATCAGCCCCTCGACGATCTTGAGGTGGCCGGTGGAGGAGACCGGGAGGAACTCTGTCACCCCTTCGACGGCTCCGAGGACGACGGCCTGACCGATGCTGATGGCGCTCATGGGATCCATGTCCTACTACAGACGGGTAAGAGGATCCCCGCGCCGCCGGAGCGCGTCGGCCGGTGTCACCCCCGTGAGCGTCGCCACCAGCCCCTCTCGAACAACCGCGCCACCTCGGCGATGCGCACCTCGTCACGCCGGTAGTACGTCCGCCGGGTGCGGGTGGCGCGGAGCAGCCCGAGTCCCGCGAGCAGTTCGACGTGGGTGTCGGCCCCGGCGAGGCACACCGAGCTTCGCGGCGATGAGCTCCACGCGGACACCGTGCGCGACGACGTCCGCGCGGTGCCGCGCCGGGAAGTGGGCGGCCGGGTTCGCGAGCCACTCGAGGATGTCGCGACGCGTGCCGCGCACGGGGGTCCTGAGCATGTCGCCCTCCCCGGTTCCAGGCCGCTCGTACCGTGTCCTTCCACCGTCCGCCTGCCCGGGACTCCCGCAGCTCGCCCCCGGCCTCGCGCTGCGCGCACGCTTGTTGCACGGGAAACGAGCCGCCGGGGTTTCGGTGTTACCGTGCAGACATGGCAGCCAGGACGGCCGGGGCGCGGCTCGGGGAACGGTGGCGGG
The DNA here is from genome assembly GCF_014649815.1 of Streptomyces mutabilis. GTDB lineage: Bacteria > Actinomycetota > Actinomycetes > Streptomycetales > Streptomycetaceae > Streptomyces > Streptomyces mutabilis. The sequence continues at coordinate 48,945 of NZ_BMTT01000022.1, read as the reverse complement.
AGATCCTTTCGGTCCACGCGCGCACGCTCTGCGAGATCGACCGCGTGCTGCATCCGCACGGCCTGGGCGCGAGCGACTTCGAGGTGCTCGACATCCTCGCGGCCGAGGGGCCCGAGGAGGGCTCCCAGTGCCGGGTGCAGAACCTCGTCGGCCATGTCCATCTGAGCCAGAGCGCGCTGTCGCGCCTCATCGCCAGGCTGGAGAAGGACGGGCTGGTCGTGCGCTCGATGTGCGCGGAGGACCGGCGCGGCGTGTACGTCGCCCTGACCCGCAAGGGCCGCGATCTGCACACCGAGGTGCTGCCGCTGCAGCGGGCCGTACTGGCCCGCATGCTCGGCGACGACGCGGACCCTCACCCCTCGGGGTACGAGGGCTCTCGCTCCTAGGGACGGGCCAGCAGGGTGCGCACGCCGTCCGACGTGAGCGTGAGGCGGTGCTCGGAGCCGGCGTCGATGGACAGCGACAGGTCGTCGGCCGGCCACTGCGCCGCGAGGGCGCCCAGCGGCACCATGCGGTAGCGGGAGACGTACGGCAGCAGGTCCGCCATCTCGAGCTCGGACGTGAAGACAGGCACCACCTGCCGACCGCCCTGCTGCTCCAGCACCGGGAGCGCAAGCATCCCCGGGTCGGCGGACTCCTGGTCGTTCGCGTCGTCGGGGACCGGGACGAGGACGTCGCTGCTCGCGAGCGTGTCGAGCGCCGCCGTGTCCTCGGTGTTCTCGGCGAGTGCGTCCAGCGCGCGCTGGGCGGGCGAGACGGAGTTGTCGTTCGCGGGTGTTTCCATGACAGATCCCTGGTAGCGGCGGTAATGCCTCCGCCCCGGTGATCGGCGCGGGGGCGGTCCAGCCTCGCGTACCCGAACGCCCGGGGCGCAATCCTGTTCGACGAATCGCTCGAAATGTGATGAGTGGTGCCCGCGGGTCACCTGGAGGTTCTCCGACGCCCCCGGAGCCCCACCGGGCCCCCGGGATTCAGCCACGGACCGGGAGATCGCCTCATGCTCCACAGCACCGACGCCCGGGAGGTGGTCGGCGCCATCAGGGACGTCGGATTCCCCGCGGGCGAGGACGACCTGGTCCGGGCGGCGCGCGAGGCGGACAGTGGGCCCGGCCGGTAGCAGCACTCGCGTGAGGTTCCCGAGCCGCCCGTGGAGCAGGATCCTGACCGGGACCGCTGACGCTCAGGAGGGACGCTCACCGGCCTCCACCGGAGCGGCCAGTTTCGCGAGGGCCATGCGGGTGCCCGTCTCGTTGTCCGCGGCGGGCACGGCGTCGGGCAGACCGTCGTGCGTCACGACGACGTCGGTGCCGCCGTACGCGTCGGCGAGCGTCGTGGTCACGGTCATGGAGCCGCGGAACGCGGGGTCGGGCGTCTCGAACTCCAGCACCTCCACGACCTGTTCGTCCGGCACCGGCACCAGCCGGGCGAAGGGTCCGTGGTGGGTGTCCGTGTGCGCGCCCGACTTGCCTTCGGCGTCCGTTCCGTCGCGGTAGGTGAGCGAGACGCGGAAGGTCCCGCCTTCCCGGGCGTCGAACGCGTGCACTCGGGACGTCATGCCGTCCGGGACCCGCCACGCCGCGACGGCGTCCGCGTCCAGCGACGCCGAGTGCACGGCCCCATGTTTCCGTCGGCGGGGCAGCCGGGCAAGCCCGGAAGCGGGCACGCCGGGCACTCATCTGATCACCATGGGGCCCACTTGATCGATCACAAGGGCCGTCGGGTTAGCATATGAGCGCCGCCTAGCTCGAAAGATAGAGACGTGACTGTCAACGACGACTCGTTCACCAATTGGAAGAACCGCGAGGAGATCGCGGAGTCGATGATCCCGATGATCGGGAAGCTGCACCGTGAGCGGGACGTCACCGTCCTGCTGCACAGCCGCTCCCTGGTGAACAAGTCGGTGGTCAGCATCCTCAAGACGCACCGCTTCGCCCGGCAGATCGCCGGTGCGGAGCTGTCGGTCACCGAGACGATGCCCTTCCTTCGGGCCCTCACCACGCTCGACCTCGGCCCCTCGCAGATCGACATCGGCATGCTCGCCGCGACCTACCGGAGCGACGACCGCGACCTGTCGGTGGAGGAGTTCACCGCCGAGGCCGTCGCCGGAGCCACCGGCGCCAACAAGATCGACCGTCGCGAGGGGCGTGACGTCGTCCTGTACGGCTTCGGCCGCATCGGCCGGCTCGTCGCCCGCCTGCTCATCGAGAAGGCCGGCTCGGGCAACGGCCTGCGGCTGCGCGCCATCGTGGTCCGGGGCGGTGGCGATCAGGATCTGGTCAAGCGCGCCTCGCTGCTGCGCCGCGACTCCGTGCACGGCCAGTTCCAGGGAACGATCACCGTCGACGAGGACAACAGCACGATCGTCGCCAACGGCAACGCCGTCAAGGTGATCTACGCCGACGACCCGACGGAGGTCGACTACACGGCGTACGGCATCAAGGACGCCATCCTCATCGACAACACCGGCAAGTGGCGTGACCGCGAGGGTCTGTCCAAGCACCTGCGGCCCGGCATCGACAAGGTCGTCCTGACCGCGCCGGGCAAGGGCGACGTCCCCAACATCGTGCACGGCGTCAACCACGACACCATCAAGCCGGACGAGCGGATCCTGTCCTGCGCGTCCTGCACCACCAACGCGATCGTCCCGCCGCTGAAGGCGATGGCCGACGAGTACGGCGTCCAGCGCGGCCACGTGGAGACCGTGCACTCGTTCACCAACGACCAGAACCTGCTGGACAATTACCACAAGTCCGACCGGCGTGGCCGCAGCGCGCCGCTGAACATGGTGATCACGGAGACGGGTGCCGCCTCCGCCGTCGCCAAGGCCCTCCCGGATCTCAAGGCGAGGATCACCGGCAGTTCGATCCGCGTGCCCGTGCCGGACGTGTCGATCGCGATCCTCAACCTCCAGCTCGCCCGCGAGACCACCCGCGAGGACGTGCTCGACCACCTGCGCGAGGTGTCGCTGACCTCGCCGCTCAAGCGTCAGATCGACTTCATCAGCGCCCCCGACGCGGTCTCCAGCGACTTCATCGGCTCGCGCCACGCCTCGATCGTGGACGCGGGCGCACTGAAGGTCGAGGGCGACAACGCCATCCTCTACCTCTGGTACGACAACGAGTTCGGCTACTCCTGCCAGGTCGTCCGCGTCGTCCAGCACGTCTCCGGGGTGGAGTACCCGACGTACCCGGCCCCGGCGGTCTGATCGCGGCGGCACGGGAAAGGGGCGGTGGGAGGTTGTCTCCCACCGCCCCTTCGCGCACGCCGGGTCAGTTCGTGAGTCCCTCCGCGAACACGGGTCGGCGCGGTGTGGCGGTGCCGACGACGACGCGGTGCGCGCCCGCCGCGAGTGCCTGCGCGGCCTGTTCCGGCATGGCGATCCGGCCTTCGGCGATCACCGGCGTGCCGATCGACCCGGCGAGGTCGGTCCCGAGAGCCAGGTCCGGCGCGGACTGGACCGGGGAGCCCGGCACGTAGCCGGACAGGGTGGTGCCGACGAAGTCGGCTCCCTGGGCCGCTGCCGCCCGGCCCTCGGCGAGGGTCGAGACGTCGGCCATGACCAGGACGCCCGCCGCGTGGACGGCCTCGACGAGTGCGGCGAAGGTGCTGCCGTCGGGGCGCGGCCGGGCGGTGGCGCCGGCCGCGGCGCCCGCCTCCACGGGGGCGAGCGCGTGGCGGACGGTCAAGGTGGTGAAGACGCCACTGTCGCCGTCCCTCCACAGGCCGATCACCGGGAGGTCGACGGCCGCGACCGTGACGGCGACGACCTCCGGGTCGTTGACGCGCACGGCCGCCGCGCCCCCGTCGCGTGCCGGGACGTCATGCGGACCAGGGTGTCGGTTCGCCCCCGGATCCTCGACCTTCTGGTGGGTCTGCGCGCGGCTCGGTCTGGGCATGGTGTTCATCTCCCACGACGTATCGCCGACGCATCCAGGCACCCGTACACCGAGGCGCTGCTGTGTCGGCCACGCCGAGCCTGCTGGAGCGCCCCGAGCGGATCGTCCTGCACGGCCCGGTGCCGTCGGCGACCAACCCTCCGGCTGCCCGTTCCGCACCCGCTGCTGGAAGGCGGACGACGCGTGCGCCACCGCCTTCCCGGCGGCGCCGGACGGTCCCGGCGAACACCGGCACTGTGTGCACCCGCAGCGGAGCGCCGCCATCGAGGAGGTCCTGAGCGGGGGCTGCCCCGCGTCGGCCGACCGCGCCGGGGCATGAGTGTGTTGGCGTGCCACCCGGGACGCCGTGTCGCAGGACGGTCGGCTGAAACGAGAATGGGTTCATGGACGAACTGGTTCGGCGCTCTCCCTGGGTCGGGGTGCTGATCTGGTGCGTGGCGGTGCTGAGCCTGACCGTCCTGGCCGCGGCGGCCGTCGTGCGCAGCACCGTTCTCGATCCGAAGTTCTACTCCCAGGTGCTGGAGGACGAGCGGGCCTACCAGCGCTTCTACGACGAGGTGCTGGTCGACCCGGCCAGTACGCCCCTGACCCAGGAGCTGCTGGACCGGCTGCCCGTCCCGCAGTCGACCATCACCTCGAACCTCAAGGTCGTGATCCCGCCGGAGACGCTGCGGGCCATGGGCGACCGGCAGATCGCCGAGGTGATCCACTATCTGGAGGGGGACCGCGAGCGGCTGCGGGTCACGGTCGACCTCGAGCCCGTCGTGGCGAACGTCGAGCGGCTCAGCCAGGCCTACTTCGGTGACGCCGTCGCCGCCCTCCAGCAGCGGTCCGAGCCCGACTTCCAGGCCTTCGTGCAACGCCTGTCCGAACTGGCGGCGCAGGTGGTGGCCGGTGAAGCGCCGCTGGAGGGCCTGCCGTCGCTGCCGCTCTCCGCCGGCCAGGCCCTCGCTGCGACGGAGGCGCTGATGCGCCTGGTGCCGGCCGACTCGCGCTCCGCTATCAGACCGACCGTGCAGGCGGCACTGGTCCGGGGGGACGTGGCCGCGGCGCTGGCCTCGGTGGCGCCGGTCGCCCTGACGGACCAGGTCCGGGCGGCAGCCGCGGAGTTGTTGCGGGAGGCGCGGGAAGGCACCTGGGTCATCACGGTCGACATCGACCCGGCTCAGGAGGCACTGGCCCCGGTGGACCGCGCCCGCTCCGTCACCCGCCTCTTCCAGGAGGTGGTGGAACCGGCGGCCGCGGCGTTGTGCGCCGCCGCGCTCACCCTGCTCTGGCTGTCGACGCCCGGTCCGGTCAGGCGGCGGCTGATGCCGCTCGGTTGGGTGCCGGCCGCGGCCGCCTCGCTGACCGCCCTGACGGTACTGCTGCTGGGCCTCATGCCGGTCGACGCGCTTTTCGGCAGTCCGGCCTCGTGGCCCCCGTCGGCGGCGGAACTCCTCACGGACATCCAGGCCACCGCCGTCGACCGGCTCCTGACGACCGCCGTACTCGTCGCGGTGATCCTGCTCGCCGCGGGCGCCCTGCTGATCACCGTCGGGTGGGTGTGGGAGACCAGGCCAGCCCTGCCGGCCCTCACCGATCCGCGGCACGGCCCGGCCCTGACCTTCGCCGTCACGGCGTGCGCGCTGGTCGGCACGATGCTGGCGCCGGTGGCGATCACCGGCTCCTCGCCCCGCATCTGCCAGGGCAGCGCCGAACTCTGCGACGCCCGGTACGACGAGGTCGCACAGCTCGCGTCCCACAACGCGATGGCGACGACGGCGGACCGTTTCATCGGCCCCCTCCAGGACCCGGACATCGTCGGTCAGCTCGACGCCGGGGTGCGTGTCCTGCTCCTCGACACGCACCACTGGGAGCGGCCCGAAGAGGTCGCGGACCGGCTGAGCACCTCGGACTTCTCCCCGGAACTGCGGCGGCGGCTCACCGCGATCCTGGGACGGGTGAACCCGCCCGAGCCCGGTCTGTGGCTGTGTCACTCCGTGTGCGGGGCCGGGGCCCTGGAGCTGGCGCCGACTCTGCGGCAGATCGGTGACTGGCTGCGGGCGAACCCCACGGAGGTCGTCACGCTGATCCTGCAGGACGGTGTCGGGGCCGTGGACAGCCAGGCCGCCTTCGAGCAGGCCGGGCTGACCGACCTGCTGTACGAACCGGACCCGGACCCGGACCGCCCGTGGCCGGAACTGGGGGACATGATCGACGGCGGTCGGCGGCTGGTCGTCTTCGCGGAGAAGGCCGACGGGCCCGCGCCGTGGTACCGCAACTTCTACCGGTACGGCATGGAGACACCCTTCGCCTTCCGCAGTCCGGACGAGATGTCCTGCCTGCCGAACCGGGGCGGCACGGACAAGCGGCTGTTCCTGCTCAACCACTTCGTCACGGCCGGCGGCGGACGGCGGCTGGACGCCGGGACGGTCAACGCCCGGGAGCGGGTGCTGGAGCGGGCGCACGACTGCGAGCGGCGGCGCGGCAGACCGGTGAACTTCGTCGCGGTGGACTACACGACGATCGGTGACGCGCTCGGCGCGGTCGACGAGCTCAACGCCGAACGCCGCGAGGAGGACGGCCGCTTCCCCGTCGAACGGTCACCGGAACGGCTCGGCGACGCGGTGGTGGCCGCGTCGCCGAGGGGGTGACGCTGGGGCCGGCGGTCCGGTCAGGGGCCGCCGGCCGGTCCTACTGGTTGATCTTGAACTGGGAGCCCGGCTCGATGCGTATGTCGTCTTCGGCCGAGTCGGTGATCGTGACGTCGGTCAGGGTGGCACTGCCCCGGGCGCCGCCCATCGCGAGGATGCCGGAGCCGTTGTTCGACTTGTCGATGCGGACGTTGTCGATCTTGACGTCCGGGATCGCACCGCCTCCCGTCTTGAACTGGATGCCGTCGTGGGTCGAGTCGAAAATCTCGGTGTCCCGGATGGTGACGCCGGGGATGTCGTGCCCCTGCGCGAAGAGGGTGATGGCGCCGAACTCCTGCGCCTCGCCCCAGAACGCGCCGCCCGTGCGGTGCAGGGCGTTGCCCGCGATGAGGGTCTGCCCGGAGAAGGGAAGCGGGTCGTGGTCGGTGGCGAGCATGATGCCCGGGTAGTTCATCGTGTCGGAGATGACGTTGTTCTCGATGGTGTTGCCGTAGCCGCCGTAGATCGCGATGCCGTTGGCCCGCCACGGCAGTTGGACGGTGTTGTTGCGGAAGTGGTTGTCGTGGCCGACGTCCACGGAGGTGTCCTTGACGTACTTGCTGGCCCACACGGCGAGCGAGTCGTCGCCGGTGTTGCGGAAGGACGAGTTGTAGACGGTGGAGTTGCGGGTGCCGTTGGCGAAGTTGACGCCGTCGGCGTAGGTGTTGCGGATGCGCATGCCGGTGAACTCCAGGCCGTCACCGGGGCCCCACAGCTCGGGGATGTTCGCGTAGTCGCGGCCGGCCCAGACACCGACGTTGGCGTGCTCGATCCACACGTTGCTGATCTTGGTGTCCTTGCCGAAGCGGCCGTTGAGCCCGACGCCGCCCTCATGGTTGCCGTCGCCGCCGCGGATGGTGCCCGAGCCGAAGATGGCGAGGTCGGAGATCCGGGTGTTGTGGTCGATGTCGAAGCCGAAGTTGCCCTCGTGCGGGTGGTTGATGCCGCCGGCCTCGTGCGGCGGGGTCAGGGTGTGGAGCTGGGAGTGCCACATGCCCGCGCCGCGGATCGTGACGTCCCGGATGCCGACCTGGTTGAACTGCCCCCGGTTCTGCGGGTCGTCGGTGAGGACCTTCTGCTCCTGGCGCCACTGCCCGGCCGGGATCCACACGCAGGGGATGTCGCCGTTCTGGTCGGCGGTGACGGCGCGCTGGATGGCGTCGGTGTCGTCGAGTCCGTCACCGGGAACGGCACCGTACTCGGTGACGGAGACGCAGTTGTCCGGCTTGGTCTTCGGCGGCGCGACCTGCTCCAGGTCGATCAGGTCGATGACGTAGAAGGCGGCCGTGTCGCCCGCGTCCCGCTGGAGGCGGAACTCGGTGCCCTGCGGGAAGGTGCGGTCCAGCAGCGCGTGGGACTCGTCGAACAGCCGCCGCGCGTCGCCGCCGGGCCGGTTGGTGAGCCCTTCGGGGTCGTCGGTGTTGCCGTAGAGCCAGCTGTGCTTGGAGGACAGGGTCAGCTTCCGCACGAACTCGCCGTCGGCGTAGAGGCTGATCGTGGCCTCGGCTCCGCCGCCGCCGGGGGCGTCGGGGATGGAGTTGCGTACGACGATGGAGTTGGTGGGCGTGGTGGAGGTGAACTCGACGTACTGGCCGGTGGAGTCGAGCCGGACGGACTTGCGGCCCGAGGACTCGGTGCCGAAGTTGGTGTGGCCGAAGGTGCGCTTGGCGTCGGTGGTGAGCAAGGTGCCCTCGTAACGGCCGTTTTCCGCCTCGTACTCGGTGTGCGGGACGGCGGCGCCGCGTCCGACGACGAGGGACTTCGCGAGGACGTTGTTGTCCTCGTTGGTCTCGGTGACGACGCCGGTCGCGTCGGCGGTGGCCGTGAGCGTGACGCCGCCGCCGGTCGCCTTCCAGGTGCCGCTGATCGGCACGTTGACGGTGGCGCCCGCGGCCACCTCACCGGTGGTGCCGTTCAGGGTGGTGGAGCCGGCCTGGAGGCGGGTCACCGAGCCCGTCTCGACGGCGCTGGTGCCGCGGTTGTGCACGGCGACGGTGAAGGTGACGGGCGCGCCCACGGCCGGGTTGGCCGGGTCGGTCGTGATGGAGCGCACCTCCAGGTCCGGTCCGGGGGCCCGGTCGACGACCAGTCGGTCCGCGGCGCCGCGGCTGTTGTTGGAGTCGTCGAGTTCGGCGACCGTGTCCCGGGGGTCGACCACGGCGGCGACCGCGTAGCTGCCGGCCGCGTGGGTGCCGGTGGCCACGGCGACCTCGGCGGACTCACCCGGGGCGAGCGCGGGCACCTCGGCGGTGCCGGCGGTCGCGCCCTCGACGGTGACCTCGGCGGTCGTGGCGGCCGAGGGGGCGGTACCGGTGTTGCGGACTGTGGCGTCGACGGTGACCTCGTCCCGCTCGGAGGGGTCGGCGGGCGACCAGTCGAGGCCGGTGACGGTCAGGTCGGGCGCCGGCGCGGCGGCACCGACGACCTGGAACTCGGCGACCTGGCCGCCGGGCGCGCCGGTGTTGGAGAAGAAGCGGAGCCGTACGTCGGACACACGGCCGGTGACCGGAATGGTCACGGTGTTGTCCTTGCCGGGGCTGAAGGAGTAGTCGGCGCGGGCGCGCAGCGAGGTGAACTCGCTCGCACCCTGCGCCCGCCCGAGCACCTGGATGCCCTGGGTCCGGGCGGACCAGACCGGGTCCGGGTCGAGCCTGACGACCACCGCGCTGACGTCCGCGTCGGCGCCGAGCTTCACCGTGAGGTCGGCGGGGTGGCCGGCGGCCTCCCAGTAGGTGGAGATGAAGTCGTCGGTGGCGTTGGCCGCGACGTAGGAGTGGACCGAGGAGGTGGCCTCGACCGGTTTGTTGCGGGCCAGGTTGGTCCCGGTGGGCGGTGGCTCGGTGACCGCCTCGTCGCCGTACACCTCCAGTTCGGAGAGCTGGGCGGCGTTCCAGCCGGTGTTGCCGGCGACGTGGACGCGGACGTAGCGCGTCTCGGCGGGCGAGTCGAGGTCGAGGGCGACGGTGTTGGCGCGTGCGGGGTCGAAGGCGCGTGCCGAGGCGGCGTCGAGGGTGCGGAAGGTGGAGCCGTCGGTGCTGCCGTGGAGGGAGAGGGTCTGGCTGCGGCTCTCCCAGCCGGCGGGCAGCTTGAGCACCACCCGTTCGACGTCGCGGGCCTCGCCGAGGTCGACCTGCACCCACTGCGGGAAGGAGCCGGCCGGGCCCTCCCAGTAGGTGGCCTGGGTGCCGTCGGTGGCGTTCCCGGCGGGGTACGCGCCGTGTGAGCCGCCCGCGGTGGCCGGGCGGCCGAGGGCGAGGTTGACCTCGGCGGCGCCCGTGGTGGCCTGCGCGCCGGCCGCGAAGGGCAGCGGCAGCAGCCCGACCGTCACCAACCCGGTCACGACGGCGCCCGTCAGCGACCGTCGGCCGAGAGATCTCCATCTCATGGGGGGTCCTCTTGTTCCGTGGGAGTCCGGGAGTGCGACAGGTCGGCGAGCAAAGGGGAAGCACCGACCATGCGAATCAATTGAGCGGGACAGTCGATTCTTTGCGGAAAGTGCGTCATCAGATTTCTAGCGCGTCACCTGTTTGTCAACGCTCCTCGCCACGACGGGGTTTGATGCGCAAACGCCTTGCGTCGCTTGCGTGCAGCTTGCGTTGCGGTTGAGCTGGGCATGTCGGATCGACGCGGCACGGCGACACCGGTACAACCGGGTGCGACACGCAAGTCGTGCACCGGGGCGAGAAACAGAAGGGCCGGCTCGATGCCCGTAGGCATCGAGCCGGCCCTTGCCGGTTGGGGCATCCCCCTGGTACGCGGTCAGTCCGTGCCGGACTCCATCGCGGCGCGGTCCAGCAGCTCGTCGTCGCCGGAGACCTCGCCGCGCGAGGCGATGGCCTGGGCGCCGCCTTCCGGCATGGCGCCGATGAGGCCGGTCGCGGCGGCCTGTGCGGCTCCGATGGCGGTGTCGGTGGTGCCGATCAGGCCGATCCCGGCGTACTGCTCCAGCTTGGCGCGGGAGTCGGCGATGTCCAGGTTGCGCATGGTGAGCTGGCCGATCCGGTCCACCGGGCCGAAGGCGGAGTCCTCGGTGCGCTCCATCGACAGCTTGTCCGGGTGGTAGCTGAACGCCGGGCCCGTGGTGTCGAGGATCGAGTAGTCCTCGCCGCGCCGCAGGCGCAGGGTGACCTCGCCGGTGACCGCGGAGCCGACCCAGCGCTGCAGCGACTCCCGGATCATCAACGACTGCGGGTCGAGCCAGCGGCCCTCGTACATCAGCCGGCCCAGACGCCGCCCCTCGGTGTGGTACTGGGCGAGGGTGTCCTCGTTGTGGATCGCGTTGACGAGGCGCTCGTAGGCCACGTGCAGCAGGGCCATGCCGGGGGCTTCGTAGATGCCGCGGCTCTTGGCCTCGATGATCCGGTTCTCGATCTGGTCGGACATGCCCATGCCGTGCCGGCCGCCGATGGCGTTGGCCTCCATCACCAGGTCGACCGGGGAGGCGAACTCCTTGCCGTTGACCGTCACCGGGCGGCCCCGCTCGAAGCCGATGGTGACGTCCTCGGGGGTGATCTCGACCGACGGGTCCCAGAACCGCACACCCATGATGGGCTCCACGGTCTCCACTCCGGTGTCGAGGTGCTCCAGCGTCTTGGCCTCGTGGGTGGCACCCCAGATGTTGGCGTCGGTGGAGTACGCCTTCTCCGTCGAGTCCCGGTAGGGGAGGCCGTGGGCCAGCAGCCACTCCGACATCTCCTTGCGGCCGCCGAGCTCGGTCACGAAGTCGGCGTCCAGCCAGGGCTTGTAGATCCTCAGCTGCGGGTTGGCGAGCAGGCCGTAGCGGTAGAACCGCTCGATGTCGTTGCCCTTGAACGTGGAGCCGTCGCCCCAGATCTGGACGTCGTCCTCGAGCATCGCCCGGACGAGGAGCGTGCCCGTGACGGCACGGCCGAGCGGCGTGGTGTTGAAGTAGGCACGCCCGCCCGAGCGGATGTGGAACGCCCCGCAGGTGAGCGCGGCCAGGCCCTCCTCCACCAGCGCCGCACGGCAGTCGACCAGACGCGCGATCTCGGCGCCGTAGGTCTTCGCACGGTCGGGCACCGAGGCGATGTCGGGCTCGTCGTACTGGCCGATGTCGGCGGTGTACGTGCAGGGGACGGCGCCCTTGTCACGCATCCACGCGACCGCGACCGAGGTGTCGAGGCCGCCCGAGAAGGCGATACCGACGCGTTCGCCGGTGGGGAGGGAGGTGAGGACCTTGGACATAGGAAGAGTATGCATGATGACGCATGACCATGCAAAGCCGGGATGGTCAGCGGGCGGGCGTCGCCAGGTACTGGTACTCCAGGAACTCCTCGATGCCCACCGTTCCGCCCTCGCGGCCGAGCCCGGACTGCTTGACGCCGCCGAAGGGGGCGGCCGGGTTGGAGACCAGGCCGGTGTTGAGGCCGACCATGCCGACCTCCAGGCGCTCGCCGACCCGCAGGGCGCGGTCCAGGCCCTCGGTGAAGAGGTAGCCGACGAGCCCCCAGGGGGTGTCGTTGGCGCGGCGCACCACCTCGTCCTCGTCGTCGAAGGTGAGGATCGCCGCCACGGGGCCGAAGATCTCCGTGGCCATCAGGCGGCTGTCCGGGGAGACGTCGGTGAGCACCGTGGGCGGGTAGAAGCAGCCGGGGCCGTCGGGAGTACGGCCGCCGACGAGCACCCGGGCTCCCCGCTCCACCGCGTCGGACACCAGGCCCTCCACCTTGGCGCGCCCGGCGGCGTCGATGAGCGGGCCCACGTCGACGCCCTCCCGCGTCCCCGGACCGACGACCAGGGCGCCCATGCGCTCGGCCAGGCGCCGCCCGAACTCCTCGGCGACCGAGCGGTGCGCGAAGAAGCGGTTCGCGGCGGTGCACGCCTCGCCCATGTTGCGCATCTTCGCGACCATGGCGGCGTCCACGGCCGTGTCCAGGTCGGCGTCGTCGAAGACGATGAACGGCGCGTTGCCGCCCAGCTCCATCGACGTGCGCACCACCGCGTCAGCGCACTGGGCGAGCAGCAGGCGCCCCACGGCAGTGGAGCCGGTGAAGGACAGCTTGCGGACGCGACCGCCGCGCAGGAGCGGTTCGCACACCTCACCGGCCCGGGAGGTGGTGACGACGTTCAGCACGCCGTCCGGCAGCCCGGCTTCCTGGAGGATCGCGGCGAGGGCAAGACCGGACAGTGGTGTCTGCGGGGCCGGCTTGAGGACCATCGTGCAGCCGGCCGCGATCGCCGGGCCGATCTTGCGGGAGCCCATGGCCAGCGGGAAGTTCCACGGCGTGATCAGCAGACAGGGTCCGACCGGGCGTCGGGAGACCAGCATGCGGTTGCGTCCGTCAGGGAGGACGCCGTACCCGCCGTCGATCCGCACGGCCTCCTCGGAGAACCAGCGGAAGAACTCGGCCGCGTACGCGACCTCTCCCCTGGCCTCGGCGAGCGGCTTGCCCATCTCGGACGTCATCAGAAGAGCGAGTTCGTCGGTGCGGTCGAGGACGATCTCGTAGGCACGGCGCAGTATTTCGCTGCGGGCCCGCGGCGCCGTACGGGCCCACTCCTCCTGCGCCTGGACCGCGGCGTCCTCGGCGAGCCGGGCGTCCTTGGGGCCGGCGTCGGCGACGTGGCAGAGGATGTCGCCGGTCGCCGGGTCGTCCACCGGCATGACGGCGCCGTCCGCGGCGTCCGCCCAGGCGCCGCCGATGAACAGCCGGGTCGGTGTCCCGGTCACGGGGCTCGGCGTGTCGGTCATGATGTCCCTCCTCGCGGTGCTCACCGGCCCTCGGCTCCCGAGACGCCGGCCTCGACGGCGGCCGTCCACGCCCGCAGCCCCTCGTCGATCTCCGACTCGCCGATCACCAGCGCCGGGATCATCCGTACGACCTGGTTCCAGGCGCCGCACAGCAGCAACAGCAGGCCCTCGTCGACGGCGGCCCGCTGGACCCGGGCCGCCGTCCCGGGGTCGGGCTCGCCGTCCTCGGTGACGAACTCGCAGGCCAGCATCAACCCCATGCCGCGTACGTCCCCGATGGCCGGCGTACGGGCGGCCACCGCCTCCAGTCCCTGGCGCAGCCGCGCCCCCATGACCTCGGCGTTCTCGACGAGCTTCTCGTCGCGTACGACGTCGAGGGTGGCGCACGCCGCGGCGCACGCCACCGCGTTCGCGCCGTACGTGCCGCCCTGCGAGCCCGGCCACGCCTTCCGCATCAGTTCCTCGGCGGCGGCGATGCCGGACAGGGGGAACCCGCTGGCCAGCCCCTTGGCCGTGACGAGGATGTCGGGCGTGATGCCGAAGTGCTCGTGGCCCCAGAACCGGCCGGTGCGGCCCACGCCGGTCTGCACCTCGTCAAGGATCAGGAGGAAGCCGTGGCGGTCGGCACGCTCGCGCAGGCCCTCCAGGAAGGCGCGGGTAGCGGGCACGTACCCGCCCTCGCCGAGTACCGGCTCGACGACGACGGCGGCGGTGTCGGCGGGCGAGGAGATCGTCTGGAGGGTGTAGTCGAGCTCCTTGAGGGCGAAGCGGGTGGCGGTTTCCTCGTCCCAGCCGTAGCGGAAGGCCGTCGGGAACGGGGTGACGACCACGCCGCTCATCAGCGGTGAGAAACCGGACCGGAAGCGGGTGCCGGACGTGGTCATGGAGGCGGCGGCCACGGTCCGGCCGTGGAAACCGCCGTGGCAGACCAGGACGTTGGGGCGGCCGGTGGCCTGGCGGGCCAGGCGCAGCGCCGCCTCCACCGCCTCACTGCCGGAATTGGTGAAGAACAGGCTGTCCAGGCCGGCGGGCAGCACCTCGCCGAGCCGGTCGACGAGCCGGCGCAGCGGCTGGTGCATGACGGTCGTGTACTGCCCGTGGATCAGGGTGCCCACCTGCTCCTGAGCGGCGGCCACCACCCTGGGGTGGCAGTGCCCGGTGCTGGTGACGCCGATGCCGGCGGTGAAGTCCAGATAGCGGCGGCCGTCCTCGCCGTGGAGGTGGACGCCCTCGCCCCGGACCGCCGTCACGGGCGTGGCCTGGCGAAGGTGCGGCGACAGTGCGGTCATGCTCGTCTCCCGGCCTGGTCGTCGGTTCTGCTGAGTAGTCGGCTGCGCTGCGTCTCCCGAGACATGCCCTCGGTACGCGCCCGGACAACGCGTGATCTGTCCGGGCGGGGCGCGGTATCCGGACGTTGTGTCAACCGGTGTCCTCCCAGCGTGCCGCCGATACCCGCCGGGTGCCCCTCCCGGGCGCCCTTGCGCAGGTCAGTGGCGCTTGTCAGAGTGGCAAAGGGCGCCCCGGGCGCCGAACGGGACCGGTGTGCAGGAGGCAGCGTGAGCGGGAAACCGCACCTCGGCCCGGCGGGCCGTCCGCTCACCGTGGCCGACGTGCTGGCCCTGCCGGTCGTGGCCGACGGCGACCCGCGAGTGGTGACCGGCCTGGAGCACGTCGACCGCCCGGTGCGCTGGGTCCACATCACCGAACTGACGGACCCGGCCTCCTTCCTCAAGGGTGGCGAACTGGTCCTCACCACCGGTATGCCGCTGCCCGACGACGCGGGCGGGGTGCGCCGCTACGTCGACGAACTCGCCGCGGTGGGCGCCGCGGCCCTGGTCATCGAGCTCGTCCGCCGGTACCACCGGCCGCCCGACGCGCTGGTCGACGCCTGCCGGGCGCGCGGCCTGCCCCTGGTCACGCTGGCCAAGGACGTGAACTTCCTGGAGGTCACGCAGGTCGTCCACACACTGATCCTCGGCAACCAGACGGACGCGATGCGCCGGACCCAGCGCGTCCACGAGGCGTTCACCGCCCTCACCCTGCGAGGCGCCGGCCCCGGGGACGTGCTGCGCGCCGCGGCGGAGATGAGCGGACACACGGTCGTCCTGGAGAACCTGGTCCACCGGGCACTGATCTGCGAGCCCTCCGGCAGCACCGCGGAGACCGTGCTCGCCGACTGGGAGCGGCGCTCCCGGTCCACTCCCGCCGCCGACCGGGCGGGAATCCGCGGGCCCGAGGGCTGGCTCGTGGCGCCGGTCGAGTTCCAGGGCGAGGCCTGGGGACGGGTGGCCATGCTCCACGGCCCTCCCGGCCGGTCCGGCCCGTTCCGCGCGGCCGCTCCCCCGCCCTTCGGCCCCGAGGACGTCACCGTCCTTGAGCGCACGGCGATGGCCCTTACCATCGCCCGCCTCACCCGTCCCACGCCCTGGGAACGCGCCGCGCACCGCGACGCCCTGCGCGACCTCAGGGAACAGCGTCACCACTCCCCGGCGGACGCGCACGCCCGCATCGCGGCGCTCGGGCTGCCCACGGAGCACACCCGCTTCGTCGCCGTCCTCGCCGACGTCCCGGCCGAGGCGGACACCGCGAGGACCGAGGCCCGCATCTCCGAGGAACTGGACGCGTCGGGAACGCAGGCGCTCGTCGGGCTCCTGGCCCCCGCCCGCATCGGCGTGCTGCTGGCGCTGCGCCCGTCCCGGCCCTGCCGGCAGTCGGTCGAGCACGTGAGCCGGACCGCCCTGGACTCCGCCCCGGGCGCGACCGTGTGCGCCGGCTCCCCGGCCGAGGACCTCGCCGACGTCGCCCGTTCGTTCCGCGAGGCGGCCCGGGTGGCCGAGGCGACCGGGCCTGGTCAGCCCCTCCCGCCGGACCGCTCCTTCCACCTACGGTCCGACGTCGGCCTTCCCCGCCTGCTGTACGCGCTCCGCGACGACACCCGGGTGCAGGAGTACGCGGAACGGCAGTTGGGCCGCCTCCTCGACCACGACGCCCGGCACGGCACCGACCTCCTGGCCACCTTGCGCGGCTACCTGGACGCCGCCGGCAACAAGACCGCCGCCGCCCGCGCGGCGGGCGTGTCCCGGGAGACCGTCTACCAACGCCTGCGCACCGTCGAACGGCTGCTCGGCCGCGACCTGGAGTCCGGTGAACAGCGCACCGAACTCCACGTGGCGCTGCAGGCGCTCGACGCCCTGCGGGGGCGCTGACCTCGCAGGGAAACCGGCGGTGCGGCAACGGCGGGTACGGGTGGGGGCGTCCGCGAAGGCACGGGCGAGAGCCTCACCCGCGACCGCCGCCCAGCCCGGCACCTGAGGACCGAACACAGGGCATCTCCCTCGGGGATCCCCACTCCCCTCGGCGAGCAGTTCCTGCTCCTCTCGCTGGACCACGAGTCCGGCACCGCGAGGGAGACGGCGCGAGTGGCGCCGGCGCTCGCCGCGGCCGCGCTGGTGGAGTTGCACTGGCGGGCCGCGTGGAGGTGACCGACGAGAAGGTCACCGTCGTCGACGCGACGCCGCTGGGCGAGCCCGCCTGGACGCTTCGCCGGCGACTCGGCTCCGTGGAAGCGGCGGTGCGCCGGCGCCTGGAGGCCGTCGTCCTGGGCGGCGCGGCACCGGACGAGCGTACGGCGTCCCTGGCGGCCCTGCTGCACGGGGCGAAGCTGCACCGCCCGGCCTTCCCGGACGCCGCAGCGCGCCGCGCGGTGGCGGCCGTGGAGTCGGTCTCGCAGGGCCGGTGGTCCGCGGCGGCCGTGCGTCACGTCGTGAAGGCGGCGGAGGACGCGCTGGCGGTGATCGTCGCGGTGACGGCGGTGACGACGGTCGTCAGGACCGTCTGACGTTCACGCGGGACGGAGCGATGAGTTTCGCGCCGACCGGCGGTCGTACATCTCGAACATGCTGGAGCACGGATTCGAGACAGACAGTGGGGAACCGCAGATGCGTACCTTGATCAGCACCGCCTTCGTCTCGCTCGACGGCGTCGTGGAGGCCCCGGGCGGCGAGCCCGGATACCGGAACTCCGGGTGGACCTTCAAGGACGTGGAGTTCCTGCCCGAGGCGTACGCCATCAAGGACCGGGAACAGAAGGAGGCCACGGCGCTGCTGCTGGGCCGGGTCAGCTACGAGGCGTTCAGCCCGGTGTGGCCGGACATGGAGGAGTTCCCCGGCTACAAGGTGATGCCGAAGTACGTAGTCTCCACCACCCTGACCGACGACGACCTGGTGCCGAACTGGGGCGAGACCACGATCCTGCGCTCCCTCGACGAGGTCGCCCTGCTGAAGGAGACCGAGGGCGGCCCGATCATCGTCCACGGCAGCGCCGCGCTGAACCGGAGCCTGTCCGACGCCGGTCTGATCGACCGCTACCACCTGCTGGTCTTCCCGCTCCTGCTCGGCGCGGGCAAGCGGCTGTTCAGCACCACGGACAAGGACACCCAGAAGCTGAGGCTCGTCGAGCACGAGGTCTACGCCAACGGTCTGCAGAAGCAGGTCTTCGACGTCGTGCGCTGACCCGGCTCAGCCGCGCGGCGCGCGGCGCAGCACGAGGCCCCCGACGGCCGCGAGTGCGGGGAAGCCGCCTTCGGCATGAGCGCGGTGCCCGTCACACCGACGGCGATCAGCACGGCACCGGCGGCGCGCTGGGCCGGGACGTCCTCGTGCTCCTCCGCGGAGCGCAGCAGCCGGCCGCCCATCCACAGGGCGGGCGCGGCGGCCCGGCCGCCCCGGTCCGTTACGAGTCGAGGAGGTTCCCCGGGCGATGTCGGCGAGCACGTCGCGGTGGATCACCGCGCCGATGGCACCGTGGGCCAGACCGACGAACTGAACTCGGCGTCCGGCCGAGCGTCGCGTCATGTCCCCATCGTACGGGCGGCCCGCTTCCGACGAGCGGCGCACCCGGGCGGGTTGCCGGGTGCGCCGCTCGTGGTCCGGCCGGCGGATCAGGCGTCGGCGGCGCCTTCCTCGGCGAAGACGGCGTGCAGGCGCCGGGTGTGGTCGACGCGGCGCTCCGGGCCGGTGAGCGTGACCGAAGCCGTCAGGCGCGTGTCGGTGCTGGAGGCCGCGAACCGCAGTTCCAGGTCGCCCGGCTCGACGACGCGGTGGCCGTCACGACCGGTGAAGGAGGCGAGGTCGGCCGGAACCGTGACGCGCACCCGGCGTTCCTCCCCCGCCTCCAACGGCACGCGGGTGTAGCCGATGAGACGCTGCACCGGCTGGACGACGGAGGCGACCGGGTCGTGCAGGTAGAGCTGGACGACCTCGGTGCCGTGCCGCTCGCCGGTGTTGCGGACGGTGAACTCTAGCGAGAACTCGCCGTCGGTGGGTGCTTCCTTGCCGTCCACCGCGAGGTCGCTCCACTCGAATGCGGTGTACGCGAGGCCGTGCCCGAAGCCGAAGGCGGGCGTCGGGTCGATGTTGGACACCTCGCTGGCGTGGGCCAGCCGCGCCCCGAGGTAGGTGGTCGGCTGGGATCCCGCTCCGCGCGGCACGCTGACCGGCAGTCGGCCGGAGGGGTTCGTCCGTCCGCTGAGCACCCCGGCGACGGCGGCGGTGCCCTCCGCGCCGGGGAAGAACGACTGGACGATCGCGGCGGACTCCGCCACGGCCCGGCCGAGGGCGTACGGGCGCCCCGCGAGCAGCACCGTCACGACCGGCTTGCGGGTGTCGAGCAGCGCGTCGAGGAGCTGCTGCTGGGCGCCGGGCAGGGCCAGCGACTCGGCGTCGCAGCCCTCGCCGCTGGTGCCGCGGCCGAACAGCCCGGCCCGGTCGCCCAGGACCGCGACGACGACGTCGGCCTCCCGGGCCGCCTGGACGGCCTCGGGGATGCCGAAGACGTCCCCGTCGTCGACCCCGGTGCCGCGTACGACGGTCACCTCCGCGTCGGGGAACTCGGCGGCCAGCGTCTCGCGCAGGGTGGGCAGTTCGATGCCGACCGGGGTTCCGGGGTGGTGGACGCCGATGTGCTGCGGGAAGGAGTAGCAGCCCAGTACGGCGGTGGGCTCGTCGGCGTTGGGTCCGACCAGGGCGATGCGGCGCGGCCGGACCAGCGGCAGGGTGCCGTCGTTGCTCAGGAGCACGACCGCCTCCTCGGCGACCGTGCGGGCCAGCTCCCGGTTCTCCGGGCCGTCCAGGTCGATCCGGCCGCGCAGGGCGTCCAGGTCGTCCAGGTCGGCGTCGTGGAGCGCGGTCGGTACGGGGTCCCAGTCCGGGTCGAGCAGACCGAGTTCGGCCTTCTGCGTGAGCACCCGGCGCAGGGCGCGGTCGATCACCGCCTCCGGGACCCGGCCGGCGGTCACGGCCTCGGCCAGGGGCGCGCCGAACGTCTTGACGGTGGGCAGTTCCACGTCGACGCCCGCGCGCAGTGCGGCACCGGCGGCACCGGCCCAGTCGGCGGCGATGCCGTGCAGGGTCTTGAGGAAGGCGATGCCGAAGTAGTCGGCGACGACGGTGCCGTCGAAGCCCCAGGTGTCCCGGAGCAGCCCGGTCAGCAGGTTCTCGTCGGCCGCGGCGGGCACACCGTCGACGTCGGTGTAGGCGTGCATCACGGACCGGGCACCGCCCTCGCGGATCGCCATTTCGAAGGGCGGCAACAGGATGTCGGCGCGCTCGCGCGGCCCCATCGGGGCGGGTGCGAGGTTGCGTCCGGCGCGTGAGGCGGAGTAGCCGACGAAGTGCTTGAGGGTGGCGACGATCCCGGCGTCCTCCAGGCCGCGGACGTAGGCGGTACCGATGGTGCCGACGAGGTACGGGTCCTCGCTGATGGTCTCCTCGACCCGGCCCCAGCGGGCGTCGCGCACCACGTCCAGGACTGGGGCGAGGCCCTGGTGGACGCCGACGGAGCGCATGTCGCGGCCGATGGCGGCGGCCATGCGGTGGACCAGGCCGGGATCGAAGGTGGCACCCCAGGACAGTGGGACGGGGTAGGCGGTCGCGCCCCAGGTGGCGAAGCCGGCCAGGCACTCCTCGTGCGCGAGGGCGGGGATGCCGAAGCGGTTGGCGGAGGCGATGCGTGCCTGGGTGCGCAGCAGGGACAGCGCGCCGAGCGCGGGGTCGACGGGGGCGGTGCCGAACGGGCGGGTCAACTGGCCCAGTCCGGTGGGCAGGAGGGCGTCGAGGTCGACGGCCTCCTCCATGTCGTGCTGATGGGGGGCGACGTCTCCGCCCTCGTCGGACGCGCCGACCCACACGCCGTACAGCTGGGCGATCTTCTCCTGCAGGGTCATCGCCTCGATCAGCGCGGAGACCCTGGCGGAGACGGAGTGGGCGGGGTCGTTCCAGAGGGGGATTTCGGGGGTGGTTCCAACGGCCACGTCGGCGATCACTTTCCTCCGACGCCCATCAGGCCCTGGACCAGGGCACGACGGGCGAACAGGTAGACGAGCAGGATGGGCGTCATGGACAGCACCACGGCTCCCAACAGGCCGGGGATGTCGATGCCGTGTTCGGTCTGGAAGTTGTAGAGCCCCAGGGTGACGACCTTGGTGGCGTCGGACTGGGTCAGCACGAGCGGGAACAGGAAGCCGTTCCACGCCTGGAGCGCGGAGAACACCACGATCGTGGAGAGGCCGCCGCGGGAGAGCGGCACGACGAGCTGGAAGAACATGCGCCGCGGGCTCGCGCCGTCCATCGCCATGGCCTCGTACAGCTCCGGCGAGATGTCCCGCATGGTGCCGCTGAGGATCAGGGCGGACATCGGCAGGCAGAACGCGGCCGTGGGCAGGATGACGCCGAGCAGGTTGTCGTACAGCCCGGCCTCGCTGATCAGGTAGAACATCGGCACGATCACGGCCTGGGCCGGGATGGCGAGGCCGAGCAGGAACAGCCGGAAGATCGCCGACGTGGCCCTGCCGCGGCTGCGGACGATCGCGTAGGCGAGCGGCGGGACCAGCACCAGGACGATGCCGATCACGCTGACGGTGACGACGAGCGTGTTGAGGAAGTACTGGCCGAACCCCGAGTCGAAGGCGCCGGTGTAGTTGTCCAGCGTGAAGCTGTCCGGGATCGAGACCGGGCCGTTCTCGGCGTAGTCCTGGCGGGTGCGCAGGGTCGCTGCGAGCATCACGTACAGCGGGAGGCCGACCAGGAAGAGCCAGACGAGCGATCCGGCGCCGCCCAGGTAGTTCGGTCGGCGCCTCATGACACACCCTCCATGGAGCTGCGCATCTTGTCGTAGCCGGAGACCCGGACGACGATCAGCGAGATGACCGTGGCCGCCACGACCAGGGCCAGGGCGATCGCGGAGCCGGTGCCGTAGTCGAAGCTCTTGAACGCCTTGTCGTACATGTAGTAGGCGCTGATGGTGGTGTCGGTGCCGGGGCCGCCCTGGGTCAGGATGAGGACCGTCTCGAACGTGGTCAGACCCCCGACGATCATCAGGATCATCGAGGTGATCATGGAGGTGCGCAGCTGCGGCAGGGTGATGTGGAAGAACTGCCGGTAGCGGCCCGCCCCGTCGATCTCCGCCGCCTGGTACAGCACCGGCGGGATCGCGCGGGCCGCGCCCTGGTAGATCAGTGTGTGGAACGGGGTGAACTGCCAGGTGCTGACGAACGCCAGCACCCCGATGGCGGTGGCCTGTTCACCGAACAGGTTGCCGTCGCCGAACAGCCAGGTCGCGTCGGCGGGGATGCCGAAGTTCGGGTCGAGCAGTGCCCGCCACAGCACGGACACGGCCGTCGCGGACAGCAGCAGCGGGATGAAGTAGATGACCGACAGGACGGCGCGGTTGCGCTGGTGACCGGCGGCCCAGACGCCGAGCAGGATGCTCAGCGGGGTCTGGAGGACCACGCCGAGCGCGGTCAGCAACAGGGTCAGCCAGATGCTCTTGAGCATGACCGGGTCGTCGATGAGGCGCGACCAGTTGTCCGTGCCGACGAACTCGGGCGAGCTGAGACCGTCCCAGCTCATGAAGGACAGCACGGCCACCATGATCAGCGGCACGATCGCGAACAGGGCGAAGAACACTGCGGCGGGCAGCGCCCAGGCGAAGCCGGGGCGGCCCACCTTGGTCGTGGACGAGGCGGGCGGCCGCCGCCGGGACTCCTTGCGGGGCCCGGCGGCGGTCCGGGCGCTCGTGCTCTGTGTGGTCATGAGCCGTTCGTCACTCGGTCGGGAGGGCCTGCATGGCCTGGATGAAGCCGTCCGTGTCGAGCTGTCCGTTGAAGAACTGCTGGACGGCCTTGTGCATGTCCGAGCTCGCCTTCTGCGGGTACGCCTGGTCCCAGGACAGTTGGAACGACGGGGCGTCGGCGACGAGGTCGTACTGGAAGCGCGAGTACTCGGGGGTGCCCGAGTCGTCGATGAACTCGTCGGTGTCGGTCGTGGTCGGCAGGTTGCCGATGTCCAGCTGCGCCTTGACGAACTCGTCGGAGTACATGAGCTTCAGGAACTCGGCGACGGCCTCGGGGTGCTTGGTCTTCTTCATCACCGAGTAGTAGTTGTTGGTGTTGCCGGCGACGTTGGCCGCGTCGCCCTTGCCGCCCTCGACGGCCGGGAACGCGGTGTAGCCGAGGTCCTTCTCGGCGAAGTCCGGGTGGTCCGTCAGCTGCTGGGAGTAGTACCAGGAACCCATCAGCTCGAAGCCGGCCTTGCCGGAAGCCACCAGCTGGGCCGAGCCGCCGTTGGTGTACTTGACGGAGTCGTAGTTCTTGCCGAAGGCGCCGGTGTCGACGAGCTCCTTGATCATGTCGAGGGCCTTCTTGCTGTCCGGGCTCTCCCAGGCGCTCTTGTCGCCCCCGATGGCCTTCTCGAACAGCTCCGGCCCGGCTATGCGGTCGTAGAGGTACTGGAACCACATCTGGGTGGGCCAGACGTCGCCTCCCCCGAGCGCGATCGGCGTGACGCCCTCGTCCTTCAGCTTCTCCACCGCGGCGAGCAGCTCGCCCCAACTCTTCGGCGGCTGGACGCCCACCTCTTCGAGGACCTTCTTGTTGTGGAAGAGCAGGACGGGCTGGGTGCCGCGCATCGGGATGCCGTACGGCTTGCCGTCGACGACGGCGTTGTCGAAGACCGTCGGCAGGAACTTCTTCTCCAGGTCCGGGTTCTTCTTGATCATGTCGTCCAGCGGCATCAGCAGGTCCGCCTTGACGAACGGCTTGATGCTGCCGCCGCCCCAGTTGAAGAAGATGTCCGGAGCCTGGGGGGTGTTGATGATCGTCTGGAGCTTCTTCTGGTAGTCGGCACCGGGGATGGTGTCGAGCACCGCCTTGACGTCGGACGTCTTGTTGAAGGTGTCAACGATCTGCTGTTCGACCTTGTTGCTGGCGTCCCCGTAGACCAGGACATGGATCTTGCCGTCGTCCGACGACGCCCCGCCGTCCCCTTCGCCGCAGGCCGCAAGGCTCAGCGCCAGGGCGAGCGTCGCGCCGGTGGCGACCAGTCTGGGCAAGCGCGCACGTGTCTTCATCGTTCGCCTTTCGAAAGTTTCGACTTCATCACCGAAAGTCCATGCCGTCGGACAGTAAAGTCAGTCGGGATTTACGGTCAATGGCCGTGCGCGGGACGACCCAAAACGTTATCGATCGCGTGAACTATCCTGCTGGCATGCACGATGAAGTTAGGGTGAGCGCAAGGGTGACGCTGGCCGAGGTCGCGAAAGAGGCGGGTGTCTCCCCTCCGACAGTTTCGAAGGTCCTCTACGGTCGTTCGGATGTCTCCAGCGGCACCCGGTCGCGGGTCGAACGGCTGCTGGAGGGGCACGGTTACCGTCGACGGGCGTCGGACCGGCCGCGCTCCCCGCTCGTCGAACTCGTCTTCCACGAGCTGGACAGCGTCTGGGCGGTGGAGCTCGTGAAGGGTGTGGAAAACGTTGCCAAGGCCCATCGGGCGACCGTCGTGCTCACCCGGAGCGGTACGCGGCACGCGCCCGCTCCCGACTGGATCGAGGGAGCGCTCCGCCGCAGGCCGCTGGGGGTCGTGCTGGTCTTCTCCTCGCTCCCGGCGGAGGTGAAACACCGGCTCCGCTCGCGTGACATCCCGTTCGTCATCGTCGACCCGGCCGGCGATCCCGATCCCGACGTGCCGTCCGTGGGCTCCGCCAACTGGGCCGGGGGCCTCGCGGCGACGCGCCATCTCACCGACCAAGGGCATGAACGCGTCGCGATCATCACCGGCCCCGAGGACATGCTGTGCGCACGGGCCCGCCTCGACGGCTACCGCTCGGCGATGGCCGTGGCGGGCCTGCCCGTCGATCCCCGCCTGGTCCGCTTCGGCGACTTCCAGGTGGCCGGCGGCTTCGAGCACGCCATGGACCTGCTGGACGGCCCCGACCGGCCCACCGCCGTCTTCGCGGGCAGCGACCTCCACGCCCTCGGCGTACTGGAGGCTGCCCGGCTCAAGGGACTGCGCGTCCCGGCGGAGCTCTCGGTGGTCGGCTACGACGACGTGCCGCCCGCCCAGTGGTCGAGCCCGCCGCTGACCACGGTCCACCAGCCACTGCAGCACATGGCCGAGGAGGCGACCCGCATGCTTTTCCGCCCGGACGGCGCCGGCAGAACCGCCCGGCGCATCGAACTGGCGACTCATCTGGTCGTGCGGCGGAGCACCGCACCGCGGCCCGGACCGTCCGGTTCCTTACGCCGGGAGCCGGGCGTGGCGCCCGGAGCGCGGTTCAGCGCAGGCGCGTGACGAGGACCTGCCGGTCGGTGGCGGTGGACGACTCCCCCAACAGGTCCGGCGGTACGGCGTCGTACGCCACCGCCCGGCCGTGGGCGTCGGTGGACGGGCCGGACGCCGGCCTCTGGTTCGCCGTGCCGTCGGGCCGCGCGGTGACCGTGTCGGTGCGCCCGGTGCGCAGATCCATCCGGTAGATCACCTGGAGCGGGCCGCGGAGCACCCGCTCCTCGGCCGCCACGAACACGACGTGCCGGCCGTCCGCGCTCAGCCTCCCGGTGTGCGTGGCGAACTACGGTTCCGGCCCGAGGACATGGCGCAGGGCCCCGTTCCTGAGGTCCTTGACGAAGACGTCACCGGTGTCGTTGGTGCCCCGGGGCCGCAAGGTCCGGCACGTGAAGCGGAACGAGACGTACCGGCCGTCCGCGACGCTCGACGCCGGACGAGCGCTGAGCACCACGTAGCACAGCGCTCAAGCTCCACGTCGCACAAGCGATGAAGGACGCTCGCCACGGACCGCTCCCGAGGACGCGACGGCGAGCCACCCGGCCAGCGCACCGACCGCGTACCAGAACAGGTCCGGCGCGTTGAAGGTCGAGCCGAGCACCAGGCGAGCGGCCGTGCTGCGCCGGGAAAGCTCCGCCGGTACGTCACTGAGCTGCAGGAACTCGACGCCCCAGCTCACGGCCAGCGCGATGGCCGCCGCCTTGGCCGCGGTCACCCGCGGCGCCGCCAGGAAGACGAGGGCGAAGATCAGCAGGGTGTACAGGCTGTCCCCGCCGTACTTGGCCACGTCTCCCGCCGTCACCGCCCTCAGTCCCAGACCGGCGCCGACGGTCAACAGCGCGGCCATGGCGGCCCGCAGACGGATCCCGTCACCCATCGGCTGTCCTCACCCGACCTGCGGGCCGTGCGGTTGCAGGAGTTGGTCGACGGGTGCGTAGTCGTCGGTGAGCGGTCGGGCACCGTCGATCCACGAGGTGAGTGCGTCACCGGTGGCGATGTCCCAGCCGACTCGCCCGTCGTCAAGCGCTTCCCGGGCCGCGCGCAGGTCGACCGGCCGGTCGGAGGCGAGCACCACCAGATTGCCACCGTCGGGGGTGGCGGCCCGGCCGGTGCCGATGTCGGCGGGCTCGCCGAGGAGGGCCACGTGCTCGAACATCTCGCCGAGCGTGGCCACTTCGGCACGCGCGAAGGCCATGTCACCGTGATCGATCAGATTCGCGACGTACAGGCCGTCATCCTTCAGCACCCGCCGTACGTCGGCCATCGCTTCCACCGTGGTGAGGTGCCACGGCACACTGACGCCCCCGAAGGCGTCGCCGACGACGAGGTCACGGCTGCCGGTCCCCAGCCTCCGCAGACCGAGTCTGCCGTCCTCCGTGCGTACGTCGACCCCGGCTTCCGGACTCAGACCGAACTCCTCACGGTCGATGCGCACGACCCCTCCGTCGATCTCGGACACGAGGCTGCGCGTCCCCGGCCGGGTGGCCGCGAGGTAACGCGGAAAGGTGAGCCCTCCGCCGCCCAGGTGGTAGGCGGCGATCGGCTCACTCCCGGGAAAGACGGTGTCCACCACCGACGCGATCGCACGGACATAGGTGAACTTCAGGTACGTGGGGTCGTCGACGTCGACGTAGGAGTGTCGCACGCCGTCCAGCACCAGCGTGCGGCCGCCGTCCCGGCCGGGGTCCGCCACGACCCGTGCGCAGTGGTACTTGGTCTCCGCGTCGCAGCCGCCGGGCGCGGGGACGGTGGCCAGACCGCCGGCCACGACCACCAGAGTGAGGGCAGGGGTGCCGGTCCACCCGCGCGCTCGCCATCCGACCAGCGCCGAGCCGGCCATCAGCAGTACGCCGAGACTGATCAGGATGCCGCTGACCGGCAACCGTGAAATGAGGACGAAGCCGGTGAGGACGGTACCGACGATGGCCCCGACGGTACCGACGCCGGACAGCCGGCCGACCACCGTCCCGGTCTCGGCGAGGCTGGTGAGCCGCAGCTTGGTCACCATCGGCGTCACCGCGGAGAGCAGCGCGCCCGGCACCAGGATGGTCAGACCCGCGACGAGCAGGAGCAGCACGGGCGCCCACTCCGCGGTGCTGCGCAGGACGGCGGGGGTGAGTGCCACGGCCGCGCCCGACACTCCCAGCGCGGGCCCCAGCAGCCGGCGGGGATCGACCAGGTCCGCGAGGCGCCCGCCCAGCCAGGAGCCGAGGGCGATCGCGGTGAGGGCGACCCCGATCACCATGGTGCTGGTCTCCAAGGTGAGACCGAGGTACGGGGCCAACAGCCGCAGTGCGACGATCTCGACGATCAGGACCGCTGCGGAGGACCCGAACACCAGCGCGGCGGCGGTACGGGACCCGAGCCCATGGTCGCGAGGCATGTCTCCGGCGGCAGACGAGGAAGGCGGTCCGGTCACGGACGACATCCTCGCACGCGGCTCGTCGACCGCGTGGCGGCCGACGGGCGGTGGCTCGTTACGGCTGCCGGGCACAGGGCACTCGCCGTCCATGGCACCCACACGAGGCACTCACCGTTCGAGTGGTTCCGGCGTGAGGCCGGCCGCGTCCATCGGTATAGGAGCCGCGGCAGGCGTGACCGCCGCGGTCGGACTGCTGTTCGGGCGCAAGGCGGCGACGATCAGCAAGGTCGGCAAGGGGCATCCCCTCAAGCACCGCGTGCTCGACCTGGCCGCCGGGGCGGTACAGACGAAGTACCCGGTCGACGCGATGAGCACCTACCTCAACGGCTTCCACATGTACGCCGACGACATGGGCCGGCAGGTCGAGGCCACGCACTTCTGCACTCACCTCCGGCACGACCTGCATCAGTGCGTGATCTTCGACCGCAACGCGCCCGACGCCCGCCTGATAGGCATCGAGTACATCATCAGCGAGGAACGCTTCCGCGGCCTGCCCGAGGACGAGAAGCGGCTGTGGCACAGCCACCACTACGAGGTCAAGTCCGGCAGCCTCACCGCCCCCGGCATCCCCGACCTGGCCGAGCACGCCTACTTCGAGGACCTCGTGACCACCTACGGCAAGACGTTCCACACCTGGCAGTACGACCGCGACGACTTCCCCTACGGAATCCCGCAACTGATGATGGGCTTCACCGACGACGGGCAGGCCTCGGACGAGATGATCCGGGCCCGGGACGAGCGGCTCGGCATCTCGACCTCCGGCAATCGGCAGAAGCGGGCGGACATCCCCATGCCGGAGGTGGCACCGGGCGCCAACGCGTGGGAAAGCGGCCGGACCGTGCAGACACGCATCGAAGAGGTCGATTTCAAACGCTGACCTGATGACCGGGCCGGGCTTCAGGTCCTTCACCCGCCGGTCGGCAGTCAGGCAGCTGAATCGCCACAACGGCCCACGGCTCCGGGTCCTGATGCCACACCCTCGCCGAAGATCCGGCACTCGACGGCAACTCCCGTCTCGCGCCGGTCCACCGTCCGGTCCGCAGACCCGGCCGGCCGGACGCGGACCACCGGTGAGCCACGGCCTTCCGCTGCTGCCCCACGGCTGAGGACGGCCGGGGACCGCGAGCAGGGGTGTGCGGCTCCGGCCTCAGAAGCCCCGGTGAACGCCGTCGTCACCAACGGCTCGGGCGAACTCCTCGAAGTCCATGTTCGCGCCCGCGACGTTGTTCTCGACGCTCCACAGCTCGGCTGCCACAACGCGGACACAACGCCCGCGTTCACCCGGCAGCCCTGCATCAATTGGGGCACAGCACCGTCCAGGCGCGAACCATTGGCCCGGCTCTCGTCATCGACCGGGTCATCGACGGGCGGGTCGCCCGGCGGTCAGCAGGCCAGGGCCGCCGAGTGCGCTCCCGGTTGTCGCTCGCGGGTCGTGTCGCCTGAAACCGTGCGGCTCCGGGGGCTGCGCGTGGACCGCTGTCGACGCGCGGTGCGTGTGCGCGTCAGCGTCCCTGTGCGTCCCGGTTCGCGAGCACGGCATCGGCCGCGGCGTGCAGGTCCCTGGCTGACGCGCCGTCACGCACCTTTGCCACTTTCAGGAAGCCCACCGGTCGTCTAAGGCGTCGAGACCGCCTACCAACGCGATGCTGCTTCGTCGTACACCACCGCCCACGGGCGAGGCGGCTCTGTCTCCGCGGGCGCGCCGTCGTCGCGGTGCAGGGTCGCCGCGCGGTCGCGGGCGAGTACGTCGGCTGCGAGTTCGGCGAAGTGTGGAGCGGCCGGGTGGGAGGATCGGCCGGCGGGCCAGACTCCGTTGGTCCGCTGGGTGAGGGGGCGGCCTCCCAGTGGCCGCCAGACGACGCGGGGCTCCTTGCCGGCCACCGGCTTCTGGTCGAAGGCGATGCCGTGCCCCGCGGTGACGAGGGCCAGCAACACCTCGGGGTGCGAGGCATGCCGCAGTCCGGTGGGAACGAAACCCCCGGCCCGGCAGGTGTCCAGAATCCGGTCGTACCAGCCGGGAGCCTGCGCACGTGGAAAGAGCACGAGGTTGCTACCGGCCAGCTCGGCGAGAGCGACCTCCGGAAGCCGGGCCAGTGGTGAGACGCGCGGTAGGACGACGCCGAGTTCCACCCGCACCTCCGGACCGAGACGGAGGCCGGTTACGTCCACGGGCTGGTGGACGAGGCCGACGTCGAGCCCGCCGGACGCGATCAGTCGCAGTTGCTCTTCGGTGGTGATCTCCTGGAGATCGACGGTCATGCCCGGATAGTGTTCCGCACATGCGCCGAGCAGCAGCGACAGCGTGGCAACCGTCGTGCCGGGGGGCACGCCCGCACGTAAGGTACCCGAATCGCCCTCCCCGGCGCGGCGGGCCAGCGTCCGCAACCGTTCCTCGCCGAGTAGCAGTGCACGGGCTTCGTCCAGCAACATTGCGCCTGCGGGTGTCAGTTTGACCTGTCGGCGCGACCGGTCGAACAGCTCGGCGCCGAGATCCTTCTCCAGCCTGCGCACCGCCTGACTGAGGGGTGGCTGGGCCATGCCGAGCTGGTCGGCGGCCCGGCTGAAATGCAGCTCTTCGGCGACGGCGACAAAGATGCGCAGGTGGCGCAAGAGATCCACAGCCAGGGACCTTACGTGAGGGGCGAAGCGATGGTCGAGGATCAGGTCCGTGAGGTCTTCGCGAGGGCGGGAGCCGAGGGGTTGTTGCACGCGGTTCCCATCGGTGGGGAGCCGTGCCGCGATGAGGTGACGATCGGCAGGCGTGCGACAGGCGACACGGTGGCCGCGGGTGAGTGGACGGTAGCCGACGAGGTTGCCGTCGGCGCTGACGAGCCCGTCGTGATCGCCTCTGTCTTCAAGGTCTTGCTGGTCCTCGAGTTCGCGCGCCAGGTCGCCGCCGGCCAGCTCGACCCCCGTGCGCGGGTCCGGGTCACGGCAGCGGACCGGCTGGGGGGCTGGGGCACGGCCGGCTGTGCGGACGACGTCGAGCTGTCCCTGCGCGACCTGGCCCTCTTCGCGATCTCGGTGAGCGACAACTCGGCGGCTGACCTGCTGCTGGCACAGGTCGGTCTGGACACGGTACGGCTCCTGGCCGAAGAGCTCCGCCTCGAACGGACCCGGATCGTGGGCGGTCCTCGCGATGTGCTGCAGTCGATGCTCAGTGAGGTCGGCGCACGCGACGAGAGTGAGTTCGCCCTGCGCTACCCGGCGCTGCCGGAGGCCCGCAAGAGACGGATGAGCGTGCTGGATCCCTCGCGGACCAACGCCAGCACGCCCCGCGAGATCACCCGACTGCTGTGCCTCATCTGGCGGGACGAGGCGGGCCCGCCGCAAGCCTGCGCGCAGGTACGGGAACTGATGTCCCGCCAGCTTTTCCGACACAGGCTGGTGTCGGGGTTCCCGGACGAGGCAACGGTCGCGGCGAAGACCGGAACCCTTCCCGGCCTTCACATGGAGGCGGGGGTCGTTCGGTATCCCGACGGCAGCCGCTACGCGGTCTCCGTCTTCGCCCGCACGCGGGAACTCGCCGCATCACGTACGGCCGTCGACGCGGCGATCGGCACAGCGGCTCGGATCGCTGTCGACTTCCTCCGCCGTCGTGGCGGATGACCTGGTCCCATACGGGAATGCATATGAGACCGCGTACGTATCGATCTTGGACTGTGGCGGGTGTCTCCTGATCTCCTGACCACATGAGCGACGACACAGACGCACCCCGCCCGAAGCGCCGCATCCAGGGTTTCGGCCGACGCACGGTGCTGCGCGGCGCCGCGTTCGGCGCGGCCGCCCCGCTTCTCACCTCCCCCGCCCACGCCGCCACCACCACGGCGCGCACGGCCTCGCCGGCTGGTTCGACGTCCTTCCGTTGGCTGGGCACGTCCGGCTGGCGCATCGACGTCGAGGGGCGGACAGTGCTCTTCGACCCGTACGTCACCCGGTTCAAGACCGGTTTGTTCGACGGGGGTTTCGAACCGAGTACGAAGCTGAGGTCCGATCCTGAACGGGTGCGGGAGCACATCGGCCGCCCTGAAATCGTCCTGGTCAGCCACTCCCACTGGGACCACATCGCCGACGTGCCGTACATCGCCAAGGCCACGGGTGCCCGGATCGTCGGCACCGAGACGACGTATCACCTGCTGACCGCGTTCGGCGTGGACCCCGGGCAGATCTCGGTGGTCAAAGGTGACGAGGTCCTGGACTTCGACGGAATCACGGTTCAGGTGGTGTCGAGCCTGCACAGCCGCAACAAACGGCACACCTACTTCGCGCCGGGAACCCTGCACGCGCCACCGCCGACAGCCCCCCGCACCATCTCCGACCTGCCGGAGGGCGACACGCTTGCCTACCAGGTGACCACCGGCAGCGGTGCGCCCTCGGCCTTCCTGATGGGCGCCAGCGACTTCTCCGAGCGAGCGGTCCAAGGGCTCAACCCCGATCTCGCGATGATCGCGGTGCCGTCCAGCTCCTCGACGTCCCGCTACGTGCCTCGACTGATGCGAGCACTCGGCCAGCCCGACGTCGTCGTACCCGTCCACTGGGACAACTTCGAAGAGCCCCTGAGCGAACCACCGCGCCGCGACCCGGCGATGGACCTGGACGCCTTCGTCGCGCTGGTCCGTCAGGAGTCCCCGTTGAGCCGAATCGTCGTCCCGGACTACCACACCACCTACGGCGGGGACATGCGGCCGAAGCCGCGCCCCGGAACGAGTGGCGGGGATCACCAGCTGCCGTGAAAAAGTTCCCCTGCCGTTCCTCAACGGCCCGGACTCGTCCGCCGATGTGAGTCGTCCCGTGCCGGGGGCCGCCACGGTCTGCGACCCCCTGCCCCGGGAGACCGCAACAGCCCGCCCCAACCGGTCGGCGAGCAGGAGCGCTGCCGCTCCAGTGGCTGCGTCTTCGTCGATGCCGTCACCACGGCCCGAATGTCCCGGGCCCGGACTCGGCCGGCGGCCTCGTCCCACCAGGCCCAGGCCTTGTTCCGCGGCGGTCGGTGATCAAGTGGCGCTTGCTGCCGGGGGCGGCCGCGGTCGACCGGCGAAGGTCCGGTGTGAGCATCCCCTAATCCAGAGTGCGTAAGCAGACGGCCCGGGCCCATGCAACGACCCGAGACGACTGCTCGCACAGGACAGCGGAGGTCTGGTTCCCCCCTGGCCGGCAAGGCCTCTTCAAAGAGCGTCATCGCATGCCATCGCGGGGCTCGCGGTGATGACGCGGGCGCCGGGCTGATGCCTCCGTGTCCCCGGGCCGTGAGGCTTCTGTCGAGAGCAGCGCAGCCCGGCGCCTCCGTGATCACCGGAGAGTCGCGGCGACTGCGCGGGCATTGATCGTTACGGCGCGAGCCCGCTCCAGAGTCGACCTCTCGTTCATCTGTGAGCCCACGAGACCTGCCGAAAGATCGAGCCCTTGGAGGGCGCTGGTGTCGCGAACGCATCGGAGTACTCCAATGCGGCTTCGCCGTCTCACGGAGCCGTCGCATGTGGTACCGCGGCCCACTCGCTAGCACCACGTACCACTCATCAAGATGCGGACCAGGTGCGGGCCGAATCAGCCTGGCACTTGACGTTTCCACTCTTTACCGCCGGTCAGGAGCGCGGTCAGGCGTGTACCACCAGCAGACGAAGAATCTCCTGGGACCAACGTGAACCGCACCCGCGCCCGCACCCGCACCCGCACCCGCACCCGCACCCGCACCGAAAGACTCTTCTTGCCCGTGCAGACGCCCCGGACGGTACTCGTTTTGAGCATCACCGATCGTGTGAACCGGCTTCCCGCGAGCCGGCATGGTGGCTGCGCGCATAGCCAACCTTCGAACTATGTTGCCCCGCCACATGTGCGCCTGACCTGCGTATTTCTACGGTGTGCCGACACGTACCCGTCCCCACCGCACACGAGGAAGTGGCGCACATGGCCTCCGCAGCATCCGCTCCACCGACGCCGAACAACCTCAAGCGCATCGTCGCCGCGTCCCTCATCGGCACCACCATCGAGTGGTACGACTTCTTCCTCTACGGCTCCGCCGCCGCGCTCGTCTTCAACAAACTGTTCTTCCCGGACTCCGACCCGCTCGTCGGCACGCTGCTGTCGTTCCTGACCTACGCCGTCGGGTTCGCCGCACGGCCGCTGGGGGCCCTGGTGTTCGGGCACTACGGCGACCGGCTCGGGCGCAAGAAGCTGCTGGTGCTGAGCTTGTTGATGATGGGCGGGGCGACCTTCGCGATCGGACTGCTGCCCACACACGCGACCATGGGTACGGCCGCTCCCGTGCTGTTGACCGTGCTGCGGCTGGTCCAGGGCTTCGCGCTCGGCGGTGAGTGGGGCGGGGCCGTGCTGCTGGTGTCGGAGCACGGGGACGCGCGGCGGCGCGGGTTCTGGGCGTCGTGGCCGCAGACGGGGGCGCCGGCGGGGCAGTTGCTGGCCACCGGTGTGCTGTCGTTGTTGACCGCCGTGCTGTCGGACTCCGCGTTCAACAGTTGGGGTTGGCGGATTCCCTTCTTGCTGTCCGGAGTGCTTGTCATGGTCGGTTTGTGGATTCGTCTGTCCGTCGATGAATCGCCGGTGTTCAAGCAGGCACTGGCGCAGGCCGAGACACGGAAGGCGAAGTCCGAGCCGCTTCCGCTGGTCGCCGTGGTGCGGCACCACTGGCGCGACGTGTTGATCGCGATGGGCGCACGGATGGCCGAGAACATCAGCTACTACGTCATCACGGCGTTCATCCTCGTCTACGCCACCACCGCCGCCGACGTCTCGAAACAGACCGCACTCAACGCGGTGCTGATCGCCTCGGCCGTGCACTTCGCGGTGATTCCGGTTTGGGGTGCGCTGTCGGACCGCATCGGCCGACGTCCCGTGTATCTGCTGGGGGCGGCCGGGGTGGGGCTGTGGATGTTCCCCTTCTTCATGCTGATCGACTCCGGGCATTTCGGCAGCCTCCTGCTCGCGGTGACCGTGGGACTGGTGCTGCACGGTGCGATGTACGCACCCCAGGCGGCCTTCTTCTCCGAGATGTTCGCGACCCGGATGCGCTACTCGGGGGCCTCGATCGGCGCGCAGTTCGCCTCGGTCGCGGCCGGTGCCCCCGCGCCGCTGATCGCCACCGCCTTGCTGTCCGAGTACAACAGCTCCACCCCGATCTCGCTCTACGTCATCGCCTCGGTGGTGCTGACGCTGATCGCCGTGGGTGTGGCCAAGGAGACGCGCAACCGGGACCTCGCCGAGGTCGCGACCGCCCCGCAGGACGCGAAGCCGGGCGGGGCCGAGCAGTCCGCCTCCCGTGCGTCGGGGGCCCGCACCGTCTGACCCGCCCCCCAACCGGCCCCCGGACGCCCGTGCGTGCGGGGGTCAGTGCTGTGCCGGTATCGACAAGCGGTGGAGTCTGAGGGCCAGTTGTATCTCCAGCGCGCGGTCGGGGCTCTGCCAGTCGTCACCCAGGAGGCGCCCGACGCGTTCCAGGCGCTGGGCGACCGTGTTCACGTGGACGTGGAGCTCGTCCTTGGTGCGAGCGGGACTCATGCCGCAGGCGAAGTACGCGTCGAGGGTGCGCACCAGTTCGGTGCCTCGACGTTCGTCGTAGGTGAGGACCTGGCCGATGGTGCGGACGACGAAGCCGGAAACGTTCTGGTCGCCGGCCAGCAGCAGGCCGAGGAACCCGAAGTCCTCGGCGGCGGCGCCGTCCCCGGAGCGGCCCAGCAGCCGTAGGGTGTCGAGGCAGCGTCCGGCTTCGGTGTACGCGGCGGCCACGGCGTCCGGGTGGGCGACGAGGTCCTGCACGGGAGCGGAGGCGCCGACGGTGACGGCCTCGTGGACGGCCGTGCCGAGGTGCCGGGCGGTGCGGCGGGCCAGGTCCGTCGCGCCGTCGTCGGCGGCCAGGGGCAGCAGGAGCACGGTGCCGCCGTCTCTGGCGGCGGCAAGGCCGTGCCGGGTCGCGGCGAGGTGGGAGGCCGCGGCCCACAGCCGTCTGCGCGCGTCCGCCTCCTGGTCGGCGTCGGGCGCGGTGGTGTCGAGGCGGGCGGCGAGAACGACGTGGGTGGCGGTCAGGTCGGCGCCCAGCCGCCGGGCGCGGTCGCCCAGCAGGCGTGGGTCGCGGTCGCGGGCGTCGAGCAGGTCGTCGAGCAGCTCACCGCGGACGCGCTGTTCGGCCTCCGCGGCGGAGCGTCGGGCGAGCAGGAGGAGGGAGGTGACCATCGCGGCCCGCTCCAAGGTGAGCTGGTCGACGGGGTCGAGTCCGGGGTGGCCGCGGAGCACCAGGGCGCCGAGCAGCTCGCCGCCGGCGGTGACGGCGGCGATCCAGTCGTCCTCGTGCCGCACCGCGTGGCCTTCGGCGCGGGAGGTCTCCAGGGC
Organism: Streptomyces mutabilis; assembly: GCF_014649815.1. Taxonomy (GTDB): domain Bacteria; phylum Actinomycetota; class Actinomycetes; order Streptomycetales; family Streptomycetaceae; genus Streptomyces; species Streptomyces mutabilis. Next base: position 13,288 of record NZ_BMTT01000022.1, on the reverse strand, counting down.
GCGTGCCGGTGCGGCGACGGCCTCGGTGAACTCGACGGTGCCGTCCAGCACGTGGGAGACGGCGGCGGCCACGTCGTGGACCCCGCCCCCGCGCAGGACGAGTTCGGCGAGCCGGTCGTGGACGTCGGAGGCGCGCTCGATGACGCCGCTGCGGTCCCGGATGATCTCGTTGGCCCGTTCCAGGTCGGCGAGGGCCGAGCGGGTCTCGGCGAGCAGGTTCGCGGTGTCGATGGCGGCCGCGGCGAGGGCGGCGAAGGAGCCGAGCAGGGCGATCTGTTCCCGTTCGAAGACCCGGGCGCGCCGGTCCGCGGCGAAGAGCACACCGATGACGTGGTGGCCGAGCATGAGGGGGACGCCGAGGATGGCGACCAGGCCCTCGTCGCGCACGCCGGCGTCGATGGTGCGGGTGTGCTGGAAGCGGGCGTCCTGGAAGTAGTCGTCGGTGACGTAGGGACGGGCGGTCTGGGCGACGAGACCGCCGAGTCCCTCGCCCATGCCGAGCCGCAGCTGCTGGAAGCGGGCCGCGACCGAGCCCTCGGTCACCCGCATGTAGGTGTCGCCCCGGGCGGGGTCGTTGAGGCTGAGGTAGGCCACGTCGGTGCCGAGCAGTGAGCGGGCCCGCTGCACGATCGCGCGCAGGACGGCGTCCAGGTCGCGCAGTCCGGCCAGGTCGTGGGCGGTCTCGAAGAGCGCGGACAGCTCGGCCTCCCGGCGTCGGCGGCCCTCCAGCTCGGAGCGGACGCGCAGCGCGAGGGCCTTGGCCCTTTCGAGCGCGGCGATACGCTCGGCCGGGCCTCCCTCCGCGCGGACGAGGAGCACCGGCTGCTCGTAGGCGTCGGCGGAGGCGCCCCTGGCCAGCAGGTCCAGGAAGGGCGTCTCGACGGCCACGGGCGCCGGGTCCGCCGAGTCACCGGCCGGCGACTCGGCATCGTGGGCGGGGCGCTCGGCGGACTGCAGGTGATCGCGGGACATGCTCACAGGATTCCCCATCGCAGGGTCGTCCCGGCAGGCCTGTGGAAAACCCGGGCCGGCCGGGTACGCGGCCCGGTTCGGTGCGCGGGTCGCGTCCTGGTCAGTGGGCGGTCCAGCCGCCGTCCAGGACCAGCGACGTACCGGTGACGAAGGACGCCTGCGGGCCGCACAGGTAGGCCACGGCCTGCGCGACCTCGTCCGGTTCGATGAGCCGCCGCACGGCGCTGTCCTTCAGCAGTACGTCGGTCAGTACCTGCTCCTCGGGGATGTCGTGCGCTCTGGCCTGGTCGGTGATCTGCTTCTCCACCAGCGGGGTGCGCACGTAGGAGGGGTTGACGCAGTTGGAGGTGACGCCGTGGGCCGCGCCTTCGAGAGCGGCGGTCTTGGACAGTCCCTCCAGCCCGTGCTTGGCGGCCACGTACGCCGCCTTGTAGGCCGAGGCGCGCAGGCCGTGGACGGAGGAGATGTTGACGATGCGCCCCCAGCCCTGCCCGTACATGTGGGGCAGGGCACCGCGGATGAGGCGGAAGGGGGCCTCCAGCATGACGGTGAGCACGGTGTGGAAGACGTCCGGCGGGAACTCCTCGATGGGGCGCACCAGCTGCAGACCGGCGTTGTTGACGAGGATGTCGGTGCCGGCCGCGGCGTCTTCGGCGGCGTCCAGGTCGCTCAGGTCCAGGACGTGCGGTGCGACACCGCCCGCGAGGTCGGCGCAGCTCTCGGTGAGCGCGTCCAGTCCGGCGGCGTCCCGGTCGACGGCTCTTACCTCGGCCCCGGCCGCGGCGAGCCGCTGCGCGCAGGCTCGGCCGATGCCGCCGGCGGCACCGGTGACGAGGGCGGTGCGGCCGCGGAGGTCGAGCGAGGAGGCGTGCGGAGCCGGAAGGACACTGGGCGAGGTCATGTCCCGACCCTAGGCAGGCCACGCCCCGCGCCACATGTGGGCGCGCTCCATACTTCAGGCGGAGCTGGTGGTGTCGAACCATGTGGGGGCGTCGGACAGCGCCTGTTTGATCCGGAACTGCCCGAACTCCCCGAGGTCCGGCAGCGCGTCCGCCTCGAACCAGCCGACCTCCAGCGACTCGTCGTCGTTGACCCTAGCCTCGCCTCCGACGGCCCTGCAGCGGAACGTGACGTCCATGAACTGGCAGACGTCCCCGTTGTCGTACGTGACCGGGTTCAGCGCCTGGACGAGGACCAGCCGTTCGACGACGCACCGTACGGCGGTCTCCTCCTCCACCTCGCGCACCGCGCAGGCCGCGGGCTGCTCCCCCGGATCCGGGATGCCGCCGATCAGGGACCAGCGTCCGTTGTCCGACCGCCGGCCGAGCAGCACTCTGCCCTCGTCGTCGAGGACGACGGCGGTCACTCCGGGAAGCCACAGCAGCTGGTGTCCGGCGGTTGCGCGCAGATCGCGGATGAAGTCGGGAGTAGCCATGCGAACGACCCTAACGGTCCGGCCGTGCCGCCCGGGCGGTGTCGAGGGGGGTTCGGCGGGCGTACGGCTACACGCCACCGGCGCGCCGACCGCGCACACCGGCGCCGACGGCCCAACCGAGTCCGCCGGCCGCGACCAGCAGCAGGACGATCTCCGGAGCCACGCCCAGGCGGGTGGCGGGCGTCTCGGAGGAACGCAGCGGCACCTCCTGGACCAGGGAGTCCGCCACGAACATGCCGGTCCTCTGGGTGATCCTCCCGTCCGGCATGATGATCGCGCTGACGCCGCTGGTCACCGGCACGGTGACGGTCCGGCTGTGTTCCACCGCGCGGACGCGGGACATGGCGAGCTGCTGGTAGGTCATCTCGCTGCGGTCGAACGTCGCGTTGTTGCTCGGCACCGAGATCATCTGGGCGCCGTCGGTGACCTCGGAGCGCACCGCCCAGTCGAAGGCGGCCTCGTAGCAGGTGACGAGCCCCACCTCGGTCCCGGCCATGGTGAACACGCCCGGTTCCGTCCCCCGGCTGAAGTCCTGGCTGACCATGGAGGTCCACTCGTCGTTGATCGCGCCGATGAGCGAGCGCAGCGGCAGGTATTCGCCGAACGGCTGGATCTGCCGCTTGTCGTAGGTGTCGACCGGGCCCTTGTCCGGGTCCCACAGGATCTGCTCATTGAGCAGCTTGCCGTCGCGTTCCACCACACCGCCGACGGAGATGGGCGCGCCGATGGCCCTGGCGGCCCGGTCGATGACCGCGCGGGCGTCGGGGTTGGCGAAGGGGTCGATGTCCGAGGAGTTCTCCGGCCAGAGCACGAAGTCGGGCCGATCCACCTTGCCGGCCCTGACCCCGGCGGCCAGGCGCTGCGTCTCGCGCGCGTGGTAGTCGAGTACGGCCCGGCGCTGGGCGTTGAAGCCGAGGCCCGCGCGCGGCACGTTGCCCTGGACCACGGCGACGGTCGCGGTGCCGTCCTCCGCCTCGTCGCTGACCAGCGGGCGGGCGGCGACGGCCCCCAGGACGGGCAGGGCCACGCTGAGGAGGGCCACGGTCGCCGCGCTCCGCCGCACCTCTCCGGTGCGGCGCGCGTGGACGGCCATGCGCACCACCTCGTAGAGGCCCAAGCCGCACAGGACGACCGCGTAGCCGAGTACCGGTGTGCCGCCGACCGCGGCGAGCGGCAGGAACACCCCGTCCGCCTGCCCGAACGCGATCTTGCCCCAGGGGAAGCCCTCGAACGGCACGCGCGCGCGTGCGGCCTCCCCCGCGATCCACAGCGCCGCCGCCCACAGGGGCCAGCCCGGCAACTTCGACACCGTCGCGACGCCCGCGCCGACCAGCGCCACGAAGACCGCTTCGATAGCGACCAGGGCGAGCCAGGGGCCGGGGCCGACCTCCACGCCGGTCCACACCAGCAGGGGCAGCAGGAAGCCGAGGCCGAAGAGGTAGCCGAGGCCGAGGCCCGCCTTCCAGCCGCGGCCGCGCAGCGCCCAGCCGAGGACGGCGAAGGCGGGCAGGGCCAGCCACCACAGGGCGCGCGGCGGGAAGCTGACGTAGAGCAGCACTCCGGAGAGCGCGACGGCGACGGCAGGGAGGAGGCGCAGGAGCCGCGCGGCGGCGCGCGTGGCGGGTGCGTTCTGCGGCTGCTTCCGGTCCGGCTCGCCGACGGAGGTTGCGGTGGCTGTCACCCCCCGGAGTGTACGGCGAGTGACCGAACGGCCGACAGCACGGTCCCCCTGCTGCCGACGGACCATGGGCGTGCGGTGCCGGCACTTACCGCATGACCCGCGCCGGCCGTCCGCCGACCGGCCGTCTCACCGCAACGGCGCGTTCAGCGTGCCGAGCCGGGCGCCTTCGGCCGCAGGCGGTCCTTGATGACCTGGACGGCCGCTTCCGCGTCGTCCACGGTGACGGTGAAGGTGTGGCCGTCCCACAACCGCAGGATCAGCCCCTCGCCGCGGCGTACGACGACCGCGGTGCCCTTCTCCGGTCGCCAGCGGTAGCCCCAACCGCCCCAGTGGCGCGGCGTGACGTGCGGGGCGAACTCGGCGCCGGCGACCTGGGAGAGGGGGATGCGGCGGCGGGGCACGCCGATGTGGCCGCAGCGGACCTCCAGGCACTCCTCGTCGACCCTCAGCGCGACGTGCACGAAGGCGAGCGTGCCGAAGAGGACCAGCAGTCCCGCCGCGATGCAGCCGACGACCGCCATGGCCAGCGGGGCGCCTCCGGACTCCCAGGCCGATTCGACGGCCAGCGCGATGCCGAATGCCAGGCAGGCGGCGCCGATGAGGGACAGGAACCACTGGACCCGGTTGGTGGCACGTCCGGTCCAGACGTGCGGTGGGGGGATGCTCTCGCCGTGGCGATGCCTCATGGATATGAGGTTACTCAGGTTTCGCTGCACCGGTACCTCGTCGCGCAGGGTGACTGGGCCGACCGGCGGGCCCGCCGGTCAGCGCGCCGGCGTGACCGCGCGCAGCAGCCGGCCCTCGTCGTAGGCCAGCGCCGGCGCGGGCAGCGTGCCCTCGCGTCCGCTCAGCAGGACGGTGAGGGTACCTTCGGCAGGCGCGCCGGGGTCGGGCCGGGCGCCGATCCGGCGCAGTGCCTGGGCGGCGACGGCGCCGGCGGAGCCGTGCAGGACGAGCCGCGGTCCGGCGGGGCGCTGCACGGCGGCGCGGATGCGTTCGGCGACCAGCTCGTAATGGGTGCAGCCCAGGACGACGGTCGTTACGTCGTCGGGCGTAAGGGCGGCCGCGGCAGCGACGGCCGCGTCGATGGCCGACTCGTCCGCGTGCTCGACGGCGTCGGCGAGGCCCGGGCACGGCACCTCGGTGATCTTCGCGCCGGCACCGAACTTCTCGATCAGGTCGCGCTGGTAGGCGCTGCCGGTGGTGGCGGGTGTCGCCCAGATCGCCACGGGGCCTCCGCCGGCCGCGGCGGGCTTGATCGCCGGGACGGTTCCGACGACCGGCAGTGTGGGCTCGAAGCGGGCGCGCAGCGCGGGCAGCGCGTGCACGGTGGCGGTGTTGCAGCCGACGATGAGGGCGGCCGGACGGTGTGCGGCGGCCGCCTCGGCCACGGCGAGGGCCCGTCCGGTCAGGTCCTCGGGGGTGCGCGGGCCCCAGGGCATGCCGTCGGGGTCCAGGGAGAGGATGAGATCGGCGTCGGGTCGCAGGCGTCGTACTACGGCGGTGGCCGCCAGCAGACCGATTCCGGAGTCCATGAGCGCGATCTTCACCCGGCCACCATAGTCGATGCGCCGTCGGGGCCCCGTGTCGTGGGGCAGACTGCGCACGTGAGCGCCGATGTGTGGACTGCCGTCGTGACCGTCGTTTCCGCCCTCTCGTTCGCCGCCTGGCTGTGGCTGCTGTTCGCCCGGGGCTTCTTCTGGCGCACGGACGTCCGGCTGCCGGTCCAGGAGGAACCGGACGCGTGGCCATCCGTCTGCGTGGTGGTCCCGGCGCGCGACGAGGCGGCCGTCCTGCCCGCGAGTCTGCCGTCCCTGCTCGCCCAGGACTATCCGGGGCGCGCGGAGGTCTTCCTGATCGACGACGGCAGCACGGACGGCACGGGGGGACTGGCGTGCGAGCTGGCCCGGCTGCAGGAGGGACTGCCACTCACCGTGGCCTCGCCGGGGGAGCCGCCGGCCGGCTGGACCGGCAAGCTCTGGGCGGTGCGGCACGGCGTCGGCCTGGCCCGCACGCGGGAGCCCGAGTACCTCCTGCTGACGGACGCCGACATCGCCCATGCGCCGGACAACCTGCGCCGGCTGGTGGCGGCGGCCCGCACGGGCGGTTACGACGTCGTCTCGCAGATGGCCCGGCTGCGAGTGGAGAGCGTGTGGGAGCGGCTGGTCGTGCCGGCCTTCGTCTACTTCTTCGCGCAGCTGTACCCGTTCCGGTGGATCGGCGGGACGGACGGCAGGAGGGCGACGCGGACGGCGGCCGCGGCGGGCGGTTGTGTGCTGCTGCGCGCCGATACCGCCGAACGGGCCCGGATCCCGGACTCCATCCGGCACGCCGTCATCGACGACGTGGCGCTCGCCCGGGCGGTCAAGGGCGTCGGCGGGCGCGTCTGGCTGGGGCTGGCCGACCGGGTGGACAGCGTCCGTCCGTATCCGCGGCTGCACGACCTGTGGCGGATGGTCTCGCGCAGCGCGTACGCGCAGCTGCGCCACAACCCGTTGGTGCTCGCCGGGACGGTGGCCGGTCTGGCGCTGGTGTACCTGGTGCCGCCGGCGGCGGTGGTCGTGGGCGCGGCGACGGGGAACGCGGCGGCGCTCTTCCCGGGCGCCGCCGCGTGGCTCGTGATGGCGGGGACGTACCTGTCGATGCTGCGGTACTACCGGCAGCCGCTGTGGCTCGCCCCGTTGCTGCCGTTCACCGCTTTCCTCTACCTCCTCATGACCATCGACTCCGCGATGCGGCACTACCGGGGGCGCGGCGCGGCCTGGAAGGGCCGGACCTACGCCCGTCCGGGCGCCGTGGCCGACGAGGGCTGAGCGTGCGCACGTGGCAGGCCGACCGCGCGCCCGGGCGTCACTTCCGGCCGGGGGTCCAGTCCATGCCCCACCCGTAGGCGTGGTCGACCGTCCGCTGCGGGCTCACCCCGCGCTCCGGCACCAGATAGCGGGCCTCGCGCTGGACGACCAGGTCGTCGCCGGTGCTGGTGATCAGTGCGAGGGCGCACACCGTCGAGGGAACCGTGCACTCGTCGAGCGAGAAGTCGATCGGGGCGCCGTACTGCGGCTGAAGGGTGACCGTGGCGTGCAGGTCGGCGAAGGAGCGGGCGCCCTCGTAGATGGTGACGAAGACGAGGATGCGCCGGAAGTACTGCTTGTGGTCGAGGTTGATCGTGAGGTTCTCGCCGGTCGCCACGGCCCCGGTGCGGTCGTCGCCGTCGAGGTGGATGAACGGCGGCCGGTCGAGGGCGCCGTAGGCGTTGCCGAGCGCCTGTACTACGCCTTTGCTGCCGTCGGTGAGTTCGTACAGGCAGCACAGGTCCAGGTCGAGGTCGTCGTGCATGGCTACCGGGCGGCCGAGCTTGCGGGCCCAGCCGGAGAACTGCTTGCGCACCTCCCAGTTGAGGTTGACGCGCATGCCGCCCGAGGTGCCGCCCTGCTTGGTGAGCGATACGGAGGGTGCCGCCTTGGTCAGCGTGACCTTGGTCAGCCGGACCGGTTCGGCGGGGGGTGCCGCGGGCGGGGGCGGCGGTGCGGCGGCGGGCTGCGCTGCGGGTGGGGCGGGCTGGGCCACCGGAGGCGTGACGGCCGCGGGGGCCGGTGCCGTCGGTCGCGTGGGGGCCGCGGGTGTCCGCTGCGGCTCGTCCACCGAGATGCCGTAGTCCGTGGCCAGGCCCTCGAGCCCGCGGTCGTATCCCTGTCCGACGGCGCGGAACTTCCAGGCGCCCTGGCGGCGGTAGAACTCGCCGAGCACGAAAGCCGTTTCCACGGTCGCGCCCGGGTTGTCGAAGCGGGCGGCGACGGTGTTCCGCGCCGCGTCGCGGACCTCGATGTACAGATCGGGGACCTGCCCGAACGTTCCGCCGTCCGCCGATGCGGCGAGGATGACCGTCTCGATGGCGGGCTCCACACGCGCGAGGTCGACGAGCAGACTGTCGGTCACCCGGCCGTCGGCGTCCCGCTTGCCCTCGTGGCGGACCGCGCCGGAGGAGTGCGCCGGCTGGTTGTAGAAGACGAAGTCCGCGTCGGTCCGGACCTTCCCGCCCACCAGGAGCAGCGCCGAGGCGTCCACGTCGGGCACTCCGGGGCCGGTTCGCCGGCCCAGTTCGACCCGGAGCGCCGTCGTGGGCACCGGGGTGTTCGATCCTTTCGGCATTGACATGTCCGCCCCCATTGCGTGTCACCGAGCCGGGACTGTCCCGGCGGTCCGCCTGATTTCGAGCCCAACCTAGTCCCCGGCCGCCCCTCGCTCACGAGTGGTGCGGGAAGACGCCGGGACAACGGCCGGTAACCCGCCCGGAACTCGGCATTTACCTCAAGACCGCACGGCGTGTCGCCCCCATTTCGCCGAATTCGCTCGCATTGGGGATGCCCGGTCACTGCGGACACGCAAAACAACCCTCTTATCGGTCTCCCCAACCAGCACATCGTGGGCTTAACTTATGTCCCATGACCTCCCCCCGCTCCACTTATGGCGGCGGCTACTACTCCGCCTCCTTCCCGGACACTCCGATCTACGACTCGCTCGTGGCCGAGCGGGGCACCCCGCAGATCGCCCCGATCCGGGTCCCCGCCGCGTACGACACGCCGGGCAGCCACCTGCCCGCGCTCCCGTCGGCTCTGCCCGCCCTCCCGGCCGGCCCCTCCCAGCCCTCCTACGGTTACCCGCAGCAGGCGCCGCAGCCCGCCCCGCTGCAGCACGCGCCCGCTGCGTACATCCCGCAGCAGGCGACCGCTCCGCGCGGGTACCCCGGCCCCCAGCAGCCTCAGCCGCCCCGCCCTGCGGCGCCCGGCCCGGCGGGGTACGAGGCGATGCGCCCCGCGGCTCCCCGGCCGGCTCCGGCGCCGTATCAGGACCCGTACAACCAGCAGCAGTACCGCGGCTACTGAGCCGTTCCCGGGGTTGCCGGTGCCACCTGGCACGATGACCCCATGGGGAACTCGCGACTGCAGTCGATCCACGTCCATCCGGTCAAGGCGTCCCGGAGCCTGCCGCTCCGGGAGGCCGTCGTGGAGCCCTGGGGGCTGGCCGGAGACCGCCGCTGGATGCTGATCGACGACGGGGGAAAGGTCGTCACACAACGCAGGCAGCCGCGCATCGCCCTGGTCGCCGCCGAGTTGCTGCCCGGCGGCGGCGTCCGGCTGTCCGCACCCGGCCGGGAGCCGCTCACGGTGCCGGTTCCGCATGCGGGGGCCACCGTGCCGACGCAGATCTTCCGGGACAAGGTCGAGGCGGTCCCCGCCGAGGACGATGCCGTGCACGCCTGGTGCAGCGCCTTCCTCGAGGAGGACGTCCGGCTGGTCTACCTGGACGACCCCGCCACCCGTCGGCTCGTCGACCCGCGGTACGCGCTGCCGGGCGAGACCGTCACCTTCGCCGACGGATATCCGCTGCTGCTCACCACGACGGCCTCCCTCGACGCCCTCAACTCCCTGATCGCGCGCGGAGAGCACGCGGGCGACGGCCCGCTGCCCATGAACCGTTTCCGGCCGAACGTTGTCGTCTTCGGCACCGAACCATGGGCCGAGGACGGCTGGTCCCGCGTCACCGTGGGCGAAGTCGCCTTCCGGGTCGCCAAGCCGTGCGGACGCTGCGTCGTGACGACCACCGACCAGGGCACCGCCGAGCGCGGCAGGGAACCCCTGCACACCCTCGGCCTCCACCGCCGCGCCGACGGCGAACTGGTCTTCGGGCAGAACCTGGTCCCGCTCGGCCGCGGCACGATCCGGGTGGGCGACCCCGTGCGGGTCTGCGGATGACGTGTCCCTCCCCCACCGACCGGTTCAGGTCACCGGCCGGGGCGGGGAACCCGGTCCGCGGCCCGCGCGTTGGGCTTTGTGAGAGGTTCGTGAGGAACCCGGCGGGGGCGCGCTCGCGAGAGTGCGTCGCGTGCGCCCCGGGACGGGCGAGCAGTGAACGGTCCGGCCGGGGGCGGCGGCAGCGGGAAGGGGGCGCGGATCGTGCGGGCGATCGGAGGGCTCTGGCGCTGGCGGCACAATCCGCTGTGCCGCCCGACGGACCTGGCCGAGGCGTGGACGGCCCTGGTGGGGCTGCTGCTGATCCTGACCGTGGCTCCCCTCGTCGGCGCCCTCGTGGGCGGCTCGGCGCAGGATTCCCTGCAGCGGTCGGTGCGTGAACAGCACGAGTCCCGGCACCGGGTGACGGCCACAGTGGTCCGCCCTCTGGAGCGTCCGCCACTGACCGTCGACCCGGAGGGCGCCTCCGGCGGGGACCTGCGCAGCCGGGTGCTCGCCGACTGGACCGCGCCGGACGGCTCGCGGCACGAGGGCTCCCTCATGGCGAGCCTCGACGACCCTGCCCCCGGCGACCACTTCGCGATATGGACCGACGGGCAGGGACGAACGGTGGCCCGCCCGCTCGACGGCGCGACCGCGACGACGCACGCCGTGCTCGCCGGGATCGGAGCCGGATCGGTGGCCGCGGCCCTGGTCGAGGCCGGCCGGCGGATCGCCGTCCGGCGCATGGTCCACCGCCGGTACGCCCGCCTGGAGCAGGAGTGGGAGCGGGCCGGCCCGGACTGGGGCAAGACCGGCGCGGACAGCTGACGGGCTTCCGCCTCCGGTCAACTCACCACCTGCGCGCACGCTACGGTGGACCGGCCGAACCGAATCGGCGACAACCCGCGTACGACGAGGTGGGGGCACAGCAACGCCATGGCACAGGGCACGGTCCAGGTGACGCACACCGGCACCTCGCGGTGGCGGCGCCGCACGGGTGAGTACGCATCGCTCGCCGCCGCCCTGGAGGCCGCGGCCGACGGTGACGTCCTCACCGTCGCCCCCGGGACCTACCGGGAGAACCTCGTCGTCCACCGGGCGGTGACCCTGCGCGGCCCCGAGGGCGGGCAGGGTTCGGTCCGGATCGCCCCCGTGGACGGTGTCCCGCTGACCGTGCGTGCCTCGGCGGTGATCCAGGATGTGTACGTGGAGGGCCAGGACGCGGCGGCTCCCGCGGTGCTCGTCGAGGACGGTACGCCGGAGCTGCTGAGTCTGAGGGTGGTCGCGCGTTCTGCCTCCGGGATTGAGGTGCGCGGCGGCGCGCGGCCCACGGTGCGGCGTTGCGTCGTCGACAACCCGGCCGGTGCCGGCTTCGCCGTCCTGGACGGCGGGGGCGGCGTGTTCGAGGAGTGCGAGGTCGTCTCCGCGGGGCAGGCGGGCGTCGCGGTGCGCTCCGGCGCGCATCCCAGGCTGGAGCGCTGCCGGGTGCATCACGCCGCGGGTTCGGGCCTGACGGTGACGGGAGAGGGCTCCGCGCTCGAGGCCGTGGGCTGCGAGGTCTACGAGGTGCGGGGCAGCGGCGTGCAGGTCACGAACCGGGCCACCGCGCACCTGACCGACTGCGACGTGCACCGCACCACCGGCGACGGCGTCACCCTCGACACGGACGCGGTGCTCACCCTCGCCGACTGTCGCATCCACGACGTCCCGGAGAACGCGGTCGACCTGCGGTCCCGCTCCGTCCTCACGCTGACCCGCACCAGCGTGCGGCAGTTCGGGCGCAACGGACTGTCGGTGTGGGACCCGGGCACACGCGTGGACGCCAACCAGTGCGAGATCTTCGACAGCACCGGCGACTACCCGGCGGTCTGGGTGAGCGACGGCGCCACCGCGGTCCTCGACTCCTGCCGGGTGCACGACGTGCCGGACGCGCTGTTCGTCCTGGACCGCGGCTCACGTGCGGACGTCGTGGACAGCGACCTGTCCCAGGTGCGCAACACCGCGGTGTCGGTGAGCGACGGCGCCACCGCCCAGCTCGACGACTGCCGCATACGGGACGCCGCCACGGGCGCCTGGTTCCGCGACCACGGCAGCGGCGGCACGTTGAACAACTGCACCCTGGACGGCAACCGAACCGGCGTGATCGTCACCAAGGGCGCCGACCCCACCATCGAGCGCTGCACGGTCGACTCCCCCTCGGAGGCCGGCGTCTACGTGTCGGCGGGCGGCCGCGGGAGTTTCCTGAACTGCCGTGTGACCGGCAGCGCCGGGTACGGCTTCCACGTGATCGACGGCTGCCGCACGACGCTGAAGAAGTGCCGCACGGAACGGTGCGCGCGGGGCGGGTACGAGTTCGCGGACGGCGGCACGGAGGCCGGCCGTGACTCCGGTCCGCTCGTCGAGGACTGCACGAGCGACGAGAGCACCGGCCTGACCGCGCCCGCCGCGCCGGAGCCGGCCGTGCAGACGGTGGGTCAGACCCCCGGCCTGCTGGGCTCCATCCCCGGCCAGCGCAGCACCGAGCAGGAGCCCCTGATCGCCGGTGCGCGACCGGTGGAGCCGGCACGGACCTCCGATGCCGTGCTGGGCGAACTGGACGCTCTCGTCGGCCTGGAGAGCGTCAAGCGCGAGGTGCGGGCACTGACCGACATGATCGAGGTCGGCCGGCGCCGGCAGCAGGCGGGTCTGAAGGCCGCCTCGGTCAAGCGCCACCTGGTGTTCACGGGCTCCCCCGGTACCGGCAAGACGACGGTCGCCCGGCTGTACGGCGAGATCCTCGCCTCCCTCGGGGTGCTGGAGAAGGGGCACCTCGTCGAGGTGTCCCGGGTCGATCTGGTCGGTGAGCACATCGGCTCCACGGCTATCCGCACCCAGGAGGCGTTCCAGCGGGCGCACGGCGGCGTGCTGTTCATCGACGAGGCGTACGCGCTCTCCCCCGAGGACGCGGGCCGGGACTTCGGCAAGGAGGCCATCGACACGCTGGTGAAGCTGATGGAGGACCAGCGGGACGCGGTCGTGGTGATCGTCGCGGGTTACACGGCGGAGATGGAACGCTTCCTGTCCGTCAACCCGGGCGTGGCGTCCCGCTTCTCGCGGACCATCACCTTCGGCGACTACGGCCCCGAGGAGCTGCTGCGGATCGTGGAGCAACAGGCCGACGAGCACGAGTACCGGCTGGCACCGGGCGCGTCCGAGGCGCTGACGAAGTACTTCGCGGAGATTCCGAAGGGCCCGGCCTTCGGCAACGGCCGTACCGCCCGCCAGACGTTCGAGGCGATGGTGGAACGGCACGCGAGCCGGGTCGCCCAGCTGGCCGACCCGAACACGGACGACCTGACCCTGCTGTACGCCGAGGACCTGCCTGAGCTGCCGTAGAGCTCCGGGCGCGACCGCGGACGGCAGTCTTAGTACTCCAGTTAGAAATCGTTGCCTGAGCTGGTCGGTTTCGTTGTGCTGGACATGGTGGGG
>NZ_BMTT01000021.1 GCF_014649815.1 Streptomyces mutabilis | reverse complement strand
CGCCCCATCCCCAGCCGCTGCGAACCCTGACCCGTGAACACAACACCCAGCCGACCGTCACCGACCACCGCCTCGGTCGCGGTCCAGGACGTCAGCTTCGCCGCCAGGTCGGCGCCGTCGCGGCCGACGAACGCGGCCCGGTGCGCAAGGTGTGCCCGGCCGGTGGCCAGGGTGAGGCCGATGTCCGCCGGGTGTGCACCCGAGTCCAGCCGCAGTGCCAGCTGCTCCGCCTGTGCGCGCAAGGCCTCCGGTGTGTGCCCGGAGAGCACCCACGGCACAACTGCGTCGACCGGCGCTTCGGCGCGCGGCTCGGCGTCCGGCGCCTGCTCCAGGATCGTGTGCGCGTTGGTGCCGGAGATGCCGAACGACGACACCGCCGCCCGCCGCGGCCGGTCCACCGCCGGCCAGGGGCTCGCCTCCGCCGCGAGTGTCACCGCACCCGCCGACCAGTCCACATGGGACGACGGCGTGTCGGCGTGGAGCGACTTCGGCACGAGCCCGTGCCGCATCGCCATCACCATCTTGATGACTCCGGCGACGCCTGCCGCCGCCTGTGTGTGCCCGATGTTCGACTTCACCGAACCGAGCAGGGCCGGTGTCTCACGGTCACGGCCGTAGGTCGCCAGGAGCGCCTGTGCCTCGATCGGGTCGCCCAGTTCCGTGCCCGTGCCGTGGGCCTCGATGACGTCCACATCAGACGCTGCCAGCCCGGCGCTGTCCAGCGCCAGCTTGATGACCCGCTGCTGCGACGGGCCGTTCGGTGCGGTGAGGCCGTTCGACGCGCCGTCCTGGTTCACCGCCGAACCCCGTACCACCGCGAGCACCGGGTGGCCGAGCCGCTGTGCGTCCGACAGGCGCTCCAGCACGAGCATGCCCACGCCCTCGGCCCAGCCGGTGCCGTCGGCGGCGTCGGAGAACGCCTTGCAGCGGCCGTCCGCGGAGAGGGCGCGCTGGCGCGAGAACTCCACGAAGGTGCTGGGCGTGGACATCACCGTCACGCCGCCGGCCAGCGCCAGCGTGCAGTCGCCGTTGCGCAGCGCCTGCGCGGCCAGGTGCAGCGTCACCAGCGACGACGAGCACGCCGTGTCGACCGTGACCGCGGGCCCCTCGAGCCCCAGGGTGTAGGCCACGCGGCCCGAGGCGACGCTGGGCAGGCTGCCGTTGGTGCGGTAGCCCTCGTAGCCGTCGTCGCCGAGCAGTTCCCGGTAGTCGCTGTACATCACGCCCGCGTACACACCGGCGCGGCTGCCGCGCAGCGACACCGGGTCGATGCCCGCCCGCTCCAGCGCCTCCCACGACGTCTCCAGCAGCAGCCGCTGCTGCGCGTCCGTCGCCATGGCCTCCCGCGGGCTCATCCCGAAGAACTCGGCGTCGAAGTCGCCCGCGTCGTGGAGGAAGCCGCCGGCCCGCGAGTAGGACGTGCCCACGTGCTCGGGGTCGGCGTCGTAGAGGGTGTCGAGGTCCCAGCCGCGGTTCGCCGGGAACTCGGTGACCGCGTCGGTGCCGTCCACGACCAGCTGCCACAGGTCCTCCGGCGAGCGCACGCCGCCCGGGTACCGGCACGCCATGCCGACGATCGCGATCGGCTCGCGTCCCCTCAACTCCAGTTCCTCTATGCGCTGGCGGGCGGTGCGCAGGTCGACCGTGACACGCCTCAGATACTCGACAACCTTGTCCTGCTGGCCGTGGTCATCCATCGCAGGTCCTCTTTCCATCAACGAACGGGGGCGGTGGGCGGGTTCAGTCCTGGGAGATGCCCAGTTCGCCATCGATGATCGTGAACAACTCGTCGACCGAGGCCGAGTTGATCTTGTCGGCGTCGATCTCGTCGACGGGTCCGGCCGCGTCCGTCTCCGCCTGCCGCAGCCGTCGGCCGAGCTGTTCGAGCCGGTCGGCCAGCGTCGCGTGGTCGGCCGTGGGGCCGGCGGCCGCGAGGGCCGCCTCCAGCCGGTCCAGCTCCTGGAGCGGGGTGCCGGTCCCGGCCGCCTCGGGCTCGGCGGAGGGCGCCAGTTCGTCCCGCAGGTACTCCGCGAGTGCCGACGGGGTCGGGTAGTCGAACAGCAGCGTGGACGGCAGCCGGCGGCCGGTGACCGTGTTGAGCCGGTTGCGCAGTTCGACGCCGGTGAGCGAGTCGAAGCCGAGCTGCCGGAACTCGCGGGACTGCTCGATCGCGGCCGGAGAGCCGTGGCCGAGGACAGCGGCGGCCTCGGTCCGTACGGCGCCGAGCACCAGACGGAGGCGTTCGTCGGGGGCCGCGCCGGCGAGCCGCGATGCCAGGGTGGCGACCTCCGCCGCCGCGGTGGAGGCTGCGGTTCGGCGGCCGGTGCCGGCAAGACCGCGCAACACGGCCGGTACGTCGCTCCTGGTGCGCAGCTTGGACAGCTCCAGCCGCATCGGTACCAGCGCCGGGGCGTCGACGGCCAGCGCCGCGTCGAACAGCGCCATGCCCTGCTCCGTCGTCAGCGGGGCCATGCCGTCGCGGGCCATGCGCGCGAGGTCCACGTCGGACAGCGTCGCGGTCATGCCGGTGCCCGGCGCCCATGCGCCCCAGGCCAGGGAGACGGCCGGCAGGCCCGCCGAGCGGCGGTGGGCGGCCAGTGCGTCGAGAAAGGCGTTGGCGGCGGCGTAGTTGGCCTGGCCGGCGCCGCCGATGACGCCCATGACCGAGGAGAACGTCACGAAGTGGGCGAGTCGCCGGTCCTTGGTCGCCTCGTGCAGGTTCCAGGCCGCGTCGGCCTTCGCCCGCAGCACGGTCGCCAGCCGCTGCGGTGTGAGCGAGCCGACCACGCCGTCGTCGAGCACGCCCGCGGTGTGCACGACCGTCGTGAGATCGGGGATGCTCGCGACCAGTTCGCGGGTGGCGTCACCGTCCGCGATGTCGCAGGCGACCACCCGCACCTGGACACCCAGGGCCGCCAGTTCCTCGCGCAGTTCCGTCGCTCCGTCGGCCGCCGGGCCGCGGCGGGAGGCCAGCACCATCCGGGTCACGCCCTGCCCGGCCAGGTGCAGGGCGAGCCTGCTGCCGAGGCCGCCCGTGCCGCCGGTGACGAGGACCGTGCCGCCGGTGGCGGGCCCGGTCGGCATCGTGAGGGTGATCTTGCCGATGTGCCTGGCCTGGCTCATGTACCGGAACGCGTCGCACGCACGGCGCACGTCCCACGAGCGCACCGGGAGCGGCGCCAGCGCCCCGGCCTCGAACAGCTTGCCCAGTTCGGCGAGCATGCCGGCGATGCAGTCCGGGGCGACCACCATCAGGTCGAACGGCAGGTAGCGCACGCCGGGCAGGTCGGCGGGGTCGCGCAGGTCCGTCTTGCCCATCTCCACGAAACGGCCGCCGTCGGCGAGCAGGCCCAGGGACGCGTCGATGAACTCCCCGGCCAGCGAGTTGAGCACGACGTCGATCCGCTGCTCGCCCAGCACCCCGCCGAACGCCCCGGCGAAGTCGAGCGTCCGGGAGGAGGCGATGTGGTCGTCCGCGACGCCGAGGGCGCGCAGCGTGTCCCACTTGCCCTCGCTCGCCGTGGCGAACACCTCGGCGCCCAGGTGCCGGGCCAGCTGGATCGCGGCCATGCCCACACCTCCGGCACCGGCGTGGATGAGTACGCGCTCACCGCCGCGCAGCCCCGCCAGGTCGACGAGACCGTGGTAGGCGGTGAGGAAGACCAGCGGGACGGCCGCGGCCACGTCGTCCGGCCAGGCCGCCGGTACGGGCGTGAGCAACCGCTCGTCGACGGCCGCCAGCGGGCCGAAGCCGCCCGTGATCATGCCCATGACGCGGTCGCCGACGCGCAGGCCGGTCACCTCGGGACCGACCTCGACGATCTCGCCCATGCCCTCGGCGCCGGGCGCGCCCGGGTCACCGGGGTACATGCCCAGGACGTTGAGTACGTCCCGGAAGTTCACGCCCGCCGCGCGCACCCGTACGCGCACGTGGCGGCCGGCCAGTTCGCGCTCGGCATCGGGGTACGGGACGAGTGCGATGTCGTCGATGCTGCCCCGCTTCGGGATGTCCAGCCGCCATCCGCTGCCGCCGGGCGGCAGCAGGCCCGCGTCCGCGCCGAGGCGCGCCAGCCGGGCGGCGTGCACGACGCCGTCCCGTACCCAGCCCTGCGGTTCGCCGGACGCCAGCAGCGCGCCGTACGCCGCCGGGAGGTCCCCGCCGTCCGGCAGGTCCAGCAGCAGGAAGCGACCGGGGTTCTCGGTCTGGGCGCTCCGCAGCAGACCCCAGACGGCGGCCGAGGCCGGATCGTCGCCCGTGACCGCGCCGTGTGTCACGAACAGCAGCGGTTCCTCACTGTCGCCGGACAGCCGCTTCTGCACGGCTTCGAGCGCCCTGGCCGCCGCCTCGTGCGCCGCCGCCGCCATGTCGCCGGCGGCCGGCGCGAACTCCAGTACCGCGGCGGGTTCGGCCGCCCCGGCCTCCGGCAGCGGCGTCCAGTCCAGTGCGAACAGCGAGTCGTACGCGAGAGCCGCGGCGGGCGTGGCGGCCGCCCGCAGTGTCAGCGACTCGACGGCCGCGACCGGTTCACCGAGCACGTCCGCGGCCGTGACGGACACGCCCGGGCCGTTCGGGGCCAGGCGGACCCGCAGCGCCGTCGCGCCTGCGGCCGGCAGGGTCACGCCCTCCCACGCGAACGGCAGGGCACCGGGCGGCACTCCCAGGTCGCCGAGGAACGCCACCTGCACGGCGGCGTCGAGCAGCGCCGGGTGCAGACCGAAGGCGTCCGCCCGGTCGGCCACCACGTCGGGCAGTGCGACCTCCGCGAACACCTCGGCGTCCCGCTGCCACACCGCGCGCACGCCCCGGAACGCCGGGCCGTAGTCGAGGTCCATCGCGGCCAGCCGCTCGTAGCAGTCGTCCAGCGGCAGGGCCTGCGCGCCGGCCGGCGGCCACTGGTCCCGCGCGAACGCCGTGTCCACCGCGGGAGCGTCCGCCGCGAGGTGTCCGGTGGCGTGCAGCGTCCAGGTGCCGTCGGCCCACGAGGACACCTTCACCGGGCGGCGGCCGTCCTCGGCCGCACCGACCGCGACCTGTACGGGGACCGAGCCGCGCGCGGGCAGCACCAGCGGCACGGCCAGCGTCAGCTCGTCCAGCCGTCCGCAGCCGGCCTCGTCGCCGGCGCGCAGCGCCAACTCCACGAAGCCCGTGCCCGGGAACAGGATCCGGCCGCCGACCACGTGGTCCGCCAGCCAGGGTTGCGCGGTGGCGGACAGCCGGCCGGTGAGCAGCACGCCGTCGCCGTCCGCCAGCCGGACGACCGCGCCGAGCAGCGGGTGGCCTGCCTGTTCGAGACCCGCGCCGGTGACGTCACCGGTCTCGCCGTCGTCCGGCCAGAACCGCTGATGGCGGAACGCGTAGGTGGGAAGGGTCACGGTGTGCGCTCCCGTGTCCGCGAGGAAGGCCGCCCAGTCCACCTCCGTGCCGCGCACGTACAGCTCCGTCAGCGCGGTGACGGCCCGGTCCTCCTCGGGCCGGTCACGGCGCAGCAGCGGGATCGCCCGGATGTCGGCGTCGCCGACGGCGTCGGGCACCAGGGCGCTGAGCGTCCCGTCCGGTCCGAGTTCGAGCACGGTGCGGACACCTGCGTCGGCCATCGCCCGGACGGCGTCCGTGAACAGCACCGGTTGCCGTACGTGCTGCACCCAGTAGATGCCGCTGTCCGGTGCGTCGATCCGTCCGGTGAGCGCCGACACGAACGGGATGCGCGGCTCCTGGAACGTCAGGTCCTCCAGCGTCTCGCCGAATTCGGCCAGCATCGGGTCCATGAGCGGCGAGTGGTAGGCGTGGGAGACCGGCAGCAGCTTCGTGCGGCGGCCCTGTTCGGTGAAGGTGTCGCGGATCTTCGCGACCACCTCGCCGACACCGGCCACCACGACCGACGTCGGCCCGTTCACGGCCGCGATGGACACTCCCTCCACCAGCAGCGGGCAGACTTCGCCCACGGTCGCCTCGACGGCGAGCATCGCCCCGCCCTCGGGCAGGGCCCCCATCAGGCCGGCCCGGGTGAGGACGAGCGTGGCCGCGTCGGCCAGCGAGAGCACTCCGGCGACATGCGCGGCGGCGATCTCGCCGACCGAGTGACCGCCGACCATGTCCGGCTCTACGCCCCACGACTGAACGAGCCGGTACAGGGCGACCTCCAGCGCGAAGAGCGCGGGCTGCGTCCGGCGGGTGCGGTCGAGCTCCGCCGCGTCCTCGCCCCACATGACATCCCGGACCTCGGTGCCCAGTGCCGCGACGACCTCGTCGTACGCCGTGGCGAACGCGGGGAACCGCTCGTACAGGCCGCGTCCCATACCGAGGCGCTGCGCGCCCTGGCCGGTGAACAGCACGCCCAGCTTGCCCGGGACGACCGAGCCCTGGACCGCGCCGGCCGGGCCGGCCAGCATGGCCCGCAGGGTGTCGCCATCCCGGCCGGTCACGGCGAGGCGGTGGGCGAAGTGCGTGCGGGTGCCGACCAGGGACCGCGCCACGTCGGCCGCACCGCCGGACGCGGTCGCGACCCGCGCCGCCTGCGCGCGCAGTGCCTCCGGCGTGGGCGCCGACACCACCCACGGGACCAGGACGCCGTTCGTCTCGGGCTCGGGCTCCGGCTGGGCGACCTGCTCCAGGACGACGTGGGCGTTCGTGCCGGAGATGCCGAACGACGAGACCGCAGCCCGTCTCGGGCGGTCCGTGTCGGGCCACGGTGTGGCCTCGGTGAGCAGGTCCACCGCACCCGCCGACCAGTCCACGTGCGACGACGGCTGTTCGACGTGCAGGGTCCGCGGCAGCATGCCGTGCTGCATGGCCTGCACCATCTTGATGACGCCCGCGATACCCGCGGCGGCCTGTGTGTGGCCGATGTTGGACTTCAGGGAGCCGAGCAGCAGCGGCGTCTCCCGGTCCCGGCCGTACGCCGCCAGCAGGGCCTCGGCCTCGATCGGGTCGCCGAGCCTGGTACCGGTGCCGTGTGCCTCGACCGCGTCCACGTCGGACGGGCGCAGGCCCGCGTTGGCCAGCGCGGCACGGATCACCCGCTGCTGCGAGGGCCCGTTCGGTGCGGTGAGGCCGTTGGAGGCGCCGTCCTGGTTGACGGCCGAGCCACGGACGACGGCGAGTACCCGGTGTCCGTTCGCGCGGGCGGCGGAGAGCCGCTCCAGTACGAGCACGCCGACGCCCTCGGACCAGCCGGTGCCGTCGGCGGCGTCGGAGAACGACTTGCACCGGCCGTCGGCGGCCAGGCCGCCCTGCCGCGTGAACTCCACGAAGTTGTCGGGGGTCGACATGATGGTCACGCCGCCCGCGAGCGCGAGCCCGCACTCCCCGGCCCGCAGTGCCTGTGCGGCCAGGTGCAGCGCCACCAGCGAGGACGAACACGCGGTGTCGACGGTGAGCGCCGGGCCCTCCAGGCCGAGCACGTACGCCGTCCGGCCCGACATGACACTCGGTGTCGTACCGGTCATGACGAAGCCGCGGGAGTCGTCACGCCGGCCGAGCAACGCTTCGTAGCTGCCGCCGAAGGTGCCGACGAACACGCCGGTCCGGGTACCGCGCAGGGAGGCCGGGTCGAGCCCGGCGCGCTCCAGCGCCTCCCACGAGGTCTCCAGCAGCTGGCGCTGCTGAGGGTCCATCGCCTTGGCCTCACGCGGCGAGATGCCGAAGAACTCGGCGTCGAAACCCGCCGCGTCGGGCAGGAAGCCGCCGGAGCGGGTGGCGACGGCGGGTGTGCCGTCGGGGCCGGGGGCGAACAGCGCGTCCAGGTCCCAGCCGCGGTCGGTCGGGAAGTCGCCGACCACGCACCGTCCCTCGGCGGCGACCCGCCACAGGTCCTCGGGGCCGGCGATGCCGCCCGGGAACCGGCACGCCATGCCGACGATCGCGATCGGCTCGTCGGCGGTGGCCGGGGTGACGGTGGCATCCTCGGTCCCGCCGGTGGCGGAGGCGTGCAGGAAGTCGGCGAGCCGGTCGGGCGTCGGGTGGTCGTAGACGACGGAGGTGGGCAGGGCGGTGCCGAGTGCGGCGACGAGCCGCTCACGGAGGTCGACGGCGGTGATCGAGTCGACGCCCAGGGCGCGCCACTCACGGGAGGTGTCGATCGCGGCCGTGTCCGTGTGCCCCAGCACGGTGGCGGCCTGCGCCCGGACGGTGTCGAGGAGCGCCGCGCGATCGAGCGCCGGGACCTCGGCGACGGCGACGGGCTCCGGTTCGCGCACGGGCGCGGCCGTGGCACCGGGACCGGCCATCCAGTAGCGGCGGCGGTCGAACGCGTACGTGGGCAGGTCGATCCGGCGGCCACCCTCGTACAGGCCGGCCCAGTCCATCGGCACACCCCGCACGAACGCCTCGGCGAACGACGCGTACACGCGGTCCAGGCCGCCCTCGCCACGGCGCAGCGTGCCCGTCACGACGGCCCGCACGCCGGCCGCTTCGACCGCCTCGGCGATACCGACGCGCAGCACGGGGTGCGGGCTGCACTCGATGAACGCGCGGTGTCCCTCGGCGAGCAGCGCGGCGATCGCGGGTCCGAAGTTCACCGTGCTGCGCAGGTTCCGATACCAGTAGCCGCCGTCCATCGTCGCGGTGTCCAGCCACTCGCCGGTCACCGTCGAGTAGAACGGCACCTCCGCGGTGCGGGGCCGGACCGGTGCGAGCAGGTCGAGCAGTTCCTCCTGGATCTTCTCGACCTGCGCCGTGTGCGAGGCGTAGTCGATGTCGATACGCCGCACCCGCACCCCGTCGGCGGTCCAGGTGTCGAACAGCGTCTCCAGCGCGGCGGGCGCACCGGCGACGACGACCGAGGCCGGCCCGTTGACGACCGCGATCTGCACGGACCCGTCCGCGGGCAGCATCCGCTCGACGCGCTCCACCGGCAACGGCACCGACATCATGACGCCCTCGCCCGCGATCCGGCGGGCGAGGGCCTGGCTGCGCAGCGCGACCACCCGCGCACCGTCCTCCAGGGACAGCGCTCCGGCGACGACGGCGGCGGCGATCTCACCCTGCGAATGACCGACGACCGCGTCCGGACGCACACCCCGCGCACGCCACAGCGCCGCCAGCGACACCATCACCGCGAAGGACACCGGCTGCACCACGTCCACGCGATCGAGGCTCGGCGCGCCCTCGGCCTGCCGCAGCACGTCCACCAGCGACCAGTCGGTGAACTCCGACAGCGCCACGGCGCATTCGTTGATGTGCTCCGCAAACACCGGCGACTCGTCCAGCAGCCGCGCACCCATGCCGGCCCACTGGGCGCCCTGGCCGGGGAAGACGAAGACGGTCCGGCCCTCGACGTCCGCCACACCGTGGACGACGGCGGGCGTCGCCTCGCCCCGGGCGAACACCTCCAGCCCGTCTCGGTCGACGACCACCGCCCGGTGCTCGAACAGCGAACGCGTCGTCACCAGCGAGTGCCCGAGATCCCGCGGATCGGCCTCCAGCCCGACCAGGCCGGCGGCCTGACCGCGCAACGCCGCCGCGGAGCGCGCCGACAGCACCAGCGGCAACGCGGCCGGGGCCGGCTCGGTGACCCGTTCCGCCGGGGCGGGCACGGGCGGGGCCTCCTCCATCAGAACATGGGCGTTGGAGCCGCTGAACCCGAAGGACGAGACGCCGCACCGCCGCAGGGCGTCTCCGCTCGTCCAGTCGCGCTGCCGCGTCAGCAGCTCGACCGCACCGGACGACCAGTCCACGTGCGGCGTCGGCGGTTCGGCGCGCAGGGTGGCGGGCAGGACGCCGTGCCGCAGGGCCTCGACCATCTTCACCACGCCGAGCACACCGGCCGCGGCCTGGGTGTGACCCAGGTTGGACTTCAGCGACCCCATGTACAACGGCCGGTCGCGGTCCTGTCCGTAGGTGGCGATGAGGGCCCGGGCTTCGATCGGGTCGCCGAGCGGGGTGCCGGTGCCGTGCGCCTCCACGGCGTCCACCTCGGACGGACGCAGGCCCGCGTCGGCGAGTGCCGCGACGACGACCTCGCGCTGCGCCTCCTCGCTCGGAGCGGTGAGTCCCGCCGAAGCGCCGTCGGAGTTGATCGCCGAGCCCCGCACCACGGCCAGCACCTGGTGCCCCGCGGCGCGTGCCGTAGACAGGCGCTCCACGAACAGCACGCCAGCGCCCTCGCTCCACGCGGTGCCGTTCGCGTCCGCGCCGAAGGGCTTCGGCCGCGCGTCGGGCGACAGTGCGCGCTGCCGGCTGAACGCGACGAAGGCGGCCGGGGTCGGCATGACCGTGACGCCGCCGACGATGGCCTGCGCGCATTCCCCGCCGCGTATCGACCGCACCGCGAGGTGCAGGGCGACCAGCGAACTGGACGAGGCCGTGTCCACGGTGAGCACGGGCCCGCGAAGGCCCAGTTCGTAAGCGATACGGCCGGAGGCGACGCTGCCCGCGGTGCCCGTGTGCAGATGGCCCTCGGCGCCGTGCGCGTTGGTCAGCCCCGGCCCGTACTCGTGCGCTTCCGCGCCGACGAACACGCCGGTGGCGGTGGAGCGCAGCGTCGCCGGGTCCACACCCGCGCGCTCCAGCGCCTCCCACACGACCTCCAGCAGCACCCTCTGTTGCGGGTGCATGGGCTCGGCCTCACGGGGTGAGATCCCGAAGAACGTGGCGTCGAACTCGGCGGCGCCGGCGAGGAATCCGCCCTCGCGCACGTAACTCCGGCCCGGCGCGGTCGGGTCGGGGTCGTACAGGGCGTCGAGGTCCCAGCCTCGGTCCGTCGGGAACGGGCCGAGGACGTCCTCACCGTCGCACAGCAGGCGCCACAGCTCCTCCGGCGAGTCGATACCGCCGGGAAGGCGGCACGCGGTACCGACGATGACCACCGGGTCGATCACTTCCGGGTTCTCGTTGCCGGCTTCGCTCATGACGCGGGACCACCTCAGACCGGTAGGTACGACAGGGACTCAGCGGTGGAGCGTATGGCCGGCCCAACCCGTTTTTCCCTACAGGTGCGGCACCGGCGCAGGTGGCCTGCGCGGCCGTCGCCGATCTAGGGAATTCCGGCCGTCGGCGGTGGGATGAATAGGACCTCGGGGGCGCACGCCGGTCCCGTCCGTGGATAAGCCCGCCCGAAAGGTGCTGCTCATGTCATCCAGCTCGCGGCCGATCCTGTTCGTCAGCCTCCCCGAGAGCGGTCTGTTCAACCCGGTCCAGACGATCGCGGGCGAGTTCGCCCGGCGCGGTGTCCCGGACCTGTGGTTCGCCACCGACGAGGAACGCCGGGGCGATGTCGAGGCGCTGGCCGACGCGTCGACGGTACGGTTCGCCTCACTCGGCGAGGTGGTGCCGGAGTTGTCGGCCCTGACGTGGGACGAGGACGTCTACGCCAAGGTGACGGGCCCGAAGCGGTTCGCCGCGCATGCCGCCATCATCCGCCACACCTACGATCCGGCGCTGCACGTCGACAAGTACAGGCGGCTCCTCGAGATCGTCGAGGAAGTAAAGCCCGCGCTGATGGTCATTGAGAGCCTCACCGCGTACGCCATTGACATCGCGATCACCCGCAAGATCCCGTACGTGCTGGTGGTGCCGTTCCTGCCCAGCAACTACGTCACCTCCTACACCCCGTTCGGCAAGGCGTACACGAACGCCGACTTCCCGGTGCCGCACTCGGGCCTGTCCGTGAACATGACCCGGCGCCAGCGCATCGAGAACCGGCTGTTCCGGTGGCGCACCATGGGGATCTTCCTCCGTCCCTCCATGATGCGGATGCTCAGGAAGGACAAGCTCACCCGTGAGGAGCTCGGCATCGACCCGGTGGCGCGTCGCTTCATGGCGAAGATCGACCGGGCCGACCTCGTGCTGGTCACCTCGCTTGCCGAGCTGGACTACCCGTTCACGGTGCCGGACAACATGCGGATGGTGGGCGCACTGATCCCACCGCTGCCGCAGGCTCCCGACGACGGCCTCGGAGACTGGCTGTCGAAGCACGAGTCCGTCGCGTTCGTCGGCCTCGGCACGACCACACGCCTGACCGCCGCGCATGTCTCGGACGTGCTGGAGGTGGCTCGCAGGCTCGCCGATCGGACCCACTTCCTGTGGAAGCTGCCGAAGGGCCAGCAGCACCTGCTGCCCGACGGGCCGCTACCGGCGAACGTCCGCATAGAGAGCTGGGTTCCCTCACAGCTGGACGTGCTCGCGCATCCGAACGTGAAGCTGTTCGTCACCCACGGAGGCGGCAACGGCTTCCACGAGGGGTTGTATTTCGGGAAGCCGATGGTGGTCCGTCCGCTGTGGGTCGACTGCCACGACCAAGCGGTGCGCGGCCAGGACTTCGGCGTGAGCCTCACGATCGATCCGCACCGGGCCGGCGCCGACGACATCGAGCGGGCCATCACCCGGGTGCTGGACGAGCCGTCGTTCGGCGAGCGCGCACGCCACTTCGGCGAACTCCTGCGGGCGGCAGGCGGCGCGGCCGCCGCCACGGACCTGGTGCTGAATCTGCCCGCCCTGACCGGTCATCCGGCCACCAACGAACAAGCGAGGACCTGATGGACATCAAGTACCCGGTCTCCCGGCCGAGCATGACAGGGGCCGAACTGGCGTACGTAACCGAAGCGGTCGACAGCGGGTGGATCTCCGCGCACGGGGCCCACGTCCGGCGCTTCGAGGAGACGTTCGCCCGGTACAACGACATGGCGCACGGCGTGGCGTGCTCGTCGGGCACCGCGGCGCTCACTCTTGCTCTGCGCGCCCTGGGCATCGGCCCCGGTGACGAGGTCATCGTGCCGGAGATGACGTTCGTCGCCTCCGCGTGGGCGGTCACCTACACCGGCGCCACACCGGTGTTCGTGGACTGCCGGGACGACCTGAACATCGACCCGGACCTGATCGAGGAGAAGATCACACCCAGCACCAGAGCGATCATGCCGGTGCACGTCGACGGCCGGCGCTGCGCGATGGACCAGATCATGGACATCGCCTTCGAGTACAACCTGCGGGTGGTGGAGGACTTCGCGGAGGCGCACGGCATCATGCCGGTCGGCGACGTCGCGTGCTACTCACTGTTCGCCAACAAGATCATAACCGCGGGGGAGGGCGGCGTCTGCCTCACCAACGACCCCCGGCTGGCCGGGCAGATGGCGCACCTGCGCTCCATGGCGTTCACCAAGGACCGCAGTTACCTGCACAAGAAGATCGGCTACAACTTCCGGATGACCGCGCTGCAGGGTGCGGTGGCGCTCGCACAGGCGGAACGGATCGACGAGATCCTGGGCACCCGCAAGGAGATCGAACGCCGTTATGACGAGGGGCTGGCCGGCATCGACGGGATCACCCTGATGCCGCCGCGCGACGTGCTGTGGTTGTACGACCTGCGGGCGGAGCGGCGCGAGGAGCTGTGCCGGCACCTGGCCGCCGAGGGCATCGAGACCCGCGTGTTCTTCAAGCCCATGAGCCAGCAGCCCATGTACCGCGACCCGGTGTGGCCGACGCTCAACGCCACCCGGTTCAGTCTGGACGGCTTGTACCTACCGACCTACACCGATCTGACCGCGAGCGACCAGGAATTCATCGTCAGCCAGGTCCGTGCCTTCTACGGCGTCGGCTGACCGGCGCCCCGATCCCGATGGGACGTGTGCACATGACGCTATCCGAACCCGAAGCGACGGAGTTCCCCGTACGGCTGCCCGGTGAACCCTTCCCGCCGCGTCAGTACGCCGACTTCCGCAAACGGCCCGGTCTGATCCGCTCGACGCTGCCGACGGGCAGCCCCGTGTGGCTGGTGTCGCGGCACGAGGACGTGCGCACCGTGCTGACCGACCGCCGGATCAGCTCCAACCCCGCGCGCGAGGGCTTCCCCAACGTCGCGAAGACAGGCGGTGTGCCGACGCAGGAGCAGATCCCCGGCTGGTTCGTCGGCA
Source organism: Streptomyces mutabilis (assembly GCF_014649815.1). Classification (GTDB taxonomy): domain Bacteria; phylum Actinomycetota; class Actinomycetes; order Streptomycetales; family Streptomycetaceae; genus Streptomyces; species Streptomyces mutabilis. The sequence continues at coordinate 69,212 of NZ_BMTT01000021.1, read as the reverse complement.
TCGACCCGCCGGAGCACGGCAGGTTCCGCAAGGCACTGATCCCCGAGTTCAGCGTGCGGCGCATCAGGGAGTGGCGGCCGCTTATCCAGGAGACCGTGGACCGCTGCGTCGACCACCTGCTGTCCCTCGGCGACTCCGCCGACCTGGTCGCCGAGTTCGCGCTGCCGGTGCCGTCACTGGTGATCTCGACGATGCTGGGCGTGCCGTTCGTGGACCGGGAGTTCTTCGAGTCGCGCACCAAGACGCTGGTGAACCTGAAGACCACCACCGAGGACGAGCGGAGCGCCGCCGTCCAGGAGCTGCTGCGCTACATCGGCAGGCTCATCAAGGTCAAGCAGAAGCGGCCGGGCGACGACCTGATCTCCCGGCTGCTGGAGTCCGCGGTACTGACCCCGGAGGAGCTTACCGGCGTCATCATGCTGCTGCTGATCGCCGGGCACGAGACCACCGCGAACAACATCGCGCTCGGCGTGGTGACCCTGCTGTCGAACCCGCAGTGGATCGGCGACGACCGCGCGGTGGACGAGCTGCTGCGCTACCACTCGGTCGCGGACCTGGTCGCGCTGCGCGTGGCGGTCGAGGACGTGGAGATCGGCGGCCAGCTCGTCAGGGCCGGGGAGGGCATCATCCCGCTCATCGCCGGCGCCAACCACGACCTGGACAGCTTCGAGCGGCCCGACGAGTTCGACCCGGGCCGGGCCGCGCGCCACCACGTCGCGTTCGGCTACGGCGTGCACCAGTGCCTCGGGCAGAACCTGGTGCGCGCCGAGATGGAGATCGTCTACCAGACGCTGTTCCGCCGGGTGCCGACGCTCGCGATCGACGCGGACGTCGCGGCCCTGCCGTTCAAGTACGACGGCACCCTGTTCGGCCTGCACGAGCTGCCCGTCCGTTGGTGAGTCCGGTGAGTCCGGTGAGTCCGGGAGGAACGAAGTCATGAAGATCAATGTGGACAGGAGCCGGTGCGTCGGCGCGGGTCAGTGCGTACTGACGGCGCCGGCGCTGTTCGACCAGGGCGAGGAGGACGGCCTGGTGGAGGTGCTCGAGGCCGAGCCGGACGCCACGCAGGCCGCCGCCGCGAGGATGGCGGCGCAGGTCTGCCCGTCCGGCACGATCACTCTGATCCACTAGGGGTTCTCCCACTCCTACGGCCGCACAGGGGCCGGGGACCAGCGGGGCGGTTCCGCTCCGCTGGTCCCCGGCCCTTCTCCGTTCCCTATCGGTTCCATGTACGGCACAGCGTGCGCACGCTTTCTGCTCGCGGGCGCACGCTGTGTCTTTGTTCGTCTGTTCGTCTGTTCGTCCGTAGTGCTGTGTGTCGGGTACGGCCGAGGTCGGGTCGCCGGCGCCGGCGACCCGACCGACCGCGGTCACGGAGTCACAGCGTGGCCAGCCACTCCTTCATGACGGTCGCCGTGACGTGGGAGTCCCGCTGCGCCAGCGAGAAGTGGTCGGCGTCGATGGTGCGGACCGTCCGGGCGGGGACGAGCAGCTCCTGCTGCCCGTGCTCCACGCTCGCGTCGGGGTCACCGAGCAGGGGCACGCTGCATCGCACCAGCAGCGTCGGCGCAGTGGTCGGCGGAACCTCCAGGGCGGACATGCGGTTGAGGTAGTGCGCCATGGCCGACAGCCGGTTGCTGTCCACCGTCACGGTGGCCGAGTCCGTCTCGCCCATGAACCTCCTGGCCAGCTGCCGGTAATCCACGCTGTCCCCGTGTTCGTGCCGCAGGCTGAGCGTGTCCAGCATGATCACGCCGTCGGCGCGCACACCCCACATGGTCTCCAGCAGCCCGGCCACCGCCAGGGCCAGCGCACCGCCCGACGAGTGGCCGACCAGCACGAACGGGTCCCCGTCGCTGGCGTGCAGCACACTTTCCGCGACGGCCCGTGTGATGGCCTGCGCCGAGCCGGGCAGGCCCTCCCCCGCCGCGAAGCCGACCAGCGGCAGCGCCTGCACACCACGGTCGCCGCGGAAGTGGGCGGCGATACGGGCGTACTGGTGCGCGCCGCCGACGGACACGGGTGAGCTGATGCAGATCAGCCGCGGCCCGGCCGGCCCGTCCGCGAGGGTGACGGGCTCGGGCAGCTCCTCCAGTTCGGCCGGCGACTCGAACAGCGGCCGGGTGAGGGCGATGGCCTTGAGCAGCTCCCAGCCCTCGTCGACCTTGCCCGCCCGGACCGCGTCGAAGTACACCTTGCCGACGGTGTCGCCGGACCGCCCGGCCGTGCTCTCCGGGGCCGGGCCGACGTGTTCGGCGAGCTGGCCGCGCAGCCACCGGGCCAGCTCGGCGGGCGACTTGTGGTCGAGTACGACCGTGCTGGGCAGCCGGAGACCGACCGTGTCGGCGAGCCGGTTGCGCAGCTCCACCGACATCAGCGAGTCGAAGCCGGCCTCCAGGAAGTCGCGCTCCGGGTCCATGTCGCTCGCGTCGGCGTGGCCGAGCACGGCCCCCGCGTAGTCGGTGATCAGCTCACACAGCACCGTGTCCTGGTCGGCGGCGGAGAGCCCGCTCAGCCGGTCGCGCAGCGTCGCCGTGGACACCTCGGACGCGTCCGCGGCGGCGCGGCGGCGCGGGGACCGCAGCAGGCCGCGCAGGATCGGGTGCGTGGCCGGTCCGCCCCTCACCCCGGGCTTCACCGCGAGCGGCACGAGCAGTGCCTCGTCGGTGGCGGACGCGGCGTCGAACAGGGCCATGCCCTGCGCCACGGTGAGCGGCATCGAACCCGAGTTCGCCATCCGCCGCATCTCGGCCTGCGACAGCGCCTCCGTCATGCCGGCATCCTGTGCCCAGGCGCCCCAGGCCAGCGACAGCGCGGGACGCCCGGCGGCGCGGCGCCGGGCCGCGACGGCGTCCAAGGCGGCGTTGGCGGCCGCGTAGTTGCCCTGGCCGGCGCCGCCCATCACGCCCGAGAGCGAGGAGTACAGCACGAACGCGTCCACGTCGCCGACGAGTTCGTCGAGGTGCTGCGCCGCGTCCACCTTCGGCCGCAGCACGGCCGCCAGCCGCTCCGGCGTCAGCGTGTCGAGCACGCCGTCGTCCAGCACGCCCGCCGTGTGCACGACCGCCCGGACCGGGTGCTCGGCCAGGAGGGCGGCCACCGCGTCACGGTCGGCCACGTCGCACGCCGCCAGCGTGACGTCGGCGCCCTGCTCGATCAGCTCGGCCGCCAGCTCCCGCGCGCCCGGCGCCTCCGGGCCGCGCCGGCTGACCAGCAGCAGTTTGCGCACGCCCCGTTCCGCGACGAGGTGCCGGGCCAACGCGCTGCCGAGGCCGCCGGTGCCGCCGGTGACGAGGACCGTGCCGTCCGGGTCCCACGCCCGGGGTTCCGGCGCGGTGCCGAACCTCGCCAGCCGTGCGACGGCGGCCGCGCCGCCGGTGAGGACGGCCTGTGTCTCGCCGTCGTCCAGCAGGCCGGGCGCCGCCGCGACGAGCAGCCGCGACGCTTCCGTGTCGTCGACGTCGAGCAGCAGGAACCGGCCCGGGTTCTCGGCCTGGGCCGCCCGTACGAGACCCCACACGCCCGCCGCGGGCACGTCCGCGCCGGTCGTCGCACCGGAGGTGACCAGCACGAGCGGCACGTCGTCGGCACGCTCGTCGGCCAGCCAGGTCGTGAGCAGGGCAAGCGCCGATGCGGTGGCGTCCTGCACCGAATCGCCCGTGACGGGCGCGAGTACGAGATCGGGCCGTGTGGCCAGCACCGTGTCCGGGGTGTCGCCGTAGCCGACGACGTCGCAGCCCGCGCCCACCAACGCGGCACCGAGACCGAGGGTATCGGCGCCGAGCACCGCCCATCGCCCGCCCGTCACCGGGGCGACGTCGACCGGCGTCCAGTCGAGGCGGAACAGCCAGTCGGACTCCGGCCGCACCGGCCCGGCGGCGACGGGCTCACGCAGAGCCAGCGACGCCACCGACACCGCGGGGCGGCCGGTCGCGTCGACCGCCGTGACGGAGACGGCATCGCCGCCGAGCGACGTGATCGCCACGCGCAGCAGCGCCGGTCCGGAGGCGTGCAGCGTGGCGCCCTCCCACGAGAACGGCGCCAGCACACGGCCGGCGGCCTCCGGCAGGAACGCGACCGCCTGCACCACCGAGTCGAGCAGTGCCGGGTGCACGCCGAAGTCCGCGGCGTCCCCGATCGAGTTCGGCAGCGCCACCTCGGCGTACACGGTGTCGCCGGCCCGCCGCACCTCGCGCAGGCACTGGAACGCCGGGCCGTAGCCGAAGCCGTCGTAGTGCGAGCCGATGTCGACGGGTTCGGCGTCGCACGGCGGCCACGCCACGGTCGCGCCGGACACGCCGCCGGTGGTGAGGGTGCCGGTGGCGTGGGGCAGCCACTCGCCGCCGATCGCGTCCTGGCGGGAGAACACGCCTATGCGGCGGCGTCCCCGCTCGTCGGCGGCGGCGACCCGTACCTGCACCGCGACCGCCCCGGTCTCGGGCAGGGCGAGCGGGGCCGCGATGGTGAGTTCCTCGACGGTGTCGCAGCCGACCTCGTCGGCCGCGCGGAACGCCAGCTCCGCGAAGGCGGTGGCCGGGAACACGACGGCGCCGGCCACGACGTGGTCCGCCAGCCACGGATGGGTGCGCAGGGACAGCCGTCCGGTCAGCAGGGTGTCGCCATCGGCGAGTTCGACGGCCGCGCCGAGCAGCGGGTGCGCCACCGAGTCGAGACCGGCGCCCGTGACGTCGGCCGCGCCGGAGCGGGCCTGCGGCCAGTAGCGGACGTACTGGAAGGGGTAGGTCGGCAGATCCACCGGCCGCGCCGGCGGCAGCACCGCGCGCAGATCGACGGCGACACCGCGGGTGTGCAGGCGCGCGAGCGCGGTGACGGCCGACTCCTCCTCCGGGCGGTCCCGCCGCAGCAGCGGCACCGTGGCGGCGGTGTCGACGGTCGCCGCGATCATCGCGGAGAGCGTGCCGTCGGGCCCCAGCTCCAGGAAGGTGGTCACGCCGTCCTCGGCCATGGCGGTGACGGTGCCCAGGAACCGGACCGGCTCGCGGACGTGCCGCACCCAGTAGCCGGGGTCGGTCGGGGCGCCGGAGACCAGGCCGATCGTCGGCCGCGCGAACGTGACGTCAGCGAGGGCGGCGGCGAAGCCGTCGAGCATCGGGTCCATCAGCGCCGAGTGGAACGCGTGCGACACCGGCAGCCGCTTGTGCTTCCAGCCTCTCCCGGCCGCCACGGCGGCGACCCGCTCCACCGCTTCCGTCCCGCCCGCGACGACGGTCGCCGCCGGTCCGTTCACCGCCGCGACGGTCGCCCCCTCGCCGAGCACGGCGACCACGTCGGCCTCCACCGCCGATACGGCGAGCATCGCGCCGCCCTCGGGCAGGGCACCCATCAGCTCCGCCCGCGCGGTCACGAGACGGCACGCGTCGGCCAGCGACAGCACGCCCGCGACATGCGCGGCGGTGATCTCGCCCAGCGAGTGCCCGCCCACGGAGTCCGGTCGTACGCCCCACGACTCCACCAGCCGGTAGAGCGCCACCTCCAGCGCGAACAGCGCCGGCTGCGACCAGCGCGTGCGGTCGAGCACCTCGGCGTCCCCGCCCCACATCACGTCGCGGACCTCGGTGCCCAGCTCCTTGACGGCGGCGTCGAACGCCTCGGCGAAGACCGGGAAGCGCTCGTACAGCTCGCGGCCCATGCCCAGGCGCTGCGAGCCCTGTCCGGTGAAGACGATCCCCAGCCGCCCGCGCGCCACCGTGCCGGCCACGACGCCCGGTGCCGTGCCGTCGGCGGCCCACTCCGCGAGCGCACCGGCCAGGTCGTGCCTCGTGCGGCCGGTCGCCACCACGCGGTGCTCGAACCCGGTGCGTGCGGCGAGCGCCGCCGCGACGTCCGCGGCGTTCCAGTCCGGCTCCCGGCCGACGCGCTCCACCAGCGCGGCCACCTGGTCACGGAGCGCCGCGGCGGTCTTCGCCGACAGCGCCCACGGGATTACCGACGTCTCCGGCGCGCTAACCGAGGTGTCCTGCGTGGGCGCGTCCTCCGTGAGCGCGTCCTGCGTGGGCGCCTGCTCCAGAATCGTGTGGGCGTTGGTGCCGCTCACGCCGAACGAGGACACACCGGCCCGGCGCGGACGTCCGGTCTCCGGCCACGGCGTGGCGGCCGTCGCCAGCTCGACCGCGCCCTCGGTCCAGTCCACGTGGGACGAGGGCGCGTCCACGTGCAGCGTCTGCGGGACGACGCCGTGCCGCATCGCCATGACCATCTTCATGACGCCGGCCGCACCGGCCGCGGCCTGTGTGTGGCCGATGTTTGACTTCACGGAGCCGAGCAGCACCGGCCGCTCGCGGTCCTGGCCGTAGGTGGCGAGCAGGCTCTGCGCCTCGATCGGGTCGCCGAGCCGGGTGCCGGTGCCGTGCGCCTCGACCACGTCGACGTCGCCGGCGGAGAGCCCGGCGCTGGCCAGTGCCTGCTCGATGACCCGTTGCTGGGACGGCCCGTTGGGGGCGGTGAAGCCGTTGGACGCGCCGTCCTGGTTGACGGCGGAGCCGCGCACCACGGCCCAGACGGGGTGGCCCAGCCGCTGTGCGTCGGACAGCTTCTCCACCACGAACATGCCGGCGCCCTCGGACCAGCCGGTGCCGTCGGCGGCGTCCGCGAACGCCTTGCAGCGCCCGTCCGACGCGAGCGCGCCCTGGCGGGTGAAGCCGGCGAACCGGAGCGCGGTCGACATCACGGTGACGCCGCCGGCCAGCGCGAGGTCGCACTCCCCCGCCCGCAGCGCCTGCGCCGCCAGGTGCAGCGCCACCAGCGACGACGAGCAGGCGGTGTCCACGGTGACCGCGGGGCCCTCGAGGCCGAACGTGTAGGACAGCCGGCCGGCGATCGCGCTCGCCGCGATGCCCGTGCCGGCGTGTCCTTCCGCGTCCTCGACGGAGTCCAGTACCAGCGAGGCGTAGTCCTGTCCGTCGGTGCCGGCGAACACCGCGGTGCGGCTGCCGCGCAGCGACGCCGGATCGATGCCGGCCCGCTCGAACGCCTCCCACGACGTCTGCAGCAGCAGCCGCTGCTGCGGGTCGAGCACCACGGCCTCACGCGGCGAGATGCCGAAGAAGCCCGCGTCGAACCCGGCGACGTCGTGCAGGAAGCCGCCCCGCAGCGTGGCGCTGTGGCCGGGGCCCTCGCCGGAGAGCAGGTCCAGGTCCCAGCCGCGGTCGGCCGGGAAGGGCACGATTCCCTCGCGGCCTTCGGCGACCAGCTCCCACAGCTGCTCGGGGCTGGTGACGCCGCCGGGGAACCGGCAGGCCATGCCCACGATCGCGACGGGCTCGTGGTGGCCGGACTCGGCCTCCTCAAGTCGGCGCCGGGTCCGGTGCAGATCGGCCGTCACCCATTTCAGGTACTCGACCAGCTTTGTGTCGTCCGCCATCGCGGTGGCTGCCTTTCGGTGCGGAGTGAGCGGAGGGAGCGGAGTTCAGCGGTCGTTGATCCGGCCGAGCTCGTTGTCGATGAAGGCGAAGATCTCGTCGGTGCTGGCCGAGGAGATCTGTTCCGTGACGGCCTCGCCGTCGGGTGCCGCGTCGGTGGTGGCCCACTGCGCTGCGAGGCCCCGCAGCCGGGCCGTGATGCCGGCGCGGGTGATCGGGTCGGGATCGGCGCCCGCCAGCGCGGACTCCAGCCGGTCCAGCTCCGCGAGCAGGTTCGGGGCCTGCGCCTCGGCGGTGGCCGTGCCGCCGAGCCGGGACAGCAGGTGGTCGGCGAGCGCGGCGGGGGTCGGGTAGTCGAACACCAGGGTCGCGGACATCCGCAGCCCGGTGGCCGTCACGAGCCGGTTGCGCAGCTCCACGGCGGTCAGCGAGTCCATGCCCAGGTCACGGAACTCCCGGTCGTCGGCGATGCCGTCCGTGGAGTCGTGCGCCAGCACCGCCGCCACCTCGGCACGCACCAGGTCCAGGACGAACCGCGTACGCGCCTGCTCGTCCAGCCTTGCGAGCCGGTCCGTGACCGGCATCGCCGGTGTCGCCTCGGCCGACGGGCGGCGGCGTCGCGAGCGCACGAGGTCACGCAGCAGCGGATGCGGCGCGCCGCCGAGGGCGCCGGGGCGTACCGCCAGCGGCACGAGCACCGGCTCGTCGGTGGCGACGGCCGCGTCGAAGAGCGCGAGGCCCTGCGCCACCGTGAGCGGCGCGGAGCCGGAGTCCGCCATGCGCTTGATGTCGGCCTCGGTCAGCGCACCGGTCATACCGGCGTCCTGCGACCACGGGCCCCACGCCAGCGACAGCGCCTTCAGACCGTCCGCGTGCCGCTCGCGGGCGAGCGCGTCGAGGGCGGCGTTCGCGGCGGAGTAGTTGCCCTGGCCGAGGCTGCCGAGCGTGCCCGCGACGGAGGAGAACAGCACGAACGCGTCCAGGTCGGCCGTCAGCTCGTGCAGGTGCCGGGCGGCGTCCACCTTGGGCCGGAGCACGCCGTCGAGTCGCTCCGGGGTGAGTGCGGTGACGACGCCGTCGTCCAGCAGCCCCGCGGCGTGCACGACGGCGGTGACCGTGCGCCCTGCGAGGACGGCGGCCAGGGCGTCGCGGTCCGCGGCGTCGCAGGCGACGATGTCGACCTCCGCACCGCGCCCGATGAGCTCGGCCGCCAGCTCGCCCGCGCCGGGCGCCCCGAGGCCGCGCCTGCTGAGCAGCAGCAGCTTCCGTACTCCGTGCTCCATGACGAGGTGCCGGGCCAGCTGCGCGCCGAGGCCGCCGGTGCCGCCGGTGACGAGCACCGTGCCGTCCGGGTTCCAGTCGGACGGCCGCTCCTCGCCGGCGAACCGGGCCAGCCGGCCGGCCTTCACGGTGCCGTCCTCGATGACGGCCTGGGTCTCCCCCGCCGTCACCAGTTCCGGTGCCACCGCGAGCAGCGGCCACTCCTCGGCGGCGGCGTCGAGCAGCAGGAAGCGTCCCGGGTTCTCGGCCTGTGCGGTGCGCACCAGGCCCCACACGCCGGCGGCCGGGACGTCCGCACCGGACACGGCGCCGTCGGTGACGAACACCAGCGGCACGTCCTCGGCGCGCCGGTCGGCGAGCCATTCCTGGACCAGGCCGAGCGCCCGTGTCGTCGCGTCGAGCACGGAGGCGCCGGTGACCGGCGCGAACACCACATCCGGTCCGGCGGCGAGCGCGGCGCCGACGGTGTCGTGCCGCACCGCGCCGGCGAGTTCGCCCGGCTCGGCGCCGAGCACCACGAAGGTCCCGGTCACCGGCCGGACGGCGAGCGGTGTCCAGTCGACGCGGAACAGCCAGTCGGGACGGCGCGCCGTGTCCTCCTGCGACGGCGCGCGCAGCACCAGCTTGCCCACGGTCACCACGGGCCGGCCCGCGCCGTCCACCGCCTCGATGCCGACGGCCTCGTGGCCGCCGCGGGTGAGCCGCACGCGCAGCATGGTCGCGCCCGTGCGGTGCAGGGCCACGTCCTCCCACGAGAACGGCAGCACGCCACGGCCGCCGTCCGCGGACTCGACCCAGCCGACGGCGTGCAGCACGGCGTCGAGCAGCGCCGGGTGGATGCCCATCCGGTCCGCACAGCGGGCCGTGGCGGGCAGCGCCACCTCCGCGAACGCCTCGCCGTCCCGCCGCCACACCGCGCGCAGGCCCTGGAAGGCCGGACCGTAGTCACCGCCGTCGTAGAAGCCGGCCAGGTCGACCTGGTCGGTGCCGGGCGGCGGCCACGCCGCCGCGAACTCCGTATCGACGTCCGGGCTTTCGGCTCCGAGCGTGCCAGCGGCGTGCTGGAGCCACTCGCCGACGTGCCCGGCGTCGCGGGACCAGACGCCCACCGACCGCCGGCCGTCCTCGCCGGCCGCGCCCACCCGCACCTGGACGGCGACGGCGCCGTGCCGGGGCAGCTCCAGCGGCACCGACAGGGTCAGCTCCTCGACGGCGCCCGCGCCGGCCTCGTCGGCGGCGCGCAGCGCCAGCTCCGCGAATCCCGTGCCGGGGAACAGGATCCGGCCCAGGATGACGTGGTCCGCCAGCCACGGCTGGGTGGCCAGGGAGAGCCGGCCGGTGAGCACCACGCCGCCGTCGCCGGCCAGTTCCACGGACGAGCCGAGCAGCGCGTGGCCGAGCGCCGACTGCCCGACCGACGCGACGTCGCCGCCCACACCGCCGTCCGGCCAGAACCGGGAGCGCTGGAACGCGGCGGTGGGCAGGTCCACCGGACGTGTCCCGAGCGGCACGAAGAACGCGTCCCACGCGACGTGCTCGCCGCGTGCGAACAGACGCGCGAGCGCGCTCACCACGGTGGTCTCCTCGTCGCGGCCCGCACGCAGCACGGGGATGGCGGTGACGGGATCCGGCGCGGTGTCCTCGACCATCGCGCACAGCGTGGCGTCGGGGCCCAGTTCCAGGAAGGTCGTCGCCCCGGCGGCGAGCAGCGCGCGCACGCCGTCGGCGAACCGGACCGGTCGCCGCACGTGTGCCACCCAGTAGGCGGCGTCGCGGATCTGCGCCGCCTCGGCGACCGTTCCGGTCACGGACGACACCAGCGGGATCCGTACGTCGCCGAACTCGAGGCCCGCGAGGGCGTCGGCGAAGTCGCCCAGTATCGGGTCCATGTGCGCCGAGTGGAAGGCGTGCGACACCGTGAGCCGCTTGTGCTTCCAGCCGCGCTCGTCGGCCGCGGCGGCGACGCGTTCGACCGCGTCCTCGTCGCCGGCGACGATCACCGCCGTCGGGCCGTTGACCGCCGCCACCGACACCGCGGCGTCCAGCAGCGGCGCGACGTCCTCCTCGGCCGCCGCCACGGCGAGCATCGCGCCGCCGGCCGGCAGCGCACCCATCAGTACGGCGCGGGTGGCGACCAGCCGGCAGGCGTCGGCCAGGTCCAGCACCCCGGACACGTGCGCGGCGGTGATCTCACCGAGCGAGTGGCCGGCGACGAGGTCGGCCCGTACGCCCCAGGACTCGACGAGCCGGTAGAGCGCCACCTCGACGGCGAACAGGGCGGGCTGCGACCAGTTCGTGCTGTTCAGGGTGGAGGCGTCGGCGCCCCAGAGGACGTCACGGACCGAGCCGGGCAGGTGCCGGTCCAGCTCGGCGGCGACCTCGTCGAAGGCCTCGGCGAACACCGGGTACCGGGCGTGCAGGTCGCGGCCCATGCCGAGCCGCTGCGAGCCCTGGCCGGTGAACAGCACGGCCAGCTTCCCGGTCCGTGCGGCGGTGTCCGACACCACGCCCGGCGCGGGGTCGCCCGACGCCCACGCGGACAGCGCCGCCGCGAGGTCCGCGGTGTCACGGCCGACGGCGGCGACCCGGAGTTCGTGGGCGGTTCGGCCGGTGGCCAGTACGGCGGCCACGTCGGCGGCGCTCGTCGTCGCCCCGACGTGCGCGACCAGCCGCGCGACCTGCTCCCGCAGTGCGGGCAGCGTCCGGCCGGACACGATCCACGGCACCACGTCGCGTACCGGGCGCTGTTCGGCCGGCGGCGGCTCGGGCGCCTGCTCCAGGACGGTGTGCGCGTTGGTGCCGGAGATGCCGAACGACGACACGGCGGCACGGCGCGGCCGCCCCGTCTCCGGCCAGGGCGTCTCCTCGGTCAGCAGCTCAACCGAGCCCGCCGACCAGTCCACGTGGGAGGACGGGTTCCGTGCGTGCAGGGTGCGCGGGAGCACGCCGTGCCGCATGGCCTGCACCATCTTGATCACGCCTGCGACGCCCGCGGCGGCCTGGGTGTGCCCGAGGTTCGACTTCACGGAGCCCAGCAGCAGCGGGCGTTCCCGGTCGCGGCCGTAGGTCGCCAGCAGGGCCTGTGCCTCGATCGGGTCGCCGAGCGCGGTGCCCGTGCCGTGCGCCTCCACGGCGTCGACGTCGTTCTCGGTGAGCCGGGCGTTGGCCAGCGCCGCGCGGATCACCCGCTGCTGCGACGGCCCGCTCGGCGCGGTGAAGCCGTTGGACGCGCCGTCCTGGTTGACGGCCGAGCCGCGCACCATCGCGAGCACCGGGTGGTTGTTGCGGCGGGCGTCGGACAGCCTCTCCAGCAGGAGCATGCCGGCGCCCTCGGCCCAGCCGGTACCGTCGGCCTCGTCGGCGAACGCCTTGCAGCGCCCGTCGGAGGCGAGGCCGCCCTGCTTGGAGAACTCCACCAGTGCGCCCGGCGTGCTCATCACGTTCACGCCGCCGGCCAGCGCCAGCGTGCACTCGCCGGCGCGCAGGGCCTGTGCCGCCCAGTGCAGCGCCACCAGCGACGACGAGCACGCCGTGTCCACCGTGACCGCCGGTCCTTCGAGGCCCAGGGTGTAGGAGAGCCGGCCGGACATGGCGCTGGCCGCGATGCCGGTGCCCACCTCGCCCGTGCTCTCCGCGGGCGAGCGCACCATCAGGTACGCGTAGTCCTGGCCGTTGGTGCCGACGAACACGCCGGTCCGGCTGCCGCGCAGGGACGCCGGGTCGACGCCGGCCCGCTCGAACGCCTCCCACGAGGTCTCCAGCAGCAGCCGCTGCTGCGGGTCCATCGCCAGCGCCTCGCGCGGCGAGATGCCGAAGAAGGCGGGGTCGAAGTCGGCGGCGTCCGGCAGGAAGCCGCCGAGCAGCGTGGTGTCGCCGCCCGCCAGTTCCCCGATGTCCCAGCCGCGGTCGGCGGGGACCGGCGTGATGGCGTCGTCGCCGGCGGCGACGAGCCGCCACAGGTCCTCGGGCGACGCGACGCCGCCCGGGAACCGGCACGCCATGCCGACGATCGCGATCGGCTCGGTGGTGGCCGCGACCAGCCGCTGGTTCTGCGTGCGCAGCCGCTCGGTCTCCTTCACGGCCGCCCGCAACGCCTCGACGACCTTGTCGGTGCTGTCCTTGGGTGTGGTCACCGAAAATCTCCCTCCCTCAGTCGAGCGTCAGGTCGGACGAGCCGTTCAGCGCGGCTCGGACCAGGTCGTCCACGGTCATCTCGTCGACGTCCACCTTCTCGTCGGCGTCGTCCGGCTCGCTGCCCTCCGCCGGTCCGGTGCCGCGGCCGGCCAGTTGCAGCAAGGGCTCCAGCACGCCGATCTCGCGGAGCCGGCCGAGCGACACGGAGGCGAGCAGCGCGCGGACGGCCGCCTCGTCGCCGTCGGCCACCGAGCCGCCGGTCTCCTCGTCGAGCCCGATCTCGTCGAGCAGGTACGCGGTCATCGCCGAGGGCGTCGGCCGGTCGAACACCAGCGTGGACGGCAGTGTCAGCCCGGTCGCGGCGGTGAGCCGGTTGCGCAGTTCGACGCCGCTCAGCGAGTCGAAGCCCAGGTCCCGGAACGACCTGTCGGGTCCGAGCAGTTCGGCGTCGGCGTGGCCGAGCACCGCCGACGCGCTGTCCTGCACCAGCCGCAGCACCTCCTCCCGGCGCTGCACCGCCGTCAGGCCGGCGAGCCGCGTCAGCAGCTGCGGCGCCTCCTCCTGCCACTGCGCCGAGGCGTCGAGGGCCTCGCTGCCGGGCAGTTCCTGGAGCAGCGTCCGCAGGTGGGACCCGGTGGCGCCGCGCAGGAACGCCGCGGCGGTCACCTGGGCCACCACCGCGGTGGCCACCGGCTCCGCGACGAGCTGCCGCAGCGCCAGTACGGCCGACGCCGGGTCCATCGCGCCGACGCCGGTGCGCCGCGCGCCCTCGTCGGCGCGTGCGGTGGCGGCCATGCCGTCGCCGCCCCAGGCGCCCCACGCGATCGACGTCGCCGCGAGGCCCTTCGCCCGGCGCTGTTCGGCCAGCGCGTCGAGTACGGCGTTCGCGGCGGCGTAGTTGGCCTGGCCGGGGTTGCCCACCGCGCCCGATGCCGACGAGAACAGTACGAAGCCGGTCAGGTCGAGATCACGCGTCAGCTCGTCGAGCAGCAGTGCCGAGGTCACCTTGGCGCGGAACACCTCCTGGAAGCGGTCCGGCGTCAGGGCGTCGACCACGCCGTCGTCCAGTACGCCCGCCGTGTGCACGACCGCGGTCAGCGGGTGCTCGGCCGGGATGCCGTCCAGCAGCGCGGTCAGGCCATCGCGGTCGGCCACGTCGCACGCCGCGAGGGTGACCCGCGTACCGAGGCCCTCCAGTTCCGCCCGCAGTGCGGCGGCGCCGGGCGCGGCCTCGCCGCGGCGGCTGGCGAGCAGCACGTGCGGCACGCCCTCCGCGGCGAGCGACCTGGCGACGTGCGCGGCCAGCGCGCCGGTGCCGCCGGTCACCAGGACCGTGCCGTCCGGCGTCCACAGTCGGTCCGGGTCGGCCGCCAGCGCCGGGACGAGCCGACGGCCGAACACCGCGCCCGGCCGTACCGCGACCTGGTCCTCACCGCCCTCGCCGGACAGCGCTCCCGGGAGCCGGGCGGCCGCGGCGCCGTCCAGCAGGGACGGCAGGTCGACGAGACCGCCCCAGCGGTCGGGGTGTTCGAGGGCCACGATGCGCCCGAGGCCCCACACCGCCGCCTGCACCGGGTGCGCCGGCGGCTCGCCCGCGTCCACCGACACCGCGCCACGGGTGGCGCACCACAGCGGCGCGGTGATGCCGGCGTCGCCGAGGGCCTGCACGAGCGCGGTGGTCAGCAGCACGCCGTTCGGTACGGCGCCGACCGTCGTCTCGTCCAGCGCCAGCAGTGAGAGGACGCCCGCGATCCGCGTACCGTCGACGGCCTCGCGCAGCCGTACGGCCACCCGCTCACGGTCGGTGTCGCCGATCTCGATCCGGACGGTGTCCGTGCCGAGCGCGCCGACCACGGTGTCCGCCCAGGCGTCACCGGCCGGGCCGGCCGGCAGCACCGCGAGCCAGGTGCCCGTGACGGCGGTACGGCGTCCGGCGACGGGGCGCCACGCGATCCGGTGCCGCCAACCGTCCACCGTGGCCTGCTCGTCCTTCGCGCGCCGCCAGTCGAGCAGCTTCGGCATGACCTTCGCCAGTGCCTCGCCGTCGACGTCGAGCAGGGACGTGAGCGATGCCAGGTCCGTGTCCTGGACGGCCGCCCAGAACCCGTCGTCGTCGCGCCGGCCGGCGGGCACGGCCGTGGTCGCCGTGGTCGCCGTGGTCTCCGGCCAGAACCTCTCGTGCTGGAAGGGGTAGGTGGGCAGCTCGATCCGGGCGGCGCCGGCGTGCACGCCGGCCCAGTCGATGCGGACGCCGCGCGTGAACAGCGTGCCGAGTGCCGCGGCCAGTGCCGCGTCCTCGTCCCGGTCGCGGCGCAGCGAGGCCACCGCGACCGGTCCCGCGCCGTGCATCGCGACGGTGTCCTGCGCCATCGCGGTGAGCACGCCGTCGGGGCCGATCTCCAGGAACGTCGTGACGCCGCGGTCCAACAGGGTCCGCACGCCGTCGGCGAACCGGACCGCGTCACGGACGTGCCGGACCCAGTACGCCGGGTCGGTGACGAGGCCACCCGGCTCGACGACCACGCCGGTGAGCGTGGAGACCAGCCGTGTCGTCGGGACGTGGTAGGTCACCCGGTGGGCGACGCGCTCGAAGTCGGCGAGCATCGCGTCCATGTGCGGGGAGTGGAACGCGTGGCTGACGTTGAGCCGCCTGGTCCTGCGTCCCTGCCGCGCGAAGTGCGCGGCGAGCGCCTCGGCCGCGTCGGCGTCACCGGCAATCACCACCGCCTCGGGGCCGTTCACCGCCGCGATGGACACGGCATCGGTGAGCAGCGGCATCACCTCGTCCTCGGAGGCCTGTACGGAGACCATCGCGCCGCCGGTCGGCAGCGCCTGCATCAGCCGCCCGCGGGCGGCGACCAGTGCCGCCGCGTCGGCCAGCGAGAACACGCCGGCCACGTGGGCCGCGGCCAGCTCGCCGACGGAGTGCCCGGCCAGGAAGTCGGGCCTGACGCCCCAGGACTCCACCAGCCGGTACAGGGCCACTTCCAGCGCGAACAGCGCGGGCTGGGTGAACTCCGTCCGGTCGAGCGCGCCGTCCGTGCCGTCCCACATCACCTCGCGCAGTGGCCGCGCCAGATGCGGGTCCAGCTCCGCGACGACCGCGTCGAACGCCTCCGCGAACACCGGGTACAGCTCGTACAGGCGACGGCCCATGCCGGTGCGCTGCGCGCCCTGTCCGGTGAACAGGAACGCCACGTGGCCGCTGCCGGCCCGGTCCGTGAGCACGGCAGCCGACCGGGTGCCCTCGGCGAGGGCGGTGAGCCCGTCCCGCAGGGCGTCGGCGTCGGCCGCGAGCACGGCGGCGCGCCGGTCGAACATGCTGCGGGTGGTGCCGAGGGAGAGTGCCAGGTCCGGCAGCGAGGTGATGTCCGTTGCGAGCAGCCGGCGGGCCTGGTCGCGCAGTGCCGCACCGGTCACCGCGGAGAGCGGCAGCGCCAGCATGCCGTGCGGACGCTCGGGAACCCTTTCGGTCACGGTCGGCGGCGGCACTTGTTCCAGGATCAGGTGCGCGTTGGTGCCGCTGGCGCCGAAGGACGACACCGCCGCGCGGCGGGCCCGGCCGGCCTCCGGCCAGGCCGTCGCCTCGGTGACGAGCCGTACCGCGCCGGACGACCAGTCCACGTGCGAGGACGGCGTGTCGGCGTGCAGGGTCCGCGGCAGTGTGCCGTGCCGCATGGCCAGCACCATCTTGATGACACCGGCGACACCGGACGCGGCCTGGGTGTGGCCGATGTTCGACTTCACGGAACCCAGCAGCAGCGGGGTCTCCCGGTCGCGGCCGTACGTCGCCAGCAGCGCCTGTGCCTCGATCGGGTCGCCCAGCCTGGTGCCGGTGCCGTGCGCTTCCACGGCGTCCACGTCGGACGGTGCCAGGCCGGCGGCTGCCAGCGCCCGGCGGATGACCCGCTGCTGCGCGGGGCCGCTCGGCGCGGTCAGGCCGTTGGAGGCACCGTCCTGGTTGATGGCCGAGCCGCGCAGGATCGCCAGCACCTCGCGGCCGTTGCGCCGCGCGTCGGACAGCCGCTGCAGGACGATCATGCCCACGCCCTCGGCCCAGCCGGTGCCGTCCGCGGCGTCGGAGAACGCCTTGCAGCGGCCGTCCGGCGACAGCGCGCCGAGGTCGGTGAACTCCACGAAGTTGACGGGCGTGGACATCACCGTCACGCCGCCGGCCAGCGCCAGGTCCGTCTCGCCGGACCGCAGTGCCTGGGCCGCCAGGTGCATCGCGACCAGCGACGACGAGCACGCCGTGTCCACCGAGACGGTCGGTCCCTCGAGGCCGAAGGTGTAGGCGAGGCGGCCGGACAGCAGGCTCGCCGACTGCGCGGTCTGCCAGTCGCGCCCGTCGGCGACGGGCCGGTAGTCGCCGCTGATGCCGCCGACGTACACGCCCGTGTCCGAGCCGCGCAGGCCAGCCGGGTCGACGCCGGCCCGCTCCAGCGCCTCCCACGCCGACTCCAGCACCAGCCGCTGCTGCGGGTCCATGATCAGCGCCTCGCGCGGCGAGATGCCGAAGACCGCCGGGTCGAAGTCGGCCGCTCCGGGCAGGAAGCCGCCGCCGCGCGCCACCGTGCGCGGCCGGCCGTCCGGTCCCGGCTCGAACAGCCCGGCCAGGTCCCAGCCGCGGTCCGTGGGCATGGGGCCGATGGCGTCGGCGCCCTCGACGATCAGGTCCCACAGATCTTCCGGCGAGCCGACACCGCCCGGGTAGCGGCAGGCCATGCCGACGATGACCACCGGGTCGTCGTCGGCGGCCGCGGCGCGCACCGGCGCGAGGTCCTCGGTCCGCTCCCCGAGCAGTTCGGCGAGCAGGTGGTCGGCCAGCGCGGCAGGCGTCGGATGGTCGAAGGCCAGAGTGGCCGGCAGCGGCAGCCCGCTCAGCTCGGTGAGCTGGTTGCGCAGGTCCACCGCGGTCAGCGAGTCGATGCCGAGGTCCTTGAACGGCAGGTCCGGCTCGATCGCCGTGCCGCCCGCGTGGCCGAGCACCGCGGCCACACGGTCGCGGACCAGGCTGCGCACCTCGGGGGCGCGGTCCTGCTCGGGCAGGGCGAGCAGGCGGTCGCGCAGGCCGTGCCCGGCCGGTTGTGCGACGGCGGCCTCCGGCAGCTCGCTGAACAGCCCGCTGCGCCGGGTGCGCTGGAAGGCGGGAGCGAAGGTCTCCCAGGTCACGTCGGCGACCGTCACATCGACGGTGCCGCCGAGCACGCCGTCCAGGGCGGCGAGCGCCCGGCCGGGTTCCATGGCGGGCAGGCCGTTGAGCTGCAGGTGGCGGGTCATCCCGTCGCGCTCGCTGCCGGCCCAGGCACCGAACGCCACGGCGACACCGGCCAGGCCGCGGGCCCGCCGCTCGGCGGCGACGGCCTCGCGCCGCGCGTCGGCGGCGGCCCGCCCGGCCCGGTCCCGCACGCCCCAGGTGCCGGCGACCGACCCGAACAGCACGAACGCGTCGAGCGGGGTGTCGTGCAGCAGTGCGGCCAGGTGGTCGGCTCCGGCGTCGCCCGTGACGAACACCGCCGAGACGGCGTGCTCGGCGAGCAGCGCGGCCAGCGCGTCCCGGTCCACGGGGTCCACGTCGGACGCCGTGACCGGCACGCCCAGGTCGTCGGGGTCGCCGCCGAGCAGCAGCAGACCGGGCACCCGACGGTCGGCCAGCCAGCGCGCCACGCGCGCTCCTTCGGGGGTGTCCGCGCCGGTGACGAGCACCGTGCCGGTGGCGGTCCACTCCGCGGTGAGGCCCGTGGCACGGACCAGCCTGCGGGCCAGCACGCCGGGTTCGCGCACGGCGACGTTGTCCTCCGCGCCGCCGAGCGCGGACCTGAGGTGCTCGGCGGTGGTGGCCGTCACCGGGCCGGCCAGGTCGAGCAGGCCGCCCCAGCGGTCGGCATGGTCGAGGGCCGCGACCCGGCCGGCGCCCCAGAGCGCGGCGCGGGCGGGCACCAATCGCTCACCGTCGTCGACGGCGACGGCCCCGCGCGTCACGAGCCAGACCGGCAGGCCGGTCCCCTCGGCCGCGGCCACCAGCGCCTCGGGCCACGCCTCGTCGGGTACGTCGTCGCCGTCGGTGGCGGCGAGCAGGGACACGATCCCGGCGAAGCCGTCGGTGTCGGGCAGGTCGGCGCCCGGCACCACGGGCACCGCGTCCAGCGCCGCCACGGCGGAGGCCACGGTCCCGTCCGCCGCCCAGCCGGCCGGCACGAGTGCCAGCCACCGCCCGTCGCCGGGTTCCTGCCGGACGGGAGACCAGGTAATACGGTAGCGCAGGCCAACCGTGGCCGCGCGGTCGCGCCGGCGGCGGCGCCACTGCGACAGCGCCGGCACCACCGCGGACAGTTCCGTGCCTTCGAGCTCCAGGGTCGACGCCAGCGTGTCGAGGTCGGCACGCTCGACCGCCGCCCAGAACTCCGCGTCCACGGCATCGGTCGCGGTGCCGGGCGCCGCGGTCGGCCAGAACCGCTCGCGCTGGAACGGGTAGGTGGGCAGGTCGACGGTGCGTGCGCCGCTGCCGGCGAAGAACGCCGTCCAGTCGATGTCGACGCCCTGCGTGTAGAGGCGCGCCAGCACCGTGACGACGGCGCGTTCCTCGCCCCGGTCGCGGCGCAGCGCCGCCACGGCGGTGGCCTCGGCGCCGCGCTCCAGCACGGTCTCGGCCGCCATCGCGGACAGCACCCCGTCCGGGCCGAGTTCGAGCAGGGTCGTCACGCCCGCGTCGAGCAGCGTCGCCACGCCGTCGCCGAACCGCACCGCCTCGCGAACGTGCCGGACCCAGTACTCCGGCGTGGTCAGCTCGTCACCGGCGATACCGCCGGTCACGTTGGACACGACCGGGATCTGCGCCGGGCCGAAGGACAGGCCCTCGACCACGGAGCGGAACCCGTCCAGCATCGGGTCCATCAGCGGTGAGTGGAACGCGTGCGACACCCGCAGTTCCCGGGACCTCGCGAACCGTGCCGCCACCGTGGCGACCGCCTCGCTCTCGCCGGCGACGACGACGGCCCGCGGGCCGTTGACCGCCGCGATCGCCGTACCGTCGACGAGCGCGGCGCGGACCTCGTCCTCGCCGGCCTCGATCGCGGTCATACCGCCGCCGGCCGGCAGCGCGGCCATCAGCCGCGCCCGTGCCGACACCAGCGCCGCCGCGTCGGCCAGCGACAGCACACCGGCGACGTGGGCCGCCGCGATCTCGCCGACGGAGTGACCGGCGACGAAGCCGGGGGTGACGCCCCAGGACTCGATCAGGCGGTACAGCGCCGTTTCCACCGCGAACAGCGCCGGCTGCGTCCACCCGGTGTCGTTCAGGGCGTCGGCGTCCGCGCCCCACATCACGTCACGGACGTCGGCCTCCAGCTCCGCGGCCACCGCGTCGAACGCCGCCCGGAACACCGGGAACCGTGCGTACAGTTCACGTCCCATGCCCAGCCGCTGCGAACCCTGGCCGGAGAACATGACCGCCAGTGAGCCGCCGCCTGCCGTGCCGGTGACCGTCTCCACGACACCGTCCGGAGTGGACAGCAGCACCGCGCGGTGTGCGAGGTGGGCGCGGGTGCTGACCAGCGACCACGCCACGTCGACCCGTTCGTGCCCGGTGGCGAAGGCCGTCAGCCGCTCCCGCTGCGCGTCCAGCGCCTCGCGGGTGCGCCCCGACACCGGCCACGGCAGGACCTCCGGGCTGACGGGGCCAGCAGCCGGCTCCGCCTCCGGGGCCTGCTCCTCCTGCGGAGCCTGCTCCTCCTCCGGCGCCTGCTCGATGACCACGTGCGCGTTGGTGCCGGAGATACCGAACGCCGACACTCCGGCCCGGCGCGGACGGCCGTTGTCCGGCCATGCGACCGCGTCGGTGACCAGTTCCACCGCGCCGGCCGACCAGTCGACGTGCGAGGACGGCGTGTCCGCGTGCAGGGTCGGCGGCACTGTGCCGTGCCTCATCGCCAGCACCATCTTGATGACGGCGGCGGCACCCGCGGCGGCCTGGGTGTGACCGAGGTTCGACTTCACGGAACCGAGCAGCAGCGGCGTCTCGCGGCCCTGGCCGTAGGTGGCCAGCAGCGCGTGCGCCTCGATCGGGTCGCCGAGCGCGGTGCCGGTGCCGTGCGCGTCGACCGCGTCCACGTCCTGTGCGGTCAGACCGGCGTCGGCGAGCGCGGCGCGGATCACCCGCTGCTGCGACGGGCCGCTGGGCGCGGTCAGGCCGTTGGACGCGCCGTCCTGGTTGATGGCGGTGCCCCGCACCAGGCCCAGCACGTGGTGGCCGTTGGCCCGCGCGTCGGACAGCCGTTCCAGCACCAGGACGCCGACGCCCTCGGCCCAGGCGGTGCCGTCCGCGTCGTCGGCGAACGACCGGCACCGGCCGGTCGGCGACAGCCCGCCCTGGGTGGTGAACTCCATGATCGAGTCCGGTGTGGACATCACGGACACGCCACCCGCGAGCACGAGCGAGCACTCGCCGGAGCGCAGTGCGCGCGCGCCCCAGTGCAGCGACACCAGCGACGACGAGCACGCCGTGTCGACGGTGACGGCCGGGCCCTCCAGACCCAGCGTGTACGACAGGCGGCCGGACAGGACGCTCGCCGTGTTGCCGGTGGCTGCGTGGCCGCGCACGTCCTCGGTGGCGGTGCGCAGGACGGTCAGGTAGTCCTGTCCGTTGGTGCCGACGAACACGCCGGTCTGCGAGCCGCGCAGCGCGGTCGGGTCGATGCCCGCGCGCTCCACCGCCTCCCACGCCGTCTCCAGCAGCAGCCGCTGCTGCGGGTCCATCGCCAGGGCCTCGCGCGGCGAGATGCCGAAGAACGCCGCGTCGAAGTCGGCGACGCCCTCCAGGAAGCCGCCCTCCATGGTGGCCGACGCGCCCGCCGCGAGGGCGGCCAGGTCCCAGCCGCGGTCCGTGGGGAAGGCTCCGATGCCGTCCCCGCCGCCGGCGACGAGCTCCCACAGCTCCTCGGGCGAGTCGACGCCGCCCGGGAAGCGGCAGGCCATGCCGACGATGGCGATCGGTTCGTCGTCCACGGGGCGCGTCGCGACCACGGCCGCCGGCACCTCCGCGGTCCCGAGGATCTCGGCGAGCAGGAAGTCCACCAGCTCCGTCGGCGTCGGGTGGTCGAAGACGAGCGACGCGGGCAGCGTGGTGCCGGTCGCCGCGGCCAGGCCGTTGCGCAGCTCCAGCGTCGTCACCGAGTCGAAGCCCAGGTCCCGGAACGCGCGGTCGTGCTCGATCCGGCCCGCGTCGGAGTGCCCGAGCACGGCGGCGATCTGCGCCCGTACCAGCTCCAGCAGCACCTTCTTGCGGTCGCTCTCCTTGTGGCCCAGCAGGTCCGCGCGCAGGCCAGACTCGGACGGCCGCTCGACGGCCGGGCCCGTGCGCAGCGCCCTGACCGCCGGCAGGTCCTCGACCAGCCGGGTGGGCCGCATGAGGGCGAACGCGGGCACGAACGTCGCCCAGTCGACATCGGCGACGGCCACCGCCACGTCGTCCAGCTCGACGGCCCGGCGCAGCGCGCCGACACCCGTCTGCGGGCGCAGCGGCTCGAACCCGCCGCGCCGCACCCGGGCGGCCAGTTCGCCGTCGGCGACCATGCCCGCGTCGGCCCACGGGCCCCAGGCGATCGAGGTCGCGGCCCGCCCCTGCGCCCGCCGCCACTCGGCGAAGGCGTCCAGCCAGGCGTTCGCGGCGGCGTAGTTCGCCTGCCCCGGCGCGCCGATGGTGCCGGTGGTGGACGAGAACAGCACGAACGCGTCGAGTTCCAGCCCCGCCGTGAGCTCGTCCAGGTTCCGGGCCGCCGTCGCCTTGGCGTGCAGCACGGTCGCGAACGACTCCGGTGTGAGCGCGTCCAGCACGCCGTCGGCCAGCACGCCCGCGGTGTGGAAGACCGCGGTCGGCGTGACGTCGGCGAGCAGCGCGGCCAGCGCCTCGCGGTCGCCGGCGTCGCACGCGGCGACGGTGACCCGCGCGCCGAGCTCCTGCAGTTCCTCGGCGAGTTCCGCGGCACCGGGTGCCTCCGGGCCGCGCCGGCTCGTCAGTACGAGGTGCTCGGCGCCGGCCCCGGCCAGCCAGCGGGCGACGTGCCCGGCGATGCCGCCGGTGCCGCCCGTGATGAGCACGGTGCCGCGCGGGCTGTACGGCCGGCCCGCGCCGGGGGCGGCGTGGGCGAGCCGGCGGGCGAACGCGCCCGCCGCGCGCACGGCGACCTGGTCCTCGCCGTCCCCGGCCAGGACGCCGCCCAGCCGCTGTGTGGTGACGGCGTCGAGTCGTGTCGGCAGGTCGATCAGACCGCCCCAGGTGGCGGGCTGTTCCAGCGCGGCCACCCGGCCGAGGCCCCACACCGCGGCCTGGTCGGGGTCGGGGATCTCCGTGCCGTCCACGGCGACGGCGGCACGCGTGACGCACCACAGGGGCGCGGTGATCCCGGCGTCGCCGAGCGCCTGCACGGCGACGGTGGTCAGCGCCAGGCCCGCGGGCACCTCGCCGTCGCCGGGCGCGGCGGCCGACAGCAGCGACACCACGCCCGCGAAGCCGCCGCCGGCGGCCTGGTCGCGCAGCGCGTCGGCGAGCGCGGCCCGGTCGGGCTCCGTGACGTCGAGCCGGACGGTGTGCACCCCGGCGGCGACGAGCCCGCCGACGGCCGCGGTCACCCACTCCGAGTCGCCGGGCGCGAGCACCAGCCAGGTGCCCCCGGGCGACGTGGCGCCGCCGGGCACCGGGGCCCAGACGACGCGGTAGCGCAGGGAGTCCACGGCGGACTCCTCGTCGCGGCGGCGCCGCCAGGCCGACAGCGCGGGCACCATCGCCGAGACGGTGCCGGCGGGCAGGCCGAGGTCGGTGGCGAGGGAGTCGACGTCCGCCTGCTCCACGGCCGCCCAGAACGCGGCGTCGACGGTGTCGCCGGGCCGCAGCGCCGGGTCGGCGTCCGGCTCCGGCCAGAAGCGCTCGTGCTGGAACGCGTAGGTCGGCACGTCGATCCGGCGGGCACCGCTGTCCGCGAAGAACGCCGTCCAGTCGACGAAGACGCCGTGCGCGTGCAGGGCCGCGACCGCCGCGGCGACGGCGGCGGTCTCGGAGCGGTCGCGCCGCTGCGAGGCCACCACCGCGACGCCGTCCTCGGGCAGGCTCTCCTGCGCCATGCCGGTCAGCACCGCGTCCGGGCCGAGCTCCAGGAAGGCGCGTACGCCGTGTCCGGCCAGCCAGGTGACGCCGTCGGCGAACCGCACCGCGGCGCGCACGTGCCGCACCCAGTACTCGGGGTCGCAGACCTGCTCGGCGGTGACCGGCTCGCCGGTCACGTTGGACAGGATCGGGATGCGCGGCGCCTGGTACGTCAGGGTCGCCGCGACCCGGCGGAAGTCGTCGAGCACCGCGTCCATGCGCGGCGAGTGGAAGGCATGGCTCACCCGCAGCCGCCGCGTACGGTGTCCGTCGGCCTCGAAGCCCTCGGCCAGCGCCAGCACCACGTCCTCGTCGCCGGCGATCACCACGGACTCCGGGCCGTTGACCGCGGCGATGGACACGCGCCGCTCGTCGAGGCGCGGCGCGACGACCGCCTCGGACGCCCGTACGGAGACCATCGCGCCGCCCTCGGGCAGCGCCTGCATCAGCCGTCCGCGCGCGGCGACCAGCTTCGTGGCGTCGACCAGCGACAGCACGCCGGCGACGTGCGCGGCGGCGAGTTCGCCGACCGAGTGGCCGGCGAGGTGGTCCGGCCGTACGCCCCAGGACTCCACGAGCCGGTAGAGGGCCACCTCCACGGCGAACAGCGCGGGCTGGGTGTAGCCGGTGCGGTCCAGTTCCGTGGTGTCGTCGGCCCACATCACGTCCCGCAGCGGGCGGTCCAGCTCGCTGTCGAGGTGCAGCAGCACCTCGTCGAGGGCGTCGGCGAACACCGGGAAGCGCTCGTACAGTTCGCGGCCCATGCCGCTGCGCTGCGCGCCCTGGCCGGTGAACAGCACGGCCAGGCCGCCCCGTTCCGCCGAGCCGCGCACCACACCCGCGCCCGGCGCTCCGTCCCGCAGCGATGTCAGGCCGCTGCCCAGCTCGGCCAGGTCCGTCGCGACGACGGCAGCGCGCCGCTCGAACGCCGAGCGGCCGGTCGCCAGCGAGTACGCGAGGTCGGCCGGGTGCGTGTCGGGCCGGGTGCGCAGGAGGTCGAGCAGCCGCCCGGCCTGCGCCCGCAGCGCGGCGTCGGTCCGTGCGGACAGGACGAACGGCAGCGCGCCGTCGACGCGCGGCGCGGCCGGCTCCTCCGCGACCGGCGCCTGCTCCAGGATCGCGTGCACGTTCGTGCCGCTGAGCCCGAACGACGACACGGCGGCGCGGCGCGGCCGGCCCGTCTCCGGCCACGGCACCTGCTCGGTGAGCAGGCTGACGGCACCGCTGGACCAGTCGACGTGCGTGGACGGCGTTTCCGCGTGCAGGGTCCGCGGCAGTACGCCCTGCTGCAGGGCCACCACAAGCTTGATCACGCTGGCCACGCCGGAGGCCATCTGGGTGTGGCCGATGTTGGACTTCACGGAGCCGAGCAGCAGCGGCCGCTCCGGGTCGCGGTCCCGGCCGTAGGTTCCGAACAGCGCCTGCGCCTCGATCGGGTCGCCGAGCGCGGTGCCGGTGCCGTGGCCCTCGATCGCGTCGACGTCGGACGCCGTCAGCCGGGCGTTGGCCAGGGCCGCGCGGATGACCCGCTGCTGCGAGGGCCCGTTCGGCGCGGTCAGGCCGTTGGACGCGCCGTCCTGGTTCACCGCCGAGCCCTTGAGCACGGCGAGCACCCGGTGCCCGTTGGCCTGCGCGTCGGACAGCTTCTCCAGCAGCACCACGCCGACGCCCTCGGCCAGGGTCATGCCGTCGGCGTCGTCGGAGTACGCCTTGCAGCGCCCGTCCACGGCGAGCGCCCGCTGCCGGGAGAACCCGATGAACGCGCCCGGGTTGGACATGATGCTCACGCCGCCGGCCAGCGCCATCGTGCTCTCCCCGTTGCGCAGCGACTGCGCGGCGAGGTGGATCGCCACCAGCGACGACGAGCAGGCGGTGTCCAGCGTGACGGCGGGACCCTCCAGGCCGAGCAGGTACGCCAGGCGGCCGGAGAGGATGCTGCCCAGCGAGCCGGTGACCATGTGGCCCTCGGAGCTGTCCGCGGTGCGCGACACAGACGCCGTGTAGTCCTGGTAGCTGGCGCCGATGAACGTGCCGGTGAGGCTGCCGTGCAGGGCGCGCGGGTCGAGTCCGGCCCGTTCGAAGACCTCCCACGCCGTCTCCAGCAGCAGCCGCTGCTGCGGGTCCATGGCCAGCGCCTCACGCGGCGAGATGCCGAAGAAGTCCGCGTCGAACTCCGCGGCGTCCCGCAGAAAGCCGCCCTGCAGCGAGTACGTCCTGCCGGCGCGGTCGGGGTCGGGGTCGTACAGCTCGTCCGCGTGCCAGCCGCGGTCCGCGGGGAAGCCGCTGATCGCGTCGACGCCCTCGGTGACCAGCCGCCACAGCTCCTCGGGCGAGTTGGCCCCGCCCGGGTAGCGGCAGCTCATGCCGATGACGGCGATGGGCTCGTCGAGCGCGGCCGCCGCGGCGGCGGTGCCCGTGGCCGCCGGCGTGTCGCCGGCGATCTCCGACAGCAGGAACTCGGTCAGCGCGACCGGGTTCGGGTAGTCGAAGACGATGGTGCTGGGCAGCGTGAGGCCGGTCGCGTCGGCGATCCGGGTCCGCAGGTCGATCGCCGTCACGGAGTCGAAGCCGGCGTCGCGGAACGCCCGCTGCTCGCCGAGCGCGTCGCCGGAGGCGTAGCCGAGCACGGTGGCGGCCAAGCCGCGCACCAGGTCCAGCAGTGTGCGCTGCCGCTCCGCGGCGGGCAGCGTCCGCAGCCGGGCGGCGAACTCGCCGTCGGCACCGCCGGTGGTGGTCTCCTGCTCCCGGACCTCGGTGAGCGCCTTGACCTCGGGGATCTCGTCGAACAGCGTCGTCGGCCGGGTGGCGGTGAACACCTCGTGGTAGCGGCCCCAGTCGATGTCGGCGATCGCGAGTGCGGTGTCGTCCCCGTCGAGGGCGTTGCGCAGTGCCGCCAGCGCGAGCGGCGGCTCCATGAACACGAGACCGCTGCGCAGGATCTGCTCCGGGTCGACCCGGCCGAGCTTCATGTCGTCCGCCCAGATGCCCCACGACAGGGACTTCGCGGGCAGTCCGCGGGCGCGGCGGCGCGCGGCCAGCGCGTGCAGGTACGCGTTGCCCGCGACGTACGCGGCGTGCGTGCCGGAGCCCCACATGCCCGCGGTGGACGAGTACAGCACGAAGTCGTCGAGCTCGTCCTCGGCGAGCAGCTCGTCGAGGATGCGGGCACCGGTCACCTTCGCGTCCAGCACCCGCTCGAACTGGTCGAGGGTGGTGTCGGCGAGGGTGTGGAGCCCGATCACGGCGGCCGTGTGCACCACGGTCCGCAGCGGCGGCCCGTCCGCACGCAGCCGGTCCAGCAGGGCGGCCACGGCGTCGCGGTCGGTGATGTCGCAGGCCACGACCTCGGCGGCGGCACCGCGCTCGGTCAGCTCCGCGACCAGGTCGGCCGCGCCGGGCGCGGCCGGGCCGCGGCGGCTCGTGAGCACGATCCGCTCCGCGCCCTGCTCCGCGAGCCAGCGGGCGAGGTGCGGGGCCAGGGTGCCGGTGCCGCCGGTGACCAGGACGGTGCCGCGGGCGATCCAGCCCTCGCCGTCGGCGGTCTTCGGCGCACGGACGATCCGCCGCGCCAGCGTGCCGGCGGCACGCACGGCGAGCTGGTCCTCTCCCGTCGCGCCGGACAGCACGGCGGCGAGCCGGCCCGCCGCGCGGGCGTCCAGTTCGACCGGCAGGTCCACGGTGCCGCCGATCCGCTGCGCGTGCTCGAGCGCGGCGGTCCAGCCGACGCCGAGCACCTGCGCCTGGCCGGGGTTGAGGACTTCGTCGGCACGGCCCGTCGACACGGCGGCACGGGTGAGGAACCACAGCCGGGCGTCGATCCCGGCGTCGCCGAGGGCCTGTACGAGCGTCACGGTCAGCGCGAGGCCCTCGGTCAGCGCGGAGCGGCCCTCGAGCGGGCGCTCGGCACCCGCCACCAGCGACACCACTCCCGTGACGTCGTCGAATCCTTCGAGGCGCCCGGCGACCACGGCCCGGTCGGCGCAGGCGGCGTCGAGGACGAGCCGCTCCGGCGTGGCACCGTGTGCGGCCAGCGCGGAGACCACGTCCTCGGCGGCGACGCCGTCCGCGGTGACCACGAGCCAGCGTCCGGTCAGCCTCGCGGTGCCCGTGCTCACCGGCGTCCACGACACGCGGTACCGCCAGGCGTCCACGGTGGACTCCTCACGGCGGCGGCCGCGCCAGGCCGACAGCCCGGGCAGCACCGCCGCGAGAGCGTCCTCGTCCACGGCGAGGTCGGTGGTGAGCGAGGCCAGGTCGCCGCTCTCGACGGCCTGCCAGAAGTCCGCCTCGACCGGGTCCGTGCCATCGGCCACCGCGGGTGGCGGCACCGGAATCCACAGGCGTTCGTGCTGGAAGGGGTAGGTGGGCAGGTCGATCCGGCGGCCACCCTCGTACAGCGCGGCCCAGTCCACGTCGACGCCCCGCACGAACGCCTCAGCGAACGAGGTGAGGACGCGGTCCAGGCCGCCCTTGTCGCGGCGCAGCGTGCCGGTCACCACGGCCCGCACGCCGGCCGCGTCGACCGCCTCGGTGATCCCCACCCGCAGCACCGGGTGCGGGCTGCACTCGATGAACGCGCGGTGGCCCTCGCCGAGCAGGGCGGTGACGGCCGGGCCGAAGTTCACGGTGCCGCGCAGGTTGCGGTACCAGTAGCCGGCGTCCATGACCGTGGTGTCGAGCCACTCGCTCGTCACGGTCGAGTAGAACGGCACCTCGGCGGTCCGCGGCAGGATCGGGGCGAGGAGTTCGAGCAGCTCGTCCTGGATGTCCTCGACCTGGGCGGAATGCGAGGCGTAGTCCACGGCGATCTTCCGCACGCGGACGCCGTCCGCGGTCAGCGTGTCGAACAGCGTGTCCAGCGCGGCGGGAACACCGGCCACGACCACCGAACCCGGCCCGTTGACGGCCGCGAGCTGCACGGAACCGTCGGTGGGCAGCAGCGGCTCGACGCGGTCCGCGGGCAACGGCACCGACATCATGCCGCCCCTGCCCGCCAGCCGCCGCGCGATCACCTGACTGCGCAGGGCGACCACGCGGGCACCGTCCCGGAGGGAAAGCACGCCGGCGACCACCGACGCGGCGATCTCACCCTGGGAGTGGCCCACCACGGCGTCCGGGTGCACGCCCTGCGACCGCCACAGTGCCGCCAGCGCCACCATCACCGCGAAGGTCACGGGCTGCACGACGTCGACGCGTTCCAGGCCCGGCGCGCCCTCGGCCTGCCGCAGCACGTCCAGCAGGGACCAGTCCGTGAACTCCGACAGCGCCACGGCGCACTCGTTGATGTGCTCCGCGAACACCGGGGACTCGTCGAGCAGTTGCGCTCCCATACCGACCCACTGCGAGCCCTGGCCCGGGAACACGAACACGGTCCGGCCCTCGACGTCCGCCACGCCCTCGACCACCTCGCGCGACGCCTCGCCACGGGCGTAGCCGTCCAAGGCGTCGCGGTCGACGACCACGGCCCGGTGCTCGAACAGCGACCGCGAGGTCACCAGCGAGTAGCCGAGGTCGACCGGGTCCGCGTCCAGGCCGGCCAGGCGGGCGGCCTGGTCACGCAGCGCGGGCGCGGACCGCGCCGACAGCACGAGCGGCAGTACGGCCGGGACGGGCACGGCCGTGCGCTCGGCCGGTGCGGGCGCGGCCGGCGGTTCCTCCAGCACGACGTGGACGTTGGTGCCGCTGATGCCGAACGACGACACGGCGGCGCGGCGCACCCGCTCCCCCGGCTCCCACGGCCGGGCCTCCTGCAGCAGCTGGACGGTGCCGGCGCTCCAGTCGATGTGCGAGGACGGCGTCCCCGCGTGCAGCGTGGGCGGCAGCACGCGGTTCTGCAGGGCCAGCACCATCTTCATGACACTGGCGACGCCCGCGGCGGACTGCGTGTGGCCGATGTTGGACTTCACGGAGCCGAGCAGCAGCGGCCGCTCCGGGTCCCGGTCCACACCGTAGGTGGCCTGCAGCGCCTGGGTCTCGATCGGGTCGCCCAGAGCGGTGCCGGTGCCGTGCGCCTCCACGACGTCCACGTCGGACGGCGCCAGCCGCGCGTTGGCCAGCGCCTGCCGGATGACCCGCTGCTGCGAGGGCCCGTTCGGCGCGCTCAGGCCGTTGGACGCGCCGTCCTGGTTGACCGCGGAGCCGCGGATCACCGCGAGCACCGGATGGCCGTTGGCCTGCGCGTCGGACAGCTTCTCCAGCAGCACCATGCCGACGCCCTCGCCGAGCGCCATGCCGTCCGCGCCTTCCGCGAACGCCTTGGACCGGCCGTCGTGGGCGAGCGCCCGCTGCCGGCTGAACGCCGTGAACGGCCCGGGGTTCGGCATCACGGTCGCGCCGCCGGCGAGCGCCAGCGTCGTCTCGCCGTTGCGCAGCGACTGGCAGGCCAGGTGCATGGCGACCAGCGAGGAGGAGCAGGCGGTGTCCACGGTGACCGCCGGGCCCTCCAGCCCGAACACGTAGGCGAGGCGGCCGGACAGCACGCTCGGGATGGTGCTGGTGACGACGTGCGCCTCCAGGTCCTCGACGTGCTGGGCGCCGTACTCCTGGAAGCTGGAGCCGACGAAGGTGCCGGTCATGGTTCCGCGCAGCGCGGCCGGGTCGATGCCGGCCCGCTCCAGCGCCTCCCACGAGGTCTCCAGCAGCAGGCGCTGCTGCGGGTCCATGGACAGGGCCTCACGCGGCGAGATGCCGAAGAACGCCGGGTCGAAGTCGCCGGCGTCGTGCAGGAAGCCGCCGCGCGTGGTGTAGGTGGTGTGGGGCCTGGCCGGGCCCGCGTCGTACAGCGCGGCCGCGTCCCAGCCACGGTCCACGGGCCATTCGCTGCTGGCGTCGACGCCGTCCTCGACGAGGGCCCAGAACTGCTCGGGCGTGCCGGCGCCGCCGGGGAACCGGCAGGCCATGCCGACGATCGCGATGGGCTCGTCGAGGGCGCCGGTCGCGGCGGTCACCTGCGCGGTGGCACCACCGGTGTCGAGCAGCTCCTCGGCCAGGAAGCGAGCCAGTGCCGAGGGCGTCGGGTAGTCGAACACCATGGTGCTGGGCAGCGCGTGGCCGGTGACGCGGCTGAGGCGCTTGCGCAGTTCGACGGCGGTCAGCGAGTCGAATCCGCCGTCGCGGAAGGCCCGCTGCTCCGGCACGCCGTCCACGGAGTCGTGACCGAGCACGGCGGCCGCCTCGGTGCGGACGAGGTCGACGAGCTGCCGCTCCCGCTGCTCGGCGGGGAGTGCGGCCAGGCGGGCGACGAACTCCGTGCGGCCGCTCGCGTCCTCGGCCTCGGCCTGTGCCGCCGCCTCCGGCAGCGCCGCGAGCAGGGGGCTCGGGCGGGAGGCGGTGAAGACCGGCGCGTAGCGCGTCCAGTCCACGTCGGCGACGGTTACGGTGGTGTCGCCGCGCACGACGGCGTTGCGGAGCTCGGTGATGCCGGCGGCCGGTGCAATGAACCGCAGGCCCTGCCGCAGCAGGTTCGCGGTCATGGCGTCGTCGGTCGCCATGCCGGCCTCGGCCCACGGTCCCCACGCCACGGACGTGGCGGCCAGGCCGCGTGCGGCACGGGTCTCGGCGATGGCGTCGAGGTAGGCGTTGGCGGCGCTGTAGGACGCCTGGCTGCCGCTGCCGATCGTGCCGGCGACGGAGCCGAACAGCACGAAGAAGTCCACGTCCCCGACCAGGGCGTCGAGGTTGAGGGCGCCGGCCACCTTCGCCGACAGCACGGTCTCGAACTCGGCGAGGCCGGTGTCCGCGAGCGCCTTCATGTCGCTGACACCCGCGGTGTGCACCACGCCGGACACCGGGTGCTCGGCGAGCACTGCGGCCAGCGCGGCCCGGTCGGCCACGTCGCAGGCGACGATCTCGACGCGGGCGCCCAGTTCCTCCAGCTCGGCGCGGAGCTCGTCGGCTCCGGGCGCGTCGGGGCCGCGCCTGCTGGTCAGTACGAGCTCGGCGGCACCGGAGCGGGCGAGCCAGCGCGCGACCTCGCCGCCGAGGCCACCGGTGCCCCCGGTGACGAGCACGGTCCCGCGCGCGGTGAACTCACCGGCGGGTACGGGAGCGGTGTACCGGACGAGACGCCGGCCGCTGCGACCGGCCGACCGGATCGCGACCTGGTCCTCGCCGTCGGTCCCGGCCAGGGTGGCGGCGAGGTGGTGTGCGGCCCGGTCGTGCACCGTCTCGGGCAGATCGATCAGGCCGCCCCAGCGGTCCGGGTGCTCCAGCGCGACGCTGCGGCCGAGGCCCCACGCGGCGGCCTGCGACGGGCGGGTCACCAGGTCGCTGGGACCCGTCGACACCGCTCCACGCGTGAGGACCCACAGGGGGGCGGTGATACCGGCGTCGCCGAGCGCCTGCGCGAGCGTGACGGTCAGGGCCAGCCCGAGCGGGAACGTCTCCGGCTCCTCCTCGGCCGGCGGCACCCACACCACACCCGTGGGGGCACCGGCCTCGGTGAGCCGGGCGGCGAGCGCGGCACGATCGGTGTCGGTCACCACCAGGGTGCGGACCTCGGCGCCGTTCGCACGCAGCGCCTCGGCGACATCGGTGACATCGGCGTGCTCGGTCGTGCTGACGAGCAGCCAGGTGCCCGTCAGCGTCGCCGCGCGCTCCTCCAAGGGGGCCCAGTCGACGCGGTAGCGCCAGGTGTCGAGCCTGGCCCGCTCGTGCCGCTCCCGGTGCCACGACGACAGCGCGGGCAGCAGCGCGTCCAGCGAGCCGCGCTGGTCGTCGCCGAGGCCGAGGAGTTCGGCGAGCCCGGCGGCGTCGCCCTCGTCGACGGCCGCCCACAGCCGGTCGTCCGCGGGGTCGCCGGGCAGCTCCGTATGAGCCTCGGGCCAGTAGAACTCGTAGGAGAACGCATAGGTCGGCAGGTCGACGCGGCGCGCGCCGGTGCCGGCGAAGAAGGCGGCCCAGTCGACGGCCAGGCCGAGCGTGTTGAGCCGCGCCAGCGCGGTGACGGCGGCGCGCTCCTCGTCCCTCTCGCCCCGCAGCATGGCGACGGCGGCGGCATCGGCGGCGTTGTCCTCGACCATCGCGGAGAGGGTGCCGTCCGGCCCCAGTTCGACGAAGGCGCGTACGCCACGCTCCACGAGGGTCCGCACGCCGTCGGCGAACCGCACCGCCTCCCGGACGTGCCGGACCCAGTACTCCGGCGTGGCCAGCTCGTCCCCGGCGACGGCGCCGGTCACGGTGGACACCACCGGAATCCGCGCCTCGCCGAAGGACAGGCCCTCGACCACGGTCCGGAACTCGTCCAGCATCGGATCCATCAGCGGCGAGTGGAACGCGTGCGACACCCGCAGCGCCTTCGTGCGGCAGCCCCGCTCGCGGAACACCGACTCGATCCGGGCGAGCGCGTCGAGCCCACCGGCCACGACGACCGACCGCGGACCGTTCACCGCCGCGATGGACACGCCCTCGGCCAGCTCGGCGGCGACCTCGTCCTCGCCGGCCTCGATCGCCGTCATGCCACCGCCGGCCGGCAGTGCCTGCATGAGCCGGCCGCGCGCCGAGACCAGCGCCGCCGCGTCGCTCAACGACAGCACACCGGCGACGTGCGCCGCCGCGATCTCACCGACCGAGTGCCCGGCGAGGAAGTCGGGCCGTACGCCCCACGACTCGACCAGCCGGTACAGCGCCACCTCCAGCGCGAACAACGCGGGCTGCGCCGAGCCGGTCCCGCTCAGCGCCTCCGCGTCCTCGCCCCACATCACCTCGCGGACGCCCTCGCCCAGCTCCGCCGTCACCGCGTCGAACGCCTCGGCGAAGACCGGGAACCCGGCGTACAGCTCGCGGCCCATGCCCAGCCGCTGGGCGCCCTGACCCGCGAACACGAAGGCCGTACGGCCATGGACCGTCTCGCCCTCGAACAGCGCCGGGTCGGATCGGCCGGCGGCCAGCGCGTCCAGCGCCCGTCGCAGTGTCCCGGCGTCCGGTGCGATCACCGCCGCCCGCTGCTCGAACCGCGAACGGGTGGTCGCCAGCGAGAAGGCCAGGTCCAGCGGAGGAGCCGAGTCGACGTAATCCAGCAGCCGTTCCGCCTGCGCCCGCAGCGCGTCCCGGCCGCGCCCGGACACCAGCACGGGTACGACACCCGGAGCGGTCACCGGCTCCGGGGCGGACTCCACCACCGCGGGCGGGGCCTCCAGGACCGTGTGCACGTTGGTGCCGCTGAAGCCGAACGACGACACCGCCGCGCGCCGCGGCCGGCCGGAGTCCGGCCACGGCGTCTCCTCGGTGAGCAGCCGCACCTCACCGGCCGCCCAGTCGACCTGCGTCGACGGCGCGTCCACGTGCAGGGTGCGCGGTACGACACCGTGCCGCATCGCCAGCACCATCTTGATGATCCCGGCGACACCCGCCGCCGCCTGGGTGTGGCCGATGTTGGACTTCACCGAGCCCAGCAGCAGCGGCGTCTCGCGCTCGCGGCCGTACGTGGCCAGCAACGCCTGTGCCTCGATGGGATCGCCCAGCGCCGTGCCGGTGCCGTGCCCCTCGACGACATCCACCTCGGACGCCGACAGCCCGGCGTTCGCCAGCGCGGCCCGGATCACCCGCTGCTGGGACGGACCGTTCGGCGCGGTCAGGCCGTTCGACGCGCCGTCCTGGTTCACCGCGGAACCGCGGACCACGGCGAGGATCTCGTGCCCGTTGCGGCGGGCGTCGGACATGCGCTCCAGCACGAGGATGCCGACGCCCTCGGACCAGGCCACGCCGTCGGCGGCGTCCGCGAAGGCCTTGCACCGGCCGTCGGCGGCGAGACCGCGCTGCCGGGAGAACTCGAGGAACGACGTCGGGGTCGACATGACCGTCACACCGCCGGCGAGGGCGAGGGAGCACTCCCCCGCCCGCAGCGACTGCGCGGCCAGGTGCAGCGCCACCAGCGAGGACGAGCAGGCCGTGTCGACACTGACCGCCGGGCCCTCCAGGCCGAGCGTGTACGACACCCGGCCGGAGGCCACGCTCGGGGACGTGCCGGTGCCCTGGTACCCCTCGAACTCGCCGCCGCCGAGCGCGTGGACGTAGTCGCTGTACATGACGCCGGTGAACACGCCCGTGCGGCTGCCGCGCAGCGAGACGGGCGGGATGCCGGCCCGCTCGACGGCCTCCCACGATGCCTCCAGGAGCAGACGCTGCTGCGCGTCGGTGGCGAGCGCCTCGCGGGGGCTCATGCCGAAGAAGGCGGGGTCGAACTCGCCCGCGTCGTGCAGGAAGCCGCCGGAGCGCGCGTACGACGTGCCGATGCGGTCGGGATCCGGGTCGAACAGGGAGTCCAGGTCCCAGCCGCGGTTGGTCGGGAAGCCCGATATCGCGTCGGCGCCCTCGCTGACCAGCCGCCACAGGTCCTCCGGCGAGGAGACCCCGCCCGGGTAGCGGCAGGACATGCCGACGATGACGACCGGGTCGTCGGTGACGGCCGCCGGACCGGTGACCGCGTCGACGGGCTCATCGGTGCCGAGCAGTTCGTCCAGCACGTACGCGGACAGCGCGCCGACGGTCGGGTGGTCGAAGATGAGCGTGGCCGGCAGCCGCAGCCCGGTGGCGGCCGCGAGCTGACCGCGCAGCTCGACGGCCGTCAGCGAGTCGAAGCCGAGGTCGGCGAAGGTCCGGTCGGCGTCGACGCGGTCGGTGCCGGTGTGGCCGAGCACGGACGCCACCTGCGCCCGCACCAGCTCCAGCACGGTGTCGGCACGCTCGACGGCGCTCAGCCGCGCGAGCCGCTGCGCCAGGCCGCTCACGGCGACGCCCGCCGCGGTGCCGCGCCGGGCCCGGGGCCGGACCAGTTGGCGCAGCACGGGCGGCACCGCGTCGCGGGCGCGCAGCGCGGGCAGGTCGAGCCGCACCGGGACGGCCACGGCGTCGGGGCCGGCGACCGCCGTGTCGAACAGCGCGAGTCCGTCGTCGACGGAGAGCGGCAAGGTGCCGGTACGGGCCAGGCGGCGCAGGCCGGACGCGTCGAGGGAGCGGGTCATGCCCGTCTCCCGCGTCCACGGCCCCCAGGCCAGCGACACGCCCGGCAGGCCCTCCGCGCGCCGCTTCACGACCAGTGCGTCGAGGAAGGCGTTGCCAGCCGCGTAGGCCGTCTGCGCCGCCGCGCCCACCACGCCCGCGAGCGAGGAGAACACCACGAACGCCGAGACGTCGCCGGCCAGTTCGTGCAGGTTCCAGGCCGCGTCGGCCTTCGGCCGCAGCACGGCGTCGAACCGGTCGGCCGTCAGGGAGGGCAGGACGCCGTCGTCGAGGACGCCAGCGGCGTGCACGACGCCCGTGACGGGCCCCTCGGCGGCGAGCGCGGCGGCCAGCGCGTCCCGGTCGGCCGCGTCCACTGCGGCGAACGTCACCCGCGCACCCAGCTCGGTGATCTCGGCCGCCACCTCGGCCGCGCCCTCCGCGGCAGCACCGCGGCGGCTGGCCAGGATCAGGTGGCGCACGCCGTGGTGCTCGGCGAGGTGCCGCGCCACCAGGGCGCCGAGACCGCCCGTACCGCCGGTGACCAGGACGGCACCGGCGCCCCAGTCGACGGCATCGTTGTCGGCGGCACCGCTGTCGGCGGACTGCACGCGAGCGAGGCGGGCGGCGAACACCTCGCCGTCCCGCACCGCCGTCTGCGGCTCGCCCGTACCGAGGGCCGGGCCCGAAACACCGTCGATCGCGCCGAACAGTCCGGGGTTCTCCGCCTCGGCCGCCCGCGCGAAGCCCCACACGGCCGCCTGGGCCGGGTCGACCGTGTCCCCTGGCCGCACGGCCACGCCGTCGCGGGTGAGGAACAGCAGACGGGAGCCTGCGCAGCGCTCGTCCGCGAGCCAGTCCTGCGCGATGCCCAGGGCCCAGGCGGCGTTCGCGTGCGCGTCGGCGACCGGATCGCCCGTGCCCACCGGCACCGGCGCCAGCACGACCGGCGGCACCGCGCCGGGCAGGTCGGCGACACCGGCGGCGACCAGCACCTCCACGCCGGGCAGCACGGGGGCGTCCGGCCCCAGGACGGCGACGGTCGCGGGCACCGTTCCGCCGGACACCGGGACCCAGTCCAGCCGGAACAGCGCGTCCCTGCCCGGCTCGGCGGCCAGGCGTTCGTTGTCCCCGAGGCGCCGTAACGCCAGGGACGCCACCGACAGGAGCGGCGCGCCGGCGGCGTCCGTGACCTCGATCGACACCGCGGCATCGCCGAGCGGCGTGAGCAGCACGCGGGCCGCCGTCGCGCCGGCGGCGTGCAGGCGCACACCCTCCCACGAGAACGGCAGCATGGCGGTGCCGTCGCCGAGACCGGTGAAGGCGACCGCGTGCAGGGCGGCGTCCAGCAGCGCCGGATGCATGCCGAAGGACGACGCCTCGGCCGCGGCGCCCTCGGACAGCTCGACCTCGGCGGCGACCGTGCCGTCCGGGCCGACCCGCCAGGCGGCGGCGAGGCCGCGGAACGCCGGTCCGTACTCCAGTCCGGCCTCGGCCGCGCGCTCGTAGAACCCGTCCAGGCCGACCGCCTCCGCCCCGGCCGGCGGCCACATGGTGGAGTCGGACGAGGCGACCTGCTCGCCGGGGGCCAACACGCCATCGGCGTGCCGGGTCCACGGGCGGTCCTCGCCCGAGTCGGAGGCGTCGCCCGCATCCGGCCGCGAGTACATCGTGAGGGTGCGGTGGCCGCGGGCGTCCGGGCTGCCGATCCACAGCTGCACCTGCACGCCGCCCTGGTCGGGCAGGACCAGCGGGGCGGCGAGCGTCAGCTCCTCGATCCGGCCGCAGCCGACCTCGTCCCCGGCGCGCACCGCGAGTTCGAGCAGCGCGGTGCCGGGCAGCACGGCCGTGCCGCGGACGGCGTGGTCGGCGAGCCATGCGTGCGACGCCATCGAGAGCCGGCCGGTGAGCAGCACGCCGTCCGAGTCCGCCAGGGACGCGGCGGCGGCCAGAAGGGGGTGGTTGGCCGAGCCGAGGCCGGCGGCGCGCAGGTCGCCCAGGGAGGCGTAGGCGTCACGCGGCCAGTAGCGGCGGCGCTGGAAGGCGTACGTCGGCAGGTCGACGCGGCGGGCGCCGGTGCCGGCGAAGTAGTCGGCCCAGCGCAGCGGGACGCCGAGCGCGTGCAGCCCCGCGGCCGCGGACGCGAGGGCGGCGTCCTCGGGCTGCGCTCCGCGCAGCGTCGCGACCGCGTCGGCGTCCGGGAAGTCCTCCCGCACCATCGCGGCGAGCACTCCGTCCGGGCCCAGCTCCAGGAAGGCGCCGACCCCGTGCTCGCGCAGCCAGCCGACGGTGTCGTGGAACCGCACCGGACGGCGCACGTGGTCGGTCCAGTGGTCCGCGCCGGTGAGCTGCTCGACGGTCGCCTGCTCGCCGGTCACGGTCGACACGACCGGCAGCAGCGGCTCGCGGAACGCCAGGTCCTCGGCGACCGCGCGGAAGTCGTCCAGCATCGGGGCCATCAGCGGCGAGTGGAACGCGTGCGACACGCGCAGCCGCTTCGGCTTGTGCCCGCGCTCGGCCAGTGCCGCCTCGATCCCGGCGACCGCGTCGGCCTCGCCCGCGACGACCACCGACCGCGCGCCGTTCACGGCCGCGATCGACACGGTGTCGGCATGTTCCGACACCAGCGGCGCGACCTCGGCCTCGGACGCCCGTACGGACGTCATCACACCGCCGGCGGGCAGCGCCTGCATCAGCCGCCCGCGCGCCGCCACGAGAGCCGCTGCCGCGGTTAGGTCGAGGACACCGGCCACATGCGCGGCGGTCAGCTCGCCGATGGAGTGACCGGCGAGGTAGTCCGGCTTGACGCCCCACGACTCCACCAGCCGGTAGAGCGCGACCTCCACGGCGAACAGCGCCGGCTGGGCGTACTCCGTGCGGTTGAGGGTGCGTGCCGTCCTGGCCCACATGACCTCGCGCAGCGGGCGGTCGAGGTGGACGTCCAGCGCCGCGCACGCCTCGTCCAGCGCGGCCGCGAACACCGGGAAGCGGTCGTACAGCTCGCGGCCCATGCCGGCGCGCTGCGCGCCCTGGCCGGTGAACACCACGGCCAGCTTGGGCCTGCCCCGTGTGACACCCGAGACGAGCCCGGCCGGTGTCTCGCCGGCGGCCAGCGCCGCCAGCGCGGCCCGGGCCTGCTCGTGATCGGTCGCCACGACGGCGGCGCGGTGCTCGAACGCGGCCCGGGTGGTCGCGAGCGAGAAGGCGGTGTCGGCCAGGGCGCCGGAGTCCACCGTGGGCAGCAGGCGCGCGGCCTGTTCCGCGAGCGCCTCACGGGTGCGCGCGGACAGCAGCAGCGGCACGGCGCCGGCCGCGATGTCAGCGGCGGGCGCTTCGTCCTCGCCGGCAGGCTCTTCGTCCTCGTCGGCGGGCGGTTCGTCCGCATCGGCGGGCGCCTGCTCGATGATGGCGTGCGCGTTCGTGCCGCTCAGGCCAAACGAGGAGACGGCTGCGCGCCGCGGACGGTCGGCCTCCTCGGGCCACGGCGTGTTCTCGGTCGCGAGCGCCAGCGCTCCGCTGGACCAGTCGACATGGGACGTCGGTGCGTCCACGTGCAGTGTCTTCGGCAGCATTCCGTGCCGCATCGCCAGCACCAGCTTGATGACGCCGGCCACACCGGCGGCGGCCTGCGTGTGGCTGATGTTGGACTTCACCGAGCCGAGCAGCAGCGGACGGTCGGCGGGGCGGTTGCGGCCGTAGGTGGCGAGCAGCGCCTCCGCCTCGACCGGGTCCCCGAGCGTGGTGCCGGTGCCGTGCGCCTCCACCACGTCGACCTGGTCGGCGGAGAGCCGCGCGTTGAGCAGGGCCTGCTCGATGACACGGACCTGGGAGGGCCCGTTGGGGGCGGTCAGGCCGTTGGACGCGCCGTCCTGGTTGACGGCCGAGCCGCGTACGACGGCGAGGATCTCGTGTCCGTTGCGCCGTGCATCGGACAGCTTCTCCAGTACGAGCACGCCGGCGCCCTCGGCCCAGCCGGTGCCGGACGCGGACTCGGCGAAGGAACGGCAGTGCCCGTCGGCGGCGAGACCGCCCTGCTTGGAG
Source organism: Streptomyces mutabilis (assembly GCF_014649815.1). Lineage (GTDB taxonomy): Bacteria > Actinomycetota > Actinomycetes > Streptomycetales > Streptomycetaceae > Streptomyces > Streptomyces mutabilis. The sequence goes on along the minus strand of NZ_BMTT01000021.1, from coordinate 29,303 downwards.
AACTCGACGAAGGTGAGCGGGCTCGACATGACGGTGACACCGCCGGCCAGCGCGAGGTCGCACTCCCCCGCCCGCAGCGACTGGGCCGCGAGGTGCAGCGCCACCAGCGAGGAGGAGCACGCGGTGTCCACGGTGACGGCCGGACCGACCAGGCCGAAGCAGTATGACAGACGGCCCGAGATCACACTGGACGTGTTGCCGGTCAGCCGGAAACCGTCGATGTTGTCGGCCGGGCCGACCCGGTACTCCTGCGGCATGGCGCCGACGAACACGCCGGTCTGGCTGCCCTTCAGGCCCGTCGGGTCGATGCCCGCGCGCTCCAGCGCGTCCCAGGTCGTCTCCAGCAGCACCCGCTGCTGCGGGTCCATGGACAGCGCCTCGCGCGGTGAGATCCCGAAGAAGTCCGCGTCGAACGTGGTGGCGTCGTGCAGGAAGCCACCGGACAGCGTCGAGGACGTGCCCAGCGCCTCCGGGTCCCAGCCCCGGTCGGCCGGGAAGTCGGTCACGCCGTGGCCACCGCGCTCCAGCATCGCCCACAGGTCCTCGGGGCCGCGCACGTCACCGGGGTAGCGGCAGCCCATGCCGACGATGGCAATGGGCTCGGACGCCGCCTCCTCCAGTTCCTGCACCTTCTGCCGGGTGCGCCGAAGGTCGACGGTCGCCCGCTTCAGGTAGTCCCGAAGGCGCTGCTCGTTGCCCATCGCACGATCCATGTCGGTTCCATTCACTCGCGGACACCCTGGTGCAGTGTCGATCTCGGGGTAGCCGGAATTTCCTAGTGTCGGGACGGAAAAATGTCCGGGGTCACTAGGGAATTACCGACGCGGTCCGGGCGACGCTGCCCGCGCCGGACGCACGCGCCCGGCGGTCAACCGCCCCCGACTCCCGGAGTACCGCGTGCTCTTGCGACTGCTCAGGACGTGCCTTCGCCCCTACCGGACCTGGGTCGCGCTCACCGTCGCCCTGCAGATCGTGCAGACGCTCGCGCTCCTCATGCTCCCCACGCTGAGCGCACAGGTCATCGACCGTGGACTGCTGGTGGGATCGCTGCGGGGGATCGTCTGGCTGGGCGCGGCAATGCTGCTGGTCGTCGTGGTCCAGCTCGCCGCGCGGCTCGGGGCCGAGTACTTCGCCGCGCGTGCCGCCACCGCGGTCGGCCGCGACCTGCGGTCGGCGATGTTCCGCCACGTGCAGCGGTTCTCCACGCACGACGTGGGCCGCTTCGGCACGTCATCGCTGGCCACCAGGACACTCAACGACGTGCAGCAGGTCCAGACCCTCACGGCCGACGGGCTGAGCAGCATCATCACCGCGCCGATCATGTGTGTGGTGAGCGTGGTGCTCGCGCTGCGCCAGGACCTGCCGCTGGCGCTGGTGGTAATCGTGCTCATCCCGGTGACGACGGTCGTGGTGGCGGTGATCCTGGTCCGGATGAGCCGGCTGTACGACCGCGTACAGGTCGGCATGGACAACATGAGCCGGTTGTTCCGCGAGCAGATCACCGGCGTGCGCGTGGTCCGCGCGTTCGTGCGGGACAGGCACGAGCAGGAGCGGTTCGGTGCGGTGAACACCGAGATGTTCCTGCTGACCCGCAGGGTTCGCCGGCTCGCGGCCGGCATGTTCCCGCTGGTGTGGCTGCTGGGCAACGGGTTCACCGTGGTGGTGGCGTGGATCGGCGCGAAGCGGATCGCGTCGGGTGCTCTCCAGGTCGGAGCGCTGAGCGCGTTCCTCGGCTACATCGTGCTGGTGCTGACCTCGATGGTCATCGCCATGTACGTCATGCTCACGGTCCCGAGGGCCGCGGCCGCCGCGCGGCGCATCCGTGACGTGCTCGACACCGACCCGGAGATGACCACGCCCTCCCGGCCGGTCGTGTCCCGGCCGCGGCCGGGACATCTGGAACTGCGCGGCGTCGGGTTCCGCTATCCCGGCGCGGAGGAGCCGTTCCTGCACGACATCGACCTGGTCGCCGGGCCCGGCCGGACCGTGGCGGTGATCGGCGGCACCGGGAGCGGCAAGACCACCCTGCTGAACCTGGTCCTGCGGATGTTCGACGCCACGACCGGAACGGTGCTGGTGGACGGGGTCGACGTGCGGGAGCTGGACGACGACGCCCGAAGTCTCGCGGTGGGCCTGGTCGCGCAGCAGCCCTACCTGTTCGCCGGAACGGTCGCGTCCAACCTGCGCTGGGGCAACGAGAACGCCACCGACGCGGAGCTCTGGCACGCGCTCGAGATCACCCAGGCGCGCGAGTTCGTGGCGGCGATGCCGGGCGGCCTGCAGGCGGAGATCACCCAGGGCGGCACGAACGTCTCGGGCGGGCAGCGGCAGCGGCTCGCCCTCGCCCGGACCCTGTTGCGACGGCCCGGGATCTACCTCTTCGATGACTGCTTCTCCGGCCTGGACGCCGCGACGGACCTGGCGGTGCGCAGCGCGCTGGCGCCGGAACTCGCCGACGCGACGGTGGTGATCGTCGCGCAGCGGGTGGGCTCCATCAGGAACGCCGACCTGATCCTCGTGCTGGAGGACGGCCGCGTGGTGGGCCGGGGCACACACGAGCAACTGCTGGCGGAGAACGGGACGTACCAGGAGATCGTGCGCTCCCAGCTCGACAATGCGGAGGAAGCGGCATGACCGACAAGCAGCAGGCCGCCGACCCGAAGGGGACGCTGCGGGCGATCGCGCGGCTGATGCGCCCGCACCGGACGGTCCTCGTCGTCACCTTCCTGGTGAGCCTCGCCGGTGTCGTGGTGAACATCATCGCCCCGCTCCGCCTCGGCGACGCCACGAACCTGATCGTCGCCGGCGTGGCCGGCGAGTCACTGCCGGCCGGGCTGACGAAGGAGCAGGCACTGGACCGGCTCCGCACGGAGGGCCACGGCACCCTCGCGTCCGTGTACGACACGGTCGACTTCGTACCCGGTCACGGCATCGACTTCGCGGCGGTGGCGTCGGTGCTGTTGCTGGTGCTGGCCCTGTACGCGGTCGGGTCGGCGGCCAACTTCGTGCAGGAGCGCATCGCGGCGAACGTCGTGCAGGCGGTCGCCCGGGACGTACGGACGCGGGCGGAGGCGAAACTGGCCCGGCTGCCGCTCGGCTACTTCGACGGTCAGCCGCGCGGCGAGCTCCTGGGCCGCGTCACCAACGACGTCGACAATCTGCAGCAGGTGCTCCAGCGGACGTTCAGTCAGCTGGGCACCGCCGTCCTGTACGCGACCGGCCTCACCGCGGTGATGTTCGTGATCTCGCCGCTGCTGGCGGCTCTGCTGCTGCTGAGCCTTCCGGTGTGCGCCGTGATCGCGGCGAAGCTGAGTGCCCGGGCACGGCCGCGGTTCGCCGAGCAATGGGCCGCGACCGGAGCCCTGGCCACACATGTCGAGGACATGTACACCGGACACACCCTTGTCCGGGTGTTCGGACGGCAGGCCCACAGCCAGGCGGAGTTCGACCGGCACAACGAGAAGGCGTACCGGGCGGGCTCTTCCGCGCAGTTCTTCGCGGCGACCGTCGAACCCTCGCTGAGCTTCGTGTCGAACCTGAACTACGTCGCCGTTGCCGTCATCGGTATGTTGCGGGTCGCCTCGGGCGCGCTGTCCATCGGTGAGGTGCAGGCGTTCCTGCAGTACAGCAACCAGTTCAGCAACCAGGCCGGCCAGATCGGCGCGGTGGTCGGCAAGTTCCAGTCCGGCCTGGCGTCGGCCGAACGCGTCTTCGCCCTCCTCGACGCCGACGAGCAGTCTGCCGACCCGGTCGCCCCGGCCAGGCTCGCCACCGTCTCCGGCCACGTGGAGTTCCGGGACGTCAGCTTCCGCTACCGGCCGGACCGCCCACTGATCGAGGACTTCTCGCTGTCGGTGCCACCGGGGACGACGGTCGCGATCGTGGGACCGACCGGTGCGGGCAAGACGACACTCGGCAACCTCCTGATGCGGTTCTACGAGCCCGACTCCGGGCGGATCCTGCTCGACGGCGTGGGCATCGCGACGATGAGCCGCGAGGACCTCCGCTCACGCACGGGCCTGGTGCTCCAGGACACATGGCTGTTCGAGGGGACGGTGGCGGAGAACATCGCGTACGGGCGCCCGGGCGCGACACGCGAGGAGATCGTGGCCGCGGCCAGGGCGATGCGGGTGGACCACTTCGTGCGGACGCTGCCGAACGGCTACGACACGGTGCTCGACGAGGCGGCGGGCATCAGCGCCGGCGAGAAACAGCTCATCACCGTGGCGCGGGCGTTCCTCGCCGCTCCGTCCGTGCTGATCCTCGACGAGGCGACCAGTTCGGTCGACACCCGCAGCGAACTGCTGGTGCAGAAGGCGATGGCGGAGCTGCGCCGGAGCCGCACCAGTTTCGTGATCGCGCACCGGCTGTCCACCATCCGCGACGCGGACCTCATCCTCGTCATGCACCGGGGCCGGATCGTCGAGCAGGGCACGCACGACGAGCTCCTCGCCGCCGACGGCGCCTACGCCGACCTGTACACGTCCCAGTTCGTCACCACGCCCTGATGAGGGAACACGGCCGCGGTTCCGCCAGGTGATCCGGAGGTCACACCGAGGGTCACACAGGGCAGGACACACGAAGGCGTGCCCTCCCGGCAGTCCGAGACGGTCATCGAGCGGACCGACGTCGGCACGCTGCCCGGGAGGGCACGCTCGTGCTCACCGCAGACCTGGCCTCACCAGGTGATCTTGAGCTCGGGCATGGTCGCGAACAAGCGGTCGGCCTCGCGGTTGAGCTCGTCGAGCGGCACCGCGAGCCGGATGGAGGGCGCCCGCCCGAACAGCGTCGTGTAGACGGTCCGCAGCTCCATCCGGGCCAGCGGCGCACCGAGGCAGTGCCAGATCCCGTGCGCGAACGCCAGATGCTGGTTCGGGCTGCGCGTGATGTCCACGGCCTCCGGGGCCTCGAAGGCCCGTGCATCGAAGTTGGCCAGCGCGAAGTCCGGCAGCACGAGGTCGCCGGCCCGAATGGTCACCCCTGCGATCTCGATGTCCGCGTTGGCGTAATGGGGCTGCGCCCCGCCCCCGTGACTGGCGGTGCGCAGCATCTCCTCGACCGCCGGCTCGACCAGCGTGCGGTCCTGGAGCAACGCCTCCCGCAGCGCGTCATCGGTGGCCAGCCGGGCCACGCCGAACCCGATGTGCGTGGCAACGCTCTCGCCGCCGGCGAACAGCAGCATCGCGACCATCGTCGCCACCCGCTCATCGGTCTGTCCCGCGGCGACCAGTCCGGAGATCATGTCGTCGCGCGGTTCGACCCGCCGTTGCGCCGCGATCCCGGCCAGATACGTGTCGAGGGTGGCGTCACCGTCGCCCGCACCGAGGCCGGCCATACGGTGCAGCAGGTCGCCGACCAGTTCCTCGTCGGCCACGGGGATGCCGACGAGCTCGCACAGCACACGCATGGCCAACGGCCGCGCCAGCACCTTCTGCAGTTCCGCCGGGCGTTCACCCGCCAGCATCTTGTCGACCAGTTCCGCCACGGTCGCTTCGACCTTCGGCTGGATCGCCCGCATGGACGCGCGCGAGAAGTACGGCGTGAGCAGCGCCCGGAGTTCGGCATGACGTTCGAACTCGGTCATGATCTGCTCGAACACCGGGCTCGGCGCGTATTTCGGTGCGCTGCTCGGGTCGGGATGCGAGCGGCCCAGCCTCCGGTCGACGAGCAGCCGCTTGACCTCCGGAGCGCCCATGACCAGCCAGGCCTCGTCACCGGTGAAGGTCCGGACCTTCCAGATCGGCCGTTCCGCCTGCATCGCCCGGAGTTCCTCGTTGATGCCGAGCAGTGGCGCGGTCAGGGACGCCATCGAGGGAATGTTGTCTTCGGCCATGGTCATGGCTCGCGTCCTCTCCGCGTGAAGGCCGGTAGCACCGGACAGTCTCACGGCACCGTCGGCCGGAAATCCCTAGACAGCCGGATCCCGGACGACGTGATGACACCCACAAGGGCCCGTGACACTAGTCACGCGGAGTTGCGTTGTGGATGAATATGCAACTAGCCTTCGACGCACGAGGTAAATGGGCGGACGGGTGGGGGAATCAACCTGATTCCGGTCCAATTCACGCGGTGCCGTGCGGTGCGAGGCTGGGTGATGTTAACCAGCACAGAGGTATTCCGTTTCAACAGTGTTACCACACAGGAAACGCCGCAGGGATTCCATCGAAACCGAAGCCCACGTGGTTCAGGACGCCCTGACACGATTCAGGGTGGCGACCAACAGACAGAAGATCGGCGAGCGGCACCGTCAACGTTGACGAGCCTCCAGCGCAATCGCCCGAGAACTTCCGACGAGGGACATCATGCAAGATGCGATAGATCGTCTGACGGAACGCTCCCACACCGATATGCGTCGCTCTGTGTCGCACCAAGGCACACCGTCCCGGTCGGCGGCCATGTTCCATTCCCTGTTCGAGCGCTCCGGAGTCGGGATGGCGGCCCTGGACTCGCGCAGCCGCATCCGGCAGGCCAACGATGCCCTGCTCGCCCTGCTCGACCGCAGCACCTCCGAGGTCCGGGACATCGAGTTCGCCGAGCTTTTACACCCTGACAGCCGGTCCCGGTTACAGGTCGGCTTTGATCAACTCCGCCTCGGCCGCACCGGCCGCTTCACCGAGTACGTCAAGGTCCCGCGCCCGAACCATGCGGTGCGAGGCAATCTGACGGCGTTGAGAATGCGCGCCGACGCCCGCACCAGCAGCCCGCTTCTCGTGCTGCTCCAGACCGACCCGCCGCCCGCCGAATGCCCGCCGGACGGCGCCCGGTCCACTCTGCTGAGCGAGATGGAGGCCAAGATCCTGGAGAGGGTCGCCGCCGGTGCCTCCACCGTCCAGTTGGCCGGCCAGCTGCACCTGAGCTGCAAAGGCATCGAGTACCACATCAGCGCCATGCTTCGGAAGCTGGGCGTTCCCAACCGGCCGGCGCTGGTCTCCCGCGCCTACACGACAGGCATCCTCAGCAGCGGCACCTGGCCGCCCCGGGTCCAGCAAGAGCACGTCAAATGCCGTTGACATGACCGGACGCCGGGATACGCAGTCCGGATGACCCGGATACAACAGGAACGGAACCGCCCGGAAGACCATTCCGGGCGGTTCCGTTCCTTGTCGGCCTTTCAGTTCTGCACGTACGTCGACTGCACGGTGGGTGGCCAGCTCTCCGCATTCAACACGCCCATGGAGTAGGCCTTGGAGGCCAGCTCGGTTCGGTTGATGGCTTTGAATCTGCGCAGCAGAGCCGTTACCCGGTACTCCACCCCGCCTCGGCTCATGTGCAGAACGGCCGCCAGCTTGCCCGTGGACATCCCGGCGGCGACACCCTCCAGAATGCTGGCATCCATCGGGGTGAGCAGCACTCCGCGCTGAACGATCGCCTGCGCCTTGCCGACCCGGGAAGTCCGGCCAACCACCACCAGAACGGCATCGACTTCACCGCCCGGCCCGACCACCGAAACGGCGATCAGCTCACCGAACAGCAGCGCGCCGTCCTGTCTGACCGCGATGATCTTTCCACCGACACGGTCACGCTCACCGGCGCCGAGCAGGGCCAGATCACGGCCTATGGATTTCCGTACCGTCGGATGCAGCAACGCCAGGAACGGACGACCGTAACTGTCCTGCGGATTTCGGTCGAACTGTGCGAGGAAATCCATGTTGGCCTCACGCAGACACAGAGCACGATCCAGCGTCGCCATGCACAGCCCGGACTGCTCGAACATCAGCCGGAATATGTCACCGTACTCCGGTCTCTGTTTCGCCGCGATGTACGAGGCACGGGCCGCCGTCGTGCCCAACGAGTCATCGATCACGGTATCGCCACTCCCCTCGAAGGTATCGGCGCCGGCCGATGGCACTCATGATCCGGTGCGGTCAACTGAGAGATCACTTCGCGCAGCACATCGACGCTGCCGGGTGCGGATGGGGAGTCGGGGAAGGGGGAGCCGGTGGGACCGACCGCGTGGGGCAGGCGGACCGGCCGGGCACGGGCGTCGGGGCGCGGGGGAAGCCCGCGGGTCCACAGGCCGTTGTCACTGAGGGGGGAGTTCACGCGATGTCTTCTTCTCGGTTCTGGTTCGTCCGCCCACCGTGGCGGGGCGTTCGTCGGATGAAGAGGGAGGCGGGGCACGGAGTGGCCCCGCCCGCCGCTCGTCAGGAGCCCGTGACGTCCTCCTTGATAATGCGCTCGACGTTCCGCTCCGCCAGTGCCGTGATGGTCACGAACGGGTTGACGCCGATGCTGCCGGGGATGAGTGAGCCGTCGGTCACGTAGAGGTTCTTGTATCCGGTGACGCGGCCGTAGTTGTCCGTGGCCTTGCCGAGGACGCAGCCGCCGAGCGGGTGGTAGCAGAAGTCGTCGGCGAAGGCCTTGATCTGCGGGCCGAAGAGGTCGTACCGGTAGATGGTGCTGTTCGCCTTGTTGATGCGGTCGAACAGCGACTTCGCGGCCGCGACCGCGGGCGCGTTCTGCTCACGGGTCCAGCGCAGGTCGGCCCGGTCCTTGGCGGCGTCGTAGACGAAGGTGCCGCGCTCCGGGTTCTTGGCGATGGCCAGGTAGAGGCTGACCCAGGTCTCGAGGCCGGCCGGCATGGGGGCGATCTCGGCGAAGACGGGGCTGTCCGGGTTGTCCCAGTCGTCGATGCCGAGGGCGGGGATCGACGACTGGTTGCTGCCCGTGGGGTTCCACATGTGGTTGGCGCGGGCGGTCATGATGTTGCCGTTGGGGCCCCAGCCACCACCGATCTCCGGGCTGAGGTCCGCGAGCGTGCCGGTCTCCCGGGCGCGCAGCAGCAGTTCGGTCGAGCCGAGGCTGCCGGCGCCGAGGAAGAGGTGGCGGCAGGAGATCTCCTTGGTCGCGAGCAGCCCGCCCTGGGCGTCCTTCTGCTCGACGGTCAGCAGGTACGTGCCGTCGTTCCGCTGACGGATCGTCTTGACCTGGTGCAGGGTCTCGATGGCGACCTTGCCGGTGCCGAGGGCGTCCGCCAGGTAGCTCTTGTCGAGTGAGACCTTGCCGTGGTTGTTGCCGTAGATGACCTCGGCGGCCAGCGCGGACTTGGGCACCGAGCCGTCCGCCTCACGGCGCATGTAGTCCCAGTCGTAGACGTTGGGCACGAAGGTGGTGCTCAGACCCGCGTTCCTGGCCTGCTCGCGCCCGACGCGCGCGTACTGGTACCACTCGGTCTGCTCGAACCATGCCTCGTCGACGTTCTTCACCCGGAGGCCGGAGTCCGCGCGCGGGAAGTACGTGCTGTACATCTCGTCGGCGTCGACCTGGGGCAGCACCTCCTCGAAGTACGAGCGCCGGGGCGTGACCGCCATGCCGCCGTTGACGAGCGAACCGCCGCCGACACCGCGTCCCACGTATACGGACATCTGGTCGAAGTTGACGCGGTCCAGCACACCCGCGTAGGGCTCGATGTCCCGGTTGGCGAGGTCGAGCCAGAGGAAGGAGCCGAGCGGGGCCTCGGTGCGGGTCTTGAACCAGCTGGAACGCTTGTCGGGCGCGAGCGTCCCGCAGAATATGTTGCCGTCAGGACCGGGCTGGTTCCACAGCTGGCCCATCTCCAGCATCAGGGTGGAGATGCCCGCCTCGCCGAGCCGCAGGGCGGAGACGGCCGCGCCGTATCCGGTGCCGACCACGACAGCGGGGACGAGCGTGCCGTCGGAGACACCGGTCCTGGTGGCAGCGGCCGCCCGGGGGGCCGCGGTAATCGTGGTCTGCCCTGCGAGTGCGGCGGCGCCCAAGGCGGCGAGGCCGAGCATGCGACGGCGCGACAGAGGCTGATGTGCGCTCATGCTGTGTTGTGCTCCTGAGCTTCGAAGGGGAGAAAACAGAAGGAAAGGAAACGGGAGGAAACGGAAGGGAAGGCGAATCGGAGAGCCGGCCGGAGCGGCACGGACCGGGGACTGTGTGGGGTCGGCGCGAAGGCAGTCGCCGACATCCGCATCGGCCACTCGCTCGGTCCGGCACACGTCCTGAGACACCCGTGAGCGCGCTGCGCGCGCCCGCGCGCAAGCCGTACCTCACGCCCTCTTCCGTACACCGGGTGACCGAGCCCCCCATGGCCCGGCCTCCACGAGGTCAGCGTCTCGAGCCGTCCCGCCCGGTGCCTGCGACAGCGGGTGACCTGCGCGGCGCGGCCGGGGAACGGCATCTTCCGCAGCAGGCTGGTCACATGGCACTCGACGCCCTGCCGACTGCAGCAGCCGGCGGCGACACCCTCGGTGTCGCGCGCGTCCATCGCGGAGAGTCTTCTCGCGCTCGGGCAGCACGCGTGTCCCCTCGCCGGGCCCCATGACGATGACGGGCACGACGAATCGCTGGTGCCTGCCTTCCGGTGATGCGGGGAATCGACGCGCCGACGGCCGCTGCACGCCCGGGTGCAACACACCGCGGAAAACGGGGCCGCATATGTCCTCGGACGAACCGATGAACTGCCGGAGAAATATCCGGTTTCCCTGCTGGGCGGTCAGTGTAATATCGCGGCTTGCCATGCACAGGCCCGGAGCTGCAAATGCTGCACTCAGCAAGAAAGGGCTCCTTATCGGAAACGTGGGCGCGAGATCGATCCGAAGGCTGGTGAGCGGCCGTCAAGACCGTCAGCAGGGGCGTCATCGGCCCTGGACCAGCAGTATCTCCAGACCGGAACATCGTGCGTCACTTCCCTTGCGGGGTCCTGGACGAGTCGCTGACGTCCCCTTGCCGTCGCCCGCCGGCGTTTCACGCGCCCCTTGCCGAAAACCCTGCCGCATGCCTGCCGTTCGCTTGCCGATCGGGAATCGTCTGCTCGGAAGGCACTTCTGCCGTGCCATGGGGGGTGTTCGATCCGGCTCCGGCTCCGGATTCGGAAGATGGCTCAATAGTGGTGCTGCATCGGAGTCGGTCAAAGGCTCCGTTGAGGCAGTCGGCGCAGTCGCCGGCGGTCTCGCACTTCGCGCCGTGCGGGCAGGTAAATACCGCCTGGCGGTGATTTCGGGGCCGCCAGGCGCGTAAGAGCCTGTGTCATATCCCCACCCGGGCCGTCGTCTCGCACGGCGCCCGCACCCGGACCGCGGCCCCCGTGCCTCCGCTCCTCGACCGACGAGCCCCCGGCGTACCGTCGCGGTATCGGCTGGTTAGTGCCCATGCACGCGTAACGACCACCTGTTACGAACGCTGGGAACACCATTACGGTGTCCTCATGATCAGTTCCACGCTGCCCCCGCCCCTCCGCGACGCAGTCGGACCTCCCCTCCTCTCCGGAGGGGCGAAGCGCACTGGAGAGCCCGCCCCTTGCCGACCGGGCAACCGGACGTCCTCGCGCGTGGATCGACGGTGAGACCACCGACCGGGACCGGGTCCGAAACCGGGATTGGGACCGCGACCGCGACCGAATGGACACCCGTCACCCTGGACAGGATCTTCCACGCCGGTTCGACCCGCGACACGGCCTGACGCCACAGCACCTCACCGCCCTCGACCGCTGGGTGCAGCTCCGACCAAAGCTGATCACCGCCCGGCAGAACCCGGCTCTTCCCGGCGGAAGAGCCGGGCCCACCCCCGAAAGGACCGATGGGAACCGTCATGCCCGTACCTCCGACCGCGAACGGGTCACCCATGACCATTGGCCAGACCAAGCTCTTCCTGAGCGTTCTGGGGCCCATGTCGGCGCAACTCAACGGGCACGACCTCCCGCTCGGTCCGCCACGCCGGCGGACGCTGCTTGCCCTGCTGCTCATCCGTCTCGGCCGTGTGGTGCCCACCGAACTGCTCGTCGAGGAGCTGTGGGGTGACGAGGTACCCCGGCACGCCGTCGCCACCCTTCAGAGCCATGTCTCCCATCTGCGCCGGGCCCTGCACACGGCGGCGGGGCCGGGTCATCTCTCGTTGCTGCGTCACAGGACGCCCGGTTACGTCCTCGATCTCGATCCCGAGCACGTCGACGCCTGCCGCTTCGAGCGTCTGGTCACCGACGGACGGCGGCTGCTGGAGCAGAGCGATCCGCGTACCGCGCAAGCCCGGCTCACCGAGGCCCTCGGGCTGTGGCGCGGCTCGCCGTACGCGGAGTTCGACAGCAATCCGCGGCTCAGCGACGAGTGCGCCCGACTCGAACAGATCCGGCTCACCACCGTGGAATCCCGCGCGGAGGCGCGGCTGGTCCTCGGCGCGGCCGAGGAGGTCGCCGCCGATCTGGACGGGGAAGCACGCCGTCATCCCACACGGGAGCGACTGGTCGGCCACCTCATGACAGCACTGTCCCGACTCGGCCGGCAGGCCGAGGCGCTGGAGGTGTACGAGCGGACGCGCAGCCATCTGGCCGAGGAGTTCGGTGTGGACACCGCGGCCGAACTGCGCCAGGTCAGAGACATGATCCTGCGCCAGGAGCCGGGAGCGAGCACCCCTTCCGCACCACTTGCGTCGCTCGGCTCATCACCTGTGCCACCCGTGACGAACGAGACCACTGACGGCACGCCATCGGACTCCGCAGGCTCTGACGGCTCCGACGGCTCCGACGGCTCCAGGGACGGCGGAACGGCCGTCACGGCTCGCAGGCACGGCACGGCGGCGGCGCCCGGCGGCGCCCACGCGACAGCCGGCTCGGTGGCGACCGTCGGCCGCGACGGAACCACGGGGACCGGCGCGCGCCCGCACGCGCGAGCCGATGTGCCGCCGGATGCGCGGGTTGACAACGTTGGCACGCAGGACGGGGCAGCCCGGTGGCGGGCATTACCCCGGCCGGCGAACGAGCCGGCGACCGCCCCGAGAGCCGACAGATCCCCGGAGGCCGAGCCGGGGTGGACGGCTGCCCCTTCGCCGTTCACCGGCCGCGGCCAGGAACTCGACCGGCTGACGACCGCCGCCGCGGGCGCGGCCGTGGGCCACGGCCATGTGGCCGGCGTCCTCGGCCCCCCGGGAGTCGGGAAGACCCGCCTGCTGCTCGAACTCGCCGCACGTCTGGAGAGCATGGCGGCACAGGAAGAGGGCGCCGGACCGGAGGTCGTCTGGAGCCACTGCTTCCCCGGTGAGGGCGTTCCCCCCTACTGGCTGTGGACCCAGGTCCTGCGGCGGCTGTCCGCCACCCGGCCGGATGCCTTCCGCGAGGTGACGCGGCCGTACGACGCCCTAATCGGCCCGCTCCTGCCCGAACGGTCGGCGGCCCGGACCGGCGGCCCGAGCTTGTCCTCCTACGGGTCCCAGGCCCGCTTCCTCGCCCATGACGCGGTCTGCGAGGTGCTGCTCGACCTGGCCGGGCAACGTCCCCTCGTGCTGCTCCTCGAGGACCTGCAATGGGCGGACACCGCCTCCCTCGACCTGCTCAGGCTCTTACGCACCCGATGCCAGGGCCATCCGCTCGGCATCGTCCTCACGGTCCGGGAGTGCGAGGCCGAATCGGACGCGACGCTACGCCGGATTGTCTCCGACGTGTTACGCGGCCCCAGGACCGAGACGCTGCGGCTGTGCGGGCTCTCCCCGGACGCCGTCGCCGCTCTCGTCGAGGCACATGCGGGGCCCGGTGTGAACCCGAAGGTCGTCGAGGTGCTGCACCGGCGCAGCGCGGGCAACCCGTACTTCGTGATGCAGTTGCTCTCCCTCGTGGGCGACGCGCGCAACCTCCGTCGCCCGGACGCGGCCGACGCGCTCCTGGCCCACATTCCCACCGGCATTCGCGAGGCACTGCACCAGCAGTTCGCCGCGCTGCCCGAGCCGGTGCTGCGGTTGCTGCGGCTGTGCGCCGTCATCGGCGCCGAGGTGGACACCGACCTGCTGTACCGGACCGCCACGCCCGACGAACCGGTCGTCGCCGGTCTCGAATCGGCCCTCCGTGCCGGTCTGCTCGAGGAGGATTCGCATGATCCGGGGCGGCTGCACTTCGCCCACGCCCTGGTCCGGGAGACGCTGGTCGACGAACTGCCCCGTGCGGACCGCCACCGCCTGCACGCCAGAATCGCCGACGCCCTGCGCGCACGCCGCCGCGGACAGACGGGCGACGAGGAGATCGAGCGGGTGGCGCATCACAGCTGGCACGCCAAGAGCACGCTGCCCGCCGCCCAGGTGCTGTCCCGGCTGCTGCTCGCCGCGGAGCACGCCGAGCAGTCCGTGGCGTACGAGCAGGTGGAGATGTGGCTGCGCCGGGCGCAGCACCTGATCGCCTTCTGCCGCCGGACGATCCCGCCACGGTGCGGCTGGAGCAGAAGCTGCACATCCACCTCGGCCAGGTGCTCGCCATCACGCGCGGCTACGGCCACCACGAGGCCGAGACGGCCCTGACGCGCGGTCGCGCCCTGCGCACGGCTGCTCAGGCCCCCGAGGACCCGTCGGTGCTCTGGGCGCTGTGCGCGGCGCACCTGGTCACCAGCCGCTATGACGCCTCGCGGCAGTTTTCCGGCCTGCTGCGGGACATCTCACGCCGGACCCGGGAGCCCGTGGCGTCGCTCGGTGCGGCGTACGGCGAGGGCATCGTGCTGCATGTGCGCGGCATGCTGCCGCAGGCGCTCGCCGAACTGGAGCGCGCCGTCGGCATGGCGGACCGCCTGGCCGACGCGGGGCATGAGCTGGCCCGCACCTTCCAGCACAACCCGCGGGTCTCCTGCTGCTCCTACGACACCTTCACCCACTGGCTTCTCGGGAACCGGCAGACCGCCGGTGCGCGCCGACGTGAGCTCCTGAGCATCACCGAGTACGGGAGCAGGCCGTCCGACCGCTCCTTCGCACTGTACGTGGACGGGGTCGTGGCGGCCTGGGAGGGCGACACCCGCACCGCGCTCGCCTCGGGCGACGAGGGCGTCCGCGTCGCGGGCGAACACGGACTGCTTCACTGGAAGGCGATGCTGGGTGTCGTCAGGGGATGGGGCCTGCCGCGCGCGGGAGACCCCGACGAGGGCCTCGCCCTCACACACACCTCGCTGGCCGAACTGGGCCGGTCCGGCACGTACTTGCGCCACCCCCTCCACCTGGGCCTGCTGGGCCAGGCCCAGGTGCACAGCGGGCGGGCCGAGGACGCGAGGAGCACCTTCCGGACGATGCTGGCCGTTGTCGGACAACGCCGTGAGCGTGTGTACCTCCACCCGGCACTGCCCGCGACCCCGCTGCTCCACGAACTGCTAGGCCAGGGTGCCGACCACTGGCTCGACCCCACTGGTTCCCCGTCCCCGTGAGACACCACCACGGTCGCGGACCCGGGCGACGGGCAGCTCGATCGGGCCACCGGGCGTCGTGACCGGCCTTGCCACGAGGGTGCCGCGGCGCTCGTGGGGCGCCGCGGCACTGTTCCGAACTCGGGTCAGCCGGCGTTGGTGAAGGTCAGCTCCAGCGTCGCGTAGTCCTTGCCGCCGTTCTCGCACGGCGCCGTGTCCTGCCGGAGGTGCTCGGCGGTGTGGGAGTCGGTGGTCTTCAGAAGATCGGCCGGAGTTCCCTCGAACAGGATTCGTCCGCCGCCGCTGCCCCCTTCGGGGCCGAGGTCGATGATCCAGTCGGCGCTCTTGACGACGTCGAGGTTGTGCTCGATGACGATGACGGTGTTGCCCTGGTCGACGAGGCGCTCGATGATGCCGAGGAGTCGGTGGACGTCCGACATGTGCAGACCCGTGGTGGGTTCGTCCATGACGTAGACGCTTCCGACGCGGTGCAGGTCGGCCGCGAGCTTGAGGCGCTGGCACTCGCCGCCGGACAGGGTGCTGAGCGGCTGGCCGAGGCGAAGGTAGTCCAGCCCCACCTCGTTCAGGGCGTGCAGGACGGGGCGGAGCTTGGGCTCCGTGAAGAAGTCCGCCGCCTCGGCCGTCGTCATCTCCAGGACGTCGCTGATGGACCTGCCCCGCAGGCGGTGGCCCAGGACGTCCTCGGAGTAGCGGCGGCCTCGACAGACCTCGCACACCGATTTCAGCGTGTCCATGAACGCCAGGTCGGTGTAGAGGACGCCGAGCCCCTGGCAGTTGGGGCAGGCGCCCTTGGAGTTGGCGCTGAACAGGGAGGGGCTGACCTTGTTGGCGTTGGCGAACAGTTTGCGGATCGGGTCCATCAGGCCGGTGTAGGTGGCGGTGTTGGAGCGCCGGCTGGTGGTCACCGCCGACTGGTCGACGACGATCGCATCGGGGTAACGGCTGAGGAACTCGTCGTTGACCAGCGTGCTCTTGCCCGATCCGGCCACGCCGGTGACGACCGTCAGGACGCCGGTGGGGAAGCCGACCGTCACGTTCTTGAGGTTGTGGCCCGTCGCGTCGGTGACGGTGAGCGTCCCGGTGGCGCGCCGGGGTTGTGTGTTGAGAGGCAGTCGGTGCTGGAGGTGGCGCCCGGTGAGGGTGTCGGCACCGGTGAGTGCGTCGAAGCTGCCTTCGAAGACCACCTCGCCGCCGAGCGTCCCGGCCTTCGGGCCCATGTCGACCACATGGTCCGCGATGGCCATGACGTCGGGGTCGTGCTCGACCACGAGCACCGTGTTGCCCTTGTCCCGCAACGCGATGAGGAGTTCCTTGAGCCGGTGCACGTCCCGGGGGTGCAGGCCGATGCTCGGCTCGTCGAACACATACAGCATCTCCGTGAGACTGCTGGACAGATGCCGGACCATCTTGATCCGCTGGGACTCGCCGCCCGAGAGGGTGCGGGTCTCCCGGTCAAGGCTCAGATAGCCGAGACCGATGTCGACCAGGTGGTGCAGACGGGTGGTCAGATCGTCCAGCACCGGTTTCGACCGTGGCAGGTCCAGCTCCGCCAGGACGTGTACGAGGTGCTGGGCCTCCATCGCGGTGAGGTCCGCGATGTGGTGGCCGCCGATCCGGGCGGCCAGCGCGGCGGGCGCGAGGCGGGTGCCGTCGCAGTCGGGGCAGGAGGCGGTGCGGGCGAACCGCTGGAACACCCGGCGGCCGCGCTCGGACATGTCCTCCTTCTTGACGTAGAGCCGGGTGAACTTGTCGACGAGGCCCTCGTAGCGGACGTTGAGGGTGTTGCCCTGCCAGACGAGGCGGAGCTTGTCCGGCAGTTCGCCGTGCAGCAGCAGCCGCCATTCCCGCTCGGTGAAGTCGGCCAGCGGCTTGTCGTTGTCGAACAGGCCGGACTCCACATAGCTCAGCCAGTACCAGCTGTCGGTGGAGAAGTCCGGGTGCAGCAGCGCACCCTGGTTCAGGGATCTGGTGCGGTCGAGGAACGCGTCGAGGTCGAGGCGGACGGTCGTGCCGAGGCCCTCGCAGGTCGGGCACATGCCCTGGGGGTCGTTGAAGGAGAACGCGCTCGGTCGCAGGCCCCCGGGATCGCCGGCCCGGGAGAACAGCAGACGCAGCAGCGGGTTGATGTCGGTGACCGTGCCGACGGTGGAGCGAGGGTTGCCGCCCAGGCGCTTCTGGTCGATGACGACGGCCGCGGAGATGTTCTCGACGGCGTCCATGTCCGGCCGCCCGTGGTCGGGCAGGAAGGTGCGGACGAACGCGCTGAAGGTCTCGTTGAGCTGCCGCTGGGCCTCGGCCGCGAGGGTGTCGAACACCAGGGACGACTTGCCCGAGCCGGAGACACCGGTGAAGACGGTCAGTTGCTGTCTCGGGATCTGCAGCGAGACGTTCTTGAGGTTGTTCTCCCTGGCACCGGTCACCTTGATGGCGTCGGTCCTCACGTGTTGCTCCTTGCTGGTGCGGGTGGGCTCCCCCTCCGGGGGATGTAAGGGGGAGCCCGGTCTCGGGTGGGCCTGCGGGCGGTGCCGTCAGGCGTTCTCCTTGCGGAAGGTCCGCGTGCCCCACATCAGGGCGAGGACGGCCATGACCAGCAGCACGAGTGAGCCGGTCAGCAGCCCCGTGGCGCTCATGTCTCCCCGGAACGCCGCGCGTTCGGCGTCCACCACATGGGTCAGCGGGTTGATGCGGGCCAGGTTGTACAGCCAGCCGGGGGCCAGTTGCTCGGAGACCGGCAGCAGCACCCCGGACAGCAGCAGAAGCGGCAGGAGCACGGCGTTCATCAGCGCCGGGAACGCGGCCTCGCTCTTGAGGACCATCGCCAGTGCGTACGATGCCGAGGACAGAGCGATGGCCAGGACCGCGGCGATCGCCAGGCTGAGCAGCAGCCCGGTCAGTGAGGCGTCGAGGTCGAAGACGAGCAGCGTCACCAGCACGATCAGTACGGACTGCGCGGTGGCCTGCACGGCCTGGGCCAGGACCTTGCCGAACAGCAGTGCGGCCCTGCTCGCGGGCGTGCCGCGGAAGCGGTCGACGACGCCGACCCGGTACTCGGTGAGCAGTGCCACCCCGGCGAAGGAGCCGCTGAACAGTGCCGTCTGGACGATGAGTGCCGGGGTGAGGACCTCCCAGGCGCCGCCGGGCGGGAAACCGGGGGTGTGGTCGACCACGGACACCATGAGAGGGCCGAAGAGGAACAGGTACAGGAGCGGCTGCATGATCCCGATGAGCAGCCAGGTCGGGCTGCGCAGCGCGAGCTTCATGTCCCGGACGAAGATCAGACGGGTGTCACGCAGCATGGGCGGCCTCCGTTGTCCGGGGCGCGGGGTCGCCGTCCCGCAGGGAGCGTCCGGTCAGGCTGAGGAACACGTCGTCGAGGGTGGGCCGGTTGACCTTGACCGAGGCCATGGTGATCCCCCGGCCGTCGAGGGTGCGCAGTAGTTCCGGCAGGGCGGCGTCGCCGCGGGGCACCCGGAAGCGCACCGTGTCGCCGTCGACGCTCACCTCGGTGGCGCCGGTCAGCCGCCCGGCGACGTCGGCCGCCTCCGCGACCTGGTCGGTCACCTCGATGGTGATCGCGTCGCCGGCTACCCGGGCCTTTAGTGCGTCGGGGGTCCCCTCGGCGACGATCGTGCCGTGATCGGTGACGAGGATCCGGTCGCACAGCGCGTCCGCCTCGTCGAGGTAGTGCGTGGTGAGGAAGACGGTCGTGGCCTGCTCGGAGCGCAGGCGGCGGACGTGGTCCCAGAGGTTGGCCCGGCTCTGCGGATCGAGCCCGGTGGTGGGCTCGTCGAGGAAGACGAGCGTCGGTTCGTGAACCAGCCCGAGAGCGATGTCGAGCCGGCGGCGCTGACCGCCGGAGAGCGTCTTGACGGGGCGCTGGTCCAGGCCGGCGAGGTCGAGCCGCTCAGCGAGCAGGGCCCCACGCCGTCTGGCCTCGGACCGGGACAGGCCGTAGAGCCGGGCCTGGAGTTCGATCTCCTCGGCGACCCTGGACTCGGGCCAGGTGGCGCCGCCCTGGTGGACGCAGCCGATCCTGCGCCGGACGCCCTGGGGATCCGTCAGCAGGTCGCAGCCGGCCACGGTTCCGGTTCCTCCGGTGGGGCGCAGCAGGGTCGTGAGCATCCGTAAGGTCGTGGTCTTGCCCGCTCCGTTGGGGCCGAGGAACCCGACCACCTCCCCCGGCGCCACGTCGAAGTCGATGCCCTTGACCGCTTCGACACTTTGGCCGCGCACGGTGAACCGGCGGGCGAGCCCTCGTACTGTGATCATGAAATCCTTCTCTCGGCCCGGCAGTCGTGCGGCCGACTCGCGGCGCCCTGCCGGGATGCCGGCTGTGGCGCGCGGCTCGTCAGGACTGGCCATCGGCCACCGCCTGGTACTCGGCGAGGCGCTCCTGCGCCTCGGCCATGTCGTCGGCGGTCGGGGCGTCGTCCTGGGTGAGCTTGACGCGCCAGTAGCCGCTGAACTCGATCGCGCGCTTGTCGAGCCCCCGGTCGTTGACCAGGTGGCGCCGCAGGGTCCGGACGACGCCTGCCTCGCCGGCCAGCCAGGCGAAAGGACGCCCGGGCGGGAACTCGGCGCCACGGACGGCGCCGATCAGGGCTTCGCTGCAGCCGGCCTGGGTCCCGTCGCGGTGCAGCCAGTGCAGGGTGGCGTCGCCCGCCGTCCGGAAGGTCTGCTGCTCGGCTCGGTCGGCGACCTCGATGTAGACCTGGGCGCGGGTCCGCTCGGGCAGGGCCTCCAGCAGGGTGCCGATGGCGGGCAGTGCCGTCTCGTCGCCGGCGAGCAGCAGCCAGTCTGCGGAGGCGATCGAGTCCGTCAGAGAGACCGGTCCGGCGTAGAGCGCGGAGGGGCCGACCATGCCGAGCCGGTCGCCGGGGCGGGCGGAGCCGGCCCAGGCGCCGGCCGGGCCGCTGTCGCCGTGCAGGACGAAGTCGACCTCGACGGTGTTCGTCCCGGGCACGCGCCGGCGGAGGGTGAAGCTGCGCATCCAGGGCCGCTCGTCCTCCGGAATGGCCAGAAATGCCTGGTACCAGCCCGTCGCGTCGTCGCTCTGCTCCGGAAGGACGGGCCGCTCCTGGCCGGGCCGGGGGAAGCAGAGCTTGAGCTGCTGGTCCGGGGTCAGGCCGACGGAGTCGTCCAGGTGGTCGGCCTCGAACGTCACGCGGGCCATCCGCGGTGTGATGCGTGTGATGTCGGTGACCTGGATGAACGCGACGGGGAGCTCTGCCATTCAAGACCTTCCACGAACGTACGGGCATACCGGGGCGGACGAACGCCCAGTGGTATCCTTACAGCGTAAAGAGATGCGCCGGTGAGGTTACTTTATGCTGTAAGGAGTTGCAAGGTGATTGTTTTCGCCGGACAGGGCGATGCCCGCCGATCCATGTCCCTGCTCTGGCGATCGGCTGAATCGGCTGGGCCTGGCGCCAAACCCGGCCCCAAGCCCGGACTCGATGTGGACACGATCGTGGGCGCCGGTGTCGCGGTGGCGGACGAACAGGGAATGGCGGCCCTGTCCATGCGGGCGGTCGGAACCCGGCTCGGGCGGACCGCCATGGCGCTCTACACGTACGTGCCGAGCAAGAGCGAACTGGTCGACCTCATGCACGACCGGGTGCTGGCCGAACTGCCCACGGAGTACGACACGAGCGCGGGATGGCGCCCGGCGATCACCGCCTGGGCCGACGACGCCTGGGCGTTCTATCAGCGCCACCCCTGGGTGCTCCAGGTCTCGCAGGCCCGTCCCGTACTCGGGCCGAACGAGTACGCGCGACTGGAGACGGTGGTGCGGATCCTGGGCGGAATCGGCCTGGGCCCCCTGCACGTCAGACGGGTCATCGCGGCGTTGTTCCAGTTCGTGCGGGGTATGGCCCTGGTGGCGACGGAACACCGGCAGGCGGCGCCGGAGACCGGGGTGCCCGATGAGGAGTGGTGGGCGCAGCGGTCCGTGCTGGTGGCGGAGTTCGCGCCGGACTTCAGCGAACGCTTCCCCGCCCTCGCGGCCCTGGAGTCGACCGCGAGCCTCGCCGCCATGGCCGAGGCGGAGGCGGGTCGCGCCGCGTCACACATGGAGCGGGAGGCGAGGGAGGCGTTCCGGGTGGGCCTGGACCTGATCCTCGACGGCGTCGAGGCGGCGGCGCGGACGGACTCCGACGGCACGCTCCACGCCTCGGCCGGCACCCCCTGACGGGGTCGTGCGCGCCCGGTGGGCCCGCACGATCGGGCACGTGCCGCACTCCTGAAGCGATCGAAACCGGAGCTGATTACATCCCGATCGGCCATCCCCGGCCGGAAATACTCATTGACGGTATCTAGGACGGTGACTACCGTTTTTCGAGCTTGCGCCCTTGATGGCTCGAGGGCGCGAGGAGTGGTGCGAGATGTATCATGCCCCGATTTCAGGAGAAAACCGGTGCAGCACATCGCCAAGTACGACCGGAATGACCGTCGATTGCCAGTCGGCCGCCGAGCGACCGAGGCGGCCCGCCCTCGCAGACCGGGCGAGCAGGAACGAATCTTCACCACCCGGGTCGGCCTCAAGATGCCGACCAACCTCACGTACGACCGATGGGAGAAGGCCGGGCAGCACATCTTCCAGATCGCCGACTCCTCCGCCTGGTGCCTGGGCGACTGGCTCGTGTACGGCCAGGACCGCTACGCCGACCGCTACCAGACCGGAGTGCAGGCCGCGGGACTCGACTACCAGACGCTGCGCAACTACGCGTGGGTGGCACGCCACTTCGAGCTCTGGCGTCGGCGCGAGACGCTGAGCTTCGGCCATCACGCCGAGGTCGCCTCCCTACCGCCGGCGGAGGCCGACACCTGGCTCGACCAGGCGGAGCAGCACGGCTGGTCACGGAACCAGCTCCGACTGCTGCTGCGGGAGAGCCGCAGAGGAAACCGACCGGCCGGACCCGCACGGGCCAGCCAGCTCCGGATCAGCGCCCCCTGTGACCGTGTCCAGCGCTGGCGGGAGGCCGCATCGAGGGGCGACCGGGACTTCGAGGAGTGGGTCCTGCTGACGCTCGACCGTGCCACCGCGCACGAGCTCGGTCACTGACGCCCCCGCCCGACCACCGGAGACGCCCCCCAATGGAGATCCACATCGACCACCGCAGCTGTACAGGGTCCGGGCAGCGCACCCTGACGGCACCCACGGTGTCCACCCGGGACGACGACGGGTACACCGCGCTCGTACCCTACGGGGCACGGACGGCAACCCCGCGGCAGGTCACCCAGGCCGCGTTGTCCTGCCTCGTTCAGGCCATCGCCGTGGGGAACGACCCGCCTGGCGCCTGACGGCACGACTCCCGCCACCCCCCAGGGCTGAGGGCTCCACGGTCACCGTGGAGCCCTCAGTGCTGCGGTCGGAGCACGTGCTGGAGTCACAGGCGCAACGCGTATAGCCGCCAACTGCCGGGCAGCCGGGCACGGTCGTGCTCCGGATCGCCGTCAGCGAGCGCGAGGGCGGGGTCGCGGACCCGTAGTCGGGTGACTCACCTCGTCCTCCTGCCGGGCACGCGGGAAGGGGCGTTGCCGGACCGTCGGTCGCGCGGCACGGCGCTGACGTCGTCATAGCGGGTCACGAACCGCTCCGCCGCCGGCCGGCGGGCGTCCTGGCACGTGGAGGGCATGGTCGGCTCCGGTACTCGCTGGGGCGTCACTTGACCGCGCTGATCACGCCGTGCGGCGTCCACCGGCCGCCGGGCAGTCGCTCGGGCTTCACGAACCCGGCCGCGGCGAACCACTCCTCGTACTGGCCCCACCGGTAGATCGTGCTGCTCGCGGCCGGCAGCGTCGCGAAGTACACGTTGTCCAGGGCCGCGTACAGCGGGCCGTCCCCACTGTCGTCGGACATGGCGTTGAACACCAGCACCCGCCCGCCGTCCGGCAGCGCTGCGTAAGCCTTGCGCAACAGCCGTACGTTCTCCTGCGGCGACCAGATCACGAGCTGGTTGGCGAAGAGCACGCAGTCGTGGCCTGTCGGGTAGGCGTCGGCGAAGATGTCCGCGGCTCGCACGGAGATCCGGTCGGACAGGCCGTGCTCGGCGATCTTCTCGCGGGCGATCTCCACCGTGCCGGGAAGGTCCAGGACGGTGAACTCCACGCCGGGGTTGGCCTGCGCGAGGGCGATGGCGTTGACGCCGTCGCCGCCGCCCACGTCGAGCACGCTCCGCACTCCGGTGAGGTCGGCCTTCTCGACCAGCACGGGGTTGGACAGCCGGGACCAGGACCGCATGCAGCGGTAGAACAGCTGCTCCAGCTCGGGGTCCGCGGACAGCCGGTGGTAGAGGTCCTCCCCTGTGCCCTTGATCCGTCGCAGGCCGACGTTGGTGTTCTCACGCAGCGACGCGATGAAGTCCACCTCGGCGGGCCGGACGATCCGCTCCTCGTACTCGACCAGATCCTCGATGATCTCCCAGGTGCCCTCCGCGAAGAGACCGTTCAGCACGTCGGCGTTCTCGTAGCCGTCGCCCCGGCGCACCGTCAGTCCGAGGGCGGTGGTGCCGAGCAGCAGAATCTGCACCGGCCGCTCCTCCAGGTCGAGCTCCCGGCCGATCTCCGGCGGGGTCAGCCCCGGTCGCCGGTGCAACAGGGTGAACAGGCCCAGGTCGCTGCCCGCGCGGAGCATCTGGAAGGCCGAGGAGCCGAACAGGATCTGTACCAGTCCGTCGGTGGTGAGCGGGGATGCGTGAGCCATGGTCACTCCGAATCGGCTGAGGTGGAGGAGGTGGTGTGCGGGAGGCGGAGGTCAGGTCACCCGGGCGAGGCCGGCCGGCCGGGAGGTGTGGGTGCCCTCGGCCACGACGTCGCGCATACGGGCCAACGCGTCCCAGACGTCGGTGAACCGGGTGACCAGGGGGGACAGACCGATACGCAGCCGGTCCGGGACCCGGTAGTCGCAGACGACCTTCGCGTCCGCGGCCAGCGCCTGGCAGATCCGCCAGGCGTCGGGGTGGTACAGGGACAGATGCGAACCTCGCCGCTCCGGCGGGCGGGGTGAGGCGGGCCGGAAGTGCAGCGGAGTGAGCCAGGCGTCCGCCAGATCGTCGGCCAGCCGGCCCAGCCTCAGCCCTTTGGCCCGGATCCGCGCCAGGCCGGCCTCCTCGACCAGGGCGAGGGCGGGATCGATCGCCGCCAACGACACCAGCGGCGGGGTGCTCACCAGGAACCGTTCGATGCCCGGCACCGGGTCGTAGTCCGGCCCCATCTCGAACTGCCCGCGCTGCCCGAACCAGCCCCACACCGGCTGCCGAAGCCGGGACTGCAGGTCGCGCCGCACATAGAGGAAGGCGGGTGAACCCGGGCCGCCGTTGAGGTACTTGTACGTGCAGCCGACGGCCAGTTCCGCGCCGGTGCCGCCCAGGTCGACAGGGACGGCTCCGGCGGCGTGCGACACGTCCCACACCACCCGCGCGCCGACCGCGTCGGCCAGGTCGTTCACCTGCGCCATGTCCAGCAGCGCGCCGCTCCGGTAGGACACCAGGGACAGCACCACCAGCGCGACGTCACCGTTCAGTGCCGAGCGCAGCGCGTCCAGGCCGAGGCCGCCGTCGAGGTCGGACGGCAGCCGCACCAGCCGCAGCCCGCGCTGTTCGGCCAGGCCCTGGACGATGTACCGGTTGGTCGGGAAGTCCTCGGCGTCCATCAGGACGGTGCCGCGCCCCGGTGCCGCGTCCAGGGCGGCGGCGGCCAGCTTGTAGAGGTTGACCGACGTGGAGTCGGAGATGACCACTTCCCCGGGTGCGGCGCCCAGTACGTGCTCGGCGAGGCGGTCGCCGAGCCGGGCGCCCCAGTCGATCCAGCCCTGCCACGACCGCACCAGCCCCCCGCCCCAGCCCTCCTCGACCACCTCCCGCAGCACCTCCGGCGTGGCCGCGGGCAGTGGGCCCAGCGAGTTGCCGTCCAGGTAGATCAGCTCCGGATCGGCGATGACGAACCGCTCGCGGAACGCGGCGAGCGGATCGGACGCGTCCAGTTCCTCGGCCACCGTGCGCGGGATCCCGCTCACCATCGGCCTCCTTCTGTCTCGTGCCGTCCATGTCGGCGTGTCCCCGCCGTCCGCGGCGAGGCCATGGGCACCCGGTCAGAGCGTGGAGCGCACCGACCACAGTTCCGGGAAGAAGCGGTGCTCACTGATCCGGGCGAGCCAGGACACGCCCTCGGTGCCGCCGGTCCCGGGCTTGGCGCCCAGCATCCGCTGCACGGTCACCAGGTGGGTGTAGCGCCAGCGTGCGAACTGGTCGGCGGTGTCCATCAGCGCCTCGGCGAGCAGATGCAGGTCGCGATGGCGGACGGGGTCCCGGTAGACCGACCGCCAGGCCTCCTCGACCTCCGCGCCGCCGCGGTACGGCCGGGTGACGTCCCGGCCCGTGGAGTCGTCCGGCGTGAGCAGCCCGCGGCGCGCCAGCAGCGCGAGGGCGGCGTCGTACAGGCTCGGCTCGTGCAGCTGGCCGACCACCGCGTCGTAGCCCGCCGTGTTCCGGTGTGGCGCGGCCATCGCGGGGTTCTTGTTGCCGAGCAGGAACTCCAGGCGCCGGTAGCCTGCCGACTGGAAGCCGGAGGCCGACCCCAGGACGTCCCGGAACTCGGCGAACTCCACCGGGGACAGCACGGAGAACGTCTCCCACGAGACCAGCAGCACCTGCTGCACCCGCGCGGCGCGGCGCAGCGTCCACAACGCGTCGTCGAGCAGGTCGTCCGCCAACTGGTCCCGTGCTGTGCTGAATTCGGTGTGCAGCAGCTTGAACAGCAGCTCCTTGACCTGGCTCATGATGATGAACCCCGGCTCGGTACGGGCCGAGCTGAGCGGATGCTGCAACGCCAGCAGCTCGTCCATCCTCGCGTAGTGGGCGTACGGGGTGGTGTCCGACGGGGATCCCACGGACAACGGGCACGCGGGGCTTCGGGTGGTCTGTTCGGTGGTCATGCGGTCGTTCCCTCCAGTCCCAAGTGCGCCAGGACCGCGTCGCCCAGCCCGGTGCCCGGCACGCCCAGGTCGTAGGGGAGGTCGAAGTGGTCGCGCCGATCGGCGACGACCTCCGTCACCGCTGCCCGGGGGCGCAGCGCCGTCACCATCCGGTCGTGCTGGCGGACGTACTCCTCGGTCTCGTTGCCGCCGCGGGCGACCACCGTCTCGGGCAGCCGCGCCGGCAGTCGAAGGATCGGGCTGTTGCGGCGGGTCGCGGCCTCGTCCAGCCGCAGCGCGTCGTTGACGTAGGACAGGCGGACCGGCTCCAGGTCGTACATGCCGCTGAGCAGCACCGCCCCGGCGATCCGGCCGGACACGTCCGGGCCGACCGACGGATCGGGCAGCAAGGCCATGGCGGTCAGGTGCGCACCGGCCGAGGTGCCGCACAGATGGAGGCGGTCCGGGGCGAACCCGAGCCCCTCCGCGTGGCGCAGCAGCCAGTCCACGGCCCGGCGCACCATGCCCGCCATGGCGTCCAGGCCGACGTCCGGAGCCAGCCCGTACTCGATCACCGCGACCGCCGCGCCGGCGGCCAGCAACGGCGGCACCGGGAAGGCCGATTCGGCGCGGCCGAGTGCCTGCCAGTTCCCGCCGTGCACGAACACCAGCAGCGGCGCCCGCCCGGCTCCCGGTCCTGGAAAGTAGTCGAGTCTCTCCGCCGGGTGCGGGCCGTAGGCGAGAGAGGTCCGCACCGGGTGGGCCCGGCGGGCGGCCTCGCTCAGCCGCTCGTACTCGCGCAGGTAGGCGTCCAGGCTCGCCACGCGGGAACTCGGCGAGTACTGCCGGTCCAGCGTGGCCCGGTCCATGCCCCGGTACACGGCAGCTCCGGCCGGCGGTGCGTCGTGCATGCGATCAGCTCCCCGAAGCGTGTGCGGCACGGGCCCGCTCGTACACCTCGGTCAGCAGTGGGTCGATGCCGTGCGACCCGCTGCGGTAGCGGGCTCCGAAACGGCTCGCGTACTCCTCGAACCACTCCCGCCGGTCGGCCAGGAACAGCACGTCGTGGATCGCCATCGACCGCACCGCCATCATCGGCACCGGGGCGTGGCTCACCTCGAACGCCGGATTGCGTGCGGCCTTCTCCTCGCACTTCTCGTGGAACTGCGCGATCATCAACCCCCGCCGCACACTCTCCGGCTTCAGCGCGGTGTGCGCCGCGTCCAACAGGTGCAGGTGCTCGGCCGGCAGGTCCGGCAGGACGAGCAGCAGCGAGCGCAGATTCGGGTTGCCGGACTTCCACTCGACCTCGCTGAACTCGTCGAGGCCGCAGCGGACGATCTCGTCGATCAGGGTCTGGCTCGGAGTGGGGCCGACCAGTCTGACCCGGATCTCCAGCGCGTCGGCGCGCTGGGCGGGTTCGACGAACGGGCACACCGGGCCGGTGCGTCCGAGTTCGCCGTGCGGTCGACGGATGTACTCGCTCAGCCATTCGTCCACGGTGGCCAGGGCCTTGGCCACATCGACGGAGAGCACGTCGGTCAGCATCAGTGTCAGTCCTCGGGTGTCGGTCCTCGCGGACAGCGGACGGCGGGTTCCTGGTGGGCGGCCCGCGAAGGTCACTCGTCGCCGGTGAGGTCGTGGAGCTTGGCCGAGAGGATGCGGCCGATCTCGGCCAGCGTGTCCGGGCGGGTCAGCATCGACCCGTGGTCGCCGGGCACCACGTGGGCCTCGACGGAGCCGCGCACGTACGGCTGCCAGGCCCCGGCGGTCACCGGCGGGTCCTGCTCCTCCGAGCATGCGATCAGCAGCAGGTCTCCGTCGATCGGGCCGGGCCGGTAGTCGACGGTCAGATGGGTGTTGTTCGCCGAGATCTCGGTGATCGTGGCGAGCCGGTCCTCCTCCAGGTTGGCCAGCACACTGCCCTGGCGGCGCAGGATCTCCCGCGCCTTGGCGAAGGTCATCTCCTCGTCGTCGTGGTGACTGCCGTCGTCGACGAGACCCACGTGGTAGAGCAGCATCACCCGGTCGTCCGGGGCGGGCACGTCGGCGTGGGTGAGCCCCTGCCAGTCGGGGACCACGTCTAGCACCGCGACCAGTGCCACCGGTTCGCCGCGCCGCTGGAACTCCGCGGCCAGCGCGTGCGCGCACAGCCCGCCGAACGACCAGCCGGCCAGGTGGTACGGCCCGTGCGGCTGCACCCTCTGGATCTGGTCGGCGTAGTCCACCGCCATCTCCTCGATGCTGGCGGGCCGGGGTTCCGGCCGGGCCAGACTGCGCGCCTGGATGCCGTACAGCGGATACTGCGGCCCCAGGTGCTTGATGAGCGCGCTGTACGACCAGCTGATGCCCCCGCCCGGATGGACACAGAACAGCGGCGGCCTGCTGCCCCCGGTGCGCAACGGCAGCATCACCTCGTACGAGCCGTCCGCGTCGTCGACGTCGAGCCGGGCCGCGATGCCCGCCGGTGTCGGCGCCTCGAACAGGCTCCGCACGCCGAGCTCGACGCCGAAGGCCGCGCGCAGCCGGGCCATCAGCCGGGTGGCCAGCAGGGAGTGCCCTCCCAGGTCGAAGAAGTCCTCGCTCACACCGACCACCGGCCGACCGAGGACCTCCGCGAACAGCTCGCACACCACCTGCTCCTGCGGGGTGGCCGGCGCCCGTCCGATGTCGGCGCGCTCCGGTTCGAGCACGGGCAGCGCGGCACGGTCGAGCTTGCCGTTGGAGGTGAGCGGCAGCCGGTCGAGCGGAACGACGGCGGTGGGGCGCATGTACTCGGGCAGCCGACGGCGGAGGTGCTCCCGTACGGCCACGAGCAGGGCGCCGGTGCTCCGGGCGGTGGCCGGACTGGTGGTCCAGGAGGAGAGCGGCGTGTCGGGGCCGGCCGCGCCCGTGGTCGCGTAGGAGCCGACGGGTACCCCCTCGCCGAGCAGTTCGCGCTTGACGTACGTGAGGTCGAGGGCGGCCGGGTCGTGCCCGTTCCAGCTGATCGCCGTCCAGTAGCCGTACTTCTCACCCAGGCTGTGCAGGTCCTCCGGCTCGACGCCGTCCGTGTCCCGGACGTCCGGTGCCGTCCCCGACTCGAGCGCGCGCTGTGCGGCGAGGTCTGCCGCGATCCGCGCGTGGGGTACCCCGGTGACGCGCAGCCGGTCGGGCCGTGCGCTGCCCAGATGCTCGGCGAGGGCACCGAGGTCACGGGACCAGGGTCGGGTGGGGGCGTCGTCGAGGGGGTGGGGGGTGATGCCGGTCTTGTAGAGGGTGGC
>NZ_BMTT01000020.1 GCF_014649815.1 Streptomyces mutabilis | reverse complement strand
AAGGAACGGTCGCTTCCTTTGTACTCACCCTCTCGGGCTTTCCTCCGGGCGCTTCCCTTCGGTCTTGCGTCTCCGACTCTACCAGATCTTTTCGATCCGATTCCCCGTCGGCGGGGTTTGTCACTGCCTTCCGGCTTTCGCCCGTCGGCCTTTCGACATTCACTACGCTAGCGGATTTCTCCGGGGACTCATAATCGAGTCCCGCGAGATTGAATTCGAGCACGCAGACACGCCGAATCCGCCCTCGCTGAGGGGAAACCATAAGTAGTGGGTTGGCCGCTTCCGACTGCAGGCGATTGCCATACCCGGGTCAAGCGGCTCGGGCTACATTACGCCTCCCTCACGGGAGAGTCAACCTCGGCGGCGCCTGGGGACGTGAGCCCGGTAGGGGCTCACTGTCGGGTCGTCAGAGACCCAGTAGCGCCAGGGATGGACGCCGCCCTCGCCGGCCACACCGGTGCGCGGACCGTTGCGTACCCGGTCGCTGGGCACGGGAGTGCCGGTCAGTACGCGCATGGGAGTGTCCCCGGCGGTGCAGGCGTCCGTGCCGTTCAGGGCGCGGTCGACGTCCAGGGCGGTGGCGAGGCGGGCCGGGCCTTTGGCCAGTTCCTTGTCGTTGCGCGCGGTATGCCGTCGGGTGCGGGCCAGCTCGGCACCCTCGATGATCTCGCCGGCGCGGAGCAGAACCGCACTCGCCCTGCCCTCAGGTCCGCACACCAGGTTCATGCAGAACCACATGCCGTAGGTGAAGTAGACGTACACGTGTCCGGGGGGACCGAACATCACGTCGTTGCGGGGCGTGCGACCGCGGTAGGCGTGGGAGCCGGGGTCGTTCTGACCGTCGTAGGCCTCGACCTCCGTCAGGCGGAGGGCGATCGGACCGTCCGGGGTGTTGCGGACGAGGACGCGGCCCAGGAGGTCGGGGGCCACCTCGAGGATGGGGCGGTCGAAGAAGTCCCTGGGCAGGGGCGTACGGTCGGGGCTCGCGATCATGCCCTCCGAGCGTAACGCAGGTGAGTCCTTGCGAGGGATGGCCGTGCTCCGTCCCCCTTGCCAGGGTGTGGGGCCTGGAACCGGCCGTGGCCGGATCGCGTTTGTAGGGGTCGAGGGTCATACGCACAGCCTGGAGAGGGAGAGAGATGCCGTTCAAGAAGCTGCTCGCGAGTCTGGGGGCCGGTGGGGCTTCGGTGGAGACCGTGCTGAGCGAGGTCAACGTCGTCCCGGGCGGCGTCGTCCAGGGCGAGGTCCGGATCCAGGGTGGTTCCGTCGACCAGCAGATCGAGGCTCTGTCGGTGGGGCTCCAGGCCAAGGTCGAGGTGGAGAGCGGCGACCAGGAGTACAAGCAGGACATCGAGTTCACGAAGAGCCGGCTCGGCGGTGCCTTCGAGCTGAAGGCGAACGCGGTGCACGCCGTGCAGTTCGGACTCGAGATCCCCTGGGAGACGCCGATCACCATGATCGACGGACAGGCGCTGCGCGGTATGGACATCGGCGTCACCACGGAGCTGGAGATCGCCCGCGCGGTGGACTCCGGCGACCTGGACCCGATCAACGTGCACCCGCTCCCCGCGCAGAAGGCGATCCTGGACGCGTTCATCGGGCTGGGCTTCCGCTTCAAGAACGCGGACATGGAGCGCGGCCACATCCGGGGTACACGGCAGAAGCTGCCCTTCTACCAGGAGATCGAGTTTTTCCCGCCGCAGCAGTACCGGGGGCTGAACCAGGTCGAGCTGAGCTTCGTGGCCGACGCCCAGGCCATGGACGTCGTGCTGGAGATGGACAAGAAGCCGGGTCTGTTCAGCGAGGGCAGCGACACGTTCCGTTCGTTCAAGGTGGGGCTGGACGACTACCGGGGGACCGACTGGACCGCGTACCTCAACCAGTGGCTGTCCGAGGTCGGCAGCAAGCGGAACTGGTTCTGAGGGTTCTAGGCTCGGACACCACTGCACCACACGATCAGGAGGTACCGAGGTGACCGAGCTCAAGCGGCGTCCGCTCCCCCATGACTTCCACCCGCCCGTGGCGTCGTTCACGGTCACGAGTGAGGACGTCCAGGAGGGGGCGACGCTCAAGGACGCTCAGGTCTACGCGGCCGGTAACACCTCACCGCATCTGCGGTGGGAGGGCTTCCCGGCCGAGACCAAGAGCTTCGCCGTGACGTGCTACGACCCGGACGCCCCGACGGGGAGCGGTTTCTGGCACTGGGTGGTGTTCGACATCCCGGCATCGGTGACCGAACTGCCGGTGGGCGCGGGCAGCGGCAGGTTCGAGGGGTTGCCGGAGGGTGCCGTACAGGCGCGTAACGACTACGGGACCAAGGAGTTCGGTGGTGCCGCGCCGCCGGCCGGCGACGGGCCACACCGGTACGTGTTCACGGTGTACGCCGTGGACCAGGAGAAGCTGGGCCCGGACGCTGAGGCGACTCCCGCCTTCGTCGGCTTCAACCTGCGGTTCCACACGATCGGCCGGGCTCAGTTGATCGGTGAGTACGAGGTGCCTGCCGAAGGCTGAGTGTTCCGAGCGTTCATGGAACGTTTGCCCGCCCCTGGTCTTGGAATGGATCAGGGACGGGCATTTTTGTTGCGGGGGTGGTGGGAGGGGGTGCGACCCCCGTCAGAGCAGCAGATATTGCGTTGTCCATCTCGGCGTGCCCGGCCAGAGTTGCTCCCAGCCCGCCAAGGGGTGGGCCGGTGCACACGGGAGGTGGGCTGGTATGCGGGACGCGTTGGTACTGAACGCGAGCTTCGAGCCGTTGTCGACGGTGACGCTGAATCGAGCCGTCGTTCTGGTGCTCCAGGACAAGGCCGTCGTCGAACAGGCCCACCCCTCCCTGCGGATGCGCGGAGCCGCGCTCGACATGCCGGCGCCCCGGGTGATCAGGCTGTGCCAATACGTACGGGTGCCCTTTCGAAGACGTGCTCCGTGGTCGCGGCGGGGCGTGCTGGTACGGGACCGGCACCGGTGCGCGTACTGCGGAAGGCGCGCGACGACCGTGGACCACGTGGTGCCGCGGTCGCACGGTGGGCAGGACACGTGGCTGAACACGGTGGCCTCGTGCGCGGAGGACAATCACCGGAAGGCGAATCGGACGCCTGAGCAGGCGGGGATGCCGTTGTTGCGGGAGCCGTTCGAGCCGACTCCCGCCGATGCGATGTTGCTGGCGCTGGCCAGGGACGACCTTGAAGCGCTGCCGGATTGGTTGGTACTGGACGCTGCGTGAGGGTTTCGCCGTAGGGGCTGACGTGCGTCGCCGACTGCGGGTTCGTTGTGGCGGGTCGCGCAGTTCGCCGCGCCCCTGACGGGGCGCGGCACCAACCGGCGTCGACAGTGCCGGCTAGTCGATCGACGGCTTCTCGCGGCGTTCCTGGGCAGGGACGCTCGCGCCGCCGTTGCCGCTGCCCGAACCGCCGCCCAGGCCGCCG
Source organism: Streptomyces mutabilis (assembly GCF_014649815.1). Taxonomy (GTDB): domain Bacteria; phylum Actinomycetota; class Actinomycetes; order Streptomycetales; family Streptomycetaceae; genus Streptomyces; species Streptomyces mutabilis. The sequence continues at coordinate 89,297 of NZ_BMTT01000020.1, read as the reverse complement.
ATGTTGCCCATGGCTCCGGAGAGGCCCTTGAGGGCGTCGCCGATCTCGCTCGGGACGATCCAGAGTTTGTTGGCGTCGCCCTCGGCGATCTTCGGGAGCATCTGGAGGTACTGGTAGGAGAGCAGCTTCTGGTCCGGGTCGCCGGCGTGGATGGCCTCGAAGACGGTGCGAACGGCCTGGGCCTCGCCTTCGGCGCGCAGGGCGGCGGCCTTGGCCTCACCCTCGGCACGCAGGATCTGGGACTGCTTCTCGCCCTCGGCGCGCAGGATCTCGGACTGCCGGACACCTTCGGCCTGGAGGATCGCGGCGCGCTTGTCGCGGTCGGCGCGCATCTGCTTCTCCATCGAGTCCTGGATGGAGGTGGGCGGTTCGATGGCCTTGAGCTCGACGCGGTTGACGCGGATACCCCACTTGCCGGTGGCCTCGTCGAGGACGCCGCGCAGGGCGGCGTTGATCTCCTCGCGGGAGGTGAGGGTGCGTTCCAAATCCATGCCGCCGATGATGTTGCGGAGTGTGGTGACCGTGAGCTGCTCGATGGCCTGGATGTAGCTGGCGACCTCGTAGGTAGCGGCGCGGGCGTCGGTCACCTGGTAGTAGATGACGGTGTCGATGTTGACGACCAGGTTGTCCTGGGTGATGACCGGCTGCGGAGGGAAGGGAACGACCTGTTCACGCAGGTCGATGCGGTTGCGGATGGTGTCGATGAACGGGACGACGATGTTGAGCCCCGCGTTGAGTGTCCGCGTGTAGCGGCCGAAGCGCTCGACGATGGCGGCGCTGGCCTGTGGGATGACCTGGATGGTTTTGATCAGGGCGATGAAGACCAACACCACCAGGATGATCAGAACGATGATGACCGGTTCCATCGTGGCTGTCCGTCCCCTTCTCCGCCTCGGCGCTCTGGCAGATCCTATTGACCCTGACTGCTGTGCATCTTACGGCTGTTGAGGATCTTGTCCGTCGAGTCTGACAGACCGTCGCGTGCTTCGGTGGGTGTTCGGTCCACTTGTGTCCGGCGAGGTCACATGATGATCGCAGTAGCCCCCTCGATGTCCACGACGTCCACTTCCTCGCCCGCCTCGTAGGCGCGTGCGGTGTCGAGGGCGCGCGCGGACCAGATCTCTCCGGCGAGCTTGATCCGGCCGCCCTCAGAGCCGTCGATCCGCTCCACCACGACGGCCTGTCTGCCTTTCAGGGCGTCGACGCCCGTGGCCAGTTGGGGCCGTTGGGCGCGGTGCCGGGCGGCGACGGGCCGTACGACGGCGATGAGGGCGACCGAAACGATGATGAAGACGAGTACCTGGACGACGAGGTCCGCGCCGAAGCCGGAGGCGACGGCGGCGGCGATCGCGCCGACGGCGAGCATCCCGAACTCCGGCATCGCCGTCACGACGAGCGGGATTCCGAGCCCGGCCGCGGCAACGAGCCACCACACCCATGCGTCGATGTCGTTCACATGGTCATGGTAGGTCCGGGTGGCGTGCCGGGGACAGGGCGCACGGGGGGCGGGTCAGGACAGCGGGAGCCCTTGTGCGGTCCAGCGGTCGCCGACCTGCTCGACGACGAGCGGGAGTCCGAAGCAGAGGGAGAGGTTGCGAGAGGTCAGTTCGAGCTCCAGCGGGCCCGCGGCCAGGACCTTGCCCTGACGGATCATCAGGACATGGGTGAAGCCCGGGGCGATCTCCTCGACGTGGTGGGTGACCATGATCATCGAGGGGGCAATCGGGTCGCGGGCGAGGCGGCCGAGGCGGCGGACGAGGTCCTCGCGGCCGCCGAGGTCGAGGCCGGCGGCCGGCTCGTCCAGGAGCAGCAGCTCGGGGTCGGTCATCAGGGCGCGGGCGATCAGAGTGCGCTTGCGCTCGCCCTCGGAGAGGGTGCCGAACTTTCGGTCGAGGTACTCGGTCATGCCGAGGCGGTCGAGGAACGCGCGGGCGCGCTGCTCGTCGATCTCCTCGTACTCCTCCTGCCAGCCGGCGGTCATGCCGTAGGCGGCGGTGAGGACGGTCTGCAGGACGGTCTGGCGCCTGGGCAGCTTGTCGGCCATGGCGATGCCCGCCATGCCGATGCGCGGGCGCAGCTCGAAGACGTCGGTGCCGGGCTTGCCCAGGGTCTCGCCGAGGACGGTGGCGGTGCCCTTGCTGGGGTAGAGGTAGCTGGACGCGACGTTGAGGAGGGTGGTCTTGCCGGCGCCGTTGGGGCCGAGGATGACCCAGCGCTCACCCTCCTTCACCGACCAGGAGACCTGGTCCACCAGAGCCCGGCCCTCGCGGACCACGGATACGTCCTGAAGCTCCAGAACATCGCTCATGAGCGCGTTGTCTCCCCTTGCAGTGTGGCCGGTTCCGGCTGTCGCGTACGCCTGTGGGCTCGGGTCGCCGCGCTGGTGGGCGCAGGCCCCTCCAGGAAATCTACGCCACCGGTCGGCTTCGCCGTTCCATCGGTCCGGTCCTTAGGGTGGGGGCATGCTCTCGGAACCACGCGCAGGGCGCCTTGCCGCCTGGGGAAATGCCCTTATTGCCGGAATGGTCTCGCCGGATGACGCCGCGATCGCGATCGTGGGCGAGGACGCGGTGCACCGAGTGGCGGGGCTGCCGGGCGAATCGGCTCCGGTCGGTCTCACGCTGGCGCTGGGGCGGCTGCGGGCGCTCGGGGCGACCGGGCTGCGGGTCGCGCTGCCCGCGCCGGGACATCCGCTGGGGTTGAGCGGGCCGCCGGAGTTCAACGCGCGTGCGCTGGAGGCGGAGGAGGCGGTGGTGTGTCACGGGGCGGCGCTCGGGCTGGTGCCGGAGGTGTACGAGGCCGGGCCCGAGGGTGACGTGCACGTCGAAGTGGTCTGGCACTGTCTGGCGGTGCGGGAGGCGCCGCCGGCGGACGTGCCGTCGCTCGGGGAGGCCGAGCGGGAACTGGCGGAGGCGTTGCGGGACGCGACGGAGGTGCTGACGCGGCTGGACGTCGCCGGGTCGGGGCCGGTGGCCGAGGCGGCGGTGGCGGCGTACCGGGCGCGGGCTGAGCGGGGGCGGGAGGTGCTGGCGCCGGGGTATCCGCCGCGGGCGGTACGGGTGCTGGAGTTGGCTCAGCGGGTGGGGATGCTGATTTCGCTGGCCTACGAGAACGGGCACGGGGGTGCGGTGAGTGCGTCCGAGATGGCGGCGCGCGGGGAGGTGTTGCGGCCGGTGGAGCGGACGGCTCGGCGGGCGCAGGTCGCGGCGTACAACTCCGTTGTTGAGGAGGGGGAGAAGGGAGTGCGGTGACTGCCTGCACGACCCGTACTCCACGTTCGTGTGAGCGTCCGGGGTGCTGCGCTCTCGGAGCCCCGCTCTCGGTCTGACCGGCCTCGTCCTCGAACGCCGGACGGGCTGTTTTGACCCACCGCCGTCAAGGGATCACACCCATGACGGCGACCGGCCTCCCGGGTGGGGCCGGGAGGCCGGAGGTCCGTGGGTCCCCTGGGTCAGTGGTTGACGCCCAGGTTGCCGAAGGCCGGGTTCAGGACGCCGATGACGTTGACGCTGTTGCCGACGGCGTTCACCGGGATGTGGACCGGCGCCTGAACGACGTTGCCGGAGGCGATGCCCGGGGAACCGATGGCCTCGCCGTGGGCGACGGAGCCGTCGGTGGCGGAGGCCATGCCCGCGCCGGCGGCGATCAGCCCGCCGGCCACCATCGTCACGGCCGCTGCCTTCTTCAGGTTCTTCACTTACAAGCCCTCCTTGCGATCGCCGCGGCAGTCGCCGCAGCACGCACTGGAGAACGGCCGGGCACCGGAGAGGGTGCGCCATACGGGGGACATTCCCACGACGGTATGAATCTCGCACCGGAGGGGAACCCTCCGGGTTGCCGCAGCGTATGCGGGGTCAGCCGGCGACTCCGTGGCGCACGGCCCACAGCGCGGCCTGGGTGCGGTCCGCTAGGTCGAGCTTCATCAGGATGTTCGAGACGTGGGTCTTCACGGTCTTCTCGGACAGGACGAGGGCGCGCGCGATCTCGCGGTTGGAGCGGCCGTCCGCTATCAGACCCAGCACCTCCCGCTCCCGTTCCGTGAGGGAGCCCCCTCTGCCCTGGCCGGGGGTGCTCTCCTCCTGGGACAGCAGGGCACCCGCGACCTCTGGCTGGAGCAGGACGTGACCGGCGTGGACGGAGCGGATGGCGCCCGCCAGCGCGTCGGGGTCGACGTCCTTGTAGACGTAACCGGCGGCTCCCGCGCGCAGGGCCGGGACCACGGTGCGCTGCTCGGTGAAGCTGGTGACGATCAGCACGCGGGCGTGGTTGTCCAGCTCGCGGAGCCTGCGCAGCGCGTCCACGCCGTCCATGCCCGGCATCTTGACGTCCATGAGGATCACGTCGGGCTTCAGCTCCTCGGCGCGGTCGACGCCCTCGGCGCCGTCCGCGGCCTCCCCCACCACCTCGATGTCGTCCTGCACCTCCAGGAAGGTGCGCAGACCCCGACGGACCACCTGGTGGTCGTCGACGAGCAGGACCTTGATCGTGTCAGCCACCGGGGACCTCCATCTCGATCGTGGTGCCCTTGCCGGGCTCCGATTCCACGGTCAGCGTGCCGCCGACGCCGTTCGCCCGGTCCCGCATCGAGACCAGGCCCAGGTGGCGTCCCGCGCGGCGCACCGTGCGCGGGTCGAAGCCCCTGCCGTCGTCGGTGACCCGCAGCACCGCTCCGGTGCCGCGCCGGAGCAGCGCCACGTCGACGTGGTCCGCGGCGGCGTGGCGCAGGGCGTTGTGCAGCGCTTCCTGGGCCACGCGCAGCAGCGCTTCCTCCTGGGCGGCGGGCAGTGCCTTGACCCCGTGGCCGGCGAAGGTCACGCGCGCGGTGTGGGCGCGGTCGAGGACCTGGATCTGGGTACGGAGGGTGGCGACGAGGCCGTCCTCGTCCAGGGCGGCGGGACGCAGCTCGACGACGGCGGCGCGCAGTTCGTCGGCGGCCTCGGCGGCGAGCGCCGCGACCTGTTGGAGCTCTCCCTTCGCGCGCGCGGGGTCGCGGTCGACCAGGGTGGCGGCGGCCTGGGCGGTCAGGCGCAGGGAGAACAGTTTCTGGCTGACCGCGTCGTGCAGTTCGTGGGCGAGGCGGGAGCGTTCCTCGGCGATGGTCAGCTCGCGGCTGCGTTCGTACAGCCGGGCGTTGGTGAGGGCGATGGCGGCGTGCTGGGCGAGGATGCCCAGCAGTTCCTCGTCGTCCGCGGTGAAGCCGCAGCCGCCGGTCGGCTTCGGACAGTTCTTGTTGGCCAGGAACAGCGCGCCCATGACCTCGTCGCCGTCCCGGATGGGCAGGCCCAGGAAGTCGACCAGGTCGGGATGGGCGGAGGGCCAGCCCTCGAAGCGGGGGTCCTCGCGGACGTCGGCGAGGCGCTCGGGGGTGACCTCGTGCAGCATCGCGGCGAGGATGCCGTGCTGGCGGGGCAGGGGGCCGATGGCCTTCCACTGCTCGTCGCTGACGCCGTCGACCACGAACTGGGCGAAGCCGCCGTGGTCGTCGGGGACGCCGAGGGCGGCGTACTGCGCGTCGAGCAGCTCGCGGGCCGAGGCGACGATCGTCTTGAGGACGTCTCGCACCTCGAGGTGCCTGCTCATGGCCAGCAGCGCGGCACTGACCGCCGCGAGGCCGGACCGGGGGCCGTGACTCATGTCCTCACGGTACCGGCGGGGTGTGCCGGTGGGATCGGCCCTGTGGACGTCGTCGCCTAGGGCGGTGGGCCTAGGACCGCGGTCCCGCCCGCCGGCCCTAGGGCGAAGGACCCCGCGCGGTTGCGGCCCGTGCCCGAGGCGGCCCGCGGCGCCCGGTTCCTACGGTGAGGCCACGCCGTTCCGATCAGGAGGCGTGGACGACGAGGGGACATGTGTCATGCCGGTTGCGATCATCACGGGAGCTTCGAAGGGACTGGGGCGGGCGTTCGCCGAGGCCCTGGCGGCGCGGGGCTGGGACCTGGTGCTGGACGCCAGGACGCCGGACCCGCTCAAGGAGACGGCGGTGGCGCTGGAGGCGTACGGCAGACGCGTGGCGGCGCTGCCCGGTGACGTCACGGACGCCGGGCACCGGGCCGGTCTGGTCGCGGCGGCCCGGCGGCTGGGCGGGGTGGATCTGCTGGTCAGCAACGCCAGCGCGCTGGGAGCCGAGCCTCTGGTGCGGCTGGAGGAGCTGTCGCTCGACGGGCTGCGGCGGGTGCTGGAGGTGAACGTCGTGGCGGCGCTGGGCCTGGTGCAGGAGGCGCTGCCGTTGCTGCGGGCCGCCCGTGAGGGCGCGGTGCTCGCGGTCAGCTCGGATGCCGCGTCGCAGGCGTACGAGACGTGGGGCGGCTACGGGGCGTCCAAGGCGGCCCTGGACCAGCTGGCGGCGGTGCTGGGCGTGGAGGAGCCGGGGCTGCGGGTCTGGGCGGTCGATCCGGGGGACATGGCCACCGACCTGTACGCGGCGGCCGTGCCGGACGACGACGATCCCCGGCCCGATCCGTCGAGCGTCGTACCGGCGCTGCTGCGGCTGCTGGACGAGCGGCCGGTCGGTGGCCGCTACGGGGCGTCGGCGCTGCTGGAGGGACGGCGATGACGCTGGCAGTGCGCGTCCCGGAGGAACTGTCGGCTCGGGTGCCGGCCGAGCGGCGGGGTCCCGGGCTGGAGCGGGACGACGTACGGCTGCTGGTGTCGCGGGGCACCGAGGTGTCGCACCACGGGTTCCGGGAGCTGCCCGGACTGCTGCGGGCGGGGGACCTGCTCGTCGTCAACACGTCGGTGACGTTGGCCGCCGCCGTGGACGGGAGGGTGGGGCACGCGCGCGTGGTGGTGCATTTCTCCACGCGCGGGGACGACGGCCGGTGGGCCGTGGAGCTGCGGGAGCCCGACGGGCGCGGCACCACGCGCGCGCGTGCGGGCAGCAGGGAGGGGCTGGGAGTGCGGCTGCCGGGCGGCGGGCGGCTGGTGCTGGAGCGGCCGCTGAGTCCGGGTGCGGAGCGGTTGTGGTGGGCGCGGGTGTCCGGCGCCCGGGTGCCGGCGCTGCTGCGGGAGCACGGGCGGCCCATTCGCTACTCGTATACGGAGCGGGACCAGCCGTTGTCGGCGTACCAGACGGTGTTCGCGCTGCCGTCCGAGGACGGGACGGGCAGTGCGGAGATGCCGAGCGCGGCGCGGCCCTTCACGGCTCGCCTGGTGGCGGAGCTGGTGAGTCGGGGGATGCAGTTCGCACCGGTGAGGCTGGACACGGGGGTGGCGTCGGCGGAGTCGCACGAGCCGCCGTATCCGGAACGGTTCTCGGTGCCCGAGGCGTCGGCACGGCTGATCAACGCGGTCCGAGCGGGCGACGGGCGTGTGCTGGCCGTGGGGACCACCGCCGTGCGGGCGGTGGAGTCGGCGGCGGGTCCCGACGGGGTCGTACGGGCTCGGGCGGGATGGACCGATCTGGTCGTGACGCCGGAGCGCGGGGTGCGGGTGGTGGACGGGCTGCTGACGGGGCTGCACGAGCCGGAGGCCTCGCATCTGCTGATGCTGGAGGCGGTGGCGGGGCGGGCGGCGATCGACCGCGGGTACGAGGCGGCGGTACGCGGGCGGTACCTGTGGCACGAGTTCGGCGACGTCCATCTCCTCCTGCCGTAGAAGGGTCCGCGCAGCCCCTTACACACAGCATTGCTTCAGCAACAAAAAGTGAGAAGGGTGAGGGGTCCGTGTGAGCCCGCGCATAGGGCGCGCATCACGTACGAAGGGGAGTAGGAGAGCGACTCGTCCGTTTTGAGCGGGGCAGATGGTCCAATCTGCCCCGTTTCTCCCGTCCCTGATCCACTACCTGGGATCGTACGTCACACCTTTGCCTCCGAATTTTGCGGCCGCTAAGAATGGCTTTCGTCGCTCAGCGCCGTGGGTCGTTTCCCCGCGGCGTTCGCACCGGAAACACCAACTGTCCCCACCGGACGAGAGCGACCTCCGCGCTATTCGAAGAGGTCTATCCCGCCATGCCCAAGAACATCTTCACCCGTGGTCGCAGTATTTCCCTGAACCGCAAGCACAGGATCGTGGCCGCCGGTGTCGGCACGCTCGGCGCCGTCGCCGTCGCGCTCACCGCGGTCCCGGCCAGCGGTCAGACGACCACGAGCGAGGCCGCTCCGACGGCCAAGGTGGCGTACAGCACCAAGCAGATCCAGGACGTGCACGCCGGCGTCACCGGCCAGCTCGCCGGCGCGAGCCAGAAGGTCGCCGCCATCGAGGCGAAGCAGGAGGCGGCCGCGAAGAAGGAGACCGCCGCGAAGAAGGCCGCCGCCGAGAAGGCCGCCGCCGAGCGTGAGGCGAAGCAGTCCGCCAGCCGCTCCGCCGAGCGCACCGAGGTCAAGAAGTCCTACCCGAACAACCTCGACGGCTGGATCCGGGAGGCCCGGGCCATCATGAAGAAGCACGGCATCCCCGGCTCCTACGAGGGCATCCACCGCAACATCATGCGGGAGTCCTCCGGCAACCCGAAGGCCATCAACAACTGGGACATCAACGCCATCAACGGCATCCCGTCGAAGGGCCTGCTCCAGGTCATCCCGCCGACGTTCGAGGCCTACCACGTGCCCGGCACCCCGAAGAACATCTGGGACCCGGTCGCCAACATCGTCGCCGCGTGCAATTACGCCGCGGACAAGTACGGCACCATGGACAACGTCGACAGCGCGTACTGAGGTCGGCGCGGACCTCTTCACGACGTCGCCGACGCCGCACCGCACGGCCGAAGGGCGGCACCCTCCTGACGGGGTGCCGCCCTTCGGGGCGTTGCCGGGGCCGACGGGCCCCCTGGGTCACTTCCGCATGACCTCGGGCTCGTGGCGGCGCAGGAAGCGCGCCACGAAGAAGCCGCAGACCACGCCGAGTGCGATCAGGGCGGCCATGTCCATGCCCCAGGCGCCGACGGTGTGCTCCCACAGCGGATCGGCCTCGGCACCCTCCTCGGGCGGGCTGATCTTGTTGAAGTCCAGCGTGGCGCCGGCCGCGGCCACCGCCCAGCGCGACGGCATCAGGTACGAGAACTGGTTGACGCCGGCGGCGCCGTTCAGGGCGAAGAGACAGCCGGTGAAGACGACCTGGATGATCGCGAACATGACCAGCAGCGGCATGGTCTTCTCGGCGGTCTTCACCAGCGAGGAGATGATCAGACCGAACATCATCGAGGTGAAGCCCAGCGCCATGATCGGCAGCGACAGCTCGACGAGGGTGAGGCCGCCGAGGACGAGGCCCTCCTCGGGGATCTCGCGGGAGGCGAAGCCGATGACGCCGACCATCAGGCCCTGGAGCACGGTGATCACACCGAGCACGAACACCTTGGACATCAGGTACGCCGACCGGGACAGGCCGGTAGCCCGCTCCCGCTCGTAGATCACCCGTTCCTTGATCAGCTCGCGGACCGAGTTCGCGGCGCCGGCGAAGCAGGCGCCGACCGCGAGGATCAGCAGGACCGTGGTCGCCGTGCCGTTCGGGATGATCCGGCCGGCCGCGTTGGGCGGGTTGGGCAGCAGGCCCTTGTCGGCGTCGATGAGCAGGCTGACCGCGCCGAGTACCGCCGGGAGGATCACCATCAGGGCGAGGAAGCCCTTGTCGGAGACGATCACCGACACATAGCGCCGCACCAGCGTGACGAACTGCGACATCCAGCCCTGCGGCTTCGGCGGCTTCATCGCCTGCATCGCCGGGACCTGTACGGCCTGCGGGGCGACGGAGTCGATGTCCGCGGCGTACATCTGGTAGTGCTGCGAGCCCTTCCAGCGGCCCGCCCAGTCGTAGTCGCGGTAGTTCTCGAAGGCGGAGAAGACATCGGCCCAGGTGTCGTAGCCGAAGAAGTTCAGCGCCTCCTCGGGCGGACCGAAGTACGCCACCGAGCCGCCCGGCGCCATCACCAGCAGCTTGTCGCAGATCGCCAGCTCGGCCACCGAGTGGGTCACGACGAGGACGGTGCGGCCGTCGTCGGCGAGGCCGCGCAGCAGCTGCATGACGTCGCGGTCCATGCCCGGGTCGAGGCCGGAGGTCGGCTCGTCCAAGAAGATCAGCGACGGCTTGGTGAGCAGCTCCAGGGCGACGGAGACGCGCTTGCGCTGGCCGCCGGAGAGGGACGTGACCTTCTTGTCCTTGTGGATGTCCAGCTTCAGCTCGCGCAGCACCTCGTCGATGCGGGCGTCGCGCTCGGCGGCCGTGGTGTCGGCCGGGAAGCGGAGCTTGGCCGCGTACTTCAGGGCCCGCTTGACGGTCAGCTCCTTGTGCAGGATGTCGTCCTGCGGCACCAGACCGATGCGCTGGCGCAGCTCGGCGAACTGCTTGTACAGGTTCCGGTTGTCGTAGAGGACCTCGCCCTGGTCGGCAGGCCGGTAGCCGGTGAGCGCCTTGAGCAGGGTGGACTTGCCGGAGCCGGACGGGCCGATCACCGCGATCAGCGACTTCTCGGGCACGCCGAAGGAGACGTCCTTGAGGATCTGCTTGCCGCCGTCGACCGTGACGGTCAGGTGGCGGGCGGAGAAGGACACCTCACCGGTGTCGACGAACTCCTCGAGCCGGTCGCCGACGATCCGGAACGTCGAGTGGCCGACGCCCACGATGTCGGTCGGGCCGAGCAGCTGGGAGCCGCCCTTGGCGATCGGCAGACCGTTGACGTACGTGCCGTTGTGCGAGCCGAGGTCGCGGATCTCCATGCGCCCGTCGGGCGTCGAGTGGAACTCCGCGTGATTGCGGCTGACCTGGAGGTCGGAGACGACCAGGTCGTTCTCCAGGGCGCGGCCGATGCGCATCACGCGGCCGAGCGAGAACTGGTGGAACGTGGTGGGGCTGCGGTCGCCGTACGCCGGCGGCGCCCCCGCCGCGCCACCGGAGCCCTGCTGCTGGGGGAAGCGCGGTGCACCCTGCTGCGGTGCGGGCTGCTGCGACTGCTGGTGCTGCCAGCCCGCCTGCTGCTGCCCGTGCTGCTGTGGCGCCTGCTGCCCCTGCGGCTCCTGGGCCGGCGCCTGCTGGGCCCAGCCCGCGTTCGCACCCTGCGCGGCGTACGGCTGCTGCTGCCCCTGCGGCGTGCCGACCGGGGTCTGCGCGCCGGTCAGGCTGACGCGCGGTCCGTCGGTGGCGTTGCCCAGGTTCAGCACCGTACCGGCGCCGAGCTCCATGTGCTGGACGCGCCGCCCGTGCACGAACGTGCCGTTGGTGCTGCCGTGGTCCTCGACGACCCAACTGCGGCCGTTGAAGCTGATCGTGGCGTGACGCCAGGACACCCTGGCGTCGTCGAAGACAAGTTCCCCCTGCGGATCGCGTCCGAGCGCATACGACCGGGACGGATCGAGCGTCCAGGTCTGTCCATTGGATTCCAGTACGAGTTCCGGCACTCCAAGCCCCACTGAGTTGTCCCCCGATGCACCCCCGTCGCGGGGAGTCTAGGGATGTCGAACATCGGGGGGAACTATTTCAGGCTCGGCCCCCTGACCGAAAGTCGGGCCTTGTGAAACTTGCGTAGGCGGCCATCGGCCGCTCCCGTTGACGGGGTTGAAACCTGCCCGGAGAGTGGTGTTCCACGCGAGGGGGACATGCGCGGCAACCCCGCCGCGCCGCGGATCGGGGGGTCTGCCATGAGCGCGTCCACAAGCGTCGGAACCGACGGATACGGCACGAGGGTGCCGTGGGGTGACGTCCTGATGTCCGCCGTCGCCTCCGTGAGCTGGGCGTTGACCGGGATGGCGGGCACGGCGGCACTCGGTCTGCGCCTGCTGGGCGCGGACGCGGCGGGATCGCTGGGCCCGATGACCGCGGCGGTCGTGGCGCTCGGTGCGGGTGGTTCGGTGTCGCCGGCCGGTGATGTGTCCGCGTTCGGGCTGGAAGGGGCACAGGCGCACACGGGCATCGAGATCACGCCACTGGGTGTGGGACTGGTCGGTGCGCTCTTCCTGTCGTTCTTCTTCCTACGGTCCCTGCGGGCGGCCGGAGTTGTGGTCTCGACCGCGGAACTGCTGGCGCGCGCGAGCGCGGTGGTCGCCCTGTTCGTGGCGATGCTGGGAGGGCTGGCCTGGGTGGGTCACGACGTCATCACGACCGACGGCGGTTCGCTGGGGCTGGACGACCTGCCCGGGAGTGACGGCGGAAATGGGGGCATCGAGATTCCCGGGCTCGGGGACGTGGGCGACATCGGGGACATCGGGGACATCGGTGGGGTGCTCCCCGACCGGATCGGCGACCTGGTCGACACCGAGGCGGCCGTCGGCTTCACCGTCGACACCGGTCCGACGCTGCTGGGCGGGCTGGTCTGGTCCGTCGGGGTCCTGCTGATCGCGCTGCTGTCCTCGCGCCGCACTCCCCTGCCGCGCGGGTGCGAGGCGGTGCACCGGGTGGTGCGTCCGGCCGTGTCCGCCGTGGTCACGGTGGCGCTGGCGGCGGTCGCGGCCGGCTGGGCGGCTGCCGGCTGGGCGGCGATCGGCGCCGACCACCCCCGGCGGATCGTGGGCGCCGCGTTGCTGGGCGCGCCGAACGGCGTGTGGCTCGGCGTTCCGCTCGGCCTGTTCGTGCCGTGGGAGGGGCAGGCCACGGGCGAACTGGTGCGGGTGCTCCCCGATCCGCTGGAGGAGCTGCTGGGCGCCGGGGCGCGGGAAACGGTCACCCTCAGGCGGCTGGCGGAGCTGGACGGGCGGGTGTGGCTGCTGGGGGTGGCGGCGGCGCTGACACTGCTGCTGGCCGGGGTGCTGACGGCGGCGCGGACACCTGTGGCGCCCGGCGAGGCGCGTTCCCCGGCTTTCGCCGGGCGGTGTGCCGTGCGGCTGGGCGTGGCGACCGCGTTGACGCTGCCTCTGCTTACCTGGCTGACGGAGGTGTCCATGGACGCCTCGCTGTCCGTACACGGCATCGACGCGTTCGGCGCGGGCATCGACCTGCGCGGACAGCTCGGCACGGCGCTGTTGCTGGGTGCGGTGTGGGGCGCGGGGGCGGGGGCGGCCGGAGCGCTGTTGACACGGGTGAGCGGGGCGGCGGGGGCTCGGGCGACGGCGGTGGCACGGAGTGCCGGGGTGGTGGGGGGTTCCGGGGTGGGGGGGGACTGGTGGGGTGGTCGGGCGTGCTGGGGTAGTCGGGGGCTGTGCTGTTGGCGGGGGCGGGGGGGACGACGATGGGGGTGGCGGCGACTCAGAGGCACGCGCGGATTGGAGCGGCGGCGCGGGTGAGGGTGCTGGGAGCGCAGGCGGTACGGCGTACGCGGGGCCGCCCCCGGGGCCGTACTGGCCGGATCCTCCGCACCGGCCGGCGAACCCCGGCGCGAATCCGTATCTGCATCCGCGGGGCGGGGCCGGGGAGCCCGAGGACGCACGGCCGGAATGGGCGCGCACCCCGCCGCAGTGCGGTGCGGGTGGCGCGGCGGGGAGCGGCCCGCCCGGACCCGGCGTCAATCCGCCCGGCATGCGCCGAGCGGCCGGGCGGCCACCGAGACGGATGGTCCGGCGGCGACCTGCGGTCCCGCAGCGGCGAGCACGAATCCGACGACGGGGACGTGTCCGGCGCTCCCACGGTCGCCGGGCCGCCGGCACCGCCGCCGGGGACACCACGGCGGCCTCCACGCCCCGGGGAGCGGCCGGGCGGCAGGCCACCGTCCCGCTGGGGCGAGGGCCCGCCCCCGCCCCCTCCCCCTCCACCGCCTCCGGCACCACCGCGCCGACCGAGGGGCGACGGCCGGTGAACGAAGGACGCCGAGGGAACGGGGCCGGGCCGGGCCTCCGCACGCCGTCCCCGCAGTGACCGGCCGTCGCTCCCGACCGTCCTGCCCGGCCGGGGCCCGCCGCTCCCCTCCCACACCTCCGGCACCACCGCGCCGACCGTGCCGCATTACAGGTACGCCGATGCCTCCCCGCCTCGCGCGCGGCCGCCCACCACGGGCCGGAGGGCCACCGGGACGGCGGTCACCGCCGCACAGGCAGGAGCCAGACGCCCCGCTCCTGCCTCCCCGGCTGTATCCCCCGGCCCATCCCCGGCCCAGGCCGCCGAGGGGGCGCACGCGGCGGACAATGGGAGGCGCGGACGCGGGTCGGGCCCGCCGTGGGCGCCGTGTCCGTCAGGCGGACCTCGGGGACAGGAGGCACCGGGTGCCGGATACGGTTGGAGCACCATGAGCGCTTCGCAGACCTCTGACGTTCCCACGCTTCTCGTCAAGATCTTCGGCAAGGACCGACCGGGCATCACGGCCGGCCTGTTCGACACCCTCGCCGCCTACTCCGTCGACGTGGTCGACATCGAGCAGGTCGTCACCCGTGGCCGGATCGTGCTGTGCGCGCTGGTCACCGAGCCGCCCCGGGGCCTGGAGGGCGATCTGCGCGCGACCGTCCACAGCTGGGCGGAGTCGCTGAAGCTGCAGGCCGAGATCATCTCCGGCATCGGTGACAACCGGCCGCGCGGTCTCGGCCGCTCCCTGGTCACGGTGCTGGGCCACCCGCTCACCGCCGAGGCGACGGCCGCCATAGCGGCCCGGATCACCGAGTCCGGCAGCAACATCGACCGCATTTTCCGGCTCGCCAAGTATCCCGTGACCGCCGTCGAGTTCGCGGTGTCCGGTGTGGAGACCGAGCCGCTGCGCACCGCGCTGGCGACCGAGGCCGCGGCGCTCGGTGTGGACGTCGCGGTGGTCTCGGCCGGCCTGCACCGGCGGGCGCAGCGCCTGGTGGTGATGGACGTGGACTCCACGCTGATCCAGGACGAGGTCATCGAGTTGTTCGCCGCGCACGCCGGCTGTGAGGACAAGGTCGCCGAGGTCACGGCGGCCGCCATGCGCGGGGAGCTGGACTTCGAGCAGTCGCTGCACGCACGCGTGGCGCTGCTGGCCGGGCTGGACGCGTCGGTGGTGGAGAAGGTGCGCGGCCAGGTGCGGCTGACGCCGGGTGCCCGCACGCTGATCCGCACCCTGAAGCGGCTCGGGTATCAGGTGGGGGTCGTCTCCGGCGGCTTCACCCAGGTCACCGACGATCTGCAGGAGAAGCTGGGGCTGGACTTCGCCCAGGCCAACACGCTGGAGATCGTCGACGGGAGACTGACCGGGCGGGTCACCGGGGAGATCGTGGACCGCGCGGGCAAGGCGCGGCTGCTGCGGCGGTTCGCCGCCGAGGCGGGCGTGCCGCTGTCGCAGACGGTGGCGATCGGTGACGGGGCCAACGACCTGGACATGCTGAACGCGGCCGGGCTCGGCGTGGCCTTCAACGCCAAGCCGGTGGTGCGCGAGGCGGCGCACACCGCGGTGAACGTGCCCTTCCTGGACACGGTCCTGTACCTGCTGGGCATCACCCGCGAGGAGGTCGAGGCGGCGGACACGCTGGACGAGGGCCTCGGCGACAGCCTGGGCCGGCCCCTCGACGCAATCTGACCGGCACCCCCGACCGGGGTCGACCGGCACCTCCCGTCGGCACCTCCCGACCGGATCCGGCCGGGCTTCGTCGACCGGGGCCGACCGGGCTTCCTCGGCCGCATTCGGTCGGGGGGCGGGAGGCGCTGCGGCGCGGGCCCGGAACCCGTGCCGCCCGGGCCTGTCGCGCGGGGTCGGATCAGTCGGTCGGCGCCCAGTAGTCGACCAGGGAGGCCACGCCCGGCTCCACGTCCTTCCAGGAACCGTCGAAGGTCAGCACGGCGAAGGCGGCCGTCGGAAAGCCGCGGCGGCCCATCCGCTCGCGGGCTTCGTCCTCGGCCGAGCCCGCCAGAATCTCGGCGAGTCCCTCCATGCCCGGGTTGTGGCCGATCACCAGTACGTTCCGCAGGTCGTCGGGGGTCTCGTTGAGCACGGCGATCAGCTCGCCGGGCGATGCCTCGTAGATGCGCTCCTCGTAGACGGTTTTCGGCCGCTGCGGGAACTCCGCGACGGCGAGCTTCCAGGTCTCGCGGGTCCGGGTCGAGGTGGAGCACAGGGCTTGGTCGAAGGGGACTCCGGTGTCCGCGAGCCGGCGTCCGGCCTCTGCGGCGTCCTTGCGGCCCCGCTCGGCGAGCGGCCGCTCGTGGTCGGTCACCTGTGGCCAGTCGGCTTTCGCATGCCGGAAGAGGACGATCCTGCGGGATTCTGCGACGCTCATGGCATCCAGCTTCGCATGAAACAGGCCACGGGGCGCAGGGAGTTGACATGCGGATTCGCCCTCCGTGGGCGCGCGTCCGGGGCGCGGTCCGGCCTCAGCGTGCGATCAGCTGCCGCAGCCACTCCATGAGGTGGGCGATCGCGGGTTCGCCCGCGGCGGCGTGGGCGTCGGAGGGATCGAGTATCAGCAGGAGCAGGGTCACGAAGGCGAGCACGGGCAGGGCGAGGGCCCACCAGGGCAGCCGGATGTCGACGCCGCGCCGGGTCGCCCGGGGAGGCCGGGTGTGGGTAGGGGCCGACATGAGTGCCTCCGCTGGTCTTCGGGCGTCCCTGGTCCGTGCTGCGCGGCCCGCCTGGAGCGGGCACATCTCGAAGCTACGGAATCCGCGGGCCCCGACCCATCCGGAAGTCCACCCACTTGACCCTGACCCTCACCCCCTAGGGGACGGGGGGGGGTTGACCCCACCCTAGGACCGTGTCACGGCGAGGCGATCGTGGCCACGATGCCGATGATCACGAAGATCGCGAGGAAGGAGCCGAAGACGATCAGCATCTTCTTCTGGCCGTGCTGCGGGTTCGGGTCGAGGACTGGCATGCGGCCAAGTCTCGCATCCGCCACCCTCACCCGGGCCGGCGGGCCGGGTCAGCGGGCCGCCTCCTCCTCCACCGTGCGGTCGCGCCCCGCGAGGACGCCCACGATGATCTGCGGCACCATCATGGCGCTCATCAGCGCGATCGGCAGGCCCCAGCCCCCGCTGTGCTGATAGAGCACGCCCACCAGCAGCGGCCCCGGGATGGAGATCAGGTAGCCGGTGCTCTGCGCGAAGGCGGACAGCTGGGCGACGCCCGCGCCGGTCCTGGCTCGCATCCCGACCATGGTCAGCGCGAGCGGGAAGGCGCAGTTGGAGACGCCGAGGAGCAGCGCCCAGACCCAGGCGCCGCCGGCCGGGGCGAAGTACAGGCCGGCGTATCCGGCGAGTCCGCACACGCCCAGTACGAGCACGATCGGGCCCTGGTGGGGCAGGCGGGTGGCCACGCGGGGGATGACGAACGCGAGCGGCACGCCCATCACCATGATGACGGCGAGCAGCAGACCGGCGGTGCCGGCGGACACGCCCGCGTCCCGGAAGATCTGCGCCATCCAGCCCATCGTGATGTAGGCGGCGGTGGCCTGGAGGCCGAAGAAGACCGCGAGCGCCCATGCCGTACGGCTGCGGGTGATGCGCAGCGGGGGTTGCTCGACCGGGCGGCCGTCCGCGTCCGCACGCGGCGCGTCGGCCTCGGCGGAGTCGGCGGACGACAGGGCCTTCCGGGCCCGTACGAACGGGATCCAGGACAGGGCGGCCGCCGCACCCAGCACGGCCCACACCGCGAGGCCGGGCTGCCAGTGCCCGCCCAGCGCGTCCGTCACCGGAACGGTCGCCGCGGCGGCGATCGAAGTGCCGAAGGCGAGGGCCATGGAGTAGAGGCCGGTCATGGAGCCGACCCGGTCGGGGAAGAAGCGCTTGACGATGACCGGCATCAGTACGTTGCTGAGCGCGATGCCCATGAGGGCGAGGGCGGTGGCGGCCAGGAAGCCCGCCGTACCGCCGGCATACGGGCGTATCAGCAGGCCGGCGGTGATGGCGACCATGCCGCCGAAGACCACCGCGCCGGGGCCGAAGCGGCGGGCCAGCCGCGGGGCGGCGACCCCGAAGACGGCGAAGCAGAGCGGGGGCACGGAGGTGAGCAGTCCGGCGACGCTGCCGCTCATGCCGAGCCCGTCGCGGACCTCCTCCAGAAGCGCGCCCAGGCTCGTGATGGCAGGGCGCAGGTTGACCGCGGCCAGCACGATCGCGAGGACGAGCAGACGGGTCATCCACGGCGTCCACGCGCGCGTGCCGGACGCCTGAGGCGCCTCACCGGGTACCCGGGCGCCGGGCACCGCCGGTGCACCGGTTGTCGCGGGCCGCGTGGTCCCGGTCCGTGTCTCCGTCGCTGTCTCCGTCGGCGTCTCCGTCCGTGTCTCGGTCCGGGTTTCGTCACTAGCCATGAGACCGATCATAGAATCATGGGATGATTGATTGTCCACTCGCTTGTCGACACCCGCGTGAAGGTGAGCCATGCCCCTGAGCCATCCCCGCCGCTCGGCGCTGTCCGAGCAGGTCATCGCGGCGTTGCGGCAGCAGATCGCCTCGGGCGAGTGGCCGGTGGGCTCCCGGATCCCGACGGAGCCCGAGCTGGTCGACCAGCTCGGGGTCGCCCGGAACACGGTCCGAGAGGCGGTCCGCGCGCTGGCCCACAACGGCCTGCTGGACATCCGCCAGGGCTCCGGTACGTACGTCGTGGCGACCAGCGAGCTGGCCGGCGTGATGCAGCGCCGCTTCGCCGAGGCCGACCCGCGGCACATCGCCGAGCTGCGCTCCACCCTTGAGTCCGCCGCTGCACGGCTCGCCGCCGAGCGACGCACGGAGAAGGACCTCAAACAGCTCGACGCGCTCCTCGCGCGCCGCGAGGACGCCTGGCAGACGGGCGACGCGGAGGCGTACGTGACGGCGGACTCGACCTTCCACCTGGCCGTCGTGGCGGCCTCGCACAACGACGTGATGACCGCCATGTACGCGGACCTCGGCGAGGTGATGCGGGACTGGCTGCGCGTGGACGTCGGCGGCGAGCTGACGCCGGAGACGCGCATGGACCACACCCGGCTGGTCGACGCGATCCGCGCGGGGGACGCCGAGACGGCGCACGCGGAGGCCGCGGGCTACCCGTTCCAGTGCCGCACGGGCCGGATCAGCTGATCAGCTCCCCCGCACGTGGCTGACCCAGGCCGCCCGGACCTCCTTCCAGCACCGGCCGTCCAGGCGCACGGTCTGCGCGGGGGCGGCCACCACCGGGGAGGTGTCGCTGTCGAGGTCCCACCAGTGCTCGCACTCGACGTGCAGGCGCACATGATCGGGCCCCGGGTAGGGGTTGTGGCAGTAGGCGGTCACGTCGGATCCGTCGACGCGTACCCGGCACGCGGAGCCGAACGGCTCGTCCGACGCGGCGTCCCCGGTGTCGCCGGCCTTCGTGACCGTCACGCGCGCGTGGGACACCGCTTCGTAGGGGAGGATCAGCACGCAGGCGACGGCGAGGGTCGCTGAGGCCAGACGGTGGAGGGGACGCACAAGGGACCTCCTCGGCCGGCTGGGAGGGTGAAGCGCGTGGTGAACTCGTACTTCAGCGTGCGTCCCGCCCGGCCGGGACGCCCGGCCGACTGAGCCGAACGGGTGACGCGCCCACGGTCATACGCCGAGGGCCCGCACCCGGGTGGGTGCGGGCCCCGCGGGGGCGTCCGGTCAGGCGCCGATGGCGTGCAGACCGCCGTCCACGTGGACGATCTCGCCCGTGGTCTTCGGGAACCAGTCGCTGAGCAGCGCGACGATGCCGCGGCCGGCCGGCTCGGGGTCCTTGAGGTCCCACTCCAGCGGGGACCGGCTGTCCCACACCGAGGCCAGTTCCCCGAAGCCCGGGATGGACTTGGCGGCCATGGAGCCGATCGGCCCCGCCGAGACCAGGTTGCAGCGGATGTTCTGCTTGCCCAGGTCGCGGGCCATGTAGCGGCTGGTGGCCTCCAGCGCGGCCTTGGCCGGGCCCATCCAGTCGTACTGCGGCCAGGCGTACTGCGCGTCGAAGGTGAGGCCGACGACCGAGCCGCCGTTCTGCATCAGCGGCAGGCAGGCCATGGTCAGCGACTTCAGGGAGTACGCCGAGACGTGCATGGCCGTGGCGACCGACTCGAACGGCGTGTTCAGGAAGTTGCCGCCGAGCGCGTCCTGCGGGGCGAAGCCGATGGAGTGGACGACGCCGTCGAGGCCGCCCAGCTCCTCGCCGACGACGTCGGCCAGGCGCCCGAGGTGCTCGTCGTTGGTGACGTCCAGCTCGATGACCTTGGTGGGCTTGGGCAGCTTCTTGGCGATGCGCTCGGTCAGCGTGGGCCGCGGGAACGCGGTCAGGATGATCTCGGCGCCCTGCTCCTGCGCCAGCTTGGCGGCGTGGAAGGCGATGGAGGACTCCATCAGCACACCGGTGATCAGGACGCGCTTGCCCTCGAGGATTCCGCTCATGGTGATCAGTGACCCATTCCCAGTCCGCCGTCAACGGGGATGACGGCTCCAGTGATGTACGAGGCGTCGTCCGAGGTGAGGAACCGCACCGTCGCGGCGATCTCCTCCGGCCGCGCGTACCGCGCCAGCGGCACCTGCGAGAGGATCGCGGCCTGCTGCTCTTCGGTGAGCGCCTTGGTCATGTCGGTGTCGACGAAGCCGGGCGCGACGACGTTGAAGGTGATGTTGCGCGACCCCAGCTCACGGGCGAGGGAGCGCGCGAAGCCGACCAGGGCGGCCTTGGAAGCGGCGTAGTTCGCCTGCCCCGCGGAGCCGAGGAGCCCGACCACCGACGAGATCAGCACGACGCGGCCCTTCTTGGCCCGCAGCATGCCGCGGTTGGCGCGCTTGACGACGCGGAAGGTACCGGTGAGGTTGGTGTCGACGACGGAGGTGAAGTCCTCCTCCGACATGCGCATCAGGAGCTGGTCCTTGGTGACGCCGGCGTTGGCGACGAGGACCTCGACCGGACCGTGCGTCTCCTCGATCTCCTTGTAGGCCTGCTCCACCTGCTCGCTGTCGGTGATGTCGCACTTGACGGCCAGGAAGCCGGCGGGGGGCTCACCCGAGCGGTACGTGATCGCGACCTTGTCGCCGGCTTCGGCGAATGCGCGGGCGATGGCGAGGCCGATGCCCCGGTTGCCTCCGGTGACGAGAACCGAGCGGCTCAACGGATCACCCTTTCGATAGCGGTCTGGCACACCCGCCCGGACCCGTGGAGAGCAGGCGGCTTCCTCGAAAACCTATCGGTCGGGGAGCGGCCGGGGACATTCGGGCACCGACAGTGGCTCACGGGAGTGACTGTCGGATCCCTACAGAAACCGTGCGCGGGCCGGAGGGAAACCTCTGGTCCGGGGGCGTGATGGGCGACATGATCGGAGCGACCACGGACCGTCACGCCCGGTCCGCCCCGGACCCCTCCACGTCGACAGAAAGAGACGCAGGTGCCCCATAGCATCGACGAAGCCTTCACGGCACTCCCCCTACGCGCCCTCGCCGACGCCGCCCTCGCCCGCGCGCGTGCGCTCGGCGCGGAGCACGCCGACTTCCGGCTGGAGCGGGTGCGCAACGCCTCCTTGCGCCTCAGGGACGCCAAGCCCGCCGGGTCCTCGGACACCACCGACCTCGGGTACGCGGTGCGCGTGGTGCACGGCGGCACCTGGGGCTTCGCGTCCGGGGTGGACCTGACGATGGACGCCGCCGCCCGGGTCGCCTCCCAGGCGGTGGCGATGGCGAAGCTGTCCGCGCAGGTGATCAAGGCGGCCGGGTCGGACGAGCGGGTGGAGCTGGCCGACGAGCCCGTGCACGCCGACAAGACCTGGATCTCGGCGTACGAGATCGACCCGTTCACCGTGCCCGACGCGGAGAGGTCTGCCCTGCTGGCCGACTGGAGCGCGCGCCTGCTGGCGGCGGACGGGGTCGATCACGTCGACGCCTCGCTGCTCACCGTCCACGAGAACAAGTTCTACGCCGACACCGCCGGGACCGTGACCACGCAGCAGCGGGTGCGGCTGCACCCGGTGCTGACCGCCGTGTCCGTGGACGACTCCAGCGGCGAGTTCGACTCCATGCGCACCCTCGCGCCGCCCGCCGGGCGCGGCTGGGAGTACCTGACCGGCACCGGCTGGGACTGGGACTCCGAGCTGGCCGGGATCCCGGAGCTGCTGGCGGAGAAGATGCGGGCGCCTAGTGTCGAGGCGGGTCTGTACGACCTGGTCGTGGACCCGTCCAACCTGTGGCTGACCATCCACGAGTCCATCGGGCACGCCACCGAGCTGGACCGCGCCCTCGGCTACGAGGCCGCCTACGCCGGCACCTCCTTCGCCACCTTCGACCAGTTGGGCAAGCTCCGCTACGGCTCGGAGCTGATGAACGTCACCGGCGACCGCACCGCCGAACACGGGCTGGCGACCATCGGGTACGACGACGAGGGCGTCGCGGGCCAATCCTGGGACCTGGTGAAGGACGGGACGCTGGTGGGCTACCAGCTGGACCGGCGGATCGCGCGGCTCACCGGGTTCGAGCGGTCCAACGGGTGCGCCTACGCCGACTCCCCCGCCCACGTGCCGGTGCAGCGCATGGCCAACGTGTCGCTGCGGCCGGATCCCGGCGGGCTGTCCACGGAGGACCTGATCGGGGGTGTGGAGCGCGGGATCTACGTCGTCGGGGACCGGTCCTGGAGCATCGACATGCAGCGCTACAACTTCCAGTTCACCGGTCAGCGGTTCTTCCGGATCGAGAACGGGCGGCTCGCCGGTCAGCTGCGGGACGTGGCGTACCAGGCGACGACCACCGACTTCTGGGGGTCCATGGCGGCTGTCGGCGGGCCGCAGACGTACGTCCTGGGCGGCGCCTTCAACTGCGGCAAGGCCCAGCCGGGGCAGGTCGCGGCCGTCTCGCACGGCTGCCCGTCGGCCCTCTTCAAGGGAGTCAACATTCTGAACACCACGCAGGAGGCGGGTCGATGAGCGCGCGCACGAGCAGGCCGCACGAGATCGTCGAGCGGGCGCTGGAGCTGTCCCGGGCCGACGGCTGCGTCGTCATCGCCGACGAGGAGTCCACCGCCAACCTGCGCTGGGCGGGCAACGCGCTCACCACCAACGGCGTCACGCGCGGGCGCACGCTCACCGTCGTCGCCACCGTGGACGGCCGGGAGGGCACGGCCTCGGGGGTCGTGTCGCGCTCGGCCCTGACCGTGGACGAACTGGAGCCCCTGGTGCGGGCCGCGGAGGCCGCCGCGCACGGCGCCGGTCCGGCCGAGGACGCGCAGCCGCTGGTCGCGGACGTTCCCGCCTCGCCCGACTTCACCGACGCGCCCGCGGAGACGTCGTCGGCCGTGTTCGCGGACTTCGCGCCGGCCCTCGGGGAGGCCTTCGCCCGCGCTCGTGCGGGCGGCCGGGAGCTGTACGGGTTCGCCAACCACGAAACGACGTCGACGTACATGGGTACGTCCACCGGGCTCCGGCTCCGCCACGACCAGCCCAACGGGACGCTGGAGCTGAACGCCAAGTCACGGGACCGCACCCGGTCGGCGTGGGCGGGCCGGGCCACGCGGGACTTCAAGGACGTGGACCCGGCGGTGCTCGACGCCGAGCTGGCCGTGCGGCTGGGCTGGGCCGAGCGGCGGGTGGAGCTGCCCGCCGGACGGTACGAGACGCTGCTGCCGCCGACCGCGGTCGCCGACCTGCTGATCTACCAGTTCTGGTCGGCGTCGGGACGGGACGCGGCCGAGGGGCGCACGGTGTTCTCGAAGCCGGGCGGCGGCACGCGCGTGGGCGAGCGGCTCGGCGGGCTGCCGCTGACGCTGCGCAGCGATCCGCACGAGCCGGGTCTGGAGTGCGCGCCCTTCGTCGTCGCGCACTCGTCCGGCGGCGACCGGTCGGTGTTCGACAACGGGCTGCCGGTGGCGGCGACCGACTGGATCCGCGCGGGTGAGCTGCACCGGCTGGCGACCACCCGGCACAGCGCCGGGTTGACCGGTCTGCCGGTGGCCCCGGCGATCGGCAACCTGGTCCTGGACGGCGGCGACCCCGACCGGTCCCTGGAGGAGATGGTCGCCGGCACCTCGCGCGGGCTGCTGCTCACCTGCCTCTGGTACATCCGCGAGGTCGACCCGGCGACGCTGCTGCTGACCGGGCTCACCCGGGACGGCGTCTACCTCGTCGAGGACGGCGAGGTGGTCGGCGAGGTGAACAACTTCCGGTTCAACGAGTCGCCGGTGAGTCTGCTGGGCCGGGCCACGGAGGCGGGGCGTACGGAGAAGACGCTGCCCAGGGAGTGGGGCGACTGGTTCACCAGGGCCGCGATGCCGGCGCTGCGCGTCCCCGATTTCAATATGAGCTCTGTCAGTCAGGGCGTATAACCTCGTAGTCGGCTGTCACCCGACTGCCGAAGATCATGATCATGTAGGAGACACGAGAACCGTGACGGACATCGTCGACGAGCTGCAGTGGCGTGGGCTGTTCGCCCAGTCCACCGATGAGGATGCATTGCGCAAGGCTCTCGCGGACGGTCCCGTCACGTTCTATTGCGGTTTCGACCCGACCGCGCCGTCCCTGCACGTCGGGCACCTCGTGCAGGTGCTCACCGTGCGCCGGCTCCAGCAGGCCGGTCACCGGCCGCTGGCGCTGGTCGGCGGCGCGACGGGCCAGATCGGCGACCCGCGTCCCACCGCCGAGCGCACGCTGAACTCGCCGGAGACCGTCGCCGGCTGGGTCGAGAGGCTGCGCGGCCAGATCGAGCCGTTCCTTTCCTTCGAGGGCGACAACGCGGCCCTGATGGTCAACAACCTCGACTGGACCGAGGGCCTGTCCGCGATCGAGTTCCTGCGGGACATCGGCAAGCACTTCCGGGTCAACAAGATGCTGACCAAGGACTCCGTAGCCCGCCGCCTGGAGTCCTCCGAGGGGATCAGCTACACGGAGTTCAGCTACCAGCTTCTCCAGGCCATGGACTTCCTCCAGCTCTACCGGAGGTACGGCTGCACGCTCCAGGGCGGCGGCAGCGACCAGTGGGGCAACCTCACGGCCGGCCTCGACCTGCTGCACCGTCTGGAGCCGGACGCCACCGTCCACGCCTACGCGACGCCGCTGATGACCAAGGCGGACGGGACCAAGTTCGGCAAGACCGAGGGCGGCGCCGTCTGGCTCGACCCGGAGATGACCACGCCGTACGCGTTCTACCAGTTCTGGCTGAACGCGGACGACCGGGACATCTCGAAGTACATGCGCATCCTGTCCTTCCGCTCCCGCGAGGAGCTGGAGGAGCTGGAGCGGCAGACCGAGGAGCGTCCGCAGGCCCGGGCCGCGCAGCGCGCGCTGGCCGAGGAGCTGACGACGCTGGTGCACGGCGCCGACCAGACGGCCGCCGTGATCGCCGCGTCCAAGGCGCTTTTCGGCCAGGGCGACCTGGCGGAGCTCGACGAGCGGACGCTGGCCGCGGCCCTCTCCGAGCTGCCGCGTGTCCAGGTCGCCGGGCCGGCTCCGGTCGTCGACCTGTTCGCCGAGGTCGGTCTGGTCGCCAGCAAGTCCGCCGCGCGCCGCACGGTGAAGGAGGGCGGCGCCTACGTGAACAACAGCAAGGTCGTCGGCGAGGACGCCGTCCCCGCCCGGGAGGACCTGCTGCACGGGCGCTGGCTGGTGCTGCGCCGCGGCAAGAAGAATCTGGCCGCGGTGGAGGTCACCGGCGCCTGAGGGCACGCGACAGGGGCGGCCTCCGGTGCCGTGCGGCTGCCGGAGACCGCCCCTCGCCGTACTGGTCGCCGCCCGGGTCCCGCCGTACGGGTTTGCGCGGGTCAGGCCCGTTCGCGCCGCTTGTTGCCCCGCACCGCCATGTAGATCGCGTCGCCGACGGCGACGATGACGAGCGCGGACACCAGCTGGAACACGTGCCGCCACCAGTCGATGCCGGAGGTCGCGTCCACGCCGGCCGCCCGGGCGATCGCGTTGCCGGCGATGGCGCCCAGCATGCCGAAGATGGTGATCAGCCACAGGGGACTGTGCTGCTTCCCGGGAATGATCGCCTTGGCGATCAGACCGAGCACGAATCCGACGATGATCGCCCACAACCAGCCCATGGCTGCCTCCTCATTCGGCTTTAAGCGAGCAGTACCGCCAGTTTTCGGCCGTACCGCGTACGGCGCATGGCGGGTACGGCCGAATGGGGTACCGCGCTGCGCGGTGCGGCGCAGGCCCCGCGGGCTGACCGGAGGGTGCCCCGGTCTCGTGGGCGGCGCAGGCGCGGCGTAACGTGGAGAGTTGTCCGGGACCGGAGTCCCCGTACGGCCACGGACGGGAGCGCGGCGGGGAGAGTCCGATGCGGGCGGATGGTGGAACAAGATGCGGAAGCAGAGTATCGGCGGCAAGGCCGAGGTTTTCCGGATCACCGGGGCCCGGACGGGCCTCCAGGAGGATGTGCGCGGCCGGCAGCGCCGCTACGTCATCTCGATGTCGATCCGTACCCTGTCGGTGGTTCTCGCGGCCTGCCTGTGGAACGTGGAACGGCACGTGGCGATCGTGGCCCTGGTCCTCGGCGCAGTCCTGCCGTACATCGCCGTGGTGATCGCGAACGCCGGACGCGAGAACGCGCCATCGTTGCCCTCGACGTTCGTGACGATGCCGACGGCTCCGATGATCACGCCGCCGCGCGCCGACGGCGGCCCGGCGGAATCCGACCCGGAGGACACTGCTTCCGAAGCGGCGCGGGACCGGGCCGGTGAGCCGCACGCCCGGTCGTGACCGGGGACGCTCGGCGGGGCGGACGTCGATTCCTCGCCAGGCCGAAGAAATGCTCAGATGAATCATGTGGTTCCGGTGCCGGGCGACGGGCGACCCGTGACATACTTCGTACGCGCTCCGCATCCCCCGTCGGAGCGACGGACCGACGCCGGGCAGCTCCCCCCGTGGCTGCTCGGCGTCGCCTTGTGTGTGGACCTGTGAGACGAACCTGTGAGTGACGAGACCGCCCCCATCTGCTCGGCCAAGGGCTGCCGCACCGCCGCCGTGTGGGTGCTGGCGTGGAACAACCCGAAGATCCACACGCCGCAGCGGCGCAAGACGTGGATCGCGTGCGACGAGCACCGGGAGCACCTGTCGCAGTTCCTCGGGGCGCGGGGCTTCCTGAAGGACGTGGTCCCGCTGGACGAGTGGGAAGCCCCCGCCGGCTCCTAGGCGGTGCCCTATCCCCCGATCGCCGACATCGGCCGGTCGGGCTGTACGAAGGTCGGGTCGTCGAGGCCGGCGCCGGCCTTCTTGCCCCACATGGCCAGCCGCCAGATGCGGGCGATCTCCTCGTCGGGGGCGCCGGAGCGCAGGGCGCCCCGCAGGTCGGTCTCCTCGGTGGCGAACAGGCAGGTGCGCACCTGGCCGTCGGCGGTCAGGCGGGTGCGGTCGCAGGCCGCGCAGAACGGTCGGGTGACGGAGGCGATGACGCCGACGCGGTGCGGGCCGCCGTCGACGAGCCAGCGCTCGGCGGGGGCCGAGCCGCGCTCCTCGGAGCCCTCGGCGGTCAGCTCGAAGCGGGTGCGCAGGGCGGCCAGGATGTCACCGGCGGTGACCATGCCCTCGCGCTTCCAGCCGTGCTGGGCGTCCAGGGGCATCTGCTCGATGAAGCGCAGCTCGTAGTCGTGCTCGACGGCCCAGGCCAGCAGGTCGGGGGCCTCGTCGTCGTTGAGCCCCGGCATCAGGACCGAGTTGACCTTGACCGGGGTCAGACCGGCCTCGCGGGCCGCTTGCAGGCCCTCCAGGACGTCCTTGTGACGGTCCCGGCGAGTGAGGGTCTTGAAGACGTCCGGGCGCAGGGTGTCCAGCGAGACGTTGACCCGGTCCAGGCCCGCGGCGCTCAGGGCCGTCGCCGTGCGCCTGAGGCCGATGCCGTTGGTGGTGAGGGACATCCGGGGACGCGGCTCCAGGGCGGCGACACGCTCGACGATGCCGACGAGACCGGGGCGCAGCAGGGGCTCGCCGCCGGTGAAGCGGACCTCCTCGATACCGAGGGAGGTGACCGCGATGTCGATGAGGCGGACGATCTCGTCGTCCGTGAGCAGGTCGGGCTTGGCCAGCCACTGGAGGCCCTCTTCGGGCATGCAGTAGGTGC
This sequence comes from Streptomyces mutabilis, assembly GCF_014649815.1. GTDB lineage: Bacteria > Actinomycetota > Actinomycetes > Streptomycetales > Streptomycetaceae > Streptomyces > Streptomyces mutabilis. The sequence continues at coordinate 61,562 of NZ_BMTT01000020.1, read as the reverse complement.
AGCGCAGATTGCAGCGGTCGGTCAGCGAGACCCTCAGATCGGTGGCCACTCGGCCGTAGGTGTCGATGAGCACGTGGGCCCCCTCCCTCGACGCGGATCGGCGGAGCACTTCTCTCCTCCGACACCTGCGAGCCTACGTGACGCGTCCGACATCGACAGCGGGCCGACCCTAGGGCGTACGGCGCGGCCCCGTCGTGAGGATCTACGACGGGGCCGCGCGCGGGGTGGGATCAGTGGGCGCCGGTGCCGGTCAGGGACCGGACCTCCAGCTCCGCGTACTTCGCCTTGTCGGGCTCCTCCTTCGACAGGACCGTGCCGAGCCAGCCCATGAAGAAGCCGAACGGGATGGAGATGATGCCCGGGTTCCTCAGGGGGAACCAGGCGAAGTCCACGTCGGGGAACATCGCCTTCGGGTCGCCGGAGACCACGGGTGAGAACAGCACCAGGCCGACGGCGACGAGCAGACCGCCGTAGATCGACCACAGGGCTCCCTGGGTGGTGAACCGCTTCCAGAAGAGGCTGTAGAGGATGGTCGGCAGGTTCGCGGACGCGGCCACCGCGAAGGCCAGGGCGACCAGGCCGGCCACGTTCAGGTCGCGGGCGAGGGCGCCGAGCGCGATGGAGACGATGCCGATGAAGACGGTCGCCCAGCGGGCCGCGCGCATCTCCTCCTTCTCGGTGGCCTGGCCCTTGCGGATGACGTTGGCGTAGATGTCGTGCGCGAAGGACGAGGACGAGGCGAGGGTGAGACCGGCGACCACGGCGAGGATGGTCGCGAAGGCCACCGCCGAGATCGTCGCGAGGAGGATCGCGCCCCAGGCCGAGTCGACGCCGCCCACGTGCAGGGCGAGCAGCGGCGCGGCGGTGTTGCCGGACGCGTTGGACTCGGTGATCTCCTTCGGTCCGACGAGTGCGGCGGCACCGAAGCCGAGCGCGATGGTCATGAGGTAGAAGGCGCCGATGATGCCGATCGCCCAGTTCACGGACTTACGGGCGGCCTTGGCGTTGGGCACCGTGTAGAAGCGGATCAGGATGTGCGGCAGGCCGGCCGTGCCCAGCACCAGGGCGATGCCGAGGGAGATGAAGTCCAGCTTGGTGGTGCCGTCGGTGCCGTACTGGAGGCCGGGCTCCAGGAAGGCGGCGCCGTGCCCGCTCTTCTCGGCTGCGGTGCCCAGCAGGTCGGAGATGTTGAAGTCGAACTTCAGCAGCACCAGGAACGTGATCAGTATGGTGCCGCCGATCAGCAGAACGGCCTTGACCATCTGGACCCAGGTGGTGCCCTTCATGCCGCCGATGGAGACGTACACGATCATCAGGATGCCGACGAGGGCGACGATGAGGATCTTGCCGGCGTCGGAGGTGATGCCGAGCAGCAGGGAGACGAGGATGCCGGCGCCCGCCATCTGGGCCAGCAGGTAGAAGATCGACACGACGATCGTGGACGTGCCGGCGGCGGTGCGCACGGGGCGCTGGCGCATGCGGTAGGCGAGGACGTCGCCCATCGTGTAGCGGCCGGAGTTCCTGAGCGGCTCGGCGACCAGGAGCAGGGCGACCAGCCAGGCGACCAGGAAGCCGATGGAGTACAGGAAGCCGTCGTAGCCGAAGAGGGCGATGGCGCCGGCGATGCCGAGGAAGGACGCGGCGGACATGTAGTCGCCGGAGACGGCGAGTCCGTTCTGGAAGGCGCTGAAGGACCGGCCGCCCGCGTAGAAGTCGGCGGCGTCCTTGGTCTGGCGGCCGGCCCAGACGGTGATGCCTAGCGTGGCGAGGACGAAGACGGCGAAGAGGGTGATGATCAGCGGGCGGTGCTCGCTGGCCTCGTTGGCGGCGAGCTCGGCGGCGAGAACGGTCTGTGCGGGGCTCATGCGCCGCCCTCCATCCGGGACTTGATGGCCTCGGCCTTGGGGTCGAGCTTCGCGGCGGCGTGCCGCGAGTACCACCAGGCGATGAGGAACGTGGTGACGAACTGGGCGATGCCGAAGACGAAGGCGACGTTGATGTTGCCGAACAGCTCGGTGCCCATGAAGCCGCCGGCGTAGTTCGACAGCAGCACGTACAGCAGGTACCAGGCGACGAACGCGATCGTCAGCGGGAAGGCGAAGGAGCGGAAGGAGCGGCGCAGTTCGGCGAACTCAGCGCTCTGCTGCACTTCGGAGAACTCCTCGGGTGACGGAAGATGGCGTTCCTCTTTCGAGGGGGGCGGTGCGTCGGTTGCCACGGAGTCTCCTCGTACGACGGACATGACGGCTCGGACCTCGGTGTTCTCACGGGGGCCTGATCGTGCTCTGGCTCCCTGTCCAACGACACGGCGCTCCACCGGCACCGGTTCAACCCGCGCCGCACTTTCCGAAGTCACCCGTCGCGGGTCATTGCTGGCCGGCGACCGCGAGGGATAGCTTCACCCTGCACCGCTCCGTCATGTACCTGCCCGGGCACCACCCGCGTCTCGGGCCGGCCTCGTTCCCGGATGATGTGGAGACCCCATGGATCATCTGCGTTCCCCGCGCCCCTCGCGGTCGTCGCGTTCCAGACGACGGCTCGCTCTGGCCGTGCCGGTCGTGCTGTCGCTCACCGCGTCGCTCGGCTTCCTGCCGGCGGCCGCCTCGGCCGCCCCGGGTGCGGACACCGCCCAGGAGGCCGCCCGGACCGCCGGGGCCTCGGACGCGCCCGACCTCGCGTACGTGGTCAACACGCGGACGGACCACCGCACGATCGCGTCGGTGCAGCGGGCGATAGCCGAGGCCGACGGCCGCGTCGTCGCCACGTACCGGAAGATAGGCGTGATCGTCGTCCACTCGGCCGACCCGGACTTCGGCGAGGAGATACGCACGGTCCGCGGGGTGCAGTCCGCGGGCGCGACCCGCACCGCGCCGCTGACCGCCGCCGGGACGACCGACCAGGGCGCCGCCGAGATGCTCACCGACGAGCAGGCCGCGCGGACCGCGAAGGCGTCCGAGGCCGCCGGGGCGAGCGAGCCCCTGGAAGCGGACCAGTGGGACCTGCGCGCGATAGGCGCCGACAAGGCCGCGAAGATCAACCCGGGCAGCTCCCGGGTCACCGTCGCCGTGATCGACACCGGCGTCGACGACACCCACCCCGACCTCGCCCCGAACTTCTCCGCCGCCCAGTCCGCCAACTGCGTGGGCGGCAAGGCCGACACCAGTGAGGGCGCCTGGCGGCCGTACACCGCCGACGACTACCACGGCACCCACGTGGCCGGTGAGATAGCCGCCGCCCGCAACGGCATCGGTGTCGCCGGTGTCGCACCGGGCGTGAAGGTCTCCAGCATCAAGGTGAGCGACCCGGACAACGGCCTCTTCTACCCCGAGAACGTCGTCTGCGCCTTCATGTTCGCCGCCGACCACGGCGTGGAGATCACCAACAACAGCTACTACGTGGACCCCTGGCTGTACAACTGCATGGACGACCCGGACCAGCGCGCGATCGTCGACGCGGTCAACCGGGCCCAGCTGTACGCCCAGCACAAGGGCACCCTGCACCTGGCCTCCGCCGGCAACTCCAACCACGACCTGGACTCCGACGCCGTCGTCGACGACTCCAGCCCCGACGACTCCACGCCGGTGACGCGGACCATCGACCCGCACGAGTGCTTCGACGTGCCGACCCAGCTGCCCGGCATCGTCACCGTCAGCGCCACCGGCGTCGACAAGGAGAAGTCCTACTACTCCTCGTACGGCGAGGGCGTCGTCGACGTCGCGGCGCCGGGCGGCGACGGGCGCTACCAGATCCCGGACACGCCCTCGAAGAACGGCCGCATCCTGTCGACCATGCCGAACAACGAGTACGCCTGGCTCCAGGGCACCTCGATGGCCTCCCCGCACGCCGCGGGCGTCGCCGCGCTGCTGAAGTCGGAGCACCCCTGGGCGTCCCCGGCGCAGCTCCAGCGACTGCTGAAGGCCCAGACGGACAACCCCGGCTGCCCGGCCTCATACGACCAGGACGGCGACGGCGCGCAGGACGCGGTCTGCGAGGGCGGCGAGCGTGTCAACGGCTTCTACGGCTTCGGCATCGTCGACGCGCTGCGCGCGGTGAAGTGACCCGCCCGCGCCCACCCCTCGTCCCGGCCCACACGCCTCCCTTCCACCGTCACGCACCGGTTGCACGAACGAACTGGAGACACCGCACATGACAGCTCCCCACCCGCGTCACCGCCGTGCCCTCGCGATCCCGGCCGGCATGGCCATGGCCGCGTCGCTGGCGTTCCTGCCGGGCGCCCCGGCCTCCGCCGCCGAGGCCGCTCCCACGCTCTCGGCGGACTCGTCGTCCTCGATGAGCTACGTCGTCAACGTCCGCGCCGGGCACGGCCCTTCGGCACACGTGAAGCGGGAGATAACCAAGGCCGGCGGCACGATCGTGACGTCGTACGACCGGATCGGCGTGGTCGTCGTCCACTCCGCGAACCCGGACTTCGCCAAGACCGTCCGCAAGGTGCGCGGCGTGCAGTCGGCCGGCGCCACCCGCACCGCGCCGCTGCCGTCGGCCGCCACCACCGACACCGGTGCGCCGAAGGTGCTCAGTGGCCAGGAGATCGCCGCCGCCGAGGCCGCCGAGGGCCAGGACCCGCTGCAGGGACTCCAGTGGGACCTGCCCGCCATCAAGGCGGACAAGGCGCACGAGAAGTCGCTGGGCAGCGAGAAGGTGACCGTCGCGGTCATCGACACGGGCGTGGACGACACCCACCCGGACATCGCCCCGAACTTCGACCGGGACGCCTCCGTCAACTGCGTCTCCGGCAAGCCGGACACCACCGACGGCGCCTGGCGGCCGAGCGCGGCGGAGAGCCCGCACGGCACCCACGTGGCCGGGGAGATCGCCGCCGCCAAGAACGGCGTCGGCATGACCGGCGTGGCACCCGGGGTGAAGGTCTCCGGCATCAAGGTGTCCAACCCCGACGGCTTCTTCTACACCGAGGCCGTGGTCTGCGGCTTCATGTGGGCGGCCGAGCACGACGTGGACGTGACCAACAACAGCTATTACACCGACCCCTGGTACTTCAACTGCAAGAACGACCCGGACCAGAAGGCGCTCGTCGAGGCCGTCACCCGGGCCTCGCGGTACGCGGAGAAGAAGGGCGCGGTCAACGTCGCCGCGGCCGGCAACGAGAACTACGACCTCTCCTCCGACGAGATCACCGACCCGTCCTCCCCGAACGACACCGCGCCCGGCGACCGTGTCGTCGACCCGTCCGAGTGCCTGGACATCCCGACCCAGCTGCCGGGCGTCGTGACGGTCGCCTCGACCGGCGCCAAGGGCCTCAAGTCGTCCTTCTCCAACCACGGTCTGGGCGTCGTCGACATCGCCGCGCCCGGCGGCGACTCGACGGCCTACCAGAAGCCCGAGCCGCCCGCCACCAGCGGACTGATCCTGGGCACGCTGCCCGGCGGCAAGTGGGGCTACATGGCCGGTACGTCGATGGCCTCGCCGCACGTCGCGGGCGTGGCCGCCCTGATCAAGTCGACGCACCCGCACGCCTCCCCGGCCATGGTCAAGGCCCTGCTGTACGCCCAGGCCGACGCCACCGCGTGCACCAAGCCGTACGACATCGACGGCGACGGCAAGGTCGACGCAGTGTGCGAGGGCTCGAAGAACCGCAACGGCTTCTACGGCTGGGGCATGGCGGACGCGCTGGACGCGGTGACCCGGTAACCGGCGTCCCGGTGGCCACGACGGTCACCACGCGCGCGTGAGGCGGGCCGGGGGTTCTCTCCCGGCCCGCCTCGTGCGTGCGGCGAGGTCCCCGCGCCCCCTGAGCATCCGACCGGCAGGGGACGGACGCCGCACGGTGAGTGTGACGCCTCACTCACCCGCTTCCGGCGATCCCCGAACCGTACGGCGGCCGAAAACGTCCTCATGTACGGAATGCCGGACCGCCAGTTGTTCTCCGGAACTTGCCCGGATCTGGGGAGCTGGTGAAGATCTCGAGGTGACCTTGACAAGACCCCCGTCCCGGACCACCGGCACCGGACGGCACGCGCGGCCCTCCGGCGCCGGCCGGGCCGCGGCCGTGCTCGTGCTGGTGGTGCTGGCCGCGCTGATACCCGTCCTCGGCCCGTCCCCCGCCCTGCACGGCACCGGGGAGGCCGAGGCACCCGGCACCGGCGGCATAGCCCTGCTGCGCACGGTGCTCTTCGCCGCGCTGAGCGTCTCGCTCGGCGAACTCTTCGTGAACCGGCTCGCCAAGTCGCTCCCCGGCGCTCCCCCGGAACGCCCCCGCACCTGGTCCGCCTACGCGAGCGCCGTCGGCTTCGTCGCCGCGCTGGGCCTGGCGTCGGTGGTGGCAACGGGCAATCTGGTGCCGGACAGCGTCGCCGACATCGACGTCGGCGGCCTCTACTCGTCCCGCGACGGCAAACTCGCGCTCCTGGAGGTCAACGCGTTCCTCGCGGCCGGCCTGTGCGCCACCTCCCGCCGGCCGGGCCTCCAGGTCTGGCCGCTGGCCGCGGTGATCGTCGCGGAGGCGCTGCGCGCGCACCCCACGACCGAGTACAGCCCGCTGCTCGGGTCGGGCCTGACCCTCGTCCACCTGACGTGCGCCTCGCTGTGGGTGGGCGGCCTGCTGTACGCGCTGCGGACCCTGCGCGCCTGGCGGGACGCCGAGGCCGGCCCGGCCCTGCTGGGGCTCTACGCGCGCGTGGCGGCCGTGCTGCTCGCCGCCATCACGGCGACCGGCGTGTGCAGTTCGCTGCGCCGGATGCCGCCGGGCACGATCGTGGACCAGCTGACGGACACGGCGTACGGACGGGTCCTGCTCGCCAAGGTGATCCTCATGGTCGCCGTAACCGCTCTCGCCCTGTGGGCCAGGGTCCGGCTGAGCCGTGCGGCCGACCCGCTGACCGCCTGCTCCCCCGCGCGCGCGGAGGTCGCCGTCCTCGGTGTCGTGGTCGCGGTGTCCGGACTGCTGACGGCCCTTCCGGTACCGATCCGGTGGTGAGCCCCACAACTTCCGCTCCGGGCCGGTCGCTTGACGGAGGGACCGTTCCGCCGCGGCGCCGCGCGGCACCTGCCTGACCCGAGTGTCGGTCGCGGCCCGTATCCTCATGGACCATGCTCGAAGACCGTACGACCGCAGCGCCGTCCGCCACGGCGTGGCCGACCGCGTATCCGCAGGGATACGCGGTCGTCGACGTGGAGACCACCGGCCTGGCCCGCGACGACCGCATCATCTCCGCGGCCGTCTACCGTCTGGACGCCCGCGGCGAGGTCGAGGACCACTGGTACACCCTGGTCAATCCGGAGCGGGACCCGGGCCCGGTGTGGATACACGGTCTGACTAGCGAGGTGCTCCGGGGCGCGCCCCTCTTCCCGGACGTCGCCGAGGAGTTCGCGGCCCGCCTCGACGGACGGGTGCTCGTGGCGCACAACGCCGTCTTCGACTGGCAGATGATCGCCCGCGAGTACGCCCGCGCCGAGCGTGCGGCGCCGGTGCGGCAGCGGCTGTGCACCATCGCGCTCTCCAAGGCGCTGGACCTCCCGCTGCCCAACCACAAGCTGGAGTCGCTGGCCGCCCACTTCGGAGTCGTGCAGCAGCGGGCGCACCACGCGCTGGACGACGCGCGGGTGCTGGCGGAGGTGTTCCGGCCGAGCCTGCTCGCCGCGGCGGCGGGCGGTCTGCGGCTGCCGCTGCACGAGTGCCGGCCGCTGACCGAGTGGTCGGACGCGCCCGCCCCCCGGATCGGACAGCAGGCCGGTTACGGCGGCTACCGGCCGTCCAGTTGGCGCCCCTCCCGCCGGAGGCCCGCTTGCCCGTATCCCAACCCGGGCCGTTACGTAGAGGGCAAGAGACTCAAGCAGGGCATGCGGGTCGCCTTCTCGGGTGACACCTCGGTCGAGCGGGACCTGCTGGAGGACCGCGCGACCGAGGCCGGCCTGCACGTGGCCACCAGCCTGTCCCGGCTGACCAGCCTCCTGGTCACCAACGACCCGGACTCGGGCACGTCCAAAGTGGTCAAGGCCCGCCAGTACGGCACGCCGGTGGTGGACGAGGCGGCCTTCGGGCAGCTCCTGCGGGACGTCGAGCCCGCGGACGCCGAGCCGTGAGCCGGTCCGTGCGGGAACGGAGGACGAGCCGTACGGACGGGTGATTCCGGGCGACTCGCCCGGCGCCCGCTCGCCCGCGTCGCGGTGACGGCTCACCCTGTGGCGCATGGCGACATGTGAAGTCTGCGGCAACAACTACGGAATGACCTTCGAGGTCCACGCCCAGGGAGCGGTGCACGTCTTCGACTGCTTCTCCTGCGCGATCCACCGGATGGCCCCCATCTGCGAGCACTGCCGGGTGCAGATCATCGGCCAGGGCGTCGAGGTCGAGGGCCACTGGTACTGCGGCGCCCACTGCGCCCGCGCGGAGGGGAGGGCGGGGATCGTCGACAAGGTCTGAGCGGTTCGCGTGACCGCCCGGCGAACGGCTTGCTGACATCCACGCCGCGGCATGGGTGTCGAACGTGCCTCCCGCCGACGCGGGAATGGTCCGCGGTAGACCCCCCGGCGCTACAAGCCGGTGGTGTGCTCCCCGCCGACGCGGGGCCATGGCCCTCGCGGGGACCTCCCCGCGAGGGCCGATCGCGGTCAAGGTACCGTCGATGCGTGTACCGCTTCCTCCTGTCCCGCCAGTGGGTGATCCTCACGCTGGTCGCCGTGCTGCTCATCCCCACGATGATCCGGCTGGGCCTCTGGCAGATGCACCGCTACGAGGAACGCACCGCCCGGAACGACCTGGTCGCGCGGGCGCTCGACGCGGCGCCGGTGCCCGCTCAGTCGCTGACCGCTCCCGGGAAGAAGATCACCACGCGTGAGCGGTACCGCACCGTCACCGCGAAGGGGCACTTCGACACGGACCGGGAGGTCGTCGTCCGCCGCCGCACCGACTCCGACGACAACATCGGCTACCACGTACTGACCCCTTTCGTGCTGAACGACGGCAAGGTCCTGCTGGTCAACCGGGGCTGGATCCCCGCGGACGGCCCGAGCCAGACCGCGTTCCCCGAGGTCCCCGCGCCGCCCCGGGGAGAGATCACCGTCACCGGGCGACTCATGCCCGACGAGACGACCGAAGCGAGCGGCATCAAGGACCTCGAGGGACTGCCGGACCGGCAGATCATGCTCATCAACAGTGAGCAGCAGGCCGAGCGCCTGGACGCCCCGGTCCTCGGCGGATACGTCGTCCTGATCGAGCCGGAGCCGAAGGGCGACACCCCGGAGCGGATCGGCAGGCCCGGCAACGAGGACGCCGCGCTGAACTTCGCGTACGCCGTCCAGTGGTGGCTGTTCGCCGCCGCCGTACCGGTCGGCTGGTGGTTCCTGGTCCGCCGCGAGAAGCGCGATCGTGAGGCCGCCGAGGACGTGGAGCCGGCGCAGCCGGAACCCGCGGCGGTGTAGCCGCCCGGCGGAGCGCGCGAACGGATCCGATTGCTCCGCTCCTCGTCGGGAAGACGGAATCCCGTGCACCCCCGCATCGAGGACTACGCGCTCATCGGCGACGAGCAGACCGCGGCCCTGGTCGGCACGGACGGCTCCGTGGACTGGCTCTGTCTGCCCCGCTTCGACTCCGCCGCCTGCTTCGCCAAGCTGCTCGGCGACGAGGACAACGGCCACTGGCGTATCGCCCCCGAGGGGGCGGAGCGCTGCACCCGGCGCGCCTACCGGCCGGACACCCTGGTCCTGGACACCGAGTGGGAGACCGAGGACGGCGCCGTACGGGTCACCGACTTCATGCCCCAGCGCGACCGCGCCCCCGACCTCGTACGCGTCGTGGAGGGCCTGCGCGGCGAGGTCACCGTGCACAGCGTGCTGCGGCTGCGCTTCGACTACGGCTCGGTCGTGCCCTGGATGCGCCGGGCCGACGGCCACCGGGTGGCGGTCGCCGGGCCGGACTCGGCGTGGCTGCGCAGCGAACCGGAGGTGCGCAGCTGGGGCAAGGACTTCGGGACCCACGCGGAGTTCACGGTCGCCGAGGGCGAGAAGGTCGCGTTCGTCCTCACCTGGCACCCCTCGCACGAATTCCGCCCCGCACTGGTCGACCCGTTCATCGCCCTGGAGCACAGCATCGAGGACTGGAGGGCCTGGGCCGCGCACTGCCGCTACGACGGTCCGTACCGGGACGCCGTCGTCCGCTCGCTGATCACCCTCAAGGCGCTCACCTACAAGCCCACCGGCGGCATCGTGGCCGCGCCGACCACCTCGCTGCCCGAGGAGCCGGGCGGCGTACGCAACTGGGACTACCGTTTCTGCTGGCTGCGGGACTCCACCCTCACCCTGGGCGCCCTGCTGTCGGCCGGGTACCTGGAGGAGGCCGAGGCCTGGCGCGACTGGCTGCTGCGCGCGGTCGCGGGGAACCCGGCGGACCTGCAGATCATGTACGGCCTGGCGGGTGAGCGGCGGCTGCCGGAGTTCGAGCTGCCGTGGCTGTCCGGCTTCGCCGAGTCCACGCCCGTACGGGTCGGCAACGACGCCGTGAACCAGCTCCAGCTGGACGTGTACGGCGAGGTCATGGACTCCCTGTCGCTGGCCCGGCTGGCGGGCATGCCCCCGCAGCCGCAGATGTGGGAGCTGCAGTGCGCGCTGATGGACTTCCTGGCCACGGCGTGGCGCGAGCCCGACGAGGGGCTGTGGGAGGTGCGCGGCGGGCGCCGGCAGTTCGTGCACTCGAAGGTGATGACGTGGGTGGCGCTGGACCGGGCCGTGCGCACGCTGGAGGAGCACCCGGAACTGAGCGGCGGTGATCCGGACGGCTGGCGCGAGCTGCGTGACGAGGTGCACCGGGAGGTGTGCGCGAAAGGCTACGACCCGGAGCGCAACACCTTCACCCAGTCCTACGGCTCCCGGGAGCTGGACGCCTCGCTGCTGCTCATCCCGCGCGTGGGGTTCCTGCCGCCGGACGACCCCCGGGTCGTCGGGACGGTCGACGCGATCGGCACGGAGCTGACCCGGGACGGCCTCGTGCGCCGGTACAGCACCGAGGGGGAACCCGTCGACGGGCTGCCGGGCGGCGAGGGGACCTTCCTGGTGTGCTCCTTCTGGTACGCGGACGCGCTGCACGCCGCCGGTCGCGCGAAGGAGGCCCGGGAGCTGTTCGAACGGCTGGTGGGGCTCGCCAACGACGTGGGACTGCTGGCCGAGGAGTACGACCCGGTGGCCGGCCGCCAGCTCGGCAACTTCCCGCAGGCCTTCAGCCACATCGGCCTGGTGAACACGGCCCTCGCGCTGTTCGGGGGCGAGCGGGCAGGATAGGGGCATGGATCTTGGACTGAAGGACCGGGTGTACGTCGTCACGGGAGCCACCCGGGGGCTGGGCAACGCCGCCGCGCGCGAGCTGGTCGCCGACGGTGCGAAGGTGGTCCTCACGGGGCGGGACGAGAAGACGGCCGTGGAGGCGGCTGCGGCACTGGGCCCGGACGCGGTGGGAGTGGCCGCCGACAACGCCGATCCCCAGGCCGCCGACCGGCTGGTCGCCACCGCCCGTGAGCGCTTCGGCCGCTTCGACGGCGTACTGATCAGCGTGGGCGGGCCGCCGCCCGGGTTCGTCGCCGACAACACCGACGACCAGTGGCAGGCGGCTTTCGAGTCGGTGTTCCTGGGCGCGGTACGGCTGGCCCGGACGGCGGCGGCCGCACTGGAGGACGGCGGTGTCATCGGCTTCGTGCTGTCGGGCTCGGTGCACGAGCCGATCCCCGGCCTGACCATCTCCAACGGCCTGCGGCCCGGCCTGGCGGGCTTCGCCAAGTCCCTCGCCGACGAAATGGGCCCGCGCGGCATCCGCGTCGTCGGCCTGCTGCCCGGTCGCATCGACACCGACCGGGTGCGCGAGCTGGACGGCATGTCCGCCGACCCGGAGGCGACCAGGGCGGCGGCCGAGTCCCGCGTCCCGCTGCGCCGCTACGGCGCCCCGGAGGAGTTCGGCCGGGCGGCGGCGTTCCTGCTGTCCCCCGCGGCCTCGTACGTGACGGGCGTGATGCTGCCGGTGGACGGCGGGGTACGGCACGGGTTCTAGCCGCGGCGCCGTTCGGATCAGGCCGGCCCGGCTCGGCTGGATCCGAGCGACATCGCCCGCCGGCGTCGAGGTGACGGCCGCCCTGTCCGCGGGCGGTCAGCTGACCCGCTCGGCCCCGTGCTTGACGCCACGCAGCTGGACCTCGGCCGGGAGGGCCGCGAGGTTCGCCGAGGTGCGGGCGTGGGTCAGGGCGTGGGCGGTGAGATCGGCCAGGGCGGTGCCGGGGTCCACGTGGGGGGCCAGGAGAAGACGGACGCGGGCCGTCGGCGAGGCGCGGCGGCCGGTGAGCCGGACCTTGGCCCGATCGACCCCGTCCACGCGGTCCGCCTCCTGGGCGATGACGGCTTCCAGGGCCCGGCCGCGCAGCGCCGCCCCCTCGCCGTCACCGGTGTCGACGAGCACCTCGGTGAGCCGGCGGCGACGCAGCACGGCCACCAGCCACCACAGGGCGAGCAGCAGTACCACGGCGAGCGCGGCGATGACGACCGGCCACCACCAGCCCGCCTCCCGCCATCTGGTCCGCTCGGCGGTGCTGAGCAGCACGTCGTGCGGCCCCCGGTGCAGCCACCAGGAGGGCGCGGGGGCACCGAAGCCGATGGCCAGCACCGAGCCGCCGAGGGCGAGCAGAATCAGGCCCACCAGTCCCAGCAGCGCACGGTCGACGGTCCTGAGCACCGCCCTCACCCCTTCCTTCCGGGGCGCGCCACCCTGACGGACACGGCGGGCGGCCGGGCCAGCCCCAGCCCGCGCACCGCGTCGTCGAGCACGCCGTCCAGGTCGGTCCGTACGTCGTCCAGCTCTCGGAAGTGGGACAGCGCACGCACGCGGGCCTTGCGTCGGCGCATCCGCACGCGTGCCGACTGCACCCCGGCGACCTCCATGGCCCGGTCGCGCAGCACCGTGGCGGCGGCGTCCCGATGGAGGCCGGCGCGGACGTCCGGGAGGGTGCGTCGCATCGGCAGCACCTTGCGCAGGCCGGGGGTGAGGGCGAGGACGAGCGACCAGAACCCGAGGGCCGCGGCGACTCCCGCACCGACCAGGACCCATGTGTCGTCGAGGGGCCGCTCGGCGAGCAGGCGGGCCAGTTCGCGGCGCGGGCCGAGGGCGGAGCGGCCGGTGCGCACGGCGGCGATGTCGTAGAGGAAGGCGCCCGCGAGAAGCAGGACCAGCAGGGCGACGATGCCCGCGGGCACGCGGCGCGCGGACCAGAAGCGGCCGGCCGCGCCGCCGGCGGTGTCGGGGCCGGGCCGCGGGGGGCCGCTGCCGGGCGCCTCCTGCTCGGTGACGGGCTCCATGACGGGCAGCCGCCGGGTGCTGCCCTCCGTGCCCTGGGGCTCGCTCATCGCGTCCTCCGCTGCCTCGCGCCGTACTCCGCCGCCAGGTGCAGCCGCTCCACCTGGACGGCGACCTCCGGCACCGCCATGCCCACCAGCGCACGTACCCGCTGGACGACTTGGTGACGCACCTGCCCGCAGCGGGCGCCGATGTCGCACGGATAGTCAAGTTCGAGATGGACCTGGACGTGGGCGGTGTCGCGGTGGACGACGACGGTGGCGTACGGGCGTGCCGCGTCCGGGTGAAGCGGGCCGACCGCCTCGCGCGCCGCTCGCGCGGCGACCTTGGCGACGACCCGGTCGGCGATCCGCGTGGCTCCGCGCTCGCCCGGCGGTACGACGGTCAGGGGTTCGAGGAGCTCGCCGGCCCCACCGCTCACGTCGGTCACCGCCGCCGGTCGTCGCGGGAGCGGAAGAGGTCACCGAGGTCCATGTCGCTCTCCAGCAGGCGACCCACGACGAACCCGACGGCTCCCAGGGCCGCCACCAGCAGGAAGGCGCCGAAACCGCCGAAATACCCCGCGAAACCCAGCGCCATGCCGGCGATCAGGCCGACCACGGCCATGCTCATGGTGCGCTCCCCTCAGTCCGCGTCCACGTCACTTGATCCGAGGCTCCGGCTCCTCGTCCTCCTCATCGGGCAGCTTCACGTCGCTGACCGCGATGTTGACCTCGACGACCTCCAGGCCGGTCATCCGCTCCACCGCCGCCACCACGTTCTCCCGCACATCGCGGGCCACGTCCAAGATCGACACGCCGTATTCCACGACGATCTCGAGATCGAGCGCGGTCTGCTTCTCACCGACCTCGGCCTTGACACCACGGGTCACCCCCGACTTGGCCCCGCCGGGCACCCGGTCGCGCATGGCGCCGAAGGTGCGGGACATGCCGCTGCCCATGGCGTGCACACCGGCGACGTCGCGTGCCGCCATTCCGGTGATCTTCTCCACGACGCCGTCGGCGATGGTGGTGCGGCCCCGCTCGCCGGGGGCTCCCCCACCGCGCCGGACTCCTTGCGCTCGCTGGGCCCCGGTCTCGGGCGTGTCCTTCTCCGTCAGGTCACTCATCGCCGCAGTCCTTTCCCGGTCCGACCTTCTTCGACCACCGTAAGCAAGGTTGCGCGATCGCGCGCCAGGGATGCGGCAGGCTGGAGGAATGACGACGGCGGACCGGTTGACACGGGCGGTGCGGGAACAGTTGGGGCTCGGCAGGCTGCTGCCGCTGGGCGGGCCGCGGGACGGCGCGTGGATCGCCGAGCGCGCGGTCCGCGAGGTACTGATGGCCGCCGCCGGGGCCGTGGCGGGAGTACGCCTGGAAGGTCTGCGCGTGGCGCCCGCCGATCCCGGGGACGCGTGGGAACCGGCCGTGCCGTCACCGCCGAGTGCCCTGCCGCCCGGACCGCTGCGGGTGACCGCCGACTTCGCGGCGATGACCGCGGAGCCGTTGCCGGTGGCGGCCGACCGCCTGCGGGCCGCTCTGGCGACGGCGGGGCACGAGCTGGGCCTGACGGTGACGGACGTGGACCTGCGGGTGACGGCCCTCCTGGACACCGAGCCCGAACTGGCTCCGGAACCGCGGGAACCGGCTCCGGAACCGCGTTCGGGTCCGGCAGCGGATTCCGCTCCCGGGCCTGGCCCCCGGCCGCGTCCGGGGCCCGACCGGGGTGAGGGCGACGCCGGCCGTGCGGCCGGCGCGGCGCTGGCCGTCCCGGGCGTGTCCCGGCTGACGGCGACGCTGGGCCGTCCGGTGGACATCACGGAACTGCCGCAGGAGTCCGCCCCGCCGCGCCGGCACGTCCGGGTGGAACTGGCGGTGCGTGCGGACCACCGCGCCTTGGAGGTGGCCCGGCAGGTCCGCACTGCGGTGACCGAAGCCCTGCCGGACCGCCCGTCGGTGGCGGTACTGGTGACGGCGGTCGACTGACCGGCCCGGCTACTGCGGTGCGTCGCTGGGCCCGGTCACTCCCCGAGACCCGCCAGGTCGCGCAGACGGCGGGCCTGGGCGGCGCGTTCGGCGGCGCGCTGGGCCTCGTAGTCGCGGCCGAGGGCGCCCTGGAGGAGCGCCTTGGTCTCGATGACGGCGTCGCGCGGCGCGGCCAGCACAGCGGAGGCCAGGTCGTGGACGGCGCCGTCGAGCTGGTCCGCGGGCACGGCGAGGTTGGCCAGACCGGTGTTCACGGCCTCCTCAGCCGTGACGAAGCGGCCCGTCGCACAGATCTCCAGCGCCCGGGCGTAGCCGACCAGGGACACCAGGGGATGCGTACCCGTCAGGTCCGGCACCAGGCCCAGACTGGTCTCGCGCATGGCGAACTGCACGTCGTCCGCAACAACGCGCAGGTCACAGGCGAGGGCAAGCTGGAAACCCGCCCCGATGGCGTGCCCCTGCACGGCGGCGACGGACAGGATGTCGCTGCGCCGCCACCAGGTGAACGCCTCCTGGTACTCGGTGATGGTCGCGTCCAGCTCGGCGTCGCCGCCCCGCGCGAGGTCGATGAACGACGGTTCGCCGTCGAAGCCCTCGGGCGTGAACGCCTGCCGGTCGAGCCCGGCCGAGAAGGACTTGCCCTCGGCACGCAGCACCACGACCCGGACGGAACCCGGCAGCAGCCGGCCTGCCTCGGTGAGCGCCCGCCACAGAGCGGGGCTCTGCGCGTTGCGCTTGGCCGGGTTGGTCAGTGTCACCGTCGCGATCGCGTCGTCGACGGTGAGCCGCACGCCGTCCTTGTCGAGTGCGGGACCGGGGTCGTGGGCGGGCGAAGCCATGGGGCGCCTCCGAAAGGTACGGTCGTCGTCCCCGTCGTACGCCGGCTGGCTCGCCTACGACGACAGGGCTGAGTGACTGCACAGTAACCACCCGGACGGTCCGACGACCGACCGGGTGACCACCTTCACTTTCGGAGCCGAGGGGTCGCCCGGAACGTCAGGCCGATGTGGCCTTCTTGCCCCGGGTAGCCCCGCCACGCCCTCGGAGCGTGACGCCCGACTCACTGAGCATGCGGTGCACGAAGCCATACGAGCGGCCGGTTTCCTCGGCCAACGCCCGGATGCTTGCACCGGCGTCGTACTTCTTCTTCAGGTCTGCCGCGAGCTTGTCGCGCGCGGCGCCGGTCACCCGGCTGCCCTTCTTCAGAGTCTCGGCCACCCGTGCCTCCTCATGGGAAGTGCGCTCTGGTCTCCTCATGATCACCCCTCCCGCGCCACATGGCCACCCATTCGGCAAGGTCGATGAGACAAGGTTGTGACGACAGGAGCGAGTCCCCACATACGGAATGCGAGATTCCAGAGAATCGGGTCCGTACACCCGAACGGGTTTTCCGGCGAAGTTCCAGGTCAGCAAGGCGACGCGGCCGGGCCCCCGGTGAATGGGGGCCCGGCCGCGAAATCCGTGTAGGACACACCTCCTGATGAGGAGAACTCACACAGATGGTGGATCACGGATCGGCTGAATGATCCATACGCAGTGGATCATCCATTCGATCAAGCGAGGGCGACGAGATCCGCGTAGTCGGCGCCCCACAGGTCCTCGACGCCGTCCGGAAGCAGAATGATCCGCTCCGGCTGGAGTGCCTCGACGGCGCCCTCGTCGTGGGTGACCAGGACGACCGCGCCCTTGTAGGTGCGCAGCGCGCCGAGGATCTCCTCGCGGCTGGCCGGGTCGAGGTTGTTGGTGGGCTCGTCGAGCAGCAGCACGTTGGCCGACGACACCACGAGGGTGGCCAGCGCCAGGCGGGTCTTCTCGCCACCGGACAGGACACCGGCCGGCTTGTCGACGTCGTCGCCCGAGAACAGGAACGAGCCCAGCGTCTTGCGGACCTCGACGAGGTCCAGGTCGGGGTTGGCCGAGCGCATGTTCTCCAGGACGGTGCGCTCGGGGTCGAGGGTCTCGTGCTCCTGCGCGTAGTAGCCGAGCTTGAGGCCGTGGCCCTCGATCACCTGGCCGGTGTCGGGCTTCTCCACACCGCCGAGGAGGCGGAGCAGGGTGGTCTTGCCCGCGCCGTTGAGGCCGAGGATGACGACCCGGGAGCCCTTGTCGATGGCCAGGTCGACGTCGGTGAAGATCTCCAGGGACCCGTACGACTTGGACAGGCCCTCGGCCGTCAGCGGGGTCTTGCCGCACGGCGCGGGCTCCGGGAAGCGGAGCTTGGCGACCTTGTCGGACTGGCGGACCGCCTCCAGGCCGGAGAGCAGCTTGTCCGCGCGGCGGGCCATGTTCTGCGCGGCGACCGTCTTGGTGGCCTTGGCACGCATCTTGTCGGCCTGCGAGTGAAGCGCGGCGGCCTTCTTCTCGGCGTTGGCGCGCTCGCGCTTGCGGCGCTTCTCGTCGGCCTCGCGCTGCTGCTGGTAGAGCTTCCAGCCCATGTTGTAGACGTCGATCTGGGAGCGGTTGGCGTCCAGGTAGAAGACCTTGTTGACGACCGTCTCGACCAGGTCGACGTCGTGGGAGATCACGATGAAGCCGCCGCGGTAGGTCTTCAGGTAGTCCCGCAGCCAGACGATCGAGTCGGCGTCGAGGTGGTTGGTCGGCTCGTCGAGCAGCAGGGTGTCCGCGTCCGAGAACAGGATGCGGGCCAGCTCGATACGGCGGCGCTGACCGCCGGAGAGCGTGTGCAGGGGCTGGCCGAGCACCCGGTCGGGCAGGTTCAGCGCCGCGGCGATGGTGGCGGCCTCGGCCTCGGCGGCGTAACCGCCCTTGGTGAGGAACTCGGTCTCCTGGCGCTCGTACTGCCGCAGGGCCTTGTCGCGGGTGGCGCCCTGGCCGTTGGCGATGCGCTGCTCGTTCTCCCGCATCTTGCGGATCAGTACGTCGAGACCGCGCGCGGAGAGGATGCGGTCGCGGGCGAGCACGTCGAGGTCGCCGGTACGCGGGTCCTGCGGGAGGTAGCCGACCTCTCCGGAGCGGGTGACGTTGCCCGCGGCGGGCTGGCCCTCGCCGGCGAGGACCTTGGTGAGGGTGGTCTTGCCGGCGCCGTTGCGGCCGACCAGGCCGATGCGGTCGCCCTTGGCGATGCGGAAGGTGGCGCTTTCGATGAGGACGCGGGCACCGGCGCGCAGCTCGATGCCGGAGGCGGAGATCACGGTCAGACTCCTGGGCGGGTGGGTGGCGGGACGGTCGGCTGGTGGATTCCCGCCGTCTAATGCGCGAGGAGAATGGCCATGGGGCCAGTCTAACGGGGCTGTGCAAGCGCTTTTCCCGGGCCCGGCCGTCCGGCGGCCCCCTGTTCGGGGCTCCGTGTTCGGACGTGCTGGTCCGGGGCGTTGTCAGTGGGCGGTGCAAGACTGGCCGCAGGGCTGGGTTCCGGGACTTCCGGATCATCGGGAGCTTCGCGGCGTCCGGTCCCCGACACCGACTCACGAGGGAGTGATCGGCATGCCAGGCATGGACGGCGGCCGCCCCAGCGTCTTTCCGACGCTGCTGTACGCGGATGCCAAGGCGGCGGTCCGCCAGCTCACCCAGGCCTTCGGCTTCACGGAGCTCGCCCTGTACGAGGGCGAGGACGGCTCGGTGGCCCACGCCGAGCTCGCCCAGGGCAACGGCGCGATCATGCTCGGCTCGAAGGGCACGGGCAGCCGCTTCGACGAGGCGATGACGTACGCGGGCACGACGGGGGTCTACGTCGTGGTCGACGACGTGGACGCCCATCACCGCAGGGCCGTGGAGCACGGCGCGGAGATCCTCATGCCCCCGACCGACCAGGACTACGGCTCGCGGGACTACATGGCCCGGGATCTGGAGGGGAACATCTGGAGCTTCGGTACCTACGCTCCCGAGATCCGCACCTGACACCGGGCCCGACGCCCGCGTCCCGCCCTCAGCCCCCGGTGTGCACCTGGAACGCCGCCCTGCGCACGGCCTTGGCCAGGGCGGGGTCGGGGTGGGCGGCGGCCAGCGCGACCAGGACCTGCACGGTGCGCGGGTGCCCGACCGCCCGGACCTCGTCGAGCAGGGCCGGGACGGTGGGCTGCACCGCGGACTCCAGGTGCCGCACGAGCAACGGGGCCTCTCCGTGGTCGGCGACGGCGGCGGCGGTGTCGACCCACAGCCAGGTGGCCTCCCGACGGGTGAGGACGTGGTGGGCGTCCTCGGGGTCGGCGCCGTCGTGCTCGGCCAGCCACAGCAGGGCGTAGGGCCGCAGCGTCGGCTCGTCGACGACGGCGCGGACGTCCGGCTCGGCGGGGGCGCCGACGACCCGCAGCGCGTCGAAGGCGAGGCCGCGCAGCAGGGCGTCCTCGCCGCGGGCGGCGTCGATCAGCTCCGCGACGGCGCTGCCGACGGGGCGGGCGGCGAGCCAGGCGCGGTACTCGGCACGGGCGGCGTTCGGGCGGAGCCGGGCGCAGCCGCGGAGCATGTCCTCGGCCGGCTGCTCGATGTTGCCGGCGGGGCTCTGCGCGGCGACGCAGATCTGCTCCAGCTTGACCCAGACCGCCCAGCTCCCGAGCGGGGTGAGCGTGGCGTGACCGTCGCCGCAGGTCAGGGCGCCGACGGAGGCGAGGGCGTGCAGGGCCCAGTCGAGCAGGGGGGCGAGCGGGGTGTCGGCGGTGGCGTCCGGCACCGGTGCGGCCTCGGCGGGCTTCGGGGTCCCTGGCTCGAGGCGGGGGCCGTAGGGCACCTCGCAGCGCTCGGTGCGCAGTTCGGTGACGCGCTGCTCCAGCAGGTCCAGGAGCTGCGCCACGGGCACGGGTCCGGCGGACAGCTGCAGGAAGGAGAGCACCTGGGGCATCGCGGAGATGACCTCGGCCACTGCTGCGGGCTCCTGCCCGGCGGGCTCGGGATGGGCGAGCGACCAGGCGTCGAAGAGGGCGACCCAGCCGCGCAGCACGGCGCTGTCGTCGCGGTTCCAGGCGCGCAGCCGCCAGCCGGGGCGGGCACTGTCGCCGTGCACCTCGACGAGTCCGGCGAGGCGGGCGGTGTCCCAGTCGGCGCGGACCTCGGCCGGGGTCAGGCCCAGTTCCCGGGCCGCGCGTTCGGCGGTCGCCTCGGAGAGGGTGGCCTTGCCGTCGGCGGTCGCGCTGCCGCGGCCGAGCGCACTGTCGGCCCAGCGGGCGACGCGGGCCGCGTCGGCAAGACCGGCGCGTGCCATTCTGGCCAGCTCCGACCGGGCGGGTGTGCCCTCCGGGGGCCGTGGCGCGGCGCGGCGCGGACGCCGCTGGGTCATCGCTTGGGGGGCGGCGGCCAGGGGTCGCGGGCGGACGAGTCGGAGCCTGGAGTCGCGCGGGATACGGGACGTCACGCCTGCAGTCTTCCGGTTGACGGTCCGAAAACCCAAACGGAATGCGACGACCCCCGTCCGGGACGGGGGACTCACCGGCCCGGAACGCCCTCCGGGAACGGGATCAAGCCACCGGTACGACGCTAAGCGGAACCCGGGCGGTGCCCCTTGCGGTGCGGCTCCGCCACGGTCGCCCGGCACATGCCGCGGGCAACGCGCCCCGGCCCGCCGGGCAGCCGCGACACAGGTGCCGAGGCGTGCCGAGGTCACGGCACACGCCGCCGCGGCTACGCCGCACGCCCGCCTGTCACGTACCGCGCCCGCCGGTGGGAGGTTCGGCGTGGAACGCCGGGGTGCACGGCGGGCCCTCCTCCGGGAACATCCGCCCAGGCTCATGTAGCACCGACCACCGAGACGCCCGACACGCGCCCCGCCGGGCACGCGACGGGGCGCACACGGCACGCACCGCCGGAGGCCCGCCCCGTACGCCCGGCGGGCCGGGCCCGGCATGCGGCGCTGGAGGTGCGGCGTGCGCGGCGGGGTCACACCAGCGGGGTCATGAAGCGGCGGAGGGTCTCCTCGTAGTGCTCGGGGTCGGCGTTCCACATGGCGCCGTGCGGGGCCCCCTTGACGGTGTGCAGGGCGACCAGGCGCGGGTGGGCGTCGGCGAGGCGGCGGGAGAGCCGCCAAGGGGACACCGCGTCGTCGGGGCCGTGGAAGACCAGGGTCGGGACGGCCGGGCGGTACAGGCCGGCGGTCCCGGCGTCGTGGTCGGCGTGCAGTCCGGCGCGGCCCTGGGCGGCGCGGACAGCGAGCGGCAGGAGCGCGCCCGGGGTGCGGCGGGCGCCGGCCAGGGCGCGCAGGGTGACCTCCCAGCTGAGGACCGGGGAGTCCAGCACGAGCCCCGCGATGCGCTCGCGCGCTTCGGAGAGCGCGGCCGTGCGCAGGGCCATGGTGGCGCCGGTGGACCAGCCGAGCAGGACGACCTGGCGGGCGCCGTGGTCGACGGCGTAGCGGATCGCCGCGTCCACATCGCGCCACTCGGTCTCGCCGAAGTGGTGCAGGCCGTCCGGTGAGGGCGGTGCACCGATGTCGCCACGGTAGGCGAGGGCGAGCACCGGGACGTCGCGGCGGTGCAGGGGCGCGATGATGTTCAGCGCGTGTTCACGGGTGGCGGCCAGGCCGTGTACGGCGATGACCCAGGTCGGGCGGGAGCCGGGCAGGAACCAGGCCGGGAGCGGGCCCAGTTCACCGGGGACCTCGACGTCGGCGAATTCGAGGTCCAGGGCGGTGCCCGGATCGCCGACGTACAGGTTCGGGGTGAACCACACCCGGTCGCCGGCCGTGAGGGTGCCGTGCGTGACGCGTTCGAGGCGGCGTACGACCGTGTCGGCGCCGTGGTCGGCCGTGCCGAGGACCGGGCCGACGACCGCGTGGGAGCCGGCGCCGGCGAGACCGTAGCGGCCGGGGCGCAGTGCGGCCAGGTCCCGGGTGAGGGTGATCCGGCCGGCTGCGGTGCCGTGCACGGTGAGCCGGGGTTCGGTGGGCAGGGGCCGTCCGGGCGGCGCCTTGAGCGCGGCGTCGCTGGCGAGCCGTCCGGCGGCGACGCTCGCCGCCCCTGCGGCCAGGGCTGCGGTGACGGCGGCGGCCGTCGCGGGGAGGATGCGCACGCCTTTCAGTTTCCCGGGGGGCTCCGGAGTAAGCCACCGGGACGGCGGACGGGCGGGCCGTTCGGATCAACCGGCGGTGGGGGGTTCAGACCGCTGCCCGTACCCCCGCAGCCGGTCCGCCACCTCGGCCAGCTGCTCCTCGGTCAGCAGGGAAGGCGACCGGCCGGGCAGCGAGGAGGCCGTCAGCCACAGGCGGCACATCCACTCCAGCTGGGCGGTGCGGTCGTAGGCCTGGTCGAGGCAGGTGCCGTAGGTAATGGTGCCGTGGTTCTCCAGGAGGCAGCCGGTGCGGTCGGTGAGGGCGTCGAGCATGGTGCGGGCCAGTTCGTCGGTGCCGTAGGTCGCGTAGGGGGCGACGCGGACCGGGCCGCCGAGCGCCGCGGTCATGTAGTGCACCGGCGGGAGCTCGGGGACGAGGAGCGAGACGGCCGTGGCGTGCACGGCGTGGGTGTGGACGACGGCCCCGGCGTCGGTGGCGCGGTAGACGGCGAGGTGCATGGGCAGTTCGCTGGTGGGGACCAGCGTGCCGAGCACCTGCCGGCCGTCGAGGTCGACGCCGGTGATGTCCTCGGGGGCGAGACGGTCGTAGGGCACGCCCGAAGGGGTGACGAGCACCGTGTCGCCGACGCGCACGGAGACGTTGCCCGAGGTGCCGACCACCAGGCCGTCCGCCACCGTCCGATGGGCCGTGGCGACGAGCGCCTCCCAGGCCGCCTCCCGGGCCGCCTCCGGGGCGCGTTTGCCGTCCGCGCCCGTCCGTCCGGACGCCCGTTCCCCCGCCTCCCCGGTCCGCGAATACGTCACAGTCACCCTCTCCTCCCCGGCCGCTTCGGACCCCTCGCGTACCGCCGCCGACCGGCTTCGCGACGATCCTGCCAGGCACGTCTCCGGAGAGCACCGGGGCGAATACGGGGAGGGAGGCGGTACCCCCGATTCCGGTCACCGCGACGCCCGGTCCAGTTCATCTTCCGTTCACCATGGTTACCTACGTTCGTCCAGCCAATGACCTCGAACGATTGCCTGGGTAAATGGAAAGCTTCTCGCTGATCCTCGCGATTGTGGTGGTGACCGCTCTCGCGTTCGATTTCACGAACGGTTTCCACGACACCGCCAACGCGATGGCAACGACCATTTCGACCGGTGCGCTCAAGCCCAAGGTGGCGGTGGCCATGTCCGCCGTCCTCAACCTTGTCGGCGCTTTCCTCTCCGTGGAGGTCGCCAACACGATCTCCAAGGGTCTCGTGGACGAGACCGGCATCCGTCCCGAGGTCATCTTCGCCGCCCTGGTCGGCGCGATCCTCTGGAACCTGCTGACCTGGCTGGTCGGTCTCCCGTCCAGTTCCTCCCACGCCCTGATGGGCGGTCTGATCGGTGCCGCGATCGCTTCGGCGGGCGTCGGCGCGGTCCACGGCGACGTGCTCGTCACCAAGGTGCTCCTCCCCGCGATCGCCGCCCCACTGGTCGCGGGCATCGCGGCGATGCTCGGCGCGCGGCTGACGTACCGACTCGGCCGCAAGGCCGACGGCAAGGCGGCCGCCAAGGGCTACCGCACCGGGCAGATCGCCTCCGCCGGACTGGTCTCGCTGGCCCACGGCACCAACGACGCCCAGAAGACGATGGGCATCATCACCCTGGCCCTGGTCGCCGGCGGCTCGCTCGCCCCCGACTCCGACCCGCCCATGTGGGTCATCCTCTCCGCGGGCATCGCCATCGCGCTCGGCACCTACCTCGGCGGCTGGCGCATCATCCGCACCATGGGCAAGGGCCTGACCGACCTCCAGCCGCAGCAGGGCTTCGCCGCCCAGACCAGCGCCGCGACGGTCATCCTGGCCTCCTCCCACCTCGGCTTCTCCCTCTCCACCACGCACTCGGTCTCCGGCGCGGTGATGGGCGCGGGTCTCGGCCGCAAGGGCGGCGTGGTCCGCTGGTCCACGGCCACCCGGATGTTCGTCGCCTGGGGTCTGACCCTGCCGGCCGCGGCCCTGGTCGCCGCGATCGCCGAGTGGGTGTGCGGCCTGGGTGACTGGGGCACCGCCCTCGTCGCGGTCTTCCTGGTCGCCTCCAGCGCCGCCATCTGGAAGCTCTCCCGGCGCGAGGTCGTCGACCACACCAACGTCATCGACGCCGACGAGTCCGAGCAGTCCGGTGTGGTGACCCAGGCGATGGCCGCCGTCACCCCGCCCCCGGCGGGCGTGACTGGGGAGCCGGCGGCCGCCGTCGCCGCCTCCGCGTCCGAGTCCAAGGCCCCGTCGGCCACCACCACCGTCTGAACCCGCGCTCCGGGTACGAAGGAAACGAACCTCCATGAGCATCGACTGGGCAGCGCTCGGCTCCGTCTTCGGGGTCAGCCTCGTGGCCACCGTGGCCCTGGTGGGCCTGTTCACCCTCGGCATCGCCGGTCTCTCCCGCCAGGAGCGGGCCGCCGCCGAGGGAGGCTCCGCGGGCCTCGCGGTCACCGGCGCGTACGCGTGCTTCGCGGCCTGCGCCGCGGCGGTGGCGTACGGCATCTACCTGATCGTCGCCTGAGCGACGCGTGCATCCCGCACTCTCGTGAGGCGGGGCGTGGGACGGACTGGGAGTCCGTCCCACGCCCCGCCTTTCCGTCTGCCCGCGCACCTTTCCGCGCGCCCGCGCACACCGCCCGCGTGTGGGCCTTCGCACACTCCCCCCTCGCAGGTCAACAGCAAGTTGACGGGTGTTCGCGGGCCGTGGTGGACTGCCGAAGCCAATACGGCGACAGGAGAGGAAGCCGGTGCGAATCCGGCGCGGTCCCGCCACTGTGACCGGGGAGCGATCCCCGGGAGCCAGGAACTCTCATCGCCGTTCTCTTCTAACCAGGGCGCGGACACCCTGAGTGAGGACATATCGCCATGCGCGGCTGCCGTTCCAGGCTCACCAGCGACACTCTTCGCCTCTCCCTCCCCGCGGCCGGTTGAACCGTGCGCGCCGAACGCGTCTTCGCGTACGGCGCCGCCGCCGGCCTCCTCGGTGACCTCCTCCTCGGCGACCCGCGCCGCGGACACCCGGTCGCCGCGTTCGGCCGTGCCGCCGGTGCCGTGGAACGGGTGCTGTGGCGTGACCACCGTGGGTGGGGCGCGCTGCACACCGCAGTGTGCGCCGGTGGCGCCGCCGCCCTCGGGCTGGCCGCCACCCGCGCCGTACGCCACTCCCCCGCCGCCTCCGTCGCGCTGACCGCCACCGCCACCTGGTCGGTCGTCGGCGGCACCTCGCTCGCCCGCGAGGCAGTCGCCATCGGCCGTGCCCTGGAGGCCGGCGACGTCGAGGCGGCCCGCGCGCGGCTGCCGCACCTGTGCGGGCGGGACCCGCAGGCGCTGGACGCCGACGGGATCGCCCGGGCGGTCGTGGAGTCCGTAGCCGAGAACACCTCGGACGCGGTGGTGGGCGCCCTGGTCTGGGGCGCGTTGGGCGGAGTGCCCGGACTGCTCGGGTTCCGGGCCGTGAACACCCTGGACGCGATGGTCGGCCACAGGTCGCCCAGGTACCGCCGCTACGGCTGGGCCTCGGCCCGGCTCGACGACCTCGCGGGCTGGCCCGGCGCCCGGCTGACCGCCGTCCTGGCCACCGTGGCCGGCGGCGATCCGCGGGGCGCCGTACGGGCCTGGCGCGCCGACGCCGCACGGCACCCGAGCCCCAACGCCGGTCCCGTGGAGGCGTCCTTCGCGGGCGCCCTGGGCGTGCGGCTGGGCGGGACGCTCTCCTACGGCGGGCGCATCGAGCACCGGCCCGTCCTCAACGGGGCGGCGGGGCGCGCCGTCCGGGCCGGTTGCGGCGACATCGACCGGGCCGTACGGCTCTCCCGGCGCGTGGGCTGGCTGGCGCTGGGCGTGTGCGCGAGCGCGCGGCTGCTCACCCGCCGGTCACTCACGAAGGGACGTACGTCATGAGCGGTGGCCTCCTCGTCGCCGGCACCACCTCCGACGCCGGCAAGAGCGTCGTCACCGCCGGAATCTGCCGCTGGCTGGTGCGTCAGGGCGTGAAGGTCGCGCCCTTCAAGGCGCAGAACATGTCGCTGAACTCCTTCGTCACCCGCGAGGGCGCGGAGATCGGCCGGGCGCAGGCCATGCAGGCCCAGGCGTGCCGCGTGGAGCCGACAGCGCATATGAACCCGGTGCTGCTGAAGCCGGGGGGCGAGCAGAGCAGCCAGGTCGTGCTGCTCGGCAAGCCGGTCGGCGAGATGAGCGCCCGCGGCTATCACGGCGGACGGCAGCAGCGGTTGCTCGGCACGGTGCTGGACTGTCTGGCCGAACTGCGGGGCACGTATGACGCGGTGATCTGCGAGGGGGCGGGCAGTCCGGCCGAGATCAACCTGCGCCGGACCGACATCGTGAACATGGGGATCGCCCGGGGCGCCGGGTTCCCCGTCCTCGTCGTCGGCGACATCGACCGCGGGGGCGTCTTCGCCTCGTTCTTCGGCACGGTGGCGCTGCTGGCACCCGAGGACCAGGCGTTGGTCGCCGGGTTCCTGGTCAACAAGTTCCGGGGCGACGTCTCGCTGCTGGAGCCGGGCCTCGACATGCTCCACGAGCTCACCGGTCGGCGGACGTACGGCGTCCTGCCCTTCCGGCACGGGCTCGGCATCGACGAGGAGGACGGACTGCGGGTCTCCCTGCGCGGGACCGTGCGGGAGTCGGTCATCGCGCCGCCCGTCGGCGAGGACGTGCTCCGGGTCGCCGTCTGCGCGGTCCCGCTCATGTCCAACTTCACGGACGTGGACGCGCTCGCGGCCGAGCCGGGCGTCGTGGTGCGGTTCGTGGACCGGCCCGAGGAACTGGCCGACGCGGACCTCGTGATCGTTCCGGGGACGCGGGGGACGGTCCGGGCGCTGGAGTGGCTGCGGGAGCGGGGGCTCGCGGACGCCATCGCACGCCGGGTGGCCGAGCGGCGGCCCGTGCTCGGCATCTGCGGCGGGTTCCAGCTGCTCGGCGAGCACATCGAGGACGAGGTCGAGTCCCGTGCCGGGCACGTGGACGGGCTCGGACTGCTGCCCGTGCGGGTGCGGTTCGCCCGCGAGAAGACCCTCACCCGGCCGGTGGGCGAAGCCCTCGGCGAGCACGTCGAGGGGTACGAGATCCACCACGGGGTCGCCGACGTGACGGGTGGCGTCCCCTTCCTGGACGGCTGCCGGGTCGGCCAGACCTGGGGCACGCACTGGCACGGCTCGCTGGAGTCGGACGGCTTCCGGCGGGCGTTCCTGCGCGAGGTGGCCGCCGCCGCGGGCCGCCGCTTCGTGCCGGCCCCCGACACCTCGTTCGCCGCGCTGCGCGAGGAGCAGCTCGACCGGCTCGGCGACCTGATCGAACACCACGCGGACACGGACGCGCTGTGGCGGCTCATCGAGTCCGGCGCGCCGCAAGGACTGCCATTCATTCCACCGGGAGCGCCCGCATGAGCACAGTGTTGTTGTTGTCGACCGCCGACACGGACCTGCTGGCGGCCCGCGCGTCGGACGCCGCCTACCGGATCGGCAACCCGACCCGGGTCGACGTACGCGAGGAGTTGCCGGGGCTGGTCGAGGGCGCGGACGTCGCCGTCGTGCGCCTGCTCGGCGGCAAGCGCGCCTGGGAGGACGGGCTCGCCGCGCTGAAGGCCGCCGGCGTCCCGACCGTCCTGCTGGGCGGCGAGAGCGTGCCGGACGCGGAGCTGATGGCCGAGTCGTCGGTGCCGGCCGGGGTGGTGGCGGAGGCGCTGCGCTACCTCGTCGAGGGAGGGCCCGACAACCTCACCCAGCTCGCCCGGTTCCTGTCCGACACCGTGCTGCTCACCGGCGAGGGCTTCGACGAGCCGCGGAAGATGCCGGAGTACGGCCTCCACGGCGAGCGGGCCTTCACCGAGGGCCGCCCGACGGTCGGCGTGCTCTTCTACCGCGCCCACCAGCTCAGCGGCAACACCGCCTTCGTCGACACGCTGTGCGACGCGATCGAGGCCCGGGGCGCCAACGCGCTGCCCGTGTACTGCGGTTCGCTGCGCGGTGCGGACGCCGGGCTGTACGAGCTGCTGGGCCGGGCCGACGCCCTGGTCGCCACCGTCCTCGCGGCGGGCGGCACGCACGCCTCGCAGGCGTCGGCGGGGGGCGACGAGGAGGCGTGGGACATCGGGGCACTGGCCGACCTGAACGTGCCGGTGCTCCAGGGGCTGTGCCTGACCTCCTCCCGGGCCGCCTGGGAGGAGTCGGACGCCGCCCTCTCCCCCATGGACGCGGCGATGCAGGTCGCGATCCCGGAGTTCGACGGGCGCCTGGTCACCGTGCCGTTCTCCTTCAAGGAGCAGGGCCCCGACGAGGTGCCGGTGTACGTCGCCGACCCCGAGCGGGCCTCGCGGGTCGCCGGGATCGCCGTACGGCACGCGGCGCTCAGGCACAAGCCGAACGCCGAGAAGAAGCTCGCGCTGGTCTTCACCGCCTACCCGACCAAGCACTCCCGCGTCGGCAACGCGGTGGGGCTGGACACCCCGGCCTCGGCGGTGCGGGTGCTGGACGCGCTGCGGGACGCCGGGTACGCGCTGACCGAGTACCCGTCCGGCGGCGACGAGTTGATCCACCGGCTCATCGAGGCCGGTGGTCACGACGTCGAGTGGCTGACGGAGGACCAGCTGGCGGCGGCGCCCGCGCGGGTGCCGCTGGCGGACTACCGGGCGTGGTTCGAGGAGCTGGACCCGGAGCTGCGGGACGGGATGCGGGAGGCGTGGGGCGAGCCGCCGGGCTCGCTGTACGTGGACGGGGACGACATCGTGCTCGCGTCGCTCCAGTTCGGGAACGTCGTCGTCATGATCCAGCCGCCGCGCGGCTTCGGGGAGAACCCGATCGCGATCTACCACGACCCCGACATGCCGCCGTCGCACCACTACATGGCCGCCTACCGGTGGCTGGACAACAGCTTCGGCGCCGACGCGATCGTGCACATGGGCAAGCACGGCACGATGGAGTGGCTGCCCGGCAAGGGTCTCGGGCTGAGCGCCGGGTGCGCGCCCGACGCGGTCCTCGGCGACCTGCCGCTGATCTACCCGTTCATCGTCAACGACCCCGGCGAGGGCACCCAGGCCAAGCGGCGCGGCCACGCCACGGTCGTCGACCATCTCGTGCCGCCGATGGCGCGTGCCGACACCTACGGCGACCTGGCCAAGCTGGAGCAGCTGCTGGACGAGTACGCGCTCGTCTCCGACCTGGACCCGGTGAAGGCGCCGGCGGTCCGCGCGCAGATCTGGACGCTGGTCAAGGCGGCCGAGCTCCACCACGACCTGCACGTGGACGACCAGCCGGACGACGACGAGTTCGACGAGTTCGTCATGCACATCGACGGCTACCTGTGCGAGATCAAGGACGTGCAGATCCGCGACGGGCTGCACATCCTGGGCGGCGGACCGGTCGGCGAGCCGCGCGTCAACCTCGTGCTGGCGGTGCTGCGCGCCTCGCAGGTGTGGGGCGGGCAGGCGAACGCGCTGCCGGGCCTGCGGGCCTGCCTGGCCGAGTATTTCGGGCTGGTGGAGAAGGAGCTGCTGGCCGAGCCGGGCGCGCCGGTGAAGGTGCCGGTGGAGCTGACGGACCTGGTGGACGGCCCGGCGCGTTCGGCCGCCGACGCGATCGACCTGCTGGAGCAGCTGTGCCGGCGGTTCGCGGAGGGCATGGAGGCGCGGGCGTGGGAGACCGCTGCCGTACCGGCGCTGGTGCGCGAGGTGCTGGGCACCGAACTGCCCGACGCGGTCGCGGTGCTGGAGTTCGCCTGCACGGAGGTGGTGCCGCGGCTGGCCCGGACCACGGACGAGATCGGGCACATCCTGCGGGCCCTGGACGGCGGTTACGTCCCGGCGGGCCCGTCGGGCTCCCCGACCCGCGGGCTGGTCAACGTGCTGCCGACCGGCCGGAACTTCTACTCCGTCGACCCGAAGGCGATCCCGTCCCGGCTGAGCTGGGAGGTCGGGCAGTCGCTGGCGGACTCGCTGATCCAGCGGTACCTGAGCGACACCGGCGAGTACCCGAAGTCCGTCGGCCTCACGGTCTGGGGCACGTCCGCGATGCGCACCCAGGGCGACGACATCGCCGAGATCCTGGCGCTGCTGGGCTGCCGTCCGGTCTGGGACGACGCCTCGCGCCGGGTGACCGGCTTCGAGATCGTGCCCCCGGCCGAGCTGGGCCGGCCGCGCGTGGACGTCACCGTGCGCATCTCGGGCTTCTTCCGGGACGCGTTCCCGCACGTCGTGGGGCTGATCGACGACGCGGTGCGGGCGGTGGCGGAGCTGGACGAGCCTGCCTCGCAGAACTTCGTCCGCGCCCACGCCGACGAGGACACCGCCGAGCACGGCGACCGACGGCGGGCGACCGCGCGCGTCTTCGGTTCCAAGCCGGGCGCGTACGGTGCCGGTCTGCTGCCGCTGATCGACGCCCGCAACTGGCGCTCCGACGCGGACCTCGCCGAGGTGTACGCGGTGTGGGGCGGCTACGCCTACGGGCGGGGACTCGACGGGCGGGCGGCGCGCGGGGACATGGAGACGGCGTTCCGGCGGATCGCGGTCGCCGCGAAGAACGTGGACACCCGCGAGCACGACCTCGTCGACGCCGACGACTACTTCCAGTACCACGGCGGCATGGTCGCCATGGTGCGGCACCTGACGGGGACGAGTCCGCAGGCGTACGTCGGTGACTCGGCGACCCCGGACCAGGTGAAGACCCGGACGCTGGGCGAGGAGACGCACCGGGTCTTCCGAGCCCGCGTGGTCAACCCGCGCTGGATGGCGGCGATGCGCCGGCACGGCTACAAGGGCGCCTTCGAGATGGCGGCGACCGTCGACTACCTCTTCGGGTACGACGCCACGGCCGGGGTCGTGGACGACTGGATGTACGAGAAGCTCAGCGCCGAGTACGTCTTCGACGCGGAGAACCGGGACTTCATGAAGAAGTCCAACCCGTGGGCGCTGCGGGGCATCACGGAGCGGCTGCTGGAAGCGGCCGACCGCGGCCTGTGGGCCGAACCGGACGCGGAGACCCTGGAGCGGCTGCGCGCCACCTATCTGGAGCTCGAGGGCGACTTGGAGGGCGACGAGAAGTGAGTAACCCGTTCCCGTTCACGGCCGTCGTGGGTCAGGACGACCTGCGGCTCGCGCTGCTGCTGAACGCCGTTTCCCCGGCGGTCGGCGGCGTGCTGGTGCGCGGTGAGAAGGGCACCGCCAAGTCCACGGCCGTGCGCGCGCTGTCGGCGCTGATGCCGGAGGTGGACGTCGTCTCCGGGTGCCGCTTCTCCTGCGCCCCGCACTCCCCCGACCCCGGCTGCCCGGACGGACCGCACGAGCCGGGGGCCTCGGGCTCCCGGCCGGCCCGGATGGTCGAGCTGCCCGTCGGCGCCTCCGAGGACCGGCTGGTCGGCGCCCTCGACATCGAGCGGGCCCTCGCGGAGGGCGTGAAGGCCTTCGAGCCGGGCCTCCTGGCCGACGCCCACCGGGGCATCCTGTACGTCGACGAGGTCAACCTCCTCCACGACCACCTGGTGGACCTGCTGCTGGACGCGGCGGCGATGGGCGCCTCGTACGTCGAGCGCGAGGGTGTTTCGGTGCGGCACGCCTCGAAGTTCCTGCTCGTCGGCACCATGAACCCCGAGGAGGGCGAGCTGCGTCCGCAGCTTCTCGACCGGTTCGGGCTGACCGTGGAGGTCTCGGCCTCGCGCGAGCCCGACCAACGGGTGGAGGTCGTGCGGCGCCGGCTGGCCTACGACGACGACCCGGCCGGTTTCGCCGCGCGCTGGGCCGACGAGGAGGCCGCCGTACGAGCGCGGATCGTGGCGGCGCGGGAGCTGCTGCCCTCGGTACGGCTCGGGGACGGGGCGCTTCGGCAGATCGCGGCGACCTGTGCCGCGTTCGAGGTCGACGGCATGCGCGCCGACATCGTGATGGCCCGCACGGCGACCGCGCTGGCGGCCTGGGCCGGGCGGACCGACGTACTGGCGGAGGACGTGCGGCAGGCCGCGCTGCTGGCGCTGCCGCACCGGCGGCGGCGCAACCCGTTCGACGCGCCGGGCCTCGACGAGGACAAGCTCGACGAGACGCTGGAGGAGTTCGGCGGGCCGGACGGGGACGGTGGCGGGGACGACGACCCCGACCCGGGTCCCGACGGTCCCGGTGGTCCCGGTGGGCAGCCGGAGCCCGACGACGCCCCGCAGGGTGACGGTGACGCCGCCGCGCGCCCCGAGGCCGGGGAGGGCGGGGAGCCGCAGCCTTCCGGTGGTGCCGGTGAGCAGTCCCCCGCGCGGGCCGCCGAGCCGTTCCGCGCCAAGGTGCTGAGCGTGCCGGGGCTGGGCGAGGGGGCCGCCGGGCGGCGGTCGCGGGCGCGGACCGAGCACGGGCGGACGACCGGGGCCCGCCGGCCGCAGGGGGCGCTGACCAAGCTGCACCTGGCGGCGACCGTGCAGGCCGCCGCCCCGCACCAGCGGGCGCGGGGGCGCAGCGGCCCGGGGCTGGTGGTGCGGCGGGACGATCTGCGACAGGCGACGAGGGAAGGGCGTGAGGGCAACCTCGTGCTTTTCGTGGTCGACGCCTCCGGGTCGATGGCCGCGCGGCAGCGGATGAGCGCCGTCAAGGGTGCCGTGCTGTCGCTGCTGCTGGACGCCTACCAGCGGCGGGACAAGGTGGGGCTGGTGACCTTCCGCGGGTCGGCGGCCGATGTGGCGCTGCCGCCGACCTCGTCGGTGGACGCCGCCGCGGCACGGCTGGAGTCGCTGCCGACGGGTGGGCGGACGCCGTTGGCGGCGGGGCTGCTGCGTGCCCACGAGGTGCTGCGGGTGGAGCGGCTGCGGGACCCGGCGCGGCGGGCTCTGGTCGTGGTGGTGACGGACGGGCGGGCCACCGGTGGCCCCGAGCCGGTGGCGCTCGCGGGGCGCGCGGCGCGGCTGTTCGCTGCCGAGGGCGTCGCCTCGGTGGTCGTGGACTGCGAGTCGGGGCCGGTGCGGCTGGGGCTGGCCGGGCGGCTCGCGGGTGAGCTGGGCGGTACGGCGGTGACGTTGGACGAGCTGCGGGCGGACTCCATCGCCGGGCTGGTGAAGGACGTGCAGGGAAACAGGAGGGCCGCGTAATGCCGAAGGGGCAGCCGAGCGTCGTACCGAACGACGGACTGACGACCCGTCAGCGGCGTAATCGTCCACTGGTCGTCGTGCACACGGGCGTCGGGAAGGGCAAGTCCACCGCGGCCTTCGGGCTGGCACTGCGGGCCTGGAACCAGGGGTGGCCGATCGGGGTGTTCCAGTTCGTCAAGTCGGCGAAGTGGAAGGTCGGCGAGGAGAACGCGCTGCGGGTGCTGGGCGCCAGCGGTGAGGGCGGGTCCGTCGACTGGCACAAGATGGGCGAGGGCTGGTCCTGGGTCCAGCGGGACGCCCAGATGGACAACGAGGAGAAGGCCCGGGAGGGCTGGGAGCAGGTCAAGCGGGACCTGGCCGCCGAGACGTACAAGCTGTACGTGCTGGACGAGTTCGCCTACCCGATGCACTGGGGGTGGGTCGACACCGACGAGGTCGTGTCCGTGCTGCGGGAGCGGCCCGGGACCCAGCACGTCGTGATCACCGGGCGGAACGCGCCCGAAGAGCTGGTGGAGTTCGCCGACCTCGTCACCGACATGTCCAAGGTCAAGCACCCGATGGACGCGGGGCAGAAGGGGCAGAGGGGCATCGAGTGGTGACCTCCGCCGTTCCTCGGCTGGTCGTCGCCGCGCCCTCCTCGGGCAGCGGCAAGACCACCGTCGCCACGGGTCTGATGGCCGCGCTCGCCGGGCGCGGGCTCGCCGTGTCGCCGCACAAGGTCGGGCCCGACTACATCGACCCCGGGTACCACGCGCTCGCCACCGGGCGGGTGGGGCGGAACCTCGACGCGTACCTGTGCGGGCCCGAGCTGGTCGGGCCGCTGTTCCTGCACGGGGCGCGCGGGTGCGACATCGCCGTGGTCGAGGGTGTGATGGGGCTGTACGACGGGGCGGCCGGGGAGGGTGAGCTCGCGTCCACCGCGCAGGTCGCCAAGCTGCTGCGGGCGCCGGTGGTGCTGGTCGTGGACGCGTCGTCGCAGTCGCGGTCGGTCGCGGCGCTGGTGCACGGGTTCGTGTCCTGGGACCCGGAGGTGCGGGTCGGGGGCGTGATCCTCAACAAGGTCGGGTCGGATCGGCACGAGGCGCTTCTGCGGGAGGCGTTGGACTCCGCCGGGGTGCCGGTGCTGGGGGTGCTGCGGCGGGTGCCGCGGGTCGAGACGCCGTCCCGGCATCTGGGGTTGGTGCCGGTCGCCGAGCGGGGCGCGCAGGCGGTCGAGGCCGTTGCGGCGATGGCCGCGCAGGTCTCCGACGGCTGTGACCTGGAGGCGTTGGTCGGGCTGGCGCGTAGTGCGGGGGCGTTGGAGTGTGCGGCTTGGGACGCGGGTGAGGTCCTGCGTTGTTCGCCCCCGGGGGCTACCGCCTCCGGGCCCCCGCTTTCGGCCCCGGACGGGCCTCGTCCTCGAACGCCGGACGGGCTGGGACCGCGCGTGGCCGTCGCCGGTGGGGCCGCGTTCACGTTCTCCTACGCCGAGCACGCCGAACTGCTCGCCGCCGCCGGGGCCGAGGTCGTCGTCTTCGATCCGTTGCGGGACGAGGAGCTGCCCGAGGGGACCGCCGGGCTGGTCGTCGGGGGCGGGTTTCCCGAGGTGTACGCCTCCGAGCTGTCCGCCAACGAGCCGCTGCGCAAGGCCGTCGCCGAGCTGGCCCTCGGCGGGGCGCCCGTCGCCGCCGAGTGTGCGGGGCTGCTCTATCTGTGCCGGGAGCTGGACGGCCTGCCCATGTGCGGGGTGCTGGACGCCTCCGCGCGGATGTCCGAGCGGCTGACGCTGGGTTACCGGGACGCCGTGGCCGTCACGGACAGCTCGCTGGCGGTCGCGGGGACGCGGATGCGGGGGCACGAGTTCCACCGGACGGTCGTGGAGCCGGGGGCCGGGGTGGCGCCCGCCTGGGGGATGCGTGCGCCCGAGCGGCGCGTCGAGGGATTTGTGGAGCGCGGTGTGCACGCGAGCTATCTGCACACGCACTGGGCGTCCGAGCCCGGTGTCGCCCGTCGGTTCGTGGAGAGGTGCCGGACGTCATGAGCAGCAGGCTGGTCGGGGTCGGAGTCGGGCCCGGGGACCCGGAGCTGGTGACCGTCAAGGGGGTCAACGCGCTGCGGGCCGCCGAGGTCGTCGTCGTACCCGTGATGGCTGCATCCGATGGAAAGGATGGCGGGGAGCGGGGGCGGGCGGAGGCCACCGTGCTGCACTACGTCCCCGCCGACAAGGTCGTACGGGTCGTGTTCGCGCTGAACGAGCGCACCGACCGGACGCGCCGTGAGGCGGCGTGGGACGCGGCCGGGGAGCGGGTGGCCGGGCTGCTCAGGGAACACGGCAGCGTGGCCTTCGCGACCATCGGCGACCCCAACGTGTACTCCACCTTCACCTATCTCGCGCAGACCGTCGGCGAGCTGGTGCCGGGCACCGCCGTGGAGACCGTGCCGGGGATCACCGCCATGCAGGACCTCGCGGCGCGGTCGGGCGCGGTGCTGACCGAGGGCACCGAGCCGTTGACGCTGGTGCCGGTGACCGCGGGGGCCGCCGTGCTCAAGGACGCGTTGAACGGGCCGGGTACGGTCGTCGCCTACAAGTTCGGCCGGCAGGCGGCCGAGGTCGCCGAGGCGCTGCGGGAGACCGGGCGGCTGGACGACGCCGTGTGGGGGTCGGCGCTGGGGCTGCCGGAGGAGTCGGTGCGGGCCGCGGCGGAGCTGGACGGCGGACCGCTGCCGTACCTCTCTACGCTCATCGCGCCCGCCCGGCGCGAGGGCGGGCGGGGCGGGAAGCTGTGAACCTCTCCAGGGACGGCGGCTCATTCGGCCACGCCCACCACCAGCCAGATGAACGCCGCGCCCGCGACCGTGCACAAAAGCGTCGAGCGGGCCGGGTGCTCGTGGTGGGCCTCGGGGAGGATTTCGGCGGCGGCGAGGTAGAGCAGCGCGCCGCCGAAGAGGCCGAGATACGCGCCGAGTACGCCCTCCGGGATGGTGAACAGGAGCGTGGAGGCCGCGCCGGCCACCGGGGCCAGGGCGTCGGCGAACAGCATCGCGATCGCGCGGCGGCGGGCGTTCCCGTACAGGCTGGTGAGGGTGTAGGTGTTGAAGCCGTCCGCGAAGTCGTGGGCGATCACCGCCATCGCGACCGCCGCGCCCATGCCTCCGCCGATCTGGAAGGCCGCGCCGATCGCCACGCCGTCCATCGCGCTGTGTCCGACCATCGCGGCGGCGGCCGTCAGGCCCACCTCGGGCGAGCGGTGTCCGTCCTCCTCGCCTCCGTGCGCGGCGCGGCGGGCGGCCAGCAGGCGTTCCACCAGGTGCGCGAGCAGGAAGCCGGCGACGAAGAGCAGCAGCGCCTCGGGCACTCCGAACACCTCGTCGCCGGCCGCCTCCAGTGCCTCCGGCAGCAGGTCGAGTCCGACCACACCCAGCATCAGGCCGCCGGCCAGGCCCAGCACCAGGTGGCGCCGGTCGGTCACCCGCTGTGCCGTCCAGCCGCCGGCCAGCGTCATCAGGAACGCGCCGAGCGCGACGAAGACCGCCATGGGCCCTTGCTATCCGATCGGAGCGCGGATCCGTGCGCACGACAGCAGCAACGGCAGTAAGTATGCGTAGGAAAGGACCCCGTCCCATGGATTCCATGGCCCGTGATGCCGCTGCCCGTACCGGCAGGGTGACCTTCGTCGGCGCCGGTCCCGGCGCCGCCGACCTGCTGACGTTCCGCGCGGCGCGCGCCATCGCGGAGGCCGACGTCGTCATCTGGGCGGCGAGCCTGGTGCAGGCGGAGGTGCTGCAGCACGCGCGGGAGGGCGCCGAGGTACTGGACTCGGCGACGATGTCGCTCGAAGACGTCGTGGCCGTCTACCGGCGGGCGTCTCAGGAGGGGCTGCGGGTTGCCCGTATCCACTCCGGCGATCCGGCGCTGTGGGGCGGAACGCAGGAGCAGCTGGACCGGTGCGCGGAGATCGGCATCGCGACCGAGGTCGTGCCCGGTGTCTCCGCCTTCTCCGCCGTGGCCGCGCTGGCGCAGCGGGAGCTGACGATCCCGGAGGTGGCGCAGTCCGTCGTCCTCACGCGGCTCGGCGGCGGCAAGACGCCGATGCCGCCCGGGGAGGAGGTTCGCGAGTTCGCGAAGCACGGGACGACCATGGCGGTGTTCCTGTCGGCGGCGCGCAGCGGGCAGCTGGTGCGGGAGCTGCTGGAGGGCGGCTACCCGACCGACACCCCGGTGGTCGTCGCGTACCAGGCCACCTGGCCGGAGGAGCTGGTCGTGAAGTGCACGATCGGCACGCTGGAGGAGACGGTCAAGGAGCACAAGCTCTGGAAGCACACCCTGTTCCTGGTCGGCCCGGCCCTCGACGCGCACGGCACGCGCTCGCACCTGTACCACCCGGGGCACTTCCACGGCTACCGGAAGGCCGATCCGGAGGCGCGGCGTGAGCTGCGCGCGCGGGGTGCAAGCACGTGATCACCGTCGTGGGGATGGGGGCCGCCGGTGCGGCGCCCGCCGGGGACGTCGTCGCGGGTGCGGAGCTGGTCGTCGGCGGGCGGCGGCACCTGGAGGCCGTACGGCTGCCCGAGGGGGCCGAGCGGGTCGTCCTCGGGGCGCTGGCTCCCGCCCTGGACACGGTCGCGGAGTACGTCGCGAAGGAGCGGCCGGTGGTCGTGCTGGCCTCCGGCGACCCGGGGTTCTTCGGGATCGTGCGGGTGCTGGCCGAGCGGTTCGGGGCTCAGCGGCTGGACGTGCGGCCCGGGGTCTCGTCCGTCGCCGCCGCGTTCGCGCGGGCGGGGCTGCCGTGGGACGACGCCGTGGTGGCCAGCGCGCACGGACGGGACCTGCGGACGGCAGTGAACCTGTGCCGGGCGCACCCGAAGGTCGCCGTGCTGACCGGGCCCGGCGCCGGCCCGGCGGAGCTGGGCGCCGCGCTGCGGACCGACCCGCGGGTCCTGGTCGTCGCCTCCGCGCTGGGCACCGCCGACGAGCGCGTGGAGCGGGTGACGCCCGTCGAGGCCGCCGGGCGTGACTGGGGGGCGGCGGTGAGTGTGGTGCTGTGCCTGGACGAGGCGCGGGCGCTGGGGCCGGTGCGCTCGGTCGCCGGGCCGCGGCCGGGGCCCGCCGGGTGGGCGCTGGACGAGACGGATTTCGCCCACCGCGACTCGATGATCACCAAGTACGAGGTGCGGGCTCTGGCGCTGGCCCGGCTCGGGCCCCGGCCCGGGGATTTGGTGTGGGACGTCGGGGCGGGCTCGGGGTCCGTGGCCGTGGAGTGCGCGCGGCTCGGCGCGGCCGTCACCGCCGTCGAGAAGACGCCGGACGGCGTGGAGCGGGTGCGCGCCAACGCCGCCGCGCACGATGTGGACGTGCGGGTGGTGCACGGGGCGGCGCCCACGGTCCTGTCCGACCTGGACGACCCGGACTCCGTGTTCGTCGGGGGCGGCGGGCGCGAGCTGCCCGCCATCGTCGCCGCCTGCGCGCGGCGCGCCCGGCGGGCCGTGGTCGTCGCGATGGCCGCGCTGGACCGGGTGCCGGCGGCCCGCGAGGCGCTGCTCGGCGCCGGGCTGGAGTGTGACGGGGTGCTGCTGCAGTCGTCCCGGCTGGCGCCGCTGCCGGGTGACGTGACCCGGCTGGCGGCCACCAATCCCGTGTTCCTGCTGTGGGGCGAGAGGCCGCACAGCCGTACCGAAGGAGTTTCCCTTTGATCGGCCTCATTTCCGCCACCGCGGCGGGAGCTGCGGCGCGGGACCGGCTGGCCGCGGCGTGGCCGGACCGCACGCGCGTGTACGGGGGTCCCGTCGCGGACGCCGTGCGGACCGCGTTCGCCGAGTGCGAGCAGCTCGTGTGCTTCCTGGCGACCGGGGCCGTGGTCCGCCTCGTGGCTCCGTTGCTGGACGACAAGCGGACCGACCCGGGAGTGGTGTGCGTCGACGAGGGCGGGCGGTACGCCGTGTCGCTGGTCGGCGGTCACGGCGGCGGCGCCAACGAACTGGCCCGCGCGGTCGGCGAGGTGCTGGGCGCCGAGCCGGTGGTGACGACGGCGACGGACGCCGTGGGCCTGGCCGGCCTGGACACGCTCGGACTGCCCGTGGAGGGCGATGTCGCCGGGGTCTCGCGGGCCCTGCTGGACGGCGAGCCGGTGGCGCTGCGGGCGGAGGTGAGCTGGCCGCTGCCGCCGCTGCCGGTCGCCGAGGCCGGTGCGTACGCGGTCCGGGTCACCGACCGGCTGGTGGAGCCGGCCGAGCGGGAGGTCGTCCTGCGTCCGCCGTCCCTGGTCGTCGGGGTGGGCGCCTCGAAGGGCGCTCCGGTGGACGAGGTCCACGGGCTGGTGGAGACGGCCCTGCGGGAGTCCGGGCTGTCCGCCGCGTCGGTGGCCGAGCTGGCCACCGTGGACGCCAAGGCGCAGGAGCCGGGGATCGTGGGTGCCGCCGAGCGGCTGGGCGTGCCCCTGGTGACGTACGCCGCCGACGAGCTGGCGGGTATCGAGGTGCCCAACCCGTCCGACGCCCCGCTCGCGGCCGTCGGCACCCCGTCGGTCGCGGAGGCGGCGGCGCTGGTGCGCGGTGGCGAACTCCTCGTGCCCAAGCGCAAGTCGGCGGCCACTCCGGCGATGGCGACCTGCGCGGTCGTACGGCGGCCGGGGCGCGGGCGGCTCGCGGTGGTCGGGCTCGGTCCGGGCGCCCGGGACCTGGTCACGCCGCGCGCGCAGGCGGAGCTGCGGCGGGCGTCGGTGCTGGTCGGGCTCGACCAGTACGTCGACCAGATCCGCGACCTGCTGCGGCCCGGCACGCGGGTCCTGGAGTCGGGGCTCGGCGCCGAGGAGGAGCGGGCCCGGACCGCGGTGGAGGAGGCCCGGCGCGGGCACGCCGTGGCACTGATCGGGAGCGGGGACGCCGGGGTGTACGCGATGGCCTCCCCCGCGCTCGCGGAGGCGTCCGACGACATCGACGTGGTCGGGGTGCCCGGGGTGACGGCGGCGCTGGCGGCCGCGGCGGTCCTGGGCGCGCCGCTCGGTCACGACCACGTGTCGATCAGCCTGTCCGACCTGCACACGCCGTGGGAGGTCATCGAGCGGCGGGTGCGGGCGGCGGCCGAGGCGGACATCGTCGTGACGTTCTACAACCCGCGCAGCCGGGGCCGGGACTGGCAGTTGCCCAAGGCGCTGGCGATCCTCGCGGAGCACCGGGCGCCGGCCACGCCGGTGGGTGTCGTGCGCAACGCGTCGCGGGCCGACGAGTCGAGCCGGCTGACCACGCTCGCCGCGCTCGACCCGGCGACGGTCGACATGATGACGGTCGTGACGGTCGGCAACACCGCGACCCGTGAGATCGCCGGGCGCATGGTGACGCCGCGCGGCTACCGCTGGCAGGGGACGTCCGCGGAGGGGCCGCGATGAGCCGTGTCGTCCACCCCATCGAGCAGGAGTCCTTCCGGCGGCTGCGCGCCCGCCTGGACACCTCGCACTTCCCGCCGCTGACCCGGGCGGTGGTGGAGCGGGTCATCCACTCCGCCGCCGACCTCGACTACGCCACCGACCTCGTCACGGACGAGGCCGCGCTGGAGAAGGCGTACTCCGCGCTGCACGCCGGGGCGCCCGTCGTCGTGGACGTCGAGATGGTCGCCGCGGGCATCACCCGGCGCGAGACGGTCTGCCGGCTCAAGGAGGCCC
The DNA here is from genome assembly GCF_014649815.1 of Streptomyces mutabilis. Classification (GTDB taxonomy): domain Bacteria; phylum Actinomycetota; class Actinomycetes; order Streptomycetales; family Streptomycetaceae; genus Streptomyces; species Streptomyces mutabilis. Next base: position 20,638 of record NZ_BMTT01000020.1, on the reverse strand, counting down.
GGTCCGGGCCCGGTCTGACCCGCTCCGCGCACGCCGTACGGCTGGCGTACGAACAGGTCGGGCCGGGCGCGCTGTGGGTGATCGGCTGCGCGCCGACCGCCCTGGAGGAACTGCTCACCCTGGACGCCGACCCGGCGCTCGTCATCGGTCTGCCCGTCGGGTTCGTCGGCGCGGCCGAGTCCAAGGCCGCGTTGCGCGAGAGCGGCCTGCCCGCCGTCAGCAACGTGTCCGAGAAGGGCGGTTCGGCGGTCGCCGCCGCCGCGCTCAACGCCCTGCTGTACCACCCCACTTCGTACTCCGATCCGCACTTCGAGGAGAAATCGTGACCACCCCGCCGCCCGCCCTGCTCATCGCCGGACACGGCACCCGGGACGAGGCCGGAGCCGAGGCCTTCCGCGACTTCGTGCGCGAGCTGGGCCGCCGCCACCCCGAACTGCCCGTCGCGGGCGGCTTCATCGAGCTGTCCCCGCCGCCGCTGGGCGAGGCCGTCGCCGAGCTGGTGGAGCGCGGGGTGCGCCGGTTCGCCGCGGTGCCGCTGATGCTGGTGTCCGCCGGGCACGCCAAGGGCGACATCCCGGCGGCGCTGTCCCGCGAGAAGGAGCGCCACCCCGGCATCACCTACACCTACGGGCGTCCGCTGGGCCCGCACCCGGCACTGCTGCGGGTGCTGGAGCGGCGGCTGGCTCAGGTGGTCGACCCGTCCTGGGACCCGGCCGAGGTGACCGTGCTGCTGGTCGGGCGCGGGTCGACGGACCCGGACGCCAACGCCGAGGTGTTCAAGGCGGCGCGGCTGCTGTGGGAGGGGCGCGGATACGCGGCCGTGGAGACGGCGTTCGTGTCGCTGGCGAAGCCGGACGTGCCGGGCGGCCTGGACCGGTGCGCGCGGCTGGGGGCGCGGCGGGTCGTGGTGCTCCCGTACTTCCTGTTCACCGGCATCCTCCCGGACCGGGTCCGGCACCAGACCGAGGTGTGGGCGGCGGCGCACCCGGAGACCGAGGTGCGGTCGGCCGATGTCATCGGGCCGGAGCCGGAGCTGCTGGACCTGGTGTGGGAGCGGTACGAGGAGGCCGTCAAGGGCGATCTGCGGATGAACTGCGACTCCTGCGTGTACCGGATCGCGCTGCCCGGTTTCGAGGACAAGGTGGGACTGCCGCAGCAGCCGCACTTCCACCCCGACGACGACGACCACCACCACGGGCACCACGGGCATGGACACGCACACTCCCACGCACACTGAGGCCCAGGGGCCTGATCTGCGGCACCACGGGGACGCCGAGGTGCGCGACGACGGCTCGGCGCTGGTGGACCTCGCGGTGAACGTCCGCGCGGACACTCCTCCGGCCTGGCTGCGCGAGCACGTCGCCGCCTCTCTCGGCTCCCTCGCGGCGTACCCGGACGGGCGGGCGGCGCGGGCGGCGGTGGCGGCGCGGCACGGGCTGCCGGTGGAGCGGGTGCTGCTGACGGCGGGCGCCGCGGAGGCGTTCGTGCTGCTGGCGCGGGCGCTGAAGGTGCGCCGGCCGGTCGTGGTGCACCCTCAGTTCACGGAGCCGGAGGCGGCACTGCGGGACGCGGGGCACACGGTCGACCGGGTGTTGCTGCGGGAGGCGGACGGTTTCCGGCTGGACCCGGCGGCCGTCCCGGAGGACGCCGACCTGGTGGTGATCGGCAATCCGACGAATCCGACGTCGGTACTGCATCCGGCGGCCGCGATCGTGGAACTGGCCCGTCCCGGGCGGACGCTGGTCGTGGACGAGGCGTTCCTGGACGCGGTGCCGGGCGAGCGGGAGGCGCTGGCCGGGCGGACGGACGTCCCCGGGCTGGTGGTCCTGCGCAGCCTCACCAAGACGTGGGGGCTGGCGGGGCTGCGCATCGGCTACGTCCTCGCGGCGCCGGAGACGATCGCGGACCTGGAACGCGCCCAGCCCCTGTGGCCCGTGTCCACGCCCGCGCTGGCGGCGGCGGAGGCATGCGTGGCGCCACGTGCGCTGGCGGAGGCCGCCCGCGCGGCCCACCGCACCGCCGCGGACCGGGCCCACCTGGTCGCCGGGCTCGCCGAGTTCACCGACGCCGGCCTGCGGATCGTCGCTGCCGCCGAGGGCCCCTTCGTCCTCCTCCGCCTCCCGCACGCCGCCGCCGTGCGCCACCGGCTGCGCGACCTCGGGTACGCGGTGCGGCGCGGCGACACCTTCCCGGGGCTGGGCGAGGAGTGGCTGCGGCTGGCGGTACGGGACCGGGCGACCACGGACGGTTTCCTGGGGGCGCTGAGGCGGGCGGTGACGGGACCGTCCTGAGGCGTACGGCCAGGACGGGTCCTCCCCGGCCGGTCCCCGCCCCGCGCGCTCCCGCCACCCCCCGCTCGTCAGCCGCGCCTGCGCCGGGCCAGGACCAGGGCGCCGCCGCCCGCCAGGACCAGGGCGGCGGCGCTCGCGGCGATGTACGGGGTCGCCGAGCTGCCGCCGGTCTCGGCCAGGTCGGCCTCGGCGCGGGCGCCCTGGGGCCGGACGTCGGCGGCGGGTTCGGCCTCCGGCCCGGCGGCGGGCTCCTCGCCCTTCGCCGGGGGCTGTGCCTCGTCGGGCTCCGGAGCGGCCGGGGACTCGCAGGTCGCCTCGGCCAGGGTCAGGGTGCCGTCGACCTCGGCGACGTTCAGGTCGAGGGGGTTGACGGACACGTTGAGTTCGAGCGCGGTGGCGGCGGCCGTCCGCGAGGTGGTCTGCGTCTTGGAGAGGTCGAGCCGCACCTCGCCGACGCCGGGCACCTTCACCTCCGTCGGCCCGCCGGTGGTCAGCGTGACCTTCTTCCCGAGGACGGTCACCGCGCCCAGCAGGTCGGCGTCGGCGACCGGTGCCTTCCCGGCCTCGCAGGTCGCCGTGGAGGTGACTTTCTCGAGCTCGATCAGGGACAGCAGGGGCAGGCCGGGCACGTGCACCTCGGCGTGGGCCAGTTCGGTGCGGCCCTCGCTCTTCGCCGCGGTCGCCGTCGCCTTCGTCCGCGCCACGTCGGCGCGCAGGACGCTGAAGGGCCTGCCGCCGTCGACGCCGTCGAGGCGGGCGGTCAGCGCGGTCTTCTCGGCGCTCTCGGGTGCCCGCACCTCGTTGAGGGTGACGGTGAGCGGGACGTTCACGGTCTTGTCGAGCAGGGACACGTCGAGCCCGGTGCGCAGGACGGTGGCGCTCGCGCGGCCGTGGTCACCGGTCGCGTGAGCGGTGCCCGCGCCGGCCAGCGCCGCGGGACCGGCGGCGAGGGCCGTGGCCGCCGCGACGGTGGCGAGGCGGCGTGCGGGCATGCGGAAGGCGTTGCCGTTCAAGGTGGTGGGACCCCCAGTGGGACATGCGTGCGGGACACGCATGAGCGACATGCTCGGGACCCGGAAAGGATGTCCCCGCGCGCGCCGAACCGTCAGCAGTAATGGGGCACTTCACCCCTTCGTGGGGTTTCCGACCGTCTTTTCGAATACCCTGGCGCGGGCGTTCCCCGGCGTCACTCCGGCCGGCTAACCGACGACGCGCCCGTTCAGCACCACCCGGCGCGGAGCGCCGAGCACGCGCACGTCCGCGCGCGGATCCTCGTCGAACACCACCAGGTCGGCCGGCGCGCCCTCGTCCAGGCCGGGACGCCCCAGCCAGCGCCGGGCGGCCCAGGTCGTCGCGGCCAGCGCCTCGACGGGCGGGATGCCGGCGGTGACCAGCTCCCCGACCTCCGCCGCCGCCAGACCGTGCGCCAGCGAGCCGCCCGCGTCGGTGCCGACGAAGACCGGGATCCCGGCGTCGTAGGCGCTCCGTACGGTGTCGTAGCGGCGTTCGTGGAGCCGGCGCATGTGGGCCGACCAGCGGGGGAACCTGGACTCGCCGCCGTCGGCGAGGGCGGGGAAGGTGGCGATGTTGACCAGGGTCGGCACGATGGCGACGCCCCGCTCGGCGAAGAGCGGGATGGTGTCGTCGGTCAGGCCCGTGGCGTGCTCGACGCAGTCGATGCCGGCCTCCACGAGGTCGCGCAGAGAGTCCTCGGCGAAGCAGTGCGCGGTGACGCGGGTGCCGAGGCGGTGGGCTTCCGCGATGGCCGCCTCCACCGCGCCGCGCGGCCAGCAGGCGGACAGGTCGCCGAGGTCGCGGTCGATCCAGTCGCCGACCAGTTTCACCCAGCCGTCGCCGCGCCGGGCTTCCTGGGCGACGTAGGCGACGAGGTCGTCGGGCTCGACCTCCCAGGCGTAGTTGCGGATGTAGCGGCGGGTGCGGGCGATGTGCCGGCCGGCCCGGATGATCTTCGGGAGGTCCTCGCGGTCGTCGATCCAGCGGGTGTCGGAGGGCGAGCCCGCGTCGCGGATGAGGAGGGTGCCGGCCTCGCGGTCGGTCAGCGCCTGCTTCTCGGCGACGTCCTCGGGGACGGCCCCGTGCTGGTCGAGCCCGACGTGACAGTGCGCGTCGACCAGGCCGGGCACGGCCCAGCCGCGGACGGTGCGGACGTCGGCGGCGCCGGCGGGACGGTCGTACGAGACCCTGCCGTCGATCACCCACAACTCGTCGCGGACCTCTTCCGGCCCGACGAGCACCCGTCCCTTCACGTGCAGCACCGTGCGATCGCTCATGCCCCGCACCTTAGACCGGGCCCCGGGGCCGTTCGAAGGCCCGGTCACCGGTCACCGTCGCGCGCTGCCGCGCGGGCGCGCCGCTCGGTGGCGTATCCGGCCGAGACGGCGCTCGCGACGGCGGTCAGGGCGAGGACGGCGACGCCGGGGTTGACGTAGCCGGGCACGTCGGCGGAGTCGTAGGCCTCGCCGTCGGCGGTCTCGCAGCTGAAGCGCAGGGGCAGGTAGGAGACGGAGTAGTCGATGACGCGCCCGGACAGCTCCGGGGGCACGCCGGTACGGCACGGCCGCAGCGGCGAGGAGTCCGTGCCGCCGTCCTCCGCCTCCATGGCCGCGAACCCCACGCACACCAGGCCCCACAGGTACAGCAGGGCGGCGGCCCAGCCCGCTGCGCCGGCGACGACGCGGAAGGGCGCGCCCGGCTTGCGCGGCGCGGGAACGAGGGCCTCCGGTGCCGTGCGCGCACGGGGGTACGTGCCGGTGCCCCGGCCGAGGAGGACGGCCGTCACGACCGCGACGAGGACGAGCAGCAGGAGGATCACGAGCCCGAGTCCATCAGCCGGCGACCGCCATGACTGTGGCGGAAGCCACAATTCCGGGCGTGGGGGTGTCGCAACGGAAGCCTGCCGGCGCGAGTGGCGCCCTGGGCCATGGTTACTCTCGACTCCGTACGCGCCGTACACCTGACCGTTACTGAAGAGAGCACCGCCGTGACCCACCCCTTCCTGGACCTCGCCCCGCTGAGCGCCGGCCGTTTCGCCGCGATCGAGGACCGGGTCGCGCGCCTGCTCGGCACCCGACAGGACGTCGTGGTCATGCAGGGCGAGGCGCTGCTGCCGCTGGAGGGCGCGATCCGCGCCGCCGCCGGGCCGGGCACCGTCGCGCTGAACGTGATCACGGGGCCGTACGGGCAGACGTTCGGGAACTGGCTGCGGGACTGCGGCGCGACCGTGCACGACCTCGCCGTGCCGTTCCACACGGCGGTGACCGCCGAGCAGATCCGCGGGGCCCTCGCCGAGCACCCGGAGATCGACTTCGTGTCCCTGGTGCACGCGGAGGCGGCGACCGGGAACACCAACCCGGTCGCGGAGATCGGCGAGGCGGTACGGGCGCACGGAGCGCTGCTCTACCTGGACGCCGTGGCCTCCGTGGGCGCCGAGCCGGTGCTGCCGGACGCGTGGGGCGTGGACCTGTGCGTCATCGGCGCGCAGAAGGCGATGGGCGGTCCGGCCGGGGTGTCGGCGGTGTCCGTGAGCGAGCGGGCGTGGACGCGGATGGCGGCGAACCCGAACGCCCCGCGGCGCTCGTACCTGTCCCTGCTGGACTGGAAGGAGCGCTGGATCGACGGCGGTCGCAAGGCGCTGCTGCACGCGCCGGCGCAGTTGGAGATGCTCGCACTGGAGGCGTGCGTGGAGCGCATCGAGGCGGAGGGCCCGCGGACGGTGATGGCGCGGCACGCCTCGGCCGCGGCGGCCACCCGGGCCGGCGCGCTCGCGCTGGGCGGCGGTCTGGAGCCGTACGTGCGCGAGGCGCGGGACGCGGCGCCGGTCGCGACGACGCTGCGGGTTCCGTCGGACGTGGACGCGTCGGAGATGGTGGCCCGCGCCCTGGTGTCCGACCCGGGGCTGCCGCTGGCGGCGGGCGGGGGTGCGCTGGCCGGGGAGATGATCCGGATCAACCACTACGGGCCGGACGCGACGCGCGGGGCGGTGCAGGGCTCCCTGGCGGCACTGGGTGCCGCGCTGGCCGAGAAGGGACTGAAGGCCGATCCGGAGGCCGCTCGGCGGGCCGTCGAGGACGCCTGGGACCGCCCGGTCGGCTCCGGCCTTTCGGAAGCGGTAACGGAAGCCTGAATTCAGGGCAATTCCCGAAGCTCACGATAAACGGAATTAAGAAATTACGCTCAGCGCAGCTTCCCGTATTCTTCTGCCCGCTTTCCCGGGACCTAAACACAGAGATTCCGTGGCGCTCAAGCCTCGCATTTCGGGCACGTCTCGCGCGAGTTACGCGATTGTGACCCGATACACATGCTGTCCGGTTTGCGCCCTTCGTGCGGCAGAAATCGGGACATAGCGTCGCTCTCTCGCGCGTCGGCACGCGCCCGCGTGATAACACAGCATGCGCCCATCCGTAACCCCGTTCGGCGATGCAATTTTGAATTTCGCTGGGTAAATTCAATCTGCATGACTGCCGCGCAAGCAGACCTGCAAATCGACCGTCCGAGAGTGGCCGACGGGGCCGCCCTGTGGCGGATAGCGAGGGATTCGAAGGTCCTCGACCTGAACTCGTCCTACAGCTATCTGCTCTGGTGCCGGGACTTCGCCGCCACGTCGGCCGTCGCCCGCGACGAGCGCGGTGAGCCGGTCGGCTTCGTCACCGGGTACGTGCGGCCGGACCGGCCGGACACCCTGCTCGTGTGGCAGGTCGCGGTGGACGAGGCGTACCGCGGACGCCGACTCGCCGCGGCCCTGCTCGACGGACTGGCCGCCCGCACCGTCGCGGAGCGCGGACTGACCACCCTGGAAACCACGATCTCCCCGGACAACACCGCTTCCCAGCGGCTGTTCACCTCGTTCGCCGAGCGCCACGGCGCCCGGCTGGAGCGTGAGGTGCTGTTCGACACCGTCCTGTTCCCCGACGGGCCGCACGAACCCGAGGTCCTGTACCGCATCGGCCCCCTGCCGGCCACCGCCCGCTGACCGACCGGTTCGCCGGACAGCCCGGCACCCCGTGCCAGTCCGGCCCCTCAGACTTCCCGGCCGGGACCGCACCGGTCCCCCGGATCCGTACGACCTTCCTCTCCCACCCTCACCCAACGAGGAGCGATTCGTCGTGACCATCACCCAGCCCGACCTCAGCGTCTTCGAGACCGTCGAGTCCGAGGTACGCAGCTACTGCCGCGGCTGGCCCACCGTCTTCGACCGTGCGGTCGGCAGCCGTATGTACGACGAGGACGGCCACGAGTACCTCGACTTCTTCGCCGGAGCCGGCTCGCTCAACTACGGGCACAACAACGCCGTCCTGAAACGCGCGCTGATCGACTACCTGGAGCGGGACGGCGTCACGCACGGGCTCGACATGTCGACCACCGCCAAGCGCCGTTTCCTGGAGGCGTTCCAGAACGTCATCCTGCGCAAGCGTGACCTGCCGTACAAGGTCATGTTCCCGGGCCCGACGGGCACCAACGCCGTGGAGTCCGCGCTGAAGCTGGCGCGGAAGGTGAAGGGGCGCGAGTCGATCGTGTCGTTCACCAACGCCTTCCACGGCATGTCGCTGGGCTCGCTCGCCGTGACCGGCAACGCCTTCAAGCGGGCCGGCGCCGGCATCCCGCTGGTGCACGGCACGCCGATGCCGTTCGACAACTACTTCGACGGCACCGTCGAGGACTTCCTCTGGTTCGAGCGGCTGCTCGAGGACCAGGGCTCGGGCCTCAACAAGCCGGCCGCCGTGATCGTCGAGACGGTGCAGGGCGAGGGCGGGATCAACGTCGCCCGCCCCGAGTGGCTGCGCGCCCTGGCCGCCCTGTGCGAGCGCCAGGACATGCTGCTCATCGTCGACGACATCCAGATGGGCTGCGGCCGTACCGGCGCCTTCTTCTCCTTCGAGGAGGCGGGCATCACGCCGGACATCGTCACCGTCTCCAAGTCGATCAGCGGCTACGGCCTGCCGATGGCACTGACCCTGTTCAAGCCGGAGCTGGACGTCTGGGAGCCGGGCGAGCACAACGGCACCTTCCGCGGCAACAACCCGGCCTTCGTCACGGCGACCGCCACGCTGGAGGCGTACTGGGCGGACGGGTCGGCGATGGAGAAGCAGACCCGCACCCGCGGTGAGCAGGTCGAGCAGCACATGATCGCCATCACCGAGGAGAACCTCGCCGACGTCAAGGAGTACCGCGGCCGCGGCCTGGTCTGGGGCCTGGAGTTCCACGACAAGGAGCGTGCGGGTCGGGTAGCCAAGCGCGCCTTCGAGCTCGGGCTGCTCATCGAGACGTCCGGACCCGAGAGCGAGGTCGTCAAGCTGCTGCCGGCACTGACCATCACGCCCGACGAGCTGGACGAGGGCATGAAGACCCTCGCCCGGGCCGTGCGCGAGACCGCCTGACCGTCCGACGGCCCTGACCGTCCGGCACCACCACCAGTGCTTCCGGCGCCTTCGGCCCGCGTGTCCGTGGGCCGAAGGCGCCGGAGACCCTTGCACACCCTTCACCTAGGAGGCATCGCACCACCGTGATCGTCCGTTCGTTCAAGGAGATCGAAGGCACCGACCGGCACGTGAAATCGGCGTCCGGCACCTGGGAGAGCAAGCGCATCGTCCTCGCGAAGGAGAAGGTCGGCTTCTCCGTCCACGAGACGATCCTGTACGCGGGTACGGAGACGTCGATGTGGTACGCGAACCACATCGAGGCAGTCGTCTGCACCAAGGGCGACGCCGAGTTGACCGACCGCGAGACGGGGAAGACGTACCACATCACGCCGGGGACCATGTACCTCCTGAACGGCCATGAGCGGCACACGCTCAAGGTCAAGGAGGACTTCCACTGCATCTGTGTGTTCAACCCGCCCGTGACCGGACGGGAGGACCACGACGAGAACGGCGTCTACCCGCTGCTCACCGAGGAGGTGTGAGTCACCGTGACCACCACGACCACGAACGTCACCGACCTCTATCCCACCCGCGGCGCCACCGAGGTGGCGACCCCCCGGCAGGACCCGGTCGTCTGGGGCTCCCCGGACGCGCCCGGTCCCGTCTCGGCCGGTGACCTGCAGGCCCTGGACCGCGACGGCTTCCTCGCCATCGACCAGCTCATCGGGCCGGACGAGGTCGAGGTCTACCGCCGTGAGCTGGAGCGGCTCACCACCGACCCGGCCATCCGCGCGGACGAGCGCTCGATCGTGGAGCCGCAGTCCAAGGAGATCCGGTCGGTCTTCGAGGTGCACAAGATCAGCGAGGTCTTCGCCGAGCTGGTGCGCGACGAGCGCGTGGTCGGGCGGGCCCGGCAGATCCTCGGCTCGGACGTCTACGTCCACCAGTCCCGGATCAACGTCAAGCCGGGCTTCGGGGCCAGCGGCTTCTACTGGCACTCGGACTTCGAGACCTGGCACGCCGAGGACGGCCTGCCCAACATGCGCACGATCTCGGTCTCGATCGCGCTCACCGAGAACTACGACACCAACGGCGGTCTCATGATCATGCCGGGGTCGCACAAGACGTTCCTCGGGTGCGCGGGGGCCACGCCGAAGGACAACTACAAGAAGTCCCTGCAGATGCAGGACGCGGGGACGCCGTCGGACGAGGCGCTGACGAAGATGGCCTCCGAGTACGGCATCAAGCTGTTCACCGGCAAGGCCGGCTCGGCGACCTGGTTCGACTGCAACTGCATGCACGGTTCCGGCGACAACATCACGCCGTTCCCGCGCAGCAACGTGTTCATCGTGTTCAACAGCGTGGAGAACACTGCGGTCGAGCCGTTCGCGGCACCGATCCGGCGGCCGGAGTTCATCGGGGCGCGGGACTTCACGCCGGTGAAGTGACCCGCGTCTGAGACTCGGGCAGGGGCCTTTTCGTGTGGGACGGGAGGCCCCTGCCCGATATTCCCGGCCCCGGTGCCTCAGCCCGCCAGCACGTCCAGCAACCGGTCCACGTCCGCCGCCGTGTTGTACACGTGGAAGGCGGCCCGCAGGTTGCCCGCCCGGTCGGAGACCTGGATCCCGGCCCGGGCCAACTCCTCCTGGCGGTGCCCGAGCCCGGGCACGGACACGATCGCGGAGCCCGGCGCGGGCACCGGCTCGTGGCCCAGGGAGGCGAGCCCCGCGCGGAACCGGTCGGCGAGCGCGGTGTCGTGGGCGTGCACCGCCTCCACGCCCAGTTCCTCGATCAGGGCCAGGGAATGCCGGGCGCCCGTGTAGGAGAACAGGGCGGGGCTCTCGTCGAAGCGCCGCGCGGAGTGCGCGAGTTCCTCGACGGGTCCGTAACAGCTGTCCCAGGGGTGCTCCCCCGACGCCCACCCCGCGAACAGGGGCGTCAGCCCGGCCGACTCACCCAGGTCCTCCGGTACGACGAGGAAGGCGACGCCGCGCGGGCAGAGCACCCACTTGTAGGCGATGGCGGCCACGTAGTCGAAGTCGTCCGCGGCCAGCGGCAGCCACCCGTTCGACTGGGAGGCGTCGATCAGCGTCCGCGCACCGTGGGTCCGGGCGGCGTCCCGCAGCGCCGCGAGGTCGGCGATCCGGCCGTCAGCGGACTGGACCGCGCTGACCGCGACGAGCACGGTCTGAGGCCCCACCGACTCGGCGATCCGCTCCAGCGGCACACTGCGCACCTTCAGGTCGCCCCGCATGTGCAGCGGGTTCACCAGGGAGCTGAAGTCGGCCTCGGCGGTGAGCACTTCGGCGCCCTCGGGCAGCGAGGCGGCGACGAGCCCGCTGTACGTGGCGACCGACGCGCCGGCCGCGACCCGGGTGGCGGGCACTCCCACGATCCGGGCGAAGGCCGACCGGGACGCCTCGACGTCGGCGAACATGTCGGACGGCTGCCCGGCCGCCGCCGAGGCCGCCGCGTCACGCATGGCGACGAGGGTCCGGGCGGGCAGCAGGCCGGTGCTGGCCGTGTTGAGGTACGTGGTCTTCGGGGCGAACTCGGTACGGACGAGGTTCTCGAAGCTCTCCATGGGACCACTGTGCGGCCCCGGGTCCTCCCCGTCCATCGCGTTTCTGCCGCATCTCCAAGGGACGCTTATGCGAGCGCCCGACCTGACGCCTCACCTGCCGGGAACCCCGCACCCGTCCGGGCCGCACGCCTGCGCGCCGCCGTCGTCGATCAGCTTCAGGGGCGTGCGCTCGCCCCACGCCTGGGTCAGCGCCTGCGCGAAGACGTCGGCGGGCTGGGCGCCGGAGACGCCGTACTTCCGGTCGAGCACGAAGAACGGCACACCGCTCGCCCCGAGCTGTGCGGCCTCGCGCTCGTCGGCGCGGACCTCGTCGGCGTAGGCGGTGGGGTCGGCGAGCACGGCGCGGGCGGCGTCCGCGTCGAGACCGGCGGCGACGGCCAGGCCGACCAGGCGCTCGTCGTCGTTGAAGACGGAGCGCTCATCGGCGAAGTTGGCCCGGTACAGCGCGTCCAGCAGCGCCTCCTGCCGGCCCGTGTCCTTGGCGAGGTGCAGCAGCCGGTGCATGTCGAAGGTGCTGCCGTGGTCGCGGCCCCGGGTGCGGTAGTCCAGGCCCTCGGCGGCGGCCTGCGCGCCGAGGTTGTCCTCACCCGCCTGCGCCTGCGCCTCGCTCATGCCGTACTTGGCGGTGAGCATCGTCAGCACGGGCTGTACGTCGTCCTTGGCCCGCCCGGGGTCCAGCTCGAACGACCGGTGGACCACCTCGACGCCGTCCCGGTGGGGGAAGGCCGCGAGCGCCTTCTCGAAGCGGGCCTTGCCCACGTAACACCACGGGCAGGCGATGTCGCTCCAGATCTCGACGCGCATTTCTCGGCTCTTCTCCGGTCGTACGGGTGCGGAGACCTTCTCCGCACCCGTACGTGAACGTTCGAGCAGCGGACCTCATTCCCGCCTCGCCCCGGCTTCCGTCAGCTGCCGTCGCGCAGGTCGGCAGGCCAGGCCGACCGGTACTCCAGCCGGTCGTACGTCGCCGTGCACCCGTCCCCCGTCGGCGCCTGCACGAGGAAGCCGACCAGGGCGGCCCCGGTCTCCTTCTCCTCCCCCAGCGTGAACAGCCGTACGAAGGTCCAGCGCTCGCCGTCGAGGGAGGCGTGGAAGGCGAAGGCCCGCCCGGTACGGCTGACCCGCAGCCACACCGAGTCCCCGTCCACGGTGAAGGAGTTGCAGTCGTCCGAGTGCCCCCGGGTGACCACCGTGCAGACGGTGGCCGCGTCCGGGGAGTACTCCAGACACAGCTTGGCCCAGGCCCGCTCGCCGACGTGGACGTAGAGGACTCCGGCGTCGAAGGCCGCGTTGAACCCGACGGTGACGCGGGCGATCAGCTGGAAGTCTCCGTCGGGCGCCCCCAGCAGCCGGGGCGCGTCCGCAACGGGGCTGAGCGTTTCCCCGGTGGGCGGCACGAAACGGTCCTGCCGGGGCCCGGCGGTTCCGGTGAGGGCGCCGCCCTCGTAGGCCCAATCGCCGTCGGGGCCGTACGGGCGGAGGGGAAAGGGCAGTTCGGGAAGTCTCACGTCCATCGACCGAGTATCTCAGGGTGACCGGAAGCACTCAACGGTGCTGTACCGGTATGCGGCTCGGCCGCGTGGGCGCGACCAGCCGCCTGTCGGTACAGCACCCGCATACGAACCGCCCCCTCGGCGCTACCGCTCGAGCACCCCGTTGAACCGCCGAGGCAACCCCAGCGGATTCCCGTCGCGCAGCTCAGCCGGCAGCAGGGCCTCCGGCACACCCTGATAGGCGACCGGCCGCAGCCACCGCTCGACAGCCGTACCCCCCACCGACGTGGACGTCGACGTGGTAGCCGGGTACGGCCCCCCGTGATGCTGGGCCGCCGCCACGGCGACCCCCGTGGGCCAGCCGTTGACCAGCACCCGCCCCGCGAGCGGCGTCACCTCGGCGAGGAGAGCCGCCCCGGCGCCCTCCCCCGCCGCTTCCTCGGCGGAGAGCTGCACCGTCGCCGTGAGGTTCCCCGGCAGCCGCGACAGCACCGCCCGCACCTCGGCCTCGTCCTCGTAGCGGGCCACGACGGTGACCGGCCCGAAGCACTCCTCCAGCAGCAGGTCGTGCTCGCCCTCCGTGGTCAGCCGCGCGGCCGGCACGGTCAGGAACCCGGCACTGACGGTGTGCTCGCCGCCGGGGCCCGGCGTCACCGGGGACTCCACGTCGGGCAGGGCCGCGCGCTCGGCGACCCCGGCGACGAAGTTGTCCCGCATGCGGTGGTCGAGCAGCACCCCGGCGTCCGTGTCGCTGACCGCGTCGGTGAGGGACTTGACCAGGCCGTCACCGGCGGCGCCCGCAGGCACCAGGACCAGGCCGGGCTTCACGCAGAACTGCCCGACGCCCAGCGTCATCGAGCCGGCCAGCCCGGCGCCGATCGCCTCCGCCCGCTCGGTGGCCGCCGCCTCCGTGACCACGACCGGGTTCAGCGAACCCAGCTCGCCGTGGAAGGGGATCGGGACCGGACGGGCCGCCGCCGCGTCGAACAGCGCGCGCCCGCCCCGGATGGACCCCGTGAAGCCCGCCGCGGCGATCAGCGGGTGCTTGATCAGTTCGATGCCCGCCTCGAAACCGTGCACGAGGCCGACGACCCCCTCGGGGATGTCGTGCCGCACGGCGGCCCGGCGCAGGACCTTGGCGACCAGCTCGGACAGGCCCGGGTGGTCCGGGTGGGCCTTGACCACGACCGGGCAGCCGGCCGCGAGGGCGCTGGCGGTGTCGCCGCCGGGGACGGAGAAGGCGAAGGGGAAGTTGGAGGCCGAGTAGACGGCGACGACGCCGAGCGGCACCTTGTAGCGGCGCAGGTCGGGGATGGGCGGGGTCGCGGTGTCGTCGGGGTGGTTGACGACGACGCCGAGGAACTCCCCCTCGTCGACGATGTCGGCGAAGGCGCGCAGCTGGTAGCAGGTGCGGGCGAGTTCGCCGGCGAGCCGGACCGGGCCGAGCGCGGTCTCCGCGTCGGCCACCTCGACCAGGGTGCTCTCGGCGGCCTTCAGCTCGTCGGCGGCGGTGCGCAGGAAGGCCGCGCGGACGGTGCGGTCGGTCAGCGCGCCCCGGGCGGCGTCCGCGGCGCGTACGGCGGCGTCCACCTCCTGGGCCGTGGCTTCCACCGCGACCTGTTCACGCTGCTTCCCGGTACGGGGGTCGACACTCCAGACTGGTGCTGCTGCCACCGCGGTCCCTCCACGTGCTCTGCATCGGAACGTGCTCGGCATCGAACGTGCTCAGGCTCGTTCGATATACTGAACGCCGTCTCTCATGATGAATATGCTGTTGGAGACTATTTCCCGTCGAACGAAGGGGTCAAGGGCGATGTCGGCTGGCGAGACGGGGGGCGGAGCGCAGGTGAAGTCCGCCGTGCGGACGGTTGAACTGCTCGAGTACTTCGCCGGACGGCCCGGTATGCACTCCCTCGCGTCGGTCCAGGAGGCCGTCGGCTATCCCAAGTCCAGCCTCTACATGCTGCTGCGCACGCTGGTCGAGCTGGGCTGGGTGGAGACCGACGCGACCGGCACGCGGTACGGCATCGGGGTGCGGGCACTGCTGGTCGGTACGTCGTACATCGACGGCGACGAGGTGGTCGCGGCGGCGCGGCCGACGCTGGACCGGCTCTCCGACGACACCACGGAGACCATCCACCTGGCACGCCTGGACGGCACCAACGTCGTGTACCTGGCCACCCGCCAGTCGCAGCACTACCTGCGGCCCTTCACCCGGGTCGGCCGCCGGCTGCCCGCCCACTCGACCTCGCTGGGCAAGGCACTGCTGAGCACGTACAGCGAGGAGCAGGTCCGCAAACTGCTGCCGGAGACGCTGCCCGCGCTGACCGAGCACACCATCACCGACCGGGAGAAGCTCATCGAGGAGCTGCGCCAGGTGCGGGAGCAGGGCTTCGCCGTGGACCGCGAGGAGAACACGCTGGGCCTGCGCTGCTTCGGCGTGGCGGTGCCCTACCGCACCCCCGCGCGGGACGCGATCAGCTGCTCGGTGCCGGTGGCGCGGCTGACGCCCGCGCACGAGCAGATGGTGAAGGACGCGCTGTTCGACGCGCGGGACCGGCTGACGCTGGCCACGCGTAGGCTCTGAGCCATGCACATCGCACTGCGCGAGGTACACGACAGTGATCTGCCCGTCTTCTTCCGGCAGATGAACGACCCGGAGGCCCTGCGCATGGCGGCCTTCATCCCGCCGGACCCCGCCGACTGGGACGCGTTCACGACGCACTGGCAGACGATACGGAAGTCACGCGACGTCGTGCGCACCATCCTCGGCGACGGTGACGTCATAGGCAGCGCGGCGGTGTACGGGGATCCGGGCGAGCGCGAGGTGACGTACTGGGTCGACCGGGCGTACTGGGGCAAGGGCGTGGCCACGGCGGCGCTGCGTGCGCTGCTCGCCGAGGTGACCGACCGCCCGCTGTACGCGCGTGCGGCGGCGGACAACACGGGTTCGCTGCGCGTCCTGGAGAAGTGCGGGTTCGAGAGGAGCGCCCATGCCCGGGGGTTCGCCCGGGCCCGGGGCGAGGTGATCGAGGAGGTCGTGCTCCACCTCGCGGGCTGACCCCCTCCGCCGCCCGGCGGAGACGGATCGTCGGTGCGCAGGACGCCTCCGAGGGTGTCCGCGCGGCAGCGTGGAGGCATGACACGGACGCTCGCCCCCGCTCCGGCCGCCTCACCGGTCGGCGCCACCCGAACCCGCAGGCTGCTGCGCGCGGTCGCCGTCCTCGCCTGCCTGCCGTACCTCGGCCTCAAGGTCGCCTGGATCGCCGGGAGTCGGGCCGGGATCCCGGAGGGCAGCGCCCTGCTGGACCACCGTGCCACCATGATCGCGGCCAACGGGGTCACCCTGCTGCTGGACAGCTGTGTGATCGTGCTGGCCCTGATCCTGACCCGGCCGTGGGGCCTGCGCGTGCCCGCCTGGGCGCTGGTGTCCCCGGTGTGGGTCGCCGGGGGGCTGCTCGCGCCGATCATGGCGGGGTTCCCGCTGCAGCTCCTGACGCGGGCGCTCGGCGGCGACACCGCCACCGAGTCCGGCCCGGGGCGTGAACCCTTCCTCGACCCGTGGGTGTTCGGGGTCGTGTACACCGGGTTCATCGTTCAGGGCCTGGCCCTCGGGGCGCTCTTCGCGCTCTACGCCCGTGACCGCTGGGGGCACCTGTGGCGCGGGCGGGTGTGGGAGCTGCCGGTCGGCGTCGTCGCGAGGCCGTACCGGGGCGTCGCCCTCGCCGGGGCGGTTCTCGCCGCGTTCCCGCTCGCCGTCCGGCTGTACTGGGCGGGCGGCGGCACCGCCGGGCTGAAGGCCGCCGACCGCACCGCCGACCTACAGGTGCTGGAGGGCATGCACGCCGGCTTCCTCGTGACGGCCGTCACCGGCACCCTGCTGCTCGCCTTCCACCGCGCCCGCGTCCTGCCGGTCACCGTGCCCCTCGCCTCCGCCTGGGTCTGCTCCGGCGCGGTCGCCTGCTGGGGCGGCTGGATGCTGCTCGCCGCGCTGATGCCGTCCGACGATCCCGCCGACCGCCCGACACAGCTGCTGACGGTCACCTACGCTGGGCAGATGACCGCCGGTCTCCTTCTCGCCTCAGTCGGCGCCCACTTCCTCGCCCGGCGGTCGTCGGCCACGGCCCGTACCCGGCCGTGACCGCCGCCGCGCGGTCCCTGTTCGGCCGGCGGGCGCGCCTGCGGTGGATCCATCTGATCCTCGGCGGCGCGCTCGCCATGCCGTACGTCCTCGTCGGCTCGGTCGTCGTCGGCCCGATCACCGGCGTGGACAACCTCTTCGGGTCCCTCACGCTGCAACTCGCCGCATTCGCCGTCGGGTTGCCCCTGGCCGCCGTCAGCTCGCTGTTCCCGCTCACCCGCCCGCTTGAGTCCGGTGTCGTGCGGTCGCTGTGCGGTGTCGATGCCGACCTGCTGGCGTACGGGCCGGCCCGGACGAAGGGCGAGAAGGGGCGCACGGCGGCCTGGTTCACGCTGCACCTGGGCGTCGGCGGGATCGTGGCGGGGATGTCACTCGCGGTGCCGCCCTTCGCGGCGGCGCTGATCGTGCTGCCCTTCGTGCCGGCGCTGCGCGACGACGGGGCGGGGCTGCCCGGCGTCCTCGACCACGCCTGGGCGCTCGCGCTGGCGCCGGTCGCGGGTGGGGCGATGCTGGTCGCGCTCGCCGGGTGCGCCGCCGGGTGCGGAGCGCTGCTGGCGCGCTGGGCGCCCGCCCTGCTCGGGCCGTCGGCCGAGGACCGGGTGGCGGCGGCCGAGGCGCGCGCCGCCGACCTCGCCGTCCGCAACCGGCTCGCGCGCGAACTGCACGACTCCGTGGGCCACGCCCTGAGCGCGGTCACCCTCCAGGCGAGCGCGGCCCGCCGGCTCCTGGATTCCGACCCGGGGTTCGTCCGCGAGGCCCTCGCCGCGATCGAGGACACCACGCGGCGCACGGTGGGCGAACTCGACGCCGTCCTGGGAGTCCTGCGCGACGGGGACGCGCCCGGCACCGCCCCCGCCCCCACGCTCGCCGCCGACCTCGACGGCCTGCTGGACCGCACCCGCGCGGGCGGACTGCGCGTGTCGGTCACCGTCACCGCCGACCCGCGGGCGCTGCCTCCGCCGGTGTCCCGGGAGGCGTACCGCATCGTGCAGGAAGGGCTGAGCAACGCGCTGCGGCACGCGGGCGGACAGGTCACCGTGACGCTGCGCGTCGACGTACGGGACGGCCATCTGCGGATCACCGTCGAGAACCCGGTCGGGGAGGCGGGCGAGGCCGCCCGCTCCGGCGCCGCCCCGCGCCCCGGCGGCGGCCACGGCCTGCGCGGCGTCGCCGACCGGGCGCGGCTGCTGGGCGGCACGGCGGAGGCGGGTCCCGTCGGGCGGACGTGGCGGCTGCACGTGCGGCTGCCGCTCGCAAGGACCGCGTGACCCACCGCCGGAGACCGGGGCCGGGCCCGTGGCACCACACCACCGCCGGAGGCGGAGGGCGCCCCCGTGGCCACCGGCAGCAGGCCGGGACGTCCCCGTGACCACCGCAGGAAGCCGGGGGCACCCCAGGTGGCCGACCACCGCAGGGGAAGCCGGGGTCCCCATGACTGCCCACCGCAGAAGGCCGCGGACAACCCCCATGTCCACCACCCGAGTTTCGGGGAGAGCCCCCGAATGCAAAGGAGACCGCGTGACCCGCCCGCCGATCCGGATCGTCCTCGCCGACGACGAGCGCATGGTGCGCACCGCCCTGCGCGCCATCCTCTCCGCCGAGCCGGACCTGGAGGTCGCGGGCGAGGCCGCCACCGGTGCCGAGGCCGTCTCCGTCGTACGGGAGACCCTGCCGGACGTGGTACTGATGGACGTCCGCATGCCCGGGACCGACGGCATCCGTGCCACCGAGCAGATCCTCGCCACGCTCGCCGAACCGCCCCGCGTCGTGGTCGTCACCACCTTCGAGAACGACTCCTACGTCTACGACGCCCTGCGCGCCGGGGCCGCCGGTTTCCTGCTCAAGCGCGCCGACGCCGACACGCTGGTCCAGGCCGTACGGCTGGTCGCGCACAGCGACACGCTGCTGTTCCCGTCGGCGGTACGCGAGCTGGCGGCCGAGCACGCGCGCGCGAACCCCGCCCCGCCGCCCTGGGCGGCGCGGCTGACCGGCCGCGAGGGCGAGGTGCTGCGCCTGATGGCGACCGGGCTGACCAACGCGGAGATCGCCCGGCACTTGCGGGTGGGGCCGGCCACGGTGAAGACCCATGTGGCGTCGGTGCTGGCGAAGACCGGCAGCCGCGACCGGACACAGGCGGTCATCCGCGCCTACGAGGCCGGCTTCATGAACGGAGGATGAGAAAACGGGCGCGGGGGAACGATTCGCTCCGGCCCGTTCGTCCTGCAAGCGGGATGAACAAGACGATCAGGCGCGCATCGGTCTTCACGCTCCTACTGGTGTTCGCTCTGCTGGTCAGGGCGACCTGGGTGCAGTTCTACGAAGGCCAGGCGCTCGCGGACGACAAGAACAACCGGCGCAACGCGATCGAGACGTACGCGGAGCCGCTGGGCAACATCATCGTGGCCGGCCGGTCGGTCACCGGCTCGGCGCCCACGGAAGGGGGTGACCTGGCGTACAAGCGGACGTACGAGAACGGCAAACTGTACGCGGCGGTGACGGGCTACGCCTCGCAGGCGTACGCGCCGACGCAGCTGGAGGGCATCTACCAGGACGTCCTCAACGGCACCGACCCGCGGCTGAAGACGGTGATGGACACGGTCACCGGCACGCGGGCCGAGCCGGGCAACGTGGTCACGACGATCGACCCGGACGTGCAGAAGGCCGGGTTCGAGGCGCTGGGCGAGACCAAGGGCGCCGCCGTCGCGATCGACCCGGGGACCGGCGAGATCCTGGCGGTCGTGGCGACCCCGTCGTACGACCCGACGTCGCTGACCGACGCCAACACCGCCGGTGAGGCCTGGGAAAGGCTCACCGACGACCCGGACAAGCCGCTGACCAACCGCGCGCTGCGCCAGCCGCTGCCGCCGGGCTCGACGTTCAAGCTGGTCGTGGCGGCCGCCGCGCTGGAGGACGGGCTGTACGGGTCGGTGGACGAGAAGACCGACAGCCCGGACCCGTACACGCTGCCGGGCACCGTGACCGACCTGACCAACGAGAACCCGAACGCCCCCTGCGAGAACGCCACGATCCGCACCGCGCTGCAGTACTCGTGCAACAACGTCTTCGCGAAGATGGCCGTCGACCTCGGCCAGGACAAGCTGCGGGCGATGGCCGAGGAGTTCGGGTTCAACAACGAGACGCAGGACGTGCCGGTGCGGGCGTACACCAGCGTGTACCCGAAGGACATGAACGAGTCGTCGACGGCCCTGACGGGCATCGGCCAGTTCGACGTGACGGCGACCCCGCTCCAGATGGCCATGGTGTCGGCGGCACTGGCCAACGGCGGTGAGCTGGTCTCGCCGCACATGGTGTCGCAGCTCACGGACAGCGGCGGCGACGTCCTGGAGGACCACACCGACCCCGACTCGAAGCGGATACTCTCCTCCACCACGGCCGAGCAGCTCCAGTCGGCGATGCGGACCGTCGTCGAGGACGGCACCGGGTCGAACGCGCAGATCCCCGGCGCGACCGTGGGCGGCAAGACGGGCACGGCCCAGCACGGCGAGAACAACAGCAAGACCCCGTACGCCTGGTTCACCTCGTACGCCGAGTCCGACTCGTCGGACCGGGAGGTCGCGGTGGCCGTCATCATCGAGCAGTCCGACGCGGCCCGCTCCGAGGTCAGCGGCAACGGCCTGGCGGCTCCGGTCGCCAAGGCGATGATGGAGGCGGCGCTCAAGGGCTAGTCCCAAGGCCGTGAAGTTATGGCTCGGGTGGGGTTGTCCAGGGAGTCGTAAGGTGCGGTTTCGCCG
>NZ_BMTT01000019.1 GCF_014649815.1 Streptomyces mutabilis | reverse complement strand
CCCGAGTCCAAGATCGTGGAGACCCTCATCGAGGAGGCCATGAAGATCGCCGAGCAGATGGAGAAGGACGGCGCGTCGGGGGAGCCGGCCGTCACCGTGAGCTGAACAGCACGGACCGAAGGGGGCCCGAGCGTGACGATTCTGGAGAACATCCGGGGACCACGCGACCTGAAGGCGCTGTCCGAGGCGGAACTCGGTGAACTGTGCGACGAGATACGTGACTTCCTGGTGCACGCGGTCGCCCGTACCGGCGGCCACCTCGGCCCGAACCTGGGGGTGGTCGAACTCACCGTCGCCCTGCACCGGGTCTTCGAGTCACCGGCCGACCGCATCCTGTGGGACACCGGCCACCAGAGCTACGTGCACAAGATCCTGACCGGCCGTCAGGACTTCTCCAAGCTGCGCGGGAAAGGCGGACTGTCCGGTTACCCGTCGCGCGAGGAGTCCGAGCACGACGTCGTCGAGAACAGCCACGCCTCCACCGTGCTCGGCTGGGCCGACGGCCTCGCCAAGGCCCGCCAGGTGCGGGGGGAGCGCGGGCACGTCGTCGCCGTCATCGGTGACGGCGCGCTCACCGGCGGCATGGCCTGGGAGGCGCTGAACAACATCGCGGCGGCCCGGGACCGGCCGCTGATCATCGTCGTCAACGACAACGAACGCTCGTACGCGCCGACCATCGGCGGCCTCGCCGACCACCTCGCGACGCTCCGGACGACCGACGGCTACGAGCGGACGCTGGCCTGGGGCAAGGACGTGCTCCAGCGCACACCCGTGGTCGGCCATCGCGTCTATGACGCCCTGCACGGTGCCAAGAAGGGCTTCAAGGCCACTTTCGCCCCGCAGGGACTCTTCGAGGACCTGGGGCTGAAGTACGTGGGCCCCATCGACGGACACGACATCGGGGCGGTCGAGTCGGCGTTGCGGCGCGCTGAACGCTTCCACGGCCCCGTCCTCGTCCACTGCCTCACGGAGAAGGGCCGCGGCTACGAGCCCGCCCTGCGCGACGAGGCGGACCACTTCCACACCGTCGGCGCGATGGACCCGCTCACCTGCGCGCCCCTGACCCCCTCCAGCGGGCCTTCCTGGACCTCGGTGTTCGGTGAGGAGATCGTGCGGATCGGCGAGGAGCGCGACGACGTGGTGGCGATCACCGCGGCCATGCTGCACCCGGTCGGCCTCGGCCGCTTCGCCGAGCGGTTCCCCGACCGGGTCTGGGACGTCGGCATCGCCGAGCAGCACGCCGCCGTGTCCGCGGCCGGTCTCGCCACCGGCGGCCTCCACCCGGTCGTCGCCGTCTACGCCACCTTTCTCAACCGCGCCTTCGACCAGCTCCTGATGGACGTGGCCCTGCACAAGTGCGGCGTCACCTTCGTGCTGGACCGGGCAGGTGTCACCGGTGCCGACGGGCCATCGCACAACGGCATGTGGGACATGTCCGTCCTCCAGGTCGTCCCGGGACTGCGCATCGCCGCGCCGCGCGACGCCGACCAACTGCGCGTCCAACTGCGCGAGGCGGTCGCCGTCGACGACGCGCCGACGCTGGTGCGCTTCCCGAAGGAGTCCGTCGGGCCGGCCGTACCCGCCGTCGACCGGATCGGTGGCACGGACGTCCTGCACGCCGCCGACCGGCCCGAGGTGCTGCTCGTCGCCGTCGGGGTGATGGCGCCCGTCTGCCTTCGCGCCGCAGAACTGCTGGAGGCCCGCGGCATCGGCTGCACCGTCGTCGACCCACGGTGGGTCAAACCCGTCGATCCCGCGCTCGCGCCCTTGGCCGCCCGGCACCGCCTGGTGGCCGTCGTCGAGGACAACAGCCGCGCCGCCGGGGTCGGTTCGGCGGTTGCGCTGGCGTTGGGTGACGCCGAGGTCGACGTGCCGGTCCGCCGGTTCGGCATCCCCGAGCAGTTCCTCGCGCACGCCAAGCGCGCCGAGGTGCTCGCCGACATCGGTCTCACCCCGGTCGAGATCGCGGGCCGGATCAGCGCCAGCCTGACCGTCGCCGAACAGACCGGGGACGGCCGGATCGCCATGCCAGTGCAAGGAGAGAACCGATGACCGAGGAGTTCGACCTCACCGCGCTCCTGGCCGAGCGCGGAGCCGAGCGGTACGAGCTGCACGCGAAGCACCTCAACCACCAGCTGCCGCGCATGCTCCGCACCATCGGCTTCGACAAGGTCTACGTGCGGGCCGAGGGTGCGCACTTCTGGGACGCGGACGGCAACGACTACCTGGACATGCTCGCCGGGTTCGCCGTGATGGGCCTCGGCCGGCACCACCCCGTCGTCCGCAAGGCACTGCACGACGTCCTCGACGCCTCGCTCGCGGACCTGACCCGCTTCGACTGCCCGCCACTGCCCGGGCTGCTGGCCGAGAAGCTGCTCTCGTTCAGTCCGCACCTGGACCGGGTGTTCTTCGGCAACAGCGGAACGGAGGCGGTGGAGACCGCGCTGAAGTTCGCCCGGTACGCGACCGGCAGGCCGAGGGTCCTGTACTGCCCGCACGCCTTCCACGGGCTGACCACCGGCTCGCTCTCGGTCAACGGCGAGAACGGCTTCCGCGACGGCTTCGCACCGCTGCTGCCCGACACCGCCGTCCCGCTCGGCGACGTGGACGCCCTGGCGCGGGAGCTGAAGAAGGGCGACGTGGCGGCGCTGATCGTGGAACCCATCCAGGGCAAGGGCGTGCACGAGGCCCCGCCCGGCTATCTGCGCGCCGCGCAGGAACTGCTGCACCGGCACAAGGCCCTGCTGATCGCCGACGAGGTGCAGACGGGACTGGGCCGGACCGGGAAGTTCTACGCCTTCCAGCACGAGGACGGCGTCGAGCCGGATCTGGTGTGCGTGGCCAAGGCGCTGTCCGGCGGATACGTACCCGTGGGGGCCACGCTGGGAAAGGACTGGATCTTCCAGAAGGTGTACTCCTCGATGGACCGGGTGCAGGTCCACTCGGCGAGTTTCGGATCCAACGCGCAGGCCATGGCGGCGGGGCTCGCGGTGCTGTCGGTGATGGAGAACCAGGAGATCGTGGCGAACGCCGACGCGGTGGGGGAGCGGCTGAAGTCCCGGCTCGAGGAGCTGGTGGACCGCTACGAGCTGCTGGCCGATGTCCGGGGCCGGGGGCTGATGATCGGCATCGAGTTCGGCCGGCCCCGGTCTCTGAGACTGCGCAGCCGCTGGGCGATGCTCCAGGCGGCACGGAAGGGACTGTTCGCGCAGATGGTGGTGGTGCCGTTGCTGCAGCGCCACCGCATCCTGACCCAGGTCTCCGGCGACCATCTCGAGGTGATCAAGCTGATTCCGCCCCTGATCATCGACACGGCGGACGCGGACCGGTTCGTCGACGCTTTCACCGAGGTGATGGACGACGCGCACAACGGCGGCGGCCTGATGTGGGATTTCGGGAAGACGCTGGTCAAGCAGGCGGTGGCCAACCGCTGAGGGTGCCCATTGCGGTGGGTCCGCTCCGGTCCGCTCTTTGCCTGTCGGGCAAGAAAATTGCCTGTGGGGTAAACATCGGGCTGAATGGGAGGCATGACCTCCCACGAGACCGGACCGTCGGCATCGGAGACGCCGGCGGACGCGGTGTCCGCCGTGGCACCACAGTTGCGTGCCCTGCGACGCAGGGCCGCCCTCACCCTGGAGGCGGCGGCCCGGGCCGCCGGACTGTCGCCCGCCCACCTCTCCCGCCTGGAGACCGGGCAGCGCCAGCCCTCGCTGCCGATGCTCCTCTCCCTCGCCCGTGTCTACGGTACGACCGTCTCGGAACTGCTCGGCGAGACGACCGCGGACCGCGACGCTGTCGTGCGGGCCGACGCCATGGAGCCGACCTTCGCCGGCGGCTGGACGTACTGGCAGGCCGGTGGGGCCGGCCGCGGCATGCAGGCCCTGCGCGTGCACGTGCCGCACGGCTCCCAGGGCGACATCGTGCGGGTGCACCCCGGTGAGGAGTGGATCCACGTACTGCGGGGCCGGCTGCGGCTCCGGCTCGGGGACGCGGTGCACCGGCTCGGTCCGGGCGACAGCGCGCACTTCGACTCGCTGACCCCGCACCGGATCGCCGCTCAGGACGTCGACGGGGTCGAGCTCCTGTTCGTCCACACACTGCTCCAGAGCCCGACGGCGGCGCTGTGTCTGGGACCGGCCACCGCAACGACCCACCACGACCTGGGAGAGATGCCATGAACCTGCAGGACAAATTTCCGCGCGCCCTGTGGGTGCGGCTCTTCATCTACCTCATCGTGGGCCACGTCTTCGCGGCCTTCATCTACCTGCTCTTCGAGGTGGGCGCCAACAGCCGCTGACCCGGCGGCTCAGTCCAGCATCCGCTCGCGCAGCCGCTCCCGGGTGCCCGGAGTGATCCGCAGGCCCTTCTCCAGGTAGGCGTCGACCCCGCCCCAGGTCTGCTCGATGGTCTCGAAGGCCGCCGCCAGGTACTCGGCACGCGCGTCGAAGAGAGGGCTGAGCAGCTCCATGACCTCGGGGGAGTAGGCGGAGGCTGCGGTACCGCTGCGGCGCACCTTGTAGCGGCGGTGCGTGGCATTGGACTTCAGGTAGTCCTCGACGAGGGCCTCGCGCTCGACGCCGAGGGCGAGCAGCGTGATCGCGATCGACAGGCCCGCGCGGTCCTTGCCGGCCGCGCAGTGCATCAGGGCGGGGACGCTGTCCTCGGCGAGCGCGTGCAGCACCCGGGAGTGCTCCGCCGTACGCTCCTTGATGATCATGCGGTACGAGTCGATCATCCGCTGGGCGCCCTTGCCGTCCGCGAGGATCTCGCGCAGCTGGTCGAGGTCGCCGTCGCGGACCATCTTCCAGAACTCGGCGCCGTCGGCGGGGTCGCTCAGCGGCAGGTTCACGTTCCTGACGCCCGGCAGCTCGACGTCCGGGCCCTCGAGCTTCTGGTCGGCCGCGTTGCGGAAGTCGAAGACGGTGTGCAGGCCCAGTGAGGCCAGGAACGCGGCGTCCTCCCCGGTGGCGTGCGCGAGGTGGCCGCTGCGGAACAGCACCCCGTGGCGCACCCGGCGTCCGTCCACGGTCGGCAGCCCGCCCACGTCCCGGAAGTTGCGCACCCCGGCCAGCTCGGGTTCGGTCGACGGCACCTGCTGCGTCACGGGGACTCCTCCCACTCCGCCCCGCCGACGCCGCTCGCCGACGGGCACGACTCGACGATACGGCACGGCGTCGAGGTCTCGGGGGCGAAGTCATCCAACTACGCCACTTCTGGGTCTTCTGTCCGGATTAGCGCCTTAATTCAAATTGGTCCTGGAATGTGAGGGGCTGGCGGGGGAGTGGGTGAGCAGGGTCATATCCGTGACGGTGCGTTGCCCGTCATGTTCACGTAATTAAGCCGGTTTCCATGGCCTTTTGCGAGAGAAGGTGCCTCAGGAATCGACGGAGGGTGACGGACGATTCCGGTGATGGATCAACCGGAACACCCGTCGACGGAACCCGTCGCTTGTCGCTCCGCGTCTTGGTCGCTTACGTTCACCACCGATCCGGACGGACGCCTAATCCTGCCGCCGACCGGAGCCCGCACTCACCCACCACCCGTACACGGCAGGAGCGGGGGACCCACAGGTACAACCGCCTGTTCCGGTTCCCGGAACGGCTAGGGGTCAAGCCGCGCCTCGGCGCGGCCGGGCATCTCCAGTCCGAACCCGACAGCTCACCTCGCAGGCGCCGGAGAGGAATTCGACATGCCCGCGAAGGGTAAGCACCGCCGTACCAAGGTCATGCGCCTGACCCGTGCCATCGCCGTCGCCGGAACCGGTGGCGCCGCGATCGCGCTCCCTCTGATGGGTGCCGCCGGCGCCCAGGCCGCTCCCGCCCAGTCCGCTTCCGAGCAGGCCGTGCAGTCCGTCCCGGCGTCGGCCCAGAAGACCGCCGCCGAGAAGAACGCCGACTCGAGCACGTACACCGTGAAGAGCGGTGACTACCTCTCGAAGATCGCCGACGAGCAGGACGTCGACGGCGGCTGGAAGAAGCTCTACGCGGACAACCGCGAGGCCGTCGGTTCCGACCCGTCGCTGATCCACCCCGGCCTGAAGCTCTCGATCGGCGCGAAGGCCGCCGAGTCGGCCCCGTCCTCCTCCGCCGAGTCGGAGAGGCCGGCCGCCGAGAAGCCCGCCGCACCGCAGAAGTCGGCCGAGAAGCCCGCGAAGTCCGAGTCGGCCGAGAACACCTCCTCCTCGGAGTCGTCGAACACGAACACCCAGTCCGCCGGCACCACCAGCGGCTTCACCTCCCCCGTCCCGGGCGGCACCGTCGGTACCCCGTACCACCAGACCGGCAGCATGTGGTCCAGCGGGTACCACACCGGCACCGACTTCGTCGTCCCGACCGGCACCTCGCTCAAGGCCGTCGGCGCGGGCACCGTCGTCTCCGCCGGCTGGGGCGGCGCCTACGGCAACCAGGTCGTCATCCAGCTCGCCGACGGCCACTACGCCCAGTACGCCCACCTGTCCTCCCTCTCCGTCTCGGCCGGCCAGTCCGTGACGGCGGGTCAGCAGGTCGGCCTGTCGGGTGCCACCGGTAACGTCACCGGCCCGCACCTGCACTTCGAGATCCGCACCACCGCGGACTACGGCTCCGACGTGGACCCGATCGCATACCTGCGCTCGCACGGCGTCTCTCTCTGACGCTTCCCTCGCGCCGCCGAAGGCCGGACCCCGATCCCCGGGTCCGGCCTTCGGTGTATCGGCCTTCGCTGTATTCCTGAACTGGCGAACACTTTAGGAGTGGTGTTTCTCACCGCCCGTCAACCCTTTCCTACGGTCGCGTAGGTCACATTCCAAGGTGAATGATGGGCCGATGTGGCAGACGATTCGAAGAATGACAGCAGAGCAGTGATCGGGTCGTACGTGGCGGTGGGGGACAGCTTCACCGAGGGCGTCGGTGACCCCGGGCCCGACGGGGCGTTCGTCGGCTGGGCCGATCGGTTCGCCGTACTGCTCGCGGACCGGCGCCCCGAGGGCGACTTCACGTACACGAACCTCGCCGTACGCGGCAGGCTGCTCGACCAGATCGTGGCCGAGCAGGTGCCGCGGGCCGTCGAACTCGCGCCGGACCTGGTCTCGTTCTGCGCCGGCGGCAATGACATCATCCGGCCCGGCACCGACCCCGACGAGGTGGCCGAGCGGTTCGAGCGCGCGGTGGCCGCGCTGACCGCCGTCGCGGGCACCGTGCTGGTGACGACCGGGTTCGACACCCGTGGGGTGCCCGTCCTCAGGCACCTGCGCGGCAAGATCGCCACGTACAACGGACACGTCCGTGCCGTCGCCGACCGCTACGGCTGCCCCGTGCTCGACCTGTGGTCGCTGCGCACGGTCCAGGACCGCAGGGCGTGGGACGCGGACCGGCTGCACCTGTCGCCGGAGGGCCACACGCGCGTGGCACTGCGCGCGGGTCAGGTCCTCGGCCTGCCCGTCCCCGCCGACCCGGACCAGCCCTGGCCGCCGTTGCCTCCCCGCGGCACCCTGGACGTCCGGCGGGACGACGTGCACTGGGCCCGCGAGTTCCTGGTGCCGTGGATCGGACGCCGGCTGCGCGGCGAGTCCTCCGGTGACCACGTGATCGCCAAGGGGACGCTGTCGCCGGACGACATCAGGCTGCGGATCGCGCCGGTGGCCTGACGGACCCGTTCAGCCGCAGCGAGCTAGTCGCAGGAGCCCGTCAGCGCCGCCCGGGCCAGGCCCAGTTCTTGGGCGAGCGCCTCGTCCGTCCACTCCTGGGCCCGGGCCCGGGGCACCGCGCCCGCGTACGACGTCAGCTGCACGGCCAGCCCGTCGAGGAAGGCCGTCAGGCGCAGGGCGGCGCCCTCGGGGTCGGCGCACCGGAACTCCCCGGCGGCCACGCCCTCGGCGATCACCCCGGCGATCTCCGCCTTCCATTGCCGGTCCAGGTCCCGTGTGACCTCCCGCAGCGTAGGCTCGCGCAGCGCCGCCGCCCAGCCCTCGATCCACAGCCGCCAGCCCTTGGCCTGCCCGGTCGGGGCGTACCACCGCACGGCCGACCGCAGCCGGCGCAGCGCCGACGTGCGCCGGCCGAGGAGCTTGCGCAGGCGCGCGAGATCGTCCTGCGCGGCGTGCGTGAACGCGGCGGCGACGAGCTTCTCCTTCGTGGAGAAGTGGTAGAGCACCAGCGCGTTGCTGACCCCGAGCGCGGCGGCCACGTCGGCGATCCGCAACGCCGCCACGCCCCGCGCCGATATCTGCTCCACGGCCGCACGCAGCAGCTCCTCGCGCCGCTGCGCCACACTCAACCGGACTCTCGCCACGCGCGTCACCCTATACAGGTGCCCGAACCTGCATCGACAGCCGCCGGGAGGCTCAGTCCGCCGTCGCGGTGGCGGCCGCGTCCGTGGGCCCCGCACCGGGCACGTCGCACGAGTCCTTGAAGCCCTGGCTGGTCAGATCGAGCGCCGCGTTGATGCGGGACCGCAGGTTCTCGACGGCGACCATGGCCGTCAGCTCCACGAACGCCGGCTCGCCCAGCGTCGTCCGCAGCCGCCCGGCGAGATCATCACCGACCACCGGCGGCGTCGCCGTCATCGCCTCGGCGTACTCCATGACGTCCCGCTCCAGCGGCGTGTAGGCGTCGCTCTCCCGCCACACCGGAACGTCGTGGAGCTTGCGCCGGTCCATGCCGCGCTCGGCGTTCTCCCAGTATCCGAAGTCCATGCACCACGAGCAGCCGATCGAGGCGGCCGAGGCCATCACGGCGAGCGCCTTCAGGTCGGAGTCCAGCCTGTGCCACTTGGCGACGGACTGCTCGAGGCGCAGGTCGCCCCAGAGCACCCGCGGGTTGTGGGCGAGCGCCTTGCCGGGGTCGAGGACCTTGCCGTAGGTGCGCCGGGAGTACCACTCCATCGCGCGGAAGAAGATCGTGCGGGGCGGGTCGAGCGATACGCGGGCCATGGGGCCACCTTCCTGTCCGTCGGTCGTGCCGTCCTGTTCCGGGCGCTCCTGTCGGGCGCCCTCGCCGGTACGACGGACGGTGGGAACACGGATGTGACATCGGTCGTTCGAGTGACGTCGGACGAGAGTCGGACCGGGCGACAATGAGTGCCTGACCTACTTCACCTGGAGGCACCGTGGCCGGTTTCCGTTCCCCGAACCAGGGGCTCCGCCTGCCGCTGCCCGCGGCCTTCGGCGCGGACCCGAGCGGCGCTCGCCTGGCGCGCATTCGCCGATCGCCGAACTTCCGGGACGGCGTCTTCCAGAACCCCGGGGGCACCGCCAGGACCCGGCCCTCCGGCTCGGCTCGTGAGTTCGCCAAGATCTACTTCGACAAGGAATCGCGGCTGAGCCGCGCGCCCCGGGGCACCGTCCCCGTGCACGCCACCACGCTCGCCGACCTCGCCCGGCCGCCCGCCACCGGTCTGCGTCTGACCTGGTTGGGCCACTCCGGTGTGCTCGCCGAGATCGACGGACGGCGGGTGCTCTTCGACCCCGTGTGGGGCGAGCGCTGCTCCCCGGTCCCCTTCGCCGGCCCCAGGCGGCTGCACCCGGTCCCGGTGCCGCTGGACGCCCTGGGCCCGGTCGACGTCGTCGTCATCTCCCACGACCACTACGACCACCTGGACCTGCCCACCATCAAGGCGCTGGCCGGCACGGACACCGTGTTCGCGGTGCCGCTCGGGGTGGGCGCCCACCTCGAACACTGGGGCGTGTCCGCGGACCGGCTGCGCGAGCTGGACTGGCACGAGTCGACGCGCGTCGGCGGCCTCACGCTCACCGCCACCCCGGCCCGGCACTTCTGCGGGCGCGGCCTGCGCAACACCCAGCACTCCCTGTGGGCGTCCTGGGTCGTGGCGGGCGACGAACACCGCGTCTACCACAGCGGGGACACGGGCTACTTCGACGGCTTCAAGGACATCGGCGCCGCGCACGGGCCCTTCGACGCGACGATGATTCAGCTCGGGGCCTACGCCGAGTTCTGGCCGGACATCCACATGACCCCCGAGGAGGGCCTGCGCGCCCACCTCGACCTGCAGGGAGGCGCTGCGGGCGGCGTGCTGCTGCCGATCCACTGGGGGACGTTCAACCTGGCTCCGCATCCGTGGGCGGAGCCGGGGGAGTGGACGAAGGACGCGGCACAGGAGGCCGGTCAGGCGGTGGCGTTCCCGCGGCCGGGCGAGCCGTTCGAGCCTGCCGGGAAGCTGCCGGTGGAGGCGTGGTGGCGGGCGGTGTCGGGTCCGCTCGCCCACCCGTGGCGTCGACCGCGGATCGCCGAGGGTGCGGCCGGGACGAACCGGGAGGATCTCGACCTCGCGGGTGAGCGGTGACATCGGTCGGGGACGAGCCCGGGGAGACGGTCAGGGCGCGCGAGCGTCCCCGACCGAGGATCCGGTCGCTCAGTACACGCGCACGGCGACCACCAGGGAGTGCCGTGCACCGTGGGTGGCGTCAACCCTGCCCCGCAGGGAACGGACACCGCGGAGCCCGTCCTCGTCGAGGTGATGGACGCGGTGACGGCGGCGGTTGTCGCGCTCGGTGACGACGGTCCGCCAGACACCCCGGGTCTCCAACGTCTGCAGACGGTAGTGGCGCACCAGTTCCGGCATTACCTCGTACGGCGTGCGATGACGATGGAGGTTGTTGAGGTACTCGTCCACGTCGTCGTCGAAGACGAGGTGCACCGTCCGTAGGTTTTGCGGAGTCTCCCAGTCAAGACGCAGCCACTGCTCGGCGCGGCCCGGGTCGTCGAGCGCGGTCGAGGACCACGTCTGCGGCCCCCCGTAGGGGCGTTGGAAACCGCCCACCGCCTTCTCGGGAGCGAGCGCCGCGCTGTCCGGGACCGCCCGGAAGCAGAAGGTCCGGCGGCGCAGCCCGCGCGCCTGCCACTCCAGCACGCGCTGGCCCTCCTCCTCGGAGATGTCGTGTTCGACCGCGGCATCCCCGTCCGCCTTGCGCCGTAGGGCCAGGACGCCGGGTACGCGCTCGTCGGTGAGCCGGAGCGCGACGCCGGTCGCGGCACGTACGACGACGATCACGTTCTCCGGGGCGGCCGGCCGGTGGCCGAGTCGCGCTGTGACCCAGTGCGGCCCCCCGGCGGGCACCCGCACGGTGGTGGTGAGCAGCCGCTCGACGGGGACGGCGTTCTCCGGCAGGCCCGTGCCCCACAACTCCACCGTGAGGTCGGACGTGGCCTTGGCGGAGGCCAGGAACTGCACGGACGCCAATGACGGGAAGCCCGCTCGGGCGGGGGCGGCCGGGTCGACCTGGGCATCCTGTCGCGCACGGACCAGGTGTGGACCTCGGACAACACCGACCCCGCCGACCGGCTCGCCATTAAGCACGGTTTCAGCCAGCTCCACCCCGCGCGGGTGATGGCCGCCTGGGTCACCGAATCGCTGGCTCCGCAGGATGGCGAGGACCACCGTCTCGTCGCCGAGTACGTACTGCACGGCGCTGGGACCCGAGGAGCCCCCACCGTTTCCGACTGCGGGGCCGCCTGCGTGTGCCGGGACACGGGGCGCGGGTACCGGGGAGCGGTCCTCCTCCACCACGGACTGCGCACCGGACTGGGCGGGGACCTGGACGCGACGGTTCTCAGGCTCCGACGCACGCGTACCGGGTGACCGACTGCTGCCCCAGCGGATCGGCAGCAGCACCCCGCCCGAGCCGCGGGTCGTCCTCTGGACCGCGAGTGGCCCGGGGCGGTGGAGGTCGTCACTCGCAGTGACTGAATCTGATCGAGTCGGACCGGTCTCTGGTGCTTTCGGAGCGAAAGCCTCCACGGCTTATCGGTCTGTCGTACGAGGCCTCATACCACAGCGGGACGTTGTCCGAGGGACTTCGTCAACTGCCCACCGCACATGTCGTGGAGGCGACTACTGTCAGTGTCCGTCGGGCGACGCAGGGCCGGATCACCGGTCGGCTCGGTCGGCACCGCGATGGCGCGTGCCCGCTGCCGTCGTGTGTCCGTGTGGCGTCCGCCACCATGCGCACCCCAGGCCCGACCAACGGACCATTACAAGGACCCCGATGTCTCACCTCCGCGCCCCGGCCGCGCGAGCAGACCGCCGCGAGGGCGGGCGGCACGGCCGGCCGGCCTCCCGCACCGCCCCCGCGCTTCCCGCGGCCCACATACGGTCCGGGCTTCTGCGTCTCGCCGTACTGCCGCCCGTCGCGGTCGCCCTCAGCGCCTGCGCGGTCGTCCTGTTCACCGTCCGGTCCACCGGCGTCCGGCCCGGCCTCGTCCTGTGGACCCTGCTCGCCGGGGCGGTCTCGGTGACCGTCGCCGCCGTCGTCATCGCCGCCGTCGCCGCCGTCCGGGCCGCCCGCTCCGTGCAGGACCGCGTCGGCGCCCTGCGCCGCAGCACCGCACGCCAGGAGGGCGATCTGCGTGCCGTGGTCGAGGCGTTGCGCCGCGGGGAGACCCCGCCCCAGCGCAAGCCGCGCGGCGGACCGCCGGACGACGCCGACGCATTCGAGCTGCTCGCCGCCGACCTCTCCCGCGCCCACGACGGCGCCGTCACCGCCGTCGTCCGCGCGGCGCAGCTCTCCAGCCAGGCGGGCAGCGAGCAGAAACTGGAGGTCTTCGTCAACCTCGCCCGGCGCCTGCAGTCCCTGGTGCACCGGGAGATCTCCATCCTGGACGAGCTGGAGAACGAGATCGAGGACCCCGACCTCCTCAAGGGCCTCTTCCACGTCGACCACCTCGCCACCCGCATCCGCCGCCACGCCGAGAACCTCGCCGTGCTCGGCGGCGCCGTCTCCCGCCGGCAGTGGAGCAACCCGGTGGACATGACCGAGGTGCTGCGCTCCGCCATCGCCGAGGTCGAGCAGTACTCCCGGGTCCGGCTGGTCCCCCCGATCGACGGCACCCTGCGCGGCCACGCCGTCGCCGACGTCATCCACCTGCTGGCCGAACTCGTCGAGAACGCCACCCTGTTCTCCGCCCCGCAGACCCAGGTGCTGATGCGGGTCAACCTCGTCACCTCGGGCCTCGCCGTGGAAGTCGAGGACCGCGGGCTCGGCATGCCCGTCGGCGAGCAGAGCCGGATGAACGCCCTGCTCGCCGACCCCGACCAGGTCAACGTCGCCCGCCTGCTCGCGGACGGCCGCATCGGGCTGTACGTCGTCTCCCAGCTCGCCAAGCGGCACGGCATCACCGTCCGCCTGCAGACCAACATCTACGGCGGTGTCCAGGCCGTACTGGTCGTGCCGCAAGCCCTGTTGGGCGCGGAGCCGGGCGTGCTGCCCGGGGGTGCGGCCCGGCCGACGGAGGACACCGGGACGGAGCCGGTACCC
Source organism: Streptomyces mutabilis (assembly GCF_014649815.1). GTDB lineage: Bacteria > Actinomycetota > Actinomycetes > Streptomycetales > Streptomycetaceae > Streptomyces > Streptomyces mutabilis. The sequence goes on along the minus strand of NZ_BMTT01000019.1, from coordinate 99,367 downwards.
GTGCCGCCGTCCCGGCAGCAGCCACGGTCCGTGGCCCCGGTGCAGCAGGCGCCCGTCGGCCCGGGCTCCGTCGTGCCCGGCTCGACCGGACCGGTTCCCGCCGTACCCGGGTCAGCCGCGCCCGGCCACGTGGTACCCGACTCGGCTGCACCCGCTCCCGGTTCCGCCCACGCCGTGCCCGCCCCCGACGCGCCGCCCGGTGCCCACGAGGCGGCCAGGGGCGAGCCCGTGCCACTGCCCGTGCGCGGCGTCCGCGGTGACCGGCCCACCCCGGCCGCCGCCGAGCCCGGGGTCCGGCCCGCCGACCGGGGCGTCATCACCGAGCACGCGGCCACCCCGCCGGTCCCGCGCCACAGCGCGGTGCGCGGCACCATGGGCAAGCCCCAACTGCCCCGCCGCCGCGCCCAGGAGCACATCGCGCCGCAGCTGCGCGGCGGCCCCGCACCGCGCCAGGAACCCGAGCAGTACGCCGGTCACGACCCCGGCCTGATGGCGGCCTTCCAACGTGGCATCGGCCTCGCGGAGGCACAGCAGCGCAGGGAACCGACCCTCACCGAGCCTGCTCCCCCGAGGCCGCTCTCCGTGGAGCCGGCCCGCGTGGAACCGGTCCGCACGGAGCCGTGCCTCACGGAGCCGCTCCCCGAGGAACCGTCCCCCATGGAGCCCGCCCCCAGGGACCCGGCCGGATGACGACCTCCCCCACGACCACTCCCAGCTCCCTCCCCACGACCAGACCCACCCGCACCTCCAACCCCCGCACCACCACTCCCACCACCAGCGCTCCCGCAGACCTTCGTACCTCAAGGAGTCGATCCACCATGGCGAGCGATGCGCCGACCGGCCAAGTGTCCGACCTCGACTGGCTGATGAGCGGCCTCGTCCAGCGCGTACCGCACACGACCAGCGCCGTCCTCCTGTCCGCCGACGGCCTGGTGAAGTCGGTGCACGGACTCGACGCGGACAGCGCCGACCACATGGCGGCCCTGGCCTCCGGCCTGTACTCCCTCGGCCGCAGCGCCGGCGTCCGCTTCGGCGGCGGCGGCGACGTACGGCAGGTCGTCGTCGAACTCGACTCGACCCTGCTCTTCGTCACCACCGCCGGTTCCGGCACCTGCCTCGCCGTACTGGCCGGCCGCGAGGCCGACGCGGCCGTGCTCGGCTACGAGATGGCGATGCTGGTCAAGAGCGTCCGCCCCTACCTGGTCACCGCTCCCCGGCAGCACGCCGTCGAACCACCGGCGATGAGGCCTTGAGGGTGGCCGCGGCCGGCGACGGGCCCTGGCTCGACGACGCGGCCGGACGGCTGGTGCGTCCCTTCACCGTGAGCAACGGCCGTACCCGGCCCACCGTCGCGCTCGACCTGATGTCCCAGGTGATGGCCACGGGAGCGACCCCCCTCGGCTATCTCGGTCCCGAGCACGCGCAGGCACTCGATCTGTGCCGGGCGCCCCTCCCGGTCGCCGAGCTCGCCGCACATCTGAGGCTTCCGGTGGCAGTCACCAAGGTGCTGCTGTCGGACCTCGTCGACTGCGGCGCGCTGACCACCAAACCCCCCGCCGCGTTCCACCACGACCCCACGGACCGGGCCCTTCTGGAGGCAGTGCTCGATGGACTACGACGACAGCTCTGACTACGGCCGCGGATCCGTCCCGGGATCCGGCCACGACACCACCGATCCCTTTCCCACCGCGCTGAAGATCCTGGTGGCGGGCGGTTTCGGAGTGGGCAAGACCACCTTCGTCGGCGCGGTCAGCGAGATCGCCCCGCTGAGCACGGAGGAACTGCTCACCACGGTCAGCGCCAGAACCGACGACCTGGACGGGATCGAGAACAAGCTCGAGACGACCGTGGCCATGGACTTCGGCCGCATCACCCTCGACCCCGAACACGTGCTGTACCTCTTCGGTACGCCCGGCCAGGAACGCTTCTGGTTCATGTGGGACGAACTGTGCGAGGGCGCGCTCGGCGCGGTGATCATCGCCGACACCCGGCGACTCGACGAGTCCTTCGCCGCCGTCGACTTCTTCGAGGAGCGCGGGCTCGGTTTCATCCTCGCGATCAACGAGTTCGACGGCGCCCACCGCTACGACCCCGAGGAGGTGCGCGCCGCGATGGACCTCCATCCCGGAATCCCCATCGTGCGCTGCGACGCCCGGATCTCGAGTTCCGGCGTAGAGACCCTGCTGGCCCTCGTACGTCACCTCATCGACCACACCCCGGCCTCCATCACGGGGTACGGAGCCGGAGCCCGCCCATGAGCTATGACCCGCCGCGCCCGGTCGGACGTCTGCTGCTCACCCCCGAGGACCGGGAGGCCCCCGCCCGGGTGCGACGGCTGCGCCGGCTCGGCCTGGTGGAACGCCCCGACCCGGCCCTCGACACGTTCGCCGCCCACCTCGCCCACCTGGCCGAGGCGCCGTACGCGATGGTCAACTTCCTGGTCGAGGGAGGGCAGTACTTCGCGGGCCTGCGGGTGCCCGAGATACCGCCGGTGACGCGCGGGGACGGCACCAGCCCCGAGTTCGGCCGGGTCCAGCCCCGCGACCACGGCTTCTGCCCCCATGTGGTGGTCCGGCGCAAGGCGCTGGTCCTGGAGGACGTGCGCGACTACCCGCGCTTCGCGGGAAACCCGGTGGTCGACGCCTTCGGCATCCGCTCCTACCTCGGCGCCCCGCTCATCGACAGCACGGGCACGGTACTGGGCACGGTCTCCACGTCCGACGTGCGGCCCCGCACCTGGGGGACGGCGGGCCTGGCCACGATCAAGTCGACGGCGGCCGACCTGGTGCGGCGCATCGAACGCAGCGCGGAGGACGGGCTGCCGCTGTGAATCGCAGGGCAACCGGGCGCCCGGGGCGGGTGGCGTGAAGGAAAGCTGCGGCCGGGCTTAAGAAAGGCTCGATGGACCGGGGGCGGTGTCGTACGGCAGATTGCTGTGCGATTCCCCTCCCCATCCCGCGCGCGGGCAGCTTCGGCATGCCCGGCGCCGGGACCTCACCCCCGTCAGGAGCCGTAGCGTTGAAGGCGCTGGTCAAGGAGAAGGCGGAGCCCGGACTGTGGCTCGCGGACGTGCCCGAGCCCGCCGTCGGACCCGGTGACGTACTCATCAAGGTGCTGCGCACCGGAATCTGCGGCACCGACCTGCACATCCGGGCCTGGGACGGCTGGGCGCAGCAGGCCGTGCACACCCCGCTCGTCCTCGGCCACGAGTTCGTCGGCGAGGTCGTCGAGACCGGCCGCGACGTCACCGACGTCAGAACCGGCGACCGGGTCAGCGGCGAGGGCCACCTCGTCTGCGGGAAGTGCCGCAACTGCCTGGCCGGACGGCGCCACCTGTGCCGCGCCACCGTCGGCCTCGGCGTCGGCCGGGACGGGGCGTTCGCCGAGTACGTCGCCCTGCCCGCGTCCAACGTGTGGGTGCACCGCGTCCCCGTCGACCTCGACGTCGCCGCGATCTTCGACCCCTTCGGCAACGCCGTGCACACCGCCCTGTCCTTCCCGCTGGTCGGCGAGGACGTCCTGATCACCGGCGCCGGACCGATCGGCCTGATGGCCGCCGCCGTCGCCCGGCATGCCGGCGCCCGCAACGTCATGATCACCGACGTGAGCCAGGAGCGCCTCGACCTCGCCCTCAAGGTCGGCGTGAGCCTCGCCCTCGACGTCTCCAAGGCGTCCATCGCCGACGGGCAGCGCGAACTGGGCCTGCGCGAGGGCTTCGACATCGGCCTGGAGATGTCCGGCCGCCCGGAGGCGATGCGAGACATGATCGCCAACATGACGCACGGCGGCCGGATCGCGATGCTCGGCCTGCCCGCCGAGGAGTTCCCGGTCGACTGGGCCCGCGTCGTCACCTCGATGATCACCGTCAAGGGCATCTACGGCCGCGAGATGTTCGAGACCTGGTACGCCATGTCGGTGCTGCTCGAAGGCGGCCTCGACCTCGCCCCCGTCATCACCGGCCGCTACAGCCACCGCGACCACGAGGCCGCCTTCGCCGACGCCGCCAGCGGCAAGGGCGGCAAGGTCATCCTCGACTGGACCGCGTAGGACGTCCGCGCGAGACGACCGCCCAAGACGTACGTACTCCTAGGAGCTTTTCGATGTTCGACTCCGTGCGCGACGACCTGCGCGCCACCCTCGACGAGATCCGCGCCGCCGGCCTGCACAAGCCCGAGCGCGTCATCGGCACCCCGCAGTCCGCGACCGTCAACGTCACCGCCGGCGGGCGCCCCGGCGAGGTCCTCAACTTCTGCGCCAACAACTACCTCGGCCTCGCCGACCACCCCGAGGTCGTCGCCGCCGCCCACGAGGCGCTGGACCGCTGGGGCTACGGCATGGCCTCCGTGCGCTTCATCTGCGGCACCCAGGAGGTGCACAAGGAACTGGAGGCCCGGCTCTCCGCGTTCCTCGGCCAGGAGGACACGATCCTCTACTCCTCCTGCTTCGACGCCAACGGCGGCGTCTTCGAGACCCTCCTCGGCCCCGAGGACGCGGTGATTTCCGACGCCCTCAACCACGCCTCGATCATCGACGGCATCCGCCTCAGCAAGGCCAGGCGCTTCCGCTACGCCAACCGCGACCTGGCCGACCTGGAGACCCAGCTCAAGGCCGCCGGCGACGCCCGCCGCAAGCTGATCGTCACCGACGGCGTCTTCTCCATGGACGGCTACGTCGCCCCGCTCGCCGACATCTGTGACCTGGCCGACCGCTACGACGCCATGGTGATGGTCGACGACTCGCACGCCGTCGGCTTCGTCGGCCCCGGCGGACGCGGCACCCCCGAACTGCACGGCGTCATGGACCGCGTCGACATCATCACCGGCACCCTCGGCAAGGCCCTCGGCGGCGCCTCCGGCGGCTACGTCGCCGCCCGCGCCGAGATCGTCGCCCTGCTGCGCCAGCGCTCGCGGCCCTACCTCTTCTCCAACACCCTCGCCCCGGTGATCGCCGCCGCCTCCCTCAAGGTGCTCGACCTGCTGGAGTCGGCCGACGACCTGCGGGTGCGGCTCGCCGAGAACACCGCCCTGTTCCGCCGCCGGATGACCGAGGAGTACTTCGACATCCTCCCTGGCGACCACGCCATCGCCCCCGTCATGATCGGCGACGCGTCGCAGGCCGGCCGTATGGCGGAGCTGCTGCTGGAGCGCGGCGTCTACGTGATCGGCTTCTCCTACCCGGTCGTGCCGCAGGGCCAGGCCCGCATCCGCGTGCAGCTGTCCGCCGCCCACTCCACGCAGGACGTGCACCGCGCGGTGGACGCCTTCGTGGCGGCGCGGGCGGAGCTGGACGCCTGACGCGTGCGTGACCTGCGCACACGGGTGAGAGAATCGACGCCGTGATCGAAGCGCGGCGGCTGCACATCCTCCGGGCGGTGGCGGACCACCGCACCGTGACGGCCGCTGCCGCCGCGCTCTACCTCACCCCGTCGGCGGTCTCCCAGCAGCTCGCCGCCCTGGAGCAGGAGACCGGGCACCGCCTGGTCGAGCGTGGCGCCAAGGGCGTACGGCTGACCCCGGCCGGCGAGATCCTGCTCAGCCACACCAACGCCGTCCTCGCCCAGCTGGAGCGGGCCGAGGCCGAGCTCGCCGCGTACAGCTCGGGGGAGGCCGGCACGGTCACGGTCGCCTCCTTCGCGACCGGCATCGCCCTGGTCGTCGCGCCCGCGCTGGCCCGCCTAGGCGAGTCGGCGCCCGGCATCCGCATCCGCGTGCAGGACGCGGAGGGCGACGCCAGTCTGCCGATGGTCCTGGACCGGCAGGTCGACGTGGCGGTCGCCGTCGAGTACCGCGGGGCGCCGCCCGCCGACGACCCCCGCCTGACCCACGTCCCCCTGTACGCCGAGCCCTTCGACGCGGTCGTCCCGCTCGCCCACCGGCTCGCCGATGCCGCCGAGGTCCCGCTCGCCGAGTTGGCCAAGGACTCTTGGATCGGCCCCTACCCGGGCAATCCGTGCCATGACGTCGTAGTCCTGGCCTGCGAGAACGCCGGTTTCCAGCCCCGCATGGAGCACTCCTCGGACGACTTCCGCGCGGTGGTGTCCCTCGCCGCCGCCGACGTCGGCGTGGCCCTCGTCCCGCGCTCGGCGCTGCACGGCACCGACCTGACCGGCGTGGTCGTCCGCCCGGTCGACGGCGTCGCGCCGACCCGCCGCGTATTCGCGGCCGTACGCCGGGGCGCCGAGGAGCACCCGCTGATCCGCCCGGTGCTGGACGCGCTCGACGAGGCGGCGCGGACGTGAGGCTTCCGTAACACGGACGTCTCACATCCGGGATAGCTTCCCGGATGTGAGAGACGACGGAGACTCCGTGGACGCCCGCCTCGCCGCCAGGCTGGCCGAACTGCGTGCCGAACACGGCTGGTCCCTGGAAGAGCTGGCCGAGCGCAGCGGGGTGAGCAGGTCCACCCTGTCGAGGGCTGAACGGGCTCAGACCAGCCCCACCGCTGCCGTGCTGAACCGTTTGTGCGCGGTCTACGGGCGCACCATGTCCCGGCTGCTCGGTGAGGTCGAGGCGGAACCCGCGCTGCTGGTACGGGTCGCCGAGCAGCCCGTGTGGGAGGACGGGGCCGCCGGGTTCGTTCGCCGCTCGGTGTCCCCGCCGCACCCGGGGATGCGGGGCGAACTGGTCGAGGGCCGGCTCGCCGCCGGCGCCGACATCGCCTACGACCGACCGCCCGTGCCGGGCCTCGAACAGCACGTCTGGGTCCTGGAGGGAGCCCTGGAGATCACCACGCAGGGTGTCGAGCACCGCCTCGGCACCGGGGACTGCCTGCGGATGCGGGTGTGGGGTCCGACGCGCTTCCGGTGCACCGGACCAGGGGGCGTGCGCTACGCGCTGGCGGTGGTGCTGCCGTGATCGTGGACCGCGTCGACGAGCAGGGACTGACGGCACGGCTGGACCGGTTGGCCGGCCTGCTGTCCGACACCGTCGAGAGCGGGGCGTCCGTCGGCTTCCTCGCACCGCTGGGTCACGCGCAGGCCGTCGCCTGGTGGCGCGGCCGGGTCGCCGAAGTGGCCGCAGGCCGGCTCGCCGTGTGGGTCGCGCGGGAGGGGGAGCGGGTGACCGGGACCGTGAGCCTGGCCCTGCCGGACAAACCCAACAGCCGCCATCGTGCCGAGCTGGTCAAGCTGATGGTCGCCCGGGAGACACGTGGCCGAGGACTGGGCCGGGGGCTCCTGGCCACCGCCGAGGAGGCCGCCGCGGCGGCCGGCATCACCCTCCTCCACCTCGACACGGAGACGGGCAGCCCCGCCGAACACCTCTACCGCTCCGCCGGGTGGACCCGGGCCGGGACGATCCCCGACTACGCCGCCGACCCGGGCGGCGAACTGCGGCCCACGACGCTCTACTTCAAGCGGGTCGGAGCCCTCGCCGACGCCGGGTGATTGTCAGTGGCGGCGGCTACGGTGCCTGACATGCCGGACGCAGAAGACGTACGCAGTATCGCCCTGTCCCTGCCGGACACGACGGAAAAGATCGCCTGGAGCATGCCCACGTTCCGGGTGGCGGGGAAGATGTTCGCCACGCTGCCCGAGGACGAGACCTCCATCGCGGTGCGCTGCCCCAAGGAGGAGCGCGACGAACTCGTGCTGGCCGAGCCGGAGAAGTTCTGGATCGCGGGCCACGAGGCGCAGTTCGCCTGGGTGCGGGTCCGCCTCGCGGCACTGGAGGGCGAGGACGAGCTGCGCGACATCCTCGCCGACTCCTGGCGCCAGGCGGCCCCGCCCCGGCTGCTGGAGGCCCATCCTCGGCTGGGGCTGCCGTCCGGGGGGTCCGGGGGCTGAAAATCCCTCGGGCGTTGTCAGTGCCCCGTGGCATGATCCGGGGACGTGCGTGGCAGCCGGGGCCGGAGGGGGGCTCCGGCTGCCAGGAGTACGACGCGCGGGGTGAGCAGGGGGCGCACGGGACGGGGGGCGGCGGGAGCGGCCGGGGGAGGAGGGTGCGGGATGGCCGGGGCGTCGTCGCGGACCGGGCAGGAGGGGACGGCACGTGCCGAGAAGGCGCGGGCCGTCTGGTCGCGGGACTTCGCGCTGTTCTTCACCGCCCGGGCGATCGCCCGGCTCGGGGACACCATGCTGCCGGTCGCGCTCGCCGCGGGCCTGCTCCAGCACGGGTACGGGGCGGGCGCGGTCGGCCTCGCCATGGCCGCGACCGCCGCCGCCTTCGCCGGCCTGGTCGTCTTCGGTGGAGTCCTCGCCGACCGCTTCAGCACCCGCAAGCTGATGATCGGTGCCGACCTGGTGCGGCTCGGCACCCAGGCCCTGGCCGCCGTGCTCTTCTTCTCCGGGCACGTCGTGCTGTGGCAGATCTGCGCCATCGGGTTCGTCAACGGGGTCGCGGGCGCCGTCTTCCAGCCGGGCGTCGCCAGCACCGTGCCCCGGCTCGCCTCCGACATCCAGGGCGCCAACGGCGCGATACGCGTCGCCGAGTCCGCCGCCCAATTGGCCGGCCCCGCCGTCGCCGGCCTCCTGGTCGGCTTCGCCTCGCCGGGCGGTGTATTCGCCGCCCACGCCACCACGTACGCGGTCAGCGCCCTGTGCCTGCTGCTGCTCCGGCTGCCCCCGCTCGCGCCGGGCAGCCGCACCGTGGCCGGCCGTGGCCCCAAGGCGTTCCGTGCCGACCTGGTCGAGGGTTGGCGGGAGTTCCGCTCCCGTCAGTGGCTGTGGGGCGTCATCGCCGTCTGGTGCCTCTACATGATCGCCGTCTGGGGCCCGACCGTCCCCTTGGTGGCGACCGAGGTGGTGGGGGAACACGGCCCGCGCGCCTACGGCCTGGTCAACTCCGCCCTGGGCGCCGGCACCGTCGTCGGCGGGCTCTTCGCGCTGCGGCTGCGCCCTCGCCGCATGCTCCGCGCCGGGGCGATCGCCCTGGTCGGCTTCGCCGCGTTCCCCATGAGCGTCGGTGCCGGGCTCGGCGTACCGGCCGTGGCGACCGGCGCCGCCGTTGCCGGGGCCGGGATGTCCTTCTGGGGCGTGATGTGGGCGACCAGCGTGCAGACCCAGGTCCCACCGGGCGTACTGAACCGCATCCACGCCTACGACGTGGCGGGGTCGCTGGCGATGATGCCCGTCGGCCAGGCCCTCGCCGGTCCCGCCGCCTCGGCCCTCGGCGCCGACCACGTGCTCCTCGTCGCCGGCGTGACGAGCTTCGGCGTGTGCGCCGCCCTGCTCCTGATACCGGCGGTACGCAGACTGGTGCGGGTCGACGTCGCCGCGTCGGCCTCGGGGCGGACGGCGGCGGCGCCGGAGCCGTCCCGCGCGGAGAAGCGCTGACCGGACGTTCACATTGGTGGGTCGTAGAGGGCCCCGGGCGGGCCCCGGAAAGCGATGCGCGACCACCGGCCCGAGTGCGGTATGGTTTTCCTGCACGTTCGGCCGGGGGAAACCCCAGGTCAGGCGGGTAACGGGACGTGGCGCAGCTTGGTAGCGCACTTGACTGGGGGTCAAGGGGTCGCAGGTTCAAATCCTGTCGTCCCGACTGGAGACAGTCCTTGATCGAGGGGCGGTTTCGGAGAGATCCGAAACCGCCCCTCGATTGTTCTCCCTGCGGCGTGCCTGGGCGGTCAGGCGAGATGCCCGATATATCACTGTCGGGTGTCCGCGCTCGTCCTCTGCCACTTCGCGCTCGCGCTGTTCGCCGCGCCGCTGGTGAGGCGGTGCGGAACCCGTGCGTTCCTCGCGCTGGCCCTGCCGCCCGCGGGGGCCGCCGTCTGGGCGGCCACCCGGTGGAGCACGACGGCGGCGGGCGGCGCCGACACCGTCGAGTGGATCTGGCTGCCCGCCTACCGCGTGGACTGGGCGCTGCGGCTGGACGCCCTGGCCGAACTCATGGTGCTGCTCGCCGCGGGCGTGGGCACCCTCGTCCTGGTCTACTGCGCCTCGTACTTCGACGACCGGTCGCGGCAACTGGGCAGGTTCGCCGGGAACCTCCTCGCCTTCGCCGGGGCGATGCTGGGCCTGGTCCTCGCCGACGATCTCATCCTGCTGTACATCTTCTGGGAACTGACGACCGTCTTCTCCTACCTGCTGATCGGCCAGACCAGCGACCACAAACGGAACCGGCGCAGCGCCCTGCAGGCCCTGACGGTCACCACCCTCGGCGGACTGACCATGCTCGTCGGCTTCCTGGTCCTGGGGCACGAGGCCGGCACCTACCGGATCTCGGCGATCCTCGCCGACCCCCCGCCCGCGTCCACGGCGCTGTCCACGGCGGTCGTGCTGATCCTCGTCGGCGCCCTCTCCAAGTCCGCGATCTGGCCGTTCAGCCTGTGGCTGCCCAACGCCATGGCCGCCCCCACCCCGGTCAGCGCCTACCTGCACGCCGCCGCCATGGTCAAGGCCGGCGTCTACCTCATCGCCCGGCTCGCCCCCGCCTTCGCGGAGGTCACGCCCTGGCGGCCGCTGCTGCTCGTCCTGGGCTCCGCGACGATGCTGATGGGCGGCTGGCGGGCGCTGCGCCTCAACGACCTGAAACTCGTCCTCGCGTACGGCACCGTCAGCCAGCTCGGCTTCCTCACCGTCCTCGCCGGCGCGGGCCGCCACGACACGGGCCTCGCCGCCACCGCCATGATCCTCGGGCATGCCCTGTTCAAGGCCCCGCTCTTCCTGGTCACCGGGATCATCGACCACGCCACCGGTACCCGCGACCTGCGCAGACTCTCCGGGCTCGGGCGCCGGCTGCCCGCCGTGTGCGCCGTGGCCTCGGTCGCCGGACTGTCCATGGCCGCGGTGCCACCACTGCTCGGCTTCACCGCCAAGGAAGCCGCCTTCCAGTCCCTCCTGGACGGGAACACCGCCGACCGCTGCGCGCTCGCCATGATCGTCGTCGGCTCGGCCCTGACCACCGCCTACACCCTGCGCTACCTGTGGGGCGCCTTCGCCCGCAAGCCCGGCACCCCCGACACGGAGGCCCACGCCGTCCCGCCGGCCTTCCTCGCGCCGCCCGCCGTGCTCGCCCTGGCCTGCCTCGTCCTCGGCCCCGGCACGCCCTGGCTCCAAGGGCTCCTCGGCACCTACGCCGCGCAGTTCCCCGTACCCGCACACCCCTACCGCCTGGCGCTGTGGCACGGGGCGGGCCTCGCCCTCGGCCTGTCCTGCGCGGCCTGGACGGGCGGAGTGCTGCTCTTCCTCGCCGCGTGCCCCGTCCAGCGGGTAGGCCGGCTCCTCGCCTGGCGCTCCGCCGACCGGAACTTCGGGCAGCTGCTGCTCGCACTGGAGCGCACCGCCCTGCAGTGCACCGGTTTCGTGCAGCGCGGCTCCCTTTCGGTGTACCTGGTGACGACCATGAGCGTGGTCCTCGCCGGGCAGGTCGCCGTCCTGATCGCGGACGAACCGTGGACCTCGGTACCCGCCCCCCGGCTGTGGGACCACCCGGCCCAGGCCGGCATCGCGCTGCTGACCTGCGCGGCCGCCCTGCTGTGCCTGAGCGTGCGACGCCGGATGAAGGCCGTCGTGTTCGCCGGTCTCACCGGGTACGGCACCGCGCTGCTCTTCGTGGCGCAGGGCGCGCCCGACCTCGCGTTGACGCAGTTCTGCGTGGAGACCGTTTCGATGATCGTCTTCGTACTCGTGCTGCGCCGGATGCCGGTGCACTTCGAGGAGAACTACAGCCGGCGGCGGCGCGCGCTGCGGATGCCGGTGGCGCTCGCCGGCGGCGCCGCCGTCGCCTTCGTCGTCTGGATCATGGCGGGGCACCGCCGGGCCGACAGCGCCGGGGCGGCAATGGTCGAGGAGACCGCCCACCACGGCCTGAAGGACGTCGTCGCGACGATCCTCGTCGACCTGCGGGCCTGGGACACGATGGGGGAGTCCGCGGTGCTCGCCGCCGCCGCGATCGGCGTCACCAGTCTCATCTACCTGCACCGCCGTACCGACACCGCCGAGCAGCCGGTGCTACCGCTGCCCGGGGACCCCCCGCACGCCGGCCTGCGCACCGCCTGGCGGGCGAACCCGTACGAACTCGCGGGCCTGCCCAGCGGCGACGAGGGCGCGCCGGAGCGGACCTGGCTCGCGGCCAGTTCTACACTCGCGCCCGAACGCCGGTCCGTCGTCCTGGAAGTGGTCGCGAACCTCATCTTCCACCCCATCCTCGTCCTCTCCGTCTACCTGCTGATGTGCGCGGAGAACCTGCCGGGCGGCGGCTTCGTCGCCGGCCTGACCGCCGGCGTCGCCTTCATCGCCCGCTACCTCGCGGGCGGGCGGCACGAACTCGCCGACGCCGTGCCCTTCAAATCGGGCGTGTTCACCGGGCTCGGCCTGTTCCTGTCCACGGGGGTCGCGCTGGGCGGCCTCGCCGAGGGCACCGTGCTGCACGGCTGGACCTGGCACGGCCACCTGCCCGTGTGGGGCGACGCCCACATGTCCACCGCCGTCCTCTTCGACTGCGGCGTCTACCTCCTCGTGCTCGGCGTGGTCCTCGACATCCTGCGGGCGCTCGGCGCACGCATCGACCGGCAGATCGAACGGGCCGCCGACCGGCGCGGCCGGCACGGTGAGGCGGGTCCCGCATGACCGTGAGCCTCGCCCTCCTGGTGGCCGCCGCCGTCCTCAGCGCCGTCGGTGCCAGCCTGCTGCTGACCCGGTCCCTGACGCGGATCCTGCTCGGCGCGGTCGTCCTCGGCAACGGCGTCAACCTGCTGGTCCTCGCCTCGACGGGCAGCGCGGGCGACGCGCCGCTGCTCTACGCGAAGGTCATCCGCAACCGCGTCACCGACCCGCTGCCCCAGGCCATCGCCCTCACCGCGATCGTCATCACCCTCGCCACCACCGCGTTCCTGCTCGCCATGGCCTACCGCAGCCACCAGGTCACCGGGACCGACGAGATCAGCGACGACACCGAGGACCGGCTGGTGGCCCTGCGCGCGGAGTTCCTCGACCGGCGTGGCGAACTGCGGGACCGCTACCGCGAGGCGCGCGCCGAGCACGGCACCGACCCCGAACTGAGCGCCCGCTACCGCGCCGCACGCAGACGGCTGCGCCGGCGGGTCCGCGAGGAACGCGCCTACCAGGCCCGCGCCAACGACGTCTCCGGGAGCCTCTGGAACGACGTCCTCGGCGCCGATCCCCAGGACTACCGCGAGGGACTGGAACTGGGCTCGACCGACGCGGCGGGTCGCCCGGGACCGGCTCCGGCGCGCGTCGCGGGGCCCTCCAACGACCCCGAGGAGTCCGGCCGCGAGCCCGACTCCCACCCCGGCGAGGACTCCTGCCACCCGTCGCCCGACCAGCCCGACGACCCCGAGGGCGCCGGCACGGAAGGAACCAGGTGAACGCGCTCGTCCCCCTCCCCGTCCTGCTGCCCCTGTGCGTCACGGGCCTGAAGCTCGCCATCGGCCCCAGGATCCAGCGGTTCCAGCGCTTCATCACGCTCGCCGTGCTCGGCGCGGTCCTCGTGCTGTCCGTGCTCCTCATGGTGGCCGCCGACCGGCACGGCCCGCTAAGCGTGCACCTCGGCGACTTCGCACCGCCGATCGGCATCACCCTCGTCGCCGACCGGCTCGCGGGTCTGATGCTCACCGTGTCCAGCGCCGTCACCCTGCTCGTCAACCTGTACTCGCTGGGCCAGGGCATGGCCGACCGGGACGACCAGACGCCGGTCGGCGTCTTCCACCCCGCCTACCTCATCCTCGTGGCCGGCGTCTCCTGCACCTTCCTGGCCGGAGACCTCGTCAACCTCTACGTCGGCTTCGAGATCATGCTCGTCGCGAGCTTCGTCCTGCTCACCATCGGCGGCACCGTGACCCGTATCCGGGCCGGATCGACGTACGTGATCATCTCGCTGTTCTCCTCGGTGCTGTTCCTCGTCGCGATCGCCATGACGTATTCGGTGGCGGGGACCGTGAACTTCGCCCAGCTCGCGGGGCGGCTGCAGGAAGTCCCGCTCGGGGTGCGCACCCTGTTGGAGGCCATGCTGCTGACGGTCTTCGCGATCAAGGCGGCGGTGTTCCCCCTCGCCGCCTGGCTGCCCGACTCCTACCCGACCGCGCCCGCGCCGGTCACCGCGGTCTTCGCCGGCCTGCTGACCAAGGTCGGCGTGTACTCGATGCTGCGCACCCAGACCCTGCTCTTCCCCGGCCACCGCCTCGGCGACGTGCTGATGCTCGCCGCGCTCGCCTCCATGGTCGTCGGCATCCTCGGCGCGGTCGCCCAGACCGACCTGAAGCGGGTGCTGTCCTTCACCCTCATCAGCCACATCGGCTACATGGTCTTCGGCATCGCGCTCGCGGGGCGCGGCTCGATCGGCGGGGCGATCGTGTACGTTGCCCACCACATCACCGTGCAGACCACGCTCTTCCTCGTCGCAGGGCTCATCGAACGGCGCGACGGCACCACGGAACTCACCCGCCTCGGCGGCCTGGCGAAGACCGCGCCAGTGCTCTCCGCGCTGTTCTTCGTGCCCGCCATGAACCTGGCGGGCATCCCGCCGCTGTCCGGGTTCATCGGCAAGCTCGGCCTGATGCGGGCGGGCGTCGACAACGGCGGTGGCTGGGCCTGGGCGCTGGTCGCCGGGTCCGCCGCCACCAGCCTGCTCACCCTCTACGTGATGGCGAAGGTCTGGAACCTCGCGTTCTGGCGCGACGCGCCGCCGGGGACCGAGGGCGAGGGCGTCGTGCTGGAGTCCGCCGGCGACGAGCCGGGCGATGAGCCGGGCGACGAGTCCGGCGACGACGAGGACGGCGGGGCGACCGGCTCCGGGAGCGGCCTGCCGGTACCGGCGGGCGCCGTGGTCTCCGCCGGCTTCCTGGGACAGTCCATCACCACCACCAAGCGGCTGCCCTGGCCGATGCTGGCGGCGACCGGCGCCGCCGTCGCCCTCGGCCTGCTCTACACCGTGCTCAGCGGCCCCCTCACCAGCTTCACCGACGCGGCCGCCGCCGAACTCCTCGCCCGTACCCCCTACATCGAGGCGGTGCTCGGCCGATGAGCAACCTCTACCGCGACCGTTCCCCCTACAGCTGGTCGTTCCGTATCGGCGGCGGCAGACGCGTCCTCGACCTGCCGCTCATCGCCTGGCTCACGGTCATCTGGATCCTGCTGTGGGGCACCCTCTCCTGGGCCAACCTCGTCAACGGCGTCGTCGTCGCGGTGAGCCTGTGCCTCGCCTTCCCGCTGCCCGCCGTCGACCTCGGCCTGCGACTGCGCCCGCTGGGCATCCTGCGGCTGGCGGCCTACCTGCTGTACGACATGTTCTCCTCCAGCGTCGAGGTCACCCGGCAGATCTTCGCCCGGGGCCTCTACCACGCCGCGGTCGTCGCCGTTCCGCTGCGGGTGCGCAGCGACCTCATGCTCACGGCCACCGCCGTCGCCGTCTCCAACGTCCCCGGCGGCTCGGTGATCGAGGTGCGCCGGTCGACGGCGACCGTGTTCCTGCACGTCCTCGACGCCGACGACCCCGGCGAGATCGAGAGCGCCCAGCGGTCGGTGTGGCGCATGGAGGAACTCGTCGCCCGCGCCTTCGGCACCGCCGAGGACATCGCCCACGTCACCCGTCCCGTACCGGAAGGGAACCCCTCCCCGTGACCACCCTGCACAACGTCGAAGGGGCCATGCTCGTCGCGTCGCTGGCGATGATCCTCGTCGCCGGCGCCCTGCTGCTGTACCGCATCTGGTACGGGCCCTCGATGCTGGACCGCGCGGTCGCCCTGGACGTGGCGGCGGCGCTCATCATCGCCGGCATCGCCGTCAAGGCCGCTCACGACGGCGACTCCTTCTACTTCCCCGTGCTGCTGGTGCTCGCCTTCCTCGGCTTCACGGGCTCGGTGGGCATCGCCCGGTTCATCGCCGTACGCGACCGGCCCTCGGCGCGGGCGGACGGCACGCAGGACCACCGGTGAACGCCTGGGGTGAGGCCGCCGACCTGGTGGGGGCCGTCCTCCTGCTGCTCGGCTGCCTTCAGTGCCTGCTGGGTGTGATCGGGATGCTCCGCTTCCCCGACGTGCTCTCCCGCAGCCACGCCGCCACCAAACCGCAGACCCTGGGGATGCTCCTCGTCCTCGTCGGGGTGGCGCTGCGGCTGCGCCACGGCATCGATCTGGGCACCCTCGCGCTTATCGTCTTCTTCCAGTTCCTCACCAGCCCGGTCGCCTCCCACCTGGTGGCCCGCTCGGCCTACCGCACCGGCCAGACGGGCTCCCGGGGCCTGCTCCGGGACGATCTGGACCCGCAGTTGAGCGACGGGGAACGGCAAGGGGAGTAGCCCCACGGGACCCCCGCCGCTCACCGGGGGTTTCAGATCACGCAGCCCACGTGCGCCAGCGCCTGCTTGAGCAGCACCCCGTGTCCGCCCGGCATCTCGCTCTGCACCGCCTCGGACAGGGCCTCACGCGGATCGAACCAGACCAGGTCCAGCGCGTCCTGCCGCGGTCGGCAGTCGCCGGTCACCGGCACCACGTAGGCCAGGGAGACTGCGTGCTGCCGCGGATCGTGGTACGGCGTGACGCCGTGCGTGGGGAAGTACTCGGCCACCGTGAACGGCTGGAGCGAGGCCGGCACCCGGGGCAGCGCCACCGGGCCGAGGTCCTTCTCCAGGTGACGCAGCAGCGCGTCCCGGACCCGCTCGTGGTGCAGCACCCGCCCGGAGACCAGCGTCCGGCTGACCGTCCCGTCGGGCCCGATGCGCAGGAGCAGGCCCACGCTGGTGACTTCGCCGCTGTCGTCGACGCGCACGGGCACGGCCTCGACGTACAGGATCGGCATGCGGGCGCGTGTCATCTCCAGTTCGTCGGTCGTCAGCCAGCCCGGCGTGGTCTCGGTCATGTCAGACATCGCGTGATCATACTTTCAGCCGTTCCTGCCTCCCGGGCGGCGCTCCGGGACTGTGATGGGCGCCACGCCGCTCAGCCGTCGTCCGGCGCCTCGTCCCACGGACCGCCCGGCAGCCGCCGGCAGACAGGTTGACCGGCACCGGCAGGGTCCGCCGCCGGATGGCCGAGCATGCTCGTCGCGTACGCCGGCACGACACCGTGCAGGTCCCGCCCGGACTGCTCTCCGATCAGCGCGGGGGTCGGCTCGACCTCACCCGGACGTCCGCCGGGAACGGGGCCGCTGTCGCTCACGTCTCGGCTCCTTCCCGTGCGCCGTCCGCCGCACAACATTGTGCCGTCCGGTGATCACGCTGTCCGGCATTCGCCGCAGACGTCGAGAGGTCGGGCGGGTACTTCGGTCCAGGTTGACGGGCTGCGACACTCGGTGCCCTGGTGCGCTCCCTGTTCCACGGAGGTGATCGCACGGCCGTCCAAGTCGGAGACGTCGACCCCCCCCCCGACGAGCAGGCTGTCCCGCCATTTCCGGCGTCGTCGACCCGGTGCCAGTCGTCCTCCGAATCGGCCTCGGTGAGCAGGGCGGGCCCTGGCACCGGATTTGAGGGTGGAGGGGGAGCCGCGGGGCGAGCCGGTGGGGGCCTTTCTCGCGGCGTCCTGTGCGGCGGCCCGAACCTGTGCGGCGGTGTCCGCGGACGCCGAACCGTCGCCGCCGTCCCAGAGGCCGCGGTCGTGAGCAGCGCGCCCACCGCGAGGGCGGAGGCCACGAGACGGAAGGGGGGGACGGGACGACGGCATCGCGGGTGCCTCCCGGGACGTGACGGTGTCCTCAACGCATCACCGTGCCCGGCCCGTACCAGCGCACCGGCCGTACGCCGCGGCGGCCATGCGCCGGGGGTCGCTCAGTCCCGCCTCCCGCAGGGCGCGGGCGGTGGCCACGGCGACGGAGCCGCGGACACGGGGCGCTGAGCAGGTGGGCGAGGACCAGCAGCCGGTACAGCGGCTGCGGGGTGTCCTTCAGCCCGATGCCCGCCTCCGCGGCGTACGTCTCCCCGTGCGCGTCGACGAGTTCCCGTACGACGCGCTCCTGGTCCCGGCCCACGGTTACGGCTTCAGGGGGTCGTGCCCGACCGTCATGAGCCGGTGCCTGAGCCGGCTGTCCTCTGCCCGCGGTTCGTTCTCCAGGTCGGCCTGCGACGTCACGGTGTCCACCACCTTGCGCATCGCGCGCAGGTCGTCCTCGGTCAGGTCCGTGCGCCGCTTCTGCAGGATCGCCAGGACGTGCTGACCGAGCGGCGGACCGGCGTCGTCCGGCAACGGTTCAGTCAGCTCGCCGGAGTCGCGCACCCGGAGCCAGTCCGCGAGCTCCGCGGAGGTCATGTTCACCACGCGGTGGAAGTCCTCCCACAGCGCGTCGAGTTCGAGGGCGTCGGCCATGAGGTGCCCCTCTTCGGTCGGTCGTGCATGCGGTACGCGCGCATCGTCTCGCTCGCGCCTGACGCACCGCGCGGTCGTACGGAGCAGGGCGCAACCTCCCCCTCTCCGTGCGGGCGCGGGTGCCCATGGGGCACCGGGGCAAACGCCCCGGTGGGCAGCGTGGCGGGTGCCCCGCCGGACCCGGCCGAGGGAGCGTCGCCGAGGGACACCACGACGGGCCCGGCCGGGCCTGGGCCGGAGTTCCGGACGATCAGCGGGCGAGCACGCCGTCCAGGAAGCGCGTGACGTCCGCGAACACCTCCGCCCGGTTCGTCTCGTTGAAGAGCTCGTGCCGGGCACCCGGGTAGGTCCGCTCGGTGAGGTCGCCGCCGCTGAGTGCCTCGACGCCGGTGCGGCTGCCGGGCAACGGCACCAGCCGGTCGTCGTCGCCGTGCACCCACAGCAGGGGGAGCGGGCCCACGTCGCCGCCCTTGGCCACGGTGTCCAGGGTCCGCACGAACGCCTGAGCCGTCGGCCGCTTCATCGGGCCGTGCCACACCAGCGGGTCCGCCGCGTACGCCGCGCCGACCGCCGGGTCCCGGGAGAGCGCGGACGGGCTGACCGGGGTGTCGGGGATCTCCTGCAGGGCGAGCAGCGTGCGCGGCAGCTCCCAGTCCCCGATGACCGGCCCGGACAGCACCAGGGCGGTCAGCTCGCCGGGGTGGCGCTGGGCGTAGCGGGAGGCGATCAGGCCGCCCATCGAGTGCCCGACCATGACCACCGGCAGGTCCGGGTGGCCGGCCCGGGCCCGTTCCGCCACGGTGTGCACGTCGGTGACCACGTCCTCGAAGTCCTCGATCAGCACCCGCTCTCCGTCCGAGCGTCCGTGGCCGACGTGGTCGACGCCGTACACCGCCGCCCCGTGCCGCGTCAGCACGCCGGCCACCTCCTCGTAGCGGCCGATGTGCTCCCCGTAGCCGTGTACCAGCAGTGCCACGTACGCGGGTCGCTCGGCGGGCCACTCGCGGGCGGTGAGCCGTCCCCGCGTTCCGGCCACGTCGTGTTCGAGGGCCTCGGTCATGTCTCCTCCGGCTGCTCGGTGAAGGTCACCCGGGGATCTTCCCAGGGAGGTGTCCGGCGGTCTATAGTCCAAAACTAGCAGTGCTAATTAATGTGTCGTAACGTGTCGGTCGCCACCCGGCGGCCGAGCGACGGTCAGGAGTCACCCCGTGCGCCCCGTCCACTTCGCGGCCGCCCGCCGCACCCCGATCGGCAAGCTCCGCGGCGCCCTTTCCACCGTGCGGCCCGACGACCTCGCCGCCGCCGTGATCCGGGGCCTGGTGGCCGACGTCCCCGCGCTCGACCCCGCCCGCGTCGACGACGTCTACTGGGGCGCCGCCAACCAGGCCGGCGAGGACAACCGCAACGTCGCCCGCATGGCGGCCCTGCTCGCCGGGCTGCCCGACTCCGTCCCCGGCGCCACGGTGAACCGGCTGTGCGCCTCCGGCCTGGAGGCGGTCACCGCCGCCGCCCGCACCATCGCGGCAGGCGAGGCCGACATCGTGCTCGCGGGGGGCTCGGAGTCGATGAGCCGAGCCCCCTTCGTACTGCCCCGTCCCGACGAGGCACTGCCGCACCGCATCGAGACCGCCGACACCCGATTGGGCTGGCGCCTGGTCAACCCGGCGATGAAGGAACTGCACGGCCTGCTCGCCATGGGCGAAACCGCCGAGGAGGTCGCCGAGCGCTACGGCGTCACGCGCGAACGCCAGGACGAGTTCGCCCTGCGCAGCCACCAACTGGCCGCCGAGGCCCGGAAGTACGGCCACTTCGACGACGAACTCCTCCCCGTCGAGCGCCCCGACGGTGTGGTGGTCGAGACCGACGAGTGCGTCCGTGAGGACACCTCTGTGGAGAAGCTGGGCCGTCTGAAGCCCGTCTTCCGCCCCGGCGGCACGGTCACCGCGGGCAACGCCTCCCCGATGAACGACGGCGCCGCAGGCCTCCTCCTCGTCAGCGAGGAGGCCCTGAACGAGCTGGGGCTGGAGTCGCTGGGCCGGTACGTGGCGGGAGGGTCGGCCGGTGTCCATCCGGACGTCATGGGCATCGGCCCGGTCCCCGCCACCCGCAAGGTCCTGGCCCGCGCCGGCTGGAGCGTCGACGACCTCACGGCGGCCGAGTTCAACGAGGCGTTCGCCGCCCAGGCCCTCGCCTGCGTCGACCAGCTCGGCATTGACCCCGACCTGGTCAACCCCACCGGCGGCGCCATCGCGCTGGGCCACCCGCTCGGCTGCTCCGGCGCCCGCATCCTCACCACCCTGCTCCACCGCATGCGCCGCACGGGCGCGGCCCGCGGGCTCGCCACGATGTGCGTCGGCGTGGGACAGGGCAGCGCGGTGCTGGTCGAGCGGCACTAGCCGAACGCACGCCACCACCACCCCCTTCGCAGAGCCGCAGCAAGGAACGGAGCAACACCCCATGGCAACCCTGTCCGTCGCCGCCGTCCTCGCCGAGAACGCCCGGCGCCGTCCCGACAAGGAAGCGCTGGTCGAGGGCGACCTGCGGCTGACCTTCGCCGAGGTGTGGCAGCGGGCCCGGGCCCAGGCCGGCGCCCTCACCGGCCTGGGCGTGCGGCCGGGGGACCGGGTCGCCCTGATGGCGCCGAACACCGCCGACTTCCCGCAGGCGTACTACGCGATCGCCGCCGCCGGTGGCGTGGTCGTGCCCGTCCACCTGCTGCTGTCGTCGGCCGAGGTCGAGCACGTACTGCGCGACAGCGGCGCGACCCTGCTGCTGTGCCACCCGGCCCAGGCGGAGACCGGAGCCGCCGCCGCGCGGGAGACGGACGTCCGGATGATCACCCTCGGCGACGAGCTGGCCAAACTCGCCGCCGACGCCGAGCCGCTGCCCTCCTACGTCACCCGCGACGCCGACGACCCCGCCGTCGTCTTCTACACCAGCGGCACCACGGGCGTCCCCAAGGGCGCCGTGCTCAGCCACTTCAACCTGGTGATGAACGCGACCGTCAACGCCTTCGACGCCAACGACATCCGGCCCGACGACGTCGCCCTCGGCGCGCTGCCGCTGTTCCACGCCTTCGGCCAGACCGTCTCCCTGAACTCCACCTGGCGGGCGGGCGCCACCCTCGTCCTGCTGCCCCGCTTCGACGCGGCACGCGCGATCGAGCTGATGGTGAAGGAGAAGGTCAACACCTTCCACGGGGTGCCGACCATGTTCGTCGCCCTCGCCGCCGGGGCGAGGGACGCGGACGCCCTGCCCGACCTGCGCGTGTGCGTCTCCGGTGGTGCCTCGCTGCCCGTCGCCGTGCTGGAACGGTTCGAGGAGGCGTTCGGCGCCAAGATCTACGAGGGGTACGGGCTGTCGGAGACCTCCCCGGCGGCGGCCGTGAACCAACCGGTGTTCGGCGCCAAGCCCGGCACGATCGGACACCCGCTGTGGGGCGTGGACGTGGAGATCGCCCGCGCGGAGGTCGAGGGCAGCGTCGAGCTGCTGCCGCCCGGCGAGCTGGGTGAGGTCGTCGTACGCGGCCACAACGTCTTCTCCGGCTACCTCGGCCGTCCCGAGGCCACCGCCGAGGCGCTGGTCGACGGCTGGTTCCGCACGGGGGATCTCGGAACCAGGGACGAGGAGGGGTTCCTGCGGATCGTCGACCGGAAGAAGGACGTCGTCATCCGCGGCGGCTACAACGTCTATCCGCGCGAGGTCGAGGAAGTACTGATGCGCCACCCCGGCATCGCGCAGGTCGCCGTCATCGGCCTCCCGGACGAGCTGCACGGCGAGGAGGTGTGCGCCGTCGTCGTGCCCGCCCCGGACGCGGCGCCGGACGCCGCCGAGGTCGTCGAGTGGTCCAAGCAGCACCTCGGCAAGTACAAGTACCCGCGCCGCGTGGAGTTCGCGCGGGACCTGCCGCTGGGACCGAGCATGAAGGTGCTGAAGCGGGAACTGCGGGCGCGGTACGCCGACCGTTAGGACCGACTGGCGAGACGGTGCTTACGACGGGGGAGGCGTGCGCATAGCATCGGTGCCCGCAATGGACACCATGACGCTGTGGCACCTCACGGGCTGGGAATTCGCCGCTCTCGCCTTCGCCGCCTTCCTCGTCGGCTTCTCCAAGACCGCCGTGAGCGGCGCCAATACGGTCAGTCTCGCGATCTTCGCGGCGGTCCTGCCGGCCCGCGCCTCCACCGGCGTCCTGCTGCCGGTGCTGATCGCCGGTGACATCCTGGCGGTGCTCACCTACCGGCGCCACGCGCACTGGCCCACGCTGTGGCGGCTGTTCCCGGCGGTGGGGGCCGGCGTGATCGTGGGCACCCTCTTCCTGGTGTGGGCCGACGACGCGATCGTCCGGACGTCGATCGGCGCGATCCTGCTGCTGATGGCCGGGGTGACGGTGTGGCGCCGACGGCAGGACGACGCGGACGGGCGGTCCGACGCGGACGGGCGAGCGGAGGCGAGCGCCTCGCGGGCCGGACGTGTGAAGGCTCGCTCGTACGGCGTCCTGGGCGGTTTCACCACCATGGTCGCCAACGCGGGCGGCCCGGTGATGTCGATGTATCTCCTCTCGGCGGGCTTCCGCAAGCTCGGCTTCCTCGGCACGTCGGCCTTCTTCTTCCTGATCGTCAACGTCTCCAAGCTGCCCTTCAGCGCCGGCCTCGGTCTGATCGACGGCCGCTCGCTGCTCCTCGACGCCGCGCTCCTGGTGTTCGTGGTGCCCGGGGCGTTCATCGGCAAATGGGCCGTGAGCCGCATCGACCAGCGGTTGTTCGAGCGCCTGGTCATCGCGGCGACGGTCGTGGGCGGCCTCCAGCTCCTGGTGGCGTGACGGACGGTGGGCCGCCTGACTGATCCGAGCTGGATCCGGCTGCCCCAACTGCACCGACCGCCCCGGCGGTCCGTAGTCTCGACCCATGTCCCGCCCGTCCCCGCACGTGCTGATCCTCGGCGGCACAACCGAGGCACGCCGGCTGGCCGCCGACCTGGCGGCCCGGCCAGGCGTCCGCGTCACCACCTCCCTCGCCGGACGAGTGGCCCGCCCGGGCACCCTCGCCGGGGAGGTCCGGATCGGGGGGTTCGGCGGACCGGAAGGGCTGGCCGCGTGGCTGCGGGAGCGGCGGGTGGACGCCCTCGTCGACGCCACCCATCCCTTCGCCGAGCGGATCACGGCGAACGCCGCACGGGCCGCGGCGGCCACCGGCATCCCCGCCGTCTTCCTGCGCCGCCCGGGCTGGCAGGCCGGGCCCGGCGACCACTGGCACCCGGTCACCTCCCTCACCGAGGCCGCCGACCTGCTGCCGGGCCTCGGCCGCCGGGTCTTCCTCACCACCGGCCGCCTGGGTCTCGCCGCCTTCGCGCACGTGGCAGACGTCCACTTCCTCGTCCGCTCGGTGGAGCCCCCCGAGCCATCCCTCCCGCCGGACACCCGCGTCCTGTCGGCCCGAGGCCCGTTCACGGTGGCCGACGAGACGGCCCTCCTGCGCGAGCACCGCATCGACGTACTGGTGACCAAGGACAGTGGGGGAGCGGCCACCGCCGCCAAGCTCACGGCGGCCCGGGAGCTGGCCCTGCCGGTGGTCGTGGTCCGCAGGCCCTCGCTGCCGGAAGGCGTGCCCGTGGTGTCCGACGTGCGGGCGGTGCTGGAGCGACTGGGCCGACTGGAGTGGCCGGGCCCCGATTCGTGACCGTCCCCGCGCGTCGGGCCTCGGCATGCGTGACGGATGCGCCGCGCGCCGGGCCCGGCGCGCCGTGACTCACAGACAGGCGTGCGCGCGCGGGGGCCTCAGCCCGCTGTGACCGGCTGTGGCGGTCGACCCCATCGCCAAGCGTCTGCTCGTCGAGGATCTGAGCGGCGGCCTGCCGAACCCCGTGCGATTGTCGGCAGCGCGGTGCCGACGGTGGTCTGGTCCAGGGCGGCGAGCAGCAGGCTCAGCATGACCGTGACGAAGACGACGTTGCGGCGGCGCTTGTCCAGCAGGGGCGGTTGGGCGGGGGCGGTCCGGGGCGTTTCGTCGGCGACTGTCACACGGTCACGGTCACACCGGTGCACGGACCACGCATGCGGGGGCGGTCCGCCCGGGTACGGCCCGAACGGGCCCGGACGACCGTCGATCCGCGCGTACGGCCGCCGGTTCGGTCAGCCGCCGCCGGCGTTGCGCCGCAGCAGGTACGTGTCCATGATCCAGCCCTTGCGCTCCCGGGCCTCGGCGCGCAGCCGCTCGATGCGGGGCGCGGCCTCGGCGATCGGGCCGGAGGCGAGGATCTCGTCCGGGGTGCCTATGTAGGCGCCCCAGTAGATGTGGATGTCCTGGTCCGCGTACTGCCGGAAGGTCTGGTGGGCGTCGAGCATCACCACGACGTCGTCCACGCCCTCCGGGAAGCCCTCCGCGAGCCGCCGCCCGGTGGTGATCTGGACGGGCCGCGCCACCCGGTTCAGCCCCGTCCGGTGCCGGGCGACGAGCGAGGAGACGCTGCTGACGCCCGGCACGACGTCGTACTCGAACGACACCGTCCCGCGCTCCAGGATCTCCTCCAGGATGCCCAGCGTGCTGTCGTACAACGCAGGGTCGCCCCAAACCAGGAAGGCGCCGCTCTCGTCCTCGCCCAGCTCCTCGGCGATCAGCTGCTCGTAAATGCCGGCGCGGGCGCTGCGCCAGTCACCGACGGCGGGGGAGTACTCCGCACCGCCCGCGCTCCGGTCCCGCTCAGGGTCCCGCACCTCGACGATCCGGTACGTCCCTTCCGGTACGTGCGTCTCCAGCATCTCCCGGCGCAGCCGCACCAGGTCGGCCTTCACCTCGCCCTTGTCCAGGACGAAGAACACGTCCGTGCTCCGCAGCGCTCTGACCGCCTGCAGGGTCAACTGGTCGGGGTCGCCCGCGCCGATACCGATCACATGAATAGTCCGCACGCCACGAGTCTGCCGTACGCCACTGACAACGCCCCGGCCGGGCCGCCCAGCCCCGGCCGGGTCGCCCAGCCCCGGCCGGGTCGCCCTCAGCCGCGCAGCCGCGGCGCCCGAGCCTCCGCGTCCACAGACGCGCCGCCCTCCACCTCACCCGCCAGCGTGCGGGCCCACTCGGCGATCGCGCCCAGGTCCATCCCGTACGGCCGCTCCTGCCCGCTCCCCGCGGCCGCCCAGTCCGTCACGGCCGCGGCCCCGCGCCGCAGCAGCCTGGCCCCGCCGGTGACGTTGCCACGGGCCGCGTGCGTGAGGCCCACGGCCAGCTGGGCCATCCCCCGCCACAGCTCCCGCTCCTGCTCGGGCCCCGACTTCCAGGCGTCCTCGAAGACCTCGTGCGCGTGGAACGGCTTTCCCTCGTCGAGCAGCCGCTGTGCCTCGGCGACCGTCTCCCCGGGGGCGCGCACCACACCCTCGGGCTGGCGGGGGACACCGGCCGCGCTGTACGGCAGCGGGCGTCCGAGTCCGTCGCGCGGCCTGGCGTTGCGCGCCCGCCCCTCGCCGTCGCGGTCCCGCGCGTCCTCGGGCCGGCCGGAGTCCGTGCGGTCCGCCGTCGCGCTGTCCATGGGGCTGTCGGCCTGGCTGTCCATAAGCCGATTGTGCCTCGCCCGTGCCCGCTTAGGCGTGGCCCGGGATGTGAGGTAAAGTGCTGTCCGCGTGATCGCGCGGTTCACCGCGTGTTAGCACACCGGGACGTGGCGCAGCTTGGTAGCGCACTTGACTGGGGGTCAAGGGGTCGCAGGTTCAAATCCTGTCGTCCCGACTGGAGACAGTCGCAGGTCAGGGCCGGATTCGGAGGCATCCGAGACCGGCCCTTGATCATTCTCGAGGGCCGGTGATTGCGGGAACTCGCCGCGAGCTGGCGGTGCGAGGATTTCGGTGCCGGCCGTCAGAACAGGCCGTTGCCCGGCGCGGCCGCCGGTCCGGACGCGAAGCGCGTGAAGTGGGCGGGCGGGTGGTCGATGGGCAGGTCGGGCCGCCATGCGGTGAGGATCTGGGCGCTGCACACGAACAGGCCGTCGGGGAGCTGATCGAGCGGGTACCACGCCCAGTCGCCGACGTTTTCGTCCGGCCGCGTGGCCGGATGCCCTTGCCAGGCGCGGACGAGCGCACCGACGGTGACCCGCAGGACACCTTCGACGCGGTCGACGAGCGTGCCCGAGAGTCCCACGTCCTCGGCTCGGGCGATCAAGCCGGTCTCCTCGGCGAGTTCGCGGATCACTGCGTCCGCGAAGGATTCCCCGGCCTCCACGCTTCCGCCGGGCAGTTCGAGGGTGCCGCGGCGGTGCCGGCCCAGCAGGATGGCCTGTTCACTGATCAGGATCGCTCCGACGCCGACGGCCGCGTGTGCGGCCGGCGACCGGGCGCCGCGGGGGCGGCTGGAGACGCGCGCCCGTCGGTCGGGCAGGCGCCGGGCGCGGATGAGTTGCTGGATGACCCTGGCGCTGTCGTCGGGGTGTGGCAGCAGGTCGATGGCCCCGACGCGAAAGCCGTAGGAGGTGAGCAGGTCCTCCCACAGCTGTGGCGCCAGAACCCACATCTGCGTCGGCAAGGGTGGGTCGTCGCGCAGCAGGATCATCTGCTCGCGCGGCGCCACCTGCGTGGACGGGCCGCGGCCGTGCCAGGGTCTTTGAAAAGTCTCGAGGTGGGTGGTTCGCCTGCTGGGCACTGGATGTGACGGCTTGTCGACTTCTGTCGGCAGCGACCCTGGACGCAGAACAGGCATGGCCGCTGGTGATCATGTGGGTGTCGAGTCCGTATGAGCACCGAGCGAGTCCATGCCTGCGCGCCCATCTTCCCGCATGCCGTCATACCTCCGGAAACTGGGGGACGCCTCCGACCCTGTCCCGCTGGAAACGGCCGCTGACCTGCGGAGTTATCTGGCCGCGGTGTCTGACCCGCGGGCCCGTCGCGGCATCCGTCACCCGTGGGCGGCCCTGCTGACCGCTGCGGCCGCCGCCGTTCTGGCTGGCGCCGCCTCGATCACGGCGATTGGAGAGTGGGTCGCCGACGCCCCGCAGCGCGTCCTGTCCCTGCTCGGGTTCCGCCCCGACCCGCTGACCGGTCTGATCCGGCCGCCCCACGCCACGACCATCCGTCTCGTCCTGGCCGCCGTGGACGGTGACGCACTCGACCGCGCCATCGGTGACTTTCTCCAGGAACGCAAGGCCCCGGCCTCCGGACGCAAGGTCATCGCTGTCGACGGCAAGACACTCCGCGGCTCTCGCACCGCCAGGCGGCCGGCCATCGCTCTGATCGCCGCGATGACCCATAGCGGCCATGTCCTCGCCCAACGGCAGGTCGACGGGAAGAGCAACGAGATCCCGGCCTTCGCCCCACTTCTCGACGGCGTCGACCTGACTGGCGCGGTGATCACCGCGGACGCCCTGCACACCCAGCACGACCACGCCACCTACCTGCATAAACGCGGGGCGCACTACCTGGCCGTGATCAAGAGGAATCACCCCGGGCTGCACGAGAAGGTCCGCCGCCTGCCCTGGCGTGACGTCCGCCTGGATCACTACGAACGCGGCCGGGGCCACCACCGCGACGAGGTCCGCCGTCTGAAGACGGCCGCGTTCGCTCACCTCGACTACCCGCACGCCCGCCAGGCCCTCCAAGTCGTGCGCTGGAGAAGGGACCTGGGCACGGGCAAGCTCTCGATCGAGCGCGTCTACCTGGTCACGAGCCTGCCGCCCGGCGCGGCCGACGGCAGCGAACTCGCTGCTTGGATCCGCGGCCACTGGCGCATCGAGAACCAGCTCCACCACGTCCGCGACCGCACCTTCCACGAGGACGCCTCGAAGATCCGTACCCGCCACCTGCCCCGCGTCATGGCCGGCCTGCGCAACCTCGCCGTCGGCGTCCACCGCCAGGACGGCCACATCAATATCGCAGCCGCCCTTCGCCACACCGCCCGAGACCACCTGCGGCCCCTCACCGCCCTCGGGCTGGCATGACGAACCCGGACACAAGATCACTTCTCAAAGACCCTGCCCCACCACCAGACACAACCCAGCACTCAAAACAAAACACCAACCACTGAAAACCGGAACCCGACCATCACCCGGACCTCAGTCCTCCGGCGTCCAAGCCGCCACCAGCTCCAGCAGCCCCGGGAACCGCGCGTTCAGATCGTCGACGCGCACATGGCTGCGGCGCTCGAGCCCGTACTGGCGCTGGCGCGTGACACCCGCCTCGCGCAGCGCCTTGAAGTGGTGCGTGAGCGAGGACTTGGGGCGGTCGAAGCCGAACCAGCCGCAGGTGTGGTCGAAGTTCTCCGATTCCAGGAGGAGCTTGCGGACGATCGTCAGGCGCAGCGGGTCGCTGAGCGCGCCGAGCACGGTCTCCAGGCGCAGTTCGTCGACGGCCGGTTCCGGCAAGGGTTGGGGCAGGTCGGACGGCTCGGGGAGCGCCTTGAAGGGGGGTGCGGCGGCCGGGCTGGCGGGCATAGGCAACTCCTCATAACGCCATTCCTATGTACGACTTCGATCGTACTGCATGCTAAGTTCGACTCTAGTCGTACTGCTGCAGTGTCGGCAGGCCAGATCGGGAGGAACCGTCATGTCCGAGCCCCGGACCGCATCCGTATCCGCCGTCGAGGGGCGGCGCCGGCCAGAAACGGCGCAGGCCGTGGCGCCGCTGTGGTGGGTGTGGCTCGCCGCCTGGCCGGTGACGGCCGTGTTCGTGCTCTCGAACGCGGCGACCCCGCTGTACGTGCTGTGGCAGCGAGACATCGGGTTCTCCAAGGGCACCCTGACCGTGGTGTTCGCCTTCTACATCGTCGGTCTCATCGGGTCGCTGCTCGTCTCCGGCGTGGTCTCCGACCGGTTCGGGCGGAAGCCCGTCCTGCTGCCTGCCCTCGGGCTCGCGCTCGCGGCCTGCCTGATCTTCGCGACCGCCACCAGCGTGGCCGCGCTCATCGTGGCCCGGCTGTTCACCGGCATCGCGGTCGGCGCCGTCGTCTCGGCCGGGATGGCTGCGGTGACCGATGTTGCCGGTCCCGAGCGCAAGCGGATTGCCGCTCTGCTCGCCTCCTGCGCGATGGTCTTCGGGGCGGGGCTCGGCCCGCTGCTTGCCGGGGTGCTCTCCGAGAAGGCGCCCGCGCCGACCGTCACCGTCTTCGTCGTCGAGACCGTGCTTCTGGCCACCGCGGTGCTCACCGTGCTGCGCATGCCCCTGCGCCGTCCCGAGGCGCACGCCAAGGGCGCCTGGATCCGGGTGCCCGGCGTCCCGCGCGGCAACGGCCGCCAGCTCACCCTGGGCATCGCGGTGTTCGCGCCCGGCATCACCGCCACGTCCTTCGTGCTCTCACTCGGCCCCTCCCTCCTGGCCGGGCTGCTCGGCACCACCAGCCGGATCGTCGCCGGGGCCATGGCGTTCGTGATGTTCCTCGCCGCGACCGGTGTGCAGTTC
Source organism: Streptomyces mutabilis (assembly GCF_014649815.1). Lineage (GTDB taxonomy): Bacteria > Actinomycetota > Actinomycetes > Streptomycetales > Streptomycetaceae > Streptomyces > Streptomyces mutabilis. The sequence continues at coordinate 69,804 of NZ_BMTT01000019.1, read as the reverse complement.
GCCGTGCAGCGGCTGAAGCGGCGTACCATCCTCACCGCCGGCGCGGTCAGCACCACGCTGAGCATGATCGCGCTGATCACCGCCGTGCACACCTCCTCGGTGCCGGTCCTGATCGCCTCCGCGCTGCTGGCCGGCGCGGGCCAGGGCATGGGCCAGCTCGGCGGTCTGTCGCTGCTCAACTCGAGCATCCCGCCGCAGCGCCTCGCCGAGGCCAACGCCGCGTTCAACGTGGGCGGTTACATCCCGGCGGGCATCCTGCCCGTCTCGGCCGGCTACCTCAGCGACGCGGTCGGCCTGACCGACGGCGCCACCGTCTTCGGCACCGTCCTAATGGGCCTCGCGGTCATCGGGGGCCTCGTCGTACGGGCCACCCGGCGTCAGGTGACGGACCCGGCCTGAGGACCCGCGCCGAGCGACCCGGCGCGCGCTCGGGGAGCGGTGCACCACTGGACGGCGGTGGTGCACCGCTCCCCGGGCACACGCCGTGCCCGCTCAGTGCGACCGCAGCGCCTGGAAGAGCAGTTCGCTCAGGTCCTGCCAGCGCGCCGCCACGTCCGCCCGGCCGCTGAGCACGTCAGAGACGTGCTGCGACCCGAAGAAGGCCGCGACCAGGGAGTGCGCCGCCTTGGCCGGGACGACGCCCGGCCGCAGCTCACCGGCCTCCTGGGCGGAGGTCAGCAGGGACTCCAGAAGGGAGATCCAGTCGACGTACGGAGTCGGCAACTCGGCGTCGATGTACGGGCGTTCGATCTGCAGTCGAGCCCCGGCCTGCACCAGCACGTCGTTCTGGAACGCGAGGGCGGCCCGCTCCAGCATGCGTGCGGCCGTCCGGAGCGGGCCGAGCTGCTCCGCCGTGACCTCCTCGAGAATTTTCGGCCAACGTGCGTAGTGCTCCTCCACGATGGCCACGGCCAGGGCTTCCTTGGTCGGGTAGTGGAAGTACACGGCACCCTTGGTCATCTCCACCCGGTCGGCCACGTCCTTGACCGAGGTCTGGCGGAAGCCGTACTGGGTGAAGAGTTCTGCGGCTCCGTTGAGGACCCGCAGCCGGGTCCTGGCCGAGCGCTCCTGCTTGGGGTCGGAGCCTCTCCTGGCCGGGATTCTCCTGGGCGTGAACGCGTTGACCTGCGGCTCTTGCATGAGGGGTGGTCCTGTCTTCAGTTGGTCTTCGTCTGCTGTTCCGGTGCGGTGGCGGAAAACGATCTCTCAAATATACCTTCCCGAAGGTATATTTTTGGGCCGGTGCTGGCGGAGGTCTTGCGTGTTTCGGGTGCGCGTGGGGCGCTCGGGGTGATGCTGAAGGCCGGAGGAACCTGGGGCCTGTGGCTGGATTCCTCTCCAGGAGCGGCACTGCACGTGGTGTCCCGGGGCACTATGTGGCTCCACGTCCCAGGCGAGAATCCTCTTCAGGTGCAGGCCGGAGACGCCGTCCTGGTGTCGCCGGGCACCGCACACGGGATAGCCGGCGGCGCCGACGTGACGATGGGCTCCTGCGACCGGGAAGAGGCGGCCCGGGCTTTCGGCGATGGCCGGGCCCTGCGGCTGGGCTCGGCGCCGGTGCAGACGGAAGTGATCGTCCTGCACTACGAGCAGGACCCGGAGGTGCGCACACCGGTGCTCACCTCCCTCGCTCGGCCGATGCACGTCACAGCCCGGGAGAACGCGCAGCTCAGAAGGACCGTCGAACTTCTCGCTGCTGAGCTCGCACAGCCGCAGATCGGCACCACCGCCGCCATCAACAGCATCGTCGACCTTCTGCTCGTCCAGTTCGTACGCGCCTGGCTGGCCCGCCGCCCGCAAGAGCAGTCCGGCTCATGGCTGGGAGCGATGCGTGATCCGGTCGTGCGCGACGCTCTGGCATGTGTCCACGCCCAACCGGAACACCCCTGGACCACGGAGACCCTGGCCGCCGCGACGAGCGTCTCCCGGGCGACGCTGTCCAGGCGTTTCCGGTCCGCCCTCGGACAGACGCCGGGCGCGTACGTGACGCAGTGGCGCATCGACCTGGCGTCCGTCCGGCTCCGCGATACCGATGAGCCGGTCGAGTCGATCTCCGGCGCGGTCGGATACGGCTCTCCGCACGCTTTCAGCCGTGCCTTCAGACGTGCCCGAGGCACGGCCCCGGGCGAGTACCGTTCTCGGCTTCGCAAGTGATCCGGGCTCGGGAGAGGTCAGCACCAGTCAGGTGCCGTCCCCCACTGCCCACATCGGCACGAGGAATACGCGACACCTCAACATGCGAGCCCACCAGTCCCACGGCCAAAAGCAGCCGACACCTCGTTGCCCGACAACGCACTTGCCTAATGAACACCGGGAGCGAGGACCTTCCCGCTCGCCAGGTGCAGCACGTGCAGGACACGGCCGAGCGAGTCGACGACGATCGCGCCGCAGGTGACGTGTCCGGTGAAGGTGGAGCGGCTGGCGATGTCGGTGGGACGGTCGAGGGCGGCCAGGAGTCCACCGAGCTGCGCGCGCTCGTGAGGATGGCGAGCGAGGTAGGTCTCGACGGTGGTGCGGATGTGATCGTGCGAAAACGGCATGGGGCTGCTTCCAGAGGGACGTGGAACGGGACGTCGAGGCGGGGTGGCGTTCGGGCCTGCCGTGTCCCCTCCGCCGGGACAGCGGGCGACGAGGAACGGCCAGGGGTGATCAGGGAGTGTCGCCGCTCATCCGGCGCTGCAGTTCCCACAAGGTCCGGAAGAGACCGGGTTGCTGGGTGAGCTGTGCGTACGTGCCCTCTTGGACGATCCGCCCTTCATCCAGAACCACGATCCGGTCGGCGACTGCCACGTTGGTGAGCCGATGCGTGATCAGCAGAACGGCGCGATCCTTGGCGAGTTCGCGCAGGCCGGCGAAGATCCGGTGCTCGGCGCGGGCGTCGAGGGCGGCCGTGGGTTCATCCATCACCAGCAGCGCCGCCTGCCGGTGGAACGCGCGGGTGAGGACCAAGCGCTGCCACTGCCCGCCGGAGAGCTGCTGCCCGCCGAACCACTCGCTGGTCAGCAGGGTGTTCAGACCGGAGCGCAGGCCCGGCAGCATCTCCGCGGCGCCGGACGCCTCGCATGCGGCCAGCAGGGCCGCGTCGCTGGTGTCGCCCTGCCCGAACGTGATGTTGTCGCGCATCGTCAGCGGCAGGTACGTGAACTTCTGCGGCACCAGCGCGACGTGCTCCCACGACCCCCACGGGTCCAGGTCCGCGGTGGAGGCGTGGTCCCAGGCCACGACGCCCGCGGTGGGCAGCAGCAGCCCGCACAGCAGGCGCGAGAGGGTCGTCTTTCCGGAGCCGTTCTCCCCGACCAGCGCCACGATCTCCCCGCGCCGCAGGTGCAGGGAGACGTTGCTCAAGCTGTCCGCCGGTGCGCCGTCGTAGCGGTACGTGACGTCACGGACCTCGAACCGCTCAGGAGCCGCGGTCACGGGCGCGGTGCCGCGGGAGTCGGCCATGGCCTGGCCATGGGCGTTGTCGAGGAAATTCTGCCAGTCCTGCACATACCAGCCGGTGCGCACCAGGCGTGCCCCGCCGTTGATGATGCCGCGCACCGAGCCGGTAGCGGTCTGGAGAGCGAAGACGGCGCCGCCGCCGGCCGCCAGGCTCATCCGACCGGAGGCCAGGAGCCACAGCAGCGCCGCCCACACCGCCATCGAGGCGATGCCGCCGGCCACTGCTCCGGCCAGCCCCATCCGGGCACCGGTGTTCGCGGCTCGGCGTTCGGCGGCGTTGACCGAGGCGGCCAGCCGCCGGTACCGGCCGATCAGGAAGGGGCCGGCCAGGCAGGCGCGCATCTCCTCACTGGACTCCTGATAGGCCATGTGCCAGCGCAGCTTGCCCAGCATCCGGCGTCGCCCGGACGTCTCCAGGCCGGCGAGGTAGATCACGCGGGCGGAGCGGACGTAGGCGGCGGCCTGCGGCAGGCAGGCGAGGAAGAGCAGGGGAAGGAGCAGGGGGTGCAGGACGGTCAGGACGGTGGCGCCGGCGGCGAGCACGGCGGTCGCCGCGAGGACGTCCTGCGCTTCTTCGACGAGGTCGGGTGTGACCTGGGCGCCGCGGTCGGCGATGTCGTAGGCGTCGTTGTAGCCGGGCTTGTTGTTGGCGGCCAGTTCCGCGCCGAGCGCGGCCTCGATCATCGTCAGCTCCGCCGCCCGTCCGAGCACCGGGCGCAGACGGCCGGTCAGCCAGACGACGGCGATGCCCAGCAGCGCCCGCAGGCCGGTGGCGGCGGCGATGACGGCCAACTGCGGGGCGGCGTCCCACAGCCGCTCGGTGATGTCGCCCGAGGAGATCAGCGCGGTGATCGTGCCCGTGACGGCCAGGAGGCCCAGGGCCGCGAGGACGCCGGTCCCCGTCTGGCAGACCAGCAGGCCGACGGTCGCGCCGCGGTCCACGCGCCAGGCCATCTGCACCGAGCGCCGCACGAGCGCGGGCAGGCGCCGCGCCATGGTGCGGGAGGTCAGCAGGGAGCCGGCCTGAAGCCTCGACTTGTCGCGGTAGAGGTATTCCTCCTCTCGAACACCGGCAGCCTCCGGTTCCTCCTCCGGCGCGGTCCCCTCGGGCGGTTGTGGCGGCTGGTCCTGCGTAATGGCCGAGGTCATCGTTCCCCCTAGGACGGTCGCTGCGGCAGCGTCGCTGGATCTAACGACACGGCTGCGATATCGAACACACGTCATTCGGCCGTGCTGGAGAGCCCGCCGTTTCCTGCGTCAGCGGACCCGCGGGCGCGGGATCCCTGGTCCGGCACGGAGCGGCTGTGGGCAGGCAATGGCCGAAACGCCGACACCGCCGAACGGCGTGGACGGTACGGCGGGGCATCCGAGTAGTCCCGCTCCCCAGCGGGGATCACCACGCAGGTATCAAACCCCGCGCCACCAGCCGCTTCCCCCACCTCACCGACCCCCAGGTCATGCTCTTCGAGACCGCCGACGGGCTCCGCATCGACCTCGAGGTCTTCGTAAACTGCCAGAACGGCTACGGCATCCGGTGCGAGACCGTGGGGGAGACCGGGCTGGTGCGGCTGCCGGACCCGGCCACCGTGGCCGTGCGCGGCGCCGGGCGGCACGGCACGGCGGTCCTCCAGGACTGGAAGGACCGGTTCACGGACGCCTTGACACCGAGTTCCGCGAGTGGATCGCGGGACTCGCGGCCGGCGAGGAGCCCACCGGGCCGTCCGCCTGGGACGGCTACGCCGCGACCGCCATCACCGGCGCCGCCGTCCGCCTGGAGTCCGGGCAGGCCCGAGAACGTCGGCATGAAGCCCCGCCCCGCCTTCTACGCCCCCCGGAGCGCCACGTGAAGATCGCCATCGACCCGTACATGTTCCGCGCGCTGCCCATCGACGAGATGGTGCGCACCGTCGCCGAAATCGGTTACGAGTACATAGAGTTGGCCGCCGCGCGACGACTTCATGCCCTTCTTCCTGCACCCCAGGGCGGACGACGGGCGCGTAGCCGAACTGAAGCGGGCGCTGCGCACCCACGGCGTGCGGCTGTCGTCCGTACTCCCGCTCTACAAGTGGTCCTCACCCGACGAGACCGAGCGGCAGGCCGCCGTCCGCTACTGGAAGCGGATGATCGAGATCACCGCCGGTCTGGAATGCCATGAGCTCGGAGTTCAACGGACGACCGGAACGCGCCGCCGAGAGCGAGGCCGCTTCCTGGCAGTCCATGGAGGAGCTGCTGCCCGTGTTCGAGCGGGAGGGGATCGCCCTCAACCTGAAGGCACACCCGGACGACGCGAGGTCGACTGGGACGCCTTCTTCGGCACCCTGCGCGAGCTGGACTTTCGACGGGGTCGCCACGGCCTGCGTCTTCGCCTGGGAGGAACGCGCCCGCGAATCCTCGGCGTTCATGCTGGACCGCATCACCAAGGAGCTGTCCGGATGAGAACGGGCGCCTCGCGCGGCGGTCCCGCACGACCGCCCGCCGCGCGAGGCGCCGGCGGCCGCTCCCGCGCGCACGCGCCCACCGTGTGACGTGATAGAAGCGGACATGACCATTTCGCCCCAGCCCGTACGCCCGGACGGCCGCCGATGACCGCCGGTATCGACACCCCGGACCGGCGGGGCCGCACCGGACTCGACCGGGCAGGCCAGGACCTGACCGGCAACCCCCGGGTAAAGATCACGGACGTACGGCTCCTCTCCAGCCACTGGTACGTCGAACGCACCACGACCTTCGCCTTCCAGCGCGCCGACGGCACCTGGAGCACCCAGGAACGCGAGACCCACGATCGCGGCAACGGCGCCACCGTGCTGCTCTACGACACCGCACGCGAAACCGTCCTCCTCACCCGGCAGTTCCGCCTCCCCGTCTACGTCAACGGTCACCCCGACGGCATGCTGATCGAGACCCCTGGCGGTCTGCTCGACGACGAGGACGAGCACCCCGAGGTCGCGGTGCGGCGCGAGGTCGTGGAGGAGACCGGGCACACCGTCGGCGAGGTCCGGCACGTCTTCGACGTCTACATGAGCCCCGGTTCGGTCACCGAGCGCGTGAGCTTCTACGCCGCCGCCTACGGTCCCGCCACCCGCACCCACGAGGGCGGCGGACTGGACGAGGAGGGCGAGGACATCGAGACCCTCGAGCTGCCCTTCCGCCAGGCCCTGGAGATGATCCGAACCGGCGAGATCGCCGACGCGAAGACCATCATGCTGCTCCAGTGGGCGGCGCTGGAGGGGCCGTTCGCCGTCCTCGTCCGCGAAACCGAGGACGGCGGGGCCGAGAAAAGGAATGGCCCACCCGGCCCCCGGTGACTACCGTCACCCGGCGTGGACACCACCGACCCGAAGGACATCGTACGGCGCGGTTACGACGCCGTGGCGGCGCGCTACGACGAGGCGTACGGCGGTGACACCAAGTACCGGGCGTGGCTCGGCGAACTCCGCCGACTGCTTCCGCCCGGCGGTACCGTCCTCGACCTCGGCTGCGGCAGTGGTGTGCCGGTCGCCCGCACCCTGACCGAGGCCGGGCATCCGGTCACCGGCGTCGACATCAGCGAGGTGCAGATCCGCAGGGCGCGCGAGCGGGTTCCGGGCGCCGAGTTCCACCGCGCCGACGTCACGGACGTCGCCTTCGAGGCCGGTTCCTTCGACGCCGTGGTCTGCCTCTACGCCCTCATCCACCTCCCGTCGGCCGAACAGCCGCCGCTGCTGGGCCGGGTCGCCCGATGGCTGCGACCGGGCGGCCGGTTCGTCGCCACCACCGGGCACCATGCCTGGACCGGCGTCGAGGAGGACTGGCTCGGCGGCGGCGTCCCGATGTGGTGGAGCCACACGGACGCCGCCGGCTACCGGGAGTGGATCACCGGGGCCGGCCTGACCGTCGCACGCGAGGAGTACGTACCGGAGGGCGACACCGGGCACGCCCTCTTCTGGGCGCGCAAGCCCGTCAGCCCCTGACCAGCAACTGGAAGTCGAACGCGTACCGGGACGCCCGGTAGACGTGCGTCCCGTACTCGACCGGCCGGCCGGTGTCGTCGTACGCCGTGCGCTGCATGGTCAGCAGGGCGGCGCCCTCCTTCTCGTCGAGGCGCGCGGCCTCCTCACCGGTGGCGGCGCGGGCACCGACGGTCTGGCGCGCGCTGTGCAGGGTGATGCCGGACGCGCGCATCATCCGGTACAGGCCCGTCGACTCCAGCCGGGCGCCGTCCAGGTCCAGCAGCCCCGCCGGCAGGTAGTTGCACAGCAGCGCCACCGGCTGGCCGTGGGTGAGGCGCAGCCGCTCCAGGACGGTGACCTCGCCGCCCTCCGCGGCACCGAGGGCCGCCGCCACGTCCGCCGGGGCCGGGACGCCCTCGTTGCGCACCACCCGGGTGGTGGGCCCCTGCCCGGCCGCCTCCAGGTCGTCGTAGAGACTGCTCAGCTCGAGCGGGCGCTTGACCTGGCTGTGCACCACCTGCGTGCCCACCCCGCGCCGCCGGACCAGGAGTCCCTTGTCGACCAGGGACTGGATGGCCTGGCGGACGGTGGGCCGGGACAGGCCGAGGCGGACGGACAGGTCGACCTCGTTGCCCAGGAGGTTGCCCGGGGCGAGGACGCCGTGCTCTATCGCCGACTCCAGCTGCTGGGCGAGCTGGTAGTACAGCGGCACAGGACTGCTCCGGTCCAGGGCGAAGTCCAGGGTGCTGAGCGCGGGGGCGGTCACGGCACGTGCGGGGTCGCCGGTTCTCGCCATGGACGTACCTCCCTTGCGTGGGTGTCGAGCTGTCAGAGGTGGCGGCGCCGGTCGGCGACGGCGCGTTCGTACCGCGCACGGGCGTCGGGGACGGCCGCCCTGGCGGACACCTCGGCGACCGGCACGTCCCACCAGGCCTCGGCGGCCGGCGCGGTCGGCGTGGGGTCGGTCTCGACGTGGACGCAGGTCGGACGGTCCGACGCGCGGGCCGTCCGCAAGGCCTCCCGCAGCTCGCGTACGGTCTTCGCGCGCAGCACCTCCATGCCGAGGCTGGCCGCATTGGCGGCGAGGTCGACGGGGAGGGGAGCGCCCGTGAAGGTGCCGTCGGCCACCCGGTGCCGGTAGGCGGTGCCGAAGCGCTCCGCGCCCACCGACTCGGACAGGCCGCCGATCGAGGCGTAACCGTGGTTCTGGACCAGGAGCAGTTTCACCGGCAGGTTCTCCTGCACGGCGGTGACGATCTCCGTCGGGTTCATCAGGTACGTGCCGTCGCCGACCAGGGCCCACACCGGCGTGCCGGGCGCGGCCTGCTGGACGCCGAGCGCGGCCGGGATCTCGTAGCCCATGCAGGAGTAGCCGTACTCCAGGTGGTACTGGCGCGGGGAGCGGGCCCGCCACAGCTTGTGCAGGTCTCCGGGAAGCGAACCGGCCGCGTTGATCACCACGTCCTCGTCGCCGACAACCGCGTCCAGCGCGCCCAGCACCTGCGTCTGGGTGGGCACGGCGTTGTCGTCGTCGGCGCGGTAGGCGGCCTGCACGACCTCGTCCCAGCGGGACTTGCCGGTGCGGTACTCGGACTCGTACGCCGCGTCCACCCGGTGGCCGGACAGTCCCTCCGCCAGTGCCGCGAGCCCGGTCCGCGCATCGCAGACCAGGGTGCGGGCGGCGAGCTTGTGGGCGTCGAAGGCGGTGATGTTGACGTTCAGGAAGCGGACGTCCGGGTGCTGGAAGAGGGTGCCGGAGGCCGTGGTGAAGTCCGTGTAGCGGGTGCCGACGCCGATCACCAGGTCGGCGGTGCGGGCGAGGTCGTCGGCCACGGTGGTGCCGGTGTGGCCGATGCCGCCGAGGTCGGCCGGGTGGTCGTGGCGCAGCGCGCCCTTGCCGGCCTGGGTGGAGGCGACGGGGATGCCGGTGCCGTCCACCAGTGCCCTCAGCGCCTCCTCGGCCTCGCTGTGGTGGACGCCGCCGCCCGCGACGATCAGCGGCCGTCCGGCGGTCCGCACCGCCCGGACCGCCTCGGCCAGCTCCACCGGATCGGGTGCCGGGCGCCTCACCCGCCAGACGCGGTCGGCGAAGAACTCCTCGGGCCAGTCGTACGCCTCCGCCTGCACGTCCTGGGGCAGCGCGAGGGTGACGGCGCCGGTCTCGGCCGGGTCGGTGAGCACGCGCATCGCCTGGAGGGCGGAGGCGATGAGGGCCTCCGGGCGGGTGACGCGGTCGAAGTAGCGGGAGACGGGGCGCAGGGTGTCGTTGACGGACACGTCGGCCTCGGTCGGGTGCTCCAGCTGCTGCAGCAGCGGGTCGGCGGCGTGCGAGGCGAAGTAGTCGCCGGGCAGGAGCAGCACCGGGAGGCGGTTGATCGTGGCGAGCGCGGCGCCGGTGACCAGGTTGGTGGCGCCGGGACCGATGGACGTCGTCACCGCCTGCGCGGACAGACGGTTGAGGTGTCGGGCGTGGCCCACGGCCGCGTGCACCATGGCCTGTTCGTTGCGGCCCTGGTGGTACGGCATGACGTCCGCGTACTCGACCAGGGCCTGGCCGATCCCGGCCACGTTGCCGTGGCCGAAGATGCCCCAGGTGCCCGCGATCAACCGGCGCCGTACGCCGTCGCGTTCGGTGTACTGGGCGGCCAGGAAGCGCACCAGGGCCTGGGCGGTGGTCAGTCGGCGGGTGGCGGCGGCGCTCATGCGGACCTCTCCGGTGCGGTGTAGAGGGGGAGCCGGTCATCGACGGGCCGGTCCGGCCATGTGTCGCGGATCCAGGCGTGGTCGGGGTGGTCACAGATCAGCCAGGCGCGTTCGTCCCCCGGGCCGGCCATGACGTTGAGGTAGTACATGTGGTGGCCGGGGACGGCCATCGACGGACCGTGCCAGCCGTCGGGAATCAGTACGACGTCCCCGTCGCGCACCTCGGCGAGCACGTCGGTGCCCTGTCCCTGCCCGGACGGGGAGACCCGCTGGTAGCCGAGGCCGGGGGTGCCGTCGTGGTCCGCGAACTCGAAGTAGTAGATCTCCTCCAGCACCGACTCCCGGCCGGGGCGGTGCTCGTCGTGCTTGTGCGGCGGGAAGGACGACCAGTTGCCGCCTGGGGTGATGACCTCGACCGCGATCAGCTTGTCGCACTGGAACGTCCCCGCCGCGCCGAAGTTGTTGACCTGCCGCGAACAGTTCCCGGTGCCCCGCAGCTCCACCGGCACCGAGGAAGCCGGGCCGTAGCGGGCGGGCAGGCGGCGGGTGCAGCGGGCGCCGGTGAGGGCGAACCGGCCCCCGCCGTGCGAGGTCACGGTCGTGCGGGCGTCGCGCGGTACGTACGCGAAGTCGCTGACGCCGCTGAACACGCTCTCGCGGCCGGTGAGTTCGAAGGTCTCCTGGCCGAAGTCGTCGGCCGTGGCGACCGTGCAGCCGCCGCTGAGCGGGAGGACGATCCACTCGCTGTCGTCGCTGTCGAAGGTGTGGCTGCCGCCGGGCGGCAGGTGGAGCACGCGCAGGCTGGAGTGATCCCAGCCGGCCTTCTCGGGTGTCACGTCGACGGCCAGTGCGCCGTCCACCGCCTTGCCCGCCGGAAGGTGATACGTCATCTCCTCGTCCTTCTTCTCGTCAGTGCCTTCGTGAGCGTCCTCGTGGGTCACACTCGTGGATCACAGCAGTCCGACGGCCGTGTCCACCGCCTGTTCCACGCTGCCGTCGGCCGGGTAGAGCAGTGAGCGGCCGACGACCATGCCCTGCACGGTGGGCAGCCGGAGCGCCTTGCGCCAGCGTTCGTAGGCGGCGGCCTGGTCCGCGGGGGAGCCGCCTATGTCACCGCCGAGCAGGACGGCGGGAAGCGTCGAGGTCTCCAGCACCTCGCCCATGTCGTCCGGGTCGTGGGTGACGGGCAGTTTCAGCCAGGTGTAGGCGGAGGTGCCGCCCAGGCCCGAGGCGATGGCGATGGAGCGGGTCACGGCCTCGGCGGACAGGTCGTTGCGGACCCGGCCGTCGACGCGGCGGGCGATGAACGGTTCGACGAAGACGGGCAGTTCCCGCGCGGCCATCGCGTCCACCGCGCGGGCGGTGGCCTCCATGGTGGTCAGCGAGCCGGGGTCGTCGTAGTCGATGCGCAGCAGCAGCTTGCCCGCGTCGAAGCGCAGCCGGGCGATGTCCTCGGCGCGGTGGCCGGTGAAGCGGTCGTCCATCTCGAAGGCGGCGCCCGCGAGGCCGCCGCGGTTCATCGAGCCCATGACGACCTTGTTCTCCAGCACCCCGAGCAGCAGCAGGTCCTCCAGCACGTCGGCGGTGGCGAGCACGCCGTCCACGCCGGGCCGGGACAACGCGGTGCACAAGCGTTCCAGCAGGTCGGCGCGGTTGGCCATGGCGAGCCGACGGTCGCCTACGCCGAGCGCGCCGCGTGCCGGGTGGTCGGCGGCCACGATCATCAGGCGGCCGGAGTCGCCGACCAGTGGGCGGCGCACCCGGCGGGCCGCCGCCTCGGCGATCGCCTCCGGGTGCCGGGCTCTGACCGAGGTGAGGTCGGGGATGCTGAGGGACAAGGCGTTGCTCCGTTCAGGGAGTGGCTCGCGCGAGGAGGTCGTCGACCTCCGCCCCGGTGGGCATCGCGGAGGAGCAGGCGAGGCGGGAGGCGACGAGGGCGCCGGCCGCGTTGGCGTACCGCATGGTCCGCTCCAGGTCCCAGCCGGAGAGCAGACCATGGCAGAGCGAGCCGCCGAACGCGTCGCCCGCGCCGAGGCCGTTGACCACCTCGATTGGCACCGGCGGCACCTCGGTGCTGCGCCCGTCGCGGTGCACGGCCAGGACGCCCTTGGGGCCCTGTTTGACGACGGCCAGCTCGACCCCGGCCGCCAGCAGCGCCTCCGCGCAGGCACGCGGTTCGCGCACGCCCGTGGCGATCTCGCACTCGTCGAGGTTGCCGACCGCGACGGTCGCGTGCCGCAGGGCCTCGGCGTAGTGGGGGCGGGCCTGGTCGGGGTCGGTCCAGAACATGGGGCGCCAGTCCAGGTCGAAGACCGTGGTGCCGGACTTGGCGCGGTGGGCGAGGGCGGCGAGGGTCGCCGTGCGGCTCGGCTCCTCGCTCAGTCCGGTGCCGGTGATCCAGAAGACGGCGGCGGCACGGATCGCGTCGAGGTCCAGTTCCTGGGAGTGGATCTCCAGGTCGGGGGCCTTGGGGCGGCGGTAGAAGTACAGCGGGAAGTCGTCCGGCGGGAAGATCTCGCAGAACGTGACGGGAGTCGGGTACGCGGCGACCGGGGTGACCCAGCGGTCGTCGACGCCGAACTCCTTCAGCGCCCCGTGCAGATAACCGCCGAACGGGTCGTCGCCCGTGCGGGTGATGACGGCCGTGGCAAGGCCGAGCCGGGCGGCCGCGACCGCGACGTTGGCGGCCGACCCGCCGAGAAACTTGCCGAAGGTCTCAACCTCCGCCAGGGGTACACCGGTCTGCAAGGGATAGAGATCGACCCCGATGCGGCCCATCGTGATCAGATCGAAACGCGGGACTGACTCGGCCATGTGCGACGCTCCTCTGGCTGGGCGGGGGCCTGCCGCCTCCCAGGTGTATGACTCCTGGGCGACCATGTCAATACTTTGTACTTACATTCGGACCTGCTTGTGAAATGATGTCTTGACAAAGTATTGACAGCGGGCGCCTCAAGGACTTGTATCCGGTCCCAGCGCAGCAACAGCCGTTCTTCTCTGGTCTGGCACACGGCTTCCCGTCGCACAGTCGCACAGTGAGGTGCAGGAAAGATGGACCGCTCTTCGCACGCCCGCTCCCGCAGAATCGCCCCCGCCGTGGCCCTCGCCGCCGCCGCGGCGCTCACCCTCGCCGGCTGCTCCAGCAGCTCCGGGGGCAAGAAGGCCGACGAGGAAGGGGGCTCGGGTGCCTCCGCGGGCAAGGCGAACACCCCGCGCATGACCGTCGCCCTGGTGACCCACCAGGCGCCCGGCGACACGTTCTGGGACATCGTCCGCAAGGGCGCCGAGGCCGCCGCCGCCAAGGACAACATCAAGCTCGTCTACTCAGCTGACCCGAACGCCGGCAACCAGGCCAACCTGGTGCAGAACGCGATCGACCAGAAGGTCGACGGCATCGCCGTCACCCTCGCCAAGCCGGACGCCCTGCGCAGCGTCATCGGCAAGGCCGAGAAGGCCGGGATACCCGTGGTCGGGCTCAACTCCGGTCTGGCGGACTGGAAGGAGCTCGGCCTGCTGGAGTTCTTCGGCCAGGACGAGACGGTGGCGGGTGAGGCGCTGGGCAAGCGGCTGAACGACGACGGTGCCGAGAAGGCCGTGTGCGTGATCCACGAGCAGGGCAACGTCGGCCTCACCCAGCGCTGCGACGGCGTGAAGAAGACCTTCGAGGGCTCCATCGAGAACCTCTACGTCAACGGCACCGACATGCCCTCGGTGAAGTCGACGATCACCGCCAAGCTCAAGCAGGACGGCGACATCGACCACCTGGTCACCCTCGGCGCCCCGTTCGCCATGACCGCCGTGCAGTCGGTGGACGAGACCGGCAGCAAGGCGAAGATCGCCACCTTCGACCTCAACAAGGAACTGACCGGCGCCATCGAGAAGGGCGACATCGAGTTCGCCGTCGACCAGCAGCCCTACCTCCAGGGCTACCTCGCCGTCGACGGCCTGTGGCTGTACAAGAACAACGGCAACTACAGCGGCGGCGGTGAGCAGCCGGTGCTGACCGGCCCGGCCTTCGTCGACGAGTCCAACGTGAAGGCCGTCGCCCAGTTCGCCGCGAAGGGCACCCGGTGATGAGCATGACCCAACAGGCTGAGCCGGCGGTGGGCACACCGCCGGCCCCCGGCCCGAAGGAGACCGACGGGCGGACCAGGCAGCGTTCCATGACGCTGCGCCTGCTCGCCCGGCCCGAGGTCGGGGTCTTCCTCGGCGCCGTCGCCGTGTTCGTCTTCTTCCTGATCGCCGCGCCCTCGGTGCGCGACGGCAGCTCCATGGCGACGGTGCTGTACCAGTCGTCCACCATCGGCATCATGGCGCTGCCGGTCGCCCTGCTGATGATCGGCGGCGAGTTCGACCTGTCGGCCGGTGTCGCCGTGGTCACCTCGGCGCTCACCGCGAGCATGCTCAGCTACCAGCTGACCATGAACGTCTGGATGGGCGTGATAGTCGCCCTCGTGGTCTCCCTGGCGGTCGGCGCGTTCAACGGCTGGGTGCTGGTGAAGACCGGCCTGCCGAGCTTCCTGGTGACGCTCGGCACCTTCCTGATCCTCCAGGGCGTGAACCTCGCGGTCACCAAGCTGGTCACCGGCAACGTCGCCACCGACGACATCAGCGACATGGACGGCTTCGACCAGGCCAAGGCCCTCTTCGCCTCCTCCTTCGACGTCGGCGGCGTCCAGGTGAAGATCACGGTCGTGTGGTGGCTGGCCTTCGCGGCCCTGGCCACCTGGGTGCTGCTGCGCACCAAGTACGGCAACTGGATCTTCGCGGTCGGCGGGAGCAAGGAGTCCGCCCGCGCGGTCGGCGTCCCCGTCACCTTCACCAAGATCACGCTCTTCATGCTGGTCGGTTTCGGCGCCTGGTTCGTCGGCATGCACCAGCTGTTCTCCTTCAACACCGTGCAGTCCGGCGAGGGCGTCGGCCAGGAGCTGATCTACATCGCCGCGGCCGTCATCGGCGGCTGCCTGCTCACCGGCGGCTACGGCTCCGCCATCGGCCCCGTCTTCGGCGCCTTCATGTTCGGCATGGTGAACCAGGGCATCGTCTACGCCGGCTGGAACCCCGACTGGTTCAAAGCCTTCCTCGGCGTGATGCTGCTCGGAGCCGTCCTCATCAACCTGTATGTCCGCCGCGCGGCGACCCGGAGGTGACAGCGATGACCAGCAAGACCACCGGCACCCACGGCGCCGTCCTCGCGGACCCCGCACCCGAGCGGGAAGGCCGGCCGATCGTCGAACTGCGCGGCGCCGGCAAGGCCTACGGCAACGTCCGCGCCCTGCACGGCGTCGACCTCGCCGTCCGTCCCGGGCGGGTGACCTGCGTCCTCGGTGACAACGGTGCCGGCAAGTCCACCCTCATCAAAATCATCTCCGGGCTGCACCAGCACACCGAGGGCGATTTCCTCGTGGACGGCGAACCGGTGCGCTTCGGCACCCCGCGCGACGCCCTCGCCCGCGGCATCGCCACCGTCTACCAGGACCTCGCCACCATCCCGCTGATGCCGGTGTGGCGGAACTTCTTCCTCGGCTCCGAGATGACCAAGGGCCCCTGGCCCGTGCGCCGTCTCGACATCGCCCGCATGAAGCGGACCGCCGACGAGGAACTGCGCAACATGGGCATCGTCCTGGACGACCTGGAACAGCCCATCGGCACCCTCTCCGGCGGCCAGCGCCAGTGCGTCGCCATCGCCCGCGCCGTCTACTTCGGCGCCCGCGTCCTCATCCTCGACGAGCCCACCGCCGCCCTCGGCGTCAAGCAGTCCGGCGTCGTCCTCAAGTACATCGCCGCCGCCCGGGAGCGCGGACTCGGCGTCATCTTCATCACCCACAACCCCCACCACGCCTACCTGGTCGGCGACCACTTCAGCGTGCTGCGCCTGGGCACCCTCGAACTGAGCGCCGCCCGCGCCGACATCACCCTCGAGGAACTCACCAACCACATGGCGGGCGGTGCCGAACTCGCCGCCCTCAAGCACGAACTGGCGCAGGTCGGCGGGGTGGACGTGGCGGCCCTCCCGAAGGAGCCGGAGGCCCCCGCGGCCGGCGTCCCCGACCCGGCCGGCGACACCCCCGCGTCAGACGCCCCCGCGTCCGACACCGCCGCACCCGCCGAAGGGAAGGCCTGACATGCCCGCTGCCCTGGACCGCATCCGCGTCGGCTCGGCTCCCGACTCCTGGGGCGTCTGGTTCCCCGACGACCCGAAACAGGTCCCCTGGGGACGGTTCCTGGACGAGGTCACCGAGGCCGGCTACGAGTGGATCGAACTCGGCCCCTACGGCTACCTCCCCACCGACCCGGCCCGCCTCACCGACGAGGTGATCCGGCGCGGACTCAAGGTCTCGGCGGGCACCATCTTCTGCGGGCTGCACCGCGGCCCCTCCGAATGGGACGGCACCTGGGAGCAGGTCAGCCGCGTCGCCGCCCTGACGCAGGCGATGGACGCGAAGCACCTCGTGGTCATCCCGTCCTTCTGGCGCGACGACAAGACCGCCGAGATCCTGGAGCCGCCGGAGCTGACCGGCGAGCAGTGGGCGCACCTGACCAAGGGCATGGAACGCCTCGGCCACGAGGTGAAGGAGACCTACGGCCTGGACATCGTCGTCCACCCGCACGCCGACACCCACATCGACACCGAGGAGCACGTCGAGCGCTTCCTCGACGCCACCGACTCCGACCTGGTGAGCCTCTGCCTGGACACCGGCCACTACGCCTACTGCGGCGGCGACAGCGTCAAGCTGATCGAGACCTACGGCGAGCGCATCGGCTACCTCCACCTCAAGCAGGTCGACCCGGAGATCCTCGCGGACGTGCGCGCGAACGGCGTCCCGTTCGGGTCGGCCGTGCAGCGCGGGGTGATGTGCGAGCCGCCCGCCGGAGTGCCCGAGCTGGGCCCGGTGCTCACCGCGGCCCAGAGGCTCGACGTCGACCTCTTCGCCATCGTCGAGCAGGACATGTACCCCTGCGAGCCCGACAAGCCGTTGCCCATCGCCGTCCGCACGCGCAGGTTCCTGCGCTCCTGCGGGGCCTGAGGGCGCATACGCGGCCACCCGGCCCGGCCCTCCCGCCACGAGCCGCGGGGCCGGGTCGTTCGCGTGCGTCCCCGCTCGGCGAGCCGTTCCCAGTGCCGCGCGCTAGCGTGCAAGGCACACCGTTCATCCCGTCCGGGGAGGTTGACATGGTCTCGCGCCTCAACCCGTATCTCAGTTTCGACGGCGACGCCCGCCAGGCGATGGAGTTCTACGAGCGGGTATTCGGCGGAACGCTCGCGCTCAACACCTTCGGAGCCTTCGGCGACGCCGATGCCCCGGAGGCCGACAAGATCATGCACGGCATGCTGGAGACGCCGAGCGGCTTCACCCTCATGGGCGCCGACACCCCGCCCGGCATGGAGTACACCCCGGGCACCAACTTCGCGGTGAGCCTCAGCGGCGACGACGAGGCGGAGCTGCGAGGCTACTGGGAGAAGCTGTCCGCGGGCGGCTCCGTCGCCGTTCCGCTGGAGAAGCAGATGTGGGGAGACGTCTTCGGCATGTGCACGGACCGGTTCGGCGTCCCCTGGATGGTGGACATCAGCGAGCCGGCGGGCTGACCGCTCGGTCCACCGGCCCGCCGGGCATCCCGGTCCGCTTCAGCCCCGCCGCACCTCCGCGACCGTCACGGGACGGTGCTCTCGCAGCGACAGCGTGCACGCCTCGGCGATCCAGCCTGCCTCCAGCGCGTCCTCGATCGTGCAGGGGGAGGGGCGGGCACCCGCTACGACCTCGGTGAACGCGGTCAGTTCGGTGCGGTAGGCGGTGGTGAAGCGGTCCATGAAGAAGTCGTGCGGGGTGCCGGCCGGGAAGGTGGCGCCGGGCTCGACCGAGCGCAGCGGCAGCTTGTCCTCCAGGCCGACGGCGATGGAGTCCGCGAAGCCGTGGATCTCCATGCGGACGTCGTAACCGCGCGCGTTGTGACGGCTGTTGGAGACCACGGCGATCGTGCCGTCGTCCAGGGTGAGGATCGCGCCGGTGGTGTCCGCGTCGCCCGCCTCCCGGATGAAGTCGGCCCCCCGGTTGCCGCCGACGGCGTACACCTCGCTCACCTCGCGGCCCGTCACCCAGCGGATCACGTCGAAGTCGTGCACCGAGCAGTCGCGGAAGATGCCGCCGGAGGCGGCGATGTACGCGGCCGGCGGCGGCGCCGGGTCGAGGGTGGTCGACCGCACGGTGTGCAGCTTGCCCAGCTCGCCCCGCCGCACGGCCGCCCGCGCCGCGACGAAGGCGGCGTCGAAGCGGCGGTTGAAGCCGATCTGCACCGGCACGTCACTACCTGCGATCGCCTTGAGCACCTCGACGCCCTCCGCCATGGTGCGGGCGACGGGCTTCTCGCAGAAGACGGGCACGCCGGCCTCGACGGCGGCCAGGATCAGGCTCGGGTGGGCGTCGGTCGCCGCCGCGACCACCACACCGTCCACCCCGGCGGCCAGCACCGCCTCGGGGGAGTCCGCGATCTCGGCGCCGAACCGCTCGGCGGCCGACCTCGCGGCGTTGGCGAACGGGTCGGCGACGACGAGCGAGTCGACGGCGTCCAGTGAGGCGAGGGTCTCGGCGTGGAAGACGCCGATGCGGCCGAGGCCCAGGATTCCGATGCGCATGGTTCTCGTTGCTCCTTGTGCGTGGTTGCCGTGTCAGGCCCGCCGTGCGTGGTGGACGTGCCGGGTATGCGGTGCGTGCCTGCCGTGCGTGCCGGGCAGGTGGTGAGTGGCTGCCGTGCGCGCCCGGCCCGCGGTGCCGTTGCCGGTCGTCCGTCCTCAGTCCAGGCCGCCCAGGACGTTCTGGTCCCAGTCGATCACCGAGCCCGTGACCACCCCGGACCGGTCCGACAGCAGCAGGACCACGAAGTCGGCGATCTCGTCCGGCTGCCCCAGCTTCCCCATCGGCAGTCGGGCGGCGGCCCGCTCGCGCCAGTCGTCCCCGGCGCCGTGGAAGGCCCGCTGGGTCGCGTCCTCGCCCTCGGTCGCCGTCCAGCCGATGTTCAGGCCGTTGATCCGCACCCGGTCGAAGCGGTGGGCGTGCGCGGCGTTCCTGGTCAGGCCCACCAGACCGGCCTTGGCGGCGACGTACGGCGCCAGGAACGGCTGACCGCCGTGCGCCGACGACGTGATGACGTTGACGACGGTGCCGGGCGCGCCCCGGCCCACCATGTCCGCGACCGCCGCCTGCATGGCGAAGAACGGCGCTCTGAGGTTGATCGCGATGTGCTGGTCGAACAGCTCGGGTGTGGTGTCCAGCAGCGTCCCCCGAGAGGTCAGCCCCGCCGAGTTGACGAGGCAGTCGACGCGGCCGTACGCCTCCACCACCCGGCCCACGGAGGCCTTGGCCTGCCCCGCGTCCGCCAGGTCGGCCCGTACGAACATCGCCTTGCCGTCCGCCGCCGTCAACTGGGCCACCAGTGCCTCGCCGGGTTCCGGGCGCCGTCCCGTGACGGCCACCGTCGCGCCCTCCCGCACGGCGGCCCGTGCGATCGCCGCGCCGACCCCCTGGCTGCCGCCGTTGACGAGGACGACCTTGTCGTCGAGCAGTGTCATCGTGTCTCCCGGCGTCCGACGCCGGCCCGCAACTGGGCCTGGAGCACGTCCGGCGTCCACTCCTCGCGCAGCGCCCGCCGCACGACGTCCGCCTGGGACGGCGGGGCCAGACCGTCCACGGGCGGATCGCGATCGAGGTTGGTGGGGAAGGGGTAGCCCTCGGCGCTCGCGGCGATCACGTTCTCCACCCACCGCCCTTCCACGCCCTCGGCCTTGCGCTTCAGCAGCACGGGGAAGACGGCGTTCGCCACCGCCTCCCGGTCCACGGTCTCCATCGCGCGGCCGAAAGCGGAGGAGATCTGCAGCAGGTTGGCCATGCGGCGGATGCCGGACGAGCGGTTGGTGCCCGCCGCGTGGAACAGGGCCGGGTTGAAGAAGACCGCGTCGCCCTTGGTCAGGGGAAGCTGCACGTGGTGGGTGTCGAAGTAGGCCCGGAACTCCGGGAGCCGCCAGGCCAGGTAGCCCGGTTCGTACTTCTGGGAGTACGGCAGGTACATCGTGGGGCCCGACTCCACGGGCATGTCGCAGTGCGCGACCGCGCCCTGGAGTGTGAGCACGGGGGAGAGGCGGTGCACGTGCGCCGGGTAGGCCGCCGCGGCCTCGTTCGAGAGGAAGCCGAGATGGTAGTCGCGGTGCGCGGCCTGGGCCGCGCCGCCCGGGTTGACCACGTTGATCTGGGAGGTGACCTGGTAGCCGGGGCCGAGCCAGGCCCGGGCGACCAGGGCGAGGGCGCCGTTGGCGTAGTAGTCGGCGAACGCCTCGGGGTCGTGCCGGGCGGTCTTCTCCAGCGCGTTCCACACCCGGTCGTTGGCTCCGGGTGCGGCGAAGTGGTCACCGGCGGTGGCGCCCGAGGCGCGCTGCTCGGCGATCAGCGCGTCGAACACGGCGGTGGCCCGGTCGACGACCGCCGGGTCGGGGAAGGCGCCCTTGAGGACGACGATGCCGGGGCCGTCGGCGAGGGCGTGGACGAGTTCGGCCGCCGTCCCCGGATCGTCGCGCAGCCCGCCTGCGTCGTACACGGGGACGTTCTGTCCCACGGAGGCGGCCCGTGGATGGCAGTCGGGGTCGGTCGGCCGCTCGACGAGCGCGCGGAAGGCGTCGAGGTCGCAGACCCGTTCGGAGAGGTGGGCACTGGAGGAATCGCGGGGAGCGGAGGACATCGTCGTCCCTTCGGTGACGGGGCGGGGAGGAGCGGGGCGGTGCCGACCGGCGGGGCAGTGAGAGCAGGGGAGGGCGGTCCGACAGCGTCCCGCCGGGCCTGCCACGGTCACTCCTCGGGGCGTACCTCCGCCCAGGCGCCGCGCGCCGCCGACCGCGCCACCGCGTCCAGCACGGCCGCGCTGTGCACGGCGTCCGGGAGGGTGGCGCCGTACGGGGTCGCCTCGGCGATCGAGCGCAGGAATCGGTGGGCCTCCACCACCTTGAGGTCGTCGTAGCCCATGGCGTTGGCGGCCCCCGGCTGGAAGGCGCCGAACTCGCCGTGCGCGGGGCCGACGTAGACCGTGCTGACGGGCTGGTCCTGGTAGGCCGAGCCGCGGCTGACGCCCAGCTCGTTCATGCGGCGGAAGTCCCAGAACACCGCGCCGGTGGTGCCGTGCACCTCGAAGCCGTAGTTGTTCTGCTCGCCGACCGAGACCCGGCACGCCTCCAGGACGCCTCGGGCGCCGGAGGCGAAGCGCAGCAGGCAGCTGACGTAGTCCTCGTTCTCGACCGGGCCCGACTCACCGCCCGAGGCCCGCGCATGACCGGCGGTGGCCGCGGTCGGGCGGGCCCGCTCCGGCAGGAAGATCGCCGTGTCGGCGGTCAGGGACGCGATGTCGCCGAGCAGGAACCGGGCCAGGTCCGCGCCGTGCGAGGCCAGGTCGCCGAGGACCCCGCTGCCGCCGCGCTCGCGCTCGTAGCGCCACGTCAGTGCGGATTCGGGGTGGGCGGCGTAGTCGCTGAAGAGGCGGATGCGGACATGGGTGACGGTGCCGATCTCCCCGGCGGCGATCAGTTCGCGGGCGGCCTCGACGGCGGGCGCGTTGCGGTAGTTGAAACCGACCGAGCCCTGCACGCCGGCCTTGGCGACGGCGTCGGCCACGGCCCGGGCGTCGTCGAGGGACAGGCCGACCGGCTTCTCGATCCAGATGTGCTTGCCCGCCTCGGCCATCGCGACAGCGATCTCACGGTGCAGGAAGTTCGGGGCGGTGATGCTGACCGCGCGGACCCGGGGATCCGCGGCCACGTCCCGCCAGTCGCGGGTCGTCGAGGCGAAGCCGAACCGAGCGGCGGCCTCCTCGGCCCGCCCGGGCACCTCCTCGGCGACCGTCACCAGCTCGGGACGGAGGGCGAGCTGCGGATAGTGGTGGCGGACCCGGGCGTACGCCTGGGTGTGCACCCGGCCCATCCAGCCGAAACCGACGACGGCGACACCGAGTGCGTCCACCATGAGAGCCCCTCTTCGGACCGGTCCCTGCTCTGTCCCGCCCACCCTCTGCGGAGCGTCGGCATCATGTCAACCTTTTGACAGGACAAAGCCCGGGACCGGCCCACGTCGTCCGGGTCGAGGCTCGCAAGCTCGAACGGCAACGGCGACCATCCGGCCGCCGACCGCTTGGCCCTGGAAGCCCGTGTCCTCGCCCAGGCCATCGGCTGCCCGGCGGAGGGCGAGATCATCGGCGCCCCGCCCGTCTTCTGCTTCGAGCCGCACCAGCCCGAGATGGCGGCTGCAGGCCCGAGACCTGCTCGACACCACCGAGGTGTGGGAGACCAAGCGCAAGGCCATGGAGTACCTCGCCACCCAGCAGCACCTGTGGGACTACTCCATCGACCTGGCCGTCCGCCGGGGCGTCCGGCTCAAGCGCAACGCGGGCCCGACCCGGGCCTGGCCCACAGGACCATGGCCGAGGCGTTCATGTGCCCGTACCCGCAGATCGCGAAGGAGCTGGCATGAGCGGCGTCATCGTCACCGACCCGCCGGAGGCCGACGCCGAGCACGCAGAGGCGCTCGCCGGGTACGGTGTGGGCACCGTCGGCGAGGCCATGGGACGCACCGGCCTGCTCGGTCCGGAGATCCGGCCCGTCCAGCAGGGCGTACGCCTCGCGGGCATCCGCGACACCCAGGAGCTGCGCGCGAGAGGGCTTCGCCGCCTGGTCCCGGGCCGTCTGCGTGCAAGGCACCGTGAAGGCCACCGGCGGCTTCGTCCTGGGCCGACCGGCACCGCGAACCCTCGCGGCGCACGCGCGGACGGCGCCGGCCGGAGTCGTGGCCCGGGGCGGCCCCGCCGGAGTCCCCACGCGGCAACCGGGCGCGGCTCCGGGGAGGGCGAAGCCACCTGACGGCCTGCCGAGCCGGGCCGGGCGGGCGAGCCGCCCCACCCAGCCGACCGCAGGTCGCCTCACCGCCCCCGGCGCGACAGCCACGCCGCCGTCACCGCGCCGGAGACGTTGTGCCAGACGGAGAAGACCGCGGCCGGCAGGGCCGCCAGGGGGCTGAAATGGGCAGTGGCCAAAGAAGCCGCGAGGCCGGAGTTCTGCATGCCGACCTCGAAGGCCATCGCGCGGCTCGCGGGTTCGCCCAGACGGCCGAGGCGTCCCGCGCCGTAACCCAGCGCCAGCCCGAGGCCGTTGTGCAGCACCACCGCGAGGAACACCATCGCCGCGGCCGACTTGATGGCGTCGGCGCTGCCCGCCACCACCACCGCCACGATCACCGAGATCGTCATAGCGGACAGCCAGGGCAACACCGGCAGCACCCGCTCCACGTAACGCCCCGCCAGCAGCCGCACGGCCAGCCCCGCGAGAACCGGCAGCAGTACCGTCTTGAGGATGTCGGTGACCATGGAACCGGCGTCCACCGGCAGGTACTCACCCGCCAGCAGCAGCGTCAGCGGCGGAGTGACCAGAGGAGCGACCAGCGTCGAGACGGTGGCGACGGAGACCGACAGGGCGACGTCGCCCCGCGCCAGGTACGTCACCACGTTGGAGGCCGTGCCGCTGGGGGCGCAGCCGACGAGGATGACACCGGCCGCGAGCTGCGGCGGGAGGTCCAGCACGTGGGCGACGGCCCAGCCGAGCCCCGGCATGATGACGTAGTGCGCGACGAGGCCGAGGGCCACCGCCCAGGGCCGCTTGGCGACCCCGCGGAAGTCCTCCGGGGTCATGGTGATGCCCATGCAGAACATCACGACACCCAGCAGGTACGGCACCGACTCGCTCCACCCGGTGAAACCGCCGGGGAACAGCAGACCGAGGGCGCCGGCCAGGAGGACGAGGACGGGGAAGACGGTCACCGCGCGCCGCGCGGAGCGGTCGCCGTCGTCGCTGAGGTGTTCGGGTCGTTCGGTTCGCACCGTGCGAGGTAACGCCCGGTGGACGGCCCGACGCAACGCCGTCTCGCGATGTGATCATCGGCACGGTTCGCGCAGGTGGACCCGGTGGACGACATCTCGGTCCCCTGAAGGGCCTGCCTTCGCCGATCCACCCGGGACCGCGTAGGGCGGCGTGCCCGTCCCGAGGGATGAGGTAGGCTTGACCAGCGCGATCACACGGAAGCGTGGACGCGCAACGGGACGTGGCGCAGCTTGGTAGCGCACTTGACTGGGGGTCAAGGGGTCGCAGGTTCAAATCCTGTCGTCCCGACGTGAAGCAACTGGGCAGAGGCCGTACCGGAACATACCGGTACGGCCTCTCGGCTGTGTCCGCACCCGCCCCGGGAGGGGTCCCGGGGCGGGCGCGGACACTGGTCGGTACGCCCGCCGCCATCGCCTACGGCGTGCAGGACGCGTCCGAACCGGCACACTGGATGGTGTTCGACCTGGGCGGCGGCACCTTCGACGCGGCCCTGATGAGCAAGCCCGACGGTGAACTTCAGCCAGCACGCCGGCGACCCTATCTGGGCGGAAAGCTCACCGACTGGGGTCCTCGTCGGCGACCTGCTGGCCCCCGCGGTCCGGCGGGACCTCGGCCTCGCCGACTTCAACCGCAACAACCGCGGCCGCTGGCGCAAGAACTTCGCCAAGCTCAAGCCGGAGGCGGAGAACGCCAAGTTCGCGCTGTCCCGCGCGGGTTCGGTCGAGCTCGCCGTCGACCTCGACGACGGCAGCGGCGGCACCGAACCCTTCGGATACACCCTGACCCGCGGCGTCCCCGACGACCTGGCGCTGCCCTTCTACACCCGCGCGGTCCGCCTGCGCCGCGAGGCGCTGGCCGACAGCTCCCTGCGCCCCGACCACATCGACCGCCTGCTCCTGGTCGGCGGCGCCACCCTCAGCCCCGGCCGGCGCGAGCTGCTCGAGGCACGTGACCGAGGCCGTGCGGCGACCCGCCGGGCGGAAGCGGCCGAGGCACTGGCCCGCGCGCTGCGGGCACCGGGCATAAGGCCACAGGCCCACGGCGCTTCCGTGGAAACCGCCTTCGCCGACGGACTGTTCTCCGAGGGTGCACTCCGTCCGGCGCCGGCCGGCTCGCGGTCCTCGGCGAACGCCTGGCCGGACGAAGGCCGCACGTCGAGATCCACGGCCACGCGGCCACCGTTCCCGGTGCCCCGACCGGCGGCGGGTCCGTCGTCTCCCTGTGGCGCGCCCTCATCGCGGCCCGCGAGCTGAGCGACGCCACCGGCATGCCCCTCACCGCCTTCACCACGGTCAGCGCGGACCAGCGTGACGCGCCGTACGCCGAGCCCGTGAAGAACCGGACGGTCACCGTGGTCATCACGCCCACCCGGCCGACGGCTCCGGAAAGGCCGGGCCCGCTTCCTCCCCCGAAGAAGCGGGCCCGGCGGGCTGGGACGTCACCCGGGTGTCCGAGCGACACCGTCCCCCGACGGTGACGTCCTCAGCCGCCCCCGGCGCCGGACTGTGGCCGCGGCGCCCGGGTGCCTGTGAGCCGCGCGGTCACCAGCACATGACCGCCGTCTCGCCCGCACCCCAGGAGGAGTACAGGCGCACCCGGACGACATAGCGGCGGCCCTTGACGAAACGGGCCTTGATCGTGGCGTTGCGGGGTGTGCCCCCGTCGTCGTGTCCGGCGAGGTAGCGGGGCTTCCCGTCCCGCACCTCGAATACCACGACGACGACGTCGCTGTCGCCGAAGGTGCCCACGGTGTACTCGCGGGTCTCCGGCGGGTCCAGGCGGAAGTCGGCCTGCTCGCCCGGCCCCAGCCCGAGCGGCACCGAACGGAACGGCACCAGGGGGCCCGGACGGCCGGTGGGCGGGTACCAGCGCAGGGCGAACTCCTTGTCGGCGGCGGAGAGGGTGCCGGGCGGGTGCAGGCCCGAGCGGTAGTGCTCGGGCTCCAGTATCAGTCCCGACGGGAAGGGGTACTCCATGATCGACTGCGGGTCCCAGACGGGGCCGTTGGCCTCGTCGCCGTCCAGCTTGCGCAGGATGTTGTGGAAGGTCCGCTCCCGGCTCCAGTGGTTCGGCGGGCCCGCCAGCTCGGCGTAGACCGCCTCGTCGTCCCAGAGGATGCCGGCGTACGGGCTCTGGTGCTCGTGCAGCATGCCGAGCGCGTGCCCGATCTGGTGCAGGGCCGTCGCACGCTCCCCGGGCGCGGTCAGGTCCCAGCCGAAGTTCATCGTGCGGTCGTTGAGACCGACCCCGAGCGCGTCCTTGCCCACCGCCGACCACGACCCGTCGCCGGGCTGGAAACCGATGCGCAGCTCGGCCTCCGAGCGGTCGCCGACCTCGGTGAGGACGAGCCCGATGCCGAGGTCCCGCCACTCCCGGAAGCAGTCGCGCACCACGTCCCGCTGCTCCTCGGTCCCCACCCACGACCCCCGCCGCGGACGTCCGGTGCCCGGCATCGGAACGACGGAGGAGTCCGTGTCCCCGCCGAGGAAGCAGTAGTGCAGCACGGTGCCGTTGACCCACATCCGCTGCCCGCCGACGAGCGCGGCGAGGCGCGCGGCGGCCAGTCCCGGTGCGAACACGGGATCCGGCTGCCGCGCCAGCGAGCAGTAGCGTGCGGTCATGGCCACCAGAATGCCGTCCGCGAGGCTGCGGGCGCCTGAGTCGAGGGGTACTCAAGTCGCCCTGTATCAGGGATGAGTATGCCGACTCATGTTGTCGTGACGACTTCTGAGCGGGACGTGAGGACACTCGGGGCGCCGTGGCCGTTCACCGGGCGGGCGGACGAACTGGAGCTGGTACGCCGGTCGGTGACCGCCGGACGCGGCGGCATCGTGGTGACCGGGCCGGCCGGCTGCGGCAAGACCAGGCTGGTGACCGAGGCGGTGCGCGGCACGGACTGCGCCAGGGCGGCCGGGACGCCCGAGACCCGGGACATCCCCTTCGCAGCCTTCGCCCACCTGCTGCCCGAGACGGTCACCCTGCACCGGGCGGTTCAACTCCTGTCCGGCGCACGGCTGCTGATGGTCGACGACGCCCACCTGCTCGACGCCGCCTCCGCCGCCCTCGTGCACCAGCTCGCCGTACACGGCCGCACCCGGCTCCTGGTCGTCGCCACGGAGGGCGTGCCCGTACCGGGCGCGGTGTCCCGGCTGTGGTCCGGGGAACTGCTGCCGCGCTTCGCCCTCCGGCCGCTGCCCCGCGAGGACACCGCCGAACTGCTCACGGCCGGTGCGGACGTCGCCCTGGAGCCGCTCACGGCCGGCCGGTTGCACCGCCTCGGCGGCGGCGACCTGCGGCTGCTGCGCGAACTGCTGACCGCCGTGCGCGAACGGGGTTCGCTCACGCCGGTACCGGGCACGGACCGGTCGGCCTGGCGGGGGCCGGTGCCGGTCACCGAGGCCGTGCGGGAGCGCACCGCCCACGTCCTGGACCGCGCCCGCCCCGAGGAGCGTGAGACGCTCGAACGCCTCGCTTTCGCGGAACCGCTGCCCCTCGACCTGGAGGACTTCGACGTACGCGTCCTGGAGTGCCTGGAGGCCGAGGGCCTGGTCGCCGTGGACGACCACGGCGCCACACGTCTCACCCATCCCCTGCACGGCCCGGTGCTGCGGGCCGCCGCGGGCCGGCTGCGGGCACGGCGCCTGGCCCGGACGCCCGACCGGTGCGAGCCCGCCCTCGCGGCGGAGGCGGCGGCCCTGGCCCGCCGCATCGAGCAGGCGGACGTACGGGACCCGGTGACGCCCGTGGGGGAGTGGCTGGTGGCCGAAGGGGTGCCGCTGCCCGCCGGGTACGCGGCACTGCGCGCCCGGTTCGCCCGGCTCGGCGGACGGTTGGCCGAGGCGGCGGTCTGGGCCGGCGAGGGCCTGCGGACCAGCCCGCGGGACCCGTCCTGCCGCGACGAACTCGCCCTGGCCGCGGCCCAGTCGGGCGACGCGACGGCAGGGGGCGAGGAGCGGGCCGTACACCCCGCGGCGGTCGCCACCTGGGCCGCCGCCGCGCGCGGCGACCTGGACGAGGCGGTCCGCTCGGCCGCCGCGGGCGACCCGTACGACGCCGTCCGGCTCGGCGTACCCGAGCGGGCGGCCGGCCGGCTGACCGGCGTCTTCGCCGCGCACGCCGACGCCCTCGCGCGGGGCGACGGACCCGCGCTGGACGAGGTGGCCGGGCGACTGGAGCGGCGTGGCTTCCTGCTCTTCGCGGCCGAGGCGCACGCCCAGGCGGTCCGCGCCCACCGCGACCCGAGTGCCGCCCGCACCGCCCGCACCCGTGCCGCGGCCCTCGCCCGGCGCTGCGAGGGGGCCCGCACCCCCGCACTGTCCGGGCTGGTGCTCGGCGAACTCACCGCCCGCCAGCGGCAGATCGTCACGCTCGCCGCCGCCGGCCTGAGCAACCGGCAGATCGCGGAGAGACTCACCCTGTCCGTCCGCACCGTCGGCAACCACCTCTACGGCGCCTACACCCGCCTCGGCGCCGGCGACCGCGGCGCCTTGACCTGGCTCATGGAGCTGCCCGAACCCCAGCCCGCGTGAGGAACGGGTGTGCGTGGCCGCGCCCTGCGTCACGGTGCCCGGGGCGCCCGGCGGCCGTGACCACGGGCTCGCGACGGGGCGTCCGGCGCGGCGGCACACTACGGGGGGCGGGTGGGGGCCGGGAGGGGGCCGTCATCACGGGACGGCAGGCGGGCCGGGAGGGGGACGGTCATCAACAAGGTGGCAGGCGGGGCCAGGGCGGCGGTCATCACGGGGAGCCCGGCCGCCTTGTGGACGGCGGTGACCACGGGTGCCCGGCCGGACGGCCCCGAGGGCGCGGGTCGTCGCGGGGAGATCGGCCGGCCCCAGCGGGGGGCGGCCGACTGCCGGAAGTCCGACCGATCCGTGTGCGGCGGTCCCGGTGGGGCCCGGACACCTCGAAAACGGCGGTCATCGCGGAGCGTCCGGCCGTCCCCGGCACGAGAGCACCACGAGGCGTCAAGCCGCCCCGAACGCGGAGAACGCCCACCCCGTCGCCTGGTGCACCGCGTCGCCCGGCAGGGCCGCCCGCGCGTCGCGCAGCGCCTCCGCGAGGGACAGCCCCGCGTCCAGGCCCTTGTGCAGGGCGAGCATCAACGGCACCACCGCCGCGTCGTTGACCGGCGCGCTGCACGCCACCACCCCGGCCGTGCCCAGCGGCAGCAGCGCGGTGACCAGCCCGAGCAGCTCGTCCGCGCCCACCGAGGCGAGGCGGGCGGTGTCGCAGCAGGACAGGATGATCCGGTACGGGCTGCGGTCCAGCCGCTCGAAGTCGTGCACGATGAGCGGCCCGTCCGCCATCCGCAGCGAAGAGAACAAGGGACTGTCCGCCCGGAACGTGCCGTGCGCGGCGATGTGCGCCAACGCCGCCCCGTCCAGCTCCCGCAGCACCCGGGGCACCCGCGCCTCGTCCCCCTCCAGCACGGTGGGCCGGCCGGCGGCCCGCGACTCGTACACGTCGTCCGGCTCGGGCCCCCGCCCGCCGTCGCCGTCCGCGCAGGCCGCTTCCCAACCCCGCTGGGTGGGTGAGGACGCCGACACCGCACCGCCCCGCGCTGGGTACCGGTCCGCGAGCTCCGTTACCTCGGCGCCACCGCTGGCCAGCCCCGGACCGCGTACCAGGACCTGGCGTCCGCCGGGCGGCGGGGCGGTCTCCTTGGCCCGGAGCCAGCTGCTCGCCGACGGGGAGACGCTCAGGACCCGCTCGCGCAACGCGGGCAGCAGGGCCCACGGCACGCGGTGCAGCCGGCCGGGGGGTACGACGACGACCGGTCCGTTGCCGAGGTGGGCCGCGGCGGGACCGAGGAGGAGTTCCTGGAGACGGGCACCCGCCGCCTCCACCAGAGGAAGCCGGGCCTCGCCGCCGGGGTGGGCCAGCCGCCGCAGACCGGCCTGCACGTGCTCGGCCTCCCGCTCCGCCTCGGCCAGCAGCCCGGCCTCGAACCGCCGCACCCGTCCCTGCCCGCACAGCAGTACGTGCACGCGCCCGTCGAGCACGGCCAGTTCCACCAGACGCAGGTCGTCACCGAGCCGCTCCAGCAGACGGCCGACGTCGAACCTGTCGCCGTCGCCGGAACCCTCGCCCCGCATGTGCAGGGTGCGGGAACGGATCTCCCGTTCCAGGCGCCGCTGTTCGCGTTCCAGCGCGGGGGCGGGACGGCCGCCGTCCGTGCGGGCCTCGTCCGCGCGGGCGGCCAGTTCCCGGAACGCCGTCATGGTGCTCAGCAGCACCGGATCGGCCGGGGGACGGGTCGGCGGCGCCGACAGCACCGTCGCCCGCCAGCGCTCGCTCCACACCAACAGCCGCCGCGGCCCGCCCGACACCAGGCTCGCCCGCTGCGCCAGCGCGGCCAGCTCCGCGCCCTGCGCGGTGGCCCGGGCCCGCAGTTCCGAGGCGCCCAGCGTCATCCGGTGGTCGTCGAGGACGTCCAGGCCCCGCCGGCACGCTTCCAGCACGCCCCGCGCCGAACCCGCCGCCCGAGCCCGCAACGCCTGCGCCGCCCAGCCCGTCATCCGCGCGAGCGGCGGCCCTCCGTGCCGGCTGCGCGCGGCGACGGCCAGATGCCGTTCCGCGTCCGCCGTCCAGCCGAGGTCCAGCGCGATCCGGCCCGCCAGCAGCGAGGCCTCCGGCGCGGCCGGTGCCCCGAAGGCGGCCAGCCGTTCCGCCACCGCCGCCGCGTCCGCGACCAGCCGGCCCGAGGCGCGCCCCGTCGCCGTCCGCGCCTCCAGCAGCACCAGCCGAGCATGCGTCTCGTACCAGGAGCGCCGCTGCCCGGCGAACAGCCGCACCGCGAGGGCCGCGCGGGCCAGCGAGGTCTGCGGGTCACCCGCCAGCCGGGCCGCCCGCGCCGCCACCAGCAGCAGTTCCGCCTTGCGGGTGGACTGCCCGCCGATCCCGTCCAGCGCCGAGATCGCCCCGTCCGCCTCGGCCAGCGCCTCCGTGGCCAGCCCCGCCGCCATCAACACCTCGCAGCGCCGGATGGACAGCATGAACGTCGGCGTACCCAGCTTCCCGTACCGCTCCTCCGCCTCGTCCAGCAGCCTGAGCGCCGCCGGCACGTCACCCGACCGGAACGCCGCCAGCCCCCGGCTCTCCACCGCGTCGGCCTTGTCGTGCTCCTGGCCGGTGGTGTCCCACAGCGCCTCCGCCGCCGTGAAGTCGGCGTCCGCCCGCTCCACCGCGCCGAGCGCCAGATGCACGGTCGCCCGCAGGGTCAGCGCCCGCGCCGTCCAGATCACGTCGTCGGCCTGCCGCAGCACAGGGACCGCCCGCCGTACGTCCTCCAGCGCCTCGCCGTGCCGCCCCAGCACCCACCAGACGTACGCCCGCCGGTACAGCACCCGCGCCCTGGTGTGCCCGGTGCCGCGCGCCACCCCCCGCTCGAACGCGGCCAGACCCTCCCGGGTGCGCCCGGCGTGCACCAGCGCCACCCCGAGGGTGGCGAGGACGTCCGCCTCCCGCTCGGCCGAGTCCGCGCGGGCCGCGAGCTCGCGGGCGCGCCGCAGATGCGCCAGCGCCCGCCGGGTGTCGCCGAAGTCCCGCTGCCAGATGCCGATCACCTGATGGGCGACCGAGGCGTGCAGCGGTGAGGGATCGGCCCCGAGCAGCTCCTCCGCCCGGGCCAGCGCTTCATTGGGGGCGGCGAACACCATCGGCAGCAGTTGGAGAACCGAGTCGCTTCCCACTGTCACCCCACGGATGGTAGTGGTCCGGAACCACGCCCCACAGGTTCGGGTCTGTATCAATCAGCCGTCCTCGGACTCTGATTGACGACTGCCGCCACCACCGTGGCCACGACCGCCGTCACACCGCCGCCTCAGTGAGGACACGCCATGGCACCACAGAGATTCCGCGAGCAGTTCGACCAGATCCAGCGCTCGATGCCGGACGTCCCGCTGGTGATGGGGCCGGACGACTCCGCCGAGTTCTTCTACGAGAAGGGCGTCGTCCTCGCCCGCGACGGCGACGAGGCCCGCCTCGTCGAGGACACCGTGCGCGACCACTTCACCACGATGGCCGGCCTGACCCCGGACCACGTACGCCGGGCGAGCCCCGAGACCAATCGCACCGGCATCACCCGCATCCAGGTCGGAGACCCCGGCGAGGGCGACGGCGGCGGCGACCCGAACGTCGCGCACGCCCTGCGCTCCCTGCGGACCATGGAGGGCCGCGCGGGCCGCCGGCTGATCAGCCGCAACCACGTCGTCTCCATCGCCGTGAACGCCTGCCCCGGCGACGAGCCCGTGCCCGTCCCGCTGAGCGAGCCGCCGAACCCGGCCGCCGCCGACACGTCGTACGACGAGGGGACCGCCGTCGGCGTCCTCGTCATCGACACCGGGCTCATGCACGACTACCGCTCCTGCCCGCTGCTGGCCCACACCGACGGCGACGCCCAGCTCAGGGAGTGCGACGAGGACGGCATCCTCCAGCAGTACGTCGGCCACGGCACCTTCATCGCCGGGCTCGTCGCCGCCGTCGCCCCCAACACCCACGTCACCGTCCGCAACACCCTCAACGACGCGGGCGCCATCCTGGAGTCCGAGCTGGGTGAGAAGCTCTTCGAGGCCGTCGACCGCGACGGCTGGCCCGAGATCCTCAGCCTCTCCGCCGGCACCTCCAACGGCCGCACCGACGGACTGCTCGGCGTGCACGCCTTCATGGAGGAGCTGCGCGACCAGCGCACCCTGCTGGTCGCCGCCGCCGGCAACAACGGCAGCGCCACACCCTTCTGGCCCGCCGCCTACGCCGAACTCCCCGGCTGGGAGACGTCCGTGCTGTCCGTCGGCGCGCTGCGGGCCGACGGCGAGTTCGGCGCCTGCTTCAGCAACCACGGCGGCTGGGTCAAGGCCTACGCCCCCGGCGAGCGCCTCACCAGCGTCCTCACCGGCTTCGGCACACCCGTGCCGTACGTCTACCAGCACTCCACCTACGACACCTGCCGCTACGGATTCGGCTACGCGTGCACCTGCCAGTACCCCCGGCACAGCGGGGTGCTCAGCGAGCCCGGCGAGGCCCCCGCCAAGCCGGACCAGGTGATGTTCGAGGGACACGCGCAGTGGAGCGGCACCTCCTTCGCCACCCCCGTCGTCGCGGGACTGGTCGCCTCGCACATGACGGAGACCAAGGAACGAAACCCCCGCGCGGCCCGCAAGCAGCTGCTCGCCGCCAACACCGAGTACGCGGAGGTGCGCGGGGCGCACGTGCCGGCGCTGCTGCCGCCCACCTGGCGACCCGTCCCCGTCGAGGTGCCGGCCGGCGGGGCGTGAGCGGCCCGATGACCGCCGGAACCACCCACTCCACGGCGTACGATGGCGTGTCGTACACGAGGGGTGGGACCGTGGACCGTGCAGATGTCGGGGTGCTCGTCCAGTTGGCCGCCGACGGGGACGCGGCGGCCTGGAAGTCGTTGGTGGACGGGCTGGGCCCGCTGGTGTGGTCCGTCGCGCGGTCGCACGGGCTGTCCGACGCCGACGCGCACGAGGTGTACCAGATCGCCTGGTTCCGGTTCGCCCAGCACCTGGGGCGGATCCGCGAACCGGAGAAGACCGGTTCCTGGCTGGCGAGCACGGCACGGCACGAGTGCCTGAAACTGCTGAGGGCGTCGAAGAGGTGGACACCGACCGACGACCCGCAGCTGCTCGACCGGCCGAGCGAGGACCGTACGCCCGAGGAGTCGGTGCTCGACTCCGAGGAGGCCGCCGCGCAGACCGAGCGCGTGCGGCGGCTGTGGCAGGAGTTCGAGGAACTGGGCGAGCGGTGCCGCCAGTTGCTGCGGATACTGATCTCCTCGCCACCGCCCAGCTATCAGGAGGTGTCCGCCGCGCTGGGAATCGCGGTGGGCAGCATCGGGCCGATGCGTCAGCGCTGCCTGCGCCGGCTGCGGGCCCGGCTAGAGGCACGGGGGACGACGACATGAGCGGCATGCACCACGACGGCTTCGAGGACGACAGGGACGACGGGGGTGGCGGGGCCTTCACGGACGACGAACTCGGCACCGACCTCCTGGAGGAGGAGCTGCGGCAGGCCGCCGCGATCCTGGACCCGGTCCCGGCCGAGCTGCGGCGGATCGCCGTCGACGCCTTCGCGCTGCACGACCTGGACGCCCGCGTCGCCGAGCTCACCTTCGACTCGCTGGTCGACGCCATCCCCGTCAGGGGAGCGACGGACCCGCCGCGGATGCTGACCTTCCAGGCGGACGAGATGACCGTCGACGTCGAGGTGACGGCGGACGGCCTGATCGGCCAGGTGCTGCCGCCGGGGCCGACCCGCATCGAGGTCCTGAGCGGTCCGCGGGCCCCCGCCCGGCTGACGGCGGACGAACTGGGCCGGTTCACGGGCGAGGCACCGCCCTCCGGCCCGTTCGCGCTGCGGCTGCGGACCGGTGAGGGCGTGGTCGTGACGGAGTGGCTGCGCGCCTGAATCCGCCGGTCTCACAGGTGCAGGGCAGGGTGCGCGGCCCGCGGATCATGGTCTTGCGGCGCCGCTCGACCTGCTCCGCCCGAACCGCGAGGCGCAGCCCCGGCAGCCGCTCCAGCAGCGTGTCGACGAGCAGCTCGGTCTGCATCCGGGCGAGGACGGCGCCCGTGCAGTGGTAGTGCACATTGCCGAAGGACGGTCCCGGTCGGGGGCGATCCGGTCCGGGCCGGGGTAGACGTCCGGATCCCGGTCGGCTCCAGGTAGGAGACGTACACGGGGTCACCGGCGCTGATGCGCACCCCGTGCACGTCGACGTCCAGGGCGATGCGGGCGAGCCCCACCGAGGTGCGGTGCGGATCCAGCGCAGCAGCTCGTCCAGGGAGGCGCCCCGCACCTCGGGGCGGTCGTCGCGCATCCGGACCAGCAGCTCCGGCGGGTCAGCAGCACGGACAGCACTGGCCCGACGTGGTGCGTGACTGCCTGGCCGCCGATCTGCAGTGGCCCGGCGAGGCCGACCGCCCGAAGCACGGATCGCCGGGATGGCCTTGCACGTCCTCGTAGCGGGTGGCCGGCCACGCCCAGCCCTCGCCGTGCGGCGGCCGTACGCGGGTCAGCGGCCCCTCGCGCATGAGGTCGGCCAGGACCGGGTCGAACCGGGGCCCGTCCAGGTCGAGGGCGGGTCAGTCCCATACCGGGGGCGGGGACTGACCGGCCGGCGTGGTGGTCCCCTGCGTCATTCAGCAATCCTCGCCGCGCGCCCGGCGGCTGTCGCGCGGGAGTGCTGCAGGCGGTGGGCGGTGCGCGGTGGGCCTGCGGGGCGGTGGCGTCCGGTCAGCCCGACACGGCGTCGACGAGCGATGCCAGCGACTCCGCGAGGCGGGGGAGCCCGGGGCCGGCCGGTCCGCCCGGCTCGGTCATGTAGGTGTCCCGGCGGATCTCCACCATCAGTGCGCCGACGTCGGCCCGCTTGCCGTAGAGGTCCAGCGGCACGTACGTCCCGCTGAACGGGCTGTCCAGCCCCGTCTCCCCGCACGGCGCGAACGCCTCCCGGGCCGCGGCGAGCAGTTCGGGCGACGTGTGGAAGCCGTCCGTGCCCAGGCAGACCGGCGGGCGCGGACCCTCGCCGTGCAGCTCGTAGGGCAGCGGCTCGGTGGGGTACGAGTGCACGTCGACGATCACCGCCCGGCCGGTTACGGCGAGCCGGCCCGCGACCGCCTCGGTCATGGCCCGCGCGTACGGGCGGAAGTACCGCTCGATCAGCGGCTCCGGGTCGGTGCCGTCGGGCCGCAGGATCTCGCGGTGGGTGGTCCGCGTGTACACGGCGCCCATCCCGACGGCCGTCATCTCCTCCCGGTCGTCCGTGAACCGCTCGGGGTCGACGACCAGCCGGGACGCCCGGTTGACGAACCGCCAGGGGGTGAGGCCGGCCAGGTCGGCCGCCGCCTCGGCGATCTCCGCGGTGTGCGAGTCGGTGATGTGGTCCAGTTCACGTTCCAGCGCGGCGTCGTCCAGGACGATGCCCGCGCGGACGTCGGCGGGGATGTGCCGTGAGGAGTGCGGCACGTGGAGGATCACGGGGGACGCGGGGGCGCCGGAAACGAGTTCGAAGGACGCCATGAGGCTGCTCCGTGAGGACGTGAGACGTGAGGACGTGGAGACGGGACGAGACAGACGGGCACCCCGCCTCCGCAGCGGAGACGGGGTGCCGCTTGCCTCGGGGCCGGAGGACTAGGCGAGGGACGCCAGCGCCTCGTTCCAGGTGGCCGACGGGCGCATGACCTCGGCGGCCTTGGCCGGGTCGGGCTGGTAGTAGCCGCCGATCTCGGCGGGCTTGCCCTGGACGGCGTTCAGCTCGTCGACGATCTTCTGCTCGTCGGCGGTCAGCTTCTCGGCGAGCGGGGCGAAGGCCTTGGCCAGGTCCGCGTCGTCGGTCTGCTTGGCCAGCTCCTGCGCCCAGTAAAGGGACAGGTAGAAGTGGCTGCCGCGGTTGTCGATGCCGCCGACGCGACGGGTCGGGGACTTGTCCTCGTTGAGGAAGGTCGCCGTGGCTCGGTCGAGGGTGTCGGCGAGGACCTTGGCCTTGGTGTTGCCGGTGGCCGTCGCGTACTGCTCCAGGGACGGGACCAGCGCGAAGAACTCGCCGAGGGAGTCCCAGCGCAGGTAGTTCTCCTTGACCAGCTGCTGCACGTGCTTGGGCGCGGAGCCGCCGGCGCCGGTCTCGAACAGGCCGCCGCCCGCCATCAGCGGGACGACCGACAGCATCTTGGCGCTGGTGCCCAGCTCCAGGATCGGGAAGAGGTCGGTCAGGTAGTCGCGCAGCACGTTGCCGGTGACGGAGATGGTGTTCTCGCCGCGGCGGATGCGCTCGACGGACAGCTTGGTCGCCTCGACCGGGTTGAGGATCCGGATGTCCAGGCCCTCGGTGTCGTGCTCCGGCAGGTACGTCTTGACCTTGGCGATGAGGTTGGCGTCGTGGGCGCGGGTCTCGTCCAGCCAGAAGACGGCCGGGTCGCCGGTGGCGCGGGCGCGGGTGACGGCCAGCTTCACCCAGTCGCGGATCGGGTCGTCCTTGGTCTGGCAGGCGCGGAAGACGTCACCGGCGGACACGGCCTGCTCGATGAGGGCGGTGCCGTTCCGGTCGACCAGGCGGACCGTGCCCGTGGTGGGGATCTCGAAGGTCTTGTCGTGGCTGCCGTACTCCTCGGCCTTCTGCGCCATGAGGCCGACGTTCGGCACCGAGCCCATGGTGGAGGGGTCGTAGGCGCCGTTGGCGCGGCAGTCGTCGATGACGGCCTGGTACACGCCGGCGTAGGAGGAGTCCGGGATGACGGCGAGGGCGTCGTGCTCCTGACCGTCCGGGCCCCACATGTGGCCGGAGGTGCGGATCATGGCCGGCATGGAGGCGTCGATGATGACGTCCGAGGGCACGTGCAGGTTGGTGATGCCCTTGTCGGAGTCGACCATCGCCAGCTCCGGGCCCTCGGCGAGCTCGGCGTCGAAGGAGGCCTTGATCTCGGCGCCCTCGGGCAGGGACTCCAGGCCCTTGTAGATGCCGCCCAGACCGTCGTTCGGGGTGAGGCCGGCCGCGGCGAGGGTCTCGCCGTACTTCGCGAAGGTCTTCGGGAAGAAGGCGCGCACCACGTGGCCGAAGATGATCGGGTCGGAGACCTTCATCATCGTGGCCTTCAGGTGCACCGAGTACAGGATGCCCTCTGCCTTGGCACGGGCGACCTGCGCCGTCAGGAACTCGCGCAGCGCGGCGACGCGCAGCACGGAGGCGTCGACGACCTCGTCCTTCTTCACCGGCACGGACTCGCGCAGCACCGTGGTGGTGCCGTCGTCGCCGACCAGCTCGATCCGCAGCGCGCCGTCCTCGGCGATCACCACGGACTTCTCGGTGGAGCGGAAGTCGTTCTCGCCCATGGTCGCCACGTTGGTCTTGGACTCGGGGGTCCAGGCGCCCATGCGGTGCGGGTGGTTCTTGGCGTAGTTCTTCACCGAGGCCGGGGCGCGGCGGTCGGAGTTGCCCTCGCGCAGGACCGGGTTGACCGCGGAGCCCTTGACCTTGTCGTAGCGGGCGCGGATGTCGCGCTGCTCGTCGGTCTTCGGGTCGTCCGGGTAGTCCGGCAGGGCGTAGCCCTGGGCCTGCAGCTCGGCGACGGCGGCCTTGAGCTGCGGGATGGAGGCCGAGATGTTCGGCAGCTTGATGATGTTGGCGGCGGGGGTCTTGGCCAGTTCGCCGAGCTCCGCGAGGGCGTCCGGGATGCGCTGGTCCTCGGTGAGGTACTCCGGGAACACGGCGATGATCCGGCCGGCCAGCGAGATGTTGCGGGTCTCGACGGGGACACCCGCCTGCGAGGCGTACGCCCGGATCACCGGCAGGAACGAGTACGTCGCCAGGGCCGGGGCCTCGTCAGTGTGTGTGTAGATGATGGTCGAGTCAGTCACCGGGTGCTCCGCTCCACGTCTGCAACATTGCTCGACATCAAGATATCTCGTGATCGACCTCGGCTCGACAGGGGTCGTGCGGAGATTCCGGACAACCGGCCGCGCGACCCCGGTGGAACGGGCGAGCGCTCACGGGTGAGCGGTCACAGGTGCGAAGGAGCGCCTTCGCCCGTGCGCTGCTGGGGGAACGCCGCGCCGCCCTGCTGGAGTGCGACCGTTCGGGCGGGCGCCGGGATGCGGATGCCCTCCGCGCGGTACCGCTTGTGCAGGCGCTTGATGAACTCGTGCTTGATCCGGTACTGGTCGCTGAACTCGCCGACGCCCAGGATGACGGTGAAGCCGATCCGGGAGTCGCCGAAGGTGTGGAAGCGGACGGCGGGCTCGTGGTCCGGCACGGCACCGGCGATCTCCGTCATCACCTCGGCGACCACCTCCATGGTGACCCGCTCCACGTGGTCCAGGTCGCTGTCGTAGGCGACGCCGGCCTGCACCAGGATGGTGAGCTTCTGCTCGGGCCGCATGAAGTTGGTCATGTTCGACTTCGCCAGCTGCCCGTTCGGGATGACGACCAGGTTGTTGGACAGCTCACGGACGGTGGTCTGCCGCCAGTTGATGTCCTCGACGTAACCCTCCTCACCGCTGTCGAGCTGGATGTAGTCACCGGGCTGCACGGTCTTGGAAGCCAGGATGTGGATGCCCGCGAAGAGGTTGGCGAGCGTGTCCTGCAGGGCCAGCGCGACCGCCAGACCGCCGACGCCGAGGGCGGTGAGCATCGGCGCTATGGAGACGCCCAGTGTCTGGAGCATCACCAGGAAGCCGATGGCCAGCACCAGGACGCGGGTGATGTTGACGAAGATCGTGGCCGACCCGGCGACACCGGAACGGGACGTGGTCAGCGTCCGCACCAGACCGGCGATCACCCGGGCCGCCGAGACGGTCGTCACGAAGATCAGCAGGACGGTCAGGACCTGGTTGACGTTGTGCTGCACGGTCCGCGTCAGCGGCAGCGCCGCCGCGGCTCCCGCCACGCCGCCCGCGACCGCAGCCCAGGGCGCCACCGTGCGCAGCGCGGCCACGATCACGTCGTCGCCGCTCCAGCGGGTGCGCCCGGCGTGCCCCGCCAGCCAGCGCAGCAGCACGCGCAGCAGGAACGCCGCCACCAGGCCGGCCGCCAGCGCGATGCCGGCCGGCACCAGATGGTCCATGGTCAGGTCTTCCGTCACCGGTCACCTCGGGATGTCGGGATGCACGACTGCGCCGTTCCGCAAGGAAGTTCGACCGGCGCGAGCGTTCATCCTGCCGTATGCCGAGAGGTGCTCCGTACCGCGCCGAGGGGTCACACGTCTCGGCGCTCGACGGTGAGGGCCAGTTGTGGCAGCGCTCGGCCGGCGATGGAACCCGAGGGGACGTGTCCCACACGTACCGCGCCCATCGCGCGGTAGAAGGGCTCCGCGTGCGGGTCCGCGTCGACGGTGAGCCGGGTGAAGCCCAGCTCCCGCCCGACCGCCACGGTGTGCTCGAAGAGCCGACGGCCGACCCCCAGGCCGATGGCCCGCGGCTCGACGAACATCATGCCCACAACGCCCACGGGCGGCTCGCCCTCGAGGGTCGTGAACCCGAGGACACGTCCGTCCCCGTCGGCCACCACAG
This sequence comes from Streptomyces mutabilis, assembly GCF_014649815.1. Classification (GTDB taxonomy): domain Bacteria; phylum Actinomycetota; class Actinomycetes; order Streptomycetales; family Streptomycetaceae; genus Streptomyces; species Streptomyces mutabilis. The sequence goes on along the minus strand of NZ_BMTT01000019.1, from coordinate 29,808 downwards.
TCCGTCGGCGTGCGACCTCGTCCGCGTGAACGGTGAGCTCGTCCCGGCACGCATCCAGGAACTCCGCGTCGTAACCCCAGTGTGCCTTGGAGCGCAGCGCCAGGTCGCTCAGCACCCCGGCTTCCGTGGCCCTCGCGGGCCTGATCAGCACGTCCATCCGTCCCCCGGTCATGTGCCGGCCACTCGGACTCCCGATTTTCGCACCCGCGGCCGCACCGGAAAAGGGCGTCCCGGTCGGATCGTCGTCGTGAGGAGTCGCCCCGGCCGGATCGCCGTCGCCGTCAGATCACCCGCATCCGCACCAGAGCCACCAGCGTCAACGTCCCCGGCAGCAGCGGCAGCCAGACGGTCAGGAGCCGGAAGGCCAACACCACCGCCGTGGCCACGGCCGCCGGTCCGCCCGCCGCCACCAGCGCCACGACCAGCGCCGCCTCGACCGAACCGACGCCGCCCGGCGTGGGCACCAGCGCGACCGCGACCGTCGCCGCCAGGTACGCCACCGCCATGTGCCCGACGGGCACGCCTAGCGCCAGCGACTTGCCCACCAGCACCAGCGCCGCCGCCTGGAGCGCGGGGAAGGCCAGCGCGCCGCTCCACAGCGCCAGCGCCCGCGCCGGGCGGGCGTGCACCGAGCGGGCCTCGCCGAGCGCCGTCCGCAGGAAGGACTCCACCGCCCCTCGCAGCCGTGGCACCACAGCCAGTACGCCCGCCGCGACGACCGGCACCGCGCCGACGGTGATCAGCAACGGCCCCACGGCGCCCTCGGGCAGCAGCGTACCGAGCCGCAGCGCCCCGGGGAACGCGAGCAGCAGGGCGCCCAGCAGCGCGACGCGGCCGACGCTCTCCGCCAGCAGGTACAGGGCGAGGGCGGCCGAGGAACGAGCGAGCGGCAGCCCGCACACCGCCATGAACCGCAGGTTGACCGCGCTCGCGCCCAGCCCCGTCGGCAGCAGGTGGTTGGCCGCGCCCGCCGCGAACTGCGTGGCCAGCAGCCGCCGCAGGGGCAGCCGCTGGACCACCGCGCCCTGCCGGGTGCAGGCAGCCGCGACCCAGGTCAGACAGGTGGCACAGGCCGCGGCCAGCAGCCAGGGCCACCGTGCCGTGGCGAGATGCCCGAAACCCTCGGCCAGCACCGACCGGTGCCGCACCGCGACCACGGCGACCAGCAGCAGCAGAAGCACGCAGCTAACCAGCCGGACCAGTCGGACACGGCCGTTCCGGCGAGCGAAGGCCGAGGCGGGGGAGGGGGCGGGGCCGGAGACGGACGCCTCGGAGGCAGGCCCCTCGGCGCGGGGCCTGTCGGGGACGGACTCCTGTGGGAGCTCTACCGCTGTCACACCACGAGAGATTCCCCGAGCCGCGCCAACGACGGATGGCCGACGCGCGGACGACGGCTTACGGACCGCGGGCGGCCGGTCCACTCCCTCACCCTTGACCTCAAGGAAGATCGAGGTTCTACCGTCACTCGCATGAGCATGGAGACCACAGCCTGGGGCCAGCTGCGCAGCGTCATGAACGCCGAACAGGACCGCCGCCCCCTCGCCCGCGCGACACTGCGCCGCATCGGCGCCTTCGCCCGCCCGCACCGCCGCCGCATCGCCCGGTTCGTCCAGCTCGGGGTGGTGACCGCGCTGCTCGCCGTCGCCACGCCCGTGCTGGCCGGACGCGTCGTGTCCACGATCGTGTCGGGCGGCGACGACAGCACGGTGGTCCGGCTCGCCCTGCTGATCGCACTGATCGCGGTCGCGGAGGCGGGACTCGGCATCCTCTCCCGGAGACTGTCGGCCATGCTCGGGGAGGGACTCATCCTCGATCTGCGCACGGCTGTGTTCGATCATGTGCAGCGCATGCCGGTCGCGTTCTTCACACGCACTCGTACGGGCGCGCTGGTGTCCCGTCTCAACAACGACGTCATCGGGGCCCAGCGCGCCTTCAGCAACACCCTCTCCGGCGTGGTGACCAACCTGGTCACGCTGCTGCTCACCCTCGCCGTCATGCTCACCCTGTCCTGGCAGATCACCCTGCTCGCCCTCGTCCTGCTGCCCGTCTTCGTGCTCCCGGCCCGGCGCATGGGCCGCCGCATGGCCCGCATGCAGCGCGAGGCGGCCACCCTGAACGCCGCCATGGGCACCCGCATGACCGAGCGCTTCTCCGCACCCGGCGCCACGCTGATCAAGCTGTTCGGCCGTCCCGAGGAGGAGTCGGCCGAGTTCGCCGACCGCGCCCGCCGCGTCGCCGACATCGGCGTGCGCACCGCCACCGCCCAGGCGGCCTTCATCACCGCCCTCACCCTGGTCTCCGCCCTCGCCCTGGCCCTCGTCTACGGCCTCGGCGGCTTCTTCGCCCTGCGCGGCACCCTCGACCCGGGCGCCGTCGTGGCGCTGGCGCTGCTGCTCACCCGCCTGTACGCGCCGCTCACCGCGCTCGCCGGCGCCCGCGTCGAGGTCATGAGCGCCCTCGTCAGCTTCGAGCGGGTCTTCGAGGTGCTGGACCTGACCCCGCTCATCGACGAGAAGCCCGACGCCCGCCCGGTCCCCGACGGCCCGGTCGCCGTCGAGTTCGAAGACGTCCGCTTCGGCTACCCGTCCGCCGACAAGGTCTCCCTGGCCTCCCTGGAAGAGGTCGCCTCCCTCGACACCCGGGGCGGCGAGGAGGTCCTGCACGGCCTCTCCTTCCGCGCCGAACCCGGCCAGACCGTCGCCCTCGTCGGCTCCTCCGGCGCCGGCAAGTCCACCATCGCCCAGCTCCTGCCGCGCCTGTACGACACCGACGGCGGCACCGTGCGGATCGGCGGCGTCGACGTCCGCGACCTGAGCGCCCGGTCCCTGCGCGACACCGTCGGCATGGTCACCCAGGACGGCCACCTCTTCCACGACACCGTCCGCGCCAACCTGCTGCTGGCCCGGCCCGAGGCCTCCGACTCCGAACTGTGGGACGCGCTTCGCCGCGCCCGCCTGACCGACCTCGTACGGTCCCTGCCGGACGGTCTGGACACCGTGGTCGGCGAGCGCGGCTACCGGCTCTCCGGCGGGGAGCGCCAGCGCATGACCATCGCCCGGCTGTTGCTGGCCCGCCAGCGCGTCGTCATCCTCGACGAGGCCACCGCCCACCTCGACAACACCTCCGAGGCGGCCGTACAGGAGGCCCTGACCGAGGCCCTGGAGGGCAGGACCGCCGTGGTCATCGCACACCGGCTGTCCACCGTCCGGGCGGCCGACCAGATCCTGGTGGTCGAGGCCGGCCGCATCGTGGAACGCGGCACCCACGACGAACTCCTCGCGGCCGGCGGACGCTACGCCCAACTGCACCGCACCCAGTTCGGCAGGCGGACGATGGAGAAGGCGGCGTAACGGCCGGGGACGGGGAAGGGCTACTGCCCGTGCGGGCCGGCCGGACCGGCCCGCACGGGCAGATCCTGTTCGGCCCAGACGACCTTCCCCGAAGGCGTACGGCACGACCCCCAGCGCCGGCACAGCATGTTGATCAGCTGGAGACCGCGCCCGCTCTCGTCGCTCACGTCCGCGTGCTGGATCTGCGGCAGGTCCGGCCCGGTGTCGGAGACCTCCACCGACAGCCGCTCGTTCCGCAGCAGCCGCAGCTCACCGGGGGCGTTGCCGTACCTCAGGGCGTTGCCCACCAGCTCGCTGACGACCAGCTCCGTCGTGTCGACCAGTTCCTGGAGCCCCCACTTCACCAACTGCTCGCGCACCGTCGTCCGCGCCTGCCCGGCGGCCTTGCCGTCCGGCGGCAGCGTCCGCACGAACACGTCACCGTCCGGACCCAGCGGCCGGGCCCCGGCGACCAGGACGATCGCGTCGTCGGACCGGTCGCCTCCCACCCGCTCGGTGACCGCCCGGCACACCGTGCCACCCGCGGGCACCGCGCCGCCGGCCGCCTCCCGCAGCCGGTCCATCCGCGCGGTGAGGCCGACGGTGCGCGACCTGATCAGACCGTCCGTGTACAGCGTCAGCCGGCTCCCCTCGGGCGCGGAGCAGTCCACCGGGTCGTACGGGATCACCCCGGTGCCCAGCGGCGCACCGGCGGGCACGTCCAGGTACGCGGCGGTGCCGTCGACCGAGGTGAGCAGCGGCGGCGGATGACCGGCGCTGGCGATGCGGAAGGTGGAGCCGCAGGGGTCGTAGACCGCGCAGAGACAGGTGGCGCACTGGTCCTCCTCCAGGTCGCGGGCGGCCAGGTCCAGCCGGGCCAGCAGCCGCTCCGGGGCGATGTCCAGCGCCATCAGCGTGCGGGCCACCGTGCGCAGCCGCCCCATGGTCGCGGCGGCGGCCAGCCCGCGCCCCATCACGTCGCCCACCATCAGCGCCGTGCGCCCGCTGGGCAGCGCGACGACGTCGAACCAGTCGCCGCCCACCGCGGCCGGATCGGCGGCCGGGTCGTAGCACGAGGACACGTCGAGCCCCGGTGTGCTCGGGCTGGACCGGGGGAGCAGCGCCCGCTGCAGGGTGACCACGTGCTCGCGCTCCCTCCCGTAGAGCCGGGCGTTGTCGATGTACACGGCCGCCTTGGACGCCAGTTCCACGGCCAGCGCCACGTCGCTCTCGGTGAACGGCGCCCGGCTGCCGGCCCGGACGAAGTCGGCCAGCCCCAGCAGCACCCCGCGGGCGATCAGCGGGACCACCAGATAGGAGTGCACCCCCGCGCGACGCATGATGTCGGCCGACTCGGGGGTGGGGGCGACGACGGCGAAGTCCGACCGCGTCATCCGGGCTATCAGGACCGGCTCGCGGGTGGTCAGGCACCGCAGGCCCAGGCGGTCGGCACTGTGCACGGACAGCTCGCCGACCGGGTCCGGCGCGAGATCCAGGCCGTCGATCTCCGACACCGCCATGGCCCTGAGCCGAGGCGGCTCGCTCCCTCGGACGCGGTCCCCCTCCTGGAACCGCAGCACGGGGTCCAGGAGGTCCACCGCCGTGCCGTCCGCCAGCTCCGGGACGGTGAACTCGGCCAGCTCCTCGGCCGTACGGCGCAGGTCCAGCGTGGTGCCGATCCGCGTACCGGCCTCGTTCAGCCAGGCCAGCCGGCGCCGCGCGCCAAGTGCCTCCGTCATCGGGCGCAGAGCTCCCCGCAGCGCCCGGCGCCCGCCGACGAGGGGACTCGGACGGGGGCGCACCCCGCGCCGCCACGGTCGCTCCCGCACGCGTCGCCTCCTCCCACGCCCTCCTGCCCCGATTCTGCCTCGCCGGCGGGCGTGCGGCGACGGCAGCGCCTCGGTCGGCGGGCCCGCCGACCGAGGCGCCGACCGGCGCGCGCTAGGCGCGCAGCCACACCGCCGTGTCCCGCGGCAGCCGGCCGTCCCCGTCGAGCGGCCCGCTGCCGAGCAGCAATGTGCTGTGCGCCGGCAGGGCGACCGGCCCGGGGGACAGGTTGACGACGCACATCAGGCCGCCCGGCCGACGGTACGCGAGCACGCCGTCCGGCGCGGGCAGCCAGTCGAGCGGGCCGTCACCGAATCCGTCGGTGGTGCGTCGCAGGAGCAGTGCCTCGCGGTAGAGGCTGAGCATCGACTCCGGGTCCGCGCCCTGGCGGTCCGCCGCGTACGCCGACCAGCCCGCGGGCTGCGGCAGCCAGGGCTCCGTCTCGGAGCCGAAACCGCAGTACGGGGCGTCGGCCGACCACGGCAGCGGCACACGGCAGCCGTCCCGGCCCGGATCGACACCCCCGGAGCGGGAGTGCATCGGGTCCTGGATGCGGTCCAGCGGGACGTCGGCCTCGGGCAGGCCCAGTTCCTCCCCCTGGTAGAGGTAGACGGACCCGGGCAGGGACAGCGTCAGCAGCGCCGCGGCCCGGGCACGCCGCGTGCCGAGTGCCGGGTCGGTGGGGGTGCCGAAGGCCTTCGTGGCGAAGTCGAAGCCGGTGTCCTCGCGGCCGTACCGGGTGACGGTACGGGTCACGTCGTGGTTGCAGAGCACCCAGGTGGCGGGGGCCCCGACGGGGGCGTGCTCGGCGAGCGTGTCGTCGATGGTGCGGCGCAGCCGGTCCGCGTCCCAGGGGCAGGACAGGAAGTTGAAGTTGAACGCGGTGTGCAGTTCGTCGGGGCGCAGGTAGCGGGCGAAGCGCTCGGCGTCGGGCAGCCACACCTCGCCCACGAAGACGCCCCCGTACTCGTCGGCGACGGCCCGCCAGGAGCGGTAGATGTCGTGCAGTTCGTCCTGATCGATGTAGGGGTGCGGGTCGACGCCCTCCTCGAAGTCCGCGAGCGCGGGGTCCTTGGCGAGCAGGGCGGCGGAGTCGATGCGTACGCCCGCGACGCCGCGCTCGAACCAGAAGCGCAACACGTCCTCGTGCTCTCGGCGCACCTCGGGGTGGGCCCAGTTGAGGTCGGGCTGCTCCGGAGTGAACAGGTGCAGGTACCACTCGCCGTCCGGGACCCGGGTCCAGGTGGGGCCGGAGAACTGGGAGGGCCAGTCGTTGGGCGGCAGTTCGCCGTTCTCCCCGCGCCCAGGGCGGAAGTGGAAGCGCTTGCGCTCCTCGCTGCCGGGGCCGGCCGCGAGCGCCGCGCGGAACCAGGCGTGTTGGTCGGAAACGTGGTTGGGGACGATGTCGACGATGGTGCGGATACCGAGCTCCCGCGCTTCGGTGATCAGCTTCTCGGCCTCGCCGAGGGTGCCGAAGGCCGGGTCGATGGTCCGGTAGTCGGCCACGTCGTAGCCGCCGTCGACGAGCGGCGAGACGTACCAGGGGGTGAACCAGACGGCGTCGACACCGAGTTCGGCGAGGTAGGGCAGTCTCGCCCGGACCCCCGCGAGGTCGCCGGTGCCGTCGCCGTCGCCGTCGGCGAAACTGCGGGGGTACACCTGGTAGATGATGGCGTCGCGCCACCAGCCTGCGGTGCGGTGCGAGTCGGGGGCTGCCACGTGACGGTCCTTTCGGGCAGGTCGGATCTTCGCCGCCGGCCCGGACAGGGCGGGGCGGTCGGACGGGCCGACGGCGAAGGTTGACGGGGACGGGCCGGGGAGGGGCGGCGCGGGGCGCCTCAGCCCTTGAGTCCGCCGGCGGTGAGTCCGCTCATGATGTTGCGCTGGAAGATCAGGAAGATGATCAGGGTCGGCAGCGAGGCCATGGCGAGCGCGGCGATCAGCACGTTGACTGGCACACCGTTGGACAGCGAGTAGATGCCGACGTTCAGGGTCTGTTCGGCCGGGTCGGGCAGCGTCAGCATCGGCCAGAGGAAGTCCTTCCAGACGCCCACGATCGCGAAGATGGACACCACGCCGAGGATCGGCCGGGAGATGGGCAGGACGATCGACCACAGGGCGCGCATCGGCGAGGCGCCGTCCATGGACGCGGCGTCCAGCAGCTCCCTGGGGATCGAGTCGAAGAACCGCTTCAGCAGGAAGATGTTGAAGGCGTTGGTCACCGAGGGCAGCCAGATCGCCCACGGCGTGTTGAGCAGGTTGCGTTCGAAGATCGGCACGTCGAGCACCGTCAGGTACTGCGGCACGACCAGTACGGTCGCCGGGATCATCAGCGTCGCCAGCATCATGCCGAGGATGGCCTTGCCGAGAACCGGCCGGAGCTTGGACAGCGAGTAGGCCGCCGCCACGTCCAGCACCAGCTGGAACGCGAGCGCGCCGAACGCGTAGTACAGCGTGTTCCCCAGCAGGCCGGCCAGGTCCATGACGTTCCAGGCCTGCGAGTAGTTGTCCGGCTGGAAGGACTCGGGGATCAGCGTCGGCGGGGTCGCGACCGCTTCTTGGGTGTCCTTGAAGCCGCTGGAGACCATCCAGTACATCGGGCCGAGGAAGACCACGGTGAACACCATGACGACCAGGGCGAACGTCGCCCAGTACAGGCGCTTGCCGCGCGGCCGGGCCAGCTGGGCCGGCGAGATGAGCGTGCGTGTGGACATCGGTGGATTCCCCCGGCCTACTCGTCCTCGGCGCGGTTGAGCTTCACGTACGCCGTCGAGAAACCGGCGAGGAGTACGAGGAGCAGCAGACCGAGGGCCGCCGCGGCGCCGTAGTTGTTGAAGTTGAAGGCGTACTGGTAGATCAGGTAGACGACCGTGGTGGTCGAGCCCTCGGGGCCGGCGCCGCCGGTGAGCAGGAAGGGCTCCACGAAGACCTGCATGGTGGCGATGATCTGCATCAGCAGCAGCAGCGACAGGATCAGCCGGGTCTGCGGGATCGTCACGTGCCAGATCTTGCGGAACAGTCCGGCGCCGTCCAGTTCCGCCGCCTCGTACAGCTCGCCGGGTATGCCCTGGAGCGCGGCCAGGTAGATGAGGGCCGCACCGCCCATGTTCATCCAGGTCGACGCGATCACCACGGACAGCATGGAGAGGTCGGGATCCTGCAGCCACTGCTGCTCGGGCAGTCCGACGGAGCCGAGCAGTTCGTTGAGCAGGCCGTAGCCGGGGTCGTACAGGTACTTGAAGAGCAGGACGGCGGCGACCGGCGGCAGCATCACCGGCAGATAGACCAGCAGCCTCAGGTAGCCCTTGCCGTGCCTCAGTTCGTTGATGACGAGCGCGACGACGAACGGCACCGCGAAGCCGAAAACCAGCGCCAGCACGGTGAACAGCAGGGTGTTGCGCCAGGCCTGCCAGAAGGCCGGGTCGTTGAAGACCGTGCGAAGGTTGTCCAGGCCGACCCAGGAGACCTCGCCCTGGTCCGTCTTCTGGAAGGCCAGGAGGAACTCCCGGACCATCGGGTACCAGGAGAAGAACGCGAAGCAGAGGACCGCGCCGATCAGGAAGCCGTGCGCGGTGAGGTTGCGCTTCAGGCTTCGGGCGAAGGACCCGCCGGGCGGCGGCGGGCCGTCCGGCGGCGGCTGGGCGTGGCGGGCTCTCGCCGCCTTGGTCGGGGTGAGGCTGGGGGCCGACATCGTCGCTCCTCGGTACTGATCTCATGGGCCGGGGGGCGGTGCGGCCCGCCCGCGAGGGAGCCGGTCACTGCGTGGCCAGAACCTGGTCGACCTGCTGCTCGGCCGTGTCGAGCAGCAGGTCGATGTCGGCGTCCTCGTTGGTGAGGATGCCGGACATCACGTTGTCCAGGACCTTGTAGACCTCCTGCGCCTTCGGCGGCTCGGCCTTGCCCGGGACCGGGGCGTCCATGAACGCCTTGAAGTTCTCGACCGGCATGGTGGCGTGCTCGATCCGGGCCGCGTCGTCCTTCGTCTTCGACTCGTTCAGCCAGAAGTTGGGCTGGGGGAGGCCGACCGGCAGCTCGTCCTTCTTCTTTCGCTCCCAGTTGAACTGACCTTCGCCGACGGTGAGGTTCTGGAAGTTGAGCCAGGCGATCGCGGCCTTGACCTTGTCGGGGGAGATGCCCTTCTTGATCATGTAGCTGTTGCCGCCGGCGAGGGTGTTCTTCTCGCCCGGAATCAGCCCCATACCGAAGTTCTCGTAGTCGGCGCCGAGTTGCTGGACCATGTACGTGATGTCGTCGGGCGCGGCGAGGAACATCCCGAGCTTGTCGGTGGCGATCTGCTTCTGCAGGTCGCCCCACTTGAGCAGCTGAGTCCTGCCCATGCTCTCGTCCTCCCAGCGCATCGCGTGGAGGTTCTCGGCGACCTGCTTGCCCAGCTCGTCGTCGAACGCGGCCTTCTTGCCGCTCGGGTCCACGACGTCGCCGCCGAGGCTGTACATCTGGGCGGTGAAGTGCCAGCCGCCGGTGTTGCCGGCGCTGTACTCGCCGAATCCGGCGATGCCGTCGCCCAGGTCGGAGATCTTCTTGGCGGCGGTGCGCACCTCCCCCCAGGTGCGCGGCGGGTTGTCCGGGTCGAGTCCGGCCTTCTCGAAGAGCTTGCGGTTGATCAGCAGCCCCATGGTGTAGTTGCTGGTGGGCAGGCCGTACAGCTTGTTCTCGTGCTTGAGCTGGGCGAGGACGTTCGGGTCGATGTCCTTCAGCGCCGGGACGGTCTTGTCGTTGACGTACGCGGTGATGTCCTCGGCGCCGTCGTTGTCCAGCACCTGGGGCAAGTCGGTGAAGTAGGTGTAGAAGACGTCGGGCTGCGACTTGGCCTTCAGCATCGCGGTGAAGCGCGGCGGTTCGAGGCACTGGCCGGGGGTGGAGCGGCCGTCGACGGTGACTTTGGGGTACTTCTTGTTGAATTCCTTGACGTCCTCCTTCCACTCCCTCAGTTCGGCCGCCTTCGCCGACGGGGGCATGCAGTCGATGGTGATGGTCACCTCGGTCTTCGGGTCCAGCGGAGCGGCCGGGTCGGCGGAACCGCTCCCGCCTTCGGAACCGCCGCCGTCGTCGCTGCTGCTCGTGCCGCAGGCGGCCAGAGCAGTCAGCGTGAGAGCGGAGACGAGCGTGATGGCGCCGGCACGACGGGTGCGGCGGAACCGAGCACTTCTCATGGGTGGTCCCCTTCGGGCATGAACGTGGAAGGCGCCCCACCGCCGATGCGTTGTGGGGCGCCGCTCACTCAATCACCGTGAACAAGTGCACGCAATATCTCGCGTTGATTTAGTAATTGTTTGACAGCCTCCGAAGGTGTAGGGAGCCGGTTACCCGGCGGGCGACTTGGCGGTGACTTGTGCGGTGGAGCCGCGGACGACGAGTTCCGGTTCGAAGAGCAGTTCCCGGTGGGGGACTTCGGTGCCTTGGATCTGGGTGCAGAGGAGGTCGACGGCGGCGCGTCCCATTGCCTCGATGGGCTGGCGGACGGTGGTGAGCGGGGGTTCGGTGCAGGTCATGAAGGCGGAGTCGTCGTAGCCGACGATCGAGACGTCGTGGGGTACGGCCAGTCCGCGGCGGCGGGCGGCGCGCACGGCGCCGAGGGCGAGGGGGTCGCTGGCGCAGATGATGCCGGTGACGCCGCGTTCCAGCAGGCGGGAGGCGGCTGCCTGGCCGCCCTCCAGCGAGAACATCGACCGCTCCGCGAACTCCTCGGGCAGCTGGGCGTTCAACGCGTCGGCCGCTTCCTGAGCGGCGGCCAGCTTCCGGCGCGAGGGGATGTGGTCCGAGGGGCCGAGGACCAGGCCGATGCGCTGGTGCCCGAGGGAGACCAGGTGTCGCCAGGACTGCTCGACGGCCACCGCGTCGTCGCAGGCGATACAGGGGAAGTCGAGATCCGGGATGGAGGCGTTGATCAGCACGACGGGGATGTTGCGCTCGGCGAGCAGTCGGTAGTGGTCGTGGGGTGCGTCGGCCTGGGCGAACAGCCCGCCGGCGAAGACGACCCCGGATACCTGCTGCTGGAGGAGCAGTTCGACGTAGTCCGCCTCGGAGACGCCGCCCTTGGTCTGGGTGCACAGCACCGGCGTCAGCCCCTGCTGGGCCAGCGCGCCGCCGATGACCTCGGCGAACGCCGGGAAGATCGGATTCTGTAGCTCCGGCAGCACCAGCCCCACCAGACGCGCCCGCTCGCCCCGCAGCTGGGTCGGCCGCTCGTACCCCAGCACGTCCAACGCGCTCAGCACGGACTGCCGGGTCGCCTCGGACACCCCGGGCTTGCCGTTGAGGACCCGGCTGACCGTGGCCTCGCTGACCCCAACCTTCTTCGCCACCTGAGCAAGTCGTCGCGTCACAGCGAAAGGCTAACGCAAGCCCCGCAAGCGGCTTGCTCTCGCGCCGGATCGCGGCGATCGCGTCCGGCGCCGAAACGTATGGGCGCATGCCCCGCCCTCAGTCCAGGGTGATGCGCGCGGCGACCGGGAGGTGGTCGCTGCCGGTGGCGGGCAGGGTGCGGATGTGGCCGACGGTCGCGGAGCGGGCCATCACCTGGTCGATCCGGGCCACCGGGAAGGCGGCGGGGAAACTGAGGGCGAGGCCCCGTTCGGCCCCGTTCAGCCGGGTGGTCAGGGGATCGAGGGCACGGTCGTCGACCGTGCCGTTGAGGTCGCCCAGCAGCACCACCCGGCCCAGTTCCTCGGCCGCGACGGCATCGCCCAGCAGCCCGGCACTCTCGTCCCGCCGGGCCGACGCCAGGCCGCTCGCCCCGACGCGGACCGAGGGCAGGTGCGCGACGTACACCGCGATCTCACCGTGCGGGGTGCGGGCCACCGTGCGCAGGCCACGGTTCCACTCCTCCGTGACGCCCCGCGGCTTGATGTCGAGCGGCCCGGCCTCGGTGAGCGGGTGCTTCGACCAGAGCCCGACCGTGCCGTGGACCGTCCGGTACGGGTAGTCGGCGGCGAAGGTTCGCGCGTACACGTCGAGTGCCGGGGACACCAGTTCCTGAAGGGCGATGAGATCGGGTTCCGCGTCGGCCAGCGCACGGGCCGTGCCCGCGGGGTCGTCGTTTACGTCGCTGACGTTGTGCTGGACCACGACCACGTCGTCGGGGCCGGGTTCCGGCGCGGGCAGCAGCAGTCCGCCGAAGAGGTACGTCCAGGCCGCGACCGGGAGCAGGAGGGCCACCAGCGCGACCGGTGACCGGCGCACCAGCGCCAGGACGAACAGCACCGGGACCACCGCACCGAGCCACGGCAGGAACGTCTCCAGCAGACTGCCCAGCCCGATCGCCGCGTCGGGAACCGCTCCGTGGAACACCAGCAGGCCGGCCGTCAGCACCGCGGCCGCCGCGACCACGCGGCCCCGCACCCAGGACGGACGACTGAGCAACCGGGCCGCAAGGCTCCGCACCCGGGCCGTCCGGCCCCGCACCCATGTTGCCGGCCCCAGTCGCCGCCGGGCCTCCGCCTGCTCCGCCATGCGTCGTCCGCCCATTCGTCCTCGCCCGTCAGGACGAGTCACCGAGTGGTTCAGGTTCCCGTCAGGCGAGATCCCGCGGGCCGAGCGTGAGCTGATCGTGGTCCGCCGCTGCCTTGGCGAGCAGGGCGAGCATCGCGGACTCCGCTCCTGCCGGGTCCCGGTCGCGAACGGCGTCCAGGACCGCGCGGTGGCTGGGGACGGGGTCGTCGGCGTCCTCCCGCGCGTGGACCAGACGGTCGCGCTCCCTGAGCCCCGGCTCCAACAGCATGTCCATCCTGCGCAGCAGCTCGTTGCCGGTGGCGGCGAGCAGGGCCCGGTGGAAGGCCGCGTCCGCCTCGGCCGCCGCGGAGGGGACCTGCCGGGACCGCCCCATGGCGTCGAGGGCGGTTTCCAGGGCCATCAGGTCGACATCCGTACGGTGCAGGGCGGCCCGGCGCGCCGCGGCGGGCTCGACGATGGAACGCACGTCGGCGAGGTCGCGCAGCAGCGGCACCGCGTCTTTGGTCTCCATCCGCCAGCGGATCACATCGGCGTCGAGGAGGTTCCAGTGCGCGCGCTCCCGGACGTACGTACCGCGCTTCTGCCGCGCGTCGGTCAGCCCCTTGCCGGCGAGTACCTTCAGCGCCTCCCGCATGACGGTCAGGCTCACGTCCAGCTCGGCCCCGAGCGCGCCGATGTCAAGGATCTCGCCCTCGGCGATCTCTCCGCCCACGATGCGCGCGCCCAGCCGTTGCACGACCTGCCCGTGCAGGCCGCGGCCGGAGTAGGACGCCATGCGGTTCTCCTGGTGATGACTCGTCGGGGAAGCGGCTCGCGGGTGCGCTCGCCGGGGCTCAGCGTATGGCGCTGCCCGGCGGGGCGTTCAGCACGGCCAGTTCGTCGCGGTGCGGCAGGCCCTCCCAGTCGCCCCGAGTGGCGACCGCGAAGGCGCCGGTGGTGACCGCGCGGCCCAGACGGTCGGCCGGCGCGAGGGCGTCCAGGAGCCCCGAGAGGTAGCCGGCGCAGAAGGCGTCCCCGGCACCGACCGTGTCGACCACCGGTACCCGCGGGGCGGGCTGGTGGAGGCGGTGCCCGTCGGCGCCGTAACGGCCCGCGCCGTCCGCACCCCGCTTGACGACCACTTCACGGACGCCGGCCGCCAGCAACTCCGCCACCCGCGCGGCTTCGTCGGTGTCGTCGTCCCCGGCGATCAGGGGGAGTTCGTCGTCGGACGCGATCACGAGGTCGACGCTGCCGCGCAGCCGGCGCAGGACGGCCGCCGCCTCCCTCCCGCTCCACAGGCGGGCCCGGTGGTTGACGTCCAGCGCCACCGTCCAGCCGTGTGCGCGCGCGTACTCGACCGCCCCGGTCACCGCGGAGAGCGGACCGGGCCCCAGCGCACAGGTGATTCCGGTGACGTGCAGGACGCGGGCGCCTTCGGCCAGCGCGGCGGTGAGGTGCTCGGGCCGCTGACGGGAGGCGGCCGACCCGGCGCGCCAGTAGTGCACGCGCGCCACGTCGCCCACGAGGCGTTCCCGCAGCAGGGCACCCGTCGGTGCCTCGGGGTCGGTGGTGGCGTGCCGTACGTCGACGCCTTCGCCGCGCAGGGTCCGCAGGACCAGGCGGGCCGGTTCGTCCGCGCCGAGGCGGCCGGCCCAGGAGACGCGGTGGCCCAGCCGGGCCAGGCCGACGGCGACGTTCGACTCGGCACCGGCCACCGCGGTACGGGCCGGGACTCCGGTGCTCAGCGGGCCATCGGTCTGCAGGGACAGCATCGTCTCACCGAAGGTCAGGACGTCGGCCGTCATACGCCGCGTGCCTCCGCCCGGCACACCGAACGGAACCGGCGAGCCCGGTCGCGGAGCCGGCCCAGGTCACCCCCGTGCGCGGCGTCGCCCACGAGGGGCGACCCGACCCCGACCGCGACGGCACCCGCCGCGAAGTACTCCGGTACGAGGTCCGCGTCCACCCCGCCGACCGGCACCAGCGGCATGTCGGGGAAGGGGTCCTTGAGGGCCCGGAGGTAGGCGGGTCCGCCCAGCGAGGCGGGGAAGAGCTTGACCGCGGTGGCGCCCGCGGCCATGACGGCGACCGCCTCCGTGGGAGTCAGGGCACCCGCCACCACGGGCACACCCTGCCGTGCCGCGTCGGCGACCGCCTCACCGCCGGACGGGGTGACCACCCAGGCGGCGCCGGTGTCCCGGGCACGCCGCAGATCTTCGGGCGTGACGACCGTCCCCGCGCCGACGAAGGCGTCCCTGCCGACCTCGCGGACGGCCCTGGCGATCACGCCGCAGGCGTCCTCGGTGTTCAGGGAGACCTCGACGAGGCCGACACCTTCCTCGACGAGCGTGAGCACGGTGCGCAGGGCGGCATCCGCCGAGCGTCCGCGCACGATGGCGGCGAGCCTGTCACGGCTCAGCCTGGCGGTGAAGTCGGTGAGTTCCATGGAACCTCTCCCGTGAGGGGTACGGCGGGTGCGGGTGCGACGGCCGACGGGCCCTCACCACTCGGCGAACGAGCCGTCCGGGTGCCGCCAGACGGGGCCCCGCCAGTCGGGTGCGCTGTTGTCGGCAGCCCGCACGGCCCGCTCGTCGACCTCGATGCCGAGGCCCGGAGCGGTGGGGCGCAGGAAGCATCCGTCGTGGAAGCGGAACACCTCGGGGTCGACGACGTAGTCGAGGACTTCGGCACCTTGGTTGTAGTGGATGCCGATGCTCTGTTCCTGGATGAGGAAGTTGGGGGTACTGAAGGCGATCTGCAGGCTGGACGCCAGGGAGACCGGGCCGAGGGGGCAGTGCGGTGCGACGGGGACGTCGAAGGTCTCCGCGAGCGCGGCGATGCGGCGCACCTCGGAGATCCCGCCCGCGTGGGAGAGATCGGGCTGGAGGACGGCGATCCCGGCCTGGAGGGCGGGCAGCACGTCGGTACGCGAATACAGCCGCTCGCCGGTGGCGAGGGGTACCGGCGAGCAGGCCACGAGGTCCCCCAGCAGGTGGGTGTACTCCGGCAGCACCGTCTCCTCGGCGAACAGCGGATTGAGCGGGGCCAGGTGCGGCAGCACCTTGCGTGCGTTGCCCGGCGTGAACCGGCCGTGGAAGTCGACGGCGAAGTCCCGGTCCGGCCCCAGCACTTCGCGGGCCGCGGTCGCCCGCCCCACCAAGTCGTCGATGTCGCGGGTCGTGGCCAGGCGGTTCATCCTGCCGCACGCGTTCATCTTGACCGCCGTGAAGCCGGCCTCCATCTGGGCCGCGACGGCGTCCGACACTTCGCCGGGCTCGTCGCCGCCCACCCAGCTGTAGGCCCGTACCCGGTCGCGCACCGGCCCGCCGAGCAGTACGTGGACGGGGACGCCGAACCGCTTGCCCGCGATGTCCCACAGGGCCTGGTCGAGTCCCGCGACGGCGCTGGAGAGGACCGGGCCGCCCCGGTAGAAGGAGCCCTTCGTCATGACCTGCCAGTGATCCTCGATGCGTGACGGGTCCTGGCCGAGGAGGAGTTCGGCCAGTTCGTGCACCGCCGTGCGGACGGTGGCCGCCCGGCCCTCGACGACGGGCTCGCCCCAGCCGACGACGCCCTCGTCGGTCTCGACCCGGCACAGCAGCCAACGGGGCGGTACGGCGAATGTCTCGATGCGGGTGATCTTCAAAGGGTCCTCCTGGCTCGGGACATGGACCTGCCCGCATTAAATGTGCATTTATGAATTCTGCCAAGAGATGCCCTGTGGTCCCTGTGGTGCCGTCCCGTGGTGCCGCCCAGGGGTTTTCGGCCGGTGTCGAGGCGTTGTGCTCCAGCGGGCCGGGTAATAGCGTGAGCGGTGGCATGTGACATTGCACAGGGGGGTGTCGGCCCTGAAGGTCGTCGTCGTGGGCGCGGGTGCGGTCGGTGCCGCGTGCGCCTTCCACGCCGCCTCGGCGGGCCTGGACGTCACGGTCGTCGACCGCGGACCCGTCGGCGCCGGGACCACCAGCCGCGGCGAGGGCAACGTGCTGCTGTCCGACAAGGAACCCGGCCCCGAGCTGGACCTGGCCCGCCTGAGCCGTGCGCTGTGGGACGAGGCCGGGGACGAGCTCGGCGCGGCCTCCTTCGAACTGGAGCCCAAGGGAGGCCTGGTCGTCGCGAGCACGGGCGAAGGACTCGCGGCACTCGGCGAGTTCGCCGCACGGCAGGCACGGGCGGGTGTCCGCGTCGAGCGGGTCGACGACGTCCGCAAGCTCGAACCCCACATCGCCCCGGGCGTCCCCGGCGGCGTGCACTACCCGCAGGACGCCCAGGTGCAGCCCGTGCTGGCGGCGGCAGCCCTGCTGCGCGCGGCAGTGGAACGCGGAGCGCGCACGCGCACCGCCGAGGTCGCCGCCGCGGTGGCCGGCCGGAACGGCGAGGTCACCGGTGTCCGGACCGCGGCCGGTGAGACGCTGCCCGCCGACGCCGTCGTCAACGCCGCCGGCACCTGGGGCGGCGAGCTCGGCCGCCGGCTCGGCGCACCCGTGGAAGTGCTTCCGCGCCGGGGCTTCGTCCTCGTGACCGAACCGCTGCCCCCGATGGTCCGGCACAAGGTCTACTCCGCGGACTACGTCGCGGGCGTCGCGTCGTCCGACGCGGGTTTGGAGACCTCGTGCGTCGTCGAGGGAACCCGAGGCGGCACGATCCTCATCGGCGCCAGCCGGGAACGCGTCGGCTTCGACACGACGATGAACCCGGCCGTGGTCACCCGGCTCGCCGCCCAGGCGTGCCGGTTGTTCCCCTTCCTGCGGAACACCCACCTGATCCGGACCTACCGCGGATTCAGGCCCTACTGCCCGGACCACCTGCCGGTCGTCGGCCCGGACCCGCGAGCCCCGGGCGTCGTACACGCCTGCGGTCACGAAGGCGCCGGCATCGGGCTCGCCCCCGCGACCGGCGCCCTGGTGACGGCGCACCTGCTCGGCCGTCCCTGGCGGGGAGCCGATCCGGCGGCGCACACCGCACTGCTGCCCGACCGCTTCCTCACTCCGAAAGGTGCCGCCCAGTGAGCCGGTTCAGCGTCGACGGCGAACCGCTGGGGTTCACCGAGGGACAGACGGTCGCCGCGGCCCTCGTGGCCGCCGGCCGGGTCGCCTGGCGGACCACCCGCGTCGGGCGCCGTCCGCGCGGCGTCTTCTGCGGCATCGGCGTCTGCTTCGACTGCCTGGTGACCATCGACGGAGCGGTCGGGCAGCGGGCCTGCCTGATCCCGGCCCGTGCGGGAATGACCGTCACGACGCAGGAGGACGACGATGGGTGAGACGGCGGACCTCGTCGTCGTGGGCGCGGGACCGGCCGGCCTGGCCGCGGCGGTCACGGCCCTGGCCGGAGGGCTGAGCGTCGCGCTCGTCGACTCGGGTACCGCCGTGGGCGGCCAGTACTGGCGGCATCCGCCCGACCACGCGCGACCGGCGATCCCGACCGCCGACCTCCACCACGGACTGCGCGAATACCGGGCCCTGCGCCGGGCGTTGTCGACGGCCCGCGCGCGAGGGCGGCTCGACCTGCGCCTGGCCCACCACGTCTGGTCCGTGACCCGCGACGACGACGGCTTCACGGTGCACTCCGTCGACCGGCGCCGGGCGCCCGAGGAGACCGCCGTGGCCCTGCGCGCGCCACGCCTGCTGGTGGCGACCGGGGCCTACGACCGCCAACTGCCCTTCCCCGGCTGGGACCTGCCCGGCGTGCTCACCGTCGGCGGCCTGCAGGCACTGCTCAAGGGCGGGGGAGTGGCGGCGGGCCGCCGCGTAGCACTGGGGGGAACCGGCCCGTTCCTGCTGCCGGTCGCAGCCGGACTGGCATCCCGCGGAGTCGAGGTGGTCGCGGTCTGCGAGGCAGCCGGCCCCTCGGCCTGGCTGCGGCAGCCCGGCCCGCTGCTGCGCAACCCCGCCAAGTGGGCCGAAGGAGCGCGGTACGGCCTCACCCTGGCCCGCCACGGCGTGCGGCTTCACCCCCGCACGGCGATCGTCGCGGCCGGCGGCACCGACCGCGTCTCCTCGGTCCGGATCGCCTCCCTGGCGCCCGACGGCAGCCCCCGCCCGGGCACGGAGCGACGCGTGGAGGTCGACGCCGTGGGGGTCGGATGGGGCTTCACACCCCAACTCGACCTGCTCGTCCCGCTCGGCTGCCACCTCACCGACTCCGGCGACGGCAGCGCGGTCGTCGCCGTCGACACCGGGCAGCGCACCACCGTACCCGGGCTCTACGCGGCGGGCGAGGTGTGCGGGGTCGGCGGAGCACGCTTGTCGCTCGCCGAGGGCCGCCTCGCCGCCGGGTCGGTCCTCGCCGACCACGGAGCCGCCCCCGTGCCCGGGAGGAGGCGCCTGGCCGCGGCGCGCGCCACGGTGGCCGGGCAACGCGCCTTCGCCCGCGCCATGGCCCGTGCCCACCCGATCCCACCGGGCTGGGCGAAGTGGCTGACCGACGACACCGTCCTGTGCCGGTGCGAGGAGGTGACCGCGGGCGCGGTCCGGGCCGCCCGAGCCGACTGCGGGGCGAGCGACCACCGGCAGGTCAAACAACTGACCCGGGCCGGCATGGGGTGGTGCCAGGGGCGGATCTGCGGTCCCGCCGTGCACTGCCTCGTGGCACCGCACCGGCCCTACGCACCCACCGAACGGCTGATCGCGACCCCCGTCACTCTCGGCGTCCTCGCGGACCTGGACGACGCCGGCGAGAACACCGAAGGAGCAGCACATGAGTGAGCACCGCAAGCCCTGGCACGGCGTCATCGTCGCGACCAGCCTGCCCTTCAACGCCGATCTCACCATCGACTACGGCGCCTACGCGAAGAACGTCGCCTTCCTCGCCGAGCAGGGCATGCACGGTGTCGCGCCGAACGGGTCGCTCGGCGAGTACCAGACGCTGACGTACGAGGAGCGCGACCGGGTCGTCGAGACGGCCCTCGCCGCCGCCCCCGAAGGGTTCACCGTCATGCCGGGTGTCGGCGCCTACGGCGGCCTCGAGGCCAGGCGGCACGCCCGGTTCGCCAGGGACGCGGGCTGCCGGGCGGTCATGTGCCTGCCGCCCAATGCCTACCGGGCCGACGACCGCGCGGTCCTCGAGCACTTCGAGCTGGTGGCCTCGGCCGGCCTCCCCGTCACCGCGTACAACAACCCCATCGACACCAAGGTCGACCTGCGCCCCGACCTGCTCGCCAAACTGCACGCCGAGGGGTTCATCGTCGGCGTCAAGGAATTCTCCGGAGACGTCCGGCGCTGCTACGAAATCTCCGAACTCGCCCCCGGCCTCGACCTCATGATCGGCACGGACGACACGGTCCTGGAGGTAGGCATCGCCGGCGCCAAGGGCTGGGTCGCCGGGTACCCGCAGGTCTTCCCCCGCGCCTGCCTCGCGCTCTACGAGGCGTCGCTCGCCGGCGACCTGGAGACGGCCCGGCCGCTCTACCGCCGACTCCATCCGGTCCTGCGCTGGGACAGCAGGACGGAGTTCGTCCAGGCCATCAAACTCGGCCAGGAGATGACGGGCCGGCGCGGCGGAGTCTGCCGTCCGCCGCGGCAGCCGCTCACCCCTGAGACGGAGGCCGTCGTGCGCGCCGCCACCCAGGCCCTCATCGACGCGGGGGTCAACTGACGATGCGCTCGAAGGTCTGCTACCACGCCGTCGACTCCCACACCGAGGGGATGCCGACCCGCGTGATCACGGGCGGCGTCGGCGTCCTCCCCGGGGCAACGATGTTCGAACGACGGCAGCGCTTCGTCGACGAACGCGACGACCTGCGCACCCTGCTCATGTGCGAGCCGCGCGGGCACGCCTCGATGTCCGGGGCGATCCTCCAGCCCCCGACCCGGCCGGACGCCGACTTCGGCGTGCTCTTCATCGAGGTGTCCGGCTGCCTGCCGATGTGCGGGCACGGGACCATCGGCGTCGCCACGGTCCTCGTGGAGACGGGAATGATCGAGGCCGTCGAACCGGAGACACCGGTACGTCTCGACACACCCGCGGGACTGGTCACGGCCCGGGTGCGCGTGCGCGACGGCCACGCCGAGTCGGTGACCCTGGAGAACGTCGCTTCGTACAGCCACGCCCTCGATCAGGTCGTCGAGGTCGACGGGTACGGGCCGGTGCGCTACGACATCGCCTACGGCGGCAACTTCTACGCCTTCGTCCGGCTCGAAGACCTCAAGATCCCGTTCCAACGCTCGGAGAAGCAGCGGATGCTCGACGCCGGCCTGGCCGTCATGGACGCGATCAACACACAGAACCCGGTGGCCCACCCGGAGAATCCCGCGATCGACGTGTGCCACCACGTCTATCTCGAAGCACCCGGGTCGACCGCGGAACACTCCCGGCACGCCATGGCGATCCACCCCGGATGGTTCGACCGTTCACCGTGCGGCACGGGCACCAGCGCCCGGATGGCACAACTGCACGCCCGCGGGCTGCTGCCGGTCGGCCGGGACTTCGTCAACGAGTCCTTCATCGGTTCCCGGTTCGTCGGCCGCGTCCTCGGCGAGACGTCCGTCGGCGACCGCCCGGCCGTCCTCCCGTCGGTCACCGGCCGGGCCTGGATCACCGGAACCGCCCAGTACCTGCTCGATCCGTCGGATCCCTACCCGGCGGGCTTCACCCTCTGAGCGGCCCGGTCACCGCAGCGTCGGCCCGCCGTCCTCCGCGCCCGCGGAGCCGTGGGCCCACAGCGTGCGGATGTGGGAGAGGTGGCGGCGCATGCACTCCTCCGCCTCCTCGGCCCGGCCGGCCACGATCAGGTCGAGGAGCTCGATGTGCTCCCGAGCGGAAGCCACCAGGCGCCCGGACTCGTCGAGGTCGCCCAGACCGTACAGGCGTGAGCGCTTGCGCAGGTCGGCCACCACCTCGACCAGGCGCCGGTTCCCGGCCAGCGACAGCAGTTCGAGATGGAAGCGGTGGTCGGCCTCCAGGTACTTGAGGACGTCGTGCTTCTGGGCCGACGTCACGATCTCCTGCGCGAGAGGACGCAGCCGCTCCAGCTGCTCGGCCGGCACCGTCCTGGCGACCCGGCCCACGGTGGGCACCTCGACCAGGGTACGGATGTCCGTGAACTCGTCGAGGTCCCGGTCGGTCATCTCGGTGATGCGGAAACCCTTGTTGCGGACCGCTTCGACCAGGCCCTCCCGGGTCAGATCGAGCATGGCCTCGCGCACCGGGGTCGCGGAGACGCCGAGTTCCGCCGCCAGGGCGGGCGCGGAGTAGACGACGCCGGGACGGAGCTCGCCGGCGATGAGCGCGGCCCGGAGCGCGTCGGCCACCTGGTCACGCAGCGGGGCCTGGACCGGAATCGCCCGCGAAGTGAGATGAGGCATGTGTGCTCCTTGGAGCCTCGGTCCGATCAGCCTCACCCTACAATGTCACGTTGCTCCACCGGGCTTGGCCGGCCAGAGGCGGGTGACCGGTCTCCCGGGCCGGCCGCCGCCCCCTCCCCGGCCCGGCGCGGTGCGGTGCCCCCGGCGAACGGCGGCCGTACTGTCGAACCTCCCTGGCGAGGAGGACGGCTGATGCGCAGCGTGACCTATTCGATGAGTGCCTCACTCGACGGCTACATCGTCGGGCCGGACGGCCGCTTCGACTGGACGGAGCCCGGCGAGGAGGTCTTCGCCTTCTGGACCGACGAGATCCAACAGGTCGGCGTCCACCTGCTGGGACGACGGCTGTACGAGACGATGCTGTACTGGGAGACCGCCGACCAGGATCCGTCCCTCGATGCCCCGATGCGCGAGTGGGCCGCGATCTGGAAGGCGCTTCCGAAGGTGGTGTTCTCCAACACGCTGACGGCAGTGCTGGGCAGCAACACCCGCCTGGCCTCCGGCAGCCCGGCGGAGGAGATCGAGCGGCTGCGGGCCGAGCCGGGCGGGGGCGAGATCGCGATCGGCGGCGCGATGCTGGCCGCCGAGGTGGCCGCGGCGGGGCTGATCGACGAGTACCGGGTCATGGTCTACCCGGTCCTGGTCGGCGGTGGCACCCCGCTCTTCCCTCAGCAGCAGCGCCGGGTGGACCTCGAACTCGTCGGGACCCGCACCTTCGACTCGAGAGTCATCCACCTTCACTACCGCGTGCCGCGCCGCCCCGTCACCTGACGACCGTGCCGGGCCGACAGCTCCACGAAGAACCGCCCCGGACCGTGTCCACCGCATGTTAGGCTTATGCGTTTGCGTGGTCGTCGCGGTGGGCGAAGTCTGCCTGATCGGTCCTGCTCGTACGCGGGCCGTTCAGCCCTGCCGGGCCTTCCTCGGTACGTGTCCCTGCGGAAGGCTGTCCATGAAGCACCTCGACGACTCCGGCATCGCTCATCGCGGTCCCGCCCGGCAGGGGAACGCGACCCCGTCGCTGCCCCCGGCCCTCTCCTTCGCCGACCTGGAACTGCCGGTGGAAGTGGTGCGCACCCTGAGCGGACTCGGGGTGCGCGAGCCCTTTCCGATCCAGGCCGCCACACTGCCCGACGCCCTGCGAGGGAGCGACGTCCTGGGGCGCGGGCGCACCGGATCCGGCAAGACGCTCGCCTTCGGCCTGCCGCTGCTGACGCGCACGGCCGGGCGGCGCGCCGAACCGAAGCAGCCCCTCGCCCTGATCCTCGTTCCCACCCGGGAGCTGGCCCAACAGGTCACCGAGGCGCTGGAGCCGTACGCCGAGGCGCTGCGGCTGCGGATGACCACGGTCGTCGGCGGCACGTCGATCGGCCGGCAGATCGCCGCGCTGCGCGAGGGAGCCGAGGTGGTCGTCGCCACCCCCGGACGCCTGCACGACCTGATCGAGCGCCGGGCGTGCCGCCTGGGACGGGTGAGGATCACCGTGCTGGACGAGGCCGACCAGATGTGCGACCTGGGATTCCTGCCGCAGGTCGTCGACCTGCTCGACCAGGTGCACCCCGACGGCCAGCGGATGCTGTTCTCGGCCACTCTCGACGGCGACGTCGATCAGCTGGTCCGCCGTTACCTCCACGACCCCGTCGTCCACTCGGTCGACCCGGCCGAGGGCACGGTCGCGACGATGGAGCACCACGTCCTGGTCGTCCACGGCCCCGACCGCTACGCCGTCACCACGGAGATCGCCGCCCGCGAAGGCCGCGTACTGCTGTTCCTCGACACCAAGCACGCCGTCGACCAGCTCACCCGGCACCTGCGGGCGAGCGGGGTGCACGCCGGGGCCCTGCACAGTGGCAAGTCCCAGCCACAGCGCACACGGACCCTGGAGCAGTTCAAGAACGGCCGGATCACCGCCCTGGTGGCGACCGACGTCGCGGCCCGGGGCCTGCACGTCGACGACCTCGATCTCGTGGTCAACGTCGACCCGCCCACCGACCCGAAGGATTATGTGCACCGGGCCGGCCGCACCGCCCGCGCCGGCGAGTCCGGCAGCGTGGTCACGCTCGTACTGTCGGGCGGGCGCCGCGAGACGAGCCGCATGCTGGCCGAGGCCGGTATCGAGCCGACCGTCACCAAGGTGCGCTCCGGCGAGGCGGAGCTGAGCCGGATCACCGGCGCCAGGGGACCCTCCGGGATCCCGCTCGACGGCGGGCCCTCCGCCCCCCGGCCCAAGAACACCAACGCTCCCTTCCGCGGCCTCGGCACCAGCAAGGACGCCGCTCGCGGCGGCGGCGCCGGCGGCAAGTCCCGAAAGGCCGGTGAGGCCCGCAAGCTCGCCGAGGCCCGCAAGGCGGCCCGCGTGCGTCGTGGCGGCTGAGAGCCGTCGCCGCGGCAGTGGAGTCGCCGTCGGCGCCCCGTACCGCGACCGGCATGACAAGCTGTGCCTGACCAGCCACCGAAACCCAGGAGGTCACCATGAGCGCTGAGCCCGTACCTACGGAGGATTCGGCACCCACCGCCGCCGAGACGTCCCCGCTGACGCCGGACGACGAGGGCAATTACGACCTCAAGCGCAAGTTCCGCGAAGCCCTGGCCCGCAAGCGCGGCGCGCAGGCGGACACGGCCGACGGCGCCGCCAACGCCAATGCGCCGAAGGTGCGCGCGACGCACGGCCCGGCCGCGAGCCAGCGTTCGTTCCGGCGCAAGAGCGGCGGCTGAGTCGACTCGTCCCGGGCTCCGGCCGCTGTGCCGGAGCCCGGCCCGGTCGATGTGGTGACTGGCGGGTACCGGTTTCGGGAGAGTTCGCGGGCGGGGAATCCAACATCGTGGGATCCCCGCCGGCGGCCAGGAGGTCATGGCGGAATTACGACGGACCTCCGTAAGCCTGCTCGGCCTCCTGGTAGTGCTCCACCAACAGCGGGTCCGCCACGGTGGACCCCGGTCCGAAGAACTTGCCGAACCGCGACCGGTACTGCTGGAACCAGTGCGGTCGCTCGGACAGGAAGAAGACGTCGTGCAGGGCGATGGCGCGGATGGCGAACAGGGGCAAGGGAGCCTTGCTCACCGCGAATCCGGGGTTGCGTGCGGCCGTCACGTCGCAGTTCTCGTGGAACTGGCCGATCATGAGCCCCTGTGCCACGAAGTCGTCCTTCACCCGGGCATGGGCCTGGTCGAGCAGTCCGGTGTCCTCGCTGCGCAGGTCGGGGAGTGCGACCACCATGGCCCTCAGCATGGGATTGCGGCCCTGCCAGGTCGTCAGCTCGTACTCGCGCAGACTGCTGCGGGCGATCTCCTCGATCAGCTCGAGGGTCGGCGCGTGGCCGGCCAGCCGCAGGCGGATCTCCATCGTCCGGTTCTTGCGCGAGGGCGCCACGAAGGGACAGATGGGCCCGGTGCGGCCGATCGCCGGGTGGCTCGCTGAGATGTACTCGGTCAGCCATTCCTCGACCGCTTCCACCGCGGACGTGAAGTCGACCAGGGATGCCGTTGACGTCATGACGCACCGGTCAGTTCGGCGACGCGGTCGACGGCGATGCGTGCGAGCCGCTGGATCTCCGACTCGTCCGGGACACGGGCGTTGACGAAGGTGAGAACGTCACCCTTCGCGACGATCACCCAGGCGGTCTCTATACGGAAGTGGTCGACGGTGGACAGCCACCGCACCAGAAAGCCGCCGTCTCCCAGCTCGACGGGCGCCAGGTGCACCCGCGAGATGTCGAGCTGCACGCCGTCGTTGAGTTCCATCCGGTACTGCGCGCAGGCGTGCACCGCGTCGAAGAGCGCCCGGTAGATCTGGCGGCAGGTCCCGGGGTCGAACTGGGCGACATGGTGGAACACCACCGACCCCACGACGTTCGTGAACAGCGCGGAGGCGTGGTGCACCGTCCCGGGATGGGTGCCGTGCGTGAGCATGTTGGTCAGGTCGACGATGGCCCGCCCCGACTCGTCGCCGGAGACGAAGGCGGGATCGTAGGCGGCGCTCGGCTCCTCGCCGTAGAACGACTCCTCGAGGTCCTCCTCCCGTAACAGCAGCTGCTGGAATGCGGCGTCGTCCATCGAGGTCTCCTATCGGCGCACGAGGCTCAGCGGGCGCATGTCGGTCCAGTGCTCCTCGACGTAGGCGAGGCAGGTCTGGCGGTCGCTCTGGCCGAGCGCGACCGTCCAGCCCGCGGGCACCTCGGCGAACGAGGGCCACAGCGAGTGCTGGCCCTCGTCGTTGACGAGCACCAGGAAGGTGCCGTCGGGGTTCTCGAAGGGGTTGCTCATCATCGCTCCCTGCGCATGCGGTCGGATGGGGGCCGGGTGTGCCGGTCAGTGCTCCTGCGCGACCCGGGTCACATAGGCATGGATGCCGTCGATCGATGTGAACTGCGCCATGTCGTCGAACTGCGGGTCGATGACCAGGCCGTGCCGCTCCTCCAGGACGTGCTGAAGGATCACCAGGGTGAAGGAGTCGACTACCAACTCGGCGTCGTCGGTCAGCTCCTCGGGCGGCCCCAGTCCCGCGTTCTCGGTCAATATCGCCTTGAGCTCGTCCTTCGTGATCACCGGTCCCCCTGTGCCCCTGAGGGCGACTCGGACAGAACGCGTCCGTGCATCAGCGCACGGTCGCGGATCAGCTTCCCCATCGAGTTCCGCGGCAACAGTCGCGTGACGTGGAGCCTTTTGGGGACCTTGACGGGGCTCAGCCGCTCCCGGCACCAGACCGTCAACTCGTCCGCGGTGACGGCGGGGTCGGCGCCCACGAACGCCTCGATGACCTCTCCGTGCGTCACGACGGCCTCCGTCACCCGGTCGTGGGCCAGAAGGACGTTCTCCACTTCCGTGAGGTCGACCTTCAGTCCACCGATCACGGCCAGCGAGTCGGCCCGGCCGAGCATGCTGAGCACCCCGGTCGCAGGATCCTGCCGGACCCGGTCGTAGGTCCGCAGCCAGCCGTCCGTGTAGCGGTCCGCGTGCTCGCCGTACAGATACGGCGAGTGGTCCATCCGCACATACAGCTCCTCGTCGACGACCTTGACCTCGGCGCCCGGCACTGGGAACCCCAGTTGCGGAGGGACGGACGTGCCGGACAGGTCACCCGCGATCAGTCCCATCTCGGTCAGTCCGTAGACCGGGCTGATCGACAGGCCGAAGCGTGCACGGAAGTTCTCGTGGGTCTCCTGCGGCACCCGCTCGCCGCCGGACACCGCGAGGCGCAGTGCGGGCAGCCGGGGCCGGTCGGCGACGCGGGAAAGCAGGTCGTAGTGGACGGGAGTTCCGTAGACGGCGGTCGTCCCGCTGGCCGCCATGAGCCGTACGACCTCGGCCGGGCGCAGCGTCGGCGGGATGATCAGCGTCGCCCCGGACGCGAGGGCGTGCAGCACGCCGCTGACCAGGCCCATGTTGTGCATGACCGAGTTCAGCAGCATCATCCGGTCGCCCGCGCCGGGGATTCCGGGAAGTGCGGCGTGCCGGTCGATTTCGCCCAGCACGGACTCGGCGGGCCGCCCGATCACCTTGGGCCGGCCGGACGAGCCCGAGCTGAACTGCACCAGTCGTATGCCGTCGACGGCAGGCCGGCCGTCCGGCAGCCGCCGGACCGTGAAGTCGGACTCCTGACGGAATCCGGCCACCGGCCCTCCGGCGCCGGACGCGGCGACGAGGTACTGCGGACGCACCAGCCGGGCCAGCGGTTCGTACTCGGCCGGTTTCAGCCGGAAGTCGACCAGGACCACCTGGGCCCCACGGCTCCACAGGGCCAGCAGGACCTGAATATAAGTGAAACTCGGCGTCATCCTCAGGAGAACCGAGCTGCCTTCGTCAATTCCCTGTTTCTGGAAACGCTCCTCAAACTCGGCTACCGCACCGCGCAACTGTCCCCGGGTGACCGAAGCGCTCGAAACGGCCCACGGGTCGTCGTCCGCGCCACGGTCCAGCAGATGACGTACCCACTGCGTTTTTGCCATACGGGTTTCCTTTGTGAAACAGCCTCGGGAAACGTGTGATCGGCATTTATGGACGTGAACCTAACACTGTGGATAAACGGCGGGCAAGAGCCCGTCGATCAAGGCGGACCGCCCCTCGCTCGACGCGCAGGTCCCGGCGCCGGTCGCCGCACCGCCAGGGCGCGGCCTGCGCGGGAAAGGGCTGTGTCCGGCGTGTGGCCGGCATCGGCCACGCCTCGCCGCAAGCGCCGGCGGCGGGCCTGCACCGGTAGTTACAGGGGAAGTTGGTCGCCAGGGCGCTTCGGCGGGCCTCGCGGCCGACGCTGGGCGTGCGCGCGGGTCCCGCCGGGTTGCCCCGCGTGTCCCGCCGGCGGGACACGGCCCGGACATGCGCGTGGCATAGCCGATTGATCTCCTTGACCCTTCGAATCCT
This sequence comes from Streptomyces mutabilis, assembly GCF_014649815.1. Taxonomy (GTDB): domain Bacteria; phylum Actinomycetota; class Actinomycetes; order Streptomycetales; family Streptomycetaceae; genus Streptomyces; species Streptomyces mutabilis. Next base: position 1,541 of record NZ_BMTT01000019.1, on the reverse strand, counting down.
CCGGGGTTAGGTTCCCTCTGTCGCGTTTCCGGGCGGTTACGTCCGGCTCCTGTACACGCACGGCGATCCACATCGCTCGACAGAGCGGAGGCTGCCGTTTCGCTTCGGCGCGATCGAATTGACGACGCGTTTCCAGGACATTGTGAGCTTTTCATTCCTGTCTCTCCGGCCGTCCGTGCGGGGGAATTCTCGGAGGTGGAGACTTGTCCGTCAGTGCCGGCACCACGCTGCCCCTCACGGCTGCGCAACGTGAAATATGGATCGCCGAGCAGCGACTGGGGAGAGGTAATCGCGTTTTCCGGGTGGGGGAGTACCTGGAGATCCACGGAGGTGTGGACCCGGAGCTGTTCGCGCACGCCCTGAGAGTCGTCGTCGCCGAGGCGGAGGCGGTGCACGTGCGCTTCGTCGAGGAGTCCGGCGAGGTCCGGCAAGCCCTCCAGGAGCCTGCCGACCGGCCACTCGCGGTCACCGACCTGAGCGCGGAGCCGGACCCCGAACGGGCCGCCCGCGACTGGATGGACACCGCGGTCGCCCGGCCCATGAACCTGACCGAGGGCCCGCTGTTCGAGTACGCGCTCCTGAAGCTGAGCACCGACCGCTTCTGGTGGTACCAGGGCTACCACCATGCCGTGATGGACGCCTTCGGGTCCTTGCTGATCACGCGCCGGGTCGCCGACGTCTACACCGCGCTGGCCGGAGGCGGCGCGGTGGGTGAGAGCCCATTCGGCACGCTGTCCGACCTGATCACGGCCGAACAGGCTTACCGGGTGTCGGAGCAATTCGCCCAGGACAAGACGTACTGGACGGAACGCTTCACCGACCGCCCGCAGCCGACCGGAATCGTCGGCACGCCTTCGACCACGCCGGAGCGCTATCTCCGCCACACCACGACATTGGATGCGGCGCAACACACGGCACTGCGCGACGCGGCCCGCCGAGCCCGCGCCCCCTGGTCGCACCTGGTCATCGCCGCCGCGGCCCTCCACGTCCACCGGACGACCGGCACGGCCACCGTCGTCCTCGGCCTGCCGGTGGCGGCCCGCCTCACCCAGGTGGAGCGCCGCACCCCCGGTACGGCCGCCAACGTCCTACCGCTCCGACTCACGCTACGACCGGAGCTGACACTCGGCGAACTCCTCGCCCAGATCGGCAAGCGCGTGCGCGAACTGGGTGGTCACCAGCGGTACCGGGCCGAGGACATCCAGCGCGACCTCGCACTGCCCGGCCGTCTGGGGACGTGGTACGCGCCGGTCGTCAACGTCATGTCCTTCGACTACGCGATCACCTTCGACGGATCGCCGACCACCGCGCACAACCTCTCCTCCGGCCTGGTGGGAGACCTCACCTTCGCCGTGTGGGACCGACGCGACGGCGCCGGGCCGGTCGTCGACGTGAACGCCCACCCCGAACTGTGCACGCACGACGAACTGGCCGTTCACCACCGGCGCCTGCGCACGGCCCTGCGAGCCGTCACGGCAACGGATCCGTCCCGGCGGATCGGGCGGATCGATCTGCTCTCCGCGCAGGAGCGGGCGGCTGTG
>NZ_BMTT01000018.1 GCF_014649815.1 Streptomyces mutabilis | reverse complement strand
GCCCCATGTCCACATCAACGACCCGGGCGCGGAGCAGTCACATGATCCGCCGGACAAGTCCTACGCGCGCGGTGTGCTCCGCTCCGGAGCGATCGGACAGACCCGGCCCGACGACATCGAACGCCACGTCGACCTGCGCATGCGGCGCCAGGAGCTGCTGACCCGTAAGGACGCGCCCAAGCTGTGGGTCGTGATGGACGAGACCGCGCTGCGCCGCCCCGTGGGAGGGCCGGAGGTGATGCGGGCCCAGATCGACAGGCTGCTCGAGGCCACCGAACTGCCCAATGTGACGCTGCAGGTCGCCCCGTTCTCCAACGGGCCGCACCCGGGCACGTACGGGCCCTTCGTACTGTTCCGATTCGCCATGCCGGAACTGCCGGACATGGTCTACAGCGAGTACCTGACCGGCGCCGTCTACCTCGACGCGCGCACCGAGGTGGCGACCCACCTCGAGGTCATGGACCGCATGGCGGCGCAGGCCGCCACGGCACATCGCACGAAGGAGATCCTCCGGGATCTCCGCAAGGAGCTGTGAATGAGTCACATCAAACCCCGGCGCTCGCCACGCAATCGCAGTGAGCGGATCTACAACGGCATGCCCGCTCGTGAGCTGGGCAGCGAGGGCTGGCACAAGCCGTGGAGCGGTGGCAACGGAGGGAACTGCCTGGAGGCCATGAAACTCGCCGACGGCCGGATCGCGGTACGGCAGTCCACCGACCCCGACGGCCCCGCGCTGATCTACACCTCCGCCGAGATAACGGCCTTCATCGAGGGAGCGAAGGCGGGAGAGGCGGACTTCCTGCTGTCCTGAATCATGCTTTGTTGATGCTTGTTCTTATAAGACTGTTTGGACGGATGTTCGGGACCGGGCTTATGGCCCCTCATCAGTAGGACACGGGGAGAACTCAACACCTTGAAGCGCGTCGTGGCGGGGCAACCGCTGACCGAAGTTCTCCGGGAGGACGTACGCGCTCAGGGCGTCGACGGTGGTGGCTCCTGCGGCCACGATACGGCCCACCCGCTCCGCACGGCGCGCCGAACGGGACGGTGCGTCGGACGGGGCCCGCTCCCTCAGGCGAGCGCGAGCACGTACGCCAGTGCCGCCGCGGCCGAGGCGACCGTACGGACGTGGTTCCACGCCGTCCACTCCCGGACGTACGCGGGCCACCGGCCGGCCGCCTCCGCGGTGCCCGGCTCCAGCCGGAGCAGCGCGGTGTTGCGCGGCACGTTGGCGGCCGCGGTCACCCCGAACGACCCGAAGAGATGGAGCGCGCTGCCCAGCAGCAGCTCCACAGCGGCCCCGTCCGGCCACAGCACGATCGTCATCACGGTGATCACCGCGGTCAGCACCGTCGTCCCGAGGAACAGGAGCATGAAGGCCGGCCGCTGCCGTGTTGATCGCGTTCATCGCGGCGACCCCCTGCGCGGGCGGCAGCGTGGCCAGCCCTCGCATCACGAACGTCGAGAAGGCGCAGAAGGCGCCTGCCGTCAGTCCGGTGCCGAGCACGCCCAGCACCGTCAGTGCGAAGTACGGTCCGTCGATCATGTCCTGTCAGCTCCTACCCGTCGAGTCGATCCCGCACGGCACCGTCGGCCGTCGACCACCCCGAGTCAACCCCCGTGCGGGCGCGGTGACCATGGCCGGTCGGCGCGGGCGCATGCGCGAGCGTCCACGCGGGCGGACGGCGCATCATGGTCAGGTGCGCCTGGAAGCGATCACCTGGGACAGGCTCGGCGACCTGCTCGCCGAGCGCCTGCTCGACCTCGAGCCCGCCGACGGCGGCGACCGGCCGCGCGTCGCCTTCGACGGCGCCCCGGCCGCCCGCCCCGGCGAACTCGCCCAGCGGGTCTCCGAAGCGCTGAGCGTCCGCGGCCGTCACTCCCTCGTGGTCGGCACGGCGGGCTTCCTGCGCCCCGCCTCCCTCCGACTGGAGTACGGACATCAGGACGTGGAGTCCTACTACAACGGCTGGTACGACACCGGCGCCCTGTGGCGGGAGGTCTTCGACCCGCTCGGGCCCGGTGGCGACGGACGAGTGCTGCCGGACCTGCGGGACCCGGTCACCGACCGCGCCACCCGCAGCCCTTACGTCCGTCTCCCGCCCGGCGGTGCGCTGCTGCTGCACGGTCCCTTTCTGCTGCGCCACTGGTTCCCCCTCGATCTCAGCGTGCACCTCGTCCTCACCCCCGCAGCCCTTCGCCGCCGCACCCCCGACTCCGAGCACTGGACCCTCCCCGCCTTCGAGCGCTACGAGGAGGAGACCGACCCCTCGGCCACCGCCGACGTCCTGGTGCGCACGGACGATCCACGGCACCCCGCGTGGAACGGCTGAGCCGTCGGACCGGGCTCATAGCCAGCCGTTGCGCCGGAACCCCCGGTACAGCGTCAGGCAGGCGACGGCTATGACACCGATGACCAGGCCGTAGCCGTACCGCCAGCGAAGCTCCGGCATGTGGTCGAAGTTCATGCCGTACACCCCGCAGACCATCGTGGGCACGGCGATGATCGCGGCCCAGGCGGTGATCTTCCGCATGTCCTCGTTCTGCGCGACCGTCACCCGGGCGAGGTGTGCCTGGAGGATCGAGTTGAGCAGTTCGTCGAAGGCCGCGATCTGCTCCGTGGCCCGCAGCAGATGATCGGCGACGTCCCGGAAGTACGCCTGTATCTCCGGCTTCACCACCCGGACCGGCCGCGTGGCCAGTTCTTCCAGTGGCCGACCGAGCGGCACCACGGCCCGCCGCAGCTCCAGGAGTTCTCGCTTGAGCTGGTAGATCCGCCCCGGATCGACGCGTGCGCCGTGCTCCGCGAACACCTCCGTCTCGACATGGTCGATGTCCGCCTGGAACGCCTCGATGACGCTCAGGAATTCGTCCACCACGTGGTCCGCGATCGCGTGCAGCACCGCCGACGGCCCCTTGGCGAGCTGCACGGGGTCGGACTCCAGCCCCTCCCGCAGGGGGCCCAGCGAGCCGTGCCGCCCGTGCCGGACGGTGATCACGAAGTCCTGGCCGACGAACACCATGATCTCTCCGGTGCTCACCACCTCGCTCGTGGTCGTGAGCTGCTCGTGCTCCACGTAGCAGACGGTCTTGAACACGGCGAAGAGCGTCTCGCCGTACCGCTCCACCTTCGGGCGCTGGTGGGCCTCGATCGCGTCCTCGACCGCCAGCGGGTGCAGGTCGAAGAGCTCAGCCACGCCCGCGAACTCCTGGTCCGTCGGTTCGTGCAGACCCAGCCAGACGAAACCGTCTCCCCGCCTGCGCATGTGCTCCACGACCCGGACCGGATCACCGCCCTCGGGGGTGCGGACACCGTCCCGGTAGGTCACGCAGTTCACCACCGAGGAACCGAGCGGTGAGCGGGCCGGGTGGCTCAGGTCCACCCGCGGGCGCCGTCGGGCCAGCCGTGCCACCTTGCGCAGGCCACCGGTCCTTCCCAGGCCCGTGACCTTCCGCAGATTTCCTGCCATCGTCATCCGCGTCTCCCCGCGTGGGTCCCCTCGCGCCGTGCTTCCCGCGCCTTGGCGCGCCAGTCTGCCAGGCCTGCGCGGAAGGCGTTCGGACCTGTGGAAATGGATGGTTCCGCTTTGTTCCCGGCTGTGGACAGGCGACTCGGAGCCGCGTCCAGGTCTGCGTTCGGTCCGCGTCCGGCCCCGTGCCCGAAGCGGGCCGGCTCGGTCAGGCCCCGCTCCGGCGGGCGCCGTACCGGAGCGTCGACCGCTTCGGACAAGCGGGACAACTGGGATGATCGACGCATGACGCGAACCGACGGACACCTCCTCGACAACCGGCAGACCGAGGCGGCCGAGCGTTTCGACGCCTTCGCCGCTCTCTTCGACCCCACGACCTTCCGACACCTCCAAGCGCTCGGCGTCGGACCCGGCTGGCGCTGCTGGGAGGTCGGAGCCGGAGGAACCTCAGTGGTGTCGTGGCTGGCCAAGAGGGTGGGACCGACCGGCAGGGTCCTGGCGACCGACATCGACACCTCGCGGGTGGCGCCGGCCGGCCGCCCTCCGGTCGAGGTGCGCGTGCACGACGTGGGCGCGGAAGAACCGCCGGGCGAGGGCTTCGACCTGGTGCACGCCCGACTCGTACTCGTCCATGTTCCGGACCACGAACGGGCGATGCGGTCCATGATCAAGGCCCTGCGTCCGGGGGGCCGCCTCCTCGTCGAGGACGCCGATCCCGCCCTGCAGCCCTTGCTGTGCCCCGACGAGCACGGTCCCGAGCAGCAGCTGGCGAACCGGCTGCGGCACGGCTTCCGCCAGTTGCTGGCCCGCCGCGGCGCCGACCTCTCCTGCGGCCGCAGGCTCCCGCGGCTGCTCCGGGAGACGGGACTGCGCCGCGTGGAGGCCGACGCCTACTTCCCGGTCACCTCACCCGCGTGCGCCGCTCTGGAGTCCGCGACGGTCCGTCAGGTCCGCGACCAACTGGTCGCCGCCGGCGTGGCCACCCACGACGACATCGACCGGCACCTCACGCACGTGGCGTCCGGCAGCATGGACCTGGCGACGGCGCCGATGATCTCCGCATGGGGCCGCAAGGCGTAGGGAGCGGAATCCGGGCCGGCCCCACGGGTGCCGTCGGGCGCGCGGGACGGACGCCGCGAGTCGGGACCAGCACCCGGCAGCCCACCTGAGCGGGCCGCGAACAAGCTCCTCCGAGCGATTCGAGCGATCCGAGCGTCCAAGCGGTGCGAGTGGGTCCGAGCAGGTCACCCGAACCCCTCGTACGCGACCTGCCCAGCCGCCGTCGGCTTCCCGCTCGCTCCCCCGGCGCACACCGCCGCTCCTCAGCCGACCGCCCGCGGAGGTCTCGCGCCCACTCGCTCGACCGACCTCGCCCCCGCCCGGCACCCCGCGGCGGCAGCCTCCTCGGGAGCCGCGCCCGCGATGAGTGCGGCGAGGAACGCTCCGGTGAAGGCGTCACCGGCGCCGGTGCTGTCCTGCGGCGACGCCGGGACGGCGGGGACCCGCGCGCACACGGTGCCGGACCGGGCCACCAGGGCCCCCTCCGCACCCTGCTTGGCGATCACCAAGGAAACATGCCGGCTCAATTTCGCCGCGGCGTCCGCCGGATCGGGCAACCCGGTCAGCAGACCTGCCTCGTCGCGGCTGGGGAGCAGGACGTCCACTCCCTCCACCAGGTCCAGGAAGCGGTCGACACCCAGCTCGGTGAGGAACCCCGCCGACGCCGGGTCCAGACTCACCGGTACCCCGCGCGCGCGTGCCGCGGCCAGGGCGACCGGCACCAGGGCCCGGCTCGGTTCCGAGAACAGCAGGTAGCCCGACAGGTGCAGCCGGGCGGCGCCGTCGAGCAGCGCGTCCGACCAGTCACCGGGCGCCAGCCGCAGTGACGCCCCGCTGTCTGCCAGGAACGTCCGCTCGGCCGAGGCGCCCGCGTCGACCAGACAGATCACCGTCCCCGTCGGTGCGCAGGCGTCGACGACCAGGTGGGGACGCACGCCGAGGGCGGTCAGCTCCCGCCGGTGCCAATCCGCCGCGTCCGAGCCGACCCGTCCCAGCAGCCGTACGTCCCGGCACCCGCCGTACGCCGCCCAGCAGGCCACGTTGGCGCCGGCCCCGCCGGGCAGCCGGTGGATCGAGGCGGCCGTGTCCGTGCCGGCGGCCAGCGGCCCCCGGTGCCGGGCGACGATGTCCGTCACGACGTCCCCGACGACCAGCAGCGCGCCCCCCGGCCCCGCGGTCATGCCCCGGTCCAGGCCGCCGCGATGCGTGCCGCCAGTCGTACGTTGCCGCGTACCGCCGCCAGATTGGCGTCCAGTGAGGCGCCGTCGGTGTGCCGCACCAGGTGGGCGAGGAGGAAGGGCGTGACCGCCTGGCCGGTGACCCCCTCGGCCTCGCACGCGCGCAGTGCGTCGGCGAGCACGCGCGCGTGGAGCGCGGGGTCGAGCTGCTCCTCCTCGGGGACGGGGTTGGCGACCACGAGAGCGGACCGGGGCCCACGGAGCGTGTCCTGGGCACGCATGACGGTCGCCACCTGCCCGGGCGTGTCCAGCGTCCAGTCCACCGGATGCCCCGAGTCGGACAGGTAGAAGCCGGGGAAGCGGTCCGTGCCGTAGCCGGCCACCGCGACGCCCAGCGTCTCCAGCCGCTGCAAGGTCGCCGGTACGTCCAGGATGGACTTCACCCCCGCGCAGACCACCGTGATCCGGGTACGGGCCAGCAGACCCAGGTCGGCCGACTCGTCCTGCGTCGCCGTCCACTCCCGGTGCACGCCACCGAGGCCGCCGGTCGCGAAGACCCGCACCCCCGCCAGTTCCGCCAGCAGGGCGGTCGCCGACACGGTCGTCGCCCCGCTCGCCCCGGTGGCCACCGCGAGCGGCAGGTCCCGGTGCCCCAGCTTGCGGATGCCGTCCTCGTTCGCGACCCGCTCCAGCTGCTGTTTGTCCAGGCCGACATGCGGCCGTCCGTCCAGCACGGCGATCGTCGCCGGTATGGCACCCTCCCGCCGAACCGCCTCCTCCAGCTCCCGCGCCACCTGCAGATTGCGCGGACGTGGCAATCCGTGCGCGATGATCGTGGACTCCAGGGCCACCACGGGACGGCGCGAGCCGATCGCCGCCCGTACCTCTTCCGACACCACCAGCGTCACGCGCCTGCCTCCTGTCGTCGGTCCTTCCTCATCTCTGGCGGGCGGGGGAGCGGGCCAAACCCGCACGGACCCGAAGCGGACTCTTGCGGTTCCCGGAGGAGGGCGCGGGCCTGGGGGCGTGACGGACTCCACGGAGCCGGTGAGAGTCACCCAGCACGCCGCGGGAACCATGAGTTCCCCTCCGTGCACCTCAACGAGGAGACGGCAACATCATCAAGGCACCGCCCTACGAGTAGCCCCGCCCGCCGCCCGCCGCCCCCCCGTCCGCCGAGGCCGGGCAGGCGAAGCCTCAGAAGAGCGGTGCGGGCAGGACGCCCTCCACCGCGAGCAATTGCCGCTTGGTCTCCACCCCGCCCCCGAATCCGCCGATGCCGCCGTCACTGCCGACGACCCGGTGGCACGGCACCACGACGGGCAGCGGATTGGCCCCCATCGCCGTGCCCACCGCCTGAGCGGCGTCCGGCCGGCCGACCCGGCCGGCGAGGTCGCCGTAACCGACGACCGAGCCGTAGGGGACGCCGGACGCCAGCTCGCGCAGCACCTCCCGGTTGAAGCCCGAGGTCAGCGACCAGTCCAGCGGCAGGTCGAAGTCACGCCGCCGACCCGCGAAGTACGCCTCCACCTGCCGTATCGCCTCGGTCAGCAGCGGGGAACCGGGCGCCTCGACGGGCTCCGTGCCCAGTCGGGCCGCCAGTTTGTCGAGCGCCCGGCCGCGCGTGGCGCCGCTCGCGTGGAACACGACATTGACCAGTCCGTCGGGGGTGGCGGCCAGCAGCAGTGGACCGATGCCGGTGTCGACGACGGTCCACACGACTCGCTGCTCATAGCGCCCATGGCTGTCCATGCGCCCACCGTACGGCCGGGCACTGACAACGGGTCACCAGCCGGTGGAGGCCCCGTTCCGGTCCTCTTCCTCGCCCACGGCCTCGCGCACGACGTCGGGCTTGTTTGTGATGATGCCGTCGACGTCGTACCCGGCGATCCGCCGGGCGGTGGCCGCGTCGTCGACCGTCCAGGCGAAGACCTCCATCGGACGGCCGTGCGGCCCCGTGAACGCGTGGACCGAAGAGACGTAGCTCACGGAGAGCGAGCCGTGCGAGGGGTTGATCTGGTCGGTGAACCCGGCGTACTCAGGCAGGTCCGACACGGGCGGCGTGCCGAGGAAACCGGTCTTCACGGCCGGCTTGATCTCGTGCACGGTCCGGATGCTGTCCGCGCTGAAGCTCTGCACGACCAGCCGGCCGGCCACGTGCCGCCGGTCGAGCCAGCCCTCGTTGGCGAGGACCTTGAGGGTCTGCTGCTCGATGCCCGGGTACAGCTGGGGGTTCTTCAGCTCCAGCAGCAGCTTCTGGTGGTTGTGCTCCACCCGCTCCACATACTGCTTCAGCGTCGGCACGCGCGCACCCGCGTACTCGGACCCGAACCAGCTCCCCGCGTCCAGCCTGGCGATCTCCGCGGCGGTGAAGTCCTTCACCTTCCACGGCGAGCGGTCGGGGAACACCTCCTCCACGTCGGTCGTGCGCCGCAGACTGTCGTCGTGGAGGACCACGAGCTCGCCGTCCCTGGTGCGCTGGACGTCGTTCTCGACCCAGCGGATCCCCAGCTCGGCGGCCTTGTCGACGGCGGCCAGCGTGTTCTCCGGCGCGTACGCGGATGCGCCCCGGTGGGCGACGACCGTGGGCCCCTCGTCCTCGCCGCTCTGCGCGGTCCGGGCGTGGGAGAGGGGGGTCAGCAGGGCCACCCCCAGGAACGCGGTGGTCGTCACGGCAATTGCGCGTGCGTGCATGCGCACTCCTCGCGTCGAGTGATCACGGACAGCACCACTGTGACACCGGAGAGTCAACGGGAGAGGGGAGTGGAGTGGCCACGGGCTGAATGGAGTTGCTCAACTCCGCTCACCGGGACGGCACAAGTGGGGCAAGGCCGTGATTCTTTGCCGGAGAATCGTTCGACCATTCCGGTGGGCGTCATACTCTCTGCCTCGACCCTGGCCGTTCACGCGGGCCCGGGAGGGGGTGCAGATCAGGGAATTCCGGGCGTATCCGGGCAGTGGGAACGCGGAAGGGCGGCCGCATATGCAAGGCACGGTCGACGGATTCAGTTACGGATGGGTCACACCGCTGGTGGCCTATCTCATGGCCTGCCTCGGCGGTGCCCTCGGACTGCGCTGCACCACCAGATCCCTGCGTGTCACCCGTTCGTGGCGTCCCGGTTGGCTCGCTCTCGGCGCGGCGGCGATCGGCTCGGGAATCTGGACCATGCACTTCATCGCGATGATGGGGTTCGCGATCGAACACACGCCGGTCCGCTACGACTGGCTCATGACCTTCGCCAGCCTGGCCGTCGCCATCGTCATGGTGGGCGTGGGAATCTTCATCGTCGGCTACCGGGGAGCGCGGGGAACGGCCCTGTTCACCGGCGGCACCGTCACCGGCCTGGGCATCGCCTCGATGCACTACCTGGGCATGGCGGGCATGCGCCTGGACGGCCGGCTCACCTACAACACCCTCACCGTGGCCGTGTCCGTCGTCATAGCCATGGCCGCCGCCACCGCCGCCCTGTGGGCGGCCGGCCAGGTCCGGGGCTTCCTGTGGAGCGTCGGAGCCAGCCTCGTCATGGGCCTGGCCGTCACCGGCATGCACTACACGGGCATGGCCGCCCTCGAAGTCCATGTCCACGGCACGACCGACCCGGCCTCCGGCGGGTCCCCGGCCGAACTGCTCGCCCCCATGCTGATCGGCCCCCTCGCCTTCCTGCTCCTCGCCGCCGTGGTGGTGATGTTCGATCCGCTGATGGTCATGGGCAAGCCCACCGGAACCCCGGTCGAGCGCAAGCCCGGCATCCCCGCCCGCACCGTGACCCCGCGCACGGTCCACCACTCGGCACACCACCCCGCGAGCCGCACGCGCCGCGCCCTCGTGCACCGGCGGTCCCGCACCCCGCTGAACCGCTGATCCGGACCGGTTGTCAGTGCGGGGTCGTACGGTGGAACCCATGCGGCCCGTTTCCCAGATCGAACGCACGGTGGCGCCCTTCGAGGTCGTCAGCCCCTACCAGCCCAGCGGCGACCAGCCGGCGGCCATCGCCGAGCTGGCCCGGCGCGTCGAAGCAGGCGAGAAGGACGTCGTCCTGCTCGGCGCGACCGGCACCGGCAAGTCCGCGACCACCGCGTGGATGATCGAGAAGCTCCAGCGCCCCACCCTCGTGATGGCGCCCAACAAGACCCTGGCCGCCCAGCTGGCGAACGAATTCCGCGAGCTCCTGCCGAACAACGCCGTCGAGTACTTCGTCTCGTACTACGACTACTACCAGCCCGAGGCGTACGTCCCGCAGTCGGACACTTACATCGAGAAGGACTCCTCGATCAACGAGGAGGTCGAGCGACTGCGCCACTCCGCGACGAACTCGCTGCTCACCCGCCGCGACGTCGTCGTGGTCGCCTCCGTCTCCTGCATCTACGGCCTCGGCACCCCGCAGGAGTACGTGGACCGCATGGTCCCTCTCCGGGTCGGCGAGGAGCACGACCGGGACGAGCTGCTGCGCCGCTTCGTGGACATCCAGTACACGCGCAACGACATGGCCTTCACGCGCGGCACCTTCCGGGTGCGCGGCGACACCATCGAGATTTTCCCGGTCTACGAGGAGCTCGCCGTCCGCATCGAGATGTTCGGCGACGAGATCGAGGCCCTTTCCACCCTCCACCCGGTCACCGGCGAGATCATCAGCGACGACCAGCAGCTGTACGTCTTCCCGGCCTCCCACTACGTCGCGGGCCCCGAGCGCCTTGAGCGGGCCGTCAACGACATCGAGAAGGAGCTGACCGAGCGCCTGGCCGAGCTGGAGAAGCAGGGCAAGCTCCTCGAGGCGCAGCGGCTGCGGATGCGCACCACGTACGACATCGAGATGCTCCGCCAGATCGGCTCCTGCTCCGGTGTGGAGAACTACTCGATGCACTTCGACGGCCGCTCGCCCGGCTCCCCGCCGAACACCCTGCTGGACTACTTCCCGGACGACTTCCTGCTCGTCATAGACGAGTCGCACGTCACCGTGCCGCAGATCGGCGCCATGTACGAGGGTGACGCCTCCCGCAAGCGGACCCTGGTCGACCACGGCTTCCGGCTGCCCTCCGCCCTCGACAACCGCCCGCTGAAGTGGGAGGAGTTCCAGGAACGCATCGGGCAGACCGTGTACCTGTCGGCCACCCCGGGCGCCTACGAGCTCTCCCGCTCGGACGGTGCCGTGGAGCAGATCATCCGCCCCACGGGTCTCGTCGACCCGGAGGTCGTCGTCAAGCCCACCGAGGGGCAGATCGACGACCTGGTGCACGAGATCCGCACGCGCACCGAGAAGGACGAGCGCGTCCTGGTCACGACGCTCACCAAGAAGATGGCCGAGGACCTCACCGACTACTTCCTGGAGCTCGGCATCCAGGTCCGCTACCTGCACAGCGACGTCGACACCCTGCGACGCGTCGAACTGCTGCGTGAGCTGCGGGCCGGCGAGTACGACGTCCTGGTCGGCATCAACCTGCTCAGGGAGGGCCTCGACCTGCCCGAGGTCTCCCTGGTGGCGATCCTCGACGCGGACAAGGAGGGCTTCCTGCGCTCCGGCACCTCGCTGATCCAGACCATCGGCCGCGCGGCGCGCAACGTCTCCGGCCAAGTCCACATGTACGCCGACAAGATCACGCCGGCGATGGCGAAGGCGATCGACGAGACCAATCGCCGCCGCGAGAAGCAGATCGCGTTCAACCAGGCGAACGGCATCGACCCGCAGCCTCTCCGCAAGAAGATCAACGACATCGTCGCGCAGATCGCCCGCGAGGACATCGACACCGAGCAACTGCTCGGCTCGGGCTACCGCCAGTCCAAGGACGGCAAGACCGCCAAGGCTCCCGTGCCCTCCCTCGGCGGTCAGGCGGCAGTCGACGGCAAGGCGGCCAAGGGCAAGCGGAAGGCCAAGGAGACGGCGGTGACCGACCGCCCGGCGGCGGAGCTGGCCGCACAGATCGAGGACCTGACCACCCGTATGCGGGCCGCCGCCGCGGACCTCCAGTTCGAGATCGCGGCCCGTCTGCGCGACGAGGTCTCCGAGATGAAGAAAGAACTGCGCCAGATGAAGGAGGCGGGCCTGGCCTGACGGCTCGCCCGGGCACGCGCTGTGTTGCAAGACCGACACAAAGTGCGGTCCCGGGTGGGGCGCTGTCAGTGCCCCTGCGTAGGGTTCTGGTCAACCGCGGGCACACCGCGGCAACAGGGGACTGCTCGAGAGGGGATCAGCGCGTGACCGTCAATATGACCAAGGGTCAGGCCATCAGTCTGCAGAAGAACGACGGAGGCAGCCTGACGTCGGTGCGCATGGGTCTCGGCTGGCAGGCGGCTCCCCGGCGCGGCCTGTTCGGATCCCGCACCCGGGAGATCGACCTGGACGCCTCCGCCGTCCTGTTCGCGGACAAGCAGCCGGTCGACGTCGTCTTCTTCCGCCACCTGGTGAGCGACGACGGCTCGGTGCGTCACACCGGGGACAACCTCGTCGGCGGCGTCGGCCAGGGCGACGACGAGGCGATTCTCGTCGACCTGCAGCGCGTTCCGGTCCACATCGACCAGATCGTCTTCACCGTGAACTCCTTCACGGGCCAGACCTTCCAGGAAGTGCAGAACGCGTTCTGCCGGCTGGTCGACGAGACCAACGGCGAGGAGCTCGCCCGCTACACGCTCGCCGGGGGTGGCGCGTTCACCGCCCAGATCATGGCGAAGGTGCACCGAGTGGGACAGGGCTGGTCGATGACCGCCATCGGCTCCCCGGCCAACGGCCGCACCTTCCAGGACCTGATGCCGACGATCCTGCCCGTCCTGTAGCGGGCGACCGAGCGAAACCGCCCGCCTGCCGGCTGCGGGACCGGGGCGGGCCGACGCCGCACGGCAAGCACGGGCGACGTGCGAGTGACACAGACGCAGGAGTGACACAAGGGGGAAGGCGATGACGGCCGAGCTGACGCGGGGACAGAACCACCCGCTTCCCCGGGCTCGCCTGGAGATCCGGGTCTCGGCCGGCACGCCGGTCGTGGCCGGGGCCACGCTAGGCGACGAGAACGGCAAGGTCCACGGCGTCGAACGGGTGGCCCACCCGGGCACACCCATCCTGCCGGGACTGGAGGTCTCCCGGCAGGCCGCCGCCGACCACCGCCTCGCGGTAGACCTGGACGCCGTACCGGACGCCGTGCACCGCGTCAGCGTGCTGCTCGCCCTGCCCGCCGGAGGGCAAGGGCCGGCCCGCTTCGGCTCCGTGGCCGCACCCTTCGTCGCCGTCACGGGCCTCGACGGCGACGAGGTCGCCAGCTACACCCTCACCGGCCTGGAGGCCGAGTCCGCCGTCGTCGCGCTGGAGCTCTACCGACGCCAAAGCGCATGGAAGGTGCGCGCCGTCGGCCAAGGCTACGCGGGCGGCCTCGGCGAGCTGTTCACCGACCAGGACCTGCCCGGGGCCCACCGGCTCGCAGGGGACATCCAGGACGCCGTGGCCCGAGCCCTTGCCCGTTCGGTGCCGGCGCCTCCTGCCCGGACTGCCGACGGCGACCGCTCCCGGCCCGCCGCCGCCCCGGCGCACGACTCCGGCACAGCCGCACCCCAGGGCACCGGAGGAGGCGTGCCGCCCACGGCTCCGTACGACACCCAGGGCGCGCAAGGACGACAGACACCCGCAGCCCCGGGACAGCAGGCCGGCCCACAGCCCCCGCAGCCGTACCCGGGCGCCTCGCAAGCCCCAGGGGACTCCTCCCCGACCGGCCGGCCGTCCGCGGCCACCGGCGCCGGCCCGGTCGACTACAGCCACCCCCGCCGGCAGCACGGTGCTCCGCCCCCGCCCCCGCCGACCGCGCCCCCGGCCGCGCCCGGGAAGCCCGCGCGGCCCGTCGCCGGTGACGCCACCGGCTGGTCCATGGAGGAGCGGCTCTACAACCAGGTCTGGGGCATGTTCGAGGACCTGGCCCGCTCCGCCGCCGCCTACCGCAGTGCCGTGGACTTCGCTGACTCGCGCATGGAGAAGGAGCTCGACCAGATCCTGTCCGACCCGCGCAACCGGGTCGGCGGGCAGGGCGACGCCGCCCGGGAGCAGGCCCGGGCCCGGCACGGTCAGCTCGTGGCACAGGCCAGGGAAGCCCTGGACCGGGACGTGGCCCAGCTCGCGGCCGAGGCCGAGGTCGTCGAGCCGGCCCTGCCGGCCGCCTACGCGTGCTGGGACAGCCCCGTCTGGCACGCCTACCGCGTGCCCATGGAGATCCCCCTGGCCCTCAGGCTGGGCGACCTCCATCTGTCCGGGGCGGACCCCGTACGCATCCCGATGCTGGTCCGGCTGCCGCTGGAGCGCGGCCTGTGGATCGACAGCGGACGTGCGGCCTCGCTCGACGGTTCGTTCACCGACTCGCACGAGATGCGGCGCCTCGGTCTGGAGACGGCGGTCGCGCACGCGGCCCGGCTGCTCGCCGTCTACCCGGCGGGCGAGTTCACCGTGCACGTCATCGACCCGGCCGGGTCGGGGACCCAGGCGCTGGCGCCCCTGGTCGAGACCGGCGTGCTGGCCGCCCCGCCCGCCCTGGGCACAGCCGGGACCGCGGACGTGCTCGCGCGCCTCACCCAGCGCGTCGACCTGGTGCAGATGGCCTTGCGCGGTGGTGCTCCCGATGCGCTCCCGCCCGGTCTCGACACTTCCCAGCAACTCCTGATCGTCAACGAGTTCCCGCACGGCTTCGACGACCGTGCGGTGAACCAGCTGCGCTATCTGGCCGACGAGGGGCCGGCCGTCGGCGTCCATCTGCTGCTGGTCGCCGACCGCGAGGACTCCGCCGGGTACGGGCCGCTGCTCGACCCGCTGTGGCGCTCGCTGCTCCGGCTGACACCCGTGGCCGACGATCACCTCGCCGACCCGTGGGTGGGCCATGCCTGGACGTACGAGCCCTCGCTCGTCCCGTCCGGCAGCCAGGTGCTCCGACAGATACTCACCCAGGTCGCCGCCGCACGCCGTCCGTGAAGCCGGTAAAGGTCCCTGAACTGGACCTTTGGGCTCTGTTTGCCAATCTCTTTACCTTCCCTTGGTGAATGGGGTACTGTCGTCCGTACGGAGGGGAGTACTCCCTGCCAACTACTGCGGCGTACCCGTCAATACGGATCAGGCCAGATCCCGGGGCGTCGGCCCGCGGGATCCGGACGCGTCACGCGTCCCGGACACCCGGGGTGGAAGAGACCTCCGGCAGCGACGACGCTGACATCTGCCGTGTGACGTACTGCCGGAGGCGTAGTGGAAGTTTCCGTGACCCTGTGGGTCCTGACCATCGTGGGCCTCGCAGCCCTCATTGCCGTCGATTTCTTCATCGGCCGCAAGCCGCACGACGTATCGATCAAGGAAGCCGGGATCTGGACGATCGTCTGGATCGCCCTCGCGGGACTCTTCGGAGTCGGTCTGCTCGTCTTCGGCGGCGGTCAGCCCGCCGGTGAGTTCTTCGCGGGCTTCATCACCGAGAAGTCCTTGAGCGTGGACAACCTCTTCGTCTTCGTCCTGATCATGGCGAAGTTCGCGGTGCCCTCGCAGTACCAGCAGCGCGTGCTCCTCATCGGTGTCCTCATAGCCCTGGTCCTGCGGGCCATCTTCATCGCCGCGGGCGCCGCGATCCTCGCCAGCTTCTCGTGGGTCTTCTACATCTTCGGCGCCTTCCTGATCTGGACCGCCTGGAAGCTCATCCAGGAGGCCCGGGCCGACGAGGAGGACGAGGAGTTCGAGGAGAACAAGCTCCTCAAGGCCGCCGAGCGCCGCTTCGGTGTCGCCGACCGGTACCACGGCACCAAGCTGTGGATCGAGGAGAACGGCAAGCGCGTCATGACCCCGATGCTGGTCGTGATGCTCGCGATCGGCACCACCGACGTGCTCTTCGCGCTCGACTCCATCCCGGCGATCTTCGGCCTGACCCAGGACCCGTACATCGTCTTCACGGCCAACGCGTTCGCCTTGATGGGTCTGCGCCAGCTGTACTTCCTGATCGGTGGTCTGCTGAAGAAGCTGGTGCACCTCTCCTACGGACTGTCGATCATCCTGGGCTTCATCGGCGTGAAACTGGTGCTGCACGCCCTGCACGAGTCCGGGGTGCACGTACCTGAGATCAGCATCCCGGTCTCGCTCGGCGTGATCTGCTCCGTCCTGATCGTCACCACGATCACCAGCCTCCGGGCCTCCAAGAAGATGGCCGCGGCAGAAGCGGCGGAGACCCGGAGCGACGACACTCCGAAGGACAGCATCGAGGCCTGACCGGCTGGCACCTGCTCCGGCGGGGCGCCGGAGCGACCATCACCGGGAGCCGCGGGCGGCAAGGTGCCGCCCGCCGCTCTCCGTGCGGGCCGTGGGCGGAGGGCCTACCGGGTGCCGTCGATCGCCGGAACGCGGGGAGCGTCAGTACCTGACGGTGACGCGTCGGGCGGGCCCGTCGACCCGCACGGTCCCCCCGTACGGGATGACGACCTGCGGATCGGTGTGGCCGAAGTCCACGTCGAAGACGATCGTGGCCTCGGGGGCGTAGTCCCGCATCGCACGCAGCACCGCCTCGCGCTGCTCCGCCGCGTACCGGGCGCTCTCCTCGGGGCCGTTGGGATGCTCGAAGGACCAGGTCTTCGGGCGGGCCATCAGCAGTGCGGAGAAGCGGCCGAGCAGCCCGCGCTCGCCCATGTTGCGCAGGGTGCGGAAGACCTCCGCCGCGCTCGGCAGCTCCTCGGAGGTCTCCAGGAGCAGCACGCCCCCGTCGTACTCCGCCGGGTCCCGCGCGATCTCCCGGTCGGCCATCAGCAGCCAACCGAGGATCTCCAGACAGCCGCCCCAGGTGCGTCCCTCGACCACCCGGTCGGGGTTCACCCAGGACCAGCCCGAGCCGGGCCGCATCGAGGGCTCCGAGTCGAAGGTGGCCGGGTCGGCCCAGTCTCGGTCGATGTCATTGAAGCGTTCGGCGGGCCGCAGCTCGTACGGACCGGAGGTGAACAGTGCCGCGCGCAGCGAGTCGGCCGTCTGCGGGTGCATGGCGCCGGGACGGCCCAACTCCACCATGACGCTAGCGCCGTGGTAGCCGACGATTCCCGTGTTGCGGAGGTAAGCGAGCAGGTTGGTGTTGTCGCTCAAGCCGAAGAACGGCTTC
Source organism: Streptomyces mutabilis (assembly GCF_014649815.1). GTDB lineage: Bacteria > Actinomycetota > Actinomycetes > Streptomycetales > Streptomycetaceae > Streptomyces > Streptomyces mutabilis. The sequence continues at coordinate 113,527 of NZ_BMTT01000018.1, read as the reverse complement.
GGATCGGCCCGGATCAGCTCCCGGTCCAGCAACGGCAGCACGGTGATCTGGTCGTCGCCGCCGATCGACGCGAAGACGGCCGTGATCGTGGGGTCGGCGAAGGCCGCGTGGATGTCGGCGGCCCGCTCACCGGGCGTCGCGCCCATCTTCCGGGTCGCCGGATACTCGACCGGCTCCAGGCCGAACTCGTTGCGCAGCCGCTGCAGGCCCAGCTCGTAGGGGACCGGGAAGAGGCCCGGCAGTCCGGAGGAGGGGGGATATGACCGCGACGCGGTCGCCGGGTGCGGGCTTGGGCGGATACGCGATCATCGTCATGGACGGAGGGTAGGGCCGGCCGGACAGCCGGCGCACCGTGATAAACCGGGGACCGAGCGGCGGCCGCGCAAGGGCCACCGTGCCCCGAACGGACCGGAGGAACCGTGCCCCGCACCCTGGCCAACGCCCCGATCATGATCCTGAACGGCCCCAACCTGAACCTGCTGGGCCAGCGCCAGCCGGAGATCTACGGCTCCGACACCCTCGCCGACGTCGAGGCGCGGTGCGTGAAGGCGGCGGCGGCACACGGCGGCACGGTGGACTTCCGCCAGTCCAACCACGAGGGCGAACTGGTCGACTGGATCCATGAGGCCCGGCTCAACCACTGCGGGATCGTGATCAACCCCGCCGCCTACTCACACACGTCCGTCGCGATCCTGGATGCGCTCAACACTTGCGACGGCCTGCCGGTGGTGGAGGTCCACATCTCCAACATCCATCAGCGTGAGTCGTTCCGGCACCACTCCTACGTCTCGCAGCGCGCCGACGGGGTGATCGCGGGGTGCGGTGTGCAGGGCTACGTGTTCGGCGTGGAGCGGATCGCGGTGCTGGCCGGCACGGGGCGGGCCCAGGCCTGAGGAATTCGGCGGGCCGGCCCGCCCAAGGCGCCGGGGCCGCCGGTCGAGGGCGGGATCGGGGACCGGCGGCACGTGCCGCGCCGGGCCCGGCGTCCTGCGCGGGACGTTCTCCAGTTGACCGTGCCGTCCCCGCGGGCAGGGAGCGTGCGCAGCTTCTCGGTGCGTGCGAAACCCCTGCACGGGGTGCGTACGGCGTCCGAGCGCCGGGCACTTGCCCTCCGCGCCGGGAACCGGTCGGCCCGCGGTGTCGGCGGGCTCACCAGCCCCGCGCGCGTCACTCGCTCCGGCAGGTGCGGCCGTTCCGCGCCGAGCGCGGTGTCCTCGCCGTGCCCGGGGTAGACCCAGGTCTCGTCCGGGAGCACGTCTGAAACCCTGACCTCCCTCCTGGCAGCGGACGGGGAACGCCCTGAGGACCTGGTGGACGCCTCGCCTCGCTCCCACCCCTGAAGCCCATCCGCCGGCGAGTTCCCGCCGCCCCTGACGGAACCGTGACCGACCCCTGACACTGGGGGACAGGTTCTTCCCCTGTGCCAGGGCGCGCCCCTCGCCGCCGGTCAGAGCCCGGCCCACCCCGATGCACCCGCCCGGAAACATGTCTCCGTCGGACGCGGAGCCCGACACGCCCCCATGACAGCGGCGACCGCTGCGCGACCGCGACGAACAGGACCCTTCCGGCGAATTCGGCTCGCTGCGCGCGGAGCCCGGTGCCGCCCTCGTCGTCGGCACCTTGGTCACCTCCCAACCAGATCCGGAGCTTCTCGAAGCGGACAACGTGCTGAACGTCGCTGTAAGCGCTCACGATGTCCTGCAGGACTTGTGAGGTGGAGTCGCATCATCGTGCGTCTCCATCCGCTTGAGCGCCCGAAGCCTCGCCAGCACGTTCACGGCTTGCGGGATCCCGGTGGCGACGGTCATTCCGACGATGTGCAGGTGCGGTGTGCGGTCAGCTCTCGTCCATGCGGCGCCGGTCTCCGGTGTCCCACTTATCGGTGTCGCGGGGCTGGGTGTAGGGCTCGGCGTCGGGTGGGTAGCCGCCGGCGACCGCCCGCTGGCGTAGCGCTTCGGCGTCGAACTCCAGGCCCAGCAGGATCGCGAGGTTGGTGATCCACAGCCAGATCAGGAACACGATGACGCCGGCCATGGTGCCGTAGGTTCTGTTGTAGGACGCGAAGTGTGCGACGTACAACGCGAATCCAGCGGAAGCGATCATCCAGAGCACCAGGGCCAGGAAACTGCCCGGGGTGATCCACCTGAATCCCTTCACGTTGGCGTTGGGGCTTGCCCAGTACAGGACGGCGATCATGAGCAGGACCAAGATGACCAGGACGGGCCACTTGGTGATGGACCACACCGACAGTGCCGTGTCCCGGAAACCAAGCGCCTGACCGGCCAGGCGGGCCAGGCCGCCGGTGAAAACGACGATCAGCGTGCTGAGCACCGCCGTGACCATCAGCATGGCCGTCAGCGCGATGCGCAGAACAAGGATCTTCCACATCGGGCGGCCTTCGGGCATGTCGTAGACGGCGTTGGAGGTGCGGATGAACGCCGCTACATAACCGGAGGCCGACCACACCGCCAGCGCGATGCCGGTGATGGCCATGATCGAACCGACATCAGGGTTGTTTCTGAGCTGCTCCACGGCGCGGGTGATGATGTCCCGGGCCATGCCGGGAGTGAGCTGCCTGAGGTTGTCCAGCACTGTGCTGGTGGCCGACTGGCCGGCGAGGCCCAGCAGGGAGACCAGCACGAGAAGTGCCGGGAACAGCGACAGTATCCCGTAGTAGGTCATGGCCGCGGCGCGGTCAGCGAGTTCGTCGTCCCTGAACTCCCGCAGCGTGCCCCGGAGTACCTTGCGCCAGGACTGCTTGGGCAGTTCGGTCGGCCAGTTCGGCGCCGCTGCCTCCACCTGCTCACCGGGGCCGTACTGCTGCTCGTCCTCGCCTCCGGCCTCGGGGAGATCGGTTGGGGAGTCGGCGGCCGCTCCTGACGTACGGCTTCGCTGGTCCCGGTGGTCTCCTCGTCCGTGATGCAGCGGTGGAGTCAACCTTCGGCCACGATGAGCGGCGTCGTGCCTTCGTCGCGGTCTCATGTGGTGGCAGCTCCATACACATAGGTACGCGGGCCGGGTCCCCGCAGACGGCAGGTGGCGGAACCAGCTGGATGAAACCTTCCGTGGAACCCGTCGGACGAAGGGCCGGTGCGGCGTCCTCCGCGGACCTCACCAGTGATACGGGCCTCCGCACCCGAGAGGCGCAACGACGGATTGCAAGCAGAGATTGCGGCAGGTCGGGTGGTGAGCCTCCGGCCAGGCGACGGTGACTTCGTACTGCGGCGTGTAGGTGGTGAGCCCCTGATCAACGTGACGACATGACGGGCCGGCGGACGGGTCGGCACTGGTGTGACGCGTGCGCTGCCATGCGTGGCCAATGGCCACCACCCGGGGCCTGCTGTCCCCGGCAGGCGCGGTGGGCAGGTGTTTCAGCTGATGCCTGCTCACCCCCCTCCTCACCGTCACAGGTTCAGGACTGTGGGAAAGGCTGCTGGGGCGGTGTGCGGCAACGTTCGGGCACGAAGTTCTTGCTGCCGGTCGTGCCAGAGCGGTACGCAAGTCGACTGCCCGTACCCGGCTTGCGAGCCTCTGCACGTAGTGCTCCGCGGCCCGGGTCTGTCCGCTTGCTCAGCGAAGTGCCGGCGGTCGTGGCGGCGCTCGTGGTGAGGGCGAGCCCCGCCGCATCGCGGCGGGGCTGCCCGTTTTCAGCTCGCCTGCTGGTGCTGCCCGAGATCGCGGGTGCTGGCGGTGAGCGTGCCGTCTTGCTGTTCGTAGTGGGACAGGGCGAGACCGAGGCCGAAGAAGGTCGGAGCCCACTCGCCCACGAAAATGCCCCACCGGTCGGCGCGTGCGAGCCCGGTTCCCCGTTCCGCTGCGAGTGAGACTGCCCATGCGGCGACGGTCAGACCGATGGAGGCGAAGGCGGCCGTGTAGGCGTGCTCGCTGCGGACGCCCATCTCGTGCATCTTCTCGACCATCATGGTGCCCTGCGCCTACATGCCGGTGGAACGGGTGTTGGTCTCCCGGTGGCCCTCACGCTTCTTGCGCCACGGGATGAGACCGGCCAGGCCGAGGAGACCCAAGAGACCCCACAGACCCGTGTTGTCGTCGTCCTCGTTCTGGTTGTCCTGGGCCTGAACCGTCGCGGTGGCGGCCGGCGGCATCGCCTGCTCGGCAGTGTCCTGACTGAACGCCGTCCCTGCCGGCGCGAGAGCGAGCAGAAGGGCGACGAGTGCCGTACTGGCGGTTCTACGCATGGTGTCTCCTCTGGTTCGGCCCCCCGGTTGACCTGACAGCCGCTGGATAGATCCTGCATGTCCCGATACGTTAAGTAGCACATACTCTCCGAAGGTATGCACGTTTAGGTATGTTTTTAGTCCAAATGCCGGGGATGGCTCCTTGGGTTGGCATCCTCGCCTTCGGCTGCGTGATGCCTGGTGGCCGCGAGCATCTCCACTGACGCCCTGGCGGGGGCTCGTCTTCCGCCCGTGCATCCATCCGGGCTGTGAATGAATGAAAGATAAGTGACCTTTCGGGATGAATCAGCTCGTACGGGGCGGGTACGCGGCCCTTTGAAGCGCCAGCACGAAAGGGGCGGCGATGAGCGGGCCGGAACGGAAGGGTGAGGGGTCGACGGGTGGCGTCGGCCCCTTCTCGCCCGGGGTGCACAGTCGTCAGGATTCCCGGCCGGCCGTGGCGGCCCGGCGAATGCGTCCGCAACCGTCCGGTCGCCGAAGGGCCCGCGGGTGTATGGCGTCGAATACCGTGATCCGTGCCCTTGTGCGATTCCTTATAGCTGTGCTGCTGACGACTGCGGCCCCGGTCCTGGCCTCCGCGAACGCCGCCTGGGCCGACGCCCCGGTCGACCTGTCGCGGGAAGGGCAGGTCACCGACCGGGTCGGGGCACTCGGCAACCGGGAACCTGAAGTCGCCCGGGCGCTGGCCCGGCTGGCCGACGAACACCAACTCGAACTGTTCGTTGTGTACGTAAGCGATTTCTCCGGCCGCTCCCCACAGCAGTGGGCGAACGCGACAGCCGTGAGGAACGGGTTCGGCGCCGACGACGCACTGCTCGCCGTCGCCACCGGCGACCGGCAGTACTCCTACTACGTGGACGCCGGCTCGCCGCTGACGCGGCAGGCCCTGAGCGAGGTCGACGCGACAGCCGTCGCGCCGGCGCTGCGGCAGAACGACTGGGCGGGAGCGGCGATCGGCGCAGCCCGAGGATACGACGCGGTGCTCTCAGGTCAGCCCGTGCCCACGCTGGACGTGACGCCCGGAGAGGCGGACCCGGGCCAGGGCGAGCAGGTAGGCGTCGGCACAGGCGGCTGGCTCCTTCTGCTGCTAGTGCTCCTTCCAGTGGGTCTGGTCGTGTTCGCCCTGATCAGACGAAGGTCGCCCAGGGCCGCCGGGCCGCGCGGCGGCGAAGAGACACGGGGCGGGCCGTCTCCCAGCTCGCTGGTGGACCTCGACGCGAAGGCGCGCCAGGCTCTGGTGCGAACCGACGACGCGGTGCGCACCAGCCAGGAGGAACTGGGCTTCGCCGCGGCGCAGTTCGGCGACGAGGCGACCCAGCCGTTCACTGAAGCGGTGGAGGCGGCGAAGCGGGAGCTGACCGCGGCGTTCCGGCTGCGGCAGCAACTCGATGACGCCTACCCTGAGGACGATTCGACCCGCCTCCGGATGGTTCAGGAAATCCTTGCCCGGTGCGCGCAGGCCAATCGCGTCCTGGACGAGAAGGCCGAGGACTTCGACCAGTTGCGTGGCTTCGAACGCAACGCACCTCAAGCCCTGGCCGCGGCTCAGGCCGCTTTCGACACCGCGAGCAGCCGAGTGGCGCTCGCGCAGGACACCTTGGCCGCCATGCGCGAGCAGTACGCCTCCTCAGCCACCGAACCGGTAGGCACTGACGTGGAGCAGGCGCGCAGCCGACTGCAGTTCGCGCAGAACAGCCTGCAACAGGCGCGGCAGGCCGTGGAAGGCAACGACAACGGCACGACCGCGATTCAGGTGCGGGCCGCAGAGGCGGCCGTGGCGCAGGCCAACCGGCTGATCGAAGCCATCGACCGGCGGGCACAGGAACTCGCGGACGCGGCCGGCGCGCTGCCAGCCGCACTGACCGAGACGGACGCGGATCTGGCGGAGGCGCGTGGCCTGCTGCAGGGAGCCAAAGAGCTTCCGACCGCCGCCCTGCAGGGGCGCATCGCACGCGCCGAGACTGTGGCGACCGAGGTACGCAGGGCCATGGACAGTGGCCGGTATGACCCCATCGACGCGCTGCGCCGGGTGGAGGAGGCCGATGCCGGGCTCGACGAAGCCCTCTTGGGGGCGCAGGAGAACGAGCAGGGCACGCGGCACGCTCGATCGCTGCTCGGGCGGACGGTGCTCAGTGCGCAATCCAGCGTCGGCGAGGCCATTGACTACATCGTCACCAACAGGGGAGCCGTCGGCAGCGAGGCCCGCACACGGCTCGCGGAGGCACAGCGCAGGCTGCAGCGGGCCGAGGCCTTCTCCGGCCGGGCTGCCGGGGCGGATGCGCACAGCGCCCTGGCGGAGGCGCAGCAGGCCGACGCGCTGGCGCAGGATGCGCTGCTCCTGGCCCAAGAGGACGTAGAGGGTTTCGGCGTCGCCATCGAGCCCGGTGTGTACGCGGTCGGAAGCGGCGGCAGCGGCCTGGCGGGCGCCATGCTCGGCGGGATCCTGCTCGGCGGCTTCGGAGGTGGCTACAGCGCCGGGCCGGTCAGTTTCGGAGGCGGCGGAACACGCGCCCGGATGGGCGGCGGCCGTTTCTGACACCACCGATTTTCCCTCACCCAGATGCGCAAAGGAGAGGTGTTATGACCAAGCAGACGATCCTGGGACGGGTCGCTCAGCTCGCCCGGGCCAACATCAACGCACTCATCGACCAAGCGGAAGATCCTCAGCTGATGATGGACCAGCTGATCCGCGACTACACCAACAACATCAGGGAAGCGGAGCAGGCGGTGGCCACCACCATCGGCAACCTGCGCCTGATGGAACAGGACTACAAGGAGGACAAGGAAGCCGCCACCGAGTGGGGCCGCAAGGCACTCGCAGCCAGCAAGAAGGCAGACGAACTCCGCGCTGCGGGAGACCCCGTGGACGCGGACAGGTTCGACACCTTGGCCAAGGTCGCCCTGAGCAGGCAACTGCAGTCCGAAAGGGAGGCCACGACAGCCGAGCCGGCCATCGCCTCCAATACGGCCGTCGTGGACAAACTCAAAACCGGCCTCGACCAGATGCAGCTCAAACTCGGCGAACTGCACAGCAAGCGCGACCAACTCGTGGCACGGGCGAAGTCCGCCGAAGCGCAGAACCGCATGCTGGACGCCGTCAAAAGCATCGACGTACTCGACCCGACAAGCGAACTCAGCCGGTTCGAGGACAAGGTGCGCCGCGAAGAGGCCCGGGCCATGGGCAAGGAAGAACTCGCCGCCTCCTCCCTGGACACGCAGTTCGAGCAGCTCGAAGGACTCGGCGACGCGACCGAGATCGAAACGCGGCTGGCTGCACTGAAAGCCGCATGACCGCCAGCAGTCACCACTCGCCGCCTGGGAACCAAGAGGGGAAGCCGCGGCGGCGGACGAGGTCCGCTGCCTTCACGGCGATCGGGTCCACTGACCAGTGCGCTGCCAGGTCCGGTAACTGCGGTGAACGCGCGACCGCCCCCGCTTCGGTTGCGGAACGGGGGCGGTCGTCGTTGGAGGGTTACCAGCCTCGTGCGCGCCACTCCGCGAGGTGGGGCCGCTCCGTGCCGAGGGTGGTGTCGTTTCCGTGGCCGGGGTACACCCACGTCTCGTCGGGCAGGACGTCGAATACCTTGGTCTCCAGGCCGTCCATCAGGGAGGTGAACTCTTCCGGACGTGTTGTCCGGCCAGGTCCGCCCGGGAAGAGGCAGTCCCCGGTGAACACATGGGGATGCCCGTGCGGGTCGTCGTACACCAGGACGATGGAGCCCGGCGTGTGCCCCACCAGGTGGCGTGCGGTGAGCTCCACCTGACCGACCCGGATGGTGTCACCGTCGTCGACCGGGACGTCGGTCGGCACGGGAATGCCCTCGGCATCGTGCCGTCCGGCGTGGGTGCGGGCCCCGGTCGCCGCGACGACCTCGGCGAGCGCCTGCCAGTGGTCGCCGTGCCGGTGGGTGGTGACGACCGAGGCGATGCCGTCGTCGCCGATCGTGCCGAGCAGCGTGTGCGCGTCGTCGGCGGCGTCGATCAGCAGCTGCTCGTCGGTGGCCCGGCAGCGCAGCAGATAGGCGTTGTTGTCCATCGGACCGACCGCGACCTTGGTGATCATCAGGTCCTTGAGTTCGTGCACGTCGGCGGGTCCGCCGACCCTGACCTCTCCGCTGTACGTCATGACCGCCAGCCTAGCGCCGGGAGGCGGCCCGCAGACCGCCTCTTAGGGGCTACAACGGAGGCAGCGAGGGCAGGGGGCCGCCCTCCACCGTCAGCGCGGAGCCCGCACGGCGTCCGGCGAGCCAGCCGAGCAGGTCGGCCGGGCGCCCGGTGACGGTCGCCTCGTGACCGTCCGCCTCCCGGCCCGTGCACCACGCGCGCGTGCCGTCCGTGAGCCGGGTGGGCGCCACGGCCGGGTGCCCGGCGAACCGAGCGGCGAGGGCGTCGGTTGCCCGCTCCGTGAACTCCGCCGGAAGATCCTCCAGCTCGTACCCGATGCCCAGGTCGACGTGGTGCAGCTCGATCTCGACCCACCGGCGGAACGGCACCCGGGAGGCGGTGTCGGTGACCCCGTTGCGCAGCTCCACCGTGCGGGACCAGTCCGCGGGGACGGCGCAGACGTCCTGGAACCGCGCCGCACTCTCGCGCACGTCGGCGAGCTGGACGTCGAGGGGTCGCGGGGCGTCCCGCTCGATGTCGGCGTCCCGGACTTCGCCGGAGACGTACATGGGACGTCCTTCGAGGACGTTCACGAGGGCGTCCGCGTTGCGGGCGAGGTGGGCGAGGACGTGGCCGCGGGTCCAGCCGGGAAGCCGTGACGACTTCGTCACGGACGCGTTGTCCAGTTTCCCGACCGCGGTGAGCAGCCGCTCGGTAGCGTCACGTACAGACTCCAGGTCATGAGCGTGATCAATCATGGTGCTGACCTTAGACCGCGCCACACCTTCGGGTGAAGGTTGTGGACGACGCCCACAATTCGAATGCATGTGCTATATGGTCTGAGGCGGCGTCGGGCATGCTGGGTAGTCGGGGTTTGTTGACAACCGGTGAATCCGACCGGCGTTGTCAGTGGCTCCCCCTAGTCTGAGGAAGACGGGGGCCTCGCCCCTGTCACTTCTCTCAAGAAAGGTGCGGACCGGCGTGGCCGACCGTCTCATCGTCCGTGGCGCGCGCGAGCACAACCTGAAGAACGTCTCGCTCGACCTGCCTCGTGACTCGCTCATCGTCTTCACGGGTCTGTCCGGGTCGGGCAAGTCCTCCCTGGCCTTCGACACCATCTTCGCCGAGGGCCAGCGGCGCTACGTGGAGTCGCTCTCCTCCTACGCCCGGCAGTTCCTCGGCCAGATGGACAAGCCGGACGTCGACTTCATCGAGGGACTCTCCCCGGCGGTCTCCATCGACCAGAAGTCGACCTCCCGCAACCCGCGCTCCACGGTCGGCACCATCACCGAGGTCTACGACTACCTGCGCCTGCTCTTCGCGCGGATCGGCAAGCCGCACTGCCCGGAGTGCTCCCGGCCGATCTCGCGCCAGTCGCCGCAGGCCATCGTCGACAAGGTCCTGGAGCTGCCGGAGGGCAGCCGCTTCCAGGTGCTGTCGCCGCTGGTGCGCGAGCGCAAGGGCGAGTTCGCCGACCTTTTCGCGGACCTCCAGACCAAGGGCTATTCCCGCGCGCGGGTCGACGGCGAGACGATCCAGCTCTCGAACCCGCCCACGCTCAAGAAGCAGGAGAAGCACACCATCGAGGTGGTCGTCGACCGCCTCACGGTGAAGGACTCCGCCAAGCGCCGCCTCACCGACTCCGTGGAGACCGCCCTCGGCCTCTCCGGGGGCATGGTCGTCCTCGACTTCGTCGACCTCCCGGAGGACGACCCCGAGCGCGAGCGCATGTACTCCGAGCACTTGTACTGCCCGTACGACGACCTGTCCTTCGAGGAGCTGGAGCCCCGCTCCTTCTCCTTCAACTCGCCCTTCGGTGCCTGCCCCGACTGCTCCGGCATCGGCACGCGCATGGAGGTCGACCCCGAGCTGATCGTCCCCGACGAGGAGAAGTCCCTCGACGAGGGCGCCATCCACCCCTGGTCGCACGGACACACCAAGGACTACTTCGGCCGCCTGATCGGTGCCCTCGCCGACGCGCTCGGCTTCCGGACGGACATCCCCTTCGCCGGCCTCCCGCTGCGCGCCCGCAGGGCCCTGCTGAACGGGCACAAGACCCAGGTCGAGGTCCGCTACCGCAATCGGTACGGGCGTGAGCGCCGGTACACCACGGCCTTCGAGGGCGCGATCCCGTTCGTCAAGCGCCGGCACAGCGAGGCCGAGAGCGACGCCAGCCGCGAGCGCTTCGAGGGCTACATGCGCGAGGTGCCCTGCCCGACCTGTGAGGGCACGCGACTGAAGCCCCTCGTCCTCGCGGTCACGGTCATGGGCAAGTCGATCGCCGAGGTCTCGGGGATGTCCATCAGCGACTGCGCGGACTTCCTGGGCGAGCTGAAGCTCAACGCCCGCGACAAGAAGATCGCCGAGCGTGTGCTGAAGGAGGTCAACGAGCGGCTGCGCTTCCTGGTCGACGTCGGCCTGGACTACCTCTCACTGAACCGCGCGGCCGGCACCCTCTCCGGCGGCGAGGCCCAGCGCATCCGCCTGGCCACCCAGATCGGCTCCGGGCTCGTCGGCGTGCTCTACGTCCTCGACGAGCCGTCCATCGGCCTGCACCAGCGCGACAACCACCGGCTGATCGAGACCCTCGTCCGGCTGCGCGACATGGGCAACACCCTCATCGTCGTCGAGCACGACGAGGACACCATCAAGGTCGCCGACTGGATCGTCGACATCGGCCCCGGCGCCGGCGAGCACGGCGGCAAGGTGGTGCACAGCGGCTCCCTGAAGGAGCTGCTCGACAACGCCGATTCGCAGACCGGTCTGTACCTGTCCGGCAAGAAGGCCATTCCGCTGCCCGACATCCGGCGCCCCCGCGACCCGGCCCGGCAGCTCACGGTGCACGGCGCCCGGGAGAACAACCTCCAGGACATCGACGTCTCCTTCCCGCTCGGCGTCTTCACAGCGGTCACGGGCGTCTCCGGCTCCGGCAAGTCGACCCTGGTCAACGACATCCTGTACACCCACCTGGCCCGCGAGCTCAACGGCGCGCGCAACGTGCCCGGCCGGCACACGCGCGTGGACGGCGACGACCTCGTCGACAAGGTCGTCCACGTCGACCAGTCGCCCATCGGCCGCACCCCGCGGTCCAACCCGGCGACGTACACCGGTGTCTTCGACCACATCCGCAAGCTCTTCGCCGAGACGACCGAGGCGAAGGTCCGTGGCTACCTGCCCGGCCGCTTCTCCTTCAACGTCAAGGGCGGCCGCTGCGAGAACTGCGCGGGCGACGGAACGATCAAGATCGAGATGAACTTCCTCCCGGACGTCTACGTCCCGTGCGAGGTCTGCCACGGCGCCCGGTACAACCGGGAGACCCTGGAGGTCCACTACAAGGGCAAGTCCATCGCCGACGTCCTGAACATGCCGATCGAGGAGGCCACGGACTTCTTCGAGGCGGTTCCCTCGATCTCCCGGCACATGAGGACGCTCAAGGACGTCGGACTCGGCTACGTCCGGCTCGGCCAGTCCGCGACCACCCTGTCCGGCGGCGAGGCCCAGCGCGTCAAGCTCGCCAGCGAGCTGCAGCGCCGCTCCACCGGACGCACGGTCTACGTCCTGGACGAGCCGACCACCGGCCTTCACTTCGAGGACATAAGCAAGCTGCTGACCGTCCTGTCCGGCCTGGTCGACAAGGGCAACTCGGTCATCGTCATCGAGCACAACCTCGACGTGATCAAGACCGCCGACTGGGTCGTCGACATGGGGCCCGAGGGCGGCGCCGGAGGTGGCCTGGTGGTCGCCGAGGGCACGCCCGAGCAGGTCGCCGCCGTGCCCGCCAGCCACACCGGCAAGTTCCTGCGGGACATCCTCGGCGCCGACCGCATCAGCGACGCGGCCCCGGTGAAGGCCCCGCGCAAGGCGGCGAAGACGGTGGCCGCGAAGGCGTCCGCCAGGAAGACCACCACCAGGGCGGTCACCGGCACGACGGCGAAGAAGGCCGTCACCAAGGCCGCCGAGCCCGCCGCGAAGAGGACCGCGCGGACGGCCAAGGCCTGAGCCGAGCCGGCACCGCGCCCGACACACCGGCACGCCGGGCCCCACGGACGATCATCCCGTGAGGGCCCGGCGTGCCGTTCACGCGATCCGGGTCCGGCGTCGTTCACGAGGCCGACCCGCGGCACGACCGCTCAGGCCCGCACCGCCGGGCGTCAGACGGCGACCTCGTGCGCGTACGGCGGCTCCGCGCCCGCCCGCGAGCAGGTGACCGCCGCCGCCCGGGCGGCGAAGCCCAGCAGCCCCGCCCAGCCTTCCGCCCGCAGCCCGGCCACCGCCTCCTCACTGAGCGCGTCCCGCACCGCGAGGCCGTGCAGCAGCGCCGCGTTCACCGTGTCGCCCGCGCCGATCGTGTCGACCACGGCGACCCGTTCGCCCGCCACCGCGTACTCGCCCCCGTCACGGGTGTACGCCGTCAGCCCGGCGCCGCCGCGGGTGACGACGACCGCAGCCGGGCCCGCCGCCAACCACTCGCGCGGGCTTCCGCCGAGCCACTCGGCGTCCTCGGCGGACAGCTTCAGCAGCGACACCGACGGCAGCCAGCTCCTGAACCGGGCCCGGTAGGCGTCCGGGTCCGGGATCAGCCCGGCCCGGATGTTCGGGTCCAGTGCCGTGAACACGCCCCGCGCGGCCGTCTCGCGCAGCAGCTCCTCGTAGGCGCTCGCCCCCGGCTCCAGCACCAGCGAGCAGGTCCCGAAGGAGACCGCCCGAGTACCGGGCGGCAGTGCGGCGGGCACCGAGAACAGCCTGTCCGCCGTCCCTTCCACGTAGAAGGAGTACGCGGCCGAGCCGTCCGCGTCGACCGAGGCGACGGCGAGGGTTGTCGGCTCGGCCCCGCGCTGCACGGGCGACACGTCCACGCCGGTCTCGCGCAGCCGGTCCAGCAGCGCCGTGCCGAAGGCGTCGTACGACACCCGGGAGCAGAAGGCGGCGGGGGAACCGAGCCGGCCCAGCGCGACGGCCGTGTTGTACGGCCCGCCACCGAGCGCCGGCCGCAGCGCGGCGAGGGCGCCCGTGCCCTGCGGTACCAGGTCGATCAGAGCCTCACCGGCGACGACGATCACGGGCGTGTCCTTTCGTGAACCATTACGGGGACTTGCTCGGGCTGCTCGGGGCAGCCGCACGAGGTGCGGTGGACGAAGGCACACGGCAGCCGCACGGTCCGCGCGGGCCGGTCCGGCGCGGCGAGGCGTTCCAGCAGCAGCTCGACGGCCAGGGCGCCGAGCTCCCTGCTGGGCTGCGCCACGGCCGTGAGCCGGGGGGAGAAGAGGTCCGCCCAGGGGAAGTCGTCGAAGCAGCACAGGGCGAGGTCACCGGGCACGGACAGACCGCGGTCCCGCAGGGCGCGCAGCGCTCCGATGGTCATCGCGTTGTTGGCGGTGACCAGCGCGGTGGGCGGCACCGCCAGGGACAGCAGGGCAGCCGTGACCCGTTCCCCGCCGGCCGCCTCGGAATCGCCGTGGACCAGGAGCCGTTCGTCGTGGGGCACCCCGGCGGCGGCGAGGCCGCGCCGGTACCCGGTGATCCGCTCGCGCGTCGTGCTCAGCCCCGGCCGGCCGGCGACCAGGCCGATCCGGCGGTGACCGAGCCCGGCGAGATGGGTGACCAGTTGGGCCGTCGGCTCGGCGCCCTCGGCACAGACCTGGTCGAAGCGCGGAGCGCCGTCGCCGTCCGGGGCGTCCACGACCCGGTCCAGGAACACGGCGGGAACGCGGTGGCGGCCGAGGAAGGCGAGGAGAGCGCTCGGGTCGGCGGAGGGCGCGACGATCATGCCGTCCACGCGCCGCTCGTGCAGCAGCCGGACGACCTCGCGCTCGTGTCCGGGGTCGTCGTGCGGGTCGGCGATGAGCAGACCGTAGCCCTGTTCCAGAGCGGCTGCCTCCACGCCCTGGAGGATCTCCGTGAAGTACGGGTTGCTGATCGCCGACACCGCGAGCCCGATGGAACGGGTACGGGAGGTCACCAGGGAGCGGGCGAGGGTGTTGGGGGTGTAACCGAGTTCTTCGACGGCGTCCAGCACCGCCTGGCGGGTGTGGGGGAGAACCGGACGGGTGTCGTTGAGCACGTGCGAGACGGTCGCCACGGAGACCCCGGCGCTCCGCGCGACATCGGCCATGGTGGGCATCGACGGCTCCCCTCTCCGCGTACGGCCGCGTGGGCCGCCCGTTCCCGCGTACGCCCGCATCGGCCGCCGCACCGCCACCGCGTACTGGCCGGGACCGTACCCCATCACCGGCGGGCGCGTAAACGCTTGCGCAATCGCTTGCGCAACTCGCTCCGTGGGCCACCGGATCCGCCCGGCCCGCCCCGCGACCCACCCCGCGGGACGGCTCCGGCCGCCGGATATCGTCGCCCTGCACACCCCCTGACCCAGTGGAGCCCGCATGCCCGGCCGTCCCGCCCCGAGCCGCCGTACCGTCCTGCGCACGGCGGCCCTCACGCCCGTCGCAGGACTCGGCGCGGCCGCCTGTTCGCCGGGCGACGACGGTGCCGCGCCCGCCCGGCCCACCGCACCCGTGGACCTCGGCGCCGACGGTGCGGTCGCCAAGGGGGCGACCGAGCTGGACCGGGATCACAACGTGGTGGTCAGCCGGGCCGAGGACGGCACCTTGAAGGCGTTCAGCACGGTCTGCACGCACGCGGGGTGCCCCATCAGGAAGCTGGACGGAACGAGACTCGTCTGCCCCTGTCACGGCAGCGAGTTCGACGCCCGGACCGGCGAGGTGCTGCACGCCCCGGCGACCGTGCCGCTCATCGAACTGCCGGTCGAGGTGAAGCAGGGCCGGATCGTCGCGAGCCCGGGGACCTGACCGGTCGGTGCCGGAGCGGCCCGCTCACTCCCAGTCCCACCCGATCCCCAGCATCCCCGACCGCACCCGCGGCTCCACGAGGTGCACCGAGTGGTGCCGCCCGCTGAGGACCAGCTCCTGACGGCCGCCGCGCGGAGCCGCAGGCGAGTGCTGCGTGAACCGGTGGCAGCGCACCGGCAGGGCCGCCGCGTCGAACCGCACCTGGAGGGCGTACTGCCCGCCCGCGCCGCCGAACCCGCGGACGTACTCGCGGCTCTCACCGGCCGTGCCGTCCTCGACGCCGTAGCGGAAGAGGTAGGTGTCCCCGGCCCGCAGACGCGTGTCGAAGAGCAGCTCGGTCACGAGCACGCCGGTGTCGTGGTGGGTGCGGACACGTCCGGTGCGGCAGTTCTCCAGCGCGTGGACGGCCATGCGCGCGGGAGCGCAGCCCGGGTCGCCGTGGTGGACGGCGACGAAGCGGTCGACGTCGTCGCGGTGGGCGCGGACGATGTGGTGCGACTCACGGCCGGTGAGCTCGCGGCGGGCTCCGATCCGGATCCGTTCGTGGTGCGCGATGGTGTGCATCCCCCCGTCCGACGACGGATGGTCCAGCTCGGCCAGCAGCCGCTCCAGGACGCCGGAGGCCTCCACACGGGCGCGGTAGGAGCGGGCGGCGGGCCGCTGGTCCGTGGGGTGCTCCTCGGCCTCGGCGAGCAGGCGTATCAGCGACTCCTCGGGCAGCTTGAGTATCTCCTCCAGGGCCCGCACGGCCCGCAGCGACTCCGGGCGCTGCGGGCGCCGGGCGCCCTGCTGCCAGTAGCTGAGACTTGTGACGCCCACCTTCACGCCGTAGCGCGACAGATGGTGCTGCACGCGCTGCAGCGGCAGTCCGCGAGCGGCGATCGCGGCGCGCAGTGCCACGTGGAAGGGGCCACCGCGCAGGGCCGAGTCGAGTTCCGCGGTGGCGGCGTCCAGATGCTGGGTGGCGTGCGGCATGCAGGGGCCTTTCTGTGAAGGACACGACGGCTGGTCAGACCGTTCGACGCGGAGCGACCGGAACCGCCCCCGGGTCGCGGCGCAGCGGTCTGCACATCCGTACGCCGTGCTTCTGGGCCCCGATTCCCCCGCATTGAAGCGTGTTGGCCGAGCCCCGACAACACCGGAAGCCCGACCGTGACGCGCTCCTGGCCGAGAACGCACCGGCCCGGCACTCCAGGGGAACCCGGCGTGACCGACCGGCCCCGGACTGTTCCTCCCCCGGTCGCGCGAAGCGTCGTACACGCGTCCCCGGGAGTGGCGTGTGCGCTCTTGGGTCAGTCGTCCCCGCACCCCCGGGACGGTCGTACACGCGTCCCTCGGATCGTCGTCCACGCGTCCCGGGAGGTCCCCGCCGCAGGGCTCCCACAGGCCCGGGGGAGAGTTGTCCACAGGACCCCCGGTCCGTCGTCCACAGCCCCGCCGCGGTGTCGGTCCCCGCCAGTAGGGTGTGAGTCATGGCCGACCCCTCCAGCTACCGCCCCAGGCCGGGAGAGATCCCGGACTCCCCGGGGGTGTACAGGTTCCGCGACGAGCACCGCCGGGTGATCTACGTCGGAAAGGCGAAGAGCCTGCGCCAGCGCCTTGCCAACTACTTCCAGGACCTGGCGAACCTGCACCCCCGCACCCGCACCATGGTCACCATCGCCGCGTCCGTGGAGTGGACGGTGGTGTCCACGGAGGTCGAGGCGCTGCAGCTGGAGTACTCCTGGATCAAGGAGTACGACCCCCGGTTCAACGTCAAGTACCGCGACGACAAGAGCTACCCGTACCTCGCGGTGACGATGAACGAGGAGTTCCCGCGCGTGCAGGTGATGCGCGGCCACAAGAAGAAGGGCGTTCGCTACTTCGGACCGTACACACACGCCTGGGCGATCCGCGACACGGTCGACCTCCTCCTCCGCGTCTTCCCGGTGCGCACCTGCTCCGCCGGCGTCTTCAAGAACGCGGCCCGCACCGGCCGCCCCTGCCTGCTCGGCTACATCGGCAAGTGCTCGGCACCCTGTGTGGAACGGATCTCCGCCGAGGACCACCAGGAGCTCGCCGAGGAGTTCTGCGACTTCATGGCCGGCCGCACCGGCACCTACCTGCGCCGCCTGGAGCGGAAGATGGCAGAGGCGGCCGAGGATATGGAGTACGAGCGGGCGGCGCGCCTGCGCGACGACATCGGTGCCCTGAAGAAGGCCATGGAGAAGAGCGCGGTCGTCCTCGCCGACGCCACCGACGCCGACCTGATCGCGGTCGCCGAGGACGAGCTGGAGGCGGCCGTCCAGATCTTCCACGTGCGCGGAGGGCGCGTGCGCGGTCAGCGCGGCTGGGTCACGGACAAGGTGGAGGAGATCACCACCGGAGCCCTGGTCGAGCACGCCCTCCAGCAGCTGTACGGCGAGGAGAGGGGGGACGCCGTCCCCAAGGAGGTCCTGGTCCCGGCCCTGCCCGACCCGGTGGAGCCGGTCCAGCAGTGGCTGACGGAGCGCCGGGGGTCGGGCGTGTCGCTGCGCATCCCGCAGCGCGGCGACAAGAAGGCGCTGATGGAGACCGTCCAGCGCAACGCCCAGCAGGCGCTCGTCCTGCACAAGACCAAGCGCGCCTCCGACCTGACCACCCGCTCGCGCGCGCTGGAGGAGATCGCCGAGGCGCTGGACCTGGAAAGCGCCCCGCTGCGGATCGAGTGCTACGACATCTCCCACCTCCAGGGCGACGACGTAGTGGCCTCCATGGTCGTCTTCGAGGACGGACTGGCCCGGAAGAGCGAATACCGCCGGTTCCAGATCAAGGGCTTCCGCGGTCAGGACGACGTCCGTTCCATGCACGAGGTCATCACACGCCGCTTCCGCCGCTACCTCGCCGAGAAGGAGAGGACCGGCGAGTGGGCGGACGGTCCGAACGGGGCGGATGCGGGCGGCGACGAGCAGCGCCCATACGGACTGGACCTCACGGACGGCCCGGTGGCCCCGGACGACGGCGACGTCCTCACCGACGGCCCGGCCCTGAAGGACGACGACGGCCGCCCCAAGCGCTTCGCCTACCCGCCCCAGCTCGTCGTCGTCGACGGCGGGCAGCCGCAGGTCGCGGCGGCCCGGCGGGCGCTGGACGAGCTCGGCATCGACGACATCGCCGTCTGCGGTCTCGCCAAGCGACTGGAGGAGGTGTGGGTGCCCGGCGAGGACGACCCGGTCGTCCTGCCCCGCACCAGCGAGGGCCTCTACCTGCTCCAGCGGGTCCGCGACGAGGCCCACCGTTTCGCGATCACCTACCAGCGCACCAAGCGGGCCAAGCGCTTCCGGTCGAGCCCGCTGGACGATGTGCCGGGCCTCGGGGAGACCCGCAAGCAGGCGCTGATCAAGCACTTCGGTTCGGTGAAGAAGCTCAGGTCGGCGACGATCGACCAGATCTGCGAGGTGCCCGGCATAGGCCGCAAGACGGCGGAGACCGTTGCCGTGGCACTCGCCCGGGCCACCCCGGCCGCACCCGCCGTGAACACGGCGACCGGAGAGATCATAGGAGACGAGGACGGGGCACCCGAGACGAGGGCGGATGCCCCGGGGGAGCCCGTGTCCGCGGGCACCCCGGACGAACGACGGGGGCAGGAGAGATGACCGAGCACGAGGCACAGCCCACAGCGGAACGAGAACAGGCCCACGACACGGCCGGCGAGGACGCGGACCCGCGGACGGCCGGACCGGACTCGCGCCAGAACGACGGAGCACAGGTGAGTACGGGCAAGGAAACAGCCGGGGCGCACGAAACGGCCATCCCCGAGCTGGTGATCATCTCCGGCATGTCCGGAGCCGGCCGCTCGACGGCAGCCAAGTGTCTGGAGGACCTCGGCTGGTTCGTCGTGGACAACCTCCCGCCCGCGCTGATCCCCACCATGGTGGAGCTCGGCGCCCGCTCGCAGGGCAACGTGGCGCGGATCGCGGTCGTCGTCGACGTCCGCGGCCGGCGCTTCTTCGACAACCTGCGCGAATCCCTCGCCGACCTCGACTCCCGCGGCGTCACCCGTCGGATCGTCTTCCTGGAGTCCTCCGACGAGGCGCTGGTGCGCCGCTTCGAGTCGGTGCGCCGACCGCACCCCCTCCAGGGCGACGGCCGCATCGTCGACGGCATCGCCGCAGAGCGGGAACTGCTGCGCGAGCTGCGCGGCGACGCCGACCTGGTGATCGACACCTCCAGCCTCAACGTGCACGAGCTGCGCGCCAAGATGGACGCCCAGTTCGCCGGCGAGGAGGAGCCCGAGCTGCGGGCCACCGTCATGTCCTTCGGCTTCAAGTACGGCCTGCCGGTCGACGCCGATCTGGTCGTGGACATGCGCTTCCTGCCCAACCCGCACTGGGTCCCGGAGCTGCGCCCGTTCACCGGCCTGAACGAGGAGGTGTCCTCGTACGTCCTCAACCAGCCGGGGGCCAAGGAGTTCCTCGACCGCTACACCGAGCTGCTCCAGATGATCGCCGCGGGTTACCGTCGGGAGGGCAAGCGCTATGTGACCGTCGCCGTCGGGTGCACCGGCGGCAAGCACCGGTCCGTGGCCATGTCGGAGAAGCTCGCCGCCCGGCTCGCCGCCGAAGGCGTGGAGACGGTGGTCGTCCACCGGGACATGGGACGGGAATGACAAGACGTACTCCGCGGCTGAGCAGGCTGCGCCGGGTGGTGCCCGAAGGGCGCGGCGGCAGACCCGCCGAGACCCGCGCCGCCCGGCCCGAGCAGGCGCGCGGCGGCAAGCCGCGCCGCCGGGGCGCCCAGCCCAAGGTCGTCGCGCTCGGCGGCGGCATGGGCCTGTCCGCCTCGCTCGCCGCACTGCGCCGGATCACCGGCGACCTCACCGCCGTCGTCACGGTGGCCGACGACGGCGGTTCCAGCGGCCGCCTCCGTGACGAGCTGGGCGTCCTGCCGCCCGGCGACCTGCGCAAGGCGCTGGCCGCGCTGTGCGGGGACGACGACTGGGGCCAGACCTGGGCCCGCGTCATCCAGCACCGCTTCCAGTCCCAGGGCGACCTGCACGAGCACGCGGTCGGCAATCTGCTGATCGTCGCCCTGTGGGAGCAGCTCGGCGACCATGTGCAGGCCCTGGACCTGGTCGGCAAGCTGCTCGGCGCGCACGGGCGAGTGCTGCCCATGTCCGCGGTGCCGCTGGAGCTCCAGGCCCTGGTCAAGGGGCACGACCCGGACCGGTCCGACGAGGTGGACACCGTGCGCGGGCAGGCGACCGTGGCGCTCACCCCCGGCGAGGTCCAGTCCGTGCACCTGGTGCCGAACGACCCGCCGGCCGTCCCCGAGGCGGTCGACGCCGTCCTGGACGCGGACTGGGTGGTGCTCGGCCCTGGTTCCTGGTTCTCCTCGGTCATCCCGCACCTGCTCGTGCCCGCCCTGCTCGACGCCCTCGTCGAGACCAAGGCACGCCGAGTGCTCTCCCTGAACCTCGCTCCGCAGCCCGGAGAAACCGAGGGCTTCTCCCCGCAGCGTCATTTGGAGGTTTTGGGACGACACGCCCCTAAACTCGCCCTGGACGTGGTGCTGGCCGACGAGGCCGCCGTGCCCGACCGTGACTCGCTCACCGACGCCGCGAAACGGTTCGGCGCCGCGGTCGAACTGGCTCCGGTCGCCCGGACCGACGGGACCCCGAGGCACGACCCGGAGCTGCTGGCCGCCGCGTACGACCGTATTTTTCGGATGCATGGAAGGATCGGCCCATGGCGATGACGGCAGCGGTGAAGGACGAGATCTCCCGGCTCCCCGTCACCCGGACCTGCTGCAGAAAGGCGGAGGTCTCCGCCGTCCTGCGGTTCGCCGGCGGCCTTCACCTGGTGAGCGGGCGCATCGTGATCGAGGCGGAGCTGGACACCGCGAACGCGGCGCGGCGGCTCAAGCGGGACATCCTGGAGATCTTCGGGCACAGTTCCGAGCTGATCGTGATGGCGCCCGGCGGGCTGCGCCGCGGTTCGCGTTACGTCGTTCGGGTGGTCGCGGGCGGTGACCAGCTCGCCCGGCAGACCGGCCTGGTCGACGGGCGGGGCCGGCCGATCCGCGGTCTGCCGCCGCAGGTGGTCTCGGGGGCCACGTGCGACGCCGAGGCCGCCTGGCGCGGCGCGTTCCTGGCACACGGTTCGCTCACCGAGCCCGGCCGGTCCTCCTCCCTGGAGGTCACCTGCCCGGGCCCCGAGGCCGCGCTCGCCCTGGTCGGCGCCGCCCGCCGACTGTCGATCGCCGCCAAGGCCCGCGAGGTGCGCGGCGTGGACCGCGTCGTCGTCCGCGACGGCGACGCGATCGGCGCCCTGCTCACCCGGCTCGGCGCCCACGACTCCGTGCTGGCCTGGGAGGAGCGACGGATGCGCCGCGAGGTCCGGGCCACCGCCAACCGCCTGGCCAACTTCGACGACGCCAACCTGCGCCGCTCGGCCCGCGCGGCCGTCGCCGCCGGTGCCCGGGTCCAGCGGGCTCTGGAGATCCTCGCCGACGACGTGCCGGAGCACCTCGCCGCCGCGGGCCGGCTGCGCATGGAGCACAAGCAGGCCTCCCTGGAGGAGCTGGGCGCCCTCGCCGATCCGCCGCTGACCAAGGACGCGGTTGCCGGCCGCATCCGCCGCCTGCTGGCCATGGCCGACAAGCGGGCCTCCGACCTCGGCATTCCCGGCACGGACGCCAACCTCGGCGAAGAGGAGCTGGCGGACAACCTCGTCGGCTGACCGAACGCGCGCCGACCCGCCGCACCCGCCGGCCCCCACCCCACACCGGTCGGCAACAAGCCGGTGCGAGCGCCCTCTCGGGTGACCCGCACCGGCTTTTCGCGTGTCCTTGCCGTGCTCTTGACTCGATCATGAGCTGTCATGAGCCTGGCATCTGTTCGCTGCTGTGGCGAACCCAGGCCTGTCGGACAGGCCCCATCTAGGGGGGTTCATGAGACGAAGAGCGAGATCGATCCTCGCCGTCGGCGCGCTCCTGATCGGCGGAGCGAGCTTCGCACCCATCGCCCAGGCACAACCCTCGGGTCCCGCGGACACGGACGCGGACGAGGTGAGGGTCTTCCGCGCCGACGTCACCCAGGAGCAGGTACCCCTGTTGCTGGCCGCCGGCCAGGACGGCCACGAACTCGGCGAGCAGGTCCCCGACCAGGGCACCGCCACCGTCGAGGTCTACCTCACCGACCAGCAGGCCGGGAAGCTGGAGAAACAGGGCGTGGACCTCAAGGAGCACACCCTCTCCACCCGGGCCGCCGAGCGCGTCGAGGACGCCGCCGACGGCGTCTTCCGCCCGTACAGCGGCAGCGGCGGCCTCAGGGAGGAGATCCTGCGCACCGCGCAGGAGCACCCCCGCCTCACCAAGGTCGTCTCCATCGGCAGGACGGTGAACGGCAAAGACATCCTCGCCCTCAAGCTCACCAAGCACGCGGACAGGTCCCGGGACGGCTCCAAGCCCGCCGTTCTCTACATGTCCAACCAGCACGCGCGAGAGTGGATCACCCCGGAGATGACCCGCCGGCTGATGCACCACTACCTGGACAACTACGAGAAGGACCGGCGGATCAGGAAGCTGGTCGACTCCACCGAGCTGTGGTTCCTGCTGTCGGCCAACCCCGACGGGTACGACTACACCTTCGAGGACACCGACAACCGTCTGTGGCGCAAGAACCTGCGGGACGTCAACGGCGACGGAACCATCAGCACCGGCGACGGCGTCGACCTCAACCGCAACTTCGCCTACAAGTGGGGCTACGACGACGAGGGCTCGTCCCCGAACCCCACCAGCCAGACCTACCGCGGCGCGGGCCCGAACTCCGAGCCCGAGACCAAGGCCCTGGACGCCTTCCAGAAGCGCGTCGGCTTCGCTTACGGCATCAACTACCACTCCGCCGCCGAACTGCTCCTCTACGGCGTCGGCTGGCAGGTCGCCACCCGCACCCCGGACGACGTCCTCTACGAGGCGCTCGCCGGCACGCCCGAGAACTCCGCGATCCCGGGCTACCGCCCGCAGGTCTCCTCGGAGCTGTACACCACCAACGGCGAGGCGGACGGCCACGCCGCCAACGTCAACGGCATGGCGATGTTCACCCCGGAGATGTCCACCTGCCAGACCATCTCCGACCAGTACCCCGACGACGAGTGGAAGGCGAACGACTGCCGGTCCGGCTTCAACTTCCCCGACGACGAGAAGCTGATCGAGGAGGAGTTCCAGAAGAACGTCCCCTTCGCACTCTCCGTCGCCGAGAGCGCCGCGCACCCCGACCGGCCGTCCTCCTCCGTCGGCATCGAGGCCGCCGACTTCACCCCGGACCCCTTCACCACGTCCTACTCGCGCGGCGCCGACCAGGAGGTCTCCGTCGTCGCGCGCAAATCGGTGCGCGACAAGGAGCTGAAGTACCGCGTCAACGGCGGACGCGTCCACGACATGGCCCTGAAGCCCTGGCGGGGCGGCGAGACGTACGGCGGCGAGGACAACCTCCACTTCGACGAGTACCGCGCCGAGGTCAAGGACGGTGGCACCGGCGACGAGGTCGAGGTCTGGTTCACCGGCCAGACGAAGCAGGGCAGGCGGACCGAGAGCGAGCACTTCACGTACACGATCGCCGAGCGGCCCCGCGCGGACGTCCTCGTCGTAGCCGAGGAGGGAGCCAGGGTCACGCAGACCAAGATCTACGTGGACGCGCTCGAGGCCAACGGCAAGCGGGCGGCCGTCTGGGACGTCGCCACCCAGGGTGCGCCCGACGCGCTCGGCGTCCTCGGCCACTTCGGCACCGTCGTTCACTACACCGGCGCTGCCGACCCCGGCAACGCCACCCAGCTCCAGCTGCGCGCCTACCTCAACGAGGGCGGCCGGCTGATCGAGGCGGGCGAACGGGCCGGCGGCAGCGTCGACCTCGGAGACGGCACCCCCTCCGACGACTTCAGCCAGTACTACCTGGGCGCCTACACCCGCACCGCCACCCCCGGAGCCACCGGATTCACCGGCTCCGGAAAGCTCGGCGGCACCACCGGAAAGCTCGGCGACGCCCCCGGCAACCCGCTGGACGCCGCCGGAACCTACAGCGTCACCTCGGACCAGCTGCCCGCCGACACCTACCCCCAGTTCGCCGGCGCGGGCGCCGGGAAGTTCGCCGGGACCGTCAACCCGTACGGGCCCTACGCGGGCGAGTGGATGGCCGCCGCCGTCCACACCGACGACGCCTACAAGCGCCTCACCCGCACCGTCGACCTCACCGGCGTCACCGCCGCCGACCGTCCCACTCTGCGCACCCAGCTCCTGTGGGACACCGAGCGGGGCTACGACCACGCCCTGGTCGAGGCGCACACCACCGGCGCCGACGACTGGACCACGCTCCCCGAGGCCGGAGGCGCGACCGGCACCGCCGTGCCGTCCGAGTGCGGGGCCGGCTTCTACATGGGCGAGCACCCCTGGCTGGAGCACTACCTCACCCTGTCCGACGACGGCTGCACCGCCACCGGCACCACCGGGCAGTGGCACGGCCTCACCGGCTCCTCCGGGGGCTGGCGGCAGGTCGAGTTCGACCTGAGTGCCTACGCCGGGAAGTCCGTCGAGGTGTCGATCGCCTACGTCACCGACCCGGGCAGCGGCGGACGCGGCATACTCGCCGACGACGCCTCGCTCGTGGTCGGCGGCACGGCGACGCAGACCGAGGGTTTCGAGACCTCGCTCGGCGCCTGGCAGGTGGCCGGACCGCCCGCCGGCAGCCCCGCCGTACTGAAGGACTGGACCCGCACCGGGACCCTGTTCCAGACTTACGGCGCCATCACCACGGACGACACCGTGCTGCTCGGCTTCGGTCTGGAACACCTCACCGAGCCGGCCGCCCGGACCGCTCTGGTCCGGCAGGCGTTGCGTGCCCTGGACGAGTGAAATCCCGGACGTGGGGGACCGGCACGGTGTAGCGAAATCGGGTGACCGGTCCCCGTGACCCTGGGCGGTCCGTACCCCTACTGGCGGGTACGGGCCGCCCTGCCGGGAATGGGCCGTCTCGATGTCACCCCCGAGGCCCCGGAGAGGTAGGGTCGGAGGTGGTCGGGGACATCCCAAACACAGCTCGCCGGCACATCGGGCCGGCGTACCAACGAGGAGATCGGTTCGTGACGATCCGCGTAGGCATCAACGGCTTTGGCCGCATCGGTCGTAACTACTTCCGCGCGCTGCTGGAGCAGGGTGCAGACATCGAGATCGTGGCTGTCAACGACCTGGGTGACACCGCGACCACCGCGCATCTGCTGAAGTACGACACCATCCTCGGGCGCCTCCCGTACGAGGTCTCGCACACCGAGGACACCATCACCGTCGGCGACAGGACCATCAAGGTCCTCGCCGAGCGCAACCCCGCCGACATCCCGTGGGGCGAGCTGGGTGTCGACATCGTCATCGAGTCGACCGGCATCTTCACCAAGAAGGCCGACGCCGAGAAGCACATCGCGGGCGGCGCGAAGAAGGTCCTCATCTCGGCCCCGGCCAAGGACGAGGACGTCACCATCGTGATGGGCGTCAACCAGGACAAGTACGACCCGGCGAACCACCACGTCATCTCCAACGCCTCCTGCACCACCAACTGTGTGGCGCCGATGGCCAAGGTCCTCGACGAGAACTTCGGCATCGTCAAGGGCCTGATGACGACGGTCCACGCGTACACGAACGACCAGCGCATCCTGGACTTCCCGCACAAGGACCTGCGCCGCGCCCGTGCCGCCGCGGAGAACATCATCCCGACCACCACGGGTGCCGCCAAGGCCACCGCGCTGGTCCTCCCGCAGCTCAAGGGCAAGCTGGACGGCATCGCCATGCGCGTCCCGGTCCCGACCGGCTCGGTCACCGACCTCGTCCTGGAGCTCGGCCGCGAGGTCACCAAGGAAGAGGTCAACGCCGCTTTCCAGAAGGCCGCCGAGGGCGAGCTCAAGGGCATCATGGAGTACACCGAGGACGCGATCGTCTCCTCGGACATCGTCAACGCCCCTGCGTCCTGCACCTTCGACTCGTCCCTGACCATGGTCCAGGACGGCAAGAACGTGAAGGTCATCGGCTGGTACGACAACGAGTGGGGCTACTCCAACCGCCTCGTCGATCTCACGGTCTTCGTCGGCAACCAGCTCTGATCCAGCCGGACTCAGCAGGCACCTCGCATGTGACAGCAGGGCTCGGGCAGCGCAAGGCCGCGCTGTCCGGGCCCTGCGTCGCGTCCGCAGCGACCAGCCCTCGTAGGATCACGAGCGATCCGAGAACCCAGGAGCCCACTGCATGAAGACGATCGACGAACTGCTCTCCGAAGGCGTCACCGGCAAGCGCGTCTTCGTCCGCGCCGACCTCAACGTGCCGCTGGACGGCACCACCATCACCGACGACGGCCGCATCCGCGCCGTGGTGCCCACCGTCAAGGCCCTGGCCGACGCGGGCGCGCGCGTGATCGTCGCCTCGCACCTGGGCCGCCCCAAGGGCGCCCCGGACCCGGCCTTCTCCCTCGGCCCCGCCGCCGCCCGCCTCGGTGAGCTGCTCGGCGCCGACGTCGCCTGCGCCGAGGACACGGTCGGCATCTCCGCCGAGGCCACCGTCTCCGGCCTCTCCGACGGCCGGGTCGCGGTCATCGAGAACCTGCGCTTCAACGCCGGCGAGACCAGCAAGGACGAGAGCGAGCGCGCCGCCTTCGCCGACAAGCTGGCCGGCCTCGCGGACGTCTACGTCGGCGACGGCTTCGGCGCCGTGCACCGCAAGCACGCCTCCGTCTTCGACCTGCCGAAGCGGCTGCCGCACTACGCCGGCTACCTCATCGCCACCGAGGTCGGCGTCCTGAAGAAGCTCACCGACGACGTCAAGCGGCCCTACGTCGTGGCACTCGGCGGCGCCAAGGTCTCCGACAAGCTCGCCGTCATCGACCAGCTGCTCGGCAAGGCCGACCGGCTGCTCATCGGCGGCGGCATGGCCTACACCTTCCTCAAGGCCAAGGGCTACGAGGTCGGCATCTCCCTCCTCCAGGAGGACCAGATCCCGGCCGTCAAGGAGTACATCGAGCGCGCGGAGAAGAACGGCGTCGAGCTGGTCCTCCCCGTCGACGTGCTGGTCTCCTCCGAGTTCCCGGACCTGAAGACCAAGGCCCCCGCCAACCCCACCACCGTCGCCGCGGACGCCATCCCCGCCGACCAGGAGGGTCTGGACATCGGTCCCGAGACCCGCAAGCTGTACGCCTCGAAGCTCGCCGACGCCGCCACCGTCTTCTGGAACGGCCCCATGGGCGTCTTCGAGCACCCCGACTACGCCGAGGGCACCAAGGCGGTCGCCCAGGCCCTCGTCGACGCCCCGGGCTTCACCGTGGTCGGCGGCGGCGACTCCGCCGCGGCCGTCCGCACACTCGGCTTCGACGAGAACGCATTCGGCCACATCTCGACCGGCGGCGGCGCCTCCCTCGAATACCTCGAGGGCAAGACGCTCCCCGGCCTCGCCGCACTGGAGGACTGACCCCGATGACCACCCGCACGCCGCTGATGGCGGGCAACTGGAAGATGAACCTCAACCACCTCGAGGCCATCGCCCACGTCCAGAAGCTCGCCTTCGCCCTCGCGGACAAGGACTACGACGCCGTCGAGGTCGCCGTCCTCGTCCCCTTCACCGACCTGCGCTCGGTGCAGACCCTGGTCGAGCACGACAAGCTGAAGATCAAGTACGGCGCCCAGGACGTCTCCGCCCACGACGGCGGCGCTTACACCGGCGAGATCTCCGGCCCGATGCTGGCCAAGCTGCGCTGCACCTACGTCGCGATCGGCCACTCGGAGCGCCGGCAGTACCACGCCGAGACCGACGAGCTGGTGAACGCCAAGGTCAAGGCCGCCTACAAGCACGGTCTGACCCCGATCCTGTGCGTCGGCGAGGAGCTCGACGTCCGCGAGGCGGGCAACCACGTCGCCCACACCCTCGCCCAGGTCGAGGGCGGCCTGAAGGACCTCCCGGCCGAGCAGGCCGAGACGATCGTGATCGCCTACGAGCCCGTGTGGGCGATCGGCACCGGCAAGGTCTGCGGCGCCGAGGACGCCCAGGAGGTCTGCGCGGCCGTCCGCGGCAAGCTCGCCGAGCTGTACTCCCAGGAGCTGGCCGACAAGGTCCGCATCCAGTACGGCGGCTCCGTCAAGTCCGGCAACGTCGCCGAGATCATGGCGCAGGCCGACATCGACGGCGCCCTGGTCGGCGGTGCCTCGCTGGACTCGGACGAGTTCGTCAAGATCGTGCGCTTCAGCGACCAGTGAGCCGGCCGGCAGGTCGACCGGTGAGTATGCGGTAGCGGCGATACGTCGTACCCTTGCGGGGGCATGGTGGCCTGTTGCACCGTGCCCCCGTCGTTCATCCGAATCCGAGGAAGTTGGTCCAGCCGTGGTTTTGGGGTTCTCGATCGCCCTGATCGTCTTCAGCGCGCTGCTGATGCTGCTGGTGCTGATGCACAAGGGGAAGGGCGGCGGCCTCTCCGACATGTTCGGTGGCGGCATGCAGTCCTCCGTCGGCGGCTCCTCGGTCGCCGAGCGCAACCTCGACCGGATCACCGTGGTGGTCGGTCTGCTGTGGTTCGCGTGCATCATGGTGCTCGGCCTGCTGATGAAGGCGAACAACTGACACGTGGCGAACTTCTGACACGCCACGCACTTCCACACGTAAAGCCCCATGTTCGGTACGCGCCGCACGGCGCCGCCTATCATGGGGCTTGCGTCTGGGCGCTTGGGCTTGTAACTCCAACCACTGGACGCGCGTTGGGCCTTACGTAGACTGAGGCGCCTCGCAGCGGAGCGAAACGCCGACTCGCTTCGCGGCACCATCACGCAGGGAGTTACACCGTGGCAAGTGGCAACGCGATCCGGGGGAGCCGGGTCGGGGCGGGGCCGATGGGTGAGGCCGAGCGCGGCGAGTCCGCGCCGCGTCTGCGCATCTCCTTCTGGTGCTCCAACGGACACGAGACACAGCCGAGCTTCGCGAGCGACGCACAGGTACCGGAGACCTGGGACTGCCCGCGCTGCGGCTTCCCCGCCGGACAGGACCGGGACAACCCGCCGGACCCGCCGCGCACCGAGCCCTACAAGACGCACCTGGCGTACGTGCGCGAGCGGCGCAGCGACGCCGACGGCGAGGCGATCCTCGCGGAGGCGCTCGCCAAGCTGCGGGGCGAGCTCTAGTTCCCGCACTGTCGGTCTTCTTCCGTACTGATCAATTAGGTTGGACCAGCCGGGACAGCTGGGACACCCAAGGAAGAAGGCTGACGTCCGACATGAACGCAGACGGCCGTACCAGGCTCAACCAGACGCCCGAATGGGCCGCGCTGGCCAAGCACCGCGAGGAACTCGGCGAGTTGCGGCTGCGCGAGCTGTTCGCCGCCGACCCGGCTCGCGGTACCGGCTGCACGCTCCGGGTGGGAGACCTGTACGTCGACTACTCCAAGCACCTCGTCACCGACGAGACCCTGCGGCTGCTGCGCGAGCTGGCCGCCGCCACCGACGTCTTCGGCCTGCGTGACGCCATGTTCCGCGGCGAGAAGATCAACACCACCGAGGACCGGGCGGTCCTGCACACCGCGCTGCGGGCCCCTCGGGACGCGGTGATCGAGGTCGACGGCGAGAACGTCGTGCCCAAGGTGCACGCCGTGCTGGACAAGATGGCGGGCTTCGCCGACCGGGTCCGCGCGGGGGAGTGGAAGGGCCACACCGGCAAGCGCATCCGGAACGTCGTCAACGTCGGCATCGGCGGCTCCGACCTGGGCCCCGCCATGGCCCACGAGGTGCTGCGCAGCTTCACCGACCGAGACCTGACGGTCCGTTTCGTCTCCAACGTCGACGGCGCCGACCTGCACGAGGCGACCCGTGACCTGGACCCCGCCGAGACGCTGTTCATCATCGCCTCCAAGACCTTCACCACCATCGAGACGGTCACCAACGCCACCTCCGCCCGAACCTGGCTGCTGAACGCACTCGGTGACGAGAAGGCGGTCGCCAAGCACTTCGTCGCCCTCTCGACCAATGCCGGGAAGGTCGCCGACTTCGGCATCGACACGGCCAACATGTTCGAGTTCTGGGACTGGGTCGGCGGCCGCTACTCCTACGACTCGGCGATCGGGCTGTCCCTGATGATCGCCATCGGTCCGGACCGCTTCCGGGAAATGCTCGACGGCTTCCGCCTCGTCGACGAGCACTTCCGCACCGCCCCCGCCGAGTCCAACGTGCCCCTCCTGATGGGCCTGCTGGGCATCTGGTACGGCAACTTCATGGGCGCCCAGTCGCACGCGGTACTGCCGTACAGCCACTACCTGTCGAAGTTCACCGCCTACCTCCAGCAGCTCGACATGGAGTCCAACGGCAAGTACGTCGGCCGGGACGGGCGCGAGGTGGAGTGGCAGACCGGCCCGGTCGTGTGGGGCACGCCCGGCACCAACGGGCAGCACGCCTACTACCAGTTGATCCACCAGGGCACGAAGCTGATCCCGGCGGACTTCATCGGTTTCGCCGAGCCGGTCGCCGAGCTCAGCGACGAGCTGAAGGCCCAGCACGACCTGCTGATGGCCAACTTCTTCGCCCAGACCCAGGCCCTCGCCTTCGGCAAGACGTCCGACGAGGTACGCGCCGAGGGCGTCCCGGAGGAGTTGGTCCCGCACAGGACGTTCAAGGGCGACCACCCGACGACCACGATCCTCGCCCGCGAGCTGACCCCGTCGGTGCTCGGCCAGCTCGTCGCCCTCTACGAGCACAAGGTGCTCGTGCAGGGCGCGGTCTGGAACATCGACTCCTTCGACCAGTGGGGCGTCGAACTGGGCAAGGTCCTCGCCAAGCGCGTCGAACCCGCCCTCACCGAGGGCGCCGAGGTCCCGGGCCTGGACGCCTCCACCGAGGCGCTGGTCGCCGCCTACCGGGAGCTGCGCGGCCGGCAGTGAGCCTGGGCGCGGCGGCCCGGCCGGTCCTCCCGGTCAGGCCACCGCGCTCAGCGTGTCCGCGAGGCGGCGCCGGGCCGCCCGCGCCGCGGGCACCGCGGCCAGCGCCGCCGCACCGAGCACGGCCGCCGCGCCCACGAGCACGAGGAGAACGGGGGAGGGGGCCTGCGCGATGCCCGCGCCGATGCCGCTGGCGGCGCCTTGGGCGTCGATCAGCCAGTGCGCGAGCGGCAGCCCGAGGGCGGCGGCGAGGAGCACGGCCGCCAGGGCGGTGCACCCGGTGGCCGTGACCGTGATGCCGGTGATCTGGTGCGGTGACAGTCCGATCGCCTTGAGGGCGAGCAGGTCACGTTCGCTCTCCCGGACGGTGCCGCCGATCGCGGTGAGCAGTTCGATCAGCCCGACGAGGGCGAGGACGGCGATCAGCCCGAGGACGACTCCGCGCAGCGGGGAGAGCCCGTCGGCCGGGTTCGCCACGGCGTGCACGTCGAGCCGTCCGTGCCCGGCCTCGGCGAGCCGCCCGGCCACCTCGTCCGGGTCGGCGCCGGCGCGCAGGCGCAGCTGGTGGAGGGTCGGCTCGAGCCGCGGGTCGTTCTCCCGGAGGGTGTCCAGTGAGGTGGAGATGACTCGGCCCGCGTTCTCGGGCTCGATGCTGCGGCCCACGATGTGCAGGACCTGCGGTTGGTCCCCGACGGTCAGCCGCACCCAGTCGCCGACCTCCACCTCCAACAGGTCCAGCAGCCCCTGCCCCGCCACCGCCTCGTCCAGTCCGTGCGCGCGGCGGCCCTCGGCCAGGGCGTACGGGTACGGGTCCTCGCGGGTGCCGAGCCCGCGCAGGGCGATCGTCGCGGTCTGACCCGGCACCAGGGCGGCCACCTCGACACCCGGGTAGGCGGCGGCGACCTCGGGGTCGCGCTCCAGCAGGGCCCGCGTGCCGCGGTCGCCGGGACCGGTCTCGGCGCGGACGGTGAGGGCGGTCGGCAGGCCGATCCGCTCGGGGTGGTCGTGGAAGCGGTCGATGGTGGTCCACGCGCTCATCGCCACCACGATCAGCAGCAGCGGCAGCGTGAGCCGGGCTACCGTGGCGAACGCACGCGGGCGGCGGGCGAACGCCTTGTGCCAGCCGAGGACGAGCGCGGGCGGCACGCGCAGCTCCAGTCGGTGCGTGTCGGCTGCCTGCTCACCGGCCGCTCCGCGGTGACCGGTGCCGGCCCCTTGGCTGCCCGGGCCCCCGGGCTCGGCAGGGCTCGGGACGTCGATCTCTCCGGTGCCCGGGCTGTCGCTGCCTCCGCTGCCCGAGAGGTCGGCGTCCCCGGGGTCCTTGGTTCCGGGCTTCGCCGGGGCGGGCGTGCCGGAGACCGTGGCGGTCCGGACGCCGGGCTCCCCGGCACCCCCGTCGCCCCGCCCCCGCACCCGGAACACCCGCAACCCCAGCGCCCCGCGGGTCGCCCCGGACAGCCCGCCGCCCCGTGCCGCCGCCGGACGCGGCAGCGGAACCGGTGGCACCCGGCCCGCCCGCCACGCCGCGAGGCCGGTGGTGGCGCCGATGAACAGGACCGCGCACGCCGGCACGGCGAACAGCGCGACGGTGTGTCCGGGCAGCCCCTGCCACACGCCGACCGCGTCCCCGAGCCGCCCCGGCACCCGGCTGCCGAGGGCCTGGGTGAGCCCTGCGGCGGCCACCGCGCCGAGCAGCGCGTAGGCGAGGTGCTGGAGCAGGAAGACCCGCACCACCTGCCCCGGCGTGAAGCCGATCGCCTTCAGTACCGAGATGTCCCGCAGATGACCGCGGATACGGGTGCCGATCGCCCCGTGCACCGCCAGCCCCGCGGCGAGCAGCGCACCCAGCCCGAACAGGCCGAGGACCTGACCGAGCAGCCGGTTGTCGCCCTGCGCCTCCGCACGGGCCTGCTCCCAGGTGGAGACCTGCCCGATCGCACCGGCGCCCAGCACGGTCACCGCCCGCTGCACGGCGTAGTCCGTCTCCCCGGGATCGGCCAGCCGCAGCCCGATCACCTGCCCGCCGGGGTCGGGCACCGCGGCCGGCGGTGCCCACACGAGGCCCGGCTGCTCGCCCGGCCGGTAGCGGCGTTCGGGGCTGTCGGCGACGCCGAGCACGGTGAGGGTCCGCGCCGTGCCGGGCAGCGTGAGGGTGTCGCCGGGCTGGGCCAGCAGCGCGCGGGCGAGCCGGCTCTCCAGCACCACTCCGTCGGGCTCGTCGGCGTCGAGCCAGTGCCCGGCGGTGAGCAGCGGCCGCCCCACCTCGGGCACCTCGGCGGTGCCGCGCAGCTCGACCGAGGCCCGGGTGCCGCGTACGGCGACGGTGGCGGAGGCGGTCGGATAGGGGCCGGCGACGGACTGGACGCCGTCCAGCGCGGCCAGCTCACCGGTGTCGGCGGCGCGGTCGGTGTGCAGCCAGACGTGTGCGCCCCGGGCCTGTGTGAAGACCCGCTGCCAGGGATTGGTCGCGTACCCGAACAGGGCCGTGGCCAGCAGCAGCGACGCGACGATGCCGACGGTGGCGAGGACGAGGAACAGGGCCTCGCCCCGGTGCGTGCGCAGATCGGAGTGGGCCCAGCGCAGGGTGGCTCGCACGGGCCTCAGCCCTCCGGTGCGCGGTGCGCGCGGTGGTCGTACGCCCGCATGTCAGTCCTTGAGCTCCAGCACGGCGGACGCCCCCGGGCGGCGGCGCGGTGGCACACCGGCGTCGAGTTCGACGTCGTCGGCTACCCGTCCGTCGAAGAAGCTGATCACCCGGTCGGCGGCGCTCGCGAGCCGCGCGTCGTGGGTGACCAGCAGGATCGTCTGGCCGCGCCGGTGGAAGCGGGACAGCAGCCGCATCACCTCGCGGGTGCCCTTGCTGTCCAGGCTGCCCGCGGGCTCGTCCGCGAGGAGCACCGGCGGATGGTTGACCAAAGCCCGGGCGAGCGCCACCCGCTGCTGCTCGCCGCCGGACAGTTCCCCGGGCATGCTGCGCTCCTTGCCCACCAGCCCCAACTCGGCCAGCAGCTCCTCCCGCTCGGCGCGCGCTCGCTTCGGCGGCACCCCGGCGAGCAGGGCGGGTAGCTCGACGTTGTCGGCGACGGAGAGGTCGGAGACGAGGTTGAAGAACTGGAAGACGATCCCGATGTGCTTCCTGCGCGCGACGGCCCAGCGCGCCTCGCTGTACGCGTCGGTGCACTTCCCGTCCAGCCAGACGCTGCCGGCGTCCGGCCGCTGGAGCCCGCCTAGCAGATGCAGCAGCGTCGACTTGCCCGCGCCGGACGGCCCGGTGATCGCCACGAACTCGCCCCGCCGCACGCACAGGTCGACCCCGCGCACGGCGTGCGCCGGTGCGCCCTCGCCGTGGTGCGTCTTGACCAGGCCCTCGGCGCGCAGCACCGGAGCGGGGTCCGCACTCGCCCCAGCGCTCACTCCAGCTCCTCCAGCTCTTCCTGGC
The DNA here is from genome assembly GCF_014649815.1 of Streptomyces mutabilis. Lineage (GTDB taxonomy): Bacteria > Actinomycetota > Actinomycetes > Streptomycetales > Streptomycetaceae > Streptomyces > Streptomyces mutabilis. The sequence continues at coordinate 79,087 of NZ_BMTT01000018.1, read as the reverse complement.
ACCGTTCCAGCCAGTCGAGGTCGGCCTGGAGGTGCAGCATCGCGCCCTCGATGAGGAGGTGGGCGATGCGGTTGTCGCGGTCTTCGGCGGCGGCCAGCTTCGACAGCTGCCGCATCGTGTTCAGGTACTGGCGCCGCTGCTTGTTGATCAGGACGATCTGGTCGGCGAGCCCGGTCTGCGGAGCCAGGGCGAGCTTCATGAAGAACTCGTCCCGAACCCGCGGCTCGTCCGCCGTCTCCTCGTACCAGGCCCGCAACTCGTCGCGCCCGGCGTCGGTGAGGTGGTAGACCTTCTTGTTGGGCCGGCTCGACTGCTCGATGTCCTCGCCCTCGATCAGTCCCGTCTTCTCGAGACGGCCGAGGGTGACGTAGATCTGGCCGACGTTCGGCTGAGGGTACGCGGAGCCCAGCAGTTGCTCAAGGTCCTGCTTCAGCTCGTAGCCGTGGGCCGGACCGCGGGCCAGGAGAGCCAGGAGGTGCAAGCGCACTCAGCCGTCCTCCCGCTTCTGTTCGAGTCCCCGGATGTGCTCCAGGCCCTAGTATCGCGCATACCTAACAGGTATACATGGCCTTTGACCCGGGCGAGGACGCCCGGTGCCGGTGCGGACGAACGGGCCCGGTGTACGAGGGTGTACAGGGAGGAACCTATGCGGTGGATCCACGCCGCCGGCAGGGGCCTCCTCGTCCTCGTCGTCGTTCTGACCGGGTACGCCGCCTCCGGCGCCCGCGCCGACGAGGGTGCCGCGAGCGGTCGCGGGCCGCTCACCCTGGCCACCGCGGGTGACCTCACCGGCTACCTCGGCCCGTTGCTGGAGGGCTGGAACCGCGCTCACCCCGACGAGCGGGTCACCCTCGTGGAACTGCCCGACTCCGCCGACGAGACCCGCGCACAGATGGCCACCGACCTGCGCGACGGCGGACGGCACCGCTTCGACGTCCTCAACATCGACGTCAACTGGACCTCCGAGTTCGCCGCCGCCGACTGGATACGCCCGCTGCCCCGCGACCGCTTCCCGCTCGGCGCCTTCCTGCCGCCGGTCGTCGACACGGCAACCTACGACGGGCGGCTGTACGCCGTCCCCTACGTCACCAATGCCGGCCTGCTCCTGTACCGCACGGACGTCCTGGACGCCGAGGGCGTCCCGCCGCCGCGCACCTGGGCGGAGCTGGAGCGGTACGCCGAGACGATCGCCCCGAAGCACGGACTGGACGGCTACGCCGGACAGTTCCTGCCCTACGAGGGCCTGACCGTGAACGCCGCCGAGGCCGTCTACTCGGCCGGCGGCAGCATCCTCGGCGACGAGGGCGCACGCGTCACCGTGGACTCGGCGGCGGCCCGCGAGGGCATCGGATTCCTGGCGCGCGGGGTGCGCGAGGGCTGGATACCGAAGTACGCGCTGACCCACAAGGAGGAGGAGTCCAAGCGGGCCTTCCAGGACGGCCGCCTGCTCTTCCTGCGTAACTGGCCCTACGCCTACGTCAGTGCCTCGGCCCCGGACTCCGAGGTCGCAGGGAAGGTCGGCGCCGTACCGCTGCCGGGTCCCCACGGCCCCGGGACCAGCGTCCTGGGCGGCTCCAACCTGGCCGTGGGTGCCCAGGCCCGGCACCCCGACTCCGCCGCGCGCCTCATCGCGTACCTCACCAGCGAGCGCGTTCAGCGCCAGGTCCTCACGCGCGGCGCGCTGCCGCCCGTACGGGCCGACCTGTACGAGGACCCCGCGCTCGTCGGGGCGTTCCCCTACCTGCCGACCCTGCGCGAGAGCGTGCTCGCCGCCGCCCCACGACCCAAGAGCCCGCGCTACGACCAGGTCAGCCTGGCCGTGCAGGCGGTCGTGCGCGACGCGATGACCGGACGGCAGACGCCCGAGGCGGCGGTACGGCGGCTGGCGCGCGAGCTGGCGGCCATCTCCTAGTCTCCTCCGCTTCTAGTTGCGTGTTAGGTAACGCCGACGTCTCATCTGCACCCGTAGTGCGGTGAAAAGTCAGGATATGAACGCCCAACTGCTCAGTAGCCTCCGTTCCGTTCGTTGACACCCGCGCGTCACCGCTACATAACATGCATGCATAACAGCGGCCCCTCTAGAGACAGGTTCCCGGGGTGAACAGGCACCACTGGTGGCGTGACGCGGTGATCTACCAGGTCTATGTCCGCAGCTTTCTCGACAGCACCGGCGACGGCGTCGGCGATCTCGCCGGTGTCCGGGCCGGACTGCCGTACCTGCGCAAACTCGGCGTGGACGGGATCTGGCTGAGCCCCTTCTACCCGTCACCGCAGCACGACCACGGCTACGATGTCGCCGACTACCGCGGTGTCGACCCGCTCTTCGGCGACCTCGACGAGTTCGACGCGCTGGTCGCCGCGGCCCGGCGCCTCGGCATCCGGATCCTGCTGGACATCGTCCCCAACCACTGCTCCAGCGAGCACCCGTGGTTCCGCGAGGCCCTGGCCTCCCCACCCGGCAGCCCGGCCCGCGCCCGCTTTCACTTCGCCGACGGCCGCGGACCGGACGGGGACGAGCCGCCCAACAACTGGCACGCCATGTTCGGCGGCCCCGCCTGGACCCGCGTGACGGAGCCCGACGGCCGTCCCGGCCAGTGGTACCTGCACATGTTCACGCCCGAGCAGCCGGACTGGAACTGGCGTACCCCCGAGGTCGCCGCCGAGTTCGACCGCATACTCCGCTTCTGGCTGGACCGGGGCGTCGACGGCTTCCGCATCGACGTCGCCGCCGGCCTCTACAAGCACCCCGACCTGCCCGACTCCCCGGACCCGGAGGCCGACGCCCGCACCCGCGACTCGGTCAACCCGCTCGCCTGGAACCAGCCCGAGGTGCACGACGTGTGGCGGCACTGGCGCGCGGTCTGCGAGGAGTACACCGCCCGCGACGGCCGCGAGCGCCTCCTCGTCGGCGAGGTCTCGGTCCCCACCGCCCGCGAGCACGCGCGGTACGTCCGCCCGGACGAGTTGCACCAGGCGTTCTTCTTCGACCTCCTCGGCGCCCCCTGGGACCCCGACGCCTTCCGCAAGGTCATCTCCGAGGCCATGCAGGACATCGCCGGCACCGGCTCCACGGTCACCTGGGTGCTCAACAACCACGACCAGGTCCGCACCGTCACCCGCTACGGCGAACCCGCCACCGACGGCAGCGGCCTCGGCACCGCCCGCGCCCGCGCCGCCGCGCTGCTGATGCTGGCGCTGCCCGGTGCCGCGTACATCTACCAGGGCGAGGAACTGGGCCTGCCCGAGGTCGTCGACCTGCCCGACGACGTGCTCACCGACCCGATCTTCCACCGCACCGGCAGCCGCGCCCGCGTTCGCGACGGCTGCCGGGTGCCGCTGCCCTGGTCGGGCCAGGCCTCCCCGTTCGGTTTCACCTCCGGCGACGGGACCGCCAAGCCCTGGCTGCCGCAGCCGGAGTACTTCGCCGAGTACGCCACCGACCGCGCCCTCGCCGACACCCGCTCCTTCTGGCACCTGTACCGCGACGGCCTGCAACTCCGCTCCGAGCTGCCCCAGCTGGGCGAGGGCACCCTGCGCTGGTTGGAGACCCCGCCCGGCGTGCTGGCCTTCGTCCGCGGCGACGGCCTGGTCTGCGCCGTCAACTTCGGCACCGCGCCCACGCCCGCACCGGTACCCGGCACCCCGCTCCTCTCCAGCGGCTCCTGCCCACCCGGCGTCCTGCCCGGCTCCACCGCCGCCTGGTGGATCGCCGACCTCTGACCCCTGCTTGACCCACCCTTCGAAGGGACATCGACGATGATGCGACGACGTACCACCTTGCTCACCGGCTGCACCGCCCTCGTCCTCGCCCTCGGCGCCACCGCCTGCGGCGGCTCGGGACCCGTCACGGCGGGCGGCGGCGACAAGGCGCTCAGCGGACAGTCGGTCACCGTGGCCGGCGTCTGGTCCGGCACCGAGCAGGAGAACTTCCAGAAGGTGCTGGACGCCTTCACCGAGAAGACCGGTGCCGAGACTTCCTTCGTCTCCACCGGCGACAACGTCTCCACCGTCGTCGGCAGCAAGATCGAGGGCGGCAACGCCCCCGACGTCGTGATGGTCCCGCAGGTCGGCGTGCTCAAGCAGTTCGCCGGCAACGGCTGGCTGAAGCCGCTGTCCAAGACGGCCCAGAAGTCCGTCGACTCCAACTTCGCGGACGTCTGGAAGACGTACGGCAGCGTCGACGGCACCCTCTACGGCCTCTACTTCAAGGCGGCCCACAAGTCGACCGTCTGGTACAGCCCCGACGCCCTCGCCCAGGCCGGGGTCGAGCCGCCGAAGACGTACGACGAGATGCTGAAGGCAGGGCAGACCGTCTCCGACTCCGGGCTCGCCGCCTTCTCGGTCGCCGGGCAGGACGGCTGGACGCTGACCGACTGGTTCGAGAACGTCTACCTCTCCCAGGCCGGACCCGAGAAGTACGACGCGCTCGCCGCCCACGAGCTGAAGTGGACCGACCCGAGCGTGGTCGAGGCGCTCACCACCCTCGGCAAGCTGTTCAAGGACAAGCAGCTCATCGAGGGCGGCCGGAACGGAGCCCTGAACACCGACTTCCCGGGCTCCGTGGAGAAGGTCTTCGGTCCCGAGCCCGAGGCCGGCATGGTCTACGAGGGGGACTTCGTCGCCGGGGTCGCCAAGGACCAGTTCGGCAAGGACATCGGCAAGGACGCGAACTTCTTCCCGTTCCCCGCGGTCGACGACGGTGAGGCACCGGTCGTCAGCGGCGGTGACGCGGCCGTAGTCCTGAAGGACGGCGAGAACTCCGAGGCCGGCATGGCGCTCCTGGAGTACCTCGCCACGCCGGAGGCCGCGGCCGTGTGGGCCGAGGCGGGCGGCTTCCTGTCGCCGAACAAGAACCTCGCCCCCGCCTCCTACGGCGACGACGTCACCCGGGCCACCGCCGAGTCCCTCGTCGGGGCCGGGAACTCGGTCCGCTTCGACATGTCCGACCAGGCTCCCGCGGCCTTCGGCGGCACCAAGGGCACGGGCGAGTGGAAGATCCTCCAGGACTTCCTGCGCGACCCCTCCGACCCGAAGGCGACCGCCGCCGAGCTGGAGGCCGCGGCGGCCAAGGCCTACAAGGGCTGACCGGCCATGACCTCCACACTGGTGAAAGAGGCGAGGCAGCCCGCAGCCCCCGGCCCGGCGCCCGCCCGGCGCCCCCGGCGGCGCCGGGCGGCCGTCGCCGCGCTCTTCGTGCTGCCCGCGCTGCTCCTGCTGGGCACCCTCGTCGTGTACCCCGTGCTGTTCTCCGTGGGCCGCAGCTTCCTCGACGCCTCCGGGACGCGCTTCGTGGGCGGCGACAACTACACCGAGATGTTCCGCGACCCGGCCACCCTCAAGGCCATCCGCAACACGGCGATCTGGGTCGTCGTCGCGCCCACTTCGCTGACCGGCCTCGGCCTGATCCTCGCCGTCCTGGTCGAGAAGGTCCGCTGGGCCACGGCCTTCAAGCTGCTCCTCTTCATGCCGATGGCGGTCTCCTTCCTCGCCGCCGGCATCATCTTCCGGCTCGCCTACGACCACGACCCGGACAAGGGCGTCCTCAACGCCGCCGTGACCGGGGTGCACGACGCCTTCACCGGTACGTCGTCCTACCCGACCGCCCGGGCCCGGGAGGGCCAGGACGGCGGCCTGGTCAAGGGGGCCGACGGCTCGTACCGGACCGGTGCGGGAGTGTCACCCGGCGACACGGTGGTGCTCGGCCTGGTCGGGGTGGGGCCCGACGACCTCCCGCCCGGCGCGAAGACCGCGTACGAAGCGGCCGGGCGCGAGGCATCCGACGGTGAGGTGCGCGGCGTCGTCTACCTGGACTTCACGCCCGGTGGGGGAGGGAAGCAGGGAACGGTGGACCGGCGCGAGAGCGGGCTGCCCGAGATGACGGTCGAGGCGGTGCGCGACGGCCGTACGGTCGCGACCACGACGACCGGGGACGACGGCTCCTTCCGGTTCGAGGGGCTGACCGGGGGTTCGTACGCCGTCGAGCTGCCCGCTTCGAACTTCGCCCCGCCCTACGAGGGCGTCTCCTGGCTCGGACCCGCGCTGGTCACGCCCGCGATCATCGGGGCGTACCTGTGGATCTGGACCGGCTTCGCGATGGTGCTGATCGGCGCCGGACTGTCCTCACTGCCGCGCGACGCGCTGGAGGCGGCGCGGATGGACGGTGCCAACGAGTGGCAGATCTTCCGGCGGATCACCGTGCCGCTGCTGGCACCGGTGCTCACGGTCGTCTTCATCACCCTCGTGATCAACGTGATGAAGGTCTTCGACCTCGTCTACGTCATCGCGCCCGGACCCGTGCAGGAGGACGCGACGGTGCTCGCGACGCAGATGTGGCTGGTGTCCTTCGGCGGCGGCAACAACCAGGGGCTCGGCAGCGCGCTGGGTGTGCTGCTCCTGCTGCTCGTCGTCCCGGCCATGGTCTTCAACGTCCGCCGTTTCAAGAGGAGTCAGCGATGAGGAGTCAGCGATGAACGCCGTGCGGCGGTATCTGGGCAACGGGATCGTCCAGGCCTTCCTCGTGCTCATCGGGCTGGTGTGGATGACGCCGCTGGCCGGGCTGTTCCTGTCCTCGCTGCGGTCGGCCGAGGACACGGCGAAGGGCGGCTGGTGGACGGCCCTGGCCGCCCCCGGGCAGCTCTCCCTCGACAACTACTCGGCTCTGCTCGGCAACGCGGGCATCACTCAGGCGTTCTGGAACACGGTGCTGATCTCCGTGCCGACGACCGTGCTCGTCGTGGTCGTCGGGGCGCTCGCCGGGTACGCCTTCGCCTGGCTGGACTTCCCGGGGCGCGAGGCGGTCTTCCTGGTCGTCGTCGCGCTGTTGGTGGTGCCCGTGCAGATCGGCCTGCTGCCGGTCGCCAAGCTGTTCGGGCAGTTGGGCCTGTTCGGGACGATCCCGGGTGTGGTGCTCTTCCACGTGGCGTACGGGCTGCCGTTCGCCGTGTTCCTGCTGCGGAACTACTTCGCCGAGATGCCCAAGGAGATGCTGGAGGCCGCGCGGATGGACGGCGGCAACGAGTGGCGGATCTTCACGCGGCTCGTGCTGCCGGTGGGGAAGCCGGCGATCGCCAGCCTCGCCATCTTCCAGTTCCTGTGGGTGTGGAACGACATGCTGGTCGCGCTGCTGTTCGCGGACAGCTCGTCGCAGCCGCTGACGGTGGAGCTCCAGTCGCAGATCCGGCAGTTCGGCAGCAACATCGACGTGCTGGCACCGGGGGCGTTCCTGTCGCTGGTGGTGCCGGTGGTGGTGTTCTTCGCGTTCCAACGGCACTTCGTGCAAGGGGTTATGGCGGGGTCCGTGAAGTGACGGAGGGGGCGGCGGGGCGGGTTTCGCCCCCGCCGCCCCCTCGGACGGGCTGGATCAGGCCGACGCCGGCGGATACAGCGACCTCGGCAACTGCGATGCCGCCGCCGTGTCCAGGAGCCACAGCGTGCGGGACCGCCCCCGCGCCCCCGCCGCCGGGGCCTGGATCTCGCCCGCGCCCGAGAGGGCCATCGCCACCGCGTTCGCCTTGTCCTCGCCCGCCGCGAGCAGCCACACCTCGCGGGCGGCGCGGATGGCGGGGAGGGTGAGGGAGACACGGGTGGGCGGGGGCTTGGGGGAGCCGTGGACGCCGATGACCGTACGGTCCGTCTCCCGTACGCCCGGGTGCTCCGGGAACAGGGACGCCACGTGTGTGTCCGGGCCGACGCCCAGGAGGAGGACGTCGAAGGACGGGACCGACGCGTGGTTCTCGGGGACCGAGGCCTCGGCAAGTTCCCGCGCGTACGCGGCGGCCGCCGCCTCCACGTCCGAGCCGTGCGGGCCGTCGGACGCCGGCATCGCGTGCACCCGCTTCGGGTCCAGCGGCAACGAGTCCAGCAGGACTTCCCGCGCCTGGGTGACGTTGCGCTCCGGGTCGCCCTCCGGCAGGTAGCGCTCGTCGCCCCACCACAGGTCGATGCGGCTCCAGTCGATGGCGTCCCGGGCCGGGGAGCCCGCGATCGCGGTCAGCAGGCCGTTGCCGTTGCGGCCGCCGGTGAGGACCACCGACGCAGAGCCCCGGGAGGCCTGCGCGTCCACGATCCTCGTGATCAGCCGTGCCGCCGCGGCCTCGGCCATCAGCTCCTTGTCGCGGTGCACGACCAGTTGGGGAGTACTCACTTCGCCGCCGCCTTCTTCACCGGTGCCTTCTCCCGCGCCGCTTCCTTCGCGGGAGCTTTCGCGGCCGCCTCGACGGGAGCGGGGACGGCGACCGCCCCGTCACCGTCGCCGTCGCCGGAGTTCCCTTTGGCCGAAGTGCCCGGCGCGTTGAGCCGGTTCACCCCGTACCGCAGCGCCGACGCGTACGTGTCGTCCGGGTCCAGGCGCCGCAGCTCCTCCGCGATCAGCTCGGCCGTCTCGCGCCGCTTCAGCGCCACCGCCCGTGACGGCTGGCCCTTGACGGACAGCGTCGCTAGCGAACCGTCGGCCCGGTCCAGGACCACCGGGCCGCAGTCCGTGTCCATGCGCACGGCGGTCAGACCGGGCCCCTCGGACGCGGTCCGCTGCACCGGGACGTCCAGCCGGTCCGCCAGCCACATCGCCAGCAGCTCGCAGCTCGGGTTGTACTCCTCGCCCTCCACCTCGACCGACCGCACCTCGCAGTCGACCTGGTCCAGGGCCGCCGCCAGCATCGAACGCCACGGCGTGATGCGGGTCCAGGACAGGTCCGTGTCGCCCGGCGCGTATGCCTCCGCGCGGGCCGCCAGCTCCCGGATCGGCTCCTCGCAGGCGTACGTGTCGGTGACCCGGCGCTGGGCCAGGGCACCCAGCGGGTCCCCGGCCGGGTCCAGCGGCGCGTTCACCGGCCACCACACCACGACCGGCGCGTCCGGCAGCAGCAGCGGCAGGACGACCGACTGGGCGTGGTCGACCACGTCGCCGTACAGCCGCAGCACGATCGTCTCGCCGGTGCCCGCGTCGGCGCCGAGGCGGACCTCCGCGTCCAGGCGGGACTTCGTGCGGTCCCGGGGGGAGCGGGAGACGCGCTTGATGACGACGAGCGTGCGCGAGGGGTGCTCGTGTGCGGCGTCGCTCGCGGCCTTCAGCGCGTCGTAGGCGTTCTCCTCGTCGGTGACGATGACCAGCGTGAGCACCATGCCGATGGCCGGAGTGCCGATCGCCCGGCGACCCAGCACCAGCGCCTTGTTGATCTTGCTGGCCGTGGTGTCCGTGAGGTCTGTCTTCATGGCCGACGCCAGCTCCGTCCGTCTCGCTCGAGCATTTCGTCCGCCTCGACGGGTCCCCAGGTGCCGGCCGGGTACCGGGCCGGGACGCAGTGCTTGTCCCAGTACTCCTCGATCGGGTCGAGGATCTTCCAGGACAGCTCGACCTCCTCGGTGCGCGGGAAGAGGTTCGCGTCGCCCAGGAGCACGTCCAGGATCAGGCGTTCGTACGCCTCCGGGCTGGACTCCGTGAAGGACTCGCCGTACGCGAAGTCCATCGACACGTCCCGGATCTCCATCGAGGTGCCCGGCACCTTGGAGCCGAAGCGGACGGTGACGCCCTCGTCGGGCTGGACGCGGATGACGATCGCGTTCGACCCCAGCTCCTCGGTGGCCGTCGTGTCGAAGGGGGAGTGCGGGGCCCGCTGGAACACGACCGCGATCTCCGTGACCCGGCGGCCCAGGCGCTTGCCGGTGCGCAGGTAGAAGGGAACCCCCGCCCAGCGGCGGTTGTCGATCCCGACCTTGATCGCGGCGTAGGTGTCGGTCTTCGACTTGGCGTCGATGCCGTCCTCTTCGAGGTAGCCGATGACTTTCGCGCCGCCCTGCCAGCCCGCCGCGTACTGGGCGTGCACGGTGTCGCGGCCCAGGTCCTTCGGCAGGCGGACAGCGCCGAGCACCTTGGTCTTCTCGGCGGCCAGCGCGTCCGCGTCGAAGGAGGCCGGCTCCTCCATCGCGGTCAGCGCGAGGAGCTGGAGCAGGTGGTTCTGGATGACGTCGCGGGCGGCGCCGATGCCGTCGTAGTAGCCGGCCCGGCCGCCGATGCCGATGTCCTCGGCCATGGTGATCTGCACGTGGTCCACGTAGGACCGGTTCCAGATCGGCTCGAACATCGTGTTGGCGAAGCGCAGCGCCAGGATGTTCTGGACGGTCTCCTTGCCCAGGTAGTGGTCGATGCGGAAGACCTGGTCCGGGGCGAAGACCTCGTGGACGATCGCGTTGAGCTCCTCGGCCGACTTCAGGTCGTGGCCGAACGGCTTCTCGATCACCGCGCGGCGCCAGGAACCGCTCGACTGGTCGGCCAGCTGGTGCTTCTTCAGCTGCTGGATGACCACCGGGAAGGACTTCGGCGGCACCGACAGGTAGAAGGCGAAGTTGCCGCCCGTGCCCTGCGCCTTGTCCAGGTCGTCGATGGTGGCGCGCAGCCGCTCGAACGCGTCGTCGTCGTCGAAGGTGCCCTGGACGAAGCGCATCCCCTGGATGAGCTGCTGCCAGACCTCCTCACGGAACGGTGTGCGCGAGTGCTCCTTGACGGCGTCGTGCACGACCTGGGCGAAGTCCTCGTGCTCCCAGTCGCGGCGCGCGAACCCGACGAGCGAGAAGCCCGGCGGCAGCAGACCCCGGTTGGCGAGGTCGTACACGGCGGGCATGAGCTTCTTGCGGGAGAGGTCACCGGTGACGCCGAAAATGACCAGACCCGACGGCCCCGCGATGCGCGGGAGCCGTCGGTCTGCGGGGTCACGCAGCGGGTTGCTGCTTGACAATTTCTAGCCCTCCGAGGGAGCGAGGCGCTTGAGCTCTGCCTCCGTCGACTTGAGCAGGTCGTTCCAGGAGTCCTCGAACTTCTCGACGCCCTCCTTCTCGAGGAGCCGGACCACCTCGTCGTAGGAGATCCCCAGCTTCTCGACCGCGTCGAGGTCCGCGCGGGCCTGCTCGTAGGTGCCGGCGACGGTGTCACCGGTGATCTCGCCGTGGTCCTCGGTGGCGAACAACGTCGCCTCCGGCATCGTGTTCACCGTGTTGGGCGCGACCAGGTCGGTGACGTACATGGTGTCGCTGTACGCCTTGTCCTTCACGCCGGTCGACGCCCACAGCGGACGCTGCTTGTTGGCGCCGGCCTTCTCCAGGGCGGCCCAGCGGTCGGAGGAGAAGACCTCCTCGTACGCCTGGTAGGCGAGACGGGCGTTGGCGACGGCGGCCTTGCCGCGCAGCGCCTTGGCCTCGTCGGTGCCGAGCGCGTCGATCCGCTTGTCGATCTCGGTGTCCACGCGGGACACGAAGAAGGACGCCACCGAGTGGATCCGGGAGAGGTCCAGGCCGCGCTCCTTGGCCTTCTCCAGGCCGGTCAGGAAGGCGTCCATGACCTTGCGGTAGCGCTCCAGCGAGAAGATCAGCGTGACGTTGACGCTGATGCCCAGGCCGATGGTCTCGGCGATCGCCGGGATGCCGGCCTCGGTCGCCGGGATCTTGATCAGCGTGTTGGGCCGGTCCACCAGCCAGGCGAGCTGCTTGGCCTCGGCGACCGTCGCCTTGGTGTTGTGCGCCAGGCGCGGGTCGACCTCGATGGAGACCCGGCCGTCCTTGCCGCCGGTGTCGTCGAACACCGGGCGCAGGATGTCGGCGGCGTCGCGGACGTCCGCCGTGGTGATCATGCGGATGGCCTCTTCGACCGTGACCTCGCGGAAGGCCAGGTCGGAGAGCTGCTGGTCGTAGCCGTCGCCCTGCGAGATCGCCTTCTGGAAGATCGACGGGTTGGTGGTGACGCCCACGACGTGCTGCTGGTCGATCAGCTCGGCGAGGTTGCCGGACGTGATCCGCTTGCGCGACAGGTCGTCCAGCCAGATCGCGACGCCTTCATCGGAGAGGCGCTTGAGTGCGTCTGTCATGGAAAATGCATCTCCTACGTGTCGTGTGTGAGCGTCAGCGCTGGGCTGCGGCGATCGATTCCCGGGCAGCGGCGGCCACGTTCTCGGCAGTGAAGCCGAACTCCCGGAAGAGCACCTTGCCGTCCGCCGAAGCACCGAAGTGCTCCAGGGAAACGATGCGGCCGGCGTCCCCCACGTACTTGTGCCAGGTCAGACCGATCCCGGCCTCGACCGCGACCCGAGCCTTCACGGACGGGGGCAGGACGCTGTCCCGGTACCCCTGGTCCTGCTGCTCGAACCACTCGACGGACGGCATCGACACGACACGCGTGGGCACACCGTCGGCCTGCAGCGCCTCGCGGGCCTCGACGGCCACGTGCACCTCGGAGCCGGTGGCGATCAGCACGACCTGCGGCTCGCCGCCCTCGGCCTCGAACAGGACGTAGCCGCCCTTGGCCGCGTCGTCGTTCGGCTCGTACGTCGGCACGCCCTGGCGGGTCAGCGCCAGACCGTGCGGCTGGCCCTTGCCGAACTCCTTCGTCCAGCGCTTGAGGATCTCGCGCCAGGCGATGGCCGTCTCGTTGGCGTCGGCCGGGCGGACCACGTTCAGGCCCGGGATGGCGCGCAGCGAGGCCAGGTGCTCGACCGGCTGGTGGGTCGGGCCGTCCTCGCCGAGGCCGATGGAGTCGTGCGTCCACACGTACGTCACCGGCAGGTGCATCAGCGCCGACAGACGGACGGCGTTGCGCATGTAGTCGGAGAAGACCAGGAACGTTCCGCCGTAGACGCGGGTGTTCCCGTGCAGCGCGATGCCGTTCATCTCCGCGGCCATCGCGTGCTCGCGGATGCCGAAGTGGATGGTGCGGCCGTACGGGTCGGCCTCCGGCAGCGGGTTGCCCGCCGGGAGGAAGGACGACGTCTTGTCGATCGTCGTGTTGTTCGAGCCCGCCAGGTCGGCCGAGCCGCCCCACAGCTCCGGGATGACCGCGCCGAGCGCCTGGAGTACCTTGCCGGACGCGGCGCGGGTGGCGACACCCTTGCCGGTTTCGAAGACCGGGATCTTCTCTTCCCAGCCCTTGGGCAGCTCACCCTTGGCCACGCGGTCGTACTCGGCGGCGCGCTCCGGGTTGTTGTCCCGCCACTGCTGGAAGGACTTCTCCCACACCGCGCGGGCCGCCTGGCCCTTCTCCAGCGCCTTGCGGGTGTGCCCGATGACCTCGTCGGAGACCTCGAAGGTCTTCTCCGGGTCGAAGCCCATGACCCGCTTGGTCGCGGCGACCTCTTCGTCGCCGAGCGCCGAGCCGTGGGCGGCCTCGGTGTTCTGCGCGTTCGGGGCGGGCCAGGCGATGATCGAGCGCATCGCGATGAAGGAGGGGCGGTCGGTGACCTTCTTCGCCGCCTCGATCGCGTCGTAGAGCGCGTTCGGGTCCAGGTCGCCGTCCGGCTTCGGGGCGACGCGCTGCACGTGCCAGCCGTACGCCTCGTACCGCTTGCAGGTGTCCTCGGAGACGGCGGTCTCGGTGTCGCCCTCGATCGAGATGTGGTTGTCGTCCCACAGCAGGACCAGGTTGCCCAGCTTCTGGTGGCCCGCCATCGAGGACGCCTCGGCGGAGATGCCCTCCTGGAGGCAGCCGTCACCGGCGATGCAGTAGACGAAGTGGTCGAACGGCGACTCGCCCTCGGGAGCCTCCGGGTCGAACAGGCCGCGCTCGTAGCGGGCGGCCATCGCCATGCCCACCGCGTTGGCGACACCCTGACCCAGGGGGCCGGTCGTGGTCTCCACGCCCGTGGTGTGCCCGTACTCGGGGTGACCGGGGGTCTTCGAGCCCCACGTCCTGAAGGACTTCAGGTCGTCCAGCTCCAGGCCGAAGCCGGCCAGGTACAGCTGGGTGTAGAGGGTCAGGGACGAGTGGCCGGCGGACAGCACGAAACGGTCGCGCCCGACCCAGTTCGCGTCGGCGGGGTCGTGCCGCATCACCTTCTGGAAGAGGGTGTAGGCGGCGGGCGCCAGGCTCATCGCCGTACCCGGATGGCCGTTGCCAACCTTCTGTACGGCATCGGCGGCCAGGACGCGGGCGGTGTCCACGGCCCGCTGGTCCAGTTCGGTCCACTCGAGGTCTGTGGTGGTCGGCTTGGTGCTCACCCTGAGTCAGGGCTCCTCTCCACATGTCGGATGCCGGTGCACGTGGCGCCCACCGGCTGCCGGCGCGTCCTGAGTCGGCCGGCCGTTGCTGAGCCTACCCCCGTAAGTACGTGCGCTTTTCCGCTGGAAACCAGACTGCCGGGACTCTTCCGCGTCCGCCTGTCGACTGGGTGAAACCGCATTCGGCAAGTGAATGCGCAGCCGCTCATCTGACCGCTCAATCGACTCCCCGAACGCGCGTCGGAGCACCCTTCTCAACACGACCCCACCCCCGCGAAGGCCGAAGTAAGGGCAACGTCTAAAGTGGCGTGGTACGCGCGAGCCTTTACCGCCACTTCACACGGGAAGGCTTGCTGGGATGTCTCTGTCAGGGGTGTGCGTGACGGCCGTTGAATCCCGTCCTGCGGGGGTAATCGGGACGAGCCAGAGCCCGAGTCACCGGCCGTTCGGGGCCCGTGTCAAGGCGTTCGTGGCGCTGACCAAGCCGCGGATCATCGAGCTTCTGCTGATCACCACCGTTCCGGTGATGTTCCTCGCCGAGCAGGGTGTGCCCGATCTGAAGCTGGTGCTGCTGACCTGCGTCGGCGGCTACCTCTCCGCGGGCGGCGCCAACGCGCTGAACATGTACATCGACCGTGACATCGACGCGCTGATGGACCGAACCTCGCAGCGCCCGCTGGTCACCGGCATGGTCAGCCCGCGCGAATGCCTCGCCTTCGGCATCACCCTGGCGATCGTCTCGACGCTGCTGTTCGGCCTCACCGTCAACTGGCTGTCGGCCTGGCTCTCGCTCGGCGCGCTCCTGTTCTACGTCGTCGTCTACACGATGATCCTCAAGCGCCGCACCTCGCAGAACATCGTCTGGGGCGGCATCGCCGGCTGCCTGCCGGTGCTCATCGGCTGGTCGGCCGTGACGAACTCGATGTCCTGGGCGCCGATCATCCTCTTCGGGGTGATGTTCTTCTGGACGCCGCCGCACTACTGGCCGCTGTCCATGAAGGTGAAGGAGGACTACGCGCGCGTCGGCGTGCCGATGCTCCCGGTCATAGCCTCCAACAAGGTCGTCGCCCGGCAGATCGTCATCTACAGCTGGGTGATGGTCGCCGTGTCCCTGCTGCTGACGCCGCTCGGCTACACCGGCTGGTTCTACACGGCCGTCGCCCTGCTGGCCGGCGGCATGTGGCTTTGGGAGGCGCACGGCCTCCAGAACCGGGCCAAGGCCGAGGTGACGGGCGTCAAGCTCAAGGAGATGCGGCTCTTCCACTGGTCGATCACCTATGTGTCGGTGCTCTTCCTGGCGATCGCGGTGGATCCCTTCCTGCGCTGAGGTCTCGTCGGACGGGCGGGGTGGGTGGCCAAGGCCACGCACCCCGCCCGTCGCCGTTCGATCTACCCGTCGGTAGCATCCTGTCCATGGCAGACACGCAGCAGGCTGACGCGAAGGCCGAGCGCGAGACGGCGCGACTCGTCCGGCGGATCGACTCCTTCTCCAAGGCGCACCGCGGTGCCGAGGGCCAGGTGGCCTACCTCGGTGAGCGCGGTGCCCGGATCGTGCTGGTCGGCGAGGACGGCGCCTGGGGAGACCTGGTCGCGCGCTCCTACGAGACGGCGCTCAAGGCCGTGGAGAAGTCCGGGATCACCGTGCACGAAGACTTCGACGGCGAGTTCGCGGCCAAGGTGGAGACCGGCCGCTACGAGTGGTCGCGCATGGCGGGCATCCAGGTCGGCGGGCCGAGCAACACCTGAGACCGGCTTCACCCGTTAGGACCGTAGAGAGCCGCAAGGCCTACGAGCCGTGAGGCGCACAGGCCATGTGGCGCACGGTCCCAGCACGGGGAGTCCGGATGATCGAAACGCCGTCCCTGGTGGACCAGTACTGCCACGGCGTCCTGAGAACGGAGCTGGGCCTCGGCACCTTCGAGGCCCAGCTGGCCCGCACCGAGGGTCCGCCCGCCCCGGGCACCACCCTCTTCGACACGCAGACCGGCTTCGCGGTACGCCGCTGGTGCCCGCCCCTGCTCGGTCTGGAACCGCACTGCCCGCCCGCCCGCTACCTGGCCCGGCGCCGCGAGCTGGGTGTCATGGAGGCCGACCGCCGGCTGCTGCGCGGCAGCGGCATCACGACGTATCTGGTCGACGCGGGCCTGCCCGGCGACCTCACCGGACCCGACGAGATGGCCTCGGCCGCGGCGGCCGACGCCCACGAGACCGTCCGTCTGGAGCTGCTGGCCGAGCAGGTCGCCGACACCTCCGGCACCGTCGAGTCCTTCCTCGCCAACCTCGCCGAGGCCGTGCACGGCGCCGCCGCGCACGCGGTCGCCTTCACCTCGGTCGCGGGCGTACGGCACGGTCTGGCGCTGGCGCCCGAGCCACCGGGGCCGGGGGAGGTGCGCGGTGCCGCCGCCCGCTGGCTGAGCGGACGCGAGGTCGGCGGGGAGCTGAGCGACCCGGTGCTGCTGCGGCACCTGCTGTGGATCGCCGTCGCCTCCGGACTGCCGGTCCAGCTGCACGCCGGCCTCGGCGAGCCCGGCCTGCGGATCGACCGTACCGATCCGGTCCTGCTCACCGACTTCGTGCGGGCCACCGCCGGCCTCGGCACCGACCTGGTCCTGCTGCACGGCTACCCGTACCACCGCCACGCCGCCCACCTGGCCGGCGTCTTCCCGCACGTCTACGCCGACTCGGGCGCCGCCCTGGTGCGCACCGGCGCCCGCGCGGCGACGGTCCTCGCGGAGATCCTGGAGCTGGCCCCCTTCGGCAAGATCCTGTTCTCCAGCGGCGCGCAGGGCCTGCCGGAGCTGCACGTGGTCGCCGCCCGCCTGTTCCGCGAGGCCCTGGGACGGGTGCTGGGCACCTGGGTGGCCGAGGGGGCGTGGTCCCTGGGGGACGCGCAGCGGGTGGCGGGGATGATCGCGGCGGGGAACGCGGGGCGGGTGTACGGCCTGGAGGAGCGCGCCCCGGCGCGGTTCGCCGGGAACGTGAGTCCGCTCAGGCCCGGGTGAGCGTCGCCTCGACCGCCGGGCCGGGCGCGACGGCCGACTCCTCCGGCCGCTCGCGCAACGCCAGCAGCACCCGCAGCGTCGCGATCCACACCAGGCACGAACCGAACATGTGCAGCCCGACCAGGACCTCGGGGAGGTCGGTGAAGTACTGCACGTAGCCGATGACGCCCTGGGCGAGCAGCACCAGGAAGAGGTCCCGCGTACGGGCCAGCGGCCCCTTCGGCGCGTCGACCGCCTTCAGCACGAACCACAGCGCGAACGTCAGCGTCACCACGACCCACGCCAGCACCGCGTGCACCTTGCTCACCGTCTCCCAGTCGACCGGCATCCGCGGGACGTCGCTGGAGTCACCCGCGTGCGGCCCGGCACCGGTGACCACCGTGCCGACCAGGACCAGCAGCGCGGAGACGGCGATCAGCACCCACACCAGCTGCCGGACGGCCTTGCCGACCAGGGGGCGCGGTGCCGCGTCGCCCTCCCTGGTGCGCTGCCACATCACCGCGGCCACGGTGATCAGCGCAGTGGTCGCCACGAAGTGGGCCGCGACCGTGTACGGGTTGAGGCCGACGAGCACGACGATCCCGCCGAGCACGGCGTTGCTCATCACGATCCAGAACTGCGCCCACCCCAGCCGGGTGAGGCTGCGCCGGTACGGCTTCTCGGACCGTGCGGCGATGATCGCCCAGCCGACTGCGGCGCACAGCACGTACGTCAGCATGCGGTTGCCGAACTCGATGGCGCCGTGCAGGCCCATCTCGCTGGTCGCGGTGAGCGAGTCGTCGGTGCACTTGGGCCAGGTCGGGCAGCCCAGTCCGGAACCGGTGAGCCGGACGGCACCACCGGTGACCACGATGATCACCGACATGACGAGCGGCGCGAGGGCCGCCCGCCGGACCGTCCGGGGATCCGGGGTCCAGAGTGCGGCGATGAAGGCGAGAGGGTTGCGCACGGCGGCTGCGGCGTCGGCGCGGGTCACGTTTGGCACGCCGCCCATCGTAGGCGCCTGCTTGTGCACGCTTTCACGAGGGTCGGTTCCAGGCATCGCGTCCCTACTCCCAGCGGAAGAACTTCCCGGCGGCCGCGATTCCCACGACACCCCATGCGGCGAGGATGCCCAGGTCGCCCCAGGGCATCGAGGCGCCGTTGCGGAGGACGTCCCGCAGGCCGTCCGACAGGGCGGAGATCGGCAGCAGCCCCAGCACGCTCCGTGCCGTGTCCGGGAACTTGTCCAACGGCACGATCACCCCGCCGCCGACGAGCAGCAGCAGGAAGACCAGGTTGGCGGCGGCCAGCGTCGCCTCGGCCTTCAGCGTGCCCGCCATGAGCAGCCCGAGCCCCGAGAACGCGGCCGTGCCGAGGATCAGAAGCAGCAGCACGGCGAACGGGTTGCCCTGCGGCGACCAGCCCAGCGCGAAGGCGATCACGGCCAGCAGCACGATCTGGAGCACTTCGGTGACCAGCACGGCCACCGTCTTCGCGGTCATCAGGCCCCAGCGCGGCAGCGGGGACGCGGCCAGCCGCTTCAGCACCCCGTACCGGCGCTCGAAGCCGGTGGCGATGGCCTGCCCGGTGAACGCCGTCGAGAGCACCGCGAGCGCGAGGACGCCGGGGGCGAGGAAGTCGACGGCCTCGCCGTCCCCGGTGTCGACGATGTCGACGGTGCTGAACAGCACCAGCAGCAGCGTCGGGATGATCACCGTGAGCAGCAGCTGCTCGCCGTTGCGCAGCAGCATCTTCGTCTCGAGCGCGGCCTGGGCGGCGATCATGCGGCCGAGCGGCGCCGCCCCGGGCTTCGGCGTGTACGTACCGGTGCTCGTCGTCATGAGCGCAGTTCCTTGCCCGTGAGTTCCAGGAAGACGTCCTCCAGGGTGTGCCGCTCCACCGAGATCCGGTCCGGCATCACCCCGTGCTGGGCGCACCAGGACGTGACGGTCGCCAGGAGCTGCGGGTCGACCTTGCCGTTGACCCGGTAGGAGCCCGGTGTCAGCTCGGCGGCCGAGGAGTCGGCGGGCAGGGCCTTGAGCAGCGAGGCGACGTCCAGTCCGGGGCGGCCGGTGAAGCGCAGGGTGTTCTCGGCGCCGCCGCGGCACAGCTCCTCGGGGGAGCCCTGCGCGATGACCCGGCCGGCGTCGATGACGGCGACGTCGTCGGCGAGCTGTTCGGCCTCGTCCATGTGGTGGGTGGTGAGGATGACGGACACGCCGTCGGTGCGCATGTCCCGCACGAGGTCCCAGGTGGCGCGGCGGGCCTGTGGGTCCAGGCCGGCGGTCGGCTCGTCCAGGAACACCAGCTCGGGTCGGCCGACCACGGCCATCGCGAGGGCGAGCCGCTGCTGCTGGCCGCCGGAGAGCCTGCGGTACGCGGTCCGGCCGCACGAGCCGAGCCCGAGCCGTTCGATCAGGGCGTCGACGTCCAGCGGGTGGGCGTGCAGCTTCGCGACGTGGCGCAGCATCTCGTCCGCGCGGGCGCCGGAGTAGACGCCGCCGGACTGGAGCATCACGCCGATCCGGGGCCGCAGCTCACCGGCCTGCCGTACCGGGTCGAGGCCCAGGACGCGCACCGTGCCGGAGTCCGGCCTCCGGTACCCCTCGCAGGTCTCGACCGTGGTCGTCTTGCCGGCTCCGTTGGGGCCGAGTACGGCGGTGACACCCGCCCGGGCCACCAGGTCGAGGCCGTCCACCGCGGTCTTCGTGCCGTACCGCTTCACCAGGGCCTGGACCTGGACCACGGGCTCGCTTCGCATGGGACACGAGTCTAGGTAGGCGGGGAAGTGCCCGGGCCCGGGGGTGGCGGGAAGTCCCTCCCACGGGGACGCGGGCCGTAGCCGCCGAGGGGCGTGCTCACTGCCGGGGTCGGTGCAGCGGCAGCCACCGCGCCGCGTAGGCCACCGCGTCCGCCAGCGGGAACAGCCGGACCACCGCCGCGCCGACCCGCCCGCGCACGACGGGCCGGTCCCGTTCGAAGTCGTGCCCCAGCTCGTCGAACCGTTCCGAGGTGATCGATACCTCCGTCACCCGCTCCCACCCCACCGGCCCCGGCCGCCCCACCTCCACCAGCGGGGAGGGAATCCGGTACTCGGCGAGGTGGAAGCCGGTGCACGCCTCGAAGCCGGCGCCGAGCAGCAGCACCCGGGCGCCCATCCGCTCCAGCGTCGCCAGCGGGCTCCGCTCGCCCAGCCGGCAGTCCGTCGCGTGTCCGGCGACGACCACGGCGGCGCGGGGGCCGACGGCGGCGAAGGACGTCTGGGGGTGCGCGCTGCGCAGGGCGCCCGGCCAGGTGCGCACGGTCTCGGGGACCACGCCGACCCCGCGCGAGGGCGTGATCTGGGGGTCGTAGGCGGGCATCGCGGCGCGGACGGTGTCCCACCACTCCCGCGGCACCGGCGGGTTCTGCCACAACGCGGGATCCGACAGGTCGCCGGTCTGGGTGGGCACCACCAGGGTGCCGTCCGGACCGAGCGCGTCGAGCAGTCCCTGGACGACCGCGACGGGCCCTCCGCAGACCCATCCGAGGGAGCTGAGGGAGGAGTGCACGAGGAGCGTGTCGTCGCTGCGCACGCCCAGCTCGCGCAGCCCGGCGGCGATGGTGCCGCGGGTGACGAGTGGGCCGGTGGGAGGGGGTGCGGGCATGCCGGGGAGTGTTCCGCAACCCGGTACCGGACGCCACCGGATTGATCGATCAAAGATCGTTTCCGCAGGTCGGATTAGGTATGCCTAAGTGACGCAGGGCACCGTCCGGCGGTCCGGACGCGGCTTGCCCGGCTCCGAGGAATTACGCAACAATGGCGTTGTGAAAAACGTTGGCGAGGCTCCGCAGGAGGAACTCGCGACCGGTGAGCGGTCCACCCGCAACCGCGTCGCGCGCTCCATCCTGGACCACGGGCCGTCGACCGTCGCCGAGCTCGCCGGGCGCCTGGGCCTGACCCAGGCCGCCGTGCGGCGCCACCTCGACGCGCTGGTCGCCGACGACGTGGTCGAAGCCCGTGAGCAGCGGGTCTACGGCACGCGCACGCGCGGGCGGCCGGCCAAGGTCTTCGCGCTCACCGACTGCGGCCGGGACGCCTTCGACCAGTCCTACGACAAGCTGGCCGCGGACGCCCTGCGCTGGATCGCCGAGCGGGAGGGCGGGGAGAAGGCGATCGCCGCCTTCGCCCGCGCCAGGATCGCCGGGCAGGCGGGCGCGTACCGCAAGGCCGTCGAGTCGGCGCCCCCGCACCTGCGCACGGAAGCGCTGGCCAAGGCCCTGAGCGCGGACGGGTACGCTGCTACCGCGCGGAGCGCACCCCGGCCCCAGCAGGGCGAGCAGCTGTGTCAGCACCACTGCCCGGTCGCCCATGTCGCCGAGCAGTTCCCGCAGCTGTGCGAGGCGGAGACGGAATTTTTCGCCGAGCTGCTCGGTACGCATGTGCAGCGGCTCGCGACCATCGCGCACGGCGACGGGGTCTGCACCACCTTCATTCCCAAGACCTCGCACGCGGCGGACACGTCGCGCGCGGCCACGAACACCGATAACGCATCTGCCAGCACGGCCGGGAGGAACCCCGCATGACTCTCCCCACGGAGACTGCTCACCCTGAGCTCGAGGGCCTGGGCAAGTACGAGTACGGCTGGGCCGACTCCGACACGGCCGGCGCCTCTGCCAGGCGCGGCATCGACGAGAACGTGGTCCGGGACATCTCCGGCAAGAAGTCCGAGCCGGAGTGGATGACCAAGCTCCGCCTCAAGGGCCTCAAGCTTTTCGAGAAGAAGCCCATGCCCAACTGGGGCTCGGACCTGTCGGGCATCGACTTCGACAACATCAAGTACTTCGTGCGCTCCACGGAGAAGCAGGCGGAGTCCTGGGAGGACCTGCCCGAGGACATCAAGAACACCTACGACAAGCTGGGCATCCCGGAGGCCGAGAAGCAGCGCCTCGTCGCCGGTGTCGCCGCCCAGTACGAGTCCGAGGTCGTCTACCACCAGATCCGCGAGGACCTGGAGGAGCAGGGCGTCATCTTCCTCGACACCGACACGGCGCTGAAGGAGCACCCGGAGCTCTTCAAGGAGTACTTCGGCACCGTCATCCCGGCCGGTGACAACAAGTTCGCCGCGCTGAACACGGCCGTGTGGTCCGGCGGCTCCTTCATCTACGTGCCGAAGGGCGTGCACGTGGAGATCCCGCTCCAGGCCTACTTCCGCATCAACACGGAGAACATGGGCCAGTTCGAGCGGACCCTGATCATCGTCGACGAGGGTGCCTACGTGCACTACGTCGAGGGCTGCACCGCGCCGATCTACAAGTCGGACTCGCTCCACTCCGCCGTGGTCGAGATCATCGTCAAGAAGAACGCCCGCTGCCGCTACACGACCATCCAGAACTGGTCGAACAACGTCTACAACCTGGTCACCAAGCGTGCCGTGGCGTACGAGGGCGCGACCATGGAGTGGATCGACGGCAACATCGGCTCCAAGGTGACGATGAAGTACCCGGCCGTCTACCTGATGGGCGAGCACGCCAAGGGCGAGACGCTGTCCATCGCCTTCGCGGGCGAGGGCCAGCACCAGGACGCCGGCGCCAAGATGGTCCACATGGCCCCGAACACCTCCTCCAACATCGTCTCCAAGTCGGTGGCGCGAGGCGGCGGTCGTACGTCGTACCGCGGCCTGATCGAGATCGGCGAGGGCGCCCCGGGTGCCAAGTCCAACGTGCTGTGCGACGCGCTGCTCGTGGACACCATCTCCCGCTCGGACACCTACCCCTACGTGGACGTCCGCGAGGACGACGTGTCCATGGGCCACGAGGCGACCGTCTCCAAGGTCTCCGAGGACCAGCTCTTCTACCTGATGAGCCGCGGCCTCTCCGAGGACGAGGCGATGGCGATGATCGTGCGCGGCTTCGTCGAGCCGATCGCCAAGGAGCTGCCGATGGAGTACGCGCTCGAACTCAACCGGCTGATCGAGCTCCAGATGGAAGGCGCGGTCGGCTGATCACCGGCCCGGGGGCGGCCCGCCGGCCGCCCCGCCTTCCCATCCAGCCCCATACGTAACGGAAAGCGAGCACTACGACAGCCATGGCTGAGGCTCAGAACATCCCGGTCGGTTCCACGACCGCCGGTGCGATCGCGGTGGCCGCCGAGGCCGACTCGACCGTCGCCACGCGCATGAGCGCGCCCCCGTCCTTCGACGTGGCGGACTTCCCGGTCCCGCACGGCCGCGAGGAGGAGTGGCGCTTCACCCCGCTGGAGCGGCTGCGCGGCCTGCACGACGGCACCGCCACCGCCACCGGCGAGGGCGTCAAGGTCGCCGTCGAGGCCCCCGAGGGCGTCACCGTCGAGACCGTCGGCCGCGACGACGCCCGGCTCGGCCGCACCGGCAAGCCCGTGGACCGCGTCGCCGCCCAGGCGTACTCGGCCTTCGAGCAGGCCGGCGTGATCACCGTCCCCAAGGAGACGGTTCTCACCGAGCCCGTCCGCATCTCCGTGCACGGTGAGGGCGGCACGGCCTACGCCCACCAGGTCATCGAGCTCGGCGCCTTCGCCGAGGCCGTCGTGGTCATCGACCACACCGGTGACGCCGTGCTCGCCGCGAACGTCGAGTACGTCCTCGGCGACGGTGCCAAGCTGACCGTCGTCGCCGTCCAGGACTGGGACGCCAAGGCCGTGCACGTCGGCCAGCACAACACCCTGATCGGCCGCGATGCCTCCTTCAAGTCGGTCGTCGTGACCTTCGGCGGCGACGTGGTCCGCCTGCATCCGCGCGTGCAGTACGCCGGTCCCGGCGGCGAGGCCGAGCTGTTCGGCCTGTACTTCACCGACCGGGGCCAGCACCAGGAGCACCGCCTCCTGGTCGACCACAACGTCCCGCACTGCAAGTCCAACGTCGTCTACAAGGGCGCGCTCCAGGGCGACGACGCGCACGCCGTCTGGATCGGCGACGTGCTCATCGAGGCCAAGGCCGAGGGCACCGACACCTACGAGATGAACCGCAACCTCGTCCTCACGGACGGCGCGCGGGTCGACTCCGTGCCGAACCTGGAGATCGAGACCGGCGAGATCGTCGGCGCGGGTCACGCCTCCGCGACCGGCCGCTTCGACGACGAGCAGCTTTTCTACCTGATGGCGCGCGGCATCCCCGAGATCGACGCCCGCCGCCTGGTGGTCCGCGGCTTCTTCGCCGAACTGGTCCAGCAGATCGGCGTCCCGGACATCGAGGAGCGCCTGCTCACCAAGATCGAAGAAGAGCTGGAGGCGTCGGTCGCATGACCTTCGTACGCGTCTGTGGAGCGGGCGAGCTGGAGGAGGACACCCCGAAGCGGGTGGAACTCGACGGCACGCCGATCTCCGTCGTGCGCACGGAGGGCGAGGTCTTCGCGGTCCACGACATCTGCTCGCACGCGAACGTCTCCCTCTCCGAGGGCGAGGTCGACGACTGCCACATCGAGTGCTGGCTGCACGGCTCGCGCTTCGACCTCCGCTCGGGCAAGCCCGACAGTCTGCCGGCGACGCGCCCCGTCCCCGTATACCCCGTAAAGATCGAAGGGGACGACGTGCTCGTCTCCCTCACCCAGGAGTCCTGAGGCACCCATGGCAACGCTTGAAATCCGAGACCTGCACGTCACCGTCGAGGCCGACAACGCCACGAAGGAGATCCTCAAGGGCGTCGACCTCACCGTGAAGCAGGGCGAGACGCACGCCATCATGGGCCCCAACGGCTCCGGCAAGTCGACTCTCGCCTACTCCCTCGCGGGTCACCCCAAGTACACGATCACCAGCGGCACCGTCACCCTCGACGGCGAGGACGTCCTGGAGATGTCCGTCGACGAGCGTGCCCGCGCCGGCCTCTTCCTCGCCATGCAGTACCCGGTCGAGGTCCCCGGCGTCTCCGTCTCCAACTTCCTGCGCACCTCCGCCACCGCCGTGCGCGGCGAGGCCCCCAAGCTGCGCACCTGGGTGAAGGAGGTCAAGGAGGCCATGCAGCGCCTCAACATGGACCCCGCCTTCGCCGAGCGCAACGTCAACGAGGGCTTCTCCGGCGGTGAGAAGAAGCGCCACGAGATCCTCCAGCTGGAGCTGCTCAAGCCGAAGATGGCGATCCTCGACGAGACCGACTCCGGCCTCGACGTCGACGCCCTGCGCGTCGTCTCCGAGGGCGTCAACCGGGTCCGCGAGACCGGTGAGGTCGGCACCCTGCTGATCACGCACTACACGCGCATCCTGCGCTACATCAAGCCCGACCACGTCCACGTCTTCGCGGCCGGCCGCATCGCCGAGTCCGGCGGCCCCGAGCTGGCCGACAAGCTGGAGGCCGAGGGCTACGAGGCATACACGAAGGGTGGCGTATCCGCGTGACACAGCTGCCGGGCCTCCTCGACACCGAGGCGATCCGCAAGGACTTCCCGATCCTGGACCGCGTGCTCCACGACGGTAAGAAGCTCGTCTACCTCGACAACGCCGCGACCTCGCAGACCCCGCGCCAGGTCATCGACGTGCTCGACGAGTACTACGAGCAGCACAACGCCAACGTCCACCGTGGCGTGCACGTCCTCGCCGAGGAGGCCACGGCGCTGTACGAGGGAGCGCGGGACAAGGTCGCGGAGTTCATCAACGCGCCGTCCCGCGACGAGGTGATCTTCACCAAGAACGCCTCGGAGTCCCTCAACCTCGTGGCCAACATGCTGGGCTGGGCCGACGAGCCCTACCGCGTGGACCACGAGACCGAGATCGTCATCACGGAGATGGAGCACCACTCCAACATCGTGCCGTGGCAGCTGCTCGCGCAGCGCACCGGCGCGAAGCTCCGCTGGTTCGGCCTGACCGACGACGGCCGCCTGGACCTGTCCAACATCGACGAGGTCATCACCGAGAAGACGAAGATCGTCTCCTTCGTGCTGGTCTCCAACATCCTGGGCACCCAGAACCCGGTCGAGGCGATCGTGCGCCGCGCCCAGGAGGTCGGCGCGCTCGTGTGCATCGACGCCTCCCAGGCCGCGCCGCACATGCCGCTGGACGTCCAGGCGCTCCAGGCCGACTTCGTGGCCTTCACCGGCCACAAGATGTGCGGCCCGACCGGCATCGGCGTCCTGTGGGGCCGCCAGGAGCTGCTGGAGGACCTGCCCCCGTTCCTCGGTGGCGGCGAGATGATCGAGACCGTCTCGATGCACTCCTCCACGTACGCCCCGGCGCCCCACAAGTTCGAGGCGGGTACGCCGCCGATCGCCCAGGCCGTGGGTCTGGGCGCGGCGATCGACTACCTCAACTCGATCGGCATGGACAAGATCCTCGCCCACGAGCACGCGCTGACCGAGTACGCGGTCAAGCGGCTGCTGGAGGTGCCGGACCTGCGTATCATCGGCCCCACCACGGCCGAGGAGCGCGGCGCGGCGATCAGCTTCGCGCTCGGCGACATCCACCCGCACGACGTGGGGCAGGTCCTCGACGAGGAGGGCATCGCGGTCCGGGTCGGCCACCACTGCGCCCGTCCCGTCTGCCTGCGGTACGGAATTCCTGCGACCACGCGAGCGTCGTTCTATCTGTACTCCACGCCGGCCGAGATCGACGCACTGGTCGACGGCCTGGAGCACGTACGGAACTTCTTCGGCTGACGGGACGAGCGAAAAGCATGAAGCTGGACTCCATGTACCAGGAAGTCATCCTGGACCACTACAAGAACCCGCACGGGCGGGGCTTGCGGGATGGCGACGCCGAGGTCCACCACGTCAACCCGACATGCGGTGACGAGATCACGCTCCGCGTGAAGTACGACGGCACGACGATCAGCGACGTCAGCTACGAGGGCCAGGGCTGTTCGATCAGCCAGGCGAGTGCCTCCGTGCTGAACGAGCTGCTGGTCGGCAAGGACCTGGCCCGGGCACAGCAGATCCAGGAGACCTTCCTGGAGCTGATGCAGTCCAAGGGCAGGATCGAGCCCGACGACGCGATGGAGGAGGTCCTGGAGGACGCGGTCGCGTTCGCCGGGGTCTCGAAGTACCCGGCCCGGGTCAAGTGCGCCCTGCTGAGCTGGATGGCCTGGAAGGACGCGACGGCCCAGGCGCTGGAAGGCGCCGACGCCGAGAAGGAGACGACGGCATGAGCGAGACCGTGGAAATGAAGCCGGCCTCGGAGGAGGAGCTCCGCGAGGCCCTGATGGACGTCGTGGACCCCGAGCTGGGCATCGACGTCGTCAACCTCGGCCTGATCTACGGCATCCACGTCGACGACGCCAACATCGCGACCGTCGACATGACCCTGACCTCGGCGGCCTGTCCGCTGACGGACGTGATCGAGGACCAGGCCAAGTCCGCCACGGACGGCCTCGTCAACGAGCTGCGGATCAACTGGGTCTGGATGCCGCCGTGGGGCCCGGACAAGATCACGGACGACGGACGCGAGCAGCTGCGCGCGCTCGGGTTCAACGTCTGAGACACCCCCCTTGCGAGAACGGCGACGCCCGACGGGCGTCGCCGTTCCCGCGTACGCGGGGACCTTCTCTATGTACGCTCGTACACATGGGATATCTGCTCCTGGCCGGAGCCATCGCCGCCGAGGTCGCCGGGACCACCGCCATGAA
Source organism: Streptomyces mutabilis (assembly GCF_014649815.1). Classification (GTDB taxonomy): domain Bacteria; phylum Actinomycetota; class Actinomycetes; order Streptomycetales; family Streptomycetaceae; genus Streptomyces; species Streptomyces mutabilis. The sequence goes on along the minus strand of NZ_BMTT01000018.1, from coordinate 51,567 downwards.
GTACAGCGAGGGTTTCAGCAGGCTGGGCCCCTCCCTGCTGACGGCACTCGCCTACGTGCTCTCGTTCGCACTGCTCGCCCAGACCCTGAAGGTCCTCGCCGTCGGCACGGCGTACGCCATCTGGGCCGGCGTGGGCACCGCAGCCATCGCCGCGATCGGCGTGCTGTTCATGGGCGAGGGCATGACCGTCACCAAGGCCGCCGGCATCGCCCTGATCATCGTCGGTGTCGTCGTCCTCAACCTGGGTGGCGCGCACTGATGCCGCGCCGGCACGACCCCGAGCGACGGCAGCGCATCATCGACGCGGCGATCCGGGTCGTCGGACGGCAGGGCATCGCGGGCCTCAGCCACCGCACGGTCGCCGCCGAGGCGGACGTCCCGCTCGGCTCGACGACGTACCACTTCGCCACCCTGGACGAACTGCTCGTCGCCGCCCTGCGGCAGGCCAACGAGGGCTTCGCCAAGGTGGTCGCCGGGCACCCGGCGCTGGCCGATCCCGATGCGGATCTCGCGGACGAACTGGCCCGGGCCCTCGGGGAGTGGCTGGGCGGCGACCGTACGGGGGTGGAGCTGGAGTACGAGCTGTATCTGGCTGCCCTGCGAAGGCCTGCGCTGCGGCCGGTGGCCGCGGAGTGGGCGGAGGAGGTGGGTGCGCTTCTCGCCGAGCGGACGGACCCGGTGACGGCGCGGGCGCTGGTGGCGGTGCTGGACGGAATCTGTCTGCAGGTGCTGCTGACGGACTCGGTGTACGACGAGGGGTATGCGCGGGTGGTGCTAACGCGGGTGCTCGGCTGAACCGGCGTGGGGGTGGGCGCCGGGGGTGGGTGTCGCGGCCCGGCGCTGCGGGGTGCCGCTGCGCCCCGCGCCGCCCCTGGGGGTACCTCCCGGGCCGTTCAGCACTGGGGGAGGCACGACTGCCCGCAGCTACGCGGGCACGACTGCCCGCGGCCGCGTGGGTGCGACTGTCCGTAGCCGTGGAGGTAGGCGACCGGCACGTGAGATGCCGGATGGCCGGTTCGCACCTGGACGCCCCCGCCGGTTAGGTTGCCCTCATGACCGACACGACTGCTTCCCGCACCACCGGCGCCGTGGCCGCCGGCCTTGCCACGATCGCCGCCGACGGCACCGTTCTCGACACCTGGTTCCCCGCCCCCGGACTCGTCGCCGAGCCGGGCCCGTCCGGCACCGAGCGCCTCACCGCCGAGCAGGCCGCCGAACTACTCGGCGGCGGCGCCACCGCGGCGGTCGGTCCCGACGCCCGCCGCGGCGTCGAGGTGGTCGCGGTCCGCACGGTCATCTCCTCGCTGGACGAGAAGCCGGTCGACACGCACGACGTCTACCTGCGCCTGCACCTGCTCTCCCACCGCCTGGTCAAGCCGCACGGCCAGAGCCTGGAGGGCATCTTCGCCCACCTCGCCAACGTCGCCTGGACCTCGCTGGGGCCGGTCGCCGTCGACGACATCGAGAAGGTCCGCCTCAACGCCCGCGCCGAGGGCCTGCACCTTCAGGTGACCTCGGTCGACAAGTTCCCGCGCATGACGGACTACGTCGCCCCCAAGGGCGTGCGCATCGCCGACGCCGACCGCGTCCGCCTCGGCGCCCACCTGGCCGAGGGCACCACCGTCATGCACGAGGGCTTCGTGAACTTCAACGCCGGCACGCTCGGCACCTCGATGGTCGAGGGCCGCATCTCCGCGGGTGTCGTCGTCGGCGACGGCTCCGACATCGGCGGCGGCGCCTCCACCATGGGCACCCTCTCCGGCGGCGGCAACGTCCGCATCACCATCGGCGAGCGCTGCCTGGTCGGCGCCGAGGCGGGCGTCGGCATCGCGCTGGGCGACGAGTGCGTCGTCGAGGCCGGCCTCTACGTCACGGCCGGCACCCGCGTGACGATGCCCGACGGTCAGGTCGTCAAGGCCCGCGAGCTCTCCGGCGCCTCCAACATCCTCTTCCGCCGCAACTCGGTCACGGGCACCGTCGAGGCCCGCCCGAACAACGCGGTGTGGGGCGGCCTGAACGAGGTCCTGCACAGCCACAACTGATCGACCGGGGCCACTGGAGCCGACCCGCCCTCCCGACGCGCCCGTACGCGGTGCGCCGGGAGGGCGTTCAGCGTTTCAGGGCCCGGTACCTATTCAGCAGCGCTGTGACGCGGGCCTGGTCGGCCGCGCCGTTGGGCTCGGTCAGGAGGTCGTCGAGGCGGGCGGGTGGCGTACCGCCAACGCGTTCACCGCCCCGTGCCTCCGCGCGCCCCGCACGTACGGATGACGGGCCGTGACCCTCCGGTGGGCTTGGCGGATGAACGGGTGGACGCAGAGTCCGATCAGACGCCGATCCCACGAAACGAGGACCTGGTATGACGAACGAACGGGTGAGGACCGTGGCGCGTTGGCTGGCCGGGGCGGGGGCCGCAGTGCTGGTGTGCTGGGCCCCGGCCGGGGCGGCGCACGCCGACGAGACCACCACCGGATCGCACAACGACCCCCGCGTCGGTCTCCTCAACGTCCACGTCGGGCAGATCGACGACCCGATGGAGGACGTCCTGGAGCACACCCTGCTGTTCGGCGACGGCTACACCTGGAGCTGACCGGCGGCCGACTCCTCGTACGCCGTCAGCAGGGCGTCGGTCGTCGCGCGGTCCGCGGCCCGCAGCGGGGCGCGGACCGGGCCCGCGGGCAGGTCCAGTGCGCCCAGCAGCGCCTTAGCGGTGACCGCGCCGGGCAGGCCCGCCGCCATCATCGGTTCGATGAGCGGGAGTGCCCGGCGTTGCAGCAGGGCGGCCCGTCCGGTGTCGCCCGCGTCGAAGGAGTCGAGGACGGCGCGGAACAGTTCCGGCACGACGTTCGCGACCGTGCTGACGTATCCCGCCGCGCCGACCGCGTACAGGGCGAGGACCTGCTCGTCGCAGCCCGCGTAGTACGCCAGATCCGTGCGGGAGAGCACCCGCTGGGCGCCGAGCAGGTTGTAGGAGCAGTCCTTGACGGCGACGATCCGCGGGTGGTCGGCGAGGCGGGCGAGGGTGTCGGGTTCGACGCGGGTGCCCGTGCGGCCGGGGATGTCGTAGACGACGAGGGGCAGACCGGAGGCGTCCGCGACCTCCCGGAAGTGCGCCTCCACCGCGTCCTGCGGGGGCCTGCTGTAGTACGGCGCGATCACCAGCAGGCCGTCCGCGCCGGCCTTCTCCGCGGCCAGCGCCAGCTCCACCGTGTGCCGTGTGTCCGCGGTGCCCACCCCGGCGACCAGCGTCACCCGGTCGCCGACGGCCTCACGCACCGCCGTGACCAGTGCCGCCTTCTCGGCATCCGTGGTGGTCGGCGACTCGCCCGTGGTGCCGGACAGCACCAGGCCGTCGCAGCCGCCCGACACCAGCCGCCCGGCGAGCCGCCGGGCGCCCTCGAGATCGAGGGCGCCGGACTCGGTGAAGGGCGTGACCATGGCGCACAGGGCACGGCCGAAAGGTGCGGGGGAGCGGTGGTCCGTCGTCATGGAAGTAGTGTCGGCGCGACGACCGTGCAGCTCTACTTAAATTCGCTACGAGGTAACGGTAAGAGAAGCTGAGAGGTTGCTGTGTCGACACCGGCGGGGGTAGCGCCGCTCCGCCGGGGGTACCCGGGGTGCTCCGAACCGAGAGGAGGCGGAACCGTGACCGGGACCAGGCACACCAGGCCGGTGCGCGATGAGCAGCACTCCGTGGGCGAACTCGTCGGTCAGGCCACCGAACAGCTCTCCCGGCTCGTGCGCCAGGAAGTGGCCCTCGCCAAGATGGAGCTGGCGGAGAAGGGCAAGCGCGCCGGGCGCGGCGGCGGGATGCTGGGCGCCGCGGGCGCCATCGGGTACGTCGGTCTGTTCGCCCTGGCCGGCACGGCCATCGCCGCGCTCTCGCTGGCGCTGCCCGTCTGGGCCGCGGCGCTCATCGTGACGGCGGTGCTCTTCGTGACCGCGGGCGTGCTGGCCATGATGGGCCGCGCCCAGCTCCGTCGTGCCGTGCCCCCGAAGCCCGAGGCGACCCTCGGCAGCGTCAGGACCGACGTGGACGTGATCAGGGAAAGGGCGCATCGATGACCGACGCGACGAGCGGGGACGGCACGCGGGCCGGCTCCACCGCGCAGCCGGCGGGCGGGGCCAAGGGTCCCGACGAGCTGCGGCAGCAGATCGAGCGGACCCGCAGCCAGCTCGGTGACACCGTGGAGGAGCTGGCGGGCAAGGCGGACGTGAAGGGCCGTGCCAAGGTCCGGGCCGCCGACCTCAGGGACAAGGCCGGTGCCATGACCGTGCAGCTGCGCAGTTCCGCCGCGCAGGCCGGCCACACGGTGCAGGGCAAGGCGCACCGGGCCGGTCACGCCGTCCAGGACAAGGCGGGCCAAGCCGGTCACGCCGTCCAGGAGAAGGCCGGGCAGGCCGGACACGCGGTGCAGGGCAAGGCGGGCAGGGCCGGGCACACCGTCGAGCGGCGCGTGCCGGGACGGGCGCGCGGCGTGGTCCGGGTGGGACTCGACCATCCCCGCGCGGTCCTGGTCGCCGGTGCGGCGGCGGGCGCGCTCGTGGCGGCGGGCGTGCTGCGGCGCCGTCATCACGGGCGCTGCTGAGGACGCCGGGTACACGGTTCGAGGAGAGACCCCGCGCGGGGTCTCTCCTCGAACCGTGTAATACCGCGGGCACTTGACCTCAACCTTGGTCGAGATCGGAGAGTGGTGCGTGCACCGGACGCCGCAGAGGCATCCGACGACCACCGACCGATGGAGGCAGGCATGACCCGCCGCACCGACGCCCACCCCGAACTGGCCCGCCCCGACGTCCAGGCACCCTTCTTCAGCACATGGCGGGTGGGCACCCCCGAGCGGCAGCGGCAGACCGTCGACGCCATCGCCCGTACCTGGGAGAGCCGGCCCTGGCCCGCCGACGACCTGCTGGGTTACCACGTCTACACCGGCCACGACGGCAGCACGCTGCTGCACCACTCGCAGTGGGCCTGCGAGCAGGCCTACGAGACCTTCTTCAAGACCCACCGCCAGGAACGCGTCGACGAGATCGACACCGCCGTGCCGGGCATCGAACGGCTGTGGCTCGGCCGGTACCGGCACTACCGCAGCCTCGCCCGCAAGGACGGCACGGCACCCGTCCCGGGCTGCGTCGTCATCGTCGACGTCGAGTTCGAGGGCCCGGACCCCGACAGGCAGCGCGCCTGGGTGGACGCCGTGTTCGAGGCCCTGGAGAGCGAGCCGGAGCAGCATCCCGGAGCCGTCTCCGCCTACTTCCACCTCAGCACGGACGGCACCCGCGTCCTCAACTACGCCGAGTGGGAGAGCGCCCAGGCCCATATCGACGCCCTCGCCGCACCGGGCGACGGCATCGGCTCGGGATCAAACCTGTGGAAGCGGGTGCAGAACTGGCCGGGCATGACCAGCGGCGGCGGGGTCAGCCGCTACGACCACGCCCTCGGCCTCGTGCCCCGCTGAACCCGCCCCCACCGAGCGCCGGTTACGGACGGAACCGCAGCACCTGCGGGTCGTGGTCGCTGATCTGGTCGTGGAACTCGGCGTTGACGTGCACGCTGTCGTACGACAGGCGCCCGCCCCACCGGATCGACGGGCTGACCAGGATTTGGTCCAGGACCTGGCTGTTGCCCTGGTAGACGTACGAGTAGCGCTCGCTCTTCGGAAGCGACTTGACCGCCGACCACAGGACGCCGTCGTCCTCCAGGAGGCGGGTGGTCGTCGAGAACTCGAAGTCGTTGATGTCGCCGAGGACGACGACGTCCGCGTTCTTCTGGGTGGCCAGGACGTCCTTGACGAAGTTGTTGACGACCTTCGCCTGCGCGTGGCGCTGGGTCTCCGAGCCGCGCGACGGCGGCTGGTACTGCGCCGTCAGCCCCTGGTCGCCGCCCTTGGAGTTGAAGTGGTTGGCGACGACCACGACCGTCCGGCCGCGGAAGACGAATTCGCCGGCCAGCGGCTTGCGGCTGTTCGCCCAGGCGGCGTTCACCGGGTCGACGCGGCCGGGGGAGTGGGTGAGCGCCGCCTTGCCGCGCACCTTCGTCACGCCGGTCGCGGTGGTCGCGTCGCCGGCCCCGCGGTCGGTGAAGGAGACCCGCTCCGGGTCGAACAGGAACGCCTGGCGGATGTTGCCGCCGGGCTGGCCGCCGTCCTCGCCGTCGACCGGGTCGATGCCGCGCCAGTCGTAGCGCGGGCCGCCGGCCGCGATGATCGCGTCGATCAGCTTGCCGACCGTCGCGTCGGCGGCCACCGTGCCGTCGTTCGTGGCGCCGTTGTTGTCCTGGATCTCCTCCAGGGACACGATGTCGGGTGACGCGAGGTTGTGCACGATCGCCTCGGCGTGCGCGGCGAAGGTGCCGTCGGACGGGTCGAGGTTCTCGACGTTGTACGTCGCCACCGCCAACTCGCGGCCGCTCTGCCGGCGCGTCGACTCCCGCTCCAGGCCCCCGCTCTCCAGGGTGCCGATCTCGCTCGCGACCATCGTGTAGCCGCCGTACTGGTTGTAGTCCAGCGGGCCCGCCGTGGTGCCGGCGAGGGTGTCGCCCACGTTGGCGTCGGGGAAGTCGGCCGGCTTGCCCAGGGACTGGATCTGGAGGCGGCCGGTGTTCTGGGAGTCGTACGAGCCGTACACCGTGCCGCCGCGGCGGTTGGCGTTCTCCCAGGGCTTCACCGTGACCCACAGCTCGGTGTACGGGTCCGAGGCGCCGACGACGCGGGCGTCGGCGACGCTGACGTTCATGCCCTCCAGGGACTCGTAGAGGTCCAGGGCGTACTTCTCCGGCCGCAGCGTGAGGCCGTTGACCGAGCCGTTCGCGGCTTCGTCGCCCTCGGGGGCGTACGCCCGCGGCACGGACCGGGCGGAGACGGTCGTCGCGGCCGGGACGGCGTTGCCGCTGGAGACGACCGTGAAGGTCGGGCGGGTGATCTCGGTCAGCGACTGGTTCCCGGAGGAGGTGCCGCCCGGCACGTACTCCGAGACCGTGCCGGACACGGTGACCGCGTCACCGACGGCGACGCCCTTCGGGGTGGAGCCGGTGAAGACGAAGACGCCCTCGCTGGTGGCCGGGTCGGCGTCCGGCCGCGGATCCTGGATCCAGAAGCCTCTGGAGGAGCCGTAGCCGCGGACCCCGGTGACGATTCCGGCCACGTCGGTGACCTGCTTGCCCGCGTACGGCGACAGCCGGGTGCTGCCCTGGATGTCGTGGACGCGCACGGAGTCGGCGTGTGCGGGGGAGGTGAGGACTACGGTGGACGTCACCGAGCAGACGGCGGCGACGGTGAGCGCGGCGAGGCGCGCGGAGGACTTGCTGGCCAACGGGATCCCTCCGGGGACGTGACAGAGCGCCGGGACGAGGGTGGGGCATGGGACGCGAGGGAGCGCAGGGCGCCTGCGGACCTGAGTGAAACAGACCTGGGCGAACACTTGTCCCCCACTTTCTACGCGCGTCAATCTCCTGCCTGCTCGGGCCGGTTGTCAAGGTTTCGGCCATGTACGGCACCCGTCGGGGAGGTGAACCGGGCGGCATGCTGCCAAACCCGTCTAGGCTGAGCGGCTGAGCCGTATGGCGTCCGGATGGCCGTACGGCCGTCGAGACGCGGCCGAGAAGCGGCCGCCCGGACGCGGCCCCACGGCCGTCAAGGCGCGCGAGGAGAAAACAGCCGATGTCAGACCGCTCCACCCTGCCGCCCGCACGGTTGCGCCCCGAAGCGGAGCTGGCTCGCGACGCGCTGTCCACGCCGCTGCTCGCCCGGGCGGCCCGGCTGGCCCGCTGGGCCGGCCCGGAGACCCGCGTGGACGCCGGCGGCGGGCTCGTCGAGGAGCAGCTGTCCGCGGCGGCCGGTGAACTAGGGCTGACCGGCGACGACGCCGCGGCTCACGCGAGCGAGGCCTGGCGGATCGCCGTGGACACCGGGCTCGTCGAGATCACCGACGAGGAGACGGGCACCGTCGCGGTGGGCGATGACCTCGCCCTGCTCACCGGCGGCTCCCCGCAGGACGTGCTCGGGGTGTGGCTCACCGCGCTGGAGACGGTGCTCGCGGACGCGAGCGTGCCCGACCTCGACGACCTGGTCGACGCGATGGCCGAGGGCGGCACGGTCGACCTGTCGTCCCTGGACTGGGACCCGGAGGCCGAGGCGGAGTTCCTGGACGGGGTGCTCGGCAACCTCTACCTGCTCACCGTCGGCGAGGACGGGGCCGGCGACGCCTCCGTGCCATTGCCCGCGCTGGCCGCGTCCGTGATCGTGCCCGGCGACATGGGCGAGCCCACCAACGACGTGCTGGAGCAGGTCTCCGACGCGATGATGCGGCTGGACGACCAGTTCCGGATGCTGGAACCCGTCGGGCTCGTCGCCTACCGGCCGGTGGACGAGGCCCTGATGGCCGACGCGGACGAGGAGCCGGCGGCGCCCGTCGACGAGGCCGACGTCGCCCGCTACGGCATGGTGCGCCTGACCCCCCTCGGGCTGTACGGGCTGCGCACGCGGCTCCTGGAGGCCGGCTTCGACGTACCCGCCGTCGGCGACCTCGCCGACAAGGGCGCCGACGCGCTGCTCGACGGCACGGCCCCCTTCCCGCCGGCCGCGGCCCACGCCGAGACCGAGCTGTGGCTGGCCGGACGCGGCGCGCTCGACGCCGCCCGCGAGCTCCTGGCGGCGGCCCGCGGCTCGGACACCGGCGCGCCCCTGCGCCGCCTGCGCTGCCAGCAGGCGCTGTCCCTGGTCGGCGCCGAGGCGGAGCCCGCGCTGCGGGAGGTCCTGGACGACCCCGAACTGGGCGGCCTCGCCCGGGTCTGGCTGACCGAGCACGGCGCGCGGGACGTACCGGTACCGCCGCAGGAGATGGTCTTCTGGCTGACCATCGACACCGTGGCCGCGCAGCTCGCGGCCGAGGGCAACTCCGAGGAACTGCGTGCCCTGGTGGAAGGGCTGGCCCAGCAGCACAGCGGGTTCTTCGACACGGCCTGGCGGGTCGAACACCCGGCCACGCCGGACGTCCTGGAGGCCATGGGCCGGCTGCACCCCGACAAGAAGGTCGCCAAGGAAGCGCGGAAGGCGGCGTTCAAGGCGCGGTCGCAGCACGGGGGCTGACAGCGGCCTCGGGACGCTCGGGCCGGCTCCGGCGGATCCGGCACGGCACGGCACGGCACCCGGCCGGGTCGGGTGGTGCGAACGGGCACCGCGGGGCGTCTCCCCGCCCGCCCGTGCCGCCCTCGGGGGCTTCGTCGTTCAAGCGACGGGGAGGCGCGCGTGCCCGCGCCGGCGTGCGGATTCACGCAACCCGGCAGGGAGAGGTCGCGCCCAGTTCAACCGCCGTTCAGACGTGGGCGCGACCGTGACGCGGAACGAGGTCCGCCACCCTCCAGGCACGTCCACCGTCACAGGAGACACCATGTCGCTCACCCGCAGGGACTTCGCCGGCCGATCCGCGCTCACCGGCGCCGGAATCGCGCTGGCGGGCAGCGTCGGCGCCCTCGCCACCGCCCCGAACGCCCTCGCGTCCACGGACACCGAGAGGGCGGGGGAGGAGCACGGCAGAGACCACGATCACGGGCACGACCACGGTGGGGTCGGCTACGGTCCTCTGCTCCCCGACCCGGACGGCATCCTCGCGCTGCCCGCCGGCTTCCGGTACGAGATCCTCACCTACAGCGGCCGGACCAGGCTGGAGTCGGGCGAGTACACCCCGTCCAACCACGACGGCACCGCCACCTTCGACGGCCCCCGCGGCACCACCCTCCTCGTCAACAACCACGAACTCGGCGGCCACCGCGACGGCTGGGACCACCCCGTCCCCCTCGCCGAGGGACTCGTCTACGACCCGGCCGCCGCCGGCGGCTGCACGGTCGTCGAGGTCCGCCGCGGCGGACACGTCGCCGAATGGGTGGGCATCGCCGGCACCGCCCAGAACTGCGCGGGCGGCAGCACCCCGTGGGGCACCTGGCTGACCTGCGAGGAGACCGAGGACAAGGCCGGCGAGGAGGGGATGACCAAGGACCACGGCTACGTCTTCGAGGTCGACCCCGAGGACCGCCGCGCCAACCGGGACCCCGAGCCGATCAAGGCGCTGGGCCGCTACGCCCACGAGGCCGTCGTCGTCGACCCCAAGCGCGGCCACCTCTACCTCACCGAGGACGCCTCCGGCCCCAACGGCCTCTTCTACCGCTGGGTCCCGCCGCAGGGCTTCCGCCACGGCCGCGGCCGGCTGCGCACCCTCGCGGACGACGCCGGTGTCCTCCAGGCCTTCAAGTGCTTCGACTCCGGCGGCAAGTTCGTCGACGACCTCTCCCGCGCGACGAAGACCGGCACGGTCTACGGCGTCGACTGGGTCGACGTCCCCGACCGCGACGCGCGGAACACCTCCGTGCGCAAGCAGTTCACCGACGCCCGGATCACCCGGGCCCGCAAGCTGGAGGGCATGTGGTGGGCCGACGGCGGCGCCTACATCGTCTCCTCCTTCGCCCGTGACGAGAGCCCCGGCCGCCCGCACGACGGCCAGGTCTGGTTCTACGACCCGGGCCGCCGCACCCTCACCCTCAAGGTCCTTCTCGGCGTCAACCCCGACCCGTCGGCGGACGGCGCCTTCGACGGCCCCGACAACATCACCGTGTCCCCGTACGGCGGCATCGTCATCGCCGAGGACGGCGACGGCGTTCAGCACCTGTTCGGCGCCACCGACAGCGGGCGTACGTACCCCATCGCGCGCAACGACCTGAACGTGGGCTCCGAAGAGGAACCCGAGTACAGCGAGTTCGCCGGCGTCACCTTCTCCCCCGACGGGAAGACCCTCTACGCCAATATCCAGGACCCCGGCATCCTGCTCGCCATCACGGGACCCTGGAAGCGGCAGAGGCGTCACTGACTGTAGGTCACCCGAGCTGGTGAGTCCGTGCGATTTACGTACGGTCACTGGCACCCGGACGTACCGTCCCCCACGTCCGCCGCGACCCGCCTCCCGACGCGTGGATGCGGGCCGCACCCTTGCCGTCCCGCGCGTTTGATATCTAACATTTCAGTCGTGGAGGCCATCCGACCCGTACCCCGCACCCTGCTGCGCGACCGCGCCCACGCGGCGATCCGCGACGCCATCGTCGCCGGAGAGCTCGAGCCGGGCGCGATCGTCCGCGACGCCGACCTGGCCGAGCGGCTGGGGCTGTCCCGGGCGCCGGTGCGCGAGGCGTTCTCCCGGCTCGTGGACGAGGGCCTGCTGGAGAGCAAGCCGCAGAGTCACACCCGGGTCACCCCGGTCCTGGCCGAGGACGTGCGGGACGCCGCGGCCGTCGTCGGCGCCGTGCACGAACTGGTCACGCGGATCGCCGTCGCCCGGCTGACGGACGCGGACCTCGACACGATGCGCGCGGCCAACGAGCGCTTCGCCGCGGCCGTCCGCGCGGGCGACGTCGACGGTGCCCTCCGCGCCGACGACGACCTGCACCACGTCCTCGTCCGCGCCGCCGCCAACCGGGCCGCCGCTGCCACCGTCGCCCGCTACACCCCGCTCATCCGCCGCCTGGAGCGCCGCCGTTTCGGCGAGGGCGGCAGCTGCCGTTCGGCCGGACTGCACGACCGCCTCATCGACGCCTGCGCGACCGGCGACACGGAGACGGCCCTGCGGGTGACGGCGGACATCTGGCGGGGCCTCGAAGAGCTCGCCGACATCGACTGATCCGCACCGACCTCGACTGATCCGGACCTGTCCGGACCGGAACCGACTCAACCGGACCGACCTGGAGGGCGCATGTCCCTTTCCTCGTACGAGCGTTACCCGCTGCTCCTCGGCCCTTCGCCCGTGCACCGGCTCGAACGGCTCACCGAACACCTCGGCGGGGCCGCCCTCTGGGCGAAGCGGGAGGACCTGAACTCCGGGATCGCCTACGGCGGGAACAAGACACGCAAACTGGAGTACCTGGTCGCCGACGCCCTCGCCCGGGGCTGCGACACGCTCGTCTCCATCGGCGGCGTGCAGTCCAACCACACGCGCCAGGTCGCGGCCGTCGCCGCGCGGGCCGGGCTCAAGTGCGTGCTGGTGCAGGAGAGCTGGGTGGACTGGCCCGACGCGGTTTACGACAAGGTCGGCAACATCCTGATCTCCCGGCTGGCCGGGGCCGATGTGCGGCTGGTGCGGGCCGGGTTCGGGATCGGCTTCAAGGAGAGCTGGGAACGGGCGCTCAAGGAGGTCGAGGACGCGGGCGGCAAGCCCTACGCCATCCCCGCCGGCGCCTCCGACCACCCGCTCGGCGGGCTGGGCTTCGCCGGCTGGGCGTACGAGGTCGCCGAGCAGGAAAGGGAACTGGGCGTCTTCTTCGACACCGTCGTCGTCTGCTCGGTGACCGGCTCGACCCAGGCCGGCATGGTCGCCGGGTTCCGCGCGCTGGAGGAGGCGGGCGGCCGGACCCGGCGGGTGATCGGCGTCGACGCGTCCGCCGAACCCGCCCGCACCAGGGAGCAGATCGCCCGGATCGCGCACCGCACGGGGCAGCTCATCGGCGTGACGGCGGAACTGACCCGGGCGGACGTCGAACTGGAGGAGCGGTACCACGCGGGCACCTACGGCGTCCCCGACGACGCCACGCTCGCGGCGATGCGGCTCGCCGCCCGGACCGAGGGCATGGTCACCGACCCGGTCTACGAGGGGAAGTCGATGGCGGCGCTGGTCGACCTGGTGGCCCGGGGCGAGATCGGCCGCGACGCCACCGTCCTCTACGCCCACTTGGGCGGGCAGCCGGCGCTGAACGCCTACAGCGCGCTGTTCTAGTCGTACTGCCCGGCGGCGCAAGCGGCTCCGCTACGTCTCGAAGGAGGCGGTCCACCGGGTCGCGGCGTTCGTGCGGGCCGGGCGGCGGCGCGCGGGCGCGCGGTAGGGTTCGGCGTAGGACCCCGGTGTTCAGGAGTAGTGGGATGGCGCAGGTCAGGCCCATGCGCGCGGATGCCCGTCGCAACCGTGAGCGACTGTTGGAGGTCGCGGCGGCGGCCTTCGCCGAGTACGGGGAAGGTGCCTCCCTGGACGACATCGCCAAGCGCGCGGGGGTCGGGACCGGCACGCTGTACCGGCATTTCCCGACGCGGCAGGCGCTGCTGGAGGCCGTCTACCTCGACCGGATCGAGGCGATCGCGGCCCGGGCGGACGTCATAGCGGCCGAGCGGGCGCCGGGTGAGGCGTTGCGGGCGTGGCTGAACGAGCTCGCCGCCGGAATGATCGAGGTGCGCGGGATGAAGGCGTTGCTGGGTACCGCCGTCACGGCCGGCGGCTCGGCGGTGGACACGGCGTGCGGTGACTGCCTGCGGGGAGCGGCGGAGCGTCTGGTGCGGGCGGCGCGGGAGGCCGGGGCGCTGCGGCGGGACGTCGAGCCGATCGAGGTGCTGCGGCTGGTGCACGGGGTGGCGACGGCGGCCGGTGCGACGCACGAGGAGGGCGGGGACGTCGGGAGGTCCGTCCGCCGGTATCTGTCGCTGGTGTGGGACGGGTTGCGGGGATAGGCCGTGCCGGTGGGGCGGCACCCTGTGCCGGGAGCGCCCCACCGAGCCGGTTGCCTACAGGGCCTTCGCCGCCGGCTTCACCATGCCCCGTACCGTGCGGGACTTGACGAACTCGCCCATGGCGGTCATCTCCCACTCGCCGGAGAACTGGCGGATCAGCTTCGCCATCATCACGCCGGTCTGCGGCTCGGCGCTGGTGAGGTCGAAGCGGACCAGCTCCTCTCCGGACGCGGCGTCGATGAGGCGGCAATACGCCTTGGCGACCTCCGTGAACTTCTGCCCGGAGAATGAGTTGACCGTGAAGACCAGTCCGCTGACCTCCTGGGGGAGCCGGCCGAGGTCCACGGTGATCACCTCGTCGTCGCCGCCGCCCTCACCGGTGAGGTTGTCCCCGGAGTGCTTGATGGCGCCGCCGACGATGGACAGCTTGCCGAAGTAGCAGCTGTCGATGTGGTTGCGCTGCGGGCCGTAGGCGATGACCGACGCGTCCAGGTCGATGTCCTTGCCGCGGTACGCGGGCTCCCAGCCGAGCCCCATCTTGACCTGCGACAGCACCGGACGGCCGCCCTTGACGAGGGAGACGGTCTGGTTCTTCTGGAGGCTGACCCGGCCCTTGTCGAGGTTGATCTTCCCGGCGCCCGGGGCGGGGGCCGGCGGGGCGGCCGGCGCCGCGGGGGGAGCGGCGGGCATGGTCGGCGCGGCGGCGGGCGGGGGCGGGGGAGTGGCCGCCTGCGACCGCGCCGGGGGTGCGGGCTGGACGGGGGCGGCCGGCTCCTCCACCGTGACGCCGAAGTCGGTGGCGATGCCGGCCAGGCCGTTCGCGTAACCCTGGCCGACCGCGCGGGCCTTCCAGGCGCCGTTGCGCAGGTAGACCTCCACGATCACCAGGGCGGTCTCGGTGCCCAGCTGCGGCGGGGTGAAGGTGGCGAGGACGGAGTTGTCGTCCGCGTTGCGGATGGTGGCCGTGGGTTCGATGCCCTGGAAGGTCTGCCCGGCCGCGTCCGGGCTGGCGGTGACGACGATCTTCTCGATGCCCGGCGGGACGGCGGCCGTGTCGACCACGATCGCGTCCGGGGCGGTGCCGCCGCCGGAGCGGTAGGTCACGCCCTGGCCGGTGGGCTGGTTGTAGAAGATGAAGTCGTCGTCGGAGCGCACCTTGCCGTCGGCGGTGAGCAGCAGGCCCGATACGTCGAGCCGCACGGGCGCGGCGACGTCCACCGTCACGCGGGCGGCGGAGAGGGGGATGTTCGAGCCGGGGGTCATAGCTGTCATGCCGGGTGAACGAGCGAGGGCGTTTTACCGTTCCCTTACCCAGGGGCCAATCGGGTCGGCGGTGCTCGTCCGGTCGGCACACGCACACCGCGGCCCGGGACGGGTCCGGTCCCGGCGGTTGCGTGCCCGGTGCGCTGTACGCCGGTCGGCGCCCCCTTACTCCGCGTGCCGGGTCCTGGTCGACCGCCTCTCCGGTACGCCGGCCGTGCCGGGCAGGTCAGAGGGCGTGTGCCGTCCGTTCGCCTCCCCACGCAACCCCTCTCGGTTCCGGTGGGGCCGCCGACGGGGCGCGTGCCGTCCGGAACGAAGTCGGGTGATACGACTTATCTCCGGTGTCTTGCCTGTGCCGCGTGCCGCCCCGCTATCTGGTGTCCCCGCCGCCGGCCGCGCGGATGGCCGACGGCACCGCTCACATCGAGGTGATGGCATGAAGAAGGCGTACGAGGCCCCGACGCTCGTCCGGCTCGGGTCGTTCCGCGAGAAGACCGGGCTGCTGCAGCGCAACGGCAACGACCGACTGATCCTCAGCAAGAACTGACGGCCGGCACGTAGCGCGACTACATGTCCGAGATGCACGAGAGTGCGGAACCGGGTCGCGGCGACGCCCACTTCGCGGTCCTCCCCGACTGCGAGGAGGCGGCCGTCGCGGCCCGCTTCTTCCGCCGCCCCGGAACCCGCGTCCTGCCCCACGCCTCGGGGCGGCCCTGGCTCGTCGGCCGGTGGTCCGGCACGGAGATCACCACGGCCCGGGCGGGCACCACGGCCCTCGCCGCCCTCGGTTGGTGCCCGGCCGACGAGCAGCAGCTCGAACGCCGGGCCGCCCACCTGCGCGACCTCACCGAACTCGACGCCCTGGCCCGCTCCCTGCCCGGCAGCTTCCACCTGGTGGCCACCCACCGCGGACGGCTTCGGGTGCAGGGCACCGCCTCCGGGCTGCGCCTGGTCTTCCACGCGCGGATCGGCGGCGTCCACGTCGCCGCGACGAGCGCGGACCTGCTCGCCGAGGCCCTGGGGACCAGCCCGGACACCGGCCGGCTGGCGGTCCGGCTCCTGTGGCCGGTGCCGCATCCCCTGTACGAGTCCTCCGTCTGGCAGGGAGTGGACTCGGTCTCCCCGGAGGACGCCCTGCTCGTCTCCGCGGACGGACAAAGGGTCAGCACCGCACGCTGGTGGCGGCCCCCCGAGCCCACCCGTACCCTCGCGCAGGGCGCCCCGGCCGTCCGCGAGGCACTGGCCGCGGCCGTCGACGTCCGGACCCGGGCGGGCGGCGTGGTCAGCTGCGACCTGTCCGGCGGACTGGACTCCACCTCCGTCTGCTTCCTGGCCGCCCGCTCCACCGCGTCCGTGGTGGCGGCGACCTGGCCCGGACGGGACCCCGCGGACACCGACCTGGCCTGGGCCGCGAAGGCGGCGGAGCACCTCCCGGAGGTCGATCACGTCGTCTGGGACGCGGACGCCTCGGCCCTGGTCTACTCGGACCTGCTCGGCATCGACGACCTGCTCGACGAGCCGACCATCGGGGTGATGGACCGCTCACGCGTCCTGCAGCACCTGCCGTGGCTCGCCGAGCGCGGCAGCCGGGTGCACCTCACCGGGATCGGCGGCGACCACGTCGCATGGTGCTCGGAGGCGTACTACCACGGACTGCTGCGGACCCGCCCGCTGTTCGCGCTGCGCCAGTTGCGGGGTTTCAGGGCCCTGTGGAACTGGCCCCTCGGCGGCACGGCGAGTGCCCTCGCCGACTCCCGCGCCTACCCGCGCTGGCTGGCGGACTCCGTCCGGCGGCTGCGCGATCCGATGCCGGAGTCCTCGGTGACCGGCAGCCTCGGATGGGGGATGTCCCCCCGTCTGTTCCCCTGGATGACCGCCGAAACGGAACGGCTGGCCCGCCGGGCCCTGCTGGACTCCGCCGCCCGGGCCGAGCCGCTGCACCCGGACCGCGGCCTGCACACCGACCTGGAGCTGATCCGCACCTGCACGCGCATCATCCGGCAGTGGGAGCGGATGGCGGCCCGGGCGGGACTCCCGATGGCGTCGCCGTACCTGGACGACCGCGTCATCGAGGCGTGCCTCGCGGTGCGGCCCGACGAACGCGTCACGCCGTGGCGGTACAAACCGCTGCTCACCGAGGCGATGCGCGGTGTCGTCCCGGAGGAGTGCCTGCGGCGTGCCAACAAGGCCGAGGCGTCGATGGACGCGTCCGACGGGCTGCGCCGCCACCGGGGCGACCTGTTGGCCCTGTGGACCGGCTCCCGGCTGGAGGGCCTCGGCCTGGTGGACGGCGGGGAACTGCGCCGGCTCGCGCAGCGGCCGTCCGCGCCGGGCCTGCGCGACGCGATCCTCTACTCGACCATCGCGTGCGAGGTGTGGCTGCGCTCCCGCGACCGCGCCCCACTCCCCGGATCCACCGTCGGATGACGCGAGACAGCAGAAAGGTGCCGCTCCCATGACGCTCCGATTCGACACCGACGTCTCCACCGCGCAGACCCAGTACGGAACCGTGCTCCTCGACCAACGCACCGGTGAGTACTGGGAACTCAACCCCACGGGTGAGCTGGTGGTGCGCACCCTCATGGACGGCGGGGACGAGGCGGCCGCCGTCGCGGCGCTGGTCGCGCGGTTCGAGATCGACCGCGACCGCGCCGAGCAGGACGTGAGGGCGCTGCTGCGCGACCTCCGGGCCGCCGGGCTGGTCTCATGACCACGCCCAGCGCCCTGGACCGGCCCACCGGAGTCCCCCTCGCCCGGCGGCTGGCCGCCCGTCTCGTCCTCGTCCCCGCGCTGGCCCTGTCCTTCCTGCCGCCCCGGCACATCCGCGCCGTACTGGAGCGGGTGCGCCGGGGCGCGCGGCCCGCCACCGCCGCACAGGCCGCGGCGGCCCGGGACGCGCTGTGCGCGGTGAGCCTGCGCTGCGCCGGGCCGCGTGGCTGCCTGCCGCGCTCGCTGGGGGCCGCCCTGCTGTGCCGCCTCCACGGGGCCTGGCCCACGTGGTGCACGGGGGTGCGCAAGGTGCCGCCCTTCTCCGCCCACGCCTGGATCGAGGCCGACGGCCGTCCGGTGGGGGAGGGCGCCCCGGACGACTACTTCGCGCGGCTGGTCACGGTGGCCCCGGCGCGGCGGACGCGGACGTGAGCGAAACGGCCGTCGCGGACGACGCCCCACCCGGCACCGGCACCGGCCTCGGCGACCGCGGACCGGCCCCCCGCGTGCCGCCCGCGGGCCGGACGACGCGAGGCTCGGTCGCCTCCCTGTTCCGCCTGACGTCCGGCCACCGGCGCAGCATCACGGTGGCGACCGCGCTGACCCTGGTCGCGTCGGCGCTCGGACTCGCCCAGCCGCTCGTCGCCAAACACGTCGTGGACTCCAGCGCCCACGGTGAACTGCTGTGGCCGCTCCTGCTGCTGCTGTGCGGACTCTTCGCCGCGGAGGCAGCCGCGGGAGCGACGGGCCGGTTCCTGCTGGACCGCATGGGCGAGGGTGTGATCCGCGTGGTGCGTCACGGACTCGTCTCGCGGCTGCTGCGGCTGGAGATGCGCGAGGCGGACCGGCGCCGCGGCGGCGACCTGGTCTCCCGGGTCACCGCCGACACCACCCTGCTGCGGGACGTCGTGTCCCAGGCACTGGTCGACCTGCTCACCGGCTGCCTCGTCTCGGCCGGGGCGCTGCTGCTGATGCTGTGGCTGGACCCTCTGCTGCTGCTCCTCGTCGTGGCGACGGTCGCCCTCGCCGCGGTCGTCGTCACCACGCTCCTGAAGGGCATGCGGGTGGCGTCGCAGCACATGCAGGCCTCCGTGGGCGCCGTCGCCGCCGAACTGGAACGCGCCCTGGGCGCCCTGCCGGTGGTACGGGTGTACCGGGCCGAGGAACGCGAGGCGCGACGCATCGGCGAACGGGTGGACTCGGCCTACCGGTCGGGCGTGCGGGCGGCGAAGCTGGCCGCGGTCATGAGCAGCGCCGTCGAACTCGCGGTCCAGGGTTCCTTCCTGCTCGTCCTGGTCGTCGGCGGCATGCGGGTCGGCAGCGGGGGCGCCGACTCCCTCGGCGATCTCGTCGCCTTCCTGTTGTACGCGTCGTACCTGGTCATGCCGCTGTCCTCGGTGTTCCGCGCCATCGGCCTGATCCAGCGCGGCGCGGGCGCCTGTCTGAGGATCGACGAAGCCCTGGCCCTTCCGCAGGAACCGCCGGAAGCCCCGCGACTCCAGGAACCTCCGGAGCAGTCCGGCCGCACGGCCCCCGGCGCACCGCCGGCCGCCCCGCGCTCCCCGGCCCCCGCGCTGGAGCTGACCGACGTCCGCTTCGGCTACGTCCCGGACAGGACGGTGCTGCGCGGGGCGAACCTCACCGTGCCGAGGCGCGGACTGGTGGCACTCGTCGGCCGATCCGGAGCCGGCAAGAGCACGCTCTTCGCCCTGGTCGCGCGCCTGTACGAACCCGACGCCGGGACCATCCGGTTCGACGGCCGCCCGACCGCGGAGCTGAGCCGCCGGGAGAGCCGCGCGGGCATCGCCCTCGTGGACCAGAACACACACGTCCTGGAGGGCACGCTGCGGGAGAACATCACCTATGCGTCCCCCGGAGCCCCCGACGACGAGATCCTCCGCGTCGTACGCCTGACCCGGCTGGACCACGTGGTGCGGCGGCTGCCGGGGGGCCTGGACGGCAGACTGGGCGACCGCGGCGGCACCCTGTCCGCGGGGGAACGCCAGCGCGTGGCCCTGGCCCGGGCCCTGCTCGCCCGTCCGCGGCTGCTCCTCCTCGACGAGCACACCTCGCACCTCGACGCCGTCAACGAGGCGGCGCTGATCCGGACACTGAGCGCCGTCAGCCGGGACTGCGCGGTGCTCGTCATCGCGCACCGCCTCGCCACCGTGCGGTACGCCGACCGGATCGTCGTCCTCGAGGACGGCCGCACGGTGGCCTGCGGCCGGCACGACGAACTCCTCGCCACCAGCCCGGCCTACCGGGAACTGGCCACCGCCCACGTCCTGAACGGTGACCCGGCCCCGGACGACGGCGAGTGCTGAGCCGGCCCGCCGTCGGCCAGGAGGGGCGTGACGACTAGGAGGGCGTGACGACGATCTTCCTGCCGACACCCGAGGCGAACTGCTCCAGCGCCTCGGGATAGCGGTCCAGCGGGATGCGGTCGCTGATGAAGACGTCCGGGTCGAGGACGCCGCCCGCGAACAGCTCCGCCGCGCGCTCGTAGCTGTGCAGGACCGCCATCGATCCGGTGATGGTGATCTCCTGGTTGTAGATGCGGTACGGGTCGATCTGCACCCGGGTCGCGTAGTCGGCCACCCCGAACTGGAGGAACGTACCGGCCTTGGCGACGCGGTCCAGTCCGTCTTGGATGGCCGCCGCGTTGCCGGTCGCGTCGATGACGAGGTCCCAGCCCTGGGGGCGGTCCAGCTCGTCGGGTGTCGCGGCCGAGCCCGAGACGCCGAGGCCGCGGGCGGTCTCCAGGCGGGCCGGGTTGAGGTCCACCACGTCCACGCTGGCGGCGCCGGTGCGCTTGGCCAGCTCCAGCATCATCAGGCCCATCGTGCCGGAGCCGTAGATCAGGACGTGGGCGCCGAGGCGGGACTGGAGGACGTCGTAGCCGCGGACCGCGCAGGACAGGGGCTCGATCAGGGCCGCGTCCTGGGTGCGGACGTGCTCCGGGAGCTTCACGCAGTTCGCGACCGGTGCCACCGCGTACTGCGCCGCGCCGCCCGCCGTGGTGACGCCGATGGCGGCCCAGCGTTCGCAGAGGTTGTTGTGGCCGGTGCGGCAGTAGCGGCACTCGTAGCAGTAGAGAGAGGGGTCGACGGCGACCCGGTCGCCGACCGCCACCTCGGTGACCTGGGCGCCCACGCCGACCACCGAGCCGGCGAACTCGTGGCCCGGCACGATCGGGAGCTTGGGCGCGAACTCGCCCTGGAGGATGTGCAGGTCGGTACCGCACAGGCCGCAGGCGGCGACCTCGACGACGACCTCGCGCGGCCCTGGCGTCGGGTCCGGGACCTCGGTGACGACGGCGCGGCCCACGGACTCGATGACGGCGGCCTTCATTTCACGGCTCCCAACGACAGGCCCTGGACCAGTTTGTCCTGGGCGGCGAACCCCGCGGCGAGCACCGGCAGGGAGATGACGAGCGACGCGGCGCACACCTTGGCCAGGAAGAGGCCCTGGCTGGTGATGAAGCCGGTCAGGAAGACGGGGGCGGTCTCGGCGACCACGCCCGTCAGCACCCGGGCGAAGAGCAGTTCGTTCCAGCTGAAGATGAAGCAGATCAGGGAGGTGGCGGCGATGCCGGGCAGGGCGATCGGGGCGACCACGCGGGTCAGGATCGTCGGGAGCTTCGCGCCGTCCACCCGGGCGGCCTCGATGATCGCGACCGGCACCTCGGCCAGGAAGGACTGCATCATCCAGACCGCGATCGGCAGGTTCATCGAGGTGTAGAGGATGACGAGCAGCCAGATGTTGTCCAGCATGTCCGTGTTCTTGGCGAACAGGTAGATCGGGAGCAGGCCCGCCACCACCGGCAGCATCTTGGTGGAGAGGAAGAAGAAGAGGACGTCCGTCCACTTCTTCACCGGGCGGATGGAGAGGGCGTACGCGGCGGGCAGGGCCAGCGCCAGGACGAAGAGGGTCGAGGCGACCGACGCGACCGCCGAGTTGATCAGCGCAGGCCAAGGGCTCGCGCCGCCGTCCGCGCCGAAGAACTCGCGGTAACCGTCCAGGGTGAGGGAGGCCGCGAAGGACGGCGGGTTGGTGGCGGCGTCCTCCTCCGAGTGGAAGGAGGTCAGGGCCATCCAGGCGATGGGCAGGAAGAAGACGATCCCGGCCAGCCAGGCCACCAGGCCCAGGCCGGCGCCCGCCTTGCGGCGGACTCGCACGGGCTTGTCACCGGTGGTGCCGGTGGCGGCGGGTCGTACGGCGGTGGCGCTCATGCGCGGCCGACCTCCTCGCGGAACAGGGACGACACCACACGCAGGGCGAAGGTGGCGATGATGATCGAGCCGATGACGACCAGGACGCCCGCGGCCGAGGCGAGGCCGTTCTCGTGGGCCTGGTAGAAGCTCTGGTAGACGGTGTAGGGCAGGTTGGCCGTGCCCAGGCCGCCGGACGTGATCGTGAAGACCGCGTCGAAGTTCTGCACGATGTAGATCGAGCCGAGCAGGGCGCCCAGTTCGAGGTAACGGCGCAGGTGGGGCAGGGTCAGGTGGACGAAGATCTGCCAGTCGCTCGCGCCGTCCACCCGGGCGGCCTCGATCTGCTGCTTGTCCCGGCTCTGCAGCCCGGCCAGCAGGATCAGCATCATGAACGGCGTCCACTGCCACACCAGCGCCGCCTCGACCGCGAGCAGCGGGGTGTTCGAGATCCAGTCGGGCTGCGGGCCGCCGACGTAGTGCAGCAGGCCGTTGAACAGGCCGTACTCCGGGTTGTAGAGGACGTGCTTCCAGAGCAGGGCCGCCGCGACCGGGACCACCAGGAACGGCGCGATCAGCAGGGTGCGGACCACGCCCCGGCCCTTGAACTGCCGGTCCAGCAGCAGGGCGAGGGCCAGGCCCAGGACCAGACTGGCCAGGACCACCACGACCGTCAGCAGGATCGTCGTCCACACCGACTTGCGCAGGGCCGGGTCGGTCAGGACGTCGCCGTAGTTGCCGAAGCCGGCGAAGGAACGGGCGTCCGGGTAAAGGGAGTTCCAGTCGAAGAAGGAGATCACCAAGGTCGCCACGAAGGGCAGCTGGGTGACCGCGATCATGAAGATCAGAGCGGGGAGGAGCGGGGCCCGGGTGGCCCACGCCTTCAGCCGGGGCGACGGCGGGCGGACGGGGGCGGGTACGCGGTCGGGTGCGGCCGAGGGGGCCGTTGTGGTGGCGGTCATCGTCCCTCGTACTCCTCGGAGATCTGCTCGGCGAGCTGCTGGGACTTCTTCAGGGCCTGTTCGACGGACTGTCGTCCGGCGATGGCCGCGCTGATCTCCTGGGAGACCTTGGTGCCGAGGTCGGTGAACTCGGGAATGCCGACGAACTGGATGCCGGGCGCCGGGCGCGGCTGCACGCCGGGGTCGTTCGGCTTGGCGCCCTCGATGGCCTCCCGGGTCATCTCCTGGAAGGCGGCGGCCTCCTTGACGTAGTCCGGGTTCTCGTACGTCGAGGCACGCTTGCCGGCCGGGACGTCGGACCAGCCGATCTCGTCGCCGACCAGCTGCTCGTACTCCTCGCTGGACGCCCAGGAGACGAACTCCCATGCCTTGTCGGCGTTGCGGGAGGCCTTCTGGATGCCCCAGGCCCAGGTGTAGAGCCAGCCGGCGGAGTCGGTCTTCTCCACGGGGGCGGGGGCGTAGCCCATCTTGCCCTTGACGGGGGAGTTCGCGGACTCAAGGGGGCCTGCCGCGGAGGTGGCGTCGTACCACATGGCGACGTTGCCCTGGGTCATGTTGTTCAGGCACTCGGCGAAGCCGGACTGGGCGGCGCCGGACTGGCCGTGCTCGCGGACGAGGCCGACGTAGAACTTCGTCGCCTTCTCCCACTCGGGGGAGTCGAGCCGGGCGTTCCAGTCCTCGTCGAACCAGGTGCCGCCGAAGGTGTTCACGACCGTCGTCAGCGGCGCCATCAGCTCGCCCCAGCCGGGCAGGCCGCGCAGGCAGATGCCCTTCATGTCCGGCTCGGCGCCGTCGAGTTCGGCGGCGAGCTCCGCCACCTGGGTCCAGGTGGGGTGCTCGGGCATGGTCAGGCCCTCCTTCTCGAAGATGTCCTTTCGGTACATCAGGAAGGACGACTCGCCGTAGAAGGGCTGGCCGTAGAGCTTGCCGTCGTCGCCGGTGAGGGACTCGCGCATCGGCTCCAGGATGTCCTGCTGGTCGTACGCCGGGTCCTTCGCGACGTAGGAGTTCATCTCGTGCAGCCAGTCGTTGCGGGCGTAGATCGGTATCTCGTAGTTGGAGAGGGTGGCGACGTCGTACTGGCCGGCCTGGTTGGCGAAGTCCTGGCTGATCTTGTCGCGGACGTCGTTCTCCGGCAGGACGGTGAAGTTCACCTTGATGCCGGTGTCCTTGGTGAAGTGGTCCGCAGTGAGCTTCTGCAGCTCCACCATCTGGGGGTTGTTGACCATCAGGACGTTGATGGCGTCGCCGCCGGAGCCGGCCCCGCCCGCCCCGACCCAGCAGCCGGAGAGCAGCGGGGCGAGCAGCGTCCCTGCGGCGGCCATGGCGAGCGTGGCTCGCGGCCTCCGTCGGCTCTGGGTTCGCATGGATCGCTCCTGAACATATGGGGAGGTATGGGGCAGCGGAGGGTATGGGGTGCCCTCCGGGGACGTGAGTCGGTTTGTCAGACGCGGATGACCTGCGGTCCCAGCAGTGAGTAGCGGTGGGCCTCGGCCGTGGGGAGCAGGGTGCTGGTGACGATCGCCTCCAAGGCGCCGACCTCCGCGAACCGGCAGAAGCTGACCGCTCCGAACTTGGTGTGCGTGCCCGCCAGGACGGTGCGCCGGGCGGCGCGGATGGCCTGGGCCTTGACCTCGCTGACGGCCGGGTCTGGGGTGGTGAGGCCGTGTTCGCGGGAGATGCCGTTGGCGCCGATGTACGCCAGGTCGATGACGAAGCCGGCCAGCATCTTCGTCGTCCAGTGGTCGACGGTGGCGAGCGTGCCCGAGCGGACCCGGCCGCCGAGCAGGAGGACGGAGGTGTCACCGGCCTCGGCGAGCGCGCCGGCGACCGGCAGGGACGCGGTGACCACGGTCAGCGGCCGGTCCCGGGGGAGGGCCTCGGCGATGAGCTGGGGGGTGAAGCCCTCGTCGACGAAGACCGTCTCGGCGTCGCCGAGCAGTTCGGCCGCCGCCGCGGCGACCCGGCGCTTCTCGGGCACGTGACTGGTGGCGCGGAAGGCGAGCGTCGTCTCGAACCCGGCGCTCTCCACGGGGTAGGCGCCGCCGTGGGTACGGCGGACCAGGCCGTGGTCCTCCAGAGCGCGCAGGTCCCGGCGCACGGTCTCCTTGGCGACGCCCAGGTCGGCGGCGAGCGCGGTGACGTCGACGGAGCCGGTGTCGCGGGCGATCCGCACGATCTCCCGCTGACGTTCCTCCGCCGTCCTCGTGGCCATGCCGAACACCTGCCTCACCGCCTGGTCGCGCACCCTTGCCCGTTCGGGCCCGTGGGACCCATGGGGGAAGTTCTACAGCGGTCGCGCGGCACTGACCAGGTCTGTTGCGGAACCGATGCTGCCCGTTTGTGCCCGTTCAGGTCACCGGGTGCCCGTCTCGGACCTGGCAGGCAGTGATCCGGGGGGTGAGAACGGGCAGCGCGGATGCCCGCATGCCGAGGCGGGCGGGCCCGTTCGGTGCCCGCCCGCCCCGTTGGCCGACCGGTTCCGGTCAGTACGGCCAGATCGGGGGGTCGGTCACGAAGTGGCCGCCCAGGCAGGCGTGCGCCGGGTTGTCCGGGTCGAGTTCGCCCTGCTCGGCGATCAGCTTGGCGGCGTACGGCTCGGAGTCGTCCTGTGGTTCGTAGCCGAGCGCCCGCGCGGAGGTGAGGTCCCACCACAGGCGTGTGTTGGCGGACGAGCCGTGCACGACGGTGTGCCCGACGTTCTCGGCGGTCAGGGCGGCGTCGAAAAGGCGGGCGCCGTCGGCCGGGCTCATCCACACCGAGAGCATGCGCACGCTGGTCGGCTCGGGGAAGCAGGAGCCGATGCGGACGGAGACGGTCTCGATTCCGTGCTTGTCCCAGTAGAACTGGGCGAGGTCCTCGCCGAAGGACTTGGACAGGCCGTAGAAGGTGTCCGGGCGACGCGGGGTGTCGATCGGGATGAGCGGGTCGTCGCCCCGGGGGCGCGGGGTGTAGCCGACGGCGTGGTTGGAGGAGGCGAAGACGATGCGCCGGACGCCCTCCTCGCGGGCGGCCTCGTAGACGTTGTAGGTGCCCTCGATGTTGGCCTTGAGGATCTTCTCGAAGGGGGCTTCCAGGGAGATGCCCGCGAGGTGGATGATCGCGTCGACGCCCCGTACGGCCTCGCGCACGGCCGCCCGGTCGGCGAGGTCGGCGACGATCGCGTCCGGCTCGCCCTCGATCGGGCGCAGGTCGAGCAGGCGCAGCGTGTAGCCGTGCGCGGGAAGCAGTTCCCGCATCAGGGTGCCGAGGCCGCCGGCGGCGCCGGTGAGCAGGACGGTGCGGGGAGCGGGCATCCTCGGGACTCCTAGGTCTCCTGTTGGTCTCCTGAACCGGCAGCCGTACGCCTGGGCGCCTGGCGTTCATATGCGTGGACACGCTAAGGAACCGGTGGTCAGCCGTCAAGAGGTCGCCTGCTTGACGGTGTTCATGAGTCGGCTTAGCGTGGTCGCGTTCAGAAATATAGACGCAGATCACGAATATGATGCCGACCGTCATCAGGAATGGGGAGCGCCCGTGACCTCAGCCCCTCTCGCCGCCCGGCTCACCGTCCCCAGCGGGCCGCTGTTCTTCCCCGTCACGGCCTATGCCCCCGGTGGCGAGGTCGACCTCGACGCCTACCGCACGCATGTGCGCCGAGGGGTGGACGCCGGCGCCGCCGCCGTGTTCGCCTGCTGCGGCACCGGCGAGTTCCACGCACTGACGCCCGAGGAGTTCGAGGCCTGCGTCCGGACGGCCGTGGAGGAGACCGCGGGGCGGGTGCCGGTCCTCGCGGGCGCGGGCTACGGCACCGCCCTCGCCGTGCGCTACGCCCGCATCGCCGAGGAAGCCGGGGCCGACGGGCTGCTCGCCATGCCGCCGTACCTGGTCGTCGCCGGGCAGGAGGGGCTGCTGCGGCACTACCGGGAGGTGGCCGCCGCGACCGCCCTGCCCGTCGTCGTCTACCAACGCGACAACGCCGTGTTCACCCCGGAGACGGTGGTCGAACTGGCCCGCACGGACGGGATCGTCGGCCTCAAGGACGGCCTGGGCGACCTCGACCTGGTGCAGCGGATCGTCAGCGCCGTGCGCACCGAGGTCCCGGACGGTGACTTCCTCTACTTCAACGGGCTGCCGACCGCCGAGCAGACCCAGCTCGCCTACCGCGCGCTCGGCGTCACCCTCTACTCGTCCGCCGTGTTCTGCTTCGCCCCCGAGATCGCCCTCGCCTTCCACCGTGCGTTGCGCGAGGACGACACGGCCACCGTGCACCGTCTGCTGGACGGCTTCTTCCGGCCGTTCGTCGAACTGCGCGCCCAGGGCCGCGGGTACGCCGTCGCCCTGGTCAAGGCGGGCGTACGGCTGCGCGGCCTGGACGTGGGGGAGGTGCGGACGCCGTTGCAGGAGCCGGCCGAGGAGCACGTGAAGCAGCTCGCCCAGCTGATCGAGCGGGGCCAGGCGCTGCTGGACGAGGAGCGTGACAAGTGAGGGCGTCGGCATTCGTCTACCCCTGGGACGTCAACGGCGCCCCGGAAGCCGCCGTGTTCGTCGCGGGCCTCGGCGTGGAACAGGTGACGCTCGCCGCCGCCTACCACTCCACCCGCGCCCTCACCCCCCGCCACCCGCGCCACCGCGTCGTCACGGCCGAGTACGCCGCCGTCCTCTACGCGCCGGACCCCGCCCGCTGGGAGGGCCGGGACCTGCGCCCGTACGAGGCCGGCGACTGGGCGCCCGGCGACGCCTACGGCGAGGCCGCCGCCGCGCTCGCGGACGCGGGCCTGGAGGTGCACACCTGGGTCGTCCTCGCCCACAACTCCCGCCTGGGCGCCGAGCACCCGCACACCTCCGTCGTCAACGCCTACGGCGACCGCTACCCCTGGGCACCCTGCATCGCGCAGCCCGCCACCCGCGCGTACCTCACCGACCTGGCGGCCGAGTCCGCGGTACGACCCGGGGCGCGCGGCACGGAACTGGAGTCCCTCGGCTGGTACGGGCTCGCCCACCTGCACGCACACGACAAGACCGGCGGGGTCGCCCTCGGGGACGCCGGGCAGTACCTGATGTCGCTGTGCTTCTGCCCGCACTGCCGGGAGGGCTACGGCACACAGGGCCTCGACCCCGACGAGCTGGCCGCCGCCGCGCGCGCCGCGCTGGAGCCGGTGTGGCGGGGTACGGCGCCGTCGGACGGGGGCTGGGCGGGCGTGGAGAAGCTGCTCGGCGAAGCACCCGCGAACGCCACCCGGGCCTGGCGGGACGAACGGGCCCGCACCCTCCAGGAGGCGGCGGTCGAGGCCGTGCGCGCCGCCGCTCCCGAGGGCTTCCAGGTACTGCTGCACGCCGACCCGGTCTCGTACCACTGCGGTGCCAACGCCGGCGTCGACCCCGCGCACGTCCTCTCCGTCGCGGACGGCGTGGTCGTGCCCTGCACGGGCGGCGCGGGCCTGCTGACACCGTTCGCCGAGCAGGAAAGCGACGGGGCCGTCCTCGCCGCCAACCTCACCGTGGTCTCCGGCATGGGCGGCCGCCCGGACACGCTCGTCGCGGACGCCGCGCGGGCGCGGGAACTGGGCGCCACGGAGCTGCGGCTGTACCACGCCGGGCTGGCGTCGGACGGGGATCTGGAGGCGGTGCGGGCGGGGCTGCGCGTGGGGTGAGCCAGGGGCGGGGCGGAGTTTCGGGTGCGGGCCGGTGGGGGCTGGTCGCGCGGTTCCCCGGGCCCCGTTCGGGGCGTTCGGCGCACGTTCCCGGTCAGGGGTGGGAGTCCGCGAGGCCGGGGACCGTCCGGTGCGGGTCGGCAGGGGCCGGTCGCGCGGATCCCCCGCCGCCCCGTTCAGGGGCGTTCCGCGCACGTGTCCGAGAGGGTTCCGGCCACCGGGCGCCGGGCCAGTGCCGCCGCCGTCATCAGCAGGACCGCGCCCAGCGTCGGCAGCATCAGCCGCAGGCCGACCGTCTCGACGAGCGCCGCGCCGACGGCCAGGCCGAGGACGTTCGGCGCGAGGACCAGGGTGTCGGCGGTGGCGCTGACCCGCCCCAGCAGTGGCCCCGGCGTCTCGCGCTGCACGGCGGTCAGGGCGGCGATCAGGACCGTCGGCAGGCCCAGGCCGATCGCCGCACCGGACACCCAGGCGAGCGCTTCGGAAGGGATTCCCCGCGCCGCCACCGCGACCGCGAACAGGGCGATCCAGGCCGCCCCGAACCGTCGTGCGCCCAGGCGGCGCAGGGCGGGGCGGACACGACCCCGACCACCACCGAACCGGCGCCCTGGACGGCGTGGAGCACACCGGCGTAGGCGGGGGAGCGGCCGAGGGCGTCGACCACGGCGTACAGCGTGGCGCCGCCGACGCCCGCGCACAGCATCGTCACCCCGCCCGCGAGGACCAGCGGGCGCAGTCGCGGGTGCGCCCACAGGTACCGGACGCCCTCGGCCGTCTGCCGCCGCCGGTTCACCGCGGGCCGCTCCGGCGGGGCCTCCCGCACCCGCAGGGCCGCGTACAGCCCCGTGGCCACCACGAACGCCGCCGCGTCCAGCGCTGCCACGCTCGGACCGCCGTACGCCGTGTAGAGACCCGCTCCGGCGAGGGGTGCCACGAGCTTCATACCCCGTTGGCGGTCGTGCGCAGTCCGATGAAGTCGCCGAGCAGGCGCGGATCGACGGCGGCGGCCACGAGCGCCGACTCGGCCGCGTCCTGCACGACCGGCCACGCCGTACCCGAACAGCACCGCGAACAGCAGCCACAGCGCGTCCGGCGAGTCGACGGCGCAGAGGGCGGGCAGGAGTGCGGCCGGCAGCAGGTTCGCGGCGATCGGCAGCGGCTTGCGGCGGACGCGGTCGGCGGTCGTGCCCAGCGCCGGGCCCACCAGCGTCGGCGCCCACATCGCGAGCATGCACAGCGCCGCGAGTCCGTCCGAGCCGGTGAGGTCCTTCACCCAGACACCGGCCGCCAGCCACAGCGCCGAGGTGCCGAAACCGGACACCACCACCCCGGCGAGATACAGGCCCGCGTTGCGCTCGCGCAGGACGCGGGCCAGGGGCCAGGTTCCGCGTCCCGTCTTCCTCGTGTCCGTCCTTCTTGGCGTCATGCCAGTTCATCGTCGCCCTGAGACACAGCGACCGGCATCGGGCAGGTGCCCTGTGCGCAGCCTCGGGGGCCGATGAGTTTTGCCGCCGTGATCGGTCTACCTCCCGACAGAGCGGCCCTGCCTCCCGAGGAGCGATCGATGACCCACGACACCACCACCCCCACGCTCGACCTCGGACCGCAGACCCGGGTCCTGGCGCGCCTCGCCGAGGGCGTGAGCGACGCCCGGCTCGCGGACCCGACCCCGTGCCCGGACCTGGCCGTCCGCAACCTGCTCGGCCACCTCACCGGCCTCGCCGTCGCCTTCCGCGACGCCGCGCGCAAGGACCTGGGCGTCACCACCGACACCAGCCCCGAGGCGAGCGTGCCCGACATCGGCCCCGACTGGCGCGAGGAGCTGCCGAAGGT
This sequence comes from Streptomyces mutabilis, assembly GCF_014649815.1. Taxonomy (GTDB): domain Bacteria; phylum Actinomycetota; class Actinomycetes; order Streptomycetales; family Streptomycetaceae; genus Streptomyces; species Streptomyces mutabilis. The sequence continues at coordinate 21,487 of NZ_BMTT01000018.1, read as the reverse complement.
GCTCGGTGAACTCGCCGAGGCCTGGCGCGACCCGGACGCCTGGACCGGCATGACCCGCGCGGGCGGCATCGACCTGCCCGGCGAGGTGGCCGGCGCCGTGGTCGCCGACGAACTGGTCGTCCACGGCTGGGACCTGGCCCGCGCCACCGGCCAGGAGTACGCCCCCGACCCGGCCGCCCTCCAGGCGTCGTACGGGCTGCTCGCCGCCTCCGCGGAGGAGAGCGACCGGGACGCGGGCACGTTCGGCCCCGTCGTACCCGTGCCCGCCGATGCCCCGCTGCTGGACCGGGCGGTCGGACTCAGCGGGCGCGACCCACGCTGGACACGGCCCGCCTGACGGCCGGGTTCGACGGGCGCGACGGCCTCCGCGCCCGGCCTTCGCGCCCCGGCAACCTCAACTTCCTTTGTCAGAAGCATTGACGTGGCTCCGCGCCCCTCTTACCTTCAACGCGTCGTACTCCGTACGTCATATATGAGACGCGATACGCGAGATCAGGTACGCGAGATCAGGTACATGTGACCGTTGCATGTGATCAGCGGCGTGAGATCCGCGCATCCGACGCGAGATTCCGAGAGGCGCGCATGACCTCTGTGCCCACGCCGATCCCCTCCCGCACGCAGTACGTGCTGGAGGAGATCAAACGCCGCATCCTCACCGGCCGGCTCACCCCCGGCCAGGCCCTGGTCGAGACCGACCTCGCCGCACAGTTCGGGGTGTCCAAGACACCGGTGCGCGAGGCGCTCAAGACGCTGGCCGGTACCGGACTGGTCGTGATGAGCCAGTACAAGGGCGCGACGGTGCGCATGGTGGACGCGGACATGGCGCGCGAGGTCTACGACGTGCGGCTGCTCCTGGAACCCGAGGCCCTCAAGCGCGCCGTGCGCCGCGGAGCCTCCCTGGACGCCGCCAGTGACGCGCTGACCCGGGCCGACCAGGCCACGGACACCGCCGAACGGTCCCTCGCCAACCGGGAGTTCCACCGCGCCCTGTACGTGCCCTGCGGCAACCCGCTGCTCGGCCGGATGCTGGACGAGGTCCGTGACCAGGCGGCCCTCGTCTCCGCCGTCGCCTGGGCCGCCGACCCATCCTGGGAACGGGAGGCCGGCGAGCACCAGGAGATCCTGCGCCTCGCCCTCGCCGGTGACGCGGACGGCGCCGCCCGCGCCCTGCACGCGCACATCGCGTCCTTCGTCGAGCGGGCCTTCCCCGAAACGGGAGCCCAGGCCCAGGAAGAGGACGGTCAGGCATGACAGCGACGTTCGAGACCCAGCGGGCGGCCCTGGCCGACGTGGTCGCGATCCCGGTGACCCCGTTCGCCGAGGACGGCTCCGTCGACCCCGCCACCTACCGGGCCCTGCTGCGTCGTCTCCTCGACGGTGGCATCACGACCCTCACCCCCAACGGCAACACCGGCGAGTTCTACGCCCTGTCCCCGGCCGAGCGCACCCTCGTCACCGAGCTGACGGCCGAGGAGGCCGGCGACCGCGCCGCGATCCTCGTCGGCGTCGGCCACGACGTGCCGACCGCCGTCGCCTCCGCCCGGCACGCACGTGACCTCGGCGCCTCCATGGTGATGGTCCACCAGCCGGTCCACCCCTACGTCTCCCAGGGCGGCTGGGTCGACTACCACCGCGCCATCGCCGAGGCCGTGCCCGAGCTGGGCGTCGTGCCCTACCTGCGCAATCCCCAGCTGCCCGGCGCCCGCCTCGCCCAGCTCGCCGACGCCTGCCCCAACGTCATCGGCGTCAAGTACGCCGTCCCTGACGCCGCCCGCTTCGCCGCCTTCGCCCGCGACGCCGGCCTCGACCGCTTCGTGTGGGTCGCCGGGCTGGCCGAGCCGTACGCGCCGTCGTACTTCTCCGCGGGCGCCACCGGCTTCACCTCGGGCCTGGTCAACGTCGCCCCGGCCGTCTCGCTCAACATGATCGAGGCGCTCCGGTCGGGTGACTTCCCGGCCGCGATGAAGGTCTGGGAGCAGATCCGCCGCTTCGAGGAACTGCGCGCCGCCAACGGCTCCGCCAACAACGTCACCGTGGTCAAGGAGGCCCTGGCCTCGCTGGGCCTGTGCCGTCGCGAGGTCCGCCCGCCGAGCAAGCCGCTGCCCGAGGACGAGCGCGCCGAGGTCGCCGCCATCGCCGCGGGGTGGTCGATATGACCGGACGGAAGCCCCCCGAGCAGCTCCGCAGCCACCAGTGGTACGGCACCGACGGACTGCGCTCCTTCAGCCACCGCGCCCGGACCCGCCAGCTCGGCTACCTGCCCGAGGAGCACCTCGGCAAGCCCGTCATCGCCATCCTCAACACCTGGTCCGACATCAACCCCTGCCACGTCCACCTGCGCGACCGCGCCCAGGCCGTCAAGCGGGGCGTCTGGCAGGCGGGCGGCTTCCCCCTCGAATTCCCGGTCTCCACGCTCAGCGAGACCTTCCAGAAGCCGACCCCGATGCTCTACCGCAACCTGCTCGCCATGGAGACCGAGGAACTGCTGCGCTCCTACCCGGTGGACGGCGCGGTGCTGATGGGCGGCTGCGACAAGTCCACCCCCGCCCTGCTCATGGGCGCCGCCAGCGTCGACCTGCCCGCCGTCTTCGTGCCCGCCGGCCCCATGCTCCCCGGCCACTGGCGCGGCGAGACCCTCGGCTCCGGCACCGACATGTGGAAGTACTGGGACGACAAGCGGGCCGGCCTCATCGGCGACTGCGAGATGCAGGAACTGGAGAGCGGGCTGGCCCGCTCACCCGGACACTGCATGACGATGGGCACCGCCTCCACGCTGACCGCCGCCGCCGAAGCCCTGGGCGTCACCGTCCCGGGCGCCTCCAGCATCCCGGCCGTCGACTCCGGCCACGACCGGATGGCCGCCTCCGCCGGACTGCGCGTCGTCGAACTCGTCCACCGGGACCGCAGACTGAGCGACATCCTCACGGCCGACGCCTTCGAGGACGCCGTCACCACCGTGCTCGGCCTCGGCGGCTCCACCAACGCCGTGATCCACCTGATCGCCATGGCGGGCCGCGCGGGCGTCACCCTCACCCTCGACGACTTCGACCGCATCGCCCGCACCGTCCCGGTACTGGCCAACGTCCGCCCCGGCGGACAGACCTACCTGATGGAGGACTTCCACTTCGCCGGCGGCCTGCCCGGTTTCCTCTCCCGCATCCCCGACCTGCTCCACCTGGACCGGCCCACCGTCGCGCACGACACGATGCGGGAGCAGATCGCGGGTGCCCAGGTGCACCACGACGACGTCATCCGGCCCCGCGGCAACCCGGTCGCGGCCGAGGGCGGGGTCGCCGTCCTGCGCGGCAACCTCTGCCCCGACGGCGCCGTCATCAAGCACATCGCCGCCGAGCCGCACCTGCTCAAGCACACCGGTCCCGCGGTCGTCTTCGACGACTACCGGACCATGCAGCGCACCATCAACGACCCGGCCCTCGGCATCACCGCCGACAGTGTGCTCGTCCTTCGCAACTCCGGACCCAAGGGCGGACCGGGCATGCCCGAGTACGGCATGCTGCCCATCCCCGACCACCTGCTCAAGCAGGGCGTGCGCGACATGCTCCGGATCTCCGACGCCCGTATGAGCGGCACGAGTTACGGCGCGTGCGTGCTGCACGTGGCGCCCGAATCGTACGTCGGCGGACCGCTCGCCCTCGTCCGCACCGGCGACTCGATCACCCTGGACGTGGAGGCGCGCTCCCTCCAGCTCAACGTGGACGACGAGGAGCTGGAGCGCCGCAGGGCCGCCTGGACGCCGCCGCCCGCCCGCTACGAACGCGGCTACGGCGCCCTCTACAACGAACAGATCACCCAGGCCGACACCGGCTGCGACTTCGAGTTCCTGGCCCGCCCCGGCAAGGTGCAGGACCCGTACGCCGGCTGAACCCCGTACGACACGAACACCCCCGCACACCCCTGCACGCCGAGAAAGCGCTTCCTGCACGACCCACGCACGACGTACCAGAACGGAGAACTGTCATGGCCCAAGCCGCAGCCGTGGCGAAACCGCCCGCGCCACCCCGGCGGCGCCGTGCCTCCGCCACACCGCGCAGGCTCCCCTACCTGCTGATCGCACCGGCCGCCCTGCTGATGCTGGGCTTCATCGCCTACCCGGTGATCAGTGTCTTCTACTACAGCCTGCAGGACTACAACCCCACCAAGCCGTGGCGGAACGGCTTCGCGGGCTTCGACAACTTCGTCAGGATCTTCACCGACGACCCCATCTTCTGGGACACCCTCGTCTTCAGCGCCAAGTGGGTCTTCGTCGAGGTCGGCCTGCAGTTGCTCTTCGGCCTGGCACTGGCACTCATCGTCAACCAGACCTTCGTCGGCCGGGGCATCGGGCGCGCCCTGGTCTTCTCCCCCTGGGCCGTCTCCGGCGTACTGACCTCCGCGATCTGGGTGCTGCTCTACAACTCCCAGACCGGCATCACCCGTTACCTCGCCGACCTGGGCATCGGCGACTACGGCACCAGTTGGCTGTCGGACACCTCGACCGTGTTCTCCGCGGCCGTCGTCGCGGACCTGTGGCGCGGCGTGCCCTTCTTCGCGATCCTCATCCTCGCCGACCTCCAATCCGTCTCGAAGGACCTGTACGAGGCGGCCGAGGTCGACGGAGCGAGCCGCTTCAAGCAGTTCTGGCACATCACGCTGCCGCACCTGAAGGACGCCATCATCCTGTCCACGCTGCTGCGCGCCGTGTGGGAGTTCAACAACGTGGACCTGCTCTACACCCTGACCGGCGGCGGACCCGCGGGGGTCACCACGACCCTGCCCCTCTACATCGCCAACACCAGCGTCGACGCCCACGACTTCGGCTACGCGTCGGCCCTCACCACGGTCGCGTTCGTGATCCTGCTCTTCTGCTCGATCGTCTACCTGCGGCTGAGCAAGTTCGGAGGCGAGAACAAGTGATCACCAAGGAGGCCGCCGCGCCCGCCCCCGCGCCCGCGCGGGCCGACCACGAACCGCCGCGGCCGGCGAAGAAGCGCCACCCGGCCTGGGACGAGGTCCCGCGCTGGCAGATCTACCTGCCGCTCGGCGTCTACCTCGTCTTCACCCTGGTCCCGTTCTACTGGATCCTGCTCTTCGCGCTCCGCCCGTCCGGCTCGACCTCGCTCGTGCCCTGGCCGATGACCTTCGACCACTTCGAGAAGGTCTGGACGGACCGTAGCTTCGGCACCTTCTTCGAGAACAGCGTGTACGTCGGCCTCGCGACACTGGTGATGACCACCCTCGTCGCCCTGGCCGGCGGGTATGCCCTCGCCCGGTTCGACTTCAAGATCAAGCGGGCCTTCATGCTGGCCCTGCTCTGCTCCCAGTTCGTGCCCGGCGCCCTGCTGCTGGTCCCGCTCTTCGAGATCTTCGCCGAACTCCAGATGATCAACTCGCTGGGCAGCGTCATCATCGCCGAGACGGTCTTCCAGCTGCCGCTGTCGATGATCCTGATCAGCAACTTCATCAAGAACGTGCCGTACTCCCTGGAGGAAGCCGCCTGGGTCGACGGCTGCGGACGGATGCGGGCCTTCCTGGTCGTCGTCCTGCCGCTGCTGCGGCCCGGCCTGATCGCCGTCGGCTCCTTCGCCTTCGTGCACTCCTGGAACCACTTCCTGTTCGCCCTGATGTTCCTCAACAACCAGGACAAGCAGACCATCCCGGTCGGCCTCAACACCCTGATGAGCGCGGACAGCGTCGACCTCGGCGCACTCGCCGCCGGCGGCATCATCGCCGCCGTGCCCGTCGTCCTCGTCTTCGCCTTCATCCAGAAGTGGCTGATCACCGGCTTCAGCGCGGGGGCGGTGAAGGGATGAGCCCGGTTCCCGTCGTCCTCGCCGGCGCCCGCGGTCACGGCCGCTGGCACGTCGCCAACATCCGCCGCCTGGAACGGGCAGGGCTGGTCAGGCTGGCCGGCGTCTGCGAGCTGACCCCGCTGACCGAGGAAGAGGCCGGTGGGGAGGTCCCCGAGCAGTCCGCCGACTTCGGCGCCCTGCTCGACTCCACCGGCGCCCGGATCGCCGTGATCTGCACGCCGATCCCCACCCACACCGACCTCGCGCTGACCGCCGCCCGCAAGGGCGTGCACCTCCTGCTGGAGAAGCCCCCGGCACCGTCGTACGCGGAATTCCGGCGCATGGCGGACGGGGTCGCCGAGGCCGGCGTCGCCTGCCAGGTCGGGTTCCAGTCGCTGGGCTCGCACGCCGTGCCGGCGATCCGCGCGCTCCTCGCCGAGGGCGCGATCGGCGAGGTGGTCGGCATCGGCGGGGGCGGGGCGTGGGTGCGCGACGAATCCTACTTCCGCCGGTCGCCCTGGGCGGGCCGGCGGCGGATGGACGGCGCCGACGTGATCGACGGGGCGCTGACCAACCCGCTCGCGCACGCCGTCGCCACCGCGCTCGCCCTGGGCGACAGTTCCCGCGCCGAGGACGTCACCGGCATCGAGACCGAGCTGTGCCACGCCAACGACATCGAGGCCGACGACACCTCCTGCGTACGGGTCGGCACCGCGCGCGGCCACCGCGTCACCGTAGCCGCGACCCTGTGCGCGGAGCGGGCGCACGAGCCGTACGTGCTGGTGCACGGCAGCGGCGGCCGCGTCACCTTCTGGTACAAGCAGGACCGCGTCCTGCTCCAGCGCGGCGGCCACGGCCCCGAGGAGTTCGAGTACGGCCGCACCGACCTGCTGGAGAACCTGGTCGACCACCTGACCACCGGCGCCGCCCTCCTGGTGCCGCCGGACGAGACGGGCGCCTTCATGCGGGTCGTGGAGGCGATCCGCCGGGCCCCCGACCCGGAGCCGCTGCCCGACGCCGCCTGGCGCCGCGTCCACGGCGAGAACCGCCGGGTGGTCCCGGGCATCGACGGACTCGTGGCCGCCGCCGCCGACACCCTCTCCCTCTACTCCGAGCTGGGCGCCCCCTGGGCGCCGCGCACGGAGCACCCGCTGAGCGAGGTGAGCACCCGATGACCGGCCACGACTCCCTGGTGCTGCGCGTGGCGGGCCGCCCCGTCGGCCGCTACGTCATCCGGCCCGAGCTGCCCGTCCGGCTCTCCCCGCGCCCCTGCCTGCACCCCGTCACCACCCTGGCCGGCACGGCCGTGACCGAGTTCAGTCCCGCCGACCACCACCATCACCTCGGCGTCGGTGTCGCCGTTCCCGACGTCGAGGGGCACAACTTCTGGGGCGGGCGCACCTACGTACGCGACCGGGGACCGACCGAGCTCGACAACCACGGCGCCCAGCGGCACACCGCCTTTCAGCTCCGTGACCCGGACGGCTTCGTCGAGGAGCTGCGCTGGGTCGCGGCCGGCACCGAGCTGCTGCGCGAGCGCCGCACCGTCGCCGCCACCGGACTCACCGAGGCCGCCTGGGCGCTGGACTTCACCTTCTCCCTCACCAACGTCACCCCGGACCCCCTCACCATCGGCAGCCCCGCCACCAACGGGCGCCCCGGCGCGGCCTACGGCGGCTTCTTCTGGCGCGCCCGCAAGGAGAGCGCGGCACCCAGGGTCTTCACCGCCGACCGCGAGGGCGAGCGGGAGGTGCACGGCGCTCGCGCCGACTGGCTCGCCCTGACCGGCGACACCTGGTCGCTGGTCTTCGCCGGGGCCACGGACCGGACCCGGCGCGACCCGTGGTTCGTGCGTACCGAGGAGTACCCGGGCGTCGGCTCGTCCCTCGCGTACGACGAACGGCCGGCGATCGCCCCCGGTGACACCCTCGTCCGCCGGATCGTCACCGTCGTCGCCGACGGCCGCCTCGGCCCCGACGACGCCGCGACCCTCGTACGGAAGGCGGTGAGTCCGTGACCCCCGAAACCGCGGACACGTACACCAACCCCGTCCTGAACGCCGACTGGTCCGACCCGGACGTCGTCCGCGTCGGCGACGACTTCTACCTGACCGCCTCCAGCTTCGGCCGCGTCCCCGGCCTGCCGCTCCTGCACTCCCGCGACCTGGTCAACTGGTCGCTGGTCGGGCACGCCCTGCCCCGCCTGGAGCCCGCCGACCGGTTCGCCGCGCCCCGCCACGACTGCGGCGTCTGGGCCCCGTCCCTGCGTCACCACGCGGGCCGCTTCTGGATCTTCTGGGGCGACCCCGACCACGGGATCTTCCAGGTCAACGCCCCCGAGATCCGCGGCCCGTGGACCGCGCCGCACTTGGTGAAGGCGGGCAAGGGCCTGATCGACGCCTGCCCCCTGTGGGACGAGGAGACCGGGGACGCCTACCTGGTGCACGCCTGGGCACGCTCCCGTTCGGGCATCAAGAACCGCCTCACCGGTCACCGCATGCACCCCGACGGCACCGGCCTCCTCGACGAGGGCAAGGTGATCGTCGACGCCGACCGCATCCCCGGCTGGTTCACCCTGGAGGGCCCCAAGCTCTACCGGCACGACGGCTGGTTCTGGATCCTGGCGCCCGCCGGGGGAGTGGAGACCGGCTGGCAGGGTGCCTTCCGCTCCCGCGACTTCTTCGGACCGTACGAGGAGAGGGTCGTCCTGGAGCAGAAGGACACCGACGTCAACGGCCCCCACCAGGGCGGCTGGGTGCGCACGCCGTCCGGCGAGGACTGGTTCCTGCACTTCCAGCAGCGCGGCGCGTACGGCAGGGTGGTCCACCTCCAGCCGATGAGGTGGGGGACGGACGGCTGGCCGGTCCTGGGCGACGACGGCGCCCCGGTCACCGAGCACGCGCGTCCCGCCCTGCCCCCGCAGCCGCCGGCCGCGCCCGCGACCGACGACGACTTCCCCGGCGGACGGTTCGGCCGCCAGTGGTCCTGGACGGCCAACCCCCGCGACGGCTGGGCCACCCAGCACTCCGGGGACGGACTGCGCCTCGCATGCGTCCGCTCGGCCGACGCGCACGACCTGCGCAGGCTGCCGAACGTGCTCACCCAGCGGCTGCCCGGCATCCCCTCCGTCGTCGAGGTCGACCTGCGCCTGGACAGCGAGGAGCCGGGCGCGCGGGCCGGGCTGGCGGTGCTCGGCGACGCCTACCGCTGGATCGGGCTCCAGCGGGGAGCGGACGGGACCGTGCACCTGGTGCACCGGTTCGCCGAGACGGTGGCCGAGACCGAGCGGGACGCGGACCACCCGCGCGTCGCACCCGGGGGACGGGTACGGCTGCGGATCGAGACCGCGCCCGGCGCCCGCTGCCGGTTCTCCTACGACCTCGGCGACGGCCCCCGCCCCACCGGCCAGGTCTTCGCCGCCACCCCCTGGCGCTGGGTCGGCGCCCTGCTCGGCCTGTTCGCGCTCGCGCCCGCCGGCGAGGGACACGCCGGCGCCGCCACGTTCACCCGGTTCCGGAACGGACCCCGGTAACCACCGACCTCATCCGTACGCCTGTTGGGAGAGCCGCAATGACGCACCTCCGTAGCAAGCGCTCGCCGAGGACCGGCAGGGCGTTGGCCGCCGTACTCGGCCTGGTGGCCGCCCTGGCCCTCGGGACGGTCGGGGAGGCCCAGGCCGCCCCGGCCGAGGAGACGGGACCGCCGCCCCGACACAGCGACCGGGCCCACGGCTTCGCCTCCCTCGCCGGCGGAACCACCGGCGGCGCGGGCGGCCGGGTCGTCACCGTCACCGACCAGGCGGCGCTGGCGAAGTACGCGGCGGCGAAGGAGCCGTACGTCATCCGGGTGGCGGGCTCGATCGCCGTGGCACCCTTCGGTTCGGACATCGTGGTCGCCTCCGACAAGACGATCATCGGCGTCGGCGACACCGGCGAGATCGTCCACGGCGAGCTGCACCTGAACCCCGGCACGCACAACGTGATCATCCGCAACCTGACCATCCGCGACAGCTACGTCGAGGGTGACTGGGACGGCAAGACCAGCGACTTCGACGCCATCCAGATGGACTCCGTCCACCACGTCTGGATCGACCACAACCGCCTCACGCACATGGGCGACGGCCTGCTCGACATCCGCAAGGACAGCGAGTACATCACCGTCTCCTACAACCGGTTCGAGAACCACAACAAGGCCCTCGGCATCGGCTGGACGGACAACGTCCGCACCCAGATCACCATCGACCACAACTGGTTCACCGGCACCAAGCAGCGCAACCCGTCCGCCGACAACTGCGCCTACGCCCACCTGTACAACAACTACCTCTCCGCCCAGGTCGACGCCGGCGACCCGCGGTGGACGTACGGGAACTGGGCGCGCGGCGCGACGCGGATGGTCATCGAGAACAGCTACTACGACGGCGTCCAGCACCCCTACCAGGCGGACGCCACCGCGGAGCTGGTGCAGCGCGGATCGATCCTGAAGGGCACGACCGGCCGGCACGACGCGTGGGGCGACGCCTTCGAGCCGGACGAGTTCTACGACTACCGGCTCGACCCGGCGGCCGCCGTCCCGGCACTGGTCAAGCGATTCGCCGGGCCGCAGAAGCGACTCGGCGCCCACTGAAGCCGGTACTGAACCACCCACTGCACCCGATGAACCACCCATTGATCCCCCACGTGTTCAGCCCGTTCACCGCTCCGTTCCACCGCTTGTTGGATCCAGAAGAAGAGAGCCGACCAATGAAGATCAGCAATCGCAGCAGCAGAAGCACAGGCAGGCGCCGGACCTCCGCCGCCGTCGCTCTGGGGGCCGTGCTCGCGCTGACCGCCACCGCCTGCGGTGACGACGGCAGCGGAGCGGGTGGCGACAAGGGCGCCGAAGGCAGCGGCAAGGGCAAGATCGTCTTCTGGGACAACAACGGCGGTATCCGTACGGCTGTCTGGAAGGAGATCATCACCGACTTCGAGAAGGCGAACCCGGAAATCGACGTGGAGTACGTCGGGATCGCCGCCACCGAGTACCAGTCCAAGGTCGACACCGCCATCCAGGGCGGCGGCCTGCCGGACGTCGGCGGTGTCGGCGCGGCGATGCTGGCCGGCTTCTCGGCCCAGGGCGCCCTGGAGCCGCTGGACGACCGGCTCACCGAGTCCTCCCTGAGCGGCAAGCTCAACGAGGACATGGTCGAGTCCCTGAAGGCGGCCGGCGGTGGCGACGGCACGCTGTACTCGGTGCCGACCTCCGCCAACAACGGCGTCCTCTACTACCGCACCGACCTGTTCGACAAGGCGGGGCTGGACGCGCCGACGACGTGGGACAAGTTCTACGAAGCCGCCGAGAAGCTGACCGACGAGGACAAGAACGAGTTCGGCTACACCATTCGCGGCGGGTCGGGATCGATCGCGCAGGCGCTCGACGCCATGTACGGGCAGTCCGGCATCACCTCGTTCTGGAGCGAGGACAAGAAGACGACGACCGTCAACGACCCGAAGAACGTCGAGGCGCTGGAGAAGTACGCGGCCCTCTACAAGAAGGTCACGCCGGCCGCGGACGTCAACAACGACTTCGCCAAGATGGTCGCCCAGTACGACTCGGGAACCATCGGCATGCTCAACCACAACCTGGGCTCCTTCCAGGACCACGTGAAGGCGCTCGGCGTCGACAAGTTCCGCGGCATCCCGCAGCCGGTCGGCGCCACCGGCAAGCGGGTCCAGGTGTCCAACCCGGTCGACGGGCTCGGCATCTTCAAGAGCTCCAAGAACAAGGAGGCCGCCTGGAAGTTCATCGAGTTCGCCACGTCGCACGAGCAGAACTCGAAGTTCAACGAGTCGGCCGGGCAGGTGCCGTCGAACACGGAGGCCGCCGAGGACGCGTGGATCCAGAAGGCCGAGCCGACGAAGCTGGCGGCGGAGGCGCTGAACGACGGGTCCACGACCATCGTCCAGCTGCCGTACTACCTGCCGGACTGGAACACGCTGTCCAAGTCGGAGAGCGAGTCGGGGTTCCAGAAGGTGCTGCTCGGTGAGATGAGCGCGAAGGACTTCCTGGACGGGCTGGCCGAGAAGCTGAACGAGGCGCAGGCCGAGTGGACCGAGCAGATGGGTTAGTTCCCACCGGGTTTCGCCGTGGGGCGGTCCGTGCTTCTCGGGCTGCGGGCCGTCCCGGGCCGGGCGCGCAGTTCCCCGCGCCCCTCAGGTGAGTCACTTCCCCCTTGTGAAAGGTACCCAGCGTGGTTCTCAGTCGAAGACAAGTCACCGCAGCCGCCGTCTCGGCCGTTCCTCTGGCGGTCGCCGGTGCCGGTACCGCCCGTGCCGGAGGGCACCGCCCTCGCACCCTCTACATCGCCGGTGATTCCACCGCCGCGCAGAAGTACGCCGACGCCGCGCCCGAGACCGGGTGGGGCATGGCGTTGCCCTTCTTCCTCCGCAAGGACCTCCGGGTCGCCAACCACGCCGTGAACGGGCGGAGTTCCAAGAGCTTCGTCGACGAGGGACGGCTGGACGTCGTCCTCGACGCGATCCGGCCCGGCGACTTCCTGCTCGTCCAGTTCGCGCACAACGACGAGAAGGAGGAGGACCCCACCCGCTACACCGAGCCCTGGACGACGTACCAGGACCATCTGCGGCTGTACGTCGACGGGGCCCGGGCCCGCGGGGCGCGGCCGGTGCTGGCCACGCCCGTCGAGCGGCGGCGGTTCGACGCGGCGGGCGACGCGCGGCCGAGCCACGGGGAGTACCCGGCGGCGATGCGGGCGCTCGCGCGGCAGGAGGGCGTGGCGCTGCTCGACGTGCAGACGCTGTCGCTCGCGCTGTGGCAGCGGCTCGGCGTCGAGGGCACCAAGGCGTACTTCAACTGGACCGCCACCGAGCAGGACAACACCCACTTCAACCCGCCCGGCGCGATCGCGGTCGCCCGGCTCGTCGCGCGGGAACTGCTGCGCACGCGGGTGCTGGCGCACCGGGACGTGCGCCGGCTGGACGAGGAGATCCCCGAGTCCTGGATCGAGTGGCCCGCGCCGGCCACCGCGTAGCACCTCGACACTTCCGGAAAAGGAGAGCCGCACCATGAGCACATCGAGATGGCATGGCCATGCCACCAAGAGAACCGCCGCGCTCGTCGGCTGCACCGTCCTCGTACTGAGTCTCACCGCCGCCACCGCGCAGGCCCGCCCCGGCCACCACCATCCCCGCGACACCGCCCGGCAGACCCTGCCGGCCGGCGACGGCTGGGCCTCCCACGGCACCGGCACCACCGGCGGGGCGGACGCCGGCAAGGAGCGCGTGTTCACCGTCTCCACCTGGGACGAGTTCAAGGCCGCCCTCGCGGTGGAGGGCACCGCGCCGAGGATCGTCAAGGTGCGGGGCACGATCGACGCCGTCTCCGAGGGCTGCGAAGCCTTCGCCGTGCCCGGCTACGACTTCGACGCGTACCTGGAGAAGTACTCCCCGGAGAGCTGGGGCACCGAGACCGACCTGAGCGACGAGCCCGACGACAGCCCCGAGGGCCTGCGCCGCGCCTCCGCCGCACAGCAGGACGAGGCGATCAAGGCGAACGTCCCCGCCAACACCACCATCATCGGCGTCGGCCGGAACGCCGGGCTCAAGGGCGCCAGCCTCCAGATCAAGGGCGTGGACAACGTCATCGTCCGCAACCTGACCTTCGAGAGCCCCGTGGACTGCTTCCCGCAGTGGGACCCCACCGACGGCGACAAGGGCAACTGGAACTCCGAGTACGACAGCGCCGTCGTACACGGCTCCACCCACGTGTGGCTGGACCACAACACCTTCACCGACGGCGAGCACCCCGACAGCGAGGCGCCCGCCTACTTCGGCATGCTGTACCAGCAGCACGACGGCCAGCTCGACATCGTCAAGGGCGCCGACTACGTCACCGCATCCTGGAACGTCTTCACCGAGCACGACAAGACGATCCTGATCGGCAACAGCGACAGCGAGTCGACGGCCGTCATCGACCGCGGCCACTTGAAGACGACCTTCCACCACAACCTGTTCAAGGACCTCGTGGAGCGCGCGCCCCGGGTGCGGTTCGGCCAGGTCGACGTCTACAACAACCATTTCGCGGCCGGCGAGGACTACGCCTACAGCTTCGGCGTGGGCAAGGAGTCCCAGCTCGTCGCCGAGCACAACGCCTTCACCCTGCCGGACGGCGTCAGCCCCGCGAAGGTCCTCAAGAAGTGGAGCGAGGCGCCGGTCACCGCCGCGCACAACCGGGTCAACGGCCGCTTGGTCGACCTGATCGCCGTGCACAACGCCGAGATCCCGGACGAGACCCTCCGGTCGGGCGCGGGCTGGACGCCCACCCTGCGCACCAAGGTCCTCCCCGCCTGGGCCGTCCCCTTCGTCGTCGACCACGGCGCGGGCGCCGGCCGCCTGCGCTGACGCCCGTCCAAGAACCGGGCCGGGGCGCCCGCACCGCCCCGGCCCTCCCTCCCGGCCCCCGAAGGAGAGCACCGGCATGCACCGACCCGCCCTGTCCCGCAGAGGTTTCCTCCTGACCACCGCCGGCGCGGGTGCCGCCCTCGGCCTGGCGGCCGGCCCCGCCACCGCCGGCACCCGCCCCCGCCCCCGTCCCTTCGGCCCGTACGGCTCACCCGCCGACCGCCGCACCCCGAAGACCCTGTACGTCGACCCCCACGGCCGCGGTGACTTCACCTCCGTCCAGGCCGCCGCGACCGCCGCCGAGGGCAGTGGCTGGACGCTGGTCCTCGCCCCCGGCACCTACCGAGAGACGGTGTCCGTGGACGCCGACCGCACCGACGCCACCTGGATCGGCGCCTCCCGGGACCCCCGCGACGTCGTCATCGTGTACGACAACGCGGCCGGCACCCCCAAACCGGACGGCTCCGGCAACTACGGCACCAGCGGGTCGGCCACCACCACCGTGCGGGCCGACGGCTTCACCGCCCACCGGATCACCTTCGCCAACGACTGGCTGCGCGCCGACCACCCCGGCTGGACCGGCACCCAGGCCGTCGCCATCAAGGTCCAGGGCGACCGCAGCGCCTTCCACCACTGCCGGTTCCTCGGCCACCAGGACACCCTCTACGCCGACACCCGCGACCTCGGCCACTTCGCCCGCCAGTACTACGCGCACTGCTACGTCGAGGGCGACGTCGACTTCGTCTTCGGCCGGGCCACCGCCGTGTACGAGGACTGCCACTTCCGCACCCTGGTCCGCACCGACCTGGCCGGCGCCCCCTACGGCTTCGTCTTCGCGCCGTCCACCGCGGGCGCCAACCCGCGCGGCTACCTGGTGACGCGCGGCCGGATCACCAGCGAGGCCCCCGACGGCTACTACAAGCTGGCCCGGCCCTGGGTGCCCAGCTCCGACACCACCGCCCGCCCCATGCTCACCGTGCGCGAGGCCCACCTCGGCGCGGGCGTCGACGCCGTCGCGCCGTACGCCAACATGCGCGACGCCCACCCGTGGCAGGACCAGCGGTTCCGCGAGTACCGCAACACCGGTCCCGGCGCGGCGGTCACCGTGCCGGAGAACCGGCCGCAGCTCACCCGCGCGGAGGCCGCCGCGCACACCCGGGAGTCGTACCTCGGCGACTGGCGGCCGTATGCCCGCCGCCGGTGACCCACCCGACGCCCTGCCCGGCTTCCACCCGGCGCTCAAGGACGAGCTGACCTTCCCGCTCGCCTGGGGCACCTCGCCGGTCCGGGACTTCGAGGCGTGGCGGCGCACCGCCCGCGCCACCGTGGAGGCACATCTCCTCGTCGACGGCCAGGACGACACCCACTACGCCCCCGAGTTCACCGACCGCGACGACGGCGAGGAGTACACGCGGGAGCTGGTCACCCTCTCCCTCACCCGCTACGGACGGGTCCGCGGCGCCCTGCTCACCCCGCACGGCGCCGGGCCCTTCCCGGCCGTGCTGCTCCTGCACGACCACGGCTCCCGCTTCGACATCGGCAAGGAGAAACTGGTCCGGCCCTGGTACGACGACACCCGGCTCGCCGCCGCCGTCGACTGGGCGGACCGGCACTTCGGCGGGCGCTTCCCCGGAGACGAGCTGGCCCGGCGCGGCTACGTGGTGTTCTGCGCCGACGCGCTGGGCTGGGGCGACCGCGAACCGCTCACCTACGAGCGGCAGCAGGCCCTCGCGAGCAACCTCCTCCACCTCGGCAGTTCGCTGGCCGGGCTGCTGGCCCGCGAGGACCAGCGCGCCGCCGGCTTCCTGGCCGGCCTCGACCGCGTGGACGCCCGCCGGGTCGCGGCGGCCGGCTTCTCCATGGGCGGCTACCGCGCCTGGCAGACCGCCGCCCTCAGTGACGACGTCGCCGCCGCGGTGAGCGTGTGCTGGATGACCGGCCTGAAGGGCATGCTGGTGCCCGGCAACAACACCCTGCGGGGACAGTCCGCGTTCCACATGCTGCACCCCGGGCTCGCCCGCCACCTCGACCTGCCCGACGTGGCGAGCATCGCCGCACCCAAGCCGATGCTGTTCCTCGGCGGTGCACAGGACCCCCTGTTCACTGCCGAGGGCGTCCGCACCGCCTACGCCCGGCTGCGCGCCGTCTGGCAATCCCGCGGCGCCGCCGACCGGCTGCGCACCGAGACCTGGCCGGACGTGGGGCACGCCTTCGGGCGGCACATGCAGGACGAGGCCTTCGCCTGGCTGGAGTCGGTCACCGCCGCACCGGCCTGACCGACCCGAGGGTCGGCACCACCGGCTCGACCGTGCCGTCCGCCGCGAAGCGCAGCCGGTCGATCGTGGTCTCCCGGTGCGTGCCGTCCCCGCCGGGCCTGCCCGGGCCGTTCAGGGCGAACCGGTGGTAGACGATGTACCAGTCGTCGGTGCCGGGGGCGTTGACCACGGAGTGGTGGCCGGTGCCGAGGATGCCGTACTCCGGGCGCTTGGACAGGATCGTGCCCCGCTTCGTCCACGGGCCGAGCGGGCTCGGACCGGTCGCGTAGGCCACGTGGTAGTTCTCGCTGCGGGTGTCGTCCTCGGACCACATGAAGTAGTAGGTCCCGTCGCGCTTCACCACGAACGAGCCCTCACGGAAGTTCTCCGGGGTGATGTCCTTCACCCGCGACGCGTCGAACGACACCATGTCGTCGTCGAGCGGGGCGACGTAGCCGTGCCCGTTGCCCCAGTACAGGTACGACGTGCCGTCGTCGTCCGTGAAGACGGCCGGGTCGATCATCTGGCCTTCGAACCGCCCCTTCGGGACCAGCGGTTCGCCGAGCGCGTCCTCGAAGGGGCCGGCCGGGGAGTCGGCCACCGCGACGCCGATCTGCTGCTCCGCGCTGAAGTAGAAGTAGTACTTTCCGTCGCGCTCTGCGATCGCCGGCGCCCAGGCGTTCTTGTCGGCCCAGCTCACGTCCGGCCCCAGGTCGAGGACGACGCCGTGATCCTTCCAGTGGACCAGGTCCTTGGAGGAGAACGCCTTGAACCGCGTGCCGCTCCAGCCGGGGAAGCCGTCCGTCGTCGGGTAGATCCAGTACCGGCCGTCCATGTACCGCACGTCCGGGTCCGCGTACAGGCCGGGCAGGACCGGGCTGCGGGTGGGTACCGCCTCCACCGTCCAGGTGCGCTTCGTGCCGTCGGCGGCCGTCACCGTGTACGTCTGCGGCCTGCGGAAGTCGCGGCGCGTGCCCGACCTCGGGCTGAGCGTCGCCTCCGCGCCGACCCACAGCTTCGGGGCGAGGTTGCGCAGGTTCGTGCGCGGCTCCATCGGCAGGACGACCTTGCCGGTCTCCTCGCTGACGACCGCGTACCCCTTCTGCCCGCGTGCCGTGGCGTCCACGATCGAGGCGGGGCTCGCGGGGTAGGCGGCCAGCAGCCGGTCGTACTCCGCCTGCGTCACCGGGATCACCGTGCCGTGCCGGGGGCTGGCGGGCAGCTGGTAGTCGGTCGACGGCGTCCACTTGCCGGAGTCGAGGTCGGCGGTCTCGAAGGGGAGGTAGCCCCGGCCGCCGTACTCGTCGACGAACAGGTACCACTTCTCCTCGGTGTTGGACTTGAAGACCGTCGGCCCCTCGCCGCGCTCCATCGCGCCCCGGCCGATGCAGTCGGAGACGAAGTCGTACGAGGTGTCGGTCAGCGAAGCCGCCTTCTCGCCGGTGATGAACTTCGAGCACGGCGAGCCGGAGGACGGGTCGCGCTCGTCCTTGGTGTAGCGGTAGTACGTGCCCTCGTGCTCGACGACCGTGGAGTCGATGACCGAGTAGCCCGGGTCGTTCCAGACCTTCGGCTCGCTGAAGGTGCGGAAGTCCTTCGTGGTCGCGTACAGCATCTTGTTGTACGTCGAGCCGGTGTGGTCCGGGTCGTCGTCGGCGTAGAGCTTCGACGCCCAGAAGACCACGTACGCGTCGAGCTCGTCGTCCCAGTAGGCCTCGGGCGCCCAGGTGTTGCCCGCGTTGTCCGGGGAGACCTTCACCAGGCGCTGGTCGGTCCAGTGGACCAGGTCGGTGGACTCCCACACCATGATCGACTTGCTGCCGTGCCGCTGGACCTCGTCCCAGCTGCCGCTGCTGTTCCGGTACATGCGCAGGTCGGTGGCGATCATGTAGAACCTGTCGCCCTCGGGGGAGCGGATCACGAACGGGTCGCGCAGGCCCTGCTCGCCGATCGTGGACGTCAGGACCGGCTTGCCCGCGTTGAGTTCGCGCCAGTGCAGGGCGTCATTGCCGCGGCTGAGGGCGTAGCGGATCTGTTCGCCGTCGGCGGTGCCCTCGCCGGTGAAGTAGGCGAAGAGGTATCCGGCGTACGGGGACTTCGGCACGGGCGGTGCTCCCGGGTGTGCGGTGCCCGGCGGGGCGGCGAGCAGGGCGAGGAGGAGGGCGAGGAACGGGACCAGGAGCGTGCGACGGGCGGTGGGACGGCGCATGACACTTCCTGTGGGAGTCTGGGGGATTCTGTTGGGTGGCGTGCTCTCGGAGTGTCACCAGTGGGGAGTGGGGCGTCAACGGGACGGCAGAGCTCGAAAGTTTCGGTTCCGCACAGGGGAACGCCCCCGCCGGTCGTCACCGGGCGGGGGCGTTCGAAGGGCCGGCCGAGTGGGGGCTCGGGCGGCGCGCACCGGCCCGGGGGGTGGGCCGGTGGTCCTGAAGGCTCGGACGGGCTACCGGTAGGTCGGGCTACTTGTAGGCGATGTCCGAAGCGGTGAAGTCGCAGGTCTTGCCGTACGGGCCGACCGGGGACAGCTTCTTCGGCTCCTTGCCGCTGCTGTTGCCCTCGTAGCGGGCGCAGGTCTCGATCTTCTTCTTGCCGTCACCGTGGATGCGGACGTTGCGCAGGGCCGCCGTGTCGCCGTAGTTCTGGTTGACGCCGACGATCGACTTGCCGGGTGCGGTGATGTCCACGTCGTTGATGATGATGGTGCGCTTGTACTGCTTCTTGCAGTTGCCGCAGGAGCGCACCAGCTTGCCGAAGTTCTCGACCTGGAACTTCGAGACGACGAGCTTGCCCGCGCCGTTGAACTGGAGCACCTTGTCGTCGGCGTTCCTCGCGCCGCCGCCGTGCACCGTGTAGACCGCGGAGGCCGAGGTGCCCTTGAAGCTGGCGGCGTCCTCGCCGACGTCCAGCCACCACACGTTCTGCAGCGTGCAGGAGCCCTTGCAGTGGACGCCGTCGGCGGCCGGGGTGCCGATGATGACGTTCTTCAGCGTGGCGCCGTCCGCCAGCTCGAAGACCGGGTCCTGGCCCTCGTCCTGGCCGTCGCCGCCCAGCTCGCCGGTGCCGTAGAACTTCTTCATCCCGCCGTCGTAGGTCCCCTTGACCGGGATCGTCGACGAGACGGGCTTGCTGCCGGTGCCCTCGGGCCAGGACGACGCGGCACCCGCGGTGGACAGCATCGTCGTGGTGACGATCGCGGCCCCGGTGAGGCCGAAGGCAGCGGTCCCGGCGATCACCGCCCGGCGCTTGGTGACCCGGCGGCGGTGGCGGACGCGCTGTTCAGCTCGTGCAGTCATGCCCATTTCCTTGCGTGGGGAGAGGAACTTTGCGCTTCCTGGTCGCCACCGGTGGAGAAAGGGTTGCCGTGACTTCAGGGATTCTTCACGACCGCCGACGGGCCGCCGTCACGAACCGCCGTCGCGGGGTGCGAAGCCGCCCCCCACCGAAAGCTTTCCGGACCCGGCGGTGGCCGTCGCGGTGTAGCGGTCGCCGTGCGCGTCCCGGCCGCCGCTCTCGTGGTCGTACTGGCCGGCGAACATCCACTCGCCCGCCGGTACCGTGCGGCCCTCCTTCAGCGTCCACCGGTACACCAGGAAGCCGTCCCGCTCGTCGACGGTGAAGGTGAAGTCCCCTTCGGGCAGCGAGCGCCAGGCGCCGGTCGAGGCGACCCCGCCGGTCTGCGCCACCCGCAGTTCGACGGTGAGCGCGGTGAGGGGCTCACCGGTCTTGAGGGTGACGTTGCTCTGCGCCCAGAAGTCGTTGCTGTACGGGTCCACCGAACCGTCGGACCAGAGTGGACCGTCCTCCACGGCGGCGGACGCGGGCGGACGGGCGGTTCCGGTCGCCGTCGAGGTCGCCGCCGGCGGCCGGGGGGACGCGGGGGAGTCCGGGGCCTTCGACCCGGGCGCGGTGGTGCCCGGGGTCGCGTCGGCCGGAGGGGCCGGCGCCCGGCTCGTCGTGTCCCGCGGCGACGGTGCGGGGGTCGGCGAGGTGGCCACCGAACGCTGCGGGGGAGCGTCGTCCTTGACCGCGGACGCGACCGCGTACCCGCCGACCGCGAGAACCCCCGCCACCGCGGCCGTCGCCCCGGCCACCCGCGCCCAGCCGAGCACGGGCGGACGCGTCGCCCGGTGCTGATGCGGGCGCTCCTCGCCCGCCATGCCGCGCTCCACCCGGGCCAGGATGCGCGCCCGGTCGGGCTGGTGCGCACCGGCCGCCTCGTGCAGCCGGACCCGCAGCTCCTCGTCCACGTCCCGCCGGCCGGTCATCGGTTCCTTCCCGCGGCCTCACCGCTGCGCGCGACCGCCGCGTGCACCTGCCGCGCGGCCGTCTGCGTGCCGAGCAACCGCTGCAGTTCGGCCATTCCCTTCGACGTCTGGCTCTTCACCGTACCCACCGAGACGCCCAGGGCGAGCGCCGTGTCCCTCTCCGAGAGGTCGAACGCGTGCCGCAGCACCACGCACGCCCGCTTGCGGAACGGCAGCCGGCGCAGCGCCTCCCGCACGTCCACCACGCCCGCGACGTCCGGGTTCTCCGTCCGCTCCTCGCGCTGCGACCAGAACAGGGCGATCCGCCTGCGCTCGCGCACGGCGGTGCGGACCCGGGTGCGGGCGAGGTTGGCGATGACCCCGCGCGCGTAGGCGGCCGGATGGTCGGCCGCGCGGACCCGGTCCCAGCGGTGCCACAGGGCCAGCAGGGCGTCCGCCGCGAGGTCGTCGGCGGCGTCCGGCTCGCCCGTCAGCAGGTGGGCCAGCCGGGCGAGTTCCGCGTAGTGGCGCTCGAAGAAGGCGTGGAACTCCACGGAGGCGGCGTCGTCGACGACTGTCCCCACGGGCGGACTCTCCTCGCAGCGGCTTCCCCGGCGTCGAACAGCCGTGCGCCGGGCCGGAATCCGGAACTGTAGCAGCGTTCGACGCACACTCGTACGGTGCGTCGAACGCTGTGTGAAGAGCCGAACCGGCCGACATTCCCTGCCCGTTGGACTAGCCCCAAGGCCGTGAAGTTTGGGGGTTGGGGCGGGTTGTCAAGGTTCTGGAGACGCGAGGATGTTG
>NZ_BMTT01000017.1 GCF_014649815.1 Streptomyces mutabilis | reverse complement strand
CTGGCCGACCAACGAGATCGCCGTGATGGGCGCGGAGGGGGCGGCCAACGTCATCTTCCGCCGCCAGATCGCCGAGGCCGAGGACCCCGAGGCCACGCGCGCCCGCATGGTCAAGGAGTACAAGACCGAGCTGATGCACCCGTACTACGCGGCCGAACGCGGTCTCGTAGACGACGTCATCGACCCCGCCGAGACGCGCGAGGTGCTCATCAGGTCCCTGGCGATGCTGCAGACCAAGCACGCCGACCTGCCCTCCCGCAAGCACGGCAACCCGCCGCAGTGACCCGAGGAGCCACGTCCATGTCCATTCCCGACATCCGCGTCGAGAAGGGCCACGCCGAGCCCGAGGAGGTCGCAGCCATCACGGCCCTCCTCCTGGCCCGCGCCGCCGCCCGCCCCGCCGAGATCGCCCCGACCCACGGCGGCGGCCGCGTCCGAGCAGGCTGGCGCCGCTTGGAACGCGAACCGGGCTTCCGCGCGCCGCACAGCTGGCGCTGACTGACACACACGTAGAGGCCCCCTTCCGCTCGGGAGGGGGCCTCTACGTATGAACTGAGGGAAGGGCGCGTGGAACTGCGTGACCAGCCACGACGCACCCGCACCCGGCAACGAAACCGCCCCCCGGCAGCCCAGTGGCCGCAGGGGGCGATGCCCATCCCGGCACGGGTGGGCGCAGGCTGAGCGGCTGGCGCTAGCGCAACCGCGCCATGAGCGCGTGCTCGACCAGCGTGATCAGGGCACTCTTCGCGTCGGCCCGATGCCGCGCATCCGTCGTGATGATCGGCGTGTCCGGCCCGATCTGCAGCGCCTCCCGGACCTCGTCCGGATTGTACGGCTGCTGCCCGTCGAACCCGTTCAGCGCTATCACGAACGGCAGACCGCTGTTCTCGAAGTAGTCGACGGCGGGGAAGCAGTCGGCGAGCCGCCTCGTGTCGACCAGCACGATCGCCCCGATGGCGCCGCGCACCAGGTCATCCCACATGAACCAGAAACGGTCCTGGCCGGGCGTGCCGAAGAGGTACAGGATCAGGTCCTGGTCGAGCGTGATGCGTCCGAAGTCCATGGCGACCGTCGTGGTCGTCTTGTCCCCCGTGTGAGTGAGGTCGTCGATGCCCGCGGACGCGGATGTCATCACGGCCTCGGTGCGCAGCGGATTGATCTCCGAGACAGCGCCGACGAACGTGGTTTTGCCCACGCCGAAGCCGCCCGCCACCACGATCTTCGCGGAAGTGGTGGAGCGGGAAGGACCGCCGCTAGAGCTTGCGAAGTCCACTGAGCACCCTTTCGAGCAGTGTCACGTCTGGCTGGCCGCCGGCGTTCTCGTCGCCGCCGGGCTGATGAATGGCGACCAGTCCCGCCTCCGCCAAGTCGGCGACGAGAATTCTGGCCACGCCGAGAGGGATCGTCAGGAGGGCCGAGACCTCGGCCACCGACTTGATCTCCCGGCAGAGGTTGCAGATCCGCTGATGCTCGGGCAACTGGCCCTGCATCTGGTGCGGCTGCGCGGTGGTGTGCACCAGCGCCTCGATGGCGAGCTGGTACCGCGGCCTGGTGCGGCCGCCCGTCATGGCGTACGGGCGCACCAGGGGGTTGTTCGACGCCCCCGCGGGCGTCGGCTCAGGGGTGCGGCGCTGCGGCTGCACGGGCTGGATGCGCGGAGCCTGCGGCTGGTCGTACGGCGCGGGGCCGGGGCCCTGCGGTGCGTACGGCTGCCGGTGGCCCGGGACGGAGGGGTAGCCGTACCCGTTCGTCGAGCCGTCGTTCGGACCCTGGACAGGGCCGTACGACCAGTTGTCCGAAGACGGATCGCCTGGGGGTGTTGCCACTTTTTCCTCCTCCGACTGTGCCTGGCATCCATCACTGTGGAGCCGCGTCCCGAAACTTTACGGCCACGGGACGCCAAAACGCACCGTCTGTCCTTTAGTTGAGAAGGCTGCCCTGTAGCTCAGCCCGCAGATCGGGCGTCAGGACCGTGCCCGCACGGTCCACCAGAAGGGCCATCTCGTACCCAATAAGACCGATGTCCGCCTCCGGGTGTGCGAGAACCGCGAGGGAGGACCCGTCGGAGATGGACATGATGAAGAGGAACCCCCGCTCCATCTCCACAACCGTCTGGTTCACGCTGCCGCCCTCGAAGATGCGCGAGGCACCCGCGGTCAGCGAGGTCAGGCCGGAGGCGACGGCCGCGAGCTGGTCGGCGCGGTCGCGCGGAAACCCTTCGGACATCGCGAGAAGGAGTCCGTCGGCGGAGACCACCACCGTGTGGGACACCCCCGGGGTGTTGTCCACGAAGTTGGTGATCAACCAGTTCAGGTTCTGTGCCGCCTGGCTCATCGGGCTCACACTAACGCTCCTGGTTGTAGGTGCTGTCAGGACCACGGTGTTCATTCGTTGTGTCCTGGCCGTTCGTTTCACTGCCTGCGTTGCGGCCCCGTTCGACGCCGCGCCGCAGGTTGCTCAGCCTGCCCCGGACGTCCTCCGGAGCGCGGGAGACCTGCGGGCCCCCCTGTGGAGTGGATTCGGCGGTGCCCTCGACCAGGTTGGCCTTGGGTACCCGGCGCGGCAGCCCCGAGGAGGTCACCCCGCCCGCCTTGGGCTTGCGCAGCTGTGCGGCCTGCTGCCAGCGGTCGTCGTTGGCCGACCGCCAGCTGTCCTCGCCGGCACCCGCCGCGGCGGCCGGCGTCTCCTGGCCCACGTGCCCTGCACCACCGGCGCCACCCGCGGGGGACCCGCGGCGGGGGAGACCGGCGTCGGTCAGCTCGTGGGCGGCGGAGGGGGCCGCACCCGGACGGTCGAAGCCTACGCGGTCCGCCTCGCTCACGTCAGCGGCCTGCGCGGATCCAGCGTCCGGGGTACCGGCAGGATACTGGTCCGGATAACCGTTCCGGTAACCGTCCTGCTGCGGCCAGTCGTCCTGGTGGCGGCGCTGTTCGAAGGCCGAGTAGCCCTCCTGGGCGCCGGCGCCGGCCGGCTGGTGCCCGTTGCGGTCCGATCCCGTGTAAGAGGTGTCCGGGTATCCGCCGCCCGTCGCGTAGCCCTCGCCCAGACCGCCGTTCGGCGCGAAGTACTGCTCGTCGTATGCCTGCTGCTGCGGTTCCTGGTACGCCGCCTGCTGCTGGTCGGCGTACGCCGACTGCTGGTCGAAGGCGCCGGTCTGCTGCTCCTGGTAGCCTCCGGCGCCCTGGTCGTAGACCGGCTGCTGCCCGGTGAACTGGTCCTGGTAGCCGGATGCGGCGGTGTCCTCGCGGCCGCCGTGCTCCTGCGGGCCGGTGCCCTCGGGGTGCGACTGGACCTCCAGCGCCGCGCGGCGCTCGTCGCGCAGCAGCGAGCGGCCGACGGGATCGAGGTCGCGGATGTCGTCGGGCACCTCGGTGTACCGGCTGTCGTCGAAGCCGAGCTCGGCGGCGGTCCGCATGGGCTGACCGACCTGGGAGAAGTTCTCGCCCTGGACGTGCTGCTCCGGAATGATCTGCGAGACGGTGAACTCGTCGCGCTGCTGCTCGCCGCCGCCACCGTGGGTGATGGCGTCCGGGAGCATGACCAGCGAGGTGGTGCCCGCCTGCTCGCCGGAGGGGCGCAGCTGGACGCGGATGCCGTGCCGGTCGGACAGCCGGCCGACCACGAACAGGCCCATGCGCTGCGAGATCGCGGCGTCCACGGTCGGCGGGTTGGCCAGCTTGTGGTTGATGTCCGCGAAGTCCTCGGCGGTCAGGCCGATGCCCTTGTCGTGGATCTCGACCATCACGCGGCCGTCGGGAAGACGGGTCGCGGTGACGCGGACCTTTGTCTGCGGGGAGGAGAACGTGGTGGCGTTCTCCAGCAGCTCGGCGAGCAGGTGCACGAGGTCGGTCACGGCGCGGCCGTGGATCTCGGCCTCGGGCACGCCCGACAGCTCGATGCGTTCGTACTGCTCCACCTCGGAGGAGGCGGCGCGCAGCACGTCGACCAGCGGGACCGGCTGGTCCCAGCGGCGGCCGGGCTCCTCGCCGGCGAGGACCAGGAGGTTCTCGCCGTTGCGGCGCATACGGGTGGCCAGGTGGTCCAGCCGGAACAGGTTCTCCAGCTGGTCGGGGTCGGCCTCGTTGTTCTCCAGGTCGGTGATCAGGGTCAGCTGGCCCTCGATCAGCGACTGGTTGCGGCGCGACAGGTTGGTGAAGATCGCGTTGATGTTGCCCCGCAGCAGAGCCTGCTCGGAGGCGAGTCGAACCGCCTCGCGGTGCACCTGGTCGAAGGCGCGGGCGACTTCGCCGATCTCGTCGGTCGAGGTGATCGGGATCGGCGCGACCCGGGTGTCGACCCGGCCGGGGTCGGTGCGGGAGAGCTGGTCGACCAGCATCGGCAGCCGCTGCTCGGCGATGCCGAAGGCGGCGGTGCGCAGCTGGCGCATGGAGCGGCTCATCTGCCGGGCCACCATACCGGCCAGGATGAAGGCGGCGAGCAGCGCGATCACGACCGCGGCACCCGTGATGTAGGCGTCCCGCTCGGCGTCGTCCGCGATAGTCGAAGCCTCGGTCACCGCCTTGTCGGCCAGGTCCGACTCGATCTTCTGGTACGCGTCGAACTTGAGGGTGTTGACCGCCCACCAGTTCTCCGGTGTGATGCCCTGGTCGGCCAGGTCGGCCCGCGCACTGCGGTCCGTAGAGCTCAGCTGGGCCAGCTCCGACACCATCGTGGTCGGGTTGGTGGGCGGCGGGACATAGTCCGGGTCCTTGGCCTTGGCCTCCTCGGCCATGGCCGCGCCGTCCTCCTTGAGCTGCGCCTCGGCGTCCTCGAGCTTCTGCGCGTCCGCCTCGGTGCCGCCCCCGATGTACTCCTCGACCGCGATCCGCTCCAGGTAGGCGTACGAGGAGAGGGCGACGCGCTGGCTGGCGAGGTGGCTCGGCTCCGGACCCGGCTTGACCAGCATGTGCATGCCGATGGAACGCTCCAGCGAGAGCGCCGCCTTGGTCAGGGAGATCGCGTAGACGGTACGGCCGTAGGAGGTGATGTTTCCGGTGCCCAGACCGAGCTCGTTGGCGAACTCCATCAAGGGGTGGGCGACGCCGGTGTAGCCCTCCTCGGTCTCCACGCCCTTGAGCTTGGAGGTGTAGGCGGCCACACGCAGCGACTGGAGCTTGGGCTCCTGCTCCCGGAACACCTTCAGCCGGCGCTCCAGGCCAGGCTTGGACGGCATGCCCTGTGCCGCCTCGTCGAAGACGTCGGCCGCCTGGTCGGTCGCCTGGCGGGCCTTGGTGACGGTGCTGTCCTTCTGGCCCTTGCCCTGCAGGAGCGGGGCGGCGGTGGTGTCGCGCTCGTTGTAGAGGGCGTGCGCGTAGTTCAGCGAGGCCTGCACCAGACGCGCGGTGCTCTCGGCGTCCTCGGCGTCCTGCCAGGTGTCGATCGAGCTCTTCACCTGGAAGCCGCCCATGACCAGGCCGACCAGTACGGGTATGAGCAGGATCGCGTTCAGCCGAGTGGTCACCCGCCAATTGCGTGGGGAGAGGCGGCTGCCGCTCGGGGCGGGCTTCTCCGTTGGTTCCGCAGCGGGCACGGGGGCGGGCGCCGCTGTACGCGGCGGCGGGGTGAAGTTGCCCCGGGCCGATGGCTCGGGACCGTTCTTGCTTCGCCTCACTCGACCAACAACCTCTCGGCGGTCGGCACCTACGTCGTGCCGCTGTGTCTCAGAGCCCAGTCCGTCGACGAGTACGTGCTACCGCTGAGTACGTCTCGTGCGTCATTGACCAATGGGCAGTTCTGGCATTCCAGCACGGCGACCTGCGCTCTTCCAAACAGTGGAGCGCGGGGGTTACACGTGATGTAAGCCCCCGATAAAACGGTCATAAAGAGCGAGGCCCGTCAAAAGACGGGGCGTTCGTGCGCGCAGCGAGACCAGTTGACCGCGACGAGTGTCGATACCACCCGATTCCTCTGCCGAAACGTTATGAACGGCGGAGCCGACCGTGTCAAAGGACACAGACGGCTCCGTCCCGTCTACCGCAACTGCCTTAGAGCCCTGCCGACTTGGCTGCGACGGCTTGCGTACCTACCGCAAACGCGCCATGAGCGCGTGCTCGACCAACGTGATCAGGGCACTCTTCGCGTCGGCACGGTGCCGGGCGTCGGTCGTGATGATCGGGGTGTCCGGGCCGATCTGCAGCGCCTCCCGCACCTCGTCCGGCGAGTACGGCTGCTGGCCGTCGAAGCCGTTGAGCGCGACGACGAACGGCAGACCGCTGTTCTCGAAGTAGTCCACCGCCGGGAAGCAGTCGGCCAGCCGACGGGTGTCGCACAGCACGACCGCGCCGATGGCGCCGCGTACCAGGTCGTCCCACATGAACCAGAAACGGTCCTGGCCGGGCGTGCCGAACAGGTACAGGATCAGGTCCTGGTCGAGCGTGATGCGTCCGAAGTCCATGGCGACCGTGGTGGTCGTCTTGTCCCCGGCGTGCGTGAGGTCGTCGATCCCCGCGCTGGCGGAGGTCATCACGGCCTCCGTGCGTAGCGGATTGATCTCGGAGACGGCGCCCACGAACGTGGTCTTGCCGACGCCGAAACCGCCGGCCACCACGATCTTCGCGGAGGTGGTCGCCCGCCCTCCGTCAGAGCTTTCGAAGTCCACTGAGCACCCTTTCGAGCAGTGTCACGTCCGGCGCACCGCCGTTGTTCTCGTCGCCGCCCGGCTGGTGAACCGCGACGAGGCCGGCCTCCGCGAGGTCCGCGACCAGGATCCGGGCCACACCCAGCGGCATGGCCAGCAGGGCCGACACCTCGGCCACCGATTTCACCTCGCGGCACAGGTGGCAGATGCGCTGGTGCTCGGGAAGGAGCCCCATGAGCGCTGCCGGGTCGGCCGTCGTGCTGATCAGCGCCTCGATGGCGAGCTGATAGCGCGGCCTGGTCCGGCCACCGGTCATCGCGTAGGGACGTACCAGCGGCTGGTCGCCCTCGTCCTCGTACGGCTCCGCGTACGGATCATGAGAGGCGGTGGGCGGGGTCATGAATCCTCCGGGCGGGACAGCAGGTTGGCAGTCGTGCCGTCTGACGAGGCCGGTGGGGGGATTGTGGCGGCCGGACGGTGATTTGGTGACACGGGTGGTGCCGGGGCCGATCAGTGGAGCAGACTTCCTTGTAGCTCAGCGCGCAGGTCAGGCGTCAGGACCGCGCCCGCGCGGTCGACCAGGAGCGCCATCTCGTAGCCGACGAGGCCGATGTCACACTCCGGGTGGGCGAGGACGGCCAGCGACGAGCCGTCCGAGACGGACATGAGGAAGAGGAACCCGCGTTCCATCTCCACGACCGTCTGTGCGACGTTGCCGCCCTCGAAGATCCGGGACGCCCCGGCGGTCAGCGAGGTCAGGCCCGAGGCGACGGCCGCGAGCTGGTCCGCGCGGTCGCGAGGGAAGCCCTCCGACATCGCCAGGAGGAGTCCGTCGGCGGACACGACGACGGTGTGGGACACCCCCGGGGTGTTGTCCACGAAATTCGTGATCAACCAGTTGAGGTTCTGTGCCGCCTGGCTCATCGGGCTCAACTAACGCTCCTGCTGGTGAGAGGGCCGCGGGTAGCTGCCGGTCTGGTTGGTACCGGCCTGACGGCCCTGTGCGATTCCCCGACGGAGATTGGTCAGCCGGCCGCGCACGTCGTCGGGCGCACGGGAGACCTGCGGACCGTTCTGGTTCGACTGCTGCTGAGCCGTGCCCGGGACCAGGTTGGCCCGGGGCACCCGGCGCGGCAGGCCGGAGGTGGTGATCCCGCCCGCGGCCGGCTGCCGGACGCGCTCGGCCTGCCGTACGAGGTCGTCGTTCGGCGAGCTGCGCCAGGCGGAGGCGGCGGTCCGCTGGGGGGCCGCCGGGTTCTGGGGCTGGACGGCCTGCGGCCCCGGGGCCGTGGCGGGGGCGTTCTGCTGATCCCGCGCCTCACGGTCGCCCTGGAACCAGTTGGTCTCCAGCGTGTCGTACAGCGGGGTACGGCCGTCGCCGGGGCCGGAGGCCGGGGGCAGTGCCCAGCCGTCGTTCGGCCGCTGCGCCGCGGTTCCGGTCCGGGGCTCTTGAGCGGCGGGACGCTGCGGCGGCGCGGGCGGCTGCGGGGCGGCGAGGTCGTTGCCGCCCGTGCCGCCGAACTGCGGGGGTTCGAACTGGCCGGTGGTGTCCGGGGTCTGGCGCTCCGAAAGGCGGTGCTGCCCGGTCGAGCCGTTGTCGTAGTCCTGGGCGAAGCCGCCGGTCGAGGCCGGGTCGTCCGGACCCGCCTGCCCCGGCTGTTCGCCGAAGACGTCCGAGCGGACGAAGGTGCCGTTCTGCTGCGGGGCGGCCGGCTCGGGGCGCGCGAACTGGTCGTTGCGCGGGGCACTCGTGCCGTACTGGTCCTGACCGAACGGGTCCTGGGCCGGCTGGGCGAACCGGCCGGTGCTCTGCGGGTCCTCCTGGCGCGGCGCCGGGGCGTCGAAGTCCGGACGGGCGAACTCGGCGGTGGCGCCGGGGCCCTGGACCTCGCCGAGGCTGGGGACGGCCGGCATCTCCGTGGTCGAGCCGGGACCCTGCCGGTCGTCGTGGCGCGGCTTGCGGTCCGTACGGCCGCTGTCCGGCTCCTCGTGGCCGCGCGGGCCGTCGAGCGAGGCGCGCGGCACGGACGGCTGCGCGTTCTCGTCGCTCCAGCTGGGCGTGCGGGGCTGCGGGTTGCCGCCGGGCAGCTCGGCCCGTGATCCGCCGCGCGGCGGCAGCTGAGGACGGCGGCCCTGCTCACCGTCGGCGTTGCCCCGGCGCTTCCCGCGCTGCGGCGGTGCGGAGGGACCGCGTCCGCCGCCGAACATGTCCTGGCCCTGCGGCGTGTTGCCCTGCGGCGCGTTCATGCCCGTGGCCTGCAGGCCCTGCGGGGCACCGGGCGCCTGTCCGGCACCGGCCGGGGCCGGCCGGTTCTGCTGCCCGGGGTCCGCGGAAGTCTGGGGTCCGCGCGCGCCGCCCGGCGCACCCGGGCGACCGCCCGCGTCACGCCCCGGCAGTGCGGCCCGCGGTCCCTGGCCGGCGGCGAGCCGGCCGCCGCCCGGCGCACCGGCGCCGAGGGCACCGCCACCGCCGAAGGCACCGCCGCCCTGGCCGCCACCGCGCCGGGCCGCCGCGACACCCGCGGCCGCCTGGGCCGCGGCCGGACCGCCGTTGCCGGCGCCCTGCTGACCCTGCTTGGGCTGCGGCTTGCGGCCGCCCTGGGCGACGTCGACGGGCAGCATGACCAGCGCGGTCGTACCACCGGAGTCGGACGGACGCAGCTGGATGCGGATGCCGTGGCGCTGCGAGAGGCGGCCGACCACGAACAGGCCCATGCGGCGGGAGACGGAGACGTCCACGGTGGGCGGCGCGGCGAGCCGCTCGTTGATCGCGGCGAGGTCCTCGGGGGAGAGGCCGATTCCGGTGTCGTGGATCTCGATCAGTACCCGCCCGTCGGGCAGCGCGTGACCGGTGACCTTGACCTTGGTCTGCGGGGAGGAGAACGAGGTGGCGTTCTCCAGCAGCTCGGCGAGCAGGTGCACGAGGTCGTTGACCACCCGGCCGGCGACCTCGGTGGTCGGCACGGAGGCCAGCTCGATGCGCTCGTACTGCTCCACCTCGGAGGCGGCGGCACGGAGCACGTCGACCAGCGGGACCGGCCGGGTCCAGCGCCGGCCCGGCTCCTCACCGGCGAGGACGAGGAGGTTCTCGCCGTTACGGCGCATGCGCGTCGCGAGGTGGTCGAGCTTGAAGAGCGAGGAGAGCTGGTCCGGGTCGGCCTCGCGGGACTCCAGTTCGGAGATGAGCGAGAGCTGACGCTGGATGAGGCCCTGGGAACGGCGCGAGAGGTTGGTGAACATCGCGTTGACGTTGCCCCGCAGCAGGGCCTGCTCGGCGGCGAGGCGGACGGCCTCGCGGTGCACGTCGTCGAAGGCCGCGGCCACTCGGCCGATCTCGTCCCGGGAGTGCACGCCGACCGACTCCACCGAGGTGTCGACGTCCTGCGGGTCGGTTTCGGAGAGCTGCTTGACCAGCTCGGGCAGGCGGTCCTGGGCGACCTTGGTCGCGGTGTCCTCCAGCCGGCGCAGCGAGCGGATCATGGAGCGGGCCACGACGAAGGCGCCGACCAGGGAGACACCGAGCACCAGCAGGATCACGACACCCGAGATGATCGCCTCGCGCTCGGACTCGCTGCGCAGCTCACGGGCCTGCTGCTCCATGTCCTCCAGCAGCTTCAGCTCGATGTTCTTCATCTGCTGGATCTTGGTGGAGCTGTCGTCCAGCCAGTCCTGGTAGGACCGCACCTTCAGGTCCGCCAGGCCGTTGGTCTGGCCCAGGGCCCGGCTGGCGTACTGGTCGGACGACTCGATCACCGGGTTGCCCTCGGAGATCGGCTTGAGCAGCTCTTCGGCGCCGTCGCCGTAGATGCTGGTGAAGCTGCGGATCTCGGACGACTGGCTCTGCAACGCCGACTGCGCGTAGAGCCGGTCGTTCTCCGCGAGGTCCGGCTTGCTGGTGGTGTTCGCGGGGAGCGCCGCCGCGAGGGCCGCGCGCTGGATGGACGCGTACTCCTTGGCCGAGGAGAACGACGCCAGGGCGCGCGTGCGCTGGATCATCTCGGGGTTGCTGGTCGCCTCCGCCATGTCCTGCGAGAGATCGAGCAGGTGGGTGATCAGGCGGTGGTAGGCCTCGATGGTCTGGGTCGAGTTGCCCTCGGCCTCGTAGGCGGTGCTGCGGATCCGTTCCAGGTCGTTCAGGTCGCCGGCGAGGCCGACGAGGCTGTCGCGGACGCCGACGAGGTTGCCGTCCTTGCTGGCGGCGTCGATCGCCTCGGAGCTGTCGAGGAAGTTCTTGCGGGCCCGGTCGGTCTTCTCCCGGTCGCCCTTGACGGCGATCGCGCCGGACGACGAGCCGTGGGCCAGCGGACCGGCGGACTGGTCGCGCTCCTCCTGGAGCGCGGCGGCCAGCTCGGTGGCCTGCTTGGTCATCTCCGTCAGCAGCTTCATGTTGTCGAGCTGCTGGATGTCGTCCATCGACTGGCTGATGCGCATCGCGCCGAGCGAGGTGGCCGCGACCACCGGGAGCGCGAGCAGCGACACCAGACGGGTGGAGATCCGCCAGTTGCGCAGGGCTATTCGCGGGCCGGGGCCGGTCGAGCCCTTGGCCGGCTTCACGGGCGGCTGCTGGCCGGAAGCGGGGGAGGTCGCGCCCTGGCCGGGGCGCCCGGTGCCGTCCCCGTTGTCGCTCGACTGGGCCTGGCCCGGGTTCTGGGCGTGCTGGGGCGAGGAGCTGACGGCCTTGGGGCCAGTCCCGCCGTGCTGCGGCTCCGGCTCCGCCGAAGCGCTGCCATCCCTCTTGAAACGTCCCTGCACTAGCGTCGCAACCTCTGGACCAGGCACCCGGCCGCGTGAGCGACTGGGCACGGTGTCGGCGTCATAGGGGCGCCCTGAAAACGCCCCCGTTGTGGTCGTGAGTGACCGGCGCTGGTTCCCCCTTCTAGCCGCCGCTCGGCGCTGGTGTGCGCCCCCTGTGCGCCGGCTCGATCCCGCGGCGGTCCGTGGAATTCCAGCACAGTGCCGGATCTCCAACAAGGCCCATGGGGCAGGCCGTGACACAGGTGACAGCACGTGAGGGTCGAGTCACCGGACGTAGAAAATGATCAACAACAAAAGGGGCGTATGCCCGCGATTCGTCGATGTGGAGAGGGTGTCCCAGTCGACATGATCAGGAGCGGAATGATGGCTTCAGGTGGGTAATGTCGGTTTCGTCAGGGTGCTGCGCGAGCCGGAATTGACCGGTTTGACCCTTGATAAGTGAGCAAACTCACATGCCGATCATGGGCCCCGCCCGGGGAGGCGGGGAATCGCATGTTTAGCCTGACGCTTTACAGAGAAGGCAAAACCGACAACCCGCGCCCTCGCAGGGGTTCTTGCACCTCTCCGGCGCCCGGACACGACAAGGTTCCGTACAACCGTGAAGACGACGATGATGTTCCACAAGATCGCCAACCCGCGACGCACGACGCTGGCGCACCTCGACGGCGCCGACGGACTGCAGACGCCGGAGCAGCCGGAGCACGCCGTCGAGCTCCCCGCCCAGACCGCCAACCCCCGCCGCACGGTCCTCATGGAGATGCCGGTCGGAGCCTCCGCCGCGAAGTAGTACGCCGGCCGGCCGCCGCACGTTCAGCCGGCCGCACGGAACACCAGGGCGCCCGCGCCACGACAACCCCTCCACCCGGGCCACGTCGGTGATGCGCGAGGCGCCCGCCCTTCGCCGCGTTAGCCTGGAGCGTCAGACTCCAGCCAGCTCAGCAAGGGGCCAAGCAACCCGTGCGCATCGCCAGGTTCTCCATCGACGGGAACGTCGCCTTCGGCGCGGTCGAGGGCGACCAGCCGGACCAGCTCGTCCTGGACATCATCAAGGGCATCCCGTTCGCGGACTTCGAGCTCTCCGGCACCAAGGTGCCCCTGAGCAAGGTGCGGCTGCTGCCGCCCGTCCTCCCCAACAAGGTCGTCGCCTTCGGCCGCAACTACGCCGAACACGCCCGTGAACTCGGCAACGAGGTGCCCGACGCCCCGTTCGCCTTCTTCAAGCCGTCCACCTCGGTCATCGGCCCCGGCGACGCCATCCAGTACCCCTCCTTCTCCGAGGAAGTGCACCACGAGGCCGAGCTCGCCGTCGTCATCGGCCGCATGTGCCGAGAGGTCCCGCGCGACCGCGTCAAGGACGTGATCTTCGGCTACACCTGCGCCAACGACGTCACCGCCCGCGACGTGCAGCGCCGCGAGAAGCAGTGGGCCAGGGCCAAGGGCTTCGACTCCTCCTGCCCGCTGGGCCCCTGGGTGGAGACGGACATCGACATCGCGGCCGCGGCCGACCTGACCATCCAGCTGACGGTCAACGGCGAACAGCGCCAGCTCGGCCGCACCAGCGAGATGATCCACTCCATCGAGGACCTGATCGTCAACGTCTCCGAGGCCATGACGCTGCTCCCCGGCGACGTGATCCTCACGGGCACCCCGGCTGGGGTCGGCCCCCTCAACGTCGGCGACGAGGTCGCCGTCACCATCGAAGGCATCGGCACTCTCACCAACAAGGTTGTCAAGCGTGGCTAGCGCACCCGGCTCCCCAGTACGCGTCCGATTCTGTCCCTCCCCCACCGGCAACCCCCACGTGGGCCTGGTCCGCACCGCCCTGTTCAACTGGGCGTTCGCCCGGCACCACCAGGGCAGGCTGGTGTTCCGCATCGAGGACACCGACGCGGCCCGCGACTCCGAGGAGTCGTACAACCAGCTCCTGGACTCGATGCGCTGGCTGGGCTTCGACTGGGACGAGGGCCCCGAGGTCGGCGGCCCGCACGCGCCGTACCGCCAGTCGCAGCGCATGGACATCTACAAGGACGTCGCGCAGAAGCTCCTGGACGCCGGCCACGCCTACCGCTGCTACTGCTCGCAGGAGGAGCTGGACACCCGCCGCGAGGCCGCCCGCGCCGCCGGCAAGCCCTCCGGCTACGACGGCCACTGCCGCGACCTGAGCGACGCGCAGGTCGGGGAGTACAAGGCCCAGGGCCGCGAGCCCATCATCCGCTTCCGGATGCCCGACGAGACGATCACCTTCACGGACCTGGTCCGCGGCGAGATCACCTACCTCCCGGAGAACGTCCCGGACTACGGCATCGTCCGCGCCAACGGCGCCCCCCTCTACACGCTGGTCAACCCGGTCGACGACGCCCTGATGGAGATCACCCACGTCCTGCGCGGCGAGGACCTGCTCTCCTCCACCCCGCGCCAGATCGCCCTGTACAAGGCGCTGATCGAGCTGGGCGTCGCCAAGGAGATCCCCGTCTTCGGCCACCTGCCGTACGTCATGGGCGAGGGCAACAAGAAGCTTTCCAAGCGCGACCCGCAGTCGAGCCTGAACCTCTACCGCGAGCGCGGCTTCCTCCCCGAGGGCCTGCTCAACTACCTCTCCCTGCTCGGCTGGTCGCTCTCCGCCGACCAGGACATCTTCACGATCGAGGAGATGGTCGCGGCCTTCGACGTCTCCGACGTCCAGCCCAACCCGGCCCGCTTCGACCTGAAGAAGTGCGAGGCGATCAACGGCGACCACATCCGCATGCTCGAGGTGAAGGACTTCACCGAGCGCTGCCGCCCGTGGCTGAAGGCCCCCGTCGCCCCCTGGGCGCCCGAGGACTTCGACGAGGCGAAGTGGC
The DNA here is from genome assembly GCF_014649815.1 of Streptomyces mutabilis. Lineage (GTDB taxonomy): Bacteria > Actinomycetota > Actinomycetes > Streptomycetales > Streptomycetaceae > Streptomyces > Streptomyces mutabilis. The sequence goes on along the minus strand of NZ_BMTT01000017.1, from coordinate 131,251 downwards.
AGGCGATCGCGCCGCACGCGCAGACCCGCCTGAAGGTCCTCTCCGAGATCACGGACAACGTCGACTTCCTGTTCCTGCCGGAGCCGGTCTTCGACGAGGCGTCCTGGACCAAGGCCATGAAGGAGGGTTCGGACGCCCTGCTCCGCACCGCCCGCGAGAAGCTGGACGCGGCCGACTGGACGTCCCCCGAGTCCCTGAAGGAGGCCGTCCTGGCCGCCGGCGAGGCCCACGGCCTCAAGCTCGGCAAGGCCCAGGCCCCCGTCCGCGTGGCCGTCACCGGCCGCACGGTCGGCCTGCCCCTCTTCGAGTCCCTGGAGGTCCTGGGCAAGGAGAAGGCGCTGGTGCGGATCGACGCGGCGCTGGCGAGGCTCGCGGCCTGACGCGCACGGCACCCGCGCCCTCGGGGCGGCCCCGGACTTCCGGGGCCGCCCCCTCGCGCTTTCCTGGAGCCGCCCCTTCGCCGTACGGCCGGACGCGGCGGGCCCGGCGGCGTTACCGTCGGACCATGAGCATTCGCGCCGTGGTCTGGGACGTGGACGACACCCTCTTCGACTACACCACCGCCGACCGCGAGGGCATGCGCGCCCACCTGGTGGCTGAGGGGCTGCTCGCCGGGTACGGGACGGCCGAGGAGGCCCTGGCGCGCTGGCGGGAGATCACCGACCAGCAGTGGGCCAGATTCGCGGCCGGTGAAGCCGACTTCGTCACACAGCGCCGCGACCGCACCCGGGTCTTCCTGGGCCGGCCGGAGCTGACGGACGCCGAGGCCGACGACTGGTTCCAGCGCTACGTCACGCACTACGAGGCCGCCTGGTCCCTCTTCCCGGACGTGATGCCCGTCCTCGACGCCCTCGCCGACAGCCACCGGCACGCGGTGCTCTCCAACTCCAGCCTCACCGTCCAGGACCGCAAACTGCGCGTCCTCGGGGTGCACGACCGCTTCGAGGCCATCCTGTGCGCCGCCGAGCTGGGCGTCTCCAAGCCCGAGCCGGGCGCCTTCCTCGCGGCCTGCGACGCCCTCTCCCTCGCCCCCCGGGAGGTCGCCTACGTCGGCGACCACCCGGAAATCGACGGCCGAGGCGCCGCCGACGCCGGGCTGCTCTCGGTGTGGATCGACCGCGGCGGTGCCTGCGCGACCCTCGATCCGCCCGCCGGACCGCGCCGTATCGCGTCGCTCTCCGAACTCCCGGCGCTCCTCGGTGCCGATACCCGTTTTGGAGCCCCGTCCACCTTCGGGTAATGTTCTTTCTGCGCCGCCGGGGAGCGGGCCGAAAGGGCCGGGAACCGGAAGCGCGAAGCTAGAACAAGATCCCCCCAGGGGCTTGCGTTCCAGTGGCCTATGGTGTAATTGGCAGCACGACTGATTCTGGTTCAGTTAGTCTAGGTTCGAGTCCTGGTAGGCCAGCTCGCAGAGCTTATCTGCACCGCGGAGAACATCCGCAAAGCCCCCGTTGTGTAGCGGCCTAGCACGCCGCCCTCTCAAGGCGGTAGCGCCGGTTCGAATCCGGTCGGGGGTACAGATCCTTCCCGCGGGGACGGTCAGGGTAGCTCCCGCCGACCCCGATGCAGGATCGCTAGGGCCCCCGTTGTGTAGCGGCCTAGCACGCCGCCCTCTCAAGGCGGTAGCGCCGGTTCGAATCCGGTCGGGGGTACAAACTGGTCTAAACCACATTGGTCTATGGTGTAATTGGCAGCACGACTGATTCTGGTTCAGTTAGTCTAGGTTCGAGTCCTGGTAGGCCAGCTCGCAGAGCTTATCTGCACCGCGGAGAACATCCGCAAAGCCCCCGTTGTGTAGCGGCCTAGCACGCCGCCCTCTCAAGGCGGTAGCGCCGGTTCGAATCCGGTCGGGGGTACGAGTCCGAAGGGGGCTCCCACTCAGGTGGGAGCCCCCTTCGCGTTTGGCTCCGGGAACCGCTCAGCGCTCAGGGGCGAACAGGCAGGGCTCGCCGCGGCGTTGAGGCGGGCCCGTTCCCGGTCGCGTACCCGGGAGCCGGGTCAGCCCGTGCGGCGCAGGGCCTCGGAGAGGCGGCCGGCGGCGTCGATGACCGCCTGGGCGTGCATCCGGCCCGGGTGGCGGGTGAGGCGCTCGATGGGGCCGGAGACGGACACGGCGGCGACCACGCGGTTGGAGGGGCCGCGCACGGGCGCGGAGACGGACGCGACGCCCGGTTCCCGCTCGCCGATCGACTGGGCCCAGCCCCGGCGCCGTACGCCGGACAGGGCCGTCGCCGTGAAGCGGGCGCCCTGGAGGCCGCGGTGGAGGCGCTCGGGCTCCTCCCAGGCCATGAGGATCTGCGCCGAGGAACCGGCCTTCATCGTGAGCGTCGAGCCGACCGGGACCGTGTCCCTGAGGCCGGACAGGCGCTCGGCCGCGGCGACGCAGATGCGCATGTCGCCCTGGCGGCGGTAGAGCTGGGCGCTCTCGCCCGTCACGTCACGGAGGTGGGTGAGCACCGGGCCCGCCGTGGCGAGCAGACGGTCCTCGCCGGCCGCCGCGGCCAGCTCGGCCAGACGCGGGCCGAGAATGAAACGGCCCTGCATGTCGCGCGCCACCATGCGGTGGTGTTCCAGCGCCACGGCCAGGCGGTGGGCCGTGGGTCGTGCCAGTCCGGTCGCCGCGACCAACCCCGCGAGGGTGGCCGGGCCGGACTCCAGAGCGCTCAGGACGAGGGCCGCCTTGTCCAGAACGCCGACGCCGCTACTGTTGTCCATGCAACGATACTCCCGTCTCACTCTGTGAAACGCAAGTTCAATTTTCCGTGGAACCCGCCACTCTTGACGGCAGGAAGTCACAGCGGCCCGTGACGAAAGGGCCTGGTGGCGGTCGCCCGGAAACACAGGGGTGAGGGCGCCGCTTCCCCAAGATCTCTAGTTGGGCCGTCGCGTTGTCGCCGGCCGGAGGGAAAGCGATGGGTAGGACACTCGCGGAGAAGGTCTGGGACGACCACGTCGTCCGGCGCGCCGAGGGCGAGCCCGACCTCCTCTTCATCGATCTGCACCTGCTGCACGAGGTGACCAGCCCGCAGGCCTTCGACGGCCTTCGCAAGAGCGGCCGCCCGGTGCGGCGGCTCGACCTGACCATCGCCACCGAGGACCACAACACCCCGACCCTCGACATCGACAAGCCCATCGCGGACCCGGTCTCCCGGGCCCAGCTGGAGACGCTGCGCAAGAACTGCGCGGACTTCGGCGTCCGGCTGCACCCGCTGGGCGACGTCGAGCAGGGCGTCGTGCACGTCGTCGGCCCGCAGCTGGGCCTGACCCAGCCCGGCACCACCGTGGTCTGCGGTGACTCCCACACCTCCACGCACGGGGCCTTCGGCGCGCTGGCGTTCGGTATCGGCACCTCCCAGGTCGAGCACGTGCTGGCCACCCAGACGCTGCCCATGGCCCGCCCGAAGACCATGGCGATCACCGTCAACGGCGAACTGCCCGAGGGCGTCACGGCCAAGGACCTGATCCTCGCCATCATCGCGAAGATCGGCACCGGTGGCGGCCAGGGCTACATCCTGGAGTACCGGGGCGAGGCCATCGAGAAGCTCTCGATGGAGGCCCGGATGACCATCTGCAACATGTCGATCGAGGCCGGCGCCCGCGCGGGCATGATCGCCCCCGACGAGACCACCTTCGCCTACCTCCAGGGCCGTCCGCACGCCCCCGAGGGCGCCGACTGGGACACGGCGGTCGAGTACTGGAAGACGCTGCGCACCGACGACGACGCCGAATTCGACGCCGAGGTGGTCATCGAGGCCGCCGAACTGTCGCCGTTCGTCACCTGGGGCACCAACCCGGGCCAGGGTGCGCCGCTTTCCGCCGCCGTCCCCGATCCGGCTTCGTACGAAGACGCCTCGGAGCGCTTCGCCGCCGAAAAGGCCCTGGAGTACATGGGTTTGGAGGCCGGGCAGCCGCTGCGCTCCATCAAGGTGGACACCGTCTTCGTGGGTTCCTGCACCAACGGCCGCATCGAGGATTTGCGCGCCGCCGCCGAGATCGTCAAGGACCGGAAAGTCGCCGACGGCGTGCGAATGCTGGTCGTCCCCGGATCCGCGCGGGTGGGCCTGCAGGCCGTCTCCGAGGGTCTGGACGTGGTCTTCAAGGAGGCCGGCGCCGAATGGCGGCACGCGGGCTGCTCCATGTGTCTGGGCATGAACCCGGACCAGCTCGCCCCCGGTGAGCGCTCCGCGTCCACCTCCAACCGCAACTTCGAGGGGCGGCAGGGCAAGGGCGGCCGCACTCACCTGGTGTCGCCGCAGGTCGCGGCCGCGACGGCGGTCCTGGGCCACCTGGCCTCCCCGGCCGACCTGTCCGCCGACGTCCCCGCGCCCGCTGGAGTCTGAGAGTCATGGAAGCATTCACCACCCACACCGGCCGGGCCGTCCCGCTGCGCCGCAGCAACGTCGACACCGACCAGATCATCCCCGCCCACTGGCTCAAGAAGGTGACCCGGGACGGGTTCGAGGACGGGCTGTTCGAGGCCTGGCGCAAGGACCCGGAGTTCGTGCTCAACCGGCCCGAGCGGCAGGGAGCGACCGTCCTGGTCGCCGGCCCCGACTTCGGCACCGGCTCCTCCCGTGAGCACGCCGTCTGGGCGCTGCAGAACTACGGCTTCAAGGCCGTGATCTCCTCCCGCTTCGCCGACATCTTCCGCGGCAATTCGCTGAAGAACGGGCTGCTCACCGTGGTCCTCGACCAGAAGGTCGTGGACGCGCTGTGGGAGCTCACGGAGAAGGACCCGCAGGCCGAGGTCACGGTCGACCTCGAGTCCCGTGAGGTCCGTGCGGAGGGCATCACCGCCTCCTTCGAGCTGGACGAGAACGCCCGCTGGCGGCTGCTGAACGGGCTGGACGACATCTCGATCACCCTCCAGAACGAGGCTGACATCGCCGCGTACGAGGCGCAGCGTCCGTCGTTCAAGCCGCAGACCGTCCAGCTCTGATCTCCGGGCCTCCCCGGAGACCCCCGCAAGGGCGAGTTTCGGCCACCCGAGCATCCGGCTGTACCCCCGATCGGACCGATCGGGGGTACAGCCTTTTCTGCGTCCGTCTCCACGTGCGTGCCTCTGCTGTGTCCGACAACTTCCCACGTTAGAGGCGTGGTTGAAGGGGTACGCGGGTCATGGAGGCGCGGTTTCCGGGTGTGGTCGGACGGCCGTCCGAGGCGCCAGTTGCCCCCTGCGCAGGCGACAACTCGCCCCAGATGGCACAATCTGTGCATGGAACACGACGGCCAACTCCAGCTCTATGCGGCGGTCGCGTCCCGGCTCAAGGAAGCGCACACAAGAGTGCGCGCACTGCAAGTCCCGGAGGGCGTACGGATGGCGCTGACCCGGAAGCTGCTGGTCATTACGGCCGCGGCCAAACACGATCTCGCCGGTGCGGCACGGCGCCTGGAGAGGTTCAACGCGGACCTCGACGAGGGTCGTTTCCCCGAAGAGGACGGCTGAACCGGCCGGGGCGGCCCGAGTCCGTTGCGGCACAAGGGTGATTAGCCCGTTTCGTGTTTGATTTGCGGTATATATCTGCCTAACGTGCGAAAAAGCTTGAACACATTCGTTCTGGCGATGTCTCCGAAGGGGAAGACGTGAACAAGGCGCAGCTCGTAGAAGCGATTGCCGACAAGCTGGGCGGTCGCCAGCAGGCCGCCGACGCTGTCGACGCGGTCCTGGACGCACTCGTCCGCGCAGTGGTCGCGGGCGACCGGGTCTCGGTCACCGGCTTCGGTTCCTTCGAGAAGGTCGACCGACCGGCCCGTTACGCCCGCAACCCGCAGACGGGTGAGCGGGTTCGGGTCAAGAAGACGTCCGTGCCGCGCTTCCGCGCGGGTCAGGGCTTCAAGGACCTGGTGAGCGGCTCGAAGAAGCTCCCGAAGAACGACATCGCGGTCAAGAAGGCGCCCAAGGGCAGTCTGTCCGGTCCGCCGCCCACCATTGCCAAGGCCGCGGGCAAGAAGGCCGCCGCAAAGAAGGCCACGGGCGCGGCGAAGAAGACCACGGGCGCGGCCAAGAAGACGACCGCGGCGGCGAAGAAGACGACCGCGAAGAAGACCACCGGGGCCGCGAAGACGACGACGGCGAAGAAGGCCCCCGCCAAGAAGTCCACCGCCAAGACCACCACGGCGGCGAAGAAGACCACGGCCCAGAAGGCACCCGCGAAGAAGGCGACGGCGAAGAAGGCCCCGGCCAAGAAGTCGACCGCCCGCAAGACCACCGCCAAGAAGGCCACCGCCCGCAAGAAGTAGCGACGAGCGGCAGGTCGCAGGGGCACTCACGCGCCGGGCCGGACTCCCTCTCGGAGTCCGGCCCGCGGCGTGTGCGCACCCGGGGCGCGGAGCCCCCGGCCGGTCGGAACGGCCGGTCAGAACGTCTGCAGCGTCACCAGCGTGATCCGGCGGTCCGCGCCCGAGCCCTCGGTCTCGATCCGCACCCGCTGCCCGGGCCGCAGCAGTCTCAGGCCACCCGCGTCGAACGCCGCCGCGTCGAAGGGCACCGGTGTGCCGTCGTCGAGCAGCACCTGCCCGCTGCGCTCTTCCGGGTCGTACGTGTATGCGGTCGCCTGCATGGCGGCAGCCTACTGCCCGGCGGTCAGCAACCGCGCCGCGACCGCGGCCGTACGGGGCCCCACCCCCAGCGCCAGCGCGGCGCGCAGATCGCCGCCGGTGTCGACGTCCTGCCGTACGGAATCCACCCCTTCGAGCCGCAGTTCCACCGCGCCGGACGTGCGGTGGCGAGCTCTGGAATCCATGCCGAATTCGGGATCCAATTCGCGGCCCGGCGCCGCGGCCAGCAGGGTCGTGCCGATTCCGGCGGCATCAGCGAGAAAGGCGCGCGGGAATTCCGTGGCCGCCGCCAGTACGCGCGCCAATTCGGCCGGCCGCAGTGCGGGAAGATCGGCGTTGAGCGCGGCCACCGGGCGTGCGGGACGCGTCGCCCGTACCACGGCCGCCCCGTGCGCCAGGGCAGCGTTCAGACCGCCGCCAGGCTCGTCCGGGACGACCCCGGCGCCGAGCTTCGCCAGCTCGCGCCCCGCCCGGACGTCGTCCGTGACGACTGCCACATCCGCCACCTCCGGGCAGGCCAGCGCGGCCGTCACGGTGTCCTGGGCGAACGCCAGCGCGAGGCTCGGCCGCACCCCGTCGTGCGCGGTGTCCGCCAGCCTGCTCTTGGCCCGGGCGAGGGGCTTCACGGGTACGACCAAGGTCCACTGCACGAGCGTTCCGTCCTTCTCTCGTCGCCGCCATTGTCACCTGGGGGATCCGCCGGTTCACTCGCCGGGGCGTACGGTGTTCTCGACAGACGGGCGGCCCGGGGCGACACTTGTCCGGCCCCAGGCCCTGGAGGAAAGGTGTCAGCGTGCCCCGCCGCAGAATCGGCTTCTGGTACCGCTTCGCCGCGGTGATCTGCAAACCGCCGCTCGTGGTTCTGATCAAGCGGGACTGGCGGGGAATGGAGAACATTCCGGCCGACGGTGGATTTATCACCGCCGTGAACCACAATTCGCACGTCGACCCTTTCGCATACGCGCACTACCAGTACAACACCGGGCGCGTCCCGCGATTCCTGGCGAAGAGCGGGCTTTTCAAGAAGGGATTCGTCGGTGCCGCGATGCGGGGCACCGGACAGATCCCCGTCTACCGCGAGAGCACGGACGCGCTCAGCGCCTTCCGGGCCGCGATCGACGCCGTGGAACGCGGCGAGTGCGTCGCCTTCTACCCCGAGGGCACCCTCACCCGCGACCCGGACGGCTGGCCCATGACCGCCAAGACCGGTGCCGCGCGCGTGGCCCTGCAGACCAAGTGCCCGGTGATCCCGGTCGCCCAGTGGGGCTGCAACGAACTCCTGCCGCCGTACGCCAAGAAGCCCCACCTCCTCCCGCGCAAGACCCACCGTGTGCTGGCGGGCCCGCCGGTCGACCTGTCGCGGTTCTACGACAAGGAGATGACCGCGGAGGTGCTGAAGGAGGCCACCGAGGTCATCATGGCCGCCGTCACCCGCCAGCTGGAGGAGATCCGCGGCGAGAAGGCGCCCGAGACGCCCTACGACCCCCGCCGCGAGCGGATCGAGCAGCGGCGCCGTACGCAGGCCCAGAACCGGCGCGGCGAACAGGCGCCGGGCGAACAGAAGCAGTACGAGCAGCCGCAGCAGGCGGAAGGGCAGAGCACGTGAGCGACCCCGTCAAGGCGGCCGTCTTCGGCACCGGGTCGTGGGGCACGGCCTTCGGCATGGTCCTCGCCGACGCCGGCTGCGACGTCACCCTCTGGGGGCGCCGCGCCGAACTCGCCGACGCCGTCAACTCCACCCGGACCAACCCCGACTACCTGCCCGGCGTGGAACTCCCCGCGGGCCTGCGGGCCACCACCGACGCCGCCGAGGCCGCGCGGGGCGCGGACTTCACCGTCCTCGCGGTCCCCTCCCAGACCCTGCGCGCCAATCTCGCCGAGTGGACGCCGCTGCTGGCGCCCGGCACGGTCCTGGTGTCGCTGATGAAGGGCGTCGAACTCGGCTCCGCGATGCGGATGAGCGAGGTCATCGAGGACGTCGCCAAGGTCGGCCCGGAGCGCATCGCCGTGGTCACCGGGCCCAACCTCGCCCGCGAGATCGCCGCCCGCATGCCGGCCGCCGCCGTGGTCGCCTGCCCCGACGAATCGGTCGCCCGGCGCCTCCAGACCGCCTGCCACACGCAGTACTTCCGCCCGTACACCAACACCGACGTCGTCGGCTGCGAGCTGGGCGGCGCCGTGAAGAACGTGATCGGGCTGGCCGTCGGCATCGCGGACGGCATGGGCCTCGGCGACAACGCCAAGGGCTCCCTCATCACCCGCGGCCTCGCCGAGACCACCCGCCTCGGAGTCGCCCTCGGCGCCGACCCGCTGACCTTCTCCGGTCTCGCCGGGCTCGGCGACCTGGTGGCGACCTGCTCCTCGCCGCTGTCCCGCAACCACACCTTCGGCACCAACCTGGGCAAGGGCATGACCCTCCAGGAAACCATCGCGGTCACCAAGCAGACCGCCGAAGGCGTCAAGTCCTGCGAGTCCGTGCTGGATCTGGCCCGCAGGTACGGCGTCGACATGCCGATCACCGAGACGGTCGTCGCGATCGTCCACGAGGGCAAGGCTCCGGTGGTCGCGGTCAAGGAGCTGATGTCGCGCAGCGCGAAGCCCGAACGACGCTGAGCGACACGCGGTGGGAGCCCGGGTTCCGCTCGCGCCACGCGGCCCCGCCGACGCTGTCTCGCGGCACCTCGGGCGGGTACTCTCAACGCGATATGAGCACCGAGAACCTCCCCCAGAGCCCCGAGCAGAGTCCGGAGCAGCAGCCCCCTCGCAAGCCGCGTGTGGCCGTCGTGTTCGGCGGGCGCAGCTCCGAACACGGGATCTCCGTGGTCACCGCCGGCGCCGTCCTCGCCGCCATCGACCGGACGAAGTACGACGTCCTGCCGATCGGCATCACCCGGGACGGCCGGTGGGCCCTGACCGCCGACGAACCGGAACGCATGGCGATCACCGACCGCCGTACGCCCGACGTCGAGGAACTGGCCGAGTCGACCGAGGGCGGCGTGGTGCTCCCCGTCGACCCGGCCAACCGCGAGGTCGTCTACAGCGAACCGGGCTCGGTGCCCAAGGCGCTGGGCGAGGTCGACGTCGTCTTCCCCGTGCTGCACGGCCCCTACGGCGAGGACGGCACCCTCCAGGGCCTGCTGGAGCTGTCGGGCGTGCCCTACGTCGGATCGGGCGTGCTCGCCTCGGCCGTCGGCCAGGACAAGGAGTACATGAAGGCGGTGTTCACCTCCTACGGACTGAAGGTCGGCCCGTACGTGGTGATCCGCCCCCGCGAGTGGGAGCAGGACCGTTCCGCCGCCCGCGAGAAGGTCGTCGACTTCGCCGGCGAGCACGGCTGGCCGCTGTTCGTGAAGCCCGCGCGCGCGGGTTCCTCGATCGGCATCACCAAGGTCGACGACTCCTCCGGCCTCGACGAGGCGATCGAAGAGGCCCGGCGCCACGACCCCAAGATCCTCATCGAGGCGGCGTTGCGCGGCCGGGAGATCGAGTGCGGGGTTCTCGAGTTCGAGGACGGCCCCCGGGCCTCCGTCCCCGCCGAGATCCCGCCGCCCTCGGAGCACGCGTACTACGACTTCGAGGCCAAGTACATCGACTCCACGCCCGGTGTCGTCCCCGCCCCGCTCACGGAGGAGGAGACCACCGAGGTCCGGCGCCTCGCGGTCGCGGCGTTCGACGCGGCCTCCTGCGAAGGGCTGGTGCGCGCGGACTTCTTCCTCACCGAGGACGACGAGTTCGTGATCAACGAGATCAACACCATGCCGGGCTTCACGCCGATCTCCATGTACCCGCAGATGTGGCAGGCGACCGGAGTGAGCTACCCGGAACTGGTGGACCGGCTGGTCCAGGCAGCGCTGCGGCGCTCCACCGGACTGCGCTGACCCCCCACCCGCGCACAGTACGGAAGGCGATCCCCTCGGGGATCGCCTTCCGCAGTATGATCAGCGGGTTTCCCCAGCCCGCCACCCGTCGGCGGCAGCACCATGTCCGGGTTCCGGTACAGCTCGGTGACCTCGTGTCCGGGCCGGGAACCACCGCCGACTCGCCGTCGTCTGCTGAGGGACAGCCTGCGGTGATGATCCGAGTGGCGAGAGCGAGCGGGCGGAAGGGGGCTAGAGATGAACGACCGGACAGGTCAGAGTACGGGTGATGCCGTCCACTTGCTGGACCTTGGCGACCACCATGCGACCCAGCTCGTCGACTGTGTCGGACTGGGCGCGAACAATGACGTCATAGGGTCCTGTCACGTCCTCGGCCTGGATCACTCCAGGGATCTTGCTGATCGTCTCGGCGACTGTCGACGCCTTGCCGACCTCGGTCTGGATCAGGATGTACGCCTGTACCACGGAACCTCCAGAGCGGCCACGAGGATCATGTGGGGGAAAAGGAACGCCACGGTATCGCGTCGCCGCTCTTCACGGGGAGACCCGCGGGGCGCGGGCCGTTCGCGCCGTGGGGCCGCGATGACACGAGTTGACGAGCACGCCGACGAATGGCGACGGTCATTTCGACCGTAATGAGGACAGAGATGACGCGCGACCGGGCACGGACAGGGACAGAAGGGGAGTCAAGGCAATGAAGGGCACTGTTGGTGAGCTCGGGGAGTTCGGGCTCATCAGGGAGCTCACCTCCCGTCTCACCACCACCCCGGCGGTCCGGGTCGGCCCCGGCGACGACGCCGCGGTGGTGGCCGCGCCCGACCGCAGGGTCGTGGCCAGCACCGACATCCTCGTCGAGGGTCGGCACTTCCGCCGCGACTGGTCCACCGCGTACGACGTGGGCCGCAAGGCCGCGGCGCAGAACCTCGCCGACATCGCCGCCATGGGCGCCGTGCCGACCGCGCTGCTGCTCGGCCTGGTCGTCCCCGCCGAACTGCCGGTGACCTGGCCGACCGAGCTGATGGACGGGCTGCGCGACGAGTGCCAGGTCGCGGGCGCCTCCGTGGTCGGCGGCGACGTGGTGCGCGGTGACACGATCACCGTCTCCATCACCGCGCTCGGTGACCTGCGCAACCAGGAGCCCGTCACCCGGGGGGGCGCCCAGCCCGGCGACCTCGTCGCGGTGACCGGTTGGCTCGGCTGGTCCGCGGCCGGGTTCGCCGTCCTCTCCCGGGGATTCCGCTCGCCGCGCGCCTTCGTCGAGGCCCACCGGCGACCGGAGCCCCCGTACCACGCGGGACCCGCCGCGGCCGGGCTCGGCGCCACCGCCATGTGCGACGTGAGCGACGGACTCATCGCCGACCTGGGCCACATCGCGGAGGCCAGCAAGGTCAGGATCGACATCCGCTCGGGTCAGATCGACATCCCGACCCAGATGAACGACATCGGCCAGGCGGTCGGCGTCGACCCCATGCAGTGGGTGCTCACCGGGGGAGAGGACCACGCGATCGTGGCGACCTTCCCGCCGGACGTGAAGCTGCCCGCCCGCTGGAAGGTGATCGGCGAGGTCCTCAACCCCTCCGCGCTGCCCCAGGTGACCGTCGACGGGGCGCCCTGGACCAGCAAGGGCGGCTGGGACCACTTCGGCGGGGACGTGGAGTCATGACACTGCCCCTGGTCCTCACCGTGGCCGGCTCCGACTCCGGCGGCGGCGCCGGCATCCAGGCCGACCTCAAGACGATGCTCGCCCTCGGCACCCACGGCATGAGCGTGCTCACCGCGGTGACCGCGCAGAACTCCCTCGGCGTGCAGGGCGCCTGGGAACTGCCCGTGGAGGCGGTGCGCGCCCAGTACCGCAGCGTCGTGGACGACATCGGCGTCCAGGCGGTCAAGACCGGGATGCTCTCCTCCGCCGAACTGGTCGAGACGGTCGCCGAGTTGATCGGCGGCACCGACGCGCCCGTGGTCGTCGACCCGGTCGGCGTCTCCAAGCACGGGGACGCGCTGCTCGCCGCCTCCGCGCTGGACTCCGTCCGCACCAAGCTCCTCCCGGTCGCCACCGTCGCCACCCCGAACCTCGACGAGGTCGCCCAACTCGCCGGCGTTCGCGTCGAGTCGGACGCCGATCTGCGCCGGGCCGCGGCGGCCGTGCTGGAGTACGGGCCGCGCTGGGTGCTGATCAAGGGCGGCCACCTCGCGGGCGACGCCGTGGACCTGCTCACCGACGGCTCCGAGGAGCACTGGCTGCGTGCCCCGCGCCTCGACAACCGGCACACGCACGGAACCGGCTGCACCCTCGCGTCGGCCGTCGCCTGCGGGCTGGCGAAGGGGTGGTCGGTGCCCGACGCGGTCTCGGCGGCCAAGGAGTACGTCACCGGTGCGATCCGGGCCGGATTCGCGCTCGGCGGCGGCATCGGGCCCGTGGACCACGGCTGGGCGCTCGGGCGCGACCTTCCCTGAGTCCGGGGCCGGGGGCCGCCCTCTCCGTGAGCCGCTCGGAGTGGCGGGCCGTCGGCCGTGCGGCGAGCAGGCGGTACCTGCGGCACGGCTGCGGGCACGGCGCCCGGTGGGCGGGGTGAAGAACGGGTCCGGGTTCCCGGAGACGTTCTGACAGCCCCTGGCGAACCCTCGGAGCGGTGTCCCGTACTCAACGAACGCGGCGCGGTGGCCGGCGCCCGTCAGGGCCCCAGTCCCCCGGCGAGGACGTATGCGCCGACGACCGCCGTGCCCGTGCCGCCCGTGGTGGTGAGTCGTCGGCTCGCCGCGGAGGATCTCGACGTCGCCGGTCATCATCTCGGCGGAGCCGGCGAGGCGGCATACCCGAGATCCTGGGATGCTGACCGTTCCGGCAGGGTTTTCGGAACGGCAAAAAGCCGGCCCACCCAAGGTGGACCGGCTCCGTGCAGCGGACCAGGCAGTGGCCGCGCGCTCAGCTGACGCGTCAGCGCGAGACCTTGCCGGCCTTGATGCACGAGGTGCAAGCGTTCACGCGCTTCGGCGTCCCGCCGACCACGGTACGCACGCGCTGGATGTTCGGGTTCCAGCGACGGGACGTACGGCGGTGCGAGTGCGAGATGTTGTTGCCGAAGCCCGGCCCCTTGCCGCAGACGTCGCAGTTGGCAGCCACGGGTCACTCCAAAGACTTCAGATGCACTTACGGTTGATCCCGGCATGCCGGGATCAAAGTCCCGTACGCGAACGTCCGGGATCTGAGTGGCGGTGCCAGGGGGAGAGCCCGATCGGGATCGGGCAACCGGAGCAGCATACAACGGCTGCTCCCGTACAACGAAACTACCACGGCAGCTCAGGGGCCCGCCCCCGGCCCTCTTCCGGTGGGCCCCCTCCCGAGGTCTACGCTGCCAGCCACGTCCAGCAGCTCAGGGAGGCGCAGGTGGCGCAGGTGCCGCAGAGGATCCTCGACGCTCTGGCGGTGCGTACCTGGTGCGGTCTGTCGCTGCGCGCGCTCGGGCGGGCGCGCGAGGAGATCGACGCGATCAACGTCTATCCGGTCGCCGACGGGGACACCGGCACCAACCTGTACCTGACCGTCGAGTCGGCCGTCGCCGCGGTGGAGGCGGTGTTCGCGGCGTACGAGGTGGGTGCGGCGGACGTCGTGGAACCGGTGGGTGCCGGCGACGGCCCTTCGCTGGCCGAGATCGTGGGCGCCATGGCGCACGGCGCGCTGATCGGGGCGCGGGGCAACTCCGGGACGATCCTCGCGCAGCTGCTGCGCGGTCTGGCCCAGGTGCTCGCCGTTGACGGTGAAGAGGCTCACGCCGACGGCCCGGGTCTGCGGCTGGCGCTCCGGCACGCGGCCGAATCGGCCCGGCAGGCCGTCGCCCACCCCGTCGAGGGCACCGTCCTGACCGTCGCCGCGGCCGCCGCCGACGCGGCGGACGGCGCCGAGGGCGACTGCGCCGAGGTGGCCCGCGCGGCGTACCAGGGAGCCCGCGCGGCGCTCGCCGCGACCCCGGACCAGTTGCCCGCCCTGGAGCGCGCCGGTGTCGTCGACGCCGGTGGACACGGCCTCGTGACCGTCCTCGCGGCGCTGGTGGAGACGTTCACGGGCCGGGCGCCGGACCCGGTGGCGGCCACCGTGCCGCACGCGCGCGTGGAGCGCGGCCCGCAGGACAGCGCGGCCGAGTGTGCCGTGGAGGGGGGCGACGGGAACGACGGGCCCGCCTTCGAGGTGATCTACCTCCTGGAGGCCGGGGACGCGGCCGTCGCGCGGCTGCGGCAGCGGCTCGACACCCTCGGGGACTCGCTCGTCGTCGTCGGCGGCGACGGACTGTGGAACGTCCACGTGCACGTCGACGACGCGGGCGCGGCCGTGGAGGCGGGCGTGGAGGCCGGGCGGCCGTACCGCATCCGGATCACCCACTTCGGCCACGGTGACGCACACACCACCGGCACCGGGCGTCCGCCCCGGGAACGGGCCCAGCGTGCGGTGGTGGCCGTCGTGCCGGGGGAGGGGCTGGCCGGGCTGTACACCGAGGCCGGCGCGACGACGGTGCTCGCACGCCCCGGGGAGCCACCCGCGAGCGGGGAACTGGTGGAGGCCGTACGGCGGGCGCACGCGCGCGAGGTCGTGCTGCTGCCCAACGACGCCGAACTGCGCCACACCGCCGCCGCGGCGGCCGAGCAGGCGCGGACCGAGGGCGTCCGGGTCGCCCTGATCCCGACCCGCTCCGCGGTCCAGGGCATCGCCGCGCTGGCCGTGCACGAGCCCGAGCGGCGCTTCGACGAGGACGTGGTGGCGATGACCTCGGCAGCCGGCGCCACCCGGTACGGCGAGGTCGTCGTCGCCGAACGCCAGGCCTGGACCACCGCCGGTATCTGCCAGGCCGGTGACGTACTCGGCCTCATCGACGGCGACGTGGCCTTGATCGGCGCGAACGTCACCGAGGTCGCCGCGACCGTCCTGGACCGGATGCTCGCGGCCGGCGGTGAGCTGGTCACCCTCGTCCTCGGCGACGGGGCTCCCGAGAGCGTCGCCGGGCATCTGGAGGCCCGCGTCCGGAAGGCGTACCTGGCCGTCGACACGGTGGTCTACCGGGGCGGGCGGCAGGGCGCGCTGCTGCTGGTCGGCGTGGAATAGCACAGACTCCCCGGGGCGTCTCGCGGGACGTGCGGGGCCGTTGTCAGTGGCGTGGTGTGCAATGGATCTCGTGCCCGCACTGCGAGAACCCCTGAAGAAGGTGCTCGGCCCCGCCACCGCGAAGGTGATGGCCGAGCATCTCGGCCTGCACACCGTCGGCGACCTCCTCCACCACTACCCCCGCAGATACGAGGAGCGCGGACAGCTCACGCACCTGGCCGACCTGCCCATGGACGAGCACGTCACAGTGGTCGCCCAGGTCGCCGACGCCCGTTTGCACACCTTCGCCTCGTCGAAGGCGCCGCGCGGCAAGGGGCAGCGACTCGAGGTGACCATCACGGACGGCAGCGGCCGCCTCCAACTGGTCTTCTTCGGCAACGGCGTGCACAAGCCCCACAAGGAGCTGCTGCCGGGCACCCGCGCGATGTTCGCCGGCAAGGTCTCCGTCTTCAACCGCCGACTGCAACTGGCCCACCCGGCGTACGAGTTGCTGCGCGGCGACCCCGACGGCGGAGAGGCCGTCGAGTCCTGGGCCGGCGCCCTCATCCCTCTCTACCCGGCCACCGCCAAGCTCGAGTCCTGGAAGCTCGCCAAGGCGATCCAGACGGTCCTGCCCAGCGCGCAGGAGGCCGTCGATCCCCTGCCGGACTCCATGCGCGAGGGCCGCGGGCTGGTCTCCCTCCCCGAGGCGCTGCTCAAGATCCACCGTCCGCACACCAAGGCGGACATCGAGGACGCCCGCGCCCGGCTGAAGTGGGACGAGGCCTTCGTCCTCCAGGTCGCCCTCGCCCGCCGCCGCCACGCGGAGACCCAACTCCCCGCGGTCCCGAGGAAGCCGAGCCCGGACGGCCTGCTCACCGCCTTCGACGACCGGCTCCCCTTCACCCTCACCGACGGCCAGCTGAAGGTCTCCCGCGAGATCTTCGACGACCTCGCCACCGACCACCCGATGCACCGGCTGCTCCAGGGCGAGGTGGGCAGCGGCAAGACACTGGTCGCCCTGCGCGCCATGCTCGCCGTCGTCGACTCGGGCGGACAGTCCGTGATGCTGGCGCCCACCGAGGTGCTCGCCCAGCAGCACCACCGGTCGGTCGTCGAGATGATGGGGGAGCTGGCCGAAGGGGGGATGCTCGGCGGCGCCGAGCACGCCACCAAGGTCGTGCTGCTCACCGGCTCGATGGGCGCCGCCGCCCGCCGTCAGGCCCTGCTCGACCTGGCCACCGGCGAGGCCGGCATCGTCATCGGCACCCACGCGCTGATCGAGGACAAGGTCCAGTTCCACGACCTCGGCCTCGTCGTCGTCGACGAACAGCACCGCTTCGGCGTCGAGCAGCGCGACGCCCTGCGCGGCAAGGGCAAACAGCCCCCGCACCTGCTCGTCATGACCGCCACGCCCATCCCGCGCACCGTCGCGATGACGGTCTTCGGCGACCTGGAGACCTCCGTCCTGGACCAGCTCCCGGCCGGCCGCTCCCCGATCGCCAGCCATGTCGTCCCGGCCGCCGACAAGCCGCACTTCCTGGCGCGGGCCTGGGAGCGGGTCCGCGAGGAGGTCTCGGGCGGTCACCAGGCGTACGTCGTCTGCCCGCGCATCGGCGACGAGGACGACGACCAGAAGAAGGGCACCAAGCAGTCCACCGAGGGGGACGCGGAGAAGCGGCCGCCCCTCGCCGTCCTCGACGTCGCCGAGCAGCTGGCCAAGGGCCCGCTCGAGGGCCTGCGGGTCGAGGTCCTGCACGGCCGCATGCAGCCCGACGACAAGGACGCCGTCATGCGCCGCTTCGCCGCCGGCGAGACCGACGTCCTGGTCGCCACGACCGTGATCGAGGTCGGTGTCAACGTCCCCAACGCCACCGTCATGGTGATCATGGACGCCGATCGCTTCGGCGTCTCCCAGCTCCACCAGCTGCGCGGCCGCGTCGGCCGCGGTTCCGCCCCCGGCCTGTGCCTGCTGGTCTCCGAGATGCCCGAGGCCAGCGCGGCCCGCCAGCGGCTGAACGCCGTCGCCGGCACGCTCGACGGCTTCGAGCTCTCCCGCATCGACCTCGAACAGCGCCGCGAGGGCGACGTCCTCGGCCAGGCCCAGTCCGGTGCCCGTACCTCCCTGCGCGTCCTCGCGGTCATCGAGGACGAGGAAATCATCGCCGAGGCGAGACAAGAGGCGGCAGCGGCGGTGGCCGCCGACCCGGAGCTGACCGGCCTGCCCGGACTGCGGACGGCCCTGGACGCCCTGCTGGACGACGAGAGGGAGCAGTACCTGGAGAAGGGCTGAGGGCAGCGCAGCAAGAGGCGCGGGGCCGACCTTCGCCTGCCAGACTGGACGAACGCAACCGACAACCAAGGACCCAAGATGACCCGCGTGATCGCCGGCAAAGCCGGCGGACGCCGCCTGGCCGTCCCGCAGGGGACCGGCACCCGCCCCACTTCCGACCGCGCACGCGAGGGCCTTTTCTCCACCTGGCAGTCCCTGCTCGGCGGCCCACTGGACGGCGAGCGGGTCATCGACCTGTACGCCGGCTCCGGCGCGGTCGGGCTGGAGGCGCTGTCGCGGGGCGCCGGGCACGTCCTGCTCGTGGAGGCCGACGCCCGAGCCGCGCGCACCGTCCGGGAGAACGTCAAGTCACTCGGTCTGCCCGGCGCCGAGGTCCGCGCGGGCAAGGCGGAACAGATCATCCGAACCCCGGCCCCGGCCGAGCCGTACGACATCGTCTTCCTGGACCCGCCGTACGCCGTCTCCGACGACGATCTCCGGGAGATCCTGCTCACACTCCGCACGGAGGGGTGGCTCGCGGAGGAAGCGCTCGTCACCGTGGAGCGCAGCACCAGGGGCGGCGAATTCCGCTGGCCGGACGGCTTCGACGCGATCCGGGCCCGTCGCTACGGCGAGGGAACGTTTTGGTACGGTCGCGCCGCCTCTACGTGCGAAGACGCACGATGACCGGACCGGAGAGCGAGGGAACTCAAGTGCGCCGCGCCGTCTGTCCCGGGTCTTTCGACCCGATCACCAACGGACATCTCGACATCATCGCCCGGGCCTCCAGCCTCTACGACGAGGTCTTCGTCGCGGTGATGATCAACCAGGCCAAGAAGGGCCTGTTCGAGATCGAGGAGCGGATCGACCTCATCCGCCAGGTCACCGCCGAGTACGGGAACGTGCGTGTGGAGTCCTTCCACGGCCTCCTCGTCGACTTCTGCAAGCAGCGCGAAATCCCGGCCATCGTCAAGGGACTGCGCGCGGTCAGCGACTTCGACTACGAGCTGCAGATGGCCCAGATGAACAACGGCCTCTCCGGCGTGGAGACCCTCTTCATCCCCACCAATCCCACCTACAGCTTCCTGTCGTCCTCGCTGGTCAAAGAGGTCGCCACCTGGGGCGGCGACGTCTCCCACCTGGTGCCGCCCCTGGTCCTCGAAGCCCTCTCCGAGCGCCTGCGGAAGGACTGACCCCGCCGCCGCCCGGCCCGGAGGCTGACAATCCGTCACCCGGTGTCCCCCGGACACCCGAGGGTCGTACAGTCGTCCCGTCCGTCTCCAACACAGCTGTAGAGAGTGGCGAGCACACGGTGGACGTGCAGAAGAAGCTCGACGAGATCACCGCGATGGTCTCCGGCGCCCGCGCCATGCCCATGTCGGCCTCGTGCGTGGTCAACCGCGCGGAGCTGCTCTCGATGCTCGAGGAACTGCGCGCCGAGCTGCCCGGTTCCCTCGCCCAGGCCCAGGAGCTGATCGGCGACCGGGAGCAGATGGTGGCGCAGGCCCGCCAGGAGGCCGAGCGGATCATCGAAAGCGCACACGCCGAGCGCGGCTCCCTCATCGCCGACACCGAGGTGGCCCGCCGCTCCCAGGCCGAGGCCGACCGCATCCTCGCGGAGGCACGCCGGGAGGCCGAGGAGGTCCGCGCCGAGGCCGACGACTACGTCGACTCCAAGCTCGCCAACTTCGAGGTCGTCCTCACCAAGACCCTCGGCTCCGTCGGCCGGGGCCGCGAGAAGCTGCTCGGCACCGGCCCAGGCCTCGACGAGAACGGCTACGAGGACGAGGACGCACCCGAGCGCAGCCACGACCCGCAAATCCTGCGCCGCGACGCCGACGCCTACGTGGACACCAAGCTCGGCGCCTTCGAGGCGGTACTGGCCAAGACCCTGGAGGCGGTCGGCCGGGGCCGGCAGAAGCTGCACGGCCGGATCGCCACCGACGACCTCGGCGCCCTCGCCGACGACTCCACCACCGTCCAGCACTCCAGCGACGCCGATTACCTCGCCGACCTGGCCGCCCTCTCCGAAGCCCCCGCCCAGCAGCCCCGCCGGCGCGAGTACGAGGAGCAGCAGGCGGCGGCCCCGGTGCCGGCACAGGCCGTACCGGAGATGCCCGCCCACCAGCCGGCGTACGGCTACGCCCAGCAGCAGCCCGACCCGTACGCGGGCTACCAGCAGGGTTACGGCGGCCAGGACCCGTACGGCTACCAGCAGCAGACGGCCGACCCGTACGCGTACCAGGGCTACGACGCGTCCCAGCAGACGTACGACGGGCAGCAGGGATACGTACAGCCCCAGCAGCCCGCACAGCCCCCGCAGACACAGCCGGAGACCCTCGACGAGACCAGTCTCTTCGACACCAGCATGATCAGCGCTGAGCAGTTGCGAGCCTACGAACAGGGCCGCGGCCTCTAGCGCGGGTATCCCGACCGGCCCGGATTGGGCCGTGGGCGAATGGTCCAGTATCCTGGCTCTTCGGTCGCGCGTACGTCCGCGATCGCCGCTGCCCGGGAACACCGAAGGGCGGCGTCCCCCAGCTGTACCCCAGCCATGAAGACCGAAAGCAGGAATGGTTCTGAACGCGCGCCTCGACCACCGCGACCCCCTCGTGTTCGACACGCACGAGCTGGGACGGCGGCCCGGTGCGCTCCAGCGCCTGACCCGCACGGTCGACGCTCCCCGGGACTTCGGTATCCAGGGAGTCATCGGAGTGCCGGAAGGCGCCCCGGTGGAACTCGATCTCCGGCTCGAGTCGGTCATGGAAGGGGTGCTCGTCACAGGCACCGCCCGTGCCAAGGCCGAGGGGGAGTGCGTAAGGTGTCTGGAGCCGCTCGAGCACCAGCTCGAAGCGGACTTCCAGGAGTTGTTCTCGTACCCTGACGCCGACGACCGGGGCCGCCCTGTGGCGGAACCCGGCGACGACGCCGAGGACGACGAGGACAGGCTCTTCGTCGAGGACGGACTGATCGGCCTCGAACCCGTGCTGCGCGACGCGGTGGTGCTCGCACTGCCGATGCAGCCGGTGTGCCAGGACGACTGCCAGGGCCTGTGCTCCGAGTGCGGAGTACGCCTGTCGGACGACCCGGACCACCATCACGACGCCGTCGACATTCGTTGGGCGGCTTTGCAGGGACTCGCCGGTTCACTCGGAGACGGCGAGAAGGACGAGATGAGCGGCGCCGAAGCTGGCGTCGACGAGAAGCAGGAGAAGTAGCCGTGGCTGTTCCGAAGCGGAAGATGTCGCGCAGCAACACGCGCCACCGCCGGTCGCAGTGGAAGGCTGCGGTCCCCACCCTGGTTGCGTGCGAGCGCTGCCACGAGCCC
The DNA here is from genome assembly GCF_014649815.1 of Streptomyces mutabilis. Classification (GTDB taxonomy): domain Bacteria; phylum Actinomycetota; class Actinomycetes; order Streptomycetales; family Streptomycetaceae; genus Streptomyces; species Streptomyces mutabilis. The sequence continues at coordinate 110,141 of NZ_BMTT01000017.1, read as the reverse complement.
AAGCAGCAGCACATCGCGTGCCCGTCTTGCGGCACCTACAACAAGCGCCAGGTCCTCGAGGTCTGAGCGGCTGGTGAGAGGCACTGTGTCAGTCCCCAAGAAGGCGGATGACGCCAAGGCGGACCCACCCGCCAAGAAGAAGGCGGACAACAACCAGGCCTCGTCCCACACGCTTCTGGAAGGGCGGCTCGGCTACCAGCTCGAGTCCGCCCTTCTGGTGCGTGCGCTGACCCACCGTTCCTACGCGTACGAGAACGGCGGTCTGCCGACGAACGAGCGGCTGGAGTTCCTCGGTGACTCCGTCCTCGGCCTCGTCGTCACGGACACGCTGTACCGCACCCACCCCGACCTGCCCGAAGGCCAACTGGCCAAGCTGCGGGCCGCGGTGGTCAATTCGCGTGCGCTGGCGGAGGTGGGCCGCGGGCTCGAACTCGGCTCCTTCATCCGGCTCGGCCGCGGTGAAGAAGGCACGGGCGGCCGGGACAAGGCATCCATTCTCGCCGACACCCTGGAAGCGGTGATCGGCGCGGTCTATCTCGACCAGGGCCTCGACGCGGCCTCCGAACTGGTGCACCGCCTGTTCGACCCGCTGATCGAGAAGTCCTCCAACCTCGGTGCCGGCCTGGACTGGAAGACCAGCCTCCAGGAACTCACCGCGACCGAAGGGCTCGGCGTCCCCGAGTACCTGGTCACGGAGACCGGCCCCGACCACGAGAAGACCTTCACTGCTGCCGCCCGCGTCGGAGGCGTCTCGTACGGCACCGGCACCGGCCGCAGCAAGAAGGAGGCGGAGCAGCAGGCCGCGGAATCCGCGTGGCGGTCGATCAAGACCGCGGCGGACGAGCGCGCCAAGGCGACGGCGGACCAGCCGTCCGCCGAAGTCGACGAGGCCGCCGACACTTCGTCGGCCTCCGCCTGAAGCACCCGTTCTCCCGCGCGTCCCGAACGCCCGCCCCGCTTCCGGGGCGGGCGTTCGGTCCGTCCACCGGCCCACCCGAGGGGATGCCATGCCCGAGTTGCCCGAGGTCGAGGTCGTCCGGCGCGGCCTGGAGCGCTGGGTCGCCCACCGCACCGTCGCCGACGCCGAGGTCCTGCACCCGCGCGCCGTGCGTCGGCACATCGCCGGCCCCGACGACTTCGCCCACCGTCTCCAGGGCCACCGCATCGGCACGCCCAGCCGCCGCGGCAAGTACCTGTGGCTGCCCCTGGAGGAGACCGGACAGGCGGTCCTCGCCCACCTCGGCATGAGCGGCCAGCTCCTGGTCCAGCCGCACGAGGCGCCCGCCGAGAAGCACCTGCGCATCCGCGTCCGCTTCGCCGACGCCCTCGGCACCGAACTCCGCTTCGTCGATCAGCGCACCTTCGGCGGCCTCTCCCTTCATGACACGTCTCCCGACGGGCTGCCCGACGTCATCGCGCACATCGCCCGCGACCCCCTGGACCCGCTCTTCGACGACGAGGCCTTCCACCTCGCCCTGCGCCGCAGGCGCACCACCGTCAAACGGGCCCTGCTCGACCAGTCCCTGATCAGCGGGGTCGGCAACATCTACGCCGACGAGGCCCTGTGGCGCTCCCGCCTGCACTACGAACGCCCCACGGCCACCTTCACCCGCCCCCGCACCGCCGAACTCCTCGGTCACGTCCGGGACGTCATGAACGCCGCCCTCGCCGTCGGCGGCACCAGCTTCGACAGCCTCTACGTCAACGTCAACGGCGAGTCCGGCTACTTCGACCGCTCCCTCGACGCGTACGGCCGTGAAGGCCTGCCCTGCCGTCGCTGCGCCACACCGGTGCGCCGCCGGCCTTGGATGAACCGCTCCAGCTACTTCTGCCCGAAGTGCCAGCGCCCCCCGAGGACCACCCCGTAAGCGATCGACAGCGGGAGCCCACACAGCAAGCCATCACACCGCGAGCGACCACATCGCGGGCTGTCACACCGCGGGCGTCCGCTCCGCGTCGTACCGCTCGCGCGCCGCGAGGACCTCGTCCATCCGCCCCTCCAGGTACTGGATGAGGGCGATCAGCCGCCCGGCCACCTCGTGTCCCAGCGGCGTGAGCTCGTAGTCCACGCGCGGCGGGTTGGTCGGCTGGGCCTCTCGGTGCACCAGGCCGTCGCGCTGCAGGGCGTGCAGCGTCTGGGCCAGCATCTTCTCGCTGACGCCGTCGACGCGGCGCCGCAGCTCATTGAAGCGGAAGGACCCCTCGTACAGCGCGCCGAGCGTCAGCGCGCCCCAGCGCCCCGTGACGTGCTCCAGAGTGCCGCGCGAGGGACAGGCCCGGGAGAACACGTCGTACGGCAGGTCCTGCTCCGCCGTGCGCTCCTGCGTGGTCGACATACCTCCAGCGTACGTGAGCACAGCGCTGCCCCGCAGGGCGCGCGGAGCGCGGGTGAGTGCTCCTCGGCGCGGTCAGTAGCCGAAGTTCTGCGTCCACCAGGGGCCGCCCGAGCCGAAGTGGACGCCGACACCCAGGGTGCGGAAGTCGCAATTCAAGATGTTGGCGCGGTGGCCGGGGCTGTCCATCCAGGCGTCCATCACGGCCTGGGCGTCGGTCTGGCCGCGGGCTATGTTCTCGCCGCCGAGGTTGCTTATCCCGGCCGCCTCGGCGCGGTCCCAGGGGGTCGCGCCGCTGGGGTCGGTGTGGTCGAAGAAGCCCTGCTCGGCCATGGACCGGCTGAAGTCCTCGGCCAGTCCGGTGAGCGCGCTGTTCGCGGCCAGTGGACGGCAGCCGACCTTCGCCCGCTCCACGTTGGCGAGGTTGAGCACCTGGGCCGCGGCGACGGCCTGCTCCGACGCCGCGGCGGGCGCGCTCGGTCGCTGCGAGTCCTCGGTGGCCGGACGCGAGGGCGTGGGCTTCGGCTTGGTACTGGGGGTGGTCTTCGGCTTCTTCGTCTTCGAGGGTGTCTCGGCGGGGGCAGCGGGCTCTGAGGCCGTCTCCGAGGGGGAGGGCGACGCGTCCGAGGGCGGGGACGACGGGGAAGACGAGGGCTTTGAGGGCGAGGCTTCCGTGGAGGACGGTGCGGACGACCGGTCGGTGCCGCGGCCGGTGGCGGTGTCGCCGCCCCGGCCGGCCTCGGCACTGCCGGAGGTACCGCCCAGCCCGGACGGGGTGTTGGTCGGGACGTCCTGGGCCTGCACCCGGTCTCCGCCGCTGCTGCTGCCGCCGATGCGGTAGTTGTCGAGGCCGGGTACCGCGCCCGTGGCCACCGCCACCGTACCGATGGCGACCGCGGCGGAGACCCCGAGCAGGCCCGTACGGACCGGGGCGGCCTTTTTCCGGCGCCGTCGGCGGGTCCCCGCGCGCCGGGTGCCCTCGTCGGGGCTGTACCCGTCGCTCGGGAAGGGAACAGTGCGGCCGGCCTGCGGCCGGCCGTCGCCCTCGCCGCCGTCCGCGTCGTCCGGCGCGAACAGGTAGGCGTCACTCTTCGCGCGAGCCTCGGCGTACGCCTCGGGGTTCAGGTAGGGCGCGACACCCATCGTGGAGCGGTCGCCCGGAGCGAGCGGTTCGCCGGTCCGTCCCGTCGTACCGTCCGTCGGCCGGCCCCCCGCGGCACGGCCCGTGGCGGCGCTGCCGGCGGCGGAGCGTCGGTGGCGTCCCATGTTCTGGCCTTCCTCGTCCTCGCGGTCCTGACGCGGGACGTGTCCTAGCGGTCGACGCGTCCTCATGATCAACACGGAACTCACACGTTCGAGTGAGTTTCAGGTGCGATTCATTGGGTGGGGACGGTACCGCATGGCGCAAGGGGGTGAAGTGTCCGGCGAGACATTGACTGGTTAGCTTGCACCCATGAGCGAGGATGTGCGGCTGGTCGCGTGGGTGCGCGGACAGGTCCAGGGTGTGGGTTTCCGCTGGTTCACGCGGGCGAGGGCCCTGGAACTCGGCGGGATGAGTGGTTTTGCTCTCAATTTGGCCGACGGGCGGGTCCAGGTCGTCGCGGAGGGCCCGAGGGAGCGCTGCGAGGGACTCCTGGAGTGGCTGCGCGGTGACGACACGCCCGGGTGCGTTGACGGCGTCACCGAGATCTGGGACACACCGCGCGGCGGCTACGAGGGCTTCGCCATTCGCTGACGCCGGGCCGGTCGGGCGAGCCGCGGTGACCGGCGCGGGGCTCGCGGGGGACGACTCGAAGAGAAAAGGAGCAGGTGGTTGCCAGGAACGGGGTCCTCGTGGCAGGCTCCCGCCCCAGGATGATCGCCACGCCCCCAGGGGCCCGCAGGAGTCGCCGCGCCGCCGTTTCCGTGCCGCGTGCCCCCGGGTGCCCGCCGATACGGGGCGTGATCGTGTTGACCGTCAAACTTTTTGGTGAGACGCTGAAAGCCCCGCGCACCTTAGCTGTTTGGCATGGTTGAACGGCAGGAAAAACTCCATAGTGCCAAGCACCGCGGGTGCTATTCCTACACGACCCAAACCGCTTCGGTCGGTCACTCATTGTGGAGGACCATCCATCATGGCAAAGGCGCTTCTCGGTTACGTCGGCGGCTCCGACCCGCGACTCCTCGCCGAGATGCGACGGCTCCAGCAGCGTGTCCAGGACCTGGAATCCGAACTCGGACGAATCCAGGCGGAGAAGGACGCGCTGGCGGCTGCCGCTTCTCACAACAGGATCATGGAGAGCATGGAGAGCGTTGACGCACACCAGGCGGAGCCTGCGCTCACCTGATCACTGCATCGCTCCACTACGACACGGCAGTGGTCGGGCCCACCCGTACCACCGCTCCAGTGTCAGAGTCTGCAAGGGACGCTTCGGCGTCCCTTCTTTCTTCCCCCGTCCCAGCGCCTCCGCCGTCCGGCCCTGCCCCGCGCATCCTTTCACCCTCTTCAACGTCTGATGTGCCCTGCACGTTCACCCGTGAAACCGCGGCGGTTCACCGGTTCATGGAGTGAGACAGCCGCGAAAGGTAGAGTCCGGCGGCGTGCACCTGAAGGCCCTGACCCTGCGCGGGTTCAAGTCGTTCGCCTCGGCGACCACCCTCCGGTTCGAGCCGGGCATCACCTGCGTGGTCGGTCCCAACGGCTCGGGCAAGTCCAACGTCGTGGACGCGCTCAGCTGGGTCATGGGCGAACAGGGCGCCAAGTCGCTGCGCGGCGGCAAGATGGAGGACGTCATCTTCGCCGGCACCACCGGCCGCCCGCCGCTCGGCCGGGCCGAGGTGTCGCTGACCATCGACAACTCCGACGGGGCCCTGCCCATCGAGTACGCCGAGGTCACCATCACGCGGATCATGTTCCGCAACGGCGGCAGCGAGTACCAGATCAACGGCGACACATGCCGCCTCCTCGACATCCAGGAACTGCTCTCCGACTCCGGCATCGGCCGCGAGATGCACGTCATCGTCGGACAGGGTCAGCTCGACTCCGTCCTGCACGCCGATCCGATGGGCCGCCGCGCCTTCATCGAGGAGGCCGCCGGTGTCCTCAAGCACCGCAAGCGCAAGGAGAAGGCGCTCCGGAAGCTCGACGCGATGCAGGCCAACCTCGCCCGGGTGCAGGATTTGACGGACGAGCTGCGCCGCCAGCTCAAGCCGCTCGGCCGCCAGGCCGCCGTCGCGCGCCGGGCCGCCGTCATCCAGGCCGACCTCCGGGACGCGCGACTGCGCCTCCTCGCCGACGACCTCGTACGACTGCGCGAGGCGCTGCGGGCCGAGATCGCCGACGAGGCCGCGCTGAAGGAGCGCAAGGAGGCCGCCGAGCGGGAACTGGGCAAGGCACTGCGCCGTGAGACGGACCTGGAGGACGAGGTCCGCCGGCTCACCCCGCGTCTCCAGCGTGCCCAGCAGACGTGGTACGAGCTGTCCCAGCTCGCCGAGCGGGTGCGCGGCACGATCTCGCTGGCCGATGCGCGAGTGAAGAGCGCCACCTCCGCGCCCCCCGAGGAGCGCCGTGGCCGGGACCCGGAGGAGCTGGAGCGCGAGGCCGCCCGCGTCCGCGAGCAGGAGGCGGAACTCGAAGCGGCCCTGGAGGCGGCCGAACGCGCCCTGGAGGACACGGTCGCCCACCGCGCGGAACTCGAACGCGAGCTGGCCCAGGAGGAGCGCCGCCTCAAGGACGCCGCCCGCGCCATCGCCGACCGCCGTGAGGGACTGGCCCGGCTCAGCGGCCAGGTCGGCGCCGCCCGCTCCCGCGCCGCCGCGGCCCAGGCCGAGATCGAGCGGCTGGCCGAAGCACGGGACGAGTCCCGGGAACGGGCCGCTGCCGCACAGGAGGAGTACGAGGCGCTTCAGGCCGAGGTCGACGGCCTCGACGCCGAGGACCAGGAACTCGCCGAACGGCACGAGACTGCCAAACGGCAGTTGGCCGAGGCGGAGGCCGCCCTCAGCGCGGCCCGCGAGGCGGCCACCGCGGCGGAACGCGAGCGCGCGGCGACACAGGCCCGCCACGAGGCCCTCGCCCTCGGGCTGCGCCGCAAGGACGGCACCGGCGCGGTGCTCGCCGCCAAGGACCGGCTCACCGGCCTGCTCGGCCCGGCCGCCGGACTCCTCACCGTGACGCCCGGCCACGAGGTCGCCCTGGCCACCGCCTTCGGCGCCGCCGCCGACGCCCTCGCCGTCACCTCCCCGGCGGCCGCCGCCGAGGCCATCCGCCTGCTGCGCAAGCAGGACGCCGGCCGGGCCGCCCTGCTGCTCGCCGGCGCCCCCGACGACGCAGCCGAAGAGCGCCCGAGCGGCGGGCCGCGGTACGCCGCCGACCTGGTCCGGGGCCCGGCCGAGCTGATGCCCGCGGTACGGCGGCTGCTGCGCGGGATCGTCGTGGTCGCGACCCTGGAGGACGCCGAGGACCTGGTCTACGCCCACCCGGAGCTGACCGCCGTCACCGCCGACGGCGACCTGCTGGGCGCGTACTTCGCGCAGGGCGGGTCGGCCGGGGCGCCCAGCCTGCTGGAGGTGCAGGCGTCCGTGGACCAGGCCGCCGCCGAGCTGGCGGAGCTGGGCGTGCGGTGCGAGGAACTGGCCGGAGCGCAGACCGCGGCCGTCGAGCGGCGCCGGGAGCGCGCCGCGCTCGTCGAGGAGCTGGGGGAGCGGCGCCGGGCCGCCGATCGCGAGAAGTCGGCCGTCGCCCAGCAGCTCGGGCGGCTCGCGGGCCAGGCGCGGGGCGCCGCCGGTGAGGCGGAACGGTCCGCCGCCGCGGCCGCGCGGGCGCAGGAAGCGCTGGACAAGGCGCTCAGGGAGGTCGAGGAGCTGGCCGAGCGGCTCGCCGTGGCCGAGGAGATGCCGGTCGAGGAGGAGCCCGACACCTCCGTACGGGACCGGCTCGCCGCCGACGGGGCCAACGCCCGCCAGACGGAGATGGAGGCCCGGCTCCAGGCCCGTACCCACGAGGAGCGGGTCAAGGGCCTCGCCGGACGCGCCGACTCCCTGGACCGGGCCGCCCGCGCCGAACGTGAGGCACGCGCGCGTGCCGAACAGCGCCGGGCCAGGCTCCGCCACGAGGCCAACGTCGCCGAGGCGGTCGCCGCCGGCGCCCGGCAGCTGCTCGCGCACGTAGAGGTCTCCCTGACCCGTGCCGACGAGGAGCGCATCGCGGCGGAGGCCGCCAAGGCCCGGCGGGAGCAGGAGCTGACCGCCGCGCGCACCGCCGGGCGCGACCTCAAGGCGGAGCTCGACAAGTTGACGGATTCAGTCCACCGGGGCGAGGTACTCGGCGCCGAGAAGCGGCTGCGCATCGAGCAGCTGGAGACCAAGGCGCTGGAGGAGCTCGGTGTGGAACCGGCGGGGCTCGCGGCCGACTACGGCCCCCATCAGATGGTGCCGCCCTCGCCCCCCGCCGAGGGCGAGGTGCTCCCCGAGGATCCCGAGCACCCGCGCAACCGCCCGCGGCCCTTCGTCCGCGCCGAGCAGGAGAAGCGACTGAAGGCCGCCGAGCGCGCCTACCAGCAGCTCGGCAAGGTCAATCCGCTGGCTCTGGAGGAGTTCGCGGCGCTGGAGGAGCGGCACCAGTTCCTCAGCGAGCAGCTGGAGGACCTGAAGAAGACCCGCGCCGACCTGCTCCAGGTCGTCAAGGAGGTCGACGAGCGCGTCGAGCAGGTCTTCACCGAGGCCTTCCGGGACACGGCCCGGGAGTTCGAGGGCGTCTTCAGCCGCCTGTTCCCGGGCGGTGAGGGGCGACTGATCCTCACCGACCCCGACAACATGCTCACCACGGGCGTGGACGTCGAGGCCCGGCCCCCGGGCAAGAAGGTCAAGCGGCTCTCGCTGCTCTCGGGCGGGGAGCGCTCGCTGACCGCCGTGGCGATGCTGGTGTCGATCTTCAAGGCGCGGCCCAGCCCCTTCTACGTCATGGACGAGGTCGAGGCGGCGCTCGACGACACCAATCTCCAGCGGCTGATCCGGATCATGCAGGAACTGCAGGAGGCCTCGCAGCTGATCGTGATCACGCACCAGAAGCGCACGATGGAGGTCGCCGACGCGCTGTACGGCGTGTCCATGCAGGGCGACGGTGTGTCGAAGGTCATCAGCCAGCGGCTGCGTTAGTTCACTTGGCCTGGTAAGCGGCACTTACTTCAAGTCTTGAACGAGTATCCCGTCAACGCATCTCCAAACTCACACCTCTCGACCTATTGACTTCGAAACTTGAAGGCATAGTCTCTGCAACGTTGCTTTTACCTTCAGGTCCCTTTCAATGGCACCTCGAAGGCGAACCACCCCGGCAGCGTTGCCGGTAGCCCGAGGAGTACACGTGGCCAGCACATCGCAGGCATCCACATCAGGAGCCAGGACGGCTCACCCCGAACATCTCGGGCACGTCATCTTCATCGCGGCGGCGGCCGCGATGGGCGGTTTCCTCTTCGGCTACGACAGTTCCGTGATCAACGGCGCGGTCGAGGCCATCCGGGACCGCTACGACGTCGGTTCCGCGGTGCTGGCCCAGGTCATCGCCATCGCGCTGATCGGCTGTGCCATCGGCGCGGCGACCGCTGGCCGCATCGCCGACCGCATCGGCCGCATCCGCTGCATGCAGATCGCGGCCATCCTCTTCACCGTCAGCGCCGTCGGCTCCGCACTGCCCTTTGCACTGTGGGACCTGGCCATGTGGCGCGTCATCGGCGGCTTCGCCATCGGCATGGCCTCGGTCATCGGCCCCGCCTACATCGCCGAGGTCTCACCGCCCGCCTACCGCGGCCGGCTCGGTTCCTTCCAGCAGGCCGCGATCGTCATCGGCATCGCCGTCTCGCAGCTGGTCAACTGGGGTCTGCTGAACGCCGCCGGCGGCGACCAGCGCGGTGAGCTGATGGGCCTGGAGGCCTGGCAGGTCATGCTCGGCGTCATGGTCATCCCGGCCATCCTCTACGGGCTGCTCTCCTTCGCCATTCCGGAGTCCCCCCGCTTCCTGGTCTCGGTCGGCAAGCACGAGCGCGCCAAGCAGATCCTCGAAGAGGTCGAGGGCAAGGACGTGGACTTCGACGCCCGCGTCGCCGAGATCGAGCACGCGATGCACCGCGAGGAGAAGTCCTCCTTCAAGGACCTGCTCGGCGGCAGCTTCTTCTTCAAGCCGATCGTCTGGATCGGTATCGGCCTGTCGGTCTTCCAGCAGTTCGTCGGCATCAACGTCGCGTTCTACTACTCCTCGACGCTGTGGCAGTCGGTCGGCGTCGACCCGACCCAGTCGTTCTTCTACTCGTTCACGACATCGATCATCAACATCGTCGGCACCGTGATCGCGATGATCTTCGTCGACCGCGTCGGCCGCAAGCCGCTGGCCATCATCGGCTCGGTCGGCATGGTCATCGGTCTGGCGCTGGAGGCCTGGGCCTTCTCCTTCGACCTGGTCGACGGCAAGCTCCCGGCCACGCAGGGCTGGGTCGCGCTGATCGCCGCCCACCTGTTCGTGCTCTTCTTCGCCCTGTCCTGGGGCGTGGTCGTCTGGGTCTTCCTCGGCGAGATGTTCCCGAACCGGCTCCGTGCCGCCGCGCTGGGCGTGGCCGCCGCAGCGCAGTGGATCGCCAACTGGGCCATCACCGCGAGCTTCCCGTCGCTGGCCGAGTGGAACCTGTCCGGCACCTACGTGATCTACACGATCTTCGCCGCGCTCTCCATCCCCTTCGTCCTGAAGTTCGTGAAGGAGACGAAGGGCAAGGCCCTGGAGGAGATGGGCTGACCGCCCGACCCCGAACCCGGGGAGACGGGCCAAGTCCCCGCTGCCCCTCTCCCCGTACCGTCCGCCGCCCCCGGTCCGTCACCGTTCGGACCGGGGGCGGCGGTGTGCCGGGCTCCGGCCACCGGATGAGGACCCCGGCACCGATGTGCCGGGCATGCGGCGTCGCCGCCTCGATGTCGTCCAGGCGGTCGCCGGTCGTACCCGGGCGCACTCCCACCGCGGCGCCGATCACCTACCGGTGGGCGCACGGCCGGAGGACCTCGTCCAGCAGGAGCGGCAGGTCCTCCGGCGCGACCTCCTCCCACTCCCTGCCGAGCATCGGAAGGAAGCGGGCGCCCGGCGAACGCACCGCCTGAGACCCCCACACCTGCCGGCGTCGAGACTCGGACCCGGCCGAGTCGTTGGCTCCCTCAAGTGTCGACGCACGTCGAACTCCCCGTTCGGCCCACGGACGACCACTTCCACGTCGAGACTCACGGGTGCGGGCAATCGCCGCGCGGCCCGAGCGGGCGACGGCCTCTCGCCGCGGTACGTGCGCGCATACGACGACGCCCCCGCTCCCGTGGCGTTCGACGGGGAGCGGGGGCGTCGGCGGGGGCGCCGGCGTCGGTCAGACGGTCACGGTGTCGGCCGTCCGCTCGGACTGCTCCGCGGACGCCGCCGGTACGACCAGCGCCGGCTTCGGCAGCACCGCGTACAGCAGACCGGAGATCACGACCGTGGCCACCCAGCCCAGCCCGTACTCGCCGACGAAGTTGTTCGTGGCGAGCGGACCGGTCAGCCAGTCGGACGTGGTGAACATCAGGCCCGCGACCAGACCCACCGCCCAGGCGACGACGGCGGCGGGTGAGAAGCCGCCCCGGTACCAGTAGGCGCTGGTGCGCGTGGTGTCCGCCATCGCCTCGCCGTCGTACTCCCGCCCGCGCAGCATGTCCGCGCCGAAGACGCCGACCCACGCCGAGAAGGCGACCGCGAGCAGCGACAGGAAAGCGATGAAGGACCCCATGAAGCTGGTCGCCACCAGCATCAGCACGCCGCCGAAGAACAGCGAGATGACCGCGTTGACCGAGACCGCCCAGTGGCGCGGGATCTTGAAGCCCAGGGTCTGGGCGGTGAAGCCGGCCGAGTACATGGACATCGAGTTGATCAGCAGCATGCCGATCAGCGCGATCAGCAGGTACGGCACCGCGATCCAGGTCGGCAGGATTTCGCCGAGGAAGGAGACCGGGTCGGCGGCCGAGGCCAGGTCCGGCGTGGAGACGGCCATGATCATGCCCATCAGCACCATGGGCAGCACGACGATGCCCGCACCGGCCACCGTGACACCCACGATGCCCTTCGAGGAGGCCGTGCGCGGCAGGTACCGGGTGAAGTCCGGCGCGGACGGGATCCAGCTGACGCCACCGGCCGCGATCAGGCCGACGCCGGTGATCATCGCGGCCACCGAGCCGGCGGACCGGTCGAAGACCGCGGACCAGTCGGTGTCGACGATCAGATAGCCCAGCACGAGCACGGAGAAGGCGCCGAAGAGGTACGTCGCGTACTTGTTGCACTTCTGCACGGCGTTGATGCCCAGTCCGGAGATCGCGAACGTGGCCACCACGAAGGCGAGCAGCGTCACCATGTCCAGCACGCTGTTGGCCTCTACGCCGAACACGATGTCCAGCACGGTGAGCACGGCGTACGCGCCGGTCACCGCGTTGATCGTCTCCCAGCCCCAGCGGGCGATCCAGATCAGCGACCCCGGCAGGAGGTTGCCCCGCTGGCCGAACACCGCGCGGGAGAGGGCCATGCCGGGCGCGCCACCGCGCTTGCCGGCGATGCCGATCAGCCCCACCAGGCCGTACGACACGACCGGCGCGGCGGCCGCGACGACCAGGGCCTGCCAGAAGTTGAGCCGGTACGCCACGACGAGGCTCGCGCCCATCGTGAGCAGCAGCACGCTGATGTTGGCGCCGACCCAGGTCGGGAAAAGCTCGCGGGTCCGGGCGGTGCGCTCATGGTCGGGCACCTGCTCGATGCCGCGGGTTTCCAAGGCGCCTTCGGTCTCGGCGGTCTTGCTCATGTGGGGGGTCCGTGCCTCGATCGTGGGAGAAGAGGGGCGGTCGGGACTCTACGCGCGTTGACGTGGCCTCTACCATCGTACTTTGATCCGACTCCCTCCTTCCAGTGGCCTATGTCCTTTGGAGGAAGCCACAAGCGGACTGTCCCGGAGGTCCATGGCTGATACTGGACGGGTTATGGAAATCGTCATCCTTGCTGTAGTCATCGCCGTGGTCGTGATCGGCGCGCTCGGCGGGCTGATCGTGGGCAGCCGCCGCAAGAAGCAGCTGCCTCCGCCGCCCCCCGCCGCCCCCGACATCACCGCCCCTCCGGCCGAGCCGCGCGTCGGCGAAGAGGCCGAGACTCCGCGCGACGAACCGCGCCGGACGATAGAGGAGGTCGACCTCCCGGACGGCGGCACCGCCACCGTCGAGGAGCCGCCCGTCGTCGAAGAGCTCGAGATCCCGCAGATCGAGGTTCCCGAGCCCACCGCCGGCCGTCTGGTCCGGCTCCGTGCCCGCCTCTCCCGCTCGCAGAACGCCCTGGGCAAGGGCCTGCTCACCCTGCTCTCGCGGGAGCACCTCGACGACGACACGTGGGAGGAGATCGAGGACACGCTGCTCACCGCCGACGTCGGCGTGCAGCCCACCCAGGAGCTGGTCGAGCGACTGCGCGAGCGGGTGAAGGTGCTCGGCACCCGCACGCCCGAAGAGCTGCGCGGCCTGCTGCGCGAGGAGCTGATCACCCTCGTCGGCCCCGATATGGACCGTGAGGTCAAGACCGAGCCGCCCAACGGCAAGCCCGGTATCGTCATGGTCGTCGGCGTCAACGGCACCGGCAAGACGACCACCACCGGCAAGCTCGCCCGTGTGCTGGTCGCCGACGGCCGCAGCGTGGTCCTCGGCGCCGCCGACACCTTCCGTGCCGCCGCCGCCGACCAGCTGCAGACCTGGGGCGAGCGGGTCGGCGCCCACACCGTGCGCGGCCCGGAGGGCGGTGACCCCGCCTCCGTCGCCTTCGACGCGGTCAAGGAGGGCAAGGAAATCGGCTCGGACGTCGTGCTCATCGACACCGCCGGCCGCCTGCACACCAAGACCGGCCTCATGGACGAGCTCGGCAAGGTCAAGCGGGTCGTGGAGAAGCACGCGCCGCTGGACGAGGTGCTGCTCGTGCTCGACGCCACCACCGGTCAGAACGGTCTGATCCAGGCCCGGGTCTTCGCCGAGGTCGTCGACATCACCGGCATCGTGCTGACCAAGCTGGACGGCACGGCCAAGGGCGGCATCGTCGTCGCGGTCCAGCGCGAGCTGGGTGTGCCGGTCAAGCTGATCGGGCTCGGTGAGGGCCCGGACGACCTGGCGCCGTTCGAGCCGGCGGCGTTCGTGGATGCCCTCATCGGCGAGTGACGCCGTCGCGCGGCGTGACGAGCGCAAGCGCCCGCTCCCGGAGTTCGGGGGACGGGCGCTTCGTCGTACGCGGGGGGGAGCGCGGGCGGCGGTCGCCATGCCCGGTGACCGGGGGAGGGCTGTCCCTGCCGGAACCGGGGCCGGGGTGCCGCGCGCCGGCCGCCGTATCGCCCGGTGCCCCGATGTGCTCGCGGACGCGGGTGCGCGCGGTCGGCGCCGGCCGTGTGTGCGTGCGGCACTGCGCGCGGGGCGGCGCGTGACGCCGTGTGGGCCCCTCGGGGCGCTCGGCGCGGGCCGCTCCGCGGACCGTCCGTCGAGTGCTCCGCCGATCGGTGCCCGGTCCGGGGTCCGGTGTCCTACGGCCTCGAACGATGGGCGACGTAGGCCAGCGTCCCCAGCAGCAGCCGGGCCTCCGGCGGCTTCGTCGCCGAGTCGAGGGCCGGTGGGCGCAGCCAGCGCACCGGTCCGAGGCCACCGCGGTCGGAGGGCGGGGCGGTGACGTACGTACCGGGGCCGAGGCCGCGCAGGTCCAGGGCGGAGGGGTCGTCCCAGCCCATGCGGTAGAGCAGCCCGGACAGCTCGGTGACGGCGCCCGGGGCGACGAAGAAGTGGGCGCGGCCCTGGGGGGTCGCCGTGACCGGTCCGAGTGGGAGGCCCATGCGCTCCAGCCGGGCCAGCGCTCTGACCCCGGCGGCCTCGGCCACCTCGATCACGTCGAACCGGCGCCCGACCGGCAGCATCAGCGCGGCGCCCGGGAACTGGGTCCAGGCCTCGCTCGCCTCGCCCAGGGTCGCCCCGGCCGGCACCTCCGGCGCGAAGTCCAGCGGATGCGCGCCCGGCGCCGGGCAGTCGTGCCGCCCGCAGGAGCACGCGCCGCCGGCCGCCCGTGCGCCCGGCACGACGGCCCAGCCCCACAGTCCGGTGAATTCGGCCACCGCGGTGCACTCCGATGCGCGACCGCGGCGGCGCACGCCGGACCGGATGTCGCGGATGCCCCGAGTGCCGCCGATGCCGATCGTGAAGCCCATGCCCCCTCCAACGGGTCCGACGCAACGCGGTTACGCAGCGGACGCGAAACGTGACTCTCTGCTTCCAACTCCCCAGTGTGGCGCGGTTCAGTCAGCGTCCTGAAGCGTTCCGGGTGGTGGACCGGCCCGCGCGCGCCCCGGTGCGCACCCTGGCGCCGACTCCTGTTGGCCTATGTCAAGTGAATCGTGCGCAGGCCGACACGAGTTCATTCGAAGGGGTGGCGAATGGTGGCGATTCTGCAATCGCCATGGCTGGACGGGTGATCGTAGGATTACTTTGTGTGCATGAAGCCGTGGGGCACATGCACTCGTGGGTATGCCGGAGGCAACTCGGCTTTCCGTTCGAAGGGCGGCAACCGTCGGACGGAGAGCCCCGGCCACCGGCATTCTGATAGGGCTTGGCGCACTCGGCGACAGGTGGTTCCAGGGATGGGGGCGTTCCAGTGAGCGGCAACGGCGGAAGCGGTACGAGCGCGGGAAGCGCCTCGCACGCTGACAAGCGCCCCAACGAGCTGCTCACCTCCTGGTTCGCCCGCAGCGGCTGGTCCAAGGGCGAGCTGGCCCGCCAGGTCAACCGCCGGGCCCGTCAGCTGGGCGCCAACCACATCTCCACGGACACCTCGCGCGTGCGCCGCTGGCTCGACGGCGAGAATCCGCGCGAGCCGATCCCGCGCATCCTCTCCGAGCTGTTCTCCGAGCGCTTCGGTGTCGTCGTCTCCGTGGAGGACCTGGGCCTTCGCGCCTCCCGACCGGCCCCCTCGGCGACCGGCGTCGACCTGCCCTGGACGGGCCCGCAGACCGTGGCCCTGCTCAGCGAGTTCTCGCGCAGCGACCTGATGCTGGCGCGGCGCGGCTTCCTCGGGAGCTCGCTGGCCCTCTCCGCGGGCCCGTCCCTCATCGAGCCCATGCAGCGCTGGCTCGTGCCCTCGCCCCCGGCCGCCGGCTCCGGGCGCGACTCCGCACCGGGCTCACGCGCGCGCGGGCGCCTGTCCAGGCCGGAGCTGGACCTGCTGGAGTCCACCGCGGTGATGTTCCGCCGCTGGGACGCCCAGTGCGGCGGCGGCCTGCGCCGCAAGGCGGTCGTCGGCCAGCTCCACGAGGTGACCGACCTCCTCCAGGAGCCCCAGGGGGAAGCCACCCGCGCCAAGCTGTTCAAGGTCGCCGCCGAACTCGCCGAGCTGGCCGGCTGGATGTCGTACGACGTGGGGCTCCAGCCCACCGCGCAGAAGTACTTCGTCCTCGCCCTGCACGCGGCCAAGGAGGCCGGTGACCGGCCGCTCGGCTCGTACATCCTCTCCAGCATGAGCCGCCAGATGATCCACCTCGGCCGGCCCGACGACGCCCTGGAGCTGATCCACCTCGCGCAGTACGGCAGCCGGGACTGCGCCAGCCCCCGCACCCAGTCGATGCTGTACGCGATGGAGGCCCGCGCCTACGCCAACATGGGCCAGCCCGGCCGCTGCAAGCGCGCGGTGCGCATGGCCGAGGACACCTTCGCCGAGGCCGACGAGTGGGACGAGCCGGACCCCGACTGGATCCGCTTCTTCTCCGAGGCCGAGCTCTACGGAGAGAACAGCCACTCCTTCCGGGACCTCGCCTACGTCGCCGGCCGCAGCCCCACGTACGCCTCCCTGGCCGAGCCCCTGATGCGCCGCGCGGTGGAGCTCTTCGCCGAGGACCAGGAACACCAGCGGTCCTACGCCCTGAACCTGATCGGCATGGCCACCGTGCACCTGCTGCGCCGGGAGCCCGAGCGGAGCACCGAACTGGCCGTCCAGGCCATGGGCATCGCCAAGAAGGTCCGCTCCGAACGCGTCAACACCCGCATCCGCAAGACCGTCGACACGGCCGTACGCGATTTCGGTGACCTGGGAGAGGTCATCGACCTCACCGAACGGCTCGCACAAGAACTGCCGGAGACCGCCGAGGCGGTCTGACACCCACGAGCCCCGGCCGCGGCCGGCCCTCCCGAACTGCCCGACTCGGCTCCCCCATGCCAGGTCATCCGGAGGCCGCCGCGGCCGGACCCCTTTGCGCCTGAGCCGGCGCCACTCGGGCGGTCCTGGTTGCTCGCCGGAGGGGTTGCTCAATGAACGGTTGCGGCCGTGGTCGGCCAGGACGCGTCACGATATCCGTGACCCGGCCCGCGAGCCGGCTGTTCACTCACGCGTAACACGCACAGCGTCTTCGTCACGGCGGCGAAACAACGAGGGGCGTCCACCGAAACCGCGCTGCGCCAATCTCTTGGCGCATAACCGGCCCACCCCTCATACCGCTCAGGCTTCGCCCGCACGGGGCCGTACCAACGACGAGGAGACGCCGATGGCTCCAGCCATCACGCTCGCCGCAGAGACGGAGCTCTCTGCCGCCAACACGGGCTTCATGCTCATCTGCTCCGCCCTGGTGATGCTGATGACGCCGGCCCTGGCCTTCTTCTACGGAGGCATGGTCCGCGTCAAGAGCACCCTGAACATGCTGATGATGAGCTTCATCAGCCTCGGCATCGTCACCGTCCTGTGGGTCCTGTACGGCTTCTCCATGGCGTTCGGCACGGACACCGGCAGCGTCGTCGGCTGGAACTCCGACTGGGTCGGCCTCAGCGACATCGGCCTGACCGAGCTCTGGGACGGCTACACCATCCCCGTCTTCGTCTTCCTGGTCTTCCAGCTGATGTTCGCCGTCCTCACGCCCGCCCTGATCAGCGGCGCCCTCGCGGACCGGGTGAAGTTCACGGCCTGGGCGCTGTTCATCACGCTGTGGGCCACGATCGTCTACTTCCCGGTCGCCCACTGGGTGTGGGGCGCCGGCGGCTGGGCCTTCGAGCTGGGCGTCATCGACTTCGCCGGCGGCACGGCCGTACACATCAACGCCGGTGCCGCCGCGCTCGGCGTGATCCTCGTCATCGGCAAGCGGGTCGGCTTCAAGAAGGACCCGATGCGCCCGCACAGCCTGCCGCTGGTCATGCTCGGCGCCGGCCTGCTCTGGTTCGGCTGGTTCGGCTTCAACGCCGGCTCCTGGCTCGGCAACGACGACGGCGTCGGCGCGCTGATGTTCGTCAACACGCAGGTCGCCACCGGCGCCGCCGTCCTCGGCTGGCTCGCCTACGAGAAGATCCGCCACGGTGCCTTCACCACGCTGGGCGCCGCCTCCGGCGCCGTCTCCGGCCTGGTCGCCATCACCCCGGCGGGCGGCGCGGTCTCCCCGCTCGGCGCGATCGCCGTCGGCCTCATCGCCGGTGCGCTGTGCGCCATGGCGGTCGGCCTGAAGTACAGGTTCGGCTACGACGACTCCCTCGACGTCGTCGGCGTCCACCTCGTCGGCGGCATCCTCGGCTCCCTGCTCGTCGGATTCTTCGCCACCGGCAAGGGCCAGTCCGAGGTCGAGGGCCTCTTCTACGGCGGCGGCCTGGACCAGTTCTGGAAGCAGTGCGCCGGTGTCTTCGGCGTCCTCGCCTACTCCCTGGTCGTCTCCGCCATCCTCGCCCTGATCCTGCACAAGACGATCGGCATGCGGGTCCCCGAGGACGACGAGGTGGCCGGCATCGACCAGGCCGAGCACGCCGAGACCGCGTACGACTTCAGCGGCGCCGGCGGGGGCGCAGCGCGGACGACCGCACCCCTTGCCGCCGCCGCGACCGCTGCCCAGGCCGAGAGCAAGAAGGTGGACGCATGAAGCTCATCACCGCCGTGGTCAAGCCGCACCGGCTCGACGAGATCAAGGAGGCCCTCCAGGCCTTCGGGGTCCACGGACTGACCGTGACCGAGGCCAGCGGCTACGGCCGGCAGCGCGGCCACACCGAGGTCTACCGCGGTGCCGAGTACACCGTCGACCTGGTGCCCAAGATCCGCATCGAGGTGCTGGTCGAGGACGACGACGCCGAACAGCTCATCGAGGTCGTCGTCAAGGCGGCCCGCACGGGCAAGATCGGAGACGGCAAGGTCTGGTCCGTCCCGGTCGACGCGGCCGTACGGGTCCGGACCGGTGAGCGCGGTCCGGACGCGCTGTGAGGCAGTCCTGAGGCACGACAACGGAACAGGAGTCGCCGGGTGACCAGTAGGGACGTGACGAAGGACGCAGAGGACTCCGGACCCGGCGGCTACGCGGCGGCCCGGCTGCGCCTCCTCACCGAGGGGGCTCGGTCCGGGCCGCCGCGCCGTGCCGCCCTCGCCGAGCTGACCGACGAGTGGCTGGCCGGCCTCTTCGCCGCGGGTGCCGGCACGCTGCGGAGCGTCTCCCTGGTCGCCGTCGGCGGCTACGGCCGCGGCGAGCTGTCCCCGCGCAGCGACCTGGACCTGCTCCTGCTGCACGACGGCGGCGACGACAAGGCGGTCGCCGCACTCGCCGACCGCCTCTGGTACCCCGTCTGGGACCTCGGCCTCGCCCTCGACCACTCCGTACGCACACCGGCCGAGGCCCGGAAGACGGCCGGTGAGGACCTCAAGGTCCAGCTGGGCCTCCTGGACGCCCGCCACCTCGCCGGCGACCTGGGCCTGACCGCCTCGCTGCGCACCACCGTCCTCGCCGACTGGCGCAACCAGGCCCCCAAGCGCCTCCCCGAGCTCCGCGACCTGTGCGCCGAGCGCGCCGAACGCCAGGGCGAGCTGCAGTTCCTGCTGGAACCCGACCTCAAGGAGGCACGCGGCGGCCTGCGCGACGCCACCGCCCTGCGTGCCGTCGCCGCATCCTGGCTGGCCGACGCCCCGCGTGAAGGCCTCGCCGCCGCCCGGCGCCGACTGCTCGACGCACGCGACGCGCTGCACCTGGCGACGGGCCGGGCCACCGACAGGCTGGCGTTGCAGGAGCAGGACCAGGTGGCGGCGGAACTCGGTCTGCTGGACGCCGACGCGCTGCTGCGGCAGGTGTACGAGGCGGCGCGCGTCATCTCGTACGCCGGGGACGTCACCTGGCGCGAGGTGGGACGCGTACTGCGGGCGCGCTCCGTGCGGCCGAGGCTGCGCGCCCTGTTGGGCGGCGGCAAACCCGTCCCCGAGCGCTCCCCGCTCGCCGAGGGCGTCGTGGAGCAGGACGGTGAGGTGGTGCTCGCCCGCACCGCGCGCCCCGAACGCGACCCCGTGCTCCCGCTGCGCGCGGCTGCCGCCGCCGCACAGGCCGGGCTCCCGCTCTCCCGGCACGCCGTCCGGCACCTCGCGGCCACCGCGGGGCCGCTGCCCGTGCCCTGGCCGGCCGAGGCCCGGGAGCAGCTCGTGACGCTGCTGGGTTCGGGCCGGCCCACGGTGCAGGTCTGGGAGGCGCTGGAGGCCGAGGGGCTGATCACCCGGCTCCTGCCCGACTGGGAGCGGGTGCGCTGCCGCCCGCAGCGCAACGCCGTGCACGTGTGGACCGTCGACCGGCACCTCATCGAGACCGCCGTCCGCGCCGCCGGGTTCGCCCGCCGGGTCCACCGGCCCGACCTGCTCCTGGTCGCCGCGCTGCTGCACGACATCGGCAAGGGCTGGCCCGGCGACCACTCGGTGGCCGGGGAGACCATCGCCCGGGACGTGGCCGCCCGCATCGGCTTCGACCGCGCGGACGCGGCCGTCCTCGCCACCCTCGTACGCCACCACCTGCTGCTCGTCGAGACGGCCACCCGGCGCGACCTCGACGACCCGGCCACCGTCCGCGCGGTCGCCGAGGCGGTCGGCACGGAGGGCACCCTGGAGCTGCTGCACGCCCTGACCGAGGCGGACGCGCTGGCCACCGGACCGGCCGCCTGGTCGTCCTGGCGCGACTCCCTCGTCGCCGACCTGGTCAAACGCGTCTCGTCGGTCCTGGCCGGGGACCCGCCCGCGGAGCCCGAGGCCGACGCGCCCACCGCGGAGCAGGAACGGCTCGCCGTCGAGGCCTTCCGCACGGGCGGGCCGGTGCTCGCCCTGCGTGCCCAGACCGAGCCGCCGGCCGGTCCGGTGCCGAGCGCCGACCCGGAGCCGCTCGGTGTGGAGCTGCTGATCGCCGTACCCGACCAGCCGGGCGTGCTCCCCGCGGTCGCCGGGGTCCTGGCCGTGCACCGACTGACCGTCCGCACCGCGGAGCTGCGGTCCCTGCCGCTGCCGGATGGCGTGGACGGCTCCGTGCTGCTGCTGGACTGGCGGGTCGCCGCCGAGTACGGCTCCCTGCCGCAGGTAACCCGGCTCCGCGCCGACCTGGGCAGGGCGCTGGACGGCACTCTGGACATCGCCGCGCGGCTCGCCGAGCGCGACGCCGCCTACCCGCGGCGCCGGGGCGTGGCGCCGCCTCCGCCCCGCGTGACGGTCGCCCCGGCCGCTTCCCGGCTGGCCACGGTGATCGAGGTCCGCGCCCAGGACGCGCCGGGGCTGCTGTTCCGGCTCGGGCGGGCGCTGGAGGGGGCGGGGGTGCGGGTGCGGAGTGCGCATGTGAGCACGTTGGGGGCGAACGCGGTGGATGCCTTCTATGTGACGGGGGGCGGGGGTGCGCCGTTGCCGGTGGAGGAGGCGGCGTCCGTGGCCCGGGGGCTGGAGGAGGTGCTGCGGGCGTGACCTTGCGATCGCCTCGCCGGATCCAGTCCCTGCCCGCACTCCGCAGCGGGCAGGGACGATTTGCTTGCCGGGCCGGATACCCTGGAGGGCGACCCACACCAACACCGACGCGAGGACCTACGCCGCCGTGTTCGATACTCTCTCCGACCGCCTGTCAGCCACCTTCAAATCCCTCCGGGGCAAAGGACGGCTGACCGAGGCGGACATCGACGCCACGGCCCGCGAGATCCGCATCGCGCTCCTCGAAGCCGACGTCGCCCTGCCCGTCGTCCGTGCCTTCATCAAGAAGGTCAAGGAGCGCTCCCTGGGCGCCGAGGTCTCCAAGGCGCTCAACCCGGCCCAGCAGGTCCTGAAGATCGTCAACGAGGAGCTGGTCGGCATCCTCGGCGGCGAGACCCGCCGCCTGCGCTTCGCCAAGCAGCCGCCGACCGTGATCATGCTGGCCGGTCTGCAGGGCGCCGGTAAGACCACCCTCGCGGGCAAGCTGGGCCGCTGGCTCAAGGAGCAGGGCCACTCCCCGCTCCTGGTCGCCTGTGACCTCCAGCGCCCCAACGCCGTCAACCAGCTCAGCGTCGTCGCCGAGCGCGCCGGCGTCGCGGTCTACGCGCCCGAGCCGGGCAACGGCGTGGGCGACCCGGTCAAGGTCGCCAAGGACTCCATCGAGTTCGCCAAGGCCAAGGTCCACGACCTGGTCATCGTCGACACCGCCGGCCGCCTCGGCATCGACCAGGAGCTGATGCAGCAGGCCGCGGACATCCGCGACGCCGTCAGCCCCGACGAGATCCTCTTCGTCGTCGACGCGATGATCGGTCAGGACGCGGTCAACACCGCCGAGGCCTTCCGTGACGGCGTCGGCTTCGACGGCGTGGTCCTCTCCAAGCTCGACGGCGACGCCCGCGGTGGTGCGGCCCTGTCGATCGCCTCGGTGACCGGCAAGCCGATCATGTTCGCGTCGAACGGTGAGAAGCTCGAGGACTTCGACGCCTTCCACCCCGACCGGATGGCCTCCCGCATCCTCGACATGGGTGACCTGCTCACCCTGATCGAGCAGGCGGAGAAGACGTTCAGCCAGGAAGAGGCCGAAAAAATGGCCTCCAAGCTGGCGTCCAAGAAGGGCCAGGACTTCACCCTGGACGACTTCCTGGCCCAGATGGAGCAGGTCCGCAAGATGGGCAGCATCAGCAAGCTGCTCGGCATGCTCCCGGGCATGGGCCAGATGAAGGACCAGATCAACAACCTCGACGAGCGCGACGTCGACCGCACGGCCGCCATCATCAAGTCGATGACCCCGGCCGAGCGCCAGGAGCCCACGATCATCAACGGCTCGCGCCGTGCCCGTATCGCCAAGGGCTCCGGCGTCGAGGTCAGCGCGGTGAAGAACCTGGTCGAGCGGTTCTTCGAGGCCCGCAAGATGATGTCCCGCATGGCCCAGGGCGGCGGCATGCCCGGTATGCCGGGGATGCCCGGCATGGGTGGCGGCCCCGGCCGGCAGAAGAAGCAGCAGAAGAAGGGCAAGGGCAAGCAGCGCTCGGGCAACCCGATGAAGCGCAAGCAGCAGGAGCAGGAGGAGGCCGCCCGCCGCGCCGCCGCCGCGCAGAACGGCGGCGCCCTCGGCCTGCCGCAGCAGGGCGGCAAGGACTTCGAGCTCCCGGAGGAGTTCAAGAAGTTCATGGGCTGACGCCCTCGTCCGTACGTCCCTGGGGGCGCCCCTTCTCGGAGGGGGCGCCCCCAGCGCCGTACACCCACATGCCGGCGCGGCTTTCCTGTCGTAACGTCCCGGTATGACCAACCCCGCCCCGCCGCGCAAGGCCCCCGAGCCTCCCTGGCGCACCGAGGGCACGCCCGACGAGCCTCCCAAGCCGCCGTCCGGCGGCAGGAGGATGCGCGGCGGCTGGTGGAACCTGGTCCTCGCCGCGCTGATCGTCTACCTCATCGCCAACCTCGTGCTGTCCTTCTTCAACGAGGGTGACGAGCCGACCATCTCCTACACGGAGTTCAGCAAGCAGGTCGACGAGGGCAACGTCAGCAAGATCTACGCCAAGGGCGACGCGATCCAGGGCCAGCTGAAGAAGGCCCGGGACAACCCCGAGGGCGACGGGACGTACACCAAGTTCACGACCGAGCGGCCTACCTTCGCGGACGACCGGCTCTGGGACGAGCTGACCGGGCACAACGTCACCGTCACCGCCAAACCCGTCGTCCAGCAGCGCAGTTTCCTGGTCAACCTGCTGATCGCGCTGGCACCGATGCTGCTCCTGGTGGTGCTGTGGATCTTCATCGCCCGGCGGATGCGGGGCGCCCTCGGCGGCGGGGCGGGCGGCATGCTCGGCCGCAAGGCGCCGCCCAAGCCGGTCGAGCTGGAGCCCGGCAAACAGCGCACCACCTTCGCGGACGTGGCCGGGATCGACGAGGTGGAGGGTGAGCTCAGTGACGTCGTCGACTTTCTGAAGAACCCCGGCGCCTACCGCCGCATGGGCGCCAAGATGCCCCGGGGCGTCCTCCTGTCCGGCCCGCCCGGCACCGGGAAGACGCTCCTCGCGCGCGCGGTGGCCGGCGAGGCCGGCGTGCCGTTCTTCTCGGCGTCCGCCTCCGAGTTCATCGAGATGATCGTGGGCGTGGGCGCCTCCCGGGTGCGGGAGTTGTTCGCCGAGGCCCGGAAGGTGGCGCCGTCGATCATCTTCATCGACGAGATCGACACCATCGGCCGGACCCGCGGCGGCGGCTCCGGCATGGGCGGCCACGACGAGCGCGAGCAGACCCTGAACCAGATCCTCACGGAGATGGACGGCTTCTCCGGGGCCGAGGGCGTGATCGTCGTCGCCGCCACCAACCGCGCCGACATCCTCGACGCCGCCCTGACCCGCCCCGGCCGCTTCGACCGGGTGGTCAACGTCTCGCCGCCGGACCGCGGCGGCCGGAAGGCGATCCTGGAGATCCACACCCGCGAGATCCCGCTCGCCCCCGACGTCGACCTGGCCCAGGTCGCCCGCACGACCCCGGGCATGACCGGCGCCGAACTCGCCAACCTCGCCAATGAGGCCGCGCTGCTCGCCGTCAAGCGGAAGCAGGACCGGGTGACGCAGGCGAACCTCTCGGAAGCCCTGGAGAAGGTCCAGCTCGGGGCCGAACGCCCGCTGGTGATGCCCGAGGAGGAGCGTCGGCGCACCGCCTACCACGAGAGCGGGCACGCCCTGCTGGGCAAGCTGCAGCCGGGCGCCGACCCGGTCCGCAAGATCACCATCGTGCCGCGCGGGCGGGCGCTGGGCGTGACGCTGTCGACGCCGGACGCGGACAGGTACGCGTACACCGAAAATTACCTGCGCGGGCGGATCATCGGCGCGCTCGGCGGGATGGCGGCCGAGCAGGTGGTGTACGACGTGATCACCACCGGTTCGGAGAGCGACCTCGAGCAGGTCACCCGGATCGCGCGCGGCATGGTCGGTCGCTGGGGCATGAGCCGGCAGGTCGGCCGGCTCTCCGCGCTGCCGGGCGACGCCCAGCAGGCCTACGGGCTCGCCGCGGCCCCGGCGACCCTCGACGCCATCGACGGCGAGATGCGGCGGGTCGTCGACGAGTGCTACGCGGAGGCCGTCCACACGCTGCGCGACCACCGCGGGCAGCTCGACGCGCTCGCCGAGGCGCTGCTCGCCAACGAGACGCTGGACGAGGCGGACGCGTACCGGATCGCCGGGATCACCCGGCTGACGAAGGACGGGCCGGACGTGTGATCACCGTCCGGCCCGCCCGTGTGCGCTTCGCGCGAAGGCACGGTCCGCGTGACCCTGATTCCGGGACCCTACTTCTGCGGGAACTTCCAGACGAAGGGCTCGCCGTCCTCTTCCTCCCAGTGGACCTCCACGCTCGTGGCGCCCGCGGGGATCACGTAGGTCTCGCAGAAGACGTGGCTCTCGCCCTGCTTCCAGCTGTCCACGTCGTACGGGTCCTCGCAGCCCGCGGCGTCCTCGGAGGCGCCGATCAGCACGCCGCCGCGCTGCCCGTCTGCGAAGACCGTGGTGCCGTCGTGCACGCTGGAGCCGTCGGTGAGGGCCGGGCCGCTCTCGTGCGTGTACTTGACGTGCGCGGTGGCCAGCACCTTGCCCTTGGCGTCCGCGGCGTCCGCCACCGCCTTGGCGGCCTCCGCCTCGGTGCCGACGTCGACCTTCTGCGCCACGACCTCGTAGGTGACCTCGCCCGGGTCCTCCGCGACCTTCCCCGTCGCGCTCTCGCCGGTCGCCAGGTCGCCGCCCGAGGCCGCCTGGGAGGGCGAGGCGGACGCCTCGGGGCCCGACGAACCCTTCGCGTCGGCGTCGGCGTCGTCTCCGCCCCCGCAGGCGGTGAGGGCCAGGGCGAGGACGGCGACGGGCGCGGCGAGGCGCAGCGCGGTCTTGTGGTTCGGCACTACAGGCTCCTGTATGCAGATGTGTCTTTCCCCCGAACGGTGGATCAGACTAAGGGCCCAAGACCCGCCCGAAGAATCGGGCGATGGCTTGCCCCGGCACCTTCACACCATTCACACCTGCATCGCACCCGGGTCGAAAGAAGTCGTTCAGGTGCCGCGTCCGTCCGGTCGGAAACCGTCGTCAGGGGGTCCGGGCGATCAAGTACCGGAACACGTTCGGCATCCACACGGTCCCGTCGGGCCGCTGGTGCGGATGCAGTGCCTCCGCCAGCTCCTTGTCGACCTGTTCCTGGTCGGTCGCCGCGATCGCCGCGTCGAACAGGCCGGTCGACAGCAGTCCGCGCACCGCGCTGTCGGTGTCGGCGTACCCGAAGGGGCACGCCACCCGTCCCGAGCCGTCCGGCCCGAGCCCGGCCCGCTGGGCGACCTCCTCCAGGTCGTCGCGCAGGGCGGGACGCCAGCTTCCCGCGCTGCGCAGCGGATCCGCGAGCTTGGTGGCCACCCGCAGCACCGACGTCGTGGCGCACCGCTCCGGCGGGCCCCAGCCCGCCAGCACGACGGCCGCCCCGCGCCCGGCGAGCGGAGTCGCCTGGGCGAGCAGCTCGGCGAGCCCGTCCGAGTCGCCCGCGAGGCACTCGATGGGCTCGAAGGCGGTCACCAGTGTGAACGCCGGCAGCGACGGGTCCGCGGCGTCCCGGGGGGCGCCCTCGACCACCCGTACCGCGTCGGCACGCGCGTGTGTGTCCGCCGTGCCGTGCCCTTCGGGCGTCCCGGGAAGCAGCCGCCGCCGCGCCAGGTCCAGGCGCTCCGGGAAGCGGGAGTCGACCCCGGTCACCGCGGCGCCCCGCGAGGCGGCCATCAGCAGCGCCAGCCCGGAACCGCAGCCCAGCCCCAGCACGCGTGTACCGCCGCCCACGTCCAGTCGCTCGTAGACGGCCTCGTAGAGCGGTACGAGCATCCGCTCCTGTATCTCGGACCAGTCACGCGCGCGTGCACGCAGGTCCACGCGAGGCGTCGTCCCCGCGTGAGATGAGTGCTGCCGCACGAGCGTAGGTGTCATAGGAAAGCGCCCCAATCGCCGAGTTTGCCGTCGTGCCCGATTCCATGGCCCCCGTGCAGTGCGCTCGCACTCCCCCCGTATGCCAGGAAACTCCGGGCTCGCCGTGGCGTCCAGTGGTAGCGGGGCCCGGTTTACCCGAACCCCGCCGCAGTGGCGAGATTTCACTTCCCGGCAACGTGGGCCTGGCCGCGCGGTACTCGGGGTAGCCCCGCGACGCCTTCGGCGGTTGGCCCGAACGTGTCCCTCGGTGATGACAGCGGGTGGCGACCGTGCCGACGAGACGGTTCCGGCCAAGGTCGGCGGGCCCGGCGAACACCCCGCGGGGAAGCGGACCGGCCCGGCGAGGGGCGGTGCCGCACGCCGGTGGCGCACCCGGTAACCTCGGCCCCGTCGATGTGTCCCGCGATGCGCCCGATCGGGTGGCGCCCTTCCGGTTCGACCGCGGCCGAAACGCCTCTTGCGCACCCGCGAGCCTCACGCAACCCGGCGCGTGGACGAGGCCTACGCGCCGGCGCGTACTGCGGACTACGCACCAGCTTGTGACGAGCTGCGAGGCTTCTCCGCAGATCAGCGTACCCGCCCTCGTCGCGACGCATCAGCGGCAACTGACGGGTACGTGCAAATTATTTGGGATGCCCCGGAATAGGAACACAGCGGCACCCCGGCTCGTTGTCATTACGTGAGCACGACACCACCTGTTCTCGCCGCAGAGCTGGCGCAGGCGTGGGCCGACATTCAGCGGCACCACACCGAGCTGCCGGATCTTGCCGCGCCCGAGTCCCTGATCGGAGAGTCGTCGTCCGCCTGCGGGCACGAACTCTCCTTCGAGCGACTGCTCCATGAGGCAGTCCACGGCATCGCCGCCGCGCGCGGAGTACGCGACACCTCCCGCGCGGGGCGCTATCACAACCGTCGATTCCTTGCGATCGCCGAGGAGTTGGGCCTCGACCACCCCGAGGAGCCGCATCCCAGCAGCGGCTTCTCGCTGGTCACGCTCAGCCCCGAGGCGAAGCGCCGCTACCGCCCGACGATCGAGCGCCTCCAGCGCGCCCTGAAGGCCCACACCGCCGCGACCGCGACCGACTCGGCCCGCAGCTTCCGCGGCCCGGCCGCCCGCCACGGCTCCTCCGGGGGCGGGGTGCGCGTGAAGGCGGTCTGCGACTGCGGACGCAACGTGCGGGTCGTCCCGTCGGTCCTGGCCCAGGCGCCGATCATGTGCGGCGGCTGCGGCAAGCCGTTCCGGATTCCGGAGGTGGTCGGCGCGGCGGCGGGCTGAGGATCCGGCTGCTCGTGGCAGCCGGATCCGGGCGCGGTGGCCCCGGTCCGCCCTCGGTCCGGAAGGGCTGCCCGTGTGTGGCACAATGGTCAGCTGTACTCGACAGTCGCACAGGACCCCTCTCTCCTCCGGCTGACGCGTCCATCGGGCAATCGGGTACCGCAACCCCACGCGGCCTTCCCGCCGTGCCCACCCACGTCAAAACCAGGAGAACCCACTCCCGTGGCAGTCAAGATCAAGCTGAAGCGTCTGGGCAAGATCCGTTCGCCTCACTACCGCATCGTCGTCGCCGACTCCCGTACCCGCCGTGACGGCCGGGCCATCGAGGAGATCGGCAAGTACCACCCGACGTACAACCCGTCGGTGATGGAGGTCGACGCCGAGCGCGTGGCGTACTGGCTCTCCGTCGGCGCCCAGCCGACCGAGCCCGTGCTCGCCATCCTGAAGAAGACCGGCGACTGGCAGAAGTTCAAGGGCGAGCCCGCCCCGGCGCCGCTGCTGCAGCCGGCCGAGAAGTCGGCCCGTCCGTCCTTCGAGGCGCTGGGCGGCGACGACGAGGGCAAGGGTGAGGCGATCACCCAGAAGAAGAAGGCCGAGAAGAAGGACGAGGCCCCGGCCGAGTCCGAGTCGACCGAGGCCTGAGCATGCTCGAGGAGGCTCTCGAGCACCTCGTGAAGGGCATCGTCGACAACCCTGACGATGTGCAGGTCGCCTCGCGCAACCTGCGCCGCGGGCGGGTGCTCGAGGTCCGGGTCCACCCCGACGACCTCGGCAAGGTGATCGGCCGCAACGGCCGCACCGCACGCGCTCTGCGCACCGTCGTGGGCGCCATCGGCGGCCGAGGCGTCCGCGTCGACCTCGTCGACGTGGACCACGTCCGCTGACGCCGAACGCAGCACCGGCTCGGGCCGGGGAGGGCCACTGGGCCGTCCCCGGCCCGCAGTCGTTGTGAGCCCCGTACGGCACGAGCCCCGTACGGCTCGCCGCAGTTCCGACAGGAGATCAACCACAGTGCAGCTGGTAGTCGCGCGCATCGGCCGCGCCCACGGGATCAAGGGCGAGGTCACCGTCGAGGTCCGTACCGACGAGCCGGAGCTGCGGCTCGGGCCCGGTGCCGTCCTGGCCACCGACCCCGCGTCCGTCGGGCCGCTCACCATCGAGACCGGCCGGGTCCACAGCGGCCGCCTCCTGCTGCGCTTCGCCGGCGTCCACGACCGCACGGGCGCCGAGGCACTGCGCAACACCCTCCTGATCGCCGACGTCGACCCGGACGAGCGTCCCGAGGACGAGGACGAGTACTACGACCACCAGCTGATCGACCTCGACGTGGTGACCGAGGACGGCGAAGAGGTCGGCCGGATCACCGAGATCTCCCACCTGCCCACGCAGGACCTGTTCGTGGTGGAGCGCCCCGACGGCAGCGAGGTCTACGTGCCGTTCGTCTCGGAGATCGTCACCGGGATCGACCTGGACGAGCAGTGCGCGGTGATCGATCCGCCTCCCGGTCTGATCGACGACCGCGCGGAGATCGCTTCCGCCCGTGATGCCGCCGGCGACGAAGAGGACGGCGCGTAAATGCGGCTCGACGTCGTCACGATCTTCCCCGAGTACCTCGAACCGCTGAACGTGTCCCTCGTCGGCAAGGCCCGCGCGCGCGGACAGTTGAACGTCCACGTGCACGACCTCCGTGACTGGACCTACGACCGGCACAACACCGTCGACGACACCCCGTACGGCGGCGGTCCCGGCATGGTGATGAAGACCGAGCCCTGGGGCGACGCGCTCGACACCGTCCTGGCCGACGGCTACGAGGCCGGCTCCGGCGAGCCCGCCCTGATCGTGCCCACGCCCAGCGGCCGGCCCTTCACCCAGGAACTCGCCGTCCACCTCTCCGAGCGGCCCTGGCTGATCTTCACGCCCGCCCGCTACGAGGGCATCGACCGCCGCGTCATCGACGAGTACGCGACCCGGATGCCCGTGTACGAGGTGTCCATCGGCGACTACGTCCTGGCCGGCGGCGAGGCGGCTGTCCTCGTCGTCACGGAGGCCGTGGCGCGGCTGCTGCCCGGTGTCCTGGGCAACGCCGAGTCCCACCGTGACGACTCCTTCGCCCCCGGCGCCATGGCCAACCTGCTGGAGGGCCCCGTCCACACCAAGCCGCCCCAGTGGCGTGGACGGGGCATCCCGGACGTCCTGCTCAGCGGCCACCACGGGAAGATCGCCCGCTGGCGCCGCGACGAGGCCCTGCGCCGCACGACCGCCAACCGGCCCGACCTCATCGAGCGGTGCGACCCCAAGGCCTTCGACAAAAAGGACCGCGAGATGCTCTCCATCCTGGGCTGGGAACCAGACCCGGACGGGGAGCCGTACGACCGATTTTGGCGCAGGACGCCGGGCATGGAAGAATAGGCGGCTGTTGTGCGTCCGTCCGGAGCGCGCCCCTGCCACAGGGGGAGACGACGCCCGTCCCGACCCGCACGACCCTGATTCCGAAACACCTAGTTTCCGCTGATGACCTGTGGCATCAGCGAAGAAAGCAGACGAAATGTCTCACCTGCTCGACTCCGTCGACGCCGCGTCGCTGCGCAGTGACGTCCCGGCCTTCCGCCCCGGCGACACCGTCAACGTCCACGTCCGCGTCATCGAGGGCAACCGCTCCCGTGTGCAGCAGTTCAAGGGCGTAGTCATCCGCCGCCAGGGTGCCGGCGTGCGCGAGACCTTCACGGTCCGCAAGGTCTCCTTCTCCGTCGGCGTCGAGCGCACCTTCCCGGTGCACACCCCGATCGTGGAGAAGATCGAGCTCGTCACCAAGGGTGACGTCCGCCGCGCCAAGCTGTACTACCTGCGCGAGCTGCGCGGCAAGGCCGCGAAGATCAAGGAGAAGCGCGAGAACTGAGCGCCCTCCGAGGTCCGTGCCGGGGCCGGATAGCATCTGGCCCCGATGGACACCGAAACACAGCACACGGAGCGCGACCGCTCCTCCCGCCCCTCCGGTTCCGAGCAGCCCTCGGAACCGGAAGGCCAGGAGGGACGGTCGCGTTCCGCGTTCACGGGGTGGATCGCGCAGTGGGTTCCGGGCGGCCGGATCACCGTGGCCCTGCTGGCGCTGCTGATGTTCCTGCTGCTGTTGAGCACCTTCGTGCTCCAGCCTTTCCAGATCCCCAGCGGTTCCATGGAACGCGGATTGAGGATCGGGGACCGGGTTCTCGTGAACAAGTTGGCGTACCGTTTCGGTGACGGGCCGCAGCGGGGTGACGTCGTCGTCTTCGACGGCACCGGGCTCTTCGGGCACGGCGACTACATCAAACGTGTTGTCGGTGTGGGCGGGGACCACGTGGTGTGCTGCGACACGGAGGGGAGGGTCCAGGTGAACGGCCAGCCGGTCGACGAGTCGGCGTTCCTGTACCCCGGCGACCGTCCGTCCACGGTGCCGTTCGACGTCGTCGTCCCCGACGGCGCCTTGTTCGTCCTGGGCGACCACCGCTCCGCCTCCAGCGACTCCCGCGACCACCTGGGCTCGCCGGGCGGCGGCATGATCCCGGTCGACGAGGTGATCGGCCGCGCCGACTGGATCGTCTGGCCCTTCGGCCACGCCACCCACCTCGACCTCCCCGACGCCTACGGGCGCGTGCCGGACGCGGAGGCCGTCGGTGACGCGGCCGGTGACGCGGCCGGTGGCGCACGCCGGTCCGGGGGCGCGGGTGCTGCCCGCGGGTCCGGGGGCGCCGATGGGTAGCCGGGGCAAACCGCGTGGGGCGCCCAGCAGCCCCACGGAGAACCTGCTGCCCACCGGCTCACGGCGCACCGGGCCGCCGTCCGGCGGCAGGTCCCGTGCCGAGCGGCGCAAGCTGCAGCGCAAGGTCAGGCGACGCCGCAGGCGCGGCGCGGTCAAAGAGGTACCGCTCCTCATCGGCGTGGCCGTCCTCATTGCGCTGGTGCTGAAGACCTTTCTCGTCCAGGCGTTCGTGATCCCCTCGGGCTCCATGGAGCAGACCATCCGGATCGGTGACCGCGTCCTGGTGGACAAGCTCACCCCCTGGTTCGGCTCCAAGCCGCAGCGCGGGGACGTCGTCGTCTTCCGCGATCCCGGCGGCTGGCTCCAGGGCGAGCAGACCATCAAGAAGGACGACCCCGTCGTCATCAAGCAGGTCAAGGAAGGCCTCGCCTTCATCGGCCTGCTGCCGTCCGACGACGAGAAGGATCTCATCAAGCGGGTCGTCGGAGTAGGCGGGGACCGGGTCAAGTGCTGCGACACCCAGGGACGCGTCACCGTCAACGGTGTCCCCCTGAACGAGGACTACCTGTACCCGGGGGACGTCCCCTCCAAGACGCCCTTCGACGTCACGGTGCCCGAGGGGCGATTGTGGGTGATGGGTGATCACCGGTCCAACTCCGCCGATTCCCGCGCGCACCAGGACACCGACTTCGGCACGGTGTCCGAAGGCGAGGTGGTGGGGCGGGCCATGGTGATCGCGTGGCCGTTCGGCCACTGGACCACCCTGGACGAACCGAAAACGTATGCGTCCGTGTCCGACGCGGCCTCCGCCTCGACCGCCGCCACCGGGCTGTCGCATAGGGTTGCCCCCGACGATCCGAACGCGATGATTCGACTCCCGACCCCTGCGGAACTCCCGCTCGTTATGGGAGTGGTGGGCCTGCACCGGGTACGGCGCAGGCGGTGGCAGAGAGTGAGGAGTTGGCGTGGGGGATGTGGCGGTTGGCGCACGGTCCGGACACGACGGCGAGGAGAACCGCGGACACCCCGTGGAGGCAGCCGGCCCGGCCCCGGACGGCGCCCCGGCCTTCGGACACGACTTGGGGACCGAGGACGGCAGGGTGACGGACGAACAGAACGGGACCGAGGACGAGGGCGTGGGCGGAACGCCGCCCGCCAAGACCAGGGCGGCCAAGAAGCAGCGTTCCTTCTGGAAGGAACTGCCGATCCTGATCGGCATCGCGCTGGTGCTCGCGCTGCTGATCAAGACCTTCCTGGTGCAGGCGTTCTCGATCCCGTCCGCTTCGATGCAGGACACGCTCACGATCAATGACCGGGTCCTGGTCGACAAGCTCACCCCCTGGTTCGGCTCGGAACCCGAGCGCGGCGAGATCGTCGTCTTCCACGACCCGGACGACTGGCTGGCGGGTGAGCCGACGCCCGACCCGAACGCGCTGCAGACGGTCCTCAGCTGGATCGGCCTGATGCCGTCCGCGGACGAGAAGGATCTGATCAAGCGCGTCATCGGGGTCGGCGGCGACACCGTCGAGTGCGAGGGCACCGGCCCGCTCAAGGTCAACGGCAAGGCGCTGAACGAAGAGTCGTACGTCTACCCCGGCAACACCCCGTGCAGCCAGGACGACCAGGGCGGCCAGTTCAAGGTCAAGGTCCCCGAGGGCTCCATCTGGGTCATGGGCGACCACCGGCAGAACTCCCGGGACTCCCGCTACAACCAGTCCGACGATCACGGCGGCATGGTCCCGGTGAAGGAGGTCGTCGGCCGCGCCATCGTGATCGCCTGGCCGATGAACCGCTGGGACACCCTGCCTGTCCCGGACACCTTCGACCAGGACGGGCTCCAGGCCGGCGGCGCGCAGCCCCGGTCGTCGGCCGCCGCCGCGCTGTCGGTCGCGCCCCAGGGCCTGGCGCTCGCCGGGGTCGTTCCCGTCGTCTGGTGGCGCCGCAGGCGCATCGCCGCCGCCGAGACCCGCTGAGGCGGCTCGGCCCGTACGCCCGTCACCACAGCCGTCGACGGCCGTGCCCCCGCCAAGGGCAGCCCGTTCCGGGCTCCGGGAAGGGCTGCCCCGTTTCGGTACCGCCGGGTAAGGTGCGGCTTCATGGGTGGCGAGAGCACGACGCGTACGGTCCCGCGAGGCGGTGGCGGGAGCAAGGGTCCGGCGGGCAGCCGGACCGGGCAGCGACTGTCCGGCCTCGCCGTGGCGCTCGGCCTGGTGCTGTTCCTCGGGGGGTTCGCCTGGGGAGCGGTGGTCTACCGCCCCTACACCGTGCCGACCAGCTCGATGACGCCGACCATCGACGCCGGTGAGCGGGTGCTGGCGCAGCGCATCGACGGGGCCGACGTCCGTCGCGGCGACGTCGTCGTCTTCGAGGACGCGACCTGGGCCAACGCTCCGATGGTCAAGCGGGTCGTCGCCGTGGGCGGGGACACCGTCTCGTGCTGCCAGGAGGGCAAGCTCGAGGTCAACGGCAAGGTGATCGACGAGCCGTACCTGCCCTCCGGTGCGCCGGCCGAGATCAGCGACTTCCCCACGGTGACCGTTCCCGAGGGACGCTTGTTCCTGCTCGGCGACGAGCGCGACAACTCCGTGGACTCCACCGCCCACCTCACCGACGCCGCCGGGGGCACCGTGTCGCGCGGCGCCGTGGACGCCCGCGTCGACGCCGTGGTCTGGCCCATGAACGGCATGCTGGGCCGTCCGACCGGGTTCGAGGCGCTGGGCGGCCTCTCCTCGCCCGGTCCGCTCAGGACGGTGGTCGGGCTCGCCGTCGTGGGCGCGGTGCTCATCCTCGGTGGCGCCGCGTACGGGCCCTTCGCCAAGCGGGCCGCGGCCGCCCGTGTCCGGGCCGGGACGGGGATCTCCGGTGGCCGCTGAGACGACACCGGCCGGTCAGGGCACCTACGAGGGCGGTTTGCGCAGGGTCGCCCGGGTGGTGCTGCTCGATGCCGACGACCGCATCCTGCTCCTGCACGGCCACGAACCGGACGACCCGGCCGACGACTGGTGGTTCACCCCGGGCGGCGGTGTGGAGGGCGACGAGACTCGTGAGGAGGCCGCGCGACGGGAACTCGCGGAGGAGACCGGCATCACCGACATCGAGCTCGGCCCGGTGCTGTGGCGGCGCAGGTGCTCCTTCCCCTTCGCCGGCCGCCGCTGGGACCAGGACGAGTGGTACTACCTGGCCCGGACGACCCAGACCGCCACCCGGGCCGTCGGGCTGACCGAACTGGAGCGTCGCAGCGTCGCCGGAGCGCGCTGGTGGACGTGTCGGGAACTGACCCGGACACATGAGACGGTGTATCCGACCAGACTCGCCGAGCTGCTGCGCAAGCTGCTCGACGAAGGTCCCCCCGCCGGGCCGGTGACCCTGGACACCGAAATCGTCTAGGGGCTCACGGGACTGGCGCACAATGGTGGGACCGCACGGCTGAAGGGGAACATGCCATGAGCGCCGAGGATCTCGAGAAGTACGAGACCGAGATGGAGCTCAAGCTCTACCGGGAGTACCGCGATGTCGTCGGTCTGTTCAAATACGTGATCGAGACCGAGCGGCGTTTCTACCTCACCAACGACTACGAGATGCAGGTGCACTCGGTGCAGGGAGAGGTGTTTTTCGAGGTGTCCATGGCGGATGCCTGGGTGTGGGACATGTACCGGCCGGCCCGTTTCGTGAAGCAGGTGCGGGTCTTGACGTTCAAGGACGTGAACATCGAGGAGCTGAACAAGAGCGACCTCGAGCTTCCCGGCGGCTGATGACCAGCGGTCTCACTCGTGTGGGTGACAAGGTTGTCCACAGTCGTCCGACCGTCCACCAAGATCCAATAGCTCGCTGAGCTGCCCTCATCGTTGGCGCCGGAGGTGGTGCCGAGATGAACGCACGAGGTGCACTGGGCAAGTACGGCGAGACGCTGGCCGCCCGCCGGCTGACGGGGGCCGGGATGACGGTCCTGGAGCGCAACTGGCGCTGTGGCAGGACCGGTGAGATCGACATCGTGGCCCGGGACGGGGACGTCCTGGTCGTCTGCGAGGTCAAGACGCGCAGGGGCGGCTCCTTCGAGCACCCGATGGCCGCGGTGACCCCGCAGAAGGCGGAGCGGCTGCGGCGGCTCGCCGAACGCTGGATCCAGACCCACGGAGGAGTCCCGCCCGGCGGGGTCCGCATCGACCTCGTCGGGGTGCTCCTGCCGCAGCGCGGTGCCCCGGTGGTCGAGCACGCCCGGGGGGTGGCGTGATGGGATTCGCGCGTACGTGCTCCGTGGCGCTCGTCGGCGTCGAGGGCGTGGTCGTCGAGGTGCAGGCCGACCTGGAGCCGGGCGTGGCGGCGTTCACGCTGGTGGGGCTGCCGGACAAGAGCCTGTCCGAGAGCCGGGACCGGGTCCGGGCGGCCGTGGTGAACTCGGGCGCCGAGTGGCCGCAGAAGAAGCTGACGGTGGGGCTCAGTCCGGCGTCGGTGCCGAAGAGCGGCAGCGGCTTCGACATGGCGGTCGCCGCGGCCGTGCTCGGTGCCGCCGAGCGGATCGATCCCCGTGTGCTCGCCGACATCGTGATGATCGGGGAGCTGGGCCTGGACGGACGGGTGCGTCCGGTGCGTGGCATCCTCCCGGCGGTCCTGGCCGCGGCGGAGGCCGGCTACGAGCAGGTGGTCGTGCCGGAGTGCGCCGCCGCCGAGGCATCCCTGGTGCCAGGGGTTTCGGTGCTCGGCGTGCGCAGCCTGCGCCAGCTGATCGCCGTCCTCGCCGACGAACCCGTGCCGGAGGAGGAGCAGGACCAGCGGGGCCGGCCCGACCCGCTCCTCGCCGGCCTGCGCATGCCCGGTGCCGGCGCCGCCACCGGGACGCACAGCGTGGGCGCAGCACAGCACGACCAGGGCCACGACCTCGCCGACGTCGTGGGCCAGGAGTCGGCGCGCACGGCGGTCGAGGTCGCCGCGGCCGGCGGTCACCACCTGTTCCTGGAGGGACCGCCGGGTGCCGGCAAGACCATGCTCGCGGAGCGACTGCCGGCCATCCTGCCCCGGCTCCACCGGGCGGAGTCGCTGGAGGTCACCGCCGTGCACTCGGTGGCGGGCCTGCTGCCGCCGGGCAAACCCCTGATCGACGTGGCCCCCTACTGCGCACCGCACCACTCCGCCACGATGCAGGCCCTGGTCGGGGGCGGCCCCGGCATCGCGCGGCCGGGAGCCGTCTCCCTGGCGCACCGGGGTGTCTTATTTCTGGACGAAACACCGGAATTCAGCAGCCATGCCCTCGATGCCCTGCGGCAGCCACTGGAGTCCGGTCATGTCGTCATCGCGCGCAGCGCGGGCGTGGTGCGGTTTCCGGCACGGTTCCTGATGGTGCTCGCCGCCAATCCCTGCCCGTGCGGGCGGTTCTCCCGGACGGACGAGCTCTGCGAGTGCCCGTCCTCGGCGATCCGCCGCTACCAGGCCAGACTGTCCGGCCCGCTGCTGGACCGCGTCGACCTCCGGGTCGAGGTGGAACGCCTCACGCGCGGCCAGCTGGCCGGGGACGGCTCCCGGGGCGACGCCACGGCGACGGTCGCCGACCGGGTCCGGGCGGCTCGTGAACGGGCGGCCGTGCGCCTCCAGGGCACTCCATGGCGGTCCAACAGCGAGGTGCCGGGAAGGGAGCTGCGGAGCCGCTGGCACGCCGCTCCGGGTGCGCTGGACGAGGCGGAGCGCAGCCTGGAACGCGGCGTGCTCACCGCCCGGGGGCTCGACCGCGTGCTGCGCATCGCCTGGACCATCGCCGATCTCGTCGGCCACGGCCGGCCCGGCGAACAGGACGTCGCCCTGGCGCTCCAACTGCGCACGGGAGTACCGCGGGGCGCGTCCCTGTCCCTGGGGGCGGCGGCGTGAGCGGGGGAGAGGCAGTAGCCGGGGGCGGTGGCGTGAGCGGGGAAGCAGCTGTGGTCGGGGGCGGTGATCCGAGAAGGGCGGAGGCAGGGGCGGTGGCCGGGGGCGGTGGCGTGAGCGGAAAGGCGGCTGTGGCCGGGGGCGGGACCGTGAGCGGAAGTGATGGGGTGGCGGGGGAAGGTGCCGAGGACGGGCACG
Source organism: Streptomyces mutabilis (assembly GCF_014649815.1). Taxonomy (GTDB): domain Bacteria; phylum Actinomycetota; class Actinomycetes; order Streptomycetales; family Streptomycetaceae; genus Streptomyces; species Streptomyces mutabilis. The sequence goes on along the minus strand of NZ_BMTT01000017.1, from coordinate 72,556 downwards.
ACGGCGTGTCATGCCGGGGTCGCACGTCCGGACGCGGCGGACTGCACGGGGACGACGGCGGGGCGCTGGGCCTCGTGGAGCCGACTCCGGTCGTGGACGACGACGAGCTGCTCGGCCGTGTCTTCCTCACCAGGGTCATCGAGCCCGGGGACGAGACCGGTGGACGGTGGGTGCGCGAGCGAGGTGTCGCGGACGTGGTGCGGCGGCTGCGCGAGGGCGGGCGTGCCCTGCCGGGCGTGAGCGGGAAGCGGTGGGCCGGGCTGTGCGCCCGGGCGCACAGCGCCGACCCGCACCGGGACCTCGCCGTCGCGCGGGCGGCGGGGGTGCGGTTCGTGACACCTGGGACCACCCAATGGCCGGGGCAGCTCGACGACCTGGGCGATGCCCGCCCGCTCGGACTGTGGGTGCGCGGGGGTCCCAGTCTGCGTATGTGGGCGCTGAGGTCGGTCGCCGTCGTGGGAGCCCGCGCCTGCACCGAGTACGGGGCGCACATGGCGGCCACCCTCGCCGCCGGCCTGGCGGAACGCGGCTGGGTCGTGGTGTCGGGAGGCGCCTACGGAATCGACGGTGCGGCCCACCGGGGAGCCCTCGGCGCGGGCGGCGCCACGGCGGCCGTCCTGGCCTGCGGCGTCGATCGCCCCTATCCGCCCGGACACGCCAGGCTGATCACCAGGATCGCAGAGCAGGGCCTGGTCGTCGGGGAGCTGCCGCCGGGCGATCACCCGACGCCGAGCAGATTCCTCCTGCGCAACCGTGTGATCGCTGCGCTCACCCGCGGCACGGTGGTCGTCGAGGCCGCCTACCGCAGCGGCTCGCTGGTCACCGCACGGGCCGCCCAGCGTCTGGGCAGGCACACGATGGGTGTGCCCGGGCCGGCCACCAGTGCGCTGTCCGCGGGAGTGCACGAGCTGCTGCGCGGCGACGCGGTGCTCGTCAGTGACGCGGCGGAGGTCGTCGAACTGGTCGGTGACATGGGCGAGTTGCCCCCGGACCGGCGCGGGCCGGTACTCCCCGCCGACCTGCTGGAATTCCGCACCCGGCAGGTGCTGGCCGCGCTCCCCGCGCGCGGAGCGGCTACGGCTGCCGAGGTCGCACGCCGGGCTCAGACCACGCAGGACGACGCGATCGCGAGACTGTACGAGCTTCGAGCACTTGGTTACGTCGAACGACACGGCGACGGCTGGAAGTTGACACGCCAGACGATGGTCTCGGTCCGCGATGGTCGGCGTCCGGGTTGACCCTGCGTGTTCGGCCGTCCGGGGGAACCCCGACGCCCTTGGCAATTCGGGCAGTTGGGGTATTCGAATGATCACGCAGAGCGATCATCGTCCCCCCTGTAGAGCGTTCAGCGGAACGTATCTGCGTACCGCCCTCACTCCGCTCTTCGCGCACCGCGACAGTCCAGTCACGCTACGCTCACGAGGACCCCCGCGCAGAACCGACAACAGGCGACAACCAGACAGCAGACCGACGGCCCTCACCAGGCACACCACATCACGGCAGAACGGCACAAGGCGACGAATGCCCCAGCACACCTCCGGGTCCGACCGGGCGGCGATCCCCCCAGCCGCCCGCGACGGTGGCAGCGTGCGACCGCCCGCCCCCTCGACGCTCGACGAGCTGTGGCGGTCGTACAAGGCGACGGGGGACGAGCGGCTGCGGGAACAGCTGATCCTGCACTACTCGCCCCTCGTGAAGTACGTGGCGGGCCGGGTGAGTGTGGGACTGCCGCCCAACGTCGAACAGGCGGACTTCTTCTCCTCGGGAGTGTTCGGGCTGATCGACGCGATCGAGAAGTTCGACGTCGACCGGGAGATCAAATTCGAGACGTACGCGATTACCCGAATCCGGGGCGCGATGATCGACGAACTGCGGGCGCTGGACTGGATCCCGCGGTCGGTGCGGCAGAAGGCCCGCAACGTCGAGCGCGCCTACGCGACGCTGGAGGCCCGGCTGCGCCGTACCCCGTCGGAGAGCGAGGTGGCCGGCGAGATGGGGATCGCGGTGGAGGACCTCCACGCGGTCTTCAGCCAGTTGTCGCTGGCCAACGTCGTGGCCCTGGAGGAGCTGCTGCACGCCGGTGGTGAGGGCGGCGACCGGCTCAGCCTCATGGACACGCTGGAGGACACAGCCGCCGACGATCCTGTGGAGGTCGCCGAGGACCGGGAGCTGCGGCGGCTGCTGACGCGGGCGATCAACACGCTGCCCGAACGGGAGAAGACCGTCGTCACGCTCTACTACTACGAGGGGCTCACCCTCGCCGAGATCGGCAACGTGCTGGGCGTGACGGAGAGCCGGGTCAGCCAGATTCACACCAAGTCGGTGTTGCAGCTGCGGGCCAAGCTCGCCGGATTCGGTCGCTGACCTGCGTTTGCGTGCAGTGGCCGGCCTTGGCTGTCACCCCGTCGGCGGTCGTGCTGCCGGGTGAGCGGCTCCCGTACGCGGGTCCGCGTCCGTAAAGTGGTGACGTGCCAAGGATTCGAGCGGCCTCCGTGGCCGAGCACCGGTCGATGCAGCGTGCCGCCCTGCTGGACGCGGCCCGCTCCCTGCTGGCCGACGGCGGAACGGAGGCGCTGACCTTCCCCACCCTCGCCGAACGCACGGGGCTCGCCCGGTCGTCCGTCTACGAGTACTTCCGGTCGCGGGCGGCGGTCGTCGAGGAGCTGTGCGCCGTCGACTTCCCCGTCTGGGCCGCGGAGGTCGAGGCGGCGATGGAGCGCGAGACCAACCCCGAGGGCAAGGTCGAGGCATACGTCCGTAAGCAGCTCGACCTCGTCGGGGACCGGCGGCACCGGGCCGTCGTGGCGATCTCCGCGAGCGAGCTGGACGCCGGTGCGCGGGAGAAGATCCGCGCGGCGCACGGCGGGCTGATCGCGATGATCGTCGAGGCGCTGGGGGAGATGGGGCACGGCCAGCCGCGGCTGGCGGCGATGCTGCTGCAGGGGGTCGTGGACGCGGCCGTGCGGCGGATCGAACTGGGAGCGGCGGAGGAGCCGGCGGCGATCACCGAGGCGGCGGTCTCCATGGCGCTGCGGGGCGTAGGGGGCTGACGGGCGTCCGCAGGGCGATGCCCGACGCCCTCGGCGTTCGTTGTGCGCCTGCTGCCTGCTGCCTGCTGCCTGCTGCCTGCTGCCTGCTGCCTGCTGCCTGCTGCCTGCTGCCTGCTGCCTGCTGCCTGCTGCCTGCTGCCCCGCTCGGCCCGAGGCCGGGTGCGTGTCGTGGAGCCGCAGCCCGTCGCCCGCCGTCCCTACGTCCGTGGGGCGGGCTCCGGGACTCCCAGGACCGGCAGCAGCACGGAAGGTCCTCCGCTGAGCAGCCACGGCGGGAGCACGAAGAGCGGGTTGAGATAGTCGTCGCCCCGCAGCAGACCCCAGTGCAGGCAGCCCGTGCAGTGCGAGCCCGTCGGCTCGACGGTGCCGAGCACCTCGCCGGCCGCGACCTCGTCGCCCTTCTCCACCGACACCGCCACCGGTTCGTACGTCGTCCGCAGCGGCGGATCGCCCGTCGCCGCCAGCTCGACCGAGACGACGCCCCTGCCCGCCACCCGACCCGCGAACGACACCGTCCCGGCCGCCACCGCCCGTACCGTCGCTCCGGCCTGTGCGGCGAGGTCCACGCCGCGATGGCCGGGGCCGTACGGGTTAGCCGGGGGCTCCCAGCCCCGCAGGACCGCCGGCCGGTTGCCGACCGGCCACCCGCGCGCCACGGCCGGCACTCCCGGTTCCGTCCCTCCCGGTTCCGGGAGCCGGTCGGCACCCGAGGTCGCCACCGTCGTCGCGGCCGGGCCCACCGCCGTCGAAGCCGGTCGCGGCGGCCCCGGAGCCACGACCAGCAGCAGCGCCACCCACACACCCGCACTCACCCATCGCCTCGTTCGCATGCCGGAAACCGTCCCGCACTCCGGCGGTCGCCGCTCCGTCCTGTGGACCGTTCCGCTGTTGTGGACAGCCGCGTCACCCGGTACCCCGTGGGTCCCGTACACTTCTGATGGCGATCCGGGTCACCGGGTCGACTTCGCACGCCCCGACACGAGGCCGGTCAAGGCTCGTGTCAGCGCCCCTCGGTCCCTTGTGGCAGGCGCGTCGCGGGCGTCAGGAGCGAGAGCCGTCCGGCTCGCGCGGCACAACCGAGAACACCAAGGAGATACGGCCATGGCCGTCGTCACGATGCGGGAGCTGCTGGAGAGCGGCGTCCACTTCGGTCACCAGACCCGTCGTTGGAACCCGAAGATGAAGCGCTTCATCTTCACGGAGCGCAACGGCATCTACATCATCGACCTGCTCCAGTCGCTGTCGTACATCGACCGCGCCTACGAGTTCGTCAAGGAGACCGTCGCCCACGGCGGCACGGTCATGTTCGTCGGCACGAAGAAGCAGGCGCAGGAGGCCATCGCCGAGCAGGCCACCCGCGTCGGCATGCCCTACGTGAACCAGCGCTGGCTGGGCGGCATGCTCACCAACTTCTCGACCGTCTACAAGCGTCTGCAGCGCCTCAAGGAGCTCGAGCAGATCGACTTCGAGGACGTGGCCGCCTCCGGCCTCACCAAGAAGGAGCTGCTGGTCCTCTCCCGCGAGAAGGCCAAGCTGGAGAAGACCCTCGGCGGTATCCGCGAGATGCAGAAGGTGCCCAGCGCCGTCTGGATCGTGGACACCAAGAAGGAGCACATCGCGGTCGGCGAGGCCCGGAAGCTCAACATCCCGGTCGTCGCCATCCTCGACACCAACTGCGACCCCGACGAGGTCGACTACAAGATCCCGGGCAACGACGACGCGATCCGCTCCGTCACCCTGCTCACCCGCGTGATCGCCGACGCCGTCGCCGAGGGCCTCATCGCCCGTTCCGGCGCCGCCACCGGCGACAAGGGCGAGAAGGCCGCGGGCGAGCCGCTGGCCGAGTGGGAGCGCGACCTGCTCGAGGGCGAGAAGAAGGCCGAGGAGGCGCCCGCCGCCGAGGCCGAGAAGCCGGCCGAGGCTCCGGCCGCGGAGGCCGCGGAGGCCGCGGAGGCCGCCGAGGCGCCCGCTGCCGAGACCCCTGCCGCCGAGGCCCCCGCCGCGGACGCCGAGCAGGCCTGACCCCTCACCACCTTCGGGTTCTGGACGGCGGGGGCCCGCGAAGCCCCCGCCGTCCGGCGCCCGTAGATCTTCAGACTTCGAGAGAGATTCCGGAATCATGGCGAACTACACCGCCGCCGACGTCAAGAAGCTCCGCGAGCTCACCGGCGCCGGCATGATGGACTGCAAGAAGGCGCTGGACGAGGCCGAGGGCAACGTCGAGAAGGCCGTCGAGGCTCTCCGTATCAAGGGCCAGAAGGGCGTCGCCAAGCGCGAGGGCCGCTCCGCCGAGAACGGTGCCGTCGTCTCGATCATTGCCGACGACAACACCTCGGGTGTCATCGTCGAGCTGAAGTGCGAGACGGACTTCGTCGCCAAGGGCGAGAAGTTCCAGAACGTCGCCACGGCCATCGCCGAGCACGTCGCCAAGGCCGCCCCGGCTGACATCGAGGCGCTCCTCGCCTCCGAGATCGAGCCCGGCAAGACCGTCCAGGCGTTCGTGGACGAGGCCAACGCCAACCTCGGCGAGAAGATCGTCCTGGACCGCTTCGCGCAGTTCTCCGGCGGCTTCGTGACCGCGTACATGCACCGCACGATGCCCGACCTGCCCCCGCAGATCGGTGTCCTCGTCGAGCTGGACAAGCCGAACGCCGAGATCGCCAAGGGCGTCGCCCAGCACATCGCCGCCTTCGCGCCGAAGTACCTCTCCAAGGACGACGTACCGGCCGAGGTCGTCGAGTCCGAGCGCCGCGTCGCCGAGGAGACCACCCGCGCCGAGGGCAAGCCCGAGGCCGCCCTGCCGAAGATCGTCGAGGGTCGCCTCAACGGCTTCTTCAAGGACGCCACCCTGCTCGGCCAGCCCTACGCCCTGGACAACAAGAAGTCCGTCCAGAAGGTGCTGGAAGAGGCCGGTGTCACCCTGAAGCGCTTCTCGCGCATCAAGGTCGGCATCTGAGTCCGTACCGCGACGGACGCGCGACCCCGGTAGGGTCGACAGCAGTCGTCGGCGCCGTCCGCGCATGCCGTGGCGCACGCGCGCCCGGCGGCGGACGACAGCAGATCTGACGAGGAGGCCATTGCCGCGTATGGGATGCGAATCACGCCCCCACCGGCAATGGCCTTCTTCGTGTGTGTGACCACGTAAAAGAGGCGAGATCCCCATGACCACCAATGCCGAGAAGAGCGACGACGGCAAAGTACGCGGCCGCTTCATGCTGAAGCTGTCCGGAGAGGCCTTCTCCGGCGGTGGGGGCCTGGGCGTCGACCCCGACGTGGTGCACGCCATCGCCCGCGAGATCGCGGCCGTCGTACGCGATGGCGCTCAGATCGCCGTCGTCATCGGCGGCGGCAACTTCTTCCGCGGCGCCGAGCTGCAGGTGCGCGGCATGGACCGGGCACGCTCCGACTACATGGGCATGCTCGGCACCGTGATGAACTGCCTGGCCCTCCAGGACTTCCTGGAGAAGGAGGGCGTCGACTGCCGCGTGCAGACCGCCATCACCATGGGCCAGGTCGCCGAGCCGTACATCCCGCTGCGCGCCGTGCGCCACCTGGAGAAGGGCCGCGTGGTCATCTTCGGCGCCGGCATGGGCATGCCCTACTTCTCCACCGACACCACTGCCGCCCAGCGCGCCCTCGAGATCGACGCCGAGGCGCTGCTCATGGGCAAGAACGGCGTGGACGGGGTCTACGACTCCGACCCGAAGACCAACCCGGACGCCGTGAAGTTCGACGCGCTCGGTTACGGCGAGGTCATCACCCGCGACCTGAAGGTCGCCGACGCGACGGCCGTCACGCTCTGCCGCGACAACAGCCTCCCGATCGTGGTCTTCGAGCTGCTGAAGGAGGGCAATATCGCCCGCGCCGTCAAGGGTGAGAAGATCGGCACGCTTGTGGGTGACCAGGACAGCCGGGACTGACCGGAGAAACACCCCCTGTCCGCGGACGCCACCTGTCCGGGGGACGGACGGGACCGGGCCGGGGGATGGACAATGTCCCGCCGGTCGGGAACCGTGCAGGAAGAACGCGACGCAGCCGGCCGCAGCTCCGACAGGGGACCGCAGCCGGGCCTACTCAAGACACGCAGGAGCAAGTGGTGATCGAAGAGACCCTCCTCGAGGCCGAGGAGAAGATGGAGAAGGCCGTCGTGGTCGCCAAGGAGGACTTCGCCGCGATCCGCACCGGCCGTGCGCACCCGGCGATGTTCAACAAGATCGTGGCCGACTACTACGGCGCGCTGACGCCGATCAACCAGCTGGCCTCGTTCTCCGTGCCCGAGCCGCGCATGGCCGTGGTGACCCCCTTCGACAAGAGCGCCCTGCGCAACATCGAACAGGCGATCCGCGACTCCGACCTGGGCGTCAACCCGAGCAACGACGGCAACATCATCCGGGTGGTGTTCCCCGAGCTGACCGAGGAACGCCGCCGCGAGTACATCAAGGTCGCCAAGGCCAAGGGCGAGGACGCCAAGGTCTCGATCCGCTCCGTGCGCCGCAAGGCCAAGGACGCCATCGACAAGATGGTCAAGGACGGCGAGGTCGGCGAGGACGAGGGCCGCCGTGCGGAGAAGGAGCTCGACGACACCACCGCCAAGTACGTCGCCCAGGTGGACGAGCTCCTGAAGCACAAGGAAGCGGAGCTGCTCGAGGTCTGATGAACGACTCTTCCTGGGGAGCGCCGCCACAAGCCGGGTACTGGGGGCCGTCCGACCGGGGATCTGTCCAGGGGGTTGCCCCGGCGGGTCCCGCGTACGATGCGCACTACGCGCAGCAGACTCGCCCCATGCCCATCGTGCCCGACGTACCCGAACACGGCGGAGACCAGGACGACGACCAGGGGGCCGCTCGGCTGAGCGGTCCCCTGGTCGACGACAGCCAGTCGGCGCAGCCGTATGCGGTGGCGCCGCGGAATCCGGAGCCCATGCCCGACGCCCCGCAGCCGGCGCAGCCCGAGCCGCAGCCGCAGAAGAAGAGCGCGGGGCGTGACCTGGGTGCCGCGATAGGGGTCGGCGTCGGACTCGGCGCGGTCATCGTCGCGTCGCTGTTCGTCGTCAAGGCCGTCTTCGTCGGCGTGGTCGCGATCGCCGTCGTGGTGGGCCTGTGGGAGCTGACCAAGCGGCTTCAGGAGCGCAAGGGCATCAAGGCGCCCCTCGTGCCGCTCGCGATCGGTGGCGCGGCGATGGTCGTCGCCGGATACGTGCGGGGCTCCGAGGGCGCGTGGGTCGCCATGGCGCTCACGGCGCTGGCGGTCCTCGTCTGGCGGATGACCGAGCCGCCGGAGGGCTATCTCAAGGACGTCACGGCGGGCCTGTTCGCCGCGTTCTACGTGCCGTTCCTGGCCACGTTCGTCACCATGATGCTCATGGCGGACGACGGCCACTGGCGCGTCCTCACCTTCCTGCTCCTGACGGTCGTCAGCGACACCGGGGCGTACGCCGTCGGCTGGCGCTTCGGCAAGACCAAGCTCGCCCCGCGCATCAGTCCCGGCAAGACCCGCGAGGGCCTGCTCGGCGCGGTGGCGTTCGCGATGGCGGCGGGCGCGCTGTGCATGCAGTTCGCGATCGACGGCGGCACCTGGTGGCAGGGTTTGCTCCTGGGCCTCGCGGTCGCGGTCAGCGCCACGCTGGGCGACCTCGGCGAGTCCATGATCAAGCGGGACCTCGGCATCAAGGACATGGGCACGCTGCTGCCGGGCCACGGCGGCATCATGGACCGTCTGGACTCACTGCTGCCGACGGCGCCCGTGGTGTGGCTGCTGCTGGTGATCTTCGTCGGGTCAGGCTGACCGCTGTGCTCGGCTGACCTGCTGTTTCTCCGGAGAGGGACCCGTTGTCCACAGGGCGGCGCGTCCCTCTCCGTATGTCTGCGACACTGGGAAGGTCATGCCTAAGCCCGGAGAACTCACATTCGTCGCCCCCCGCGGAGCCAAGAAGCCGCCGCGGCACCTCGCCGACCTCACGCCCGCCGAGCGCAAGGAGGCCGTCGCCGCCATCGGCGAGAAGCCGTTCCGTGCGAAGCAGCTCTCGCAGCACTACTTCGCGCGGTACGCGCACGACCCCGAGCAGTGGACCGACATCCCGGCCGGGTCCCGCGAGGGGCTCCGGGAGGCGTTGCTGCCCGAGCTGATGTCGGTCGTGCGGCATCTGTCGACCGACCAGGGCACCACCCGCAAGACGCTGTGGAAGCTGTTCGACGGGACGCTCGTCGAGTCCGTGCTCATGCGCTACCCGGACCGGGTGACCATGTGCATCAGCTCGCAGGCGGGCTGCGGCATGAACTGCCCGTTCTGCGCCACCGGCCAGGCCGGCCTGGACCGGAACCTGTCGACCGCCGAGATCGTGCACCAGATCGTGGACGGGATGCGGGCGCTCAGGGACGGCGAGGTCCCCGGAGGCCCGGCCCGGCTCAGCAACATCGTGTTCATGGGCATGGGCGAGCCCCTCGCCAACTACAACCGCGTCGTGGGCGCCATCCGCCGCCTCACCGACCCCGAGCCGGACGGGCTGGGCCTGTCCCAGCGCGGCATCACCGTCTCCACGGTCGGCCTCGTCCCGGCGATCACCCGCTTCTCCGACGAGGGCTTCAAGTGCCGTCTCGCCATCTCGCTGCACGCGCCCGACGACGAACTGCGCGACACGCTCGTCCCCGTCAACACGCGCTGGAAGGTGCGTGAGGTGCTGGACGCCGGGCTCGAGTACGCGGCGAAGTCGGGGCGCCGGCTGTCCATCGAGTACGCCCTGATCCGGGACATCAACGACCAGGCCTGGCGCGGCGACCGGCTGGGACGGCTGCTCAAGGGCAAGCCGGTGCACGTCAACCTCATCCCGCTCAACCCGACGCCCGGCTCCAAGTGGACCGCCTCGCGGCCCGAGGACGAGAAGGCGTTCGTGGAGGCGATCGCGGCGCACGGTGTGCCGGTGACGATCCGGGACACCCGTGGTCAGGAGATCGACGGGGCGTGCGGTCAGCTCGCCGCGAGCGAGAGGTAAGCTGACCGGCGTCAGTACAACTTCACAGCCCTCATATCTTCATATTCCGACAGGGGAGCGCCACAGCGCTGAGAGTGCGGCACCGGCCGCAGACCCTCCGAACCTGGCCCAGGTCATTCTGGGTAGGGAGATCGGTCACCACTCGAGCTGTTGCGCCCTGCCCGGGACCCTCGCCAGGGTTCCGGGCAGGGCCGCGTCTTCTCCTGGTCACCCAGGAGGAAATCAGTGAGCATCACCAAGAAGGTCACGGTCCTGGCCGTAGGACTGGGCATGGCCGGCGGCCTGGCCGCCTGCGGGTCGTCGTCCGACGGGGGCGGCGCGGGGTCCGGCGACTCCAGGACCGTGACCCTCGTCAGCCACAACTCGTGGGCCGTGTCGAAGGACGTCATCGCCGCCTTCGAGAAGAGTTCCGGCTACAAGGTCGAGGTCCTGGAGGACGGCGACGCCGGGCAGGCCGTGAACAAGGCCGTCCTCACCAAGGACAACCCGCAGGGCGACGTCTTCTTCGGCGTCGACAACACGCTGCTGTCCCGCGCCCTCGACAACGGCCTGTTCCAGCCGTACGAGGCGAAGGGCCTCGACCAGGTCGCCCCCGCGTACCGCACCGACACCGAGCACCGGGTCACGCCCGTCGACACCGGTGACATCTGCGTCAACTACGACAAGGCGTACTTCAGCGAGCACAAGCTGACGCCGCCGGACTCCTTCGACGACCTGACCAAGCCGGAGTACAAGGACCTGCTCGTCACGGAGAACGTGGCCGGTTCCTCACCCGGCCTCGGCTTCTTGCTCGGCACCGCCGCCGAGTACGGCGACGAGGGCTGGCAGGATTACTGGAAGAAGCTCAAGGCCAACGGCGTCAAGGTCGTCGACAGCTGGGAGCAGGCGTACAACGAGGAGTTCTCCGGCTCGTCCGGCGGCAAGAAGGCCAAGGGCGACCGCCCGCTGGTCGTCTCCTACGCCTCCTCCCCGCCCGCCGAGGTGATCTACGCCGACCCGCAGCCGGCCACCGCGCCGACGGGTGTCGCCCAGGGCACCTGCTTCCGCCAGGTCGAGTACGCGGGCCTGCTGAGCAACGCCGGCAACCCCGAGGGCGGCAAAGCGCTCCTCGACTTCATGCTGAGCGAGCAGTTCCAGGAGGACCTGCCGCTCAACATGTTCGTGTATCCGGTGCGCAAGGACGCCGCGATCCCCGAATCCTTCCGGAAATTCGGACCGCCGGCCGAGAAGCCCCGGACCATGGACCCGGCGAAGATCGCCGACAACCGCGACCAGTGGGTCAAGTCGTGGACCTCGCTCGTAGTGAGGTGAAGCGGGTGGGGCGGGTGCGGACCGCGCGTGGGAGCGCGGCGCGGCTCGGCCTGATGGTCCTGCCCGTCGCGTTCTTCGCGGCGTTCTTCGCCTACCCCGTCGCCGCGATCATCGCGCGCGGACTGAAGATCGACGGCGCCTGGCGGTTCGGGCGGATCGGGGAGGTGCTCGCGCAGTCCGACGTCCGGCAGGTGCTGTGGTTCACCACCTGGCAGGCGCTGGCCTCCACCGCGCTGACCCTGCTGATCGCCCTGCCCGGCGCCTACGTCTTCGCCCGCCTCGACTTCCCCGGCAAACAGGTGCTGCGGGCCGTGGTGACCGTGCCGTTCGTGCTGCCGACGGTCGTCGTCGGCACGGCGTTCCTGGCGCTGGTCGGCCGCGGCGGGCTGCTCGACGAGCTGTGGGGCCTGCGGCTGGACACCACCGTGTGGGCGATCCTGCTCGCGCACGTCTTCTTCAACTACGCCGTCGTCGTCCGCACCGTCGGCGGCCTCTGGACACAGCTCGACCCGCGCCAGGAGGAGGCCGCGCGGATGCTCGGCGCCTCCCGCTTCGCCGCCTGGCGGCAGGTGACACTGCCCGCGCTCGCGCCCGCCGTGGCCGCCGCCGCGCTGATGGTGTTCCTGTTCACCTTCACCTCCTTCGGCGTCGTCCAGATCCTCGGCGGGCCCGCCTTCTCCACCCTGGAGGTGGAGATCTACCGGCAGACCTCCCAGGTCTTCGACCTGTCCACGGCCGCCGTACTGACGCTGGTCCAGTTCGTGGCGGTCGCCGCCGTCCTCGCCGTGCACGCGTGGACGGTGCGGCGGCGGGAGACGGCACTGCGGCTGGTGGACGCGGCCACGACCGCGCGCCGCCCGCGCGGCACCGGTCAGCGGTTGCTGCTGGCCGGGGTCCTGGTCACCGTCGCCGGGCTGATCCTGCTGCCGCTCGCCGTACTGGTCCGACGGTCGCTGGGCGCACCCGGCTTCGGCTACTACCGGGCGCTGACCCGTGAGGACGGCGGTGCCTTCCTGGTCCCGCCGATCGAGGCGATCGGCAACTCCCTCCAGTACGCCGTCGCCGCCACCGCCATCGCGGTGGTGATCGGCGGACTGGCCGCCGCCGCGCTCACCCGCCGCGACGCGGGCCGCTTCGTGCGCGGCTTCGACGCCCTGCTGATGCTGCCGCTCGGGGTGTCCGCCGTGACCGTCGGCTTCGGGTTCCTGATCGCGCTGGACGAGCCTCCGCTCAACCTGCGCCAGTCCTGGCTCCTGGTGCCGCTCGCGCAGGCGCTGGTCGGCGTCCCTTTCGTCGTACGGACCATGCTGCCGGTGCTGCGGGCGGTGGACGTACGGCTGCGGGAGGCGGCCTCCGTGCTCGGGGCGTCGCCGTGGCGGGTGTGGCGGGAGGTGGACCTGCCGATGGTGCGGCGGGCGCTGCTGGTCGCGGCCGGGTTCGCGTTCGCGGTGTCGCTCGGGGAGTTCGGGGCGACCGTGTTCATCGCGCGGCCCGACAACCCGACGCTGCCGGTGGCCGTGGCACGGCTGCTGGGGCGGCCCGGGGACATGAACTACGGCCAGGCGATGGCCCTTTCGACGATTCTGATGCTGGTGTGCGCCGTGGCCCTGGTGGTGCTGGAACGGCTGCGGACCGACCGGAGCGGGGAGTTCTAGACATGCCGCCGAGCCTGCTGAGCCTCGAAGGCGCGACCGTCCGATTCGGCGGGCGGGCCGTGCTCGACGACGTCGCCCTAGATGTCGCCGAGCACGAGGTGGTGTGCGTGCTCGGGCCCAGTGGCAGCGGCAAGTCGACACTGCTGCGGGCGGTAGCGGGGCTCCAGCCGCTGGACGCCGGGCGGGTGACGTTGGACGGACGGGACCAGTCCGGGGTGCCCGCGCACCGGCGCGAGGTCGGGCTGATGTTCCAGGACCACCAGCTGTTCCCGCAACGGGACGTGGCGGGAAACGTCGCTTTCGGGCCCCGGATGCGGGGCGCGTCCCGGGTCGAACAGCATCAGCGTGTACGGGAGTTGCTGGAGCTGGTCGGGCTGCCGGGCGCCGCCGGCCGGTCCGTCGCCGCGCTCTCCGGCGGCGAGCAGCAGCGGGTGGCGCTGGCCCGCGCCCTCGCGCCCCGGCCGCGGCTGCTGATGCTGGACGAGCCGCTGGGCCAGCTCGACCGCTCGCTGCGGGAGCGGCTCGTGGTGGAACTGAGGGAGCTGTTCGGGCGGCTGGGCACCACCGTGCTGGCGGTGACGCACGACCAGGGCGAGGCGTTCGCGCTGGCCGACCGGGTCGTGGTGATGCGGGACGGGCGGATAGCCCAGTCGGGAACGCCGCTGGAGGTGTGGCAGCGGCCGGCCGACGCGTTCGTGGCCCGCTTCCTCGGCTTCGACAACGTGGTCGACGCGACCGTCGCAGGGCAGGCCGCGGACACCCCGTGGGGCAAGGTGCCGGTCCCCGACGACGCCCCGCAGGGAGCCCGTTCCCTGCTCGTGAGGCCCGCCGGAGTGCGGCTGGTGGCCGCCGACGCGGGCCTGCGCTGCACGGTCACCGCCCGCACCTTCCGGGGCACCCACGTCGCCGTCCACCTCCAGCCCGAGGACGCCCCGCGGCTGGAGGCGGCGTGCGCGCTGCGGTCCGCGCCGGAGGTCGGGGACACGGTCGGGGTGGAGTTCGACGGGGCGGAAATCGTGGTGCTCGGCTGATCTCCCCGCTCGTAGGGTGACGAGCATGACACTCCTTGCGCATGACCGTTACTGTGACGAAATCGCTTGCCAGGTGGGGCGGTTGAGGAACGTCCTCACCTCCGGCGCCGATCCGGGCGCCACGGTGCCGACCTGCCCGGACTGGTCTTTGGAGGACCTGGTGCGGCACGTGGGCCAAGCCCTGCGGTGGTCCGGGCTGATCGTCCGGACCCGCGCCGATGAGGACGTTCCGGTGGACCGGGTGCCGGGCGCGGAGGGGCCCGGCGCGCGGGGGGACGTGGCCGCGCTGGACGCGTGGCTGGAGGAGTCCGGTGAGGTGGTCGTCGCCGCGCTGCGGGAGGCGGGTCCGGACGCGCACGCGTGGTCGTGGGCCGGTGACCACACGGCGGGATTCTGGGCGCGTCGGATGACGCACGAACTCGTCGTGCACGGGGCGGACGCGGCGCTCGCGGCGGGGCGGCGGTTCGAGGCGGTCGCCCCCGAGGTGGCGGCCGACGCCGTCGACGAGTGGCTGCAGATCGTGCAGTTCGTGCAGCGGGTGCTTCCGGACGGGCCGGCGAAGGAGCTGCGGGCGGCGGGCTCCAGTATCCACCTGCACGCCACCGACACACCGGCCGAGCTGGACGCCGAGTGGTTCATCGAGCTGCCGGACGGGGGCGTCGCCTGGCGCCGCGGCCACGAGAAGGCGGACGTGGCGCTGCGCGGGCCGCTCACGGACGTGCTGCTCGCCTTCTACCGACGGCTGCCGCTGGACACCCCCGGGCTGGAGGTCCTCGGTGACCGGAAGCTCCTGGAGTTCTGGCTGGAGAAGGCGACGTTCGGATGATCCGGGGGAGCTGACACGACGGTGGCCCGCCCCCGGCCGGGGACGGGCCACTGATCTCGCGTACCGGCGTACGGTCTGCCGGTCCTGCGGCGCGTCAGCCCTTGCTGCTCGCTCCGCGGCGGCGCAGGCCGTAGAAGACCGCGCCGCCGCCGATGAGGACCAGGGCCGCCGCGATGCCGGCGATGACGCCGGTGTTGGAGTTGGCGCCGGTCTCGGCGAGGTTGGACTCACCGGCCGCCGGGGACGGGGCGTTGCTCGGCACGGCCGCCGGAGCGGTGCTCTCACTCTGCGCCGGAGCCGGGGCCGAGGTGGAGGGCGCCGGAGCCGGCGTCTCCGTCCCGTCGGACGGGGGGTCGGTCGGGGTGGAGGAGCTCTCCGACGAGGACGGGGAGGGCGTTCCGTCCGGCTGGCAGGTGGTCGCCGGGGTCACGAGGTTCGGCTTGATGTCCTCGTCGACGTACTTGTCGGCCTTGACGTGGATGCGGTACTCGGCGTTCGGCTGCCAGTCCTCGGTGAAGGAGATGGTGGTGCCTTCGCGCGAGCCCTTGACCACCTGCTCGCCGACCTTCTTCGCGTCGGCGCCGTTGTTCTGCAGGTACACGGTGACGGTGGCGGGGACACCGGCGGGGTCCACGTCGGTGACGGTGATGACACCCTTGCCGCCCACGCACTCGGCGGCGGCGGAGAACTCGCTGATGTCACAGGCGAAAGCGTTGCCGGCGGCGCCGATCGCCAGGGCCACCGAGGCGGAGGCCACACCGAGGGCGCGAACGCTGCGGCGCGATGCCGTACGGCTGATTATGGACAGGACTGCCACGTTTGTCCTTTACGGGAGCGCAGATGCGGGGGGTGGAGAGGGTGCTGACGCCCGATGTCGCGGCCTCAGCACACCACGAGCCTCACTGGTCTATAAGCGGGCCGTAAGAAGTGTCAACGCGTGTGCCCGTCAGGGGTGTTGGCTTTGCCGTCTTATTAACCGCCGAGACGTTTCAGCGCCTCGGGAGACTCCTCGATCCGGTCTACCAACGCGATCTTCGACTCCATCGTCCGCCCGCCGGCGAGCGAGGTCAGCAGTGGCCACGCCGGCAGCTTCTCCGTCCAGTGCGCCCGGTCCACCAGCACCATCGGCGTCGGCTCGCCCCGCGACTCGTAGTAGTTCGGCGTCGCGTTGTCGAAGACCTCCTGTACGGTTCCGGCGGCGCCCGGCAGGAAGACCACGCCCGCGTTCGAGCGGGCCAGCAGGCCGTCCTCGCGCGTGGCGTTGGCGAAGTACTTGGCGATGCGGGCCGCGAAGGCGTTGGGCGGCTCGTGGCCGTAGAACCAGGTCGGGATGCCGACCGAGGCGCCGCCCCCGGGCCAGCGTCCGCGCACCTCGAACGCGGACCGCGCCCAGTCGGCGATGGACGGCGTGAAGGAGGCGACCTCGGCGAGGAGCAGCAGGGCGTCCTCCAGCATCCCGTCGTCGAACGGGGCCGCGTAGGCGCCCAGGTTGGCCGCCTCCATCGCCCCCGGGCCGCCTCCGGTGGCCACCGTGAAGCCGGCGCGGGCCAGTTCGCGGCCCAGGCGCGCGGCGCCCGCGTACGCGCTTGTGCCGCGCGCCATGGCGTGGCCGCCCATGACGCCCACCACCCGGGCTCCGGCGAGGAGTTCGTCGACCGCGTCGGAGACGGCGTCGTCGTGGATCGCGCGCAGCATGGACGCGAACACGTCGCCGTCCGCCTTGGTCCGCTGGAACCAGTCGTAGGCGCGGGCGTCCGGGGTCGTCTCGTAGCCCTCGTCGAGGGAGGCGTACAGCTCCTCGGGCAAGTAGACGTGCGCCCGGTAGGGCTCGAAGGGCAGGCCCGGTATGGGTGGGAAGACCAGGGCCCCGGCGGCTGCCACCCGGGCGGCGGCTCGGGGGCCATCGGGCAGCCGAGGAAGACGGCGCCCGTGGGGTCCGCGGACATCAGTGCGTCCGTACGGGCCGTCAGGTCGACGGCCTGGACGCGGTAGTGGGCGAGGGTGCCGTGCGCCGAGACGGCCTTGTCGAACTCGGCGAGGCTCTCGATCTCCCGGTCGTGCGAGGCGTGATGGGACTGGAAGTCGGGCTGGGCGGGTGTCGTCGAATCCACCCGCCCATGCCAGGCGTGCGGTCCGCTCAGCCCTGGACCGCCGACGGGTCCATCCAGACGACCTCGAAGGTGTGGCCGTCGACGTCGTCGAAGGCGCGGCCGTACATGAAGCCGTGGTCCTGGGTCTCGCCGGAGACCGAGCCGCCGGCCGCGACCGCCTTGTCGACCAGCTCGTCGACCTTCGCGCGGCTCTCGGCGCTCAGCGCGATCAGCACCTCGCTGGACTTCGTCGAGTCCACGATGTCCTTCTTCGTGAACTGGCGGTACTTCTCCGGAGTGTGCACCATCACGACGATGGTTTCGCTGAGCGGGATCGACGCGGTGGTGTCGTCGCTGAACTGGGCGTTGATCTCGTAGCCGAGCCCGGTGAAGAACTTCTTCGAGGCGTCGAGGTCGTTGGTGGCCAGGTTCACGAAGATCATCTGCTGGTACATGGGGGCCTCTCCTGTCGGTGTCCTGCTGTCGGCGTGCTGTTCGAGAGGTTGGACTCGGGGGGCGCGCGGAACTCATCGCCGGATCGGAGCATTCTTCGAATACTTCCCGCGCCGGTCAGGAGCCCGGGCGGGTGCCGCCGGCGGCCGTCAGCGGGCCGCGGGCAGCGACGCCAAGTGGGCGACGATCAGGGTCAGCGGGCCGAACATGACCAGCAGGGTGCCGGCGCGTACGGCCGCCGCGGCGCGCAGGGTCGCCGGGGGCGCGCCCAGCCGGAGCAGGGCGTCGGTCGTATCGGTGCGGTCGTGTTTGGCCTCGACGGCGGCGGTGAGGAGGGTGGCCACCGCGCAGCCGGCCACGACGAGGGCGCCGAGGGTGCTCAGCGGGCCGAAGTCCGGTCCGTCCGCGTCGTACAGCGTTGCGGCCGCGTAGGCGGCGGAGGCCACGGAGCAGACGACGCCGAGCGGGCGGCCGATGCGGTGCGACTCCTCCATGAGGACCCGGCCGGCGAGCAGGCGCAGGGCGCCGGGGCGGACCGCTTGGAGCAGACGGCCGCAGAGGTGGGTGAGGCCGGGGCCGGCGAGGGCGAGGCCCAGGGCGGTGAGGGCCCAGCCGGCGAGGACGGCCGCGGAGGGGGTGGTCGCGGGGGTGGCCGTGTCGCCGGCGTAGGTCTCCACGGCGAGGCCGGCGGTGAGTACGGCGATGCCCCAGGGGAGGGTGGTGGTGTGGGGGCGGGGGGTGTCCGTCGGGTCGGGTACGGCGTCGGGTGTCGCCGGGGTGCCGTCCGTTGCGGCTGGGGGGTGGGTGTCACTGGCCTGTGCGAGCAGGGTGCCGCCCGCGTCCACCGGTGCCGCCCCAGCGGCACGACTGCCCGCAGGCTGGGCCGATGCCGATGCCGATGCCGATGCCGGTGCCGGTGCCAGCCGGGCGCCGTAGCGGCCGTACGTGCCGAAGGTTTCGCGGGCCGCGCCCCAGCCGTACGCCCCGAAACGGCCGTAGCGGCGCGAGCCGGCGGAGGGAGCGGGGCGGGGGCCGCGGGGCCGGAGGTTCAGGGCCACGGCGGCCGAGGCGGCGGCCGGTACCAGCGTCAGCAGGGTCACCACCGCGGGGGCGGGAAGGCGTTGGCCGAGTGCCAGGGCTCCGGTCACGGCGCCGTCGGCGGGCGCGCCCGTCAGGTCGCCGCGCAGCTGGAGGAAGACGAGCAGCGCCGCCACCGAGCCGAGCGCCGCGGACAGGGCCGTGGTCGTCGCCGAGACCGCCATCAGCCGGCCGGGACCAAGGCCGATGGCCGACAGCCCCGGCCGCGGCCGGGTGCCGGGGTCGGTGCGGGCCACGGCGACGGCGAGGTACACCGTGGCGGCCAGCGGTGCCGCGCACCAGGCCAGGCGGAGGGCGGAGGCGCCGGGCGCCTCCGGGTGGGTCAGCGCGTGGCCGAGGGCGCACAGCAGCAGGAAGCCCGTGCCCGCCGACGCCACCGCGACCAGCAGGCGGCGCAGTTGGACGGCGAGGCGGGCGGCGCGGGTCAGGCGGAGAGCGAGCACGCCGCCCGGCCTTCCGATCCGGAGGTGCCGGACGTCCCGCCGGCGCCGGCGGCCACCGTGGTTCCCGCGACCGGCGGCAGGTGCACGGTCCGTACCCGCCGCCCGTCCAGCAGTGCCACCGTGCGGTCCGCGAGGGCCGCGGTCCGCGCGTCGTGCGTGGCGAGCAGGACGGTGATGCCGTGCGAGCGGGCCGCCGTGGTGAGCGTGCGCAGGACGCGCGCGCGGTCGGCGCGGTGCAGCGGCGCGGTGGGCTCGTCGGCGAACAGCACCGCGGGGGCGACGGCGAGCGCGCGGGCGATGCACACGCGCTGCCGTTCGGCGTGCTGGAGCTCGTGCGGTCGCCGGCGGGCCGTCGCGCCGTCGACGTCGAGACGGTCCAGCCACTCCATGGCGGCGGTCTTGGCCCGGCGCCGCCCGGTGCCGCGCAGCATGAGGGGCAGGGCGGCGTTCTCCCACGCGCTGAGCTCCGGGACGAGCACCGGGGCGGGGTCGATCCAGCCGAAGCGGTCACGGCGCAGTCGCTCCCGCTTGAGCGTGCCCATGCTGTGCACCGGCGCACCGTTGAACCACACTTCGCCCTCCTGGGGCCGGACCATGCCGGACAGGCACCGCAGCAGCGTGGTCTTCCCGCTGCCGCGCGGGCCGCTCACGGCGAGGATCTCGCCCTTGCGGACGCCGACCGACACTCCTTGCAACGCGGGGGAGCCGTCCCCGTGCTGGAAGTGCAGGGCACGGGCCCAGAGCACGTCGTTGTCCGGCGGAGCCTCCATGGGCGTACACCTCGGTTCTGATCCGTGTTTCCCCGTTCGCGTCCCCCGTACGGGCGAGGGAAGGCGTGGCCGATCGGTCACTGGGCACCGTAGGCAGTCGCCGGAGGGAGGCCGGACAGCACGCGGCCCCGGGCCGCCGTTTCTCACTCGAACGGGCGGCACCGGGGTCGGGACGATCATCCGAAGGGAAGACCGGAGGCCGCGACGGCCTGGGGTCAGAGCTTCGTCCACGCCTCCGTCAGCGTCGCGCGCAGGATCTGCTCGATCTCGTCGAAGGTCTCCTGGTTGGAGATCAGCGGCGGGGCGAGCTGGATGACCGGGTCGCCGCGGTCGTCGGCACGGCAGTACAGGCCGTTCTCGAAGAGCTTCTTGGAAAGGAAGCCGTACAGGACGCGCTCGGTCTCCTCCTCGTTGAAGGACTCCTTGGTGGCCTTGTCCTTGACCAGCTCGATGCCGTAGAAGAAGCCGTTGCCGCGGACGTCGCCGACGATCGGCAGGTCGTGCAGCTTCTCCAGCGTCGCGCGGAAGTTGCCCTCGTTGTCGAGCACGTGCTGGTTCAGGCCTTCGCGCTCGAACAGGTCGAGGTTGGCGATGCCGACCGCGGCGGAGACCGGGTGGCCGCCGAAGGTGTAGCCGTGCAGGAAGGTGTTGTCGCCCTTGTAGAACGGCTCGGCCAGCCGGTCGGAGATGATGCAGGCGCCGATCGGGGAGTAGCCCGAGGTCATGCCCTTGGCGCAGGTGATCATGTCCGGGACGTAGCCGAACTTGTCGCAGGCGAACGTCGTGCCCAGGCGGCCGAAGGCGCAGATGACCTCGTCCGAGACGAGCAGCACGTCGTACTGGTCGCAGATCTCGCGCACCCGCTGGAAGTAGCCGGGCGGGGGCGGGAAGCAGCCGCCCGCGTTCTGCACCGGCTCCAGGAATACGGCCGCGACCGTCTCCGGGCCCTCGAAGAGGATCTGCTGCTCGATCTGGTCGGCGGCCCAGCGGCCGAAGGCCTCGGGGTCGTCGCCGAAGAGCGGGGCGCGGTAGATGTTGGTGTTGGGGACCTTGTGCGCGCCCGGCACCAGCGGCTCGAAGGGGGCCTTCAGGGCCGGCAGGCCGGTGATGGACAAGGCGCCCTGCGGGGTGCCGTGGTAGGCCACCGCGCGGGAGATGACCTTGTACTTGGTCGGCTTGCCGGTCAGCTTGAAGTACTGCTTGGCGAGCTTCCAGGCGGTCTCGACCGCCTCACCGCCGCCGGTGGTGAAGAAGACCTTGTTGAGGTCACCGGGGGCCTCGTTCGCCAGGCGCTCGGCCAGCTCGACGGCCTTCGGGTGGGCGTAGGACCACACCGGGAAGAAGGCGAGCTCCTGCGCCTGCTTCGAGGCGGTCTCGGCCAGCTCCTGGCGGCCGTGTCCGGCCTGGACCACGAAGAGGCCGGCGAGACCGTCGAGGTAGCGCTTGCCCTTGTCGTCGTAGATGTGGGTGCCCTCACCGCGGACGATGGTGGGGACGGGGGCGTTCTCGTACGACGACATGCGGGTGAAGTGCATCCACAGGTGGTCGTACGCGATCCTGCTGAGGTCCTTGGTGTCGGTGCTCACGATTATCGGGTTCCCCACATATAGGTCTGCTTCTTGAGCTTGAGGTAGACGAAGCTCTCGGTGGAGCGCACTCCGGCAACGGCCCGGATGCGTTTGTTGATGACGTCCAGCAGGTGGTCGTCGTCCTCGCAGACGACCTCCACCATCAGGTCGAAGGAGCCCGCTGTCATCACCACGTACTCGCACTCGGACATGGCCGTCAGCGCGTCGGCGACGGACTCCACGTCGCCCTCGACGTTGACACCGACCATCGCCTGCCGGCGGAAGCCCACGGTGAGCGGGTCCGTGACGGCGACGATCTGCATCACGCCCTGGTCGAGCAGTTTCTGGACGCGCTGGCGCACGGCCGCCTCCGACAGGCCCACGGCCTTGCCGATGGCGGCGTACGGCCGGCGGCCGTCCTCCTGGAGCTGCTCGATGATGGCGAGGGAGACGGCGTCCAACTGGGGACCGCCGCCCCTGGACTCGCGGGAGTCCCTCTGGTCTGCGCTTCGACTGGCCACGGCTTCACTGTGCACGACGTATTGACAGTTTCGCAAGCCTGGATCGATGAATTTCGTTGTCTGAGGCGTCAGAGTCGACGGATTTCGCAATGCTGAGGCGGCCGGGGGTGTTGAAAACGTGGGGTCTCCGTCTAGGGTGGGTGTCTCAGTGTTTGGACACGAGCGACAGCAGCGAGGTCCGAACCCGAGAGATCCGAAGTAGACACCGAACTTGGAGGGCCGGCAGTGAGCACCGAGCTGCGTCGTCTGCGCAACTACATCGACGGTGAGTTCCGGGACGCCGCCGACGGACGGACCACGGAGGTGGTCAACCCCGCCACGGGCGAGGCCTACGCGACCGCCCCCCTGTCCGGGCAGGCGGACGTCGACGCCGCCATGGCCGCCGCCGCCGCGGCCTTTCCGGCCTGGCGGGACCTGGTCCCGGCCGAGCGGCAGAAGGCTTTGCTGAAGATCGCGGACGCGTTCGAGGAGCGGGCCGAGGAGCTGATCGCGGCCGAGGTGGAGAACACGGGCAAGCCCATCGGGCTCACCCGCTCCGAGGAGATCCCGCCGATGGTCGACCAGATCCGCTTCTTCGCGGGTGCGGCCCGGATGCTGGAGGGCCGCAGCGCCGGCGAGTACATGGAGGGCCTGACCTCCATGATCCGCCGCGAGCCGATCGGCGTCTGCGCGCAGGTCGCGCCGTGGAACTACCCGATGATGATGGCCGTGTGGAAGTTCGCCCCGGCCCTCGCCGCGGGCAACACGGTCGTCCTCAAGCCGTCCGACACCACCCCCGCCTCGACCGCCCTGATGGCCGACATCATCGGCTCGATCGTGCCCAAGGGCGTCTTCAACGTCGTCTGCGGCGACCGCGACACCGGCCGGCTGATGGTCGAGCACGAGACCCCGGCGATGGCCTCCATCACCGGCTCCGTGCGGGCGGGCATGTCGGTCGCCGAGTCGGCGTCCAAGGACATCAAGCGAGTCCACCTGGAGCTGGGCGGCAAGGCGCCGGTCGTCGTCTTCGAGGACACCGACATCCCCAAGGCCGTCGAGGGCATCTCGGAGGCGGGCTACTTCAACGCCGGCCAGGACTGCACCGCGGCCACCCGCGTGCTGGTCCACGAGTCGATCCACGACGAGTTCGTGAGCGCGCTGGCGAAGGCCGCGTCCGAGATCAAGACCGGTCATCCGGACGACGAGGACGTCATGTACGGCCCGCTCAACAACCCGAACCAGCTCAAGCAGGTCTCCGGGTTCATCGAGCGGCTGCCCGCCCACGCCAAGGTCGAGGCGGGCGGCCACCGGGTCGGCGACAAGGGCTACTTCTACGCCCCGACCGTCGTCTCGGGCCTCAAGCAGGACGACGAGATCATCCAGAACGAGGTCTTCGGCCCCGTCATCACCGTCCAGTCCTTCCGCGACGAGGACCAGGCGGTCGAGTGGGCCAACGGTGTCGAGTACGCCCTGGCCTCCTCGGTGTGGACCAAGGACCACGGCCGTGCCATGCGGATGTCCAAGCGGCTGGACTTCGGCTGCGTGTGGATCAACACCCACATCCCGCTGGTCGCCGAGATGCCGCACGGCGGCTTCAAGAAGTCCGGCTACGGCAAGGACCTCTCGGGCTACGGCTTCGAGGACTACACCCGGATCAAGCACGTGATGACGTCGCTGGACGCGTGACGGACCGGATCCATGTGTGCGGCCCCGGACAGGAACCCCGTCCGGGGCCGCACCGCGTGAAGCGTGAACTCGCCCGCTCGTCAGGGTGCCGGGCCCACCGGGACCAATCGACGCTGCGTCGAGCGGGCCCGTACAGGGGCTGGTGGCGGCGTGGGCTGCCCGCCCTGCGCGAGCGGTTCCCCGCCGTGCGGAGGCCGTGTGGCGGCGGGCCGGTTCGTCGACGGGCGGGAGTTCGCGGTGGCGGTCGGGGCGACGGCCGCCGTCGTGGCCGCCGCGTCCGCCGCGGGACGGCTCACCGGCGGCCGGTCGGCCGCGTACCAGTCGGCGCTGAACGCCTTCGGTCTGCACGGCCTGGTCCACCTCGCCCAGGCGGCACTGGTGCGCGGCTGCACGCCCGGGTCCGCGACCCCCCCGGCTCGTCGTCGTCCCGTTCACCCTC
Source organism: Streptomyces mutabilis (assembly GCF_014649815.1). Taxonomy (GTDB): domain Bacteria; phylum Actinomycetota; class Actinomycetes; order Streptomycetales; family Streptomycetaceae; genus Streptomyces; species Streptomyces mutabilis. Next base: position 48,648 of record NZ_BMTT01000017.1, on the reverse strand, counting down.
CGGGCCCGCCACCGGCTGCGCCGGGCCGGGGTCCTGCGCGCCGCGCGCCCGCGCGACCTCGCCGTGGGGCTCGGCTTCGCGGGCGCGGCGACGGTCGGGGCGCACGCGGTGGCGCGGCGGCTGAAGCGGGCTACTTCAGCGCGGTCGAGGTGATCGCGTCGAGGACCGGGTTCCGCTCCGCGCTCTTGGCGTCCGTGGCGTTGACCGAGTGGACGAGGGTGCGGCTCAGGTCGCGGGTGCCGCCGATGACGGCGCTGTATCCGTAGCGGGCTCCCGACTTGCCCCAGAAGACTTCGCCAGCGCGCACAGCGTGTCGATGCGGTTGGTGGTGATCGAGTCGACGCCCAGCGCGATCAGCCGGCGCATGGAGCGCCGGGTGTCCGGGGTCCACACCGACAACAGGCAGCCGTCGCCGTGGACCCGCTCGGTCAGGGCCTTGTTCACCAGCCCGAAGCGGTAGTTGAGCCACTTCGGCCGCACCGCCGCGAGCAGCGCCGGCCGGGGCGGTGCCGCCGTCGTCCAGGTCATGGCGATCTCGGCGGCGGGGTCGGCGGCGCGCACCGCGAGCATGGCCGCGGCACCCGCCGTGTAGTACACACGGTCCTGGGCCCCGCACTCGCGGACCACGTCCACGATGCGCCGCACCGCCCGCTCGCCCGGCCCGCCCGGCAGGTCCAGCATCAGTCGGCTGCCCTCGGTCGCGGCCAGCGCCTCCGCGAGAGTCGGCACCCTGCCCGCCGTCAGCCCGCGCACCTCGTCGGCCGACAGGGCGCGCAGCGGCAGGTCGTGCCCCCACAGCCGCTTCAGCGTCTCGTCGTGCAGCAGCACGGGAAGGCCGTCCCGGGTGAGGCGTACGTCGGTCTCGACCGCGTCCGCGCCCCGGTCGAGCGCGGAACGCAGCGAGACGAGCGTGTTCTCGCGGTACCGGTACGGGTCGCCGCGGTGGGCCACGGCGGTCACGTCGCGTGCGGGACTCATGGCGAACACCCCGGTCAGGAGGCGAGCCAGGCGGCGGTGTACGCGTCGATCTCGCCCCTGATCCGCGCTTTGCCCGGCGCGTCCAGGAACGACGCGTCGACCGCGTTCTTCGCCAGGTCGGCGAGGCCGCGCTCGTCGAGGTCGAGGAGGCGGGCGGCGACGGCGTACTCGTTGTTGAGGTCGGTGCCGAACATCGGGGGGTCGTCGGAGTTGATCGTCACCAGCACCCCGGCACGCGTGAACTCCTTGATGGGGTGCTCGTCCAGGGTGCGCACCGCGCGGGTGGCGATGTTGGAGGTCGGGCACACCTCCAGGGGGATGCGGTGCTCCGCGAGGTGGGCCAGCAGCTTCGGGTCATGGGCGGAGCTGGTGCCGTGCCCGATGCGCTCGGCACGCAGGTCGGTGAGTGCGTCCCACACGGTCTGCGGGCCGGTGGTCTCGCCGGCGTGCGGCACCGAGTGCAGACCGGCGGCGATCGCGCGGTCGAAGTACGGCTTGAACTGCGGCCGAGCCACCCCGATCTCGGGTCCGCCGAGCCCGAAGGAGACCAGGCCCTCGGGGCGGAGCCGGTCGTCGGTGGCGAGCCGCGTCGTCTCCTCGGCGGACTCCAGACCGGCCTCGCCCGGGATGTCGAAGCACCAGCGCAGTACGGTCCCGAACTCGGACTCCGCCGCCTTGCGGGCGTCCTCGATCGCGTCCATGAAGGCGCCCTCGTCGATGCCGCGCCGGGTGGAGGAGAACGGGGTGATGGTCAGCTCGGCGTACCGCACCTGCTGCCGGGCCATGTCCCTGGCCACCTCGTACGTCAGCAGCCGCACGTCCTCCGGGGTGCGGATCAGGTCGACGACGGACAGGTACACGTCGATGAAGTGCGCGAAGTCCGTGAAGGTGAAGTAGTCGACCAGGGCCTCGGGGTCGGCGGGGACCTTGGAATCGGGGTGGCGCGCGGCCAGTTCCGAGACGATGCGCGGGGAGGCGGAGCCGACGTGGTGGACGTGCAGTTCGGCCTTGGGCAGTCCGGCGATGAAGGCGTGCAGGTCGCGCGGGACGGCGGGGTCGACGAGGTGCTCGGTCAAGGGTTCCTCCCCGGAACGGCGCCCCCGGGCCGCGCGGCGGCGGCGGGACGCGGGTGATCGGCTGATCGGTGCTTCGGGGATCATCGTAGGCCGGTCTCACGCCGGACGGACATGGCCCGTAGCATGGCGGGCACGATCGACCCAGGGGGACGGAAAATGACGGACGCGACACGGCCGGGCGGGGACTCCAACGGCGCCAACGATCCTTGGGCACCCCCGGAGAGCAGGCCCTCGCTGGACAAGAACCGTGACGCCGCGACGGGAGTGCCGCAGCAGCCGGCCCCGCCCGCCGCAGGCGAGGTGCCGTCCTGGCAGCCCCCGCCGTCGGCGCAGCCGCCGTCCGTGCACAACCAGGCCACGGTCGCCTCGATGCCCGCCGCCGGCTTCACTCCGCCCGAGGCGGCGGTGCCGCCTCCGCCCATCGCACCCGGCGGCCCGGGTGTCCAGGGCGGCCACGGCTATCCCGCCTACCCCCAGGGCGGTTACGGCTGGGGCGGCGCTCCGCTGCCCCCGCAGAACGGCATGGGCACCGCGGCGATGGTGCTCGGCATCCTGGCCTGCTGCATGTTCTGCGCGTACGGCATCGTCTCGCTGGTGCTCGGCATCCTCGCCGTGGTCTTCGGCGTCAAGGGACGCCGCAAGGCCGAGCGCGGCGAGGCCAACAACCACGGGCAGGCACAGGCCGGCTTCATCATGGGCATCATCGGCATCGTGCTCGGCATCGCCGTGATGGCCCTGATCGCCGTCGGCATCAACGCCGCGATCAACGAGGACTCGGGCTACGACGACCCCTACTACGGCGCCCCGCGCCCGGCGGCGGTCTCCGTGGCGGCGCAGGCGCAGGGCTGACGAAGCCGACACCCGCGGTCCGGTCCGCGGGCGTCAGCGGCCCGTGCGCAACCGCTTCCGCGCTCCCGTCAGCTGCGCAACCGCTCCCGCGCCCTCATCAGCGCGAACCCCAGCAGATTCGACCCCCGCCACCGCGCCGGGTCGGTCGCCGCCTCGTCGTCCGCGGTCAGGCCGATGCCCCAGACCCGGTCCACGGGACTCGCCTCGACCAGCACCCGGTCGCCCGTGTTCACCAGGAACTCGCGCAGCGCGGGGTCCGAGGCGAACTTGTGGACGCTGCCCTCGACGACGAGCGAGAAGCGCTCCCGCTCCCACACCGCCTCGTCGAAGCCGCGCACCAGCCGCCCCGCCTTCTTGGCCTCGGCGGGATGCCCGGCGGCCAGCACCCGGCGCTCCGCTTCCGCGTCCTCGAAGAGCCGGGCCTTGCCCGCCATCATCCAGTGCTCCGCGGTCGGGTACACCACCCCGGCCACGGTGAACGGCGACGGCCACCACTGGCTCAGACAGCTAGGACCGATCAGGCCGTCGGGGCGCGGCCGGTGCCCCCAGAAGCAGAGGTACTTGATCCTCGCGCCCGCCCGGACCCTCTCGACCAGGGCTTCCCTGCTGTCGGTGATCTCCACAATCCCCGCGCCCCTCTCCTCCACCCCCGTGGTCCTTTCCACGCACGCGAGTCTGGCACGCACCACTGACACTCCGTCCGTCCTTTTCCGCGGCGACTCGACACCTGGTCGACAGATTCCGTCGCGTAACCAAATGGCAACAACGGAATCACTTGTTGGAGGTCTAGTGCTCTGTCAGGATCGGCACTCACATCGAGGCTGAAGCCACGCCGGCCCCTGTCACGGGGAGACCGAGGAGAGCCGACATGCACAACCCGGGCAACGACACCCCGGACCGATTCCCGGCCCAGGACCGCTTCGCGGACGGGGCCCAGTACATCGCGGGCCGTCTGACGAAGGGCACCTCCGGGCGCACGCACACCGTCGTCGACCCGGCGACCGGCGAGGGGGTCCTGACCTACGAACTCGCCGGTCCCGACGACGTCGACGCGGCCGTCGCCGCGGCGCGGGAGGCGTTCCCCGGCTGGGCCGGTGCCACCCCGGGCGAACGCTCCGACGCCCTGCACCGGTTCGCCGCCGTCCTCGCCGAGCGCGCCGAGGACTTCGCCCGCGCGGAGTCGCTCCAGTGCGGGAAGCCCCTGAAGCTGACCCGCGAGTTCGACGTGCCGGGTACAGTCGACAACGCGGCCTTCTTCGCCGGCGCCGCCCGGCACCTCCAGGGCCAGTCGGCGGGGGAGTACTCAGGGGACCACACCTCGTACGTGCGCCGCGAGCCGATCGGCGTCGTCGGGTCCGTCGCGCCCTGGAACTATCCGCTCCAGATGGCCGCCTGGAAGATCCTCCCGGCGATCGCCGCGGGCAACACCATCGTGCTGAAGCCCGCCGAGATCACCCCGCTGACCTCGCTGATGTTCGCCCAGGCGGCGACCGAGGCCGGCATCCCCGACGGTGTGATCAACATCGTCAGCGGGACGGGGCGGGAGGCCGGTGAGCACCTCGTCGGCCACCCGGACGTCGCCATGACCTCCTTCACCGGCTCCACCGCCGTCGGCAAGCGCGTCGCCGAGGTCGCCACGGCCACCGTCAAGCGCCTGCACCTGGAGCTCGGCGGCAAGGCGCCCTTCCTCGTCTTCGACGACGCCGACCTCGACGCGGCCGTCCACGGCGCGGTCGCGGGCGCCCTCATCAACACCGGCCAGGACTGCACGGCCGCCACGCGCGCGTACGTACAGCGGCCCCTCTACGAGGCGTTCGTCGAGAAGACCGCCGCCCTCATGGACACCGTCCGCGTCGGCGACCCCTTCGCTCCCGGTACCGACCTCGGACCGCTGGTCAGCCACGTCCAGCGGGACCGCGTCGCCGGCTTCGTCGACCGGGCCCGCTCCTACGCGCGCGTGGTGTGCGGCGGCCAGGCACCGCAGGGCGACCTGAAGGACGGCGCCTACTACCGGCCCACCCTCATCGCGGACGCCGCGCAGGACAGCGAGGCCGTCCAGTCCGAGATCTTCGGGCCGGTCCTGGTCGTGCTGCCCTTCGACACGGACGACGAGGGCATCCGGTTGGCCAACGACACCCCGTACGGGCTCGCCGCGTCCGCCTGGAGCCGGGACGTGTACCGGGCGAACCGTGCCACCCGCGAGATCAAGGCGGGCTGCGTGTGGGTCAACGACCACATCCCGATCATCAGCGAGATGCCGCACGGCGGATACCAGGCGTCCGGCTTCGGCAAGGACATGTCCGCCTACTCCTTCGAGGAGTACACGCAGGTCAAGCACGTCATGTTCGACAACACCGCGGTGGCGGCCAAGGACTGGCACCGCACCGTCTTCGGGGACCGATAGTCACGACGAGAGGCCGCCGACCACGGCCGAGACACCCGAAAGGGCAACCACGCGCATGGAGCAGTACGAGCCCGACCGCCTGTCCCCGGCCCGAGCGGCCGCCATGCGGCGCAGTTTCACCAGCGGCAGGGCCGCCCTCACCCGCCGCTCACTGCTGCGCGCCTCCGCGGGCGGCGCGCTCGCGGTCGGCGGCCTCGGCACACTGAGCGCCTGCGGCATCCCGCCGGCCGGCAAGACCGAGGGCGGCGTGTCGTCCGACGACCGGTCCAAGGAGGAGAAGGTAGTCAACTTCTCCAACTGGACCGAGTACATGGACGTCGACGAGAGCGGCCGACGCCACCCCACGTTGGAGGCGTTCACGAAACGCACCGGCGTCAAGGTCAAGTACACCGAGGACATCAACGACAACGGCGAGTTCTTCGGCAAGATCCAGCCGCAGCTCTCCGCCGGCCAGGAGACCGGGCGCGACATCATCGTGCTCACCGACTGGCTCGCCGCCCGCCTGATCCGCCTCGGCTGGGTCCAGAAGCTGGACCCGGCCAACCTGCCGCACGCCTTCGCCAACCTGTCACCGCAGTTCCGCAACCCCGACTGGGACCCGGGCCGCGCCTACTCGTACCCCTGGCAGGGCATCTCGACCGTCATCGCCTACAACAAGAAGGCGCTGGACGGCGTCGAGGTCAAGACGGTCTCCGACCTGCTCGACAACCCCGAGCTCAAGGGGCGCGTCGGCTTCCTCACCGAGATGCGCGACACCGTCGGCATGGTGCTGCTCGACATGGGCAAGGACCCGGCCCGCTTCACCGACGACGAGTACGACGCGGCGATCGCCCGGCTCCAGAAGGGCGTCGACAGCGGCCAGATACGCCGCTTCACCGGCAACGACTACACCGCCGACATCAGCAAGGGCGACTTCGCGGCCTGCTTGGCCTGGGCCGGGGACGTCGTCCAGCTCAAGGCGGACAACCCGGACGTCGACTTCGTCATCCCGGACAGCGGATACATCACGTCCAGCGACAACATGCTCATCCCCAACAAGGCGCGCCACAAGACGAACGCCGAGCGGCTCATGGACTACTACTACGAGCCGGGGCCGGCCGCGCAGCTCGCCGCCTACATCAACTTCGTCTGTCCCGTGGACGGGGTGAAGGACGAGCTTGCGAAGATCGACGAGGACGCGGCGAACAACCCGCTGATCATTCCCGACCAGGCCATGCAGGGCCGGTCCCGTGCCTTCCGCTCACTGAGCCCGAAGGAAGAGACGGCCTACGAAGAGAAGTTCGCGAAGCTCACTGGGGCGTGACGACGATGACGACGACGCAGACGCGCACAGACGCGACGGAGCACGGCGGCGACGTCCGCCTCTCCGGCATCAGCAAGACCTACGGCTCCTTCACCGCCGTGCACCCGCTCGACCTGACCGTGCCCCAGGGCTCATTCTTCGCCCTGCTCGGCGCATCCGGCTGCGGCAAGACCACCACCCTGCGCGTGATCGCCGGACTGGAGGAGCCCAGCGGCGGCACCGTCCACCTCGGCGACCAGGACGTGACCGCGCTGCCGCCGTACAAACGGCCGGTCAACACGGTCTTCCAGTCCTACGCCCTCTTCCCGCACCTCGACATCTTCGAGAACGTCGCCTTCGGCCTGCGCCGACGCGGCATCAAGAGCGTGAAGAAGCAGGTCGGGGAGATGCTCGAGCTCGTGCAGCTCGGGGAGCAGGCCCGCAAGAAGCCGCACCAGCTCTCCGGTGGCCAGCAGCAGCGCGTCGCGGTCGCCCGCGCCCTGATCAACCACCCCAAGGTGCTGCTCCTCGATGAACCGCTCGGCGCCCTCGACCTCAAGCTGCGCCGCCAGATGCAGCTGGAGCTCAAGCGCATCCAGACCGAGGTCGGCATCACCTTCGTGCACGTCACGCACGACCAGGAGGAGGCCATGACCATGGCCGACCGGGTCGCCGTGATGAACGGGGGCCGGGTGGAGCAACTGGGCGCCCCCGCCGACCTCTACGAGAACCCGCGGACCACCTTCGTCGCCAACTTCCTGGGCACCTCCAACCTCATCGGGGCCGAGGTCGACACCCGCAGCGGCGACGACGTCGTGGTGAAGGCGGCCGGCGACAAGCTGGTCCTGCCCGGCGCACGCTGTTCCGCGCCGGCCCGGGCCGGCGGCAAGGTCCTGGTCGGAGTGCGCCCGGAGAAGATCAGCATCACCCACGCCGACGAGGCCGGCTCCATCCCCGAGGGCCGCAACCGCATCACCGGCAAGATCTCCAACACCAGTTTCATCGGCGTCTCCACGCAGTACGTCGTGGACTGCGCGGCCTGCCCCGAGTTCGAGGTGTACGCCCAGAACATCGACCGCGACGCCCGCCTCGCCCCCGGCGCCGACGTCGTCCTGCACTGGAACCCGGCGCACACCTTCGGCCTCGACGCCGCCCAGGACATCGACGCGGGAGTCGCCGAGGGGGAGACCGCCTGATGTCCACCCTCACCGAGGCGCCACCACCGCTCTCCCCGCCCGCGCCGGAGGACAAGCCCCCGCGCAAGAGGGGCCGCTGGACGCCGTACTGGCTGCTGCTGCCCGGCATCCTGTGGCTCGTCGTCTTCTTCGCGGCGCCGATGATCTACCAGGCCTCCACGTCCGTGCAGACGGGCTCGCTGGAGGAGGGCTACAGGGTCACCTGGCACTTCGTCACCTACTGGGACGCGGTGTCCGAGTACTGGCCGCAGTTCCTGCGGTCGGTCGCCTACGCCGCCTCCGCGACCGTGCTGTGCCTGCTGCTCGGCTATCCGCTCGCCTACCTGATCGCCTTCCGCGCCGGCCGCTGGCGGAATCTGATCATGATCCTGGTGATCGCGCCGTTCTTCACCAGCTTCCTGATCCGCACCCTGGCCTGGAAGACGATCCTCGCCGACGGCGGCCCGGTCGTCGGCGCCCTGAACACGCTGCACGTCCTGGACGTCACCAGCTGGCTCGGCTGGACGGCCGGCGACCGGGTGCTGGCCACGCCGCTCGCGGTGGTCTGCGGCCTGACGTACAACTTCCTGCCGTTCATGATCCTGCCGCTGTACACGTCGCTGGAGCGCATCGACGGCCGGCTGCACGAGGCCGCGGGCGACCTGTACGCCAAGCCTTCCACGGTCTTCCGCAAGGTCACCTTCCCGCTCTCGATGCCCGGCGTCGTCTCCGGGACGCTGCTGACCTTCATCCCGGCGACCGGCGACTACGTCAACGCGTCCCTGCTGGGCTCGGCGGACACCGGAATGATCGGAAACGTGATCCAGTCGCAGTTCCTGCGGGTGCTGGACTATCCGACGGCGGCGGCGCTCTCCTTCATCCTGATGGCCGCGATCCTCGCCATGGTCACCTTCTACATCCGCAAGTCGGGGACGGAGGATCTGGTTTAAATGGCCTTCGTCAACTGGTGCAAGCGCAATCTGGTAGTGATCGCCGGGCTGCTGACGCTCGCTTATCTCGTGCTGCCCAATGTCATCGTGACGGTTTTCTCGTTCAACAAACCGAACGGGCGCTTCAACTACGAATGGCAGCAGTTCTCCACGGACGCCTGGAAGGACCCGTGCGGCGTCTCCGGACTGTGCGGTTCCCTGTCGCTGAGTCTCCAGATCGCCTTCTGGGCGACGCTGGGCGCCACGGCGCTCGGCACGGCGATCGCCTTCGCGCTGGTCCGTTACCGGTTCCGGGCTCGCGGCGCGATCAACTCGTTGATCTTCCTGCCGATGGCGATGCCCGAGGTCGTGATGGCCGCCTCGCTGCTCACCCTGTTCCTGAACATGGGTGCTCAGCTGGGCTTCTGGACGGTCCTGACCGCCCACATCATGTTCTGCCTCAGCTTCGTCGTGACGGCGGTCAAGGCGCGCGTGATGTCGATGGACCCGAGGCTGGAGCAGGCGGCGCAGGACCTGTACGCCGGTCCCTTCCAGACCTTCGTCCGGGTCACGCTGCCCATCGCGGCCCCCGGAATCGCCGCCGGAGCGCTGCTCGCCTTCGCGCTCTCCTTCGACGATTTCATCATCACCAATTTCAACGCGGGCTCCACCGTCACCTTCCCCATGTTCGTCTGGGGATCGGCCCAGCGCGGAACGCCCGTTCAGATCAACGTCGTCGGTACGGCCATGTTCGTCATCGCCGTGCTGTTCGTCCTGGCCTCCATGGTCATCGGCGACCGCCGGAATCGCCGCAAGGCATAGTGCCTCGCGTACCGCATACGTAGGGAGTTGACATCATGGCCCCGAGCGCCATGAGCCGCAGCAACGACTGGACGCAATCCCTCTCCGACGCCCAGCCGGTCCCGTACTGGCTGGACGACCCCGGCCGTCCCCGCCCGCAGCCCGCCCTCACCGGCCCCGAGACCTGCGACCTGCTGGTCGTCGGCGGCGGCTACAGCGGACTGTGGACCGCGCTGATCGCCAAGGAGCGTGACCCGGGGCGGGACGTGGTGCTGTTGGAAGGCCGGGAGGTGGGCTGGGCCGCCTCCGGCCGCAACGGCGGCTTCTGCGCCGCGTCCCTCACCCACGGGCTGTCCAACGGCCTCACCCGCTGGCCCGACGAGATCCACCGGCTGGAGACACTCGGCGCCCGCAACCTCGACGCCATCGAGGAAACGGTCGCCCGCCACCGCATCGACTGCGACTTCGAGCGCACCGGCGAGATCGACGTGGCCACCGAGCCCTACCAGGCCCGGGAGCTTCACGACTGGCACCAGGAGATCAGCGCCAAGGGCCTGGCCGACGGCGTCGAGTACCTGGACACCGAGGCCGTACGGGAACAGGTCGACTCACCCACGTTCCGCGCAGGTCTGTACGACCGCCGGGGCGTGGCCATGGTCAACCCCGCCAAGCTCGCCTGGGGCCTCAAGCGCGCCTGCCTCGACCTCGGCGTCCGCGTCCACGAGCACACCCCGGCCCTCACCCTGCGGCCGTACGGCGCCGGCATGGCCGTACGCACCCCCTACGGCGGCGTCCGCGCCCGCACGGTCGCACTCGGCACCAACGTCTTCCCGAACCTGGTCCGCAGGGTCCGCTCGTACACCGTCCCGGTCTACGACTACGCCCTGATGACCGAGCCGCTCACCGACGCGCAGCTCGCCTCGATCGGCTGGAAGAACCGGCAGGGACTCGGCGACAGCGCCAACCAGTTCCACTACTTCCGCCTCTCCGCCGACAACCGGATCCTGTGGGGCGGTTACGACGCGGTCTACCCGTACGGCGGCCGGGTGCGCGCCGAGTACGACGACCGCCCCGAGACGTACGCCAAGCTCGCCGGGCACTTCTTCACCTGCTTCCCGCAGCTGGAAGGCGTCCGCTTCACCCACGCCTGGGGCGGCGCGATCGACACCTGCTCCCGCTTCTCGGCGTTCTTCGGCACCGCCCACCAGGGGAAGGTGGCCTACGCGGCCGGGTACACCGGCCTCGGCGTGGGCGCCACCCGGTTCGGTGCCGAGGTGATGCTGGACCTGCTGGCGGGGGAGCGCACCGAGCGCACGGAGCTGGAGATGGTCCGCAGGAAGCCGCTGCCCTTCCCGCCCGAGCCCTTCGCCTGGACCGGCATCGCGCTCACCAAGTGGTCGCTGGCCCGCGCGGACGCGCACGGCGGCCGGCGCAACCTGTGGCTGCGGACGATGGACAAGCTGGGGCTGGGTTTCGACAGCTGAGCGCCCCGCGGCCGCCGCCCGTGTGACCGGGTCCACGCCAATGAGGCGCCGCAACCCGCGTAATGCCCGCCGGGAGACCTCCCTCTCCCCCGTGACGCATCCCGCGTCCACGAGTGAGAGGGAGGTCTTCACGTGCCTGGTGCGAAGACGGCGGTCGCGTGGTTGGCATCCGTCGCACCGGATCCCGAGTCCTGTCGGCAGGAGTGGGAGCGCAATCCCTGGGGGTCGCCCTGCTGCCCGCCGGCAAGGCCTGGGACGTGCTCATACTGCCCAGTCGGCTCGGCTATCCGACCCTCGACGTGCTCTCCCGCGTCCTGGACCAACCGGGCCCGGTGCTCGTCGATTTCGGCGACGCGCGCACGCGCTTCTTCGTGCCGGCCGGCACGGCGGCCCGCTGGGTGGGCACCGGCGTCCGGACGGCCGGACTCGGCACCTGGATCGTGGTGCCGCACCCGGGAGGCGTGTCGTCCGGTGGAACCCCCGCTGGCTGATCCGCCCGGCGGGACCGGCACCCTCACGGACCCGGCGCTCCTCGAACCGGGCCGCACGGGCGGCCGACGCGAGCGCGGTCATGCCGGACGCGGCGAGCGCCGCGACGGTGAGCAGCGTGACGAGGGGGCGACGCGCGAGCGGTCTGGAGCGTTCCGCAAGTACGCCCGGACATGGGGAGGAAAGTGGAGCGCGCCCGACTTGGTCCAGACCAGTGCCGTTGTCAATCCCTTGCGCACCTCACCCCCGGCCGTCCTCCACCGCCAGAGCCGCCGCCTCGTGCATCGCGACGCGGACCTCGCCAGGAACGGCGGCTTCGAGTCCGGCCTCGACGGCTGGAACGGCACCCCTGAAGACCTTCTTCGCCCAGCTCGGCTACCAGTACTACGGCACCGGCAAGTGGGGCGGCCAGGACCCGGGGGTGGGCGCGTGGCCCGCCCTGCGCGGCCTGATGACCTGGTCGATCAACTGGGACCGTTACTCGATCGAACTGGGAGTTCCAGAAGAACTTCGACGCGTACTTCGGGTGGCCGGCAGCGCGGTGCGGCCGGCCACCAGCGCGACCCCAACCAGCAGCACCGCGCCCAGACACCAACTCGCCACCACGTCCAGTGGCCAGTGGTAGCCGCGGCGCACCAGCCCGTAGGAGGCGCCGAGGACGAGGACCGCGCACAGCACGACCAGCCCGCGGCGGACGGCCGGCGACCGCAGCAGCGGAAGGAGCAGCAGCGTCGCCGCGCCGTACGCGACGACCGCGGTCGCGGTGTGGCCGGAGGGGTAGTAGCCGACGGCCGGGGGCACCGCCGGGGTGCCGGGGCGGTCGGTCCACGCCTTCAGCGGGGCGACCAGTGCCGGCACCAGAGCCATCGCCAGGGCCCCGGCCAGGGGCGGCAGCCACCAGCGGTCCGTACCTTTGGCGCGCCCGTGCCAGGCCGCGCCCGCCAGCGTGAGGGCGAGGACGGGCACGGCCACCGGTACGTTGCCGAGGTCGGCCAGCAGCTCGGATAGCCGGTCGGGGTGTACGAGTGCCCTGCTCAGCCGTTTGTCCGCGCCGATCAGCGGGCCGTCGGCGGCGACCTGCCAGGTGATCAGGGCGAAGAGGAGGACGGGCAGCGCGAGGAGGGCGGGCAGCGTGCGGGGCGGGGGGACCGGCATGACGCCCAGCTTCGCAGGCACTCCGGCACCGCGTCGCACCGCCTGGAGCGGGTGGCGAAGGGAGGGCCGGCCCGGGAACACACCGAAGGGCCGGCACAAGGGGGGGAGTATGCCGGCCCTTCGGTGAACCTGCCGTCCCGGATGCCGGGGCGGCCGTCCTGACCGGAACGTCGCGCGCCCCGGGGGGTTTGGGGCGGGCGACCGTCCGATCGGTGAGGAGACCCGGAACCCACGAGTTCCGGTTGTGCGCGAGGCACGACCAGGTCGAAGCTGGGGAGGCCTCGTCCTGAGATCCGCCCACAGTCCCCTGTGGGCGGGTGTATCTCTCATCTGCGTAGAACCTACGACAGCGGGTGGGCCGAGGACAGGGCCATCGGCGTCCTGCCATCCACCCCGCACACGTTCTTCACACCGCCTGCGGTTCGCCGCGCCAGGTGTGCGAGACGCAGCTCAGATGCACGTTCGGGTCCTCGCGCACGTGCTCGTCCGGCGCCCCTTCACGGGTTCGTCCGGCGTCGTGCACGGGTGCTCGCTCAGACGCGGGCGAAGGCCTGCTCGATGATGTCGAGGCCCTCGTTCAGCAGGTCCTCGCCGATCACCAGCGGGGGAAGGAAGCGCAGAACGTTGCCGTAGGTGCCACAGGTCAGGACCAGCAGGCCCTCGGCGTGGCAGGCCTTGGCGAGCGCGGCGGTCGCCTCCGGGTTCGGCTCCTTGGTGGCGCGGTCCTTGACCAGCTCGATGGCGATCATCGCGCCGCGGCCCCGGACGTCACCGATGACGTCGAACTTCTCGGCCAAGGCGGTGAGGCGGGACTTCATGATCGCCTCGATGTTCTTCGCCCTGGCGTTGAGGTCCAGCTCCTTCATCGTCTCGATGGCGCCGAGCGCGCCCGCGCACGCCACCGGGTTGCCGCCGTAGGTGCCGCCGAGGCCGCCCGCGTGCGCGGCGTCCATGATCTCGGCGCGGCCGGTGACGGCGGCGAGCGGCAGACCGCCCGCGATGCCCTTGGCCGTGGTGATCAGGTCCGGGACGATGCCCTCGTCCTCGCAGGCGAACCACTGGCCGGTGCGGCAGAAGCCGGACTGGATCTCGTCGGCGACGAAGACGATGCCGTTGTCCTCGGCGAACTCGCTGATCGCGGGCAGGAAACCCTTGGCCGGCTCGATGAAGCCGCCCTCGCCGAGCACCGGCTCGATGATGATCGCGGCCACGTTCTCGGCGCCTACCTGCTTGGTGATCTGCTCGATCGCCTGGGCGGCGGCCTCGGGGCCGGCGTTCTCGGCACCGGTCGGCCAGCGGTAGCCGTAGGCGACCGGCACGCGGTACACCTCGGGCGCGAAGGGACCGAAGCCGTGCTTGTACGGCATGTTCTTCGCGGTCAGCGCCATGGTGAGGTTGGTGCGGCCGTGGTAACCGTGGTCGAAGACGACGACCGCCTGCCGCTTGGTGTACGCACGCGCGATCTTGACGGCGTTCTCGACCGCCTCGGCGCCGCTGTTGAACAGCGCCGACTTCTTGGCGTGGTCGCCCGGGGTCAGCTCGGCCAGCGCCTCGGCGACGGCGACGTAGCCCTCGTACGGCGTCACCATGAAGCAGGTGTGGGTGAAGTCGGCGAGCTGCGCGGACGCCTTGCGTACGACGGCCTCGGCGGAGGCGCCGACGGAGGTCACGGCGATGCCGGAACCGAAGTCGATCAGACGGTTGCCGTCCACGTCCTCGATGACGCCGCCGCCGGCGCGCGTCACGAAGACCGGGAGCGTGGAGCCCACGCCCTGCGCGACCACGGCCGTGCGTCGGGCCTGCAGCTCCTGCGACTTCGGGCCGGGGATGGCGGTGACGACGCGGCGCTCCTGCTCAAGTGCGGTCATGGGGGCTCCTGGGTCTTGCGCGATCTGCGGGATCTTACGGACGCTTGCCTTCTTTTCTCGCAGGCTAGGACCGGGACGGGGGAGGGGGCATGCTCCATGTGGGCGTTGTCCGCGGTGCCGGTTGTCCGTGGTGGACATGTGACGGATACGGCGACCTGTGGACACGTCGGTGCGGGTCCGGCCGCGTAAGCGGTGAACTCCCCCTGGGAGGGCGTTAGATTGGCTCGCTGATGGTGGACGGAGCGGCTGGTCAGGGGGCACGGGCGATGGACAGCGACGGGATGCGGGACGCGCGGGGCACGCATGCGAATCCTGTGCCGCGCCCGGCGGGGCCTCCCGAGGTCCCCTCGATGCCGCCGCGGCCACCGGCGCCTCCGGGGGCGCCGCCCCCTGTGCCGCAGCAGGCGCCTCCGCCCTCGTCGGCCGTCGCCGCCTGGCTCGATGCGGTCAGGCCCGCCACCCGGCCCGGCATCTGGCGGTACGGCCACCGTCCGGCCGAGGAGCCGATGGAGAGGCTCGCGCCAGTGACGGTGGCCGGCATGCTGGTGCCCCTCGCCCTGGCGCTGGTCGTGTGGTCGTTCTGGAGTGGTGGCTACTTCCCCTACAAGAGCGCACTGCTGCGGATGTGCACGCCCGACGACTGGTGGTGGGGCGGGTCGGTCGCCGCGCCCAAGCCGGTGGAGAACCGGACCGTGCGGCTTCCGGGATGGGACGCGCTCGTCGTCTACGACGGCGTCTTCTTCACCGTCCTCGTCCTCGCGGTGGTCGGGCTCGGCAGCTGGCGCGCCATTCTCCGCCACTACCTCGGCCGTCTGCGCCCGCCTGTGCGGGTACTGGTCACCGCCGCGCTCGCCCTCGTCGCCCTCGCCCTCGTCTTCCCCGACGCCTTCCCGGGCGCTGGGTGGTCCCCGGTGCCCCTCGTCGACCCGCTGCTCTCGCTGACCGTGTTGATCACGGACAGTTACGACCTGATGGCTTCCGTCCTCTTCACGAACGCGGTGTACGTGCTCGTCACACTGTTCGTTGTGTGGCCCTTCGCGCGCCTCGGAGACTGGTGGCCGTACGCGAGGCAGCGGCTGGGCCCGCGCCGGAAGCCCACCGTCCCGAGCGCACCGGACCCCGCCCGCCCCCGTTCGCACTGGCCCGCCCTGCGCGACGCCGGCCAGCATGAGGCCGCCGACCTCCTCACCGCCGAGGTGTCTGGCGACCGGATGAACGACGTCGACTGCGTCCGCGTCGAGCACGCCTTCACCGCGGCCTGCCGGAAGGCGTCGCTGCCCGCCTTCCGTGAGACCGTCCTGCGTGAGCGCGGCGGGGCGTGGACCCACCCCTCCGGAGCGCGGGACCTCTCCCGCCGGGCCCGCCACGACCTGCTCACCGGGCAGGTACGCATCGGCCGCTGGGTGCCCGACGATCGGACACCGCGGGAGTACCGGGACGCGGAGGCTGCCCTCGACCCGGCAGTGCTCGGCACCTCCCTGCTCGCCGTCGGTCCGTCCGGGGCGGGCAAGACCCGCACGCTCGTCGAACCGGTGACCGAGGCGCTGGCGCTCCAGGCGCTCACCGGGAGTTGCGCCGTGGTCGCCGTGTCCGCCGCCGGCGGCCGGCTGGGCAGTGACGACGCCTTCGACGTGATCGTGCGCATGGGGGACCCAGCCTCGGCGTACGCACTCGATCCGTACGCCGACTGCGACGACCCGGACCAGGCAGCCACGATCCTCGCCGAGGCGCTCGTGGGCGACCTCGACTCGGTCGGGACGCCGCTCGCGTCCACCGCGCTGGTGCAGCTGCTCGGCCCCTTCCGGACCGCGTATGGCCGTTTTCCCTCCCTCCCCGAACTGCGCGATCTGCTCGAGGGGACGGAGAGCGCTCTGACACAGCTGAGGGAAATCCTCGCCGCGAGCGGGGAGGACGCCCTGTGCCGGGAACTGGACGCGAGGATCAGGCAGACGGGCACACCGGGCGACGCGGGCCGCGCCCTGGCCGACCGGCTGGCCCTGCTGAACCGACCGGTGTTCGCGGACTTCCTCGGCGGCGCCGACCAGTCGTTCTCGCTGCGGGCTGTCGCCCGGCACCCGCTGCGCGTGCGGATCGACCTGCCCGAGCACGGCCACGAGGAGGCGGGCCGCGTGCTCACCCGCCTGGTCCTCGCGCAGTTCCACGACGTCGTCCGGGACAGCAGGCGTCCGCACTTCGCCTGCCTGGTCCTGGACGACGCCACCGGCGTCGTCACCGTGGAGTCGGTGCGCCGCATCCAGCAGCTGCGCTCCCGGAACGCGGGAGTGCTGCTGGCTCTGCGTACCATCGGGGACGTTCCCGAGGCACTGCACGGACCGCTGTACGGCGCGGTCGGCTGCCGCATGGCCTTCTGCGGCGTCTCGACCTGGGACGGCAACCGGTTCGCCCAGACGTGGGGCACCGAGTGGGTCGAGACGACGGAGGTCGCCAAGCACACCGTCTTCGCCGACCAACCGATGACCCGGCTCTTCCACGCCCTGCGCAAGCTCTTGACGGGCAAGGCGGTCACGACGGACGCGGTGACCGTGCGGCAGGTCGAGCGGGAACGCTGGTCGGCGTCCGAGCTGGCGCACGCCGTGCCCGCGGGGCACGCGGTGCTGTCACTGACGAGCGTCAAGGGAGAGCACGCTCCGCCGCTCCTGGTGGATCTGCGCGGGTGACCTGACCGGGCGGGCCCCCGGGGACCGTACGGTGAGGCAGAATCGACACAGGTCGTTCATACACGACGGCCAAAAGATCACAGACGTCTCACCGTACGGCCACCCCGCCCCGCCCACCTCACCGACGCAGACCGAAGGCCCAGGCCCCCATGCCCCCCACGCTCGCCTCGCTCGTCCACCACTCCGCGCTCAAGCTGACCGTGCGCGCGGGCGAGGACCGCCTCGACGTGCCGGTGCGCTGGGCACACGTCAGCGAGCTCGCCGACCCCGTGCCCTACATGGAGGGCGGGGAGCTGCTGCTGATCACCGCGCTCAAGCTGGACGCCGGGGACCCCGACGCGATGCACAGGTACGTGAAGCGGCTGGCCGGCGCCGGGGTGGTGGGGCTCGGGTTCGCCGTCGGCGTCAACTACGACGAGATCCCCGAGGCGCTGGTCGAAGCGGCCCGCAAGGAAGGGCTGCCGCTGCTGGAGGTGCCCCGCCGCACCCCCTTCCTCGCCATCAGCAAGGCCGTGTCCGCCGCCATAGCCGCCGATCAGTACCGGGCGGTCACGGCGGGCTTCGCCGCCCAGCGCGAGCTGACCAGGAAGGCCCTCACCGACGGCCCGGAGGGGCTGCTCGCCGCGCTCGCCGCGCAGGTCGACGGCTGGGCGGCGCTGTACGACGCCTCGGGCGCCGTCGTCGCCGCGGCCCCGGAGTGGGCCGGCCGCCGGGCCGCGCGCCTCACGGCGGACGTGCAGCGGCTGCGGGAGCGCCCGGCTCCCGCCTCCTCGGTCGTCGGCGGCGGCGAACACCCTGACCACCCCGAGAACGCCGACCGCGTCGAACTCCACTCCCTCGGCACCTCCCGCAGGCCCCGCTCCACCCTCGCCGTCGGCACCGCCGCCGCCCCCGGCACCGCCGAGCGGTACGCCGTCCACTCCGCCATCGCCCTGCTGACCCTCACCACGGAACGCTCCCGCTCCCTGCACGAGGCCGGGCTGCGCATCGACGGCGCCGTACTGCGCATGCTGCTGGCCGGCGAACCCGACCACGCGCGCACGGTCGCCGGAAACCTGTACGGCGGCCTGCTGGACGCCCCCTTCCGGATCATCGTCGCCGAGTCGACCTCGGCGTCCGCCGCGCGGGCGCACGCCGGCCCGCAGGCGCGCGGAGGCGCCGCCACGGCCAAGCCCACCGCGTCGGCCGCCGCCCCGGGTGCCGATGCGCTCGATGCGTTCGCCGAGGTCGTGGAGTCGGCGGCGGCCCACGCCGGTGAGGCGGTACTCGTCGTTCCCGAGGGCGAGCGGCTGGTGGCGCTGGCCGCGGACGAGGGCGCGGCCGTCGCCGCCTGCATCGAGTACGCGAGGGGGCTGGAGGGCACCCGCCCGGCGCCCGAACCGACGCCGAGCGGCGAGGTGGAGGGCCTGGTCGTCGGCCTGTCCGCGCCGTCCGGGCCCATCGCCGCGTCCACCGCCTACAAACAGGCCGAACAAGCCCTGTCGGTGGCCCGCCGGCGCGGGCGCGTCTGCGTGGAACACGAACACCTGGCGGCCGGCTCCGTCCTGCCGCTTTTGGCCGACGACGCGGTACGCGCCTTCGCCGACGGCCTGCTGCGCGCCCTGCGGGACCACGACGCGACCGGCCGCGGCGACCTCGTGGCCTCCCTGCGCGCCTGGCTCTCCCGCCACGGCCAGTGGGACGCGGCCGCCGCCGACCTCGGCGTCCACCGCCACACCCTGCGCTACCGCATGCGGAGGGTCGAGGAAATCCTGGGCCGCTCCCTGGACGACCCGGACGTACGGATGGAGCTGTGGCTCGCTCTGAAGGCAACCTCCACCGACTAGGACTTCCGTTCGCTCGGGCGTGCTGCACGGACGGGTCGCCGCCTCCCGGGCGGTGCCGCGGCGCCCACCCGGAGTCGCCGGAGCCGCCGCGTCCGTAGAGTGACCGGATGCTCAATCGACTTCGGATCGGCGTGTTGCCGTCGGGCCCCCGATGGGCTGCCCAGTGGCAGTTGCGGGTCGACGGGGAAGACGTGGTCGCTGAGGCGGTCGGCGAGGGCGGACGCGGCCCTTTGGCGCACGAGATCCTGCCCGCCGACGGTCACAGCCTCCTGTGGGCGACCGCCGGAGGGCGGCGTGTGGTGCTGGGAGAGCCCGAGTGCACGGGCGGATGCTGCGGTCATCTCTCGGTGTTCGTGCAACGGCACGGGGACATCGTGGAATGGTCCGACTGGCAGGTCCCCGCCGGCGAGGCGCGTCCCCCGGCCTTCCACTTCGACGCCGGCCAGTACGACGCCGAAGTGGTCCGGGTCTCGGCCGACCGAGGGCGGCAGGCCGACGCGGGGTCGTGAGGGTCCGCGTCGGTGTTCGAGGACGACCTCCACTGCGCATCGCGTCCGGCCGACCTCACCTGGCCACCGCGTCGAACAACCCACCCCCACCACTACACCCCGGACAAACGCCCACCACCGTCCCCCGCCCTACCGTGGACCCCGCACCCCGTACGCACGTACGCACACACCCCCCAACGCGGAAGGGCCGGGACTCCACAATGACTTCCACCCACGCCTTCTGGCTCGCCGGCCGCCAGGCCACCGGCGAGGCCGGCTTCGACGTCACCTCCCCCTGGGACGGCAGCCACGTCGGCACGGTGAGCCTCCCGACCGACGCCCAGGTCGAGGAGGCCGTAGCCGCCGCGTACGCCGTACGGGACGAGTTCGCCGCCACCCCCGCCCACACCCGAGCCGCAGCCCTGGACCACGTCAGCCGCCGGCTGGTCGAGCGCACCGAGGAGATCGCCCGCCTGATCTCCGCCGAGAACGGCAAGCCGATCAAGTGGGCCCGCGGCGAGGTCGGCCGCGCGGTGTCCGTCTTCCGCTTCGCGGCCGAGGAGGCCCGCCGCTTCAACGGCGGCGAGGCCCAGCGCCTGGACACCGACGCGGGCGGCCAGGGCCGACTCGCCCTCACCCGCCGCTTCCCGAAGGGCGTCGTGCTCGGCATCGCGCCGTTCAACTTCCCCCTCAACCTGTGCGCCCACAAGATCGCCCCCGCGATCGCCGCGGGCGCGCCGATGATCCTCAAGCCGGCCCCCGCCACGCCCCTCTCCGGCCTGGTCCTCGGCGAACTGCTCGCCGAGACCGACCTGCCCGCCGGTTCCTGGAGCATCCTGCCGGTGTCCAACGACAAGATGCCCGCCCTCGTCCAGGACGAGCGCCTCCCGGTCATCTCCTTCACCGGCTCCGAGACCGTCGGCTACGCGATCATGGACTCGGTCCCGCGCAAGCACTGCACCCTGGAACTGGGCGGCAACGGCGCGGCCGTCGTCCTCGGTGACTGGGCGAGCGACGAGGACCTGGACCGGGCCGCGCAGCGCATCGCGACCTTCTCCAACTACCAGGGCGGCCAGTCCTGCATCTCCGTGCAGCGCGTGATCGCCGACGCCGCCGTCTACGACCGCCTGCTGCCGCGCATCGTCGCCGCCGTCGAGGCCCAGGTCACGGGCGACCCGAACGACGACGCCACGGACGTCGGCCCGCTGGTCAGCGAGGCCGCCGCGCAGCGCGTGGAGTCCTGGGTCGACGAGGCCGTCGCCGCGGGCGCCACCCTGCACACCGGCGGCAAGCGCGACGGCGCCTCGTACGCGCCGGCCGTCCTCACCGACCTCCCGGCGGACACCACCCTCGCCCGCGAGGAGGTCTTCGGCCCGGTCCTCAGCGTGCAGAAGGTGAACGGCGAGGCCGAGGCGTTCGCCGCCGTCAACGACTCCAAGTACGGCCTCCAGGCGGGCGTGTTCACCCACGACCTGCAGGCCGCCTTCCGCGCCCACCGCGCCCTCGAGGTCGGCGGCGTCGTCATCGGCGACGTCCCCTCCTACCGCGCCGACCAGATGCCGTACGGCGGCGCCAAGCAGTCCGGCGTGGGCCGCGAGGGAGTCAAGTACGCGATGGACGACTACACCTACGAGCGGGTGCTGGTCCTGACGGGCCTCGCCCTCTGACTTACCCCTGAGAGGCCGACGGCCCGAACCCACTGTGCGGGGGTTCGGGCCGCCGGCGCGTTCCGGTGCCGGGCGGCGGGTTCATTCGGCGTCGAGCTGGTGGTCTTTCGTCGCTTCCGGGGGCACACCGGCCGACGGGCCCGTCGGCCGGTGTGCGGGCTCGGCCGGCGGGCCCACTGTGCCTAACCTCGCCGACTACCCCGACAGCAGGTCCCTCAACACCGCCCAGGAACGATCCCAACTCCACTCCGACCGCACCCAGTCGCGTCCCTTCGCGCCCATCGCGCGGGCGAGTCCGGGATCGCGCAGGAGCCGGATCAGCCGGTCGGCCGTCGCCGCCACCGAGTTGCCGTCGACGACATGGCCCGTCTCGCCCTCGCGTACGGTGTCCGGGGCACCGCCCGAGTCGCCCGCCACGACCGGGAGTCCGGACGCGGCGGCCTCCAGGTAGACGATGCCGAGCCCCTCCACCTCCAGGCCGCGCTTGCGGGTACGGCAGGGCATGGCGAACGCATCGGCGGCGGCGTAGAACGCCGGGAGCGCGTGATGGGGGTGACCTCCGGCGAAGACGACGGAGTCCAGGACGCCCTCGTCCAGCGCGAGACGGCGCAGCACGGGGGCGTACGGGCCGTCACCGACCAGGAGCAGCACGGCGTCGGGTACCGCCCTGCGTACCCAGGGCAACGCCCTGATCAACGTGTCCTGGCCCTTGCGCGGGACCAAGCGGGCCGTGCAGAGAACCACGGGGCGGTGGCCCAGGCCGTGTCGCGTCCTGACCGGGTCGCCGTCCACAGCGGGATGGAAGGCCCGGGCGTCCACGCCCGGGACCAGGCGGGCGGTCCGCGTCCCGGGCGCGAGGGCGGACTCGATCGGACCACGGGTGCTCCCGCCCAGCCAGGTCAGCGTGTCCACCTCCGCGCCGATGCGGCGCAGCAACCCCCGGGTTCCGGGCGAACGGGCCCACCACGCCTCATGGCCGTGAGTGGTGGCGACGGCGGTCCGGATGTCCGCCGTACGCCGGAGCGGTCCCGCCATCAGTCCGAGAGGGGCCGCCGCGCCGAACCACACCCGGTCGCAGCCGTACCGGCGGGCCACGGACGCCGCGTGGGCGGTGGCCCGGGGCGTGGGCAGGAGGGTCCGGGCCGGATGGCGGATCACCGGGTACGGGAAGAGTTCGCCGGGTTCGGGCTCCGCCGTGTCCGTCAGCGCCGAGGTGAAGACGACCACCTCATCGAGAGGGAAGCGGTCGGCCAGTTCGCGGACGAGAGTCTCGATGCCGCCCTGCCGGGGCGGGAAGTCGTTGGTCACGATCAGCGTGCGGGCGCGGGAAGGGCTCGTCATGCGATGGCCTCCTTCTTCTCGGAGGGGGTGACCGCGGTGCCGCGGTCCGCCGATCGGTGGGCCAGTGCGCCCAGTACCAGTGGATAGACCAGGTAGC
This sequence comes from Streptomyces mutabilis, assembly GCF_014649815.1. GTDB lineage: Bacteria > Actinomycetota > Actinomycetes > Streptomycetales > Streptomycetaceae > Streptomyces > Streptomyces mutabilis. The sequence continues at coordinate 26,061 of NZ_BMTT01000017.1, read as the reverse complement.
CGAAGCGCGTTGCGGGCATCAGGGCCGTCGCCACGGCAAGCCCGAGCGCCAGTCGGCCGCCCGCGTCCCGCACGGTCCCGGGAGGGCGCACGGCCAGCGAGAGGGCGAACAGCAGCGCGGCCGCGGAAAGCAGTGCCGGCGCGATCAGCGTGCCCCCGGGGACGTGCGCTGCCAGCAGATGTCCAGGCAGCGGGCTCGCGGCGGGGGAGGCGGTGCCGGTGAGGCCGAGAGGGAACGCGGCGACGTTCAGGTAGAAGCCGTGGGGATCGGCGAGGACGAAGGGCAACACCGATACGGTCACGATGGACAGGCCCACGGCCGCGCACCGCAGCGCGGCCCGCCCGCCCTGGCGCACGGTGATCAGCGCGAGGACCACGGGAAACGCCGGCCAGGCGGTCCACTTGAGGACGGCGGCGGCGCCGAGCACCAGGCCGGCCGGGCCCGTACGCCGCTGCCCGGCGAGTGAGACGCCGAGGCACATCAGGCCGACGACCGGCAGGTCGACTCCGCCCACCGCCAGAGGCAGCGCTACCAGCGGGCAGGCGAGCAGCCAGGCACTGTGCAGCCCGGCGCCGGCCAGGGCCGCGACGAACACAGCGCCCAGCCACCAGCGGGCGTCCCCGGGCAGCAGGCCGAAAAGCGCCATCCCGGGCAGATATGGATTGAAGTCGGCCACGGCCGAGGGGTCGGTGACGTACGGACTCCCGGTCGTCGCGAGCAGCCGCCCCGACCGTTCGACGACCGCGACCTCCAACTGCCCGAGCCTCGCGGTCACCAGGCCGACGAGCGGCACCACGACTGCTCCCAGCACGGCGGCCGCACGGGCCCTGCGGCGCGCGCCCGAACCCGACATCAGTAGCGCCGCCACCGCGTATCCCGCACCCGCCGCGAACCCCCACACCTTGTGTGGCGCCACGTCGGACGCGAGCGCGAACCCAGGTGCGACCACCGCGCACCCGGCCCACGCGTACCGTTCGACGGGGCGTGCGGCGTAGTTCGCGGCATGCTCCGCAAGACTCTTCCTCATGCCAGTCGACGCTAGGAACCCGCAGACCGGACGGCGTCAACCGAGGCTACGTACCTGGTACTCGACCCGTGGTACGAGATCCGCCCGCCATCTCAACCCGAGCGGTGACGTGTGACTCCGCCCCGGCCTGGATCATGGGCGTATGAGTACGTCGCTTCAGCAGCGGTTCCACGCCTGGATCGCCGCGCCCGCCTACCCGTGGGTCACCGGCGGCGTCCTGACCGCCGGCGCCGTCACGGAACTGATCGTCTTCCCAGGGTCCGTCACGACCACGGTGGGAGTGCTCGTGTCCGCAGCCTCGCTGATGTGGCGGCGGTCCTTTCCGCCCGTCGCGATGCTCACGGTCGCGGCGGGGCTCATCGGGTTCGCCGGGGACGTCAACCTGTACCTCTCGATCATGGCAAGTGGACTGATCGGTTGTTATTCACTCGGCCGGAACCGGGTACTGCACCCCGCCGCGGCCGTAGCGGGCGGGGCCCTCGGCGCGCTGTGTGTGAACCTGGTGCACATCAACACCTGGTCGCGGATGGAGCTGCCGGTGCCGGCGCTCTGGGAGACGGGCTCGCTCAGCCTGTTCGCCGAGTCGTTCCTGCTGAGCGTGGTCATCTTCGGGGCTGTGATGATGGGTGACGCGGTGCGCTCCCGGGAGGAGACACGCAACGAACGGCACCTGGCGCAGGCCCGGCTGATCACCATGGAGCGGCAGCAGGCCGCCGAGGCCGAGCGGGCCGCCATCGCCCGCGAGCTGCACGACATCGTCTCCCACTCGGTGTCGATGATCGCCGTCCAGGCCGAGAGCGCCACATACACCACCCCGGGGCTCACGCCCGAGGCCCGGGACGGCTTCCAGCAGATCGCCACCACCGCCCGCTCCTCGATGGCAGAACTGCGCCGTCTCCTCGGAGTCCTGCGCACCCCCGGGGGTGACACCGCACTCACCGCACCCCAGCCGACTCTGGACCACCTCGCCGAACTGGTGGATCAGCACCGTGCAGTGGGTGGCACGGCCGAACTCAGGATCACCGGCGACCGGGTGGCGCTGCCCGCCGCGTGGGAGCTGTCCGCCTACCGCATCATCCAGGAGGCGCTGACCAACGCACGCAGGCACGCGCCCGGCGCCCGTACGGTGGTGGAGGTCGACTACGGCGCCGACCGAGTGCTCAGACTGCACATCCGCGACGACGGCCCCGCGCCCGGCGCCCGTCCGGAGCCCGGTACCGGCACCGGCACCGGGCACGGCCTGACCGGGATGCGGGAGCGGGCAGCCCTCGTGGGGGGCCAGCTCAGGGCGGGCGCGGGCCCTGGCGGTGGTTTCCTCGTGGAGGCGGAGCTTCCGTGGGGGCCCGGATGACCCTCGTGGAGCTGGAGACGGAGACACATGTGATCAGGGCATTGGTCGCTGACGACCAGGCGGTCGTACGCACCGGATTCGTCAACCTCCTGAACACCCAGGAGGACATAGACGTCGTCGGCGAGGCGGAGGACGGTGCGCAGGCGGTGCGCATCGCCGCCGAGACCCGCCCCGACCTCGCCTTGCTCGACATCCGGATGCCGCACAAGAACGGCATCGACGCGGCCCGGGAGATCCTGGCCGCCTCCGACGGCGCGACGAAGGTGCTGATGCTGACCACCTTCGGCCTGGACGAGTACGTGTACGACGCGCTCGCGGCCGGAGCGGGCGGCTTCCTGCTCAAAGACGCCACCTTCCCCGAACTGCTGCATGCCGTGCGGGTGGTGGCCGACGGCAACGCCTTGCTGTCGCCGGAGATCACCAAGCGGCTGATCGCCGAGTTCGTCCACGCGCGCGCCTCCCGGCTGCCCGTCCGCCCGCCCGCCGACCTCACGGCACGGGAGACGGAGGTGCTGACCCTGATCGCCCGAGGGCTGTCCAACGCGGAGATCGCGGGCCGCCTCACCATCACCGACCACACCGTGAAAACCCACATCAACCGCCTGTTCGCCAAACTGGAGCTGCGCGACCGTGCGCAGGCCGTGATCGTGGCCTACGAGATGGGGCTGGTCCGGGCGAGTGGTGAGCCAGGGGCCCGGCGCCGGTAGTCACCGGTGCCGGGCCCCTGCCTCTCGTCGGCTGTTCCGGACCCTCAACCGGAGAAGCCGACGTGCGCGAGCCGCAGAGAGCCGCGCAGCCTGATGTGGAGGTCGTGCACGCCGTCGGCGGGGAAGTCGGCGGCGAGTTCCACGTAGTCGTAGGGCCCCGCGGTGGGCGCCTGCGGCGACAGCGACGCCACCGACGGGCCGCCCTCCAGGGAGAGTTCCGCCGTGCCCTCGCCCGCCACCGACAAGGTCACCGAGGTGACTCCGGGACCGAAGTCGCAGGCGCGGTAGACGAGTTCACCCGAACCTTCGTCCGTCGGCGTCACCGCGTCGCCCGCCACCTTCGTCCGGTCGACGATCTCCGTGCCGCTCTGCTCGTCGAAGTCGGCGGCGTCCAGACCGACTTCGCGGACCGGACGGGGAGCGGCCGGGTCCCCGGCGAGGGTCACGGTCGTCGACAGGCGCACGTCCTCGCTGGAGGCGCCCACCAGCAGCGCGTACGGGCCGGGCTCCAGCCGCCACCGGTCGTGCGCGACGTCCCAGAACGCGAACGCGGACAGCGGGACGTCGAAGGACACCTCGGCCCGTTCGCCCGGGGCCAGCGTGAGCCGGCGGTGGGACAGCAGCTCCCGGCGCGGGCGCGGGACCGAGGGCTCCTCGGCGTGGGCGTAGAGCTGGGTCGCCTCGTCGGCGGTGACCTGCCCGGTGTTGGTGACGGTGAAGGACACGCGCACCGCGTCGTCCCCGACCCGGACGGAGAGGTCCTCGTACCCGAAGGACGCGTAGGACAGGCCGTGCCCGAACGGGAAGAGCGGCGCCCCCTCGAAGTACAGGTAGGTCTGGCGGCTCCCGATCACGTCGTAGTCGAGCAGGCCGGGCAGGTCGGCGTCGTCGGCGTACCAGGTCTGCGGGAGCCGCCCGGCGGGGGAGACGTCACCGGCGAGGACCCGGGCCAGCGCGGTGCCGGCCGCCTGACCGCCGTGCGCCGTCCACAGCACCGCCGGGAGCACGTCGGCGTCGACCGCGTACGGGTAGGCGGAGACCAGCGCCAGCACCGTGCGCGGGTTGGCGGCGCGGGCGGCGCGCAGCAGGCGTTCCTGGTGGGCCGGCAGCCGCAGGGTCGTACGGTCCTCGGTCTCCCGGCCGTTGATGTGCGGGTCGTTGCCCGCCACCACCACGACCACGTCCGCACCGGCCGCCGCCCGCGTCACCGCGTCCTCGCCGCGCTCGGCGACGACCAGCTCGAAGACCTCGGCGTCCGCGTCGTCCGCGGCAACCTTCACGCCGTCGGCGGCGACATGGACGGGGCGACCCGTTCCCGAGTGCCGCAGGAGGTGACCGTCGCCATGGGGTTCGAGCCGGAAGGTCTCCTGCACGACCCAGCCGCCGGGCTGGTCGGCGGAGGCGCGCACGTAGCCGTCCTCGGCGACGGACAGGTACCGGCCGTCCGGCGCGCGCAGGGTGAGAACTCCCTCGCCCCAGTCGACCAGCGAGAGTTCGGTGCCGGTGGCGTCGGCGGTCAGCGGCGGAAGGTCGGTGCGGCCGGCGATCAGGGCGGGGTCGAGGGCGCCCTCGGCACCCCGGGTCTCGGCGGGGGTGTCGTCCGCGGGCAGTACGTGCAGGAACCTGCCGTCACCGGTGCGCAGTCGTACCCGGTCCACGCCCTCCGCGAAGCTCACCCGCTCGGCGCCGAAGCGCTCGTACAGGCCCTCCAGCGGAGTGGAACGGTGGATGAGCGTGCCGCTGTACCAGTCGAGCTTGCACTCGTCGGCGAGCAGGCCGACGACGGCGATCCGGGTGTCGGGGGCCAGCGGCAGCAGGCCGTCGTTCTTGAGCAGGACCACCGCCTGCTCGGCCGCCTCCCGCGCGAGCTCCCGGTGCGCCGGCGTGTCGAAGTCCGTGGCGGTGTCCGCCGTGACGGCGTGCGGGTCCCGTTCCGGGTCGAACTCGCCGAGCCGGAAGCGGACCGACAACTGCCGGCGTACGGCGGTGTCGATGTCGGCCTCGGTCAGCAGGCCCCGCTCCAGGGCGCCCCGGACGCGGGCGACGATCTTCGAGGAGTCCGTGCCGTGGTCGGTGAAGCTGTCCACGCCGGCCCGCAGCGCCGCCGCGGTCGCTTCCTCGTGGGTGTCGAAGTAGTGTTCGGATTCGACCAGGTTGGAGGGCGCACCCGCGTCCGAGCAGACCAGGAGGTCGTCCTCGGTCCAGGTGCGCAGGTGCCGGCCGAGGTACGGGGAGACGTGGTTGGGGCGGCCGTTGACCAGGTTGTAGGCGGGCATCACCCCGGCCACCGCGCCCGCCTCCACCGTCTCGCGGAAGGCGCGCAGGTCGTACTCGTTGAGGACGCGCGGACGGACGGACGCCGAGGACGTGTCCCGTTCGGCCTCGTTGTTGTGCGCGAGCCAGTGCTTGAGGACGGGTGCGGTGCGCCAGTACGTCGGGTGGTCGCCGCGCAGGCCGCGGGTGTACGCGGTCGCGATGGCCGAGGTGAGCTTCGGGTCCTCGGAGTAGCCCTCCTCGTTCCGTCCCCACAGCGGGTGGCGCAGCAGGTTCACGGTCGGGGACCAGACGTTGAGGCCGACGCGTTCGTCGCGGGCGCGCATCGCCCTGGCCTCCTTGGACACCGCCTCGCCGACGCGGCACACCAGGTCCTCGTTCCAGGTGGCGCCAAGACCGACGGCCTGCGGGAACACGGTCGCCGGCCCCATCCAGGCCACCCCGTGCAGCGCCTCCTGGCCGGTGCGGAAGGCGGCGATGCCGAGGCGTTCGACGGCGGGGGCGAACTGGTGCAGGAAGGCGGTCTTCTCCTCGAGCGTGAGCCGCGACAGCAGGTCGTCGACGCGCTTCCCGAACGGCAGGTGCGGATCGCGGAAAGGCGGCGTGGGCGGCGTGGGTGCGGTCACGTGAGGTTCCCCTTGCGATGGAGCGGCGGCGCTTTCGAAGCGCTTCGATGCTCAGTCGGCGCCAGGGTGGGTGTCAAGCCGTATGTGCACACCAACTCCGGCTTCTCGTCACAATCCAAGTGCTGTACGAGCACGGTGAGTCGCCGCCCGGCGCGGCACACCTCGGAGGAATCTTGGAAGCGACCCTTGTGCGCCCCCAGACGTTCACCTAACCTCGCAGCAACATCGAAGCGCTTCGACTACGGGGGCGGTGAACCGAGGACGCACCCTCCGGTGCATCCGGAACCGCGCATTCCTCCGATGACCGCTTCAGCTCAGCCAGTTCCAGTGAAGACACCGCAGCCGACGGCCACCGCCGGGTGTCCTGGTGCGCCATGAAGGGTTGACGCAATGACGCCGAACGCCGCCTCCGGTCCCAGCCGGAGAAAGTTCCTCGCCTCCACCGCGGCCGTCACCGCAGCGGTGGCGGGAGGGGTGCCGCTGCTCTCCGCCTGCGGCGGGGGGTCCGACGGCGGTTCGCGGGACGGCACCACGTCGGGCAAGGACGCGAAGAGGCTGCTGCCGGCGTACGTGGCCAGCAACGTGGTCACCCCTGACATCCCCAGCAAGAACGGCTCCGCGATCGGCTTCACCGGCAAGCTCGACCTCGCGGACCTGAAGACCTCGGTGCCCAAGAAGCTCGGCAAGGGCGGCCGGGTCACGATCATGTCGCCGTTCTGGGGCTCCCCGCCGAAGGAGGGCAACGCCTACTACAGGGCGATGAACGACCTCATCGGCGTCGACGTGGTCTGGCAGAACCAGGACGGCAACACCTACGACCAGAAGCTCGGCGCGGTCCTCGCCTCCAGCGAGGTGCCCGACGTGGTGGTCGTGCCCGGCTGGAACATGACCGGCAAGATACCCAGCGCCATCATCGGCAAGTTCGCCGACCTCGGCCCCTACCTCTCCGGTGACGCGGTCAAGGAGTACCCCAACCTCGCCGCGATCCCCACCGACGCCTGGCAGCGGTCCATCTTCGGCGGCAAGCTGCGCGGCCTGCCGATGCCGTCCTCGTACGTCACCGGCATCGTGCCGCTGTACCGGCAGGACATCTTCGAGAAGGAGGGCTACGAAGTTCCCCGGTCCTGCGACGAGTTCATGGCGCTGGCCAAGGACGCCACCAACGCGAAGGCCAAGCGGTGGGCCTGCCTGGACATGAAGTGGACCGCCTTCAACGCCTTCGGTGTGCTCTCCGGCAACGAGAAGTCCCTCGGCTGGAACGAGGTCGACGGCAAGCTGGTCTACCGCATCGAGACCGATGAGTACCTCGAGGCCCTGGAGTGGACGCGCAAGCTGTTCGCCGCCGGGGTCGTGCACCCCGACGCCAAGCTCGGCAAGAGCAACGCCGCCGACCCCGGGCCCAAGTTCGCCGCCGGCGAGTTCCTCATCTACAACCAGGACTCCTCGCAGTGGTGGAGCCGTACCGCCGAACAGGCCGTCCAGAATCCCGAGTTCAAGATCTGGGGCATGGACATCTGGGGACACGACGGTGGTGACCCCACGCTGTGGGCGCAGAACCCGGCCGGCATCTTCGCCTTCGTCAACAAGGACGCCTCGGAGTCCGTGATCCGCGAGGTGCTGGCCGTCGCCAACACGACCGCCGCGCCGTACGGGACCAAGGAGTACATGGCCACCAACTACGGCGTCGAGGGCACCCACTACACCGTCAAGGACGGGGTGCCCACCAAGACCGAGCAGGGCAACATCGACGTGATGAACGCCTACGTGATGGTCGCGAGCCCCGCTCCGACCATCGCCCACCCCGACTTCCCCGAGGTCGCCAAGGGGCAGGTGGAGTGGCAGCAGCGGATGGGCGCCTTCACCAAGAAGACCACGTTCTACGGCCTGCAGATCGTAGAGCCGGCCCGCTGGACCAACCTCTCCAACGACTTCGAGCAGCTGGAGGACGACGTCATCCGCGGCCGCAAGAAGATCAGCGACATGCAGCAGGCCGTGTCCGACTGGCGGAGCAAGGGCGGCGACAAGCTGCGCGACTGGTACAAGAAGCTGCTCGACGAGAACGGCACGGCGACGGGCTGACCGGTACCGAGGCAAGGAGAACGGCCGTGTCGAACAGCACGGTGCCTCGGGCCAGGGCCGAGGCCGATGCGTCGAAGAAGACCCCGGTGGCGTCCGGCGACGCCACCGGCCCCCGGAAGGGCAAGCCGAGCACGGGGAAGCTCAGCCTGCGGCTGAGGTTCCGTCGGGACCGCGTACTGCTGCTGATGACGCTGCCGGCCGTGCTGCTGGTACTGCTCTTCAACTACGTACCGATCCTCGGCAACGTCGTCGCCTTCCAGGAGTACGACCCCTACATCAGCGACAACGGGATCGTCTCCATCCTGCACAGCCCGTGGGTGGGGCTGGAGAACTTCCAGCGGATCTTCGAGGACTCCGCCTTCTGGAACTCGGTGCAGAACACGCTGGTGCTGTTCGTGCTCCAGCTCGTCCTGTACTTCCCCATCCCCATCCTGCTCGCGCTGCTCATCAACAGCGTGGTCCGGCCCCGCGTCCGCGCCATCGCGCAGGCCATCCTCTACCTGCCGCACTTCTTCTCCTGGGTGCTGGTCATCGCCGTCTTCCAGCAGCTGCTCGGTGGTGCGGGGCTCCTCTCCCAGCTGCTGCGCGACCACGGGTACGACGGGCTCAGCCTCATGACCGACCCGGAGACCTTCAAATTCCTGGTCACCGCGCAGAGCGTGTGGAAGGACGCCGGCTGGGGGATCATCGTCTTCCTCGCCGCCCTCGCTTCGGTCAGCCCCGACCTGTACGAGGCCGCCGCGATGGACGGCGCCAACCGCTGGCGCCGCATGTGGCACGTCACGCTGCCGGCCCTGCGCCCGGTGATCGCCCTGTTGCTGGTGCTGCGCGTCGGCGACGCCCTGACGGTCGGCTTCGAACAGATCCTCCTGCAACGCGACGCCGTCGGACCGGGAGCCGCGGAGGTCCTCGACACCTTCGTGTGGTGGAACGGCGTGCGCAACCAGGACTTCGGCTACGCCGCCGCCGCGGGGCTGGTCAAGGGCGTCATCAGTCTCGGCCTGGTCCTCATCGCGAACAAGGTGGCCCACCTCATGGGCGAGCAGGGGGTGTACAAGAAGTGACCGCCGTTCAGGAAACGACCGCCGTGAGCGACGAACCCGCACGCAGGCCGAGCCGCTGGGCGGCACCGCCCCGGCCGGTGTGGGAGGAGAAGCCGAGCCCGGCCGGGCTCGCCGGCAAGGGCCTGGTCCTGTTCCTGGCCTGCCTGGGCATCCTGTTCCCGCTCTGGATCGTCGTCGTCACCAGCCTCTCCTCGCGCAAGGCCATCGACGAGGCCGGCGGTCTGGTGATGATCCCGACGGACATCACCTTCGTCGCCTACCAGGAACTGCTCAGCGGCGGCCAGGTCACCCGGGCCGCGCTCGTCAGCATCGGCGTCACCCTCGTCGGCACCCTGTTCTCCATGGCGGTGTCGGTGCTGTGCGCCTACGGGCTGTCCCGCAGCGGCTCGCTGGGGCACCGCTGGATCCTCATGGTGCTGCTGGCCACGATGTTCTTCAGCGCGGGCCTCATCCCCACCTACCTGCTGGTGCAGTCCCTGGGCCTGACCGACAGCTACCTGGCGCTGATCCTGCCCAGCGCGATCAGCGTCTTCAACATCCTGGTGCTGCGCGGCTTCTTCATGGGTATCTCGCAGGAACTGATCGACAGCGCCCGCATCGACGGCGCCGGGGACCTGCGCATCCTGTGGCAGATCGTTCTGCCGCTGTCCCGCGCGGTCGTCGCGGTGATCACCCTGTTCTACGCCGTGGGCTACTGGAGCGCCTGGTTCAACGCCTCCCTGTACCTGAACGACCAGGACATGCTGCCCCTGCAGAACGTCATGATCCAGCTCGTGCAGAAGCAGGAGGCGCCGGTCGGCCTCGGCCAGGCGATCAAGACCGGTGAACTGTCCGGCCTGGCCGTGCAGATGGCGGTCATGGTCATGGCCCTGCTGCCCGTCGCCGTGCTGTCGCCCTTCGTCCAGCGCCACTTCAAGAAGGGGATGCTGACCGGCGCGGTGAAGGGCTGACGCCCGCCCCTCGATCCCGCCGTGGCCGTCCGCCCCTGACCAGCGGCCGGCCACGACGGACCGCTCCCGCACGTCTTGCCCGCCCCTCCGCGAGCCGCACCGAACGAGGTATGTCATGCATGCGTCCGTGTCACGCCCGAGCCGGCGTGCCGTTCTCGCCGGGACCGCGGCCGCCGCCGCACTCACCGCCGTCCCCGTCGCACCCCGGCGTGCACACGCCGCCGACGACAGGGCGGACGGCACCACCGCCTACCGCTGGCGCAACGTCGTCATCGGCGGCACCGGATTCATCACCGGCGTGCTGTTTCACCCCCGCGTCCGCGGCCTCGCCTACGCCCGTACGGACATCGGCGGCGCCTACCGCTGGGACGACCGCGCCGCCCGCTGGACCCCGCTGCTCGACCACCTCGGCTGGGACGACTGGAACCTCCTGGGCGTCGAGGCGATGGCCGTCGACCCCGCCCACCCGGACCGGCTCTACCTGGCCTGCGGCACCTACTCCCAGGCGTGGTCGGCCAACGGCGCGATCCTGCGCTCCGGGGACCGGGGAAGGACCTGGCGGCGTACCGACCTCACCGTGAAGCTCGGTGCCAACGAGGACGGCCGGGGCACCGGCGAGCGGCTCCTGGTCGACCCACGCGACAGCGACACCCTCTGGCTGGGCACCCGGCACGACGGCCTGTGGAGGTCGTCCGACCGGGGCGCCGGCTGGGCCCCCGCCCCCGGCTTCCCCGCCACCGCGACCGCCACCGGTCAGGGCGTCACCCTCCTCGTGGCCGCGGGCCGCACCGTCTACGCCGGCTGGGGCGACGCCGACGGCAGCGCACCGAACCTGTTCCGCACGACCGACGGCACCACCTGGCACGCCGTCCCCGGGCAGCCCTCCGGCACCGCGGCCAAGGTACCGGTCCGCGCCGCGTACGAGGCCCACAGCCGTGAGCTGTACGTGACGTACGCCGACGCACCCGGACCCAACGGGCAGTCCACCGGCAGCGTGCACAAGCTGCGTACGACGAGCGGTCGTTGGAGCGACGTCACCCCTGTCCGGCCGGGCGGCACCACGGATGGGGGCACCGCCCACGCGTTCAGCAGTGGGGGAGGCTCCACCGACAGCTTCGGCTACGGCGGCGTCGCCGTCGACGCCCGCCGCCCCGGCACCGTCGTCGTCTCCACCAACAACCGCTGGGCGGCCGTCGACACGCTGTTCCGGACCACCGACGGCGGCCGCAGCTGGACGTCCCTCAAGGAATCCGCCGCCCTCGACGTGTCCGAGACCCCCTACCTGCGGTGGGGCGAGGAGCAGCCCAAGTTCGGCTGGTGGATCCAGGCCGTCGCCCTCGACCCGTTCGACTCGAAGCACCTCGTGTACGGCACCGGCGCCACCCTCTACGGCACCCGCGACCTGCGCCACTGGGCCCCGCAGATCCGCGGCCTGGAGGAGACGTCCGTGACCCAGCTGATCTCGCCCCCGCACGGGCGGGCCCACCTGCTCAGCGGGTCGCGGGACATCGGCGTCATGTACCACGAGCGGCTCACGGCGTCCCCGGCGCGCGGCATGGCCACCAACCCCGTGTCGGGGTCGGCGACCGGACTCGCGCAGGCCGCGCGCAGACCGGCGTACGTCGTGCGGGCGGGCTGGGGAGACCACGGCAACGGCGCCTACTCGCGCGACGGCGGGATCACCTGGACGCCCTTCGCGTCCCAGCCCGGCATCGCCGATGACGCCCCGGGACCGATCGCGACCAACGCCGACGGCAGTGTGCTGCTGTGGTCCTTCGTGCACTGGGACGGCACCAAACACCCGGCCCACCGCTCGGCGGACAACGGCACGACCTGGACCGAGGTCCCCTCCTTCCCCAAGGGCGCCACGCCGGTCGCCGACCCGGTGGACCCGACGGTGCTCTACGCCTACGACACCGACACGGGAACGCTGCTCGCCAGCACGGACAGCGGCCGATCCTTCACCGCCCGCGCGACCGGACTGCCCGCCGGCGACAGCCAGTTCAAGCTGGTCGCGGCACCCGGCCGGAGGGGCGACCTGTGGCTGAGCACCAAGTGGAACGGCCTCCACCGCTCCACTGACGGCGGCACCACCTTCACCAAGGTCGACAGCTGCTGGGCCTCCCACACCCTCGGCTTCGGCAAGGCCGCCGACGGCGCCGACTACCCGGCGATCTACCAGGTCGGCTCCACCGAGGCCATCACCGCCGTCTACCGCTCCGACGACGAGGCGCGGACCTGGACGCGGATCAACGACGACCAGCACCAGTGGGGCTGGACCGGCGAGACCATCACCGGCGACCCCCGCGTCCACGGCCGCGTCTACCTCGCCACCAACGGGCGCGGCATCCAGTACGGAGAACCGACCTGATGCCCAGCCTCGCGGACACCACCCGCAACCGCGTCCTCTTCGGAGGCGACTACAACCCCGAGCAGTGGCCCGAGGAGACCTGGTACGAGGACGTCCGCCTGATGAAGGCCGCCGGCGTCAACTCGGTCACCCTCGGCGTCTTCTCCTGGGCGAAGCTCGAACCGCGCCCCGGCGCGTACGACTTCGGCTGGCTGGACCGCCTCATGGACCTGATGCACACGAGCGGCATCGGCGTCGTCCTCGCCACCCCCACCGCGTCGCCCCCGCCGTGGCTGGGCCGGCTGCACCCGGACACCCTGCCCGTCGACGAGGACGGCCGCACCGAACGGTGGGGCGGACGTCAGCACTTCTCGCACTCCAGCGCCACCTACCGCCGCCATGCCGCCGCCGTCACCGAGGCCCTGGCCGCCCGCTACGCCGGCCACCCCGCGCTGACGATGTGGCACATCAACAACGAGTACTGCACCTCCGACCACGGCGACGAGGCCGCCGTCCGCTTCCGCCGCTGGCTCAAGGACAGGTACGCCACCCTCGACGCCCTCAACGCCGCCTGGGGCACGGCGTTCTGGAGCCAGGGCTACGGCGACTGGGAGGAGATCCTCCCGGCCCGCCGCACCCACTACCTGAAGAACCCCACCCAGGTGCTGGACTTCCGGCGCTTCACCTCCGACATGCTCCTGGAGTGCTTCACCGCGGAGCGCGACATCGTCCGCCGCCACACCCCGCACCTGCCGGTCACCACCAACTTCATGCCGCTGTGGTTCGGCCAGGACGCCTGGCGCTGGGCCGAGGAGGAGGACGTCGTCTCCGTCGACCTCTACCCGGACCCGCGCGACCCCCTCGGCGCCCAGCACGGCGCCCTCGTCCAGGACATGACCCGCTCCCAGGCACGCGGCCCGTGGATGCTCATGGAGCAGGCGGCCGGACCGGTCAACTGGCGCGGCGCCAACCACCCCAAGCCGCGCGGCCTCAACCGCCTGTGGTCCCTGCAGGCCGTGGCCCGCGGCGCCGACGCCGTCTGCTACTTCCAGTGGCGGCAGTCGAGGCAGGGGGCCGAGAAGTTCCACTCCGGGATGGTCGGCCACGCGGGGGAGCAGGGGCGGACGTACCAGGAGGTCAGGCAGCTCGGCGCGGACCTGGCGAAGCTCGGCCCGCACGTGGCGGACACCCACGTCACCGCCGACGTCGCCGTCCTGCACGACTGGCACTCCTGGTGGGCCGGCGCCCAGGACGGCCGCCCCTCCGCCCGCTTCGACTACCCGGACGTCCTGCACGCCTGGCACCGGGCCCTGTGGGAGGCCCACCTCACCACCGACTTCGCCCACCCCGAACACGACCTCACCCCCTACCGCGTGGTCGTCGTGCCCCAGCTCTACGCCCTCACCGACGCCGCGATCGTCAACCTCCTCGCCCACGTCCGCCGCGGTGGCACCCTCGTCTGCGGCTTCCTCACCGGTATCGCCGACGAGGACGACCGGGTCAGGCCCGGCGGCATGGACGCCCGGCTGCGGGAGCTGTTCGGCATCCGCACCCTGCACGAGTGGTGGCCGCTGGAGACGGACGAGACGGCCGCCTGCGACGGCTTCCGGGGCACCCTGTGGTCGGAGGAGATCGAACCCGACGGCACCGCCACCGAGGCCGTCCCCTACAAGGGCGGCGAGCTGGACGGGCTCCCGGCCGTCCTGCGCAAGGACCGCGCCTGGTACGTGTCCACCCTCCCCGAGCCCGCGGCGCTGCGTGACCTCCTCGCCCGCGCCTGCGCCGACGCGGGCGTCCGCCCGGTGCTCGACGCACTCCCGGCCGAGGTCGAGGCCGTACGCCGCGGAGAGCAGCTGTTCCTCCTCCACCACGGCCGCGAACCGGTCACCGTCGACGTCCCCGGCACCCACCGGGACCTGCTCACCGGCGCGACCGTCACCGACCGCGTCACCCTCGGCCGCTACGGCGTCGCGGTCCTCACGGAGCCGGCCGCATGACGGGCGCACCCGCATCCGACGCGACCATGAGCGGCACGCCCGTGCACGGCACCTGGGAGCCCGAACCGGCCGCCCGCTGGGAGGACGCCTTCCTGAGCGGCAACGGCCGCCACGGCGCCCTCGTGTTCGGCGATCCGCATGCCGACCGGGTCGTCGTCACCCACCACACCCTCGTCCGCCCGGCTGACGACGAGGGGCGCCGCCGGCCACCCCGGCTCGCCGCCGAACTCCCCGCCCTCCAGGACCGCCTGCTGGCCGGGGACACCACCGCGGCCGAGGGCTTCACCGACGGCCGCCCGCTGCAATGGGTGCGCCCCTTCCACCCCGCCTTCCGGCTCCGCCTGAACCGGCCGCCCGGCGACACCCACGCCCCCTACCGCCGCCGGGTCGACTTCACCACCGGCGAGACCACCGCCACCCACGGCGCCTGGACCAGCCGCGTCTTCGTCTCCCGCGCCGACGACGTGATCGTCCAGCAGGTCACCGCCCCGCACCTCACCCTCGACCTGTCCCTCGACCCGGGCCTCCCCGGCGCCCCCGCCGGCCTCGGTGTCGGCCACGGCGCCGTCCTCACCCCCGAGGGCGCCCTGCTCAGCCTGCGCGCCCGGTACCCCGGCGACAGCGGCCTGGCGTACACCGGCGTCACCTCGGTCGCCGTCACGGGCGGCGCCACCAAGCTGGTACCGCCCGGCGTCCTCGTCGAGGGCGCCACGGAGGTCCTGCTCCTCACCCGGGTGCGCCGGCACACCGGCGAGCTGGACGCGGTCGCCGAGGGCCGCGCCCTGCGCGACCTGCCGGACGGGGTGTCGTACGAGGGCCTCCTCGCCCGCCACCTCGCCCTGCACCGCACCGCCTACGACCGCGTCACCCTCGACCTCGCCGCCGACCCCGCCGAACGCGCCCTGCCGGGCTCCGCGCTGCTCGAACGGCCGCGCAGCACGGCCCTCCTGGAACGGCTCTTCGCGGCCGGCCGCTACCACCTGCTCTCCGCCAGCGGGATGCTGCCGCCCCGCCTGACCGGCCTGTGGACCGGCGACTGGGACACGGCCTGGTCGGGAGCGTTCACCACCAACGCCAACCTCAACCTCCAGACCGCCTCCGCGGCCGCCGCCGCCCTCCCCGAGGTCACCGAGGCCCACGCGTCCCTCGTCCACCGGCAGCTCCCGGACTGGCGGGACAACGCCCGCGCGATCTTCGGCACCCGGGGCGTCGTCGCCCCCTCCCACACCGACGGCGAGTCCGGGCACACGTACCACTTCAGCCGCGAGTACCCCTTGCACCTGTGGACGGCGGGCGCCGACTGGCTGCTGAAGCCCCTCGTCGACCACGACGAGACGTACGGCACCCGCGACCCCCGGACCACCGCCGCGCTCGCCGAAACCGCCCTGTTCTACGAGGACTT
Source organism: Streptomyces mutabilis (assembly GCF_014649815.1). Taxonomy (GTDB): domain Bacteria; phylum Actinomycetota; class Actinomycetes; order Streptomycetales; family Streptomycetaceae; genus Streptomyces; species Streptomyces mutabilis. Next base: position 10,234 of record NZ_BMTT01000017.1, on the reverse strand, counting down.
CCTCACCCGCACCGACGAGGACGGCCACGTGGTCGTCGTCCCCTCTTACTCGCCGGAGAACCGCCCCGCGAACGCCAGTTGGGGCACCGTCGACGCGGCCATGGACCTCTCCGCCGCCCGGCACGCCCTGCTGACCGCCGCCGACCGCCACCCCGAGCACGCCGACCGCTGGCGCGCGCTCGCCGACCGGCTCCCGCCCCACCGGGTCAACGCCGACGGCGCGCTCGCCGAATGGGCCCGGCCGGGCCTGACGGACACCTACGACCACCGCCACCTCAGCCACCTCTACGGCGTCTGGCCGCTCGAGGAGATCAACCCGTACGACACCCCCGAACTCGCCGAGGCCGCCCACCGAGCCCTTGAACTGCGCGGCGCCGAGAACGACTCCGCCCACGGCCACCTCCACCACGCCCTGATCGCCGCGCGCCTGCGCGACGGCGACCGGGTCGCCCACGCGGTCCGCCGGATGCTCGAAGGCGACTACTTCCACGCCTCCCTGATGAGCGCGCACTACCCCCACCGCGACGTCTACAACGCGGACGCCGCGCACACCCTCCCGGCCGTGCTCATCGAGATGCTGGTGCAGTCCACCCCCGGCCGACTGGTCCTGCTGCCCGCCCTGCCGGAGTCCTGCCCGCAGGGCGAGATCAAGGGCGTACGCACCCGGTTCGGAGCCGTACTCGACCTCACCTGGACGCCCGGCGGCGAGGCGACGGCCGTCCTCCGCCCCCGCCGCACGCACCGCATCGAACTCCGGACTCCCTCCGGCACCGAACCGCTCGACCTCGTCGCCGGAGAGGACCGCGTCATCAGCGTGAAGACGCGGTAGCACCCGCGCACCTCCCCCCACCCATGGAAGGAAACGCCATGGCACCACGCACCCGCACCCTGACCGCCCTGCTGGCCCCGGCCCTCGCGCTCGGCGCCACCGTCGGCCTCGCCTCCGCCCCCGCCCAGGCAGCCGTCTGGAACTCGTGCGACCAGTGGGGCAACACGACCCTGAACGGCTACACCCTCTACAACAACATCTGGGGATCCGGCGCCGGCAGCCAGTGCGTCTGGGCCGACTCCGGCACCGAATGGGGCGTCTGGGCCGACCACCCGAACACCGGCGGCATCAAGTCCTACCCGAACGCCAAGAAGGTGATCAACAAGCCGATCGCCTCCCTCGGGTCGCTCCGCAGCAGCTACGACGTCACGGTCCCGTCGTCCGGCGCGTACAACACGTCGTACGACATCTGGGACACGGACTACGACTACGAGATCATGCTCTGGGTCAACCACAACGGCGCCGTCGGCCCGCTCGGCACCGCGCAGGGGACCGTCAGTCTCGGCGGTCACACCTGGAACGTCTACAAGGGCGACAACGGGGCCAACGAGGTCTTCTCGTTCCTGCGCACCACGGACTCGAACTCCGGCACCGTCGACATCCTGCCGATCCTGAAGTGGATCAAGGACACCAAGGGCTGGATGGGCAACGAGACCATCGGTGACGTGCAGTTCGGCTACGAGATCACCTCGTCCGCGGGAGGCCTCGACTTCCGCACCGACAACCTGACGGTCAGCGGCGGCTGACCCCCACCGCGCCACGGCCGAGGGCCGGCCCCGCCCGGGGCCGGCCCCTTCGCGTCCGCCTCCGGTCTACTCCGCGACGGGCAGCCGCGCCCCGTCCCGCAGGAACAGCGGAATCCGGTCCAGCGGCGCGTCCACCGTCACGGCGGCCCCGCCCTCGTACGTCTCGCCCGTCCACGCGTCCGTCCAGCGCGCGCCCGCCGGAAGATGCGCCGTGCGCACCGTGGCCCCGGCCGTCAGCACCGGTGCGACCAGCAGGTCCCGGCCGAGGAGGTAGGCGTCGTCGACGTCCCACGCGGCCCGGTCCTCGGGGAACTCCAGGAACAGCGGCCGCATAACCGGCAGCCCGTCCTCGTGCGCCTCGCGCATGACGTCCAGGACGTAGGGCTTCAGCCGCTCGCGCAGCCGCAGGTACCTCTCCAGGACCGGGTACGCCTCCTCGCCGTAGGACCACACCTCGTTCGGGCCGCCGGTCATGTCCGGGCCCAGCGGCATCCCGGGGTCGCGGAAGCCGTGCAGGCGCATCAGCGGGGACAGCGCGCCGAACTGGAACCAGCGGACCAGCACCTCCCGGTACGCCGGGTCGTCCGGGTCGCCGCCGTGGAAGCCGCCGATGTCCGTGTTCCACCAGGGGATGCCGGACAGCGCGGTGTTCAGACCGGCCGCGACCTGGCGGCGCAGGGTCGCGAAGTCGGTGCCGATGTCCCCGGACCACAGCGCGGCGCCGTGGCGCTGACTGCCCGCCCACGCCGAGCGGTTGAGGGTGATCACCTCGTCCACGCCGGCGGCGCGCAGGCCCTCGTCGAAGGCGCGGGAGTTCTCGGCCGGGTACAGGTTCCCGACCTCCAGTCCCGGCCCCGCCCAGTAACGCAGGTTCTCCGGGAATCCGGGCTTCAGCTCGGGCTCACAGGCGTCCAGCCAGAAGGCCGTGATGCCGTACTCGTCGAGGTAGTTCTCCTTGACCTTCGACCACACGAACTCGCGGGCCTCGGGGTTGGTGGCGTCGTAGAAGGCCACCTGGACCGTCGACGCGACCTCCTTGTCCGGCCAGTCGGCGTGCGCCATCGGGCCGTACTGGGTGCCGATGAAGTAGCCGCGCTGCTCCATGACCGGGTGGTTCTCGGAGAGCGGGGACACCGACGGCCAGACGCTCACCACCAGCTTGATGCCCAGCTCGTCCAGCTCACGGACCATGGCGGCCGGGTCGGGCCACTCGGCGGGGTCGAACTTCCACTCGCCCAGGTGCGTCCAGTGGAAGAAGTCGCAGACGATGGCGTCGATCGGCAGTCCGCGCCGCTTGTACTCCCGGGCGACGGCGAGGAGCTCGTCCTGCGTGCGGTAGCGCAGCTTGCACTGCCAGAAGCCCGCCGCCCACGCGGGGAGCATCGGCGTACGGCCGGTCACCGCGCTGTAGCGGCGCTGGGTGTCGGCCGGGGTGCCGGCGGTGATCCAGTAGTCGATCTGGCGGGCGGAGTCGGCGACCCAGCGCGTGCCGTTGTGGGCCAGCTCCACGCGCCCGATCGCCGGGTTGTTCCACAGCAAGGTGTACCCGCGGCTGGAGGTGAGGACGGGTATGGACACCTCGGCGTTGCGCTGGACCAGGTCCACGACCAGACCCTTCTGGTCGAGGCGGCCGTGCTGGTGCTGGCCGAGGCCGTACAGCTTCTCGTCGTCGTAGGCGGCGAACCGCTGCTCCAGCCGGTGGTACCCGTTGCCGACCGCCGTGTACAGGCGCGGGCCGGGCCACCAGAAGTGGGCGCGCTCCTCGGCCAGCAGCTCACCGCCGTCCGCGGTCCGCACGAAGCGGACCAGTCCCTCGGCGTCGACTTCCACGGTCAGCGCCCCGACGGTCAGCGTGGCGTGCCCTTCCTCGATCTTGACGGTGCTCCCGGTCGCCGGGACGTTCGGGAGCAGGGCGCCCGGGAGATCCTCCAGCACGGGGCCGCCGAGCCGGGCCCGGACCCGGACCGCGTCCGGCCCCCAGGGTTCGATCCGTACGGTTTCCTGACGGCCGCTCCACTCCAGCGCCCCGTCCCGCTCGCGGAGCGTGCCGACGGTGGGGGAGGACTGGGCGAGGCTGACCTTGGGCGGTGTCTGGGCAGGCTGGGTCACGAGGCATGCTCCTGGGGAGTTCCTGTGGGTGGACGAGGCACTGCGAGAGGAAGGCCGTGAGGGAGGAAGGTTCAAGGCTCGGTGAGAGGGGCCCGGAGAGGACGGCCCCAGGGAGGACGGGTCCGGGGAGGGGAAGCGCTACGACCGGACGGGCGCCGGCCCCGAGCTGGCCCGCACCGTCAGCTCCGGCGCGAGCAGCACGACCTCGTCGCTGCCCTGCCCGTCGAGCTTTGCGATCAGCTGCTCCACGGCGCGACGGCCCATCTCCTGCGCGGGCACGGCGACGGACGTGAGCCGCACCGAGGCCTGGACGGCGACCTGCTCGGGGCAGACCGCGACCACCGACACGTCCTCGGGCACCGCCCGGCCCTGCTGGCGCAACAGGGCGAGCAGCGGCTCGACCGCCGACTCGTTCTGGACGACGAACCCGGTGGTGTCCGGGCGCTCGTCGAAGACCCGGGCCAAGGTGGCGGCCATCGCGTCGTACCCGCCCTCGCAGGGCCGGTGCAGCAGCCGCAGCTCCAGCTCCCGCGCGCGGGAACGCAGCCCGTCGAGCGTGCGCTCGGCGAAGCCGGTGTGCCGTTCGTAGACCGCGGGGGCCTCGCCGATGACGGCGATGTCGCGGTGTCCCAGCTTCGCCAGGTGCTCCACGCACAGCGCGCCGGTCGCCCGGAAGTCGAGGTCGACGCAGGTCAGCCCCGTGGTGTCGGAGGGCAGGCCGATCAGTACGGAAGGCTGGTCGGTGCCCCGCAGAAGCGGCAGCCGCTCGTCGTCGAGTTCGACGTCCATCAGGATCATCGCGTCGGCGAGCCCGCTCCCGGTGACGCGGCGCACCGCGTCGGGGCCCTCCTCACCGGTCAGCAGCAGGATGTCGTAGCCGTGGGTGCGTGCGGTGGTCGCGACCGCGATGGCGATCTCCATCATCACCGGCACGTACATGTCCGTGCGCAGCGGGATCATCAGCGCGATGATGTTCGACCTGCTGCTGGCCAGGGCGCGGGCGCCGGCGTTCGGGTGGTAGCCGAGTTCCCGGATGCTCTCCTCGACCCGCAGGCGGGTGGTGGTGGAGATGGACCGCTTGCCGCTGAGGACGTAGCTCACCGTGCTCGCCGAGACTCCGGCGTGCTGGGCGACCTCGGCGAGGGTGACCATCCAGCTCTCCAAGATTGTGTGAAGCGCTTCGACAGCGCGCGGGGCGGGCAGCTGCGGGTGAGGGTGGTTCGACAGTAGCCTCACCGAGGGTGAGTGTCCATAGTCCGTCGAAGCGCTTCGACAGACCGTCTCCCGCAACCCTCCCCGGGGGGCGTCGGCCGAACGCCGCACGAAGGGTGGTGGGGCCGTCCGTAATCGGGTACATACGATCGGGTAGCACCGACTAGTAACGTACGTCCGCAACTTCGCGTACGACGAATCGCGGCGACCTCCGCGGGCGTACCGTCCCCCGATGCCGATTCGCGGCGAGGTGAGCCTCATGTCCGCACCAACCACCCCCTCCTCCCGACCCACCGTCACCGAACGTGAGGCCCGCCAGGTCGCGGAGGCGGCCCGCGAACAGGACTGGCGCAAGCCGAGCTTCGCCAAGGAACTCTTCCTCGGCCGCTTCCGTCTCGACCTCATCCACCCCCACCCGCTCCCCGCCGACCAGGACGTCCAGCGCGGCGAGGAGTTCCTCGCCAAGCTGCGCGACTTCTGCGAGACGAAGATCGACGGGGCCGTGATCGAGCGGGACGCCCGCATCCCGGACGAGGTGATCACCGGGCTGAAGGAGCTGGGCGCCTTCGGCATGAAGATCGAAACCAAGTACGGCGGTCTCGGCCTCACCCAGGTCTACTACAACAAGGCCCTCGCCCTGGTCGGATCCGCGAACCCCGCGATCGGCGCGCTGCTCTCCGCCCACCAGTCGATCGGCGTGCCGCAGCCGCTGAAGATGTTCGGCACCCAGGAGCAGAAGGACACGTTCCTGCCGCGCTGCGCCCGCACCGACATCTCGGCGTTCCTGCTGACCGAGCCGGACGTCGGCTCCGACCCGGCCCGTCTGGCCACCACGGCCGTCCGGGACGGCGACGACTACGTCCTCGACGGCGTGAAGCTGTGGACCACCAACGGCGTCGTCGCCGACCTGCTGGTCGTCATGGCCCGCGTCCCGAAGTCCGCGGACGGGACGGGCGGCAAGGGCGGCATCACCGCCTTCGTCGTGGAGGCCGCCTCCGAGGGCATCACCGTCGAGAACCGCAACGCCTTCATGGGCCTGCGCGGCCTGGAGAACGGCGTCACCCGCTTCCACCGGGTGCGCGTGCCGGCCGGGAACCGCATCGGCCCGGAGGGCGCCGGCCTCAAGATCGCCCTCACCACCCTCAACACCGGTCGCCTCTCCCTGCCCGCCATGTGCGTGGGCGCCGGCAAATGGTGCCTGAAGATCGCCCGTGAGTGGTCGGCGGTGCGTGAGCAGTGGGGCAAGCCGGTCGCGCTGCACGAGGCGGTCGGCGCCAAGATCTCCTTCATCGCGGCGACGACCTTCGCCCTCGAAGCCGTCCTGGACCTCTCCTCCCAGATGGCCGACGAGGACCGCAACGACATCCGCATCGAGGCCGCCCTCGCCAAGCTCTACGGCTCGGAGATGGCCTGGCTGATGGCCGACGAGCTGGTCCAGATCCGCGGCGGCCGGGGCTTCGAGACCGCGGCCTCCCTCGGAGCCCGCGGCGAACGCGCGGTCCCCGCCGAACAGCTCCTGCGCGACCTGCGCATCAACCGCATCTTCGAGGGCTCCACCGAGATCATGCACCTGCTGATCGCGCGCGAGGCCGTCGACGCCCACCTCTCGGTCGCCGGCGACCTGATCGACCCCGACAAGACCCTGTCCGACAAGGCGCGGGCGGGCGCGCAGGCGGGCGTCTTCTACGCCAAGTGGCTGCCGAAGCTGGTCGCCGGACCGGGACAGCTCCCGCGCTCGTACGCCGACTTCCACCCGCCCGGTCACCGGGACCTGTCCGGGCACCTGCGCTACGTCGAACGCACCGCCCGCAAACTCGCCCGCTCCACCTTCTACGCCATGTCCCGCTGGCAGGGCCGGATGGAGACCAAGCAGGGCTTCCTGGGCCGCATCGTCGACATCGGCGCGGAACTGTTCGCGATGAGCGCCGCCTGCGTCCGCGCCGAGCACCTGCGCGCCGAGGGCGACCACGGCCGCGAGGCCTACCAGCTCGCGGACGCCTTCTGCCGCCAGGCCCGCATCCGCGTCGAGGAACTCCTCGACCGTCTGTGGACCAACACCGACGACGTCGACCGCAAGGTCGTCAAGGGCGTACTGGGCGGCGCCTACGAGTGGCTGGAGCAGGGCATCGTCGACGCGTCCGGCGAGGGCCCCTGGATCGCGGACGCCACCCCCGGAGAAACACGGCGCGCCAACGTCCACCGCCCCATCAGGTAGGACGGTCGGGTAGGACAGTCGCACGTCATCGTTCCCACCGGGGCCGTCCGCGCCCCGGCGGGAGCGCCGGAGGGGCCCCGCCCCTACCCCCTGCGGGCAGTGCGACACCCGTGCGAGGGACGCGCTGTCCTCGCGGAGGGCCGTTGCGGCCACAATGGGGGAATGAGCGACAGTCCAGCCCCCCTCGCCGACCCCCACCTCGTGTACGACCCGGTGGCGGGCGACGGCCCGAAGGACGTGGTGATCCTCGGGTCCACCGGTTCGATCGGGACCCAGGCCATCGAACTCGTGCTGCGCAACCCGGACCGCTTCCGGGTCACCGCCCTGTCCGCCAACGGCGGTCGGGTCGCCCTCCTCGCCGAGCAGGCGTACCGGCTGAAGGCCCGGACCGTCGCCGTCGCCCGCGAGGACGTCGTACCGGCGCTCCGGGAAGCCCTGAGGGCGCAGTACGGCAGTGGGGAGCCGCTCCCCGAGATCCTCGCGGGACCGGACGCGGCCACCCAGGCCGCCGCCTCCGACTGCCACACCGTCCTCAACGGCATCACCGGCTCCATCGGACTCGCCCCGACCCTGGCCGCCCTGGAGGCGGGCCGCACCCTCGCGCTCGCCAACAAGGAATCGCTCATCGTGGGCGGCCCGCTGGTCAAGGCGCTCGCCAAGCCGGGGCAGATCATCCCGGTCGACTCCGAGCACGCCGCGCTCTTCCAGGCACTGGCCGCCGGTACCCGCGCCGACGTGCGCAAGCTGGTCGTCACCGCCTCCGGCGGCCCGTTCCGGGGACGCACGAGGGAGCAGCTGGCGGCCGTCACCGTCGAGGACGCCCTCGCCCACCCCACCTGGGCCATGGGCCCGGTGATCACGATCAACTCGGCCACCCTCGTCAACAAGGGCCTGGAGGTGATCGAGGCCCACCTCCTCTACGACATTCCCTTCGACCGCATCGAGGTGGTCGTGCACCCGCAGTCGTATGTCCACTCGATGGTTGAGTACACGGACGGATCGACACTGGCCCACGCCACGCCCCCCGACATGGGCGGGCCCATCGCCGTCGGCCTCGGCTGGCCCGAACGCGTCCCCGACGCCGCCCCCACCTTCGACTGGAGCAAGGCCTCGACCTGGGAGTTCTTCCCGCTCGACAACGAAGCCTTCCCCTCGGTGAACCTGGCCCGGCACGTCGGGCAGCTCGCGGGCACGGCCCCGGCGGTGTTCAATGCCGCCAACGAGGAGTGCGTCGAGGCGTTCCGCTCCGGCGCGCTGCCGTATCTCGGGATCATGGAGACCGTCACGCGGGTGGTCGAGGAACACGGCACCCCCCGCACGGGAACCTCGCTCACCGTCTCGGACGTCCTCGAAGCGGAGACCTGGGCGCGCGCCCGGGCCCGGCAACTGGCGGCACAGACGGCGGAGGCCCGTGCATGACGACCCTGATGTTCATCCTCGGCATAGTCGTCTTCGCGGTCGGCCTGCTGTTCTCGATCGCCTGGCACGAGCTGGGGCACCTCTCCACCGCCAAGATGTTCGGCATCCGCGTGCCGCAGTACATGGTCGGCTTCGGGCCGACGCTCTTCTCGCGGAAGAAGGGCGAGACCGAGTACGGCGTCAAGGCCATCCCGTTCGGCGGCTACATCCGCATGATCGGCATGTTCCCGCCCGGCGCCGACGGCAAGCTGGAGGCCCGCTCCACCTCGCCCTGGCGCGGCATGATCGAGGACGCCCGCTCGGCCGCCTTCGAGGAACTGCGGCCGGGTGACGAGGAGCGCCTGTTCTACACGCGCAAGCCGTGGAAGCGCGTCATCGTCATGTTCGCCGGTCCGTTCATGAACCTCATCCTGGCGGTGGTGCTCTTCCTCACCGTCCTGATGGGCTTCGGCATTTCGCAGCAGACCACCACCGTCAGCTCCGTCTCCCAGTGCGTCATCTCGCAGAGCGAGAACCGGAACGACTGCACCAAGTCCGACCCGGCCTCCCCGGCCGCCGCGGCCGGCCTCCGCGCGGGCGACAAGATCGTCGCCTTCGACGGCGTACGGACCGACGACTGGGACCGCCTGTCCAACATGATCCGTGCCAACCCCGGCGAGACGGTGCCGGTCGTCGTCGAGCGCGACGGCCGGGAGGTCACCCTCCAGGCGACCATCGCCACCAACCAGGTCGCGAAGAAGGACGCCAACGGACAGATCGTCGAGGGCGAGTACGTCACCGCCGGCTTCCTCGGCTTCAGCGCCGCCACCGGCGTGGTGAAGCAGGACTTCGGCCAGTCCGTGACGTGGATGGGCGACCGGGTCGGCGACGCCGTAGACTCCCTGGCCGCGCTGCCGTCCAAGATCCCCGCCCTGTGGGACGCGGCCTTCGGCGACGGACCCCGCGAGGCCGACTCCCCGATGGGTGTCGTCGGCGCGGCCCGTGTCGGCGGTGAGATCGCCACCCTCGACATCCCGCCCACCCAGCAGCTCGCGATGTTCGTCATGCTGGTGGCCGGCTTCAACCTCTCCCTGTTCCTCTTCAACATGCTCCCGCTGCTGCCGCTCGACGGCGGCCACATCGCGGGCGCCCTGTGGGAATCGCTGCGCCGGAACGCGGCCAAGGTGCTGCGCCGCCCTGACCCCGGACCGTTCGACGTGGCGAAGCTGATGCCGGTCGCCTACGTGGTGGCGGGCGTCTTCGTCTGCTTCACGCTGCTCGTCCTGGTGGCGGACGTCGTCAATCCGGTGCGGATCAGCTGATTTCCGTACGCGTAGAACCTTCCGTACGGTCCGACGAGAAGCCCGGTCCGGGGAGTATGTCTCTCCGGACCGGGCTTCACGCCTGTCGTACGGCAGATGGACGCCAATGGGTGCATCTCCCGTACACCGTGTGCCGGACGTTCATGTCCGTGCCGTAATCTCGGATGCCGGAGCCCGCCGCTGAACGGGGCCGGACCTTGATCCACGACTTGGGGTTGCACAGCAGATGACTGCGATTTCTCTCGGCATGCCGGACGTTCCGACCAGGCTCGCGGAGCGCCGCAAGAGCCGGCAGATCCAGGTCGGGCCCGTGGCGGTGGGCGGCGACGCCCCCGTGTCCGTGCAGTCCATGACCACGACCCGTACGTCCGACATCGGGGCGACGCTCCAGCAGATCGCCGAG
>NZ_BMTT01000016.1 GCF_014649815.1 Streptomyces mutabilis | reverse complement strand
CCCCACCATGTCCAGCACAACGAAACCGACCAGCTCAGGCAACGATTTCTAACTGGAGTACTAGGGCCGGCGCACCGCATCGAAGACGCCCTGGTGGGAGAGCTGTGCCCGAACGGACGGGGCTGGTCTCTGACCGCGCGACAAGAAGTGCACCCGGACGAGTTCGACGACCTCCGAAGGCTGGTGGAGTGGCTGGGTGCGCGCACGACGAGCCGGGGAGCGATCGGCTACCTGCGCTTCTCCGAGTCCACTGCGCCCGACGTACTGATCGCCCAGGAGGAAGCGGCGAAGGGAACGGTGAACTGCGTCGTCCTACGCGGGGACAAGGTCGTCGGCACGTTCGCCGAGGCGACCGCCGGGCTCTGACGGAGAAGGCCGCGACCTTGACGGTGCGCCCGCAGGGGCCACTACTTGTGCAGTGAGCATTGGACGGCTGTCCACGTCCGCGTCAGGAGTGAGCGGAGAGGATGGACGGCGAACGATCGTCCCACCCCAGGTCATCGAGCCCGTCCATCAAGCCCTTCCCCTCCGACCCATCCCTTTCAGGCGGTGCAGATGAAGAAGAAACTGTGCGGCGCGGCTGCCGTCCTCGGCGTCCTCGTCACGGCGAGCGCACTGCCGTCCCGGGCATATACCCCGGCTGCTCAGCCGACCCGGCACACGCTCCCCCTCGGCCCCGCCGACCTGACCGAGACCCGCACCACCACAACCCTCCAGCCCGGCGTCACCCTCACCCGCATCGTGCGAGGCGGCGGCGGGACCGCCGGCTCCGCCCTGCACTGGACGGTCGAGGTCTCCATCCCCGGCGGCGAGACCTCACCGGACCCCGACGCGCCGCCGACCACCCTCAAGGACCGGGCGAGCGCGGACGAACTGGCCGCCGAGCTGAGGGCAAAGGGCTTCCAGGCCCGCGCGGAGCAGGTCAGGACACCGCGCACGGCCGACTACGCGGGCGGCACCCTCGGCTGGCGGGTCCGCGTAGGCACATTCGACTCCCAGTCCGCCGCGACCGCCGAACGAACACGCCTGAGGGCCGCCGGCCACACGGGATCCGCCGTCTACACCGGCTGGGACGGCGACGCCGACGCCCGCGGCCCATGGCACGTGGACGTGCTCACCATCGACCCGCGCAAGTTCCGCGGCCGCCTCGACGCGTCCTACGGCCCCGACCTGGAGAACCGCGAGACGACCAGCGACCTGTCCACGACGGCCGGCGCCACCGCGGCGGTCAACGCCGGCTTCTTCGTCCTCGACCCCAAGGCGGGCGCCCCCGGCGACCCGGCGGGCGTGGGCGTCTACGACGGCCGCCTCCTGAGCGAACCGGTCGCCGGACGCCCCGGCCTCGTGCTCCACGACAACGGCAGACGCACGCAGGTCACCCGCCTCACCTGGCGAGGCAGCGTCAGTACAGGAACCGCCTCCCTCCCCCTGAACGGCATCAACCGAGTACCCGGCCTGATCAGGAACTGCGGCGGCACCCCCGGCGACGCCCCGACGTCCCTGCCCCTCCACGACGTGACCTGCACCAACTCCGACGAACTGGTCACCTTCACCCCGGAGTACGGCGACACGACACCGCCCGGTGACGGAGTGGAAGCCGTACTGGACGCCCACGACCGAGTGGTAGAACTGCGCTCACCCCGAGGCGGCACCCTCCCGCCCGGCGGCAGCTCTATCCAGGCGACCGGCCGCCGCGTCGCCGACCTGACCGCCCTCGCACACATCGGCGACCGTCTCCGCATCACCACGACTCTCCTGGACGAACGAGGCCGCCGCCTCCAGCCCACACCCAGGACGCACATCCTGAACGCGGGCCCGGAACTGGTCCGCGACGGACGCCTGCACGTCACCCCCGCCACCGACGGCATGGTCCACCCGGACGACCCGAGCTGGTACTACGGCTGGGTCCACAAGCGCAACCCACGCACCCTGGCCGGCGTGGACACGGCAGGCCGGACCGTCCTCATCACGGCCGACGGCCGCAGCACCGAGTCCCTCGGCCTGAGCATCGGCGAGAGCGCCGAGGTCGCCAAGTCCCTGGGCCTGCGCGACGCCGTCAACTTCGACGGCGGCGGCTCCACGACGATGGTGACCGACGGCGCCCTGCTCAACGACCCGTCCGACGCCGCCGGCGAACGCCCGGTCGGCGACGCGCTGCTGATCCTGCCTCGCAGGCAGGGCCGCTGACGCGACCGACCCACCCGCACGCGAGAACCGCACCGCAGCGAAGCATCACAACCCACCCCAGGGAGCCGCCGTGTTCGCGAACGTGCCCACCGCCCTGACCCTACGAACCCGAGTCCTCCTCGTCCTGTCCGTACTGCTCGCCACCCTGACCCCCACCGCCCCGGCCCTGGCAGCAGCCCACCCCTCCGGCTCCTCCCACGGCGCGGAGGTCGTAGCCGTCACCCACGTCGCGGACCGACAGCTCGACCTCTCGGTCCGCTCGACGGCCCTCGGCGGCCGCACGGTCAAGGTCCGCCTCCTGACCCCCGACGGCTGGAACCCCGACGACCGGCGCCGACAGCACTGGCCGACCCTGTGGCTCCTGCACGGCTGCTGCGGTGACTACACGTCGTGGACCGCGATGACGGACGTCGCGGAGACCGACGCCCTCCGCGACGTCCTCGTCGTCATGCCGGAGGCCGGCTGGAACGGCTGGTACAGCGACTGGTGGAACCACGGCCAGGGCGGTGACCCCGCCTGGGAGACCTTCCACACCAAGGAGCTGCGTCACCTCTTGGAACGCGACTGGGGCGCCGGCCGCGACCGCGTCGTCGCCGGCCTGTCGATGGGCGGCCAGGGCGCCCTCCTCTACGCCGCCCGCCACCCGGGCATGTTCAAGGCCGCCGCCTCCTACTCCGGCTCGGCCCACCCCCTCCTCGACGAGGAGTCGGTCAACCGCATCCTGGGCTTCTTCGCCGGCCAGGGCAACGACCCGTTGAGGGTATGGGGAGACCCGGTCGCCCAACGCCGGATCTGGGAGGCACACGACCCCGGCCACCTCGCCAAGCGGCTCCGCTCCATCCCGGTGTACCTGTCCTGCGGGGACGGGACGACGGGGCCGTTGGACGCGCCGGGTGCCGCCAGTGCCCTCGAGGCCGACTTCAACCGGCAGAACCATGCGCTGGCCGCTGAGCTGCGGCGGATGGGGGCGCGGCACCTGACGACCAACTTCTACGGGCCTGGGACCCATATGTGGGCCTATTGGGAGCGGGAGCTGCATGCTTCGCTGCCGGTGTTGCTGAGAGCGCTGGAGGACGACGGATGAAGGGGCCGGTGAGCGTCTGCCGTGCGACTGCACAGTGGACGATCACGACACAGCTCGACTAAAGGATGTCCTGTGAGGAGGTAGGCCAGCAGGCGCCGTGTGGCTGTCGGGTCCAGATGGACGACGGAGCGGCGGCCACGTGCCCCAGGGCTGTGTCGGCCTTTGCGACCCTGGGTGTGCTGGACGCGTAGCCGTTTCAAGAGAAGCTGTAGACGCCGAGTCTCGGCGGACGGGCGTCGCCGCGCACCGTCACACCGCTGACGAGCGCGATCCGTTCAGCGGCCGAGGCGCACTGTGCCGGGCTGGCTTCCCCGCCGGCTCGGCGGCCACCAGCGAACTCTGTCAGTGGCACCAGGTAATGTCACACATATCGTCGAAGCGGCCCGACGGGCTTCCGCTCCGCCCCGGTGGAGTCTCGAAGGACATGCCCCCACCCGCACGAGTCATTTCGTGCTGCCTGGGGGAAGTTCTTGCTGTTCCGCGAGTCCGCCAAGTCGATCGCCGCGAGGACGCTCGACAGTTCTCTGTATCTCCACCTCACCGAGCGGTTCGTCCACATGCATGGATACCGACCCGGAGCCGCAGAAACGCGATCCTGGGAACGGAGCATCCCCGCGCTGACGGCGGCCCTGATCGACGCGGGTCTCGGCGACGTCGAGGTGTTGATCGAGTACGCGCTCCCGCTGAACAGTAGGCGGGCCGATGCGGTACTCGCGGGCGTGCACCCCGACACGGGCGAACCGTCCTACGTCGTGGTGGAACTGAAACAGTGGAGTCAGGCACTTCCCAACGAGGACGACCCCACCCTGTGCCACGTGGATGCCTATTCCCACCCCGTCCTCAACCCCATTGAGCAAGTTCGCCGGTACTGCGAGTACCTGGTCAACTTCAACGGAGCCGTTGCGGAGCACGGCCACAGGGTCAGCGGGGTGGCGTTCCTGCACAACGCCACCGAGTGTGGGGTGACCGGTCTGCGGGAGATCGAGCGCGACGGCCACGGTCTGCTCTTCACCGGAGAACGTCGAGGTGCCTTCCTCGACCACCTCCGCACGAAACTCAGCGACAGACGCTCGGGCGCTCGCGCAGCGGACGAACTGTGCGAAGGCGTCAAGGTGCCTTCGAAGCAGCTGATGTCGGTGGCTGCCGAAGAGGTGCGAGAGCGCACGCAGTTCGTACTCCTCGACGAGCAGCAGGTCGCGTACCGCATGGTGCTCAATGCCGTGCAGAAGGCGAAGAACGCCGACCGTAAGGAAGTCGTCGTCGTCACGGGCGGTCCGGGGACGGGCAAGAGCGTCATCGCCCTCCAGTTGCTCGGCGAGTTGTACCGCCGCGGTGTACCCGCACTGCACGCCACCGGCTCCCAATCCTTCACCAAGACGATGAGGAAGATCGCCGGGGCCCGCAAGCGAGAGGTCCAGGACCTTTTCAAGTACTTCAACAGCTTTATGACGGCAGAGAAGAACAGTTTGGGGGCTCTGATCTGCGACGAGGCCCACCGTATCCGGGAGACCTCGGCCAACCGGTACACCCGAGCCGCGCTCCGAACCGGCCGGGCACAGATCGACGAACTGATCGATGTCGCCTATGTTCCCGTCTTCTTCCTGGACGAGCACCAAGTTGTGCGTCCTGGTGAGATGGGCACTGTGGCGGACATCAAGAAGGCTGCGGCAAGGCGGGACATCCCTTGCCACGTCGTCCCTCTGGACAGCCAGTTCCGCTGCGGCGGCAGCGACGCCTACCTGCGCTGGGTGGTCCGGCTACTCGGCCTCGAACCCGGTGGGCCCGTGATCTGGGAACCCGACGGTCGTATGCAGTTGCTGGTCGCCGACAGCCCGCAGCAGATGGAAGCGTTCCTCGAGGCGCGCCGCGCCCAGGGCTACGGCGCCCGTATGTCCGCCGGCTACTGCTGGCGCTGGTCGCCGGAACCGAAGCCCGGAAGTCCTCTCCCGCCCGACGTCGTCATCGGCGACTGGGCCCGCCCCTGGAACCTGCGCGGTGACCGCTCTGTCTCCGGTGCCCCACCAGCAGCCCTGTGGGCCACCGACCCGGCAGGTTTCGGCCAGGTTGGCTGTGTCTACACCGCCCAGGGCTTCGAGTACGACTGGTCCGGCGTCATCATCGGTCCCGACCTGCTGTGGCGAGGCGACCGCTGGATCACTGACCGTACGGCGTCGAAGGACCCGGTCTTCAAGAAGTCGACTTCCGACGAAGACGTCGACCGCCTGATCCGCAACACCTACAAGGTGTTGCTGACGCGAGGGATGGTCGGCACCGTCGTCTTCGCGACGGACCCCGAGACCAGGGAGAAATTGCGTCAGCTGGTGGGAGGTTCGACTCGAGAACCCGCTTCGGTCTGACCGTTTCCGCTCGCTAAGATTCCCGATACCGGTTGCGGCCCGACGGGCTTCCTGCATGGACACGCCCCCACCCGCACGAGTCACTTGTGCTCTGGGGGATCGTCCTCGTGTCCATGCTCCTGCTGCGGTTGGCAGCACAGGACATTCTTGCCCGAATGAACGGCGTCGCCTGGTGCCCCACCTGGCTGCCCGCTGGGTGCACTTCCAACGGGGCGAATCCTCTGACAGCGAGCGCTCGGCATGGGCTGGAAGTCTTGTCTCGCTCGCCCAAGACCTGGTTGCCGCCGAGCGCGGCAACGTCGAGATGATCGTTGAGTGTTCTCCGACGGTGGACTCGTCCGAGGGCGCGAACGGGCTGGGCCAGATTGATGTGGTCCTCGTGGGGCGGCACCCCGTGAAGGGCAACCTCTCCGTACAACTTGTCGAGCTGAAGCAGTGGTCGTCGGTGACGAGGGTGGAGGCCGCGACAGCTGACCTCGTGTACGTGCCGGGGATCGAAGGTCCCGTTACTCACCCTGCTCTTCAGCTCGGTGAATACCACGCACTGTTCATCGGGCCCACCGGACCGCTCAACGGGCTCCAGTTCGAATGCGGTGGCTTCGCGTATCTCCACAACGCCACGGACGACTCGATTCGGCCACTGCTCGGGGCCGATGCCCCTACGGGACCGTACGCCCGAACGTACACACTCGGGCAGACTTCTCAAGGATTTGCAAGCTCATTTCGCCGCCGGCGACGACTACTCCTCCGCCGCCGAATACATCCTGCATCGGATGAACCTCCGGAACACCCCGCTCCTCGACGCCATGGTCAGATCGAACGGGGAGGACACCGTCTTCACCCTGAGGGACAGGCAGAAGGAGGTGGCCGACGACGTGCTTGAGGCGTCGGAGCTGATTCTGGACAGTTCAGACCGTGAGGCACTCGTCCCCCGGCCACAGCGCGCCGTCTTCCTGATCACCAGGGGCGCGGGCACTGGGAAGAGTGCGATCGGACTTCAGCTACGAGCCGACCTCGAAGGCGCCGGGCGAACGGTGAAATACGCGAGCGGATCGCGAGCCTTCAACGCCGCCATCAAGGAGAACGTCGGATACACCGAGGCAGAGTTCCGCAAGCGCTTCACGCACTTCGGAGCTTTCGTCGAGACGCCGGAGCCGCCGCTGGACGTGCTCATCTGCGACGAGGCACACCGGTTGCGGGACATGTCGAAAAACTGGCGCCTTCCCGCCGAGAAGCAGGGCACGGAACCACAGGTGGACGAACTCCTCAAGGCGCGAAGATCCCGTTGAGCGGGGTGGCGCGAGCGGCTTCCAGCAGTGCTGCGGCCTCACGGTGGACTCGCTCGGCCGTCTGGATCAACAGCGGGAGGTGAGGGAGCCGCTCGCGCACCCGCTGGTGCATGCGTGCGGTGCTCTCCGGTGGTTCCCGGCTCCATCGCCCCGGGTGATGGGGCTGGGGACGGCCCACTGTGCCCACAACGGGTCCTCGTGCGCCCATTCCTGGATGTCGAGGTAGAAGCCTCGAACGCGCATCATCACGGCGATGCGGCCCCGTCGCTCGTTGACCTCCCCGCTCTTGCTGTGGACGTAGGTCACGATTCGCTGCTTCCAGCCGTCGACGACATCGTCGGGAAGCAGGAGAGTGTCGATGCCGGGATGGTGGGCCTCGATGTCCGCCAAGAAGACACCGACCAGTTCCCGTACCAGTCCTCGGAAACTGCCGTAGTCGACACCAGGACGGCGTTCGTCGAGATACCGCACCAGCACGTTCCGGATCGCCGTCGACTGGATGTTGTACGCGTCGACCAGTTCGGCCGTCGGCCGCTGCCGAATCGCAGAGAGTCTTTGAGGGTCTCCTTGGACTGGATGACACCGACGCCTCGCAGCAGTTCCCATGCCGTGTGGGTCCCGATGAACGCCTCACCTCGCAGCCGGCGGCCCAGGGCCCGGACGTGGAAGATGTCCTCAGCCGTCAATTCATGCAGGTCACGGCCCGTGTGCAGGACCATCGCGGAGATCAGGCACAAGCCCTCATCGACGTGCCGGGGCGTCATACCCAGCCTGGCACCGTGATCGCGCATGGTGTCCAGGTTGCGGATTTAAGGATGGGTTCTGAGAAGGCGTGGATCATCCACGAGGCGTTGCGGGTGCGCGAGGACACTGGTGCGCCGTCAACCTATGACGCTGCCCCGGAACGCCGGGGCAGCGAGACGGCCGAGTTTACTGCCATGGTCGTCGAGGCCGGTCGGGCGCTGGGGGCCTCTCGGGGTTGAGGATCGACTCAGCGGTCGGTGATCGCGTCGGTTCTCCCAACCCTCGGGCAGGGTCGGCTACTTGATCGGGGTTCGGCCGGGTTGGTGGGTCCCTTCGGTCGCTTGTTGGGTCGGTAGCTGGGGCCGTTCATGATGATTGGTGGCTGGCGTTGATCAGCCGGTCCAGGAGTGACTCGGCGACGACCGTTGGGGAAGAGCGGATACCAGTCGCTCGGTGCCCGGTTGCTGGTGATGATCAGAGACCGTCCCTGTCGCTCGGAGACGAGTTCGTAGAGGTCATCGGCTTGGGAGGCGGACAGCTGACGCATCGCGAATCGTCGAGGATGAGCACGTCGGGCCGGATGAGGTCGCGCATGGCGCTTGTCCCAGGTGCGGTCCGCGTGGTCGCCGGCGAGCTCGCCCAGTATGCGGCTGGTTTTGGCGGGAGCGTCATTCGTCCACGCCGTGCAGCCTCGGTCCGTAACAGGCGCTTGCCGCTCCAGTGGCCAACGCCCAGTAGCGGTCGCCGAACGACCAGTGCCACCACTCCGTCGGGTAGTTCACCAGACCCACGGCCGTCAGCACGCGCCCCAGGATCTCCCGGTGGGCGCGTGCCTGAGCGCTGATCCCAGCAGCGTTGGTGTAGCAGGCGCCGGCGCTCTCCTCTGGAGTCGCATTCATAGGCGTACCCAGATCCAGCTCACGTCCGTCCGCATCCACGAGCGTAAGATCCACCGCCGCGCCTGCGCTGTGCGGCGCGATCTCCGGTGGTGACACGAAACGGCTCGTCGCCGACCGAATCTGCTCGTCGATCCATTCAGGCTGCTCAGCTCGCAACCTGGCCGCGTATTTCTCGAAGTAGCGGCGCTGCAAGGCCAGGGGACGATAGCCCTCGACTATGAGGAACCTCAGGCCGACCGGTAAGTGCGCTTGTGCCTGGAGCAGACGCTCCAGCAGGCCTGCTCGGAGGTAGAAGAAGGCGTCCGAGTCGTCCTGCTTCCGCAAGTCCACAAGGAGCGGCTCCTTCCGGACATCGACCAGTGGCTCACCGCACTCATGTACGGGGACGGCTGCTACCCGCGGATCCGACATCAAGATGATCTCACTCATCCCGCGATGATCCCCGAGCGCGGTCACGATCACAACGTTGTTCAAACCACCCGGCGAACGTTCGGGGAGGAAACCGGTGAGTCCGCCTGCACCACACCTGTTGCAGACGCTACATTCCATATCCAAGCCACTGAGCTGCAGGCATAATTGCGTCGTATGCAACACCGTCCGTGTGCGAAGCGGAGCGGAGGAATGTGCTGGCCGGCACGCAGCGCGGAAATCGATTTTCTGAGGGCTCGCTGTGTAGAGGACGGTTGCAGACGCAGCAGGAAGACAGAGAAGTGGGTGGGACAGGCCCCGGGCGGCGGGCGGGGGGATCGGGGGCTCCGCTATTGTTCCTCGCGTGCGACGGCGGGGCCGCGCGCCCCGGCCGGACGGCAAGCCGCCCGGCCGGTCTGACCGACGCCATCGGCAGCCACGAGCGCGCCTCGCACCGAGGGTCAGGGCTGGGAGGTGGCCACCTTGACGCTGGATCCGACAGGGACGACACCTGTGAAGCGGTCCATGGTGCGTCGTACGGCAGGCTGAACGCGCGAGCCCGCGTGGACGAGGACCAGCAGGGTCATTTCGAGGCGCGGCGGTTCCGTGCGCCGTCGCCGGCAGCAGGAGCCGGTAGCCATCGAGAGCCCACGCACCCACGGCAGTGCGACACTGGTCAAAGGCAGGGCTTCAACGGTGCGAGGGCGTGCGGTGGTGCAGGTCGCGCCAGACGCGTGGTGACATGCCGTATGCCTGCTTGAAGGCCTTGCTGAAGTGCGTGGCGTCCATGAAGCCCCAACGGCGGCCGATGCCCGCGATGGTGTGCACCCGACCGTAGGGCCCGGCCAGTTCCTGCCTGCACTCGGCCAGGCGGCGGCTGCGGATCCAGTCCCCGAGGCTGATGCCCAACCGCGACAACACATTGTAGAGGTGGCGGATCGAGATGCCGTGCGCTGCCGCGATGCGTGGGGCCGACAGGCCCGGGTCAGCCAGGTGGGCGCGAACGTACTGGGTGATGCGCAGGCCGAGCAACTCATCCGATGCCGCCCCGGCAGGGGCTGTGTCTCCCAACTGGGAGGTCACTACGGCCCGGAGCAGTTCCACTGAGGGTCCCACGACTGACTCGGCGTACGTCCCGGCACGCAACTCCTCGCTGGCGGCCAGTTGGGAGAAGTACGTGAACGCCAGGGGGGCGGTGGGGTTGCCCGGGCCGAGGGTGACGGCGGCGACCTTGCGCAGCATGCGTTCCGGCAGAGCGAGCGCCTCGCGCGGGATGCGCAGGGAGAGATAGCCGAAGCTCTGCTCGAAGCGCAGGGTGTATGGCGCGGTCGATTCGACGACCACGAGACTCCCTGGTCCGACGAGGCACTGGCGGCCATGCTGCCCGACCAGATTGGTGCCCGTCACCTGTAGACCGAGGAAGACCGCTGGCTCATGGTCTTCACTGGCCAGGCGCTGTGTACGGCGCAGGCTGACCGGGGTCCCCTGGGCGGAGCACACCTTCATGGGACCCACCGTGCCAAGCGCCATACGGGCTGCAATGTCGACCTGGGACGTGTGGTGATCGATGTCGACCCGGGAGAAGGACTCCCACAGGGCACGTCGGATGGCGTCCTCACGCTCCGGGGGCGCCACGACCGAGGCATTGAGCATCCCGGACCGGCCGATCCCGGGCACCGCCCGGACCAAACCCGACGAGACGACGGCTCGGTGACGCGTTCCTTCCACAGACTGTCTCCCTCACCCGCTGCTGCTCTTGGCCGGAGATCAGGATGTGGCTCTCAGTCCTCACCACACAAGCACCAGGCGGTGAGGGACCGACTGCACAACCGACCAACATACGTGCACGCACAGCAAAGTTGAGCTCCTGACACCCTTCTACTCTCCTGTGGAGAAGCGCGGCAAGTTCGCAAAAGAACGCTGTTGAGGCAATCCGAGAGAAACGAGGGCGCGGAGTGCGGAGGAAGAGAAGGATCTTGCTTTCGGTCGCCCTTCTGGCCTGCCTGACGGCTGGTTGCAGCTCCGACACGCGAAGCACGGCGGATACCGGTCGACAACACCAGGAACGAGCCGTCTCCGCCCATGGCCCCCCGGCAAGGGACCTCACCCTCATGGAAGAAGTGGAGATAGACCGCGCGGAGCAGGACCTCGTCACCCAGTGCATGCGGCGCGAGGGCTTCCGCTATTGGCCCCTGCCAGTCCTGAGCGTGCCGGCACGCAAAGTCGGCGCCTACGTCGTGGACGACGTCGCCTGGGCCCGCAAGTACGGCTACGGTCGGACTTTCGACACCGCAGCTCAGAAGGCCAACCGCGACCATCCCAACGTCACCTACGTCAGGGCGCTTCCCAAGAAGCAACGCGTCAGATACTCCAGGGCACTCGACGGGACCTTCACCGACACCATCACCATCGAACTGCCGTCCGGCGGTTCGGTCCGCACCCCGCGCGGCGGCTGCTACGCCCAGGTCAGGGAGCAGCTCTACGGGGATCATGCAACCTGGTTCCGCGCCAAGAAGACCGTGACCTCGCTGACGCCTCTGTACGTTCCGCGCATCCTCCAGGACGAACGTCTGACCAGCGCCGTGGCGGCGTGGTCTCGTTGCATGAAGGCAGCGGGCCGGCCTTTTCAGAGCCCCGACGCCATCCGTCGCGAAAGGGAAAGCCTGATTCGCGGGATGACCGAGTCGCAGGCCCTGCGATCCGAATCCGCCCTGGCCGTGACGGAGGCCGAGTGCGCCCAACAGACATCCCTCGGAAAGACCGCGCGTGCCCTGGAGGCGGAATACCGAGAGGAGGTGGCACGCGACTACACCGAGGAATTCACCGCGTACCGGCAGATGAGGCTGTCCGCCCTTGCTCGGGCACGGAACCTGTGAAGCACACTCACGACTCTGCCCAAAACACGACCAAATGGTCGCGGAAAGAATCAATCTACAAGGAGTCCCGCATGCGCAAGCTCCCCGCCGTCCTGACCGTCATGGCCATGGCCGCCCTCGGAACTGCTTTCCCGGTCTCTACCGCGCACGCGGCCTCGGCCTGCGACAATGCGTGGGAGGATGGTGCGACGCCCACCTACATGTACGCCTATGACGGCACCAGCTGCACCGGCTTCCTCGGAAAGGACGACGGCTGGGACTCCAACTGGGGCGACGGCATCGGGGATTATCGGGCGTCAGCCACCAACAAGGCCTCATCGATCCTCAACAAGGGTACGCAGCTCGAGGTTCAGTTCTTCAATGGGACCGGCACGGGGTGGACCGGAGGCTACATCTGCCTGTCGCGCAACGAGGGGTTCGCCTCCAACCTTGCCGACGACAAGTTCTCCAGTGGTGCCACAGTGAACAACGCCATCAGCTCGCATCGCTGGGTTGTCTACACCGCCTGCGGCAACAACTGGGCCGAATAGCGCCGACGATGCCGGCAGGTGGATGACCAACGAGGCCCCCGAGCAACGTGATTGAGACGTCAGACACCTCGATCAACAGCCCGGGGGGCCTCGCTCGTCGCGCTTCACGGCCCATCACCCGATCGGTGACCAACTCGAAGGAGCTCAGTCTTCGGGTGTCCCGGCGCTCGCCCACTGGGGTGCGTGGTCCTGGACGAACTCGGCGAAGGCGCGGGGTGGGCGGCCGGTCAGGTCCAGCACCGTAGTGCTGATCTGGTCGTCCCGGCCGGTTCGGATGCCGGCGTCGACGGCGGCGAGGGCGGTCGCGAAAGCGTCCGGCATGCCGGACGCACGGTAGGTTTCTGCCTGCTCGGCGACCCCGACGGGCACGACGCGGACCGGTCGCCCGGTGTGGTGGGTGATGATCTGTGCCGCGTCCTGGTAGCTCAGCGCCTTCGGCCCGGTGAGCAGGTAGTCACGCCGGTCGGCGGGGTGACCGTCGAGGTCGGTCAGTAGTGCGGCGGCGACCGCCGCGATGTCTCGCGCGTCGATCCAGCCCGCCCGGCCGGTTCCGGCGGCGGTACGGATCTCACCACGTCGCCGGATCCGCTCACCCAGCGGGTGGGGGGCCAGGAAGTTCTGCATGAACCCGGAGGGGCGCAGCACCACCCATCCGGGCCGGGCCCGCACGTGCGCGGCCAGTTCCAGCGCGCTGGGGGCATCGGGCAGCACAATGGCGGAGCCGAGCAGCACCGTCCGGCGCACG
This sequence comes from Streptomyces mutabilis, assembly GCF_014649815.1. GTDB lineage: Bacteria > Actinomycetota > Actinomycetes > Streptomycetales > Streptomycetaceae > Streptomyces > Streptomyces mutabilis. Next base: position 136,568 of record NZ_BMTT01000016.1, on the reverse strand, counting down.
CCGAGGCGTTCGGCCTCGGCCAAGAACGGTTCGACCAGCGGCATCGGGTCCGTGGTGTTGACCGGAGGTACCAGGTAGACCTGGTCCATCCCGTGCAGCGCGGCCGAATGGGTGGCCGGGTCGTTCCAGTCGAACCGAACCGCGTGGGGGGCGTCGGCCGGTGGGGTGCGGCTGGCCACTCGAATCGGTACACCGCTTCGGCGGAGCAGTTCGGCCAGGGCGCTGCCCGTCTTCCCGGTGCCGCCGGTGATCAGCACGCCGGTCATCGGGTGGCCTGCGAACGCAGCGAGCCGAGCAGTTCGGGCAGCGTGCCGGCCGCTGAGGCGGCGGTCAGCGGGCTCCAGTAGTCCCGGTAACAAGTGATCAGGCCGCAGTGGGTGGTGAGCACCGTGATGTAGTCCAACTGGTACGGCTCGTCGGTGGCCACCGTGCGGCCGTGTGCGGTGAACTCCACCACGATGGTGTCCGGCTGGTCCGTGTGGTGCACGGTGACGGTCGGGATCGCCTGCACGTCCATCAGGTCCGGGTAGCCGGCCAGATAGTCCCGGACGGCCTCACGTCCGGTCAGCTGTCTCGGTGAGGTGCCTTCGGCGAAAGGGAACTCGGCGGTGCCGTGCTCCGCCCACAGATCGGCGATGGCATCCATGTCCTTGGCCAGCAGCAGCTCCAGCAGCCGGCGGAAGGTCTCTTCGGAAGTGCGTGGTGGCACGGTGATTCTCCAACGTTCAGCAGGTCGTGTGACCGCACCAGAGTGGGCTCACGGGGCGGCACCGTGAAACGCACCGATGAGCCCCGGACCACTGGTCCGTGGCTAAGCCAAGTGCCGTTGTGCCAACCTGGCCGGGTGAGCAGAGGAGAACTGGCCGACTTCCTGCGCCGCCGACGTGAGGCGCTGCACCCGGCCCAGATGCCGGCCACGGCCGTCCACCCACCCGGCCGACGTGCCCGGCGCACCCCCGGGCTGCGCCGGGAAGAAGTGGCCGCCCTGGCAGGGGTGTCCACCAGCTACTACGAGCGACTGGAGCAGGCCCGCGCGCCTCGTCCGTCACCGCAGGTGCTGACCGCGCTGGGCACGGCGCTGCGCCTCACCACCACAGAGCGTGAGCACCTGGCGCGGCTCGCCGGGCAGTTCCCGCCCAGCAGGGACGCCGATCGTGCGCCGGTGCCTGCCGATGCACGACGACTGCTGCACCGGCTCGGGCCGATACCCGCCTACCTGGTGAACGGCCTGGAGGACATCGTGGCCTGGAACGCTGCGGCGGCCACGTTGATCATCGACTTCGCCCAGCTGCCTCTCCACGAGCGCAACACCGTACGCCTCGCCATCCGGCTGGGCGGTACCCTCTGCTCGGCACCCCCCGGCGCGGAAGGCGACTTCGCCCGGCAGTCCGCCGCCCACCTGCGCGCGGCCGGCGCCCGCCACCCGGCGGACCGTGCGCTGGGCGAGCTGGTCAACGAGTACGCCGCGCACGACCCGGACTTCGCCGCCGGCTGGCGCAGCCACGACGTGCGCCCCCGGCCGACGCTGCGCAAACGCCTGCGTCATCCGGAACTCGGCGAGCTGGAACTGGACCGTCAAACCCTGCTCATGCCCGGTACCGACCTACGGCTGGTGCTCTACACCGCAGATCCCGGCAGCCCGAGCGCCACCGTACTGGCCCAGCTGGACCCTCCCGACACGGCACCGTGACCGTTGGCCCAGGCCAGGCCAGGCCAGGCTGGGCTGGGCTGGGTTGAGCAGCCCCGACGAGGCCGCCGCGGGACCATCCTCGCGCCCGCGGGATGGTCGTACTGCACTACGGGCTCGAACCGGTGGATCCCTGCTCCCCGCACGCCGCGGGGATGCTCTCATGATCTGGACCTTCGCTGAGTCGGCGCCGGAGAAGGCTCCGGCACTGGAACCGGCCGAGAGCGGGTCGCCATGGCCCAGGGGGCACCGGTTCGCCGACCGCACCCGCGCCAGGCGCGCCACTGTCCACGCGCTGCTGGCCGCCGGCCACAGCCGACGCTCGATCCAGCGACAGCTCGGCATGACCTATCGCACCGTCCAACGGCTGGCCGACGCCGCGAGGCCGGAAGACCTGTTCCAAGGGCAGTGGCAGAACCGCCAGACCAAGCTCGACAACTTCAAGCCGTACCTGCACGAGCGATGGGCCCAGGGCTGCACGAACGCCTGGACCCTCTGGGAAGAGATCAAGGCTCACGGCTACACGGGCGGCTACGGCGCCGTCCGCGCCTACCTCCAGCCGGTCTGATGCGGGAGTTCAAGCAGTGGGTGCGCGATCAGGAGCCGAGAACGCCGGCCGACGCGTCGCTTCGCGCCCTCGGCGCACTGATCCAGTATTTCGGCACACGCAGAGCCACGCTGACCACGGCGGAACTCGAATCCACACTCGCGGAGGCGGACCGGCTCCGCCGTGGGCTCTCCGTTCCGTTGCCGGACGCACAGAAGAAGGCCTGAGGCGCTGGCGCGGGAATCTCCGGCACCGGCAGCGGGAGGAGAGCAGGAGCGCCGATCCGCGCTCGCACGAGAGGGCGACCTGGGCCGCGTCCGACAGGGGCGCGGAGGCTCCCCGCCTGGAGCGGGAAGCGGTCGTGTCCATCGCCGACCGGATCCGCCTCCTGCTCCGAGAGGCGGCACGTGCCGGAACGACCGTCACCTGGGGAGACCTGCGTCGCCGGACGGGTGGGGCACTGCCGTTCCTGCATCCGGACGACCAGGGTGAGGTCTCGTGGTGGTCGATCAGCACACGCCCCCGGACGAACCACTGCTGTCCGCACTGGTCGCCGGTGCCGATCTGTCGCCCCACGGCCTGTACCGGCACATCCGCTTCAGCCACGGCCGAGAGCGCGTACCCGACGCGTTCCTCGAGATGCATTGGCGCATGGAGGTCCTGGAGCTCTTTCAGCTGTGGCGTCACCGCTAACCCGCGCCGCAACTCGGCATCGACGGTCCCACCAGGGGCCTGGACCTGCGCTTTCACTTATTGCGTACTATGTGCAAGTGCGCGACAGTTACTACACCATCAGGACAGCGACCGCCGCCGACCTGGACGGAGCCCGAGCCGTCATGCTCGACACCGTCTACCGGGACTTCGGCACCGGGTACGTCCCCCGCTGGCACGGCGACATCATCGACCTGGGTGGGGCGTACGTGACGCCGGCCCGGCACACGCTGCTCGTCGCCGTGGACGGGAGGGGCGGTGAGGTCGTCGCCACCGGTGCGCTCGACAGTCGGGGCCCCGCGCACCCGCCGAACCCCGCGCACGTCGCCGAGAAGTACCCCTCAGGCGTCACCGCGCAGCTGCGCCGCGTGTACGTCCGGCCCGAGCACCGTCGGCGAGGGCTCGCGCGGCGGCTCGTGGACGAGCTGCTCGCCTTCGCCGTCGCCGACGGCGGGTACCGGGCCGTCTACCTGCACACCGACCCCGCCGTCACCGGCGCCGAGCCGTTCTGGCGCTCGCTCGCCAAGGTCGTGCACGACGAGCGGGAGGACGCGGGCGGCGGGCAGGGCATCGTGCACTTCGATGTGCCGATGCCGTGAGGAAGGGCCCGCGATCATGGAAATGATTGTCATGTAGGCTCTTGTCGCCGCCGCTCCAGTCCTGTCTCCGCACCACGCACGCACCCGACCGATCCGAGGACCATGCGCTCCCACCGCCGCTCCCGGCTGCTCGCCCCTCTCCTGCTGTTCCCGCTGATAGCCGGGTGTTTCGCGTCCGGCGGCGGCGAGACCGAGGGGGGTGACGGTGAGGGCGGCTCCCGTCTCCGCGTGGCCCTCGCCTTCCCGCCCGCCGAGAACCTCTCCCCGTACGGCGCCGACGCCACCCTCCTCAGCCGCCTCGGTGTCACCGAGGGCCTCACCGCCCTCGACGCCAACGGCTCCGCCGCCCCCGCACTCGCCGAGTCCTGGCGCAGGGACGGGGAGAAGACCTGGGAGTTCACCCTCCGCGACGCCACCTTCCAGGACGGAAGCGACGTCACCCCGGCCGCAGTCGCCGAATCCCTCACCCACGCCACCGACGCGAAGCCCGCGCCCGCCGCCCTCGCCGGTGTCACCCTCAGTGCCAAGGCCCAGGGAGAGCGGGTGGTCCGGATCACCACCGCCGAGCCCGACCCCGTGCTGCCGCTGCGGCTGTCCAGCCCCAGCCTCGCCGTCCTGTCCGGCAAGGCCTACGTCGACAAGAACCGTGTCGACCCCGTCGGCCACGCCACCGGCCCCTTCGAGCTGACCGAGGTCAACGGCGCCACCTCCGCCACCCTCGACCGGTTCGACGACTACTGGGGCGGCCGCGCCCAGGCCTCCGGCATCGACGCCCGTTTCATCGCCGACGGCACCGCCCGCGCCAACGCCCTGCGCACCGGGGAGCTGGACATCGCCGAGGCCGTTCCGGTGGCCCAGGCGGCGACGCTCGACGAGAAGACGCGGCGCGACACCGCCACCACCCGGACCACCAGCCTCCTTCTCAACGCCTCCTCCGGGGCGTTCAAGGACGCCGGGCAGCGGGCCGCCGCGCGTGCCGCCGTCGACACCTCCGTGTTCGCCAAGGACGTGTACGAGGGGTACGCCGACCCCAGCGCCGGGATCTACGGGCCCGCCGTGACCTGGGCCGAGGGGAAGCGGACCGCGCCCGTCGGGCGGGCGGAGGCCGAGAAGCCCGGTGGCGCCACCGTCAACCTCGCCACCTACGACAACCGGCCCGAGCTGCCCGAGGCCGCCCAGGTGGTGAAGCAGCAGCTGGAGAAGGCCGGGTTCAAGGTCAAGCTCACCGTGCGGGAGTACTCGCGGTTGGAGGGAGACGCCCTGGCGGGCAAGTTCGACGCCTTCGTACTCGCGCGCAACACCCTCCTCGACACCGGTGACCCCGTCGCCGTCCTCGCCAGCGACTACACCTGCGACGGCGGCTTCAACATCGCCCAGCTCTGCGACAAGGACGTCGACCGCGCCGTCGGCGAGGCCGAGAAGATCGCCGACACCGCGAAGCGGCAGGACGCCGCCATGGCCGCCGAGGCCCGCATCCTCGGCAGCGACGCCGTGGTGCCGCTCGTGCACCAGCGGATCATCACCGGCGTCGCCGACTCCGTGCAGGGCGTGATCCTCGACCCGTACGAGCGCACCCTCGTCGGCACCGGCACCCGGCGCTGAGCCGTGCGGCAGCGGGTGGCCACCGCGGTGTGGCGGGTCGTGCTGGCGGCGGGACTGGTGTGCGGCATCGGGCTGCTGCCGTGGCTCACGCAGACCGATCCGGCGTACACCGTGCTCAAGGCGCGGGCCGCCGAACGCGATCCCACGCCCGAGGTGCTCGCCGACATCCGTGCGCAGCTCGGGCTCGACGGCGGTCCGCTGCACGTGCTCGGGCGGTGGCTCGGCGGGCTGGTGCGCGGCGACGCCGGGCAGTCGTGGATCTCCGGGAGCGATGTCCTGCCCGGCGTCCTGCAAGCGCTCGGGGCCTCGCTGCTGCTCATGTCCGTCGCGCTGCTCGTCGCCGCCCTCACCGCCGGGATCGTCTGCGCCCGCACACTGAGGCTGGGCGCCCGGCGGCGGCTCGGTGGACGGCGGCGCGGGGGGACCGGGTCCGCCGTGATCGCCTCGCTGCCCGAGTTCCTCGTCGCCTCCGTGCTCGCGACCGTCGTCGGGGTGCAGCTGGGGTGGTTGCCCGCGCTCGGGTGGTACGGGCCCCAGTGGACCGTGCTGCCCGCGCTCGCCCTCGGGCTGCCCGCCGGGGCCGTGCTCGGGCGGCTGCTGGATGACCTGCTGCCCGGTGCCTTCGGCGAGCCGTGGGCGCTGGCCGCCGCCGCCCGGGGACTGACCGGGCGGCGCATCGCCCGGCAGGCACTGCGGCGGTGCGTGCCCGCGCTGCTGCCCAACCTCGGGCTGTTCGCCGTGGGGCTCACGGGCGGTGCGGTCGCCGTCGAGCAGGTCTTCGACGTTCCCGGCCTCGGCCGGACCACCCTCCAGGCCGCCCTCGCCCAGGACCTGCCCGTCCTCCAGGCCGGCACCCTCGCCCTCGTACTCCTGGCCGCGCTCGCCACCGGCGCCACCCGCCTCGCCGCACGCCTCCTCACCGGGCCCGCCCTGCGCGACGGAGCCATGTCCTCCCTGCACCGGCCCGCACCGCCCGCCGGCGGGCTGCTGCCCCTCCTCTACGGTGCCGTCCTGCTCGCCGTCGTCGGGGTCGGGCTGGCCCGCGATCCGCTCGCCCTCAATACGGGGGAGCGGCTGCTGGCGCCCTCCCTCGACCACCCCTTCGGCACCGACTCCCTCGGCCGCGACCTGCTCGCCCGCATCGGGCACGGGGCGTTCGACACGCTGCTGCTCGCCTCCGCCATCACGGCCGCCGCCCTGGTCGCGGGCGTGCTCCTCGGGCTCGTGCCCCGCGTGTCCGCGCCGCTCGTCGACACGGTCAACGCCGTGCCGCCCGTACTAGCCGCCCTCCTCGTCACCGCCGTCGCGGGCAGCGGCGCGGCCACGCCCGCCCTCGCCGTGGGCGCCGTCGCCTGGGCGCCGCTCGCCGCGCACACCTCGGCGCTGCTGCGGCAGGAGCGCGCCACCCTGCACATCACGGCCACCCGGGGGCTGGGCGCCGGACGGTGGTACCTGCTGCGCCGTGAACTCCTGCCGGCCGTACTGCCGCCCGTGCTGCGGCACGCGCTGCTGCGGCTTCCCGGCGTCGCCCTCTCCCTCGCCTCCCTCGGGTTCCTCGGGCTGGGCGCCCAGCCGCCGTCGCCCGAGTGGGGCCTGCTCCTCGCCGAGAACCAGCCCTACGCCGAACGCGCCCCCTGGGCCGTCCTCGCACCCGCCGCCGTCCTCGCCCTGCTGGGCGCGCTGGCCGTCACCGCGGCGGGCGGACTGCGCCGGCCCCGGCGGCGGCGCGACGCGGCCGGACCGGTCGTTCCCGAACAGCCCACCGTGGAGAAGGAACTGGTCGCCGCACGATGACCTCGCTCTTTACCGGTCGGGGCGCGAACACCCGCGGCCGTGCGGCCGCCTCGCTCTCCCCGCTGCTCCGCCTCCTCGTCCTCACCCAGCTCGCCTTCAACGTCGGCTTCTTCGCCGTGCTGCCCTTCCTCTCCGAGCACCTGGGGCAGTCAGTCGGCATGGCGGGGTGGCTGGTCGGGTTCGTGCTCGGGCTGCGGACCTTCAGCCAGCAGGGGCTGTTCGTGGTGGGTGGGGCGCTCGCCGACCGGTACGGCGTCCGGCCCGTCGTGCTCGCCGGGTGCGTCCTGCGGATCGCCGGGTTCGTCTGGCTGGGGTTCGCCGAACGGACCTGGGCCGTCGTGGGGGCGGTGCTGCTCATCGGGTTCGCCGCCGCGCTGTTCTCCCCGGCCGTCGAGTCCGAGGTGGCGCGACAGGCCGTCGTCTGGGAGGCGGCGGGCGGCGGGGACCGGACTCGCGTGCTCGCGCTGTTCACCGTGGCCGGGCAGGCGGGGGCCTTCGTCGGGCCGCTGCTGGGTGCGCTGCTGCTGGCCGTCGACTTCCGTACGGCGTGTCTGGCCGGTGCCGGTGTCTTCGTGCTGGTCCTCGCCGGGCACGCCTGGCTGCTGCCGCAGCACATTCCGGGGCGGGAGCGGGTCCGGGTCAAGGGCGGGGCTCGGCTGCTGCTGCGCAACCGGCCCTTCCTCGCGCTGTGCTGTGCGTACGGCGCCTATCTGCTCGCCTACAACCAGCTCTACCTCGCCCTGCCCACCGAGGTGGAGCGGGCGGCCGGTTCGCAGGCGCCGCTGGCCTGGCTGTTCGCGCTCTCGTCGCTGCTGGTGGTGACCGCGCAGTTGCCGGTGACGCGGTGGGCGGGGGAGCGGCTGGCGCCGCGCCGGTCGATGGTGGCGGGGCTGGTGCTGGTCGCGGCCGGGTTCGCCGTCGTCGCGTTCGCGCGGCCCGCCGGGTGGACGGGGGCGGGTGGGCTGGTGCCCGCCGCCGGGTTCGTCGTGCTGCTCACCCTCGGGCAGATGCTCGTGGCCCCGGTGGCACGTGCCTGGGTGCCGGACCTTGCCGAGGACGGACGGCTCGGGCTCTACACGGGAGCCCTGTCCTCGGTCTCCGGGCTCATCGTGCTGGCGGGCAGCTCCGCGACCGGGCTGCTGCTGGACAGCGGGCTGCCGGCCGCCGTGCCGTGGCTGGTGCTGGCCGCCGTACCGCTGGCGGCGGTGACGCTGCTGCCCCGGCGGACGTAGGACCCGAACCGACCGCTCGGGATTGGAGCCCGCGCCCGCCCGGCCTGGAGCCCACACCCGTCGGGTCTCACACCACGAGCTCCCGCGCCGTCGCCCGCCCGGACGCCGGCGGCCCTGCGGCCGTCCGCGACGAACGCCACAGCCACACCACGTCCGCCCGAACGACCAGACCAGCAGCCCCAACGCCAGCCCCACCACACCGGTGTCGGCCGGCCGCGGCAGCAGGTCCGCGCCCGCCACCAGCAGCAGCACGCCCTGCAGCGCGGCCACCGTCTTGCGGGCCGTGCTCGGCGGCAGCGGGGAGGTCAGCCACGGCCACACACGGGCCGCGGCGACGAACACGTAGCGCATGCCGCCGGTCAGCGGTACCCACGGGCCCAGGTCCATCGCGACGTACACACTGAGCACCAGGATCAGGAACGCGTCGACCTCCATGCCGAAGCGGGCGCCCAGCGGGGAGCAGGTGCCGGTGCGGCGGGCGACCTTGCCGTCCACGCCGTCCAGGAGCGGGGCCACGGCCGTCAGGCCGACGAGGAGGGAGACGGGCGGTGCTCCGCTGAAGGAGTCCGCGACCAGTGCCGTCACGCCGCCGACCAGGGTGGCCCGGCCGAGGGTGACCCGGTTGGCCGGGCCGAACCACGGCAACCGGGAACGGTGCAGGGCCCGGGAGAGTACCGCCCATGACGCGAGCGCGGACGCCAGGCCGGTCAGCCAGCCCGCGGTTCCCATGCCGACCGCGGTACCGAGCAGCGCGAGCAGGAGGATCTGCGCGGCCGCCCCCACCGCGGTCTCCTGCCGAACGGGCCTCGCGTCGTAAGCGGCGTGGGCGTCGTACGTGTTGCTCAGGGCCACCGAACACCCTCCGGCCGAGTGACAGAGTCGATCAACGCCGCTACCTTGTGCGCGGCTCGTGCGTCCCTCGGTGACGGAGGCCCTCGCGCGCGGCATCCCCGTACTGGCGACGGACGTCGGCGGTCTCCCGGAGGCGGCGGGGCGCGCGCCCGACGGCGGTGTGCCCGGCATCCTCGTCCCCCCGGATGACCCCGGCGCGCTCGCCGCCGAACTGCGCGGCTGGTTCGGGGAGGCGGACGTACGGCGCCGGCTCAAGGCGGCGGCACGAGGCCGCCGTGCGGCCCTGAACGGCTGGGCGGCCACGGCTCGGAGCCTGGCCGCGGTACTGCACCGGCTGGCGAGCGAACCCCGGAGGGCGGCATGAGGAAGACGACGGCACCGGCCACGGGAGCGATCCCGGCGCAGCCCGGCCCCCAGGACGCCGCCGAGTCGACGAACGGCGTGATTCCCGGCGCCGGACCGACCGGCCGGCCCGCACGCGAGCGACGGGACCGGCCAAGGGCCGTCAGGAGCGGGGGCGGGGCGTGGACCTGCCCAGTGTGCCGGTGCCCACGAAGCCGGAGCACTCGGAGCCGGAGCCCACGGAGCCCATCGGACCCACCGCGTCCACCGGTTGGCCCGCCGCCTGGGTCGCCGATCGGCCCGGGGCCCGCGAGGAGGGCGCCGCACCACCGGCCGCCCGGCCGGGCACCGAGCACCTCACCCACGCCCCCGGCCGCCCCTCCGCCGAGCGAGCGACCCTCCGCCTTCGCGACACCGCCCGGACCGCACCCGCGCACCCCGACGACCCGCCGCGCTACGCGCCGGAGTGGCTGCGGCTCCGCGAGCCCGCCGATGCCGTCGCGCGGGCGCTCGATCCGCTCGATCCGCTCCGCATCCGCCTCACCAACCTCCCGAGCCGGGCGGACGGGCTGGTCGTGCACGACGTGGGCTGCGGCACCGGCTCGATGGGGCGCTGGCTCGCCCCGCTGCTCGACGCGCCCAGCACTGGGTGCTGCACGACCGTGACCCGTACCTCCTGCACTTCGCGGCCGTCGCCGCCCCGCGTTCGGCGGCGGACGAGCCGTGTCACCGCCGAGACCCGGCGCGGTGATCTCGCCCGCCTCACGCCGGACGCGCTGGCCGGCGCCGGGCTGGTCCCGGCGTCCGCGCTGCTGGACGTGCTCACCGCCGAGGAGGCGGGCGCCCTCGCCGCCGCCTGCGCCACGGCCGGCTGCCCGGCTCTGCTGACGCTGTCCGTCGCCGGGCGCGTCGAACTCACCCCCGCCCATCCCCTGGACGCCGAGATCACCGAGGCGTTCAACGACCACCAGCGGCGCACCGGCATGCTCGGTCCGGACGCGGTGGCCACGACGGCGGAGGCCTTCGCCGCACACGGTGCCACCGTGCGGGCCAGAGGTGGCCACCCCCGCCCGCTCCCGCGCCGACTCCCAGTCCTCCACGGCCGGGAACAGGGCCATCCGCTCGCCGCGCGCGGAGGCCTCCTGGACGACGTTGCCCAGGACGTAGTTGCCGCCGTGGCCGTTCACCACCACCAGGGCTTCGACACCCGAGCGGCGCAGCGAGTCCGCTATGTCCCGCACCACCGCGTGCCGGGTCACCGAGGAGATGCTGACGGTCCCCGGCCAGTCCGCGTGCTCGTGCGAGCAGCCGATCGTCACCGGCGGGAGCGGGTGCACCGGGTACGCGGCGGCGATCTCGCGGGCCCTCGTCCTCGGTGATCCGGGCACCGACGGCGTGCTCACCCGGCTGCACTCGGAGTGCCTGACCGGTGACGCCTTCGGCTCCCGGCACTGCGACTGCGGCGCCCAACTCGTCGCCGCGCTGCGGGAGGTGGCGGCCGTGGGCAGCGGTGTCGTGGTCTACCTGCGCGGGCACGAGGGGCGCGGTACCGGGCTGCTGGCCAAGCTGCGTGCGACGGCGCTCCAGGCGGAGGGTCTGGACACGGTGGAGGCGAACCTGGCCCTCGGCCTGCCGGTGGACGCCCGCGACTACGGTGTCGCCGCCCGCATCCTGGACGACCTCGGGGTGCGGTCCGTGCGCCTGATGTCCAACAACCCGCGCAAGCGGGAGGCGTTGGTGCGGCACGGGATCGAGGTCCCCGAGCAGGTACCGCTGTTGATACCGCCGTGCGAGAGCAACCTCACCTATTCGCGCACCAAGCGGGAACGGCTCGACCACCACCTGCCCCACCTGGACGCGGTGGCGCGCGTGTCGTCCTGAACGCAGGGGCGACGGTTCAGTCCGTCAGGGCCGCGTTCACCAACCGCTTGAGGTCCGGGTGGACCGTGTGCGAGGACTTCGGCCGCACCTGGGTCATGAACTGGACCGTCAGGTCACGGCCCGGGTCGACCCAGAAGGTGGTCGTCGCGACCCCGCTCCAGCCGTACGTGCCGAGCCCGGAGGGCGCCTCGGTGCGGCTCGGGTCGATCACCACGGAGACCCCGAGCCCGAAACCGACCCCGTCGTTGCCGGGCCGGTCGTGCGCCGGGCGACTGCCGAAGGCGCGCAGGTCGGCGTCGCCGGGCAGATGGTTGCGGGTCATCAGGTCCACCGTCGCGGGGTCGAGCAGGCGGACACCGTCGAGTTCGCCCCGGCGTCGCAGCAGTTCCGCGAAGCGGTGCACGTCGTACGCCGAGGAGACCAGGCCGCCGCTGCCCGACAGGAGCCGCGGCCGGCCCCGCAGCGGCAGTCCGGGGACCGGTTCGATGCCGCCGTCGTCCGTCTCGCCGTAGAGCTCGGCCAGCCGGTCCGCCTGCTCGTCCGTGACGTGGAACCCGGTGTCCGTCATGCCCAGCGGGCCGAAGATCCGCTCGGCGAGGAACGCGTCGAGCGGCTGCCCGGACACCACCTCCACGAGCCGCCCGAGCACATTGCTGGCCACCGAGTAGTTCCACTGCGTGCCCGGCTCGAACTGGAGCGGCAGACCGGCGTACAGGTCGACCGTCTCGGCCAGATCGGCGCCCGGCCGCACCGACGACTCCAGGCCGGCCGCCCGGTACAGCGCGTCGACCGGGTGGGTGTGGTAGAAGCCGAAGGTCAGTCCGGCGGTGTGGGTCATCAGGTGCCGGACGAGGATCGGCCCGGAGGCCGGCCGGGTGACGGCGTCGTCCGCGGGTCCTTCCACGTACACCCGGGGCTCGGCGAACCCGGGAATGTACCGCCGCACCGGGTCGTCGAGCGACAGCCGTCCCTCCTCCACGAGTGTCAGCGCGGCCACGGACGTGACCGGTTTCGTCATGGAGTAGATCCGCCACAGGGTGTCGGCCGTCACCGGCAGCCCGGCCGCGACGTCCCGCAGGCCGTGCGCGGTGAGGTGGGCGACGCGTCCGCCGCGGGCGACGGCCACCAGGAACCCGGGCAGCCGCCCCTCGTCGACCTGCCCGGCGAAGTGCCGGTCGAGCCGGTCCAGTGCCTGCGCGTCCAGTCCGGCCGCGCCCGGGTCGGCCTCCTGCCGCAGCGGTGCCATGCCCATCGCCTCCCTGGTCGTTCGTCGGGGTGGGACCGGCATACCCCGACGGGGCGCCTTCAGACCTCAGGATCCGCCGCCCGCGCCGGTACGCGCCTCGATCGCGCGCAGGACCGCCACCATGTCCTCACCGCCGTGCCCGAGGGCCACCGTCTCCTCGAACAGGGCGTGGGCGGCGTCGAGGAGGGGTGAGGCGAGGCCCGCCCCGCGGGCGGCCTCTGCGATCAACCGGTTGTTCTTCAGGACGTCCAGTGCCGCGGCCTGCACACTGAAGTCGCCCTCCAGCAGCTTCGGCGCCTTCATCCGGGAGACGGCGCTGGACATGGGGCCGGCTTCGAGGACGGCGAGGAAGCGGGCCCGGTCCAGACCCTGGCGTTCGGCGAAGTGGAAGGCCTCGACGAGACCGGTCACCTGGGTGATCAGGAACAGGTTCACGGACAGTTTCGTCAGCAGGGCGCCCGGCACCGGGCCGCACACGAACGACTGGTGGCACAGGGGAGCGAGGAGCGGAGCCACCTCGGCCACCGCACCCTCCTCGCCGGCCAGCATCGCCACCAGCCCGCCGTTCTCCGCCGGTACGCGGGAGCCGGAGACGGGCGCCTCGACATAGCGTCCGCCCGCCGCGCGGACGTCGGTCTCGAGGCCGCGCGAGTACGCGGGCGACGTGGTGCCCATGTGGACGACCACGTGGCCGGCGGCGCGCGAGGCGAAATCCGGAGTGCCGCGGGCCAGCACGGCGTCCGTCGCCGTCTCGTCGGCCAGCATGAGGATCACCGTGCCGGCCCGCTCGAAGACCTCGGCGGGAGCGGCCGCCACCTCGGCGCCGGCCGCGCGCAGGGGGTCGGCCCGGGCGGGGGTGCGGTTGAACACCACGAGCGGTGTCCCGGCGCCCGCCAGGCGGAGCGCCATCGGCTGACCCATGACGCCGAGACCGATGAAACCGACACGCATGACGCACCGCCGTCCGTCCCTGGGCACGCCGCTCGGCGGACCCTCGCTATGACAGTCGTCATAGTAGCTCTGCTTATGACGGCCGTCATAGAGTGGTCGCGTCGCGAACGCGCGGCGGGAACGGTGCGACGGGAGGTCGGCGATGGCGGGGTCCGAGCGGGGACCGCGGGAGCGGATGGTCTTCAGCGCCGCCCAGCTGATCCGCCGCCACGGCGTGGACGCGACCGGGATGCGCGATGTCGCCGCACACGCCGGGGCTCCTCGGGGATCGCTCCAGCACTACTTCCCCGGAGGCAAGGAGCAACTCGTCGGTGAGGCCCTGCGATGGGCCGGACGGTACGCGGCCGACCGGGTCGCGCGCTTCCTGGCGGCGATGGAGCGGCCGACGCCGAGCGGGCTGTTCGGCGCGATGGTGGGTCAGTGGACGGACGAGTACGAGAGAGCCGGCTTCGCCGCCGGGTGCCCGGTCGCGGCGGCCACCGTGGACTGTGCCGCAAGCAGCGAGGCCACCCGGAAGGCCGCCGCCGACGCCTTCGCCGCCTGGACCCGGCCGGTCGCCGACGCGCTGACCGGCATGGGCGTGCCCGAGGCGCGGTCCGAGCCGCTCGCCACGCTGATGATCAGCGCCTTGGAAGGGGCGATCGTCGTCGCCCGCGCCGAACGGGACGTACGGGCCCTGACGACCGTCGCCCGTGAACTCGGGCCGCTCCTGGACGCCGCCGCCCCCCGAGCCTGAGACCGGGGCGGCGGAGCGACCGGCGGGCCGACGGACACGGACGGCGGTCCGACGGCCACCGGATCAGGCCGTCACCGTCTCCGGCCGTGCCGCATCCCCGCGTGCCCGTTCGCCCAGCTCCTCCGTCGGCACCCGGTGGGTCTCCCGGGCCGACAGCGCGGCGATCACCGGCGGGACGCACAGCGCCGCCGTGAACAGCGCCACCGCGAACCAGTCGTCGCCGTCCGGACCGGCGATCCGCGCCGCGAACGTCACCGCGAACCCGGCCACCGCGAAGCCGATCTGCGTACCGATCGCCACGCCGGACAGCCGGACCCGGGTGGAGAACATCTCGCCGTAGAAGGCGGGCCACACGCCGTTCGCGGCGCTGTAGACGACACCGAAGGCGATGATTCCGGTGAGGAAGGTGAGCGCGTACGAGCCGGTCGAGATCGCCCACAGGTACAGGAACATCGTCACCGCGCTGCCCACCGCGCCGATCAGGTACACCGGCCGCCGGCCGATCCGGTCGGACAGAGTCGCCCACAGCGGGATCGCGGCGAGCGCGACGACGTTGGCCAGCGCGCCCACCCACAGCATGGCGGTACGGGACATGCCGACCGAGTCGCTGGTGGCGTACGCCAGCGCCCACACGGTGAAGATCGTGCTGACCGAGGCGATCAGCGCGCCCGCGACCACCCGCAGTACGTCCGCCCAGTGGTCTCGCGCCAGCACGGCCAGCGGCATCTTCGCGACGCCCCGTGTGGCCGCCTGCTGGGCGAAGGCCGGCGTCTCGTCGAGCTTGCGGCGGATGACGTAGCCGACGACGGCGACCACGACGCTCAGCCAGAACGGCACGCGCCAGCCCCAGGACAGCAGGTGCTCCTCCGGGAGGGCGGCGACGGGCAGGAAGACCAGGGTGGCGATCAGTTGCCCGCCCTGGGTGCCGCTGAGGGTGAAGCTGGTGAAGAAGCCGCGTTTGTGCGGTGGCGCGTGTTCCAGGGTCATGGAATTGGCGCTGGCCTGCTCGCCCGCCGCCGATATGCCCTGCAGGATCCGGCACAGCACCAGCAGGACCGGGGCGAGCGTGCCGACCTGGTCGCGCGTGGGCAGACAACCGATGAGGAACGTCGAAACGCCCATCAGGATCAGGGTGAACACCATGATCTTCTTGCGGCCCATGCGGTCGCCGATGTGCCCGAGGAGGACCGCGCCGACCGGGCGGGCGGCGTACGCGACACCGAACGTGGCCAGCGACAGCAGGGTCGCGGTGGCCGGGTCGGACTCGTCGAAGAAGACCTCGGGGAAGATCAGGGCGGCGGCGCTGCCGTAGATGAAGAAGTCGTAGTACTCCAGCGCGCTGCCGATCCAGGCGGCGGTCGCCGCCTTCTTCGGCTGGCCGGGCGGGGCGGCGCCCTGGGGCGCGGGGGCGGGAACGGACACGGCGTTGCTCCTTCGGGGGGCTCCACGGTAGGCGGAGTGAGCGGAGGGGAGAAGTGCCGATCGGCTAAGTAACCCACTGGATAGTTAGTCGCGGTTGGGAAGGGATGTTGCGCGCACGTTTCCCGTGTGTCAAGAGGTCCCGCCCGCCCGTGGGCGTCCCCGCCGCCCTGTCGAGAGGTCCGCGCCGGCCCCCTCCCGAGGTCCGCGCCGCTTCTGGGGCGGGCCGCTCAGTCCGCCGTGCGCTCCGCCGTCAGGTAGGCGATCACCATGTCGCCGAGCATGGTCCGGTAGTGCTCGCGCTGGTCCTCGGCGACCAGGTCGCGGCCGAACAGGGCGCCGAAGGTGTGCCGGTTGGCGACCCGGAAGAAGCAGAACGAGCTGATCATCGCGTGCAGGTCGACGGCGTCGACGTCGGCCGTGAACAGGCCCGAGCGCCGGCCCTCCTCGAGGATGCGGCGGATCACGTCGAGGGCCGGGGAGCCGATGCTGGCCAGCATCTCCGAGGACGCGATGTGCTCGGCGTCGTGGATGTTCTCGATGGAGACCAGGCGGATGAAGTCGGGGTGCCGCTCGTGGTGGTCGAAGGTCACCTCCGCGAGGCGCCGGATGGCCGCCACCGGGTCCAGGTGCTCGACGTCGAGCTGCTGCTCGGCCTCCCGGATCACGCCGTACGCCCGCTCCAGCACGGCCGTGAACAGCTGCTCCTTGCCGCCGAAGTAGTAGTAGATCATCCGCTTCGTGGTGCGGGTGCGGGCGGCGATCTCGTCGACGCGGGCCCCGTCGTAGCCGGCCCGGGCGAACTCCCGCGTCGCCACGTCGAGGATCTCGGCCCGGGTGCGGGCGGCGTCGCGGGTGCGGGTGCCGGATCGTGCCGGTTCGTCGACGCTGGTCATCGGGTTCCTTCGGGGGCCGGGGCGGAACTGCGGGTGGAGGACGTGCGGTGATTGTAGAAGCCCTGGCCTTCCCATCCGCCCCGACCTACTGCTATGACTAACGTACTGGTTCGTACATTGGTCGCTCGGGCGTGGACCCGAGCCGCTCAGGAGGTCCCCGGTGGCCAAGGACTCGTATCTCGTCGGACTGATCGGCTCCGGCATCGGCCCGTCGCTCAGCCCGGCACTGCACCAGCGGGAGGCCGACCGGCAGGGCCTTCGCTACCTGTACCGGCTGATCGACATCGACACCCTCGGGGTGCCGGCCGAGGCGGTGGGCGACCTGCTGCGTGCGGCTCGGGACCTCGGCTTCGACGGGCTGAACATCACCCACCCGTGCAAGCAGCTCGTCATCGAGCACCTGGACGCGCTCGCACCGCAGGCCGAGGCGCTCGGCGCGGTCAACACGGTCGTCTTCGACGACACCGGTCGGGCGACCGGTCACAACACCGACGTCACCGGCTTCGCCGCGTCCTTCGCCCGGGGACTGCCCGACGCGCCGCTGGAGCGGATCGTGCAGCTCGGCGCCGGCGGCGCGGGCGCGGCCGTCGCCCACGCCACGCTCACCCTGGGCGCCGGTCAGGTCACCGTCGTCGACGCGCTGCCCGAGCGGGCCGCCACCCTCGCCGCCCAGCTGAACCGGCACTTCGGTCCGGGGCGCGCCGCCCACGCCGGCTCCGATGGGCTGCCGGCGCTGCTGACCACGGCCGACGGCATCGTCCACGCCACCCCCACCGGCATGGCCGCCCACCCCGGCCTGCCCCTGCCCGCCGGCCTGCTGCACGCCGGGCTGTGGGTCGCCGAGGTCGTCTACCGCCCGCTGGAGACCGGACTGCTGAGCACGGCCCGCGCCCTGGGCTGCGCCACCCTCGACGGCGGCGGCATGGCCGTCTTCCAGGCCGCGGACGCGTTCCGGCTGTTCACCGGGCGGGAACCCGACGTCGTGCGGATGCTCGCCGACATCACAGAGCTGGCCGGCGTGGTCGGCGCCCCGAAGTAGGAAGAGGTACCGACGTGCGGACGTCCATCGCCACCGTCTCCCTCAGCGGCTCGCTCACCGAGAAGCTCACCGCCGCCTCCCGGGCGGGCTTCGACGGCGTGGAGATCTTCGAGAACGACCTGCTGGCCAGCCCTCTGACCCCCGAGGAGATCCGCGCCCGCTGCGCCGACCTCGGCCTCACCATCGACCTCTACCAGCCCGTGCGGGACATCGAGGCACTGCCCGAGGAGGAGTTCACCAGGGCCCTGTGCCGGGCCCGGCACAAGTTCGAGCTGATGCGCAGGCTCGGCGCGGACACCGTCCTGGTCTGCTCCAGTGTCTCCCCGCACGCCCTGGACGACGACGCCCTCGCCGCCGAGCAGCTGAGCCGCCTCGCCGGCCTGGCCGAGGACCACGGCGTCCGCGTCGCCTACGAAGCGCTCGCCTGGGGCCGGCACATCAGCACCTACGACCACGCCTGGCGCGTCGTCGAGGACGCCGACCACCCCGCGCTCGGCACCTGCCTCGACAGCTTCCACATCCTCTCCCGAGGCAGCGACCCCGAGGGCATCGAGGACATCCCCGGCGAGAAGATCTTCTTCCTCCAGCTCGCCGACGCGCCGCTGCTCGCGATGGACGTCCTCCAGTGGAGCCGCCACTACCGCTGCTTCCCCGGGCAGGGCGGCTTCGACGTCGCCGGGCTGGTGCGGCACGTCCTGCGCGCGGGCTACGACGGCCCGCTCTCCCTGGAGGTCTTCAACGACGTCTTCCGCCAGTCCGAGGCGGCCCCCACGGCCGTGGACGCCCGGCGCTCCCTGCTGACCCTCCAGGAGACCGTCGGCCTGGCGACCCCGCCCGCGCCCGCCGCGCCCACCGGGATCGCCTTCGCCGAACTGGTCACGCCCGACGCGGCACCCGTCTCCGCCGTGCTCGGCGCGCTGGGCTTCACCCGGACCGCACGGCACCGCGGGAAACCCGTCGACCTGTGGCAGCGAGGCGACGCCCGCGTCCTGGTGAACACCGGCCCGGCCGAACGCCGCGACGGCACCCGGCTGGCCGCCGTCGGCCTGGAGTCACCCGACCCCGCCGGGGCGGCCCACCGCGCCGAGGCCCTGCTCGCCCCGGTGCTGCCGCGCCGCCGCGCGCCCGGGGACGCTGCCCTGGAAGCGGTCGCGGCGCCCGACGGCACGGAGCTGTTCTTCTGCGCCACCGGGCGTCCCGGACTGCCCGACTGGCGTGCTGACTTCGAGGACGTCGCGCACCCGTCGTACGACGGTGAACCCTGGCGTGTCGACCACCTCTCCCTCACCCAGCCCTGGCACCAGTTCGACGAGGCGGCGCTCTTCCACCGGGCCGTGCTCGGCCTGCGCCCGCAGGAGAGTGTGGACGTCGCCGACCCCTACGGGCTGCTGCGCAGCCGCGCCGTCAGCACCGACGACGGCGCCGTCCGCATCGTCCTGACCGTCGGACCGGCACCCACCGACGACACCGCGCACGCCCAGCACATCGCCCTGGCCACCGACGACGTGATCGCCGCCGCTCGCCGCTACCGGGAGGCCGGCGGGCCGCTGCTGCCGATCCCCGCCAACTACTACGACGACCTCGCCGCCCGTTTCGAGTTCGCCGACGGGGAGCTGGAGACGTACCGGGAGCTGGGCATCCTCTACGACCGCGACGCGCACGGCACCTTCCGGCACTGCTACACGCACACCGTCGGCCGGGTCTTCTTCGAACTCGTCCAACGCGACGGCGGCTACCGGGGCTACGGCGCGGCGAACGCGCCGGTCCGGCTGGCGGCGCAGCACGCGGTGCGGGGGTTCACTGGCGGCTGACGGTGCGGGTCAGGCCCGCGATCACCGTCGTGGCCAGGATCCACCCCGTGATGATGAGGACGTACGCCAGCGTCTGGTAGCCCCCTTCGGGGGCGAAGGCGTTCTCCTGTCCGAAGGAGATCACCGGCAGCAGCAGGTCCAGGGTGTAGAACACCGGGTTGAAGCCGGGGGACTCGGCGGGCTTGAGCGGCGGCGGGTGGTGGAGTCCGTACGCCACCGAGCCGACCGCGAGCAGCGACAGCAGCCAGCCGCCCGCGCGCAGCGGCCGGAAGCCGTAGCCGACCGTGACGTCCTGGAGGTGGCCCCACAGCCGGCCGTACCAGGGCAGCGTGCGCCGGTGCCGCCGCTGCTTGGCGAGCTGGACCGACCGGGCCGCGTCGTCGTCGCCGATCCTGCGGTAGGAGGCGGTCAGCTGCTCGTAGACGAAGGGCAGGTAGCTGTCGCCCTTCTCCAGCATCGGCAGCCGCCGCTCGGCGGGCTCGTGCGGGATGAGCGACGTGTACGTGAGGTCGTTGAGCTGGACCCAGTCCGGTACGACCTCCGGTTCGAGGAACAGCACGTCCACCTGGGTGCGGCGCAGATTGAGGACGCCCTCCACCATCGGGCCCTGCCGCAGCCACAGTTCACCGATGACGCAACTGCTGGCCCGCAGCGCGGTACCGCCCGGGTTGGCCAGGCGCGCGTGCGACAGGTCCAGCCGGCCGGGTATGCGCGCGCCGCGCAGTTCCAGCCGGCCCAGTACCTCGGCGTTGCGCAGCAGTACGTCGGACTCGGCCGCCAGTGTCTCGGCCTTCAGCGCGGTGCCGCCCGGCCGGTCGAGCACCGCGTCGGTCAGGTTGACGGTCCCGGCCACCCGGGCGCCGTCGAGCCGCACCTCGCCCCGGGTCACGAGGCCCGGTGCCCACAGGTCGGCGCCGAGCACCGCCTGGTTGAGCTGGAGCACCGGCCCCTCGGTGTCCGGCGCGTGGATCCGCGTGCTCTCGAGATACAGGCTCCCGGTGACCTCCGCGCCCCCGAGCCGCACCATCCCGCCGAACCGGGCGCGGGTCAGCCGCAGCACACCTTCCACCCGGACGGCGTGCGAGATCAGCCCGGGCAGCACGGACTCGCTCAGGTTCACCTCGCGCAGCCGCGCTCCGTACAGGCGCGGCACGTCCTCGAAGTGGCAGTGCCGCAGCCGCACCGGGTGGTCGACCGTCGCGTACTGGAGTTCCAGACCACCGGTGACGCGCACCCCCGCCAGATTGAGCGCGGGCACCTCGCCCTCCGCGCGTGGGCCGTCCAGCAGCAGCGCCCTCAGCACGTGGGCGCGGACGGTCCGTTCGGCGCCCCAGGCGCCGCCGTCGGAAGGATCCTCGTCGTCGGCCGCGCGGAAGTCCAGCAGGGTGCCCGTGGCGAACGCCCGCCAGACGCGCGTCTCGGCCGGTGTCAGGTCGTCGATCTCCATCAGGGATGGACTCTGACCCGAACCGGCCGATCACGTCAACGCGCTTTCCGGCCCGCCCGAAGAGCGCCTACTTCTCGGCGGACTCCACCGCGTGGCCGCCGAACTGGTTGCGCAGCGCGGCGATCATCTTCATCTGCGGCGAGTCCTCCTGCCGGGACGCGAACCGCGCGAAGAGGGAAGCCGTGATCGCGGGCAGCGGCACGGCGTTGTCGATGGCCGCCTCGACGGTCCAGCGTCCCTCGCCGGAGTCCTGGGCGTATCCGCGCAGGTTGTCCAGGTGGTGGTCCTCGTCGAGGGCGTTGACGGCCAGGTCCAGCAGCCAGGACCGGATGACCGTGCCCTCCTGCCAGGAGCGGAAGACCTCGCGGACGTTGTCCACGGAGTCGACCTTCTCCAGCAGCTCCCAGCCCTCGGCGTAGGCCTGCATCATGGCGTACTCGATGCCGTTGTGGACCATCTTGGAGAAGTGCCCGGCACCGACCTTGCCCGCGTGGACGTAGCCGTAGGGGCCCTCGGGCTTGAGTGCGTCGAAGATCGGCTTGAGGTCGTCGACGACCTCCTTGTCGCCGCCGACCATCAGCGCGTAGCCGTTCTTCAGACCCCATACGCCGCCCGAGACGCCCGCGTCGACGAAGTTGATGCCGTGCTTGGCCAGCTCCTCGGCGTGCTTCTCGTCAACCGTCCAGCGGGAGTTGCCGCCGTCGATGACGGTGTCGCCGTGCCGGAGCAGGGTCGCCAGCTGGTCGATGACGCCCTGGGTGGCGGCGCCGGCCGGGACCATCACCCAGACGGCGCGCGGTCGCTCCAGCTGCTCGACGAGGTCGACGAGGCTGTTCACGTCGGCCAGCTCGGGATTGGTGTCGTATCCGACGACCGTGTGGCCGGCGTTGCGCAGACGCTCGCGCATGTTGCCGCCCATCTTGCCGAGACCCACGAGACCGATCTGCATGTCAGCGCACTTCCTTCAGTTCACGGTAGGCGGCCACCAGCGCGGCCGTGGACGGATCGAGGCCGGGCACGTCAGCACCCTCGGTCAGGGCCGGCTCGACGCGCTTGGCCAGCACCTTGCCGAGCTCGACGCCCCACTGGTCGAAGGAGTCGATGTTCCAGACGGCGCCCTGGACGAACACCTTGTGCTCGTACAGCGCGATCAGCTGGCCGAGGACGGAGGGGGTCAGTTCACCGGCCAGGACCGTGGTCGTCGGATGGTTGCCCTTGAAGGTGCGGTGCGGCACCTGCTCCTCGGGCACGCCCTCCGCGCGGACCTCGTCGGAGGTCTTGCCGAAGGCCAGTGCCTGGCCCTGGGCGAACAGGTTGGCCATCAGCAGGTCGTGCTGCGCCTTCAGCTCG
This sequence comes from Streptomyces mutabilis, assembly GCF_014649815.1. GTDB lineage: Bacteria > Actinomycetota > Actinomycetes > Streptomycetales > Streptomycetaceae > Streptomyces > Streptomyces mutabilis. The sequence continues at coordinate 114,426 of NZ_BMTT01000016.1, read as the reverse complement.
TCGCTCAGCTCGGCGACGGGCCGGGCGAAGCCGATCAGGTCGGCCGGGACGAGCTTGGTGCCCTGGTGGATGAGCTGGTAGTAGGCGTGCTGGCCGTTCGTCCCCGGCGTGCCCCAGACCACCGGCCCGGTCTCCCACTGAACCGGGCGTCCGTCGCGGTCGACCGACTTGCCGTTCGACTCCATGTCCAGCTGCTGGAGGTAGGCCGTGAACTTCGACAGGTAGTGGCTGTACGGCAGGACCGCGTGCGACTGGGCACCCATGAAGTTGCCGTACCAGATGCCCAGCAGGCCCAGGATCAGCGGGGCGTTGGCCGGGGCCTCTGCGTTCTGGAAGTGCTCGTCGACGATGCGGAAGCCGTCGAGCATCTCCCGGAAGCGGTCCGGGCCGATGGCGATCATCAGGGACAGCCCGATCGCCGAGTCGTAGGAGTAGCGGCCGCCGACCCAGTCCCAGAACTCGAACATGTTGGCCGTGTCGATGCCGAAGTCCGCGACCTTCTCGGCGTTCGTCGACAGGGCGACGAAGTGCTTGGCGACCGCCTTCTCGTCCCCGCCCAGTCCGGCCAGCAGCCAGGAGCGCGCCGAGGTCGCGTTGGTGATCGTCTCGATGGTGGTGAACGTCTTGGACGCCACGATGAACAGCGTTTCGGCCGGGTCCAGGTCCCGGACCGCCTCGTGCAGGTCGGCGCCGTCCACGTTCGACACGAAGCGGAAGGTGAGCGAGCGGTCGGTGAACGCCCGCAGAGCCTCGTAGGCCATCGCCGGACCGAGGTCGGAGCCGCCGATGCCGATGTTGACGACGTTCCTGATGCGCCTGCCGGTGTGACCGGTCCATTCACCGGAACGGACCCGGCCTGCGAAGTCGGCCATCCTGTCCAGCGCGGCGTGCACCTTGGGCACGACGTTCTCGCCGTCGACCTCGATCACCGCGTCCCGCGGGGCGCGCAGCGCGGTGTGCAGCACCGCCCGGTCCTCGGTGATGTTGATCCGCTCGCCGCGGAACATGGCGTCGCGCAGTTCGAACACGCCGGTGGCGGCGGCGAGTTCGCGCAGCAGCGTCAGCGTCTCGTCGGTGACCAGGTTCCTGGAGTAGTCGATGCGCAGGTCGCCGACGCGCACGACGTACCGCTCGGCCCGCCCGGGGTCGTCGGCGAACAGCCTCCGCAGGTCCGGGTGCGGCAGCGCGTCCTTGCGGTGGTCCGCCAGCGCGGTCCACTCCGGGCGTCGGTCGAGCTTCGGGGTGTCGGTCTCAGACATGGACAGGAGTCTCCTTGCCGGCCTCGCCGCGCAGGGCGATGGCGTACATCTCGTCCGCGTCGAGGCGCCTGAGCTCCTCGGCGATGAGTTCGGAGGTCGAGCGGACCTTCAGCGCGAGGGAGCGCGGGGGCTGGTCGGGCAGGGTCATCGTGGCGATCGGTCCCTCGGGCCGGTCGATGACGATCTCCCCGTTCGCGGTCCCGAGCCGGACGGCCGTGACGACCGGACCGTCGGTGACCACGCGGTCGACCCTCACGTGCAGCCGCGCCTCCAGCCAGCGGGCCAGCAGCTCGGCCGCCGGGTTGTCCGCCTCCGCTTCCACGGTCGCCGAGGTCACCGGCGCCCGGGCCTGGTCGAGGGCGGCCGCCAGCATGGAACGCCACAGCGTCAGCCGGGTCCAGGCCAGGTCGGTGTCGCCCGGAGTGTAGGTGCGCACCCGGCGCTCCAGGGTCTCCATCGGGCGCTCCACCGCGTACAGGTCGGTGATACGGCGCTGGCCCAGCGCGCCCAGCGGGTCCCCGGCGGGGTCGTCGGGCGCGTCCACCGGCCACCACACGACGACCGGGGCGTCCGGCAGCAGCAGCGGCAGCACGACCGAATCGGCGTGCTCGGAGACCTCCCCGTACATCCGCAGCACCACCGTCTCGCCGGTGCCGGCCTCCGAGCCCACCCGGACCTCGGCGTCGAGGTGCGAGCGGGTGCGGTCGCGCAGGTTGCGCGGGTGCCGCTTGATCACGACCAGGGTGCGCGAGGGGTGCTCGTGCGAGGCCTCCTCGGCCGCCTTGATCGAGTCGTAGGCGTTCTCCTCGTCGGTGACGATCACCAGCGTGAGCACCATACCCACGGCCGGCGTGCCGATGGCGCGGCGGCCCTGGACCAGCGCCTTGTTGATCCTGCTTGCCGTGGTGTCGGTCAGGTCGATCCTCATGGCCTGCGCCAGCTCCGTCCGTCTCGTGCGAGCATCTCGTCGGCTTCCCGCGGTCCCCAGCCGCCCGAGGCGTACTGCGCGGGCTTCCCGTGCGTGCCCCAGTACTCCTCGATCGGGTCGAGGATCCGCCAGGACTCTTCCACTTCCTGGTGACGGGGGAACAGGTTGGCGTCGCCCAGCAGGACGTCCAGGATCAGCCGTTCGTACGCCTCCGGGCTGGACTCCGTGAAGGACTCGCCGTACGCGAAATCCATGGACACGTCCCGGATCTCCATCGACGTGCCCGGCACCTTGGAACCGAACCGCACCGTCATGCCCTCGTCGGGCTGGACGCGGATGACGATCGCGTTCTCGCCCAGTTCCTCCGTCGCGGTGGAGTCGAAGGGGGAGTGCGGGGCGCGCTGGAAGACGACCGCGATCTCGGTGACCCGGCGGCCCAGGCGCTTGCCGGTGCGCAGGTAGAAGGGGACCCCCGCCCAGCGGCGGTTGTCGATGCCCAGCTTGATCGCCGCGTAGGTGTCGGTGACGGAGGCCGGGTCGATGCCCTCCTCCTCCAGGTAGCCGGGCACCTGAGCGCCGCCCTGCCAGCCGCCCTCGTACTGCCCGCGCACGGTGTGCAGGCCCAGGTCGTCGGGCAGCCGTACCGCCCGCAGAACCTTCAGCTTCTCGGTGAGCAGCGACGGGGCGTCGAAGGAGGCCGGTTCCTCCATCGCGGTGAGCGCGAGGAGCTGGAGCAGGTGGTTCTGGATGACGTCGCGGGCGGCGCCGATGCCGTCGTAGTAGCCGGCCCGGCCGCCGATGCCGATGTCCTCGGCCATGGTGATCTGCACGTGGTCCACGTAGGACCGGTTCCAGATCGGCTCGAACATCGTGTTGGCGAAGCGCAGCGCCAGGATGTTCTGGACGGTCTCCTTGCCCAGGTAGTGGTCGATGCGGAAGACCTGCTCCGGGTCGAACACCTCGTGCACCAGGGCGTTCAGCTCGCGGGCGCTGCCCAGGTCGTGCCCGAACGGCTTCTCGATCACCGCGCGGCGCCAGGATCCGTCCGGGGCGTCGGTCAGGCCGTGCTTCTTGAGCTGCTGGACGACCTTCGGGAAGAACTTCGGCGGCACCGAGAGGTAGAAGGCGTAGTTGCCGCTCGTTCCGCGCGAGGTGTCCAGCTCCTGGACGGCCTTGTGCAGCTGCTCGAACGCCTCGTCGTCATCGAAGTCACCGGGAATGAAGCGCATGCCCTCGGCGAGCTGCTGCCAGACCTCCTCGCGGAACGGTGTGCGCGCGTGCTCCTTGACCGCGTCGTGCACGACCTGGGCGAAGTCCTGGTTCTCCCAGTCGCGGCGGGCGAAGCCGACCAGGGAGAAGCCCGGCGGCAGCAGACCGCGGTTGGCCAGGTCGTAGACGGCCGGCATCAGCTTGCGGCGGGAGAGGTCGCCGGTGACGCCGAAGATGACCAGACCCGAGGGGCCGGCGATCCGGGGGAGGCGGCGGTCCTGGGGATCGCGCAGGGGGTTGCTCCAGTCGAGGGGCGGCACCGGCTCGACGGGCTTCCCGGCCGCCTTCGCGCCCTTCGTGGCGGCGGTCGCCCCCGACTTCTTCCCGGCCCGGGCGGACCTGGACGACTTGCCGGCCTTCGGCGCCCCGGCGGCCCGCGACTCCTCGGCCTCCTGGGCGTGCAGCGGCCCCGCCGCCTCCCGGGCCGCCTCGGTCTCCTTGGCCTCCTTCGTCGCCTTGGTCTCGCCGACCGTCTCAGCGGGAAGGTCCTCGCTCATTCCCCGTCAACTCCCTTGCTGTCGAGGGACTTCGTCACGGCGTCGAGCAGGTCCTGCCAGGCCACCTCGAACTTGGCCACGCCCTCCTGCTCCAGCTGCTCCACCACCTCGTCGTACGAGATGCCGAGCCGTTCCACGGCCGCGAGGTCCGCCCGGGCCTGGGCGTAACCGCCGGTGACCGTGTCGCCCTGCACGTCACCGTGATCGGCGGCTGCGTTCAGGGTGGCCTCCGGCATCGTGTTCACGGTGCCGGGAGCGACCAGCTCCTCCACGTACAGGGTGTCCCGGAATGCCGGGTCCTTCACCCCGGTCGACGCCCACAGGGGACGCTGGGTGTTCGCCCGGGCCCCGGCGAGGGCGGTGAAGCGGTCGCCCGCGAAGACGTTCTCGTACGCCTCGTAGGCCAGTCGAGCGTTGGCCAGTGCCGCCTTCCCCTTCAGGGCCAGGGCCTCGTCCGTGCCCAGCAGCGTCAGGCGCTTGTCGATCTCGCTGTCGACGCGGGAGACGAAGAAGGAGGCGACGGAGTGGATGTCCGACAGGTCCAGCCCGGCGGCCTGCGCCTTCTCCAGGCCGGTGAGGTAGGCGTCCATGACCTCTCGGTAGCGGTCCAGGGAGAAGATCAGCGTGACGTTCACGCTGATGCCGGCGCCGATCACCTCGGTGATCGCGGGGAGTCCCGCCTTGGTCGCCGGAATTTTGATCATCACGTTGGGACGGTCGACCAGCCAGGCCAGCTGGCGGGCCTCGGCGACCGTCGCCGCCGTGTCGTGGGCGAGGCGCGGGTCGACCTCGATGGAGACCCGGCCGTCCCGCCCGCCGGTCGCCTCGTACACCGGGCGCAGCACGTCGGCGGCGGCGCGGACGTCGGCGGTGGTCATCATGCGGACCGCCTCGTCGACGGTGACGCCCCGGGTCGCGAGGTCGGCGAGCTGCTCCTCGTAGCCCTCGCCGGAGCCGATGGCGGCCTGGAAGATCGACGGGTTGGTGGTGACGCCGACGACGTGCTTCGTCTCGATCAGCTCGGCCAGGTTGCCGGACTCGATCCGCCGCCGCGACAGGTCGTCCAGCCAGATGGAGACGCCCGCCTCGGACAGGCGTCGCAGCGCCCCCGCGGTCGCGGTTGCTTCGGTCACAGTGATCATCTTCTCTTTCTGCTTCTTTGGTGCGTTCGGCTCAGCCGCGGGCGGCGGCCAGGGACTCCCTGGCGGCGGCGGCCACGTGCTCGGCGGTGAAGCCGTACTCGGTGAACAGGGTCTTGGCGTCGGCGGAGGCACCGAAGTGCTCCAGCGAGACGATGCGGCCCGCGTCGCCGACGAACCGGTGCCAGGTCAGGCCGATTCCGGCCTCCACGGCCACCCGGGCCTTCACGGACGGCGGCAGCACGCTCTCGCGGTAGTCGCGCGGCTGCTCCTCGAACCACTCCACGGACGGCATCGAGACCACCCGCGCGGGCGTGCCCTCCGCCTCCAGCGCCTCCCGGGCGGCGACGGCGAGCTGCACCTCGGAACCGGTGGCGATCAGGACGACCTCGGGGGAGCCGGTGGAGGCCTCGGCGAGGACGTACCCGCCCCGCGCCGCGTCCGGGTTCGGCTCGTACGTCGGCACGCCCTGGCGGGTGAGGGCCAGACCGTGCGGGGCCGGGTGGGTGGAGTGCCGCCGGAGGATCTCCGCCCAGGCGGTCGCGGTCTCGTTGGCGTCGGCCGGGCGGACCACGTTCAGGCCCGGGATGGCGCGCAGGGCGGCCAGGTGCTCGACCGGCTGATGGGTCGGGCCGTCTTCGCCGAGGCCGATGGAGTCGTGCGTCCACACGTACGTCACCGGCAGCTGCATCAGCGCCGACATGCGCACCGCGTTGCGCATGTAGTCGGAGAAGACCAGGAAGGTGCCGCCGTAGACGCGGGTGTTGCCGTGCAGCGCGATGCCGTTCATCTCCGCGGCCATCGAGAACTCGCGGATGCCGAAGTGGACCGTGCGGCCGTACGGGTCGGCCTCCGGCAGCGGGTTGCCCTCGGGGAGGAAGGAACTCGTCTTGTCGATGGTGGTGTTGTTGGAGCCGGCCAGGTCGGCGGAGCCGCCCCACAGCTCCGGCAGCACCGGTCCGAGCGCCTGGAGCACCTTGCCGGAGGCGGCGCGGGTGGCGACGGCCCTGCCGGTCTCGAACACCGGCAAGGCGTCCTCCCAGTCCTCGGGCAGTCGGCCCGCGACCACACGGTCGAACAGCGCCGCGCGCTCCGGCCGGGCGCCCCGCCACTTGTCGATCCGCTTGCCCCAGGCGGCGTGCGCCTCGGCGCCCCGGTCCAGCGCCTTGCGGGTGTGGGCGAGGACGTCGTCGGCGACCTCGAAGGACTTGGCCGGGTCGAAGCCCAGGACGCGCTTGGTGGCGGCGACCTCGTCGTCGCCGAGCGCCGAGCCGTGGGAGGCCTCGGTGTTCTGCGCGTTCGGGGCGGGCCAGGCGATGATCGTGCGCATCGCGATGATGGAGGGACGGCCGGTCTCGGCCTTCGCCGCCGTCAGGGCGGCGTACAGCGCGTGCACGTCCACGTCACCGTTGGCGGCGGGCTCGATGCGCTGCACGTGCCAGCCGTAGGCCTCGTACCGTCCCAGCACGTCTTCGGAGAACGCGGTCGCGGTGTCGCCCTCGATGGAGATGTGGTTGTCGTCGTAGAGGAAGACGAGGTTGCCGAGCTTCTGGTGACCGGCGAGCGAGGACGCCTCGGCGGAGACGCCCTCCTGGAGGTCGCCGTCGGAGACGATCGCCCAGACGGTGTGGTCGAAGGGGGACTCGCCGGCCGGGGCCTCGGGGTCGAACAGGCCGCGCTCGTAACGAGCGGCCATCGCCATGCCCACCGCGTTGGCGATGCCCTGGCCGAGCGGGCCGGTCGTCGTCTCCACGCCCGCGGTGTGCCCGTACTCCGGGTGTCCGGGGGTCTTCGAACCGTGCGTGCGGAAGGCCTTCAGGTCGTCCAGCTCCAGCTCGTACCCGGCGAGGTAGAGCTGGGTGTAAAGGGTCAGCGAGGTGTGGCCGGGGGAGAGGACGAAGCGGTCACGACCGGTCCACTCCGGGTCGGCGGGGTCGTGCCGCATCACCTTCTGAAAGATCGTGTACGCGGCCGGGGCCAGAGCCATCGCCGTGCCCGGGTGACCGTTCCCGACTTTCTGCACCGCGTCGGCCGCAAGAACGCGGGCGGTGTCGACGGCACGCCGGTCGAGGTCGGTCCATTCAAGGCGGTCCGCGCTGTCCACTGTCTGCGTGCTCATCTTCAAGAAGTCCTCGATAGGGGCGGAGTTTCTGACTCGACGTGTTCAAGCTTAAAAGTCTGACTTTTGAGAGTGGAGGTCGTGGTGTGCCAGCCTGTGGTGAAACTGGGACATGCCCCGGCGCGCGGGCGCACGGGTGGGACGGCACGAGAAGGACATGGCGGACGAAAACCGACAAGGCGACGGCGGTGGCCCGAAGGACGGCGACGGGATCAGAACGTTCCCCTTCCCGGTCGATCTCAGCCTCCTCGGCGTCGGCATGCAGGTCGGGCCCATGGGTGCCGGCCGCACCTGGCACGCGCACGCCCCGCTGCACCGCGTGCACCGCATCGACTTCCACGTCGTCATGCTCTTCACCGGCGGCCCGGTCCGTCACATGGTCGACTTCGCCGAGCACGAGGCGACGGCCGGCGATCTGCTGTGGATCCGGCCAGGACAGGTCCACCGCTTCTCGCCGGACAGCGAGTACCGCGGAACGGCGCTGACCATGCAACCCGGCTTCCTGCCCCGCGCCACCGTGGAGGCCACCGGCCTCTACCGCTACGACCTGCCGCCCCTGCTCCGCCCCGACGAGGCGCGCCTCGCCGGGCTCACCGCCTCCCTCGACCAGCTCCGCCGCGAGTACGAGGACGCCACCACCCTGCCGCTGAGCCTGCACACCGCCGTACTGCGCCACACGCTCTCCGCGTTCCTGCTGCGGCTCGCGCACCTCGCGGTCAGCTCCGCGCAGGAGGCACGCCAGGGACCGGCGCCGGGGGACACGGCGTTCACTCTCTTCCGGGACGCCGTCGAGCGGGGCTTCGCCGCCAATCACAGCGTCAGCGCCTACGCCGACGCGCTCGGTTACTCCCGCCGCACCCTCGTCCGCGCCGTGCGCGCCGCCACCGGCCAGACGCCCAAGGGCTTCATCGACAAGCGCGTCGTCCTGGAGGCCAAGCGCCTCCTGGCCCACACCGACATGCCGATCGGCCGAGTCGGCGCGGCGGTCGGCTTCCCGGACGCGGCGAACTTCTCCAAGTTCTTCCATCAGCACACGGACCAGACGCCGGCGGCGTTCCGGGCGGAGCTGCGCTGAGCGCGCGCACGACGCAGGGGCTCCACGCGCGCGTGGAGCCCCTGCGCCCTCCTGCGGGGGGCCGGTTGCCGCTCAGCGGCCGAAGCCGAACCAGTTCACGTTCACGAAGTCCGCGGGCTGACCGCTGGTGAAGGTCAGGTACACGTCGTGCGTGCCCGTCACCGCGCCGATGTTCGCCGGAATCGTCCGCCACGACTGCCAGCCGCCCGTGTTGCCCACGGCGAAGCTGCCGACCGGCGTGCTGGTACGACTGCCCAGACGCACCTCCACCAGACCGCTGACCCCGGCCGGCGCACCGCTCGCCACCCGCGCCCTGAACTGCGTCGCCGGGCTCGAACCGAACCTCACGCCCTTGTACTGGACCCAGTCGCCGTTCGCGAGCGCGCCCAGGTTCCGGCCGCCGCCCGAGTCCGAGGTGCCCTCGGTCATCGTGCCGGACTGGGCGTCGTACGACTCGGCCTCTATGGCGCTGTACGCGTCCCGGTCACCCTCGGTCGGCGGCGTGGTACCGCTCCCACCGGCCGACAGTACCTGGACGTAGTCCACCAGCATGGAGTGGCCGGGCTGCGTGCCGGCGTCCGGGCCGCCGCCGAAGGCGTTCGGGAAGCCGCCGCCCATCGCCACGTTGAGGATGATGAAGTAGCCGTGGTCCGTGGCGTTCTCCCACGTCGCGGCGTCGACCTGATCGGCGCGCACCGTGTGGAAGTTGTCGCCGTCGAGGTAGAAGCGGATCTCCTCCACGCTCGTCGAGCGGTCCCACTCCACCCGGTAGGTGTGGAAGGCCGCCTGGCAGGTGGCGCCGGGGCACGCGGTGCTGCCGCCGATGCCGCTGGTCTCGTTGCACGGGCCGCCCGGCGAGGTGCCGCAGTGCATGGTGGCCCAGACGGTATTGAGGCCCTGCGTGTTCTCCATGATGTCGATCTCGCCTACTGCGGGCCAGTTCCAGTAGTTGCCGCGGTAGGGGGCGCCCAGCATCCAGAACGCCGGCCAGTAGCCCTTCGCCGCGGCCCCGGTGACGTTCGGGACCTGGATGCGGGCCTCCACGCGCAGTTTGCCGCCGGCCGGGGGCTGGAAGTCGGCGCGCTTGGTCTCGACGCGGCCCGAGGTCCAGTTGCCGGCGGCGTCGCGCTGCGGGGTGATGCGCAGGTTGCCGTTGCCGTCGAGGGAGACGTTGCTCGGCGAGGACGTCATCGTCTCGATCTCACCGGTGCCCCAGTTGGCGGGGCCGCCCGGGTATCCGGTGCCGGTCGCGTACTGCCAGTTCGCGGTGTTCACGCCGGAGCCGCCGGCGCCGTCGAAGTCGTCGGCGAAGAGCTGCGTCCAGCCGGACGGGGGCGGAGGGACGGTGGCGTTCGCGGGCGGGCCGGTGATGGCGGTGGCTGCCGCGGCGAGGCCGAGCGTGCCGACGACGGCGACCAGCGCGCGGCGCAGTCGTCGCCCGGGCGGGTTGCCGGGGGTTTTTCTCATGTGGGGGGCGCCTCTCGGGTGCGGGGTGGGAAGCGGGGGTGGCCCCGAGCGCGCTCCCGGTGTGCCGATGAGAGCGCTCTCAGAGTGCGGCCAATGTGCTCCCCGGCGCAGCGGTCGTCAAGAGGTGAAGCGAACAAAGTCCGCACCCGGCTGGGGAGTTCACCCCGTGAACGCCCACGAACGAGGCGAAAGCTGCCGCAGCGCCCCACGACCGTGGGCCAGCTCCTGGTCGTCGGCGACGACCACCCGGACGCTCACCCGAGCGCCGCCCGCCGTCCGGCCGCGACCGGCAGGCGCACGGCTACGCGGAAGCCGCCGTCCGGTCCGCCGCCGGTGACGGCGTCGCCCCCGCAGGCGGCACGGCGCAGGCGGTCGCGAAGGGTGCCGCTCGGCGCCACACCAGCGGCAGCGCCGTGGCGGCCCCGAGCAGCCAGCCCTGCCAGACAGCGGATCGTCGCCCTCGTCCGGGAACAGCCACTGCAGGGAGACGGCGAACAGCACCAGCACGGCGACGGCCGCGTCGACGGCGTACGGATTCGTCGTGCGCAGCCGCGCGACGGCGGGGGCGAGCGGAGCGAACGGGACCGGGTGGGCATGGGCGGCTCCTCGGGGCAAGGGCCGTCCCAGTATCAGGAGGCTCCCGGGGGTACGTCCTCACCGGTGCGAGGAATATCCGGTGTGGGGTCGGCCTGTCCACGGTCCTCACCGACCGCACGTCCGGGCAGCGGACCGCCGGCCCCGGCCGGTCCCGCGTCCGACGGACGCCACCCCAGTGCCCGGGACATTCCCCGCCCCGCCAGCCGCACGGCGGGGACCAGCGTCGGCACCCGCGCGCCCGCGTACGGGACGACGACCGAGACGGCGGCGGTCACCGTGCCGTCCGGGCCGTGCACCGGCGCGGCCACCGACAGGGCGTCGTCGGTCACCTGACGGTCGCTCACCGCGACCCCGGTGCGCCGCACCTCCGCCAGCACCCGGCGCAGTCGGTCCGGATCGGTGATGGTGTACGGGGTGAAGGACGCGAGCGGGCCCGCGAGGTACGCCTCCTGGAACTCGGGCCCGGTGTGCGCGAGCAGGGACAGGCCGACTCCGGTGGCGTGCAGCGGCCAGCGTGCGCCGACGCGTATGTGCACGCCGACCGACGACCGGGCCGCCAGCCACTCGGTGTAGACGACCTCGCCGCGGTCCCGCACCGCCAGCTGCACGTTCTCGTGCGTCGCCTCGTACAGGTCCTCCAGGTACGGCAGGGCGACCTGCCGCAGCGCGAGACCGCGGGGGGCGAGCGCGGCGACCTCCCACAGCCGCAGCCCCACGTGGTAGACGCCCGAGTCGTCCCGCTCCAGTGCGCCCCACTCGGTCAGCGCGCCCACCAACCGGTGCGCGGTGGTGAGGCTCAACCCGGCCCGGCGGCCGATGTCGGTCAGGCACAGCGCCGGATGCTCGTGGTCGAACGCGGCCAGCACGGACAGCAGCCGGTCGGCGGCGGTGGGGGCACCCCCGGGCGGGGGAGTCCCCTCGCTCGAACGGTGCCGGGAGCGGGGGAGGGACCGGGACGGAGGGAGGGACGAGGACTCGGGGGCGGCGGTCATGGCGGGGGCACCTCCCGGGGAGGGGCGGGTCAGCGTTTCCCGCAGAGGGTACGGTCCGCGCCGGGCCCCGCACAGGGGCGGTGCGGTCGGCCGGAAGCCGGGCCGTGCGTGCCATGATCGGCGGCGGACGCACATGGGGCCGGCGACGGAGGGGCACGGGCGTGAGGCTGACGATTCTGGGCGGCGGCGGATTCCGGGTGCCGCTCGTGTACGGGGCGCTCCTCGGGGACCGCGCCGAGGGACGGGTGAGCCAGGTCGTCCTGCACGACCTCGACGCGGACCGGCTGTCGGCGGTGACCCGGGTGCTGGCCGAGCAGGCGGCGGGGGTGCCGGACGCGCCCGCGGTCACCGCCACGACCGACCTGGAGGAGGCGCTGCGGGGCGCCGACTTCGTGTTCTCCGCGATCCGCGTCGGCGGTCTGGAGGGGCGGGCCGACGACGAGCGGGTGGCGCTCGCCGAGGGCGTCCTGGGCCAGGAGACGGTCGGCGCGGGCGGCATCGCCTACGGCCTGCGGACCGTCCCGGTCGCCGTCGACGTCGCGCGTCGCGTGGCCCGGCTGGCGCCGGAAGCCTGGGTCATCAACTTCACCAACCCGGCCGGCCTGGTCACCGAGGCCATGTCCCGGTACCTCGGCGACCGCGTCATCGGCATCTGCGACTCGCCGGTCGGCCTCGGCCGCCGTATCGCCCGCGTGCTGGGCGCCGACCCGGGCCGGGCCTTCATCGACTACGTCGGCCTCAACCACCTCGGCTGGGTCCGCGGCCTGCGCGTCGCCGGCCGTGACGAACTCCCGCGGCTGCTCGCCGACCCGGCGCTGCTCGGCTCCTTCGAGGAGGGCCGGCTCTTCGGCCCCGACTGGCTGCGCTCGCTCGGCGCGGTCCCCAACGAGTACCTGCACTACTACTACTTCAACCGCGAGACCGTCCGCGCCTACCAGGAGGCCGACCGGACCCGCGGCGCGTTCCTGCGCGACCAGCAGGCCCGCTTCTACGAGGAGATGCGCCACCCGGACGCCCCGGCGCTGGCCACCTGGGACCGGACCCGCGCCGAACGCGAGGCCACCTACATGGCCGAGAACCGGGAGGCGGCGGGCGCGGGCGAGCGCGAGGCCGACGACCTGTCCGGCGGCTACGAGAAGGTGGCGCTGGCGCTGATGCGGGCCGTCGCCCGCGACGAGCGCGCCACCCTGATCCTGAACGTCCGCAACCGCGGCACGCTCGCGGTGCTCGACGCCGACGCCGTGATCGAGGTCCCGTGCCTGGTCGACGCGAACGGCGCCCACCCGCTGGCCGTGGACCCGCTACCGGGTCACGCCACGGGCCTGGTCTGCGCCGTCAAGGCCGTCGAGCGTGAAGTCCTGGCGGCGGCTGACTCGGGCTCCCGCGCGTCGGCGGTCCGCGCCTTCGCCCTGCATCCCCTGGTCGACTCGGTCAACGTCGCCCACCGCCTCGTCGAGGGTTACACGGCGGTCCATCCAGGTCTGGCGTACCTGAGGTAGAGCCCGGCACCGCCTGACCGGGCGGGCGCCGTGCCGCGCGGTTCCGGCGCGGGCCACCCCACAGTCCACCTCCCGAAGCGTCGGGGCATCCCACAGCACTCACGCCGGCCCCCGCTGTCGCCCCTGACGCGTGGTAGCGGCCGGGACCAGTGCGTGGGGGCGCTCGTGCGGGCCGGTGCGGTGGGGCCGTGGTGCCTCACCGTGCGCCTCGGCGCCGAGGCGGAGGCGCTGTCCCGAGCCGCCGGGGAGGCCGCGGTGCGGGACGGTCCGGCGTCCGCGCGCCCGGCGCCGAACGCCGCGACGGCGTACGGCTGTCGGAGCCGGCGAGGCAGGCGCGCGAGGTCTTCGGCGCGGGAAGCCCGGCGTGTGCCGGCCGCCGCCCCCGGCGTCTCCGGGAGGCTGCTCGTGCCCGCGCACAGCGCCTACGCGGGAGCGCCGGCGGCCGGGTCGTGGGCGACGGTGCCCGCCGGGGTGGTGGTCGGCACGGTGGGCGTGCGGCGGGTCACCGGGGCCGGGGGCGGAGCGGCGGTGAGGTCCGTGCGCGATTGGGGCGCGGGGACCGGGCGCAAGGGGCGCGGCCCGGACACCACCGCGTAGTCCTGGCCCAGGAAGGGCGGTGTCATCTCGCCCGGATCGTCTCCGAGGGCCAGCCGAACGGCCGCCCACGGCGCGTTGATCCCGCACAGGGCCAGCTGGTGCAGCCCCCCGGCGGGCCGGGTGTTGACGTCCATCAGGACGGGCCGGTCCCCGTACATCCGGAACTGCACGTTGGACAGGTGGTGCAGCCCGAACGCCTCGGCGATCCGCCGGGCCGGCGCCAGCCACTGGTCCTGGAGGGTGAACCCGCGGCGGCGGCCGTTCTTGGTGCGGCCCACGGCCAGCCGTACCCGGTTGTCGGGACCGGTGAGGCAGTCCACCGACACCTCCGGCTCCTCCAGCCGGGGCATCACCAGCCAGTCGACGGGACCGTCGGCCGCCCGCAGCGCCTCGACGACCAGGGGCAACGGGACGTACGGGCTCGGGAAGCCGTTCAGCTGCGTCAGGGAGAACGCGTCCCGGGTGACCATCCGGAAGCCCACGCCGCCCGCGCCGGACGCCGGCTTGAAGCACGCCCGGTGACCGAGCGCCTCCAACTCCTCCACGGCCGCCACGAGCTCGCCGGCCGTGCGGACCCGCCACCACGGGGGCACCGGCACACCGATCGCCCGGACCGCCTCGTAGGCGATCACCTTGTCCTGGAAGACGGCCACCGCCTCCGGCGGCGGTGCCAGCAAGGCCGTACCGGACGCCTCGAACTCCGCGCGGTGGGCCACGATCGCGGTCTGGTGCAGGCGCGGCACGAACACGTCGATCCCGCGCCGCGCGCACTGGTCCAGGGCGTACTCGACGTAGCCGGCCGCGGACAGGCCCTCCGGCTCCAGGTCGGCGGTGTCCGCGGCGGCCAGCACGGGGGAGTCCGGGTCGCCGTGCGTCGCGTGGATCTCGACGGCCCGGTCGGCGGGATTTCGCCGCAGCTGATCCATGAAGAAGACGTTCTCCGCGTACGTGCGGTTGAGCCAGACGCGTACGGGAGAAACCATGCAGGCCGCCTTTCACGGTTCGCGGGCAGGGCGAAGCGGGCCGTGCCCGGCCAGGGGGAGGAGGGACACCGAGCCGCCCTGCGCGAAGGGTGAATCGGGGCGGTGGTGTTGGGGCGATCATAGGGGTACGCACGCCTGCGGGTGCAAAGTGCGCCGCACGGACGCAGCGGCGCCGGTGCGGGGCGGCCGCAAGGCCCCGGCCGGGCGCGCGGGGCCGCGCTTGTGACCGGAGCCGGGATGTGATCTCGTGGCGTCGAACACGCGTCCCGAAGGGGTGGGTATGACGTCGACGACCGGTGGCCCGGGCCGCATGTGGGCCATCAGCGACCTGCACATCGGATACCGGGAGAACCGCGAGCTCGTGGAGGGCATGCGCCCCGGCTCCGATGACGACTGGCTCCTGGTGGCAGGTGACGTCGCGGAGACCGTCTCCGACATCCGCTGGGCCCTCGGCACCCTCTCGGACCGCTTCCGCCGGGTCGTGTGGGCCCCCGGCAACCACGAACTGTGGACCCACCCCAAGGACCCCGTCACCCTCCGCGGCGCCGCCCGCTACGAGCACCTGGTCCACGTGTGCCGGGAACTGGGCGTGACGACACCCGAGGACCCGTACCCCGTGTGGGACGGAGCCGGCGGCCCGGCGGTGGTCGCGCCGCTGTTCCTCCTCTACGACTACTCGTTCCTGCCCGCCGGGTGCGCGACCAAGGACGAGGGACTGGCCTACGCCCACGGCACCGGCGTCGTGTGCAACGACGAATTCCTGCTGCACCCCGACCCGTACCCGAGCCGCGAGGCCTGGTGCCGGGCCCGTGTCGCCGAGACCGAGCGCAGGCTCGCCGAGCTCCCCGCCGACCTGCCGACCGTTCTCGTCAACCACTACCCACTGGACCGGCACCCCACCGACGTCCTGTGGTACCCCGAGTTCGCCATGTGGTGCGGCACCCGCCTGACCGCCGACTGGCACCGCAGGTTCCGTGTCGACACCATGGTCTACGGCCACCTGCACATCCCCCGGACCACCTGGCACGAGGGGGTCCGCTTCGAGGAGGTCTCGGTGGGTTACCCCCGCGAATGGCGCAGGCGAAGCGGGCCGCCGGGCGCCCTGCGCCGCGTCCTGCCCGCGCCGGTCCGTCAGGAGGCGGACCGGTGATCGAGGAACTGCTCCCCGACACGGTCGTCGCCGTGGAGGCCCACGGCAACGACGACGCCGGTCATCTGCCCCTCCTCCCGCAGGAGGAGCCGCTAGTGGCGCGGGCGGTCGCCAAGCGGCGCCGGGAGTTCACCGTGGTGCGCTCCTGCGCCCGCCGGGCCATGGAGAAGCTGGGCGTGCCCGCGCAGCCCGTGCTCAAGGGCGAGCGCGGTGCGCCCGTCTGGCCCGCGGGGCTGACCGGCAGCATGACCCACTGCGACGGCTACTGTGCCGCCGCCCTGGTCCGCACCGCCGATCTGGCCTCGCTCGGCATCGACGCCGAACCGGACGGGCCGCTCCCGGAGGGTGTCCTGTCCAGCGTCTCGCTGCCCGCCGAGGCGGAGCGGCTGCGCCGGCTGGCCGAGGAGCGCCCCGGTGTCCACTGGGACCGGTTGCTGTTCAGC
This sequence comes from Streptomyces mutabilis, assembly GCF_014649815.1. Lineage (GTDB taxonomy): Bacteria > Actinomycetota > Actinomycetes > Streptomycetales > Streptomycetaceae > Streptomyces > Streptomyces mutabilis. Next base: position 98,412 of record NZ_BMTT01000016.1, on the reverse strand, counting down.
GCCAAGGAGTCCGTCTACAAGGCGTGGTTCCCCCTCACCGGGCGGTGGCTGGACTTCACCGAGGCCGACATCGAGATCTCCGTGGACCCCGGGGACCCGCGTGGCGGCACCCTGCGCGCCGCGCTCCTGGTGCCGGGACCGACCGTGGGCGGCCGGCGCCTGTCTCGTTTCGACGGCCGCTGGACCGCCCGGCAAGGACTGGTCGCGACGGCCGTCACGGTCCCCAACGCCTGAGTCGTCAAGACACCCGCGCCCCGATACCCCGAGGTCGCACCCGACCCGTCAGGAGGCCGGGCGCCAGCTCCGCAGCAGCCGGAAGAACGCCTCCTCGTTCCCCGCCAGCCCCGCGGCCCGCAGCGCCTGGTCCGCCTCGGCCAGTACGGAAGGCGGGACGACGACCGGACGGGGCGCACCGGCCGGTCCCGGCGCGGCGTCGAACCCGGCCCGTACGGTGTGCAGCAGCCGCAGGTAGGCCTGCACGGCCGCGCGTTCGTGATCGGTCAGTACGGCGGTGGTCATCGGTCGGTCTCCCCACAACGACGTCAGCGGTCACGCGCCGTCGCCCGGCGGCGGCACATCCCCAGCTTGCCGTCCACCACTGACAATCGAACCGGGACGCGCCCCGCACCCGGCCCGCACGAGCCGATCGAGGCATCAGCCCGGGTACCCCAGCGACGCGCCGATCCGGCCCGCCAGGTGGTCCCGCTGCACCGGCCCGCGCAGCGGCGAACCGTCCAGCCACGTGCGGCACTTGCTGGCCAGCAGCAGCCCGAAGGTCTCCGCGTCCTTCTCCTCGGCGAGGTCGAAGCGGGAGCGTGCGGCCACCGTGCGCACGGTGGCGCGCAAAGCCTCCTCGTCCCGGTCCAGGCCGTCCCCCTCCAGCAGCCGCGCCGCGACCACGCCGCCCTCGACGTGGTGACCGCGGTGCCCGGCCTTCATGTGCCACAGCTCGTGCCCGAGGATCACCAACTGGTGGTCGGGCGCGGTGCGTTCCTCGACCACGACCAGATCCTGCTCGGCCAAGTCGAGCCACAGGCCGCTGGCGGTGCCGGACGGGAAGACGGCCGTGCGGAACAGCACCGGACGGCCCCGGCGTCTGCTCATCGCCCCGCACAGCGCCCCGTACAGCTCGGCGGGCGGCGCCGGCGCGGGAAGCGTCAGCTCCTCGACCAGTTCGCCGCACAGGCGGCGCATCTCCTTGCCGATGCCCACGTCTCTCCCCACGCTCACGACTCGGGCCGCTTGACGCTCTCCAGGAGCATGTCCAGCCACTCGGCGACCTTGTCGCGGTGCTGGTCGGTGGGCAGTTGGGCGGCCCGCCAGGCGATGCCGCGCACACCGTGGTCCTGGAGCAGCCGCTCCAGGGGGTCCTCGGCGGCGGCCGTCGCCGCCCGCTCCCGGTCGGCGAGCTGCTGGAGCAGTTCCTGCTCGGTGTGCTGGAGCGCGACCGCCAGCGCCTCGGGGTCCTCGGCGGTCAGGAATCCGGCGTACACCCGGAAGAAGCGCTGGATGGCGTCGCAGTGCTCCATGGTGGGCCGCCGGTCGCCGTTGATGAGGGCGCCCGCCTGCTGCCGGGACATGCCGGCGCCGTCGGCGATCTCCTGCTGGGTGTACCTGCGGCCGTTGGGCTTGAGCCGGGTGCGGCGCAGCAGGTCCAGACGCTGCACGAACCGCGCCTGCACGTCGGGTTCACCGGCGGGCCGACCGCTCAGCAGCGCCGCGACCACGGGCTCGGGGACGCCTGAGGCGGCGGACAGGCGACCGATGTCGAAGACCTCGGCGTGCGGTACGCCGAGCCGGTCCGCGAGCGCGGTGACGCGGGCGACGACGGCGGGCAGCGCGGCCGTCGGCAGGGCGCCCGGACCCTCGAAGCCACCCGTCACCGACAGCTCTCCCACATCTCTCTCACAGGCTTTTCACAAGCGGTTGCCGTGAACTCCCCGGAGAGTAGCGCGCCGCTCGAACTCACATCCAGGTATCGCCACAACTGTGGCCTATTTCAGCCGTCAACAGGCACGAAATGCCACGATAGTTGACACGCCTCGCGTCGGGGCACCAGGATCGGGAAGCCGCGAGAAGGCCGCATAGGCAAGAGGGGTGACCTCCCGATGGCATTTCAGGCAGGAGGGCAGCGGCCGGCGCCGCGGCCCGCTCCCGCGACCCCCGAGGTCCAGGCGTATCTCCAGGACTACACGGCTCTCCTGGAGGCCGTCCCCTTTCCCTCGCTCGTCGTCGACCACCGCTGGGACGTGGTGCTGACCAACGGCGCCTTCCGGACACTTTTCCGGGGCGCCGGACCGCACCCGACGGCCATGCCGGGCGACAACTTCCTCAGGTTCGTGCTGTTCCACCCGGACGCGTCCGCGGTCCTCGGGGAGCACGAGTCGAGCTGGTGCCTGCCCATGCTGGCGCACTTCGCCGCCGCCCTGGAGCGGTACGGCCACGACCCGGGCCTGCAGGCCGTCCGCCGCGACATCGCCCAGGACCCCATCATGGAGGCGGCCTACCGCCAGGGCCTGCCGCACTGGATCCGTGCCGTCGGCGCGGAGGCCGTCGAACACGACGGCGCCGTACGGCCGCTGCACCACCCGGACCCGCGCTGGGGCACCACCCACTGCCGGGTCGTGGTGGAAACGCCCAGGGTTCTGGGAGAACTGGGCTGCACCCGGTTGACCCTGGTCCTTCGCGAGCCGCGCCGTACCCCGCCCCGTGCCGCGCGCCCCCGCCGCACCGCGGCCGCCCACCTGAGGGTGGTCCCGGCCCCCGAGTGACCCACAGCGCGGGCCGCCCGGAGCCGGAGGGCGCCGCGGGGAGTGTCACCCCTGCCGCGGCAGGGGTGACTTGACCGGCCGTTCCGTCCCGCGTTTCGCCGCCTGGATCTGCTCGTACACACGGGTGCGCAGCTCGGCGAAGCGCGGGGCCACCCGCGTGTGCACCTGGTCCCGCCCATGAGGCAGGTCGACCTTCAGCTGCTCCCTGACGACGGTGGGGGAGGCGGACAGCACGACCACCCGTTCGCCCAGGTAGACGGCCTCGTCGATGTCGTGCGTGACGAAGAGGATCGTCATCGAGCGCTCCCGCCACAGCCGCCGCACCAGGTCCTCCAGGTCGGCGCGGGTCTGCGCGTCCACCGCGGCGAACGGCTCGTCCATCAACAGCACTTCGGGCTCGTAGGCCAGTGCCCGGGCGATGGCCACCCGCTGCTGCATGCCCCCGGACAGCTGCCACGGGTACGCCCCGGCGGCGTCCGCGAGTCCCACCGAGCCGAGCGCGTCCGCGACCAGCTCCCGGCGCCGCGCCTTGCCCAAACCTTTCCGCCTGAGCGGCAGTTCGACGTTCTCGCCGACCCGCATCCACGGGAACAGACTGCGCCCGTACTCCTGGAAGACGAACGCCATCCCCGGCGGCGGGCCGTCCACCTTCCGCCCCGCCAGGAGCACCTCGCCGGCGGTCGGCCGGAGCAGCCCGCCCACACACCTCAGCAGCGTCGTCTTGCCGCACCCGGACGGGCCGACCAGGCACACCAGTTCCCCGGCCGCCACGGAGAAGGTCAGGTCGCGCACCGCCTCGACGCGCCGCCCCGATCCCTCGTACACCTTCTTCAGGCCGCGTACGTCGAGCATGGACCGCCCTTTCAGGAGCTTGACCCGGGCCGCCGGGCGGCGGCACGCAGACCGTGGTACCAGCCGAGCGCCCGCCGCTCGACCAGCCGGAAGAGGGCCGACAGCACGAAACCGAGCAGACCGAGCAGCAGGATGCCGGTCCACATGCCGGGGATCGCGAAGGAACGCTGGAACTGCACGATGGTGAAGCCGAGCCCGTTGCTGGCGGCGAACATCTCGCTGATCACCATCAGGATGATGCCGATCGACAGCGCCTGGCGCAGACCGGCGAAGATCTGCGGGCTCGCTGAGGGCAGCACCACGTGCCGCAGCCACGCCACCCCCGTGACCCCGTAGGAGCGGGCCGTCTCGGCCGTCACCGCGTCGACCGCCCGGACCCCCTCCACGGTGTTGAGCAGCACCGGCCACACACAGCCGGCGGCGATGACCACGATCTTCATCGTGTCGCCGATGCCCGCGAAGAGCATGATCACCGGCACCAGCACCGGCGGCGGCACCGCGCGCAGGAACTCCAGCGCCGGCTCGCACACCGCCCGCACCCGCCGGTAGGAGCCGACCAGTGTGCCCAGCGCGACGCCCACGACCGCCGCGAGTGCGTAGCCGGCCGCGAGCCGCAGCACGCTGGGCAGTACGTCACCGCGCCACCGCTCGCCCGTCCACACGTCCGGGAAGGTCTCCAGGACGGTGGCGAGCGGCGGCCAGTACACGTCCTCGCTGCCCGCCGAGGCCACCCACCACACGGTCACCAGCACGGCCGGCAGCGCGAACACGAAGACCAGCCGCAGCAGCACCCGCCTCACACCGCCACCTCCCCGCGCACCGACTGGTGCCAGGCCAGCGCCCGTCGCTCCACCGACCGGGCCCCGACGTTGATCAGCAGTCCCAGCAGGCCGGCGACCACGATCAGCGCGTACATCTCGGGCACCGCCTGCGAGGTCCGCGCCACTGCGATCCGGGCGCCGAGTCCGGGCGCGCCGATGACCAGTTCGGCGGTGATGGCGAGGATCAGCGCGACGGCCGCCGCGAGGCGCACGCCGGTCATGACGTACGGCAGCGCGGTCGGCCACAGCACGTGCCGGACCCGCGCCCAGGGGCCGAGACCGTAGGACCGCGCCGTCTCCTCGGCGACCGGGTCGACGTCCTGGACGCCGTAGAGGACCTGGATCAGCACCTGCCAGAAGGAGGCGTACACGACCAGGAGCAGCACCGACCTCAGCTCGGTGCCGTACAGCAGTACCGCCAGCGGGATCAGCGCCACCGACGGGATCGGGCGCAGGAACTCGATCGTGGACGCCGTCGCCTCGCGCAGGTACGGCACCACGGAGAGGACCACCCCGATGACGATCCCCGCGCCGATCGCGATCGCCAGGCCCAGCGCCCACCCGGTGAGGGTGTCGCCGAGCGCGGTCCAGAAGGAGCCGTCCGCGATCTCCGTGCCGAGCGCGTCGGCGATGCGGCTGGTCGGCGGGAAGTAGTCCTCCTCGACCAGGCCGAGCCGCGGCACCGCCTCGCCCAGGGCGAGGAAGGCCGCGAGACCGGCCGCCCCGAGTGCGGCGTTCGCGCCCCTCACGGCAGCAGCTCGTCCAGATCCGGCGCCTTCTCGAACAGGCCGTCCTCCCGGCCGAGCTTCGCCAGCTCCTCGATCGCGGCGCGGTCGGGCTCGGCCGGCCACTTCGGCAGCGTCACCTTCGCCACCACGTCCGCCGGGATCTTCGTGTACGTGGTGACGATCTCGCGGACCTCGTCGGGGTGGGCGTCGGCGTACGCCAGGGACTCGGCGGTGGCCTCCTGGAACTTCTCCACCGTCTCCGGGTTCTCCTGCGCGTACAGGGTGGAGGTGAAGTACATGGCGACCGTGAGCTTCGGCGCGATGTCGATCATGGGGTTGGCGATCTCCCGGCCGCCCTGGCTCTTGACGGTGGCCAGCGCCGGTTCCACCACCATCGCCGCGTCGACCCGCCCGGCGTCGAGCGCCGCCGGCATCTGGTCGAAGGCCAGCTCGACCAGCTCCACCGCGTCCGGGTCGCCGCCCGCCTTGCGCACCGAAGCCCGCACCGCGGTCTCGTTGATGTTTCTCAACGTGTTGATCGCGACCTTCTTGCCCTCCAGCTCCTTCGGCGATTTGATCGGACTGTCGCCCTTGACGGTGAGAGCTTCGAAGTCCTTGCCCACCTCACCGGTCGAGGCGATGCCGTTGGCCACCGCCTTCACCGGCACGTCGTTGGACCGGGCGATCATCAACGACGTCACGTTGCTGAAACCGAACCACTGCGAAAGTGGCCTTTAATCTGGCAGGCTGACGACGTGTCCAGGAACCTCAAGGCCACCAGCGCCCGCCGCATCGTCCGCTGCTTCGCGTACACCCGTATCAGCGAGGACCGCGAAGGCGCTCACCTCGCCACCGAGCGGCAGCTCGACGACATTCGCGCGCTCGCCGAGCAGCTGTCCACGCCGACCGTCGAGTACCGCATCGTCAAGGCCTACTCGGGGAAGCCGCGCCCCGATTACAAGGACATGCTGCAGCGGCTCCGCGACGGCGAGGCCGACTGCGTCTTGGCCTGGCACACCGACCGCCTCCACCGCTCCCCGGTCGAGCTGGAGGAGTACATCGACGTCTGCTCGCCCCGCACCATCGACACGCGCACCGTGAAGGCCGGCCACCTCGACCTGTCCACCGCCACCGGCCGGATGATCGCCCGGCAGCTTGGCGTCCAGGCCCGCTATGAGGTGGAGCGGATGATCGAGCGGTCGAAGAGGGCCCGCGATCAGAAGGCCAGCCACGGTGAGTACAGCGGTGGGCCTCGCCCCTTCGGGTACGAGCCCGACGGGGTTACCCCGCGGACTCTCGAATGCCCGCGCTGCCACCTGCAAGGCCCGGACGGGTTCACGATGCGTCGCACGTGCGAGGACTGCGAGGTGGTCGGCCGGTTCACGCGTGATCTGGTGTGCCAGGCTTGCGACGCTCGGGATGCGCTGTGCGTGGACTTCGTCTGTGACGCGTGCCAGGTCCCTGCCGGGTTCGCCGAGGGATCCGAGGCCGCCCTTGTCCACCCGGCTTTGGAAGGGGTCGTGGCGGGGGTGTCGCTGAGGAGCACGGCCAAGGGCTGGGCGACCCGGGGCGTAGTGTCCAGCCGTGGCAAGACGCCTGACGTCAACCAGGTGCGGACCATTCTCCTGCGGCCCCGTAACGCCGGGTTCCTTCAGCATCGAGGACAGATAGCTGGCAGGGGCGATTGGATGGCGCTGGCCGATGAGGCGACGTGGCGTAGCGCTGTAGCGGTCCTCCAGGACCCGAGCCGGTACACGTCCGGGACGAACGTCCGGAAGTACCTCGGCAGCAACATTTACGAGTGCGCCGAGTGCGGCACCGGAAAGCTGACTGGGTTTCCGCGGGCTGTGGTCCGCAGCAAGAAGATCCGCGAGCGGCAGAGGCGCACGGGCGTGGGGCCTGCTCCGGTGAAGAAGCCGGCGTACCGCTGCGACAGTGGATGCGTGATCCGGGACGGTCAGAGCCTGGACGACTACGTGCAGCTGCACCTGATGAGGCGACTGCAGGAGCCCGACGCCGCCGCTCTGTTCACGCGGCGGGCTGAGCCGCAGGTCGACGTGGTCCAGGTGCGCCGGGACATGCGGCAGGCCCGGCAGAAGCTGGACGAGTTGGCGGAGGCGCTGGGTCGGGACGAGATGGACATGCAGGAGTGGCGTGTCGCGTCGGGTGCGGCGAGGAAGCGTCTTCAAGCCGCCGAGGACGTGCTGAAGGAGGTCGTGGCGGCGAACCCGGTCGCTGAGCTGCTGGCGGCGGACGATCCGGTGGAGGTGTGGAACGACACGTTCGACCTGTCGCGGCGGCGGGCGGCGATCGACTTTGCGATGCAGGTCCGGGTGGGGAAGGCGCGGCCGGGGCGGCAGCCGGATGGAACGTATTTTGACAAGTCGACGATCGAGATCAAGTGGAAGTAGGGCGGCGCCCCCGGACGCATGTCGGGGGGCGCCTTGGCCGGGCCGCCGCAGCCTGGGGGGCAGTACGGCGGTCGGCCAGTTCGGGGGAGGGCGTGGTTCCACCCTCGGCGGAGCGGGTTGCCGGAGGCAAGGTCCCTATTCGGCGTGTCAATCGAACGGGTGTTTCCTTACCCGAGGGGGTTGCGGTCGGGCTGAAATCCGCTCTCTGAAATGTACCAACGATGGTACAGACACCGATCGCGGCGCCTACCAGCGTGTATGCGTGCCATCCGATCCGCTGCCCGCTTGGGTACCAGCCCGCCGACGCCAGATCGGAGACCGTATTCGCGCCGTCCGCACCGAGCGGACGCTGTCGCAGGAGAAGCTCGCCGAACTCGTCGACTTGGACCGTAAGACGATCAACCGGATCGAGCAGGGCGCCTACTCCACACTCCTTGACCACCTGCTGCTCATCGCTGACGTTCTCGACGTGCCCCTCGCGGACCTCGTCCGCTGACGGGCGGCTGCCCTGGGGTGCTTCGGCACGGGCAGCCGCCCCTTCTGGCCGACACTGGAGTCCCCGGCATCCCCTGGCTGGCTGCCAGGAGCTTGAAGGAGCGGGCCGCCTCCGACGGGGGACGGAGACGGGCCGCTGGGACCGCTACCGGCTTGGCCGGCGTACGAGCCGGGAGCGGAACTCTGTGGCGCCGCCGCCGTAAGGCGTCGAACAGGCACCGGTGTGCCCGGGCGGTCGGCAGCAGTGCAGTTGACGCGGCCCGAACTTCTGCCAGCAGTAGCCCATCTCGTGGCCCGGTTTCATCGGCGCCCCTTTCTGGTCGCTGGTGTCTTGGCCGCGCAGCCGCGGCCGGGACGGCATCGGTAGACGTCGACGTCCAGGCAGACGGCGCCTATCTGTCCGCGGGCTCGGCCAGCAGGGACGCCGCCCGTGGCGAGGGATGCGCCACAGAGGACGCAGGCCCACCCGGAGTACACGGCGCGGCTGAGGCTGGCCGCGTTGGGCAGCGCGGTGCTCACTGGTCCTCGTAGGGGGTGAGCTTGTAGATCCGGACGCAGTGCACGCAGGCGTAGTGCATATCTCCGCTGCCGAGACGAATCAGCCGGACGCCCTCTGAGAAGCGGTCGTGCCAAGAGCAGTAGCCGTAACTCGTGGGGGTGCCATCGGCGGCCTGGTTCTGCGTACTCTCTTCCATGTCGACTCCTTCGCAGTCGGCCACGCCCCCGGACCGGTCGCACGGTCGCGGGGGTTCTCTCTCTTCCGACGCTACTCCGCTTGTCAGGTGTTGTCAGGTCACGTCACCCGACGGGAAGCACCGTCGTATGCCTCCTACGGTCGTTTTATGACCGTGGACCTGGACGGGCCAGACCCGCTGTACGAGCAGATCGCGACGGTGCTCACCGCGCGCATCGCTGACGGCACCTACCCGCCGCGCCGGCGCATTCCGTCCGAGGCCGCGATCTGCGACGAGTTCTCCGTGTCCCGGCCGACCGCGCGGGCCGCTGTGCAGCTGCTCGTCGAGCGCGGGCTCGTCCGCACCGTCCGGGGCAAGGGCTCCTACGTGGTTGACGAGCCGCCCCGAGCCTGACTCCGTGTGAGCGGCACGGCCGGTAGCCTTCCGCCATGGACGACGCCGCGACGCCGCAGCCGTACATCGATCCCGACTCCGACCACGACGACCGGCCCGTGTGCGGGATCTGCCCCTCGCTGCGGTTCCCGCGCGACGCCTTCGTCATCTACGACCGGCCCTCCTGGGAGTGCCCGTTCGATCCGGCCGACGGCCGCCGGTACACCGCCGACCGCACGCCAGCCTGCGTCCACCCGCACAAGATCGGGCTGGAGCCAGACAGGCAGGCCCCGCCCCCCAAGCCGCTGGAGGCGGAGCCCATCACAGGCCGGTCGGTTACGCTGCGGCGTAGTCGATGGTGGAGGCCATCCCGCGCTCGGTGATCCCGATCGTCGCGTACTTCTCGTCGAGGATCTGGCGGCGCCGCTCGGCCTCCGGCTCGTCGATCCAGTACCGCTCGTCGACCGGGCCGAATGTCGCGCGGTACGCCTGGTGGGTGTAGTCGCCGAGTCGCCACGCGCGGCCGGCCTCGTGCTCCCGGACGGTGCTGTGCACGAACAGGCGGCCCGTGCGGGCCTGCACCCGGGACAGGGCGGTGAACTGTGCGCACAAGGCGTGCACCGCGGTGTCGACCGGCACCGGCACGGGCAGCTCGGCCGCCAGCTCGTCGCCGTCGGTCATCTCGTACACCGCCGACTTGAGCGCCATGACGCGCAGCGCGTCGTCGATGAGCGGCGGTGCGTCGCGCTCCACGTTGTACTCGGGGATGAGGACCTGGCCGTAGTCGTCGGTCCAGTCGCTGCTGTACTTCTTGCAGCCGTCGAGGACGGCGGGCATCTCCGGGTCCGCCATCCATGCGGCGTGGATCTCGCGGGCCCGCTCGGCGACCTTCTCCGGCGCGGGACGGGTCAGGGTGATGGCCACTGCTACCTCCGTGTTGGGGGGTTGCTGGTGCCCGTCATCGTGGATCGCCGGTTGGGACGGTTGTACTGACGATCAGGGGCCATTCGGGACGGCACGCGCTACCGTCCCTAAACGGCCCAAGTGTCCTGGGGGGAAGCCTTGAACAAGGAACTTCAGCGCGCTATCGACGCCGCCGGAATCAGCCGCTCCCGCCTCGCCCGTAGAGTCGGAGTGAGCAGCAAGACGGTGGATCGCTGGATCACGGACCCAGCCCGCGTGCCCCACCCGCGGACGCGGGATGACGTGGCTGGGGTGTTAGGAGTTGATGCAGACGTGCTGTGGCCGAAGATCCGGAGCGTCGTGGCGCCCGGCCCGGACCGGGAGATCGTGGCGACGTACCCGTACCGCAACGCCTGCCCGACCGCAGTGTGGTCCCGCCTCTTCGATGGCGCGAAGCGGGACATCACCTACGCTGGGTACACCAACTACTTCATCTGGCAGGAGCAGCCCCGAATGCCGGAGCGACTGGCGGCGAAGACGGAGGCAGGCTGCGCGGTGCGGTTCCTGGTCGGTGACCCCGAGTCCGAGGTGACGCGCCGGCGGGAAGCCATCGAGGCGGTACCGCTCACGGTCAGCACCCGCATCCAGATCACCCTCGATGCGCTCAGCCGGATCGAAGACGGTGCGGTGGAGGCGCGGTTGAGCGATCAGCACATTGCGCTGTCGGTGTTCCGGTTCGATGACGAGATGTTGGTGACGCCGCACCTGGCCAACCTCCTAGGACACGACTCGCCACTACTCCACCTGCGCCGCCGGGGCGCCGGCGGCCTGTTCGACCGGTTCGCCGAGCACGTCGAGGCGCTGTGGAGCGACGCCCGACCGGTGACGGCGTAGCCAGCAACGACAAAACGGCCCCCACCGCCCGAAGGCGATGGGGGCCGCGATCATCGGACGAAGAGAGCGAGCGCTCCGGTGGCCGCACCGGCGACGCCCGCAAGGACGCCGATCGTCGGGAGCGGCCAGCGGGCGCGTTCGAGGGTGCGGAGCCTAAGCTCGTGGTCGGCGATGTCGCCGCGGATGTCCTTGGTCTCGTCGAGGAGGCCGTCGAGCTTGGCTTCGATGCGGCCCACCGCCTTCGCCAGATCCCGTACCTCCTGGTACGTCTGCGCCGGGCTGATGTACACGCCCGGATCGGGCGTGACCACTAGACCCCCTTGGCGAGGGACGCGCTGTTGGTGACGTCGCGGACGCGGGCGAACAAGCCCTTCAGCAGGGCGCCGGCCGCGCCGACGCCACCGACGAGGGCGGCCCACCACATGGACGCATCCAGCGGGGTGGTGACGGCGATGCCGCCGATGAAGCTCTGCAGGAACGTCGACAGCACGCGCTCCAGGAGGTCACGGGCGTAAGTGCTGGCGGTCTTGACGACGGTCTGGCCGTCGAAGTGGAGTTCGGGCATGGGGCAGCCTTTCTCAGGTACGGGTGCTGGTGTTGGGTCGGGTCAGGAGAGGAGGAGCCGCCAGGTGAGCGGTCCGGGGTAGCCGTCGGGGTCGCCGCTGAGCAGCGGGTGGGAGCGCTGGAAGTCGGCGACGTTGCGGCGGGTGTGCTCGGTGAAGCGGGGGCCGGCCTGGTAGCCGTTGCCGTCGTGGTGCCGGGTCCAGCCTCCGCGGATGAGGCCTTCGTCCAGCGTTTCCACGGCGGGGTGGGTCTTGCCGAGGGCGAACGCGGACCGGCCCGGGAACGGCGGCGGGGTCTTCGCGGGGGTCGTCTTCTTCGGGGCTGCCATGAGCCGCTTCCACGTCTCCGGGCCCGGGTAGCCGTCGGCGTCGCCGCCGGTCCAGCCCTGCGCCTCCTGGAACGCCTCAACAGCGGCCTTGTCGACCTCGGTGAAGCGAGGACCGGGACCGACCCGGTAGAACTCGCCGTAGCCGTGGACGGTCAGGCGCTCGCCGAGCTTGGTCACCGCCGGGTGCGACTGCCCCAGCGCGAAGGCCCCGCGGCCGGGAAACGACTTCCCGTCCCACCCCGCGGGCACGGTCCCGCCGGTCGGGGCCTCGTAGCCGTCCGCGGGCATGCCGTCCTGCACCCAGGCGTAGAGGATGTCGCCGGGACACTGGGTGGCGATGCCGTCGCGGTGCCCGCGCATCGTCAGGGTCCGGCCGGCCCGGCGGCAGCCCTCGTCGTACAGGGCGCGGGCGGTCGCGAGGGCCGCCGGCCTGGGCTCCTGGTCGCCGCCGATAGCGATTTGTACCGACAGGCCGGACACGTTGTGGCCGGGGCAGTGTGCGCTCTGGCGGTCCCACCCGCGGCCCTCGTAGGCGTTGCCCGTTTGGTCGACGACGAAGTTGTAGCCGATCCCGGCCCAGCCCTTTGCGTGGTGCTGGCGGTCGATGGCCTGCGGCACCGCGTTGCCGGTGGCGCTGATGTGGTGTGCTCCGTCGTAGTGGACGAACCACTCGTGGCGCTGGCTCGGGGCGACGTAGGCCGGAGTGCCGTTCCAGGGCCTTGCGCCCCACTCGGCCCGGCTGATGATCGTGACGGACAAGAGGCCCTCCGAGATGAGGAAAGCCCCGGCCGGGCGGCACGGGGCGAGAGGAAGCGGGCAAAGCTCAGACAGCGCCCTCGTACACACCCTGACCGCGGATCGCCATGCCCGACGTCCACGCCCACGGGCTGATCGAATCCACCAGTCCAGGTGATGCGATAGCGACGCCGTCCGGGCGCCCCGACGCGATCTCCAGGCCGATGCTGCCGGTCGTGATCATCCGGGCGCGGGCCATCGCGCGGGCCGACCCGGACCCGTGGAGGTCGACGAAGCCGGCGGCCTCGATCAGGCTGGGTGCGTTGATGGGCAGGGAGAACAACCAGTTGTCCGCCGCGTCGGCGTTGGCCCCGAAGTTCGTCGTGCTGCCGAAGACAATATTTATTCGCCAGAAGACGGTTCTCGCGGACACCGCGTAGGCGCAGTTCACCGTCGCGTTGCCGTAGGACGGCAGATGCAGGCCGGACGACGTCGTCCACGTCGGTGTCCACGGCTGCCATGTCGGCGAGATAGACAGGAGCCGGGTGGCAGTCATGCTCATGCCCGGTTGCCAGGGCTCATAGGGCACAGGGGCCTCCTACAGGGCGAGTTGAGTGGGGTGGGCGAGTCGCAGCCCAGTGGCCGCCGTATGGCTCTTGCTGATGCCGTTGACGGACCGGGCGACCGTGAACGTCTGGGCGTCGACGGCCGTGTCCTCAACCGCCTCAACGCGCATGACCTCACCACCCGCAGTGACCTCGAACGGAAAGTCGCGCGGGCTTCCGCCCGCCGGACGGAGGGTGACCTGCTCGACGACCAGGGTGTCGGTGACCGGCGGGAAGTCAGGGATCGTCGGGACGAGGCTCGCCGTGACCGCGCCGGCCGGTGCCGGGAACGTCGCCTCGAACCACGTCCACGTATCCGCCACCACCAGCTGGCTGTTGCTGCTGGTCGTCAGGTACGCGCTCGTGCCATCGAACCAGTTGACGTTCAACGAGATCGCCCGACCGCTGACGCATCGCAGCCAGCCGGAGGCGACGTACCCTGCACCAGCGGTGACCGGCAGCGGTGTGCTACTCGCGTTCGGGAACTGCGACGCCCCGTCAGGGGTGATCTGCAGCGACCACTCGCCCCAGGTAGGGACCGGTCGCGGAGTGGGGATCCGGGCGAGGCTCGCGCCGGCCGCCTCCCATCCCGCCAGGCTCTCCTCGAAGGACGCGTTGCTGTTGAGAGCCGGGTTGGCCTGCACCCACAACGGCCCGTCGGTGACCCGGACTGGGATGGCGGTCTGGGTGGCGTCGATGGCGGCTGCCAGCTGCGATCCGTCGGTGTCCACCCGTCCGAGGATGGGGTCGTCCACGACACCGACCCGCCACGGTCCGGCCGGTACGCAGTCGAACGTGATGGACCATGTCCGGGGCAGCAACTGCTCCTTCAGGCCCATGACCATCAGGTCGACGTCGTTGGGCGCCACCCACTTCGGCATGTTCGTCAGGCGGATGACGTCGCCCTCGCGCATGGCCAGCACCGCCGGGATCAGCGAAGGGTGACGGTGGAGGTTGACGGTGACGGCCGGGTAGCGGGGCTCGTCCCACGTCCCCAGGTGCAGCTCCCAGTGGGCTTTGCCCTCGGTCTGGTCGTCGCTATGCAGGGAGAGCGTGATCGAGTCGTCGTAGACACCTACGCCGTCCGGCGGCTCCTGCACGGACAGCGGGCCGGAGGCGAGGACGACTCGGGCGGACCCTCCCTTTGCTCGGGTCACGGTGACGTCGTTGCGGATGGAGGTGTCGTCGTCTACCGGGTCCAGCGGCCCGGCGATTTGACCCTGCGCGTAGTCCAGTACGAGCGCCGGGGTCTGCGAGTACAGGGTCGACCGCGGCCGGTAGAGCAGCTTCAGCGCCGTCTGATCCTCGGTGAGCATGCCACCGTCCGCGTCCGCCGCAGTGCGGACCAGCCCTAGCACGGGCGCCATCTCCTGATGGCCCACCGGCTCTGTAGAGGACGGCGGACCGGTCAGCGTGACCGGGATACCCTCCTCCTCGGACAGGCGGAGCATGCGGTCGCCCGCTGTCTCGCCGGTCCAGGCGACGATCGCGTTGTCGTAGGCGGTGGTGTAGAAGTGGTCCCAGACCGAGATGTGGCCGATCGCCATCCCGTTCAGGTCGGAGTGGTAGCCGCCGGGGGGTGATGCGACGCCGGTCGGTCGTCCGGTGGTGCCGGTCACCGTGTTCTCGTAGAACCCTGCGTCGCCGCCGACGTCGGTCCATACGAGGGCGTAGTGGATGCTGCTGCCTTGCTGTTCGACGGAGAAGCGGCACTTGACCCACTCGCCGAAGATGTCCCGGCTGGTCAGGATCGTTCGGTCCACGAGGGTTTCCCCTTCGTAGCCCAGGCCGAGCAAGCGGGAGTCATCCGGGCCCATCTGGATGTACCACTGGCGGATGGTGCCGGTGGTGGAGATGTGCATAAAGGTTCGTCGGGCCGCGGGGACTTGCGGCATCCGGTACATCCAGACGACCGACCAGGCGGGCAGGCTGGCCCAGCTCCTGTTGCGGACGGGCCCGGACATCCACGCGGTCTGGCCGGTCTGCGCGTTGATGGTGGGCAGCGGCCCGGATGAGGGCAGCGTGCTGTCGGCGGCCCACTGCACGTTCGTGAACTTTAGTGAGTCGCCGCCTGGGAGCGGCGAGTAGGCCCGGGTAGCGTTCTGCCCCTCTTCCATCGGCCAGTACGCCATCGGGCCGAAGGAAGGGATGCGGCGGCGCAGCGCCGAGTCCAGCGGCTTGGTGCCCCGTCCGAGGCGCCGCAGGATCCCGGCCGCCTGCACGGGCACCCACGCGTCCGCGCCACTGGCCACCCACTTCTGTGGCCACTCGCTGATCTCACCGATGAACCGGTCCACACGGTCGCGGATCTCGGCGCCCCCGGCCACAGTCCAGGCGCGGCCAGCAGAGTCCGTGAAGCCGCTCGCGCTGGCGGCCTGAGACCGGAAGTCGGGGCTGGCCGCCACGGCGTTGCCAGCGCCACGGACCTCGGCCCGGTAGACACGGCCGGCCACAGGTGGCCGTGTAGCCGACGCGTCGTCCTGGCTGGGGGCGATGAGGAGCGGTGCCGTGCTGACGAACAGACCGGTGGTGAGCGGGTTGGGCAGGGTGACGTCCGAGCCGATCTGTGTCCAGGGCCCATCCAGGGACTCGGCCCAGTAGTGGCGGACGATGGCGCCGCCGGTGAGCGTGACGCGCAGTGCGGCACGGCGGGGCAGCGCGGGCAGCCACTGCGCCTGGAAGGGGCCGACCGTGCCATCGCGGGCGCCGTGGAAGTACAGCGCTCCGGCTTCGATCCGCATGTGGTAGCTGCGCTGACCTGCGGCGCCCCATTTGCCGATGAGCATCTGCGGAGCGGTGGCGTACCAGTCCGCCTCTCCCTCCCACCGCAGGTCCAGGTCCATGGTGAGGTCGAGGGAGGCCACGTCCGGGGTGGACGCGTAGGCGGCCGGGTCGCCGTCGAGCTGGAGGTAGGACTCGTCGCCGGGCACCGATAGCCGCACGCGCGTATTGCGGCCGATCTTGCCGTAGTACGGAGACATCGGGTTGCGCGGGCTGTACTTGCCGCCCTTGTTGTTGATCGTCATGGGCACTGATGCTTGAGCGGCCGTTGTGCCCTCGTCCCGAATGCCTCGTTGGTGGGTAATCGGGTCCCTCGTGTAAAGATCGGCCGTGAAATTTGTCCACGCGCCATCAACCAGCATTTCCGCGCGCAGCCCAAGCGGATCCTCGGGGAATGCCACGGTCACCTCCCCAGAACGAATTGCACATCGCCGCCCTCGACGCCGACGCGTTTACGAATGGTGCTGATAACCATGTCTCCGAAGGCGTCACCGCCGGTGAGTCGCACCGTCTTCATCGAGCCTCGACCGCCAGCCACAGCACTGCCGCCAACTGCCGAGCCGACTACGCCGGCGTACGACGCGGACGGCGTCGGCGTCGACACCAGGCCCGCCATCGTCCGGTCGACCTCCCCGGCCGTGGACTCGATACCGGCGACGATGCCGCGGGGAATCCACCGGCCGACGCTCTTGGCCATGACCTTCGAGGGGCTGGCGATTCCGAGCGCCTTCGCGACGGGTCCGGGGATCATGGACCGTGCGAAGCTCATGAGCTGGGACTTCAGGTAGCCGCCCATCGATTTGACGCCGTTCAGCAGCCCCCGGACGACGTCCTGGCCCTTGCCGTACAGCAGCGAGCCCAGGTGACCGATGCCCCGGGAGATCATCCCGGGCAGGCCCCGTAGCCAGCCGACGAGGCTCTGGACGCGCTGCACGGTGGTGTCACGGAAGCGCCGCCAGGCTGCGGAGGCGAGGGTGACCAGGGCCGGGCCGAGGCCCGCGAGCGCGGTCCGTACGCGGCCGGGGAGGGCCTGCACGGACGAGATGAACGACGCCCACGTCCGCGACACCGGCCCGGACACGTACTTCGACCACAGGCCCATGAACCACACGCCGATCGCGACGCCCAAAACCGTGAATACCTGCCCGGCCTGCGCCGCCTTCTCCGACACCCAGCCCGTAAACGACGCCCACCACAGCGGGATGTTCTCCCCCAACGAGGAGATCAGCCGACCGACGAAGCCAACCATCATCGCCACGGCCGCAGCACTCAGCCCGAGCGCCACCAGAGCAGGCAGCGCAGCGAAAGCGATCGTCAGCGCCCCAGCGATCGCCACCGCCTTGAACACGGACGTCGGGTTCGTCGTCACGTACTCGGCGACCCGCTGCCCGG
Organism: Streptomyces mutabilis; assembly: GCF_014649815.1. GTDB lineage: Bacteria > Actinomycetota > Actinomycetes > Streptomycetales > Streptomycetaceae > Streptomyces > Streptomyces mutabilis. Next base: position 81,065 of record NZ_BMTT01000016.1, on the reverse strand, counting down.
CGTTCGTGAGCCCCTCAATGATCTTCGGTGCCAGCTCCTGCGCCTTCGTCAGGAGCCGCTGCCCGAGAAGAGGAATGAACGCCACCAACTGGTCGGCGAAAGCCGAACTGCCCGCCTGCGTACCCGCCTGGTCCCAGATCCCGCCGAGCGCCGTACGGAAACGCTCGATGCCGGGGATGACGCTGCCGCCGAGGAAGTCCACGACGCCCTGCTGCATGCCGCGCTGCCACTGCTTCACCCTCGTGCCCGCGCTGTCCCGCAGGGCAGCACCCAGCTTGTCGGCCTCCCCTGCCGCGTTGCCCATGGACGCGCCCGCCTTGTCGACGTCCAGAGCGAACAACGCCGCGCCGAGATCCTCGCCCGGCCCGCCGAACAACGTCTGCACGGCTTGCTTCACGCCCTGCGTCTCCGGGCCCATCTCCACCAGCGCGTCGAGGACGAGGTCCATCGCCGCCTCGCCCTTGGCGCCGCCCTCGGAGATATCGTCCATGACCTGCTGGGCGTCGAGACCGAGGCCCCGCAGTGCGTCCTGGACATCCTTGGCGCCGCCCGTGATCCTCAGGTTCAGCTCCTTGAAGGCGTCACCGATCTTGTCGGTGTCCTTGCCCCAACCGCCCTGCACGGCTTGCCGGATCAGGCCCATCGCCGTCTGCCCGGACAGGCCTGCGGCTTTGAAGACCGGCGAGTACTCGGTGAACGTCTCCAGGAGATCCTCGGACGCGATACCGAGGCCCCGTGAGCCCTTCACCAGCAGGTCGAACGCCTCGCGCCCGTCCTTCGCGAGCCCGTTCCGGATCATCGTCCCGGCCGCGCTCGCCGCCTGCGTGACGTCCACACCGATCAGATCGGCAAGGTCCGACGCGTTCGCCGCGATGCTCTTGATCTGCGCGTTTGTCGCCCCAGGCGGGATGAGGCCGGCCGATGCGACAGCCCGGATGGTGTCCGCGCCGTCCTGGAAGGTATCGACGATCGCGGACGTGTACAGCTGCCCGGCAAGCTTGCCGTACCGCTGCGCTTCCGCCGGCGTCGTACCGAGCTGGGCGCCGAGCCGGGCCGTGATCTCCCCCTGGTTCAGGGCCTCGGCGAAGGACTGCATGAGCAGCATGCCCGCGGCGGCACCGATCCCGGCCGCGGCTGCAGTCATGCGGCCCTTCATCTGCTCGCTCATGCCCGCCGCGGCAGCGTCGGCGCCTTGCTCGCCGCCGTCCTGGAGGCCGTCGCCGACGGCGTCACCCGCAGCGCGGCCAGCCGTGACGAATCGGCCGCGCGCATCACGGAGTCGGCCATCGACCCCGCGGACGATGCCGTCGCCGAGTTCCTCACCGGCCTGGCGTCCGGCCTGCGCGGCGTCACCCTGTACGCGGTTGAGGCCGTCGGTGACGCCGTCGGCTACGCCGTCGCCGAGCTGCTGCCCGGCCTGCTGCCCGGCCCGCTCGGCGTCGTCGCCCATGGCCTGTCCGGCCTGGCGCATCGCGCGTTCGGCCTGTGTCAGGCCACGAGTGACGCCTTCCGCGTCGAGGCTGATGACGCCGGTGAGTTCGCCTACGACGAGAGCCACGACAGCTACCTCCTACGGGGTTGCTTGGGGGGTGGAGGTGCGAAGTGCCGCGCGATGCGGGATTCGGCGGAGAGGAGGCCGTAGAGGCGGGTCTGGAACCAGCGCCACGACCGGCGGTCGAGTAGCTGCTCGTCGTTGAGGTCGAGGCCGTAGGTGTCCTGGAAGTCCGCCTCCACCAGCGGCCACTGCTCCAGCAGGTCGGTGCGCGTTACCCGCCGGCCTTGGGACCGCGCTTGCGACGCTGGCGGGAGCCCGCCTTCGTACCACTCGTAGAGCCCCGTGACCGGGTCCCGTTCGCCGCGGCCGACGCCGAGGGCGCTGACCTCTGCTGCCGACGGGCCGCCCGGTTCGGGGCCAAGAGAGAAGGGTCGCCACCGCTGGCCCAGAACTTCGCGGCGGTGTCGCGGTCGTTAAGGACCCACACCATCGTCGTCATCGCGACGTGCCGAAACCGCGACCACGACAGGTCGGCGGCGATCTCGTCGTGGACCGGCCCGAGGACGAGACGGAACAGGTCGCGTTCCTCGTCGTCGTTCAGCATCTCCTCGTCCGGTGCGGCACCGCCGAGGTAGAGCTGTGCTGCGGCCTTCGTGATGGCCTCGACGCGCAGGCCTGCCTCGGCGGTCGGCGAAGGGATCCGGTAGACGCGAGTCTGCCCGCCCTCGGTGAGGACGGGCAGCTCCAGGTAGTCGTCGAGGAAGTCGCCGAGTGCCTCGAACTGCGCGGCCATCAGCTCCCCGCCAGCGGGTTGTCGATGACCAGGCGCGGCCCGTCACCGGTGAAGGTGACCTCGACCTCACCCAAGGCGCTGTACTCGCCGCCTGCGGGTGCCCACGTCGGGATGGCCTTGCCCTCGTACGCCTCCGGGAGGCCCTCGCGGTTCATCCAGCGCAGGTGGACGAGGTTGGCCTCGCCGTAGGCGTCGGAAGCGAGACGGATCGCCTCGTGCACCGGCGAGTACACCTTCGCCGCCTTGTTGGCCTTGCGGCGGATCGTGACCGCCAGCTCCCACGCCTGCGCCGTCTTCGTGTTCCCGGCCCAGCCGTCCGAGTCGTAGTCCGAGGAGTCCTCGATGTTCGGCTCGGCCGACGGCTGGAACTCGCGGACGCCGGGGCAGAGCTGCCAGTCCGGCACCTCGTCCGTACCCATGTTGACTTCGAGCCGCCACTCACGGGCAAGCTCGTTCTCGTTCGTGGGGACAGGAGTGGACATGCGGTCCTCCTAATCGATCAGGTGCGAGCCGGACCGCACGGTCCGGACGTAATAGTTCGCGGACCGCTCCATACGGCCGCGGGTGTCCTGGCCGATCCACGCCTCGGAGTTCCGCCAGGAGATCTCCACCCACACCCCGTTCAGCAGGTAGCTGCGCCGGTTGTGGAGGACGCCGAACACGAGGTCGGACAGGTCGAGTACGTCGGTCGCGGCGGTGCCGGCGCGGATGCGGGCCTGGACGCCGGTGACGGAGTCGGTGGAGTCGTCGTCGGCAACCGGGTAGGTGGTCAGTCCGATGGCCCGGTCCGGCTCGTCGGACAGTCGGCCGACGATGATGCCGGTGGCGCCGTCGGGGAAGACGCCGGTCGGGTCGTAGACGCCGATCTGGTGGGCGGCCAGGAGTGTGGCGAGGCCGGTGATCAGGCGCGTTTCGTGGCTCATCGCAGGGCCCGCCTCAGCTCGGCCGCGATGATCCGCTGCACGGGCCCGCGGCTGGCGTTGAGCGGCTGCTCCAGGTACTTGGCCTGCCTGCCGGGTGCGTGGCGCCAGTCCAGCTCTTCGTGCTGGCGAACCGCGTACGGTCCGTCGAAGCTGACGGCGGCGGTGAGGTCGCTGTCGTCGACGGAGGCGGTACCGGTGGACTGGAGGTAGCCCTCGTCGAGCGGGACGACGTCTTGGGCCTCGGCGAGGACGTGTTCGGCGCCGAGGAGCAGGCCGCGGGCTGCGGCGGCGCGGAGGTTCCGCTCGACCGCTGCGCCGTTGAAGTCGAGTCGGAAACGCTGCGCCACAGCTGGCACCTCCTACTGGAGTTGGATCTCCACGTGGTCCGGTGTCGGCAGGCCGCCGCCGTCGCGGGACAGGCAGGCGATGACGGTCGTGGTGCGGCCGGAGGGGAGCGTCACCCGCGACAGCGGCGGTGCGCTCGTGCCGGGCGCCGTGTACGCCGTCGATGAGGAGGTGACCTCTTCGCCGCCCGGGGAGACGACCGCGCGGGTCTGCTCGTCCACGAATGCCCGCACCGCAGTGGGGGGTCCGTAGACGGGGCCGGTGCTGGACGAGCCCCGGTACGGCTCGATGGTGATGCGGTGGCGGAGCAGCCAGCCGGGGATGCGGCTCATCAGGGCACCGTCACCCCGCCGACCACCAACTTGCCGTGCAGCTGCGGGGCGCGGAGGGCGTCCCACACCTGCGGGGCGATCTGCCGGGCAGCCGAGTCCTGACCGGACGCGGACGACGAGGCCGAGCCGGTGGTCCGGCCGAGGCTGACGGAGCCGATCGACACGTTCCCGTACCCGGCTCCAGCCGCGCCCGTGTGGTCGCCGACCTCGTCCCACCAGGCGGCCTGAGCGCACACCGCCCGGCCGATCGCCGTCTTCACATCCGGGTCGGTGGGCACCCCCGTGGTGTCGACGTCGTAGTGGCAGAACCGCAGGACCCGCTGCTCCAGCATCCGCGAGGCGTCCCGCAGCAGCAGCGCGGCGTTCAGCGGCGGCGCGGCCTGCAGGTAGTTCGCGAGGTCGGTCGTCGTCGCGTACACGCGTCCGGCCGGACCAGCGTCCGGGGTCGGTGCGACGGCGACCTGTTCGTTCTCCACCGACGCGCCGGTGCCGGTCACCGTCCAGTGCAGCAGCCAGATTCCGGCCGCCGTGTACGTGAGCGGCGCCGTCCACGTCTGCCCGCCGTCCACAGTGGAGGCGACGGGTGCGGACGTGGTGCCGTCCGGTGCGGTCACCGTCAGCGTCGCCGTCGTGCTCACGTCGAACGGCGAGACGAGGAGCTTTGCGGTGACCACGTCTCCCACGTCAGGCATCAGCCACCTCCAGTGGATGTCGCGGCCAGGGTCGGGCCGACGGTCGAAGCGATGAGGGCTGGCCCGGATACCGACGGCGTCAGCAGCGGTCCAGCCGTGCTCGGCGTGAGCTGGTCGGCGGGCTGCTGCTTCTGCCACGGGATCGCGGCCGCTTCCTCGCGGGAGCACGCAGCGCGGAGGCGGCGCGTCTGGAACGGCTGCCGAATCCGGCCGGCGTGGTCGACAAGGTGCGCGGACCCGAGGTCGGTGTGTTTCCGGCTGGTGATCGGTCCGGCGTGCGTGGCACAGCGTGCGGCGTCGAGTCGGATGGTCTTGCCCCGCGCCAGGGCGGTCCCGTAGTTCGCAGTTCGGGCCGTGTCCACGGGGGCGGTGCGGCCCGCGGCCAGCGGCTGACCAGTCTCCGTCGCGCGCGAGGCGCCCAGGGCGCGTCGCTTCACCCCGGTCAGGGAAGCACCCGCGTCCGCGGCTCGCGGGGTACCAAGTTCGCCGGCGGAGTGGCCACCGATCGGCTGGCCGCCATCGGTTGTGACCGCGGTGCCGAGACCGATCTGCTTACTGCCGGTAAGCGGCGCCGCGTGTGTCTGCTCGTGTGCGGCCGGGAGTGGTGCGGTCCGTGCGGCCGTCCAAGGGAGCGCGGTGTCCGTGGCGGCTGCCGCCTCAAGCGGTCGGGACTTGGCCGCCGTCACCGGCAGTGCGGTCGCCACGGTGTTCGCAGGGGTGAGGGCAGTGCCCTTGTGGCTTGTCCAGGCGTGTCCGGTGTCGGGGGCGGATGCGGTGCCGAGCTGGGCTTCTGCGTCCGCTGTGTAGGCGGTCGCGGCGTCGGTGGTGCGGGTGGTGGCGAGGACGGTCCGCTTCGTAGCGGTGGCTGCCCCGGCGGTGTCGGCCGTGCGGGTGGTGCTGAGCGTCGTGGCCTTCGCTGCGGTCACCGGGAGCCCGGCCGACCTCTCCGCCGCCGCTCCCACAGCAGCAGTACGGGCGTGGCCGACATGGTCGGCCGTCGACTCCTCGACCGCCGCCCCCATCCGTGCAGCCCGTGCGACGGTGAGCGACCTGGCCGCGTCCGCCACGGTGGCCGCCGCCAGCCGCATGTCCTTGGCGCCGTCCACGGGGCCCGCGCCGTCGACCAGACCGGCAGCAGCCAGCACGATCCCCTTCGACGCCCCTACCGGACGGCCGCCAGCCACGTCGGAGGCGGCGCCGAGCGGTACGACCGTGATCGGGGGGATGACGTTGACGTTGTCGTACTCGGCGACGTTCGGTACGCCGTCGCTGCGGTGCGCGATGAGCTGCACCTGGAGGTCCGGGTCGGACACCCAGGCGGGTGCCGGGCTCGTGCGTCGGGTGGTCCACGCGTGGGCGTCCGGGCTGGTCTCCCACAGGAGGTCGGTGCCGGTCTGGCGGATGCGCACGTAGGCGTGCGCATCCGGGTCGTAGGGGATGGCCAGGTAGTTGGGGTCGGTGTAGCCGACGCGCAGGCTCATCGCGAGGGTGTTGGCGGTGGCGTCGTACTCGATGGTGACGTCGGTGCCGGGCGTGGTGGTCTGGATGAGGACCTGGGTCCAGCACTCGGTGGTGGCGTCGTCGAGGGCCGCGGGGTAGACGCGGCAGGACAGGTGGCTGTTGCGGAGGGTGTAGATCGGTGCGGATGCGTAAGCCGCGTAGTCGAGGCCGCAGGGGACTTGAGCGCGGCCGTCGGCTTCGGTGACGCCGCCGTAGGAGTCGGGCCACAGAGTCGCGTTGACGATGCCGTCGTTGAAGTCGTCGACGAGTTGGGCGGTGGGGGTGGCGTCGCGGCCGGGGAGAGGGGCGGCGGTGGCTGTCTCGTGGACGGTTCCGAGTGCGATGACGGGCACGGCGCTCCCCCTCTCCCTTGGCTATGCGGGGTTTTCGGAGACGGCGATGCCGTCCGCGCCGACGCTCGCGGTGATCGAGGTGCCGTCGGGGGTGACCGCGAAGTCGTGGAGGGTCAAGGGCAGCAGGTCGGCGTCGGTTCCGGCGCCGGTGGGGTCGTAACAGATGACGATCTTCCCGGTGGCGTTGCCGGTCGCGTCGGTCCACACCAGGTCCCCGGCCGTCCACGACGCCTTGTTCCCGGCGTCGTCGACGGTGACCGTGACCCCGGTCAGGGCCTTGCGGCCCATGGTGGTCTGCTCGTTGGACGCTCCGGCGAGGAGCGCGGCGAGGGTGTCGTAGTCCTGGAGGGCGTCGTCCGCTTCCAGCCCGGCGGCTTCCAGGACGACGGCGCGCATTACGGCGCCTCCGGTCCCGGCCTGCGCCTGGGCTGCGTAGTAGACGTGGCGGCCCTTGCCCAAGTTGGTAACGAGGTCGGCCATGGGTCTCAGTTCTCCTTGCCGTAACGGTCGATGAGGTCGGCCTTGGTGAGGGTGAGGATTTCGGCGGCCTCGTCGGAGTCCTGAGCGAGGCTCGTGGCGTACTCGACCCACGCGGCCTTGGGCTCGCTGACCGGAGGCCGGCCGACCGTCGACTGGGTGGTCGGCTCGCTCGTCGGCTCCGGGGCGGCGATGCGGGTCCAGTTCGGCAGCATTTCCAGCCGGGCATTCGGCTGCGGATACTCCACCTCGTCGCCGGTGTTGTCGTTCCTGTAGCGGTACACGGTCGGTGATCCCTCCAGCGGGGTCGGACAGAACTCGGCCAGCAGCCCGCGCATCTCGTCGGGGCGGCCGGACGCCGCCACGTAGCGGCGAAAGCGGGCAAGCGATTCGGCCGATCCGACCGAGCGGGACCGGCGCGGCGCCGGCGGGTGCCACAGGTGGGTCAGGTCGGCCGTCCCGCGCCACATCGGCCCGGCGAGGGTGGTGAGGGCGAGCGCCCACGCGCTGTCCTCTTGGCCCCAGCCGGTGAACGCTGGGTCCATGGGGACGCCGTCGAGTAGGTCACGGGCCACGACGACGAGGCCGCCGCCGGGCATCCCCTGATGGGTTTCGACGGTGGGCTGCCCGTCGAGCGGCGCGCCGTCGAGGACCGCCAGAGTGGCGTCCGGGGTGAGGCGCCGGACGAGAGCGTGGGGCATCGCCCACCGAGCGCGGCCCGCGAGGACCTCGTCGACCGCCGTAGGGATGCCGGGTGTCCATACGTCGGCGTCCGCGACGATCACCGTGCGGGCGCTGGTGCGGGTGAGGGCGTCCGCAACGGCGGTGCCCTTGGACCAGACGCCGTCCGGGCAGCCGCCGGTGAGAATCGGCCAGTCCGGGAACTCGGCGGCCCAGCGGGCCCGTACCCAGTCCCACAGTGGCAGCCGGTCGGGGCTCGGCCGCCAGGGCACTACGACAGCGACGTCTCCACCGTGCGCACCCACTCGGCCACCTCTCCGGTCGAATCCAGCTCCCGGGAGCGGGCCAGGGCGGCAGCCGACGCTGCTCCCCACCCGCCGTCGAGGAGGTCCCGCAGGTGTTTCTCCCACAGGTCGACGTCGTCCGGGTCGGCCCAGAGTCCGGCGTCGCCGAGCGCCTCACGCAGGCCCGGGGTCGGCGCGGCGATCGTGGGGATCCCAGACGCTGCGGCCTCCACCGCGCACATGCCGTACGACTCGTAGCTGCTGGGCATCAGCAGCACCTTCGTGCGCGACCACACGGTCCGGCGCATGTCCGTGGTGTGGGGCTGCCAGGCGATGTTCGGCTGCCCGGAGGGCCGGGTCTGCTCGGGCTGCTGGTAGCCGCCCTCCACCGCCAGGAACCGCACGCCGGGGAGGCGCGCGGCCAGCTCGTAGAACACGCCTGCGCCCTTCTCCGGCAGCGGGTTCACGAGCGTCACCCGGTCGCCGGGTGTCGTCGCGTGGTCGGCCGGCCACACCGGCGGCCGTACCACCAGGCGCCGCGCCCGCAACGAGAGCGCGTCGGCGACCCAGTGGGTGTTGGCGACGAACAGGTCCGCGCCGCGCCGTACTTCCCGGGCGATCCACGGGGCGTCCGAGTGGAGGACCTGCACGAACCGCGCCCGTGCCGCCCGCGCGAGGTCCCTCGCCAGCGGGACGTTCTTCAGGTGGGACACCACCACGGTCGCGTCCAGCGTGTTCGGCCGGCCGCAGTGAACGTGGACGCCGTCCACGACGGTGTCGGGTCCGTCCTGGTCCGTCGCCCACACCTGCACCCGGTGCCCGCGGGCGGCGAGGGGGCACAGCAGCTCGTGCAGCATCACCTCGGCGCCCGCGCGGTGGGTGGGCAGGTAGTAGTGGACCACCGCCGTGATGTTCACCCAGTCACCTCCACGTCCAGGTCGCGGAGTTTCCGCATGGATGCGGGGTGGCGGCGTGCCCGGTTGTAGGCCATGTAGCGGTCGCGGTTGCGGCGGTAGTTGTCGCTGCGGGGGCCGGTGGCGGCGGGTTGGTGGTAGAGGTGGGTGATCATGCCGGTGTGGCGGACGGGTTCGCCGAGGAGGCATCCGGCGGCGGCCCAGAACGCGTCGTCCTCGAACCCCCAGCCCTGGAAGGCCTCGTCCATGCCTCCGGCCTGCCACCAGGCGTCGGCGGTGATCACCCAGATCCCGCCGATGGGGCGCATGCTCGTCTCGCTGGCCTGCACCTGGTGCGGGTCGAGGCTGCGGGCGTAGACGGCGAGGGTGCTGTCCGGGCCGAGCGCCCGGTACAGGGTGTACGGCAGGTGCAGGCGCCCGGTGTTGGCGGCGGCTGTGACGGCGTCGCGGAGCGGCTGCTCCTCGGGGAGGGTGTCGGCGTCGCAGAGGACGACCACGCCCGTCCCGGCCTCGCGCACAGCAGCGTTGCGGGCTGCCGCGCGGGAGAAGTCGGCGCCCGGTGCGTCGGCGGTGATGTGCCGGGCCTCCGGCAGCATGGCCTTCAACTGGGCTCGGATGTAGTCGGCGTGTATCTCCCGATCCAGCTGTCCCCCGCGGAACGGCACGGCCACCGTCACGGGCGTCACGGGCGGCCCCCTGCGGCCTTCGCCGCAGACCACCAGTAGTAGCCGAGCACCTGCCCCTCCCGGTAGTCGACGAGGCCCGGCCCCAGCTCTCGTCGCATCTGCGGGCCTGTCCAGTGCTCGCGGTGCACCTCGAACCAGTTCCCGCTGTGCTCGCCCTGCGGGTGGTGGGCCAGCGGCACGCTGATCAGCAGGTGCTGTGCCCAGTCCCGCATCCGGGCGATGACCCCGCGGGCCTCCAGCTGCGTCATGTGCTCCAGCACGTCGCCGAGGATCACGAGGTCCGGGGCGCGGTCGACGGTGTACATGTCGAGGTGCCGGACGTCAGCGACGATCACCCAGTCGTACAGGGTCCACAGCCCGTACTCGCGGACGTAGGGGCCCCACGCCTCCACGCCGATCCACCGGGCGTCCGGTGTCCGCTCGCGGGCGAGTCGCACGTAGGTGCCTGCGCCGGGGCCGATGTCGACGATCGTGCGTGGCGCGAGTTCCTCGATCCGGGCTGCCGCCCATCCTTTGCCCTCACGGTCCGACGTCGGCACCAGACACCTCGCAGTCGTGGTCGATGGATACGGGTGCGGGACGCCGGCCCTCTCCGGCGTCCCGCGTTCCCGCTGCCCTTCCCCGTCCGGAAAGGGGGGCTGTTAGGAGAGCGAGCCGGTCAGGAGGACGGCCCGGTTCGCGTCGAGGGTCGCGGTGCCGTAGAGGCAGTCGACCGACACGACGGTCTGCTTGTACTTGATGTCGTACGAGTAGACGACGCGGAGGCTGAACCCCTTGTAGTTCATGATGACGGCGTCCTGGGCGCCCGGGGGCACCTCCAGCGGCCGCATCACCAGGGCGAACGCGGACCGGTGGAAGGCGAGGCCCTCCTCCGGCTCCTCGATGTTCTGCGTCATGTACGGGTCGAACCCGAACAGGCGACGCCCCAGGTACGCCTCACGCAGCGCCTCCGTAGACCCGGAGGTGTTGACCTGCTTGAGGACCGGGGAGTCCAGCCACTCACCGTTCGTGGCCGGCCCGATCACGGCCTGCCGGTCCGTCGACGGCACGTTCTGCTTGTTCAGGGTCGTGCCCGCGTCGATCAGAATCTCCGGGTCGCCCAGCGTCCGGCCGGCGGTCGCGCCGACGGTCTGGGTGACGTCGTCGCGGAGCGCGAGGAGGTCGCGGTCGATCTTCTGGGAGATCGCCTCCATCGCCGGGTCGAGGAGCTGGGTGCCGAAGTCCTGGATCTCCAGGTTCAGCTGCTCCGTCGTCACCGTGAAGGACACGTCGGCGAAGTGGTTCAGCTTGACGTCCACGGAGCCTTCGACCGCGTCCTGCGGCTGGATGCCGGTGGTCCGGTCGAACTCGGCCGCGGTGAACGTGGCGGGCTTCCGCACGGTGACGGTGTCGCCCTGCTTGCCGCGGAAGTCGGAGTCGAAGTCGCGGTGGACGAGCTGCGCCATGACGGTCGTCTCGTACAGCGTGGCGAGTGCCCGCGTGGCGATCAGGTCCGGGGTCAGAAATGCGTTGGCCATTGCGGGCCCTCTCTACTGGAGAGGCTCAGCTGCGCGCCTTGCTGCGCGCCTCGCGCTGAGCCTCGATCGAGTTCTGGTTCTTGGGCTTCTCCGAGCTGCCGGAGAAGTCACCGGATGTGCGCGCGGGCGCCTGGCTCGCGGCCTTGAGCTTGGGATTGGCCTCGACGGCCTTCTTGATGGCCTCGGAGACCTTCTTCGCGAACCCGTCCTCCGAGGGGTCCAGGCCCTTGATGGACTTCAGGAAGGTCCGGCTGTCGGTCAGGGCGTCCGGGTCAGCGCCGTACTTGCCTGCGCTGCGGTAAATCGCCAGCTCGACAGCGGTCTCGCGGTGCGCCTCGGTGGCGCGCTCGATCTCCGCGGTGAGCTTCGCCGGGTCCGGCGCCTCGTCCTTGTCGTCCTTGATCAGGCCGAGTGCCCGGCCCATCTGCTGGACCAGTTCGGCCTTGGCCTCCTCGGCGGCGTTCTTCTTCGCCGTGGTGCGGGCCTTCGCGGCGTCCGCGTTGGCCTGGCGCAACTCCTTGCGGAGCCGCTCCAGCTCGGCCGCCGGGTCGTCGCTGTCCTTCTTCGCCGGCGGCTTCGGCTTGGGCTTCTCGTCCTTGGCCGCGTCGTCGTCCGAGGAGTCGTCGCCGGTCCCGCCGGCGTCGTCGTCCTGGCCGTCGTCGGCGCCCGTGTCGTCACCGCTGTCGCCGTTGTCGGATGCGGAGTTGTCTCCGTCCCCGCCGTCGGCGTACAGGTACGGCGCGAAAGGGCTGTGGCCGTAGGGGTGTGCCCAGCCAGCGCCAGCGACGGCGAGGCGGGGGAGGGTTCGCTTGGGCATGCGTGCACTCCTGGTGCGCGTCGGAATGGTTCGGCCCCGCGCCTGGCGGGGGTTGTGCGATCCGGCCCGCGCCTGGCGGGCGGAAGTCTGCGCCCCGAGTTGGGGCGAATGAGGCAGGGGGGAACGAGTCATACATCAGGGCTTACTGTGTGCGCATGACTGATAACCGCAGCGAGCCTCAGCTCGCAGACCAGGCCCGTACCGCGCTCCTCGAAGCCGTCACCCGCGCTGCTGAAGCAGGTAACGGCGAGAGCGCCAGGGCACTCGCCGAGGCATACTCGATCCTCAAAGTCCAGGCACCGACTGAGGCGAAGGAGACACCCGCAGCTCGGGTCCATTCTCCGTTGGCCGGACGCCGGTAACTAGCGAGCAGTCGTGAGCTGCTCGCGGTGACGCTTGCGAGGCAGGCCCGTCTCCGCGACCAGCTCACGCACCCGCGCCTGATACGCGCGCACCTGCGCCCGCGTCAGCGTCCGCCGTGCGTCGTCCATCGCGGCTTCTTCCAGCCGCTTCCACTTCCGGATCTGCCGCTCGTAGTACCGCTGCCGCTGCGAGTCCTCGTAGGTCCCCCGCGACGGCTGCGCCTTCGGGATCCGCGAGACGCCCGGCAGGTAAGCGGACACCGTGTGCCGGCAGTTCGGGTGCATCAGCCCCGCCGCCCGCGCCTCCGGCAGCGACCCCGCCACCCTGACGGTGACCATCTCGCCGTCCTCCGTCGCATGCTCCACCTGCACCGACCGCGCCCCAGGCTGCCCGGTACGAGTGAGCACCTTCCGTTCCCACGGACGGCACAACGGGCACTCCTCGGGCGCCTGCGACACGATCACCAGCTCGACGCCAGCAGCACCAAGCCGGTCCGTGTGCGCCTCCACAGCAGCCCGGCCGACAGCAGACCGCATCGCCATCTCCACGTACGACCGCAGCTCCCACGAGCGGCCCCGTGAGTCGACGAAGCCCTTGATGCCCCGCCCGGCGAAGTCGTCCAGGGCGCCCTGCGCAGCCTGGCGCCGGGTCTGCACGCCGAGCACGGGTGCTGCAGCGGCCCGGGACACGACGTCGCGGTACGCGTCCATCGTGGCCCGCAGCATCCGCAGGTAGACGGGCCCGGTCTCGTCGATGACCGCGCGGGCGAGGCGATCCACCACCGGGGCGGTCGGTACGGCTGCCGCAGCAGCCGCAGCCTGACCGACACCGAGCGCGCCCAGCTCGGCGACGGCCGCCTGCTGCCCCCGGTCGTACGCCTCGGCGAGCGCCTGGTGGATCGCGCCGTTCGCGTCGACCTGCAGCGCGGCGATCACCTCGTCGATCGCCGCCTGCAGGTTGCCGACCGCGGCCAGCTTCAGCTGCACCCATACCGGGGAGTTGATGCCCTCGGCGAGGGCGCGGCGGATCTTCTCGATGAGCACGCCCTCGGCTGCCTCGTACAGGTCAGCGACCGCTGTCGCGAGGTCTTCGGCCATGGCCGGGGATACGGGCACGGCCGATCACCACCTTCTACGGGATGTCCCCGACCTGCATCGGGTCCGGGACCGCCGTGCCCGCCTCGACCTGGATGCGCCGCACCTCCGCGGTCACCTGGTCGTCGTCCCACTCGGGGTGGGCCATCCGCACCAGCGTGTCCGTCGAAGCCGCCTGCGCCCTGCGCAGCACGTCCGCCGTGTTCGCCAGCGACAGCGGGTCTTCCTGCACGCTGTCCTCGAACTCGATCGTCGGCCGCTGCGGCTCGATGCTGCCGCCGAACACGTGCTGGTCGACCGCCAGCAGCGCCTCCATCAGCTGTGCGAGCGCCGGCCGCCACCGCAGGATTTTCCGCCCGCGGGTCGTCATCGAGCGTCGTTCCCGGGCGGTGATCTCCGTGGCCGTGACGGCGACGTCGCCGCCGATCCCGAACGTCTGCCCCGAGTAGCCAGCGCTGCGGAGGATCTGGTTCACCAAGTCCTCGGCCGTGTCCCGGTGCTCCTGCACCCTGATCGCGAACTGGGCCACCGTGAGCTGCCCGGAGTCGGCACGCGCCAGCATGTCGAGCCCGGCGAACGCCTCCTGGTCCGGGTTCCAGCCCGCGCCGCGGCCCGGACCGTTGGATTGCAGGTAGGCGTTCGGGACGACGATGCGGCCCTTGCCCAGGCGGATGTCCCGCATCCACGACGAGTAGGTCTCGTCGAGGGCGTCCATCAGTGACTCGACGCCGTCGAGGTCGGATCGGCCGAGGTTCTGGAGGCGTTCGGCGCTGCGCCAGCGGCGGCTGGCTTGGTTGGGGATGTAGACGACGTCAAGCTTGTCGTAGCCGGTGGGGATGCCGCCGTCCTCGTCGACCAGCGTGGCGAATGCCTCGGTCTCGCGGGAGTCTTCCAGCGGCACCGGCCGGCCGAGCTTCTCCTTGGTGCCCTGGTAGAGGCCGTGGTAGATGATGCTGGGCTCGTGGCGCTGAAGCCACCGCCAGACCTGCCCGTCGTGCTCGCGGACGACCTTCCAGAACGTGACCGCGCTGAGCCTGCCCCAGGTGAATTCGGGGATGGCCCGGTCGGCGTGCTCGGCGACGATCCACGGCCGGTCCGCGATCTCCTGGTCGTACACCGGCCGCAGGTACACGCCACCGAGCGCGGCACCGACCTCGGCCGCAGTCTGCAAGGTGGCGAGCATCCCGTCGTCGGCGAGCGCGTCGAGCCGGTCCTGAGTGTCCGTGTCGTCGACGGTGAACCGCGGCGGCTCGGAGAAGAGCAGGTCGGCCGACCCACCGCACAGGTCTCCGGCGATCGGGACGTGGAGTTTCGTCCGGCGCTCGCCGGGCGCGGTAGGGGTGCCCCACCACCAGCGGGCGAGCTTGCCGAGGACGCCGCCGGCGAACTGGTAGCGCTTGGGGTCGGGGGCGCCGCCGGTGCTGCCGCTGTAGAGGTCTTCGAGGCGGTCGGGGTCGCCGCTCCACCAGGTGTCCCAGGTGTGCATGGCGTCGAGGGCGGGGCCGAGGTACGGGGGCGGCCAGGCCATGTCGCCCATGGGCAGAGGCATCAGGCTGCCACCTCCAGTCTGGTCGGTAGGTACGGCCGCCACAGGGCCTCGGTCGTACGGACGCCGTAGCGGAGGGCATCGCACGAGTGGTCGTTGTCCTTGATCGGCTTGTCCTCGCCCTTCTCGGCCGCCTTGTCGTCCCAGGAGTAGCCCGGGAGTTCGTCGATGAGGCCCTGCGCGGACTCGTGGACCAGCAGGTCACCGGTCGAGAACAGCGACGACACCGTGCGGATGCCGTCCAGCACGGTGTTGTCCGCAGCCGTCACGCCCGTCACACCATCGCGGTGCAGCTGCTCGATGTACGACGACGCCGACGGGTCCACGATCGTCCACTCCGGCTGGACGCCGACCACGTTCGTCTCCGGCTGCGGGACCCTGGCGAGCCACTGCCGACGGGCCTTCGAGTACTCCGTATCCGTCAGCTTCCGGCGCTTGGCCCGAGAGTCCCAGCGGTACTCGCTGACGACGTACAGGCGCCGGTCCACGCCGAGGCCCAGCAGGAGGTCGGCGTAGGGGTTGGTCGTGCCGTAGTCGATCGCGTCGCACAGCCACCGGTCGATTCGGGGCAGCGACTTCACGACGTGACGCTCGCTGTCGAAACTCTCGTAGATCGCGCCTTCGGACTGCACCCACTGGCCCAGGATGTAGCGCCGGTACCACAGGCCCGTAAACGAGCGCTTCATCCGCTCGCGGTAGGTGTCGTCGAGGGACGGGTTGTCGTCCATGACGAAGTGCCAGCGGCGGATGCCCAGCTCGTCGGCCTTGTCGAGCCATTCCTTCCGCACCCAGTGACCCGGGTTGTCCGGGTTGGTCGTCACGAAGATCTGCGCGCCGGGCACCGACATGCGGTCGACGAGCCGCTTGAAGAACTCCTGAGGGATCAGCGTCCACTCGTCCACGTACGCGCCCGCGCCCGTGAGACCGCGCAGGCGCCCCTCGGCCTTCTTGTCGTTCGCGGTGATGATCTCGATTGGCTTGCCGAGGATCCACGCCACACTCGCGCCGCGCGTGTACTTCACGGTCTTCGCCGCGTCGCCGAACAGGCTGGGGTCGGTGAGCGGACCGAAGACGTTACGGGCCACGGTGTCGAAGGTCTTGCCGATGACGGCCAGCTCGCCGCCGCGCGGCGCCGTCTGGACGTACATCAGCCAGCGCAGCAGCGACGCGATTGTCTTGCCCGACCGGACGCTGCCCTCCCACACGTTCAGCCACGAGCTGGCGTGCGCGATCGACCGCTCCTGCTTGTCCGACAGGCCAGGGCTATCCATCCCCATGGCGGTCTCGCAGCTTGTCGTACAGCGACGTCAGCAGCGAACCGACCTGCTCCGTGCCGTCGTCGTCGCGCGGCGGGACGAGCTTTAGGCTCTTCTCGATGGCGATGCCGGCCGACGCCATGAGGTTCTTCTTTGCGTCGGGCGGCGGCTCGTCGAGGAGTCGCTTCTCGTAGGTGTTGTCCTTGCCGCCGAAGTTGAACACCCAGTGGGGCTGCCAGAGCTGCTCGGTGAGCTTCTCGGCGTCGGTCTGGAGGGCCTCGGCGAGGATCGCGCGGCGCTCGGCGAGGTTGGCCATGCGGTGGCGGGTGGCCTCTTCGGTCATGGTGACGTCGAAGGTGAGGCCCTCGCCGGCGCAGATGAGGGAGACGGTGCGGAGGCTGCGGCGGGTGAGTCGTGCGATCTCGTTGCGGCCGTTGCCTTCGCCGTGGAGGCGGATGATCTCGGCGCGTTCTTCGTCGGTGACGGTGCCGCCCTTGCTGAACTTCGGCTTCGGCACGGGGGCTCCCTTCTCCGGGCGTGCGAAGGCCCGACCGCGGGACGGTGCGGTCGGGCCAGTCAGTGGGTGTGGGTCTACTTCGCGGGGCAGCTCCGGCCCTCGACGAGTTCGAACTTCTTCTCGCCGTCGTCCAGGCCCGTAGCGGCGGTGCCGTAGTTGCCGATCGCGTAGTTGCCGTTCGCCAGCCGGTTGTCCACGCTTTCGGTGCCACCGGTCGAGCAGTTGATCAGGATCGTGTATCCGGCGTTCTCGGTGAGGTCCTTGATGGAGTCCTCGAAGACCGCGCGGAGGTCGTTCGTGGTGTCGACCTCGATGGTGATCTGTCGCGAGTGGCCGGCTTCCTTGCGGTCGACGACTGTGTAGGCGGGCGGCTTCGCGGCAGGCTTCTCGTCGGCGGGCTCGTCTTCTTGAACGATGGCGCCGATGGTGAGGGCGACGACGAAGAACCCGACGATGCAGGCGGCGACGATGCCGAGGATCTTTCCGGCCTTGTTCTTCGGTGGCTTGGTGTGCGGCGGCCGGGGTGCCGGTGCGCCCCAGTTGGGCGGTGGCGGTGGCTGCTGCGGGCCGTGCTGGGACGTGCCCCAGGTGATCGGTTGTTGTGGCGGCTGCCATCTCGGAGGCTGCGGCTGGCTCATGTTCCCCCCTGGAACGGATGCGAGATACGGGGGTCATGATGCCGTGTCCGGTGGTTTTGGTTCCGGGCATGCCAGATCTGCGGCCCATAATGAGGCATGATCGCCGGAAACGCAACTACGGGCGTAGTGCAGGCGCCAGGCCCGGAACTACGGGCATAGTTCGGGGCCTGGCGCGGCGAAGGTGACACGGGAGCTACTGCATTTGCCACTGCCCGGTTTCATCGGCGAATCCGGAGTTCATTGCGAACTGTACGGACGTGATCTTCGAGTCCTTCGGAACCTCGAACACGATCCAGCCCAAGGCCTTCTCGCCCTTCGGTAGGTTCACGTCCGACGCCATCGATGGCCCCGCGGTGATCTCCCCGAACCAGGAACTGAAGCGCTGCCCCTGCCCGTCAGCGACCTGCGCTCCGTTGGAAGGACTGTCGGAGTACGCCTTGCTGCCGGTGTTCACGATCTCGAACTGTGCGGCAGCCCAGCGCTTGCCCTGCTCCGGTCCGAAGTACGGGTCGGAGGACTTGGCAGTCGGCAGCCACTTCTTCAACGTGACGTCGAGCTGCTCGCCGTCCTGGAAGCCGGTCACGGTCAGGGTGTCGCCGACGCCGGCCTTCTTCTTCGGGGCCGGGCTGCTGGGGGCTTCCTTCGGGGAGTCGGCGTTGGTGTCTGCTTTGGAGGCGTTGGTCTTGGGTGTGGTGTCGACGCTGCTCTCGTCAAGGCTGCACGAGGTGAGGGTCAGGAGGCCAGCGGCTGCGAGGGCGGCGATGGCGGCGGTGGTGCGGTGGTTCACAGTCCCCCCATGAACATGTTGATGATGTGGCGGAATCGTGCCATACGGATGGCGCGTCAGGACAGGAGCCTGGCGGGCCTCCGGGTAGATGGTCGGTAGATCAGGCGGTAGACGGTGGTAGATGGACGGGTAGACGTGCAGGTCAGGCGGCGGTAGACGAGGCGGTAGACGCTTCCTCGGCGGCGGCCGGGGAAGGGGCCTCCAGGTCGCGCCTGCGGACCCCCCAGGTGGGCACCCCGCCCACCTTCACGCGGGGGTCGTGCGGCACCCCCAGGCGCCCCAGCTGGAGGCGCAGATCGGTGACCGTGCGGCCCTCCCACTGGCCGTGCTCCTGGAGGTGGGCGAGGACGGTCCGGAGGTGCACCCCGGAGCCCTCTCCCATCAGCTTCAGCAGGAGGCCGCGGAGGGCTTCCCGGCCGGCCGCGCTGGAGGCCTCATCGGCGGGGGCGTCGTCGGTCTCCTCGGCGGGGGCGCGGCCGGCCTTCCAGGCGGCGCGCAGCCACCACCCGGCGAGCAGCCACATCAGCCACGGCAGCGCCCGGATGACCGCCCACACTGCGTAGGCCAGCACGCCGAGGATGGCCAGGCGGGCTACGGGGCCGAGGGCTGCGCGCCAGCCGGTGAGGTCGTCGCGGCGGCCGGCGCGGACCCACGAGGTCAGGGCGTCGGCGCGGCGCTGCCACACCGTGGCGCTGCCCCGGGCGAGACGGTCTGCGGCCGACTTGCGGGCGGCCCACAGGGCGAGTCGGCGCTTCACAGGATGCCCGACCCCTGAACGGCGGCCTGGAGCTGCCCGCCGACACCGTTGATCAGACCCGGCAGCCAGTTCAGGGCGCTGGCCACACCGGCGGTGAGGCAGAGGCAGACGCCGCAGAAGATGCCGCCGACCATGCGCTTGCGCTCGTCCTTGCCCGCGGCGCGGAACGCGAAGATCGTGCCGCAGGTGATGAGGAAGACGACGACGGCGCCTGCGGGGGTGAGGTCGCCGAGGCTGCCGGTGGTGACGGGGGCTGCGGCCTGCTGGCCGGTGGCTCCGGCGACGGCCTTGCCGCCTCCGGTGTTGGCGGCTCCGGCGGCGCATCCGGAGATGTAGCCGAGGAGGCCGCCGCCGCACATGGTGGACATGGCGCCGAGGAGGGAGCCGGTGCCGAAGGATTTGAGCTTGGCGGGGTTGCGGTCGCCTTTCCACCAGGGCCTGAGGTTGGCCCAGAGGACGACGAGGACGATCGCGATGCCCGCGAGGGTGAGGCCGGGGCCGGTCATCGGTGTACTCCGGTGAGGAACTGGACGGGGTCGTACCAGGACAGGACGCCGAAGGCGCCGAGGCTGGCGGTGACGAGGAGGAAGCGCGGGAGCGCGCGGCCGGTGCGCCGGTCGAGGGCCCAGGCGGCGGCGATGGCTACCCCGGCGATGACGTAGGCGGCGAGGATGCCGGCTTCGGTGCGGGCGTCGTGGACGGTGTGGGACCAGAGGCCGACGGGGCTGTGCCCGGCTGCCCAGGGGGTGAGCGCGGCGAGGATCGCGGCGATCATCCGCCAGGTGACGAGGCGTTCCCACAGGCGTGCCCACGGGCCGGGTTCGGGTTCCGGTTCGGCGGGCGGGGCCGGGTCGAGGGTGACGTGGACCTGCATCGGTCGGGGCGGGGGCGCGGCTGGCCATGGGTCCGGGGGCGGTGCGGCGGGCGGGACCACCGGTGGTGGAGGCGGCGGAGGCGTCCGCCAGGGCGGAGCCTCGCCGGGCTCCGGCGCCCGAGCAGGCAGCGGGGCGCCGGCGGGGATGATCCGGGTCGGGTTGACGGGACGGGGCTCGGGCACGGTCGGCTCCTGGTGGCCGAAGGGACGGATGTGGAGGGCGTGGAGGTACGCGCGGGCGCGCAGCTCGTCACCGCCCGGCGACGGCCGCGCGCCCATCAGCTGGCTAGCCGGATGTAGCGGGAGACGGTGTCCGGCTTGGCGTTGGCGTCGGCGACCTTCCGGACGTACGACAGGACCCGGTCCGGCTCGCGGATTCCAGAGTCCAGGGCGGTCCGGACCGCGTCCTTGATGGTCATGGGTCCGGCGGCGGTCGGCTCCGGATCGGCGTCCGCATCGTCCTCGGGCTCGTCCGGACGGTCCGGATCGGCGTCCGGACCGGTGATCGCGGTGCGCTCCGCGGCTGCCTGGGCCTGCGCCCGCTGGAGCTTGCGGCGTACCGGGATCATCGCGAGGCTTGCGCCGGCGTCGGCCAGCTCGACCTGAATCCAGGCGCGGGTGCGCTCGTCGAGCGGTGGTGTCTGGTGGCGGAGGACGACGGTCCACAGGCCCTTTGCGAGCGCGGAAACGGCGGCGCCGATGAGGCCGATCTCCCAGTACCCGGCGACCTTGCCGTGGGCGGCGACGGCGAGCATGGCGAGGAGCAGCATGGCGTGTCCGGCCCGGCGGGGCAGTGCGGCGCGGTCCTCGTCGTAGCGGGCGAGCCACTCGATGGCCATGCACGCGATCCAGGCGAGGTCGAAGACGATGGCGGCCCCGTACGCGGCGGGCTCGACGACGGCGCGGGAGAGGAGGTCACCGATGCTGGCGGTGGACCAGACGACGGAGGCCGTCAGGACGAGCGCTGCGATACCGGTGACGCCGTTGAGGACGAGAGCGTCCCAGTCGCGCGGGGGCGCGGGGGCGTCGACCCGGATGGGGACCATGCGGGTCTTGCCGTCGATGGTGTGGGGGACCTGCTGGGTGGTCTGGCGGGTCTTCACGGTGCTGCTCCTGGGCGATGGGGTGGCCGGGCCCGCGTGGGGGATGTCGCGGGCCCGGCCGGTCGGGGTGGTCAGCGGCGGAGCGCGGCTCCGGCGATGTTGGCGAGGTAGTGGGTGTGCGCGATGGCGGCGTACGCCTGAGAGGTGGCGGCGTAGGCCTGCGCGCGCTGGACGGCGTGCTCGGTGTTGACCTCGGCGAACTGAGCGGCCTGGTCGGCGTACTCGGTGGCGAGCTGCTCGGCGCGTTCGATGTCCACGGGTTCCTCCTCGGTGGGGCCGGGCTGTCCGGCTCCCCTCACCGCCTGGGCGGGCCGGGCGGATCGGGCAGCCGTCAGCGGGCGGGGCGGTACCAGCCGCCGCGGCGGTCCTGGGCGCGGTCGCGGTCCTCCCACGCCTGGCCCTCGCGGGCGGCCTTGCGGGCGCCGGTGGTCTTGTGGCGGCGGAAGCGGCCGGCGTCGCCGGTGACCGAGGTACCGGCGGCGGGGTAGTCGCGGCTGGACTGCGCGCGGTTGAACAGCCAGGCCATCAGCTGTGCCCCCGTCCCGAGCAGTCGCCGCAGGCCCGCCAGACGCTGACGTGGCCGCCGTCCTCGGTGGGAGTGGTCTCGACGTGGCCGCCCTGGCCGCCGCAGCCCTGGCAGGTGGGCCCCTCGTAGCTCATGCGGTCACCGCCGTGGTGTGGGCGGCGCGGTCGTCGGCTCCTGCGGCGAGGCGCTCTGCGACGTCGACGGTCATCCAGCTGCGGACCCTGAGGGTGGCGGGGTTGGTGTGGACGGCGTCGCCGGAGACGAGGTCGCCGAGCGGCTCGGTGGCGGCGTTCGCCGGGCTGGGCGGCTTGGGGGCCTTGTCGGTACGGTGTTCCACGTCGTTTCTCCTGGTCGCTCAGGGGATTTGGCTGGCCCCGGCCGGGCTCTCACACACCGACCGGGGCCGTGTTGTTGGTGCAGTGCCAGACTGGCAGGAACCTCTTTACAACGTCAAGGGGTTCGGGAAGGATGTTGCCGTGCCCAAGAGCCCTGAAGCAGAGGGGAGCCCGCGCTTGATGACCACCACCGAGATCGCGGCGGAGCACGGGGTCACCCGGCAGACGGTGCACGCGCACCGGAAGAAGGGCGTCTTCCCGAAGCCCGTCGAGGGTGAGGGCAGCACGCGGCCCCGGTTCCGGGCTGACGAGGTGGCCGCGTTCTTCGCGGCGAACCCTCCGAGCCCGGGCAAGCGCACGGACCTCACACCCCGAGAAGGAGACGTCGACATGTGGTCACCAGCAGAACCGGCGATTGGCCCAGTCCTCAGCCCTGAGACCCAGCAGAGGCTGGAGGCTTTGATCGAGCAGGACGCCGCGCGCGCCGCTCGTGCTGTGGGCCTGTCCGAACGTGAGGCAGAGCAGATCGCCAGCGCCTCCACCGAGGGGGTGCGGTCGCTCGTCGAGCAGTGGAGGCAGGCCGAGAAGGGGTAGCGCGTCTTCGGTGCCCCCGTCTCAGTGGGTCGAGGCGGGGGCATCGTCATGCCGTCGTACGATCGGCACCCGTGGCACACACACTCGAAGAACTCGTGGAGATGCAGCGCGCGGCCGACGCTGCGCACGCCCAGGTCGAGCAGCTACGCGACCAGTACGGGCCTCCCACCGCGACACCGTGGTCCGAGCAGCAGACCGAGACCTACGAGACCGCGTGGCGGGCCTGGCGCGACCTCGCCCGCGACGTTCAGGCAGCCGTCACCGAGCACGCGAAGGCAGAGGGGCAGCTGCGGAACGAGGTAGAAGCCGCGGTGAAGAAGCAGGCACGGCACCCGGAGTAGCCCAGGGTGCGCCCGTCCGTGCCCGCGCGCAGGGTGGAGAGCATGAGCCCGCCACCGGTGATCGTGTACCCGCCCGACGAGACGGGCGGCCGGCGCGTGCGGGTCGACGGGACGATCCTGGGCCTGGCGTACGGCGTGCAGGACGTGGCCCGGTTCATGCAGG
This sequence comes from Streptomyces mutabilis, assembly GCF_014649815.1. Taxonomy (GTDB): domain Bacteria; phylum Actinomycetota; class Actinomycetes; order Streptomycetales; family Streptomycetaceae; genus Streptomyces; species Streptomyces mutabilis. The sequence continues at coordinate 58,362 of NZ_BMTT01000016.1, read as the reverse complement.
AGGCCGGCCTCCAGGAGTTCGACGAGATGGACGTCGTCCGCAGCGCGCTGATCCAGTGGCGTGGGGGCGGGCCGGACGTCTGGACGCACTGACCGGGCCGGGCGTACGGTCTTGGCACCACCGAGAGGGGGGCGCCCGCTCGCGGTTGCGGCCCTCCGGCCCCTGCACCCCTGGGGTCGGAGGGCCGCGTCATGTTCAGCGGCGGTCCGGTGCGGGGTGTGTAGTCCCGCGCTGTCCGGACACTGCATCAGCTTCCGGACCGCCAGGCTCAGGATGCCACGGCCACCCACAGGACGACAGCGAGTGCCGCCACGATCAGGCACCGCCCCAGCAGCCGCCGCTGCTCCCGGCTCATGCCGCGATCACGGCGCCCTCCGCCCAGATCCGCCCGCACCCGGTGCAGTGCGCGACCGGTATCCGGCCCTCCCCACCGTGGACGTCGACCGCCCCGTCACAGTCCGGGCACGGCGTCGACAGCGTCCGCTGCTGCGCCGCGATGTCCAACGCCCGCTCGACCCGGTCCGCGGCGCCGGCCGCGATGGTCCCGATCCGCTGCTCCTCCTGCTCGGTAATCCGTCGGCACGGGCCGGACGCGCGTTCGATGCGGGCGAGGAGCCAGAGCGCGGCGTGGGGCGCGGTCCGCTTGCCGGTGTACCGCCAGCGGCGCGGGTCGACGAGGTCCGCGTGGGCCAGCTCGGCGCGACGCTGCCGATCGGCGGCGGCGATGTCCGCCTCCCGCTGGGTGAGGTACGGGTGCGTCGCGGTCCGGCGCGCGGTAGGCCCGGCGATCGGGGCGCGCTGCACTGCGTGGGCGATGTCGTCGGCGCACTGGACGAGGGCGGCTTCGACGACGCGCATGGTGTCGAGGATGTGGAGGCGGACGGGGACGGGCCGCTCGCCGATCTGGAGCGGGTCGCGTTCCTGGGCGCGGAGGTGCGCGGCCTGGTGGCGCTCGTACTCCAGCTGCTCGGCGTCGGCCTGGTCGAGGCGGGCGAGGTAGCCGCGGAGGCCGAGTCCGAAGGCACCGACGGTGACGGGCTGGCCAGCGGCTTCGTGGAGGTCGGTCCAGTGGAGGGCCACAGTGCGGAGGTTCGTGGTGGTGCTGGCGGTGGTGTTCATCGTGCGCTCCGTGTGCTGGGTGGGGCGTAGGGTGAAGCCACCGAGTGGGGCGTGCCGTGGAGCTGGGGAGTTCGAGGGCGCGCCCCTTCGTCGTGATCAGGCGGTCGCGGGCTCCTCGGCTGCTGCGACCTCGACAGCGGGCGCGTCGGGGTACACGCACCGTTGGTTCTCGAAGTCCCAGAGCGTGCCGGGCATGTCGCAGTCGGGGCCGATGCGGTGGGAGTCGAGGAACACGTACCGGCGGGCGACGCCCATGTGCGGGTCGCAGGCGAGGCCGACTTCGCTGTCGGTGTTCCACATGATGTGCCAGGTGGCGTCGGCGGGGCAGTCGGTGCCGGGGTTGTCGCCGGGCGAGTGGCCGCACTTCTGGGGTCGGGAGTCGACGATCCGGCCGAGTGGGGCGAACGGTTGCATGGTCACCTCTCCGTGGTCTGGTCGGCGGGCGGGGCGATGGCCTGGGCTGTCGGGCACGGCCAGGGCACGAGGTACTGGTAGCCGTCGCCACCGTCCTGGCTGCACGTCTTGCACTGCTGGCCGTCGAGGAAGGCAGTTCCGTCGGGCTGAGGCTGGTGGAGGGCGCGGACCCGTTCGATGGCGGCCTCGGCCCGCTCGGCGCGCCGCTTCTCGTCCCGCCACTGCCGGTTGCGGAGACGGATCTGCGCCCACAGGTTCTGGATCTGCGTGGGGTCGGCGCCGTTGGCGCGGAGGCCGGTGCGGAGGACGCGCAGCTCCGTCTCGGCGTTCTTGGCGCGCTGCCGCTGGGCTTTGGCGGCCTTCTCGGCCTTCTCGGAGCGCTTGCCGACCAGGGTGGTGAGCTGCGCAGCTGCGGCGACCGAGACTTCGGCCTCGTGCTCTGCCTTGGCCACCCTCTCGTAGAGGGCGTCCAGTTGGTCGCTGGTGATGCTGTCGACGGTGAGGCGGTCGGTCACTTGGTCCTCCGTGCTGCGCGCTGCATGGCGCGTCGGGTCTTCCGGTTGGGTCGGGGGTCGGGTGCGTCGTCGTCCACCAGCTGCTCGACGCGGACGAGTTCGGTCTGCCAGGTGCTGCCCGGGGTGGGCGTGTGCTCGCCCCGGGGTGTGCTGCTCGGTCCGGTCACGCTGCACTCCGCTCGTCGCGGTCGGTCGGGAGCAGCTGCTCGTCGGCGGCGGCCGCAGCGTCCAGCGCGGCGTGCCGGGCCCGCTGCTCGTCACGGCGGTACGAGTCCGCGACGCCGAGGAACACGCCGGCGCCGATGACGCCGGGCAGCGAGTACGCCCAGTGCTCGTAGGCGAGGAGGGCCGCGGTGATGGCGAGGACTGCGGCGGTGATGCGGCAGGCGCGGGCGGTGCGCTGCGCTGTGGTCACAGGTAGCTCCCGGTCAGGCGGACGGTGCGGATGGTGTGGCGCTGGATGGCGGTGAGGCCCTGGCCCCACAGGTCGGATTCGAGGGGCCGGCGGGCGCCGGGGACGCGCTTCGGCCGGTAGGCGAGGGTGCAGTGGCAGGCGGTGGTCTCGGCGGTGGCGGAGATGAAGTGCCCGCGGGTGCAGCGGCGGCTCACGGCTGTCCACCGAGACGCGCCCGGACCCAGTCCGCGTCGGACTCGGCGACGTGCGCGCCCGCCGAGCGTTCGACGTACAGGCGGATCGGCTGGCCGTCGCCGTCCCGCTCGGCCCCGACGCGGACGTGCCAGGGCTGGGAACCGCTGTCGGCAGGGGTGTGGCCGTCGGGGCAGTGCTCGCAGTCTCCGGCCGGGGCGGGTTCAGGGTCGTCCCAGACGATGACGGTGTGGCCGCCGTGGCCGTGGACGTGCAGTGCGTTGTCGAGCGAGTGCCAGAAGACGGTGGAGGGCATCGGCCCGGTCCAGCGAATGGACACGGTCCCGTCGGCCCACTGAACGCCGTCGGCGACGCGGCCGGTGCCGGAGACTCCAGTGATGTCGGTGGTGCGCTGGAGGTGGAAGCGGCGGGGCTGGGTGGTCATGTGCTGCTCCTTCGGTGGAGGTTGGTGAGGGCCTGCCCGGCCCGGCTGAGGCCGAGCAGGGCGAGGCTGATGAGCGGGAGGGCGACGATGGCGACGCCCAGGAGGCGGCCGGCCGTCATGCGGCTTCCTCGTAGTCGGGTGCGCGGCGGGCATACCGGCGTGCGGCTGCTCGGCTGCGTGCCCAGGTCGGCCGGTCGGGGCCGCGGAAGGCGCGCCGGGCGAGCCGGAGCGCGCCCCAGACGATGGCGGCGATGGCGTACAGGGCGAGGGTGGTGACGGCGGTGAGGAGGAGGAGCCATAGTCCGCCGGCGAGGAGGAGGGTCCAGAGGGTGTCGAGGGCGTCGGCGAGGATCACGGGCGCGCCCCGTTCTTCGGCTGCCCGCAGATGCCGCAGATGAGGTAGCCGAGCGGCTCGTCCATCTCGCCCCGAGCCACGATCGAGTTGCAGGTGTGGTCGGCCCCGTCCTGCCGCGCCCCGGCGGCGGGCTCGTCGTCGGTGTCGATGCCGAGGATGTGCACCGGGTCCATCGGCGGCTTCCGCTCAGCGGCGGGGACACCGGGGCATCGGCCATGAACGGCGACGCCCTTGCGCAGCCCGGAGTGGCTGTGCGCGGGGTGTGGCTCCGGGCGCACGCACGGGACGGTCTCGGTGGTTGCCGTCTCGTCGGCCATACGGCGCAGCTTGTTCGCGGCGTCCGCCAGCTCCCGGACGGCCCGCGCTTCCTCCCCGAAGTCCGAGCTGGACAACGCGTCGATGCTGCTGGCCTGCTGGTCGAGGAGCGCAATCGCTTCGCGGAGGCCGGCGGCGTAGTCGGCGCAGCGGTCGGCGGCGGCCTTCTCCAGGGTCTTGCCCAGCTCGATGCGGAGCCGGGTGATCTCGGCGGCCTGGTCGGTGGACGTCTCCGGGACGTACCGGGTCCAGCCCAGGCGCTCCATGTCGGCCGAGGTGATCCATCGGCCCTGCATGGCGGCTTCGGGGGCGAACCAGGGCTCGTTGCCGGGCTCCCAGATGGCGAACTGGCGGCGGTCGGGTGAGACGCGGAACTCGTACTGCTCGGGGCTGCTCATGGTCTTCTCCTGGTGGGTGTGGTGGACTCGGGGACACCGGCCGCCCCTGCTTGCCTCAGGGGCGGCCGGCCAGCTGTTCACGTCATGCACCAGCCGCTGTCGCACAGGCCGTCGGCCTCGTCGAACATCGGCAGCAGGTCGACGCCGTCCGGAATCGCCTCGCGCAGCGGGCGGGCGAAGCGGGTGAGGTAGACGTGGTCCTTGCCCAGTTCGTCACGGCGCTGGTTGAGGAGGTCTTCGAGCTGGCACGCCTTCTCGAACTCCTCGGGCTCCTGGCGGCGCATGTCGTGCCAGGTCTCGGGTCGGTGGAACGGGCAGAAGTAGCAGCTGCTCTTGGGCGGGACAGGCAGGCCGGCCTCGCGGATGACGCGCTGGCAGTCGTCGCGCCGCAGGCCGAGGTCGAGGAGCGGGTAGACGATCCGTTCGTGCGGTTCTACGCGGCGGTTGTTCGCGCGCTGGATCTCGTCGACGGAGATGCCAATGCCGATCGTGGCCAGCCGCGGCGGTACGCACTTGGAGCAGTCCGGCTGCGGGACAGCGCAGTCCACATCGCAGTCCGTCATGCGGTGCGCCCGGCACGCGCGGCCCGCGGTTGCCCCGCGGCGCTTCATCTCCTTCCCGACCACCTTGATCTTGAAGTCGGCAGTGCAGGAGCGGGTGCCGGGTGCGCCGTTGGACATGCGCACCGGGATCGGCAGGGACCGTGAGCCGGGCCGCGTGAGCCGTCCGTGCAGGGTTTCCACGGTGCCGTCGCGGCGGATGCGCTGGACTTCAGCCAGCTCGATGCCGTGGTCGGCCGCGTAGGGCTTGGCGTACTCGGCGACGTACCGCAGGGTTGCGGCGCGCTCGCTGTCGTCGCCGACGTTGGCGAAGACGAACAGCGGGAAGTCGATGCGGCCCTGCGCGGCGAGGACGAGGAGGGCGGTGGACTGGACGCCGCCGCCGTAGCTGATCGAGCGGAGTGCCTGGGGCGGGTCGGTGGTCGTCACTGTGTGCTCCTTAGTGGGTGTATTGCGCGTGATGGGTTGTAACCGGATGACCGCGCTCAGGCGGCGTCGTGGGGTTGGTCTGGGTGGCTTCCGGTTTCGGGGTCGCATCCGAGGTGGGTGTCGTAGCCGCGGTCTCGTCGGTAGCCGGTGAGGGGCTTGTCGCAGATGGTGCAGAGGGGGTCTGAGCCGTGCTCTGTGTCCGGCGTTCCCTCCCCGTTCCCCCTCTTCGAGGGGGGAACGTGGGGAACGGGGGGCGTTCCGGGTGTTTCCCCGACGTTTCCGGGAAACGTTTGACCTGCGGTTTCTTCGTTCCGGGGTGCGTTCCGGGAAACGTTTCCGGGAAACGTGGTCTGGGAACGGTCCGGGAAACGTTCCGGGGAAACGTCGAAACTGGGCATATCGGACCTGGCTTTGCGGGTTCGGACGGCCTCCGCGATCTTGCTGTTGCCGCCGGGCACTCCGAGCTCGGCGAGCTTCTCCCGGACTACGCGGTTGCCCGCGTCGTTGGGTACGCCGGCCCGGTCGAGGGTCGCGATGATGTGTTCCACGGTGCCGGGGATCGCGGCCATGCCGGAGGGGGTGCCGGGCTCGTTCTCGTAGGTCATCAGGACGTGGCGGGTGCCGCCGAGCTTCCAGTTGTCGCCGTCGCGTTGGGCTTGGCGGAGCAGGGTGAACTGGTCGGGGCCGATGCCGGTGCGGGTGTGGGTGCGCTTGAGGGAGAGGACGCCTCCGCCTTGGGCGGACAGCTCCCAGACGTGGTCGACGTCTTGGGTCTTGGCGGAGGAGCCGCGGCCGCCGCGTTCCTTGTCCTTGCCGAAGTGGTCGAGGCGGACGGATGAGATGCGGTCCCGTTTCAGCGGGAGGAGGGTGTGCCGGTAGAGGTTGAGCCAGGTGTCGGCGTCGTTCTCGGGTCCGGAGATGAACCGGGACACGGTGTCGATGACGACGAGCTGGGCGCCGGTGGCTTTGACGAGGGCGATGAGGTCGGCGCCGCCTCCTGCGGTGTCCAGGGGCCGGATCGGGGGGAACGAGGCGTACCGGAGTTCGCCCATGTTGAGGGGTCCGGCGCCGAAGCTGAGGAACCGTTCCTGGACCTGTTCCTGCCCGTTCTCGGCGTCCAGGTAGAGGATCGGCAGCGGAGCCTGCGGGTCGTCGCCGAGGAACGGCTGCCCGGTGGCCATGCGCCACATCCACTCCTGCGTGAAGAGGGACTTGCCGGCCTTTCCGTCGCCGACGAGGGTGATCTGCTGGCCGGGGCCCATGAGCTTGCCGAGGAGGAGCTGGATCGCGCCGAAGTCGGTGGCGAAGAACGTGCCCCAGTTGAGGAGGCTGGCGACGAGGTGGGAGGGTCCGCGGCCGGTGTTCTCGCGGAGCTGTTCGGCCTGCTGGAAGTTGGCGACCAGCTCGGCGAGTTCTTCGCCGTCGGCCTTGCGGTCGATGGCGGCCTTCAGCTGGGTGGAGTGTTCGTCGTAGCGGCGTTGGCGGGCGGTCTCGGCGATCCGCTCGGCGAAGGCCGGGGCCATGGCGGGGCTGATGGTGTAGCCGCCGAGGCGGTATATCAGGTTGCCGTTCTCGACGCGGTGGAGCTGGCCCTGCTTCTCGATCTCGGCGCGGACGAGGGTGGGGTGGGGTTCGGTGTTGGTGGCGACGAGCCCGGCGACGGTGTCCCAGATGAGTTGGTGGGCGGGCTTGTAGAGGTCGTCGCGGTTGATGAGGAGTGCGCACTCGTTGTAGGCGTGGCTGGAGTGCATGACGACGCCGACGACGTATTCCTCGGCCTCGGCGTCGTGGGGGGCGGTTCGGGTGAGGCCGTCCTGATCCGCCGTGGGGTGCGGGATGCGGCGGACGTTGTCCACGGGGCGGTCTCCTCAGAAGAGCGTGGTCGGTTCGGTGGGGCGGCACTTGTGGCTGGTGAGGTGCTGGTGGGGGCAGTCCGGTGGGTGCCGGTGGTGGGTCCAGCGGAGCCGTAGTGCGCGGTGGGGGCCGCGGGGCAGGCACCAGACGAGGTCGTTCGGTGTCCGCTCGGTCAGCGCCTCGGGGTACGGGAGTCGGGCGTCGGCCGGTGGGAGGGTGACGGTCGCGCGGATGGCGGCGGTGTCTCCGACCCACTGGACGAGGACCGGGAGGCCGCAGGCGGGGCAGCGGGAGTCGGCGCCGCCCCGCTTGCGGCCGGCCATCAGGCCGCGGTCCCGTTCATGACCGGTGTGTCGATCTGCTCGCCGATCGTCTTGACCACGTCCGCGAAGGCGGTCTTGCGGATCTCGTCGGGGCGTTCCAGCTTGTAGCCGAGGCGGAGGCCGTTCTGGCCGATGCGGTGGCGGAGGCGGGCGGTGAGCTTGTAGCCGTCGCTGCCTTCGAACGGGATCAGGCCGATGGTGAAGACCTCGGGCACCGACAGCTGGCCCTTCTGCCCGGCCTTCGCCGTGGTGGTCTCGACGTACTGGAACTGCCGCTGGCCGCTGCTCAGCCGGGTGGCGGACTGGAAGTCGACCTTCTGCGCGGCCTGGAAGGACTGGGCGATCTCCAGCATCTCCGCGGCTGAGGGCTCCAGGAGCTCGGGGAGGTGGTCTTCGAGGAACTCGGCGAAGTCCTCCTGGCTCATCAGCTCCCCGTTCCAGCGGAGCCACTGCTTCCACGCCTCGGTCTCGCGGAGGGCGAGGTTGAGGCGGTGCTGGGCCCAGCGGGCGCCGTCGGCCTGGTGGGCGTCGAGGACGGCGGTGACGGTGAGGCGGTCGCTGTCGGCGTAGACCTCGGAGGCGTCGTCGTGGTGCTTGTCCCAGTAGGCGAGGAAGGACTGGGCGTCGCGGACGGTGGTGGTGCCGGTCTTCCGTTCGAGCTGGCCGGTGTGCTCGGGGCCGGTGAGGTCGACCTTGTGGAGGCCGCCGCCGGGGAGGACGAAGGCGTAGATCTTGCCCGGCGTGAGTTCGGCCGGCGGCGCGGCGGCGAGTGCGGTGCTGACGATGGTCTGGGCGTTGTCGGTGGTCGTCATGGTCAGGCGTCCTTGAAGGTGTTGGTGGAGGGGGCGTTGCGGAACTCGATGGCCATCTGGCGGGGGTCCTCGCGGACGGGCTGGCCGTCGTCGTCGAGGAAGTAGAGGGACTTGACCGGGGTGGGCTTCGGGGCCTTCACGGCGGACTCGACGCCGATGGGCAGCGGCGCGCTGTCGACGCCGTTGGCGGGGGGCTCGACGACGATGGTGATGACCATCGAGCCCTTCTTGCCGTGGGTGCGGACGGCGTCGAGGAGGGTGTGGAACTCGGCGGACAGTTCCTCGTCGGTGCGGCCGTTGAGGTGGGAGGCGAGGAAGGCGGCGACGGGCGCCTGCTGGATCTCGCCGGTCTCGGTGTTGGTGGTCATCGCTGGGTGGTGCCTTTCTGGTTGGCCGAGCAGGTGGCCCGGTGGGCTGTGGTGGGGTTGTCGCGGAGGAAGTCGGTGACCTTCTGGCGGCCGGCGATGCGGCGGTGGGTGCCGCAGGCGGTGCAGAGGAAGTCCGCTATGGGGGTCTGGCCGCGGTCGGTGCGGGTGATCTGGAGGCCGCCGAGCCAGCCGGTCATGCCGCCGCCGTTCGGTTGCGGCGCCGTTTAAGGCCCTGAGGCTTCTCGTCGGGGTCGTCGATGTCGTCCCAGGCGAGCGCGGATACCCAGCCGTTCTGGGCGGCGATGGTGCGGGTGCGCTTCGACGGGCCGGGCGTCAGTGCCTTCTCGCGGAAGATCCGTGCGACGGCTTCCGCCTGGTCGCGGGGGATCCGCTGGCGGCGGCCGACGACGATCTCGGTGACCTGGGTGCCATAGATCCCGGCTTCGGCGCCGATGTGGGAGATAGGCCAGCCCATGACGGCCAGGGCCTCGAGGCGGCGGCGGGTGCCGATGGCGGGCACTCGGTTGGGGGCGTCCTCGGGGCGGAGGTTGAGGATCGAGGTGATGGTGCGCTGGTGAACGGTGGCGACTTCGCCGTGGAGGATGTTGTGGATGGTGCGGCGGTCGACTTCGGCGGTGTCGGCTATCTCGGTGTTGGTCCAGCCGCCCTTGCGGAGGGTGTGGATGTGCTGGATGACGGGGGTGGTGGGGACGTAGCCGGGGATGCCGCGGAGGCGGCGGAGGCGTGCGGCTTTCTCTCGGCGAGCGGTGTAGGTGCTCATCGGGCGTTCACCGCCTCGCGGTTGGGCCAGCGCACCGAGTCGATGGCGCGGCGTCGGTCGTCGGAGACGACGGCGAGGGGCCAGCCGAGCCAGTGCAGGCCCATGGCCAGGAGGATGTAGGCGTCGGCCTCGTCGTACTTCGCCAGGCCCTCGGTGGTGATGCCGTAGGTCTCGGCGACGGCCTGGCGGACGACGGCCTTCAGCGGGTCGCCCTTGAGCCGGTTGCCGGTCTCGGGGTCCTTCGGGGCCGCGGTGCCGACGGCGTAGATGATGCGGTGGTCGGGGTTGACGACGGCGTACGGGATGCGGCGCTTCCACAGGTCGTGGCGGACCATCCACCTCATCGCGGAGAGGGCGTCGGCGCCGTTGTTGTTCTTCGAGAAGGCGGGGCCCTCGATGACGACGAAGTCGGCGTGGCGGATGTGGTCGGCGATGCCGGCGAGCTGCTGCTCGAAGCGGGAGTGCTGACTGGCGCCCTTGGCGGTGACGTGGTCGGTCCAGCCTTCGCCGGCGATGCCGGTGGTGCCCATGGCGACGTCGAGGCCGATGACGCGGGGGATGGTGGTGGGCCGGGGCCCGGCCGCCGTGGTGGCGGCCGGTGCCTCGACGTCGAAGAGGGTGGTCACTGGGTGTCTCCCAGGTTGATCGGGGTGGTGTGGCGGCATTCGGTGCAGCACATGCCGCCGGTGGCGAGGCGAAGCTGGAGGGTGGGCCGGTCCTGGACCGGGCAGTGCGCTTCGGTCTGGTCGAGGGCCTCGACCGGGCGGAGCAGCTGCTCGTCGGCGGCCGGGCGGGTGGCGCGGTGCCGGCCGGTCGGTGTCGGCCAGGAGCGGGCGACGATGACGGAGCCGACTCCGACGGCGGTGACGGCCGCTCCCATGGCGGCGGCGAACTGGCTCACGACTCACCGCCCGCGCGCTGGGCCGGGATCAGCGGCCAGGAGCCGTCGATCCGCTTGTTCGGGTCGCCGCCCTGCTCCGGCGTGGCCCGGGTCCGGAACCACTCCTGGAGGCTGGCCTGCTGCCCCGCCCGCCACGACTGCTGCGCGGCGAACAACTGCGCCGGGCCCATGTCGCCCAGCCGCGGGTGCTTCTCGAACTGGGCCTCCGCGATGAGGAGCGCGGCGAGCGCGTCGGCCTCGGCGGTGTGCCAGTCCTCCAGCTGCACGCCATACCGCTCGGCGGTCGGCTTCAACTTCCGCTGGCCGGAGCCCTTCACGTACTTGTCGACCTGCTTGTCGATGACGTGCGGGTCGATCAGGGGCAGCGGGAGGCCCGCATACTCGGCGAGGCGCTCCTCGACGGTCGGCAGCCCGTTGCGGACGAGGTCGTGGTGCAGGATCGTCCAGTCGAAGGACTGGTTGAACGCGACGATCGGCATGCCCCACGCGGCGGCCTGGAAGAGGTTGGTGGCGATCTCGTCGAGGGCGGTCTTCGGGTCCTGGCCATCGGCCTGGACCATGGCGTCGGTGATGCCGTGGACCTCGGACGCCTCGGCCGGGATCGGGACGCCCGGGTTGATGAGCCAGGAGAAGACACGGTCGTCTCGGCCGCCGCCGCGGACGATGAACGCGGCGGTGACGATGCGGTCTTCGAGGGGGTTCGGGCCGGTGGTCTCGGTGTCCCAGGCGGCCTTGCGGACGTCGGTGAACTTCACGCGACCTCACCCGCCTTGAGCGCGGCGAGGAACGTCTCCAGCTGGCCGAGGCTCGCGGACGACGGGTGGAGGCCGCCGTGCTGCCGGGCGAACGCGGTCTCCAGCTGCTCGGTGGTCAAGCCGCGGGGCCCGGCGGCGGCCATGATCCGGAACCACATCGCCTCGGCGGCAGCCGGGTCGGGGGCGTCCTCGACGATCTCGACGTCGTGGACGAACTCGTCGATCTGCTCCTGGTCGGCGTCGCCGTAGTCGGCAGGGTTCAGCTGCCGCTCGGTGTCATCAGGGTGGGGCTGGTCCGCTCCGCTCTGGGATGGCGCTGCGGGCTTGGCCAGTCCGATCGCCTTGAGTTGCTCCAGGTAGGCGGGCGACGCACCCGCCTGCTTGGCCGCCTGGAAGACAGCCAGGGCATCGGCCTGGGTCGCTGCCTCCTTCGTCTCCACGAGGAAGTCCCGCTGCGGACCCGACGCGTTGGCCGGAGCGGCTTCGATCGCGGCACGCTCCGGGCCCGACGCCACCGCGGCCGGGGCGCCGGTGATCTGCCCGGCCATCAGCGCGGCCGGGGTGATCTCCACGTCCAACGTCGGCACCTTGAAACGGGCCAGCTGGTCGTTGACGATGGCCGTCTTCTCTTCCATCCCGAGCCACCCGGCGACGTACCCGCCGGCCTGCGACAGCAGCTCGGCCGCCGGGGGCAGGGTGACGGCGGCGTAGTAGCCCTTGGAGATGAGGAGCCACTGACCGAGCGCCGGGACGTCGCGGAGCATGACGTTGACGCGGGTGGTCATGGCGCAGTCGCGGTTGTCCGGGTCGCACATGCAGGGCCGGTCGGACTTGTGCTCGGTGACGCCGTCGCAGCGGCGCTGGCACTTCGATCCGGCATACAGCTCGTACCACTGCGAGACCGCGTCCTTCGGCGGGATCAGCACGGGGAGCCGGTTGGCCTGCGAGTACACCTCGAACTCGCTCGGCCCGCCGTTCGCGGGGGTCCAGGGCTTGACCTCGCCGCCGTACAGGTTGGCGACCTCGGTGAGGATCTCCCGCGAGGGGCTGGTGAAGCGGAACTTGTCGAGCTTGGCCGGGCGCGTCTTCCCGTTGCGGGTGGGGACGACGTGGCCGAGGCGGATCTCGCCGAGCTGCCGCATGCGGCGCTGGAGGTCGAGGATGGGCATCAGGCAGCCCTCTTTTCGCTGTTCGTGGTGGGCAGGGTGAGGGCAGGACGGATGACGGTCTTCGACAGGCCGGACGTCCACTCGGCGTTCCGCTTCACGGTCAGGAAGGCGTCGAACACGGCGTCGTCGGCGACCGCGGGGATGAGCCGGTAGCCCTCCGGCCGCAGGTGCAGGACGACGCCAGACCAGAACGTGGAGGGCATCGGGACCTTCGTGCCGTCCTTCAGCCAGGCGACCTTGGCCTTGCGGTAGGCGGCCATCTGGAGCGACGCCTCGGGGTAGACGCCCTTGACGTCGAGTTCGCCGCCGGTCTTCGTGTCGCCGCAGAACACCGTGTCGGCGGGGACCTCGGTGTCGAAGTACTCGGCCAGGGCGGCGGCGATGAGCGGCGACCGGAGGAGGTAATCGAGGGTGCCGGCGTAGCCGTGCTCTTCGTTGCCGACGACCATCTCGGATGCCTCGAAGGTGACTTGCCACTCCTCGACGAAGGTCAGGAAGTGGTCGAGGAACGGGGCCAGCTCTTCGTTGGTCAGAAGGTCGGCGGGCATCGGCTCGCCGAGAACGTGGGCTTCGATGAGCTTGTGGACGGCGGAGCCGACGTCCTTGCGGTCGTCCTTCTTGCGGGTGTGGGCGCGGCGGAGCCAGTCGTAGGCCTCGGTGCGCTGATCCGGGTAGAGGGAGGAACTCACCAGGTAGGGCAGGTTCGCCATCGCGGTCTCGGCGGTGATGTTCCCGGCCCAGAACGTGAGGGCGTCGCCCTTGGAGCAGCCCTGCTCCAGGATGGTGGTGACGCGGCGCAGCTTGAGGTCGGTGCCCTTGACGCGGTACCAGCCCTGGGAGGGCTTGGGGATGCGGTCGGTGCCGGTCGGCGCGCTCGCGGTCTTCCGCGTGCGGCGGCCGGCGGCCGGGGCGGTGGTGGCCGCCCCGACCGTCGTGCTCGTGCTCATCGGGAGGTGACCTCCGTGCGGGTGCTGGGGCGGGAAGCGGTGAAGAACCGGACGCCCTTTTCGTCGTGCTGGGTGATGGCGCCGGAGTCGCGGAGGACCGCGAGGTCGTGGCGCGCGGCGCGGACACCGAGGCCGGGGTAGCTGTTGGCCTCGTACCAGCGGGCGACTCGGCCGGACTTCCAATGGCTGTCGTCCTTGGCCATGTCGGCGAGCAGGTGGGCGCGGCGGGCCGTGTCCGCGGCGAACGCGGGGCTCGGTGCGGCGGCCGGGGTGGCCTCGGTCTTGGCGGCCTCGCGGGCCGCGGACGCCTCCAGGCGGAGGAACCGCAGGACCGTGTTCTTGCTGACCGTCTTGTGCGTGGTGACCGCGAGGCGGCTTTCGAGCTTGGCGGTGAGGTCGGTGAGGACCTCGGCGGCGATGGCGGCGCGGGTGGTCATGCGGCACCTGCCTCACGCTGCGCCGGGATCGACGCCACCGGAGCAACCGGAGCGACCGCCCGCAGGCGGTCCGCCAGCGCGGCCACCGCGTCCCCGTACACCGGCACCTCGAACCCGACCCCGTCCAGCAGCCGCTCCATCAGCAGCTGCTCCGGCGCCCACCCGTCGTACTCGCCCGTCGTGCCGCGCTGGTCGGCGATCTCCAGCAGCAGCGCCAGCAGGTCGGGGTCGTCGGCGATCGCGGTGAGCCGGTCGGTGAGGAAGTGCTCCAGGTCGAGCATCACGCCGGTGGGGATGCGGCGGACGTAGATCCGGGTGGGGCCGGTGATGGCCGGCCGCCGGAAGAGGCGGTGCAGGATCAGGCGCAGACGGGTCATCGCGTGCCTCCGTGGCGGCGGTTGCGCAGGTTGGAGAGGGCAGAGGGGACGTCGCTCGCGCAGTAGGCGAGGAAGACCGTCCAGGCGATCGCGAACCACATCAGGGCTTCGAGAGCGGTCACTGGGCACCGCCCGTCTCGGCGGCGGAGCGCTGCGCGGCGGGGCAGTCGGCGGTCGTGTAGTGCACGGCGCCCTCGCCGCAGTCACACGGGCCGGACAGGCCCTCGTCGGCCACGGCGCTCGGCATGATGCGTCGGGCCTCGGCCACAGCCGTCTGCGCGTCGGGCCAGCAGAACATCTCCGCGTCCGACAGCAGCGCGCTGTACTGCCACCCGGCCGTCGTCCATACCCGGCGGCCCTTGTCCGTGCGGCGGGCCTCCATCACGGCGAAGCCGGTGGTACCCGGGGCGCGGCGGACGTACAGGCCGTAGCCCGGCTCCCACATGCGGAACTCGGTGGCGGACGCGGTCAGCGCCTCCAGCTCGGCGACGCGGGCCTCCGCCTTACGGATCAGCGCTGCCTGGACCTCGAAGTTGTCGGCCTGGTTCTTCTGGCACTGCTCCAGCTCGGCCGCGTAGTCGACGACGTTCCCGAGGACCAGGCGCAGGTCGTCCTTCGACACGCGGGCGTCGAGGACGGCACGGGCGCGGTCCAGGACGGTGCGGGGCTGCTGCGGCTCCTGGCCCACCGGCCTCCGAGCGGCGCGACGCGCCAGCATGCGGTCCTTGACCTGCTCCTCTGACGGTCGCTCCCAGCCGTGCATCCCCGCGCCGGTCATGTACCGACGACCGTGGACCCGCTGGACCACGCCGCAGTGTGCGCAGCCGTACGGCTCGGACACCCGCTCACGGATCACGTCACGCTCACGGCGCGCACGAGCCGTGTCGAACTGGGCCTCGCGCAGCTCGTGCTGCAGCTCGACGACCTGCTTCGCCAGCCGCTCGGCTTCGGAGCGCGGCGCCGGGCCCACCGGCATCGGCAGCGCATCCGCCGAGCCAACGATCCCGCGCTCCGCCAGCTCCGGCAGCGTCGCCATCACGAACTCGGGGCAGGAGCAAACGTCAGCCAGCGCGTACAGGGCGACCCCGCCCTCCGTCACCGTGCGGCGCGTCCAACAGGCGCCGTCCCGGGTGTTCACCACCAGCGGGGCGCTCATGCCGCCACCGCCGAACCAGCCGCAGCCGCCGCACACGACGCCCACACGTTTACCCGCACGTCACGCCACTTCGCGAAGATGTGGAACGTCGCGTGCTCCACGCCCTGCGACGTCACCGGCTGCTCGTGCAGGGTCGCGCCCAGCGCCTCGGCGTACTCCGCCATGGCCGGCCGGACGTCGAAATCCGAGTTGTAGGCGACGGTGCCGGACAGCATTCCGTCGCGGTCGATGCGCCACGTGGCGGGCGCCAGCTCGGGGTGCTCCGTGAGGAGCTGCACCAGCGCGAGGGATGCGCCGTGCTGCGGGATAGGGTTGGTCTTCAAGGTGACCTCTTTCGTGGTTGATGTGGTCGCCGAGTCGGGGGTCGCCGGGCCTGCAAGCGGGCGGCCCTTCGGCGTTGATGGGGTCAGGCGGCCTGCGCAGTCGGCTGCTCCGGCACACTCAGTGCGGTCGCCGACTCGAACAGGACCCGCAGGCGCTCGATCTGCTCCGGCGTGAACCGCGGGGCCTCTCGGGCGCTGCGCCGCGCTTCCTCCGCCGCAGCCGGTCCGAGGCGACGCTCGGCCTGCTCGATGGAGAAGCGTGGGGCGCTCATACGGCCACTGCCGCGAGGTGCTTCGGCTCGATCGGCGCCTGGATGGTGCGGCCGGTGGGCTTCCAGAGGACGAGAAGGTCGACTCCAAGCCTTCTGGCAATTGCCGCAGCCTCGTCCTGTTCGGCGGTCTCGCGCTCTCCCGTCCGCAGGTGACCGATCTTGCTGGGGTGGCAGCCGGCCACCCGGGCGAGCTCGCGGACGCTGACGGAGCGGCCGTCGCCGGTGCGCTCCATGAGCTGGACCAGCAGGTCAGCGCTCACGAGGACCATGGCGTTGTGCTGAGGGCGCATGTGTATCACCTCCGTAGACGCTGTGTGCGTTTCCGTGAACAAGGACGACAGTACATCCCCGTAGACGTGCTGTCTACGGAAGCGCACACCGCGTCAAGATTGAGTCATCACGCCTCAGGGGGATAGCGCTCGCGATGCGTTTGCGTAGATACTTTGTGTCGGGGGGCGAACGGTTGTGCCCACTGACCTGGTATTTTCGCTTTGATCTCCAGGCGTAACGTAGACATCAGGCGTCACGGATCGACTTGAGAGGGCACAATGCACGCCATGACGGAGCAGCGAACCGACTTCAGCGATCTCGTAAGGGATCGGCGTGCCGAGCTGGGGATCAGCCTGCGTGAGCTGGAGTCCCGCGCCCTCGACCCGGAGACCGGCGAGCAGGTCCGGTTCGGGTGGATCAGCAAGGTGGAGAAGGGGCGCTCCGTCGATGCGCCCGCGCCGGCCGTTCTCCGTGCCCTCGCGGCGGGCCTGCAGTTGCCCCTGCGCGTCCTGCAGGAGGCGGCGGCGGCCCAGTTCCTCGACATGACTTCACAGGTGTGGAGTGAAGACCGGACGACGCGCGTATTGGCTGCCCGCATCGAGGAGATGACGGACGAGGAGCGGCGGCAGCTGGCCGACATTGCGGAGACCTTTACCCGGAGGCGGACGCAGCGTAACGGCCCTGGCCAGGACAAGTCGGACGATTAGTACGACTTTCTATTACTCAGTGATTCACACTGGTCACAGCCTGATCGGTATGGCACGGTGGTGATCCGCCTGGGGGGCGCTATCGGATCACTCCGTACGCGCATTCGAACGTTTCATCGATTGCGTGTGCGGCTGTACCAGGGAGGGGAAGCGATGGCGGACGGGGAGATCACGGGGTCGCGCATCGAGCCGAGTGACGCGGGTGTATCAGCGTCAGGTGGATCCGAACCCGGTGACGTCCAGATCGACGTCGAACTCCGAGATGGTCTCCCCGGTGGGCGAGCCTTCATCGCAGTCGAGCAGGACGGTTTGGTCACCTGGCTCGCCGACAAGAACAAGGTTCCTGAGCAGGCCGTCGGTGACCTCCTTGCCGAGATGCGCAGCATGGTCCGCCAGCGGGGATGGGTGCAGAACTGGTCCGGGGCAAGCTGACTCGACTGGGAGAGTGTCCTTTTGAAGCCGTAGGCCTAGTGGCCTGTGGCTTTATTGGCTACCTTTGTGCATGTTGGAGAAACCGAACTGGAACTGGCCGCTCACCACACCGGGCACGATCGCCGCCCCGCCCTGCGCGCCGGAGAACTCGAGCTTCAGCCCGCGCTCCTCGAAGAAGCCCTTCTCCTGACCCAGGTACAGGGGCGCCACGTCGACGATGGGGATGAGGCCCACCTTCAGCGTGGTGGTGCCGCCGTCGGACGAGCCGTAGTCGTCCGGCCCTTTGGAGTCGGACGAGCCGCACGCCGTCGCGGCGGCCAGGACGGACACGGCCGTGAGGCCGACGAACAGACGACGCATGACTCCCCCTGTGGGACCGGACCAGGTACTCCGACAGGCTGTGCGCAGACAGCACGAACGTGCTCAGCGGGAACGTAGGGCCCGCGTCGAGGGGCGGTCAATGCCCCTGCAGGCATGGCCGTTGAGGAGGACGACGAGCCTCGTTGACAGTGCGAGTCGGGCACTCGTAGCGTGCGCACTGCGTACGGTCGTCCGTGCCGTACGTCCTGCCGTGAGGCTTTCGCCGGAGGCCAGATGTCCGATGCAGCCCGCGCACCGCACTTCGTGAGGTCCTTCGAACGGGGCCTCGCCGTCATCCGGGCCTTCGACGCCGACCACCCGGCGCTGACCCTGAGCGAGGTCGCCCGTGCCGCGGAGCTGACCCGCGCGGCCGCCCGTCGCTTCCTGCTCACCCTGGCCGACCTCGGCTACGTCCACACCGACGGCCGGCTCTTCCGGCTCACCCCGCGCGTGCTGGAGCTCGGCTACTCCTACCTGGCCGGCTTCACGCTGCCGCAGATCGCCGAGCCGTACCTGGAGTAGCGGTCGCCCAGGTACGGGAGTCGTCCTCGCTGTGCGTCCTGGACGGCGACGACGTCGTGTACGTCGCGCGCGTGCCGACCAGCCGGATCATGACGGCGTCGATCACGGTCGGCACCCGCTTCCCGGCGTACCTCACCTCCGTGGGCCGGGTGATCCTCGCCGACCTGCCGGACGCCGAGATGGAGACCCGGCTCGCCCGGGCCGACCTGCGCCCGCACACCGCGCGCACCCTCGCCTCGGCGGACGCCCCGCGCGCGGAACCGCGCCGGGTGCGCCGGCAGGGCTACGCCCTCGTCGACCAGGAACTGGAGGACGGCCTCGGGTCGGTCGCCGCGCCGGTGCGGGACCGGGACGGTGCGGTGGTGGCCGGCGTGAACATCGCGGTGCACGCCGGCCGTAACTCCGTGGAGTCAGTGCGCCGGGTCCTCCTGCCGCCCCTGCTGGCGACGGTCGCCCGGATCGACGCCGACCTCCGGATCACCGGCGCGGGAGTCACAGGTCCAGCACCAGCCGCCGGCCACGACAGCGCGACACACAGATGAGCATCGTCTCCCCGGCGGCCCGCTCCTCGTCGGTGAGCACCGAGTCCCGGTGGTCCGGCTCGCCCTCGACGACCTCGGTCTCGCAGGTGCCGCAGGTGCCCTCGGTGCACGAGTAGAGCACCTCGACACCGGCGGTGCGGACGGCGTCCAGGACCGAGACGCCGGGCGGGACGGCGATCGTGCGCCCGCTGCGGGCGAGTACGACGTCGAACTCCCGGTCGGAGACGTCCGGTTCGGGCTGTCTCGGGCTGAACCGCTCCACGCGCAGGGCACCGGGCGGGCAGCGCGACTCGACCGCGTCCAGCAGCGCTGCGGGCCCGCAGCAGTAGACCAGGGTGTCCTCGGGCACGTCGTCGAGCACACGGGCCAGGTCCAGCAGCCCGGTCTCGTCCTCGGGAGCGAGGGTGACCCGGTCGCCGTGGCGCTCCAGTTCCCCGGTGAACGCCATCGTGGCGCGGGTCCGGCCGCCGTAGAGCAGTGTCCACTCGGCGCCCGCACGGTCGGCGGCGGCCAGCATCGGCAGGATCGGGGTGATGCCGATGCCGCCCGCGACGAAGCGGTAGCGGGCGGCCCGCTCCAGCCGGAAGTGATTGCGCGGACCCCGCACCCGGACCTTGTCCCCGGCTCGCAACTCCTCGTGCACGTACGCGGATCCGCCCCGTCCCTCCGCCTCGCGCAGCACGGCGATCCGCCACGTCTCCCGGTCGGCGGGGTCGCCGCACAGCGAGTACTGCCGTTCCAGGTCCCGGCCCAGCGCGACGTCGATGTGGGCGCCGGGCTCCCAGAGCGGCAGTGGTTCGCCCAGCGGATGGCGCAGGGAGAGGACGAGTACGCCGTCGGCGGCCCTCTCCCGGTGGCCGACGACGAGTTCGGTCTCGTACGGGGTCATGAGCCGCTTTCCCGGGGGTTGTGGTGTCCTTGCGGATGGGCGAGCATCCAGTCCCACATGGCGACCGGGTCCTCGGCGGTGTGCTCGGCGCCGCAGTGGCAGGTGCCGTGCAGGACGTCGGTGCCCGGGAGCCAGTCGATGCGATAGACCTCCCCGGCGGGCACGCTCACCGGGCCACCCGCTCGACGGGCGTGTCGCCCTCCTCGACCAGCCGGGCGAGGATGCGGCGGGCGGCCAGCCCGCCGGTGTCGATGTTGATGCTCAGCTCCTGGTAGCCGGTGCGTTCGGTGCCGAGCGTGCGCTGGAGCAGGTTGAGCGCGTCGACGTCCTGCATGACCACCGTGTGGTTGTTCTTCCTCAGGAACTCGGTGACCTCGGCGTCGTCCGTCGCCCAGTCCCGGGAGACCGCCCAGAAGTCGTACACCTTGCCGTCGCCGGACGGCGTGACGGCGTAGGTGATCTCGGTGTGGAAGCCGCCCGGGTCGCTGCCGTCCGTGCCGGGCAGCACACCGACCGGGGCGACCCTGCTGTGCAGCAGGTACAGGCAGGGCGCGTGGTACTCGATGTCCTGCCACCGCGAGATGCGTCCGCCGATGCCGGTGGACTTGGCGTAGAACGGCGGGCACTCGGCGTCGTCCATGTGCCGGCTGACCCGTACGATCCCCGCGCCCTCGTCGACCTCGGTGGTGATCGGCGTCTCGGCGACCTCGGGCGTGCCGATGTAACCACCGTGCAGATACGTCTCGTGGGAGAGGTCCAGGAGGTTGTCGACCAGCAGCCCGTAGTCGGCGTCGATGGGCTCCATGCCGCGGACCGTGACCCAGCCGGGGGAGTCCAGGTGCCGGGCGCGCGGCACGGCTCCGATGTCGGCCAGGGCCGGGTCGCCGATCCACACCCACACCAGGGAGTCCTGCTCGAGGACCGGGTAGGAGGCGATGCGTGCGGTGCGCGGGACGCGCTTCTGCCCCGGCACGTACACGCAGGTGCCGGTCGTGTCGTAGGTGAACCCGTGGTAGCCGCACACGATCCGGTCGCCGTCGAGGCGCGTCGGCGGCTCGGACAGCGGATAGCGGCGGTGCACGCAGCGGTCGTGCAGGACGACCGGGGTGCCGTCCTCCTCGGAACGGTAGAGGACGAGCGGTTCTCCGAGGACCGTCCGGCCGAGCAGGTCCCGCCCGACCTCGTGGCTGTGGGCGGCGACGTACCACTGGTTCCTCGCGAAGGCGGTCATGTGCGGCATCGTTGCGGCTCCCGTCCGTCGTGGATGCCGGCATCGTCGGACAGCGCCTCGCGGGGCGGCAACGCCGCTTCCGTCCCACGGAAGGACGATGCCGGGTCGTCAGCGTGCCAGCTCCTTGTGCGCCGTCTCCGGCAGCCGCAGGTACACCAGCGAGGACAGCAGGCACAGCACCGCGACGTACCAGGGGAAGAGCCCGGAGTGGCCCAGATCCTTGAACAGCGTGCCCACGTACGGCGCCGTGCCGCCGAACAGGGCGACCGTGAGGGAGTAGGGGAAGCCGATGCCCGCCGCCCGGACCCGGGGCGGGAAGATTTCGGCGTTGACGGCCGCGCTGATCGAGGTGAAGCCGGTGAGCAGGATCATGCCGGCGCACTGCACGAGCAGCAGGACGGCGAACGAGTCACGCAGGGCGTGCAGCAGCGGCACGCTGAGCAGGGCGAAGCCCACCCCGAAGAACAGCAGCAGCGGTCGGCGGCCGAACCGGTCCGACAGCATCCCGCCGAGCGGCTGGAGCAGCGCGAAGAAGGCCAGCGAGATGGTGCCCGCGAGCAGCGCGTCCGACTTGTCCAGCCCGGTGTTGAGCTCCGCGTACGTCGGCAGGTACGACGTCCAGGTGTAGTAGGCGATGGTGCCGCCCGCCGTGATGCCGCAAATCAGCAGCGACTGGCGCGGATGGCGCCGCAGCGCCTCGAACAGGCCGGGACGCGGCGCCCGTTGCTGCTCGGCGCTGCGGGTCTCCTCGGCGCCCTGCCGGATCCAGAAGCCGACCAGGCTGAGCACGGCCCCGAGGACGAAGGGGACGCGCCAGCCCCAGCCGTTCATCCGGTCCTCGCTCAGCGTGTCGACCAGCACCGTCGCCACGCCCGACGCGACGAGCTGCCCGGCCGTCGTGGAGACGTACTGGAAGCTGGAGAACAGCCCGCGCCGGCCGGGTCCCGCGGACTCCACCAGGAAGGTCGTCGAGGCCGCGAACTCGCCGCCCACGAAAGGCCCTGGAGCAGCCGGGCGGCGACCAGGATCACCGGGGCCAGCACGCCGGCCGCCGAGTAGGTCGGGGTCAGGCCGACCAGCAGGCTGCTGCCGCCCATCAGCAGGATCGTGACCGTCAGGGCGGCGCGCCGTCCGCGCCGGTCGGCGACCACCCCCATCAGCAGTCCGCCGACGGGCCGCATGAAGAACCCCACCGCGAACACGGCGAACGTCGACAGCAGCGGCACCAACGAGTTGTCCGCGCTCTTCGGGAACACCTGGTCGGCGATGTAGGTGGCCAGGAAGGTGTACGCGTACCAGTCGTACCACTCCACGGCGTTGCCCACCGAGGCGGCGAGAAGCTGGCGTACGGGCCGTCGGGTGGGCGGGGAATCCACGTGCATGCCTGTCATGATCGCGACCATCCCCGGGTGGCGGACCCGTCACACCTCCAGTACCGAGGACTTTCACACGGGCGCCACCGCACCCTTCCCTGACGTTTGCTGCTCCTGGAACACTCCTTTCGCGCGCAATACGTCATCACCCGGCACCGTCCGGCCGTTTGAACCCCCACCAAGGCGAGAGGTCCTCACTCCATGCCCGATGTCGACCGGCGCAGGTTCCTCCAAATCGCGGGCGCGACAGCGGCGTTCAGCGCACTGTCCGCGAGCGTCGAGCGCGCCGCCGCGCTCCCCGCCAACCACCGCTCGGGGACGATCGAGGACGTCGAGCACATCGTCGTCCTCATGCAGGAGAACCGGTCCTTCGACCACTATTTCGGCAAGCTGCGCGGCGTCCGGGGCTTCGGCGACCCGCACCCGGTCCGGCTCGAGGGCGGCAAGTCGGTGTGGCACCAGGCCAAGGGTGACGGCACGGAGGTGCTGCCCTTCCACCCGGAGGCCGACGACCTCGGCATGCAGTTCCTGGAAGGGCTGCCGCACGGCTGGGCCGACGGCCAGGACGCCTACCACAACGGCAAGTACGACCGCTGGCTGCCCGCCAAGGGCACCACCACCATGGCGTACCTGACCCGCGAGGACATCCCCTTCCACTACGCGCTCGCCGACACCTTCACCGTCTGCGACGCCTACCACTGCTCCTTCATCGGCTCCACCGACCCCAACCGCTACTACATGTGGTCGGGGCACACGGGCAACGACGGAGAGGGCGGCGGCCCGGTCCTCGGCAACGACGAACTCGGCTACGACTGGACGACGTACCCCGAGCGGCTGGAGGAGGCCGGGATCTCCTGGAAGGTCTACCAGGACATCGGTGACGGTCTCGACGCGGCCGGCTCCTGGGGCTGGATCGACGACGCCTACCGCGGCAACTACGGCGACAACTCCCTGCTGTACTTCAACAAGTACCGGAACGCCAGGCCCGGCGACCCCTGGTACGACAAGGCCCGCACCGGCACCGACGTGAAGAACGGCGACGGGTACTTCGACCGGCTGCGCGCCGACGTCAAGGCGGACCGGCTGCCGAAGGTCTCCTGGATCGCGGCCCCCGAGGCGTTCTCCGAGCACTCCAACTGGCCGTCGAACTACGGTGCCTGGTACATCTCCCAGGTCCTGGACGCGCTCACCTCCAACCCCGAGGTGTGGGCGAAGACCGCCCTGTTCATCACCTACGACGAGAACGACGGCTTCTTCGACCATCTGGTGCCGCCGCTGCCGCCGAAGTCCGCCGCGCAGGGCCGGTCCACCGTGGACGTCTCCCTGGACGTCTTCGAGGGCGGCGCGAAGCACCGGGAGGGTTTCTACGGGCTCGGCCCGCGCGTGCCCATGCTGGTCGTCTCGCCCTGGAGCAAGGGCGGCTTCGTCTGCTCCGAAACCTTCGACCACACCTCGATCATCCGGTTCATGGAGCGTCGCTTCGGTGTGCGCGAACCGAACATCTCGCCCTGGCGGCGCGCGATCTGCGGCGACCTGACCAGTGCCTTCGACTTCTCCCGCAAGGACAGCCGCCCCGCCCGCCTGCCGGACACCGACGCCTACGAGCCGCCGGACCGCGAACGCCACCCCGACTACCGCCCCACGCCTCCCGCCGAGCCGGACATGCCCCGCCAGGAACGCGGCCTGCGCCCCGCCCGTCCCCTGAGGTACGTCCCGCACGTGGACGGGGCCGTGGACGCGGCGGCCGGGAAGCTCACGCTGACCTTCGCCTCCGGCCCGCGGGCGGGTGCCGCCTTCCTGGTCACCTCCGGCAACCGCACCGACGGCCCCTGGACGTACACCACCGAGGCCGGCAAGAGCATCGCGGACACCTGGAACTCGGTGTACTCGGGCGGCTCCTACGACCTGACCGTGCACGGCCCCAACGGCTTCCTGCGCGCCTTCCGGGGCGCCGGCAAGGCCACCGGACCCGAGGTCACCGCCCGGCACGCCGGCGACGACCTCCGGCTCACGTTCACCAACGCCGGGAGCGGCACCGCCCGTCTCCGCGTCGTCGACGCCTACGGCGGCCGGAGCCGGACCGTCACCGTGCGCCCCGGCGCCACCGTGCACCACACCGTCGACCTCGCGCGCAGCCGGCGCTGGTACGACGTGACGGTGACGTCCGAACCCGACCCGGCGTTCCTGCGGCGCCTGGCCGGACACGTGGAGAACGGGCGGCCGGGGGTGAGCGACCCGGCGATCGTCACCGACTGACGGCGCCCGCGGGCGGGTGACCGGCGACGGCCTACAGCCGCGTGAGGTGCCCCGGTGCGGGCTGTCGGGGCACCGGGACCGGCCCGACCGGTTCCGGTCCCGTCGACAGCGGTCCTGCCGATGGCGGCCCGCTCCGCCGGGGATCGAGCGACGCCCCGGCCTTGACCGGACCCGCGCCGTCGAGCCGGGGCGGCGTCGCCCGGCTCAGCTGGACCACGCCCCAGGCGGCCAGCGCAGCACCGGCGAGCGCGAGCAGGACTCCGCCCGCGCCGCCCCGCAGCCGCTCACCGAGCAGGGAGAGCCCGATCACCGCGGCGGCCACCGGGTTGGCCAGGGTCACCACCGCCAGCGGGGCGCCCAGACCGCCCCGGTACGCCGTCTGCGACAGCAGCAGACCGCCCGCCGCGAACGCCGCCACCAGCACCGCCACCCCGATCACCTGGGCGCTGAGCAGCGGGCCCGAGCGGTCCGTGGTGGCCACGGTCACCGTCTGGGTGAGCGCCGAGGCGACGCCCGAGGCGATGCCGGACGCCGTCGCGTGCCGCAGTCCCGGCCGGGCGCCGGGCCGGGACAGCAGTCCGATCAGCGCCGCCGTCGCGCCGGACACCGCCAGCGCCTCGGGCACGCTCAGCACGTCGTCGGGCGCCGGTCCCGACGCGGTGAGCAGCAGCGCGCCGAGACCGAGCAGCGTCAGCCCGGTGCCCCGCCACTCGACCGCGCTGACCCGCCGGCCCGCCAGCCGCGCCCCCAGCGGCACCGCCGCGACCAGAGTGAGCGCACCGAGCGGCTGCACCACGGTCAGCGGACCGTACTTGAGGGCCACGACGTGCAGCAGCGCGGCCGAGGCGTTGAGCGCCACCGACCACCACCAGGCACCGGAGGCCAGCAGCCGCAGCGCACCCGACCCGGAACGGCGGGCGGCCAGCCGCTCCTGGGCGACCGCCGCGGCGGCGTAGGCACACGCGGAGACCAGGGACAGCAGGACGGCGAGGAGTGCGCCGTTCATCGGCCCGCCCCCACCGGCTCGCGCCGCTCGGCCGTCCGGCGCCGGAGCTCCGGGCGTCGCCGCGGCACGGCGTGCCGCGGCGGGCGGAGCACGGCCAGGGCGAGGCCGAGCAGGGCGGTCGCCACGATCACGTCGAGCCAGTAGTGGTTGGCGGTGCCCACGATCACCAGCAGCGTCAGCAGCGGATGCAGCAACCACAGCCACCGCCATCGCGACCGCGTCGCGACGACCAGGCCGACCGCCACCGTCAGGGCCCAGCCGAAGTGCAGCGAGGGCATCGCCGCGAACTGGTTCGACAACTCGTCGGTGCGCGGCGGGCCGTAGACCGAGGGGCCGAAGACCCGCGCCGTGTCGATCAGGCCGGTGGCCCCCAGCATGCGCGGCGGCGCCAGCGGAAAGACCAGGTGCAGCACCAGCGCCGCGCCGGTCAGGGCGGCCAGCACCCGCCGGGCCCGGACGTAGTGCGCCGGCCGGCGCAGGTACAGCCAGACGAGAAAGGCGGCGGTGGCCGGGAAGTGGACGACGGCGTAGTAGGTGTTCGCCGTGTGTATCAGGGTGTCGCCGTGCAGGAGCAGCGACTGCACGCTGCCCTCGTCGGGCAGCCGGAGCGCGCGCTCCCAGTCCCACACGCGGTGGGCGTTGCGGAAGGCCTCGGCGGTGTGTCCGGTCGCCAGCTGTCGGCCGAACTTGTAGACGAGGAAGAGCCCTGCCACGAGCAGGAGCTCACGGACGAGCTGCGGGCGCGCGGGCGCGCCCGGTCCCGCTTCCGCAGGCTCGGTGCGAGCGTTCATCCCCCGGCCCCTTCGCTGACGGCGGTGCGTGTGGTTACAGGTGCGGGGCCGCGTGACGGCTCTCATCGATACGACCTCGTTCCGATACGGCAGTGTACCGATACGGTGGTGTACCGGTACACTGCCGTATCGATAGACTGAGGAGACACTGGACTACGGGGTCCTCGAACCCCGCCGCAGCGCCGCTGGACCTGGTGAGGAGCAGAGCCGATGACGTCGCAGGACGCGGACCGACCGGACACGGCCGGCGCCTCGCGCCGCTCCAAGATCACGCCCGAGCGTGAGCAGGAGTTCTTCGACGCCGTGCTCGAACAGATCCGGTCCTGCGGTTACGACGCCGTCACTATGGAGGGCATCGCCGCCAGCACCCGGTGCAGCAAGTCCACGCTGTACCGGCAGTGGAAGACCAAGCCCCAGTTCGTGGCCGCGGCACTGCGCTCCCACCGCCGGGTGCGCTTCGCCGACATCGACACGGGCTCCCTCGCCGAGGACCTGCGCCAGGCGGCCCGTGCCGCGGGCGAAGGAGCCGGCAAGGACACGGGGCTGCTCCAGGCGCTCGGCCACGCGGTCATGGAGGACCCGGAACTCAAGGCCGCGCTGCGCGAGGCACTCGTCGAGCCGGAGATCGCCGCGCTCCGCGGGATCCTCGAGCGCGGCGTCGTCCGGGGAGAGGTCCCGGCCGGCTGTCCGGCGCTGGAGTACGTGCCGGCGCAGCTCTTCGGCATGCTGCGGATGCGGCCCGTCGTCGAGGGCGAGCAGGCCGACGGGGAGTACCTCGTCCGGTTCGTGGAGGCCGTCGTGCTGCCGGCGCTCGGCCTCCCCTGAGACTCAGGTCGCCGTCCACGGGATGACTGGACGGTGGCCTGTCCGCGCCGCACCGTGGGGACGGGGGCGGCGCGCACCCCCGGCCGGGCGGGATCCCCTTGAGCGGAGGGGGCCCCGCCCGGCCGACCGTTTTCCGGCCGGGTCCGGGGAGAGGGCCGAACCTCGCGGGGGGCGGAGGCCGACGACCGCCTGCTGAGCCTCGGTCAGACGTCCTGTCCGGTGCCGCCCCCGCCGCCGGAGGAGTCCGCTTCGATGCCCTCGGTGATCTCGTCGATGACCGACTGGGTCTCCTCGACGTCGACGCCGAAGCGGACCACGACGATGCGCTCGGGGTCGGCGGGCGCGGGGAAGGCCAGCGACTGGACGTATCCGTCGGAGCCCTCCTCGGTGACCGCCTTCCAGCGCACCAGGTAGCCCTTCTGCCCGGCGACCGTGACCGCCTTCGACGCCAGCTCCTCGTGCGAGGTGATCCCGCCGTACGACTCGCCGCCGTACGATTCCTCGGCGTTCGCCTCGATGTCGGCCTTCGCGACATCCTCGGCGGTACCGCCCTTCGTACCCAGCACCACCGAGGGCGCCGAGTACGCGCCGCCCTTGGTGCACGTCTTGGAGGTGTCGCCCGGGCACGCGTAGCTGTCGTCCGACGTCACCGTCGCACCGACCTGGAGCTGTTGGCCCGACCAGCCGTCCGGGATGGGCAGGCTGATTCCGCTGACCGGGTCCGTCACCGACCCGCTGTCGATCGTGGGCGGCTCCGACTCGCCCGGGGACTCGGGCGCGGGTGACTCGCCGTCCCCGCCCCCGCCGCCTTCGCCGCCGAAGGGATCGTTCTGGCCACCGGGGCCGCGCCGGTCCTGCTGCGACGACGCGCTGCCGCCGCCCGGACCGTCGTCGGCCAGCACGTACACGCCGACCCCGATCCCGGCCAGCACGGCCACGGCCGCCGCGACGGCTATGCCGGTCCGCAACCGTCGCCGCCGCGCGGACGGCGGCTGGACGGGAAACCCGGGATAGCCGGGATGCACGGGGTACGGCCCGGCTGTGGCCTCGGGCGCCGCCGGCTGCGCGGGGGACGGCGCCGCGGGAGGCTGCGTAGGGGCCGCCCACGCGGCTGCCGGCCCCGCGGGACGGACCTGGTCCGTCCACGCCTTGCCGTCCCACCAGCGCTCGGTGGCGGGACCGTTCTGCTTCTGTCCGGGGTCCGGGTACCACCCGGGAGGAGTCGCCTGCGTCATGGGGCCACCGTATGAGGCGTCGGTGAAAGCGGGATGAGAGGCCCGGCCGCAAGGAGGACCGGCGGGACGCTCGCCATCCCGGCCGACGGTGCCAGCGCGACGAGTTGACGCCGTCGGCGGTCACCGCGCCTGATGACGGCCCCGAGCGCGTCGCCCGCGCTTTACCGCATGTCACCCATCACGGCAACTGCTGTCCGGACCGCCCACCACTCGGCCTCCCGGACGGATAGGCTCGGGCTCTGTACGTCATTCGGGCGACATGGGGAGGTAGCGGGATGACGGACGTAGGGCGGACGGCCGCCGCCTCGGCCTCCCTCTGGGAGCGCGAGGAGGAGATCGCCACCATCACGCGGGCCGTCGACAGCCTGTGCGCGGACCGGTCCTCGCCCGGCACCCTCCTGGTGGCCCGGGGCGAGGCCGGACTGGGCAAGACCGCGCTGCTCGCCGAGACCCGCCGCATCGCCGAGGCGCGGGGCTGCACCGTCTGGTCCGCGCGCGGCGGCGAGACCCTCAGGTCCGTTCCCTTCAACGTCGTACGGCAACTGCTCCAGCCCGCGCTGGTCTCCATGCTCCCCGAGGAGGCACGCGAGTACCTCGGCGACTGGTACGGCATCGCCGGCCCCGCCCTCGGCATAGCGGACCCGGGCGAGCGGCAGGCCGACCCGCAGGGCGTGTGCGACGGCCTGGTCGCCGCCGTGCGCCGGCTCGCCCGCCGGGAGTGGCCCCTGGTCCTGCTCATCGACGACGCCCACTGGGCCGACCAGGAGACCCTGCGCTGGCTCGCCGCGCTCGCCGAACGGCTCGACGAGACATCCGCCCTGGTCGTCGTAGCCCGCCGCCCCGGCGACGTCAGCGGCGACAGCGCCCGCCACCTCGACGCGGCCGCCGCCGCGGGCCGGCCCCTCCTCCCGATGAACGTCCTCAGCCCCGACGCGACCGCCGGCCTCACCCGGGCCACCCTGGGCGACCACGCGGACGCCGCGTTCTGCCGCGAGGTGTGGGCCGTCACCGGCGGCAACCCCTACGAGACCGTCGAAACTCCTCGCCAAGGTCCAGGACAGCGAACTCCAACCGGTCGAGGCGGAGGCCGCCGAACTGCGCGAGCTCAACCGCTCCGCCCGGGGCGGAGGCCTCGTGGCCCGCCTGGAGCAACTCGGCGTCGACTCCACCCGGTTCGCCTGGGCCGCCGCCATCCTCGGCGACGGCATCACCGTGGACATGGTGGCGCGGCTCGCCACCCTCGACCGCGCCGACGCCGCCCGCTGCGCCGAACTGCTGCGAGGCGCCCGCATCCTCACCGCGCCCGACCCCGCCTCCCGCCAACCGGACGCGGACGACCTGGAGTTCGTCCACCCCCTGATCGCCACCGCCGTCTACAACTCCATCCCCGATGCGCTGCGCACGGCGATGCACGGCATAGCGGCCCAGCTGGTCACCGACTCCGGCCTCGGAGCGGCGGCCGCCTCCCGCCACCTCCTCCAGGTGCACCCCGACGACGACCCGGAAGTCGTCGCCCAACTGCGCGACGCCGCCCGCGAACACCTTGCCGTAGGCGCCCCCGAGGCCGCCCGCCGCTGCCTCGAACGGGCCCTCAAGGAACCGCCCCTGCCCGACATCCACGCCCGGGTGCTGTACGAACTGGGCTGCGCCACCCTGCTCACCGCGCCCGCCACGACCATCGGCCACCTGCGCACCGCCCTCGCCATGCCCGGCCTGGACGGCGAGCAGCGCGTCAACGCGGTCTTCCGGCTCTCCGAGGCCCTGCTCCACAACAACCAGCTGGAGGAGGCCGTCCGCACCGTCCAGGCGGAGGCCGCCCGCAACCCGGACCCGTCCGTCCGGCTGCGTCTGCAGGCCGTCCAGTACATGTGGGAGGGCATCCACCCCGGCGAGACGTCCTCCCCCGGCCGTTCCGAGCGCCTCGCCGAACTCGCCGCCACCTGCACCGGCCGCGACAACGCCGAGCGCGCCCTGCTCATCCTGTGCGGCTTCGACGCCATGACCCGCGGCGAGAACGCCGAAGAGGTCGTCGAGCTGTGCGACCGGGCCCTCGTCAACGGCCGCATCGCCCCCGGGCTCGGCTGGACCGACACCGAGTGGGGCCTCGAACTGCCGATGATGCTGGCGACCTCCTACGTCTACACCGACCGGCTCGACCGGGCGGAGGCGCTGTTCACCGAGGCGCTGAACACGTACGAGACCGCCGGCTGGAGCGGCGGCCACCTCGCCCTGGCACACACCTACGTCGGCCTCGGCCACCGCAGGCGAGGACGGCTCAGGGAAGCCGAGAAGTCCCTGCGCGAATCGCTGCGCATCGCCGAACGGGTCGGCCGCGGACTGCCGTTGTACTGGTCCGCGGTCTGCAACCTGATCGACACGCTGCTCGCCCGTGGCCATGTGGAGGAGGCCCGGTCCGTCGCCGACCGGTACGGGTTCGACCCGCCGTACCCGTCCACCATCGTGCTGCCCGACCCGCGTCCCGTGCGGGCCCGGCTGCTGCTCGCGACCGGCCGTACCGAAGAGGGCGTCAACGAGCTGGAGACCGCCGAGAAGGCGGCAGTGGCACGCGGCCGGCACAACCCGGTGGTGCACCCCTGGGCGACCGAGCTGTCCCGCGCCCTCGCCACGGAGGACCCCGGCCGTGCCGCCCGGCTCGTCACCGACGCCCGCCGCCACGCCGAACGCTTCGGTACGGACACCGCGATAGGGGAGGCCCTGCGCTGCGCCGCCTCGCTGGAGACGGGCCAGCGCGCGGTCCGACTCGCCGCGCAGGCCGTCGCCTACCTGGAGGCCTCGCCCTGCCAGTACGAGCACGCCGCCGCCCGGGTCGAGTACGGCATCGCCGCCCGCTCGGAGGCCGAACTGCGCCGGGGCCTGGCCCTGGCGGACTCGTGCGGTGCGGACGGGCTGGTGGCACGGGCCCGCGAGGCACTGACGGCGGGGCACGTGGGCTGAGGCGGACCACCTCCGCCCACGCCCGGCCCGCTGCCTCCGCCCACGCCCACGCCCACGCCCCGTCCCGCGCCGTCCCGGCCGAGGGCGCGGATCAGCCGTGGGTGCCGTCCTCCTCGGCGAGCACCCGCTGGGCCGCCGCGAACGCCGAATTCGCCGCCGGCACCCCGCAGTACACCGCGGTCTGGAGCAGCACCGCGCCGATCTCGTCCGGCGTCAGCCCGTTGCGCCGCGCCGCCCGTACGTGCATGGCCAACTCCTCGTAGTGGCCGTGCGCGACCAGCGCGGTCAACGTGATCATGCTGCGTTCGCGGCGCGAGAGGGTCTCGTCCGTCCAGATCTCGCCCCAGGCGTAGCGAGAGATGAAGTCCTGGAAACGGGCCGTGAACGGGGTCTGCCGCCCCTGTGCCCGGTCCACGTGCGCGTCGCCCAGCACCTCGCGCCGCACCGCCATGCCCCGCCTGGAGCCGCCGTCGAAGTGCGCCCGCAGCGCGGTCAGCACCGCCCCGGGCCGCTCCGCCGGCGCCAGGTGCGAGGCACCCGGCAGCTCGGTCAGCGTCGCCCCCGGCACCGCGTCGGCGATCTCCCGCAGATGCGCCGGCGGCGTCGCCGGGTCCTCGCGGCCCGCGATCAGCAGCGTCGGCACGTCGATCTCGCCGAGCCGGTCCCGCAGGTCGAAGGCGGCCAGCGCGTCACAACAGGCGGCGTACGCCCCCGGGTCGGCGTCCCGATGGTCCTGGACCAGCCGCGGCACGGTGAAGCCGGGCGTGAACCACCGCCCGTCCGCGCCCTCGGCGAGCTTCGCCAGCCCTTCCGCGCGCACCGTCGCGGCCCGCTCCTCCCAGGCCTTGGCACCGTTGAAGTGCGCCGACGAACACAGGACGGCCAGCGACGACAACCGCTGCGGATGGTGCACGGCCAGATGCAGTCCCACCGCGCCGCCGAGCGACACACCCGCGTACGAGAACCGCTCCACCCCTAGAGAGTCGGCGAGCGCGAGCACCAGGTCCGCCAGGTCACCGACGGTGGCCCCCGGCCCGATCAGCTCCGCCGCCGAACCCCCGTGCCCGGGCAGGTCCCAGCGGATCACCCGGTGCCCGATGGACAGTTCCGGCGCCACCTCGTCCCACAGGGCGTACGAGGTGCCCAGCGAGGGCCCGAGCAGCAGCGGGGGAGCGGAGGCGGGGCCTTCGGTCAGGTGGTTGAGGAGGGTCAACGTCGCTCCAGAGCACGGTCGGTCATGGCTCCCGCGGAGCCGGTGTAACGGGCGGGGTCGGTCAGGGCCCCGACGTCCAGGTTCTTCAACTCCGGCACTTCGGACAGGAGTTCGGCCATGCTTCGGCCCTCCTCGTAGGTCCGTCCGGCCAGCTCGGTCAGCAGCGCCTTGGCGCGGGCCCGCCCGAGCACCGGTGCCAGTTCGGCGGAGAGCCGCTCGGACACGATCAGCCCGTGCGTCAGGCCGAGGTGCGCGCGCATCACGTCCGGGCGCACCCGGAGGTCCTCGGTCAGCTCGGCGGCGTCACGGGCCGCGCCGCCGGTCAGCCGCAGCAGGTCCCGCAACGGCTCCCACTCGGCGTGCCAGGCGCCGGCCGGCCGCTCGTCCTCGGCGGACAGGGAGCCGTACAGCGCGGCCGCGAGCTGCGGGGCACGCCGGGCGGCCGTCGCGATCAGCGTGGACCGTACGGGATTGGCCTTGTGCGGCATCGCCGACGAACCGCCGCCGCTGCCCTCGGCGACCTCGCCGATCTCGGTGCGGGACAGCGTCAGCACGTCCGCGGCGATCTTCCCGAGCGCCCCGGCGGCGAAGGCGAGGCAGCCGGCCAGGTCGGCCACCGGGGTGCGCAGGGTGTGCCAGGGCAACGCAGGCGCACACAGGCCGAGTTCGCGTGCGTACGCCGCCGGCAGCGCGGTGGGGTCCGCCGCACCGTACGCCTCGAACGCCGCCAGGGTGCCCGCCGCGCCGCCGAGCTGGGCCGGCAGCGCGTCGCGTACGGCGCCGATCCGGTCCCGCGCGTCCAGCACCAGCGTGCGCCAGCCGGCCGCCTTCAGCCCGAAGGTCGTCGGCACGGCGTGCTGGGTGAGCGTGCGGCCCGGCATCACGGTGTCCCGGTGCCGGGCGGCCAGCCGGGCCGACGCCCGTTCCGTGCGGGCCAGATCGGCGAGCAGCAGGTCCAGGGTGCGGGCGGCGACCAGCATCAGCGCCGAGTCCATGATGTCCTGGCTGGTCGCGCCACGGTGGACGTACGGCCCGTACTCCTCGCCGACCGCCTCGGTCAGGTCGGCCACCAGCGGGATGACCGGGTTCCCGCCGCCGCGGGCGCGTTCGGCCAGGGAGTGGGCGTCGAAGCGGGCCGGATCGGCGGCCTCGGTCACCGCGTCCGCCGCCCGGGCCGGGGCGAGCCCCAGCCCGGCCTGTGCCCGGGTCAGGGCCGCCTCCGCGTCCAGCAGCGCCCGCAGGACGGCGCGGTCGTCGGTCGCCTCGGCGGCCGGGGAGCCCGCCCACCCGGGGGCGAGCAGGCCCGGCTCACAAGCCTCGGGAGCTGATGTCACTGGAACTCCAGGAAGACCGTCTCGCCTTCGCCCTGAAGGCGGATGTCGAAACGGTACGTCCCGTTGCCCTCGTCCGCGGCTATCAGCGTGTCGCGGCGCTCCGCGTCCACCCGGGACAGCAGCGGGTCAGCGGCGAGCGCCGCCCGGTCGCCCGGCAGGTAGATCCGGGTGTACAGGTGCACGAGCAGCCCGCGCGCGAACAGGCACACGCTGACGTACGGCGCGCTGTTCCCGCGTGCTCCGGGACGCAGCGTCCGCGCGTACCAGTGGCCGTTCGCGTCCGTCTGGATGCGGCCGAAGCCGGTGAACTCCACGCCGTTGCGGCCGAGGAAGCCGCCGGAGGCCGGGTCGCGGCGCATCGACCCGTCGGCTGTCGGCAGCTCGCCGTCCGGGCCCGGACCCCACAACTCCACGAGGGCGTCCGGCAGCGGGCCGCCCTCGCCGTCGAGCACGTACCCGTGCACGGTGATCGTGTCCGGGTGCCCGAGGGGTGCGATGTCCTCGCCGCCCCGGAAGGGCAGCGCGTACCCGTAGAACGGGCCGACCGTGTGCGACGGTGTGGGCAGCACGTTCTCCGCGCTGCTGGTGTCGATTCTCGTCATGGGTCAGCGTCCTTCTTCGATCCAGGTGGCGTTCGGGCCGTCGAGCACGATGTCCCAGTGGTAGCCGAGCGAGAACTCGGGCACGGACAGGCTGTGGTCGTAGGTCGCGATCAGCCGCTGCCGCGCCGCGTCGTCCGTCACGGACTGCAGGATCGGGTCGTACGGGAACAGCGGGTCGTTCGGGAAGTACATCTGCGTCACCAGCCGCTGTGTGAACGCCGAGCCGAACACCGAGAAGTGGATGTGCGCCGGACGCCAGGCGTTGACGTGGTTGCGCCACGGGTAGGGGCCCGGCTGCACGGTGGTGAAACGGTAGAAGCCGTCGTCGTCGGAGAGCGTGCGGCCCACGCCGGTGAAGTTCGGGTCGAGCGGGGCGTCGTGCTGCTCGCGCTGGTGGGCGTAGCGGCCGGCCGAGTTGGCCTGCCAGATCTCCACGAGCTGGCCGCGCACGGGCTTGCCGTTGCGGTCGAGGAGGCGGCCGGACACGGTGATGCGCTCGCCGACAGGCTCCCCGGTGTGCTGCCGGGTCAGGTCGTTGTCGATCTCGGTGATGTCCCGCTCCCCGAAGGCGGGGGAGGACAGCTCGACCAACTCCGGGTCCTTGGTCACGTCGATGGCGACCGGCGGCTGCTTGGGGTGGCGCAGCACCGAGGAGCGGTACGGGGTGTAGTCGCGGCGCGGATGGTGCTCGACGGGCCCGCCGTCGGCAACCCGCTTCTCGTACGCGGCGTGCTCGGCCGCGATCTCCGCGTCGATGTCGTGCTGGGTCAGAGTCATCTGGGTTCCCGTGGGTGACTAGCGGTCGAGGACCAGGGCGAGGCCCTGGCCGACGCCGATGCAGAGGGTGGCGATGCCGGTGCCGCTTCCCTTGCGGGCGAGCTGGTGGGCGACGGTGCCGGCGAGGCGGGCACCGGAGGCGCCCAGGGGGTGGCCCAGCGCGATGGCTCCGCCCTGGGGGTTGAGGATCGCGGGGTCGAACTCGGGCCACTCGGCGACGCAGCCCAGCACCTGGGCGGCGAAGGCCTCGTTGAGTTCCAGGACGTCCAGGTCGGCGAAAGTGCGGCCGGCCTTGGCGAGGGCGCGGTTCGCGGCCTCGACGGGGGCGAGCCCGAAGTAGTGCGGGTCGGTCGCCGAGACACCGGTGGCACGGATACGGGCCAGGGGTTCGCGGCCGGTGGCCTTCAGGCCCTCGTCGTCGACCAGGAGGAGCGCGGCGGCGCCGTCGTTGAGCGGGGACGCGTTCCCGGCGGTGACGGTGCCGTCGGTCTTGCGGAAGGACGGCTTGAGCTCGGCCATCGCTTCGAGGGAGGCGGTGGGGCGTACGCACTCGTCGGCGGCGAAGTCCACCGGGTCGCCCTTGCGCTGCGGCACCGGGACGGGCGCGAGTTCCACGTCCAGCAGGCCGTCGGCCTGGGCGCGGGCGGCCTTGTGGTGGGAGGCGAGGGCGAACTCGTCCTGCTGCTCGCGGGAGATCTTGTGCTTGTCCGCGATGAGTTCCGCCGACTCCCCGAGGGGGATGGTCCACTGGGGGTCCATCCGCGGGTTGGTCATGCGCCAGCCCAGGGTGGTGGAGTACAGCTCGGTGTGCCCGGCGGGGAAGGGCCGGTCCGACTTGGGCAGCACGTACGGCGCCCGGGTCATCGACTCCACGCCGCCCGCCAGCGCGATCGACGCGTCGCCGACGGCGATGGCACGGGCGGCCTGGACGACCGCTTCGAGGCCGGAGGCGCACAGCCGGTTCACGGTGACGCCGGGGACGGTGGTGGGCAGGCCGGCCAGGAGGGCGGCCATGCGGGCGACGTTGCGGTTCTCCTCGCCGGCGCCGTTGGCGTTGCCGAAGTACACGTCCTCGATGCGCGCGGGATCCAGGGCGGGGGTGCGGCCCAGGAGCTCTCGGACGGCGTGGGCGGCCAGGTCGTCCGGGCGCACGCCCGCCAGGGAGCCGTTGTACTTGCCGAACGGGGTGCGGACCGCGTCGACTACGTAGACGTCCTTCACCTCAGGTCCTCCGCGACGGTCAGCTTGGCATCGGTCTTCGCGGTGATCTCGTCGACGCCGACACCCGGCGCGCACTCCACGAGGAGGAGGCCGTCGTCGGTGACGTCGAGGACACCGAGGTCGGTGATGACACGGTTCACGCACGCCTTGCCCGTGAGCGGCAGGGCGCACTCCTGAAGAATCTTCGGGCTGCCGTCCTTGGCGGTGTGGGTCATCACCACGATCACGGTGCGGGCGCCGTGGACGAGGTCCATCGCCCCGCCGATCCCGGTGATCATCTTTCCCGGGATCGCCCAGTTCGCCAGGTCCCCGCCGGCCGAGACCTGCATCGCACCCAGCACGGCGACGTCGATGTGCCCGCCGCGGATCATCCCGAAGGAGAGCGCCGAGTCGAAGAACGAGGCGCCCGGCAGGACCGTCACGGTCTCCTTCCCGGCGTTGATCAGGTCGGGGTCCACCTCGTTCTCGGTGGGGTAGCGGCCGGTGCCCAGGATTCCGTTCTCGGACTCCAGGGTGACCTCGACGCCCTCGGGGAGGTAGTTCGGGATCAGCGTCGGCAGGCCGATGCCGAGGTTGACGTACTGGCCGTCGGCCAGCTCCCGGGCCGCCCGCGCGGCCATCTGTTCACGCGTCCAGGCCATCAGGAACTCACCGTCCGCCGCTCGATCTTCTTGTCCGTCGCCTGCTCGGGCGTCAGCGCGACCACCCGCTGCACGAAGATCCCGGGCAGGTGCACCGCGTCCGGGTCGATCTCGCCGGGCTCGACGAGTTCCTCCACCTCGGCGACCGTCACCCGTCCGGCCATCGCCGCCAGCGGGTTGAAGTTCCGCGAGGCCTTGGCGAACACCAGGTTCCCGTGCCGGTCGCCCCGCGCCGCCCGCACCAGCGCGAAGTCGGTACGGATGCCTCGCTCCAGCACGTACTCCGTG
The DNA here is from genome assembly GCF_014649815.1 of Streptomyces mutabilis. GTDB lineage: Bacteria > Actinomycetota > Actinomycetes > Streptomycetales > Streptomycetaceae > Streptomyces > Streptomyces mutabilis. The sequence continues at coordinate 21,281 of NZ_BMTT01000016.1, read as the reverse complement.
CCGTCGAACTCCCGGACCTCCTTGGGCGGTGAGGCCAGCGCGACCCCGCCGGAGCCGTCGTAGCGCCACGGCAGCCCGCCGTCGGCGACCTGTGTGCCCACGCCGGCCGGGGTGTAGAAGGCGGGGATGCCGGCCCCGCCGGCCCGCAGCCGCTCGGCCAGCGTGCCCTGCGGGATCATCTCCACCTCCAGCTCACCACCGAGGTACTGCCGCGCGAACTCCTTGTTCGCCCCGATGTAGGAACCGGTCACGCGGGCGATCCGCCCGGCGGCCAGCAGGACCGCGAGACCCGACTCCATCGCCCCGCAGTTGTTGGAGACGACGGACAGCCCACCCGTCCCGCGCTCGTACAACGCCTGGATCAGCACGTTCGGCACACCGCTCAGTCCGAAACCGCCCACCGCCAGCGACGCACCGTCCGGCACATCGGCCACTGCCTCAGCGGCGGTGGCCACCACCTTGTCCATCCGAGAAGCCCCATCTCGTCCGAGCGCCCCGGGTCCGTGTCGGTCCGTGTCGCGGTCGGCCGCACCGACCGCGGATTAATCAGGGCACTGAGTATTTCAGCGAGGTTTCCCACACGCTGCCACTGGACGGTCGAGGCGTCAAGACCCGGATGAGTGCGAGGTAGATCGCCTGGTGGGGCGGCGGACAACCGTCAACGGCCCGAGGTATCGTCAGTACACAAACGAAAGTGGACCCCAGGAGCGCACATGGCCGCGGTCGACCTGACCACCCATCCCGGGCATCTGGCCCGGCGGCTTCAGCAGGCGCACTACCTGCTGTGGAACACGATGGTCTCGGAGGAGATCACGTCACCGCAGTTCGCGGTCCTCAACGCCCTGGTCGCCGAGCCGGGGGTGGACCAGCGCACCGCGGGGGAGCGGGTCGGCCTCGACCGGTCCACCATCGCCGAGGTGATCAGCCGACTCGGCCGCCGGGGGCTGCTGGACAAGGTCCGCGACCCGCAGGACGGCCGCCGTTTCCTGTTGCGTCCGACCGAAGAGGGCCTGCGTGTCCACCGCAAGCTCGCCGTGCGCACGGCTCGCATGAACCAGATCTTCCTCGCCCCGCTCTCCGCCGACGAGCAGACCGTCTTCTTCGACCTGATCCGCCGGGTCGCGGACGCCGCCGAAGGGCTCCGCAACCCGGCGGAACCCGCGACCGCGCCGAACTGATCAGGTCTGCTGGTCAGGACTGCCGATCAGGACTTGTCCGCCGAGGTCGTCGAGTCGACGAACACCACCCACACCTGGCCCCCGGCGAAGTTCAGCGGCGTGCCGTTCCGCGCGGTGAAGGCGGTGCCGTCCGTCGCCGTGCCGCGCTTCCAGGTCGCGTCGTACACGCGCCCGTCCCGCAGCACCTCCGCCTTCCCGGAGCCGACCGTCTCGACGTAGGGCGAGTAGTTGCCCCGGGAATCGTGGAACTCCGACTCGCGCACGTCCACGTGCTGTACGACGACCGTCGCCGGCGCCAGGCGCCCGCCCTCGGTCGTGCGGGCCGGGTCGCCGTCCATGCCGACCAGCCAGCGGTCACGGCTCTCGGACCAGGTGAAGGCGAAGGACGCCGACGGATAGCGCACCGTGCGCGACGACACGGCCCGGCCGCCCCCGGGAGCCTCGCCGTAGTGGTACCCGGTGGTCAGGGCGTCGGCTCCGGGAGGCTGCGACAGCAGTTCGCCGGGGCGCACATAGAGATTGTGCGGGGCGGGCCGGTCCGCGTCGCGGACGTAGGCGTCGGACTTCCCGCCCGGCGGCTCCGCGCGCAGGGGCGCCTTGTCGATGAGTGGCAGCAGCTTGCCCTGTGCGCCGGAGAACGCCAGCGTCGGCCGGTCGAACTGGCGCAGCAGCTCCAGGTCCGACTCGCGGGCGCTGCGCACCGGTCCGACCGACTTCGGCAGCTCCGTCGCGTAGACCGCCATCAGGCGGCTCAGTCCGCCCTCCACCGGCTCCACGTAGACCACGTCCGCCGCGTCCAGGCCCGTCTGCGGACGGGCCGCGCGCACGTTGTCCACCTTCACGGCGAGTACCGAGGCCGGGTGGCCGGCCTCCGTGCTGGAAGAGCCCTCCGGGTGCGGTGCCCGACCGTCCTCCTGCGCCCCGGGCCCGGGCGTGCAGCCAGCCGCCAGTGAGACCGCAACCGCCGCCGTCAGCAGCGCGCCGCCGCGCCACCTGCGCGTCCTTCGTCGCATTCCGACCACCCGCCCGCCATCCTCTGTCATTGATTGTGCGCTTCTAGAAGCTTTTAGTGCCATACCTGACCGAATCTGATACGGCACGCGGAGAGCGGTGCAATATCCGCTGTTCGGACGAAACCGGCGGCGGTTCGGCGGAGCGCCCGTCGGGTACCCGGCCGCCATGCAAGACCGACGCGCACGGGCGACGGAGGGAGCGCGAGACGATGAAGGCAGTGACGTGGCAGGGCAAGCGGGACGTGCGGGTGGAGGAGGTGCCCGACCCGAAAATCCAGGAACCGACGGACGCCGTCATCCGCGTCACGTCCTCCGGTCTGTGCGGCTCCGACCTGCACCTGTACGAGGTGCTCACGCCGTTCATGACGCCGGGCGACATCCTCGGACACGAGCCCATGGGCATCGTGGAGGAGGTCGGCCCCGAGGTGACCGGACTGAAGCCCGGCGACCGGGTCGTCGTGCCGTTTCAGATCGCGTGCGGGCACTGCTACATGTGCGGCACCGGACTGCCGACCCAGTGCGAGACCACCCAGGTCACCGGGGAGGGCATGGGGGCCCCGCTCTTCGGCTACACCCGCCTGTACGGCGCGGTCCCCGGCGGCCAGGCCGAGTACCTGCGGGTGCCGCAGGCGCAGTACGGCCCGATCAAGGTGCCCGAGGGCCCGGCCGACGACCGCTTCGTCTACCTCTCCGACGTCCTGCCCACCGCGTGGCAGGCGGTCGAGTACGCCGCCGTCCCGCAGGGCGGCACCGTGGCCGTGCTCGGTCTCGGCCCGATCGGCGACATGGCCTGCCGGGTCGCACGGGCCAAGGGTGCCGGGCGGGTCTTCGGCATCGATCTGGTGCCGGAGCGGCTGCGGCGGGCCCGTGAGCGGGGTGTGGAGACGTACGACCTGCGGTCCTTCGACAAGGAGAAGGAACTCGTCGCGGCGATCCAGGACGAGACCGACGGCCGCGGACCGGACGCCGTGATCGACGCGGTCGGCACCGAGGCGCACGGCAGCGCCGCCGCGAAGATGGTGCAGCAGGCCGCCGCGGTGATGCCCCGGGCCATCGGCGGCCCGCTGGCGGAACGGGCCAGCATCGACCGGCTCGCCGCCCTCTACACCGCCATCGACCTGGTGCGGCGCGGCGGCACGATCTCGCTGTCCGGCGTCTACGGGGGCATGGCCGACCCGATGCCTATGCTCACCCTGTTCGACAAGCAGATCCAGCTGCGGATGGGGCAGGCCAACGTACGCCGCTGGAGCGACCAGATCATCCCGTACCTCACGGACGAGGACCCCCTCGGCGTCGACGACTTCGCCACCCACCGGGTGCCGCTGACCGACGCGCCGCACGCGTACGAGATGTTCCAGAAGAAGCAGGACGGCGCGGTCAAGGTGCTCATGAAGCCGTGAGGGCCGGGGTGGGCCGGGCGGCCGCGGACCGGGGCCGTCAGGGGCCGCCGAGGATCTCCGCCAGGTCGTAGCGGACCGGCTCCTCCAGCTGGGCGAAGGTGCAGCTCTCCGGCGTCCGGTCCGGGCGCCACCGGCGGAAGCGGGCCGTGTGCCGGAAGCGCGCGCCGTTCTCCATGTGGTCGTACGCCACCTCGACCACCCGCTCCGGCCGCAGCGGCACCCAGGACAGGTCCTTCTTGCCCGACCAGCGGCTGGGCGCGCCGGGCAGCCGAGCCCCCTCGTGTGCCGACTCCTCGGCCCACGCGGCCCACGGATGACCCCCGACGTCGTCCATGCGCAGCGGCTCCAGCTCGGCGCGCCGTTTCATGGTGAACGCGGCGCTCACCCCGACGTGCTGCAGGACGCCCTTGCCGTCGTACAGGCCGAGCAGCAGCGAGCCGACCACCGGGCCGCTCTTGTGCAGGCGGTAACCGGCGACGACCACGTCCGCCGTGCGCTCGTGCTTGATCTTGTACATGGCGCGTTCGTCCTGCCGGTAGCGCATGTCGAGCGGCTTGGCGACGACACCGTCCAGACCCGCGCCCTCGTACTGCTCGAACCACCGCCGGGCCACCTCGATGTCGTCCGTCGCCGGCGCCACGTGCACCGGCGCGGTGACGCCGGACAGCGCCCGCACCAGGCGCGCCCGCCGGTCGGCGAGGGGCACGTCGAGCAGGGACTCGTCGTCCAGCGCCAGCAGGTCGAAGGCCACGAGCGATGCGGGCGTCCTCTCGGCCAGCATCCGCACCCGGGAGTCCGCCGGATGGATCCGCTCGGTGAGCGCGTCGAAGTCGAGGTGCCCCTCCCGTGCGACGACGATCTCGCCGTCCACCACGCACCGCTCGGGCAACCGTTCCCGCACCGCCGCCACCAGCTCCGGGAAGTACCTGGTCAGTGGCTTGCCGGTGCGGCTGCCGAGCTCGACCTCGGCGCCGTCGCGGAACACGATCGACCGGAACCCGTCCCACTTGGCCTCGTAGTGCATCCCCGGCGGGATCTTCGCCACGGACCTGGCGAGCATCGGCTTCACGGGCGGCATGACGGGCAGATCCATGGTGCGACTGTACGAGCGGCCCGGGGACCTCGCCTGTTAAGGTTGCCGGGTGATCGGGTTCTACTACTTCTACATCTGATACCGCCCCGGGAGACCGGGCGCCGATGCCGCCGCGCGCAAGCGGCGTGAGTCCGGCTGCCCGTCAGGGTCCCCGGGCAGGCCGTCGCGCCGCTCTCACACCGTCCGACCGCCCGTCGGTGACCCCTCCCTCCGTATCGGCCACCTGTTCACGTCTTCCGATATGGCGGATCACCCATGCATCGGCGTACCTCTGACGCCCCCACCTGCCCCACCACCCCTGCCACGTCCACGCCCGGCTCGGGCGCCTTCCAGGTCGTCCTGGACGACGTCGTCCGCGCACCCGGCGGCCGGCCGCTCCTGGACGGCGTGCACCAGTCGGTGTCCCTCGGCGAGCGCATCGGCGTCATCGGCGAGAACGGCACCGGCAAGTCGACCCTGCTGCGGCTCCTGGCCGGCACCGACCGGTCCGACGCGGGGCACGTCCGCGTCCACGCCCCCGGCGGCGCCGGATACCTCCCGCAGACCCCCGACCTGCCCCCGGACGACACCGTCCAGGACGCCGTCGACCACGCCCTCGCCGACCTGCGGGCCCTGGAGGCCGCCCTGCGCCGGGCCGAAGAGGCGCTGGCGGAGGCCGGGCCCGACGAGCTCGACGGCCTGCTCGCCACGTACGGCGAGCTCCTGGAGGCGTTCGAGGCCCGCGACGGCTACGCGGCCGACGCCCGCGTCGAGTCCGCCCTGCACGGGCTGGGCCTGCGCCACATCTCGCCCGACCGGCGCCTCGGCAGCCTCTCGGGCGGCGAACAGGCCCGCCTGGGCCTGGCCTGCCTGCTGGCGGCCGCACCCCAGCTCCTGCTGCTCGACGAACCGACCAACCACCTCGACGTACCGGCCGTGGAATGGCTGGAGGAGCACCTGCGCACCCACCGCGGCAGCGTCCTGGCCGTCTCCCACGACCGCGTGTTCCTGGAACGCGTCGCGACCGCCCTGTGGGAGGTGGACGGCGAGCGCCGCACCGTGCACCGGCACGGCGGCGGCTACGCGGGCTACCTGCGCGCCAAGGCGGGCGCCCGGTGCCGCTGGGAACAGCAGTACGCCGACTGGCAGCGGGAGTTGGCGGAGCAGCGCGCCCTGGCCCGCCGCGCCGCCGATACCCTGGCCGCGGGACCCCGGCGCCGGGCCAACGCCGACCGCGAGGGCCAGCGCCATCAGCGCAGCGTGGAGAAGCAGATCTCCACGCGTGTCCGGCAGGCCAAGGAGCGGGTCCGGCGCCTGGAGGAGAACCCGGTGCCGCCGCCCCCGGCGCCCCTGCGATTCCGGGTCCGGGTCGAGGGCGGCGAGACGGACCACGAGGGCCCGCTCGCCGACCTGCACCGGGTCGCCGTCGGCGACCGGCTCGACGTGCACGACTTCACCGTCGACCCGGGCGAGCGGATCCTGGTCACCGGGGCGAACGGCGCGGGCAAGAGCACGCTGCTGCGGGTCCTCGCCGGTGACCTGCGACCCGACCGGGGCACGTGCACACGTCCCGAACGCATCGGCTGGCTGCCCCAGGAGACCGCGGTCACCCACCCGCGGCGGACCCTGCTGGACGCCTACGCGGCAGGGCTGCCCGGCGCCCCGGGGGAGCACCGAGGTGCTCTGCTGAGCCTCGGCCTGTTCCGCCTCCCCGACCTGACGACGGCGGTCGGTGACCTGTCCACCGGGCAGCTGCGCCGACTGGCGCTGGCCCGGCTGCTGCGCGACCCGGTGGACCTGCTGCTCCTGGACGAGCCCACGAACCACCTCTCACCCGCCCTGGTGGAGGACTTCGAGGAGGCGCTGCACCACTATCGCGGCGCCCTGGTGATGATCTCCCACGACCGCATGGTCGCCCGGCGGTTCACCGGCCGCCGGGTCAGGATGAGCGACGGCACCCTGGCCGAGTAGGCGCGTCGCCGCCCGGGACGTCCGTCGGCGAACGGACCCCGGGCGGCCCGCCGCCTGATGTGCGAGGTGACCCGGGTGCGCCTACCGTTGCTCGCATGGCGGAAGCGGTGGAACTGGAAGCGGGCGGACGGACCGTGCGGCTGTCCAGCCCGGGCAAGGTCTTCTTCCCCGAGCGCGGCTACACCAAGCTCGACCTGGCCCGCTACTACCAGGCCGTCGCCCCCGGGATCCTGCGCGCCCTGCGCGACCGGCCCACCACCCTGCAGCGCTACCCGGACGGCATCACCGGCGAGTGGTTCTACCAGAAGCGCGCCCCCAAGGGCATGCCCGACTGGATCCCCACCGCGCACATCTCCTTCCCGAGCGGTCGCAGCGCCGACGAGATGTGCCCCACCGAGGAGGCCGCGGTCCTGTGGGCCGCCCAGTACGGCACCCTCACCTTCCACCCCTGGCCGGTGCGCCGCGACGACGTCGACCACCCCGACGAGCTGCGCATCGACCTCGACCCGCAGCCCGGCACCGACTACGACGACGCCGCCCGCGCCGCCCATGAACTCCGTGCCGTACTGGAGGAGTTCGGCGGACTGCGCGGCTGGCCCAAGACCTCCGGCGGACGCGGCATCCACGTCTTCGTGCCGATCGAGCCCCGCTGGACCTTCACCCAGGTGCGGCGCGCCGCCATCGCCGTCGGACGCGAGATGGAACGCCGGATGCCCGAGCAGGTCACCATCAAATGGTGGAAGGAGGAGCGCGGCGAGCGCATCTTCATCGACTACAACCAGACCGCCCGGGACCGCACCATCGCCTCCGCGTACTCCGTGCGCCCCCGCCCGCACGCCCCGGTCTCCGCGCCGCTGACCTGGGACGAGGTGGGCGTCGCCCACCCGCAGGACTTCGACATCACGACCATGCCCGCGCGCTTCGCCGAACTCGGCGACGTGCACGCGGGCATGGACGACCGTTCCTACTCCCTCGACGCCCTGCTGGAGCTGGCGACGAAGGACGAGCACGACCACGGGCTCGGTGATCTGCCGTACCCGCCCGAGTATCCGAAGATGCCGGGGGAACCCAGCCGGGTACAGCCGAGCCGCGCGAAGAAGCCGCGCCCTCAGAAGAGCTGACCTACAACTCCCTGATCCTCACGTCCCGGTACGACACCACGTCCGTCGTGCCGTGGACCTGGAGCCCGACGTAACCGGAGGCGTACCGCCGCCCGTCCGTGCCCGGGTCGTCCGAGCGCGGCGGGTAGAAGTCCTGGCCGCCGGTGTTGTCGAACTCGTTGATCAGCACGCCGTTGCGGTAGACGGAGTAGTGCTGGTCGACCACACGGATCTCGTAGTCGTTCCAGGTGCCCTTCTCCGTCACCCCGGCGCCGGCCAGGCCCACCCGGTCGAAGCCGTAGATCGACCCTGACTTGTACATGTCGCCGGTCGGGCTGTCGAACACCTGCACCTCGTGCCCGTACTTGATGGCGACCCACTCCGGCCGGGACTCCTCCGGGTGGTCGTGGACCTGCGGGAAGCGCACGAAGACGCCGCCGTTGGTGTTGGCCGTGCCGGGCGCGTCGTCCCGCCACTGGAGCTTCAGCGAGAAGTCCCCGTACTTGCGCTCCGGGAACCACAGCATGCCCATGCCGGGCGTGCTGGTGCTTGAGGTGATCGAGCCGTCCTCGTTCAGCGCGAACGAACCGCCGCCCACCTGCTGCCACTTGGCGAAGGACTCCTGGGAGCCGTCCAGGATCGCCCGGTAGCCCTCGGTCTGGCCGGGCACGCCGATCTTCGACTGGCGGGCGGCCTTGTTGATCGCCCGGTACTCGCGGCGGTCGACGACACCCTCGTCCAGCAGCGCGTCCGTGACCTCGCGGACGTGCTTGAGGAAGAGCTGCTGTGACGACCAGTCCTTCTCGTCCTCGATCAGCTCGTTGATCCGGCACCGGTTGTTCGTGACCCGGTTCGGCACACCCGTGTCGACCGTGCCGACGATCACCGTGAGCCGTTCGTCGTACTCCGGGCAGGGCGGCGGCGGCACCTGTCCCGACACCACCGTGAAGCTCACGGTCAGCGGTGCGGAGGTGTTGCCCGCCCTGTCGCTCGCCCGGTAGCTCACGGTGTGCCGGCCCACCCGGTCGACGATCACGGGCTCGGTGTACGCCAGGTAGGGCCCGGCGTCGAGGGAGTACTCGATGCCGGCCACCCCGGAGCCGCCCTCGTCGGTGGCGCTGACGGTCACCTTGGCGCTGCCGACGTACGCGCCGTCGGAGTCCTTGCTGCCCTCCACGGTCGCGCCGGTCACCGGCGGCACGGTGTCCTGCGGGGGAGCGGCGACGACGGTGAAGGCCACGCTCTTGACCGCCGCGGCGTTGCCCGCCTTGTCGGTGGCGCGGTAGCGCACGGTGTGCTCGCCGGCCTCGTGCACCATGACGGGCGCGGTGTACGCCTGCCAGGCGCCGTCCCCGACGGCGTACTCGATGGTGTTGACGCCGGAACCGGTGTCGGAGGCGGTGACGGTCACCGTCGCCATGTCGATGTAGGCACCGTCCGCGTTCTTCTCGCCGCTGACCGTCGCCGAGGTCTCCGGCGCGGTCGTGTCGTCGGTGTCCGGGGCGGCCACGGCGAAGGTCACGCTCTTCTCCTCGGCGGCGTTGCCCGCCTTGTCGAACGCCCGGTAGCGCACCGTGTGCTCGCCGACCTGGTCGACGACGACCGGCGTGGTGTACGGCTGCCAGGCGCCGTCGGCGCCGATCGCGTACTCGATCCGCTCGACGCCGGAGCCGCCCTCGTCGGTGGCGCCGAGCGTGACGGTCGCGGAGCCGACGTAGGCGCCGTCGGCGTTCTGCACGCCGCCGACCTCGGCCGACGTCTCGGGCGCCGTGGTGTCGTCGCCACCGCCGCCCTCGGTCACCACGAGCACGCCCTTCATCTCCCCGTGGCCGGGGATCGTGCAGTGGTAGAGGTAACGGCCGGGGGTGAGGGTGACCTCGGCGGTGTGCTTGCCGCCCTGGTCGTCGAAGGGGTTGGCCAGGATGTTGAGCTGGACGTCCTGGTTGTACTCGGGGTCGCTGGTCACGAACGTCAGCGTGTGCGGCATGCCGGTGGTGTTGCCGGTCGCCTCACTGTTCTCGAAGACGATCGTGGCGGGACCCGCCACCGCCGTCTCCGGCGCCGACGTGTACCTGCTGATGTCGTTCCCGGCGGTCCAGGTGAGGACCTGGTCCGCCGCGGCGGCCTTCGCCTCGGTCCTGGGCTGCCCGGAGGCGGACGTCGCCTGCAGTCCGAGCATCATCAGCAGGCCGGCCAGCAGCGCGGCCCACATTCTTCGTCCACGTATCACTCGGTCCCCCTCGCCAGCTGTCCGGCGGCCGGCGTCGGGCCGCCGCCCTCGTAGGTGACCCGCCACAGGGCGGACTTGGAGTCCGAGGTGAAGAAGCCGCGGCCGTAGTCGAGGACGTACAGCGCGCCGTCCGGGCCGAACTTCCAGCCCATCAGGTTCTTGATGCCGTCGTTGCCGACCGGCACGATCTTCTTCAGCGACTCCGAGTGCACCGGCAGACCGCCGTCACCCTGCGTCTTCGGGTCCATCAGCACCGCGTTGCGCGGCTGGTCGGCGTCGTAGAAGTCACCGACGAACCACTTGCCGTCCCAGTACGCGGGCCACTTGGTCTCGCTGGTGCTGTCCGCGTCGTAGCGGTAGACCGGGCCGTTCATCGCGGCCTGGCCGCCGCCCTTGAGCCAGGGCAGCTTGTACGTGCCCTCCTCCTGCTTGTACGACGGGACGCCGTTCTCGTCGCGCGGGAAGTCGGGGCCGCCGCCCTGCGGCGAGTACCAGATGTTGTTGCCGGTCACCGGCGGCAGGTTGACCAGGCCGTCGTTGTTCGGCGACTCGTTCTTCGGGGCGTCGCAGTCGTACCAGCCCAGCGGCTCGGACGGGTCCGGCAGGTTGCGGTCCCGGTAGGGCTGCTTGTTGCCCATGCAGTACGGCCACCCGCGGTTGCCCGCCTCGGTGATCACGGCGAACGTGTCGTACTTCGCCGGACCCCAGATCGGCGACGGGGCGCCGGCGTCCGGCCCGACCCAGCCCGCGTACAGGGTGTCGGTCCGCGTGTCGACGGAGATGCGCGCCGGGTTGCGGACGCCCATCACGTAGATCTCGCCGCGCGTCTTGCCGCCGCCCTCGGCGGTCTCCTTGCCGGTGAACAGGTTGCCCTCGGGAAGCGTGTACGTCCCGTCCGGCTCCGGGTGGATGCGCAGGATCTTGCCGTTGAGGTTGTTGGTGTTGCCGGCGGTGCGGCGCGCGTCGGCGAAGGACACGCCCTTGAAGTCGGGCTCCGGGTTGTTGCCGGAGTAACCGTCGCTGAAGCCGCTGGAGTTGTTGTCACCGGTGGCGATGTACAGGTTGCCCTTGGAGTCCCAGGCCATCCCGCCGCCCGCGTGGCAGCAGCTGTGGATCTGCACCGGCCACTTCAGCAGCACCTTCTCACTGCCGAGGTCCAGCTTGTCGGTCGCCCGGTCGAGCGTGAAGCGGGAGACCCGCCGCTCGGCCATGCGGGTCTCGCGGTTGATCTCGGAGTGCGGCGTGTAGTGCAGATACACCCAGCCGTTCTCGGAGAACTTCGGGTCCAGCTCGATGCCGAGCAGGCCCTCCTCGACCTTGGTCAGCTCGTCGCCGCCGCCCTTGTTGCCGAAGACGGTCAGCTCGCCGGCCAGGGTGACCTCCTTCGTCTTCGGGTCCCAGACGTGGATCTCGCCCTTGCCCTTGCCGATGTCCGGGTTGTTCCAGTCGGTGATCACGGGCTGGGAGGAGTCGGCACCGCCCCGGCCGATGTAGAGGACGCGGCCGTCGGGGGCGGTGACCAGGCCGTGCGGTTCGCCGATCTGGTCGTTCCGGCCCGGCTGGTTGGGCTCGGTCAGGCGCTCGGCCTCGTAGTTGCCGGTGATGGTGGCCTTGCAGTCGGCCTGAGCCAGCCGCGTCGTCCACATCAGGGCGCCGCGCAGGTGGGCGCGGAAGTCTGTCTCGTCGTACGACGACACCGTGCCGCCCATGCCGGTGTAGAAGGACCGGCCGCCGTCGTAGTCCCGGCACCAGCTGACCGGGTGGTCCGCGCCGTTGGCGCTCGCTCCGGGCGCGTAGGTCGACTCGCGCACCCGGGCCACGGTGTGGACGTCACCGGACGGGTTCTGCTGCCAGTTCAGCCACTCGTCGGGGCGCTTCCACTCCATCGGCAGGTCCTTGGTGGCCGGATGGCGCCGGTCACCGACCTCGACGGTGGCCCGCTGGACCTCGGTGGGGCTGGAGGCGGCCGGGCGGGCGCCGACCAGACCGGTGAACCAGTCCGAGTACGGCTCCGCGCGGGCCGCGTCGTGGATGCCGACGAAACCGCCGCCGGCCTCCATGTACATCTCCAGACCCGCTTCCTGAGCGGGTGTCAGGACGTCGCCGCCGCCGGTCAGGAACACGACCGCGTTGAAGCGGCTCAGCCTCTTGTCGTTGGTGAAGACGTCGGCGTCGTCCGTGGCCTCGACCCGGAAGCGTTCCCGGGCGGGACCGGACAGCCCGATCCGCTCGATGGCCGAAATGCCGGCGTTCACGACCGGTGACTCGTCGCCCGCCGCGGCGGACCCGTAGAAGATCAGCACCCGTACGTTCGCGCCGCCCGGGGGCGACTTGATCGACATCGTTGTCAGGGACGGATCCGGCGCCGGACGCGCGCTGGCGGCCGGGCCGGCCAGCAGTCCCGCGGCGACGAAACCGGCGGTGGCGAACGCCGCCCAGCCTCTACTTCTCGCGCTCAACCCTCTCAAGGGCATGGGCACCTCCTAGGTCACGGCAGCAGCGCCAAGGAAGCTAGACCTCTTTGCGCCGTTCGCCAATAGGTATGACCGGGATCCAACGAACTTTGTCCTGAGTGTGGATAAACCAGTCGGCAGCCGGTACGGTCCCACAGGTTCATCACAGCCAATCGGGGTCATTCATTGGCGCGTCTCCGCAATTTCCGTGACAACGTGGGGAGTTCGGCATGGACAGGCGAGGCTTCAACCGACGGGTACTGCTGGGCGGCGCGGCCGTCGCGACATCGTTGTCCATGGCGCCGGAGACCGCGGGCGCGGCCGGCGAGGCCAAGGGGGTCACCGCGAGGACGGCACCGGCGGGCGGCGAGGTGAGACACATCAAGATGTACGCCGAAAAGCTGCCCGACGGTCAGATGGGCTACGGCCTCGAGAAGGGCAAGGCGTCCGTCCCCGGCCCGCTGATCGAGCTCAACGAGGGCGACACGCTGCACATCGAGTTCACGAACACGATGGACGTGCGGGCGAGCCTGCACGTCCACGGCCTGGACTACGAGATCTCCAGCGACGGTACGGCGATGAACAAGAGCGACGTCGAGCCCGGCGGCACCCGCACCTACACCTGGCGCACCCACAGGCCCGGCCGCCGCGCGGACGGCACCTGGCGGGCGGGCAGCGCCGGTTACTGGCACTACCACGACCACGTCGTCGGCACCGAGCACGGCACGGGCGGCATCCGCAAGGGCCTGTACGGCCCGGTGATCGTGCGCCGCAAGGGCGACGTACTGCCGGACGCCACGCACACCATCGTCTTCAACGACATGCTCATCAACAACCGCGAGCCGCACACCGGGCCGAACTTCGAGGCCACCGTGGGCGACCGCGTCGAGATCGTGATGATCACGCACGGCGAGTTCTACCACACCTTCCACATGCACGGTCACCGCTGGGCCGACAACCGCACCGGCATGCTCACCGGCCCCGACGACCCGAGCCAGGTCATCGACAACAAGATCACCGGGCCGGCGGACTCCTTCGGCTTCCAGATCATCGCGGGGGAGGGGGTGGGCGCCGGGGCGTGGATGTACCACTGCCACGTGCAGAGCCACTCCGACATGGGGATGGTGGGGCTGTTCCTGGTGAAGAAGCCGGACGGCACGATCCCCGGCTACGACCCGCACGAGCACGCGCACGGCGGTGGCGAGCAGACCGCGGAGGCGCCCGCGCACCAGCACTGAGGGGCACCCGGCCGTGCCCGCCGTCGTCGGGGCAGGAGCGGCCGGTCCCGCCGTCGGAACGGGACGGTCAGGAGTAATGGGCCGCTCTCATGGGATCATGCGCCGATCGTCCCGCCGCGCGGCGTGCCGGGCGAGCCGGTTTTTCCGCGCCGAGAGCGCTCTCTGTGCCGCGGCGGCTGCCGCTATCCTGTGCCGCAGCCGCCGACGAGGAGCCCCGAAGTGACCGACACAGCGCCGCGTCCCACGCTGGAGGCCGTGGCCGAGCGGGCCGGGGTCTCGCGGGCCACCGTCTCCCGGGTGGTCAACGGCGCGCACGGGGTGCGGGACGCGCTGGCGGACCGGGTCCGGCGCGCGGTGGAGGAACTCGGTTACGTGCCCAACCAGGCCGCCCGCTCCCTCGTGACCAGACGCCACGACGCCGTCGCCGTCGTCGCCGCCGAGCCGGAGACCAGGGTCTTCGCCGACCCCTACTTCGCCCAGCAACTGCGCGGCATCAGCAAGGAACTGACGGCCCACGACAACCAGCTCGTGCTGCTGCTCACCGAGGGCCGAGAGGACCACGCCCGCGTCGGCCGCTACCTGGCCGGCGGCCACGTCGACGGCGCGCTGGTCTTCTCCCTGCACCTCGACGACCCGCTGCCCGGCCTCGTCCGCGGCGCCGGTGTGCCGACCGTGTTCGGCGGGCGCCCCGGCTGGGACGACGGCCGGGACGACGTGGTCTACGTGGACAGCGACAACCGCGGCGGTGCCCGCGCCGCCGTGCGCCACCTAACCGGCCTCGGCCGCACCCGGATCGCGCACATCACCGGCCCGCTCGACCAGACCTCCGCCGCCGACCGGCTGGCCGGCTTCCGCGACGTGCGCGCGGACGCCGACGCGGGGCTGGTCGCGCGCGGGGACTTCACCTCGGGCGGCGGCGAGCGGGCGATGCGGGAACTGCTCGACCGCTACCCCGACCTGGACGCCGTCTTCGCCGCCAACGACCTCACCGCGGCGGGCGCCCTCAGGGTGCTGCGCGAGCGCGGACGGCGGGTGCCGGACGACGTGGCCGTGGTCGGCTTCGACGACATGCTGCCGGTCGCCGAGGAGACCGACCCGCCGCTGACCACGGTCCGTCAGGACATCGAGGGGATGGGGCGGCTGATGGCTCGTCTGCTGCTGCGCGGCCTGGACCGGGACACCGCGCCCGAGCCCACCACCGGGGTATCGGCCGGCGCACCGTCGGGCGTGATCCTGCCGACGACCCTGGTCCGCCGCGCCAGCGCGTGAGGCGGGCGGCGGAGACGGCCGCCGGGGCGAGGCCCCTCCTGGCCCGCCCGGCGGCTGCCGGGCGGTCGCCACGGCGACGGACGACCGGCACGGGGCCCAGAGCGCCGGTCATCAGCGACGACCGTTCGGCTGGGGTGAACGACGCGCCGGTCATCGATGGCGACCGGGCGGCAAGGGGCGCACGACGCGCCGGTCAAGCCGGGGAGCCGGGACCCGGCGGGATGTGGACGGTCATGAGCAGGTGGCACGTCCCGGAGCCCGAGCCGCGGTAGGTGTGGGGGGTGTCGCCGTCGAACGTGGCGGTCTGCCCGGCCTCGACCGCGTGCTCGGTGCCGTCGACGACGAGCACCATCTGCCCGGCGGTGACGCTGACGGTCTCCACGACGCCGCTCTGGTGCGGGTGGCTGGGGTACTCCTCGCCCGGTTCGAGTCTCCAGCGCCAGACCTCGACCGGGGCGGGTCCCGACGTGGTCAGCACGAGCCGCGCCTCGCCGCCCTTCTCCCCGGCCCACAAGGGCATGACGGCGTCGGCGGACACGACCCGGACACGGCCTTCGGCGGGCCCTTCCATCAGCGCCGACACCGAGACGCCGAGCGTGTCGGCGAGGCGGACCAACGTGGCGAAGTTCGGATTGCCCTGTGCCTTCTCCAGGCCGACCAGGGCGCCCTTGCTGACCTTGGCGCGGCGGCCGAGTTCGTCCAGGGACAGTCCGGCGCGGGTGCGGGCCGCGCGGACGTTGTGCGCGAGCGTCCGCAACGCCGCCTCGGTCTCGGCCATCGCTGTCGCCCCTCCAGGCAGTGGGTCAGTGCATTGCACCGTGCAGTCGTTCGGTTGACGACTTTCGGTCGGTGCGTTGTACGGTGTGGTCGTTCCATTGATAGTAAGGGATGTCCCCGTGATCGCTCTGCTGCTGGCCCTGGGCAGCTCCCTCGCCTACGGATGCGCGGACTTCCTCGGCGGCCTCGGCGCCCGCAAGGCCCACGTCCTGTGCACCGTGATGATCGCCGCCCCGGCCTCGCTCACCTTGGAGCTGCTGCTGTGGCCCTTCCTCGGCGCCTCCTTCGCCCCGGCCACCCTCGCCTGGGGCGCCGCGTCCGGTGTCGCGTCGGCCGCCGCGTTCGCCTTGCTATACCGCACGCTCGCGATCGGACCGATGAACGTCCTGTCCCCGGTCACGGCACTGATCTCGGCGATGCTGCCGGTCGGCGTGGGGTTGGTGCAGGGCGAGAGCCTGGGCCCGGCCGGGCTGATCGGTCTGCCGCTGGCGCTGGCGGCGGTGGTGCTGGTCAGCGCCGGGCACGGCGTCGGCGGTGCCCGGCCGTCGCGGACCGCGCTGCTCCTGGCCTTCGGCGCCGGCGCCGCCATCGCCCTGCAGCTGGTCTTCCTGCACCAGGCACCGTCCGACAGCGGCGTCGGCCCGCTGATCGTCGGCCGCGCCGTGTCCTCCGCGGTCACGCTGGCCGCCGCCGGCCTGCTGTTCCGGCGGCTGGGCCCGCAGAAGCCCGCTCACGCCCTGTCGGCGACGGCCGGTGTGCTGGACTCGGTGGCCAACCTGCTCTTCCTGCTCGCCGCCCGCAGCGGCGACCTGGCCGTCGTCGCCGTGATCACCGCCCTGTACCCGGCCGGCACCGTCCTGCTCGCCCGCGGCGTCCTCGCCGAGCGGATCCACCGGGGCCAGCTCATCGGCCTGGGCGCCGCCGCCGTCGCCGTCAGCCTCCTCGCCCTCACCTGACCCCGCACCCCTTGAAGGGAATCCGGCATGTTCATCCAGCCCTGGGACGCCGCTCTGGACGACGCCGAGTGGCGGGCCTGGATCGCCGACGGACACGACTTCGGCCTCCTCGCCGTCAACGGCCCGCCCGGAGACG
Organism: Streptomyces mutabilis; assembly: GCF_014649815.1. GTDB lineage: Bacteria > Actinomycetota > Actinomycetes > Streptomycetales > Streptomycetaceae > Streptomyces > Streptomyces mutabilis. Next base: position 4,488 of record NZ_BMTT01000016.1, on the reverse strand, counting down.
CGCCGATCGTCGTGCCCACCCACTTCGCCGTCGACGACGGCACCCTGCTGATTCACCTCGCCCGCCCCAACCCCGTCTGGAAACCGATCGAGACCGACCCGAACGTCACCTTCACCGTCACCGGCGACTACGCCTTCGTCCCCGGCCCCTGGCGCGCCAAGCCCGGCACCCCGCCCGCCGAAGGCGTCCCGACCAGCTACTACGCGGCCGTCCAGTTCACCTGCCGGGCCGCGCTCGTCGACGACCCCGCGGACAAGGCCGAGCTGCTGCGCCGGCAGATGGCGCACTTCCAGCCCGAGGGCGACCACGCCCCCATCGAGACCGACCAGCCCCCTTACGGGCGGATGCTGTCCGGCATCCGCGGCCTGCGCCTGGACATCACCGAGGTCCGCGCGAAGTTCAAGTACGACGACCACAAACCCGTCGAGCAGCGCGCCGACACCGCCCGCCGGCTCACCGAACGCGGCCGGGCCCTGGACGCGCCGACCGCGAACCAACAGCTGCGGCGCCTGGACCGCATCGGACCCTGGAAATCCTGACCCCCACACCCCCGCCCCCGCCCCCGCACCCTGATCCCGAACGGACCGCTGTGACCTCCTTCCGCATCAACCCCGCCGTCACGGACGCCTTCCCCGACACACTCATCGCCGTCGTCACCGCGACCGGCCTGCGCGGCCACGAACACTGGCCGGCCACCACCAGCGCCCTGGAGAACCTGGAACGGCAGCTCGCCGAGGGCGCCTGGCGGCCCGCCGACGAGGGCGACCCGCGCATCGAGGCATGGCACACCGCGTACCGCTCCTTCGGCACCAACCCCCGCCGCATCCGGCCCAGCGTCGACGCCCTCGGCCGCCGCATGGCGAAGAAGGGCACCCTGCCCCGGATCAACCCGGCCGTCGACTCCTACAACGCGGTCTCCGTCCGCCACGGTCTGCCCGCCGGCGCCTTCGACCTCGACCACGTCACCGGCGACGTGGAGATCCGCCACGCCGACGGCACCGAGACCTTCACCCCGCTCGGCGAGCCCGACGCCACCGAGCACCCCAAGCGCGGGGAGATCATCTACATCGACACCACCGGCGTACTGACCCGCCACTGGAACCACCGCGACGCCCACCGCACCCGCGTCACCGAGGACTCCACCCAGGTCGCCTTCGTCCTCGAAACCCTCCACGCCGACCGCGACGGACACCTCCTGGAGGCCGCAGTCGCTCAACTGCGGGAACTGCTCACCCCGCACGCCGAACGGACGCAGGCGCTCTACCTCCACCGGGAGAACCACCGGACCGCCTGACCCGCACCGTCCACGACGACGGACCCCTGCGCGCGCCGCCGTGCGACGAAGCGCCGGGCAGGGGACCATCGGGTCGGCCGGGAGCCAGGCGGCGCGCCGTTGATCGCGCGTTGATCGAACGTTTTTCGCCGCCCGGCACGCTCCTGCCATGCACATCGACACCATCGCGACGCCCGACACCATCGCGACGCCCGACCTCGCCTGGCAGGAGGAGGCGTTGTGCGCACAGACCGGGGCCGACTTCTTCTTCCCCGAGCCCGGCAGCTCCGTACGGGACGCGAAGCGGATCTGCGCCCTGTGCCCGATCCGCTCGGTCTGCCTGGAGTACGCCCTGAGCCACGACGAGCGGTTCGGCGTCTGGGGCGGGCTGTCGGAGAAGGAGAGGCTGGCCCTGCGTCGCGGTTAATTCGCTGTGCCCCGCCCGCCACGGCAGGCACAATCCCCGCATGTCGCCGACCTCCGCACAGCACGAGGCCGAGAGCCTGCTGCACGCCCTCGACCCGCTCGACCACCCGCGCCGCATGCGCGAACTCGTGGTGCGCGCGGGGGGGTTGAGTGCCTGTCGGCCCGTGCTCGTCGAACTGGAACGGCACGGAGCCTACGGGCGCGGGCTCGCCGTGGTCGCCGCGTCCGCCACGGGCGACGCCGGGTGGATCGCGGACCGCATCGCGGACACCGACCCGTACGTGCGTGGTCACGCCCTGCGGGTCGCCGACAGCCTGCGCATACCGGACGCGGCGTTCGAGGCCGCGCTCGCCGACGCCCCCGAGGCGGCCCGCCGGGACCTCCAGCGCGCCGTCGTGGCCGGCCGCCGCACCGCCCTCGCCGACCGCCTGGTCGACGGGCTCCGGCGCGACCGGGGCGACATCGAGGCGGCCCGCCTGCTGCCGGGCTGCTCCGCACCGGTGGTCGCCCGGCTGCTGCCCGGCCTGCTGCCCGCCGTCCGGGCCTGGCGCACGCTCGCCAAGCGGCACCACACGGCGCTGCTCGACGTGCTGGAAGGGGAGCTGACCGCGCTGCCCGAAGCCTTGCACGACACCTGGTGGCACCGGTACGCGCACGCCATGGCGACCCTCGCGCCCCTCGCGCCCGGAAGGGTGCTCGGACTGCTGGACCGGCAGGGGCCGAGCCGGCTGCCGAACGGACTGCGCGTCCACCTCCCCGCGTTCGCCGCCGCCGACCCGCGCCGGGTACTGCGGCTGCTGCCCACACCCGCCTGGAACTCCGTCGTGGGCGTCCACCGGCTGGGGCGCACCGCGCTGTACCGGCTGACCCGCACCCACTCGCCCGAACTCGTCGCCTACGGTCGGGCCCTGATGCCGTACGGCGGCCTGCCGCGACTGCTGAAGGCGCTCCCGCCCGCGCGGCGCCACGCCCTGTACACGGCCGTCCGCGAGGGGCGCGGAATCGGAGCGGTGACCGTCGACGCGCAGCTGCTCGCAGTGCTGCCGCGCCGCCACGCGGTCCAGGAGGCCCGCGAGACCGCGGCACGCGCGCGTGAGCGGGGCGCCCACGCGGTCACGGTCCTCACCGCCGAGTCCTTCCTGCCGGTGGCCGAGGTCCGCGACCGGCTGCTGGCCGCCACCGCGCGCCCGGACGCCGAGGACCGCGCCCGGGCCTGGCCCCTGCTGATCGGCAACGCCGCACGCTCCGGCGACCCGGCCGCCGTCACCGCCGCCCTGCGGGACATGGCGCGGTTGCGCAACGAACAGGACCCCGTGCGGTCGGCCGCCCTGCGGGCCCTGACCGGCACGCGTGCCGCGCTCTTCACCGAGGAGTCCGCCCCGCACCTGGAGCGCTTCGCCACGGACGCCGTCGAGGCCCGCGACGGTTCTGGCGAGACCCGTCGGCTGCTGACGGATCTGGCGCTCGCCGTGCTCGGTGAGCACGCGGCGGGCGGCCCGGGCGCGCTGGTCGACTGGTCGCTGCGCGCCCTGGTCCACCTGGCCGAGAGCACCGGCCGCGTGGACCTCGGCCGCCTCGACCGCACCCTGCGGCGCGGTCAGGAACACCTCGTGTTCGAGGCCCTGCGGCCGTGGCTCGATGCCCGTGCCGGGAAGGGCGACCACCGTCCGGTCCTGGCCCTCGCCGAGTCCGTCGGCCGCCGGGCCGAGGGCATGAGCGCGCTTCAGGAGATGCTGTGGCGGGCGTTCCGCGACGGCGACGTCACAGCCGCGAGCGGCGCGCTGCTGGAGTGGCTGAAGCCGGTCCGCACACGCGACGAACGGGTGGCGCGCGTCCTGGCCCGCGACCCGTCGGCGGCCGACCTGCCGGTCGTGTGGTCGCTGCTCGTGCGGCGCCGCACCGACCTGCTCGGCGTGCTGCTCGCCGACGCCCCGCCGCACGGTCGGTTCCTGCCCGAGGGCAGGCAGCCCACCATGTGGGTGGAGGCCGCGGACGCGCGGCGCTGGGTACCGCGTCAGCAGGCACTTCTGCTGCGGCGCCTGTCGGCGCGGGCGGCGGACACCTCGCTGCCGCACTGCGAGCGTGCCGAGGCCGTCACCGAGGCCGCCGGGGTGCCCGACGGCGGTGCCGAGGTCGCACGCCGCTGGACGGCGTCGCCGGACATCGAGATCGCCGAGGCCGCGCTCGCCGCACTCGCCCGCAGCGACCGGGCAGCCGAGGCGCTGCCCGAGCTGCTGGCGCACGCCGGCGGCGACCGGGCCCGCGTCGCCGTGTACGCCGTCGCACGGGCGTCCCGGCACGCACTGCCGTCGTGGCTCGCCGCTCAGCTGAAGGACGTACTGCGGGCGCCGGACGCCAAGGTGACCAGCCGCAAGGAGGCGGTCCGGATCGCCGCCGCCCGGCTTCCCGTACCGGAGGCGGCCGCGCTGGTCACCGACGTGTACGCCGGTCAGGACACCCATCCCGACGTGCGCGCCGCCTGTGTCGCGGCCGCCGGCGGGCTGCTCGGGCACGAGGGGGTCTGGGAGCTGCTGCACGACGCCGCGGGCGGCGCGCCGGTCCTGCGGGCGGCGGTGCTGCGGGTGTCGCCGCTGGATCTGCCCGAGATCCACCGCGCGCGGTACGCGCGGCTGGTGCGCGGGGTCGCCGTCACCGACGACCCCGCCACGGCGGGCAGCGCCCTGCGGGCGTTGGCCCGTTGGACCCCGTGGTCGGCCGAGGCGCCCGGGGCGCTGGCCGCGGCCGTCACGGACCTCGCGAACCGCGAGACGTGGCGCTCGGCGGCGAGC
>NZ_BMTT01000015.1 GCF_014649815.1 Streptomyces mutabilis | reverse complement strand
GCACCGCCATGGCAGCAGCCCTGGTCATCTGGCTGCGAACTTGATCGACCGGACAAGTCCTAGTCCTCGGTCTGCAGCACCCCGGGGACGAAGTGGGGCTCGTAGGAGCGGATCAGGGAGGCCGCGCCCTCAAGGCTGACGTACATCGAGAACCAGCCCGGCAGGATGTCGTGGAAGCGCTGCCACCATCCGGGCTTGTTGGCGTCCTCGGCCAGCGTGACGAAGGCTTCGGCCTCCTCGTCGCCGATGCCGTAGGCCTTCAGCAGCAACTGGAGATACGGGATCTTGAGGGCCACCTCGGCCATCTCCATACGGCGTACCGTGGCAGGGGCGACCCGTAGGATGCGGGCGGCCTCCTCGCGCTTGAGACCGGCGCGTTCACGCAGGTCCAGCAGGCGCCGGCCGAGGACGACCTGGCCGACCGTCGGCGCCGACCGCGGCTCGCTCACCGCCCACCTCCTGAAGAGTTCCGAAGAGCCCGTTGCGTCCTCGTGCGCACGACCGGGCGCACAAACAGCTTGTGCGCACAGCCCGACGGCGCCATTCGAAGACCTTTTCGAAAGCCCGTGCAGACCTTCGCCGATCTGAAGTGGCGCCGCTCGACGTGCTGTTGCGAGCAGTGTGCCACGGCCTTGCAGACCGTCACACCGCACTCTGCATTTTTCAGAGTGACACTTGCCAAGTGTTCACGACGGGGCGATAGTGGCAAGCGTGATTCCGTCCGCGCCCTTAGGAACAGAGGCCACCGCGGGCTCCCTGGGCCTCGCTGCCGCCGTGGGAGCCGGCCCTTCGGGGGCCGCCGCCGCTGAGCGCCGGTTCCGTTTCGAGCTGGCCGCACATCCGGGCTCGCCGGCACAGGCCAGACGCCTGACACGGGCCCGGCTGAACGGCTGGTCGGTGTGCGAGGACACCTGTGACACCGCGGCCCTGGTGGTTTCCGAGCTGGTGACCAACGCGATCGTGCACACCGCGAGCCGACACATAGTGTGCGAGCTGCACGACGGTGCCGACCTGGTCCGCATAGCCGTACGCGACGAGGGCTGCGCCCCCGGTCAGCCCCATGCGCCGACCGATCAGCAGCCCGAGGACGAGCACGGCCGGGGTCTGCTCCTGGTCGACGCCCTGTGCGACGCGTGGGGCGCCCACGAGCACGGGCCCGGCCTGCTGGTCTGGGCGGAGCTGCCGCGCAAGGCCGACGGCCCGCGCGATCCGGCGGAGCCCCACAACGACCTGGGCTGGGGCGCCCGCCCCAAGCCCGGCCCTGCCGACGGCACGGGCGACGACGGCGAGGCGGAGGGACGCCACCTCCAGGCGCGCCGCGGAACGGGGACCGCATGGCTGTGAGGACTGCGTCCGGCATCCGACCGCTCGGCCTCGACACTCTGCTCCGCCTCCAGCGGAGGATGGACACCCCGGGGACGCTCCGGCGGCTGCCCGTACCGGACGGAATGACGGCCCCGCTGGGATGCGACGCGGTGGCGGTGCCCGCCTGCTTCGGCCCCCTGGTCATGCCGCGGCTGCCACGCGTGGGTTGTGTCTACGCCGACGATGCGCACTGGTGGTGGATCGTCCCGTCCGACTCCGACTACGCCCTGGAGTGGCCCGCCCCCGCGCGGTACGCCACCGGCGCGGTCGTCCCCGACACCCCGGATGTCCCCGGGCTCATCCACCGGCCGGACGGCACGGTTCCGTACACTCCGCCCATCCCTCTGTACCTGGCACTGTGCCGACTGACGGACACGACGCCGACCTGGTCGCGGCCGGTGAGCGCCTAGCGCCGCCGCGGACCGGGCACACGGACCACTGCGGTCACGACGCGCGGCACGCGTGTGAATGCCCTCGCGTGACGGCAGGCCCGGCGTCACCGCCGCCCCCTCAGGCGCGTGGACCCCACCGCGCCGCACAGACCCGGCCACCACCTCATGCCTTGCAGTGCCCGCCGCCACGCCGCTCCCCCCGCACGCCCCCTCCCGGCACCCCACGGCCGGGCGCGCGCCCGCGTGCTCCGGGCTCCCCCCGTCCGCGCCCTGCCCGCAGGCACCCCACCCCCGCGATAGTGGCCGTCCATCCACGATCGGGGGAGGCAGACGGTGCGCAGCAAGGGCGACACGGAACCAGCCGGGGTGTCGGAGTCCGAGCGGCTGCTCTTCGGTGGCCCGCTGCGCTACGACATGGGCTGGAACCAGCACGCGGACGCGTTCCTGGAGCTGGGATTCCGGGCGATGCTGACCCGGCTGCCGTCCCTGCTGGCGTCCAGTCTGCGGCTCGCCCGGCAGGCGGACCGGCAGGCCGCGCGGACGGTACTCGCGGCCGAGGTGGGCCGGGGCATGGCGCAGGCGGTCAGCCTGCTGGCGGTCAACAGTGTGCTGGCCGGGCTGATGGCCGACGCCCCGATCGAGGAGCGGCTGCGCGGGGCCGCCCCGGCACTGATCACGGTGGCCGTGGTGATGCTGGTCGCGGCGCTGCTGCGGGCCGCGTCGACCTACGCGACCGGACGGCTCGAACCCAAGGTGGAACGGGTGGCCACCGAGCGGTACCTGGAGCGGGCGGCGGCCGTGGAACTGTCCGCGATCGAGGACCACGCCTTCCACAAGCTGCTGGACACCGCCCAGTACGGTGCCGCCTCCGCGCGGCGCATGATCTCGTACGGCACCCGCGTGGTGAACGCGATGATCTCGCTGATCGCGGCGGCCGGCGTGCTGACCGTGCTGCACCCGGTCCTGCTGCCGCTGCTCGTTACGATGACCCTGCCGAGCGCCTGGAGCGCACTGACCCTCGCCCGTCGCCGGTACGAGTCCTTCCACGCCTGGGTGCAGCACGAGCGGGCGGGACGGCTGCTGGCGAGTCTCCTCATCGAACCGGCCGCCGCCCCCGAGATCCGGGTGCACGGAGTCGGCCCCTTCCTGCTGCGCCACTTCCGCGCGATGTCGGAGACCGCCGAGAGGGAGCAGGCGCGACTGGCCCGGCTGGCGGCCCGTACGGGACTGATCGCGGCCGCGTGGACGGGGCTGGCGACGGCGGCGACGTACGCGACACTCGGCGGACTGCTGCTGGGCGGCGCGATGGCCCTGTCGGTGGCGGGTACGGCGGTGATCGCCATCCGTACCGGCTCGCAGAGCCTCGGCACCCTGGTCGTGGAGGTCAACGCGCTCCACGAGGAGGCTCTCTTCGTCGGCGACCTGGAACGACTGCACGTGGAGGCCGCCGACCGGGCCATCCCGGTCGGCGGCGCGGCACTGCCCGAGGAACCGAAAGAGATCCGCTTCGAGAATGTCACGTTCCGCTATCCGGGCGACGCGGCCCGCCCGGCCCTCGACGACGTGACGCTCTCCCTGCCGCTGGGCCGCATCGTGGCGCTCGTCGGGGAGAACGGCTCCGGCAAGACGACGCTGGTCAAACTGCTCGCCGGGCTGTACACACCGGACGCAGGCCGGATCACGTGGGACGGCGTCGACGTATCGACGGCGGACCGGCACGCGCTCGCCGAGCGGGTCGCGATGGTGGCCCAGGACTTCAAGCGGTGGCCGTTCACCGCGCGGGTGAACGTCGCGGTGGGCCGCTCCTCCGCGCCGCTCGGCGACGAACGCGTGGCCGCTGCGGTCGCCGAGGCCGGGGCAGACGAGGTGGTCGCGGACCTGCCGCGCGGGCTGGACACCCTGCTGGCCCGGAACTTCAGCGGCGGCCACGAACTGTCCGGCGGTCAGTGGCAGCGGGTCGGCATCGCCCGCGCGGCGTACCGGCAGGGCAGCATCCTCATCGTGGACGAGCCGACTGCCGCCCTGGACGCACGGGCCGAGCTGGAGGTCTTCGAGAAGATCCGCGCCCTGGCCGGTAGCGGACAGACGGTCGTACTCATCACCCATCGGCTGGCGTCCGTGCGCCACGCCGACCTCGTGCACGTCCTCGACCAGGGCCGGCTCGTGGAGTCCGGGACACCGGACGAATTGCTGGCCGCCGGCGGGGTCTACGCGGAGCTGTACTCACTGCAGGCGGAACAGTTCACCAGCCGTCCGGTGCCCGCCCCGAGGGCCGGCTGACGGGAGCCGGCGTCGGTGTCCGGACCCCGTCCCCGAAGTGTCCGCGCGTCAGGCGGCCGCGGCGTCACCGCCGCGGACGATGACCAGGAACATGTCCGTGGCGAGATCCATGACCACCTCGGCGGGCAGGCCCTCCAGACGCCGCGCCTGCGCGAACTCCTCCGCCGGCCATGATCCTCGCGGCCCGCCGGCGGGAAAGCGTTCGAGCACCGTTCGCCCGTTCACCACCCTGCACCTCCATGTAGCGCTGTACTCGTAGAGTCAAACGCCAACCATGGAGCGCATGCCTCGTGCGGTGATGGTACTGAGACCTAGTTGACACTCGTTCACCGCAAAGTGTGAGCGGCACCTCGTCCGTGTGACACGAACCGCTACCGCGCGTGTCATTCCTCGTACTCGTCGTGGTAACGGACTCCCTCACTTCCCGCAGGCGCCCCGAGAGCCGACGCACGCCCCTCGGGCTTCTCCCACCGCTCCCGCCGGCCGAGCGCGGTCAGGTCGAGCAGACTGGTGGTCGAGCCGAGCCCGTCGAGGCCGCGCTCGTACGTCGAGTAGGTGTGGAAGACGCGATCGCGGTCCCGCAGGAAGCAGCTGAGCCCCGGCCGCTCGACGAGCTCGCCCTCGTGCTCCAGGGTCACCTCGAAGTCGGTGTTGAAATCGCAGACGTACGACGAGTACCAGGGCAGGGTCCAGCCCATCCGGGCCTTGAACGGCAGGATCCTCGGGTAAGGCGCCCGGGAGACGGCCGCGAACGACGTACCGCGGGCCCGCAGGTGCGCGAGGTGCCCGATCTGGTCCAGGAAGGCGGAGCAGCTGCGGCAGCCGGCGTCCCATTCCGGCGCGAACATGAAGTGGTAGACGACGAGCTGGTCGCGGCCCTCGAAGAGGTCGAGCAGCGTGGCCTTGCCGTCGCCGCCCTCGAACACGTACTCCTTGTCGACCTCCACCATCGGCAGCCCGCGCCGCTCGGCGTTGAGCGCGTCACGCGCGCGCGTGGCCGCCTTCTCCTTGGCCAGTAGGGCCTCGCGCGCCGCGCGCCAGTCCGCGCGGTCGACGATCTCGGGCAGCGACATGGGCTCCAGCTCCTCCTGTGCGGCAAGCGACGGTCCGTCGGGGTGGTGACCGTCGCGCGGAGCGGAACTCATCGCGGCCCGGCGAGATCGTTTTCGCGGTGGCACCCGTGAGCCGCTGACCTCGCCTTTCAGGTGTCGTACTTCTGGATACGACGGCCGGGGCGGCGATCGGTCAGCGCGGGCAGCCGCTCCCCGAGTTCACGCACCACCGCCGGGACGTCCAGGGTCAGCAGCTCGCGGTCCCGCATGAGGACGCGCCCGTCGACGATCGTCGTACGCACGTCGGCGGAGCGCGCGCTGTGCACGAGGGTGGCGGCGAGATCGTGCACGGGCTGGGTGTGCGGGCCGGTGAGGTCGACGAGTACGAGGTCGGCCCGCCGCCCCGGCGCGATGCGGCCTACGGTGCCGCCGAGCCCGACCGCTTCGGCACTCTGCACCGTGGCGTGGTGCAGAGCCTGGCGGGAGGTGAGCCAGCGGGGATCGCCCTCGGTGGACTTCTGGACGAGGGCCGTCAGCGCCATCGACTCCCATACGTCCACGGAGTTGTTGGAGGCGGCGCCGTCGGTGGCGAGCCCCACGGGGACGCCGATGTCGCGCAGGGCGCGTACGGGTGTGGTGGTGGGCCAGGCGAACTTCAGGTAGCCGCGGGGCGCGGTGGCCACGGCCGTGCGGCCGCTCGCGCGCGCGAGGAGCGGGAGGTCGTCCTCGGTGATGCCGGTGCCGTGGGCGATGAGCACGTCGGTGTCGAGGACGCCGGTGCGCTCCAGGACCCCGATCGGGGTGGTGCCGTACCGGGCGAGGCTGGCGTCGGTCTGGTCGCGGTTCTCGGCGGCGTGCAGGTGCACGGGCAGGCCGTGGTCGCGGGCTAGGCCCGCGGTGGTGGCGAGGTCGGCGTCGGTCACGGTGTACGGGGCGTGCGGGGCGAGGGCGGTCGTGATCCGGCCGTCGGCGGTGCCTCGGTGCCGCAGCGCGAACTCCAGCGACCTTTCCCGCCCCTGGGGCCCCTGCGAGGAGAAGTACGCCTGTCCCAGCAGCGCCCGCATCCCGCACTCGGCGACCACCCCGGCGACGGCGTCCATGGCGAAGTAGTGGTCGGCGAAACAGGTCACGCCCGCACGGATCATCTCGGCGCAGGCGAGCCGGGCGCCCAGCTCCACGTCCCGCCCGGTGAGGTTGGACTCGACGGGCCAGACGACGTCGTTGAACCACTCCTCGGTGGGCAGATCCTCGGCGAGGCCGCGCAGGGCGACCATCGGCGCGTGCGTGTGGCAGTTGATCAGACCGGGGAGGGCGACCTGCCCGCGGGCGTCGATGCGGTCGGCCGCGGGAAGGCCGTCCACGGCGGCGGCGGTCGTGACGGACTCGATCACCCCGTCCCGTACGACGACGGCCGCGTCCTCCTCGAAGCCGATCCGCTCCCGTTCGTCGTGGACGAGGACGGTACATCCGCTGACGATCAGGGCGGCGGGCGTCTCGCGGGGCCGCTCCTCAGGAAACCGGGCGGGCTTCTCACGGGAAGAAGGCGTCATCGCGCCAACGTACGGGAACGACCCACCCGCCCGCGGCGCATGACGAGTTCGCCCCGCAGCCCGGCGAGCCGTCCGGTGTGGCGGGGCGTGAGCCGGCCGGTGTCGTCGAGGTGCACGGCGCACGCGGTGGTGGTGTCGACGAGCCGTTCGAGGACGGCGGCCACCTCGTCCGCGCCCGCGGAGTGCCGGGCGAGGAAGGGCAGTTCGGCGGCGGCGAGCGCGATCGCGGCGCGGGCCTCGGCGAGCGTCCGGTAGGCCTCGCGGCGCAGCGTCCACCGGGTGGCCCGGTCGTCGGACCCGCCGAGTACGTGGGCGAGGTAGGCGTGCGCGGCGGCGTCGGCGGCCTCGATCCGGGCGCGGATTCCACCGCCCCACTGCCCGGGCACCGGGAGATGCCCGACGACCAGCACGATCGCACAGGCCAGCAGGGTCTCCCCGATGCGGCCGACGGCCGCCTGGGGTTCACCGCCCGCCATGACCAGGGCGAGGACGAGCACGGTGACGACCGTGGTCTGGGCGGCGAAGTGACGCGCGGCCACGGGGACCAGGGCACCACAGACGGCGACGAGCGCGACGAGCCCTTCCGGCCGGGGCAGCACGGCTGCGAACCCGGCGAAGAGGAGCGCCCCGACGACGGTCCCGGCAGCCCGGCACAGTACCCGGGACACGAGGGGGCCGAGGTCGGGTTTGACGAGGAAGACGGCCGTGGCGGGCAGCCAGTACCAGTGCTGGTGCGCCCCGTGCCAGTGGCCGTGCTGCAGGGCCTGGGCGACGGCGACACTGGCCCCGAAGCACAGGCCGGCGCGCAGCGCGTACTCCCGTCCGCCCGCGCCGAGGACGGTGCGCGCCAGCGAGGCCACCGACCGCCTGCGGGTGTGCAGGTCACGGCCCCGGCCGCGGTCGAAGGCCTCGGCGGCGTGCAGGAGGGCGTCGTCGAGGGCGCGCAGAGCGGGGGCGGTCCGGGCGGGGGCGGGCAGCGGTCCGGCGAGGGTGTCGCCGCGGACGGCCGCCGCGAGCCGCCGAGGCCCCTCGACCGCCCGTTCCGGCACGGCCCGCTCCGCCCAGGCGAGCGCGGTCGCCGCCTCGCCCAGCGGCAGCGCGGCGGCGTACTGGGCGTGCAGGCGCCGTTCGGCCGCGGACGAGGCGTAACGCCGCAGCCGGGGCCCCGCGAGCGCGTCCTGCGCGAGGTCGAGCGCGGCGGTGAGCGCGGCCCGGCGGGCGACGGCGTGCGCGGTGCCGGCCGCTTCCAGGAGCGCGGCGACGGCGTCGTACACGTCGGCGACGGCGGCCCGCTCACCGTCGAAGCGGAAGTCGAGGCGGGAATCGATGCGAGAATCATGGCGAAAGTCGCCGGTGCGCGCCCCGGGCGTGGGCAGGACCAGCCGCAGCGTGAGCAGCCACCCGGCACCTGCCAGGAACGCCGGCACGCTCCGCCACCCGGGGTCGGGCAGCGGCATCCCGGCACCCACCGCGCTGGTGACCAGCAGCTGCGTCCCGGTCGCGGACGCCACCGGCCCGACCGCGCTGATGCCTCCGCCGACCAGTCCGAGCCCGGTCAGCACCAGGGTCAGCGCGACAGCTCCCAGGTGCTGGCCGGCGTACGTCCCGACGAGCAGCCCGACGGCCCCCGCGAGTGCGGGTACGCCGATGCGCCGGACGGAGGTGCGTCGGCTGCCCGGCCGGTCGTTGATGCCGGCCAGCATGGCGGCGATCGCGGCGACGCCGCCGAGAAAGGCCCGGTCGGCGAGCACCGCGGCGAGCAGCAAGGGCCCGCCGGCCAGTGCTCCGCGGGTCACCGCGGCCCAGGGAACGGGTCCGCGCTGGGCGCGCAGGGCGTGGGCGAGCCAGGGTGGGAGGGCGGGCTTCTGGCTGGTGCCGGGGGCGGTGGGGGACACGGGGCGCGGGGCTCCTGTCGTCGGGGCGAGGGCGGGGGTGAGCCTTCGGGCGACGGTGACCGGGCCGGGGTGTCGGGCGGTGCGGCTTCCACGCTAAGGGGTGTTCTTGGAGGAGAGGGGACCGGCGTGTTTCGGGCATGTGACGACCTGCCGGAACCGCAGGTTCTTCATGACCGCAATCGGATCGTGCCCGCCCGTCGCCTGTCGCTAGCCCCTGCGGGCCGACTCGACGGCGGCGCGCAGGACTTCCTCGGCGTCCGTGACCGACCGTCCCAGGGCCTGCGGATCCGGTGTCAGGTTCCCGAGGACCCCGTCGATCCCGTCCGGGCCGTCCAGCCCCGCCCGCCGGACCATCCCCTTCTCGTTGGTGACCCACTCCCCCCGGGCCGCCAGTACCGCGTGTGCCGTCTGGGCCGTGGCGAGGGCGATCGCGCCGGCGACCTGGGTGAGGGCGCCTTTGAGGGCGTGGCCCGCCTTGGCGTAGGCGAGGGTCGCGGCGGCAGCGCCGTGCCAGCGGTCGGGAGCGGTGGTCCGGAGGGCCTCGGGGTAGGCGGGGCGGGGCAGTTCGCCGCGCAGCACCTCGTTGATCGCGAGTTCGGCGACCACCAGATACGTCGGGATGCCCGCGAGGTGGAACATCAGCGGCTCTATGCCGAAGCGTCCCGCCTCCGCCTCCGCCGTCTCGTGCTCGACCGCGTCGAGGTCGCGGTAATGCAGGTCGACGCGCCGGTCGTCGATCGTCAGCCAGGCACCGCCGTTGAAGACGCCGCCGCCCCAGGCGCCGACCTCGCAGACCTCCCCGGCCCAGCCGAGAGCGCGGACGTCGTCGGGGTCGAAGGCGCCCCGGTAGTAGACCGCCAGGTCCCAGTCGCTGCCGGGCCCGTGCGTGCCCTGGGCGCGGGAGCCGCCCAGCGTGACCGCCCGGACGGTGGGCAGGGCGGCGAGTCGGTCTGCGGTCGTGTCGAGGAAGGCCTGGTCCGTGAGCGAAGGCACTGTCGCGGGCTCCAGTGGGTGGGGGCGGGGGCGGACGCGGGCAGCCTGCTTCGCCATGTCGAGCCCCGCCAGCGTTGACGACGTTCGTGTACCAGTACACCTAGGCGGCCGGGCGGCGGGGCACAAGGGAAATTCGGGTGCGGCGGGGAGCGGAAGTCCGGACGATCGTGGGACTGACTGCCCGTACGTCTCCCTGGAGCCCACGTGATTCAGCGCGTCACCGTGCCCGGTCTGTTCCCCCCGCCCGTCTACTCCCACGCCTCCGTTATCGAGGCCGGGACCAGGCTCGCCTTCCTGGCCGGGGCCGTCCCGCTCGACGCGGAGGGGAAGCTGGTCGGTGCGGGCGACCCGGTCAGGCAGGCGGAGCAGGTGATCGCGAATCTCACCGAGCAGTTGCGCGCCGTCGGCAGCGAGCCGACCCACGTCCTGTCGACCGATGTCTACGTCGTGAGCACCGAGACCGCCGCGCTGTCCGCCGTCTGGGGCGTCGTCGAGGCGTCCGGGCTGAGCACCGGACCGCATTCCTCGACGTTGCTCGGGGTGAGCTGTCTCGGGTATCCGGGGCAGTTGGTGGAGATCACGGCGACGGCGGTCGTGCCCGAGGAGATCCGTCCGTGAGCCGGGAGGGCGGCGAGCGGGTCGTCCTGCGGCGCGCGTCGGCGGGCGACGCCCTCGCGGCGGCCGGCGTCTGGCTGCGGTCCTTCGCCGCCGCGCTGCCGACCGTGGTCCGGTCCCGCACCGACGACGAGGTCCAGGACCGCTTCCGGCACCTGGTGGTGGGCCGGTACGAGACGTGGGTGGCGGAGGCAGCCGGTGGTGAGGTCGTCGGAGTGATGGTGCTGGACGAGGACGAGCCGGCACAGCTGTACCTTGCCCCCGACCGGCGCGGGTGCGGGATCGGGGACCGGTTCGTCGCGCTGGCCAAGGAGCTGCGGCCGGCGGGGCTCTCGCTGTGGACCTTCCAGGTCAACACGCCCGTGCACCGCTTCTACGAGCGGCACGGTTTCACCGCCGTCCAGCGGACGGACGGTGCCGGGAACGAGGAGCGGGAGCCGGACGTACGGTACGTGTGGCGTCCTCAGGGGCCACACGGGGCCGCGCTGCCGCCGGGTCAGGCTTCCGTACGGGCTCCGGCGCGGGCGTACTTGTCGGTCGCCGCCAGCAGGGCCTCGTCACCGACCTCGCCGGCATCGTGTCCGGCCTCGTCCACGATCACCAGCTCGCTGTCCGGCCAGGCGTGGTGGAGCCGCCAGACGATGCCGAGGAGGTTGCCGAAGTCGAGGCTGCCCTGCACCAGGGTGCCCGGGATGCCCTTCAGCCGGTGCGCGTCCCGCAGGACCACGCCTTCGTCGTTGCCGTCGCCGAGGAAGTGGTCGTTGCCCCAGTAGTGGGTGACGGTGCGCGCGAAGCCCATGCGGAACTCCGGGTCCTCGAACCGGGCGACCGAGCCGGGGGGCGCGGGGATGGTCGCCGTCTCCCAGTCGGTCCAGGCTCGGGCCGCCCGTGCCCGGACTTCCGCGTCGGGTGATTCGAGCAGCCGGTTGTACGCGGCGGCCGGATTGCCGTCGCGTTCGCCCGTCGGGAGCACGGCGAGGAACCGCTCGTGTGCCTCGGGGAAGATTTTTCCCAGCCCTCGGGTCAGAAGGGCCACTTCGGCGTCGGAGCCGGTCGCGACCCCGGTCAGCACCAGCTCGGAGACCACCCCCGGGTGGGTCTGCGCGTACCGCAGGCCGAGGACCGAGCCCCATGACACGCCCCACACCAGCCAACGCTCGATGCACAGGTGGGCGCGGAGCCGCTCCAGGTCGGACATGAGGTGGGCGGTCGTGTTGACGCTCATGTCGGTGTCGTGGTCGCTCGCGCGGGGCAGCGACCGTCCGGCGCCGCGCTGGTCGAGCAGGACGATCCGGTACGCGTCGGGGTCGAAGTACCGCCGGAGGTTGGGGCTCGTCCGGCTCCCGGGCCCTCCGTGCAGGACCACCGCGGGCTTGCCGTGCGGATTCCCGCTGGTCTCCCAGTAGACGTGGTTGCCGTCGCCGACGTCGAGCATGCCCTGGTCGTACGGTTCGATCGCTGGATAGAGGCCCATCGGCGCAGCCTAGCCCGGCCGCCCCGCGCCGCTCATCACCTTTACCGGGCGGTCAGCCCTGCCTTCCCGGCCGCCGTGCGCAGCACCTGCCGGAGCATCTCGGGGGTGAGGCGGCCGGTGAACGTGTTGCGCTGGCTGACGTGGAAGCAGCCGAGGAGGTGCAGGGCGGGGCCGTCGGGGTCGTCCAGCGCGACGTGCCCGCCGTGTGCGAAGGCGGGGCGGGGCCGAGGCACGGTCCAGCCGGCCTCGGCGAACGCCGGCAGCGCGGCCTGCCAACCGAAGGCACCGAGTACGACCACGGCCCGCAGCGTCGGCCGCAGCAGCCCCAACTCCTGGACGAGCCAGGAACGACAGGTGTCGCGCTCGGTGGGCGTGGGCTTGTTGGCGGGCGGGGCGCAGTGCACCGGAGAGGTGATGCGCACTCCGTAGAGCTCCAGGCCGTCGCCGGCGGTGACCGCGGTGGGTTGCGAGGCGAGGCCAACGTCGTACAACGCCTGGTACAGCACGTCTCCGGAGCGGTCACCGGTGAACATCCGGCCGGTGCGGTTGCCGCCGTGGGCCGCGGGGGCGAGGCCGACGATCAGCAGCCGCGCGTCCGGCGGGCCGAAGCCCGGTACCGGCCGGCCCCAGTACGTCCAGTCGGCGAAGGCCGCCCGTTTGGTGCGGGCCACCTCCTCCCGCCAGTCGACCAGTCTCGGGCAGGCGCGGCACCCCGCGATCCGCTGGTCGAGAACGGAGAGGCCGCTGATGTCCATGCCCCCACCGTAAGACCGGTCCGTTCCGGAAGGACTTGCCGCCGGACGCCATGACGCCATGACGGTGCCGCACCGCCCGCCGAAAACGGCACCCCCCGTCGGCGGGCCGGGCGGTTAAGGTCGAGGCATGGCTTCCGAGCACGACGAGGGCGGCAACGACGGAACGGCCGGGCCCGGCACGGGCGACGGCAGTACCGCCGCGCACACCCCGGACCCGAAGACCGCCGCCGCGATCGCCGCCGCCGAGGCGGCCGGGCCGCAGAGCGGCGAGAGCGTCCGGGTGGACAGCTGGATCTGGGCCGTCCGCCTGATCAAGACCCGTTCCCTCGGCGCGACCGCCTGCCGGGGCGGCCATGTCCGGGTGAACGGCGAGCGTGTGAAGCCCGCGTACTCGCTGCGCGTCGGCGACGAGGTGCGCCTGCGGCAGGAGGGCCGGGAACGCGTGGTCGTCGTCAAGCGGCTGATCCGCAAGCGTGTCGGTGCCCCGGTCGCCGCCCAGTGCTACGTCGACAACTCACCGCCGCCCCCGCCCCGTGAGGCCGTCGCTCCGGCCGGCATTCGTGACCGCGGCGCCGGCCGTCCGACCAAGCGCGACCGCCGCGAGCTGGAACGTCTGCGCGGGCTGGAGAACCTGAGCCGGGCCCGGAGGGACGCCAAGGCCAAGCCCTGAGCGGCCGTATCCGTCGCCGTCCCGCCGTCTTCACTACACGGCGACCGCCCTCACCCACGTCCCGTCGTCGGTCGGACACCGGTCCACTCTCAGTCCCGCTTCCCCCAGCGCCTCCGCGAACTGCGCGTCGGTCAGCGGCCGGGCCCGGAAGGTCTGCGTCCAGACGGCGTCGGGGAACTCGTACTCCGCGCGTACCGAGTGGACACCCTCCCCGACCGGCTCCGACGACACGATCCGTACCGTGAAGCCGCTGGGATCGACCCGTTCCCGCGGCAGGTCGGTGTGGTGGTCCGCGCCCTCCCGCTGGAACAGCACGCAGCCGTCCGCCCCGACATGCCGCGCGCAGGTGCGCAGCAGCCCTCGTCTCACCTCGCTGTCGCCGGTGTGCACCAGGAACGACGCCAGCAGCACGGCTTCGAAGCGCTCGCCCAGGTCCAGGTCCTCGATCGGACCGCATATCGTCCGGGCCCCGCGCACGCGCTCCAGCATCTCGGCGGACTCGTCCACGGCGGTGACGGTGAACCCCCGCTCCAGCAGTGGATGGGTCATGCGCCCCACCCCGCTGCCCAGCTCCAGATGCGGGCGCCTTCGGGCACGGCCGCGGCCACGATGTCCGGCTCGGCTCCGGCGGGCAGCCGCCCGTAGAGCTCGACCGCACAGCCGTCCGGGGTGATGGCCCCCGGCCCCGTCCCCTGGTGCCCCTCACGCATTCTCACTCCATGCCCGCCCAACGGCCCGCCCCCGCACACCCGTTCCCCACCGTGATCGATTCACCCGCCCGAGTGAACGCGTGCGGTCTCGCCGCGCGACCGGTCCCGTGGCAGCGCCCGTTTCCGCCGCGTGGTCGGCCGGAGTACGTTGGCCACAGGAGTGCCACGGGAATGGTGATCCGATGCGTACAGGCAGTGAACCGGCCACCGCGCGCAGTGCACTGCGGGCGCGCTTCTGGCTGAGCTTGTGGGGGCTGACCTGGGCGATCCTCGGCACGGCCGCTTTCGCGCTCGCCGGACGGTTCGGTTGGGCGCTCGCGTGCGGGGTGCTGTGGCTCGTCGCCACCGTCGACCTCGTCGTCGTCATCCGGCACATCCGCCAGGGGCCGCACTACCAGCCCGGCCGTGACATCCCGCCGTACCGTCCGCCGAGCGGCTGAGGCCCCGAGAGGTCCGTCGAGTCCGCCGGGCGCCCGTCCGGGGCGCGTCGGGCCTCCGCCGTGCCCGTCAGGCCTCGAAGCGTGCCTGTCGCAGGTACTCCGGGTTCGGGTCCAGCGCCGCGGCCAGGCGGAAGTGGCGGCGTGCCTGCTCGCCGCACCCCCGGCGTTCGTAGGTGCGGGCGAGCGCGAAGTGCGCGAAGGCGTTGTCCGGTTCGCGCTCCAGGACGATGGTGAACTCCAGCTCGGCCGGTCGCAGTTGGGCCGCCGCGAAGAAGGCACGCGCGCGCAGCAGCCGCGCGGCCGTGTTCTCGGGATGGGCGCCGATGACCCCGTCGAGCAGTTTCACCGCGCCCCGCGGGTCCCGCGCCGCGAGCAGTTGCTCGGCCGCGCGGAAGTCGATCACATCCGTCTCCGGCGTACGTCCGGTCGATCCGCTGGTGTCGGGCACGGCTGAGTCCTTCCCTCGCTGGGAGGGATCAACGCCCGCGCGGATGCGACTATTCCTTGCGCCATCACGGGCAGGACCGCGGCCGAGGCCCGCGGCGGCGGGCGCCGCCGGCCCGCTCAGCGCGGCTGGTGCACCCTGCGGGTCAGCTCGGCCCACACCTCGGCCACGCGGCTCCGCAGTCGGTCCAGCGGTACGTCGTTGTCGATGATCACGTCGGCGATCTCCCGGCGCTGCCGGCGCGTCGCCTGGGCGGCCATGCGGGCCCGTGCGTCCTGCTCGGTCATGCCCCGCAGCCGTACCAGCCGGTCGAGCTGGGTGGCGGGGTCGACGTCGACGACGACCACGACGTCGTAGAGCGGGGCCAAGCCGTTCTCCGTGAGCAGCGGCACGTCGTGCACGACGACGGCGTCCTCGGCGGCGGCCTCCTCGAGGGCCCGCGAACGGTCACCGACCAAAGGGTGGACGATCGAGTTCAGCGCGGCCAGTTTCTCCGGGTCCGCGAACACGATCGAGCCGAGTCTCGGCCGGTCCAGACTGCCGTCCTCGGCCAGCACCTCCTCGCCGAAGGCCGCCACGACCGCCGCGAGTCCCGGGGTCCCCGGCGCGACGACCTCGCGCGCGATCCGGTCCGCGTCGATCAGTACGGCGCCGTGCTCGACGAGCAGCCGCGACACCTCGCTCTTGCCGGCGCCGATCCCGCCGGTCAGGCCCACGGACAGCATGACCGCGCCTCCCCACATCACCGATCCCCGCGGTTGCGGGGATCAACTTACCGACTCCGATACCGCCGGCCAGACCTACCGGTACAGCCCCACCACGGCGGGGAGAGGCGGGGCACGGTCATCCGCCAGACTAGCGGATCAGCCGTCGCCCTCCCGTTCCGCCAGGAACCGTTCGAACTCGCGGCCGATCTCGTCCGCAGAGGGGATCTCAAGGGGCTCGGCCAGCATGTTGCCGCGCGTCTCGGCGCCGGCGGCGGCGTCGTACTGGTGCTCCAGGCCCTGCACGAGGGCGGTGAGCTCCTCGTCGCCCTCCTGGATCTGCCGGTCGATCTCGGTCTGGGTACGGTGGGCCTCGGTGCGCAGGGAGTGCGCGATGCCCGGCAGGACCAGTCCGGTAGCCCCGGTGATCGCCTCCAGCACGGTCAGCGCCGCGTCCGGGTACGGGGAGCGGGCGATGTAGTGCGGGACGTGCGCGGCCACGCCCAGCACCTCGTGGCCGGCCTGCATGAGGCGGTACTCGACGAGCGCCTCGGCGCTGCCGGGGACCTGCGCCTCCTCGAAGGGGCTGGGGTGGCCCGGGACCAGGTCGGTGCGGGTGCCGTGCGGGGTGATGCCCACGGGGCGGGTGTGCGGGACGCCCATGGGGATGCCGTGGAAGTTGACCGACAGGCGGACACCGAGCCGCTCCACGATCTGCCGCACGGCGGCGGCGAAGCGCTCCCACTCCACGTCCGGTTCGGGGCCCGACAGCAGCAGGAAGGGCGCTCCGGTGGCGTCCTGGACGAGCCGCACCTCGATGGTGGGCTCCTCGTAGGCCGTCCAGGTGTCCCGCTTGAAGGTCAGCAGCGGGCGGCGGGCCCGGTAGTCCACGAGGCGGTCGTGGTCGAAGCGGGCGACGACCTGGTGGGGCAGTGAGCCGAGCACCTGGTCGACGATCTGGTCGCCGGTCTCACCGGCGTCGATGTATCCGTCGAAGTGGTAGAGCATGACCAGTCCGGCCGACTCCTGGGCGAGTGCCATGTCGACGACGGCCAAGCCCTTCGGCTCCCATGCGTACAAACCCTGCGGATCAAGCACAGTGTCCGCTCCCCTCCTCGTGTCCGTGCGTCATAACGTCCCCACGGGGGCCGGCATTCCCGGCCAGGCGTTGCGGGCACGGCTGAGGGGCCGCACCTCGAAAGGTACGGCCCCTCAGTCAACGGCTGAGCCTCAGCGGCCCGCGGTCAGCTCTGGCCGCCGGCCAGCTTCTCGCGCAGCGCGGCCAGCGCCTCGTCCGACGCCAGGGCGCCCGACTGGTCGCCACCCTCGGAGGAGTACGAGCCGCCACCGGACGCGGCCGGAGCCGCACCCGCGGTGTCGCCACCCTCGGCAGCGGCCTTCTCGTCCGCCTCGCGGGACTTGATGACCTGCGCCTGGTGCTGCTCGAAGCGCTGCTGCGCCTCGGCGTACTGGGTCTCCCACGCCTCGCGCTGGGTCTCGTAGCCCTCGAGCCAGTCGTTGGTCTCGGGGTCGAAGCCCTCGGGGTAGATGTAGTTGCCCTGGTCGTCGTAGGACGCGGCCATGCCGTACAGGGTCGGGTCGAACTCGACCGCCGACGGGTCGGCACCGAAGGCCTCGTTGGCCTGCTTCAGCGAGAGGCTGATGCGACGGCGCTCGAGGTCGATGTCGATGACCTTGACGAAGATCTCGTCATTGACCTGGACGACCTGCTCCGGGATCTCCACGTGGCGCTCGGCCAGCTCGGAGATGTGGACCAGACCCTCGATGCCCTCGTCCACGCGGACGAACGCACCGAACGGCACCAGCTTCGTGACCTTGCCGGGCACGACCTGGCCGATCTGGTGGGTGCGGGCGAACTGCTGCCACGGGTCTTCCTGGGTCGCCTTCAGCGACAGGGAGACGCGCTCGCGGTCCATGTCCACGTCGAGGACCTCGACGGTGACTTCCTGACCGACCTCGACGACCTCGGACGGGTGGTCGATGTGCTTCCAGGACAGCTCCGAGACGTGGACCAGACCGTCGACGCCACCCAGGTCCACGAAGGCACCGAAGTTGACGATCGAGGAGACGACGCCGGACCGCACCTGCCCCTTCTGGAGGGTGGTGAGGAAGGTCTGGCGAACCTCGGACTGGGTCTGCTCCAGCCAGGCACGGCGGGACAGGACCACGTTGTTGCGGTTCTTGTCCAGCTCGATGATCTTCGCCTCGAGCTCCTTGCCCACGTAGGGCTGGAGGTCGCGGACGCGGCGCATCTCGACCAGGGAGGCCGGGAGGAAGCCGCGGAGGCCGATGTCGAGGATGAGACCACCCTTGACGACCTCGATGACGGTACCGGTGACGATGCCGTCCTCTTCCTTGATCTTCTCGATGGTGCCCCAGGCACGCTCGTACTGGGCGCGCTTCTTCGAGAGGATCAGGCGGCCTTCCTTGTCCTCCTTCTGAAGGACCAGGGCCTCGATCTCGTCGCCGACGGCGACGACCTCGTTCGGGTCGACGTCGTGCTTGATCGAGAGCTCGCGGCTCGGGATGACACCTTCGGTCTTGTAACCGATGTCGAGCAGGACCTCGTCCCGGTCGACCTTCACGATGACGCCGTCGACGATGTCGCCGTCGTTGAAGTACTTGATCGTCTCGTCGATCGCGGCGAGGAAGGCTTCCTCGTTACCGATGTCGTTGACCGCTACCTGCGGGGTGGTGGCGGTGGTCTCGGTGCTGCTCGTCATGTGGGAAAGGGCTCCGGTACGGACATTGAGTCGTAGGTACTGCTTACGCCGGGAGCCCGTTTCGCTCTGCAGAAGCCGGACAGCCAAGTAAGCGTCACCGAAAACCGCTGGTGACGCCTCGAGAACCGAGGGGACATACAACAGATGCGAGCGCGACCTGCTACGTCTGAGGTGCGCAGGCCCGCAGCGCAACTTGTAGCATACGGGGGCAGCCGGGCAGGGTCAATGCGCGAAGCCGCACACCCAGGGCGGATCACCGCATTCCCGGCACAAGTGCCGTCCGTCGAGACCGTCCGGACCCCTCGGACGCTCCCTTGCGACATGCGGGGCCGACGGCACGGAAGAGCCCGCAGACCAGTACGAGGGAGCCGGTCATCCAAGAGCACGTAGCGTCCGAGGCCGAAGCCGACGGACCCGCCGACCCCGAGGCCACCCGGCGTGCTGCCGGTGTCACGGAGAGCTCCCGCGCCAACCGCGGCTGGTGGGACCGCAACGCGGACGAGTACCAGATCGAGCACGGCACATTCCTCGGCGACGACCGCTTCGTGTGGTGCCCCGAAGGCCTGGACGAGGTGGAGGCCGAGCTGCTCGGCCCGCCGGAGGACCTGAAGGGCAAGGACGTCCTGGAGATCGGCGCCGGCGCCGCCCAGTGCTCGCGCTGGCTGACCGCCCAGGGAGCCCGTCCGGTGGCGCTGGACCTCTCCCACCGCCAGCTCCAGCACGCGCTGCGCATCGGCTCCTCCTTCCCCCTGGTCTGCGCGGACGCGGCCGTGCTGCCCTTCGCGGACGGCTCCTTCGACCTGGCGTGCTCGGCGTACGGGGCGCTGCCCTTCGTCGCCGATCCGCGGCTGGTGCTGCGGGAGGTGCGCCGGGTACTGCGGCCCGGGGGCCGTTTCGTCTTCTCGGTGACACATCCGCTGCGCTGGGCGTTCCCGGACGAGCCGGGCCCCGAGGGCCTTTCGGTGTCCGGCTCCTACTTCGACCGCACGCCGTACGTCGAGCAGGACGACGAGGGCCGCGCGGTGTACGTCGAGCACCACAGGACGCTCGGCGACCGGGTGCGGGACGTGGTGACGTCCGGGTTCCGGCTGGTGGACCTCGTCGAACCGGAGTGGCCGGACTGGAACACCTCCGAGTGGGGCGGCTGGTCGCCGCTGCGCGGTCGTCTGATCCCCGGGACGGCGATCTTCGTCTGCGAGCGCGACTGAGGCACCGTCCGCTCGGCCCGGCACGTACGCGCTCGTGGAGGACGGTTCCGCCGGCGTACGACACTGGGGGCGTGATCCGTTACGACGCCCTGGACGCCTTGCCCGTACGCGGTGCCCTGCCCGCCCTGCACGACGCCCTGGAGGGGCACGGCACCGCGGTGCTGGTCGCGCCGCCCGGCACCGGCAAGACGACGCTGGTGCCGCTCGCGCTGGCGGGGCTGCTGGGTGAGGGTCCCGCGCGGCACGTGGTCGTGGCCGAGCCGCGGCGGATCGCGGCACGGGCGGCGGCCCGGCGGATGGCATGGCTGCTGGGTGAGAAGCCCGGCGGGAGCGTCGGGTACACGGTGCGCGGTGAGCGGGTCGTCGGTCGGCACGCGCGCGTGGCGGTCGTCACGACGGGTGTGCTGCTGCAGCGGCTCCAGCGGGACCAGGAGCTGACGGGCGTCGACGTGGTGGTGCTCGACGAGTGTCACGAGCGGCATCTGGACGCGGACACCACGGCGGCGTTCCTGTGGGACGTGCGGCAGGCGCTGCGGCCGGAGCTGCGGCTGGTGGCCGCGTCGGCGACGACCGACGCCGAGGGCTGGGCCCGCCTGCTGGGCGACGCGCCGGTCGTCGAGGCGCAGGGTGTGTCGTACCCCGTGGAGGTGGTGTGGGCACCGCCGGCGCGCCCGGTGCGGCCGCCGCACGGGATGCGGGTGGACCCGGCGCTGCTCTCGCACGTGGCGTCGGTGGTGCGCCGGGCGCTGGCCGAGCGGGACGGGGACGTGCTGTGCTTCCTGCCGGGGGTCGGTGAGATCGCCCGGGTCGCCGGGCAGCTGACGGGCATCGGGGACGTCGACGTGCTCCAGGTGCACGGGCGGGCGCCGGCGGCCGTGCAGGACGCGGTGCTGGCGCCCGGCGCACGGCGCCGGGTGGTGCTGGCGACCGCGGTCGCCGAGTCGTCGCTGACGGTCCCTGGCGTGCGGGTGGTCGTGGACGCGGGCCTGGCCCGGGAGCCCCGGGTGGACCACGCGCGGGGGCTGAGCGCGCTGACGACGGTACGGGCCTCGCGCGCCGCGGCCCGGCAGCGGGCGGGGCGGGCCGGACGTGAGGCGCCGGGCGCGGTGTACCGCTGCTGGGCGGAGGCCGAGGACGCCCGTCTGCCGCGCTTCCCGGCACCGGAGATCAAGGTGGCCGACCTGACGGCGTTCGCGCTGCAGGCGGCATGCTGGGGCGATCCTGACGCGTCCGGGCTGGCGCTGCTCGATCCGCCGCCGGGCGGGGCGATGGCGGCGGCCCGGTCGGTGCTGACGGCGGTGGGCGCGGTGGACCGGGCCGGTCGTGCCACCGAACGGGGAGCACGGCTGGCCCGCCTCGGGCTGCATCCCCGCCTCGGGCGGGCGTTGCTCGACGCGCGAGGCACGGCAACGGGGGCACGGGGGTCTTCTCACCCGCAGGTCTCCGGCACACGCATGGACACCGGCGTCGGGGCCGCGGACGCTCCCGACGCGCGCGTCCCGGGCGAGGACGCCCCCGATGAGCGTGGCTCGGGCACCCGTGCCCTGGGCAGCCGGCCGTCCGACGCCGCAGGACCCGGCGCCGGTGACCCGGCGGTGGTGGCCGAGGTGGTGGCCCTGCTCAGTGAGGAGCCGCCCCGGGAGTACGGGGACGATCTGGTGGCCGCGCTGCGCACCGCTCGGCGCGGGACCGATGCGTACGGGGCCCGGTGGCGGACCGAGGTCCGACGGCTGCGGGCCGCCGGGCAGGGCTCCGGCTCCGGCGTCGGGCGGGAGGTCACCGACGACGGTGTCGCCGGACTGGTGACCGCGCTCGCGTTTCCCGAGCGGGTGGCCAGGAAGGACGGCGGTTCGTACCTCATGGTGTCCGGCACCCGGGCCGAACTCCCGGAGGCGTCGGCGCTGCGCGGGGCACCGTGGATCGCCGTGGCCGCGGCCGACCGGCCCGTGGGGAAGGGGCACGCGCGCGTGCGGCTCGGCGCGGTCGTCGACGAGGCGACGGCCCGGCTGGCGGCTGGGGCTCTGCTGGAGGAGACGGACGACATCCACTGGGCCGACGGCGACGTCGTGGCCCGGCGCGTCGAACGGCTCGGGGCGGTGGAGCTCACAGCACGGCCGCTCACCGGCGCCGACCCCTCTCTCGTACGGAACGCGCTCCTGGAGGGACTGCGGCGAGAGGGGTTCGGGTTGCTGCGTTGGCCGACCGACGCGGCGGTACTGCGGCAACGGCTCGCCTTTCTGCGGCTGCGGCTCGGCGAGCCCTGGCCCGACGTCTCGGACGACGCGCTGCACGCGCGCGTGGACGAGTGGCTGGAGCCCGAGCTGAGCCGGGCCCGGCGGCGGGCCGACCTGGCACGGATCGACGCCGGGCAGGCACTGGCACGGCTGCTGCCCTGGGCCTCGGGGGAAGCGGCCCGGCTCGACGAACTCGCACCGGAGCGGATCACCGTCCCCAGCGGGTCCAGGGTCCGGATCGACTACGACGACCCCGCGCAGCCGGTGCTCGCGGTGAAGCTGCAGGAGATGTTCGGACTGCACCGCTCGCCCGAGGTCGCCGGAGTGCCGCTCCTCGTCCATCTCCTCTCCCCCGCCGGCCGCCCGGCCGCGGTCACCGCCGACCTGGCCTCCTTCTGGAAGGACGGCTACTTCGGCGTGCGGGCGGAGCTGCGCGGCCGCTACCCGAAGCATCCGTGGCCCGAGGACCCGGCCACCGCGGAGCCGACCCGGCACACCAGGGCCCGCCTGGCGAAGTGAGCGGGTGACGACGCGCCGAGGGGCGCCCCGCTGAAGCGGAGGGCGCCCCTCGGTCGTTCGCGCGGGTGCCGCGCCTACGCTTCCGGCTCCGTCGACGGCTCGGTGGAGGGGCTGGGCGACGCGTCGGGCGATTCGGGCGACGGGCTCGGCGTCGGCTCCGCCTCGGCCACCTTCAGCTGGACGTCGAGCGTGGCGCCGCCCGCGGTGGTGAGACGTAGCACGAACGTGCCGCTGGTGTCGTCCGCGTACAGCTTCGGCAGCGTCAGCAGGCCCTTGGCGTCGGTCTTCAGGCCGGTCAGGGTGCGGACGGCCTTGCCGTCGGCGTCCTCGAAGTAGGGGCCCTTGTCGTTCTCGGCCGGGTCGAGCACCGACTTGACGAGCGTGGCGGTGACGGCGACCTTGTCCGCGGCGGCGCCCCTGTGCGTGGCCTTGACCTCGACCCGGTCCGCGAACTCGCCGCCGGGCGTGCACGTCAGCTCGGTCGCGCCGGTGCGCGCGAGGGCGTCGGCGACCCGCTCGGTGACGGTGGCCTTGTAGTCGATGCCGGGGACGGTGCGGCCGGCGACGGCGGCACGCACGGTGAAGGCGCCGGTCTTCTCGCCCGCGACCAGTGCGGGCGCGACCGCCACGCCGGAGGCGTCGGTGGTGGCCACGGCGACCTTCTCGCCGCCGGCGAAGGTGGCGTCCGTGTCGCCCAGCACGGTGAAGCGGATCCGCACCTTGCCGACGGCCTTCCCGGCCTCGGTCTCGGCGCGGGTGCTGATCTTCCTGGTGAAGGTGTCGCCCGCGACGGCGGTGAGCCCCGTGGTCCCGGCGTTCTCCAGGTGGTGCACCGTGTCGGTGGGGGTCGGGGTGCCGGACGGGGTCTCCGGGTCGGTCGGTGGCTTGGGGCTCGGGGAACCGGTGCCGGGGTCCGGCGGGGTCGTGGGTGCGCCGGGTGCGGTGGAACCGCCCGGCTTGACCGGGCTGGGCGACGGCGTGCCGGGGGACGTGGGGCGCGTGGTCGCGCCCGTACCGCCGGGCGACCTCTCGCGTCCGCTCGCGGCGCCGTCGTCGCTGCGGTCCACGGGCAGGGTGCCGGTGCCGTCCGGGATCTCGTGGGTACCCTTGCGGTAGTGCTCCAGCCACGACAGGACCGTGTACAGGTAGTCCTGGGAGTTGTTGTAGCTGAGGATCGCGCGCTTGAGGTCGGCCTGGTCGGACAGGTCCCAGCCGTTGCGGCACAGGTAGTGACCGGCGGAGAGCGCGGCGTCGTAGATGTTGTTGGGGTCTTCCTTGCCGTCACCGTTGCCGTCGCGGCCCGCCCAGGCCCAGGTGGAGGGGATGAACTGCATGGGGCCGACGGCGTTGTCGTAGGCGCTGTTGCCGTCGTAGACGCCGTTGTCGGTGTCCTTGATGAGCGCGAAGCCGTTGCCGTCCAGCTGTGGGCCGATGATCGGACTGGTCGTGGTGCCGTCGGCGGTGACGCGGCCGCCGCGGGCCTGACCCGACTCCACCTTGCCGATGGCGGCGAGCAGTTGCCAGGGGAGGTTGCATCCGGGCTTGGACCGGCGCAGCGCCGACTCGGCCTTCTTGTAGGCGTCGAGGACCGTGGCGGGGATGCCCGCCTCGGACGGTGTCCGGGACGCGGGGGCGCCGATGGTCGGCGCGGGACTCGGGCTGTTCAGCGGCGGGAGATCCGTGTAGTAGGGCGAGTTGCCCGTCGCGCTCTCCTCGGCGGGCGTGTCGAAAGTCGGCACGTTGTCGGAGGTGGTCTGTCTGCCGTCGGCGTCGGCCGTCACGTCGGGAGCCTGGGACGCGGACAGGGCCGCGACCGCAACCGCTGCCACGGTGGTGGTGACCGCCGCCTTGCGGAGCCTCCTGTCGAAATGCGCCGCCATAGAGTGAACCCCTCCCATGGACGCCGTCGCGTCCGTCCGTCCGTTCTCGGCTGTCGTACTCGCCCGTCGTACCCGTCCTGTTGCGACGATCGGTGCGCGCCGGAGGTTGCGCCGCAACTTTCCCCGCGCGATGTTCGTCTGTTCGACCAGTACGGTGCCGCAGGCGACCCTACGGCAACTTGCTTTGCGCGGGGACCCGTTCGCGCCCGATATTCACCAGTTGGCCATACGAGGAGTCCCGTTGCCGTTCACCCTCAGTCATGCCGCCGCCGTCCTGCCCGCGCTGAGGAGTGACGGGACCGGACGGGGGCGGCTGGTACCGGCGGTGCTGGTGGCGGGCTCCTTCTCGCCCGACATGACCTATTACGCGGCGAGTTTCCTGTCCGGGGCGATGGAGTTCGGGGACGTCACGCACGACTTCCCGGGCGTCTTCACCGTAGATGTGGTCATCGCCTGGGCGCTGGTGGGTCTGTGGCTGCTCGTGCGCGAGCCGCTGGTGGCCCTGTTGCCGAGGGTTCGGCAGCGGCGGGTCGCCGCTCTGCTGCGCTGCGGGGCGCCCCGCGCGCGCGTGACGCCCTCGCTCCTGCTGTGGTGGTACGTGTCCGCGGTGCTGGGGGCGTCGACGCACGTGGTGTGGGACGCGTTCACGCATCTCGACCGGTGGGGGACGCGTGTGTTCCCCGTCCTCGGCCGGGAGATCGCGGGTTCTCCTCTGTACTGGTACCTCCAGTACGGCGGTTCCGCCCTGGCCGCCGTCGTGCTCGCCGTGTTCCTGGCGCGGGCGCTGCACCGGGCGCCCGGGACCGAACCGCTGGGCGTTCCGGTGCTCCTGGTGCGGGACCGGTGGTGGGCCGGGGCGGTGGTGGGCGGTTGTGCGGTGGCCGGGGCGGTGCGGCGGGCCACCCGGTGGTGGGACTACTGGGGTGACGTGGCGAAACCCTGGGAGCTGATCCCGACGGTGTGCTTCGGGGCGGGCGCGGGGCTCGTCCCGGGACTGCTGCTGTACGCCGTGGCCGTCAGGGTGTGGCGTCCGGCCCCGGTCCCCGCCCGCCCGGCAGGCGCCGGTACGGAGCCGGACCGCCGGGTCGCGCGCTGAGCGTGTCGGAGCCGGCGACGAACACGGTGAAAGTGTGCGCGGGCCGGGTCCGCGGCAGCAGCGTGAGGGCGAGCGCCAGGTAGCCGCGGGCCAGGTCGGCCCACAGCCGCCAGGCGGGCGTCTCGCGCGGCATCGGGGCGGCCCGGTCCCGGCGGAGGATTCTGCGGCGGAGGTCTGCCGTGGTGCGGCGCAGGGCCGTCGCGAGGGTGGTGGGGGTGCGGCCGGTACTTGCGCCCGGCGCGAAGACCGGGACCGGTAGGAGCGGCATGCGGGCGGGTCGGTCGGTGCTTGCCCGTGCCGGTGTCGTCCGGTGGTGGAGCATGCGTATACCCATGCCCGCATCCTCACCGGAGTCGCGGGCGGGGGGCCCTTTCGCGGGGGCCACCTGAGTGACGGGCCCGCCGGGCGTGCGGAGGGGAGGAGGGCAGCGCCGCGAGTACGTGACCCCGCGGCGCTCCCCCCTCACATCCCTTACCGCCGACCGCCGACCGCCGCAGGCTAGTGCGCCGCCGACTCCCAGTCCGGTCCCGCGCCCACCGAGACGCCCAGGGGGACCCTGAGCCGCACGGCGTCCGCCATCTCGCGGCGGACCAGTTCCTCCGCCGCCGCCCGCTCGCCGGGGGCGATCTCCAGGACGATTTCGTCGTGGACCTGGAGCAGCATGCGGGAGGAGAGGCCGGCCTCGCGCAGCGCCTTGTCGACGTTGAGCATGGCGATCTTGACGATGTCGGCCGCCGTGCCCTGGATCGGGGCGTTCAGCGCCATGCGCTCGGCCGCCTCGCGGCGCTGGCGGTTGTCGCTGTTGAGGTCGGGCAGGTAGCGGCGACGGCCGAAGAGCGTCGCCGTGTAGCCCGTCGCCCGGGCCTCGTCGACGACCCGGCGCAGGTAGTCCCGTACGCCGCCGAACCGCTCGAAGTAGGCGTCCATCAGGCCGCGGGCCTCCGCCGCCTCGATGTTCAACTGCTGGGAGAGGCCGAAGGCGGACAGTCCGTACGCAAGGCCGTAGGACATGGCCTTGATCTTGCGGCGCATCTCCGCGTCGACCGCGGACTGCTCGACGGAGAACACCTGCGCGGCGGCGGTGGTGTGCAGGTCCTCGCCGGAGGTGAAGGCCTCGATGAGGCCCGCGTCCTCGGAGAGGTGGGCCATGACGCGCAGCTCGATCTGGCTGTAATCGGCCGTCATCAGCGACTCGAAGCCCTCGCCGACGACGAAGCCGCGGCGGATCGCCCGGCCCTCGTCGGTGCGGACCGGGATGTTCTGCAGGTTCGGGTCCGTGGAGGAGAGGCGGCCGGTCGCGGCGACCGTCTGGTTGAACGTGGTGTGGATGCGGCCGTCGGAGGCGATCGTCTTGATCAGGCCCTCGACCGTGACCCGCAGCTTGGCCTGCTCGCGGTGGCGGAGCATGATGACCGGCAGTTCGTTCTCCGTCTGGGCCGCGAGCCAGGCCAGGGCGTCGGCGTCGGTGGTGTAGCCGGTCTTGGTCTTCTTGGTCTTCGGCAGGTTCAGCTCGCCGAAGAGGACTTCCTGGAGCTGCTTGGGCGAGCCGAGGTTGAACTCGTGCCCGGCCGCCGCGTGCGCCTCCCTCACCGCCTGCTGCACGGCACCGGCGAACATCTGCTCCATGGCCTGGAGGTGCTCCCGGTCGGCGGCGATGCCGTGCCGCTCCATGCGGGCCAGCAGCGCGGACGTGGGCAGCTCCACATCGCGCAGCAGGTCGGCGGCGCCGACGTCCTGAAGGCGGCCCTCGAAGGCCTCGCCCAGGTCGAGGATCGCGCGGGCCTGCACCATCAGCGCTTCGGCCTCGGCGCCGTCGTCGGCACCGAAGGCGAGCTGGCCGTCGGCCGCGGCGGCGGGGGCCAGCTCGCGGTGCAGGTACTCCAAGGAGAGCGCGTCCAGGTCGAAGGAGCGGCGGCCCGGCTTGACCAGGTAGGCGGCGAGCGCGGTGTCCATGCCGACACCGGCGACGCTCCAGCCGTGCTCGGCGAAGACGCGCATCGCGCCCTTCGCGTTGTGCAGGATCTTGGGCCGGTCCGGGTCGGACAGCCAGGCCGCGAACGCCGCCTCGTCGGCCCCGTCGAGCTCCGTCGGGTCGAACCAGGCGGCCTTGCCGTCGGCCGCGGCGAGCGCGACCTCGGCGACCGAGCCGGTGCCCAGCGCCCAGGTGTCGACCGTGGCCACACCGAGGGGCTGCGTGCCGTGCTCGGCGAGCCAGCCGGCCACCTCGCCGGTGCCCAGCACGGTGCCGTCCAGCTCCACCCCGTCCGCCACGACCGGGGTCGCCTCGGCCTCCTCGGCGCCCGGGTCGACGGCGTACAGCCGCTCCCGCAGGGACGGGTTGCGGATTTCCAGGGTGTCCAGGATCATCGCGACGCCCTTGCGGTCGTAGGCCGTCCGCTCCAGGTCGGTGACCGTCTTCGGCAGCTCGACCCGCCGCTCCAGCTCGGTGAGGCGGCGGTTGAGTTTGACGGACTCCAGGTGGTCGCGCAGGTTCTGCCCGGCCTTGCCCTTGACCTCCTCGACGCGCTCCACCAGCTCCGCGAAGGACCCGAACTGGTTGATCCACTTCGCGGCCGTCTTCTCGCCGACGCCCGGGATGCCCGGCAGGTTGTCGGACGGGTCGCCGCGCAGTGCCGCGAAGTCGGGGTACTGGGCGGGAGTCAGCCCGTACTTCTCGAAGACCTTCTCCGGCGTGAAACGGGTCAGCTCGGAGACGCCCTTGGTCGGGTACAGCACCGTGGTGTGCTCGCTGACCAGCTGGAAAGAGTCCCGGTCGCCGGTGACGATCAGCACGTCGAAGCCCTCGGCCTCGGCCTGTGTGGCGAGCGTGGCGATGACGTCGTCGGCCTCGAAGCCCTCGACGGCGAAGCGCTGCACGTGCATGGCGTCGAGCAGCTCGCCGATCAGCTCGACCTGCCCCTTGAACTCGTCCGGCGTCTTGGAGCGGTTCGCCTTGTACTCGGTGAACTCCTGGGACCGCCAGGTCTTGCGGGAGACGTCGAACGCCACCGCGAAGTGGGTGGGCGCCTCGTCACGCAACGTGTTGGCCAGCATCGACGCGAAGCCGTAGATCGCGTTGGTCGGCTGGCCCGTCGCGGTCGTGAAGTTCTCCGCGGGCAGCGCGAAGAACGCGCGGTAGGCCAGCGAGTGCCCGTCCATGAGCATCAGGCGCGGACGGTCGCCGCCGGAGGGGTTGTCGGTCTTCTTCGATGCTGTCTCTGCCACGCCCCCGATCCTGCCACGGACCACTGACACTCGGCCCCGCGCTCGCCGTCGGCACGGACCGGCCTCCGTCCGCCGCCGCGACCACCGTTTCCGAATTCCGGCCCGCCCGGCCTCCCTCGCTGTCGGAGGGACGTGCGAGGATCGGAGACGTACCTCACACGCGTAAGCGAAGGAGCGCGCGATGGCCACCAAGCCGCCCAAGGGTGATCCGGTTCAGGACGCGCCGCGGATCACGGAACCCCAGCACGCGGCGGCGGGGATTCCGGCCATCGGGCACACGCTGCGGATCGCGCAGCGGCAGATGGGCGTGAAGCGGACCGCGCTGACGCTGCTGAGCGTCAACCAGAAGGACGGCTTCGACTGTCCGGGCTGCGCCTGGCCCGAGCCGGACCACCGGCACAAGGCGGAGTTCTGCGAGAACGGCGCGAAGGCCGTTGCCGAGGAGGCCACCCTGCGCCGGGTCACCCCGGAGTTCTTCGCCGAGCACTCCGTGGCCGACCTCGCCACCCGCAGCGGCTACTGGCTGGGCCAGCAGGGACGGCTCACGCACCCGGTGTACCTCCCGGAGGGCGGCGAGCACTACGAGCCGGTCACCTGGGAGCGCGCCTTCGACATCGTGGCGGAGGAGATCGCCGCCCTGGGTTCGCCCGACGAGGCGGTCTTCTACACCTCCGGGCGCACCAGCAACGAGGCGGCGTTCCTCTATCAGCTCTTCGCGCGGGAGTTGGGCACCAACAACCTGCCGGACTGCTCCAACATGTGCCACGAGTCGTCCGGCTCGGCCCTGTCCGAGACCATCGGCATCGGCAAGGGCAGCGTCCTGCTGGAGGACCTGTACAAGTCCGACCTGATCATCGTGGCCGGCCAGAACCCGGGCACCAACCACCCGCGCATGCTCTCCGCCCTGGAGAAGGCCAAGGCCAACGGGGCGAGGATCATCAGCGTCAACCCGCTGCCCGAGGCGGGCCTGGAGCGCTTCAAGAACCCGCAGACCCCCAAGGGGCTCACCGCGGGCGCCGCGCTCACCGACCTGTTCCTGCAGATCCGCATCGGCGGCGACCAAGCCCTGTTCCGGCTCCTGAACAAGCTGATCCTGGAGACCGACGGGGCGGTCGACGAGGCGTTCGTCGAGCAGCACACCCACGGATACGAGGAGTTCGCCGAGGCGGCCCGCGCCGCCGACTGGGAGGCGACCCTCGCGGCGACCGGCCTCACCCGCGCGGAGATCGAGGAAGCCCTGCGCATGGTGCTCGCATCGAAGCGCACCATCGTGTGCTGGGCGATGGGCCTGACCCAGCACAAGCACTCCGTGCCCACCATCCGCGAGGTCGTCAACTTCCTCCTGCTGCGCGGCAACATCGGCCGTCCGGGCGCGGGCGTCTGCCCGGTGCGCGGCCACTCCAACGTGCAGGGCGACCGCACCATGGGCATCTTCGAGCGCCCCGCGCCCGCGTTCCTGGACGCCCTGGAGCAGGAGTTCGGCTTCGCCCCGCCGCGCGAGCACGGCTACGACGTCGTACGGGCCATCCGCGCGATGCGCGACGGTGAGGCGAAGGTGTTCTTCGCCATGGGCGGCAACTTCGTCTCGGCCTCCCCCGACACGGAGGTCACCGAGGGGGCGATGCGCCGCGCCCGGCTCACCGTGCACGTGTCGACGAAGCTGAACCGCTCCCACGCCGTCACGGGCGCACGCGCCCTGATCCTGCCGACACTCGGCCGCACCGAGCGGGACCTCCAGGGCGGCGGCGAGCAGTTCGTCACCGTCGAGGACTCCATGGGCATGGTGCACGCCTCCCGCGGCCGGCTGGAGCCCGCGAGCGCCCACCTGCTGTCCGAGCCGGCCATCGTGTGCCGGCTGGCCCGCCGAGTGCTGGGCGAGCGCAGCTCCACGCCCTGGGAGGAGTTCGAGAAGGACTACGCGACGATCCGCGACCGCATCGGACGCGTGATCCCGGGTTTCGAGGACTTCAACGCGCGCGTGGCCCGCCCCGGGGGCTTCGCCCTGCCGCACGCCCCGCGCGACGAACGCCGCTTCCCGACGGCCACCGGCAAGGCCAACTTCACCGCGGCTCCGGTCGAGTACCCCGAGCTGCCCGAGGGGCGGCTGCTGCTGCAGACGCTGCGCTCGCACGACCAGTACAACACCACGATCTACGGACTGGACGACCGCTACCGGGGCATCAAGAACGGCCGCAGGGTGGTCCTGGTCAATCCGGAGGACGCCCGGGAGCTCGGCGTCCGAAACGGCGCGTACGTCGACCTGATCGGCGAGTGGAAGGACGGGGTGGAGCGGCGGGCCCCCGGCTTCCGCGTCGTGCACTACCCCACGGCCCGGGGTTGCGCGGCGGCGTACTACCCGGAGACCAACGTCCTGGTGCCGCTGGACGCCACCGCGGACACCAGCAACACCCCGGCCAGCAAGTCCGTCGTCGTCCGTCTGGAACAATCGACGACCGACTGAGCGTTTGCTCAGTGGCGCCGACGGCCCGTCCCACCTGGCCGGCCGGCGGATCCGACAGACGGAGCGACGAAACGGAGCCGGGCCCATGGGCGAGCAGCAGCAGGTGCAGTTCCCGCAGGAGGTCATCGACGAGTACGCCACGCTCGGCGTCGACCTGCCCGCACTGTTCTCCGCCGGGCACCTCGGGACGCGCATGGGGGTCCAGATCCTCGAGGCGTCGGCCGACCGGGTCGTCGGCACCATGCCGGTCGAGGGCAACACCCAGCCGTACGGACTGCTGCACGGGGGCGCCTCGGCGGTGCTGGCCGAGACGCTCGGGTCGGTCGGCTCGATGCTGCACGGCGGCGCTTCCAGGATCGCCGTCGGCGTCGACCTGAACTGCACCCACCACCGCGGAGCCCGCTCCGGCCTGGTCACCGGGGTGGCCACGCCGGTGCACCGGGGCCGGTCGACGGCGACGTACGAGATCGTGATCAGCGACGAACAGGACCGCCGCGTGTGCACCGCCCGGCTGACCTGTCTGCTGCGGGACGTGAGGCCGGGCGACGGAGCGCAGGCGGACGCGACCGCCTGAGCGGCGTGACAGGCCGATCGACACACGCCTCCGTCGAGACACGGCCCCCTCGGCACACGGCCCGCGTCGGTACACAGCCCGGACCGGCATGTCGCGCCCTCGGCATTGCTCCCGGCCACCCGGCGCCCTGGCTTCGGGGCATGGGACGGGGAGAGACCCCCTGGCCGGGGGCGACGGCTCGGCGGGTGCGTACACCTCGCACTCGAACGCGCCGCCCACCAACGCGCCACCCGTCAAGGGTTCGAGCAGCACACGCCCGAGCGCACCGCGCGGGGAGCCCCCGCACGCGAACGCGCGGCGCACCGGCGCGACGCACGCGACCGGGTCGTCCCGGTCATGGTGGCGCTCGCACTGTCCCTGCCCGGCGCCGCCTGCGGCGACTCCCCCGCCGACAGGGCCGCTTCCGACAGCGCCACGGAAGCGACCGCGTCGACCTCGGCATCCGCGTCCACGACCGCATCGGCCCGACCCGCCCTCTGCCCCGAAGAGTTGCGCACGACCGCCGTCCGCCACTGGGCACGCGAACTGCTCGACAGCGCAACCCCCTGCGGCGACTACCAGTCGATAAGCCTCTGCAACCGGCAGTACGACATCACCCGCGAGGTAGTGAACGCCGCCAGGACCGCGGAGCGCGACCGAGGAACGCGCGGCGCAGAGACGGTGATCGGCCGTCAGCCGCGCGCCAGGTGCGCCGATCCGTACCGCGGCGGCGGCCCCACCCAAGGCCCGTGGCGATGAGCGGCGCCGGCCCCGTGGAGCCGGGCGAGGGCACCCACGCCTGGGACGCCACGGACACTCCCCGGCCGCCCGGCCGACCGCGCGGCCGGCTCGCCCGGTGCTACGACCGCCACCGCAGGGCAGTCCTCGGCTCCGCCGCGGCCATCGCCGTACTGGCGGGCAGCGGCTACCCGTACGCCGGTCGGCCGCGGCAGCCGCCGCCTCCCCAGCCGCCGTACCCCGTCCAGGTGGTGGACCTCGTCTACCTGGACGCGGTAGCCGGCCCCGGCGGGGCCGAGCCCGGCGACTTCAGCTTCGCGGTACTGCTGAGCGTGCGATCCGGTCGGCCCGTCACCGTGACGCGCCTGGCCCAGCCCTACGACGGCCTCGCGATGGCCTCGTCACCCGCGGCCCCCATCCAGACAAAGTCGCATTCGGCCCGCAAGATCATTGTCACGCTGAGGGTGACGGAATGCGAAAGAGCACCCCGGAACCTCAGACTCCCTTTCCTGGATGTAACGCTACGTAATGCGCGCGCAATACAGGCCCACAGTTTCATCCTCGGATCACGCTATGCACGGGACCTCTCCGAGGCCCTTCACGCCGCCTGCGACCAGTATTCCAGGTAATCACCAAAACACCCCAGACACCTGAAGTCCGCGCTCCGGTCCTGCGAGTTCTCAGCATGTGGACCGGGCGAATCGGCCGGAATTCCGCCCTTCTTCCCAGCCAGTACCGCTCTGCATTACCCCGTGTCATAACAAGAGCGTCACAGCCTGAGTCAGACCCTCCTCCACGTTCCCCACACACGCTTAGAGTCACGGCCAGTCACCGCGCAGTCCGATTGTCACTTCGGCCCAGCGCTCGACTCGGCCGCCTCCAGAGGGACGCGGCTGTGCCAGGGAAAGGACTGATCGTGCGTCAACGTTCGCTCATCGCCATCACCGCCGCTCTGGCGGCGGGAGCACTCACCCTCACCGCCTGCGGCTCGCGCGACGACGACGGCGGCTCGGACGGCGGCAACGGTGGCGGCGGTGGCACCACCGTCGTCATCGGCGTCGACGCCCCGCTGACCGGCGACCTGTCCGCGCTGGGCCTCGGCATCAAGAACTCGGTGGACCTCGCGGCCAAGACCGCGAACAAGGACAACTACGTCGACGGCATCAAGTTCGAGACAGAGGCCCTCGACGACCAGGGCCAGCCCTCCGTCGGCCAGCAGAACGCCACCAAACTCGTCGCCAACGACGACGTCCTCGGTGTCGTCGGCCCGCTGAACTCCTCGGTCGGCGAGTCCATGCAGAAGGTCTTCGACACCGCCAAGCTGGTCGAGGTCTCCCCGGCCAACACCAACCCCGCGCTCACCCAGGGCGTCGACTGGCAGAACAAGAAGGTCCGCCCCTATAAGTCGTACTTCCGCACCGCGACCACGGACGCCATCCAAGGCCCGTTCGCCGCACAGTACGTCTACAACGACTCCAAGAAGCGCAAGGTCTTCGTCATCGACGACAAGAAGACCTACGGTGCCGGCCTCGCCGCCACCTTCACCGAGGAGTTCAAGAAGCTCGGCGGCCAGGTCGTCGGCACCGAGCACATCAACCCCGACACCAAGGACTTCAACGCGGTCGCCACCAAGGTCAAGAACTCCGGCGCCGACGTCGTCTACTACGGCGGCGAATACCCGCAGGCGGGCCCGCTCAGCAAGCAGATCAAGGCCGCCGGCGCCAAGATTCCGGTGGTCGGCGGCGACGGCATCTACAGCGCCG
The DNA here is from genome assembly GCF_014649815.1 of Streptomyces mutabilis. Classification (GTDB taxonomy): domain Bacteria; phylum Actinomycetota; class Actinomycetes; order Streptomycetales; family Streptomycetaceae; genus Streptomyces; species Streptomyces mutabilis. The sequence continues at coordinate 119,964 of NZ_BMTT01000015.1, read as the reverse complement.
ACTTCATCAAGCTCGCCGGCGCCAGCGGCACCGGGGACCTCGCGACCTCCGTCGGCGCCCCTGTAGAGGAACTCCCCTCCGCCAAGGAATTCGTCGCGAACTACGAGGCCGCCGGATACAAGGAGGCCTACGAGGCCTACGGCGGCTACTCCTACGATTCCGCCTGGGCGATCATCGAAGCCGTCAAGGCCGTCGTCGAAGCCAACGACGGCAAGCTTCCCGACGACGCCCGCGCCAAGGTCGTGGACGCCATGCAGAACGTCTCCTTCGACGGGGTGACCGGAAAGGTCTCCTTCGACGAATTCGGTGACGCCACCAACAAGCAGCTCACCGTGTACGCCGTCGAGAACGGTGCCTGGAAGTCGGTGAAGTCCGGCACCTACACCGGCTGACCCACCACCCGCACCACCGAACCTCGAGCCGCGCGGGGCGCTGTCCACAGGCGCCCCGCGCGGACTCGCATCCGGCCACATCCGTCGAACGTTCCGAAAGTCTCGGAGGACATGCGGTGAACGAACTGCCGCAGCAGCTGGTCAACGGCCTGCTACTGGGATCCATGTACGGGTTGATCGCCATCGGCTACACAATGGTCTACGGCATCGTCCAGCTCATCAACTTCGCCCACGGCGAGATCTTCATGACCGGCGCCTTCGGCGCACTCACGGTCTACCTATACGTCCTGCCCGACGGCACCTCCATGCTGCTCGCCCTGCCCCTCATGCTGCTCGGCGCCGTGGTGGTCTCCGTCACCGTCGCCGTCGGGGCGGAACGGTTCGCCTACCGTCCCCTGCGCGGCGCACCCCGACTCGCGCCCCTCATCACCGCCATCGGCCTCTCCCTCGCCCTCCAGCAGGCAGTGTGGGCCTGGTACCCCGACGCCAAATCCGCGCGCACCTTCCCCCAGATCGACGGCGGCCCCTTCCACATCGGCGACGTCACCCTCCAGACCGGCGACGTCTTTCTGCTCATCGCAGCCCCCGTCAGCATGGCCATACTCGCCTACTTCGTGATGCGCACCCGCACCGGACGCGGCATGCAGGCCACCGCCCAGGACCCGGACACCGCCAAACTGATGGGCGTCAACACCGACCGCATCATCGTCGTCGCCTTCGCCCTAGGCGCCGTCTTCGCCGCCGTCGGAGCCGTCGCCTACGGCCTCAAATACGGCCAGATCGAGTTCAAGATGGGCTTCATCCTCGGACTCAAGGCCTTCACCGCAGCAGTCCTCGGCGGCATCGGCAACATCTACGGCGCCATGATCGGCGGCGTCGTCCTCGGCATCGCCGAGACCCTGGCCACCGCCTACATCGCCGACATCCCCGGCCTCGACCAGTTCGGCAGCCAGTCCTGGGCCGACGTCTGGGCCTTCATCCTCCTCATCCTCGTGCTGCTGTTCAGGCCGCAGGGCCTGCTCGGCGAACGCGTTGCGGACAGGGCGTGACACCGATGACCACACAGACCACCACACCGAAGACCGCCGGCACCCCCACCGCGGGCGACACCTCCGGCCTCATCGGCATGCCCCCGCACATCGGACGGGCCCTCGCCACCGGCGGCGGCGCCCTCACCGTCGCCTCCACCTTCCTCGCCTGGACCTGGACCGCCGAATTCCCCGGCGACCTCACCGTCTACGGCTACCCGGGCGGACTCCAGGTCCTGGTCCTCATCGCCGGCGCCCTCACCACCCTCTTCGGCCTCGCCTCGTACGGCGTCAGGGGATTGCGCCGGCTGGTCCCCGCCGGCGGCGACGCCGCCCTCAAGTTCGCCGCGCTCGCCGCCTTCGCGACCACCTGGTACACGATGATCGCGATCAGCGCCCAGCTCGGCGGCCTCGTCAACCTCGAACCCGGCGGCTACATCGCCGCAGCCGTCACCCTCATCGCACTCCTCGGCGCACTCGCCCTCCCCTTCGAACGCCCCGCGCCCGACCCCTTCGACCCTGAGGACACCGGCTGGGAACAGTTCAAGCACACAAGCTCCCAGAACTGGCAGACGATCAGAGCGGCCTTCACCTCCAGCAGCCCCCGCCCCGTCCCCGCCCTGCCCTCCTACGCCGAGATCCTCATCATCGTCGGCATCCTCGCCGTCGCCCTCCTCGTCTTCACCTACGGCATCGGCACCGAGTACGACGAGCTCTTCGTCGGCTTCCTCATCGTCGCCGGCCTCGGCTTCACCGCCCTCCACCGGGCCGGCCTCATCGCCCAGGCCACCGAGATCACCGCCCGGCACCAGAACATCACCGTCTGCGGCGCCTTCATCGCCGCGGCCTGCTTCCCCTTCACCCAGTCCGACGACCAGTACGCCACCCTCGGCGTCTACATCCTGATCTTCGCCACCGTCGCCCTCGGCCTGAACATCGTCGTCGGCCTCGCCGGCCTCCTCGACCTCGGCTACGTCGCCTTCCTCGGCGTCGGCGCCTACGCCGCCTCCATGGTCTCCGGCTCCCCCAGCTCACCCTTCGACCTGCACCTGCCCTTCTGGGCCGCCGTCCTCGTCGGCGCCGCCGCCTCACTCGTCTTCGGCGTCCTCATCGGCGCACCCACCCTGCGACTGCGCGGCGACTACCTCGCCATCGTCACCCTCGGCTTCGGCGAGATCTTCCGCATCACCGCCAACAACCTCGACGGCACCTCCGGCCCGGACGTCACCAACGGCTCCAACGGCATCTCCTCCATCCCCGACCTCGACATCCTCGGCTTCGACATGGGGATCGCACACGACATCGGCGGCTTCACCATCGGCCGATTCGCCAACTACTTCTTCCTGATGCTCCTCATCACCGCCGTCGTCGTCCTCGTCTTCCGACGCAGCGGCGACTCCCGCATCGGACGCGCCTGGGTCGCCATCCGCGAGGACGAAACCGCCGCCCTCGCCATGGGCATCAACGGCTTCCGCGTCAAACTCATCGCCTTCGCCGTCGGCGCCTCCCTCGCCGGACTCGCCGGCACCGTCCAGGCCCACGTGACCTACACCGTCACCCCCGAGCAGTACCTCTTCGCCGGCACCACCCCGCCCAACTCCGCCTTCCTCCTCGCCGCAGTCGTCCTCGGCGGCATGGGCACCATCGCCGGCCCCCTCATCGGTGCCGCACTGCTCTTCCTCATCCCCAACAAGCTGCAATTCCTCGACGACTACCAGCTCTTCGCCTTCGGACTCGCACTCGTCCTGCTCATGCGCTTCCGCCCCGAAGGCCTGGTCGCCAACCGGCGCCGCAAGCTCGAATTCCACGAAGAGGCCGAAGCGCCCACCACCCTGAGCAAGACAGGGGCCTGACCACATGACCACCGACACCACCACCAAGGACACCACCCCGGGCACCCCCGCCCCCGGCACCACCGTCCTCGACGCACGCGGCGTCACCATGCGCTTCGGCGGCCTCACCGCCGTCAACGGCGTCGACCTCACCGTCAACAGCGGCGAGATCGTCGGCCTCATCGGCCCCAACGGCGCAGGCAAGACCACCTTCTTCAACTGCCTGACCGGCCTCTACATCCCCACCGAAGGCGAAGTCCGCTACAAGGGCGAAGTCCTGCCGGCCAAATCCTTCAAGGTCACCGCCGCCGGCATCGCCCGCACCTTCCAGAACATCCGCCTCTTCGCCAACATGACGGTCCTGGAGAACGTCCTCGTCGGTCGCCACACCCGCACCAAGGAAGGCTTCTGGTCCGCCGTCCTGCGCGGCCCCGGCTTCCACCGGGCCGAGGCCACCTCCCGCGAACGCGCCATGGAACTCCTCGAGTTCGTCGGCCTCGCCGACAAGGCCGAGCACCTCGCACGGAACCTCCCCTACGGCGAACAGCGCAAGCTCGAAATCGCCCGTGCCCTCGCCAGCGAACCCGGCCTGCTCCTCCTCGACGAACCGACCGCCGGCATGAACCCCCAGGAGACGCGGGCCACCGAGGAACTCGTCTTCGCCATCCGCGACAAGGGCATCGCCGTCCTCGTCATCGAGCACGACATGCGCTTCATCTTCAACCTCTGCGACCGCGTCGCCGTCCTCGTCCAAGGCGAGAAACTCGTCGAAGGCGACAGCGCCACCGTCCAGGGCGACGAACGCGTCGTAGCCGCCTACCTCGGCGAACCCCTCGACAACGACCCCGGCGCCGCCGAAGCCGCCGAAGTCGAAGCCGCCGAGGCCGCCCAGGCATCCTCGGCCGCCCAGGCCGACGACACCACCACGGACACCGCGGCCGGCAAGGAGAACGACCGATGACCGCACTCCTCGAGGTCGAGGACCTCCGCGTCGCCTACGGCAAGATCGAAGCCGTCAAAGGCATCTCGTTCGAGGTCGATGCCGGCGAGGTCGTCACCCTCATCGGCACCAACGGAGCCGGCAAGACCACCACCCTGCGCACCCTCTCCGGCCTCCTCAAGCCGGTCGGCGGACAGATCAAGTTCGGCGGCAAGTCGCTCAAGAAGGTCCCCGCGCACCAGATCGTCTCCCTCGGGCTCGCCCACTCGCCCGAGGGGCGGCACATCTTCCCCCGCATGACGATCGAGGACAACCTCCGCCTCGGCGCCTTCCTCCGCAACGACAGACCAGGCATCGAGAAGGACATCCAGCGCGCCTACGACCTCTTCCCCATTCTCGGCGAGCGCCGCAAGCAAGCCGCGGGCACCCTCTCCGGCGGCGAACAGCAGATGCTCGCCATGGGCCGCGCCCTCATGTCCCAGCCCAAACTTCTCATGCTCGACGAACCCTCCATGGGTCTCTCGCCGATCATGATGCAGAAGATCATGCAGACCATCGCCGAACTCAAGTCCCAGGGCACCACCATCCTGCTCGTCGAACAGAACGCCCAGGCCGCCCTCTCCCTGGCCGACCAGGGACACGTCATGGAGGTCGGCAACATCGTCCTCTCCGGCAGCGGCCAGGACCTCCTCCACGACGAATCCGTCCGCAAGGCCTACCTCGGCGAGGACTGAACCCACCCGCACGCGACGAGGCCCGCGCCCCACCGGGGACGCGGGCCTCAGCCGCACACTCTCGATCAGCCCTTCGACGCCTTCTTCTCCTCGGCGTCCTGAATGACCGCCTCGGCCACCTGCTGCATCGACATCCGCCGGTCCATCGACGTCTTCTGGATCCACCGGAACGCCGCCGGCTCCGTCAGCCCGTACTCCGTCTGCAGCACCGACTTCGCCCGGTCCACCAGCTTCCGCGTCTCCAGCCGCTGGCTGAGGTCGGCGACCTCCTTCTCCAGCGTCTTCAGCTCCGTGAAGCGCGAGACGGCCATCTCGATCGCCGGAACGACGTCACTCTTGCTGAACGGCTTCACCAGGTACGCCATCGCCCCGGCGTCCCGCGCCCGCTCCACCAGGTCGCGCTGCGAGAACGCCGTCAGCATCAGCACCGGCGCGATGCTCTCCTCCGCGATCTTCTCCGCCGCCGAGATGCCGTCGAGCTTGGGCATCTTCACGTCGAGGATCACGAGGTCCGGCTTGTGCTCCCGGGCCAGCTCCACGGCCTGCTCCCCGTCACCGGCCTCACCGACGACGGAGTACCCCTCCTCCTCCAGCATCTCTTTGAGATCCAGCCGGATGAGCGCCTCGTCCTCGGCGATGACGACACGGGTCGTCAGCGGAGGCACGTGCGACTTGTCGTCGTCGTTCACGTCGGCGGGCTGGGGCGACTCGGGGGCGGTCACGTGGGGCTCCTCGTTCGGGGCAGGGATACTGCTGACAAGAGCCTACCTAGCTGCGGTATGGTGGACGGGCAGCGGGTCGGTTGCAATCTTCGATTCGCAGGAGCTCCGGTAGTCCAATCGGCAGAGACGATACCCTCAAAAGGTATTCAGTGTGGGTTCGAGTCCCACCCGGGGCACTTTTCCTCAGGTTCCAAGGTCACATCTTCAAGCGGATGTCCACGTTCTCGTGAACATCCGCTTTTTGCCGCGCGTCGCTGCTTTCCCACGTACGCAGTGGCCCGAATGTACGACCCCGGCACAGGCAAACGAGCGTTGGCCTCGCACCCCAAGGCCGCAGTTCCGATTCGGTGAGCGGGGAGACGGGCATCTCCCGGGATGGGATCCGGGCTTGGCGCGCACGCCTGACACCGCTGCCCCGCATGGATCCTGCAACCCTGGTCCGCCCGCAGGCGAGCGGTCCCACTCCTGCCTCCTGGGCCTGCTGCACCTGGGCGATGGCTGCCTCAGCGCTCATCCGCGCGGAACCCGAGCACCGATCACTTGGGGCTGTCGTCCTCCCCGATGTGGTGCACCCGTACCAGATTGGTCGTGCCCGACACACCCGGCGGCGAGCCCGCCGTGATGACCACGACGTCTCCCTTCTCGCAGCGGCCGTAGCGGGTCAGGAGTTCGTCCACCTGGTCGACCATCGCGTCCGTGGAGTCGACGTGGGGGCCGAGGAAGGTCTCCACGCCCCAGGTCAGGCTGAGCTGTGAGCGTGTCGCCGGTTCGGGGGTGAAGGCGAGCAGGGGGATGGGTGAGCGGTAGCGGGAGAGGCGGCGGACGGTGTCGCCGGACTGGGTGAAGGCGACGAGGTACTTGGCGCCGAGGAAGTCGCCGATCTCGGCTGCCGCGCGGGCGACCGCGCCGCCCTGGGTGCGGGGCTTGTTGCGTTCGGTGAGCGGGGGGAGGCCCTTGGCGAGGATGTCCTCCTCGGCCGCCTCGACGATCTTGGCCATGGTGCGCACGGTGTCGACGGCGTGCTTGCCGACGCTGGTCTCGCCGGAGAGCATCACCGCGTCGGTGCCGTCGATGACGGCGTTGGCGACGTCGGAGGCTTCGGCGCGGGTGGGCCGGGCGTTGTCGATCATGGAGTCGAGCATCTGGGTGGCGACGATGACGGGCTTCGCGTTGCGCTTCGCCAGCTTGATCGCGCGCTTCTGGACGATCGGCACCTCTTCGAGGGGCATTTCGACGCCGAGGTCGCCGCGGGCGACCATGATGCCGTCGAAGGCGGCGACGATGTCCTCGATGTTCTCGACGGCCTGGGGCTTTTCGACCTTGGCGATGACGGGGAGACGGCGGCCTTCGTCGTCCATGATGCGGTGGACGTCGAGGACGTCGCGGCCGCTGCGGACGAAGGAGAGGGCGACGACGTCGAAGCCGGCCCGCAGGGCCCAGCGCAGGTCGTCCTCGTCCTTCTTGGAGAGGGCGGGGACGGAGACGGCGACGCCGGGGAGGTTGAGGCCCTTGTGGTCGGAGACCATGCCGCCTTCGATCACCCTGGTGTGGACTCGGGGTCCGTTGACGCCGGTGACCTCCAGGCAGACCTTGCCGTCGTCGACGAGGACGCGTTCACCAGGGGTGACGTCGCCGGCGAGGCCGGCGTAGGTGGTGCCGCAGGTGTGGCGGTCGCCCTCCACGCCCTCTTCGACGGTGATGGTGAAGGTGTCGCCGCGTTCGAGGAGTACGGGTCCTTCGGCGAAGTGACCGAGCCTGATCTTCGGGCCCTGAAGGTCGGCGAGGGCACCGACGCTGCGGCCGGTTTCGTCGGCTGCCTTGCGGACTCGTCGATAGCGCTCTTCGTGTTCGGCGTGGGTACCGTGGCTGAAATTGAAACGGGCGATGTCCATTCCGGCGTCGACCAGGGCTTTGATCTGGTCGTACGAGTCGGTGGCGGGCCCCAGGGTGCAGACGATCTTTGCTCGGCGCATGGGTCGAGCCTATGACTTACTGCCGGGTAGCGAATTGGGCGCGCATGTCCACTCAACAACCTTTGAGTAAAGGGATATTGACAAGTGTTGAATTGTGCGACCGTCTGCTCCGATGAGCATTCACCTCGGCCGTCACCCCTTGACAGAGGGCATGTCCAGGACAGAATCTACGCGCGTTGCCGATGTCGTGCACGGGTCACTGAACCGAGGAGAGCCAGCCATGCCGTTGAACCGCCGGAAGTTCCTGAGCAGGTCCGCAGTGACGGGGGCGGGTGTCGCGCTGGCCGGCGCGGTGGCGGCTCCGGCGGCCGAGGCGGCCCCGGCCCACAAGGGATACCGGGGTCGCCGGAAGCCCAAGCGGTACGCCCTGACCGTGCTCGGCACCACCGATCTGCACGGGCACGTCTTCAACTGGGACTACTTCAAGGACGCCGAGTACTCCGACGCGGCGGGCAACGCCCAGGGCCTGGCCCGGGTCTCCACGCTGGTGAACCAGGTCCGGGAGGAGAAGGGCCGCGGCAACACGCTGCTGTTGGACGCGGGTGACACGATCCAGGGCACCCCGCTGACGTACTACTACGCCAAGGTCGACCCGATCACCGCCGAGGGTGGCCCGGTGCACCCGATGGCGCAGGCGATGAACGCGATCGGGTACGACGCGGTGGCGCTCGGAAATCACGAGTTCAATTACGGCATCGAGACGCTGCGCAGGTTCGAGGAGCAGTGCGATTTTCCGCTGCTGGGTGCGAACGCGGTGGACGCGAAGACGCTGAGGCCCGCCTTCCCGCCGTACTTCATGAAGACGTTCCGGGTGAAGGGCGCGCCGCCGGTGAAGGTGGCGGTGCTGGGACTGACGAATCCGGGCATCGCGATCTGGGACAAGGCGTACGTGCAGGGGAAGCTGGCGTTCCCGGGTCTTGAGGAGCAGGCGGCCAAGTGGGTGCCGAAGCTGCGTTCGATGGGCGCGGACGTGGTGGTGGTGTCGGCGCACTCGGGGTCGTCGGGCACGTCGTCGTACGGTGACCAGCTTCCGTACGTGGAGAACGCGGCGGCGAATGTGGCGAGGCTGGTGCCGGGTATCGACGCGATCCTGGTGGGGCACGCGCATCGGGAGATCGCGGAGCTGAAGGTCGTGAACGAGGAGACCGGCAAGGCGGTCGTGCTGTCGGAGCCGCTGTGTTACGCGGAGCGGCTGACCCTGTTTGATTTCGAGCTGGTCTTCGAGCGGGGCCGTTGGCACGTGGAGTCGGTGAAGGCGTCGCTTCGGGATTCCAGCACGGTCGAGGACGACCCGGAGATCACCGAGCTGCTCTCGGACGAGCACGCGAAGGTCGTGGCGTACGTCAATCAGGTGGTCGGTACGGCGACCGAGACGTTGACGACGGTGGAGGCGCGTTACACGGACGCGCCGATCATCGACCTGATCACGAAGGTGCAGGAGGACGTGGTCAAGGAGGCGCTGGCGGGAACGGAGTACGCTTCGCTGCCGGTTCTGGCGCAGGCTTCGCCGTTCTCGCGGACGTCCGAGATCCCGGCCGGTGACGTGACGATCCGGGATCTGTCGAGTCTGTACGTGTACGACAACACGCTGGTGGCGAAGCTGATGACGGGCGCCCAGCTGCGGGCGTACCTGGAGTACTCGGCGGAGTACTACGTGCAGACGGCGGCCGGTGCGCCGGTGGACGTGGCGAAGCTGACCAACGCGAACGGCCGCCCGGACTACAACTACGACTACGTGTCGGGGCTGTCGTACGAGGTCGACATCGCGCAGGCGCCCGGTTCGCGGATCAAGAACGTGGCGCACGGGGGTGCGCCGTTGGCTGATGACGCGCGGTTCGTGCTGGCGGTGAACAACTACCGGGCCAACGGTGGCGGTGCGTTCCCACATGTGGCGTCGGCCCAGGAGTTGTGGTCGGAGTCGACGGAGATCCGTACGCGGATCGCCGAGTGGGTCACGGCGAAGGGTGTGCTGGACCCGAAGGACTTCGCGTCGGTGGACTGGAAGCTGACGCGGGACGGTGCGCCGGTGTTCTGAGCCCAGCGTTTTCACAGCGTTTTCGATGAGCGGCCTCAGATTCCTTCCACCAGCGGGGTGAGTGCCCGGTGGTCGCGTGCGGAGGGGATCTGGGGCTGTGCGCGTTCCAGGCCGAAGGTGGTGAAGGCGGTGCGGCTGGGGAGCGGGTAGGGGTTTCGTCCGGTGACGTCGTTGAGGATGGTGGCGCTGCGCCAGGCGGCGAGGCCGAGGTCGGGTGTGCCGACGCCGTGGGTGTGGGTCTCGGCGTTCTGGACGTAGACGGTTCCGGTGACGGAGGGGTCGAGGAGGAGGCGGAAGCGTTCGTCGACGCGGGGGCGTTCGTGGCTGTCGCGTCGCATGTAGGGGTCGAGGCCGGCGAGGACGCGGCCGAGGGGGCGTTCGCGGTAGCCGGTGGCGAGGACGACGGCGTCGGTGGTGAGGCGGGAGCGGGCCTTCTGCTGGGCGTGTTCGAGATGGAGTTCGATCCTGTTGGTGGAGATGCGGCCGGCGGTGCGGACGTGGACGCCGGGGGTGAGGACGGCGTCGGGCCAGCCGCCGTCGAGGGTGCGGCGATAGAGCTCGTCGTGGATGGCGGCGGTGGTGTCGGCGTCGATGCCCTTGTGGAGTTGCCACTGGGTGGCGACGAGGCGGTCGCGGACAGATTCGCTCAGGGCGTGGAAGTAGCGGGTGTAGTCGGGGGTGAAGTGCTCCAGGCCGAGTTTGGAGTACTCCATGGGGGCGAAGGCTTCGGTGCGGCCGAGCCAGTGGAGTCTCTCGTGTCCGGCGGGGCGGTGGCGGAGCAGGTCGAGGAAGATCTCGGCCCCGGACTGGCCGGTGCCGATGACGGTGATGTGTCCGGCGGTGAGCAGGGGGTCGCGGTGCCGGAGGTAGTCGGCGGCGTGGACGACGGGGACGCCGGGGGTGTCGACGAGGGGCTTGAGCGGGTCGGGGACGTGCGGTTCGGTGCCGATGCCGAGGACGACGTTCTTCGTGTAGGTGCGGCCGAGGGCGTCGGCTTCTCCGTCGGCGTCGAGCCGGGTGTAGTCGACTTCGAAGAGGTCTCGTCCGGGGTTCCAGCGGACGGCGTCGACCTGGTGGTGGAAGCGGAGGGTGGTGAGGTTCTCGGCGACCCAGCGGCAGTAGGCGTCGTATTCGGCACGCTGGATGTGGAAGCGTTCGGCGAAGTAGAAGGGGAAGAGGCGTTCTCGGGCCCTGAGGTGGTTGAGGAAGGTCCAGTGGCTGGCGGGGGCGACGAGGGTGACGAGGTCGGCGAGGAAGGGCACTTGGACGCGGGCGCCGTCGAGGAGGAGGCCGGGGTGCCAGTGGAAGGCGGGGCGCTGGTCGTAGAAGACGGTGTCGAGGTCGGTGAGGGGGTCGGCGAGGGCGGCGAGGGAGAGGTTGAAGGGGCCGATGCCGATGCCGACGAGGTCGCGGGGGGTCTCGTGGGCGGGGCGTGCGGGGGTGTTCATCGGGGAGTGTGTCCTTCCAGGGCGCTTTCCACGTGGGTCAGGAGGGCGGCGAGGTCGCCGGGCTGTGTGTGGGGGTTGAGGAGGGTCGCCTTGAGCCAGAGGCGGTCGTCGGCGCGGGCGCGGCCGAGGACGGCGGTGCCGGTGGTGAGCAGGGTGCGGCGTACGGCGGCGACGGTGGTGTCGGTGGCGTGTGCGGGGCGGAAGAGGACGGTGCTGATGGGGGGCGGGGCGTGCAGTTCGAACGCGGGGTGGGTGTCGATGAGGGCGGCGAACCGCTCGGCGTTGGCGCAGACCTCGTCGACGAGCGCGCCGAGTCCGCCGCGGCCGAGGGTCTTGAGGGTGACGGCGATCTTGAGGATGTCGGGGCGGCGGCTGGTGCGCGGTGAGCGGCCGAGGAGGTCGGGGAGGCCCGCGTCGGTGTCGTCGTCGGCGTTGAGGTAGTCGGCGTGGTGGTGGAGGGCGGCGAGGTCGTCGGGGTCGGTGACGGTGAGGAGGCCGGCGGCGATCGGTTGCCAGCCGAGTTTGTGCAGGTCGAGGGCGACGGTGTCGGCGGCTTCCAGTCCGGTGAGTTTGGGGCGGTGCCGGTCGCTGAAGAGGAGGCCCCCGCCGTAGGCGGCGTCGACGTGGAGGCGGGCGCCGTGGGCGGCGCAGCGGCCGGCGATCTCGGGGAGCGGGTCGATGAGGCCGGCGTCGGTGGTGCCGGCGGTGGCGATGACGAGGTGGGGGCCGGGGATCCTGGTGAGGGCTTCGTCGAGTGCGGCGGGGTCGAGCGTGCCGGCGGGGGCGGGGACGGCGACGGTTTCGGGCAGGCCGGTCAGCCAGGCGGCACGGGGTACGGAGTGGTGGGCGTTGGCGCCGTGGAGGAGTCGCAGGCCGGCGCCGTGGGTCTCGCGGGCGAGCAGGACGGCGAGGTGGTTCGACTCGGTGCCGCCGGTGGTGACGACGGCGTCGGTGGCGCCGGTCTCCCGGGCGAGTGCGTGGGTGAGGAGGGCTTCGAGGGCGGAGGCGGCGGGGGCCTGGTCCCAGGAGTCGAGGGAGGGGTTGAGGGCGCTGGCGGCGAGGTCGGCGGCGGTGGCGACGGCGAGTGGTGGGCCGTGCAGGTGGGCGGCGCACAGGGGATGGGCGGGGTCGGCGGCGCCTTCGGCGAGCGCGGTGACGAGGGTGTGCAGTGCGTCGGGGTCGCCGTGGTCGGGCAGGAGTTCACCGGCCGCCTTCGTGACCTTGGCGGTGACGGCGTCGGGGCCGCCGGCGGGCAGGGGGCCGCCGCGGGCGGCGATGCCGGTGCGCAGGGCGTCGAGCACGGTGTCGAGCAGGGGCCGCAGGGTGTCGGGGCCGTGCGGGCCCGAGGCGAGGGGCGGCAGGCCCATGGGCTGGCCTCCGGGCGCGGGGACTGGGGTTCCAGCTTGGACGCGGTCGCGTCCGTACACCCGGACAGCTCAATGATCACTACCCGAAAGGGGTATTCGTGCGGCCGGTTCCGGCCCGGTGTGCGGGAACCGGCCGCCATCGGGTCAGCCGGTGGCCGCCTCCCGTACGCGCAGGGCGCGGGCCAGGTCGTCGAGTTGGTCGGTGAGCTTGCGGCGCAGGGCGGGGATGGGGTCGGCATCGCTCAGGCACTGCCGGCCGAGGCGCAGGGTGTCGGTGTCGACGGCGTGGGCGGGGAAGGCCCAGCGGCCGGCGGCTTCGGCGATGGCGGGGCCGCGGCGGGCGGCGACGGCGACGGCTTCGGCGTAGTAGCGGGAGACGTAGTCGCTTACGAGGTCGGCCTGTTCGGGTTGCCAGAAGCCCTGGGCGGTGGCGGTGAACAGGTAGTTGGAGAGGTCGTCGGTGGCGAACATGGCTTCCCAGGAGCGGCTCTTGGCCTCGGCGTCGGGCAGGGCGGCGCGGCAGCGGGCGGCGCCTTCCCGGCCGGTGGCGCTGGGATCGTTCGCGAGTTCGGCGGCGATGGCGGTCTCGTCGGTGGCGCCGAGGACGGCGAGGCGGGTGAGGATGCGCCAGCGCAGTTCGGGGTCGAGTTCGGGGCCGCCGGGGACGGTGCCGTCGGCGAGCCAGGCGGCGATGGTGTCGGGGTGGGCGGCGGTGGCGATGCGGTGGCGGACGGCGATGAGGCGCAGTCCGGGGTGGTCGCCGTCCTCGGTGCGGCGGATGAGGTCGCGGCACAGGTCGGTGAGGGTGGTGAGGGCGGCGGGCCGCTGTTCGGGGGTGAGGTAGCGGTCGGTGACGTGGGCGCCGGCGAAGGAGAGGACGCCGTCGACGAGGGCGAGGTCCCTCTCGTGCGGGAGGTGGGTGCGGGCGATGTCGAGGTAGGCGGTGGGGGCGAGTTCGCCGTCGCGGACGGCGTCGCGCAGGGCGTTCCAGACGACGGCGCGGGTGAGGGAGTCGGGCAGGCCGGACAGGCCGGTGCGCAGGGTCTGGAAGGAGTGGGCGTCGAAGCGGATCTTGGCGTAGGTGAGGTCACCGTCGTTCAGGACGGTGAGGGCGGGGCGTTTGCCGATGGGCCTCGGTTCGCTCTGGGGTACGTCGATGTCGAGGCGTGAGCGCAGGGTGAGGCGGCCTTCGTCGGTGAGGTCGGGGTCGTAGAGGCCGACACGGACGCGGTGGGGGCGGCTGCCGGTGCGGTCGACGGTGAGGGCGCGGTCGCCGTTGTCGCCGGTGATGCGGGGGGTGATGGTGTCGACGCCGGTGGTGCGCAGCCAGGCGTCGGCCCAGGCGTGGACGTCGCGGTCGGTGGCGGCGGCGAGGGAGTCAATGAAGTCGGCGAGGGTGGCGTTGGCGAACTTGTGCCGTTCGAAATGGGTGTTGATGCCGGCGAGGAAGTCCTTCTCGCCGAGCCAGGTGACGAGCTGGCGCAGGGCGGAGGCGCCCTTGGCGTAGGAGATGCCGTCGAAGTTGAGGAGGGCGGAGGCGGTGTCCGAGACGTTCTCGGGGGCGACGGGGTGGGTGGAGGGGCGCTGGTCGGCGTCGTAGCCCCAGGGTTTGCGGGTGACGCCGAAATCGGTCCAGGTGCCGGTGAAGCGGGTGGCTTCGGCGGTGGTCTGGTAACCCATGTACTCGGCGAAGGACTCGTTGAGCCAGATGTCGTCCCACCACTTCAGGGTGACGAGGTCACCGAACCACATGTGGGCCATCTCGTGGGCGATGGTCACGGCGCGGGTCTGGCGCTGGGTGTCGGTGACGGCGGAGCGGAAGACGTACTCGTCGCGGAAGGTGACGAGGCCGGGGTTCTCCATGGCGCCGGCGTTGAACTCGGGGACGAACGCCTGGTCGTAGGAGTCGAAGGGGTAGGGCTCGGTGAACCTCTCGTGGTAGCGGTCGAAGCAGCCGCGGGTGACCTCGAACAGTTCGTCGGCGTCGGCGTCGAGGTGGCGGGCGAGGGAGCGGCGGCAGTGGATGCCGAAGGGCAGACCGCGGTGTTCGGTGCGTACGGAGTGCCAGGGTCCGGCGGCGACGGCGACGAGGTAGGTGGAGACGGGAGGGGTGGTGGCGGCCTTCCAGTGGCCGTCGCCGGTGTGTTCGGTGATGCCGTTGGCGAGGACGGTCCAGCCTTCGGGGGCGGTGACGGTGAGGTCGAAGACGGCCTTCAGGTCGGGCTGGTCGAAGGCGGCGTAGACGCGCTGGACGTCGTCGAGGAAGAGCTGGGTGTAGACGTAGGTCTCGCCGTCGGCGGGGTCGGTGAAGCGGTGCATGCCCTCGCCGGTGCGGGAGTAGCGCATGGCCGCGTCGACGCGCAGTTCGTGCTCGCCGGGAGTGAGGTTCTTCAGCGCGAGCCGGTTCTCGTCGAGCGTGCCGGGGTCGAGGGGATGTCCGTCCAGGGTGACGGTGCGCAGCTCGGCGGGCTTGACCTCGACGAAGGTGTCCGTGGTGTCCGTCTCGTCGCGCACGGTGAAGCGGATGACGGTGCGGGAGTCGAAGGTGTCGTCCCCACGGGTGAGATCGAGGTCGATCGCGTAGTGGTGGACGTCGAGGAGGCTGGCACGGGTCTGCGCTTCGTCGCGCGTGAGTACGGACATGGACGCCATGCTGCCTGATGGCGTCGGCAGGGCACAGAGGCGGATCGGTACGCGGAGTATGTCCGCTCCGTTTCGGAGGGCGGCGTGCTCCCCGGCGCGCCCCCGTGGGCGGGGGCGCCGCTCGGGTCTCAGGCGGGGCCGCTGCCGTTGTTCTCCGCGATGCGCTCGTGGTGGTGGATCACCTCGGCGATGATGAAGTTCAGGAACTTCTCGGCGAACGCCGGGTCCAGCTTGGCGCTCTCGGCGAGGGCGCGCAGGCGGGCGATCTGCTGGGCCTCGCGGGCCGGGTCGGCGGGCGGCAGCTGGTGCCGGGCCTTGAGGTGGCCGACCTGCTGGGTGCATTTGAAGCGCTCGGCGAGCATGTGGACGACGGCCGCGTCGATGTTGTCGATGCTGTCCCTCAGTCGGGCCAGCTCCTCGCGGACGGCGGGGTCGACGGCACCGGTACCGGTGTTGCTGGTGGTCATGAGGGCTCACCCTACGGGCGGGCGCCGGGGCGTCGCAGACCGTCTCAGGGCCCGAGAACCTCTCCGGTGGTGCTCTGCCCGATGCGCTTGTGGAAGTACACGTCCTCGTGTCCGCCGGGTACGCCCTGGATGCGGCCCCGCTCCCGGAAGCCGAGCCTCGGGTAGAAGCCGGGTGCCTGGAAGGTGTAGGTGGACACGATCATGTCGGTGCAGCCGCGCCGGGCGGCCTCGTCCTCCGCCTCGCGCATGAACCGGCTCCCCCAGCCGGCCTGCCGCTGGTCCTCCCGTACCCACAGCATCTCGACCGAGGCGAGGGTAGACCAGGTCCAGCCGGTCAGTCCGCCGATCAGGGCGCCCTCGGCGTCGGTGGCGCGCACGGTGAGGGGTCGAGTGCGGGCGCCGCGGGCGGCGGCGGTGTTGAAGGCGGTCAGCTCGTCGTCGAGCCGCTTCTCCAGGTCGTCGTCGGCGCCGCCCACGTGCAGGGTGGCACCGGGTGCGGTGTGCTGTTCGCTGGTCACGGTCCGGATTCTCTCCGGAGGCCCCGGGTGGGGCGAACGGTTTCGGCCGGGCGGCGGCGGCCCGTGGTGCGGGGCTCCTCGTACAGTGGGAGGAGGGTTCAGGCGTCTTGGGGGTCGGGCGTGGCGAACGGCGGACCGGTCGAGCACGGTTTCCCGCACCTGGAGACGGTGCGGGCCGCCGTCACCGCGCTGTACCGGCGCTTGTCGTACGACACCGTGCGGACGTTCTCGGCGAGTGTGCCTCCGGCGGACGTGGCGTTCTGCGACACCGACGACCTGTATCTGGGCGCCCAGCGGGTGGCTCACGAGCTGGTGCGTCACTACCGTCTCCCGGACGCCCGGATGATCGTCTCCTTCCGGGAGATGACGCACGCGGCGCACGTGGAGCTGACGGCGGGTCCCGAGTACTTCATCGAGTTGAACGACCGCTTCCGCACTCATCGCCGGGACATCGGCGCGGCGCTGGCGCACGAGGTGATGCACGTGTATCTGCACCGCTTGGACCTGTCCTTCCCCGGCACCCGGGACAACGAGATCCTCACGGACACGGCGACGACGTATCTGGGTGCCGGCTGGCTGCTGCTGGACGCCTACCGGGAGGACGGGGCGTCGTCGCAGAAGCTGGGGTATCTGACGCCGGAGGAGTTCGGGTACGTGCTGGCCAAACGGGCGCTGGTGTTCGGGGAGGACCCGTCGGTGTGGTTCACCAGTCCGCAGGCGTACGAGGCCTACGGCAAGGGTCTGGCGCGGGCCCGCCGGGACGAGCGGCAGCCGCCGCTGACGGCGGCCGGCTGGGCGGGCCGCCGCCGGTACGCGCGGGACCGCAGGCACGCGCAGGGTCCGCACGCCTCGTCCGTCCCGCCGGAGGACGGCCCTTACGCGTTCACCTCGCGGGAGCACGGCCCGCTGCGGGTGTCGTTCCCGTGCCCGACCTGTCACCAGCGGATCAGGGTGCCGGTGCGGGGGCGGGTACGGGCGCGGTGCGGGCTGTGCCGGACGGTGCTGGAGTGCGACACCTGACGGGTCGCCGAGGAGCTCCAGGGGGCGGCGCCGGTGCCGCACGCTCCCTTCCCTACGGCCGCACGATGCCCTGCGCCCGTGCGGCCACGAGCCACTTGGGGAACTCGCCCACCAGGCGGTCGTACAGCTCGGCGTCGGAAACCTTCCGCGGGTCGCGGCCGGCGTGGAAGAACCCGGCGTTGTCGACGACCCGCTTGTCCGGCACCGCCAGTTCGTCGAGTTTGCGCAGGTACTCGAACTGGCGGCTGCCCGGGTCGCCGAAGCCGACGAACTGCCAGAACAGCGGCAGGGACGCCGCCTTGCACAGGTACCGCTCGGCGGCGAGCCGGTTGATCGGGCCGCCGTCGGTCTGGAAGACGACGAGGGCGGGGTGGGTGGCGCCGCTGTCGAGGTAGTGGTCGATGACGGCGTCCATGGCCAGGTGGTAGCTGGTCTTGCCCATGTGTCCGAGGTCGGCCACGATCCGCTCGATGCGTCCCCGGTGGTCGGCGAGGGTGATCTCGGTGACGGCGTCGACGTCCGTGGAGAAGAACACCACGGGCACGGTGCCGTCGTCGTCGAGGTGGGCGGACAGCCCCAGCACCCGGTCGGCGAGGGCCTGCACGCTGCCGTCCTTGTAGTACGGCTTCATCGACCCGGAGTAGTCGACGACGAGGTAGACCGCGGCCCGGGTCGCCTCCAGCCCGTGTTCCGTCAGCGACACACCGGCGCGCTTGTACAGATCGACCAGCGCGGGCGCCGTCTCCTGCACCTTGGTGAGACTGATCGCGGCCATGCGGACTCCCCCGTCACCCCTGGGCTTGCGGCTTCTGGCTGCCGAGGTTACGGCACGGCGCACCCCGCCTCTCAGCTCGTCCACAGGCGTTCGCTATTTTGTTCGCCGCCGTCCCCACCGGCTCACCGTCCGTCCCGCCCCGAGGAGCCGGCTGTGGATTCCGAGTCCACCGTCACGACCTGCTACCGCCATCCGGCGGTGGAGTGCCACGTCCGCTGCACCCGCTGCGAGCGGTTCATCTGTCCGGACTGCATGCGTGAGGCCCCCGTCGGCCACCAGTGCCGCGCATGCGTGAAGGAGGGGGCGCGGTCGCTCCGGCGGGCGCGGACCATCGCGGGCGGCCGGGTCCCGGCGTCGCCCGTGGTGACGTACGCGCTGTTCGCGCTGAACGTGGTCGCGTATCTGGCCGAGGCGGTGCGGCCGGAGATCGTGGACCGGTTCTCGATGGTCGGTGCGCGGCTGGTCGGGCAGGACGGCGGCCACTACGTCTACGAGAGCGCGTACTTCGGGCACTTGCGGGCGGAGGGCGTCGCCGCCGGCGAGTGGGAGCGGATGCTCACGAGCTCCTTCCTCCACCTGTCGCCCTTCGAGGGCGCCTTCGGGATCCTGCACATCACCATGAACATGCTGGCGCTGTGGCAACTGGGGCGCGTGGTGGAGCGGATGCTGGGTCGGCTCCGCTTCGTGGTCCTGTATCTGTTGTCCGCGCTGGGAGGTTCGGTCGTGCAGCTGGTCCTGGCCGATCCCGGGCAGTCGTCGGTCGGCGCGTCGGGGGCGGTCTTCGGCGTGGGTGCCGCGTACTACGTCCTGCACCGCCGGCTGGGCGCGGACCTGGCCGCGGTCAACCGTTTCATGATGCTCCTGTTGCTGTGGCTGGTGGTGTCCGCCGGGTTCACTTCCTGGCAGGGGCACCTGGGCGGTCTGCTGGCGGGCGGCGCGGTGGCGCTGGCGTTCGCGTACGCGCCCCGGGACGGGCGCCGGACGGCGGTGCAGGCGGTGGCGTGCGCGGTGCTGGTGGCGCTGCTGGCGGTCGCCGCGGTGGGCAGGGTGACGGAACTGACAGGCGGAGGCATTTCCCTATGAGAGGTATTTCCCGATGAAACGTGCCGGTGTGCTGCTCCTCGCGGCCGTTCCCGTGATCGCCACGGGGGTGTACTTCGTGATGCCGACGGATTCGGCCGACGCCCCGGTGGCGCCTCCCGCGTCCTCCGCCCAGTCGTCCCGACAGGACGCCAAGAGCCGGGCTGAGCAGGAGCGGGAGGCGGACGACGCGCTGATCGCCGACCTGCCGCCGGGGCTCGCCGACCCGGCGAAGAAGGAGTTGGCCCAGCAGTTGGTGTCCAGCGCCGAGAACTCGACGACCGAGTGGCGCACCTCGTACGGCACGATCGACGACCTCGGCGACGGGTGCGGCTACACGGCGGGCATCATCGGCTTCTGCACCGCCACCCACGACCTGCTCACGCTGGTCGAGCGCTACACGAAGGCGCATCCGGACAACGGCCTGGCGACGTATCTGCCCGCCCTGCGCGAGGTGGACGGCACCGACTCCCACGAGGGTCTGGACCCCGGCTTCACGGCCGCCTGGCAGGCGGAGGCCGAGCGGCCGGAGTTCCGCAAGGCGCAGGAGGAGGAGCGCGACCGGGTCTACTTCGAGCCGGCGGTCCGCCTCGCCAAGCTGGACGGGCTCGGCACGCTCGGCCAGTTCGTGTACTTCGACGCGATGGTCTTCCACGGCCCCGACACGGACGCCGAGGGCTTCTACGGGCTGCGCGAGCGGGCCATGGAGAAGGCGAAGACGCCGGCCCGGGCCGGCTCCGAGAAGGCCTATCTCAAGGCGTTCCTGGACGTCCGCCGCGAGGCCATGCTGGCCAAGCGTCCGGGCATCGACACCTCCCGCGTCGACACCGCGCAGCGCCGGTGGCTGCGGGAGGGGAACCTGGACCTGGACGTGCCGCTGGTGTGGGAGATGTACGGGGACACGTACCGGCTGCCGTAGGCGTCCGCGGGCGCATGCGACGGCGCCTGCCCCTTTGTCCGGTCGGGGACAGGGCAGGCGCCATCAGTGTTCCGTACGCCTTTGTACGGGACGTTCTTCGGTTGTTCCGTCCGTCGGGACGGTTGTCCGTCCGTCAGACCGCGAGGGCGCGGTCCGTCGGGCGGATCGGAGCCGGCAGTTCGCTGGCCCCGGTCAGGAAGCTGTCGGCGCCGCGGGCGGCGGAGCGTCCCTCGGCGATCGCCCAGACGATGAGCGACTGGCCGCGGCCGGCGTCGCCGGCGACGAACACACCCGGCACATTGGTCTGGAAGTCGGCGTCCCGGGCGATGTTACCGCGTTCGTCGAGCTCCAGTCCGAACTGGTCGACCAGGCCGTTCTCCCGGTCGGTGCCGGTGAAGCCCATGGCGAGGGTGACCAGCTGGGCCGGGATCTTGCGCTCGGTGCCCGGCTTCGGGGTCAGCTTGCCCTCGACGAACTCGACCTCGCTCATGTGCAGCCACTGGACGTTGCCGTCCTCGTCGCCCTCGAAGTGGGTGGTGGAGACGGCGTAGACCCGCTCACCGCCCTCCTCGTGGGCGCTGGTGACCTTGTAGAGCATCGGGAAGGTCGGCCACGGCTGGGTGACCGGGTTCCGCTCCTCGCCCGGCCGGGGCATGATCTCCAGCTGGGTGACGGAGGCCGCGCCCTGGCGGTGGGCGGTGCCCACGCAGTCGGCGCCGGTGTCGCCGCCGCCGATGACGACGACGTGCTTGCCCTCGGCCGTGATCGGCGGGGAGACGTAGTCGCCCTCCTGGACCTTGTTGGCCAGGGGCAGGTACTCCATCGCCTGGTAGATGCCCTTGAGTTCCCGGCCCGGGACCGGCAGGTCGCGGGCGGTGGTGGCGCCGGCGGCGATGACGACGGCGTCGTAGCGCTTCTTCAGGTCGGTCGCCTTGACGTCGCGGCCGATCTCGACGCCGGTGCGGAAGCGGGTGCCCTCCGCGCGCATCTGCTCGATGCGGCGGTTGATGTGCCGCTTCTCCATCTTGAACTCGGGGATGCCGTAGCGCAGCAGGCCGCCGATGCGGTCGGCGCGCTCGTAGACGGCGACGGTGTGGCCGGCCCGGGTGAGCTGCTGGGCGGCGGCCAGGCCCGCGGGGCCCGAGCCGATGACGGCGACGGTCTTGCCGGACAGGCGCTCGGGGATCTGCGGGGCGACGTCTCCGGTCTCCCACGCCTTGTCGATGATCGAGACCTCGACGTTCTTGATGGTGACCGGCGGCTGGTTGATGCCGAGCACGCACGCCGACTCGCACGGGGCCGGGCACAGGCGGCCGGTGAACTCCGGGAAGTTGTTGGTGGCGTGCAGGCGCTCCTGCGCGGCCTGCCAGTCCTCGCGGTAGGCGTAGTCGTTCCACTCGGGGATCAGGTTCCCGAGCGGGCAGCCGTTGTGACAGAACGGGATGCCGCAGTCCATGCACCGGCTGGCCTGCTTGCTGATGATCGGCAGCAGGGAGCCGGGGACGTAGACCTCGTTCCAGTCCTTGACGCGCTCCTCGACGGGGCGGGTCTTGGCGACCTCGCGCCCGTGGTTCAGGAAGCCCTTGGGATCAGCCATTGGTCGCCGCCTCCATCATCTTCTCGGTGATCTCGGTCTCGGAGAGACCGGCTCGCTCGGCGGCGTCCTTGGCGGCGAGCACTGCCTTGTACGTGCTGGGGATGATCTTGCTGAACCGCTCGACGGCGGCGGGCCACTCGGCGAGCAGCTTCTCGGCGACGGTGGAGCCCGTCTCCTCCTGGTGCCGGCGCACGACGTCGTGCAGCCACTCGCGGTCGGCCTCGTCCAGCGCCTCGATGGCGCCCGCGTTGCCCGCGTTGACGTTGTCGCGGTCCAGGTCGATGACGTAGGCGATGCCGCCGGACATGCCGGCCGCGAAGTTGCGCCCGGTCTCGCCGAGGACCACCGCGTGGCCGCCGGTCATGTACTCGCAGCCGTGGTCGCCGACGCCCTCGGAGACGACCGTCGCGCCGGAGTTGCGGACGCAGAAGCGCTCGCCGACCTTGCCGCGCAGGAACATCTCGCCGCCGGTGGCGCCGTAGCCGATGGTGTTGCCGGCGATGGTGGAGTACTCGGCGAGGTGGTCGGCGCCCCGGTCCGGACGGACGATGATCCGGCCGCCGGAGAGGCCCTTGCCTACGTAGTCGTTGGCGTCGCCCTCCAGGCGCAGCGTGATGCCGCGCGGGACGAAGGCACCGAAGGACTGGCCCGCGGAGCCGGTGAAGGTGATGGCGACGGTGTCGTCGGGCAGGCCCGCGCCGCCGAACTTCTTGGTCACCTCGTGGCCGAGCATGGTGCCGACCGTGCGGTTGATGTTGCGGATGGCGACCTGGGCGCGCACCGGGGCGGCGTCGGTGGCGTCCGTGGCGCCGAGCGCGTCCGCCGCGAGCTTGATCAGCTGGTTGTCGAGGGCCTTCTCCAGGCCGTGGTCCTGGACGGTCGCCCGGTGGCGCACCGCGCCCTGCGGCAGCTCGGGCACGTGGAACAGCGGCTCCAGGTCCAGGCCCTGCGCCTTCCAGTGGTCGACGGCGCGGGTGACGTCGAGGGTCTCGGCGTGACCGACGGCCTCCTCGATGGAGCGGAAGCCCAGCTCGGCGAGGATCTCGCGGACCTCTTCGGCGATGAACTTGAAGAAGTTGACGATGTACTCGGCCTTGCCGGAGAACCGGTCGCGCAGCACCGGGTTCTGGGTGGCGATGCCGACCGGGCAGGTGTCCAGGTGGCAGACGCGCATCATGACGCAGCCGGAGACGACGAGCGGCGCGGTCGCGAAACCGAACTCCTCGGCGCCGAGCAGCGCGGCGATGACGACGTCGCGGCCGGTCTTGAGCTGGCCGTCGGTCTGCACGACGATCCGGTCGCGCAGGCCGTTGAGCAGCAGGGTCTGCTGGGTCTCGGCGAGGCCGAGCTCCCAGGGGCCGCCCGCGTGCTTGAGCGACGTCAGCGGGGAGGCGCCCGTGCCGCCGTCGTGGCCGGAGATGAGGACGACGTCCGCGTGCGCCTTCGACACACCCGCCGCGACCGTGCCGACGCCGACCTCGGAGACCAGCTTGACGTGAATTCGCGCCCGCGGGTTCGCGTTCTTCAGGTCGTGGATCAGCTGGGCCAGGTCCTCGATGGAGTAGATGTCGTGGTGCGGCGGAGGGGAGATCAGGCCCACGCCGGGCGTCGAGTGACGCGTCTTGGCGACCCACGGGTAGACCTTGTGGCCGGGCAGCTGGCCGCCCTCGCCGGGCTTGGCGCCCTGAGCCATCTTGATCTGGATGTCGTCGGCGTTGACCAGGTACTCGGAGGTCACGCCGAAGCGGCCCGACGCCACCTGCTTGATCGACGACCGGCGCGCCGGGTCGTACAGGCGCTCCGGGTCCTCGCCGCCCTCGCCGGTGTTGGACTTGCCGCCCAGCTGGTTCATGGCGATGGCGAGGGTCTCGTGCGCCTCCTGGGAGATGGAGCCGTACGACATGGCGCCGGTGGAGAAGCGCTTGACGATCTCGGAGACGGGCTCGACCTCGTCGATCGGGATCGGCTGCCGGTCGCTCTTGAAGCCGAACAGGCCGCGCAGCGTCATCAGGCGCTCGGACTGCTCGTTCACGCGCTCGGTGTACTTCTTGAAGATGTCGTACTTGCCGGAGCGCGTGGAGTGCTGGAGGCGGAAGACCGTCTCCGGGTCGAACAGGTGGGGCTCGCCCTCGCGGCGCCACTGGTACTCGCCGCCGATGTCGAGGGCGCGGTGGGCGGGCGCGATGCCGCTGGCCGGGTAGGCCTTGGCGTGGCGGGCGGCGACCTCCTGGGCGACGACATCGATGCCGACGCCGCCGATCTTGGTGGCGGTGCCGTTGAAGTACTTCTCGACGAAGGCCTCGTCCAGGCCGACGGCCTCGAAGACCTGGGCGCCGCGGTAGGAGGCGACGGTGGAGATGCCCATCTTGGACATAACCTTGAGGACGCCCTTGCCGAGGGCGTAGATCAGGTTACGGATGGCCTGCTCGGACTCGATGCCGGGCAGGAAGGTGCCCGCGCGGACCAGGTCCTCGACGGACTCCATGGCCAGGTACGGGTTGACCGCGGCGGCGCCGTAGCCGATGAGCAGGGCGACGTGGTGGACCTCGCGGACGTCGCCGGCCTCGACCAGCAGGCCCACCTCGGTGCGCTGCTTGGTGCGGATGAGGTGGTGGTGGACGGCGGCGGTGAGCAGCAGCGACGGGATCGGCGCGTGCTCGGCGTCCGAGTGGCGGTCGGAGAGGACGATCAGCCGGGCGCCGTTCTCGATGGCGGCGTCGGTCTCGGCGCAGATCTCCTCTATGCGGGCGGCCAGCGCGTCGCCGCCGCCGTGCACCCGGTAGAGGCCGGAGAGGGTCGCGGCCTTGAAGCCGGGCATGTCGCCGTCGGCGTTGATGTGGATGAGCTTGGCCAGCTCGTCGTTGTCGATCACCGGGAACGGCAGCAGGACGCTGCGGCAGGAGGCGGCCGACGGCTCCAGCAGGTTGCCCTGCGGGCCCAGCGAGGAGCGCAGGGAGGTGACCAGTTCCTCGCGGATGGCGTCCAGCGGCGGGTTGGTGACCTGGGCGAAGAGCTGGGTGAAGTAGTCGAAGAGCAGCCGGGGGCGGTCGGAGAGCGCGGCGATGGGCGAGTCGGTGCCCATGGAGCCGATCGGCTCGGCGCCGGCCTTGGCCATCGGTGCGAGGATGACGCGCAGCTCCTCCTCGGTGTACCCGAAGGTCTGCTGGCGGCGGGTGACCGAGGCGTGGGTGTGCACGATGTGCTCGCGCTCGGGCAGGTCGGACAGCTCGATCTCGCCGGCTTCCATCCACTCGCCGTACGGCTGCTCGGCGGCGAGCTGGGCCTTGATCTCGTCGTCCTCGATGATGCGGTGCTCGGCGGTGTCCACCAGGAACATGCGGCCGGGCTGCAGGCGGCCCTTGCGGACGACCTTCGCGGGGTCGATGTCGAGGACGCCGACCTCGGAGCCGAGCACGACGAGGCCGTCGTCGGTGACCCAGTAGCGGCCGGGGCGCAGGCCGTTGCGGTCGAGGACGGCGCCGACCTGGGTGCCGTCGGTGAAGGTGACGCAGGCGGGGCCGTCCCAGGGCTCCATCATCGTGGAGTGGAACTGGTAGAAGGCGCGCCG
The DNA here is from genome assembly GCF_014649815.1 of Streptomyces mutabilis. Lineage (GTDB taxonomy): Bacteria > Actinomycetota > Actinomycetes > Streptomycetales > Streptomycetaceae > Streptomyces > Streptomyces mutabilis. The sequence continues at coordinate 94,906 of NZ_BMTT01000015.1, read as the reverse complement.
GGCCGGGTCCATGGAGTCGTGGTTCTCCCACGCCTCCGGGATCATCATCAGCACGGAGTGCGGCAGCGAGCGCCCGCCGAGGTGGAGCAGCTCCAGGACCTCGTCGAAGGAGGCGGAGTCCGAGGCGTCCGGCGTGCAGATCGGGAAGAGCCGGTCCAGGTCGGAGGACGAGCCGAGGACGTCGGAGGCGAGCTGGGACTCGCGGGCGCGCATCCAGTTGCGGTTGCCCTTGACCGTGTTGATCTCGCCGTTGTGCGCGACGAACCGGTACGGGTGGGCGAGCGGCCAGCTCGGGAAGGTGTTGGTGGAGAACCGGGAGTGCACGAGCGCGATCGCGGAGGCGAAGCGACGGTCGGAGAGGTCCGGGAAGAAGGGTTCGAGCTGGCCGGTGGTCAGCATGCCCTTGTAGACGATGGTCCGCGCGGACAGCGACGGGAAGTAGACGCCGACCTCGCGCTCGGCGCGCTTGCGCAGCGCGAAGGCGCGGCGGTCGAGGGCGATGCCCTGCGAGACGCCGTCGGTCACGAAGATCTGGCGGAAGACCGGCATGGTCGAGCGCGCGGTGGCGCCGAGCATCTGCGGGGCGACCGGGACCTCGCGCCAGCCGAGGACGGTGAGGCCCTCCTCGCCGGCGATCGTCTCGATGCGTGAGACGGCGTCCTCGGTGCCGTCGACCGGCAGGAAGGCGATGCCGACGGCGTACGCCCCGGCCTCGGGCACGTCAAATCCGGCCACCTCGCGGAAGAAGGCGTCGGGCACCTGGGAGAGGATGCCCGCGCCGTCGCCCGAGTCGGGCTCGGAGCCGGTGGCACCGCGGTGCTCCAGGTTGCGCAGCACGGTGAGTGCCTGGTCGACCAGGGTGTGCGATGCCTCGCCGGTGAGAGTGGCGACGAAACCGACGCCGCATGCGTCGTGCTCGTTGCGGGGGTCGTACATACCCTGCGCGGCAGGGCGAGCATCCATGAAGGACCAGTTCTGGCCATTCGCGGAGTGCTGGGACGGCTGGCGCGGCGTACGCATCGGCTCTCCCGTCGTCGTCATCTGGCATGTGCAAGTGCCGAGGGACGACGTTGGCCCTCTGCGTGGAGATCAAAATTTCGTGCAGGTTACATGATGGAGCGGTTCTCGGGAACCGGGATAATCCGTTCCAACATGCGGACACCGGGTGGGTCGAGGCAGGGGTTCCGTACCCGGCGGTGGGGGCTACGAGGGCCGAGGCGGACAGATCGATGTCCGTCGGTCCGAGGGCGCGGAGAGAGCTTCGTCGCCCACTCCGCGGGTGCGCGGCGGGCCTCGTTGCCCACAGCGCTTACGGCTCATGCCCGGGGATCACGCACTCGAAACCAGCGAGTAACGGCTACCTATGCGGTCCGACGCATAGGTTCGAGCCGGGCTATCCTACGGCCGTCCCGAACAGGCTGCCCAGGGCGTACGTCACACCGGCCGCGGCGCCACCGAGGGCGAGCTGCCGCAGGCCGCTGTACCACCAGCTGCGTGCCGTCACCTTGGCCACCACCGCGCCGCACAGGAACAGCCCCGCGAGCGCGAGCAGCACGGCGGGCCACAGGGCGTCGGCGCCGAGCAGGAACGGCAGCACGGGAAGCAGCGCGCCGAGCGCGAAGGAACCGAACGACGACACGGCCGCGACCAGCGGGGACGGCAGGTCGGAGGGGTCGATGCCCAGCTCTTCGCGGGCGTGTATCTCCAGCGCCTGCTCCGGGTCGCGGGACAGTTGCCGGGCCACCTCCCGCGCTAGCCCCCGCTCCACACCCCGCGCCTCGTAGAGCGCGGCCAGCTCGGCCTCCTCGTCCGCCGGGTGCTTGCGCAGCTCGCGGCGCTCGACGTCCAGCTCGGCCTCGACGAGTTCGCGCTGCGAGGCGACGGAGGTGTACTCGCCGGCGGCCATGGAGAAAGCGCCGGCTGCGAGACCCGCGAGCCCGCTGATCACCACGGTCTGCTGACTCGCCGTACCGCCGGCGACGCCGGTCATCAGGGCGAGGTTGGAGACCAGGCCGTCCATCGCGCCGAAGACGGCGGGGCGCAGCCAGCCGCCGTTGACGTCGCGGTGGGTGTGGTTGTCGCGGTGCGCCTCGTGCAGCGGCGCCTCGGTCTCGATGATGGCCATGCGGGCCCCCGGAAGGTTGGTTCGGATAGCCAGATTGGACTGGGTCTACTTTTTAACAGAACCCAATCTACGCCGGTCATTTCCGCGTCGCCAGCAAGGAAAGGCTGGTCTTACCTGCGGCTTTACCGTTCGACGCTCATCCGTGATCTTGCCCGCACAGATGTCGTCCGGGTGACGCTGCGGCCCGTGAGGCTGCGACGCGCGACGCGCCGGGGACACATCCGCAAAGGGAGAGGAGAGGCCGCATGGCATCCACCGCCTGCATTCCGCCGGCCGCCGCGCCGGGGGACGCCGTCGGACTCCGCGAACGGGCCCGGGGCGCGCTGCTCGGTCTGGCCGTCGGGGACGCCCTCGGAGCGCCGGCCGAGAACATGAAGCCTTCCGAGATCCGCGCGCGCTGGGGCCGCATCACGGGTTACGTGGTCCAGAGGCCGGCCGGCACCGACGACACCGAGTACGCGATCTTCTCCGGGCTGCTGCTGGCCCGGTACGGTTCAGCGCTCACCCCGGCCCACGTGGAGACGGCCTGGCACGAGTGGATCGCGGACCGCGAGGAGGGCCCGTTCCGGGGGGCGGGCTTCAGCGAGCGCGGCACCCTGGAGAACCTGCGCCGCGGGCTGGCCGCCCCCATCTCCGCCCAGCACCGGCACGCCTGGAGCGACGGGCTCGCCATGCGGGCAGCGCCGCACGGTGTGTTCGCGGCGGGCCGTCCCGCCGAGGCGGCCCGGCTGGTGGCGATCGACGGCTCGGTCAGCCACGACGGCGAGGGCATCCACGGCGGCCAGGCGGTGGCGGCGGGGGTCGCGGCGGCGATGGCGGGGGCGTCGACCGACGCGGTGGTGGCCTCCGCGCTGGCCGTCGTCCCGGAGGACTCCTGGACGGCCCGCTGCCTGCGCCGGGCGATGACGGCGGCCCACCTCGGCGAACGCGCCGTCCGCTCGGCGGTGGTCATCGGCGGTTATCCCTGGACCGACCTCGCCCCCGAGGCGGTCGCCCTCGCCTTCGGGGCGTACGCGGCGGCAGACGGCGACTTCACGGACGCGGTGCTGACGGCCGTCAACATGGGACGCGACGCCGACACCACGGCGGCGGTGGCCGGCGCCCTGGCGGGCGCCGCCCGAGGGGTCGCCGCGATCCCGGCCGAGTGGGCGTCGGCCATCGGCCCGGCCCGGGGCAGCTGCCTGCCGGCGATGGCGGGACACCATGTGCTGGAGGTGGCCGATCTGCTGACGCGGGCCGCGGACGAGGCGCGCCTGACGCGTCCCGGGCGTGCCGCCGGGACTCCCGCGGCGGGTGGCGACGGCGTACTCGCCGGGGACGGGCACACCGAGCGCGTCGGTGGCCCCGGCGCGGACCCGGCGCGGGGCGACCCGCTCGCGAAGCCGGATGCCGTACGGCACGAGGAACTCACCCCGGGCGCGAGCGCAGCGCGGGCCGGAGCACTCGCCACGGACCCGAACGGCACACCGCACCCACCAGCCGGCACCGGCACCGGCACCAGCACCAGCACCAGCACCAGCACCAGCACCAGCACCAGCACCAGCACCAGCACCGACGCCGTACATCCCCACGACGCCCCGCCCCCGACCCACTCCCCCAGCCCCCGCGCGGACGCCGTACCACAGGACGCGTCCGCACCCGACGGCGGCCGGAGGACCCGGACCTCCGTACACGCGGGCGCGTCCGAGCCGACCCCCGCGCGGGACGACACTCTCGGTACGGGCCCGGGCGAGACGGCGACGAAGGCGGGGGCGTGACCAGGGGACGGCCCGGCGAGGAGCCGGCCACCACCGCGTACGTCGCCCCGCCCGACGCGCCGGAGGCGCCCGCACCCGCCGGGAGCGGGCACCGCTCGCTGTCCGGAACCGCCACGACGCACCGCACTGCCGCGTGGCCCGACCACCCCGCGGGCGATCGCATCGAGGGCCTGCTCCTCGGGCTCGCCGCCGGAGACGCCGCAGGCTGGCCCGCCGCCCGGCACCGGGCCGCGCGGATGCCTGAGTGGACCCGCCGCCTCACCCGCGAGCTGGACACCTTCGCCGAGCAGAACGCCACCACCACCCTCCCCGTGCCCATCGCGCTGAACCAGCCCCCGGAGCCGCTGCGCCTCGGCCCCTCCGACGACGCCGAGTGGGCGGCGTTCGCGGCGGAGGCGGTGCTGCGGGCCGGGGACGATGCGGCGCTCGGCGACCTGAGCCGGGAGCGGCGGATGCGGGCCGCGATCGACCTGACCTGGAACGCCGTAGCCAGCGAGGTGGCCGCGGCGACGGACCGCGCCCTGGAGGCCGAGTCGGCGGTGCTGCCGCTGCGGGCCCGCATCTCGGTCCGGGCCGGGCTCGGCAACCTCGCCACCGGTCTGCGCCCGCCCGCCACCGGCCACGACAACCCGCACTACTTCGACGACGCCGCCTGCGTCCGCGCCTGCGTCCTCGCCGTCGCCCACCCCGGCGCCCCGCGCCCCGCCGCCGACCTCGCCGAGTTCGACGCCCGCTACACCCAGGACGGCGACGGCGTGCACGGCGCCCGGGCGATGGCGGCGGCCCTGGCCTGCGCCCTCGACGGCGCCGGCGTACGCGCCTGCGTGGCGGCGGCGCTCGCCGAACTCCCCGAGGAGACGGAGATCGGCCGCAACGCCCGCCAGGCACTGGCCCTCGCGGCGGACGCCGAGAGCACCTTCGCGCTCGTCCCGCTGCTGGAACACAGAATCGTCGACCACGTCTACAGCTACGGCATCGCCGCCGCCGAGACCGTCCCGGTCGCCCTCGCCCTCGCCACCGCCGCCGGAGGCCGCATCGCGGAGGCGGTGCCGGCGGCGGCCTGCCTCTCGCGGGTCGCGGACTCCGCCCCCGCGCTGGCCGGCGCCCTCACCGGCGCCCTGGGCGGCGGCGCTGCGATCCCCGCGTCCTGGCGGGAGACGTGCCGGACGCTGTCCGGCTGCGCACTGCCCCGGCTCACCGGCACCGACCTGGTCGAACTCGCCGGACTCCTGCACGCCACGCACCGGCCCCGACCGGAAGGACCGCACCCGGCATGACGACACCCAGCACACCCACCGCGACCCGCGGCGGCGACACGACGACGCCCCTGGACGAGCGCATCACCGGCGCCCTCGTCGGCGCGGCGGTCGGCGACGCGCTCGGCGGCCCCGTCGAGGGATACTCCCCCGAGCAGATCCTCGAACGCCACGGCGGCCGCGTGAACGGGATCGTCGGCCCCTGGAACGGCGACGATTGGCGCACCGCCCGCCCCATCGCGCCGTACCACAAGGGCGACGGCCACGTCACCGACGACACCCTGATGACCCACGCGCTGGTCCGGGTCTACGACACGGTCCGCGACCACCTCGACGCCCACGCGGTCGCCGAGCACCTGGTCCCGGACCTGATGACGAACCCGCGCTGGATCCCGGAACTGGAGGCCGAGGCGCTGCCCCTCCAGCGGATCTTCCTGGCGGAGAAGTGGCTGGTGGCCAGGATCCACTACGGCCACGTCGACCCGCGCGAGGCGGGCACCGGCAACATCGTCAACTGCGGTGCCTCGATGTACATGGCCCCGGTCGGCCTGGTCAACGCCGCCAACCCGGTTGGGGCGTACGCCGAGGCGCTGGACGTCGCGGGCGCCCACCAGTCGTCGTACGGCCGCGAGGCGGCCGGTGTCCTCGCGGCGGCGGTGGCCGCGGCCTGCGCACCCGGGGCGACGCCGGAGTCGGTGGTGGCCGCCTGTCTGTCCCTGGCGAAGGACGGCACCCGAGCGGCAATCGAGGCGGTCTGCGAAGTGGCCGCGGGGTACTCGGACTTCGAGTCGGCGCTCGCGCCGCTGCGGGTGGCGGTCGCCCCCTACGACACGGTGGGCGCCGACTACCGCGCGCCCTCGCTCGGAGCCCGCCGCCCGTCCCGGCTGCACGCGATCGAGGAACTGCCCGTCGCCCTCGGCATGCTGCTCGTCTCCGGCGGAGACTTCCGGCACGCGGTCCTGGGTGCGGTGAACTACGGCCGCGACTGCGACTCCATCGCCACGATGGCGGGCGCGCTGGCCGGGGCGCTGGGCTCACCGGTGCCCGAGGACTGGGCCAAGACGGTCGCGGAGGCGAGCCGGCTGGACCTGTGGGCACCGGCGGCGACGCTCACCGAGGTCGCGCGGGAGGTCTTCGAGCGTGACGTACAACGGCGCCGCGCGCACGAGGAGGCGTTCGCCGCGATCGGGGGCGCGGGATGCTCCGCCTGACCTGGGTCCAGCCCGAAGACCTGATCGGAGCCGAGCTGCGCCAGGCGCGGCTCGACGGCCGCAACCCCTCGGCGGTCGCGGCCCGCTGGCGGGCGGCGGGCGGCTGCGAGGCCCCGCCCCGGGCAGGCGCGTCCCCCCGGCCGGCCTCCCCCTACCTCCGCCTGCTGGCGGAGGACCTCCTGGACGAACTGGCCGATCTGCCCAGCCCCTTGACGGAGAAGGAACCGACGGACCTCGACCGGATCAAGGCCCTGTGCCCGGACTGGCCCGCCCCCCGCCCCGCGACCGTGTCCCCCGCCCGCCTGGAAGCCGCCTGGTTCGGCCGGGCCGTCGGCTGCCTCCTGGGCAAGCCCGTCGAGAAGCTCCCCCTGACCGGCATCCGTCTCCTCGGCCGGGCGGCCGGCAACTGGCCCCCGACCGACTACTTCACCGCCCGGGGAGTCGCCGCCGACCTCCTCGCCGCCCACCCCTGGAACCGCCGCTCGGCGTCCACCTCCCTGGCCGAGAACATCGACGGGATGCCCGAGGACGACGACCTCAACTACCCTCTCCTCGACCTGCGGCTCCTGCAACGCCACGGCAGGGCCTTCACCACCGCCGACGTGGCCCGCCTCTGGCTCGACGAACTCCCCGCCGGCCGCGCCTTCACCGCCGAACGCGTCGCCTACCGCAACCTGCTCTGCGGTCTCGAACCCCCGCACACCGCCCGCCACCGCAATCCGTTCCGCGAGTGGATCGGCGCCCTGATCCGCGCCGACGTGCACGGCTGGACCAACCCCGGCGACCCGGCCGCCGCAGCCGAGCAGGCCCACCGGGACGCGACCCTCACCCACACCGGGGTCGGAGTCCACGCGGCGATGTTCGCCGCGGCCGTCCTCGCCACCGCCGCGACCGGCGCGCACGACGTCCACACCTGTCTGCGCACCGGTCTCACGGTCGTACCGCCCGGCTCCCGCCTCGCCGAGGCCGTCCGCCACGCCGTCCACCTCGCCGGGCGGCACTCCGACTTCGACACGGTCGTGGACGCCCTGCACGCCCGCCACTCCCCCGACCACCACTGGGTGCACGCCGTCCCCAACACCGCGCTGATCGCCGCCGCCCTCACCCACGCGGACGGCGACTTCACCGGCTCGGTCTCCCGTGCGGTGTCGGGCGGCTGGGACACCGACTCCAACGGCGCCACCGTCGGCAGCGTCGCCGGTCTGCTCGCCGGCTCCCCCGCCGCCCTGCCCGAGCACTGGACGGCGCCGCTGAAGAACCGTCTGACCACCTCCGTCGGCGACTTCGACGGCATCGGCTTCGACACCCTCGCCCACCTCACCCACACGGAGGCCACCCGCCCATGCCCCGGCCCGTCGTGACTCACCCCGCTCCCGCTCCGCTGACCGGCCTGCGCGTCCTCGACCTGGCCACCCTTTTCGCGGGCCCCCTCGCCGCCACCGTGCTCGGGGACTTCGGCGCCGAGGTGATCAAGGTGGAACACCCCCGGCGACCGGATCCGTCCCGGGGCCACGGCCCGTCCAAGGACGGCATCGGCCTGTGGTGGAAGGTGCTGGGCCGCAACAAGCGCACCATCACCCTGGATCTCTCCAAGCCCGCCGGCCGCGCCACCCTCCTCCGCCTCGCCGCGACCGCCGACGTCGTCGTCGAGAACTTCCGCCCCGGCACCCTGGAGAAGTGGGACCTGGGCTGGGACGAGCTGTCCGCCGTCAACCCGCGCCTGGTCCTCACCCGCGTCACCGGCTTCGGACAGTTCGGCCCGTACGCGCGCCGCCCCGGCTTCGGCACCCTGGCCGAGGCCATGAGCGGTTTCGCCGCGATGACCGGCGAGCCGGACGCACCCCCGACGCTGCCCCCGTTCGGGCTCGCCGACTCCATCGCCGCCCTGGCGACCGCGTACGCCGTGATGACGGCGCTGGCCGCCCGGGACCGCACCGGCGAGGGACAGGTCGTCGACATGGCGATCATCGAGCCGATCCTGACCGTGCTGGGCCCGCAGCCCACCTGGTACGACCAGCTCGGCCACGTGCAGCCCCGCACCGGGAACCGGTCCCAGAACAACGCGCCCCGCAACACCTACCGCACCGCCGACGGCACCTGGGTCGCCGTCTCCACCTCCGCCCAGTCGGTCGCCGAGCGCGTGATGCGGCTGGTGGGGCGACCCGAACTGGTCGACGAGCCCTGGTTCGGGTCGGGCGCCGACCGCGCCCGGCACGCCGACGTGCTCGACGCGGCGGTCGGCGACTGGATCGCCCGGCACAGCCGCGCCCACGTGCTGGCGGCCTTCGAGAAGGCGGAGGCGGCCGTCGCCCCGGTGCAGGACGTGCGGGACGTGATGGCCGACCCCCAGTACCGGGCCCTCGACACCGTCACCACGGTCGACGATCCGGAGCTCGGCCCGCTGCGCATGCAGAACGTCCTCTTCCGGCTCTCCGCCACGCCCGGCGCGATCCGCTGGGCGGGCCGCCCGCACGGTGCGGACACCGAGGAGGTGCTGACCGAGCTGGGCCTGGCCCCGGCGGACGTGAAGGAGCTGCGTGAGGAGGGCGTCGTATGACCGCACCCGTGCTGACCTGGTTGTACGCCCCCGGAGACCGGCCCCGGGTGGTGACCAAGGCGCTGGCCGCAGGTGCCGACGTGGTGGTGATCGACCTGGAGGACGCGGTCGCCCCCGACCGCAAGCGCTACGCCCGCGAGGCCACCGCCGAGCTGCTCTGCGAGCCGCAGCCGGTGCCGGTCCACGTCCGCGTCAACGCCCTGGACGGGCCCCTGGCCGCGGCCGACCTCGCGGCGCTGGCCGCGCTGCCGGGGCTGTCCGGGCTGCGGCTGCCCAAGGTGACCTCTCCCGAACAGGTCGCCGGTGTCGCGGCGGCCACCGGCGGACCGCCCCTGTACGCGCTGCTGGAGACCGCCCTGGGTGTGGAGCGGGCGTACGCGATCGCGGCCGCCCATCCGTCGCTGCGCGGCATCGCCCTCGGGGAGGCCGATCTCCGTGCCGACCTGGGGGTAGGCGGCGACCCGGGACTGGACTGGTCGCGTTCGCGAGTGGTCGTGGCCGCGCGGGCGGCACGTCTGGCGCCGCCGTCGCAGACGGTGCATCCGGACACCCGGGACCTGGAGGGTCTGGCGGCGTCCTGCGCGCACGGCCGGGCCCTGGGCTTCCTAGGCCGCGCGGCGATCCACCCACGCCAACTGCCGATCATCGAGCGGGCGTACCTGCCGACCGAGCGGGAGCTGGAGGAGGCGGAGACGATCGTGAAGGCGGCCACCGCGCAACCGGGCGCGCTGGCCCTGCCGGACGGGCGGTTCGTCGACGCGGCGGTGGTGGCGACGGCCCGGCGCACCCTGTCGCTGGCCCGGCGGCCCGCGCTGTCCTGACGCCGGTGTCCCGACGAACGCGGAGGGCGCCCGGATCCGTTCCGGGCGCCCTCCGCGACGTACGAGATGACGACCGCCGCGTCAGGACTTCTTGGCCGAGTCGGCCCCGTCCTTCACGTCCTTCTCCGCGTCCTTCACGGCCGCGTCGCCGGTGTCCTCGTTCTCCACGACACCCTCGGCGTCCTCGGAGCCCCGGGAACCGGCGTCCCGCGTCGTGCCGTCCCCGGCGTCACCGCCGACGGACTCCGCGCCGGGCTCGACCACGGCCTCCCGGCCCGGCCGCATCCGCGCCGAGAGCACGATGTACACCACGGCGAGCAGGAAGACGAACAGCGCGGTCCAGTTGTTGAGCCGGAGGCCCAGGATGTGGTGGGCGTCGTCGACGCGCATGTACTCGATCCAGAAGCGGCCCGCGCAGTAGGCCGCGACGTACAGCGCGAACGCCCGCCCGTGACCGAGCTCGAAGCGGCGGTCGGCCCAGATGACGAGCACGGCGACGCCGATGCACCACAGCGACTCGTACAGGAACGTCGGGTGGTAGGTGCCCGGGACCCGTCCGTCGGCCGACGAGGTGATCTCCACGGCCCAGGGCAGGTCGGTGGCCTTGCCGTACAGCTCCTGGTTGAACCAGTTGCCCCAGCGGCCGATGGCCTGCGCGAGGGCGATGCCGGGGGCGACGGCGTCGGCGTAGGCGGGCATCGGGACGCCCCGGCGCCGGGCGCCGATCCAGGCACCCACCGCGCCGAACGCGATCGCGCCCCAGATGCCGAGCCCGCCCTCCCAGATCTTGAAGGCGTCGACCCAGTCACGGCCCTCGCTGAAGTACAGCTGGTAGTCCGTGATCACGTGGTAGAGCCGACCGCCGATCAGGCCGAAGGGAACGGCCCAGACCGCGATGTCGGCCACCGTGCCGGCCCGCCCGCCGCGGGCGATCCAGCGCTTGTTGCCGAGCCAGACGGCAACGAAGACGCCGATGATGATGCAGAACGCGTAGCCGCGCAGCGGGATGGGACCGAGGTTCAGCACCCCGCGCGACGGGCTGGGAATGAAGGCAAGTTCCATGGCAGGGTCGACGCTACCGTGTCGGGCGGTGCCCGCGGCGGGCAGCCCGGCTACGGGTCCGTAACACCGTCCGCTACTTGTTGGCGTCCTCCACCAGCTGCTTCAGCTTGGCCGGGGTCATGGAGCGGTCCTGGTAGACGTTCTTGCCGTCCAGCAGGACGGTGGGTGTGCCGCTGAAGCCGCCGGAGCGGAAGGCCTCGTTGGACTTCTCCACCCAGCTGTTGTGCGTGCCGTTCTTCACGCACTCCTGGAACGCGGTGGTGTCCAGGCCGTCGACCTTGCCCGCCAGGTCGAGCAGCTTGTCCTCGTCGGCGTACGCGTCGTCGGTCTCGGCGGGCTGGTCGGTGAACAGCACGTCGTGGTAGGCCGGGAACTTCCCGGCGTCCTGGGCGCAGGCCGCCGCGTTGGCGGCCTTGCGGGAGCCGGTGCCGCCCATGTTGCCGTCGATGATGGTCGCCAGGTGGTACTCGACCTTGAGCTGCCCGGCGTCGGTGAGCTCGTGGATCGTGTCGCGGTACGCCAGCTCGAAGGCCTTGCAGGCCGGACAGCGGAAGTCCTCCCAGATGACGAGCGTCGACTTGGCGCTCTCCTGGCCGACCGGGATCGCGAGGCTGTCCTTGCCCTGGGCCCCTGAGGGCGCCACGACCGGGCCGGACGACTCGCTGCCGTCGTCCTTGCCCGCGTTGGCGGCGATCACGCCGATCACCGCCGCGAGCCCGAGGACGCCCACCACGCTCGCGCCGACGATCAGCGCGCGCCGGCGCTTGTCCCTGGACTTCTGCTTCTCGCGCTCGGCCGCCAGCTTCTGGCGGGCGGTGCGCCTTCCCTCTCGGTTCTTCTCGCTCACACCCCGCAGAACGAACCGGGGAGGCGCACCGCGCCTCCCCGGTCCCAGGACCACTCGTACGAGGGACCCTGTCACGTGCGTCCCGTCACGCCTGTCCGCGCACGCCCTTCGCCAGGTCGGCGGCGAGCGCGCGGACGCCCTCCACGCCGGCCGCGGCGTCGGGGGCGTCCAGCATGCGCTTGACGAAGGCCGAGCCGACGATCACGCCGTCGGCGAAACGGGCGACCTCGGCGGCCTGGGCGGCGTTGGAGACGCCGAGCCCGACGCAGACCGGCGTGTCGGTGGTGGCGCGGGTGCGCCGCACCAGGTCCTCGGCCTGCGCGCCGACCGTCTCACGGGTCCCGGTGACGCCCATCAGGGAGGCGGCGTAGACGAAGCCGCTGCCGGCCGCGGTGATCTCGGCGAGCCGTTCGTCCTTGCTGCTGGGCGCGACCACGAAGACGGTGGCGAGCCCGTGCTTGTCCGCGTGCTCCCGCCACAGCGCCGACTCCTGGACGGGCAGGTCGGGCAGGATGCACCCGGCCCCGCCGGCCTCGGCCAGCTCGGCGGTGAAGCGCTCCACGCCGTAGCGGTCGATGGGGTTCCAGTACGTCATGACGAGGATCGGCTTGCCGGTGGCCGCGTGCGCCTCCCGGACCGTCCGCATCACGTCGGCGATCTTCAGGCCGCCGCGCAGGGCGATGTCGTCGGCGGTCTGGATGACCGGACCGTCCAGGACCGGGTCGCTGTGCGGCAGTCCGACCTCCACGACGTCGGCGCCGCCGTCGAGGGCGGCCTCGACCGCCGCGATGCCGCCGTCCACGGTCGGGAAGCCGGCCGGGAGGTAGGCGATGAGGGCGGCGCGGCCCTCCGCCTTCGCCGCGGCGAGGGTGTCGTTCAGCAGCTGCACGTTCCCGCTCACTTGGCGTCCCCCTCGATCTCGGCGGTGCCGGAGGCGTCCTCGGTGACCTCGGCGTCGGTGTCGTACAGCCCGAAGTAGCGGGCGGCGGTGTCCATGTCCTTGTCGCCGCGGCCGGACAGGTTGACGACGATCAGCCCGTCCCTGCCCAGTTCCTTGCCGACCTCCAGGGCGCCGGCCAGCGCGTGGGCGCTCTCGATGGCCGGGATGATGCCCTCGGTGCGCGACAGCAGGCGCAGTGCCTGCATGGCGGCGTCGTCGGTGACCGCCCGGTACTCGCCGCGGCCGGAGTCCTTGAGGTAGGCGTGCTCGGGGCCGATGCCCGGGTAGTCGAGGCCGGCCGAGATCGAGTACGGCTCGGTGATCTGACCCTCTTCGTCCTGGAGGACGTAGGACCGGGAGCCGTGCAGGATGCCCGGCTCGCCCGCGGTCAGGGTGGCCGCGTGCTCTCCGGTCTCCACGCCGTGCCCGGCGGGCTCGCAGCCGATGAGGCGGACGTCCGCGTCGGGGATGAAGGCGTGGAAGAGGCCGATGGCGTTCGAGCCGCCGCCGACACAGGCGATGGCGGCGTCGGGGAGGCGTCCGGCCTGCTCCAGGAGCTGGCGGCGGGCCTCGACGCCGATGACTCGGTGGAAGTCGCGCACCATGGCGGGGAAGGGGTGCGGGCCGGCGACGGTACCGAAGAGGTAGTGGGTGCGGTCGACGTTGGCGACCCAGTCGCGGAAGGCCTCGTTGATCGCGTCCTTCAGCGTGCGGCTGCCGGACTTCACGGCGATGACCTCGGCGCCGAGCATGCGCATGCGGGCCACGTTGAGGGCCTGGCGGCGGGTGTCGATCTCGCCCATGTAGATCGTGCAGTCGAGCCCGAAGAGCGCGCAGGCGGTGGCGGTCGCCACGCCGTGCTGGCCGGCGCCGGTCTCGGCGATGACGCGGGTCTTGCCCATGCGCTTGGTGAGCAGGGCCTGACCGAGCACGTTGTTGATCTTGTGCGAGCCGGTGTGGTTCAGGTCCTCGCGCTTGAGGAAGACCCGGGCTCCGCCGGCGTGCTCGGCGAAACGGGGCACCTCGGTGAGCGCCGAGGGGCGGCCGGTGTAGTGGACGAGGAGGTCGTCCAGCTCCCGGGCGAACTCGGGGTCCGACTTGGCCTTGTCGTACTCGACGGCGACCTCGTCGACGGCGGCGACGAGGGCCTCGGGGATGAACTTGCCGCCGTACGCCCCGAAGTAGCCTTCCGGGCTGGGGGTCCGACCCTCGGGGTCGGGGATGAAGAAGTTGCTGGGCATGCGGGTACCTCACGGTGAGTGTCCGGTTCGGGCAGATTCGCCGTGGGGGGCGGGGCAAGTCAGGCCGCCGCGGGCCGTCCGTGGTCGCTCGCGCCCACGCGACGGAGTCGCAGATTCACTGGGAGCCCCGCGCCCCTTACGGGGCGCTGAGGCCATCGCATGCCGTTCACCTGCCCCGGCTCATCCCCGATGACGTACCGCACCCGGCGGCCGTGGACCCGGCGGGCGGGGGCGCGGCAGCCGCGGGGGCGGCAGCCGCGCGCCAGGCGCGCGTACGGGTCCCGGGGGGCCGGGGTGAGCGGAAGCGTCATGCGGGCCAGCCTACCGGGGTGTCAGCCCCGGCCGTGGCGCAGTGCCGGGTGTTCGCCGGCGGCGACCAGGTCGGCGACGGCGGTTCTGGGGTCGCGGCCGGTGACCAGGGACTCGCCGACCAGGACGGCGTCGGCGCCTTCGTTGGCGTAGGCGATGAGGTCGTGCGGGCCGCGGACGCCGGACTCGGCGACCTTGACGATGTGGGCGGGGATCTCCGGGGCGACCCGCTCGAAGGTGCCGCGGTCGACCTCCAGCGTCTTCAGATTGCGCGCGTTGACGCCGATGATCTTGGCGCCGGCGGCCACCGCGCGCTCGACCTCGTCCTCGTCGTGGACCTCCACGAGCGGGGTGAGCCCGATGGACTCGGCGCGCTCGATCAGCGACTCCAGCGCCGGCTGCTCGAGGGCCGCGACGATCAGCAGCACCAGGTCGGCGCCGTGCGCACGGGCCTCCCAGAGCTGGTACGAGGTGACGATGAAGTCCTTGCGCAGGACCGGGATGTCCACGCGGGCGCGGACGGCCTCCAGGTCGGCCAGCGAGCCGCCGAAGCGGCGCTGCTCGGTCAGGACGGAGATGACGGCGGCGCCGCCCGCCTCGTAGTCCGCGGCGAGGCCGGCCGGGTCGGCGATGGCGGCCAGCGCGCCCTTGGACGGGCTGGAGCGCTTGACCTCGCAGATGACCTTGACGCCCTCGCCGCGCAGGGCGGAGACGCCGTCCTTGGCGGGGCGTGCCTTGGCCGCGCGCTCCTTGAGCTCGTCGAGGCTGACGCGCGCCTGCCGCTCCGCGAGGTCGGCACGGACTCCGTCGATGATCTCGTCGAGCACACTCACGCGAGCGGCCCCCTTCCAGGCGGCGGAACGTACGGTCACTGCGATGGTATCCGGATCCGGGCACCGGCCTCGCATCCGGTTGACGCCAGTCCGATACCTGGACGTCCAGCAGATGATCAGGGGCGGAGCCAGCCACCGAAGGGCAGGTTCCGGACAACCGTGAAGGCCAGCATCAAGGTCCCCGCCACCCACAGGTGGACCGGGCCGAGGGCGACGCGCACGGGCCGGCCGCGCGCCACGCGGACCACCCAGACGGCCCAGAGCACGGCGAAGCCGAGGTAGGCGAGGACGGCCGGGGCGTTGGCCTGCAGCGCGGTCAGCACGTCCCCGTGGACGAAGGCGTGGGCACTGCGCAGCCCGCCGCAGCCGGGGCAGAGGACGCCCGTGAAGCGCAGCAGGGGGCAGACGGGGTAGTGGCCGGGCTCGTTGGGGTCCACACCGCCCACGTAGGCGAAGGCGCCGGCCACGGCCGCGAGGACCCCGGCCGGGACCGCGAGGCGGCCGAGCAGGGCGGGCCCGCGCGTCGCTCCCGGGGGCACCGTCGTGCCCTGGGTGAGGGTCCTGCTCGGCGTCGGTTTCCCGGTCTCGGCGTCCACCCTGGGCATTCTGCCTCCGGGCGGTCTCGCACGCACGCGAGGGGCGGGTCGGCACCCGGGTGCCGGCCCGCCCCTCGGGAGGTGTCGTCGCCCGGTCAGCCCTTGGCGCCGACCGGCTCGCTGTCGCCGGTGACCTGGTGCACGGGGTGCGTGTGCCGCGGCTGGCCGAGGCCCATCATGCGCATGATGCCGCCCACGGCACCGCCGAGGAGGACGATCGCCATGCCGGCCCAGAAGCCCACCGGCTGGGCCGCCACCATGAACACGCCCGCGATGCAGAACCCGATGAAGGCGATGATGACACCCGTCCAGGCGGCCGGGGTGTGACCGTGGCTGCTGCCCGCCATTGCTTGCTCCTCGTTGCTGTGTGCCAAGTCTGAGCAGGACGCTCGGGTTCATTGTCCCGCACGGGCGCGCGCGACATGAGCGGGGGTGCTCCCCACGCGCGCGTGGTGACCGGCGGGAGCGGTTCCGGACGGGTGCCCGGGAGGGTGCGGATGAACCGCCGGTCAGGCGCCGGTCGGGTCCTCGCCGCGGTCGAGGGCCTTCCAGAGGTCCTCGGGGCGGTCAGGGTCGACGGTCTGCGGCCTGCGGCGCGGACGCGGCGTGCCGTCGCGCTCGTAGCGGCCGGACATCGCGGGCCACAGGCGTCCGTAACGCAGGGCGAGCAGCCCGGCCAGCAGGAGCAGGGCGCCGCCGACGGCCGCGACGTACGGCCAGGCGGTGTGGGTGAGGGCGTCCACGGTGGCCGAGGTGTCGCCGGCGGCCTCGGCGGCCTTGTCGTCCAGGGCGGAACTGTCGGAGGCGCCGGCCAGGGCCGCGGCGACGGTGCCCGCGCCGCACAGCGTGAGCAGGGCGGCGACCGCGAACCGGCCCGCGCGGCGGACGGCGAAGACGGCGACGAGCGCGGCGAGGCCCACTATGGCGAGCGCCGCGGGTACGCCCGTGACGTCGCTGCCCTTGGCCGTCAGCGGGAAGGCGCCGCCGGCCACCGTCGCGGTTCCCTCCGACCACTCCTGCCGGGTGGCGAGCAGGGCGACGGCCGCGCCGAGCGCGCCGCACAGCAGAGCGGCGGCGAGGCTCCGGCGGCCGGACCGGGCGGGGCCTGCGGCTGGGTTGCGGGGGTGAGGAACAGCTGTCACGTACTCCACTATCACCCGAACCCCGGGCGAACCGTCACCCGGGGTCTGGAATCCGCGGCGTGAGAATGGCCCTATCGCCCCAGCCGGTTGGCCGTGTGCACCGCGCGGAGCACTGCCGCCGCCTTGTTGCGGCACTCGGTGTCCTCGGCGACCGGATCGGAGTCGGCGACGACGCCCGCGCCGGCCTGGACGTAGGCGGTGCCGTCCCGCAGCAGGGCGGTGCGGATGGCGATGGCGGTGTCGGAGTCGCCCGCGAAGTCGAGGTAGCCGACGCAGCCGCCGTACAGGCCGCGCCGGGACGGTTCGAGTGCGTCGATGATCTGCAGGGCGCGCGGCTTGGGGGCGCCGGAGAGGGTACCGGCCGGGAAGCAGGCGGTGAGGACGTCGAAGGCGGTGCGGCCCGGGGCGACGCGGCCGGTGACCGTCGAGACGATGTGCATGACGTGCGAGTAGCGCTCGACGGACATGAAGTCGACGACCTCGACCGAGCCGGGCTCGCAGACCCGCCCGAGGTCGTTGCGGCCGAGGTCGACGAGCATCAGGTGCTCGGCGCGCTCCTTGGGGTCGGCGAGCAGTTCCTCGGCGAGGGCCTGGTCCTCCTGCGGGGTGGCGCCACGGGGGCGGGTGCCGGCGATGGGGTGGACCATGGCCCGCCCGTCCTCGACCTTGACCAGTGCCTCGGGGGAGGAACCGACGACGTCGAAGCCGTCGAGGCGGAGCAGGTACATGTACGGCGACGGGTTGGTGGCCCGCAGCACCCGGTACACGTCCAGCGCGCTAGCCGTGCACGGCGTCTCGAACCGCTGCGAGGGGACCACCTGGAAGGCCTCGCCCGCGCGGATGCGCTCCTTGATGTCCTCGACGGCGCCCTGGAAGTCGGCGCCGCCCCACAGCGCCGTGTACTCGGGCAGCTCGGAGGGCGGCAGCGCGGCCGGCGGCTGGGCGACCGCGCGCGTGAGGTCGGCCTCCATGGCGTCCAGACGGGCGATCGCATCGGCGTACGCCTCGTCGACACCCGTCTCCAGGTCGTTGTGGTTGATCGCGTTGGCGATCAGCAGGACCGAGCCCTCCCAGTGGTCCATGACGGCGAGGTCGCTGGTGAGCAGCATGGTCAGCTCGGGGAGCTTCAGGTCGTCCCGCTCCCCGGGGCCGACCTTCTCCAGGCGGCGCACGATGTCGTAGCCGAGGTAGCCGACCATGCCGCCGGTGAAGGGCGGCAGGCCCAGGTCGTGGGCGAGGTCGCGCGGCGTGTGCAGGGCCTCGACGGTGGCGCGCAGGGCGGCGAGCGGGTCGCCGTCGGTGGGGACGCCGACGGGCGGGGTGCCCTGCCAGTGGGCCTGCCCGTCCTTCTCGGTGAGGGTGGCGGCGCTGCGGACGCCGACGAAGGAGTACCGAGACCACTGGAACGCTGTGCGGCCGTTCTCCGCGGACTCCAGGAGGAAGGTGCCGGGGCGCTCTGCGGCGAGCTTGCGGTACAGCGCGACCGGGGTGTCGCCGTCGGCGAGGAGCTTGCGGCTGACCGGGATCACCCGGCGGTCGGCGGCCAGCTTGCGGAAGGTGTCGAGGTCCATGACGTCCATGTCGTCCATGTGGGCAGACCCTACTGATCCGTGCCGGGCGCGCCGTCCGTGCGGGCGTCGAGCAGCACGTCCGCGTCGAAGCAGGTGCGGGTGCCGGTGTGGCAGGCGGCGCCGACCTGGTCGACCTTGACGAGGACGGTGTCGGCGTCGCAGTCCAGGGCGACGGACTTCACCCACTGGAAGTGCCCCGAGGTGTCGCCCTTGACCCAGTACTCCTGGCGGCTGCGCGACCAGTAGGTGCAGCGCCCGGTCGTCAGCGTGCGGTGCAGTGCCTCGTCGTCCATCCAGCCGAGCATCAGCACCTCCCCGGTGTCGTACTGCTGGGCGATGGCGGGCAGGAGGCCGTCGGCGCTGCGCTTGAGGCGGTCGGCGATCTCCGGGGCGAGCGGGCTGGGCCGCCGGGGGGAGCTGCTGGTCATGACGCCCATTGTGCCGCGCGGGACTGACACGCCACCGCGCCGTCCATTGGGCGGACCCGGCGGACGGTCGTAGGCTGACTCCATGTCGACTTTCGCCAAGCGTGAACGACTTCTGCTCGCGGACCTGTTGGAGACGGCGGGTCCGGACGCCCCGACCCTCTGCGAGGGCTGGCGCACCCATGACCTGGCCGCGCACGTGGTGGTGCGCGAGCGCCGGCCGGACGCCGCCGGGGGCACCCTGATCAAGCAGCTGGCCTCCCGGCTGGACCGGGTGATGGAGGAGTACGGCGCCAAGCCGTACGAGGAGCTGATCCAGCTGATCCGCACGGGTCCGCCGCGCTTCTCGCCCTTCCAGCTCAAGCAGGTCGACGAGGCCGCCAACACGGTGGAGTTCTACGTCCACACCGAGGACGTCCGCCGTGCCCAGCCGGACTGGTCGCCGCGTGAGCTGGACCCG
This sequence comes from Streptomyces mutabilis, assembly GCF_014649815.1. Lineage (GTDB taxonomy): Bacteria > Actinomycetota > Actinomycetes > Streptomycetales > Streptomycetaceae > Streptomyces > Streptomyces mutabilis. The sequence continues at coordinate 75,753 of NZ_BMTT01000015.1, read as the reverse complement.
GTCTTCCAGGACGCCCTGTGGTCCCGGTTGGAGCGCGCCGCGCGGCTGATGGGCCGGGGCATCCCGACGGGCCTGGTGCTGCGCCGCCCGAACGGCCAGACGACGGTCGCCCACCGGGGCACGCCGGTGGTGACGGCGACGGGCGAGCCGTCCGAGCTGCTGCTGTTCGCGTACGGGCGGCAGAGCGCGGCGAAGGTGGAGCTGGATGGCGAGGAGGACGCGATCGCCAAGCTGCACGAGACGAAACAGCTGGGGATCTGAGCGCCGGGGCCGCTACTTCGGCAGTTCGGCCCGCCGTACGCCCGGTGCGCACAGGGCGACCACTCCGCCGAGGGCGCATACCGCCGCGCTGACGGCGAAGACGGGACCGGTGCCCCAGGCGCCGATGGCGGCGGCGGACAACGGCATGCTCAACGGTGCGACGCCCAGGCTGACGATCCCGGCGACGGCGGTGACGCGTCCCAGGTAGGCGGGGTCGGACTGGGTCTGCAGCAGCGCCCCGCACATGGCTCCGCTGAGCCCGGTGAGCAGCCCGACGGCCGCTGCGGTGCCGACGGCCGCGGGGAGCCCCGGGGCGTGCGCGAGGGCCGCGATCGCCGCCGCGCCGGGGATGATGGCCCCGGCGGCGACGCACCCGGCGCGCGGTACGCGTCCCCGGACGGTCAGCAGCAGGGCGGCGGCTCCGGCGCCCGTGCCGAAAGCCGCGAGCACCCAGCCCATACCGGATGCGCCCCAGCCCCGCTCGTCGGCGAGCAGGGTGAGCCCGATGTTGAGGGGGCCGACGAAGCCGAGGTCGCCGAGGGCGATGGCCACCATCAGCGGGCCGAGGACGCGGTGGCGGCGGACGTAGCGGAGCCCGCCCACCAGGTCCCGCCAGGCGGTGGTGTCCCGCGCGGCGGTCGTGGCGGTCGCGTCGTCGGCGGGCAGTTCACGCATCCGTACGGAGATCAGCAGCGGCACGGACACGGCGATCAGCAGGCCCGCGCAGGCGAAGGCGGCCGCCGCGCCGCCGGCCGCCACGCCGAGCCCGCCCAGCGGTGCGCCCACGACGGCGGCGAAGCGGATGGCGAGGCCGCGCATGCCCTGGACGCGGGCGAGCTGGTCCTTGCCGGTGATCCGCGCCGGGAGTGCCCCGACGGCGGGCATGAACACGGCGTCGACGGTGCCGAAGACGACGGCGAGGAGCGCGAGGAGCCACAGTCCGGGGTCGGTGGCGAAGAGCACGGCGGCCACCGCCAGGACGGTGAGGCACCGTACGGCGTCACTGCCGACGACGACCCGCCGCGGGCCGAACCGGTCGGCGACCACCCCGCCGCCCAGCATCAGCAACGCGCGGGGCACCGCGCTGACGGCGGTGACGATCCCGGCCTCGGCGGGGCTGCCGTGCTGCACGGCGGCCCAGGACAGCGCGAGGTAGAAGACGGTGTCCCCGAGCATGGACGCGGTGTAGGCGGCGACCCAGCGCAGGACGTTGGGGTCGCGGTGGGCGGGGCGGTCGGCGGTGGCGCGGGCCCGGCCGGTGGCTGTGTCGGTGAGGTCGGTCACTCGTGCGCGAGCCGTTTGATCGCGACGCCCTGCTCCTTGGCTTCCGCGCGCAGCCCGGCCGGCTCCTCCTCGGTGAACTCGATCGTGATCCCAGGCATATGAGCACCCTAGCGGGGCCACGACCGCCTTCACTACCAAGAAGGATGCCTCATGAAACTACCGGACGGGATGCCCCGCCCCCCGCAGCGCCTCCTTCACCTGCCCGATCCGCAGGTCGCCGAAGTGGAAGACGGACGCCGCCAGTACCGCGTCCGCGCCCGCCTCGACCGCCGGGGCGAAGTGGGCGAGGCTGCCCGCGCCGCCCGAGGCGATGACCGGGACCGACACGTGCTTGCGGACGGCCGCCAGCATCTCCAGGTCGTAGCCGTCCTTCGTGCCGTCCGCGTCCATCGAGTTGAGCAGGATCTCCCCCGCGCCCAGTTCGGCGGCGCGGTGCGCCCACTCCACGGCGTCGATGCCGGTGCCGCGCCGGCCGCCGTGGGTGGTGACCTCGAAGGTGCCGGCCTCGGTGCGGCGGGCGTCGACCGACAGGACCAGGACCTGGCGGCCGAAGCGCTCGGCGATCTCGCGGATCAGGTCGGGGCGGGCGATGGCGGCCGTGTTGACGCCCACCTTGTCCGCACCGGCCCGCAACAGCTTGTCGACGTCGTCGGCGGTGCGCACGCCACCGCCGACGGTCAGCGGTATGAACACCTGCTCGGCGGTGCGGCGCACCACGTCGTACGTCGTCTCGCGGTCGCCCGACGAGGCGGTGATGTCCAGGAACGTCAGCTCGTCGGCGCCCTCGGCGTCGTACACCTTGGCCATCTCGACGGGGTCGCCAGCGTCGCGCAGGTTCTGGAAGTTGACGCCCTTGACGACCCGGCCGTTGTCCACGTCCAGGCAGGGGATGACTCGGACCGCCAGGGTCATGAATCCACGGCTCCTCTTGCTCGCAAAGCCTCTTGCTGCTCTCTGACTACTGCTCTCTGAATGCTTCCAGCTCCACCGACACCAGCACCCGCGAGTCCATGAAGCCGTCCACGACCAGCAGGGTCGTGACCGGGCGTACGGCGTCGAACAGCTCCTTGTGGGCGCGGCCCACCTCGTCGACGTCCCGCGCGTGGGCCAGGTACACCCGCGTCCGGATCACGGACTCGATGCCGAGCCCGAACTCGCCGATCGCGTCGACGGCGGTACCGAAGGCCACCTTGGCCTGTTCATAGGGGTCGCCCTCGCCGTACAGCATGTCGTTCTTGAAGGCGGTCGTGCCCGCCACAACGACACGATCGCCCGCCGCGACGGCCCGTGCGAAACCGAAGGACTCTTCCCAGGGACTTCCGCTCTGCACGCGCCGTACGGCTTCGGATGTCATGGCGACACAGCCTCCAAGGCTTCTTCCAGGGTGAACGCCTTCGCGTACAGGGCCTTCCCGACGATAACCCCCTCGACACCGGCCGGGACCAGACCGGCGATGGCGCGCAGGTCGTCCAGGGACGACACGCCGCCGGACGCCACGACCGGGCGGTCGGTCGCCGCGCAGACGTTCTTCAGGAGCTCCAGGTTCGGGCCCTGGAGGGTGCCGTCCTTGGCGATGTCGGTGACGACGTAGCGGGCGCAGCCCTCCTTGTTGAGCCGCTCCAGCGTCTCGTAGAGGTCGCCGCCGTCGCGGGTCCAGCCCCGGCCGCGCAGCGTCGTGCCCCGTACGTCGAGACCGACGGCGATCTTGTCGCCGTGCTCGGCGATGACCTTGGCCACCCACTCGGGGGTCTCCAGGGCCGCCGTGCCGAGGTTGACGCGGGTGCAGCCGGTGGCGAGGGCGGCGGCGAGGGTGTCGTCGTCGCGGATGCCGCCGGACAGCTCCACCTTGATGTCCATCGCCTTGGCGACCTCGGCGATCAGCTCGCGGTTGTCCCCGGTGCCGAAGGCGGCGTCCAGGTCGACCAGGTGCAGCCACTCGGCGCCGGAGCGCTGCCAGGCGAGGGCGGCCTCCAGCGGGGAGCCGTAGGAGGTCTCGGTGCCGGACTCGCCGTGCACGAGGCGGACGGCCTGGCCGTCGCGGACGTCGACGGCGGGGAGGAGTTCGAGCTTGCTCATCTCTACCGGGCTCATCTCTACAGGGTCTCGATCCAGTTGGTGAGGATCTGGGCGCCGGCGTCGCCGGACTTCTCGGGGTGGAACTGGGTGGCCCACAGGGCGCCGTTCTCCACGGCGGCCACGAAGGGCTTGCCGTGCGTCGACCAGGTGACCTTGGGGGCGGCGATCAGCGGGTTGTGCGTCTCCAGGGACCAGTCGTGGACGGCGTAGGAGTGCACGAAGTAGAACCGCGCCTTCGCGTCCAGGCCGGCGAAGAGCTGGGAGTCGGCGGGTGCCTCGACGGTGTTCCAGCCCATGTGCGGGACGACGTCGGCCTGCAGCGGGCCGACCGTACCGGGCCACTCGTCCAGGCCGTCGGCCTCCACGCCGTGCTCGATGCCGCGCGCGAAGAGGATCTGCATGCCGACGCAGATGCCCATCACCGGGCGCCCGCCGGCCAGCCGGCGTTCGACGACCCAGTCGCCGCGGGCGGCCCGGAGGCCGTCCATGCAGGCGGCGAAGGCGCCGACGCCGGGGACCAGCAGCCCGTCGGCGTTCATGGCCTTGTCGTAGTCACGGGTGATCTCGACGTCGGCTCCCGCGCGCGCGAGGGCGCGCTCGGCGGAACGGACGTTGCCGAAGCCGTAGTCGAAGACGACGACCTTCTTGGTGGTGGCGGTCAACTCCACACCTCCAGCCTCAGCACACCCGCCAGGAGACACATCGCGGCGCCGATGGAGAGCAGCACGATCAGGCCCTTGGGCATCTGCTGCTTGGCGAAGGAGATGATGCCGCCGATGAAGAACAGACCGACGACGATCAGCGCGGTGGACGTACCGTTCATGGGTTACAGCGCGCCCTTCGTGGAAGGCAGGATGCCGGTCGCGCGCGGGTCGCGCTCGGAGGCGTAGCGCAGGGCCCGGGCCAGCGCCTTGAACTGGCACTCCACGATGTGGTGCGCGTTGCGCCCGTACGGCACGTGCACGTGCAGGGCGATCTGCGCCTGCGCGACGAAGGACTCCAGGATGTGCCGGGTCATCGTGGTGTCGTACTCGCCGATCATCGGCGCCATCTTCTCGGGCTCGGTGTGCACGAGGTAGGGGCGGCCGGAGAGGTCGACGGTGACCTGGGCGAGTGACTCGTCCAGCGGGACCGTGCAGTTGCCGAAGCGGTAGATGCCCACCTTGTCGCCGAGGGCCTGCTTGAAGGCGGCGCCCAGCGCGAGGGCGGTGTCCTCGATGGTGTGGTGGGAGTCGATGTGCAGGTCGCCGTCGGTCTTCACGGTCAGGTCGAACAGACCGTGCCGGCCGAGTTGGTCGAGCATGTGGTCGTAGAAGCCGACGCCGGTGGCGATGTCGGTCTTGCCGGTGCCGTCGAGGTCGATCTCGACGAGGACCGAGGTCTCCTTGGTCGTGCGCTCCACGCGTCCCACGCGGCTCATGTGCTCTGCTCCTTCTTGACTTCACGGACCGCGTCGAGGAACGCGTCGTTCTCCTCCGGGGTGCCGGCGGTGACCCGCAGCCATCCCGGTACGCCGTTGTCCCGGACCAGGACGCCCCGGTCGAGGATCTCCCGCCAGGTGGCGTGGGAGTCCGCGAACCGTCCGAACTGGACGAAGTTGGCGTCGGACTCCGTCACCTCGTAGCCGATGGCGCGCAGCTCTGCCACCAGCCGGTCCCGCTCGGCCTTCAGCTGCTCGACGTACTTGAGCAGCGTGTCCGTGTGCTCCAGGGCGGCCAGCGCGGTCGCCTGGGTGACGGCGGACAGGTGGTACGGCAGCCGTACGAGCTGGACGGCGTCCACGACGGCCGGGTGCGCGGCGAAGTAGCCGAGGCGCAGGCCCGCCGCGCCGAACGCCTTCGACATGGTGCGGGAGACGACGAGGTTCGGGCGGCCGTCCAGCAGCGGCAGCAGGGATTCTCCGTGGCTGAACTCGATGTAGGCCTCGTCGACCACGACCATGGAGGGCCTGGCGGTCTGGGCGGCTTCGTGGAGGGCGAGGACCGTCTCGGCCGGGACCGCGTTGCCGGTGGGGTTGTTGGGGGTGGTGATGAAGACGACGTCCGGACGGTGCTCGGCGATCGCCTTTTCGGCGGCGGGCACGTCGATGGTGAAGTCCTCGTGGCGCGGGCCGGAGATCCAGCCCGTGCCGGTGCCGCGCGCGATGAGGCCGTGCATCGAGTACGACGGCTCGAAGCCGATCGCGGTGCGGCCCGGCCCGCCGAAGGTCTGCAGCAGTTGCTGGATGACCTCGTTGGAGCCGTTGGCCGCCCAGACGTTCTCGACGCCCACGGTGTGGCCGGAGGTGTCGGTGAGGTACTCGGCGAGCCTGGTGCGCAGTTCGACCGCGTCCCGGTCCGGGTAGCGGTTGAGGTCGCGGGCGGCCTCGCGGACCCGCTCGGTGATCCGCTCGACCAGTGCCTCGGGGAGCGGGTAGGGGTTCTCGTTGGTGTTCAGCCGTACCGGCACGTCCAGCTGGGGCGCGCCGTAGGGGGACTTGCCGCGCAGCTCGTCCCGTACGGGGAGATCGTCGATGCCTGTCACTTGCCGTCCGGGACCTTCCAGTCGAACCGTGCCTTGATCGCCGCGCCGTGCGCGGGCAGGTCCTCCGCCTCCGCCAGCGTCACCACGTGGTGCGCGACCTCGGCGAGGGCGTCGCGCGTGTAGTCGACGACGTGGATGCCGCGCAGGAAGGACTGCACGGACAGGCCCGAGGAGTGGCAGGCGCAGCCGCCGGTGGGCAGGACGTGGTTGGAACCGGCCGCGTAGTCACCGAGCGAGACGGGCGCCCAGGGGCCGACGAAGATCGCGCCGGCGTTCTTGACGCGGTCGGCGAGGGCGGCGGCGTCGGCGGTCTGGATCTCCAGGTGCTCGGCGCCGTAGGCGTCGACCACGCGCAGGCCCTCGTCCATGCCGTCGACCAGGACGATCGCGGACTGGCGGCCCTTCAGCGCGGGCACGATCCGGTCGTCGATGTGCTTGGTGGCCTCGACCTGCGGCCTGAGCTCCTTCTCGACCGCGTCGGCGAGTTCGACGGAGTCGGTGACCAGGACGGCGGCGGCCAGCGGGTCGTGCTCGGCCTGGCTGATCAGGTCGGACGCGACGTGCACCGGATCGGCGGTGGCGTCGGCCAGGATCGCGATCTCGGTCGGACCGGCCTCGGCGTCGATGCCGATCTTCCCCGTGAAGTAGCGCTTGGCGGCGGCGACCCAGATGTTGCCGGGGCCGGTGACCATGTTGGCGGGCGGACAGGACTCGGTGCCGTACGCGAACATCGCGACGGCGGTGGCGCCGCCGGCCGCGTAGACCTCGTCGACGCCGAGCAGGGCGCAGGCGGCGAGGATCGTGGGGTGCGGAAGCCCGCCGAACTCGGCCTGCGCCGGGGAGGCGAGCGCGATCGACTCGACGCCGGCCTCCTGCGCGGGCACGACGTTCATGATCACGGACGACGGGTAGACCGATCGCCCGCCGGGAGCGTACAGCCCGACCCGCTCGACCGGGACCCACTTCTCGGTGACCGAGCCGCCGGGGACGACCTGGGTGGTGTGTGTGGAGCGGCGCTGCTCGCGGTGGACGAGGCGGGCGCGGCGGACGGACTCCTCCAGGGCCGCGCGCACGGCCGCATCGAGCTCCTCCAGCGCGCGCGTGAGCGCGGCGGCCGGAACCCGGACCTGGTCCAGCGCGACCCCGTCGAACTGCTCGGCGAAGTCGATCAGCGCCGCGTCGCCACGATGATGCACGGCCTCGCAGATCGGGCGCACCTTGTCCAGGGCGGCCGCGACGTCGAAGTCGGCTCGGGGCAGCAGGTCGCGCAGGGCGGGACCCTCGGGGAGGGCGTCGCCGCGCAGATCGATTCGGGAGATCACGGAACCAATTCTCTCAGACCCGCGTCGGACACCGTTCGCACGTATCAATGGCTGATACAGAACGCGACAGTCCCTCGGGTGCCGTGGCGGGATTCGGCAGATCGCCCTCACTTTGAGTGTTCAGCTGGTCACTCAGTGGGCATGAACGGTTGTACGAAGGGTGAGCGACCGGCGAGTAGTTGGGGAGGGGGTGAAGCGTCGTGACCGAGGGGGCCGGCCACCGTGACGGAGAGCTGCCGGACGACCTGACGGCCGCCGAGGCGGGCATGTGGCAGGCCTTCCGCAACGGCAGCGTGTACGACCTGTCCAGCGGCGACACGCTCGTCGACGACCCGCACGGCGGGCGTTCCTGGGGGCCGGAGCGGACCGTGCGGGCGCGCATCGTGTGCTGGCTGCTCCTCGACGGTCCGCCCGCGCTCGCGGGCCGGGTCTCCTCGCTGCAGCTCGTGGGCGTGCGGATCAGCGACACGATGGACCTCGCGGGCGGCACGGTCGATCCCTACGTCGAGCTGCGGGCCTGCCGTTTCGACCGGGAGGTCCTGCTGCCGGAGACCCGGTTCACGACGGTGCGGCTGGTGGACTGCTCGGTGCCGCGCCTGGAGGCGGCGCGGTTGCAGACCGAGGGCGACCTGCACCTGCCGCGCTGCCGGTTCCGCAACGGCGTCCGGCTGACCGACGCGCAGATAGGCACCGACCTGCTGCTGAACCAGGCGATCGTGCACCGGGACCGCAGCGGCCGCTCCATAGCGGCGGACGGCATGACCGTCGGGCAGGACCTGCAGGCCGAGATGCTGGAGTCGCACGGCGAGGTGAGCCTGCGCAGCGCACAGGTCGGTGTCTCGCTGAGCCTGCGCGGCGCCCGGCTCCTCAACCCGTACACGCGGCACGCGCTGAACGCCCCGCAGCTGACCGTGGAGCGCACGCTGTACATGACCCCGGCGGGTCTGGGCAGCCCCCTGCTGCGCGGCACCACCCCGGCCCAGGGCACGCGGATCCAGCGCTTCGAGTGCGAGGGCGGGGTGCGGCTGGACGACGGGCGGTTCGGCGACGCCGTCGACTTCGAGCACGCCCGGTTCACCTTCACCGACGACCAGGAGCTGTCGCTGCGCCGGGTGCAGACGCCCGAGCTGCGGTTCCTCGGCGAGCGGCCGGCGCGCGGGCGGGTGGTGCTGTCGGGGGCGCGGGTGGTCAACCTGATGGACCGGGCGGACAGCTGGCCCGGTCCCGGCCGGCTGCACATGGGCGGCTTCGCCTACGAGAACCTTGTGCCGCGGGGGCCGTTCCCGTTGGAGAAGCGGCTGCGGTGGGTGGGCGCCGCCACCGCCGAGTACAACCCGGAGCCGTACGAGCGCCTCGCCGCCGTGCTGCGGGCCGGCGGCGAGGACGAGGACGCCCGCGAGGTGCTGCTCGCCAAGCACCGCCGGCGCCGCGAGAGCCTGCCCGTCGCCGCGAAGCTCGTGGGGTACGCCCAGGACTGGACGGTCGCCTACGGCTACCGGCCGGGCCGGGCGGCGGTGTGGATGGCGGTGCTGTGGGCCGCGGGCTCGCTCGCCTTCGCCCGCGCCGACCCGCCCCCGCTGAAGAACGGCGAGCATCCGGACTGGAACCCGGCCCTCTTCGCCCTCGACCTGCTCCTGCCTGTCATCGACCTCGGCCAGGTCGGCTTCTGGCAGCTGCACGACGGCTGGCAGTGGCTGGCGACGGTCCTGATCCTGCTGGGCTGGATACTGGCGACGACCGTGGCGGCGGGTGCGACCCGTCTGCTGCGCCGCAACTGACCGGGCGAGACACGAAGTCCCCCGTCCGACGGGGCCCGCGACTACGCGGGTGGGTACTCCGAACGGCCGAAGGCGGCCCGAGGCCGCACAACCATCGCGAACCGTCGGCCGTCGTACTGGCCATGCTGCGCGCGTTCCTCCGGACGGCGGCCCGGGCCCGCTCGCGGGCGCCCCGGCCCGCCCATGACGACGACGTGCTCCTCGACGCCCCAGACGACCGCCTCGCCCCCGCCCTCGTCGCGGCGGCCCACGGCGAGCACGCACCCGCGGCCGCGCTCCTCACCGCCACCCGCGAGAACGCCGAGTGGGAGCACCGGGACCGCTACGCGACCGGACTCGCCGCCTTCGCGCGCTCCCGCACCGAGTGGCTGGCCCACTGGCGCGCCACCACCCCGGACGACCCCGACGCCCTCCTGATCGAGGGCCGGCTGACGGTGGACCGCCACTGGGACTCGCCGGCCCGCGCGGAGCTGCTGCGTCAGGTGGCCCCCGCGGTCACGGCCGCCGCGGAGGCCGCCGGACGCGACCCGGTGCCGTGGCGGACCGTTCTGGACGCCGCGCGGGGCGCCCGATCCGGCCACGCCGAGTTCGAGCGGCTGTGGGAGCAGGCGGTGCGCCGTGCCCCGCACCACTACGGCTGCCATGTGGCCGCCCTGGAGTACCTGGCCGCCGCCTCCCCCGGCGCCCACCGGGAGTGCCTGGACTTCGCCGAGACCGCCGCGCACGACGCGCCCGAGGACTCCCCGGTACGGGCGCTGCCACTGCGAGCGGCCTTCACCTGTCTCACCGCGAACGGCGGCGACGACCCGGCCGGCGTGCACCGGGACCGCCTCGACGCGGCGGCCGACCGCGCCATCGCTCTTTCGGCCACCCACCCGGCGGCCGACCCGTGGTCCGCCGGGCTGCGCAACCTCCTGACGTACGTCCTGCTCCGCCTGGAGCGTCCCCAGGACGCGGCGGAACAACTGCGTCTGACCGGCCCGTACGTCACGTCCTTCCCCTGGGACCAGGACGGGGACGACCCGCTCGGCCGCTTCCTCCGGGTGCGCGCGGACGTCCGTGCGGCGGTGGGCTCCGCGCCGGACACGGCGGGTTCGGGTCATCCACGAAGTGGGCGCGGCGGTCGCGTCCGCGCGGACGACCATTAGGCTTCTGCGTCGTGACCACCGTCCGGCTCCCGCTCTTCGCCCTGAACACGGTTCTGTTCCCGGGGCTGGTGCTCCCGCTCAACATCTTCGAGGAGCGCTATCGCGCCATGATGCGCGAGTTGCTGAAGACCCCCGAGGACGAACCGCGCCGGTTCGCCGTCGTGGCGATCCGCGACGGCCACGAGGTGGCCCGGAGCGCACCCGGCCTGCCCGATCCGACGGCGCTGCCCGAGCTCGGCCCGGCGGCCGGGTTCGGACCCGACCCGCTCAAGGCGTTCCACAAGGTGGGCTGCGTCGCCGACGCGGCGACGATCCGCGAGCGCTCCGACGGCACCTTCGAGGTGCTGGCCACCGGGACGACCCGGGCGCGGCTGCGCTCGGTGGATGCCTCGGGCCCGTTCCTGACGGCCGAGCTGGAGCCGCTGGACGAGGACCCCGGTGACGAGGCGGGGGCGCTGGCCGAGGGGGTGCTGCGCTCCTTCCGGCAGTACCAGAAGCGGCTGGCGGGGGCCCGGGAGCGGTCGCTGGCGACCGGCGCGGAGCTGCCGGACGAACCGGGTGTGGTCTCCTACCTGGTCGCCGCCGCGATGATGCTGGACACCCCGACGAAGCAGCGTCTGCTCCAGGCCCCGGACACGGCGTCCCGCCTGCGGGACGAGCTGAAACTCCTTCGCTCCGAGACGGCCATCATCCGTACGCTGCCGTCGTTGCCGTCGTCGGACCTGACGAGCGGCCCGACGAGTCTCAACTGAGGTACTGGCCCGGATGGCGAAGAAGTCCAAGAAGCAGCAGGCCGGTGGCACCCCGGCGACGGTGGCGCTGACGGCTGCCGGGGTGACGTACACGGTCCACGCGTACGACCACGATCCCGCACACCCGTCCTACGGCGAGGAGGCCGCCGAGGCGATGGGCGTCTCTCCGGACCGGGTGTTCAAGACGCTGGTGGCGGACGTCGACGGCGCGTTGACGGTCGCGGTGGTGCCGGTGGCGGGTCAGCTGGACCTGAAGGCGCTCGCGGCCGCGGTGGGCGGCAAGCGCGCGGCGATGGCCGATCCGGCCCTGGCCGAGCGGACGACGGGCTACGTGCGGGGCGGCATCTCACCGCTGGGCCAGCGCAAGCGGCTGCCGACGGTCCTGGACGCGTCGGCTTCGAACCACGCCACGATCTGCGTCTCGGCGGGCCGCCGGGGCCTGGAGGTCGAGCTCTCCCCCGACGACCTGACCGAGCTGACGAACGCGACCCTGGCTCCGATCGGCCGCGCGTGACTCCTCGACAGAGCCCGATTCCCGGCTGATCGGACAGAAGGTGCCGAAGCGGGCGCGCAGACGCGGGTGGCGCATCAGGAAGGGCGAGTCCGACCGCGGTCGCCGCCCGGCCCGGCCCGTCAGGGCCCGGCCCGTCAGGCGTGTGCCGTCCGGGCCTGTCCGGCGGATTATGCCGCGGACGCGGGGCCTGCCACGCCCGTCCGCGGCATCGTCGTCACTCGCCGGCGCTGGGCGGAGATTTTCAGGCGGAGATCTTCCCGTACGGAGCGGGCCACGGGTCGGGCTCCGGGTCCCGGGGCCCGAACAGGCCGGTCAGTCCGAGGTGGACCACCAGCGCCGCGATCGGCCACGCCAGCAACGCGCCCTTCGCCCCCAGCTTCAGGGGCGCGGAGAAGGTAACGCCCTTGCCGACCTCCTTGGCGTGGGCGATGACGTCCTGGGCGGGCCCGAGCCAGATCCCGACCCGCCAGGCCAGCAGCGACCCGAGCAGCCCGCCGGCGCCCAGCGCCACCACCAGCGGCACGCCACCGCGCCGCCGCAGCAGGAAGGCGAACACCGCACTGAGCGCCCCGAACGCGAGCGCGAGCAGCGTGAAGGTGCCGTCGACGCCGACCGACTGCTCGCCCTCGGACTCCTTGAGGTAGACCAGCCACCTGTCGCCGACGATCTCACCGACCAGCGGCACGCTCGGGGCGAGCTTCCACCAGAGCACGCCCAGCAGCAGCCCGGAGAGGGCCACCGCCGCCACGGTCACGGCGGCCTGCCGTACTTCGGTCAGCATTCCGGGGCCGTCCAGTCCTCCGTGCTCGCCGTGAGTGCCGTAGGGGGCGCCGGGCGGAGTACCCAGCGCGTGCGCACCGACGGGCGGCGGCACCGGGCCGCCCTGGTACGACGAGCGTTCGTTCGGTGGCGGTGGCGGAGTCAGAGGTGCGGTCACCCCGCCATCGTGCCAAACCCGCCTGTGCGGCGCTTCACCGGACGGCGGCACGGCGGTACGCCCAGGTGGCGACGGCCAGCGAGATCACCCCGACCACGGCGCACACCGCGAGGTCGCCGAGGACGAAGGCCCAGTCGGGCCGGTCCCCGAACGAGCGTGCGAAGGCCTCCACGCCGTACGTCGACGGCAGCAGGTCCCGCGCGAGGCGTACCACCTCGGGCATCCGCTCGGCCGGCAGCACGCCCAGCAGCAGCGCCGCCGACATGCCCAGCTGGCCGAGGAGGGTGGCGAACTCGGGCCGGGGCGCGAGCAGCCCCAGGGCCGCGCCCAGGCCGGCGAGCGCGGCGCCCGCCAGCGGGATCACGGCCACCAGCACCCACAGGTGGGTCATCGGCAGCCCGAACAGCAGACAGCCGGTCACCGCGGTCACCACGGTCCCCGGCACGGTGAAGGACGCGTACGCGCCGGCCGCGCCGAGGACCACCGCGGCGGGCGGCACCGGCAGCGTCGCGTAGTGGTCGAGGCCGCCGCTCGCGCGCAGCTGCCCGAAGTACTGGGCGAGGAGGTTCAGCGCGACGAAGGCCACGACGAGTACCGCCGACCCGGCGACGACGGCCCGCGCCTCACCGCCGCCGTCCACGACGCCGCGCATCAGGATCATGATGCCGATCGACTGGAAGGTGGCCACGAACAGCAGCGGGATGCGCGCGACCCGCGCCCGGGACAGCTGCGCCCGGTACACGGCCACCAGGGAGGGCCACAGCCGCGCCTTGGGGGCGAGCTCGGCCGCGCCGACGGCGCCCTGCTCCTCGACGGCCAGGGCACCGCCCGGCAGAACATCGGCGGGTACGACACTCACGTCGCGCTGCTCCCCTTCGTCGGGTCGTTCGAAGCTCGCTGGGGGTCGTTCGTGGCGGCCGTCCTGATGGGTACGGACGCGGCGGCCGGTGTGCTCACTCCGCCCCCGCCGCTCGCCGTCGGGGTGTTCAAGCCCTCACCAGCCCCTGTCGCGCGGCGCCGCCCAGGGCCAGGTACACGTCCTCGAGGCTGGGCGTGGCGAGGGTGAAGTCGTCCAGGGCGGCGAAGGCGGCGCCGCCGGTGACGGTGGCGACGACCGCGCGGGCCTCCTCAGGGGCGAGCCGGAGCGTCCAGCGGCGGCCGGACTCGGCGGCGCGGTCGCGCAGAGCGGCGACCTCCGGGACGTTCAGCGGTGCGGTCTCGCGCCACACCAGGTCGACGCGGACCTCGCCGGCGACCTTCTCCTTGAGGCCGGAGGGCGTGTCGCAGGCGATCACGCGTCCCCGGTCGAGGACGGCGACCCGGTCGAGGACGGTCTCGGCTTCGATGACGTTGTGGGTGACGAGCAGGACGGTGGTGCCGAGCTCGGCGCGCCGGCGGTCGACCGCCGCCCACACCGCGCGCCGGGCCACCGGATCCATGCCGGTGGTCGGCTCGTCAAGGACGAGCAGCGGACGCTCCCCCACCAGCACGGCGGCGAAGCAGGCCAGGCGGCGCTGGCCGCCGGAGAGCTTCTTGATCGGACGGGAGGCGATCGGGGTCAGGCCCAGCTCCTCGAGGACCGCGTCCCGCTCGGCGCGGGCCCGCCGCACCTCGAGGCCGCGCAGCCGTCCGGTGGTCTCGGCGGCGAGCGACACGGTCAGCTCGTCCAGGGCGCTGGACTCCTGCCCGAGGTAGGCGAGGATGCGGGCGGCCCGCTCCGGGTGGCGCACGATGTCGTGGCCGAGGATCTGCACGCTGCCGCCGTCGGGGCGCATGAGGCCGGTCAGCTGGCGCACGAGGGTGGACTTGCCGGCTCCGTTCGGCCCGAGCAGGCCGAAGATCTCACCGCGGCGGATGTCCAGGGACACGTCGTCGGTGGCCCGGACCTCCGGAGTCGCGGGAACGCCCCGCCGACCGCGTACCGCGGGATAGGTCTTGGTCAGTCCGCGCACCGCGCACACCGCACCGCCACCGGGTCGAAGTGCCTGTGCCGCGCGCGTACTCACAAGGGACGAGACTACGGGGTCCGTCCCTCCGCCCCGCCCTCGGGTCCGCCCATAAGTGTCGGTTCAGCCGAGGAACGCACGGGGAAGCCGGGGCCTCACTCCGCCGCGGGGGTGCGCTCGGTCGCCGTGCGGACGTCGACCTCCCGCCAGAAGCCCGCCCGGATCGCGTACCGGTCGCGCTCGTCGATCTGGTCGTCCTTGTGGGCGAGCAGCCCGAAGCGGGCGGCGTAGCGCAGCAGCTCACCGTCGACGCGGTGCGGGATGCGGGGATACATCCCGGAGAGCCGCTGCAGGTGGCCGTGGTCGCCGAGGCGCTCCAGCCAGCGGCGGGCGAAGACCTGCCCGACCTCGTACGGATCACCGCCGACCGTGGTGATGTCCTCCTCGCGGTCGGCCCAGCGCTGCTCGGCCGTGGTGAGCTGCGCCAGCGTCGGCATCGAGGCGGCCTCGGCCGGTTCGGCGGCCGGCCGGTCGACCCAGCCCTTGTCGGAGGACCAGCGCAGGGTGGCGCTCGTCGGGGGGTGCGGGGCGGAGTGGGGGCCGGGGGCGCGCAGGGCGGCCAGGTCCTTGGGGGTGGGCACGCCCTTGGGGGGCGGTACGCGCTCCTCGCCGCCGTTGCGCGGGGTCTCGGTCCTGGCGGAGCGCGCGGGTTCCACGGCGGGCCGCTCGGCGGTGCCGGAGAGGGCGGACTCGGGCAGCGGGGCGGAGAGGATCGCGGCGATCTCGGGGCGGGGCACGGGCGGGGGCGCGCAGATCCCGCCGAGTTCCTTGGCGCGTACCGCCTTGGTGATCCACGTACGGTCCAGGACGCGTCGCTCGTCGGCCTCGGCGACCAGATCCTCGGACTGGTTGTAGTCGCCGTCAGCGGCCTGCACGGCCCACAGGTGGACGGCGACGCCGTGTTCCTTGGCGGCCATCATGCCGGGCAGCAGGTCGCCGTCGCCGGTGACGAGGACGACGTCGGAGCAGGCGCGGTTGCGGGCCAGTTCGGTCAGCTCGGCGTGCATGGCGGCGTCCACGCCCTTCTGCGCCCAGCGTCCGTCACTGCGGGTGAGGGCGCCGAGCCGGACGGTGACGCGCGGCATCACGCGCAGCCGGCGGTGCTCGGGCTGCGGGACGCGGTCGGGAGCGCCGTCGAACCAGTAGATGCGCAGCAGCGGCTGCTGCGTGTCGGACTCGGCGCGGTCGCGCAGGCCCTGGATGAGGGCGGCGTGATCGACGGTGATGCGGGAGCGTGAGGGCTCACCGGCGAGGAGACTGGCGGCGGCCCCCAGCAGATACCCGGCGTCCACCAGGACGATGCAGCGGTCCACGCGATCCACCCTCTTTCCGGGAGGTTTGCTTCGGGCTTCCTTCGAGTCTGCCCGACCACGCGGAGGTTAACGGCGCGAACTCGATCTTCGGCGTGGCGTTTCCGCACCCCGCGCCCGGATGACCCGCGTCACGCACGGTAATTGCCCGATATGCGTTCTTTGTTGGCCTATGTGAGTCTGGTTCCGGCCCTGGCCCCTAGATCCCCCTCAGGAGGTAGATCACCATGGCCAAGAACAAGAACAGCCGTGACCGTAAGCAGCCCCAGTCCGCCCGCGCCCCGCAGGCCGCCGAGTCCGCCGTCATGGACCGCGAGGAGCAGCACTCCCCGACGCTGACGACGCCCGGCGACGCCGCCTCCCGCAAGCGGCAGAAGCGCTTCGGCCACAACTGACGGCCGCGCGAGGGGCCGTTGCGGCCCCGCACGGACGAGGGGGGCGCCCGGATGCCCGGCGCGCCCCCTTCCTCGTTTCCGCGCTCAGCTCGCCAGGCAGGACGGACCGAGCAGCACCTTCAGGTCGCCGAACAACGCCGGGTCGGGCTTGACCCGGTGCCGGTCCAGGCGCAACACGGTCGTCTTCGTCGGCCCCTGGAGCCTGATCCGCACCTCGCTGTCGCCCCGGTGGTGGGTGAGGATCTCGCCGAGGCGGCTGACCATCGGCGGAGTGACCCGGGTGGCCGGGATGGTGAGGACCACGGGCGCGTTGGTGCCCGCGTTGGACAGGTCGGGGACCATCAGCTCCATCGCGACCAGGCGCGGCACGTCCTCGCGCTTGTCCAGGCGCCCCTTGACGAAGACCACGGCGTCCTCGACGAGTTGGGTGGACACCAGCTGGTAGGTCGCCGGGAAGAACATGCACTCGATGGAGCCGGCCAGGTCCTCGACGGTGGCGATGGCCCAGGCGTTGCCCTGCTTGGTCATCTTGCGTTGGAGGCCGGAGATGATGCCGCCGATGGTGACGACCGCGCCGTCGCCGTAGTCACCGCCGGTGAGCTGGGAGATGCCCGCGTCGGCCTTGTCGGACAGCACGTGCTCCAGACCGAAGAGCGGGTGGTCGGAGACGTAGAGGCCGAGCATCTCCCGCTCCTGGGCGAGGAGATAGGTCTTGTCCCACTCCTCCTCGCTGAAGACCACGTCCAGTCCGAAGCCCGGCTCCTCGGTCTGCTCGTCGCCCATGCCGCCGAAGAGGTCGAACTGGCCCTCGGCCTCCTTGCGCTTGACCGCGACCACGTTGTCGATCATCGGTTCGTACTGCGCTGTGAGGCCCTTGCGGGTGTGCCCCATCTCGTCGAAGGCGCCGGCCTTGATCAGCGACTCCGTCGTCCGCTTGTTGCAGACGACCGCCTCCACCTTGTCCAGGTAGTCGGGGAAGGAGGTGTACTTCCCCTTGGCCTTGCGGCACCTGATGATCGACTCGACCACGTTGGTGCCGACGTTGCGCACCGCGGAGAGGCCGAAGAGGATCACGTCGTCGCCCTGCGCGGCGAAGTTCGACATCGACTCGTTGACGTTGGGCGGCAGCACCTTGATGCCCATGCGCCGGCACTCGTTCAGGTAGACGGCCGACTTGTCCTTGTCGTCCTTGACCGAGGTGAGCAGGGCGGCCATGTACTCGGCGGGGTGGTTCGCCTTGAGGTACGCCGTCCAGTACGAGACCAGTCCGTACGCGGCCGAGTGCGCCTTGTTGAAGGCGTAGCCGGCGAAGGGGACGAGCACGTCCCACAGGGCCTGGATGGCTTCGTCGCTGTAGCCGTTCTTCCGGGCGCCGGCCTGGAAGATGACGAAGTTCTTCTCCAGTTCCTCGGGCTTCTTCTTGCCCATCACGCGGCGCAGGATGTCGGCCTCGCCGAGCGAGTAGCCGGCGATGATCTGGGCGGCCTTCTGCACCTGCTCCTGGTAGACGATCAGGCCGTAGGTGACCGCCAGGACCTCCTGGAGGGGCTCCTCCAGCTCCTTGTGGATCGGCGTGATCTCCTGGAGGCCGTTCTTGCGCAGCGCGTAGTTGGTGTGCGAGTCCATGCCCATGGGGCCGGGACGGTAGAGCGCGGAGACGGCGGAGATGTCCTCGAAGTTGTCGGGCTTCATCAGCCGCAGGAGCGAGCGCATGGGGCCGCCGTCGAACTGGAAGACGCCCAGCGTGTCGCCGCGCTGGAGCAGTTCGAAGGTCGTGGGGTCGTCCAGCGGAAGCGACAGCAGGTCGAGGTCGATGCCCTTGTTGGACTTCACCATCTTGACGGCGTCGTCCATGATCGTGAGGTTGCGCAGGCCGAGGAAGTCCATCTTCAGCAGGCCGAGCGACTCGCACTGCGGGTAGTCCCACTGCGTGATGGTCACGCCGTCGGTGTGCCGCACCCAGATCGGGGCGTGGTCGACGATCGGCTCGCTGGACATGATCACGCCGGCCGCGTGCACGCCCATCTGCCGGACCAGGCCCTCGACGCCCTTGGCGGTGTCGATGACCTTCTTCACGTCCGGCTCGTTCTCGTACATCGCGCGGATCTCGCCGGCCTCGCTGTAGCGCGGGTGGGTCGGGTCCGTGATGCCGTTGAGGTCGATGCCCTTGCCGAGGACGTCGGCGGGCATGGCCTTGGTGAGCCGGTCGCCCATGGCGTACGGGTAGCCCAGCACGCGCGCGGAGTCCTTGATGGCGTTCTTCGCCTTGATCTTGCCGTACGTGCCGATCATGGCGACCTTGTCGGCGCCGTACTTCTCCGTCACGTACCTGATCACCTCCACGCGCCGACGCTCGTCGAAGTCGATGTCGACGTCGGGCATGGAGACGCGCTCCGGGTTGAGGAACCGCTCGAAGATCAGGCCGTGCGGGATCGGGTCGAGGTCGGTGATGCCCATGGCGTACGCCACGATCGAACCGGCCGCGGAGCCTCGGCCGGGGCCCACCGCGATGCCCTGGTTCTTCGCCCACATGATGAAGTCGGCGACCACGAGGAAGTAGCCCGGGAACCCCATCTGGATGATGACGTCCATCTCGTATTCGGCCTGCTTCTGGCGGTCCTCCGGGACGCCGCCGGGGAAGCGGCGGGCCATGCCGCGGCGGACCTCCTCCTGGAACCAGGTGACCTCGGTGTACCCCTCGGGGATGTCGAACTTCGGCATGAGGTCGCGCTTGACGAACATGCCGGTGGTGTCGACCATCTCGGCGATCAGGCGCGTGTTGGCGCAGCCCTCCTGCCAGGCGTCGGAGGAGTCGATGGCGTACATCTCGTCCGTCGACTTCAGGTAGTAGCCGGTGCCGTCGAAGCGGAAGCGGTCCGGGTCGGAGAGGTTCTTGCCGGTCTGGATGCACAGCAGGGCGTCGTGGGCGGTCGCCTCGTGCGCGTACGTGTAGTGCGAGTCGTTGGTCACCAGCGGCGGGATGCCGAGCTTCCTGCCGATCTCCAGGAGGCCGTCGCGGACCCGGTGCTCGATCTCGATGCCGTGGTCCATCAGCTCCAGGAAGTACCGGTCCTTGCCGAAGATGTCCTGGTAGTCGGCGGCCGCCTTCAACGCCTCGTCGAAGTGGCCGAGGCGCAGCCGGGTCTGCACCTCGCCGGAGGGGCAGCCGGTGGAGGCGACGATGCCCTCGGACCACTGGGAGATGGTCTCCTTGTCCATCCGGGGCCACTTCTGCAGCCAGCCCTCGGCGTAGGCGTCGGAGGAGAGCCGGAAGAGGTTGTGCAGGCCGGTGCTGTTGACGGCCCACATGGTCTTGTGGGTGTAACCGCCGGAACCCGAGACGTCGTCCCGCTTCTGGTGCGGCTGGCCCCACTGGATCTTGCGCTTGTTGCGGCGGGACTCGGGTGCGACGTACGCCTCGATGCCGATGATCGGGGTGACCCCGGCCTTCTGCGCGGAGTGGAAGAAGTCGTAGGCCCCGTGCAGGTTGCCGTGGTCGGACATGGCGATGTGCGTCATGCCCATCTCGTTGCAGGCGTTGAACATGTCCTTCAGCCGCGCGGCACCGTCCAGCAGCGAGTACTGGGTGTGGACGTGCAGGTGCGTGAACGGCGGCTTGGACACGTTCGGCCTCCTGGGAGAACTCTCGGTGACGGGCTGGCGGCGGGTCGCGGACAGTCCGGGGGTCAGCGTCGAAGTCTATGCCTCGCCACTGACACTCCGAGGGCTTCCCCGCGTACCTTCGGGGGGCGGGTCCCGTGTCGGGCGCGGTCCCCGGGCGCGGGCACTCCCGCACCCGTTCGAACGTTGACCCGAGTGGAGATCCGCTCCACCGGTCACAGCACCATCCGCACCAGGAGGCACCAGGCATGTCGGACCCGCAGCTCAACGAGGAGCACCGCGGCGAGGAGATCCTCGCCGTCTTCGACGCCGCCTTCGGCACGCTGCTGGCCGCGGATCCAGCAGCGTTCCGCGTGAAATTCCGGAAAATGGCGGCCTCGGCCTTCGCGTTCTACCGCGGCACCGCTTGCCTCTTTTACCACGATTTGACCGAGGACCAGGAGTTCGGCTCGAAGACCGGCGGCCCGTACCTGGACGACCGGACCTCCCGGGTGTGGATCCACGGCGACCTGCACGCGGAGAACTTCGGCACCTACATGGACTCCACCGGCCGCCTGATCTTCAACGTCAACGACTTCGACGAGGCCTACGTCGGCCCCTTCACCTGGGACCTCAAGCGCTTCGCCGCCTCCGTCGCGCTGATCGGGTACGCGAAGGCGCTCAGCGACGAGCAGATCTCCGAGCTGGTCCGGGTGTACGCGGGCGCGTACCGCGAGCGCATCCACGCCCTGGCCACCGGCGCCAAGAGCGACGAGGTGCCGCCCTTCACCCTGGACACCGCCGACGGGCCGCTGCTCGGCGCCCTGCGCGTCGCCCGCTCCCTGACCCGGTTCGGTCTCCTGGAGTCGATGACCGAGATCCGAGACTTCGAGCGCCGCTTCGCCCCGGGCGGCGGCTCCATCGAGCTGGACGCCGCCACCCGCTACAAGGTGCTGGCGGCCTTCGACGGCTACCTGGAGACCCTCCCGGAGTCCTCCCTGGCCCGCCCCGACTCCTACCGCGTCAAGGACGTCGTCGGACGCCGCGGCATCGGCATCGGATCGGCCGGCCTGCCCTCGTACAACATCCTCCTGGAGGGCAACAGCGACGCCCTGGAGAACGACGTCGTGATCTACATCAAGCAGGCCCAGACCCCGGCGGTCTCCCGCCACATCACCGACCGGGCCATCCAGGACTACTTCCAGCACGAGGGCCACCGCACGGTGATCTCCCAGCGCGCCCTCCAGGCGCACGCCGACCCGTGGCTGGGCTGGACCGAGCTGGACGGCTCGGGCCAGCTGGTCGCCGAGGTCTCGCCGTACGCCGTCGACCTGGACTGGGGCGACATCGACGACCCGGAGGAGATCGCCGAGGTCGTCGCCGACCTGGGCCGGGCCACGGCCGCCATGCACGCGGCGGCGGACGACCAGTCCGGTGAGTCCCTGGTGCCGTTCTCCACGGAACGGGCCATCGACGCGGCGATCGCGGCCGACGAGGAGGGCTTCGCGCCCCTGCTGGTCGACTTCGCGCACCGGTACGGCGCACGCGCGCGCGCCGACCACCAGACTTTCGTGGACCTCTTCCGCAACGGCCGGATCCCGGGGCTGTGACCATTCCGGTTCGGTAACCGTCGGCTTTCTCACAGGAACCCTTTAGGGGTCTCTTACCGGACCCCGTGACACACTCTTGTCTCGCTATGGACATATCCGGAACCCCACTCAGAGCCGTACGCGCGGCGCTGTTCACGGCACTCGTCGTGACGCTCAGCACCGCGTCGCACGTGCTGCTGTCCGGGGTTCCTCTGCCGCTGCCCACGGTGGCGGCCGTCGCCGCCGCCGTGTTCCTGATCGCGTACGCCCTGGCCGGGCGACGCGAACGCGGCTTCGGCCGTATCGCCGCCCTGCTGATCCCGCTGGAGCTGGCCGCCGACACGGTCTTCACCACCGGCCAGCACGTCTGCTACGGCAGGGCGGGCGGGCCGG
Organism: Streptomyces mutabilis; assembly: GCF_014649815.1. Classification (GTDB taxonomy): domain Bacteria; phylum Actinomycetota; class Actinomycetes; order Streptomycetales; family Streptomycetaceae; genus Streptomyces; species Streptomyces mutabilis. The sequence continues at coordinate 53,865 of NZ_BMTT01000015.1, read as the reverse complement.
TCGCGGGCCCGCTGCGTTCGGTCGGCTTCGACGTGCTGTGCGGCGACGGGACCGGCGTCCACGCCGGGGTCGCCGCCCCGCTGAGCAGGGTCACCGGCGCCGAGACCGACCGGCTGGCGACCGTGCTCGCCGACGCCGACCCCCGGACCGCCTGGCTGCTGCTCGGCGCGCACGTCGGCATCGGGCTGCTGGCGGCGGCCTGGCTGCGGCGCGGCGAGCGCGCCCTGGCCCAGTTGCTGAGCGCGGTGGCCGCGACCACCTTCCGGCCGCTGCTGCTCGCCGTCGCGGCGGTGAGCGCGCGCCGGGCCCCGACGGTGCGCCGCCCGACGGTCTCGGCCCACCGGACCACCGGCGCCCGTGAGGCGATCCTCACGCACTCCCAGGGACGGCGCGGACCGCCGTGCCCGGTCGCTCTCGTGTGACCCGCGCGCCTTCGCGGGACACGTGACCGAGCACCGGCAGTCCCCCGTACGTATTCCGCACACCGACCGTGTGCGCGTCCCCGGAGAAATCATCACCATGAGCAAGCGGAACAGTCAGGCGGCCAAGTCGGCGGCCCGTGAGCGGCTGCGCCTGGAGCGCGAGCGTCAGGCCAAGCGCGACAAGGTCAAGCGGCAGATCATCGTGGCCTGCTCGATCGTCGGCGTGCTGGCGGTGGCCGGCGGCATCAGCTACGCCGTCGTCCAGAGCAACCAGCCCTCGAAGTGGGAGAAGGCCGCCGACGCCAAGGTAGTGGCCCCGGCCAACACCTCCGGCAAGAACGGCACCACGGTCACCCTCGGCGAGTCCAAGAGCGACCACGTCGTCCACCTCTACGAGGACCCGCGCTGCCCGGGCTGCGCCAACTTCGAGCAGACCATCGGCGAGGCCGTCAACAAGGGCATGGAGGACGGCACCTACAAGCTCTCCTTCACCATCGGTACCTTCCTCGACGGCAACCTCGGCGGCGAGGGCTCCAAGAACGCCCTCAGCGCCCTCGGCGCCGCGCTGAACGTCTCCCCCGAAGCCTTCATCGACTACAAGACCGCGCTGTACTCATCCGAGTACCACCCGTCGGAGTCGACCGACGAGTTCGCCAAGGACGACTACCTGATCAAGGTCGCCAACAGCGTCGACTCCCTGAAGGACAACAAGGAGTTCCAGGACGCCGTGGAGAAGGGCACCTACGACGCCTGGGCGATGAAGATGGGCGACGCCTTCCAGAAGGCGGAGGACGTCCAGTCGACCCCGACCGTCAAGATCAACGACAAGGTGATCGAGACCCCGAGCACGGACGCCGACTGGCAGAAGGCGCTCAAGGACGCGGGCGTCACGAAGTAGTAGGCACCAGCCGTACACAGGTGAACGAGCGGGCGAACTTTACGAGTTCGCCCGCTCGCGCCCATACCGATCAGTAACCTGATCGGCCGTGACCAGTCGACACAGATCATCCGAGACCCCCGTCCCGTCGTCCGCCGAACTCACGGGCGCCCGTTCACCCAGCCGCCGTTCGGTCGTCAAGGCCGCGGCGGCCGGCGCCGTTCTGGCCGCCCCGCTCGCCGCCGCGCTGCCGGCCGCCGCAGCCGGCGCCGTCCCCGCCTTCCTGCACGGAGTCGCCTCCGGTGATCCGCTGCCCGACGGCGTCCTGCTGTGGACCAGGGTGACCCCGACGCCCGAGGCCGTGCCGGGCTCGGGAACCGGACCCGACACCGAGGTGAGCTGGGTCGTCGCCACGGACGAGGAGTTCACGAACATCGTCGCCAAGGGGTCCGTCACCGCGACGGCCGCCTCCGACCACACCGTCAAGGCCGACGTCCGGGGCCTGGCGCCCGCCACGGACTACTGGTTCCGCTTCTCCGCCGGTCCCGCCGACTCCCCCGCCGCCCGCACGCGTACGGCCCCCGCCGCCGACGCCGCCGTGGCGGGCCTGCGCTTCGGCGTGGTCTCCTGCGCCAACTGGGAGGCCGGCCACTTCTCCGCGTACCGGCACCTCGCGGCCCGCGGCGACCTGGACGCCTGGCTGCACCTGGGCGACTACATCTACGAGTACGGCACCGGCGAGTACGGCACCCGCGACACCGTCGTACGTCCGCACGCGCCCGCCCACGAGATCCTCACGCTCGCCGACTACCGCGTCCGGCACGGCCGTTACAGGACCGACCCCGACCTCCAGACGCTGCACGCCACCGCGCCGGTCGTGGCGATATGGGACGACCACGAGATAGCCAACGACACCTGGTCGGGAGGCGCCGAGAACCACACCGAGGGCGCCGAGGGCGCCTGGGCGGTGCGTCAGGCCGCCGCCAAGCAGGCGTACTTCGAGTGGATGCCGGTCCGTCCGGCGATCGCCGGGACCACCTACCGCCGGCTGCGCTTCGGCAAGCTGGCCGACCTGTCGCTGCTGGATCTGCGCTCCTTCCGCTCCCAGCAGGTGGCGCTCGGCAACGGCGAGGTCGACGACCCGGACCGCACCCTGACCGGGCGGGCACAGATGGACTGGCTGAAGTCGGGCCTCGCCTCCTCCGACACCACCTGGCGGCTGGTGGGGAACTCGGTGATGATCTCGCCGTTCGCCATCGGCTCCATCCCCGCCGAGCTGCTGAGGCCGCTGGCCGAGCTGCTGGGGCTGCCCAAGGGCGGACTCGCCCTCAACACCGACCAGTGGGACGGCTACACCGACGACCGCCGAGAACTTCTCGCCCACCTGCGCGCGAACGCCGTCCGCAACACGGTCTTCCTGACCGGCGACATCCACATGGCCTGGGCCAACGACGTGCCGCACAACGCCGCCACGTACCCGCTGTCCGCCTCGGCCGCCACGGAGTTCGTGGTCACCTCGGTGACCTCGGACAACCTCGACGACATCGTGAAGGTCCCCGAGGGCACGGTCTCGGCGATCGCGGCGCCGCTCATCAGGGCCGCGAACCGGCACGTCCACTGGGTCGACACCGACCGGCACGGCTACGGCGTGCTGGACGTCACCGCCGACCGGACGCAGATGGACTACTACGTCCTCTCCGACCGCACCGACCCGGACGCCACCTCGAAGTGGGCCCGTTCTTACCGCACGCGCAGCGGCACGCAGCGCGTGGAGCGGGTCTACTCGCCCGTCTGAGGCTCGTCGGCCCCCTGGGTCTCCTGGAGCGAGTCGAGGAAGCCGAGCGCCACCCGCCAGGTGGCCTCGGCAGCCTCCGCGTCGTAGTCCGGCAGGTCGGGGTCGGTGTAGAGGTGTCCGGCCCCGGCGTACCGGTGCACCTCGACGTCGGCGCCGATGCGGCCCATCCGGAGGTACCAGGCGCTGAGCCAGTCGTCCGTCTCGAAGGCGTCCGGCTCGGCGACGTGCAGTTGGACCGGGAGGTCGTCGACCGAGGCGTTGGCCGCGATGTCCGAGGTGCCGTGCAGGAGGAGCAGTCCGCGGGCCCGGTGGTCGCCGAGGGCGAGGGTCTGGGCGATGGAGGCGCCGAGCGAGAAGCCCGCGTACACCAGTCCCCGTTCGGAATAGGGCGCGGCGGCCAGCACCGCCCGCTTCAACAGCTCCTCCCTGCCGATCCCGTCCTGGTGGGCCATGCCCTCCTCGACCGTGTCGAAGGTACGGCCCTCGAAGAGGTCCGGGTTCCACACCTGGTGCCCGGCGTCGCGCAGCCGGTCGGCGGCCTGCCGCACCGCGGGCCTCGGGCCGAGGGTCGAGTGAAAGAGCACGATGTTCATGAGGCCATGGTGCCAGCCGGGTGTGACAACGCGGTCGGCGGCGATACCCGGGGCGGGACGGAAGTCACAGGTTCACCGCACGGCGGGTCCGGTTACGTTCGAGGGATGGAGACGATACTCCGCCCGCTGACCGTGGTCGGCGGCTCGATCCTGCTGACCCTCGTCATCGGATGGGCCACCGACCTGCTGCTGCGCAAGGCCGACGCGCGGCATCCCGAGACGCCCCTGTGGGGGCTGCTGCGCCGTGCCCGCATCCCGTACCAGGTCATGCTGTGCGCCGCGCTGCTGAGAGGGTCGTACGTCGAGGCGCAGGTGTTCCCGGACCACCGGTCGGCGGTCGGCCGGGTGCTGACGCTGCTGCTGATCGGCTCGGTGGCCTGGCTGGTGACCCGTATCGCCGCCGCGGTCGTCGAGACGTCCTACTCCCGCTACGCCCACGCCCACGCCCAGCGCAACCCCGCCCGGGTGCGGCGGGTACGGACCCAGGTGTCGCTGATCATGCGCGTGGTCACGGCGGTCGTCGCCGTGGTCGCCGTGTCGGCGATGCTGCTGACGTTCCCGGCGATGCGCGCGGCGGGGGCCTCGCTGCTGGCCTCGGCCGGAATCCTCGGCATCGTCGCCGGTGTGGCCGCGCAGTCCACGCTCAGCAACATGTTCGCCGGGTTCCAGATCGCCTTCGGCGACATGGTGCGCATGGGCGACACCGTGGTGGTGGACGGGGAGTGGGGCACCGTCGAGGAGATCACGCTCACGTTCCTGACCGTGCGCACCTGGGACGAGCGCCGGATCACCATGCCGGTGTCGTACTTCACGTCCAAGCCGTTCGAGAACTGGTCGCGCGGCACCCCGCAGATGACCGGCACCGTCTTCTGGCACCTCGACCACTCGGCACCGCTGGACCTGATGCGCGAGCGGCTGCGCGACATCCTGCGCGAGTGCCCTGCCTGGGACGGCCGCGACTACAACCTGACCGTCACGGACACCACCCCGAACACCATGCAGGTGCGGGCCCTGGTGACCGCGAAGGACGCGGACGACATCTGGACGGTCCGGGTCACGGTGCGCGAGGGGATGCTCCGCTGGCTCGCCGACGAGCATCCCTACGCCCTGCCCCGCGTCAACACGGCCGACGCCGCCCTGCGCCCGTCCCCCGACGGGGTCAGCCGCCCCCGCCGCTCCCCCGACGGCGGCACCCGCCGCTTCCCGGAACAGCCGGCGAAAAGCCTGTGACTACCGGCACGGACCCCGCCCGGCCGACGGACCACGCCCGGACCGACGGACCACGCCCGAACGGACAGCACGGGCCGTGCCCGGCCCGGCGCTCGCGGAGCCGGGCGTGAGGACCGGCCTCACCGCATGCTGCGCACGTCCAGGTGGCGCAGGACGCGGTCGACGATCTCCGGGTCCGCGCCGGGTTCGCTGCGGGCGGCCAGCACCTCGTGGCGGGCGGCGCTGAGCATCTCGCTGTGGATGCGGCGGATCCGCTTCACCCGGCGGGCCCGCTGCTCCTGGGCCTCGCGCCGCTCCTCGTCGCCGACGTCCGGACTGATCCGCAGCCCGATGTCGAACGCTCGCCGCAACATCTGCTCGGACAGTTCTTCCGGCAGTTCCTCGACCGACTCGATCTCCCTGAGGCGCTGCTTGGCCGCCTTGGCCGCCCGCACGGCCAGTTCCTTCTCGTACTGCTTCTCCCGTTCGGTGTCCGCGCGCACCCCGAGCCGGCTCACCAGCCACGGCAACGTCAGGCCCTGGAGCAGCAGGGTGACCATGATGACGCCGAAGGCGATGAAGACGATCTCCTCGCGGTGAGGGAAGGCGGACCCGTCCTCCGTCTCCAGCGGGATCGCCAGCGCCAGCGCGACCGAGGCGACGCCCCGCATGCCCGACCACCACATGACGACGGTCTCCCGCCAGGAGGTGGGGATGTCCTCGTCCTTGTCCTGTCTGGCGTGCAGCCGCTGGGTCAGCCAGGTGGCCGGCAGCAGCCACAGCAGCCGTACGAGGATCACCACGGCCACGACGACCGCGGACCAGCCGAGCAGTTCGGTCCAGCGTCCGGAGGCCGTCCGGATCGCGTTGTGCAGTTCCAGGCCCACCAGTCCGAAGGCGACGCCGGTGACGAGCGTGTCGACGACGTCCCACACGGTGTGCCCGGCCAGCCGGGTCATCACGTCGTCGGCGTCGAAGGCGTACTCGGCGAGGAACATCGCGGTGGTGAGCACCGCCAGCACCCCGGAGCCGTGCAGCTCCTCGGCCAGCACGTAGGCCACGTACGGCACCAGCAGCGTCATGCCGATCTGCAGCGTGGCATCGCCCAGCACGCTCATCAGCTTGTTGGTGGCCCAGCCCAGTGCGAGGCCGACCGCGACGGCGACGACGGCGGACAGCACCAGGTCGAGCCCCGCCCGCCACGGGGAGAAGGTGCCGCCGACCGCGGCGGCGATGGCCACGTGGTACAGGACGATGGCCGTCACGTCGTTGAACAGCCCTTCGCCCTCCAGGATCGACACCAGTCGGCGCGGCAGCCCCAGCTGACCGGCGACTGCGGTCGCCGCGACCGGGTCGGGCGGCGCCACCAGCGCGCCCAGCGCGAAGGCGGCGGCGATGGGCAGGCCGGGCACGATCGCGTGGGCCACCGCGGCGACACAGGCCATGGTGACGAAGACCAGCGCCACGGCGAGCAGGAAGATCGGCCGCTTGTTGGCCGCGAACTGCCGCCAGGACGTGCGCCGTACGGCCGCGTAGAGCAGCGGCGGCAGCAGCGCGGGCAGGATGAGCTCGGGCGGGATGTCGACGTTGGGCACGAAGTCGAGCAGCGCCAGGACGATGCCGAGGACCGTCATCAGCACCGGCGCCGGCAGCCCGAGGCGGGCGCCGACCGGGACGCTCAGCAGGGCCCCGAGCAGCAGCATGAACAACAGGCCCAACTGATCCACGGTCACCGCTCCGGTGGGGTCTCGGCATCACACGGCGGGCTTCAAGCCTGTCACGTCACCGGCCCCACCAGCCCGTACGGCACCTCCTGCTACAGGGCGCGCCGCATTGCGCGGTGGGGTATCCCGGCGTCGGAGAACTCGGGTCCGTACGCCTCGTACCCCAGTCGCTCGTAGAAACCCAGGGCGTGGGTCTGCGCGTGCAGGTCCACGGCGGTGAGTCCGCGTGCGCGTGCCGCCTCCTCGACGGCCCGCACCAGGGCGGCCCCGACGCCCAGTCCGCGGGCCTCCCGGGTCACCGCGAGCCGACCCAGGGAGCCGACGGCCGCCTCGCCGCCGGTCTTCGCCGCGGCGGGCGCTCCGTGCAGCAGCCGGCCGGTGCCCAGGGGTGTGCCGTCCTCCCGCACCGCGAGGACGTGCACGGCGACGGCGTCGTAGGCGTCGTACTCGATGTCCTCGGGGACCTCCTGCTCGGCGACGAAGACTTCCTTGCGCACGGCGAAGCACATCTCGCGGTCGGCGGCGTCCTCGGCGACCCGCACCCGGTAGGACGGCGGCTGCGACGGGCCGCTCATGCGTAGGTCTCCTCGCGGACCCGGTCCAGGGCCTGCTGGAGGTCCTCGGGGTAGTCGCTGGCGTACTCGACCCACTGGCCGTCGCCGGGGTGCTCGAAGCCGAGCCGCACGGCGTGCAGCCACTGGCGGGTCAGGTGCAGCCGCTTGGCGAGGGTCGGGTCGGCGCCGTAGGTCAGGTCGCCGACGCAGGGGTGGCGGTGGGCGGCCATGTGGACGCGGATCTGGTGGGTGCGGCCGGTCTCCAGCTTCACGTCGAGCAGGGAGGCGGCGCGGAAGGCCTCGATGAGGTCGTAGTGCGTGACGGAGGGCTTGCCCTCGGCGGTGACGGCCCACTTGTAGTCGTGCTGGGGGTGGCGGCCGATGGGGGCGTCGATGGTGCCGCTGGTCGGGTCGGGGTGGCCCTGCACGAGCGTGTGGTAGCGCTTGTCGACCGTGCGCTCCTTGAACTGGCGCTTGAGCGAGGTGTACGCCCGCTCCGACTTGGCGACCGCCATCAGGCCGGAGGTGCCCACGTCGAGGCGGTGCACGATGCCTTGCCGCTCCGCGGCGCCGGAGGTGGAGATGCGGTAGCCGGCGGCGGCCAGTCCGCCGATGACGGTGGGGCCGCTCCAGCCCGGCGACGGGTGGGCGGCGACGCCGACCGGCTTGACGATGACGACCACGTCCTCGTCGTCGTGCACGATCTCCATGCCCTCGACGGGCTCGGCGACCACCTGCACCGGCGCGGGCGCCTGCGGCATCTCGACCTCGAGCCAGGCGCCGCCGTGGACGCGCTCGGACTTGCCGACCACCGATCCGTCGACCTGCACCTTGCCCGCCGCGGCGAGCTCCGCGGCCTTGGTACGGGAAAAGCCGAACATGCGGGAGATGGCGGCGTCGACGCGCTCGCCCTCCAGGCCGTCGGGCACGGGCAGGGTGCGGATCTCGGGAAGCGTGCTCACCCCGTCGAGTATGCCGGACGGCTCGGACACTCCCGAACGCGCTCTCAGTCCTGTGGACGACCGGGGCCGGCGGACGGTCGGTCCCGGTGGCCGGTCAGTCCTTGTGGACGGTCCCGTCCGGGTCCAGGCCCCGGAAGGAGAGGATCACGATCAGGATGCCGCCGCACACGATCGCCGAGTCGGCGAGGTTGAAGACGGCGAAGTGCTTGGGCGCGATGAAGTCCACCACCGCGCCCTGGAAGACGCCGGGCGAGCGGAAGATCCGGTCGGTGAGGTTGCCGAGGGCGCCGCCGAGCAGCATGCCCAGGGCGATCGCCCACGGCACGCTGTAGAGCTTGCGCGCGAGGCGGGCGATCACGACGATCACCGCCGCCGCGATCACCGTGAAGATGACGGTGAAGGCCTCGCCGAAGCCGAAGGCCGCGCCCGCGTTGCGGATCGCCACGAACCGCAGCCAGTCACCGACGATCTCGATGGGCTCCTGGTGCTCCAGCTCGGCGACCACGATCATCTTGCTGACCAGGTCGAGGAGGTACGCGAACGCGGCGACCGCGAACAGTACGGCGACCCGCCGCTTGCCCCGGGGACGCTCCTGCGGGGCCTGCTCCTGATCGGCGACGGGCCGCTCCCGCCCGTCCCCCGCCGCGTCCGGGGTGTCCGGAGTACCGATGATGCGCTCCGCCTCTGCCACGTGAGTCCCTCAGCCTAGGTACCTGACTGAGGACGAGGGTACGGCACACGTTCCGTCCCGCACGTGCTCAGGACCCATCCGGAGGCGGAACGGCACGATCGGGGCCGGATCAGTACCGGCGCTCCTGCTTCTGCTTGCACTCGACGCACAGCGTGGCCCTCGGGAAGGCCTGCATGCGCGCCTTGCCGATGGGGTTGCCGCAGTTCTCGCACAGGCCGTAGGTACCCGCGTCCAGGCGTTCCAGGGCGCGCTCGGTCTGGGTGAGCACCTCGCGCGCGGTGGCCGCCAGCGCCAGTTCGTGCTCGCGCGTGATGTTCTTGCTGCCGGTGTCCGCCTCGTCGTCGCCCGCTCCGTCGCCGGAGTCCCGCATCATGCCCTGGAGCGACCGCTCGGAGGAGTCGATCTCGGTGCGCAGGCGGTCGGCCTCGGACTGCAGTCCCCCGCGCGCCTCCTCGACCTCCTCCGGGGTCCAGGGTTCCTCACCGGGGCGTACCGCGAGGTCGCCGGGTTCGGCGGCGGCGCCGCGCGCCTTGGGAACGGCCGTCTTGGCCGCCGTGGCCGTACCAGGAGTCTTCTTCGCAACCACCGTCGTGGCTCCCGTCTGCTCCGCGGCCTGCGCCGCGCCCGCCTTTTTGGACGTGCTCTTCTTCGCCGCGGTCTTCTTCGCCGCGCTCTTCGTGCTCTTCCCGGCCGCGGCCCTCTTGGCCGTGCTCTTCTTGGCCGTGCTCTTCTTGGCCGTCGTCTTCTTGGCCGTCGTCTTCTTGGCGACTGCCTTCTTGGCCGTCGTCCTCTTGGCGGCGGTCTTCTCCGCAGCCGCCTCCGGCTGCTCTCCGGCGGTCTTCTTCGCCACCATGGCCGCGGCCCCTTCACATATTGTGATCTTGCTCGCGAATCGTGCTGGGACGATAAATCGACTCGGGTCCCGCGGCAACGGGGCACGCCGCCCGATTCGCCCGCCCTCCGCGCGCCGCGCGGCGAACTTGCATGCGTTGTGCCCAGCTCCCCGCCCTGTAATCCGCCGGACGGGGGCCCGGCCGGGCCCGTCGCGAAGCCGAACGCCGGCGTCGGCATTCGGGTCACCGCTGACCGTGCGAAAACCGGTCGGCCGCTGTCCGCGGGGCGCCGTACACTGGGCGCAGCGAAAAGCATGGATGGGGACGAGTAGCGGCGTACGCAGCCCAGAGCGACCCGGGGACGGTGTGAGCCCGGGGGCGAGCGCGACGTGAAGATCACCCCGGAGCCGCCGGAAGAAAGCCCTGGCCAGGACGGCCGAGGCGAGTAGAACCGGCTCGCGACCCAATGAGGGGGCTCACCGGCGCACACGACGCACCGGGGAGCCAAGGAGGGTGGTACCGCGGGAGCACGGCTCTCGTCCCTCCGACGGAAGGCAGCACGTCCGCCGGAGGAAGCTCGTTGAATACGCAGCCGCAGTACCGCCAGGTGCCCGCCCAGGTCGACCTGCCCGCGCTCGAACACGCGGTGCTCGACTTCTGGCGCGAGCAGAAGATCTTCGCCAAGAGCCTGGAGCAGTCCGAGGGCCGCCCCGAGTGGGTGTTCTACGAGGGCCCGCCCACCGCCAACGGCATGCCGGGTGCCCACCACATCGAGGCGCGCGTCTTCAAGGACGTCTTCCCCCGCTTCCGCACCATGCGCGGCTACCACGTGGGCCGCAAGGCCGGCTGGGACTGCCACGGCCTGCCGGTGGAGCTGGCGGTGGAGAAGGAGCTGGGCTTCTCCGGCAAGCAGGACATCGAGGCGTACGGCATCGCCGAGTTCAACGCCAAGTGCCGCGAATCGGTGACCCGCCACACCGACGCCTTCGAGGAGCTCACGACCCGCATGGGCTACTGGGCCGACCTCCAGAACCCGTACCGCACGATGGACCCGGAGTACATCGAGTCCGTCTGGTGGTCGCTGAAGACGATCTTCGACAAGGGCCTGCTGGTCCAGGACCACCGCGTCGCCCCCTGGTGCCCCCGCTGCGGCACCGGTCTGTCCGACCACGAGCTGGCGCAGGGCTACGAGACGGTCGTCGACCCGTCCGTCTACGTCCGCTTCCCGCTCACCTCCGGCCCGCTGGCCGGCGAGGCCGCGCTCCTGATCTGGACGACCACTCCCTGGACGCTGGTCTCCAACACGGCGGTCGCGGCGCACCCCGAGGTGACCTACGTCGTCGCGACGAACGGCGAGGAGAAGCTGGTCGTCGCCGAGCCCCTCGTCGCCAAGGCCCTCGGCGAGGGCTGGGAGACCACCGGGCAGTCCTTCACCGGCGCCGAGATGGAGCACTGGACGTACCAGCGGCCCTTCGAGCTGGTGGGGTTCCCGGCGCCGGCGCACTACGTGGTGAACGCGGATTACGTCACCACCGAGGACGGCACGGGTCTGGTCCACCAGTCCCCCGCCTTCGGTGAGGACGACCTCAAGGTCTGCCGCTCCTACGGCCTGCCCGTGGTCAACCCGGTCCGCCCGGACGGCACATTCGAGGAGGGCCTGGCGCTGGTCGGCGGCGTCTTCTTCAAGAAGGCCGACGAGAAGCTGACCGAGGACCTGGACACCCGGGGCCTGCTCTTCAAGCACATCCCGTACGAGCACAGCTACCCGCACTGCTGGCGCTGCCACACCGCGCTGCTCTACTACGCCCAGCCGTCCTGGTACATCCGCACCACGGAGATCAAGGACCGTCTCCTGGCGGAGAACGAGGGGACCAACTGGTTCCCGGACTCGGTCAAGCACGGCCGCTACGGCGACTGGCTGAACAACAACATCGACTGGGCGCTCTCCCGCAATCGCTACTGGGGCACCCCGCTGCCGATCTGGCGCTGCGAGGAGAACCACCTCACCTGCGTCGGCTCCCGCGCGGAGCTCACCGAACTGTCCGGCACCGACCAGTCGGAGCTGGACCCGCACCGCCCGTACATCGACGACGTCACCTTCACCTGCACCCACGAGGGCTGCTCCCTCGAAGCGGTGCGCGTGCCCGAGGTCATCGACGCCTGGTACGACTCGGGATCGATGCCGTTCGCGCAGTGGGGCTACCCGTACAAGAACAAGGAACTGTTCGAGTCCCGGTACCCGGCGCAATTCATCTGCGAGGCCATCGACCAGACCCGCGGCTGGTTCTACACGCTGATGGCGGTCGGCACCCTGGTCTTCGACAAGTCCTCGTACGAGAACGTGGTCTGCCTCGGTCACATCCTCGCCGAGGACGGCCGCAAGATGTCCAAGCACCTGGGCAACATCCTGCAGCCGATCCCGCTGATGGACCAGCACGGCGCCGACGCCGTCCGCTGGTTCATGGCGGCCGGCGGCTCCCCGTGGGCGGCCCGCCGCGTCGGCCACGGCACCATCCAGGAGGTCGTCCGCAAGACGCTCCTCACCTACTGGAACACGGTCGCCTTCCAGGCCCTGTACGCCCGCACCACGGGCTGGGCGCCGAGCGAAGCCGACCCGGCACCGGCCCACCGCCCGGTGCTGGACCGCTGGCTGCTGTCCGAGCTGCACGCGCTCACCGACCAGGTCACCCAGGCGCTGGACGCCTACGACACCCAGCGCGCCGGCAAGCTGCTGTCCGCGTTCGTCGACGACCTGTCCAACTGGTACGTCCGCCGCTCGCGCCGCCGCTTCTGGCAGGGCGACAAGGCCGCGCTGCGCACGCTGCACGAGGTGGTCGAGACGGTCACCAAGCTGATGGCGCCGCTGACGCCGTTCATCACCGAGCGCGTCTGGCAGGACCTGGTCGTGCCGGTCACCCCGGAGGCGCCGGAGTCCGTGCACCTGTCGTCGTGGCCGGAGGCCGACCTCACGGCGATCGACCCCGAGCTGTCGAAGCAGATGGTGCTGGTGCGCCGCCTGGTCGAGCTGGGCCGCGCCACGCGCGCGGAGTCGGGCGTCAAGACCCGCCAGCCGCTCAGCCGCGCGCTGATCGGGGTGACCGGCTTCGACGCACTCTCCCCCGAGCTGCGCACGCAGATCACCGAGGAGCTGAACGTCGAGTCGCTCGCGTCGCTGAGCGAGGTCGGCGACTCACTGGTCGACACGACCGCGAAGGCCAACTTCCGTGCGTTGGGCAAGCGGTTCGGCAAGCGCGTCCAGGACGTCGCGAAGGCCGTCGCGAACGCGGACGCCGCGGCGCTCTCCCTCGCGCTGCGCGAGGGCACGGCGTCGGTGGAGGTCGACGGTGAGACGGTCGCCCTCGCCCCGGACGAGGTGATCATCACGGAGACGCCGCGCGAGGGCTGGTCGGTCGCCTCCGACTCCGGCGCGACGGTGGCGCTGGACCTGGAGATCACGGAGGAGCTGCGCCGCGCGGGCCTCGCCCGGGACGCGATCCGGCTGATCCAGGAGGCCCGCAAGAACAGCGGGTTGGACGTCGCCGACCGGATCGCGCTGCGGTGGACGGCCACGGACGAGGCGACGGTCGCGGCCCTGACCGAGCACGCGGGTCTGATCTCGGACGAGGTCCTGGCGACGGACTTCACGCGGGGCGAGGCGGACGACGCGTACGGGGAGCCGTTCACGGACGAGGGGCTGTCCCTGACGTTCCGCCTTCGCAAGCAGTAGCCGCCTAGCGGCACCCGGGCCCGGCCGCCCTCCACGTGAGGGACGCCGGGCTCTGTGCTGTCTGTCGGTGCGGGCCAAGGGGGTGGGTGCCGCTGCGCCCACCCGTGCCGCCCTGAAGGTACCTCCCAGGCCGTTCAGGCACCGGGGGAGACACGATGCACGAAGCTACGACGGCACACGAAAGGGCGGGCCCCGGGTCAGAAACCCGGGGCCCGCCCTGAACGCTGCCGACGGCTACGCCGTACTACGGATCAGTTGTCGTCCTCGTCGATCAGGAACCCGCGCATCGGCGAGGGCGCCTGCCCCATCGGCGACGGCCCCTGCGGCCGCACCGGTGCCATCGGCTGGGTCATCGCCGGCGACATCTGCTGCTGGCCGCCGTAGGACGGACCGTTCTGGCTCGGCCCGCTGCCCATCGACTGGTTGCCGCCGTAGGACGGGGCACTGGCGCCGGCCGGTGCCATCGAGGGCGCCGGGGACGGCGGCAGGGAGGCCGTCGCGGGCGTACGCGGCGGGGCGAGCGAGTCGTCCGCCTGGGTCTCCAGCTGACGCAGCTGCGACTCCAGGTACGACTTCAGTCGCGTCCGGTACTCGCGCTCGAAGCCGCGCAGGTCTTCGACCTTGCGCTCCAGCGTGGCGCGTGCGGACTCCAGGGAGCCCATCGCGACACGGTGCTTCTCCTGCGCGTCCCGCTCCAGGGCATCGGCCTTGGCACGGGCGTCCCGCTCCAGACCCTCGGCACGCGAACGCGCCTCGCCGACGATCTTGTTGGCCTCGGAACGGGCCTCGGCGATCGCCTGATCGGCGGTCTGCTGGGCCAGCGACAGGACACGGGCGGCACTGTCGCCGCCGGGGCCGCCCTGACCGGGCATGCCGCCGGGACCACCGGGACCCTGCGGACCGCCCATGGGGCCGCCCATCGGGCCGGGGCCCATCTGGCCCTGCATCGGACCGGGGCCGCCCTGGCCCATCGGTCCCGGACCCTGGCCCATCGGGCCGGGGCCCTGCGGGCCACCCTGACCGCCGGGGCCGGCGGGCAGCTGCGGGGCACCGCTCGGCAGCTGGGGCGGACCACCCATGGGGCCACCCATCTGCTGCTGCGGCGGGCCCGATATGCCGGCGGGCACCGGAGCGCCGGGACCTCGCATGCCCTGCTGCGGCATACCGCCCTGCTGCGGCGGGCCCTGCTGCTGGTGCTGCTGCTGCTGGTGCTGCTGCTGGTGCTGCTGCTGATCCTGCGGCGGTTCCGGGGGCTTGCGCATGTTCTGCTGGTTCTGCGCGGCCGCGCGCGTCGCCGCGGCCAGCTTGGCGCGCAGGTCCTCGTTCTCGCGGAGCAGTCGGGTCAGTTCGGCTTCGACCTCGTCGAGGAAGGCATCGACCTCGTCCTCGTCATAGCCTTCTCGGAGGCGGACGGTCGTGAACTGCTTGTTCCGCACGTCCTCGGGGGTCAACGGCATCTCTTCACCTCAACGTTGTCGTCGGCATTCGGCAAGCCCGTATCTCTCTCATCGCTCACAGCCGGCTCACGATCGCGATCAGGATGTAGACGATGATCATCAGTACGAAGAAGGACAGGTCGAGCGCCACGCCCCCGAGACGCAGCGGCGGGATGAACCGCCGCAGAAGCTTCAACGGTGGATCGGTGACAGTGTAGGTGGCCTCAAGAACGACCACCATCGCCTTGCCGGGTTGCCACGAGCGGGCGAACTGGAAGACGTAGTCCATGACCAACCGGAAGATGAGCACGATGAGGAAGCACATCAGCGCGATGTAGACGACATCCAGGACCACGCTCATGACCCTTGCTTCCCTCTCCCCTGAACCATCTCTCGGACCCGTTGTCGGATCCGTGGTCTTGCTCTCTACCGGTGTTGCGTCTCAGCTCTGGTTGAAGAACCCGCCCTCTGCGATGCGGGCCTTGTCCTCCGCCGTGACATCGACGTTAGCAGGAGACAGCAGGAACACCTTCTGCGTCACCCGCTCGATACTGCCGTGAAGACCAAACACCAAACCGGCTGCAAAGTCGACAAGTCGCTTCGCATCTGTGTCATCCATCTCAGTGAGATTCATGATCACCGGCGTGCCCTCACGGAAGTGTTCCCCGATGGTACGGGCCTCGTTGTAGGTCCGGGGGTGAAGTGTGGTGATCCGGTAGGGCTCTCGTTCGGACACGACCTTGGGCATGATGACCGGTGCGCTCTTTTCCAGGCTCGCGCGTTCTTGTGTGATGGATGCCACGGGCGCGATACGCGCCGGACGGCTCGATTCCGCCGCGAGCGAGGCGGATCGGGAGACCGGTTCGCGCGGCGCGGGCGGCTGGACGACTCGTACCTCTTCGTCCCTTTGCGGCTGATGTGAACCGTGCGACTGGTGTACCGGTTCGTGCCGCCGGGGGTCCCGCTCGGGCTCCGGGTCCAGTTCGGGTTCGAAGTCGTCGTCGGGGTCGAACCCCCGGCCGTCGTACCCATCGTCCTCCACGAGGCCGAGGTAGACCGCCATCTTGCGCATCGCGCCGGCCATGCTCTGAGTCCTCCGCTCTGTGGTGGATCGGCTGACGACTGCCAAGTGCCCGCGATCCACGAGGTCACTGCATCCGCCTTTCGACGGTAATGACCATATTTTCTGCTGTGGTCCGACTTCTTGGCGACGTTACCCGAGCCTGGGGCGGACTCCGAGTACCGCGGTGCCGACGCGTACATGTGTCGCTCCGGCGGCCACGGCCTGTTCGAGGTCCGCGCTCATCCCTGCGGAAACCATGTTCGCAGCCGGATGGGTTCGGCGCACGTAGGTCGACAAATCCATGAGGCGGTCGAACGCCGCCTGCCGGTGCCCCGCGTACTCGCCGGTGAGCGGCGCCACCGTCATCAGCCCGTCGAGCCGCAGCCCTTCCGCCCCGGCGACGAGGTCGGCCAATTCTTCGATTCCAGCGGGCGACACGCCGCCGCGCTCACCGCGGGCGCTCTCCCCCGCGTCGAGTGCGACCTGAATGAGGCAGCCCACCTCCCGTCCGACCCGCACGGCTTCCTTCGACAGGGCTGTGACGAGCTTGGGACGGTCGACGGACTGCACGACATCGGCGTAACCGACCACCGAACGCACCTTGTTGGTCTGCAACTGACCCACGAAATGCCACGAGAGCGGCAGATCCGAGCATGCTGCCGCCTTCGGTGCGGCGTCCTGGTCGCGGTTCTCGGCGACATGGCGCACGCCGAGGTCCGAGAGAATGCGCACGTCGTCCGCGGGGTAGGTCTTGGTGACCACGATGAGGGTCACCTCGTCGCGGTGGCGCCCCGCGGCCGCACAGGCGGCGGCGATACGCTCCTCCACTTGTGCCAGATTCCCGGCGAGTTCGCTCTTACGGTCCGTCATGCCCCATCAGTCCAGCCAGACATAGCCCGCGAGCCGCCCGGTCGTGCGGTCGCGTCGGTACGAGAAGTGGTCCTTCGACTCCAGCGTGCACACCGGCGACTGCGCCCGGTCGCGCACCCCGAGGCGTTCGAGCTGTGCGTGCACGCCGGCGCTCACGTCGACCGCCGGTGTGCCCCAGCTCGTCTCGGCGTACGCCGCCGGTTCGACGGCGGCCACCTCGGCGCGCATGTCCTCGGGCACCTCGTAGCACCGGCCGCACACGGCGGGTCCGGTACGGGCGGTGATCCGGGCGGGGTCGGCGCCGAGTTCCGTCATGGCCCGTACTGCGGCGGGGACGACCCCGGCGACCAGGCCGGGCCGACCCGCGTGGGCCGCGGCGACGACACCGACGGCCGGGTCGGCCAGCAGGACGGGCACGCAGTCGGCGGTGAGGACGGCGAGGGCGAGACCGCGTTCGGCGGTGACGATCGCGTCGACGCGCGGGACCGGGCCGTCCCCCCAGGGACCGTCGACCACGGCGACGTCGGCACCGTGCACCTGGTTCATCCAGACCACCCGGGCAGGGTCGACGCCCAGCGACTTGGCCGCTAGGTCCCGGTTGGCCGTGACGGCGGCGGGGTCGTCGCCGACCGCGCCACCGAGATTGAGCTCCTCGTACGGAACGGCGCTCACTCCGCCCCACCGGTCGGTGAAGCCGAAGTGCGCGCCGTTCACGGTGTCGCGCTGTCCTATCACTTCAGGAAGTCCGGCACGTCCAGTTCCTCGGCCGCGCTGTCCGAGTAGGTGCGGGACGGCGGGACCGGCGGCGGGGCGACCTGCGGCAGGTCGCTCACCGGCTCCGGCGCGGGGGCCGGCTCCGGCTCCTCCTTCGGCTTGACGCTGCCGAGCGAGCCGAAGGACGGGCGGTTCTCGGGCTGCCGTACCGGGGTGGGTTCCTCGCGCTTGGCCGAGGAGGAGGCGCCGAGGACGTTGTCCCGCTGCTTGGACGGCGGCTGACCGCCGTCGAAGCCGGCCGCGATCACGGTGACCCGCACCTCGTCGCCGAGAGCGTCGTCGATGACCGCGCCGAAAATGATGTTGGCCTCGGGGTGGGCGGCCTCGCTGACCAGCTGGGCAGCCTCGTTGATCTCGAAGAGGCCGAGGTCGGAGCCACCGGAGATGGAGAGGAGCACCCCCCGGGCGCCGTCGATGGACGCCTCCAGCAGCGGCGAGGAGATCGCCATCTCGGCGGCGGCCACCGCGCGGTCGTCGCCGCGGGCCGAGCCGATGCCCATGAGGGCCGAACCGGCCTCGGACATGACCGACTTCACGTCGGCGAAGTCCAGGTTGATCAGGCCGGGCGTGGTGATCAGGTCGGTGATGCCCTGCACACCGGACAGCAGCACCTGGTCGGCGGACTTGAAGGCGTCGAGCACGCTGACCTGGCGGTCCGAGATGGACAGCAGCCGGTCGTTGGGGATGACGATGAGGGTGTCGACCTCTTCGCGGAGCTCGGCGATGCCGTCCTCGGCCTGGTTGGCCCGGCGCCGTCCCTCGAAGGTGAACGGGCGAGTGACCACGCCGATGGTGAGGGCGCCCAGCGAGCGTGCGATGTTGGCCACGACGGGCGCGCCGCCGGTGCCGGTGCCGCCGCCTTCACCGGCCGTCACGAAGACCATGTCGGCCCCCTTGAGGACCTCCTCGATCTCCTCGCGGTGGTCCTCGGCGGCCTTGCGGCCGACGGCCGGGTTGGCTCCGGCGCCGAGTCCGCGGGTGAGTTCGCGGCCGACGTCGAGCTTGACGTCGGCGTCGCTCATCAACAGAGCTTGCGCGTCGGTGTTGATGGCGATGAACTCGACGCCCTTGAGACCGACCTCGATCATCCGGTTGATGGCATTGACACCACCGCCGCCGACACCGATGACTTTGATGACTGCGAGGTAGTTCTGCGGTGCTGCCACGTCGAAGGCCTCTCGCCTCGAGTTACGTGTCGCCGAATCCCGGAGCACTGTGCCCCGCGACCGACGACTGATGCCGATTGGGACGGTCCGTAGCGCCGACCCGAACCCTAACGCTGAAGTTTAGGGTTACCAGTGTGTCCGTTCCTTGGAGTCTTCTGAACAGGACACTAAGTCGACAAGTGGCGCACGTTCAACGAACACGCCGAACCTCCCGTTTTTCTTTTCACCCTATGTGATCAGGCGTAGCACTGCCCAACCAGGGTGCTGGCCTGCACGTATACCCGTCAACTCTTCGATGACGCGGGCGCGGTGGGGACGCTCACGTCGAAGTGCCGCGCGTCCGGTGCCGCTTTCATCAACGCGGTGAGCGCCCGGGCCTTCCGCTCACCCTGCTCTGCGCTCCCCCAGACCACGGTCCGGTCGCCGCTCAACTCCAATGAGATGTCGTCGTACGAACGGACCTTGACGACCCGTGTGTCCTCGGCGACCGCGCGCGGGAGGCGGCCGGCCACCCGTACCGCTTCCCGCGCGAGGCGGTCGTCGTCGAAGCGGCGCAGACTCGCCGCGGCGGAACCGGAACGGTCGGGGTTCAATTGAAGCGTGGGCACACCTTTGGGGGCGCGGGAAACCGTGGCGAAACGGACGCCTCCATCGTCCACTTCCACGAACTTTCGACCCTTTTGAACAATGAGAACCGGAGTACGCTCCGTCACTTTCAGGCTGATTCCGTGCGGCCAGGAACGCTCTACGCGAACCTCGTCGATGCGGAGCAGTTTCCGGGCGAGCCGGGCCTCGATCGCCCCGGTGTCCACGGAGACGAGCGGGTCCCCGACGGGCACGTCTGCCGCCTCGCGCACCTGCGCCGGCGTCAGAACACGCGTCCCGGAGACCGACACGCGTTCCACACGCGTCCAGTTCGAGGCGTAGAGCAGCCAGACGGTGCCGCCCGCGAGGACCGCGAGGGCGGCGGCCACGATGACGACCGTACGGAGGCGGGGCGGGCGCACCCGCCGGGTCCGGGGCGGGCCGGACGACTCCTGCTGGCGTTCACCGCGCTCGGCGGTGGTCGGTCCGGCCACGCTCCCTGCCCTCCGTCATGCGTCCCTAGCGGTGTGCACGGGCGGCGATCGCCTCGTACACCATGCCGACGAGCAGGTCGTCGGCGTCCCGGCGGCCGAACTCGGCAGCGGCGCGGGACATCTCGTACAGCTTGTGCGGGTCGGCGAGCACGGGCAGGACGTTGTGCTGCACCCACTCGGGGGTGAGGTCCGCGTCGTCGACCAGCAGGCCGCCGCCGGCCTTGACCACCGGCTGGGCGTTGAGCCGCTGTTCGCCGTTGCCGATGGGCAGCGGGACGTAGGCGGCCGGGAGTCCGACGGCGGAGAGTTCGGCGACGGTCATCGCGCCCGCGCGGCAGAGCATCATGTCGGCCGCGGCGTAGGCGAGGTCCATCCGGTCCAGGTAACTTACCGGGATGTACGGGGGCATTCCCGGCATCTGTTGGACCTGCGGCAGTTCGTTCTTCGGGCCGACCGCGTGCAGGATCTGGATGCCGGCCTGCTGGAGCCAGGGCGCGACCTGCTGGACCACCTCGTTGAGGCGGCGGGCACCCTGCGAGCCGCCGGTGACCAGCAGCGTGGGCAGGTTGGGGTCGAGCCCGAACATCGCGCGGGCCTCCGGGCGGGCGGCGGCCCGGTCGAGAGTGGCGATGGAGCGGCGCAGCGGGATGCCGATGTAGCGGGAGTTGCGCAGCTTGCTGTCGGGCGTGGAGACGGCGACCTGGGCCGCGTACCGCGAACCGATCTTGTTGGCCAGGCCGGGGCGGGCGTTGGCCTCGTGGATGACGATCGGGACGCCGAGCCGCTTGGCCGCGAGGTAGCCGGGCAGGGCGACGTAGCCGCCGAAACCCACCACGGCGTCCGCCTTGGTGCGTTCCAGGATCTGCTCGGTCGCCTTGATGGTGCCGCGCAGCCGGCCCGGAACGGTGATCAGCTCGGGGGTGGGCTTGCGTGGCAGCGGTACGGCCGGGATCAGCGCCAGTTCGTACCCGCGCTCGGGTACGAGCCGGGTCTCGAGGCCGCGTTCCGTGCCCAGGGCCGTGATGCCCACGGTCGGATCCTGCCTGCGCAGGGCGTCCGCGAGGGCGAGCGCGGGCTCGATGTGGCCCGCGGTTCCTCCGCCGGCGAGTACGACATGCACCGAAATTCACCGCTCTCCGGACGAGCGCGCCTTCGAGGCGCGCCGTCGCATCGTGTTCCAACTCCGGGGGCTCCGCTTGGCCGCGGGACCCCTGGCCCCCCGCTTTCTACCAAAGCGAGGTTGCCGCAGCGCAAGCGCCGCCCGCGCACCGGGTTCGTCTCGCGCGAAGGCGATGAGCAGACCGATGGCGAACATGGTCGGGAGCAGGGCGGAACCTCCGTAGGAGAACAGCGGGAGGGGGACACCGGCGATCGGCAGCAGTCCGAGGACCGCACCGATGTTGATCACGGCCTGGGCCGTGATCCAGGTGGTCACGCCTCCCGCGGCATACCTCACGAACGGGTCCTCCGTGCGTCCGGCCACGCGGATACCCGCATAGCCTAGAGCCGCGAAGAGGGCGAGCACCGACAGCGTCCCCGCCAGGCCCAGTTCCTCACCTGTGACGGCGAAGATGAAGTCGGTGTGCGCTTCGGGGAGTTGGCCCCATTTCTCCACACTGGCACCAAGTCCGGAACCGAACAGTCCGCCCGAGGCGAGGGCATAGATGCCGTGCACGGCCTGCCAGCAGGCGTCGCCGGGGCCGGGGTCGGTGGCGCCGAGGCAGTTCAGCCGGGCCATGCGGTTCGGGCTCGTCTTGATGAGGATGAAGCCGAGCAGGAGGGCGATCGACAGCACGCCCGCGAACAGCCGGGTGGGCGCGCCGGCCAGCCACAGCAGGCCGAACAGGATCGCGGTCAGGATGATCGCCGTACCCATGTCGCCGCCGATCATGATCAGCCCGAGCAGCATGAACGCGGCCGGCACCAGCGGCACCAGCATGTGCTTCCACTGCGTCAGCAGCTTCTTGTCCTGCTTGCGGGCCAGCAGGTCCGCGCCCCACAGCACCAGGGCGAGCTTGCCGAACTCGCTGGGCTGGATCTGGAAGGAGCCGCCGAGCTCAATCCAGTTCTGGTTGCCGTTGACCGCGACTCCTATCCCGGGCACCTGCACCAGGATCAGCAGGCAGACGGCACCGGCGAGGATCGGGTAGGCGAGCGCGCGGTGCAGTTTCACCGGCATCCTCATGGCGGCCACCAGCAGCCCGGCGCCGATCAGCGCGGCCAGGAACTGCTTGCGGAAGAAGTACGACCCCGGCAGCGAGAGCTGGAGCGCGGTGATCTGGGAGGCCGAGTAGACCATGATCAGGCCGAGCACGGTGATCAGCGCACCGGCGCCGGAGAACAGGTAGTAGGCGGTCAGCGGCCGGTCCCAGGCACGGCGGAGGCGGTGGTACAGCCGGAGCACGGGGTTCTCGTGCTCCGGCCCCGGCGCGGTGGGGCGCTTGACGGCCCGCTGTACGGGCGCACGTCCGGTACGGCTCTGGGGACTACCGGGCATCGCTGCCTCCGCTGTACGTCGGCATGGACCGTCCCACGCGTCCTCCCGAGGTCACCCGGCGCAGGAGGCGGCCGGGTCAGGCGCCGAGTTCGCGAACGGCCTGTGCGAACGCGTCGCCGCGCTTGTTGTAGTTGGTGAACATGTCCATGGAGGCACAGGCCGGGGCCAGCAGCACCGTGTCGCCGGGCCGGGCGAGTCGCCGGGCCTCCTGGACGGCCTGGAGCATCGCACCAGTGTCGGTCCGGTCGAGGTCGACCACGGGTACTTCGGGGGCGTGTCGCGCCAGGGCTTCACGGATCAGGGCGCGGTCGGCGCCGATGAGGACGGCGCCGCGCAGCCGCTTCGCCGCACCCGCGACCAGCTCGTCGAAGGTCGCGCCCTTGGCCAGCCCGCCGGCGATCCACACGATCGACTCGTACGCGGCCAGGGATGCCTCGGCGGCGTGGGTGTTGGTGGCCTTGGAGTCGTCCACGTACGCCACCCCGTCGACGTCGGCGACGTGCGCGATGCGGTGGGCGTCGGGCGTGAAGGCGCGCAGTCCGTCCCGTACGGCCGTGGCGGGGACGCCGAAGGCACGGGCGAGGGCCGCCGCCGCGAGGGCGTTGCCGATGTTGTGCGGGGCCGGCGGGTTGACGTCGGAGACCTCGGCGAGCTCCTGGGCGTTCTTGTGCCGGTTCTCGACGAAGGCCCGGTCGACCAGGATGCCGTCCACGACGCCGAGTTGGGAGGGCGCCGGGGAGCCGAGGGTGAAGCCGACGGCCCGGCAGCCCTCCTCGACGTCGGCCTCGCGGACCAGGTCCTCGGTGGCCTTGTCGGCGACGTTGTAGACGCAGGCGACGCGATTGCCCTCGTAGATGCGGCCCTTGTCGGCGGCGTACGCCTCCATCGAGCCGTGCCAGTCGAGGTGGTCGGGGGCCAGGTTGAGGACGGCGGCCGAGTGGGCGCGCAGGGAGGGCGCCCAGTGGAGCTGGTAGCTGGACAGCTCCACCGCGAGGACGTCGTACTCCTCGTCGCCGGTGACCGCGTCCAGCAGCGAGACGCCGATGTTGCCGACTGCGGCGGTGCGCAGACCGGCCGCCTCCAGGATCGACGCGAGCATCTGGACGGTGGTGGTCTTGCCGTTGGTGCCGGTGACCGCGAGCCAGGGCGCGGAGTCGGGGCGGCGCAGGCGCCAGGCCAGTTCGACGTCGCCCCAGACCGGGACGCCGGCCTGCCCGGCCGCCGTGAACAGTGGCTTGGTGGGCTTCCAGCCGGGCGCCGTGACGATCAGCTCGGTGCCGTCGGGCAGCGTGTCGCCGTCGCCGAGGCGCACGGTGATGCCGAGCGCCTCCAACTCGGCCGCCTGCGCCCGCGCGCGGTCGTCCGCGCCGTCGTTGACGACGGTCACGCGAGCGCCGAGGCCGTGCAGGACCTTGGCCGCCGGGACCCCGGACACGCCGAGTCCGGCGACGGTGACGTGCTTGCCCTGGAATTCGAAGGGCACCGAGGAGTCGGTCACTTGTCCGCTGCCCATCCCGCGTAGAAGAGGCCCAGTCCGACGATCACACAGATGCCCTGGATGATCCAGAAACGGACCACGACAAGGACCTCGGACCAGCCTTTGAGTTCGAAGTGGTGCTGAAGTGGCGCCATTCTGAAGACGCGCTTGCCGGTGAGGCGGAAGGATCCGACCTGGATGACCACCGACATGGTGATCAGGACGAACAGACCGCCGAGGATGGCCATCAGCAGCTCGGTGCGCGAGCAGATCGCCAGACCCGCGAGGACACCGCCGAGCGCGAGCGAACCGGTGTCGCCCATGAAGATCTTGGCCGGCGAGGTGTTCCACCACAGGAAGCCGAGGCAGGCGCCCATCAGCGCGGAGGAGACCACCGCGAGGTCGAGGGGGTCTCTCACCTCGTAGCAGGCGCCCGGGTTGGTCAGGGTCAGCGCGTTGGCGCAGGACTCCTGGAACTGCCAGACGCCGATGAAGGTGTAGGCGCCGAAGACCAGGACGGAGGCGCCGGTGGCCAGGCCGTCCAGACCGTCGGTCAGGTTCACGCCGTTCGACATCGCGAGGATCATGAACAGCGCCCAGATGACGAACAGCACCGGGCCGATCGACCAGCCGAAGTCGGTGATGAACGACAGCTTGGTGGAGGCCGGGGTGTTGCCGCGGTTGTCCGCGAACTGGAGCGAGAGCACCGCGAAGGCGATGCCGACGATGAGCTGGCCGGCCATCTTCGCCTTGGCCCGCAGGCCCAGCGACCGCCTCTTCACGATCTTGATGTAGTCGTCGAGGAAGCCGACCAGGCCCATGCCCACCATCAGGCCGAGCACCAGCAGGCCCGAGAAGGTCGGCGCCGCGTCCGCCTCCGGGTCCAGGTAACTGGTGATCACCTTGGCGAGGAAGTAGGCGGCGACGGTCGCCAGGATGAAGGCGATACCACCCATGGTCGGCGTACCGCGCTTGCTGGCGTGCTCGCGCGGGCCGTCGTCGCGGATGTACTGGCCGTAGCCCTTGCGGGCCAGGAGCTTGATCAGCAGCGGCGTGCCGACCAGCGTCAGGAAGAGGCCGATGACTCCCGCGAACAGGATCTGCTTCATCATCGGGCGGCGACCTCACCCTCGGCGCCGGTCTCGAGCAGCGCCGAGGCGACGCTCTCCAGACCCACCGAACGGGACGCCTTCACGAGCACGACGTCCCCCGGGCGCAACTCGCTGCGCAACAGGTCGACCGCCGCCTGTGCGTCGGACACGTGCACCGACTCCTCACCCCACGAACCCTCGTTGTATGCGCCCAGTTGCAGCCAGCGGGCTTCCCTGCCCCCGACCGCGACGAGCTTGCTGACGTTGAGCCGAACGGCGAGCCGTCCGACCGCGTCGTGCTCGGCGAGCGCCTCGTCCCCGAGCTCGGCCATCTTGCCGAGCACCGCCCACGTACGACGCCCCTTTCCCATGGCGACGAGCGCACGCAGTGCGGCCTTCATGGACTCGGGGTTCGCGTTGTAGGCGTCGTTGACGACCGTCACGCCGTCCGGGCGCTCGGTGACCTCCATCCGCCAGCGGGAGAGGGAGCCCGCCTCGGAGAGCGCGGTGGCGATCTCGTCTGCGGACATGCCCAACTCGTGGGCGACGGCGGCCGCGGCGAGCGCGTTCGACACGTGGTGCTCACCGTACAGGCGCATGGTCACATCGCTTGCACCGGAGGGTGTGTGAAGCCTGAAGGAAGGCTGTCCGCTGTCCGTGAGTCGCACGTTCTCGGCCCGAACGTCCGCTTCGTCGGACTCTCCGAAAAGGATCACCTTCGCCTTCGTTCGGGAGGCCATGGCGCGTACGAGGGCGTCGTCCGCGTTGAGGATCGCGGTGCCGCCCTCCTCGGCCGGCAGCAGCGCCTCGACGAGTTCGCCCTTGGCCTGGGCGATCTGGTCCCGGCCGCCGAACTCGCCGATGTGCGCGGAGCCGACGTTGAGGACCAGGCCGACCTTCGGCGGGGTCAGCTCGCAGAGGTAGCGGATGTGGCCGATGCCGCGGGCGCCCATCTCCAGCACGAGGAACTTGGTCTCCTCGGTGGCGGTGAGCGCGGTGAGCGGCAGCCCGACCTCGTTGTTCATGGAGCCGGGTGTGAAGACCGTGGGCGCCATGCGACGCAGTACCTGGGCGATCAGGTCCTTGGTGCTGGTCTTGCCGGCGGACCCGGTGAGGGCCACGAGAGTGGTGCCGAGACGGCGTACGACGTGACGGGCGAGGGCGCCCAGGGCGGCCTGGACGTCGTCCACGACGATCGCGGGCACGCCGACGGGGCGGGAGCCGAGCACGGCCGCCGCGCCCGCCTCGACGACCGCCGACGCGAAGTCGTGGCCGTCCACCCGCTCGCCGACGAAGGCGACGAAGAGGCTGCCGGGTCCCGCTTCCCGGGAATCCCGGACGACGGGCCCGGTGACCTGCGCGGACGCGTCCGGTATGTCGTGCATCCGCCCGCCGACGACTTCTGCGATCTCGGCGAGAGAGAGGGTGATCACAAGTTCGTCCCCTGGATCAGCTGGATCATTCGGGATCTCATCCCTGATGGGTCTTCTGGATGGCTTCGCGCAGCACCTGGCGGTCGTCGAAGGGACGGACCACTCCGGCGATGTCCTGGCCCTGCTCATGGCCCTTGCCCGCGACCAGCACGGTGTCGCCGGGCTCGGCCCGGGCGACGGCGGCGGCGATGGCCGCGGCCCGGTCCTCGAAGACCTGGACCTCGCCGCGCTCGTGGGCGGGCACGGAGGCCGAGCCCTGGAGCATGGTGGCGAGGATCGCGAGGGGGTCTTCGGAGCGGGGGTTGTCGGAGGTCAGTACGGCGGTGTCGGCGAACCGGGCCACGGCGGCGCCCATCGGCTCCCGCTTGGTGGTGTCCCGGTCGCCGCCGCAGCCGAGCACGGCGTGCAGCTTGCCCTCGGTCACCTTGCGCAGGGCGCGCAGGACGGACTCGACGGCGTCGGTCTTGTGGGCGTAGTCGACCACAGCGAGGTACGGCTGGCCTTCGTCCACGCGCTCCAGGCGGCCCGGCACGCCCGGGACGGCCGCGATGCCGTCGGCGGCGGACTGCGGGTCGAGGCCGGCAGCGGCGAGGGCGACGATCGCGGCGAGGGTGTTCGCCACGTTGAACGGCCCGGCCAGCGGCGACTTGGCGGCGATCCGCTCGCCCTTGGGACCGAGCACGGTGAACGTCGAGTCCAGCGGGCCGACCTCGACCTCGTCGGCGCGCCAGTCGGCGTCCGGATGGCCCTCGGCGGAGTAGGTGACGACCGGGACGGTGGCCTCGTCGGCGAGCCGCCGCCCGTACTCGTCGTCGACGTTGACCACGCCGAGTTCGCTGCGTTCGGGCGTGAAGAGCTGGGCCTTTGCCTGGAAGTAGTCCTCCATGCCGGAGTGGAACTCCATGTGCTCCGGGCTGAGGTTGGTGAAGACCGCGATGTCGAAGACGCAGGCGTCGACGCGGCCGAGCACCAGGGCGTGGCTGGAGACCTCCATGGCGACCGCCTCGGTGCCGCGCTCGCGCATCACCGCGAACAGGGCCTGCAGGTCGGTGGCCTCGGGCGTGGTCCGCTCGGACTTGATGCGCTCGTCGCCGATGCGCATCTCGACCGTGCCGATCAGGCCGGTGGACTTCGCCGTGCGCAGACCGCCCTCGACGAGGTAGGCGGTGGTGGTCTTGCCGGAGGTGCCGGTGATGCCGATCTGGAGCAGGTCCCGGCCGGGGTGGCCGTAGATGGTGGCCGCCAGTTCACCCATCCGCGCGCGCGGGTCGTCGACGACGAGCGCCGGCAGACCGGTGGCGGCGACGCGCTCCGCGCCGGCCGGGTCGGTCAGCACGGCGGCGGCGCCGAGGCCGGCGGCCTGGGTGACGAAGTCGGCGCCGTGGGCGCGGGCTCCGGGGAGGGCGGCGTACAGGTCACCGGGGCGGACGGCGCGCGAGTCGTGGGTGATGCCCGTGACTCCGGTGGCGGTGGTGCTGTCCGGTGCGGTGACACCCAGCTGGTCGGCGAGTTCCGCGAGGGGTGTGGCGGAGATCCGCACCGGCCGGGGCGGTCCCGGGTAGGTCACGGGGTGGCCCTTCTGGGTGGTTTGGGACTGATCAGCGTGTGGCACGGCGGTGAGCGTACCGGGCGCAGTGGCCTCCCGGCGAAGTGAGGGGCGGCCGCTGCTCTGGTTCCCGGGATCGGGGGTGATCGTAGTCACGGGTGGTTCCTGGTGGCTCGGTGCTGCGTCGGGGCCGGCTCGGTACCGGCTCGACGGGATCAGGGTTTGAAGGTGACCGGGAGGTTCGCGGGGGCGGCCCCGGTCGGCGGGACCTGGAGGGTCTTCAGGGCGAACTCCATGACCTGCTTGTAGATGGGGCCGCAGATCTGGCCGCCGAAGTAGCTGCCCTCCGTCGCGTTCTGGATGGCGCAGTAGACGGTGACACGAGGCTTGTCGGCGGGGGCGAACCCGGCGAAGGACGAGGTGTACCCCTTGTACTGTCCGGTGGCGGGATCCACTCGGTTGGCCGTGCCGGTCTTGCCCGCGACGCGGTAGCCGGGGATGCGCGCCTTGGTGCCGGTGCCCTCCTCGTCGTCGACCACGGACTCCAGCATCCGCGAGAGGGTCTCCGCGGTCTTCTCACTGATCACGCGGGTCTTCTCGGGCTCGGGGGCCGGGGTGAAGCGTCCGTCGTCCTCCTTGGTGCCGCGCACGAGCGTGGGTTCGACGCGGACGCCGCCGTTGGCGATGGTCGAGTACACGGAGGCCGCCTGGAGCGCGTTGATGGAGACGCCCTGGCCGAAAGGGATCGTGTACTGCTGCGAGGTCGACCACTGGTCCGGCGGTGCGAGGATCCCCTTGGTCTCGCCGGGGAAGCCGAGCCCGCTGTAGCTGCCGAGGCCGAACTTGCGCAGGTAGTCGTAGAGCACCTTGTTGGCCTGGGCCTGCGTCTTGCCGAGCTCGCCGGTGGCCATGATGGTGCCGATGTTGCTCGACTTGGCCAGCACGCCGTTGAGCGTGAGGTACCAGGTCGGGTGGTCGACGTCGTCCTTGAAGAGCCGGTCGCCGCGCTTGAGCCGGTTGGGGACGGTGATGTGGGTGCCCGGGGTGGCGACGTTCTCCTCCAGTACGGCCGCCATCGACATCACCTTGGCGGTGGAACCGGGCTCGAAGGCGTCCTGCAGGGCCGCGTTGCCCAGCGCGTCCGGGTCGGCGTGGGCGAGGTCGCCCGGGTCGAAGCCCGGCGAGTTGGCCATGGCGAGGATCTCGCCGGTGGCGGTGTCCTGGACGATGACGTAGCCGCCGTCCGCCTTGGACTTCTCCACCTGCTCGCTGATGGCGTGCTGCGCGGCCCACTGGATGTCGCGGTCGATGGTGAGCTCGACGTCGCTGCCGGGCACGGCCGGCGTCTCGGTGGAACCGGCGGTGGGCACCTGGCGGCCACCGGACTGGGCGTAGCGGATCTTGCCGTCCTCGCCGGCCAGCGTCTTGTTCAGCTGCCGTTCCAGGCCCCCGCCGCCCTTGCCGTCCGCGCCGACCCAGCCCAGGATGCCGGCGGCGAGGTCGCCGCCCGGGTACACGCGCTTGCTGCTGGGGTCGGCGAAGACGCCCGCGAGGACGTTGACCACGGACTTGTCCGTCTCCGACTTCTTGGTGAGCGCGGTCCTCAGGTCCTTGATCTGACTCCAGACCTGTGGGGTCTGCCGGCGGGCGAGGCGGACGTAGCGGAGCTCCTTGTTCTCGGGGCGGAGCTGCTCGACCAGGTCCTCCTGTTCCTCGCCGAGGATCGGCGCGAGGAGCGCGGCGGCCTGCTCGGGCCCGTCGCCGACCTTCAGCTGCTCACGGGTGAACATCGTGGGGTCGGCGGTGATGTCGTAGGAGTCCACGGTGGTCGCGAGGGCCACGCCGTTGCGGTCGGTGATGCCGCCGCGCTCGGCGGGCAGGGTGTGGACGACGTAGCGGTTTCGCTCGGCCTTGGCGGTGTACGTGCCGGCGTCGACGGCCTGCACCTGGAGCAGCCGTACGACGAAGGCGGTCATCACGAGGGTCAGCGCGAGGCCGATCATGCGCAGGCGCGGGCGGGGGCTGCCCAGCCGGATGGTGCCGGGCGCGCCCGGCCGGGGCGGTCCCGGTCGGCGGGCGGACCGGGCACCGGGACCGGGCTGCCGCCGTCCGTCGGGGCGGACGGGCCTCGCGGGTCCGGGCACGCGGCGGCGCGGCGGTTCCCTGTCGGACACTTCCGTCACCTGCCGGGGGTCGGGGTCGAAGTGGGCGTCGCCGCGGCGGTGGGGCCGGGCGTCCCGGTACCGGGGGACGCGGTGCTGGGCGGTGCCGTGAGCGCCTCGGGGGCGAGGACCAGTGGAGTGGCCGGGGCGGGAGCGGGGCTGGGCGAGCCCTTGACGGTGCCGTCGGGCGCGAGGAAGGCGGGGTCTCCGCCGGGCACCATGCCCAGCTCGCGGGCGCGGCGCTCGAGGGCGCGGGGGGCCGAGTAGGCGTCGATGTCCCGTTGGAGGGCCTGCTCCTCGTCGGTGAGCTCCTTCGTCTGCTCCTTCAGGTCGTCCAGCTGGAACGAGCCCTCGCTCAGCGCGGAGTTCAGCACCAGGAGCCCGATGAGGCCACCGCCGAGGAGCACGACGACGAGAAGGACGAACGGGGCCCGGGCAGCCTGACCACGACCGCTGCCGGGCGGGAAGAGATTGGCCAGCCGGGCCGCCCTCCCCTTCAGTTCGGGTTTCCTGCTCACTGGCCCTCCCCTCGGCCCTGGCGTGCCCGGCGGGCGTCCGCGAAGTCCCGACGTCGGTCCGGAGGGCCGGACTCCGCGGCTGCTCCCCTGCCACACCGGTGCCCGGCCTGCCTCACTCGTTTCACCCGATGGACTCCCTGATGCGCTCGGCTCCCCGCAGCCGGGCCGGCGCCGCCCGCCGGTTCTCGGCGATCTCCTCCTCGGTGGGAAGTTCGGCACCGCGCGTGAGCAGCTTGAGCCGGGGCGCGTAGCGTTCGGGTACGACCGGGAGTCCGGGCGGCGCGGTGTTGGCGGCACCGGCCGCGAACACCTGCTTGACCAGCCGGTCCTCCAGGGAGTGGTACGACAGCACCGCGATCCGTCCGCCCACGGTGAGCGCCTCGACGGCCGCCGGGATCGCCCGCTCCAGGACGGACAGCTCGCCGTTGACCTCGATCCGCAGGGCCTGGAAGGTGCGCTTGGCCGGGTTGCCGCCGGTGCGCTTGGCGGCCTGCGGCAGCGCCGCGCGGATCAGCTCCACGAGCCGGGCGCTGTTGGCGAACGGCTCCTTCTCGCGTTCGCGGACGATCGCGGACACGATCCGCTTGGCCTGCTTCTCCTCGCCGTACGCCCGCAGGATGCGGACGAGTTCGCCCGGCGGGTAGGTGTTGAGGACCTCGGCCGCGCTCATCCCGGTCGTCTGGTCCATGCGCATGTCGAGCGGAGCGTCCTGCGCGTAGGCGAAGCCGCGGTCGGCCTCGTCGAGCTGCATGGACGAGACGCCGAGGTCGAACAGCACGCCCTGGACGCGGGGGGTGCCGAGCCGGTCGAGTACGTCGGGCAGCTCGTCGTAGACGGCGTGCACCAGGGTGGCGCGCTCCCCGTACGGGGCGAGCCGCTCACCGGACAGGCGCAGGGCCTCCTTGTCCCGGTCGAGGGCGACCAGCCGGGCCTCGGGGAAACGGGCGAGGAGCGCCTCGCTGTGCCCACCGAGCCCCAGCGTGCAGTCGACGACCACGGCGCCCGGTTCCTTCAGGGCGGGCGCCAGCAGGTCCAGGCACCGCTGGAGCATCACCGGGACGTGTCGACTCTGGCTCAAGGGGGACGGCCTCTCAGGTCCGGCACGGCGTCACGCACCGCCGGGTCCCCTCCCGCTCGCTCGTGAAGGGGAAGCCTGCCGGCGCCAAGAGCGTCGGCCGGCCGGGAGCGGGAGGAGGCCGAGCCGTACGTACGCGCCGCGCACGTGGGGAGATCTGGCGGGACTTCGCCCAGGTCTCCGGGGTTTTCAGTCCAGCAGGGAGAGCCTCGTCTCCCGCTTCGCGTCACTTTAGTCCACCCTGTCGCCCGGTCAATCAACCGGCCTGCGCGTCGCGGACGCGGGCGCGTACGAATCGCCGGGGGACACTACTTCACCCGTACGGAGGCAGCCGTACGGGTCTGTGGAGTGGCTCACAACAAGCCGCGATGACGTTCTTTGTCCGTCTTCCCGAGGGGTCCGCGGCGACGGTGACCAGTAACGTCATGGTTATGACGACTTCTGCATCGGTTCCCGCAGACCCCGAGTCCACCCCTGCCGGCGGCGGTTCCGTCACCGACCGGCTCGTCGAGGCGAACGGGCGCTACGCCGCCGAGTTCGCCGACGCCGAGCTCGCCGGCCGCCCCGCTCTGCAGACCGCGATCGTGGCCTGCATGGACGCACGCCTGGACGTGACCGCCGCGCTCGGCCTGCGCAACGGAGACTGCCACGTCATCCGCAACGCGGGCGGTGCCGTCACCGACGACGTGATCCGTTCCCTGACCATCAGCCAGCGTGCGCTGGGCACCCGCAGTGTGGTCCTCGTCCACCACACGGCGTGCGGCATGGAGACCCTCACCGAGGACTTCCGGCACGAACTGGAGCAGGAGGTCGGCCAGCGCCCCGTCTGGGCGGTGGAGTCCTTCCAGGACGTCGACCAGGACGTACGCCAGTCGATCGAGCGGGTCCGCACCTCCCCCTTCCTGCCGCACACGGACGACGTACGCGGCTTCGTGTACGACGTGAAGACGGGCCGGCTGCGCGAGGTCACCCCCGCCTGATCCGGCCGCTCGCCCCGAGGACCGGTGCCGCGCAAGCGCCGCAAAGACCGTAAGGCACGACATATCGCGGCCAGTTGTCCACAGGCGAGTGACACGAATCGGTAACGGCAGCAAGAATGCGGGAAGTGGTGTCGTGCGGAACTTTTTCCGGGCGGCGTCCGTGATTCGGGGTGGGCCGGTCCGGCAGTAGGGGCCGGCCCGGCAAGTTGGGGTACCCCCGCTTCCCGGGAAGCGCGGGGAAAGGCCGAGGAGGGCCGGGTGACGACCTATGACGATCGAGCGAGCCTCACTGATCTGACCGCTGTGGTCGAGCGCGTGCGCGGTTCGGTGGAGGACGTGATCGAGGGCAAGCCCGAGGTCGTACGGCTCTCACTGACCGTGCTGCTCGCCGAGGGACACCTGCTCATCGAGGACGTCCCGGGAGTCGGCAAGACCATGCTGGCCAAGGCGCTGGCGCGGTCCATCGACTGTTCCGTGCGCCGCATCCAGTTCACGCCGGACCTGTTGCCCTCGGACATCACCGGGGTGTCCATCTGGGACCAGCAGCGCCGGGACTTCGAGTTCAAACCGGGGGCGATCTTCGCGCAGGTGGTGATCGGCGACGAGATCAACCGCGCCTCCCCGAAGACGCAGTCGGCGCTGCTGGAGTCGATGGAGGAGCGTCAGGTCACCATGGACGGGCAGACCTACGAGCTGCCCAGCCCCTTCATGGTGGTGGCGACGCAGAACCCGGTCGAGATGGAGGGCACCTACCCGCTGCCGGAGGCCCAGCGCGACCGCTTCATGGCACGGGTCTCCATCGGTTACCCCAGCCCGGACGCCGAGCTGCAGATGCTCGACGTGCACGGCGGGGTGAGCCCGCTGGACGACCTCCAGCCGGTGGCACACGCGGACGAGATCCTCAAGCTGATCGAAGCGGTCCGGGGCGTGCACGTCGCGGACCCGGTCCGGCGGTACGCCGTCGACCTCGTCGCCGCCACGCGCACCCACCCGGACCTCAGACTCGGCGCCTCGCCGCGCGCCACGCTGCATCTGCTGCGCGCGGCGAAGGCGTCCGCCGCCCTGAGCGGCCGGGAGTACGCGCTGCCGGACGACGTGCAGGCCCTCGCGGTCGCCGTCCTGGCCCACCGTCTGCTGCCCACCGCCCAGGCGCAGCTGGGCCGTCGTACCGCCGAACAGGTCGTGCAGGAGATCCTGCAGCGCACCCCGGTGCCCGCGGCACCCCAGCAACAGACGGCCTACGGCATGGGCCACGGCACGCAGGCGTACGGTCAGCACCCGCCGCGGAGGCTGTGATGGACACCGGGGGGACGGACCGGTCGGAGGACGACCGGGGGCAGGGCGGCATCCGCACCGCCCTGACCGGTCTGACCACCCGCGGGCGTTCCTTCCTGGCCGCCGGCATCGCCGCCGCGGTCTGCGCGTACGTCCTCGGGCAGAGCGATCTGCTCCGCGTCGGACTGCTGCTGGGAGTGCTGCCCCTGGTCTGCGCGACCGTGCTCCACCGCACGCGTTACCGGGTGGCGGGCAGCCGCCGGCTCTCCCCCGGGCGGGTGCCCGCGGGCAGCGAGGCCCGGGTCCACCTGCGTGTCGAGAACGTCTCGCGGCTGCCCACCGGTCTGCTGATGCTCCAGGACCGGGTGCCCTACGTGCTCGGGCCGCGGCCTCGTTTCGTGCTCGACCGGGTGGAGCCGGGGGGCCGGCGCGAGGTGTCCTACCGAGTCCGCTCGGACCTGCGCGGCCGCTATCCGCTGGGCCCGCTGCAACTGCGCCTGACCGACCCGTTCGGCTTGTGCGAACTCACCCGCTCCTTCTCGACGTACGACACCCTGACCGTGACGCCACGGGTGGAGGCGCTGCCTGAGGTGCGGCTGAGCGGGGAGGCGGAGGGGTACGGCGAGGGGCGGCAGCGGTCGCTCGCGCTGGCGGGCGACGACGACGTGATCCCGCGCGGTTACCGCTACGGCGACGACCTGCGCCGCGTGCACTGGCGCTCCACCGCGCGGTACGGCGAGCTGATGGTGCGCCGCGAGGAGCAGCCGCAGCGCGCCCGCTGCACGGTGCTGCTGGACACCCGGGGCGGGGCCTTCGAGGGCGCGGGCCCGGACTCGGCCTTCGAGTGGGCGGTGTCGGGCGCGGCGTCGGTGCTGGTGCACATGCTGGAGCGGGGATTCTCCGTCCGGCTGCTCACGGACACCGGCAACTCGGTGCCGGGCGAGGGCGCCGACGGCTTCGCGGGCGCGAGCCAGGGCACGGCCGACGCGGCGGGACTGATGATGGACACCCTCGCAGTCATCGACCACTCCGACGGCACGGGTCTGTCCCAGGCGTACGACGTGCTGCGCGGCGGGAACGAGGGGCTGCTGGTGGCGTTCTTCGGCGACCTCGACGAGGAGCAGGCGACGGTGGCCGCCAAGATGCGGCAGCGCAGCGGCGGAGCGGTCGCCTTCGTCCTGGACGCCGAGAGCTGGGCCCGGGAACCGGTCGGCGCACCCGGCCCGTTGGACAGGAACCAGGAACGGCTGCGGATGCTCCGCGAGGCCGGCTGGACCGTCGTGAACGTTTCCCGGGGCGCCTCCTTGGAGGAGCTGTGGCGCCTGGCGGACCACGAGCGCACCGCCCTCACGACGGCCACCGGCGGGGAGGGGACCCGATGAGCGGGCGGGCGCGGGTGGCGCTGTGCGCGTGGGCGGCCACGTTGATGACGGCGTGCGCGTTGCTGCCCCTGGTCGACCCAGCCACCTGGATCCTGCAGGCCGCTTTCCTGCTGGCGGTCCAGTCCGGGGTGGGCGCGGCCGCCCGCCGGGTGCCGCTGGCCCGGCCGCTGACCATCGCCGTGCAGGCCCTGGTCACGTCGGTGCTCCTTACCCTGGTCTTCGCCCGGCAGCAGGCACTCGCCGGGCTGATACCCGGTCCGCAGGCCTTCCAGCGCTTCGCCGACCTGCTGCGACAGGGCGGCGACGACATCGCCCGGTACGCGATCCCGGCCCCGCTGGAGTCCGACGGCATCCGGCTGATGCTGGTCGGCGGCGTCCTCGTGATCGGCCTGCTGGTGGACACCCTGGCGGTGACCTTCCGCAGCGCCGCACCGGCCGGGCTGCCGCTGCTCGCGCTCTACTCGGTGGCCGCGGGGCTGTCCGAGGGCGGCACCGACTGGCTGTGGTTCCTGGTCGCCGCGGCCGGCTATCTGATGCTGCTCCTCGCCGAGGGGCGCCACCGGCTCTCCCAGTGGGGCCGGGTCTTCGGCGGCACTCCAGGCGGCCCGGGCGGCGAGCAGGGCGGCGCCGTCGCCCCGGTCCGCACCGGGCGGCGCATCGGCGCGTTCGCGTTGGGCGTCGCGCTGGTGGCGCCGCTCGTTCTGCCCCCGATGAACGGCGGGCTGCTGGACAGCTCCGACACGGGTGTCGGCTCCGGTGCCGGGGACGGCGGCACGATCTCCGCGGTGAACCCCCTCGTCTCCCTGCGCGACAGCCTCAACGTCAACGAGAACCGGCAGGTCCTCTCCCTCGAGACCGATTCGGGCGACATATCGAACCTGTACCTGCGCATCGTGTCCCTGGACGACTTCGACGGCACCACCTGGAAGCCGTCCAAGCGGCACATCACGGCCGTGCCGGACGGCACGTTCCCCACTCCGGTCGGCCTCGGCCCGGACACCGAGCGGGTGGAGACCCGGACGACGATCTCGGCCGCCGACTGGTACGCCCAGGACTGGCTGCCGATGCCGTATCCGCCGAGCGGCGTCCGCGTCCCGGGCAGCTGGCGTTACGAACCCGTCGGCATGACCCTGGTCGGCGATCACGGCCAGAACACGCGCGGGCTCACGTACGAGGTGCGCAGCCTCGAAGTGCAGCCGACGGCGGAACAGCTCGCCGCGGCACCGCCGCCGTCGGCGGCCCTGAAGCGGGAGTACACCGAACTGCCGGACTCGCTGCCCGAGGTGGTTACCCAGACCGCCCGCGACGTCACCGCCGGCGCGGCGAACCCCTACGAACAGGCGGTCAGGCTCCAGGAGTACTTCGCGGTCAACGGCGGATTCGAGTACGACACCCAGGTCAAGGCCGGCAGCGGCTCGCAGGCGATCGCCCGCTTCCTGAAGGACAAGGAGGGCTTCTGCGTCCACTTCTCCTTCGCCATGGCGGCGATGGCCCGGTCCCTGGACATTCCGGCCAGGGTGGCGGTCGGCTTCGCCCCGGGTTCCCAGCAGGCGGACGGCTCGGTGTCGGTGGGGCTGCGGGACGCGCACGCCTGGCCGGAGGTGTACTTCGAGGGCGTGGGCTGGACCCGCTTCGAACCGACGCCGACACGTGGCTCGACGCCGTCGTACACCCTCACGGACACGCCGGGCAGCTCGGTGCCCGACCCCGCCCTGCCGTCCCGGAACCCGCAGTCGGAGCCGTCGGCCGCCCCCTCGGCGAGCGAGAGCTGCACGGCCGAGCTGAAGAAGGTGGAGGGCTGCGCGAGCGAGTCCGCCGCCGCCGCACCGGTGACGGGCGGGAGCGGAACGAAGTGGTACTCGGTCCTCGCCTGGACCCTCGGCGGTCTGGCTGTGCTGCTGGTCCCGCTCGTCCCCATGCTCTGGCGGCTGCGTACCAGGTCGGTGCGGCTGGGGGCGCACGGCCGCACCGAGGCGGACGCGGGACCGCACACCCTGGCGGTCTGGCAGGAGCTGACCGACACGGCGTGGGACCTCGGGACCCTGCCGGAGGAATCGCAGACCCCGCGCAAGGCGGCGGCCCGGATCGTCCGGCTCGGGCATCTCGACGCCGGGGCCGCGGCGGCGGTGCACCGGGTGGCGGACGCCGTGGAACAGGTCCTCTACGCTCCCCGCCCGCGTCCGACCGCGGGCCTCACGGAGGACGTCCACCGGGCGAGCGCCGGTCTGCGGGCCGGGGTCGGGCGCGGCACGCGGCTGCGCGCACGGTTCGCCCCGCGTTCGACCGTACGGGTGGCCTGGGCGGTCTCGGCCCGGTGGGCGGCCGCGAAGCGGCGGGTCGTCGCGGCCCGGCCGACGTTGCGGAAAACCCCGGGGCAGCAGAGCTGAGCCGCCCGGGCCGGAGCGAAGGCTCCGGCCCGGGCCGCCGAGTGCCCGGATCACCGGACTGCCGGACTGCCGGGCTGCCGGACTGGCGGGCTGGCGGCGACCCGGGGAGCGGAGACAACGGTGGCCCGCAGGAAAGTGCCGGTCCATCCCCTCCGTACGGGGGCGAGTGCCTCTGGCCGGAGGCGGCCGCCCTGGTCCGAGGCGAGCACACATCAATGGCGCAGGGTCGAGCGCCGGCCCACACGTGTACGCGTGAGGGGTGACCACCGATCGGTGGTCACCCCTCACGCGGACGTCCTGGTGAACGGGTTGCCCGTGGCTACTGACCGCCCTGCTGTTCATCCCGGCGCCGCTGCCAGCGTTCGTCGATGCGATTCATCATGGAGCGCTTCTGTCTTCCCTGGCGGCGTGCCTGTGGTCCGGCGGCTGCCGCGGGCTGCTCGCCCGGCTTCGGGGCTTTGCGCCAGCCGGTCACGGCCAGGACCGCACAACCCAGCATGACCAGGAAGCCCACCACACTGAGCCAGACCTGCTGGGCGACCATACCGGCCATGAGGAGCGCAATACCTACGAGGAAGCCCGCGACCGCCTGGTAGACCCGTCGCCGGGTGTACGTACGCAGCCCGCTTCCCTCGAGCGCTGTCGCGAACTTGGGATCTTCGGCGTACAGCGCTCGCTCCATCTGCTCGAGCATGCGCTGCTCGTGCTCCGAGAGCGGCACGGAGTCCTCCTCATCGTGCAGTCGCCGGGGCGACCCGGGGGGGTCCCTTCAGGATAGGCAGGGAATCGCCCCCGTGAAACCCGCCCCTCTACGCCAATTGGCCAACCGGACTCCGTCATGGCCGTGCCGGCTCGCTGAAGTTCCCATTCCCCAGCGGCCGACCCGTCATGCCGGGCGGTCTCCCTCGATCATACGGCGACTGGCCCCCGTTCGGGGGGCTGTGGCGTACTCCATCTGCAGTCGCGCCCCTGATCAGCGCCGTACCGCACCGGGCGACTCACTCCTCTGGGGCCCCTCGCGTCTCACCGAGCACGTGGAGCTGTGTGGCCACGGAGTGGAACGCGGCGAGTTCGGCCGCTGCGGCCTCCAGCTTCAGCAGCGCGTCCATGGCGCCGGGCTCGGTGTCCACCAGCACCCCGGGCACCAGGTCGGCGAAGACCCGGACGCCGTGCACGGCGCCCACCCGGAGCCCCGCGGCCTCGACCAGGCCGGTGAGCTGTTCGGCGGTGAACCGGCGCGGCACGGGATCACCCGAGCCCCAGCGGCCGTCCGGGTCACCGAGGGCCTGCCGGGCCTCCGTGAAGTGCCCCGCGAGGGCACGGGCGAGCACGGCACCGCCGAGGCCCGCGGCGAGCAGGCTGAGGACGCCCTCGGAACGCAGGGCCGCGACCACGTTGCGGACGCCCTCGGCGGGGTCGTCCACGTACTCCAGGACGCCGTGGCAGAGCACGACGTCGTAGCCGCCGCGTTCGACCACGTCGAAGAGGCCGCGGGCGTCGCCCTGGACGCCGTGCACGCGGTCGGCGACATCGGCCTCGGCGGCACGGCGTCCCAGCGCGAACAGGGCGTCGGGGCTCGGGTCGACGACGGTGACGCGGTGGCCGAGGCGGGCCGCGGGCACCGCGAAGTTGCCGCTGCCGCCGCCGGTGTCCAGGACGTCCAGCGACTGGCGGCCCGTGGCCTTGACCCTGCGGTCGAGGGCCTCCTGAAGGACGTCCCAGACCACCGCGGTCCTCAGGGCGGCGCGGGAACGGGAGGGCTCGGAGCGCGGCGACGCCGTGTGAGGGCGGTGGGGGGAGACGGGCGGGCGCATCGGGTCCGACACGGCAGTTGACTCCTCGGCGCGGCACCGCCTCGGGCAGGGGCGGAGCGAACGGGCTGCCGCCCCGGCCCGGGAGCGGGAACGGGGCAGGCTTCAGGCGTCTCCCACCCTATTGCCTCCGGTGGGGCGGCCGGTCACCCGTACCGCCTCCGGCCCCGCGGTCACCCGCGGGGCCGGAGGGGTCCCGGGCGGCGAGGCGCCGCACCGCCGTCGGTGAGCGCGGAGCGGGCGGGCCAGGAGCGGCAGACCTCGCTCAGCCGGCGTCGGGGAGCCGCCTTCCCACCGGCCCGTCCCCCGCGGGTCCGTCCCCCGGGCGGTCCGGTCGGCCGTCCCCCGCCCGGCCCGTGCCGGGACCGCCGGGACTGCCGGGACCCGTAGTTTCCGGGCCGGGGGCGCCCGGAGCGGGGCCGTCCGTGTCGGGGCGGGGCTGGGGCAGTACCGGCTGGAGGGCCAGCATCCGCTCCACCAGGCGCAAGAACATCGCCGCGTCGCGTATCAGGTCGTCGGCGTCCCGGCTGCCCGCCGCCCCCCGGATGCCCGCCTCGGCCCGCGCCCGGCGTGCGGCGCCCGAGGCGAACAGCGCGCTCCAGTCGGCGAGCTCGGGCGCGATCTCGGGCAGGACTTCCCAGGCGCTGCGGATGCGGGCCCGGGCCCGCGGGGTGGTCTCGGGCCGGCCCCGGGCGGCGAGCACGGCGGCGGCCGTGCGCAGGGCGGCCAGATGGGCGGTCGCGTAACGCTCGTTCGGCGTCTCGAGGACGGTGGCCTCCTCCAGGCCGGCCCGTGCCTGGGCGAGCAGGTCGAGGGCGGCGGGCGGGGCGGTCGCCCGGCGGAGCACGGGGTGCACGTCGCTCGCCGGGCCGTTCAGTGAGGGTGCAGGGCCGGCTGCGCGGCGCCGCCGGGCGGCGGCTGCGGACGAGTGGGCCATGACGATCCTCCTGTCGTCTCCGTGACGACACGCTCTGTCACGAGGTGCCGTATGTGCCCATCGTGAGGTATGGCACTGACAATCCGTTCTGACCTGCCCTTTTGCCTCGATCGTAGGTTCGGGTTAGTTTTGCACTGACTAGTCAGTTCA
This sequence comes from Streptomyces mutabilis, assembly GCF_014649815.1. GTDB lineage: Bacteria > Actinomycetota > Actinomycetes > Streptomycetales > Streptomycetaceae > Streptomyces > Streptomyces mutabilis. Next base: position 13,369 of record NZ_BMTT01000015.1, on the reverse strand, counting down.
AAAACGATGGCGAGGGGTGAGGCGGGGTGGACGGTCCGCACGGGCTCGTGGTGACGGCCCGCGACTTCGGGTTGAGGGGGCCGCGCGGCTGGGCGTTCCGCGACGTCCGCGTCGACGCGGAGCCAGGCGCGCTGATCGGGATCGAGGGGCCGTCCGGGTCAGGCCGCACAAGCCTGCTGCTCGCGCTCACCGGGCGGATGCGGCCGACCGACGGCACGGCGACCGTGGGCGGCCTGCGGCTGCCCCGGCAGATGTCCGCCCTGCGCCGGATCAGCGCCCTCGCGCACGTGCCGGGTGTCACCGATCTCGAGCCGGCCCTGACCGTCGCCGAGCACCTGCGCGAGCGGGCACTGCTGCAGCGCCGCTTCGGCGGCTCGGTGCGCGGCCTGCTGCTCCCCCGCGCGGAGCGGGCGGCGAGGGCACGGCTCCGGACCGACGCGGCACTGGCTGCGGCCGACCTCGACCTGGAGACGCTGCCCAAGGGGCCCCTTACCGCCGTACGGGACCTGGGGCGCACGGAGGCACTGCGGCTGTCGATCGCCCTGGCGTTGATCGGCCGCCCGCGGTTGCTCGGTGTCGACGACACCGATCTCAAGCTGTCGGCCGCCGAGCGGGCCGCTATCTGGTCCCTGCTGGCTTCGATCGCCGCGTCCGGCACGACGGTCGTGGCGGTGTGCAGCGAGGCGCCCGAGGACGCGGTGACCGTCTCCACGGGGCCGGGCGCGACGGACGAGCCGGACGGGACCGGAGCAGGCGCAGGGACCGGCGAGGTCCCCGCGGTCCGCGGGCCGGACACCGGGACGGACGACGGCACCGCCGCTGATGACGGCACCACGACGGACGACGACACCGACGACGCCACGAAGGAGGCCGCCGATGCGCTCGCCGAAGCTGGCCGCGCTTGAGCTCCGGCGCTTCGGGCGCGGACGGCTGCCGCGGGCCGCGCTGGTCGCGCTGCTGCTGCTGCCGCTCCTCTACGGCGCCCTGTACCTGTGGTCGTTCTGGGACCCGTACGGGCGCCTCGACCGCGTCCCCGTGGCGCTGGTGAACGACGACCGGGGAGCCACCGCGGACGGCGAGAGGCTCACGGCGGGCGACGACATCACCGAGGGGCTGCGTGAGAGCGATGTCTTCGACTGGCACGAGGTGAGCGCCGCCGAGGCCCGCCGCGGCGTCGAGGACGGCACCTACTACCTGTCACTCACCGTGCCCGCGGACTTCAGCCGCCGCATCGCCTCCAGCGCGGGCGAGTCACCCGAGACCGGCGCCCTCCAGGTCCGTACGAACGACGCCAACAACTACATCGTCGGTCAGATCTCGCGGACGGTCTTCGCCGAGGTGCGCGAGGCGGCTTCCAGCGAGGCGTCGCGGTCGTTCCTCGACCGGATCTTCATCTCCTTCTCCGACATCCACGGCGAGACCGTGAAGGCGGCGAAGGGCGCGGACGAACTCAAGGGCGGCATCGGCAAGGCGAAGGAGGGCTCCAAGGACCTCGCCGACGGGCTCAAGGACGCCGAGGACGGCAGCGGCGACCTGTCCAACGGGCTGAAGAAGCTCGACACCAAGGCGGGCGACCTGGAGAAGGGTTCCAAGCAGGTCGCGGACGGCACCGAGAAGCTCGCCGACGAGGTCAACGCCGCGGCGGGCCGGGTGGGCCCCTTCCTGGAGGACAACGAGAAGACCATCGGCGAGACGGCCCAGTTCGTCGCCGACTCCTCCGGCGCGCTCCGCAAGGACTTGGACGCCCTGGTGAAGAAGGCCCCTGCCGCCGCGAAGGACGCCCGCGCGGAGTCCGACGCACTGGCCGGGGTGTACCGGACGCGGTGCGAGGACCCGGCGCTGCCCGACGTCGCCTGCCCCGACCTGGAGAAGGCCAGGGACGCGGCGGCCGCCGTGGCGACGGTCGCCGACGACGTCAGCGTCCTGGTCACCGACCGCGCGGAGGAACTGAAGAAGCTCGACAAGAACCTGGCGGCCCTCGAGAAGCAGGCCCAGGCCCTCGCCGACCGCGCCCCGAACCTCTCCGAGGACCTCGACGAGGCGGTCAAGAAGGTCAACGACCTCAACACGGGCGCCGGGAAGGTCGCCGACGGCGCCGAGAAGCTCCGCAAGGGCATCGGCACGGCCAAGACCGGCGCGAAGGACCTGGACGAGGGCGTCGGCAAGCTCCGCACCGGTGCCGACGACCTGGACGGCGGCATGTTCAAGCTGGCCGACGGCTCCGAGGAGCTCGCCGGCGGTCTGCACGACGGGGCCGGCAAGATCCCCGATTACGACGAACGGGAGCGGGACGAGCGCACCGGGGTGATGGCCGACCCGGTCCGGCTCGCCTCCGAGTCCCTGCACCAGGCGCCCAACTACGGCACCGGTTTCGCCCCGTACTTCATCCCGCTGTCCCTGTGGGTCGGTGCCATGGTGGCGTACATGCTGATCCCGCCGATGAACCGGCGGGCGCTCGCCGCGGGGGCGTCGGCATGGCGGATCGCGTTCGCGGGCTGGCTGCCGGTGGTGGCGCTCGGGGTGCTGCAGACGGCGGCCCTGATGTCGGTGCTGCACTGGGCGGTCGGCCTGGAGATGGTCCGGGCGGCCGGGACGGTGGGCTTCCTGTTCCTGGTGACAGCGTGCTTCGCGGCGATCGTGCAGTGGCTGAACGCCCGCTTCGGGGCGGCGGGCCGCATCCTGGTGCTCGCGCTGCTGATGCTCCAGCTGACGTCCGCGGGCGGCACGTACCCCGTGCAGACCAGTCCTGGCTTCTTCAACGCGCTGCACCCCTTCCTGCCGATGAGCCACGTCGTCGAGGCCCTCAGGCGGCTCATCACGGGCGGCGGCCTGGAACCGGTGTGGCACGCGTGCGTGGTGCTCGCGGCGTTCACCGCGGCGGCCCTCGCGCTGACCGCGCTGTCGGCCCGCCGCCGGCAGGTGTGGACCCTCGACCGGCTGCACCCGGAACTGCCCCTGTGACCCCCGCGGGCCCTGCGGTGACGTGCCCGTGGCGGGTGCTGTGACAATCGGGACCATGGAAAGCAGCAGCGCCGCCTCGCACGGCAGCGGCCGTCGCGAGGCCACCCGGCAGAAGCTCTACGAGGCGGCCGTCACCCTCATCGCCGAGCAGGGCTTCTCCGCCACCACCGTGGACGAGATCGCCGAACGCGCCGGGGTCGCGAAGGGCACGGTGTACTACAACTTCGCCAGCAAGTCCGTCCTCTTCGAGGAGCTGCTGCGACACGGTGTCGGCCTCCTGACCGCGTCGCTGCGGGAGGCCGCCGAGCAGACGGCCCGCGAGGGACGCGGCCGGGTCGACGCCCTGGACGCGATGGTCCGCGCGGGGCTCGTCTTCATCGACCGCTACCCGGCCTTCACCCAGCTGTACGTGGCCGAGCTGTGGCGCACCAACCGGGCCTGGCAGTCCACCCTGCTGGTGGTCCGGCAGGAGGCCGTCGCCGTGGTGGAGGGCGTGCTGCGCGACGGGGTGGCGAGCGGGGAGTTCAGCGACGAGATCGACGTGCCGCTGACCGCCGCCGCCCTGGTCGGCATGGTCCTGGTGGCCGCGCTGGACTGGAAGTCGTTCCAGCCCGAGCGTTCCCTGGACGAGGTGCACGCGGCCCTCTCCCGGCTGCTGCAGGGGCGCGTGAGCGGCCGCCCCTGAGGCGTCGCGGGCGGCCGGGAGGGCCGGATCGCGCACGAAGAACGCCGGTCCGTGGCGGCCGCGTCCCCCGCGGGCCGCCGTCGGACCGGCGCCTTCTCTTTCCCCCGTACGTCCCCCGTTCTCGGTCGTTCCCCCGGGTTCCCCCGTGCCTCGCCCCCGCCGACCGCGGCCGGCGGAAGGAGCGGATGCGGGCCCGGCTCCGTTCCGGCACCCCGTGTCGCCGGTGCCGGAGCCGCGCCCCTCTCCGTGCCCCCACTCTCTCGTTCCGGCAGGTCACGTCCCATCCGCGTGGGTACTCATCTGGCCGGCTAGGTAGGCGTACTCAGGCGTGCGCACCCCGGCTCACGGCGGCGGTCCGCCGACCGGTCACGGGCGCGCCCGTCGCCGTACTCAGCTCCGGCCGGGACACCGACCGTCACCACAGGCCGCGGCCCTTCCGCCACGCGCGCCTCCCCCTTCCAGGTCCGCCCGGTCATCGCCCGGCCCCGGCCCTCCACGGCACCCGGAAGCGTCCCTTCCGGGACGCCGGACCCTCGGCCAGGCTCCGTCAGTGGCGGCGGATAAAGTCGCCGGCATGGCACGGATTGCGGTGATCGGCGCCGGGATGGGCGCGATGGCGGCCGCCGCCCGGCTGGCCGTCGCGGGCCACCGGGTGGCGGTGTACGAGCGGACGCCGACGTACGGCGGGGCGCTGCGCCGTTTCGAGCGGGACGGGTTCTCCTTCGACACCGGCCCCGGACTGCTGCCGCTGCCCGCGGTCTGGCGGGATCTGTTCGTCAAGACCGGCAAGGAGCCCCTGGAGGACTGCGTCGAGCTGGTCCAGGTCGACCCGTCCGCCCGGCACGTCTTCGCGGACGGCACGGAGGTAGCGCTGCCGAACGCCTCGCGGGCCGGCATCCTCGCGGCCCTGGACGCCTCGCTCGGTCCGGACGCCGGGCGGCGGTGGGGCGACTTCCTGGTGCGGGCCCGGGAGACCTGGGACCGGACGCGCCGCCCGCTCCTCGAGGAGCCCCTGTGGCCGAACTGGGAGGTGCTGGCCGAGCGCGAGCCCTACCCCGCGGTCCCGCACAAGCGGCTGCTGCGCACCCGCCGGGCCCGCACACTCGCCGAGGTCGGCGCCTGGGAGTTGCGGGACACCCGGCTCGCCGCCCTGCTGGAGAGCCACGCGCTCGCCCACGGCCTGGATCCCCGGACCGCCCCGGCCAACGCAGCCGTGCTGCCGTACATGGAGTACGCCTTCGGCATGTGGTACGTGCGCGGTGGCGGACTGCGAGAGCTGGCGCGGGCGGTGTACGAGCGGTGCCTGGCTCGCCGGGTCGAGTTCCACTTCGGCGCCGAGGTCGCGGGAATCGTCGCGAAGGACGGCCGGGTGGCGGGAGTGGAGCTGGCCGAAGGCGGCGTCGCGGAGGCGGAGTTCGTGGTCGCGGGGGTGGCACCCGGGATGCTGGACCGCCTGTGCGCGGGTTCGACGGTGCGGGACGACGGGGAGGTGCCGGCGCAGCGCGGCGGGGCGAGTCGGCTGACGGTGCTGCTGGCGCTGCGGGGCGGCCGTCCGCAGGGGGCGGCTCACCGGACTGTGGTGCACGCGGAGGACCGGGGGACGGAGCTGGAGGGCCTGTTCGGCGCGGCGCCCGCCATGGCCGCGCGGCCGACCGTCACGGTCATGCGGCCCGACGATCCGGGCCTGGTTCCGGACCCGGACCACGAGGCGGTCACGCTCACCGCCGTGGTGCCCGCCCTGGGCGGCGAGTCGGACCGGGCAGCGGGGGAAGTGCTCGCCCGCCACGCGGAGCACGTGATCGGCGTCGCCGAGCGTGCGGTACCGGACCTGCGCGACCGTCTCCTGTGGCACGAGGTACGCACCCCGGCCGACGTCGCCTCGGCGACCGGGGTGACGGACGGCGCGGTGCCGGTGCCGGCGCTGGCCGGAGCCGGCGGACGCCTGCTGCACGCGGCGAACAGCACGCGCATCGAAGGGCTGTTCACCGTCGGCGGCTGGTCCCACCCCGGCGGAGGACTGCCGCACGCCGGCATGTCGGGGGCGCTGGTCGCCGGACTCGTCGTGGAGGGACCGGAGTTCCGGGGCTCCCAGTGAGCGCCCGGCGACCGGATGCCGGAGGCAACGTCAGAAGCGGTACTGCTCGTCGTAGTCCTGTCCCTGGCCCTGAGCTTGGCCGTTGCCCTGGTACGGGTACGTCTGCTCCGGCGGGAGTTCGCCGCCGTAGGGGTCGTCGGTGCTGCGCTGCTGCGGCACCCAGACACCGCCGGCCGGGGTCTCGCCGCCGTAGCCGCCGGTCGTGCCGGTGGCGTACTGGTCCTGCGCGTAGCCCTGCTGTTGGCCGTAATTCTGCCCGGCCGCCGTGTCGTAGCCGCCGGTGTCGTACGCCGCGCCGCCGTAGGTGTGGGTGCCGATGTACGGGTCGGAGTAGGCGGCGTACTGCTGGCCCCCGGTGTCGTAGCCGTATCCCTGCTGGGTGTGGCCCGGGTAGTCGTAGGCGTAGGACGGGTCGGCGCCGTGTGCCGCCGCGGCCGGTGCCTGCCCGCCGTGTGCGTAGCCGGTGTCGCCGTACACGCCGTAGGCACCGGTGTCGTCCGGCATGGGCAGCGGCTCGTAGACGGCCGTGGTCTCCGCCGCGCCGGGGTCGACGGGGCGGGCCGGGGTGAAGACGTCGTCGCGGTCGGGGTCGTCGTGGCCGTAGGGGAAGCCTCCCTGACCCGGTCCGTGGCCCTGCGCGCGGTCGTCGTGGGCGTCCCGGTCGTCGTAGGCGTCCCGGTCGTCGTAGGCGTCCCGGTCGTCGTGGGCGTCCCGGTCGTCGTGGGCGCCCCGGTCGTACGCCTCGTGGCCGGTGTCGGCCGCTTCGAGGCCGGAGACCTCCAACGTCGCTCCCCGGCGGCCGCGTTCGGGACGGGCGCGCCTGCCGACGAGGCTCGCCGGGGCGTTGACCGCCCAGCCGGCCTCGAAGCCGCGGCGGAACGACAGCGTCACATAGGTCTGGCCGACCGCGAATGCGGCGGCGCCCAGCCCGATGACGATCACGTTGGACAGCAGCACACCGGCCACGACGCCGACGAAGCCGCCGAAGGCCAGCAGTCGCCAGCGCAGCCGCGCCTTGTACTGCAGCAGCACCTCACCGAGCAGCCACAGCGCGACGATACCGAACGCGATGTAGAGGACCGTCCAGCCCATGTACGCCCCTCTCCCAGTGGCCGCAACGCAGTGTGTCCTAAGTATGTGCGGCCGGTCTAGGCCCGCGGTGGGTGGTGCAGGCCCAGGTTCTCGTAGATTTCCAGCGTCGCCGTGGAGTTGTTGAGCGTGATGAAGTGCAGTCCGGGGACACCCTCGTCCAGCAGTCGCGCGCAGAACTCCGTGGCGAAGTCGATCCCGGTCGAGCGTACAGCCGCCGGATCGTCCTTGGCTGCGAGGATCCGCTCTTTCAGCTCGGCCGGGATGGAGGCGTTGCTGAGCTTCGGCAACCTCTCCAGCATCTTCACACTGGTCACCGGCATGATCTCGGGGATGACCGGGGTGTCGCAGCCGGCCGCGCCGACGCGGTCGCGCAGGCGCAGGTAAGACTCGGGCTGGAAGAACATCTGGGTGATGGCGTAGTCGGCGCCGGCTCGGCACTTGTCGACGAAGTGCCTCACGTCCGCGTCCCAGTCGGCGGAGCGCGGGTGCATCTCCGGGAAGGCCGCGACGCCGACGCAGAAGTCGCCGGACCCCTTGATGAGTTCCACGAGTTCGGCCGCGTAGGTCAGACCCCGCGGGTGGGGGACCCAGTCGCCCATCGGGTCGCCGGGCGGGTCGCCGCGCACGGCCAGCATGTTGCGGATCCCGGCGTCGGCGTACTGGCCGATGATGTTGCGCAGCTCCGCGACGGAGTGGTTGACCGCGGTGAGGTGGGCGACGGGGGTCAGTGTCGTGTCCGCGACGATCTGCTGGGTCTCCTTGACCGTACCCGCGCGCGTGGAACCCCCGGCGCCGTAGGTCACGGAGACGAAGTCCGGGGCGACCGCCTCGACCCGCCTGAGCGCGCTCCACAGGTTCTTCTCGCCCTTGGGCGTCTTCGGCGCCGAGAACTCGAACGAGTACGTCGTCTTGCCGGCGGCGAGGATGTCATGCACGGTGCGTGCGCGATCAGTCCTGGTGGATGCGGTTCCGAGGGCCATACGGGCAGGTTAGCCACGGGGTGGCGGTCACCCAACCGGATGCGGGATTTTTGTCCGCATTGTCGAGTTGTTGTCCACCCCTTGGACACATGCCCGAGGCGCCCGCCGGGAACCGTCCCCGGGCCGGGCGGGAACCGTCCCCGGGCCGGGCGGGAATCGTCCCCGGCCGGGCGGGCCGGTGTCGCGGCCCTACACCTGTCGCAGCCGCTTCGCGAACTCCGCCGCCGCCGCGCCGGGGTCGTCCGCCGCGGTGATCGCCCGGACGACGACGACGCGCCGGGCGCCGGCCTCGAGGACCTCGTCGAGGTTGCCGAGGTGGATGCCGCCGATGGCGAACCACGAGCGCTCGGTGCCCAGGGACGCCGTGTACCGGACCAGGTCGAGTCCGGGTGCGTGGCGGCCGGGCTTCGTGGGCGTCGGCCAGCAGGGCCCGGTGCAGAAGTAGTCCACACCGTCCTGGGCGGCCGCGGCGGCGGCCTCGGACTCGGCGTGCGTGGAGCGGCCGACGAGCACGTCGTCGCCGAGGATCGCGCGGGCGGCCTGCACCGGCAGGTCGCCCTGCCCGAGGTGCAGCACGTCGGCACGGGCGGCGTGGGCGACGTCCGCCCGGTCGTTGACCGCGAGGAGCTTGCCGTGGCGGGCGCAGGCGTCGGCGAAGACCTTCAGGTGCTCCAGTTCCTCGGCCGCCTCCATGCCCTTGTCCCGCAGCTGCACGATGTCGACGCCGCCGGCCAGCACCGCGTCCAGGAACTCGGGCAGGTCGCCCTGGCTGCGGCGGGCGTCCGCGCACAGGTAGAGCCGGGCGTCGGCGAGCCGGGCTCGTGCGGTCGCGGCGGTGTCGGGCATGCGGGTGTCCCCCTGGTGTACGGCGTGGGCCCGCGGTGGACCGCACGCCTCGGCTGACGGCTGCGGCGCCCCCCGAGGCCCTCGGGCGGAGGATCGCGGGGGCGCCGCCCACGGTACGACGCGGCGGTGGCACCGCCCCGAGGTGGCCCCCCAAGGGCCTGGGCGGCCTTCCCGGCCGCGGGCCTCGGGCCCCGGCCCGCGCGGGCCGGGGCGACGGGGTCAGGTCAGACGGCGAGCGCCTGGGCGCGGCGCTTCACCTCCGTGCCGCGGTTCTCGCTCAGCGCCTGTGCGGGGGTGCCGGGCAGGGAGGGGTCGGGCGTGAAGAGCCACTCCAGCATCTCCTCGGCCGTGAAGCCGTCGTCCCGCAGCAGCGTCAGGGTGCCGACCAGGCCCTTGACGACCTTGTCCTCGTCGATGAAGGCCGCGGGGATGTGCAGCGCGCGGTTCTCACCGCGGCGTACGGCGATGAGCTGGCCTTCCTTGATCAGCTGGCGCACGCGGGTCACCTCGACGCCGAGCATCTCGGCGATGTCGGGGACGGTGAGCCAGGCAGGCACGAGAGCATCGATCTTTGCGTCAATCTCGGTCACGCCTCAAGCGTGCCATCTGCCACTGACAGTCGGAAACCGGACTACGCCGTGGCCGCCTTCAACGGCTTCGCCGGGTCGGCCAGCAGCCGCGGGTCCATCGCCGCGCCCGCCTGGATCAGCTTCCTGCCCTGTGCCAGGTCCCGGGGGCGTCCCACCACCAGCAAAGCCACGAGGCGGTTCCCGCGCAGCCAGCAGACCGTCCAGGCGGGGCCCGCGGGATCGCCGCGCCACACGGTGGTGTCGGCGGCCGTGTGGTGACCGGCGTACTGGACGAAGCGGCCGAACTGCTCGGACCAGAAGTACGGCACCGGATCGTAGGCCTCGGGGACCTCGCCGGTGGCCGCGCCGAGGATGTCGGCCGCGACCGTGCGCGGGCCCTGGAGGGCGTTGTCCCAGTGGTGCACGAGCAGCCGCTCCCCGTAGCGGCCGGAGGGGAAGGACGCGCAGTCGCCGACGGCGTACACGTCCGGGACGGAGCCGCGCAGGCGGTCGTCGGCCAGGACCTCGCCGTGTGCGCCGAGGGCGATCCCGGAACCGGCCAGCCAGGCGGTGGCAGGCCGGGCACCGATGCCGACGACGACCGCGACGGCGGGCAGCCGGGAGCCGTCGTCCAGGACCACGTGGTGGGGCTCCTCCGGGCCGTCGCCGGGCTCGACGCGTGCCACGCGCGCGTGTGTGCGCAGTACGGCTCCCGCTTCGGCGTACCACCGCGCCATCGGCTCGGCGACCTCGGCGGGCAGCGCTCCGGCCAGCGGCCGGTCGGCGGCCTCCACCACGGTCACCGCGCAGCCCGCCTCCCGCGCGGCGGTGGCGAACTCGGCGCCGATCCAGCCCGCGCCGACGACCACGATGTCGTGCCGCCGGGCGAGTACCGGGCGCAGCCGTTCGGCATCGTCCAGGGTGCGCAGCAGGTGGACCCCGGGCACGCCCTCGGCTCCGGGCAGCCGCATCGGTTCCGCGCCGGTCGCGAGGACCAGGGAGTCGTACGGCACGGGCCCCGCGGACGTGTCGAGGACGTGCTCGCCGGGGCGGACGCCCAGGGCCTCGCAGCCGAGCCGCAGCGTGATGCCGAGCGCCTCGAAGTCGACGTCGAAGGCGGAGCCCTCGGCCGTGCCGAGCAGGACCGCCTTGGACAGCGGCGGACGGTCGTACGGCTGGTGCGGCTCGGCGCCGATCAGGGAGACGGGGCCGGTGAAGCCCTGCTCCCGAAGGGCGACCGCGGTCTGCACCCCCGCCATGCCCGCGCCGACGACGACGACCCCGCGCCGGTCGTCCGCTCCGCGCTCCCGCGTCGCTTCCGGGGCCTGCTCCGGGTCCTGCGTCCGCTCGCTCACCTGATCACCTTAGACACTTGACGACATGTCAGTCAGCACTCGTGCGCAGTGACCTGCTCCACAACGCTCGTCCCGCTGCCGCGCTGCGACTCCCACTCCCAGGTCTCGTCCAGGCGCACCCGCCCGTCCGGCAGTTCCACGACGGACGACACGCAGTGCCCCGACGACGTGCTGCCGTCCGTCTTGAGCTGCACGTACCGGAAGTCCAGGCGGTCGCCGTCCCGGGTGCCCACCAGGTGACCGCGGACGACGTCTCCGCCCGCGTACTCGGCCCACACGGCGCCTTCCTGCTCGTGGTAGGCGAAGCGGGTGCGGGTGCCCACCTGGCCGGGCGCCTGGTCGGCGACGGGGGCGAGGACGAGACCGTCGAGCGAACGTGCCACGGGCGGAGGCTCCCTTACGAGTGCGATGTGCTGCGGGCTAGGGTGGCCAACGTAAAGCACTCGCGGGAGCCCGGACGCACCGGGCTGAGAGGGAGGCTGGCGGCCTCCGACCGTACGAACCTGATCCGGGTCATGCCGGCGAAGGGAGGGGCTGGACGCCCATGTCGTCACCACCGCACACGTCGTCCCGTACACCCGACGTCCTCGTCGTCGGGGGCGGCATCATCGGCCTGGTCACGGCGTGGCGGGCCGCGCAGCACGGGCTCGCCACGGCCGTCGTGGACCCCGAACCGGGCGGTGGCGCCGCCCAGGTGGCGGCCGGGATGCTGGCCGCCGTCACGGAACTGCATCACGGCGAGCAGACGCTGCTCGCCCTGAACCTCGCCTCGACCCGCCGCTACCCCGAGTTCGCGGCCGAGCTGGCCGAGCTCACCGGCCACGACCTCGGTTACCGCCGGTGCGGCACCCTCGCCGTCGCGCTGGACGCCGACGACCGCGCCCACCTGCGGGAGCTGCACGCGCTCCAGCAGCGTTCGGGCTTGGAGTCGGAGTGGCTGTCGGGACGTGAGTGCCGGCGCATCGAGCCGATGCTCGCGCCGGGTGTGCGCGGCGGGCTCCGGGTGGACGGCGACCACCAGATCGACCCCCGGCGCCTGGCCGCCGCGCTCGTGGCCGCCTGCGAACGGGCGGGCGTCGCCTTCCGCCGCGTGTGGGCCGACCGGCTGACCGTCGTACGCGGCGAGCGGGCCACCGGCGTCGTCACCGCAGACGGCACGGCCCTGGAGGCCGGGCAGGTGGTCGTGGCCGGCGGCAGCCTGAGCGGACGGCTGAGCGGCGTGCCGCGGGACCTGCTGCCGCCGGTGCGGCCCGTGAAGGGGCAGGTGCTGCGGCTCACGATGCCGCGGACGCACGGGCCCCTGCTGAACCGGACGGTGCGTGCCGTGGTGCGCGGCAACCCGCTCTACCTGGTGCCTCGGGAGAGCGGTGAGCTGGTCGTCGGCGCCACCAGCGAGGAACTGGGCTGGGACACGACGGTCACCGCGGGCGGCGTCTACGAGCTGCTGCGCGACGCCCACGAGCTGGTCCCCGGCATCACCGAGCTGCCCCTCACGGAGGCGCGGGCGGGTCTGCGCCCCGGCTCCCCGGACAACGCGCCGCTGCTAGGCCCGACCGGTCTGGACGGCCTGCAGCTGGCCACCGGGCACTACCGCAACGGCGTCCTGCTCACCCCCGTCACCGGCGACGTCATGGCGCACGCCCTGACCACGGGGGAGCTGCCGGCCGAGGCCCGCCCCTTCACCCCCCGGCGCTTCAGCGCCGCCCCCGCACTCCCGGAGCAGCCCGCATGAACATCCGCGTCAACGGCGAGCCGCGCGAGGTGGCTCCCGGCACGGCCCTGGACGCCGTGGTGGGCACGCTCACCACGGCGCCGTCCGGTGTGGCCGCCGCCCTCAACGAAACCGTCGTCCCGCGCGCGCGGTGGTCCGCCACCGCGCTGGCCGACGGCGACCGTGTCGAAGTTCTCACCGCCGTCCAAGGAGGCTGACCATGGCCGACGATCCCTTCGTCCTCGGCGGTACGTCGTACGGGTCCCGTCTGATCATGGGTACGGGCGGGGCCCCCAGCCTCCACGTGCTGGAACGGGCGCTGGTGGCCTCCGGGACCGAACTGACGACGGTCGCGATGCGGCGTGTGAACGCCTCGGTGCACGGCTCGGTGCTCTCGGTGCTGGAGAAGCTCGGTATCCGGGTGCTGCCGAACACGGCCGGCTGCTTCACCGCCGGGGAGGCCGTGCTCACCGCGCGGCTCGCGCGCGAGGCGCTCGGGACCGATCTGGTGAAGCTGGAGGTCATCGCCGACGAGCGCACGCTGCTGCCGGACCCGATCGAGCTGCTCGACGCCGCGGAGACGCTGGTCGACGACGGCTTCACGGTGCTGCCGTACACCAACGACGACCCGGTCCTCGCGCGGAAGCTGGAGGACGTCGGGTGCGCGGCGATCATGCCGCTCGGGTCGCCGATCGGGTCCGGTCTGGGGATCCGCAATCCGCACAACTTCGAGCTGATCGTGGAGCACGCGCGCGTACCGGTGATCCTGGACGCGGGGGCGGGTACGGCGTCGGACGTGGCGCTGGCGATGGAGCTGGGGTGCGCCGGAGTGATGCTGGCGTCGGCGGTGACGCGGGCGCAGGAGCCGGTACTGATGGCTGCCGCCATGCGTGCCGCGGTGGAGGCGGGGCGGTTGGCGCGGCTGGCGGGGCGGATTCCGCGGCGGCGGTTCGCCGAGGCGTCGTCTCCTGCGGAGGGCTTGGCGGTGCTCGATCCGGAGCGGCCCGCCTTCTAGGACTTGTCCGGCGGATCATGTGACTGCTCCGCGCCCGGGTCGTTGATGTGGACATGGGGC
>NZ_BMTT01000014.1 GCF_014649815.1 Streptomyces mutabilis | reverse complement strand
ATACTGGGATTGAACCAGTGACCTCTTCCGTGTCAGGGAAGCGCTCTCCCGCTGAGCTAATCGTCCTTGGAGGTGGAGACGGGATTTGAACCCGTGTAGACGGCTTTGCAGGCCGTTGCCTCGCCTCTCGGCCACTCCACCAGGAGTGTAAGGGGCCCGGGAGGACCCCAGTTCCTGCGAGCGGACGACGAGGCTCGAACTCGCGACCTCAACCTTGGCAAGGTTGCGCTCTACCAACTGAGCTACGTCCGCCTGTCGGTTCGGTCCGCTTGCGCGTCCCGGCGACGTGTTGAACTCTAGCGGATTCCGGGGCCAGTACAAAAACGCGTTTGTGCAGCGTGCTGCGGTGCCTGCGCTCGCGGGCCTGGTCAGGGCACCCGGAAGGACACGTTCGGGTCACCTCGGGGTCACCGTCCTAGACTCGGTCACGTGCTCGACCTCCCTCCCCTCGCCCGCTTCGGTGACCGTCTCGCCACCGGCCTCCTCGACGTCACGAGCGATCCCGCCGCCCTCGAATCCGAGGGCTTCTGGGCCGTCTGCGCTGACTTTGAGGGCCGCCTGACCTGCGCACGCTTCGCGGACGTCCGGACACGGCCGGTACCGGCTCCGGTACCCGGGCGGTGGCGGGGGCCGGCCGTGAACGACTGGACGTCCTCCCTCGACCGCGCCGCGTACACGACAGCCGTACGGCGCATACGCGAGCACATCGCCGCCGGCGTTGTCTACCAGGCCAACCTCTGCCGGGTGCTCTCGGCGCCCGTCCGCCCCGGCGCCGACGTGGACGCCCTCACCGCCCTGCTGGCCCGCGGCAACCCGGCGCCGTACGCCGGAACGATCCGGCTGCCCGGCCACGGCGTCGAGACCGCCACCGCCTCGCCCGAGCTGTTCCTGCGGCGGGACGGCCGGACCGTCGAGTCCGGACCGATCAAGGGAACCGGGCGGACCGAGGCCGACCTGCTGCAGAAGGACTACGCCGAGAACGTGATGATCGTGGACCTCGTCCGCAACGACCTCGGACGGGTCTGCGCCGCGGGCAGTGTGACCGTGCCCGACCTGTGCGCCGTGGAGAAGCACCCGGGCCTCGTGCACCTGGTCTCGACTGTCCGGGGCGAACTGCGCCCGGACACCGGATGGCCGGAACTGCTCGCGGCGGCCTTCCCGCCCGGGTCCGTCACGGGCGCCCCCAAGTCCAGCGCCCTGCGGATCATCGACACCCTGGAGACCGCGCCCCGGGGCCCGTACTGCGGTGGCATCGGCTGGGTCGACGCCGACCGGGGCACCGGCGAGCTCGCCGTCGGCATCCGCACCTTCTGGATCGACCGGGCCGCGGGGCTGCTGCGCTTCGGCACCGGCGCCGGCATCACCTGGGGGTCCGACCCGGAAGGGGAGTGGCGGGAGACCGAACTGAAGGCGTCCCGGCTCCTCGCGGTAGCGTCGGGGACGTACGAGGTGAGTGGAGAGGGAAAACAGGCGTGAAGATCTGGCTCGACGGCGGGCTGCAGGACATCGAGTCCGCCCGCGTCTCCGTCCTCGACCACGGGCTGACCGTGGGCGACGGCATCTTCGAGACGGTGAAGGCGGTGGACGGCAGGCCGTTCGCCCTGACCCGGCACCTCGACCGGCTGACCCGCTCGGCACGCGGCCTCGGCCTGCCCGCCCCCGACCTCGACGAGGTCCGCCGCGCCTGCGCCGCCGTCCTGGACGCCAACCCCATGCCGCTGGGCCGGCTGCGCATCACGTACACCGGCGGCCACGGCCCGCTCGGCTCCGACCGCGGCGAGCACGGCACGACCCTCGTCGTCGCCCTCGGCGAGACGGGCCGGCGCCCCGACTCCACGGCCGTGATCACGGTGCCGTGGACCCGCAACGAGCGCGGCGCGCTCACCGGACTGAAGACCACCTCCTACGCCGAGAACGTCGTCGCCCTGGCCCGCGCCCGAGAACGGGGCGCCACCGAGGCGCTGTTCGGCAACACCGTGGGACAGCTGTGCGAGGGCACCGGGTCGAACGTCTTCGTCGTCCTCGACGGCGAGATCCACACCCCGCCGGTCACCTCCGGCTGCCTCGCCGGAATCACCCGCGCCCTGGCCGTCGAGTGGACCGGCGCCCGAGAAGCCGACCTCCCGATGGACGTCCTGAAGCGCGCCGACGAGGTCTTCCTGACCTCCACGCTCCGGGACGTGCAGGCCGTGCACCGCGTCGACGACCGCGGACTGCCCGGCGCGCCCGGACCGGTGACCGCCAAGGCCATGCGGATCTTCGAGGAGCGGTCCGGGGACGACCTGGACCCGTAAGCGCGCCGAAGATCCGCGAAGGCCTCGTGAACGAGGCTGACTCGCCGCCCCTGGCCGGGTAGAACACCCGTGATGACCACCACCCTGCGGCCGACCGAGCCGCTCCAGCGCGTCGCCGACGGGACGCGTTCGCGCCACTACCAGGTGTGCGTGAACAGCCGGCCCGTCGGCGCGATACACCTCGGCACCTCGCAAGCCTTCGGCGACTCGGTGGCCGTAATTCACCGACTGCACATCGACGAACCGGACCGCCGGCGCGGCCGGGGCACGGTGGCGGCCCTCGCGGCCGAGGAGGTCGCGCGGGGCTGGGGCTGCCGGCGGATCGAGACCAGCCTGGCCGCCGAGGCGGAGGCGGGCCTGCGGCTCACGGAGGCGCTCGGCTACGTCCTGCGCAACCGAGTCATGGCCAAGCAGCTCGGCGACACCGCGCCCGCCCTGCCCGAGGGAAGCCGCGCGCGGCCGATGACGGCGGGCGAGTACGCCACCTGGCAGGCACACGAGTCCGAGCAGTACGTCCGTACCTGGACCGAGCGGGGGGTTCCCGAGGCGGAGGCGCGCGCGAAGGCGCGCAGAGATCACGAACTGCTGCTCCCACAGGGGCGCGACACCGAGAACATGCTGTTCAGCGTGCTGGAGCACGAGGGCGAACAGGTCGGCGTCCTGTGGCTGGCGCTGCGCGAGGACCGTGCCTTCGTCTTCGACGTCGAGGTCGACGCGGCGCACCGGGGCCGGGGGCACGGCCGCACGCTCATGCTGCTCGCCGAGGCGCAGGCCGTCGCCGCGGGCCGGCGACTGATCGGCCTCAACGTCTTCGCGGGCAACACCGCGGCCGAACGGCTCTACGAGTCGCTCGGTTACGCGACCACGCGCTGCTACTACAGCAAAACGCTGCTGTAGGCGTACGGCGAACCGCTGACCTCGGCGTACGGCGAACCGCTGCCTCCCGGGGGGCGGGCCGCTGTCTTCGGGGCGGACCGGCCGCGTCGGCCGGTTCCATGACCGCCCTCGGTCGGTCAGACCTGCCGCTCGGCCAGCAGTCGGTCCGCGATCCGCTCGACGCGCTCGCGCAGCCCTTCCTGGCTCTTGCCGCCGTCGAGGCGCTCGCCGCCGATCACGTACGTGGGGGTGCCGGTCACGCCGATCGCCTTGCCCTCGGCCTGGTCGGCGTCGACGATCAGGATGTGCCGGCCGTCGATCAGGGCGGTGTCGAACTCCTCGGCGTCCAGTCCCAGTTCACGGGCGATCTCGACCAGGAAGGGCTCCCCCTTGCGGTCCAGCTCCGCGACCCGGCTCAGCACGGCCTCGGCGTACGGCCACCCCTGCCCCTGGGCCACGGCCTCCTCGGCGGCCTGCGCGGCGGCGAAGGCGTGCTTGTGCTTCTCCAGCGGGAAATGCCGAAGCCGCAGCTCCAGGCGGTCGCCGTAGCGGGCGCGCAGGGCGCGGAGGTCGTCCAGGGAGGTATAGCAGTCCGGGCACTGGAGCTCGCACCAGACGTCGAGGACGGGTGCGGTGGGACGGGCGGGGGAGGAGTCGCTCATGGCGCCATTCTCCCAGCCCAGGGGGCGGCGTCCCAACCACGTCGTACGGCGGCCACCGGCACCTGGGGAGGAGCCGACCCGGAGATCTCCCTGATCTCGGGTCGCGGCATGGCCCGAGGGCGTCCGGACGGTGCAGGATGGAAGGGACGAAGTACTCATGCCCGACCGACCTGCCCTGGAGGACCGGATGATTGCCGAGACCGTCTGCTCCGCGGTGTCCGCGGCCGGCCTGGGCATCGCGGCGGTCACCGCGTACCGCAGGCGCTTCCTGACCGCGGCCCGCATCGCCGCCTACTCGCTGATCCCCGTCGGCCTGGTGATGACCGGGGTCGTCGAGTGGCTCGCGGACACGGCCTTCAGTCCCGTGGCCTGGGCCGGCTTCGGCGTGCTGGGCGTGTCCTGGGTGCTGTTCATGACCACCCGTGCCGTGGAGCGCCGCCGCGGCGGCACCCGCAAGGAGCGCAAGGAGGCCCGGGCCGCGGCACAGCGCGACGCGGTGGCTCCGGCGTCCTCGGAGCCCTCCCTCGGTCCCGGTTCCCGCCCGGCCGCCCGGCCCGCGTCCCGTGCGGCCAAGCCGTCCGGCGGCGAGGACGACTTCAGCGACATCGAGGCCATCCTCAAGAAGCACGGCATATGACCGCCGGTGCCCGTGTCCACGTCGGGACCTGAAACGACACAGCGGTCCCAGGCCGTCGAAGCATGCTCCGTAATGATCAAGAAGCGAACGGACATTGCGGAATTCGGCGAACTCCCGGTCCTTGCGAGCGTGTTGATCGCGTGAGTCCTGGTCACTGCGTCATCATCACGGCGAGATGCCGGACACCACTCAGCTGGATACCCAGCTGGACACGAGACAGAGCGAAACCACGCGGGTGCAGGACGAACCGCGCGGCTGCCTCTTCGCCCTTTCCCAGCCACCGCTCATGATCTTCCTTGCGGTGATCGGGTGTCTGCTGCTCATGGCTTCGTTGCACGACCTGCTGTTGCTGTGAGCCGTACCCGCGCTCCCCGGCGTCACCCGCCGGGGGCCGCGTCGCAACGACGCTTGCCCGGGGAACGTCGCAGGCGGTCCTCAGCCGGCCGCCTCCTTGCGACGTGCGCGGTACGCGGCCACGTGCAAGCGGTTTCCGCACGTGCGGCTGTCGCAGTAACGCCGTGAGCGGTTGCGGGAAAGGTCGACGAAGGCGCGCCGGCAGTCGGGCGCCTCGCACCGCCGCAGTCGTTCCTGCTCCCCGGCGACCACGAAGAAGGCCAGAGCCATCCCGCAGTCGGCGGCGAGGTGGTCGGCGACCGAGGCGCCGGGCGCGAAGTAGTGGATGTGCCAGTCGTAGCCGTCGTGGTCGGTGAGCCGTGGCGTGGTGCCGGCGGCGGCGACCAGGTCGTTGATGAGACCGGCGGCGGCACGCGCGTCGGGGGCGGCGAAGACGGCGGCGAACCGGCCGCGGATCTTGCGCACTGCCGAGAGGTCGAGTTCCGAGAGCACGCCGATGTCGCTGATCTCGTGCGTTCCCACGAATTCCTGGAGGGCGACGACGTCCGGCAGTCCGTCCGGCGCCGATTCGTCCTCCGGCACGGTGTTCACCAGATCCACCACGGTGTCGAGGGCACACCGGGTGTCGTGGGTGATCAGCACATCTCGCTCCCTGGCCTGGGGTCGGGCGGGCGCCCGCCGATGCTGGCCGATGGTAGTGGCTTCCAGGGCGGGCGGACCGGCTCCGGAAGCCGCCCCCGCCGCCGGATGTCCGTAGAACGCCGGCTGTCCGGCTTCCGTTCCCGACGCGGGCGGCAGCGGTTCGACAACGGGTGACAGCGGGCGAGTGGGCGGCGGTGAAGCGGCGGGCGCCCTGCACGCACCGGCGCCGCCCCGCGGAGGACCGCGGCGACGACGCCGGTGTGTGCCGTTATGCGGTTGTCCGGGCCCGTGCCGTCACCCCGAGTCGACGGCGACGGGCGGCTTCACGGAGCGTCGCCCTAGCTTTCCGCCAGGATGTGCGAGAGCTCCTGATCGAGATCGAAGTGCCGGTGTTCCGTGCCGGGCGGCACGGCGGCGTCTGTGCGCTTCAGGAAGGACTCCAGAGCCCGCGCCGGGGCCTCGAGCAGCGCCTCGCCCTCCGGGGAGCTCAGGGCGATACACACGACCCCCTGGCCATGACTGCGGGACGGCCAGACACGGACGTCGCCGGTGCCGGTGGGGCGGTGGAGGCCTTCGGCGAGGAGGTCACGGGCGAACACCCACTCGACGGTCTCCTCGGCTCCGGTGTGGAAGGTGGCGTGCACGGCGTAGGGGTCGGCCGTGTCGTACCGCAGGCCTGCGGGGACAGGCAGGGAGGACTCGCTCGACACAACGAGGCGCAGGTGCAGCTCGCAGCTGACCGTGGTGTTCATAAGCGCCAGGGCCTTTCGCTCAGTGTGCGCTCGGGGATTCGCACGTCGGCGAAATCGACATGCCACCTACGGTGCCGTTGTAAACCCCTCTGAGTGTTTTGGGTGTGTTTAGGTAACTCATCCGGCCGAGTGGTCGTTCGGGTCATGCGCCCATTCCGGTGACAGGTTTCGCTCCGGTAGTGTTTGGCCGTATGAACACGGGGAGTAACAAGTCCGGCGAGGCGGCCGTGGCGGAAGACCGTACGGGGACGGACGACGAGGCGGCGCCCGTGCAGGCGCTCGGCTCGCGTGCACCGGATTTCATCAGGGCGCGCCGCGCCCTGCACCTGAGCTGGCAGGTCGGCGTCTTCGTCGTCGGCCTGGCGGTCGTCGCGGCCGGCGCCGCCATGCTGGTGCTGCCCGGGCCCGGCTGGGTCGTGATCTTCGGCGGCATGGCGATCTGGGCGACCGAGTTCGTCTGGGCCCAGCTCGTCCTGCGCTGGACCAAGCGCAAGGTCACCGAGGCGGCCCAGCGGGCCCTCGATCCCAAGGTGCGGCGGCGGAACATCATCCTGACCTCGGTCGGTCTGGTGATCGTGGCCGCGGTGGCCGGGGTCTACCTGTGGAAGTTCGGCCTCCAGTTGCCCTGGAAGATCGAGGACCAGTGATCCGCGGCGGGGGTGCGGTGGCCCGGCCCCCGCTGGTCACGGGCGCCCCCTGACATGGGGTAATGTACTTCCTGCGTCCGGGCGATTAGCTCAGTGGGAGAGCGCTTCGTTCACACCGAAGAGGCCACTGGTTCGAACCCAGTATCGCCCACCGGATCATCAGGCGGCCCGGCTCACGATCGTGAGCCGGGCCGCCTTCGTGTGCGGCTGCCTCCGGCGGCCAGGCATTCCGCTTCCGCCCGCCTTCACTCAACCGTAACCTTCCGCGCCGCCCGCTCCGGCGGGCTCTCCCGCGTTCGGCCCGTCGGTCGCGCCGCGTCGACCTGGGTGTTCTCCTCTGCTGCCGGCCCGTGGGCTCGCTCCGGACGCCACCGCCGTCGCGGGCCGGTGCCCGGCAATTCCTGTCCGAATCATTGACGCGCCCCCGGGCCCTCCGTACCTTGTGCCAGCAAGCGCTTACTTGAAACGATTCATGAGGCGGACGCAACGTCGCGGGGAGGCTCATATGCAGCAGGGCAGGAATGTGGAGAGGCGGACGATCCTCAAAGCGGCGGGGGCCTCGCTGGCCGTCGCGGGGCTGGGGGCGACGGCCACCGCGTGCGGCGGCGGCAGCGGATCCGGGGACGGAACCGTGACGATCCGTTACTCGTGGTGGGGTGCCGAGGACCGGGCGGAACGCATCAACAAGACCATCGCGCTCTTCGAGAAGAAGTACCCGAAGATCAAGGTCAAGACCGACTTCCAGCCGTACACCGACTTCTGGAAGAAGTTCAACACCCAGGCATCCGGCGGGAATCCGCCGGACGTCTTCCAGAATGCCATCGGATTCCTCCGGAAATACGACGCCAAGAATGTCCTGCTCGACCTGAGCGAGCAGGTGAAGGCGGGCAATCTCTCCATGGACGGCTTCCGCGCGGGCCTGGAGAAGTTCGGCGAGATCGACGGAAAGCTCCTCGGCGTGCCCGTCGGTTCGAACTCGATGGCACTCGTCATCGACAAGCCCGTCTACACCCGGGCCGGCGTCAAGCCCGAACAGGGCTGGACCTGGGACGACTTCGACGACGCGATGACGAGGATCCGGGACAGGACGGGCCGGGCCGGCGACAGCGGCATGTACGGCGTCATGTACCTCTACGACCTGTACCTGCGTCAGAACGGCAAGGCATTCTTCACCGAGGACGGACTCGGGTTCTCCGAGGCCGATCTGACCGCGTGGTGGACGAAGGCGGAGAAGGGCGTGAAGTCCGGCCTGTTCGCCGATCCGAAGAAGGTCGCCCAGATCAAGCCCAAGTCGGCGCTCTCCGCCGAGCTCGCCGGCAGTGAGTTCACCTGGGACAACTTCACCGTCCGCTACACCTCCGAGGGCAAGAGCGAGTACGGTCTCGCGCCCATCCCGACCACGGACGGCAAGAGGACCGGCCAGTACCTCGGTTCGCTGATGCTGAGTGGCTACAAGCGCACCCAGCACCCCAAGGAAGTCGCCCAGTTCATCGACTTCATGGTGCACGACCCCGAGGTCGCCAAGATCATGGGTTACGACCGCGGCGTGCCGACGACGCAGGCCCAGTACGACGCGTACCGGCCCACCGACCCGGTCAACAAGGCGATCGCCGCCTACGAGCAGTCCCTCGTCGACGCGGGCGTCCTGGAGACCATCACCCCGCACCCGAACGGCGCCGACATCTGCGAAACCGCCTTCCTGCGCATCGCCGAGGAGATGGCCTTGGGTGAACGGTCCGTCGACGACGCCGTCAAGCAGTTCTTCACCGAGTCGAAGACGGCTCTCGCCGGCTGATGGGAAGCGCCGTGACACACGCCCCTGCGACGGAGGACCTGGCCAAGGGCTCCGAGCCGCGGCACGGTCCGGTGAAGTCCCCGCGCCCCGCCGAGCTGAAGCGGCGGGGCCGCCGGGAGAACCTGGCCGGCTACCTCTTCATGTCCCCCTGGATCGCCGGTTTCCTGCTGCTGACAGCGGGACCGATGGTCGCCTCGCTCTACTTCGCGTTCACCGACTACAACCTTTTCGACGCGCCGAAGTGGATCGGCCTGGACAACTTCTCCGAGATGTTCGGCGACCCGCGCTGGCGCCACTCGGTCCAGGTCACCCTCTGGTACGTCGTCGTCGGCACGCCGATCAAGCTGCTGGCCGCGCTCGGTGTGGCCCTGCTGCTGGCGCAGAAGCGGCGTGGGCAGGCCTTCTACCGGGCCGCCTTCTACGCCCCGTCGCTGATCGGCGCGAGCGTGTCCGTCGCCATCGTGTGGAAGGCGATTTTCTCGGACGACGCGGTCGTCGACCGTACGCAGCAGTTCTTCGGGATCGACGCCGGCGGCTGGACCGGCGACCCGGACCTGATCATCTACAGCCTGGTGGCGCTGACCGTCTGGCAGTTCGGTGCCCCGATGGTCATCTTCCTGGCCGGCCTCAAGCAGGTACCGCGCGAGCTGTACGAGGCGGCCGACGTGGACGGGGCGAGCAAGCTGCGGCAGTTCTGGAACATCACGCTGCCGATGATCTCACCGGTCCTCTTCTTCAACGTCCTGCTGGAGACCATCCACTCCTTCCAGATCTTCAGTTCCGCCTACATCGTCGGCGGCGGCGCCGGAGGCAACTCCTGCGGCCCGGCCGACGGGACCATGGTCTACACCTGTTATCTGTACGTGCAGGGCTTCGAGAACAGCCGCATGGGTCTGGCCTCCGCCATGGCGTGGATGCTGCTGGTCGCGGTCGCCCTGGTCACCGCGGTGCTGTTCTGGTCGCAGAAGCGCTGGGTGCACTACGAGGAGGGCGGCCGATGAGCGCACAGGCCACCGACATCACGCCGGCCCCGCCCGCGAAGGGGGCCCTGCGGCGCAGGCTGCCGGGCTCGCTCGCCTGGCACATCGGGTCGCTGGCGATCCTGGCGGTCATCCTCTACCCGGTGATCTGGGTCATCGGCGGCTCGTTCAAGGAGAGCGGGGACATCGTCGGCAGCCTGGACCTGTTCCCGGCCGACCCGATCGTCTCGAACTACACGGGCCTCGCCGACGGCATCGCCGACATCTCGATCTCCACCTTCTTCGTCAACTCGCTCTTCCTCGCGGTGGGTTCGGTGATCGGGATCGTGGTGTCCTGCTCGCTGACCGCGTACGCCTTCGCGAAGATCCGGTTCGCCGGCCGCAACCTGCTCTTCACGCTGATGATCGGCACCCTCCTGCTGCCGTATCACGTGCTGCTGATCCCGCAGTACGTGCTCTTCCGCAACATGGACATGATCAACACGTACACCCCGCTGCTGCTGGGGAAGTACCTGGCCACGGAGGCGTTCTTCGTCTTCCTGATGGTGCAGTTCATGCGGAACCTGCCCAGGGAACTCGACGAGGCCGCGCGCCTCGACGGCTGCGGGCACTTCCGCATCTACTGGTCGATCGTGCTGCCGCTGTGCCGCCCGGCGCTGATCACCAGCGCGATCTTCACGTTCATCAACTCCTGGAACGACTTCATGGGTCCGCTGATCTACCTCAACGAGCCCGGCAAGTACACCGTCTCCCTCGGACTGAAGATGTTCGTGGACCAGGAAGGGCTGGCCAACTACGGCGGCATGATCGCCATGTCGCTCGTCGCCCTGCTGCCCGTCCTCGCCTTCTTCCTGGCCTTCCAGCGCTATCTGATCGACGGCATGGCGACGTCGGGGCTGAAGGGCTGAGGTGAACCGATCATGACCGAGGTGCGTGCGAAGGCCCGTGCGGAGCGGGCGGGGGAGCGGGGCGAGTCGCGGTTCGCCGAGGGGTTCGCGCTGTTCGCCGAGTGCCTGCTCACCGGCGTGTGGATCGCGGTGGCCTCGCTGCCGCTGGTCACCTACCCCGCGGCGTTCGCGGCCGGGGCACGGCACCTCGGGCGCCGGCTGGCCCATGAGCGCGGCGGCTGGCGCGAGTTCACCGCCGACTTCCGGTCGGCGGTGCGCCGCGGGTGGCTCGTCGGAGTCGCCGGGTGGGCCGCCCTGGCCGCGGTGTGGGTGGACGTGCAGGCCGTACGGAGCGGGCTGCCGGGCGGCCCGTTCGTAGGGGCCGTCGGGGTGCTGGGCCTGATCGGTGCCGCCGTGGCCGGGCTGCGAGCGGCCGCGACCTGGCGGCCGGGCGACTCCTGGCGGTCGCTGCTCGCGCGGGCCGGCCGCCGCACCGTGCTGGACCCGGCCGGTTCCTTCCTGATCGTCGGCGGGCTGGCCGTGGTGGTCTGCTCCGCCTGGTTCAGCGCACCGCTGGCGGTCGCCGTCCTGGGCGCCGTCGCGGCGGCGGCCGCCGCCGTGGAGGAGCGCTACCGGCGCCGCTGACGGCGGCGCCCCCGCACTCGGGCCGGGGCCAGGGGTCCGGCCCGACGGCAGGGCGCGCCCCCGGGACCCCGCCCGCCACCAAGGCCGGCGCCCCGGCGCCGTGGCTCTATCTGTCATGCCCTTGACACTCCCTGCACGCACGGAACGGAAAGGAAAGGCCATGTCCCCCATCCCCCGCAGGTCCCTCCTCAAGGCGGCCGCAGTCGCCGGAGCCGCCGCCCAGTTCAGCTGGGCCCTCGGCGCGAAGCCCGCCCAGGCCGCCCCCACCGCCGAGGCGGCCGACGACAGTCCCGTGACCCTGACCTGGCTGGAGGACGGCGGCCTCGGCGCCGCGCCCGGCTCCACCGTCGGTGTCCCCTGGCCCAGGGGCACCTACCAGGAGGACCAGTCCTTCGCCGTCACGGACGCGGACGGCAAGTCCGTACCCACCCAGTCCTGGCCCCTCGCCTACTGGCCGGACGGCTCCCTGAAGTGGACGGCGCACGCCGTCGGCTCCGGCAACGGGGAACTCACCCTCACCGCCGGCACCCCCGCCGCCCCTGCCGAGAAGGTCACCGTCGACCGGCGGGGCGGCACCATCGACGTATCGACCGGCGTCATCACCGCCAGAATCGGCACGTCCGGATCGACGCTGATCAAGTCGGTCACCAGAGGCGCCACCGAGATCGCCAAGAACGGCCGCCTCGTCCTGCTGCGCCAGCCCGAGATCGGAGACGGCGACCAGGGCGCGGTGAAATACGAGCGCTTCGACGGCGCCGTCGACGAGGTGAAGGTCGAACAGGAGGGCCCGGTCCGCGCCGTCGTCCGCATCGACGGCAAGCACCGCAAGGGCCGACGCGGCTGGCTGCCCTTCTCCATCCGCCTCTACTTCTACGCGGGCGCCGAGTCCTTCCGCATGGTGCACACCATCACCTTCGACGGGAAGCAGGAGCCCGGAAAGGCGAGCGGCGACTTCATCCGGGGCCTGGGCGTCCGCTTCACCGTCCCGATGCGCGACGAGTCCTACGACCGCCACATCCGCATCGGCGGTGAGGGCACCGGCCTGCTCCGCGAGGCCGTCAAGGGCATCACCGGGCTGCGCCGCGACCCCGGCGCGGCCGTACAGGCGGCGCAGTTCGCGGGGGAGAAGCTGCCCGACCCGTCCACCTGGGACCAGCGCGTCACCACCCGCCTGCAGTACATCCCGGAGTGGGGCGACTACACCCTCTCCCAGCTCTCCGCCGACGGCTTCACCCTGCGCAAGCGCACCAAGAAGGGCCACGGCTGGATCGGCGCCGGCGGCGGACGCCGCGCCTCCGGCTTCGGCTACGTCGGCGGCGTGAGCGGCGGCCTCTCCTTCGGCCTGCGCGACTTCTGGGAGAAGTACCCCGCCCAGCTCGACATCCGCGACGCCCAGACCGACGAGGCCGAGGTCACCCTCTGGCTCTGGTCGCCCGAGGCCCAGCCCATGGACCTGCGCTTCTACCACGACGGCATGGGGCAGGACACCTTCCCCGAGCAGATCGAGGGCCTCAACATCACCTACGAGGACTACGAGCCCGGCTTCGGCACCCCCTACGGCATCGCCCGCACCTCCGAGCTGCTCTTCTGGGCCAACGCCGCCACCCCGAGCGCGGAGAAGCTCGCCGAACAGGTCGAGGCCGTACGCGTTCTGCCCCAGCTGGCCGCCCCGCCGAAGCAGCTCATCAAGGCCAAGGTCTTCGGCCCCGGCCTCTACTCCGAACCCGACCGCTCCACACCCGCCAAGGCGAGGATCGAGGACCACCTCGACTTCCTCTTCACCTACTACAAGGACCAGGTCGAGCAGCGCCGCTGGTACGGCTTCTGGGACTACGGCGACATCATGCACACCTACGACGCCGCCCGGCACCAGTGGCGCTACGACATCGGCGGCTACGCCTGGGACAACTCCGAACTGTCCCCGGACCTCTGGCTCTGGTACGCCTACCTGCGCTCCGGCCGCGCCGACGTCTTCCGCTTCGCCGAGGCCATGACCCGGCACACCGGCGAGGTCGACGTCTACCACCTCGGCGAATGGGCCGGCCTCGGCACCCGCCACGGCGTCCAGCACTACGCCGACAGCGCCAAGCAGCAGCGTATCGCCAACACCACCTACCGGCGCTTCTACTACTTCCTCACCGCCGACGAACGCGTCGGCGACCTCATGCACGCCAACGTCGACTCCGACGAGACCTTCCTCGCCCTCGACCCGCTCCGCAAGATCCGCACCGAGCCGTACACCCCCGACCGCAACGCCCTGTCGGTCGGCTTCGGCACCGACTGGAGCGGCCTGGTCTCGGCGTGGCTGACCGAGTGGGAACGCAAGGGCCCCAAGTGGGAGAAGGCCAAGGCGCGCGTCCTGTCCACGATGGAGACCATCGCCGCCCAGCCCAACGGCTTCGTCCAGGGCAGCGGCCTGTACGACCTGGACACCGGCCGGTTCGCGATCGCCGAGACCCCGAAGGTCGAGGTCTCCCACCTGTCGGCCGTCTTCGGCCTGAACGAACTGTGCGCCGAACTCATCGACCTCGTCGACATGCCGGAGTTCAACGAGGCCTACTACGACTACTGCCGCTACTTCAACGCCTCCAAGACGGAACAGGCGGCCCGTTACGGCAGCAACTTCGGCAGCCTCATCCTCTTCCAGGGCCACTCGCGCCTCGACGCCTACGCCGCCGTACAGACCGGGGACGACAAGCTCGCCGCGCGTGCCTGGCAGAAGTTCTACGGATCCGACGGCTACAAGGAGTCGGCGCCCTGGAAGACGGAGAAGCTGAGCGGCCCCGCCGCCCTCGTGCCCGGCAGTGAGGCGACCTGGGTGTCCACCAACGACACCGCCCTCTACGGCCTCGCCGCCATCGAGAACCTGGCACTTCTGGGCGACCGGATGCCGTAGTCGGCCCCCGCGGGGAGCGGGTGCGGGCACACTCCACGGGTGGACTGGAACCATTACCGATTCCTCAGCCTGTGGACCCTGCCCGCGCCCGCCCCGGCGGTCTACCGGGAACTGGAGCGGATCGAGGACTACCCCCGCTGGTGGTCCCAGGTGCGCGAGGCCGCCCGGCTCGACGACACCAGCGCCGTGCTCCGCTTCCGCTCACTCCTCCCGTACGACCTGACCGCGACCCTGCGCGAGGGCCGGCGTGACCCGGCGGCGGGAGTGCTGGAGGTCGCGATGAGCGGCGACCTGGAGGGCTGGGCGCGCTGGACGGTCACCGCACACGGCCCCGGCACCACCCTCGCCCGCTACGACCAGGAGGTCGTCCTACGCAAGCCGCTGCTGCGGGGGCTGGCCGTGCCGGGGCGCCCTCTCTTCCGGGCCAACCACCGGCTCATGATGCGGGCGGGGCGTCGCGGACTGGCCGCGCGCCTGCAAGCGGTTTGATGGAAGCGCGCCGGGACCTGTATTGTTCAGTGCGTTCCCGGGCGATTAGCTCAGCGGGAGAGCGCTTCGTTCACACCGAAGAGGTCACTGGTTCGAACCCAGTATCGCCCACGTTCGCGAGAGCGACGTGTGTCCGCAGGCAACGCGGACCGCGTCGCTCTCGTCGTGTCTGCACGGCTTCGCCGCGCGCAGTGGGCGCTCCGCCATCCACCCCCGTCCCGGCGTTGCCGCGGGCCGGTAAGGGAATTGTCACGCGGCCGCCGGCAGGTCCGGTCGCAGCGGCCAGGCCGGGTCCACCGCCTCCTCCGTCCCGTTGAGCGCGAACCACGCCTGCAACCCCCGCGCCTGCCCCGCGTGCCACACCGCCTGCAGCGTGTGCAGCTCCGCGGCGGACAGACGCTCCAGCCGGGACGGGAAGCGGCGCCCCACCGCCCGTACGACTTCCAGCGCGGCCAGCGCGTCCGCCGCCGCCTCGTGCGCGCCGGTCAACTCCACGCCGTAGTGCGCGCACAGGTCGGTGAGGGTGCGGCGCCCCTTGCGGTAGCGGTCGAGGTGCTTGTCGAGCACGCGCGGGTCCAGCACGTGAAGCGACGTCCGCTCCAGCCAGCGGCCCAGCGACGAGGCGCGGTGCCGGCGCAACTCCCGGTCCAGCAGCGTCAGATCGAACGGCGCGTTCATCACCACGAGCGGGCGTCCCGCGCGGGCCTGCTCGGACAGCGCCTCGGCTATCTCCCACATCACCGGCGCCGGCCACCGGCCGTGCCGCTGCAGATGCTCCTCGGTCAACCCGTGCACCGCCGTCGCCGCCTCCGGCACCGGCACACCCGGGTTCACCAGCCACCGGGTGACCCGCGGGCGCAGGCCCGGGGCGTCCTGGACGACGAGCGCCGCCGACACGATCCGGTCGGTCTCGACGTCCACACCCGTCGTCTCCGTGTCGAAGGCGGCCAGCGGCCCCTCGAACCAGCACGTCATAGGGCACTCAACTCCTCGTCCAGGAACGGCGGCTGACGCGCCGTCTTCTGTCCCGGTTCGGTGATACCCGGGCTGTTTGCGCCGTACGCCGGAAGGACACAACAGGAGTGAGGGTCTGCGCAGTTCACGGGCCCGCAGCGGGGATACACCAGTTCTGGAAGGCTGTTGGTCATGGCCATAGCGCAGCCCGAACGGGGCGGGCTGCTGCCCGAGCGCACCGCGCCCACTCGCGGCTCCCTCGCCACCACCGCCTGCATGGAGACCTTGCAGGTCGGCTACCTCCACGCGGTCGCGGCGGCGGCGGGCTGCTCGCTCTCGCAGCCGTTCCCGGACAACGGCATCGACTGGCACGTCAGCCACAGCGCCCCCGGGCACACCGTCGACGACGAGGTCACCATCAAGGTGCAGCTCAAGGCGACGTACCAGATACCGCCGAGCCCGCCGGGCCGCTTCTTCTCCTTCACCCTCGACAACGACCACCTGGCGAAACTCGCCCGCACCCCGGTCTCGGTGCACAAGATCCTCGTCGTGATGATCGTCCCCCGGTCCCGGGACCAGTGGCTGCGCGCCGGCCACGACCGGCTCGACCTCAGGCACTGCTGCTACTGGACCAACCTCGCCGGCCACCCGGTCACCGGCCGGCGGCGCACCACCGTGCGGATACCGACCGCGCGGATCTTCGACGACCGGGCGCTGTGCGAGATCATGACGCGGGTCGGGACGGGAGGGAAACCATGACGCACCGCCCGGCCGGAGAACCCCTGCGCGC
This sequence comes from Streptomyces mutabilis, assembly GCF_014649815.1. Classification (GTDB taxonomy): domain Bacteria; phylum Actinomycetota; class Actinomycetes; order Streptomycetales; family Streptomycetaceae; genus Streptomyces; species Streptomyces mutabilis. The sequence continues at coordinate 157,345 of NZ_BMTT01000014.1, read as the reverse complement.
CGTGCGGCCCCACCTCGTCGACGGAGCGGCCTGGGGCGACGGCCACCCGCCCGAGTCCGGCACGGTCGACCCGGCCGTGCTGACCGCCTTGCTCCACCGGCACGGCTGGCGTCGGCGCGGAGGCGCGCCGGCCCGCTACGGCCGCTGGACCCCGCCCGGCCCGGGCGCGGGCGCCACCAGCCTGCTGGTGCCGGTCAGCCGCGCCTTCCCCGACAGCGACGACCTGCTCGCCGAAGCCCTGCTCGCCCTGTCCCGCAGCGGCACGCCCGCCGCCCGCGAGATCCTGGTCTCCCTCGCCGTACCCAGCGACGAGATCCGCTGGGGGCGCGACGTACCCGCCGGACCCGGCGACGCCGCGTCCTGGGCCGCCGAGGAACAGCTGCGCTCCGCCGCCCGACGGATGCTCCTCGCCGGCGCGCTCGCCACGCGCGCGCGTGCGGGCTACCACGGAGCCCGCCACCGGCGCTCCGCCGCCGAGGCCCTGGAGAACGTCCTGGTCGGCGCGGCCCCCGGCGGCCGCCGACTCACGGCGTTCGTGCCCGTCACCACCGGCCGCCCCCTCGCCGTACGCCTCCACCACGCGCTGTACGCCGCCCGCGAGGCCGTCGACTACCGGCGGGCCACCGGCGGCTTGGAGGCCTTCGACACGGCCGTGGCGGCAGGCGTCAGCCACGAACTCGCCGACGCACTCGTCGCCCTGGTCCGCGGCACCCAGGGCGCCCGCGTCGGCATCGACTGGGCGCCGGCCGCCGGCGTCCCCGAGGGCTGCGCCGATCTCGCCGAACCCGTCGAGTTCTCGCCCGGCGACCTGCCCGCCCTGCGTGAGGCAGCCGCCCGCTACCTGCGCGCCGAGCCCTCCGTGCCGGTGCGGCTCACCGGCACCGTCGTCCGCATGCGCCGGCCCGGGCCGCGCGGCGCGGGCACCGTACGGCTGCGGGTGCTGGCCGGAGCCGACGTGCCGCACGTGCGGATGACGCTGGACGAGGAGGCCTACCGGATCGCCGGGCACGCCCACCTCCTCGGGCTGCCCGTGCGGGTACTGGGCCGGCTGGAGAGCCGGGGCGGCTTCCGCCGGCTCACCGGGGCCTGCGAGCTGGCCCCCGTGCCGGTCGACGACGCGGAGCGGGACCGGCTGCTGAAGGCGGTCCAGGAGCACGTGGAGGTGGCGGCCTTCTTCGAGGAGACCTGCGGAGGAGACGGCGAGGACGACGGCGACCGCGGGGACTGATTTCGCGGTGGGCGGTCCCCGGTCGGTACGATCGCCCTCATGCGTGCGCTCCGGTATGGCGCCGCAGCCCCACTTCAGTCAGGAGAGACCGGTGTCAGACGTCCGTGTGATCATCCAACGCGATTCGGAGCAGGAAGAACGCGTGGTGACGACGGGCACTACGGCCGCCGAGCTCTTCGCCGGCCAGCGCTCGATCATCGCGGCGCGCGTGGCCGGTGAGCTCAAGGACCTCGCCTACGAGGTCAAGGACGGCGAGACCGTCGAGGGCGTCGAGATCTCCTCCGAGGACGGCCTGGACATCCTGCGCCACTCCACCGCGCACGTCATGGCGCAGGCCGTGCAGGAGCTGTTCCCCGAGGCCAAGCTGGGCATCGGCCCGCCCATCAAGGACGGCTTCTACTACGACTTCGACGTCGAGAAGCCCTTCCATCCCGATGACCTCAAGGCCATCGAGAAGAAGATGCAGGAGATCCAGAAGCGCGGCCAGCGCTTCTCCCGCCGCGTCGTCACCGACGAGGCCGCCCGCGACGAGCTGGCCGGTGAGCCGTACAAGCTGGAGCTGATCGGCCTCAAGGGTGCCGCCGGACAGGCCGCCGACGGTGCCGACGCCGAGGTCGGCGCCGGTGAGCTGACCATTTACGACAACCTCGACGCCAAGACCGGCGAGCTGTGCTGGAAGGACCTCTGCCGAGGCCCCCACCTGCCGACCACCCGCGTCATCCCCGCCTTCAAGCTGATGCGGTCGGCCGCCGCCTACTGGCGCGGCAGCGAGAAGAACCCGCAGCTCCAGCGCATCTACGGCACCGCCTGGCCGTCCAAGGACGAGCTGAAGGCGCACCTGGACTTCCTCGCCGAGGCCGAGAAGCGCGACCACCGCAAGCTCGGCGCCGAGCTCGACCTGTTCTCCTTCCCCGACGAGCTGGGCCCTGGCCTCGCGGTCTTCCACCCCAAGGGCGGCGTGATCCGCAAGGTCATGGAGGACTACTCGCGCCGCCGGCACGAGGTCTCCGGCTACGAGTTCGTGAACACCCCGCACATCTCGAAGGAGCACCTCTTCGAGATCTCCGGGCACCTGCCGCACTACGCGGAGGGCATGTTCCCGCCCATCCAGTTCGACGAGCAGAACTACCGCCTCAAGGCGATGAACTGCCCGATGCACAACCTGATCTTCAAGTCGCGGGGCCGCTCCTACCGTGAGCTGCCGCTGCGCCTGTTCGAGTTCGGGACGGTGTACCGGTACGAGAAGTCGGGCGTCGTGCACGGGCTGACCCGCTCGCGCGGCTTCACCCAGGATGACTCGCACATCTACTGCACCAAGGAGCAGATGCCGCAGGAGCTGGACACGCTTCTGACCTTCGTGCTCGACCTGCTGCGCGACTACGGCCTGACCGAGTTCGAACTGGAGCTGTCCACCCGCGACGACTCCGACAAGTTCATCGGCTCGGACGAGGACTGGGAGGAGGCCACGGAGGCGCTCCGCCTGGCCGCCGAGAAGCAGAACCTGCCCCTGGTCCCTGACCCGGGCGGCGCCGCCTACTACGGCCCGAAGATCTCCGTGCAGGCCAAGGACGCCATCGGCCGGTCCTGGCAGATGTCGACCATCCAGGTCGACTTCAACCAGCCCAAGCGGTTCGGGCTGGAGTACACCGCGGCGGACGGCTCGCACCAGCAGCCGGTCATGATCCACCGGGCGCTGTTCGGCTCCATCGAGCGCTTCTTCGGTGTGCTGCTGGAGCACTACGCGGGTGCCTTCCCGGCGTGGCTCGCGCCCGTCCAGGCGCTCGGCATCCCGATCGGCGACGCGCACGTGCCGTACCTGCGGGAGTTCGCCGAGAAGGCCAGGGCGGCCGGTCTGCGCGTCGAGGTCGACTCCTCCTCCGACCGCATGCAGAAGAAGATCCGCAACGCCCAGAAGCAGAAGGTGCCCTTCATGGTCATCGCGGGCGACGAGGACATGGCGAACGGCGCGGTCTCCTTCCGCTACCGCGACGGTTCCCAGGAGAACGGCATCCCCGTCGACGAGGCCATCGCGAAGATCGCGAAGGTCGTCGAGGAGCGGGCGCAGGTCTGACCGGCCACCGCGGAGGGCCCCCGGGAGTTCCCGGGGGCCTTTCCCTGTCACCGCACGCGACGCCATATGCTGCACGCATGACGAGTGAGCCGGAGCAGCAGATCGGAGTCGGGACGCAGGACGCGTTCCAGCGCCTGTGGACGCCCCACCGGATGGCCTACATCCAGGGCGAGAACAAGCCGAGCGGCCCCGGCGCCGCCGACGGCTGTCCCTTCTGCTCGATCCCGGCCAAGTCCGACGAGGACGGGCTGGTCGTCCGGCGCGGCGAGCACGTGTACGCGGTGCTCAACCTGTACCCGTACAACGGCGGCCACCTGATGACCGTGCCGTACCGCCACGTCGCCGACTACACCGAACTGACCGAGGTGGAGACGGCGGAGCTCGCCGAGCTGACCAAGCAGGCGATGACGGCGCTGCGCACCGCGTCCGGCGCGCACGGCTTCAACATCGGCATGAACCAGGGCGCGGTGGCCGGCGCGGGCATCGCCGCCCACCTCCACCAGCACATCGTGCCCCGCTGGGGCGGCGACACGAACTTCATGCCGGTCGTCGGCCACACGAAGGTGCTGCCGCAGCTGTTGGGGGACACCCGCAAGATGCTGGCGGAGGCGTGGCCCTCCCCCTAGGTTCTGTCCGGCCGATCTTGGGCTGTGGGAGGATGCCGTCCATGACTGGCATCCGAAGGGGCCGTGCCTCGTAGAACACCAGCTTCGATTCGGCCGCGGGAACGCGGCTGGGGTAGACCCTGGGTGCGGTATCGCGATGTCCCAGGTCTGTCGGGAGCGGCGAATGCCGCTATCCGTGTGCTCGAACGGGAGCGATTGTCTCCGGGCATCGTGGCGGTGGCGCTAAGCGTGTGGTCCGTGCGCGTCCACGGCACGAGGCGCCGGTGGAGGCAATGGGAGGCGGAGTTCACCTGCCCCTGCTGCGGCGAGGGTTGGGCCCGGGACAAGCTGCAAGACGCTCTGTTCATGCTTCCGCCAAGGGCCGCCGGCGAACTCCGGGTGCAGGTCGAGTGCCTGGACGCGGTACTCCTCGGGCGAACGCATCACGAGCCGACGGAAGACCCGGAGCTGGCGTGGTGGCACCGCAGATGCTGACCGTACCCATGACACCCACTGGTTCGTTGGCTCTTGCGTGACGGGTCGGGGGGATCTGACAGAGGCGGAGTGGCGACGTCTGGAGCCGCTCCTTCCCACGGGCAACAACCGCTGCGGGCGATGGCGCGATCACCGCCAAGTGATCAACGGCATCCTGCACCGGGTGCGGACCGGGGTGCAGTGGCGTGACCTGCCTGAACGCTACGGGCCATGGAAGACCGTCTACGAGCGCCATCGGCGCTGGTCGGCCGACGGAACCTGGGAACGGCTGCTCCAGCAGGCGCAGGCCCAGGTCGATGCCGCCGGTGGGATCGACTGGGCCGTCTCGGTTGATTCCACCTCAATCCGTGCCCACCAGCATGCGGCCGGCGCGCGGAAAGCTCCGCCGCCCGCCGCGTCAAAAGGGGCGGCCGCGATGGCACACCAGAGCGGAAGACCGTGGGTGAGGCTGCGCGCCCGCCTGGCGGAGGTGGTGCAGGAGGCGAGGCGCTCGGTCGTTCCCGAGGAGGCTTCACCACCAAGATTCACCTGAGTGCCGACGGGCGTTGCCGCGTGCTCTCACTGTTGCTGACGGCAGGCCAGCGGGCGGACTGCACGCAGTTCGAGCCAGTCATGGAACGCATTCGGGTGCCTCGACTCGGGCCAGGCCGCCCGCGCACCACACCAGACAGCGTGAGCGCCGATAAGGCATACAGCAATCGCCGGACCCGCCGCTACCTGCGGCGACGCGGCATCCGCCACGTCATCCCCGAGAAGAGCGACCAGGCCGTGAACCGCGTACGCCGGGGCCGGGCAGGGGGTCGCCCACCCGGCTTCGACAAGGAGCGGTACAAGAAGCGCAACACCGTGGAACGGGCGATCAACAAGCTCAAGAACTACCGAGCTGTGTCCACGAGGTACGACAAGCGCGCATACGTCTACCTGGGCACCATAACCGTCGCAGCAACCATCATCTGGCTCCGGACATGATCGGCGGGACAGAACCTAGCACCCCGGGACCCCGCGACGGGACCTACGCGTTGTACAGGTCGGCCTTGCCCGGTGTCGGATCCTGCACGGCCGTACTCAGGAACGCCGACCGCGTCCCGAACTTCTCCGTGTCCACGCCGTTCTCCTCCAGCACCCGGATCGCCGCCGAGTGCACCACCCGCAGCACCGGCGCCGCCGCCCGCAGCGCGTCGTCGGCCATGAAGCGGTGCCGCCACGGCTGGTCCGCCCACGCGTGCCGCAGCCCGAACGGCTCCGGCAACGCGATCGTGCCGCCCAGCCAGTTCAGCAGCGGGGGATACCAGGTGAGCGGCGCGCGGACGGCGAGCCGTACCACCTCGTTGGCGGTGACCAGCGGGAGCATCACCTTGCGGGTCTCCCACGGCTTGAACGACTTGGCGACCTCCTTGGAGGGCGCCTCCGGCTTGGTGGTGAACAGCGGGTTCACCGGGCCGAGAGCGTGTCCGGTGACCTCGATGCGCAGCGTCTCGTGCAGCACGGTCACCGTGATCAGCATGGTGATCACCAACTGGCCGTCCCACAGCGTCCACTGGACGCCCAGGTAGTGCCGGTCGCCGGCGCCGAACTGCTGCTTGTTGCAGATGTCCTGTATCGCGTGCGACTTGACCTGGTACGCCTCTACGTCGGTGCCCTCCGGACGGGACACCGCCTTTGCGTTCTCCCCGATCGGGGTGACGATCCAGTGCCGTATGGAGGGCTTGGTGAAGCCGCCGGTGTTGAGCGGGCCGCGCTCCAGCATGCGCAACTGGTCGTGGATGGACCTCACCACGTCCCAGCTGCGGAAGGGGTGGATTTCCCGGGTCGGGTCCGCGGGCACGAGGTTCTCGGCGAGCTGCCAGCTGCCCCAGCGGGTGCCCATCCCGAGTATGCCCTTGGGACCGGCGTAGAAGACGGAGTTGGACTGCTGCTCGGCGCCGAGCTTGGCCAGGGACTGGCGCAGTTGCTCGGCCGCGGTCTCACCCGGGTTGGTGGGCACCGCCTCCGGGACCTTGGCGCCCACGCCGCTGCCCGACAGCAGGCCGTCCCAGCGCTCCCGCAGGTCCTTCGCCGTGCTCTCGCAGATCCGCTTGGCCCAGAACCAGCCGACGACCGGCATCACCACCGCCGCACGCGCGTACCAGGCCCAGAAGCCGGAGAAGGGCATCTTGACGAGGAACAGCACGGCCAGCGCGGCGATCGCCACCAGCACCGCGGTGCCCAGCGCGCCGGCTTGCTTGTTCTCCGCCTTGGCGACGGTGGTGCGGATCTGGAAGCCGAGCAGCCAGATCAGCATGCCCGGCAGGAACAGCAGTCCGCAGACCACGCTGATCATGGTCAGCCGGTTGTCGCGTGCCTTGCGGATGCCGTTGGCCGCGAGGCAGTGCTCGACGACGACCTGCGGCTCGGCGCCGAAGGACTGGATGAGGGGTTTGCGGCCGCTGCCCAGCATGCGGTCGGCCACCGCGCGGGAGAACGCCTCGCCGAGGTTGGGCCGGAAGATCGTGGCCCAGGACCGGCCCGCGTTGACGGTCGTCTGGTGCCACTCGTTGTCGGCCTTCTTGATCTCCTCCACCGGGTTGTCCCGGTAGGCGGCCGAGGCCAGCGCGAACGTGGCCGTCTGCCCTCCGTCGTCCGTACGCGGCACCTGCGGTCCGAAGAAGTCCGCGTAACCGCCGTCAACGGTCATTCCCGCCCCCGATCGCCACCACTGTCGCTCCTGCGGCCTTCCCGACTTCCCTGCCCCGCACACCTGTTGATCAGGTCATCAGCGTATCCGCAGCAACCGACGTGCGTCACCGGACGGCCAAAGGCGCCCCCCGCGCGCGCGGGTCGGCCCCGGGACGCGCCCTCGTGCGCCGGGGGAGCGCGTCCGCTGCGGGAGCCGACGCCGGACTCCCGCGCCGACTCCCGCCGTTCCCCCGGTGCGCTACGACGCGGCCCGCAGCTCCTCCCGCAGGCGCTCCGCGACCTGCTGCGGCATCGGTTCGTGCCGGGCGTAGCGGCGGTCGAAGCGTGCGGTGCCGTGCGAGAGGGAGCGCAGGTCCACCGCGTACCGGCCGATCTCCATCTCGGGTACCTCGGCCCGGATCACGGTCCGCCCGCCGCTGGTCTGCTCGGTGCCGAGCACCTTGCCGCGCCGGCCGGACAGGTCGCTCATCACCGCACCCACGTAGTCGTCGCCGACCAGGACGCTCACCTCGGCGACCGGCTCCAGCAGGTGGATCTTGGCCTCGGCGGCGGCCTCCCGCAGCGCCAGCGCGCCGGCCGTCTGGAAGGCGGCGTCGGAGGAGTCCACGGAGTGCGCCCTGCCGTCGAGCAGCGTCACGCGCACGTCGATCAGCGGATGGCCCGCGGCGACGCCCTTGGCGGCCTGTGCGCGCACCCCCTTCTCGACGGACGGGATGAACTGCCGGGGCACCGCGCCGCCGACCACCTTGTCCACGAACTCGATGCCCGAGCCGCCCGGCAGCGGCTCCACCTCGATCTCGCAGATGGCGTACTGCCCGTGCCCGCCGGACTGCTTGACGTGCCGTCCGCGCCCGGCCGCCCTGGTCCCGAACGTCTCCCGCAGCGGGACCCGGTGGGGCACGACGTCGACCTGGACGCCGTAGCGGCTGCGCAGCCGTTCGAGGGCCACGTCGGCGTGGGCCTCGCCCAGGCACCACAGGACCACCTGGTGCGTGTCCTGGTTCTGCTCCAGGCGCATCGTCGGGTCCTCCGCGACCAACCGCGCCAGGCCCTGGGAGAGCTTGTCCTCGTCAGGCTTGCTGTGCGCCTGGATGGCGAGCGGCAGCAGGGGGTCGGGCATCTCCCACGGGGCCATCAGGAGCGGGTCGTCCTTGGACGACAGCGTGTCCCCGGTCTCCGCGCGGCTCAGCTTGGCCACGCACGCCAGGTCGCCCGCGATCACGTGCGACACCGGCCGCTGCTGCTTGCCGAAGGGGGTCGACAGGGCACCGATGCGCTCGTCGACGTCGTGGTCCTCGTGGCCGCGGTCGGCCAGTCCGTGCCCGGAGACGTGCACCGTCTGGTCGGCGCGCAGGGTGCCGGAGAACACGCGGACCAGCGAGATCCGGCCGACGTAGGGGTCCGAGGACGTCTTGACGACCTCCGCGACCAGTGACTCGCCGGGGTCGCACATCCGCAGCTCGCGCGGCACACCGTCGGTAGTGGTGACCCGCGGCGCCTCGCGCTCCAGGGGCGTCGGGAAGCCACGCGTGATCAACTCCAGCAGTTCGACCGTGCCGAGCCCCTGCCGGGCCCCCTCGGCCGCGGGGGCGGCCGCCAGGACGGGGAAGAACACCCCGCGCGCCACGGCCCGCTCCAGGTCCTCGATCAGTGACTTGACGTCGACCTGCTCGCCGCCGAGATAGCGCTCCATGAGGGTCTCGTCCTCGCTCTGCGAGATGATCCCCTCGATCAGCATGGAGCGCGCCTCGTCGAGCTGCGGCAGCTGGTCCTCGCCCGGTTCGGACTCCACGCGCTCGCCCGAGGCGTAGTCGAACAGCTTCCGCGACAGCAGCCCCACGAGCCCCGTCACGGGCGCGTGCCCGTCGGGCGCCTGCGGGCCGTGCAGCGGCAGGTACAGCGGCAGCACGGCGTCGGGGTCGTCCCCGCCGAAGGCCTCCGCGCAGATCCGCGTCGTCTCCTCGAAGTCCGCGCGGGCGGCCTCCAGGTGTGTGATCACGATGGCGCGGGGCACGCCGACGGCGGCGCACTCCTCCCACACCATGCGGGTCGAGCCGTCCACGCCGTCGGAGGCCGAGACGACGAAGAGGGCCGCGTCCGCCGCGCGCAGACCGGCCCTCAGCTCGCCGACGAAGTCGGCGTACCCGGGGGTGTCCAGGAGGTTGACCTTGATGCCGTCCCATCCGACCGGCACCAGGGAGAGCTGTACGGAGCGCTGCTGCCGGCGCTCCATCTCGTCGTAGTCCGAGACGCAGCCTCCGTCCTCCACGCGGCCCGCCCGGTTCAGTGCCCCCGCCGTCAACGCGAGAGCCTCCACCAGAGTCGTCTTGCCCGATCCGGAGTGGCCGACCAGCACCACATTCCGTACGGACGTGGGATGGTCGGCCGCCGACGCCCTTCCGGCGGCTCCGGGGTGGGTGTGTGCCTTGTCGCCCATGTCCTTGCCTCCCGTGCACGGTGAGGTCACTGTGGGCGCGGACGCGCGGGACCGCGTGCACTGGCGGCTCCGGCGACGCCCGCGGTTCTTCGAGCTTTCCACTCCCGTCACGCCGCGTCCATACGAACGACGGGCCCCCTGCCGCCCACCGGTCGCCCACCGGAGGCTACGGGTGCCCGTCCGCCGCCCACACGCGCGCGTGACTACGATGGGCCAGCCGGTGGCCAGCAGGGGCCGCGCGGCCACACCGACCGTCGGGAAGGCCATGCTGAACAAGTACGCGCGTGCATTTTTTACGCGTGTCCTCACACCGCTCGCCGCGTTTCTCATCCGCCGGGGCGTCAGCCCGGACACGGTCACGCTGATCGGCACCGCGGGTGTGGTCGCGGGAGCGCTGGTCTTCTACCCCATGGGCGAGTTCTTCTGGGGCACGGTCGTGATCACGCTCTTCGTCTTCTCCGACCTCGTCGACGGCAACATGGCCCGCCAGCTGGGCCGCTCCAGCCGCTGGGGCGCGTTCCTGGACTCCACGCTGGACCGGGTCGCCGACGGTGCGATCTTCGGCGGTTTCGCCCTCTGGTACGCGGGCGCCGGTGACGACAACATCCTGTGCGCCGTGTCGATCTTCTGCCTGGCCAGTGGTCAGGTGGTGTCGTACACCAAGGCGCGCGGCGAGTCGATCGGGCTGCCCGTCGCGGTCAACGGCCTGGTCGAGCGCGCCGAGCGCCTGGTCGTCTCGCTGGTCGCCGCCGGTCTCGCGGGCCTGCACGAGTTCGGCGTGCCCGGCATCCAGTACCTGCTGCCGGTCGCCCTGTGGATCGTCGCCGTCGGCAGTCTGGTCACGCTTGTGCAGCGCGTCGTCACGGTCCGCCGCGAGGCCGCCGAGGCGGACGCCGCCGCGCAGGAGAACCACGGCACCGAGGCGGCGAAGTGAGCGCTCGGGAGCGGCTGACCGACGCCCTGTACGCGGCCGGCTGGGGCACGGTGAAGAAGCTCCCCGAGCCGGTCGCGGCGCGCCTCGGCCGCACCGTCGCGGACGTCGCCTGGAAGCGGCGCGGCACGGGCGTGCGGCGGCTGGAGAGCAACTACGCGCGGGTGGTGCCCGGCGCGAGCCCCGAGCGGCTCGCCGCGCTCTCCCGCGCGGGCATGCGGTCCTACCTGCGCTACTGGATGGAGTCCTTCCGCCTCCCCGCGTGGAGCTCGGAGCGCGTCGGGGAGGGCTTCGCCCCCAAGGACCTGCACCACCTCACCGACGGCATGGACGCGGGCCAGGGTGTCGTCCTCGCCCTCCCGCACCTGGCCAACTGGGACCTGGCCGGCGCCTGGGTCACCACCCAGCTCGGCATCCCCTTCACGACGGTCGCCGAGCGCCTCGAGCCGGAAACCCTCTACGACCGCTTCGTCGCCTACCGCGAAGGGCTCGGCATGGAGGTCCTGCCGCACAGCGGCGGCTCGGCGTTCGGCACGCTGGCCCGGCGGCTGCGCGAGGGCGGTCTCGTGTGCCTGGTGGCCGACCGCGACCTGTCCGCCTCCGGCGTGGAGGTCGACTTCTTCGGCGAGACGGCCCGCATGCCCGCCGGCCCCGCCCTCCTCGCCCAGCAGACCGGCGCCCGGCTGCTGCCGGCGACGCTCTGGTACGACGACTCGCCCGTGATGCGGGGCCGGGTGCACCCGCCGGTCGAGGTCCCCGAGTCAGGCACCCGGGCCGAAAGGACGTCTGCCATGACACAGGCCCTGGCCGACGCCTTCGCCACGGGAATCGCCGACCACCCGGAGGACTGGCACATGCTGCAGCGCTTGTGGCTCAAGGACCTCGACCCGGCCAAGGCTCCCGGGAACCGCGAGCGGGGCGCCTCGTGAGGATCGGCATCGTCTGCCCGTATTCCTGGGACGTACCCGGCGGCGTCCAGTTCCACATCCGGGACCTGGCCGAGTACTTCATCCGGCTCGGCCACGAGGTGTCCGTCCTCGCCCCCGCCGACGACGACACCCCGTTGCCCCCCTACGTCGTCTCGGCAGGCCGCGCGGTGCCGGTGCCGTACAACGGCTCGGTGGCCCGCCTGAACTTCGGTTTCCTCTCGGCGGCCCGGGTGCGCCGCTGGCTGCACGACGGTGCCTTCGACGTCATCCACATCCACGAACCGACCTCGCCCTCGCTCGGCCTGCTCACCTGCTGGGCGGCGCAGGGCCCGATCGTGGCCACCTTCCACACGTCCAATCCGCGCTCCCGCGCGATGATCGCCGCGTACTCGATCCTCCAGGCCGCCCTGGAGAAGATCAGCGCCCGGATCGCGGTGAGCGAGTACGCCCGCCGCACGCTCGTCGAGCACCTCGGCGGTGACGCGGTCGTCATCCCCAACGGCGTCGACGTCGGCTTCTTCGCCGACGCCGAGCCGAAGCCCGAGTGGCAGGGGGACACGATCGGCTTCATAGGGCGCATCGACGAGCCCCGCAAGGGCCTGCCGGTCCTGATGCGGGCCCTGCCGAAGATCCTCGCCGTCCGCCCGCAGGCCCGGCTGCTGGTCGCCGGGCGCGGTGACGAGAAGGAGGCGGTGGCGTCCCTGCCCGCCGAGCTGCGCTCCCGGGTGGAGTTCCTCGGCATGGTCAGCGACGAGGACAAGGCCCGCTTCCTGCGCAGCGTCGACCTGTACGTGGCCCCCAACACCGGCGGCGAGAGCTTCGGGATCGTCCTGGTCGAGGCCATGTCGGCAGGCGCTCCCGTGCTCGCCTCCGACCTCGACGCCTTCGCCCAGGTCCTCGACCGGGGGGCGGCCGGTGAACTGTTCCCCAACGAGGACGCCGACGCGCTGGCCGACGCGGCCGTACGGCTGCTGGCGGATCCGGATCGCCGGGCGGCGCTGCGGGACCGGGGCAGCGCACACGTACGGCGTTTCGACTGGTCCACGGTCGGCGCGGACATCCTCTCCGTCTACGAGACGGTGACGGCCGGCGCGGCGGCGGTGGCGACGGACGACCGGGCGACGGGCCTGAGGGCCCGCTTCGGGCTGGCGAGGGACTGAGCGCCGAGCCTCCGAAGGGGCATCGCAATTCTCGGCCCGCCCGGGGGTTGACTAGGGTTGCGGCCCGTGACCGCAACTCTCATCTGGATCCTGGCCGTCCTCGTGGCCGTCGGCCTCTACCTCAGCTGGACGGCCGGCCGCCTGGACCGCCTGCACGCCCGGATCGACGCCGCCCGCGCGGCACTCGACGCGCAACTGCTGCGCAGGGCGTCCGTGGCCCAGGAACTGGCCACCTCGGGCGTCCTCGACCCGGCCGCTTCCATGGTGCTGTACGAAGCCGCGCACGCCGCCCGGCAGGCGGAGGACGAACAGCGTGAGGTCGCCGAGAGCGAGCTGAGCCAGGCGCTGCGGGCGGTGTTCGCCGAGCCGCAGCAGGTGGACGCCCTGCGCGAGGCCCCCGGGGGAGACGAGGCGGCCCACGAGCTGGCCGAGGCCGTGCGCCGGGTACCGATGGCCCGGCGGTTCCACAACGACGCGGTGGGGGCCGCGCGCAGGCTGCGCGAGCACCGCAAGGTCCGCTGGTTCCGCCTCGCCGGGCACGCCCCCTTCCCGCTCGCCTTCGAGATGGACGACGAGTCGCCGGCCGCGCTGGTCGAGCGGGCCGCGTAGCGCACGGCGGGCCGAAGCACCGGTCCCGGACCGGAAAACGATCCACCGGCTTCCCATTGGCCCTTGCTGTGGCCTGGTCCCCTCACGTTTTCTCGTTGCTGCACAGACCCCCTTCCCCTCAGCGAGGTACCCGTGTCCAGCACGCTCTCCGAAAACCAGGCCCCCGAGACCGGCACCGCCCGCGTGAAGCGCGGCATGGCCGAGCAGCTCAAGGGTGGCGTGATCATGGACGTCGTCACGCCCGAGCAGGCGAAGATCGCCGAGGACGCGGGCGCCGTCGCCGTCATGGCCTTGGAGCGTGTCCCCGCCGACATCCGCAAGGACGGCGGCGTGGCCCGCATGTCCGACCCGGACATGATCGAGGGCATCATCGGCGCCGTCTCCATCCCGGTGATGGCCAAGTCCCGCATCGGCCACTTCGTCGAGGCCCAGGTGCTGCAGTCCCTCGGCGTCGACTACATCGACGAGTCCGAGGTCCTCACCCCGGCCGACGAGGTCAACCACTCCGACAAGTGGGCCTTCACCACCCCGTTCGTCTGCGGCGCCACCAACCTGGGCGAGGCCCTGCGCCGCATCGCCGAGGGCGCCGCGATGATCCGTTCCAAGGGCGAGGCCGGCACCGGCAACGTCGTCGAGGCCGTCCGCCACCTTCGCCAGATCAAGAACGAGATCGCCCGCCTGCGCGGCTACGACAACAACGAGCTGTACGCCGCCGCCAAGGAACTGCGCGCCCCGTACGAGCTGGTCAGGGAGGTCTCCGAGCTGGGCAAGCTGCCGGTGGTCCTCTTCTCCGCCGGCGGCGTCGCCACCCCGGCCGACGCCGCCCTGATGCGCCAGCTCGGCGCCGAGGGCGTCTTCGTCGGCTCCGGCATCTTCAAGTCCGGCGACCCCGCCAAGCGCGCCGCCGCCATCGTGAAGGCGACCACCTTCTACGACGACCCGAAGATCGTCGCCGACGCCTCCCGCAACCTCGGCGAGGCCATGGTCGGCATCAACTGCGACACCCTGCCCGAGACCGAGCGCTACGCCAACCGCGGCTGGTAAGGCACCGATCCCATGAGTGACACCCCCGTCATCGGCGTCCTGGCCCTCCAGGGCGACGTCAGGGAGCACCTCGTCGCCCTGGCCGCGGCCGACGCCGTGGCCAGGCCGGTGAGGCGCCCCGAAGAACTCGCCGAGGTCGACGGCCTGGTCATCCCCGGCGGCGAGTCCACCACCATCTCCAAACTGGCCGTCCTCTTCGGTGTGATGGAGCCCCTCCGCGCGCGCGTTCGGAACGGCATGCCCGTGTACGGCACCTGCGCCGGCATGATCATGCTGGCCGACAAGATCCTCGACCCGCGCTCCGGGCAGGAGACGGTCGGCGGCATCGACATGATCGTGCGCCGCAACGCCTTCGGACGGCAGAACGAGTCCTTCGAGGCGGCCGTCGACGTCAAGGGCGTGGAGGGCGTCCCCGTGGAGGGCGTCTTCATCCGCGCCCCCTGGGTCGAGTCCGTCGGCGCCGCCGCCGAGGTGCTCGCCGAGCACGACGGCCACATCGTCGCCGTCCGCCAGGGCAACGCGCTGGCCACGTCGTTCCACCCGGAGCTGACCGGCGACCACCGCGTGCACCGCCTCTTCGCCGACATGGTGCGCGCGAACGGGGCCGCGGAGTCCTTGTAGGATTCCTCCGTTCGTACAAAGACGGGTTACGCGAAGGAGACAGGCAGATGTCCGGCCACTCTAAATGGGCCACGACGAAGCACAAGAAGGCCGTCATCGATGCCAAGCGCGGCAAGCTCTTCGCGAAGCTGATCAAGAACATCGAGGTCGCGGCCCGCATGGGCGGTGCCGACATCGACGGCAACCCGACGCTGTACGACGCCATCCAGAAGGCGAAGAAGCAGTCGGTCCCGAACAAGAACATCGACTCCGCGGTCAAGCGCGGCGCCGGCCTGGAGGCCGGTGGCGCCGACTACGAGACGATCATGTACGAGGGCTACGGCCCGAACGGCGTCGCGGTGCTCATCGAGTGCCTCACCGACAACCGCAACCGCGCCGCCTCCGACGTCCGCGTCGCCATGACCCGCAACGGCGGCTCCATGGCCGACCCCGGCTCGGTGTCGTACCTGTTCAACCGCAAGGGCGTCGTGATCGTGCCCAAGGGCGAGCTGGGCGAGGACGACGTTCTCGGCGCCGTCCTCGACGCGGGCGCCGAGGAGGTCAACGACCTCGGCGAGTCCTTCGAGGTGCTCAGCGAGGCCACCGACCTGGTCGCCGTCCGCACGGCCCTGCAGGACGCCGGCATCGACTACGAGTCCGCCGACGCCAACTTCGTTCCGACCATGCAGGTCGAGCTGGACGAGGAGGGTGCCCGGAAGATCTTCAAGCTGATCGACGCCCTGGAGGACAGCGACGACGTGCAGAACGTCTTCGCCAACTTCGACGTGAGCGACGAGATCATGGAGAAGGTCGACGCGTAACGCGTCCACTGGCTCAGCGGGCCGACGGGACACAACCCGTCGGCCCGCCGCTTTGTCAGTGCCACCCGATAGCCTGCACAAACAGGTGATCGACGAGAGGGGGCCGGGTGCGCGTACTGGGGGTGGACCCCGGGCTGACCCGCTGCGGCGTCGGGGTCGTCGAGGGAGTCGCGGGCAGACCGCTGACCATGGTCGGCGTGGGCGTCGTCCGCACGCCGGCGGACGCCGACCTCGGCCACCGTCTCGTCGCCGTCGAGCAGGGCATCGACCAGTGGCTCGACGAGCATCAACCGCAGTACGTCGCCGTGGAGCGCGTCTTCAGCCAGCACAACGTCCGCACGGTCATGGGCACCGCCCAGGCCAGCGCCGTGGCCATCCTGTGCGCCTCCCGCCGCGGCATCCCCGTCGCCCTGCACACCCCGAGCGAGGTCAAGGCCGCCGTCACCGGCAGCGGCCGCGCGGACAAGGCGCAGGTCGGCGCCATGGTCACCCGCCTGCTGCGGCTCGCCTCGCCCCCCAAGCCCGCCGACGCGGCGGACGCCCTCGCCCTCGCGATCTGCCACATCTGGCGCGCCCCCGCGCAGAACCGGCTCCAGCAGGCCGTGACCCGGCACGCGTCCCGGGCTCCCCGCACCCAGCACGCCTCGAAAGGCCGTACGACATGATCGCCTTCGTCAGCGGCACCGTCGCCGCCCTCGCCCCCGACACCGCGGTGGTCGAGGTCGGCGGCGTCGGCATGGCCGTCCAGTGCACGCCGAACACGCTCTCCACACTCCGCCTCGGCAAGCCCGCCAAGCTCGCCACCTCCCTCGTCGTGCGCGAGGACTCGCTCACCCTGTACGGCTTCGCCGACGACGACGAGCGCCAGGTCTTCGAGCTCCTGCAGACCGCCAGCGGCGTGGGCCCCCGCCTGGCCCAGGCGATGCTGGCCGTGCACAGTCCGGACGCCCTGCGCAGGGCGGTGTCGACCGGTGACGAGAAGGCGCTGACCGCCGTCCCCGGCATCGGCAAGAAGGGCGCCCAGAAGCTGCTGCTCGAACTGAAGGACCGCCTCGGCGAACCGGTCGGCGCCCCCGCCGTGGGCGCCCCGGTCAGCACCGGCTGGCGCGACCAGCTGCACGCCGCCCTGATCGGCCTCGGGTACGCGACCCGCGAGGCGGACGAGGCCGTCACCGCTGTGACGCCCCAGGCGGAGGCCGCCGGGGGCACACCCCAGGTGGGACAGCTGCTGAAGGCGGCCCTCCAGACGCTCAACCGCGCCCGATAGCCGGCTAGGAGACTCACACCGTGAACTGGGACGACGACACGACCGGCACCGAAGCCGCCGACCGGCTGGTGGGCCCGGCCGCCGACGGTGAGGACCAGGCCGTCGAGGCCGCCCTGCGCCCCAAGGACCTGGGCGAGTTCATCGGCCAGGAGAAGGTCCGCGAGCAGCTGGACCTCGTCCTGCGTGCCGCCCGCGCGCGCGGGGCGACCGCCGACCACGTCCTGCTCTCGGGAGCCCCGGGCCTCGGCAAGACCACCCTCTCGATGATCATCGCGGCCGAGATGGGCGCCCCCATCCGCATCACCTCCGGCCCCGCCATCCAGCACGCCGGCGACCTCGCGGCGATCCTCTCTTCCCTCCAGGAGGGCGAGGTGCTCTTCCTCGACGAGATCCACCGCATGTCGCGGCCCGCCGAGGAGATGCTCTACATGGCGATGGAGGACTTCCGCGTCGACGTCATCGTCGGCAAGGGGCCCGGCGCCACCGCCATCCCCCTCGAACTGCCCCCCTTCACCCTCGTCGGCGCCACCACGCGCGCCGGGCTGCTGCCGCCCCCGCTGCGCGACCGCTTCGGCTTCACCGCGCACATGGAGTTCTACGGCCCGGCGGAACTGGAACGCGTCGTCCATCGTTCCGCCGGCCTGCTCGACGTCGAGATCGACCCGGCCGGCGCCGCCGAGATCGCCGGCCGCTCCCGCGGCACCCCCCGTATCGCCAACCGTCTGCTGCGCCGGGTCCGCGACTACGCGCAGGTCAAGGCCGACGGCCTGATCACCCAGGAGATCGCCGCCGCCGCACTCGCCGTCTACGAGGTGGACGCCCGGGGCCTGGACCGGCTGGACCGGGGCGTGCTGGAGGCGCTGCTCAAGCTGTTCGGCGGCGGCCCGGTCGGCCTGTCCACGCTCGCCGTCGCCGTGGGGGAGGAGCGTGAGACAGTGGAAGAGGTCGCCGAACCGTTCCTCGTACGGGAGGGCCTGCTGGCCCGCACGCCGCGCGGACGGGTGGCGACCCCGGCAGCATGGGCGCATCTCGGCCTCACCCCGCCGCGTGCGCAGGGTTCCGGAAACGGACAACAGGACTTGTTCGGGGCGTGACGGCACCGTCACGAAGAGGACATTCGCCGGAGCAGGAACCCCGGTGCCATGCTGAGCGTTGTTCCATGCGCGCGGACTCGCTTAGACTCCGCCGATGCCGCCCTTGTCGGCGGCGCACACACCCCCAACCATCAGGCCGCTCACCATCTGCGGTCGTGTGAAGGAAGTACCGACCCGTGAGTCTCGTGACCCTCCTCCCGTTCATCGTGCTCATCGGGGCCATGTTCCTGATGACCCGGTCGGCGAAGAAGAAGCAGCAGCAGGCCGTCGACATGCGGAACCAGATGCAGCCCGGTTCCGGCGTCCGCACCATCGGGGGCATGTACGCCACGGTCAAGGAGGTCAACGACGACACGGTCCTCCTTGACGCCGGCCCGGGTGTGGAACTGCTCTTCGCCAAGAACTCCATCGGTGCCGTCCTGACGGACGACGAGTACAACCGCATCGTCCACGGCATCGAGCACGACCTGAAGTCCGACTCCGACATGGTCCCGGACGATGCCTCCTCCCTCACCGGGACCGACGCCTCCGCCGACGACGCTGACGCCTCCGGCGACAAGTCCGTCGACCTCGGCAAGAAGGACGCCGACGACACGCCGGCCGACGAGCCGACGGCCGACGCCACGTCCGCCGAGGCCAAGACGGACGAGCAGGCGAAGAAGTCCGACGGCGGTTCCGAGGCGAAGTAAGCCGTGCTCCGGGGTGTGCGGACCGTTCCCGCGCACCCCGTGCGACGCGCGGCTCGCACGGATTCCAACACCATGTGATGGCCGCCGGTGACGCCTCCCCGGCGCGACGCGGCCCGAGAGGGAGTACGCAAAGGTGGTAGCACCTAAAAAGGGGAAGAATGCGAGCGCTCAGAGTAAGCCCGGGCGCTCGCTGGCCCTGATTCTGATCGCCATCGTGGCGCTCACCGGAGGCATGTTCGCCTCCGGACACACGACTCCGCGTCTCGGTATCGATCTGGCCGGCGGCACGAGCATCACGCTCCGCGCGGTTCCGGAGGCGGGCCAGGAGTCCGCGATCAACAAGACCAACATGGACACGGCCGTCGAGATCATGGAGCGCCGCGTCAACGGTCTGGGTGTTTCCGAAGCCGAGGTCCAGACCCAGGGCGACCGGAACATCATCGTCAACATCCCCAAGGGGACGAACTCGAAGGAAGCCCGGGAGCAGGTCGGCACCACCGCGAAGCTCTACTTCCGCCCGGTCGTAGCCACGGAGCTGTCCGGAGCCGGCGCGACCGGCAGCCCCTCGCCGAGCGCCACCGGCAACGCCTCCGGCGAGCCGACGGACAAGGCGACGGACGGCGCGGCCGACAAGGACAAGGCCACCGACGGCGACAAGGCGAGCGGCTCCCCGTCCGACTCCGCCTCGGCGAGCGCGACCACCCAGGGCCGCGCCGCCAGCGACGCCCTCAAGGCCGACCCGAGCCCCTCCGGCACGGCGTCCGACGGCGCCTCCCCGTCCCCGAGCGCCAGCGCCTCCGGTGACGACGCGACCGCCAAGCTGCAGGAGCAGTACGCCGCCCTGGACTGCACCGACGAAGCGGCCCGCACCAAGGCCGGCGCCGGTTCCAAGCCCGGCGACTCGATGATCGCCTGCGGCCAGAACGCGCAGGGCCAGTGGCAGAAGTACATCCTCGGCCCCGCCGCGGTCGACGGCACGGACGTCGACCAGTCCGAGGCCGTCTTCAACACCCAGACCGCCGCCGGCTGGACCGTGACGATGAAGTTCACGGACGACGGTGCCAAGAAGTTCGCCGATATCACCGGCAAGCTGGCCCAGAACCAGTCTCCGCAGAACCAGTTCGCCATCGTCCTGGACAACGAGGTCGTCTCCGACCCCTACGTCAGCCAGGCACTCACCGGCGGCAGCGCGGAGATCTCCGGCAACTTCGACCAGGAAGAGGCCCAAGGCCTCGCCAACATGCTGTCCTACGGTGCCCTGCCGCTGACCTTCAAGGAGGACAGCGTCACCACCGTCACCGCCGCGCTCGGCGGTGAGCAGCTTGAGGCCGGTCTGATCGCCGGCGCGATCGGCCTCGCCCTGGTCGTCATCTACCTGCTGGTCTACTACCGCGGGCTGTCGTTCATCGCCGTCGCCTCGCTGCTGGTCTCCGCGGGTCTCACGTACGTGATCATGTCGCTGCTCGGCCCGACCATCGGCTTCGCGCTGAACCTGCCGGCCGTGTGCGGTGCCATCGTCGCGATCGGCATCACGGCGGACTCGTTCATCGTGTACTTCGAACGCGTCCGCGACGAGATCCGGGAGGGCCGCACGCTGCGCCCCGCCGTCGAGCGGGCCTGGCCGCGCGCCCGGCGCACCATCCTGGTCTCCGACTTCGTGTCCTTCCTCGCCGCCGCGGTGCTCTTCGTGGTCACCGTCGGCAAGGTGCAGGGCTTCGCGTTCACGCTCGGCCTGACCACCCTGCTCGACGTGGTGGTGGTGTTCCTCTTCACCAAGCCGCTGCTGACGCTGATGGCCCGCCGCAAGTTCTTCGCGAGCGGTCACAAGTGGTCCGGCC
The DNA here is from genome assembly GCF_014649815.1 of Streptomyces mutabilis. GTDB lineage: Bacteria > Actinomycetota > Actinomycetes > Streptomycetales > Streptomycetaceae > Streptomyces > Streptomyces mutabilis. The sequence goes on along the minus strand of NZ_BMTT01000014.1, from coordinate 136,851 downwards.
TCGACCCGAAGAGCCTGGGCGCCAAGCCGCCGCTGCGCCGCACCCGCCGTCCCGCGCGCCCCGTCGCCGGCCCCGTCGACCCGAAGGAGGCGTGAGATGGGAAAGCTCGGCAACCTCGGCGCCCGACTGCACCACGGCGAGATCGGCTACGACTTCGTCAAGAACCGCAAGCTCTGGTACGGCATCTCGATCCTGATCACCATCACGGCCATCGTCGGCCTGGCGGTGCGCGGCCTGCACATGGGCATCGAGTTCCAGGGCGGCGCGGTCTTCACCACTCCGAAGAACATGAGCGCCTCGGTCTCCCAGGCCGAGACGTACGCGGAGGAGGCGTCGGGCCACGACGCGATCGTCCAGAAGCTCGGTGACGGCAGCCTCCGCATCCAGATCTCGGGCACCGACACCGCGGCCTCGGACCAGATCAAGGAAGAACTCTCCAAGGACCTCGACGTCCCGGCCGAGAAGATCAACGCGGATCTGGTCGGCCCCAGCTGGGGCGACCAGATCGCGAACAAGGCGTGGCAGGGCCTCGGGATCTTCATGGTCCTTGTGGTCATCTACCTGGCCATCGCCTTCGAGTGGCGCATGGCGCTGGCCGCGTTCGTCGCGTTGGTCCACGACATCACCATCACCGTCGGCGTCTACGCCCTCGTCGGCTTCGAGGTCACGCCCGGCACGGTGATCGGTCTGCTCACGATCCTCGGTTACTCGCTCTACGACACGGTCGTGGTCTTCGACAGTCTCAAGGAACAGACGAGGGACATCACCAAACAGACCCGCTGGACGTACGGCGAGATCGCCAACCGCTCGATCAACAGCACCCTGGTCCGCTCCGTCAACACCACGGTGGTCGCGCTGCTGCCGGTGGGCGGCCTGCTGTTCATCGGTGGCGGTGTCCTCGGCGCCGGCATGCTCAACGACATCTCCCTGTCGCTGTTCGTGGGCCTCGCGGCCGGCGCGTACTCGTCGATCTTCATCGCCACGCCGCTCGTCGCCGACCTCAAGGAGGCCGAGCCGCAGATGAAGTCCCTCAAGAAGCGCGTCCTCGCCAAGCGCGCCCAGGCCGCCGCCAAGGGCGAGCCGGTGGAGTCCGACGCCGACTTGCGGTACGCCGACGACGAGGCCGACGAGCCCGACGACGCGGCCCCCGCGGTCGTCGGTCCGCGCAGCCAGCCCGCGTCCCGCACCCGCGGTCGCGGCCGACCCTCGGGGAAGCGCCGATGACCGAGACGACCGACATCACGGAGCTGCTGCTCAGCCGCATCCGGGACGTGGCCGACTACCCGGAACCGGGTGTGATGTTCAAGGACATCACCCCGCTCCTGGCGGACCCGGCGGCCTTCGCCGCGCTCACCGACGCGCTCGCCGAGGTGGCGCGGGACACCGGTGCGACCAAGGTCGTGGGCCTGGAGGCCCGCGGGTTCATCCTGGGCGCTCCGGTGGCCCTGCGGGCCGGCCTCGGCTTCATCCCCGTACGCAAGGCCGGCAAGCTCCCCGGGGCCACCCTCAGCCAGTCGTACGACCTGGAGTACGGCTCCGCCGAGATCGAGGTGCACGCCGAGGACCTGAGTGCCGGGGACCGGGTGCTGGTCGTCGACGACGTCCTCGCCACCGGCGGCACCGCCGAGGCCTCGCTGGAGCTCATCCGCCGGGCCGGCGCCGAGGTCGCGGGCCTCGCCGTCCTGATGGAGTTGGGCTTCCTCGGCGGCCGGGCCCGGCTGGAGCCCGCCCTGGCCGGGGCGCCGCTGAAGGCGCTGCTCACCGTCTGAGCGTCACGTACGCACACCTGGGGCGGGCCCGGAGGAATCCGGCGCCCGCCCCTGGCGTTTCACGGGTTGACGGCCCTCACATCGGCCTGAAGGCGGTCCTCGGGTGCAGGATCGCTACCATGGGGACTCCGGAGCCTGACCGGGGGACCCGGATCGCGCACGAGGAGTCCTCTTGCCAGACGAGGCCCAGCCACTGACCGCCGCAAAGCCCGAGTCCGCCTCGGCGCCCGCGGCGAAGCCCGCGCCGAGTGCGCCCCAGGCGAAGAACGACACCCGCGGGCCGATCCAGCACGCCCCGTCCGCGCCCGTCGACAAGCCGGCCGAGCAGCAGCCCCGTCCCAAGCCCATGCCGCCCGAGCGTGAGCGCAACGCGCCCGTGGTCCGCACCCCCGCCGGGCAGCCCGCCCGCTCCGGCTCCTCCAACCGCGTACGCGCCCGCCTCGCCCGCCTCGGGGTGCAGCGCGCCAACCCGTACAACCCGGTCCTGGAGCCGCTGCTGCGGATAGTGCGCAGCAACGACCCCAAGATCGAGACGGCGACCCTGCGCCAGATCGAGCGCGCCTACCAGGTCGCCGAACGCTGGCACCGCGGCCAGAAGCGCAAGAGCGGCGACCCGTACATCACGCACCCGCTCGCCGTCACCACCATCCTCGCCGAGTTGGGCATGGACCCGGCCACCCTGATGGCGGGCCTGCTGCACGACACCGTCGAGGACACCGAGTACGGCCTGGAGGACCTGCGCCGCGACTTCGGTGACGTGGTCACGCTCCTCGTCGACGGCGTCACCAAACTCGACAAGGTCAAGTTCGGCGAGGCCGCGCAGGCCGAGACCGTCCGCAAGATGGTCGTCGCCATGGCGAAGGACCCGCGCGTCCTGGTCATCAAGCTCGCCGACCGCCTGCACAACATGCGCACCATGCGCTATCTCAAGCGCGAGAAGCAGGAGAAGAAGGCCCGCGAGACCCTTGAGATCTACGCGCCGCTGGCCCACCGCCTGGGCATGAACACCATCAAGTGGGAACTGGAGGACCTCGCCTTCGCGATCCTCTACCCCAAGATGTACGACGAGATCGTCCGCCTGGTCGCCGAGCGCGCCCCCAAGCGCGACGAGTACCTCGCGATCGTCACCGACGAGGTCCAGCAGGACCTGCGCGCGGCCCGCATCAAGGCGACCGTCACCGGCCGCCCCAAGCACTACTACAGCGTCTACCAGAAGATGATCGTCCGCGGCCGTGACTTCGCGGAGATCTACGACCTGGTGGGCATCCGCGTCCTGGTGGACACCGTTCGCGACTGCTACGCGGCGCTCGGTACGGTCCACGCCCGCTGGAACCCGGTTCCCGGGCGGTTCAAGGACTACATCGCGATGCCGAAGTTCAACATGTACCAGTCGCTGCACACGACGGTCATCGGACCCAACGGCAAGCCGGTCGAGCTGCAGATCCGCACCTTCGACATGCACCGCCGCGCGGAGTACGGCATCGCCGCGCACTGGAAGTACAAGCAGGAGGCCGTCGCCGGCGCCTCCAAGGTCCGCTCCGACGCGCCCAAGTCGTCCGGCAGGGGCAAGGACGACCACCTCAACGACATGGCGTGGCTGCGCCAGCTCCTCGACTGGCAGAAGGAGACCGAGGACCCCGGCGAGTTCCTCGAGTCCCTGCGCTTCGACCTCTCCCGCAACGAGGTCTTCGTCTTCACGCCCAAGGGCGACGTCATAGCGCTCCCGGCCGGGGCCACGCCCGTGGACTTCGCCTACGCGGTACACACCGAGGTCGGCCACCGGACCATAGGGGCACGGGTCAACGGGCGCCTGGTCCCACTGGAGTCCACCCTGGACAACGGCGACCTGGTGGAGGTCTTCACCTCCAAGGCGGCCGGCGCGGGCCCGTCCCGCGACTGGCTGGGCTTCGTCAAGTCGCCGCGCGCCCGTAACAAGATCCGCGCCTGGTTCTCGAAGGAACGCCGTGACGAGGCGATCGAGCAGGGCAAGGACTCCATCGTCCGCGCCATGCGCAAGCAGAACCTGCCGATCCAGCGGATCCTGACCGGCGACTCCCTGGTCACCCTCGCGCACGAGATGCGCTACTCGGACATCTCCGCGCTGTACGCGGCGATCGGCGAGGGCCACGTCTCCGCGCAGAACATCGTGCAGAAGCTGGTCCAGGCGCTCGGCGGCGAGGAGGCGGCCACCGAGGAGATCGACGAGTCGGTCCCGCCCGCCCGTGGTCGCGGCCGCAAACGCCGCACCAGTGCCGACCCGGGTGTCGTCGTCAAGGGCGTCGAGGACGTGTGGGTCAAGCTGGCCCGCTGCTGCACACCCGTCCCCGGCGACCCGATCATCGGCTTCGTCACCCGGGGCAGCGGCGTGTCCGTCCACCGCAGCGACTGCGTGAACGTGGACTCGCTCTCCCGTGAACCCGAGCGCATCCTCGAGGTCGAGTGGGCTCCCACCCAGTCCTCCGTGTTCCTGGTCGCCATCCAGGTGGAGGCCCTGGACCGCTCCCGGCTCCTCTCGGACGTCACCCGCGTACTGTCCGACCAGCACGTCAACATCCTCTCCGCGGCCGTCCAGACCTCCCGGGACCGCGTCGCCACCTCCCGCTTCACCTTCGAGATGGGCGACCCCAAGCACTTGGGCCACGTCCTGAAGGCCGTACGCGGTGTCGAGGGCGTGTACGACGTGTACCGCGTTACGTCGGCGCGCAGACCGTCGTAGCGCGGTCCAAGGGAGACGGGGGAGCAGATGGAGGAGCACGTCGAACAGTCCGGCTTAGCCGACCCGTCGGCCGAGCCTCCCGCGCTCGTCGCGGGACGCTACCGCCCGGTGCGGCTACTGGGGCGTGGCGGCATGGGAGTCGTCTACGAGGCGGAGGACACTCGGCTCGGCCGCCGCGTGGCGGTGAAGATGCTGACCGCCGTCGAGGGGCTGACCGCGCAGGACGCGGCCTGGGAGAGGTTCCAGCGGGAGGCCCGCGCGCTCGCGCGGATCGAGCACCCCGGTGTCGTCACGCTGTACGACAACGGCGTGCACGACGGCACTCCGTACCTCGTGATGCAGGTGCTCGACGGCACCAGTCTGGCCGAGCTGGTCCTGCACTCGGGACCGCTGCCGGTACCGGCAGCCTGCACCGTGGCCCTGGGGATCGCGGAAGCCCTGGAGGCCGGCCACCACAAGGGCGTGGTCCACCGCGACGTCAAGCCGTCCAACGTGGGGACCACACGCGGCGGCCGGGTCGTGCTGCAGGACTTCGGACTGGCCCGGCTGGCGGGCGAGGCGGCGATCACCCGCACCGGCGCACTGATCGGCACCCCGCAGTTCATGGCGCCGGAGGCGATGCGGGGCGTCCTGCCCGGACCGGCGGCGGACTGGTACGGCCTCGGGGCCTGCGTCTTCCTCATGCTGACCGGTGAGCTGCCCTTCGGGCAGACCGCCGACGTCGGGGCCATCATGGAGCGGGCCCTCGGCGACGGCATCCGGCCGCTGACCGGCACCGGCGGCCTCCCCCAGCCGCTGGCCGGGCTCGTCGACGAGCTGTGCCGGCAGGACCCGGAGCGGCGTCTCGGCGACCCCCGCGTGGTGCGCGACATCCTCGTCCCCCTGACGTACGGCGGTACCCAGATGCTCGCCGACCTGGTGAAGCGGCACGTCCGGGACGAAGCCGTGGACGCCGTGCACGAGGCGGCCGGGCCGGCCGCCGGGGCGCCGGACGAAGCCGAGGAGGAGGCGCCCGAGTACGTCTGGACGGAAGCCCACCTGCCCGAGCAGCGCCGTCACGACGTCCTGGACCCCGCCACGCTCAGCGACGCCACCCGGCGCATCGTCCTGGGCAGCATGACACCCCGGGCCGCGCTGTCCCGGCAGCGCGAGGCGGTCGGCCTGGTACTGCGCGGACAGTTGCGGGAGGCGGCACAGACGCTGTCGGTGGTCGTACCGGTCTGTCTGTCCAAGCTGGGCCCCGACCATCCCACCACCCTCACCAGCCAGTACTGGCAGGCGGTCTGCCTGGCCCGGCTGGGCGCCGGGGGAGAGGCACTGGACCTGCTCTCCCGCGTGAACCGACGTGTCAGCCCACGACTGGACGGGACGAACGGAGACGATGACCGACTTCCGCGTTGAGATCTCGGAACCGCCGGACGGCACGGACGCCGAGGACCACCTCCGGTCCCTGCTGAGCTGGCTGCGCGAGGACGGGACACCCACCCTCCGGGCCCGGGCCGCCAGCAGCGCGCCGGCCGCCCCCGGCAGCATGGGCACCGGCCTCGACATCCTCCAATTGGCCATCGGCAGCGGGCTGTCCGCGGGCTCCCTCGTCTTCTCCGTCCTACAGTGGCAGGCCTCCCGACGCCGGGCACCGGCCGTCACCCTGCGCCGCGGCGACGTGGAGGTCGTGCTCACGGCTCAGGCGGCGGGGGACGAGGAAACCGTCCGCGGCATCATCGACCTGCTCGACCGGCAGGTGCCGCCCGCGCCCGCACACAGCGAGGGAAGCGGAGGAGATGACAGGACTGCCTGACCCCACGCGCTCCCGGGCCGTCCTCGTGGGCACCGCCTCCTACCGGCACCTGCCCCAGTTGTCCGCGGTCGAGGCCAACGTGGTCGACCTGGCCGCCGAACTGTGCGACGCGACCGTCTGGGGACTTCCGGTACGGCACTGCACCGTCGTCACCGACCCGCTCACCACCCCGGCGATCCTGGACCCGGTGTACCAGGCCGCCGAGGAGGCCACCGACACCCTCCTGGTGTACTTCGCGGGGCACGGCATGCGGGACGCCGACTCGGCCGACCTGTACCTGGCCCTGGGCGACTCCCGCGAGCACCTCGGCTACACGGCCGTCGCCTACCAGCACCTGCGCGCCGCGCTGCGCACCGCCCGCGCCCGGCGCAAGATCGTCGTCCTCGACTGCTGCTTCAGCGGACGCGCCGCCCGCGCCCTGTCCGGCGGGGACCAGCTGGCCGCCCAGGCCGCGGTGGACGGGGCATACGTCCTGGCCGCCTCACCGCGGGACCGCATCGCGCTGGCGCCGGACGGCGAACGCTACACGGCGTTCACCGGCGAACTGCTCGGCGTCCTGCGGGACGGCGTCGAGGACGGCCCCGAACTGATCGACCTGGACACCCTCCACCGGGTCCTGGAGGAGCGCCTGCGCGCCAAGAACCGGCCGCTGCCGCAGCGCTCCCAGGAGAACGGCGTCGGACGCCTGCCCCTGGCCCGCAACAAGGCGAGGGCCGGCCGCCGCCGCGGCCCCGCCGGCCCGGTGCTGGCCGCCGACGTCCGCGCCGCACTGGTCGCCACCGGGCTCTCCCTGGCCAGGGTGTTGCGCGCCGAGGGCAACACCCGCGACGCGCTGCCCGTGCTGCGCCTGGCGCTGCAGGAGCAGCGGAGCGGCGACCGGCACGGCGACCTGGTCGAGGTACAGCTGGAGCTGTCGGAGCTGCTCGCCGAGACCGGGCAGGTGCGGGAGGCGATCGAGGTGCTGGAGCTCGCCTTCCAGCAGGTGCACAAGGTGTACGGACCCGAGGCCGTGCTGGTCTGCCGCCGCCTGGCCGACCTGCTGCAGGAGTCCGGCAATCACCTCCAGGCATGTGAGGTGCTCAAGCACGCCCTCGACATCAGCGAGCACGCCGGACGGCGCTGAAACAGTGCAGCGGCCCGGCGGTGACACGCACCGCCGGGCCGCTGCACACCCTGTGACCGAGGTCAGCCGCCGAACTCGTGCAGCCCCTTCAGCGCCTGGTCCAGCAGCGCCTGCCGGCCCTCCAGCTCACGCTCCAGCTTGTCGGCCTTCGCGTTGTTGCCCTGGGCACGGGCCTGCTCGATCTGGCCCTTGAGCTTGTCGACGGCCGCCTGGAGCTGACCGGTGAGACCCTCGGCACGCGCGCGTGCCTCCGGGTTCGTCCGGCGCCACTCGGCCTCCTCGGCTTCCTGGAGCGCCCGCTCCACGGCGTGCATCCGGCCCTCGACCTTGGGCCGGGCGTCGCGCGGCACGTGGCCGATGGCCTCCCAGCGCTCGTTCACCGAGCGGAACGCGGCGCGGGCCGCCTTCAGGTCGGTGACCGGCAGGAGCCTCTCGGCCTCCTCGGCCAGCTCCTCCTTGAGCTTGAGGTTCTCCGCCTGCTCGGCGTCCCGCTCGGCGAAGACCGAGCTGCGGGCCGCGAAGAACACGTCCTGGGCGCCGCGGAAGCGGTTCCACAGGTCGTCCTCGTGCTCGCGCTGGGCGCGGCCCGCGGCCTTCCACTCGGACATCAGGTCGCGGTAGCGCGCGGCCGTCGGTCCCCAGTCCGTCGAGTTCGACAGCGCCTCGGCCTCGGCGACCAGCCGTTCCTTGGTCCGGCGGGCCCCTTCGCGCTGGGCGTCCAGCTGGGCGAAGTGCTGCTTGCGCCGCTTGGAGAACGCCGACCGCGCGTGCGAGAAGCGGTGCCACAGCTCGTCGTCGGACTTGCGGTCCAGCCGCGGCAGACCCTTCCAGGTGTCCACCAGGGACCGCAGCCGCTCACCGGCCGACCGCCACTGGTCGGACTGTGCCAGCTCCTCGGCCTCGGCGACCAGCGCCTCCTTGGCGGCGCGTGCCTCGTCGGACTGCTTGGCCCGCTGGACCTTGCGCTCCTCGCGGCGCTTCTCCACCAGCGACACGAGCTTGTCCAACCGGGCCCGCAGGGCGTCCAGGTCGCCCACCGCGTGGTGCGCGTCGACCTGCTCCCGCAGGTGGTCGATGGCCGTCTGGGCGTCCTTCGCCGACAGGTCGGTGGTCTTCACGCGCTTCTCGAGGAGGCCGATCTCGACAACCAGGCCTTCGTACTTGCGCTCGAAATAGGCCAGCGCCTCCTCGGGGGAGCCCGCCTGCCAGGAACCGACGACCTTCTCGCCGTCGGCCGTACGCACGTACACGGTCCCCGTCTCGTCGACGCGGCCCCACGGGTCGCTGCTCACAGCGCCTCCTCCACATGATGCCTGCGGAGGGCTTCGCTACCCCCGGGCATCGTCCACAGTTTCGTCACGGCCAACATAGGCGACCGGCGGGGGGCCTGTCCGCATCCCGCACGACCGAAATCTCGCTGATGAGGGTCAGGATTTCGTGACGGTGGCCTTGTCGATCACGACCGTCGCGTTGGGCGCGGTGTTGCCGGTCGCGGGGTCCGCGGGCTGGGATCCCGCGGAAGCGATCTTCTTCAGCACCGTCATGCCCTCTTCCGAGACGGTGCCGAACGGGGTGTAGCTGGGCGGCAGCGGGCTGTTCTGGTACACGAGGAAGAACTGGCTGCCGCCGGAGTCCGGCTGGCCGGTGTTCGCCATCGCCACCGTGCCCGCCGGGTACATGTTGTCCTTCAGGCTCTCGTCCTTCAGGTTCTCGTCCGGGATGTTGTAGCCGGGGCCGCCGTTGCCCTGCGCCGTGGGGTCGCCGCACTGGAGCACGAAGATGCCCTCGGTGGTGAGCCGGTGGCACTTGGTGTGGTCGAAGTAGCCCTTCCCGGCCAGGAAGTCGAACGAGTTGACGGTGTGCGGCGCGGCATCCGCCTTCAGCGCGATGTCGATGTCGCCGCAGGTCGTCTCCAGCTTCATCGAGTACTTCGCCGACTCGTCGATGGTCATCGCAGGTTCCTTCTTCCAGGTCTGCGTCTTGACCTTGCCCTCGGCCGGCTTGTCGCACGGGTCCGGCGCCTTGCTGGAGGCCGAGGCGCTCGGCGTGACCTCCGCGCTCGCATTCGTCTTGCTGTCGTCGTCCCCCAGGACCACGCCGGTCGTGTACAGCGCGAGGCTGCCGATCAGGATCACGCCGAGCACCGACGCGATCGCAGCGTTGCGCATGCGCGCCTTGCGTCGCGCGGACGTGCGTCGCTGCTGCTGCCGCAAGAACTTCTCCCGGGCGAGCTGACGCCGCCGCTGCTCCTGGCTGACCACCGGGTTCTCTCCTCATGCGTCTTCGTGTGCCGACCGGTACGCGTGGGTGCGATGAGCCGACCGTGGGCGTGTAGCCCCGTACCGTATATGGGTTCGCTGAGGAATCGGCACCGCCGGTAGGCTCTGACCATGGGCGCGGCCGGTCCGCAAGCCCACCCGAACCGACACAAACGAAGGACGATCGTGCTCATTGCCGGGTTCCCCGCCGGAGCCTGGGGGACGAACTGTTATCTCGTCGCCCCGGCCGCCGGTGAGGAGTGCGTGATCATCGACCCGGGCCACCAGGCGGCCCCCGGAGTCGAGGAAGCGATCCAGAAGCATCGGCTCAAGCCCGTCGCCGTCGTCCTCACCCACGGCCACATCGACCACGTGGCCTCGGTCGTCCCGGTGTGCGGCGCGCACGACGTGCCCGCCTGGATCCACCCCGAGGACCGTTTCATGATGAGCGACCCCGAAAAGGGGATCGGCCGCACCATCGGCATGCCCCTCATGGGCGAGCTGACCGTAGGGGAGCCGGACGACGTCAAGGAGCTGACCGACGGCGCGAAGCTGGAGCTGGCCGGCCTCAACCTGTCGGTCGCGCACGCGCCGGGCCATACCAAGGGGTCGGTGGCCTTCGGTTTGCCCGAGGCGGCGGACATCCCGCCGATCATGTTCTCGGGCGACCTGCTGTTCGCCGGCTCCATCGGACGCACCGACTTCCCCGGTGGCTCCATGGACGACATGCTCGAGTCCCTGGCACGCGTGTGCCTGCCGCTCGACGACTCGACCGTGGTGCTGTCCGGACACGGCCCCCAGACGACCATCGGCCAGGAACGCGCCACCAACCCCTACCTGCGGCAGGTGGCGGCCGGCCAGGGAGCCCCCGGGGCTCCCCGACGAGGAATGTGACGAGAGACCTTCCGTGAGCACCTTCAAGGCCCCCAAGGGCACGTACGACCTGCTGCCGCCCGACTCCGCCCAGTTCCTGGCGGTACGCGAGGCGATCGCCGCCCCGCTGCGCAACTCCGGCTACGGCTACATCGAGACGCCCGGCTTCGAGAACGTCGAGCTCTTCGCGCGCGGGGTCGGTGAGTCGACCGACATCGTGACCAAGGAGATGTACGTCTTCGAGACCAAGGGCGGCGACCGCCTCGCCCTGCGCCCGGAGACCACCGCCCCCGTGCTGCGCGCGGTCCTGGAGGCCAACCTGCACAAGGCGGGCAACCTGCCGGTCAAGGTCTGGTACTCCGGCTCGCAGTACCGCTACGAGCGCCCCCAGAAGGGCCGTTACCGTCACTTCTCCCAGGTCGGCGCCGAGGCGATCGGCGCGGAGGACCCGGCGCTGGACGCCGAACTGATCATCCTCGCCGACCAGTCGTACCGCGCGCTCGGCCTGCAGAACTTCCGCATCCTGCTCAACTCCCTGGGCGACAAGGAGTGCCGTCCGGTCTACCGCGCCGCGCTCCAGGACTTCCTGCGCGGCCTGGACCTGGACGAGGAGACGCTGCGCCGGGCGGAGATCAACCCGCTGCGCGTCCTGGACGACAAGCGTCCCGAGGTGCAGAAGCAGCTCACCGACGCCCCGCTGCTGCGCGACTACCTGTGCGACGCCTGCAAGACGTACCACGAGGAGGTCCGCGAACTGATCACGGCGGCCGGCGTCGTCTTCGAGGACGACCCGAAGCTGGTGCGCGGCCTGGACTACTACACCCGCACGACTTTCGAGTTCGTCCACGACGGCCTCGGCTCCCAGTCCGCGGTGGGCGGCGGCGGCCGCTACGACGGACTGTCCGAGATGATCGGCGGCCCCTCCCTCCCGTCCGTCGGCTGGGCGCTCGGCGTCGACCGCACCGTCCTCGCCCTGGAGGCCGAGGGCATCGAACTGGACATCCCGTCGGCCACCTCCGTCTTCGCGGTGCCGCTCGGTGAAGAGGCCCGCCGGGTCCTCTTCTCGAAGGTCACCGAGCTGCGCAAGAACGGGGTCGCCGCCGACTTCTCCTACGGCGGCAAGGGCCTGAAGGCGGCGATGAAGGCCGCCAACCGTTCCGGCGCCCGCTACGCCCTGGTGCTCGGCGAGCGCGACCTCGCGGAGGGCGTCGTCCAGCTCAAGGACATGGAGTCCGGCGAGCAGACCGCGATCGGGGTCAACGAGATCGTCGCGGAGCTGGAGTCGCGGCTCGGCTAGCAAGTCTGTGCGTCATGTCACCCTCGGGGGTGCGCGCGTTCGCTCGCGCGTGCCCCCGGGGAACGGGAATCGGCCGGAAGGCAACTCTCCGGCGCGATCACCGATGCGTTCTTATGTTCATCGAACGGTTGCCACACAGGGCGGTGCGGCACAATGGGCCTGCCCGAAGCAGGTCCGACTCTCGAGTGACGGAATCGGCGTGATGAGCAAGACGACAGTGAAGGACGTCTCCACCGTGGCGGAGCCCGCGCCGGACCCCAGCACCCGCACCCCGCGCACCGAGGGCGGCAGTCGCGCCCTCGCACTGCTGCTGGTGATCACGGGCGCGGCCGGTCTGCTCGCTGCCTGGGTCATCACGCTCGACAAGCAGAAGATCCTCGAGGCCAAGGTCGCCGGCACCACGTTCACGCCCGGCTGCAGCCTCAACCCGGTCGTCTCCTGCGGCAACATCATGGAGAGCGACCAGGCGTCGGTCTTCGGCTTCCCCAACCCGATGCTCGGCCTCGTCGCCTACGGCATGGTCATCTGCGTCGGCATGAGCCTGCTCGGCCGCGCCCGCTTCCCGCGCTGGTACTGGCTCACCTTCAACGCCGGCACCCTCTTCGGTGTGGGCTTCTGCACATGGCTGCAGTTCCAGTCCCTGTACCGGATCAATTCGCTGTGCCTGTGGTGCTGCCTGGCCTGGGTCGCGACCATCATCATGTTCTGGTACGTGACGTCCTTCAACGTCCGCAAGGGCTTCCTGCCCGCGCCGGGCTGGCTCAAGGGCTTCTTCGGCGAGTTCACCTGGGTCCTGCCGGTGCTGCACATCGGCATCATCGGGATGATGGTCCTGACCCGCTGGTGGGACTTCTGGATCAGCTGACGGGCCGGGTCCACCGGGCCCCTCGCGTTGTCGGTGCGGTGATTTAGGGTTCAGAGCGTGGAGCCCGACCTGTTCACCGCCGCAGCAGAAGAACGCCAGGAGAAGGACCCGACCGGCAGTCCCCTCGCCGTGCGGATGCGCCCGCGCACCCTCGACGAGGTCGTCGGTCAACAGCACCTGCTCAAGCCGGGGTCCCCCCTGCGCAGACTGGTCGGTGAGGGCGGATCCGGCCCCGCCGGGCCCTCCTCGGTCATCCTCTGGGGACCGCCCGGCACCGGCAAGACCACGCTGGCGTACGTCGTCTCCAAGGCCACCAACAAGCGCTTCGTGGAGTTGTCGGCGATCACCGCGGGCGTCAAGGAGGTCCGCGCGGTCATCGACGGCGCGCGCCGCGCGGTCGGCGGGTACGGCAAGGAGACCGTCCTCTTCCTCGACGAGATCCACCGCTTCAGCAAGGCCCAGCAGGACTCCCTCCTCCCGGCCGTGGAGAACCGCTGGGTCACCCTCATCGCCGCCACCACGGAGAACCCGTACTTCTCGGTGATCTCGCCGCTGCTCTCCCGCTCCCTCCTCCTCACGCTCGAACCCCTCACCGACGACGACGTCCGCGGCCTGCTCCGCCGCGCCCTCACCGACGAGCGGGGCCTGGGGAGGGCCGTCACGCTCCCCGAGGACACCGAGGACCACCTGCTGCGCATCGCCGGCGGCGACGCCCGCCGCGCGCTGACCGCGCTGGAGGCCGCCGCCGGGGCCGCGCTCGACAAGGGCGAGGCCGAGGTCACCCTGGCGACGCTGGAGGAGACGGTCGACCGGGCCGCGGTGAAGTACGACCGCGACGGCGACCAGCACTACGACGTCGCCAGCGCCCTGATCAAGTCCATCCGCGGCTCCGACGTGGACGCCGCCCTGCACTACCTGGCCCGGATGATCGAGGCCGGCGAGGACCCCAGGTTCATCGCCCGCCGCCTGATGATCTCCGCCAGCGAGGACATCGGCCTCGCCGACCCGAACGCCCTGCCGATCGCCGTCGCCGCCGCCCAGGCCGTCGCCATGATCGGCTTCCCCGAGGCCGCCCTCACCCTCAGTCACGCCACCATCGCCCTGGCCCTCGCCCCCAAGTCCAACGCCGCGACGACGGCCATCGGCGCCGCCCTGGACGACGTACGCAAGGGGTACGCGGGACCGGTCCCGGCTCACCTGCGCGACAGCCACTACAAGGGCGCGGGCAAGCTCGGACACGGGCAGGGGTACGTGTACCCGCACGACCTGCCGGAGGGCATCGCCGCCCAGCAGTACGCCCCGGACGAGCTCAAGGACCGCACCTACTACGCCCCGACCCGGCACGGAGCCGAGGCCAGGTACGCGGACGCGGTGGAGTGGACCCGCGGGCACCTCGGTCGCAAGCGGTCCTGAGCAGCCTGTAGACTCGGTCGGAGTGCCGAGTCCCGTGCAGTCAGAACGGGACAACCGGCCGGAACCCCTCGGGGTTCCAGGAGCGTCGCGCACCGTCGATAGGTGTCGCGGGCAGCCCACCACCACCCGGAGCTCCGGGAGCGGTCGGTGGGCCACTCGCGTGCTGCACGTATGTGCCCAGACCAGGGAGCGGCTGCCCGGCAGGTCCCTCGCGGACCAGGCGGGTTTCCCCGGCTGCGGATTGCGACCTCCCTCAACCCTGACAAGCCGGAACCAGGAAAGAGACACAGACAGTGGCGAACCAGTCCCGCCCCAAGGTCAAGAAGTCGCGTGCCCTCGGCATCGCGCTGACGCCGAAGGCCGTCAAGTACTTCGAGGCCCGCCCCTACCCGCCGGGTGAGCACGGCCGCGGCCGCAAGCAGAACTCGGACTACAAGGTCCGTCTGCTCGAGAAGCAGCGTCTGCGCGCGCAGTACGACCTCAGCGAGCGCCAGCTCGTCCGCGCCTACGAGCGTGCCTCCAAGACCAACATGAAGACCGGCGAGGCCCTGGTCATCGAGCTCGAGCGCCGTCTCGACGCGCTGGTCCTGCGTTCGGGCATCGCCCGCACGATCTACCAGGCCCGCCAGATGGTCGTCCACGGCCACATCCAGGTCAACGGCCAGAAGGTCGACAAGCCGTCCTTCCGTGTCCGTCCGGACGACGTCGTGCAGGTGCGCGAGCGCTCCAAGGAGAAGACGCTCTTCACGATCGCCCGTGAGGGTGGCTTCGCCCCCGACGGCGAGACCCCGCGCTACCTCCAGGTGAACCTCAAGGCCCTGGCGTTCCGCCTGGACCGTGAGCCGAACCGCAAGGAGATCCCGGTGATCTGCGACGAGCAGCTCGTCGTCGAGTACTACGCCCGCTGATACCAGCCCCGGCGCAGTACACCAGCGGTACCTCAGCCCGCCGTCTCCCCGCCCTTCCGGGTGGGTGAGGCGGCGGGCTTCGCCGTCCGCGCTCCCGCCGTGGCACGCCGCCCGGCTCCGCGCGGCAGGGGCAGCGCGGTCGGTGGACCGGGCCGCCGCAGCGCCCGCGTCATCACCTCCCGGCGGCCGAGCAGCGCACCGTGCCGCACGAACTCCTCGTAGCGCTCGTCTCCCAACTGCTTGCGCGCGGCCGCCTCGCACAGCTCGTGCGGCACGTTGTAGTGCGCCGAGCCGAACAGACGCAGCCCCACCGACGGCCACATCCGCCCCGCGGCGCCCTGCAGCACCGCGGCCTCCGCCGCGTCGCCCTCCGCCACCGTGACCAGGGCGAGCAGCTCAACGGCCAGCACCGAGCCCAGCTGGTCCCGGAAGCGGTGCGCACCGCGCAGACAGTCGGCCAGCAGCTCGCGCGCCCGCCGCGGCTCGCCGTCGCTCCAGGCCGCGTAGGCCAGCACGTACAGGGCGTACCCCCGGGCCCAGCGCTCGCCGTGGTCCTCGCACACCTGGCGTACGTCCTCGCACAGGCGCACCGCGTCCGGCAGGTCGCCCTGGAACGCCCGGACCATCGCCAGCTCCACCTGGCCCATCAGGACGTTGCTGTTGAGCTCACCGATCTCCCGGTAGCGGTGCAGCGCCGAGCGCAACAGCGTCTCCGCGCGCGGCAGGTCGTCCGTGACCAGCGCCAGGCAGCCGGTGCGGTGCTCCGCGTACGCCACGGCCGTCGGGTTGGCCGACCGCTCGGCCTCCTCCCGGCACTCCTGGAGCGCCGCCAGCGCCTGCACGGTGTCGCCCTGCAGGACCGCCACGTAGCCGAGCACCCACAGCGCCTTCAGCCGGGACTGCTCGCCCGCCGGCCCCTCCGCGTCCAGCCGCACCGCCTGCTCCAGCCACCGCCGCCCCTCCGACAGCCGTCCGCAGCCGACCCAGTGGAACCACAGGGAGCCCGCCAGGTACTGCCCCAGGTGCGTCTCGTCCGGCTCGGTCAAGGAGTGCTCCAGGGCGCCGCGCAGATTCGGCAGTTCCGCGTCCACGCGCGTGGCGACCTCCCGCTGACGCGGCGAGAACCACTCCAGCTCGCACCAGGTCGCCAGGCCGACGTACCAGTCCCGGTGCCGGCGCCGCAGCCGCGCCGCGTCCCCGGTCGCCTGCAGCCAGTCGGCGCCGTAGGCCCGGACGGTGTCGAGCATCCGGTAGCGCACCCCGGACGGTGTCTCCTCGCGGATCAGCACGGACTGGGCGAGCAGCGCGGACAGCACGTCCAGCACCTGTTCGGCGGGCAGTCCGTCGCCGCTGCACACGTACTCGGCCGCCTCCAGGTCGAACGAGCCCGAGAAGACCGACAGCCGCGCCCACAGGAGCCGCTCCCCGGGCGAGCACAGCTCGTGACTCCAGCCGATCGCCGTGCGCAGCGTCCGGTGCCGCGGCAGCGCGGTGCGGTCGCCGCCGGTCAGCAGGCGGAACCGGTCGTCCAGCCGTTGCAGTATCTGCCGCGGGGACAGGGCGCCCAGCCGGCCCGCCGCCAGCTCGATCGCCAGCGGGATCCCGTCCAGGCGCCGGCACAGCTCGCGCATCTCCCCGTAGCCCTCGTTCGGGGAGGCGTCGTACCCGTGGCCCGCGTGCCGCTGCCCCGCGCGGATCGTCAGCAGCTCCACCGACTCCTCCGCACTCAGCGGTGCCAGGGGGACCACCCGTTCCCCCGCCACGGCCAGCGGCCTGCGGCCCACCGCCAGCACCCGCAGCCCGGGGGCGCGGCCCAGCAGGTCGGCCGCCAGCGAGGCGCACGCGTCCACCAGGTGCTCGACCCCGTCGAGGACCAGCAGCAGCTCCCGGTCGGCGAGGTGCGCGAGCAGCGTCTCGCGCGGCAGCCGGGTGGTGTGGTCCACCAATCCCAGGGCCTCCACGACCGCGTAGTCGACGAACTCCTCGTCGCGCACCGGCGCCAGCTCCACACGCCACACCCCGTCCCGGGGCGTGCACCGCGCCGCCGTCCGCACCGCCAGACGCGACTTCCCGACCCCGCCCGCCCCGGTCACCGTCACCAGCCGCTCCGAGTCCAGCGCCCGGACCAGCTCCGCGAGTTCCGCGGCTCTGCCCACGAAGGTGTCCAGTTCCAGCGGGAGGTTGCCGTGCGGGATGCGGTCGCGCCGAAGGTCTCGCATGAAACACGGAGCGTACTGAAGCGTATTCACTCCGTACAATCGCTTCGCCCGACTCCGTCGTACTCCACGGGAACGCGGACGCGAATCCGGTACGGAGCCCCGCGCCCGGCGCGATAGGCTCGGTGCGCGACTTTCTTGATGTTCAGGCACGTCTTTCAGGGAGCGGGTGCGACAGTGTCCGGTGGCGAGGTGGCCGGAATCCTGGTGGCCGTCTTCTGGGCGATCCTGGTCTCCTTCCTCGCCGTGGCACTGGCGAGGCTGGCCCAGACGCTCAGGGCGACCACCAAGCTGGTGGCGGACGTGACCGACCAGGCCGTCCCGCTGCTGGCCGACGCCTCGTCGGCGGTGCGTTCCGCGCAGACCCAGATCGACCGGGTCGACGCCATCGCCTCCGACGTCCAGGAGGTCACGTCCAACGCCTCCGCGCTGTCCACCACCGTGGCCTCCACCTTCGGTGGCCCCCTGGTCAAGGTCGCCGCGTTCGGGTACGGCGTGCGCCGGGCGCTCGGCGGTCGCAAGGAGGACGTGCCCGCGGGCCCGGCCAAACAGCCGCGGCGCACCGTGATCGTCGGCCGTACGATCCCGGCCGCGCGGCGGACGAAGCGGAAGAAGGACTGATCCAGCGATGTTCCGCCGTACGTTCTGGTTCGGCACCGGTGTCGCCGCCGGTGTGTGGGCCACCACCAAGGTCAACCGGAAGCTCAAGCAGCTGACCCCGGAGAGCCTTGCCGCGACCGCGGCCAACAAGGCGCTGGAGGCGGGCACCCGGCTCAAGGACCGCGCGGTGGGCTTCGCCCTCGACGTCCGCGAGAACATGGCCCAGCGGGAGGCCGAACTGGACGACGCGCTCGGGCTGAACGCGCCCGTCGACCGCGACGAACTCCCCGCACCGCGGCACCACGCCGCCATCGACAACCGCAACACCGAACACCGCAGCAACCCGAAGTCCGTCGTCGACGTCAGGACGACGTACTCGTACAACCGGAATGAGGACCACTGATGGAGTCGGCCGAGATTCGTCGCCGCTGGTTGAGCTTCTTCGAGGAGCGCGGGCACACCGTCGTCCCTTCGGCGTCGCTCATCGCGGACGACCCGACTCTGCTGCTGGTCCCGGCCGGCATGGTGCCGTTCAAACCCTACTTCCTGGGTGAGGTCAAGCCGCCCTTCGACCGCGCCACCAGCGTGCAGAAGTGCGTGCGCACGCCGGACATCGAAGAGGTCGGCAAGACCACGCGTCACGGCACGTTCTTCCAGATGTGCGGCAACTTCTCCTTCGGGGACTACTTCAAGGAAGGCGCCATCAAGCTCGCCTGGGAGCTGCTCACCAGCCCCCAGGACAAGGGCGGTTACGGCCTCGACCCCGAGCGCCTGTGGATCACCGTCTACAAGGACGACGACGAGGCCGAGCGCATCTGGCACGACGTCGTGGGTGTCCCGTCCGAGCGCATCCAGCGGCTCGGCAAGAAGGACAACTACTGGTCCATGGGCGTCCCCGGCCCCTGCGGCCCCTGCTCCGAGATCAACTACGACCGAGGCCCCGAGTTCGGCGCCGAGGGCGGTCCCGCCGTCAACGACGAGCGGTACGTGGAGATCTGGAACCTCGTCTTCATGCAGTACGAGCGGGGCGAGGGCATCGGCAAGGAGGAGTTCGAGATCCTCGGCGAGCTGCCGAGCAAGAACATCGACACCGGGCTCGGCCTGGAGCGGCTCGCCATGATTCTGCAGGGCGTGCAGAACATGTACGAGATCGACACCTCCATGGCCGTGATCAAGAAGGCCACCGAGCTGACCGGTGTGGCCTACGGCGACGCCCAGGCCTCGGACGTCTCCCTGCGCGTGGTCACCGACCACATGCGCACCTCCGTGATGCTCATCGGCGACGGCGTCACCCCCGGCAACGAGGGCCGCGGCTACGTGCTGCGCCGCATCATGCGCCGCGCCATCCGCAACATGCGGCTGCTCGGCGCCACCGGCCCGGTCGTCAAGGACCTGATCGACGTCGTGATCGGGATGATGGGGCAGCAGTACCCCGAGCTGATCACCGACCGCGAGCGCATCGAGAAGGTCGCCCTCGCCGAGGAGAACGCCTTCCTCAAGACGCTCAAGGCCGGCACCAACATCCTCGACACCGCCGTGAGCGACACCAAGGCCGCCGGCGGCACCGTCCTCGCCGGCGACAAGGCGTTCCTGCTCCACGACACCTGGGGCTTCCCGATCGACCTCACCCTGGAGATGGCCGCCGAGCAGGGGCTCTCCGTGGACGAGGACGGCTTCCGCCGCCTGATGAAGGAGCAGCGGGAGCGCGCCAAGGCCGACGCCCAGGCCAAGAAGACCGGCCACGCCGGCGCCGGCGCGTACCGCGAGATCGCCGACCAGGCCGGCGCCACCGACTTCGTCGGTTACACGGACACCGAGAGCGAGTCCACGATCGTCGGCATCCTCGTCGACGGCGTCTCCTCGCCGGCCGCCACCGAGGGCGACGAGGTCGAGATCGTCCTCGACCGCACCCCGTTCTACGCCGAGGGCGGCGGCCAGATCGGCGACACCGGCCGGATCAAGGTCGACACCGGCGCCGTCATCGAGGTCCGCGACTGCCAGAAGCCCGTCCCGGGGGTGTACGTCCACAAGGGTGTCGTCCAGGTCGGCGAGATCACCGTCGGCGCCAAGGCCCACGCCTCCATCGACGACCGGCGCCGCAAGGCCATCGCCCGCGCCCACTCGGCCACCCACCTCACCCACCAGGCGCTGCGCGACGCCCTCGGCCCGACGGCCGCCCAGGCCGGTTCCGAGAACCAGCCCGGCCGCTTCCGCTTCGACTTCGGATCGCCGTCCGCCGTGCCGACGGCCGTGATGACCGACGTCGAGCAGAAGATCAACGAGGTGCTCGCCCGCGACCTCGACGTGCGTGCCGACGTCATGGGCATCGACGAGGCCAAGAAGCAGGGCGCCATCGCCGAGTTCGGCGAGAAGTACGGCGAGCGCGTGCGCGTCGTGACCATCGGCGACTTCTCGAAGGAGCTGTGCGGCGGCACCCACGTGCACAACACCGCCCAGCTGGGTCTGGTCAAGCTGCTCGGCGAGTCCTCCATCGGCTCGGGTGTCCGTCGTATCGAGGCCCTGGTCGGCGTGGACGCCTACAACTTCCTCGCCCGTGAGCACACGGTCGTCGCCCAGCTCCAGGAGCTGATCAAGGGCCGCCCGGAGGAACTCCCGGAAAAGGTCTCCGCGATGCTCGGCAAGCTGAAGGACGCCGAGAAGGAGATCGAGAAGTTCCGCGCCGAGAAGGTCCTCCAGGCCGCCGGCTCGCTCGCCGACTCCGCCAAGGACGTACGCGGCGTCGCCCTGGTCACCGGCCAGGTCCCGGACGGCACCACCGCCGACGACCTGCGCAAGCTGGTCCTCGACGTGCGCGGCCGCATCCAGGGCGGACGGGCCGCCGTGGTCGCCCTGTTCACCACCGTCAACGGCAAGCCCCTGACGGTCATCGCCACCAACGACGCCGCCCGCGAACGTGGTCTCAGGGCCGGTGACCTGGTGCGCACCGCCGCCAAGACCCTCGGCGGCGGCGGTGGCGGCAAGCCGGACGTCGCCCAGGGCGGCGGCCAGAACCCGGCCGCCATCGGTGACGCCGTGGACGCCGTCGAGCGCCTCGTGGCGGACACCGCCAAGTGAGCGCCGACCAGCGGGACACCCCGGCGCCGCGCCGGGGCCGCCGCCTCGCCGTCGACGTCGGTGACGCCCGTATCGGGGTCGCTTCGTGCGACCCCGACGGGATCCTCGCCACCCCGGTGGAGACGGTCCCCGGCCGGGACGTTCCGGCGGCGCACCGCCGTCTGATGCAGCTCGTCGAGGAGTACGAGCCGATCGAGGTCGTCGTCGGCCTCCCTCGCTCCCTCAAGGGGGGCGAGGGCCCGGCGGCGGTCAAGGTCCGTCGCTTCGCGCAGGAACTGGCGAGGGGCATCGCGCCCGTCCCGGTGCGTCTCGTCGACGAGCGGATGACGACGGTGACCGCCAGTCAGGGACTGCGTGCCTCCGGAGTGAAGTCCAAGAAGGGCCGGTCCGTCATCGACCAGGCCGCGGCGGTGATCATTCTCCAGCAGGCGCTGGAATCCGAACGGGTGTCAGGCAAGCCACCCGGCGAGGGCGTCGAAGTGGTCACCTGATCGCGATACGGTAACGTTCCGCGCGATGCGGAGGCATTCGAACAGCCACCGCACAGCAAGAGGCGGAACGGAAGCCGGCCCCCATGACAGGCCGCGCGTATGGCCCGTCTCGCGGCTCTAGGGGATCGATGACTGAGTATGGCCGGGGCCAAGGCTCCGAACCGTGGCATCCGGAGGACCCGTTGTACGGGGACGGCGGATGGGGCGGGCAGCAGACCCACACGGGTCAGCAGCCCCCCTACGGCGGCCAGCCGGAGCAGCCGCAGTCGCAGCAGCAGTACGGCGACTGGGGCGACGGCGGCCCGGCCGCGTACGGTCACCAGTCGCAGTACGACCAGTACGGGCAGCAGCACCCCGAGCCGCAGTACGACCAGTACGGCCGGCCCCAGTACGACCAACAGCAGTACGACCAGCAGTACGGCGGCCAGCCGCAGTCCCAGCACCAGCAGGGCTACGACGACGGCGACTGGGGCTCCGGCGCCGACCCCCAGGCGCAGTACCCCGCCGACCCGTCGGACCCCTACGGCCAGCAGGCCGCCTACGGCACGGACCAGCCGGACTACTACGGCACCCCGGAGGCCTACCCGCCGCCGGAACCGCCCACGCGCCGGCGTGCCGAGCCCGAACCGCAGCGCACCGACTGGGACCCGGGCCCCGATGAGGGCGAACACGCCTTCTTCGCGGGCGGGGACCCCGACGAGGACGACGAGGCCGCCGACGAAGGCCGGGGCGAGCGCAGGTCCCGGGGCGGAAAGCCCAAGAAGCGACGCAACGGATGCGCGTGCCTGGTGGTCTGCCTGGTCCTGGGCGGCGGTGTCGCGGGCATCGGGTACTTCGGCTACCAGTTCTACCAGGAACGTTTCGGCGCAGCCCCGGACTACGCGGGCGACGGCAATGGCGAGCAGGTCACCGTCACCATCCCCAAGGGCGCCGGCGGCTCGACGATCGGCCAGGAGCTCAAACGCCAGGGCGTGGTGAAGAGCGTCGACGCCTTCATCGCCGCCCAGCAGAGCAACCCCCGCGGCAAGAGCATCCAGGACGGCGTGTACACGCTGCAGAAGGAGATGTCGGCCGAGAGCGCCGTCGAACTCCTGCTCAACCCCAAGAGCCGCAGCAACCTGATCGTCGCCGAGGGCAGGCGCAACGTCGACGTCTACAAGGCGATCGACAAGCAGCTCGGCGTGGACGAGGGCACCACCGCCAAGGTCGCCGAGACCGAGTGGAAGAACCTCGGCCTGCCCGAGTGGGCGATGAACCACAAGGACGTGAAGGACCCGCTGGAAGGGTTCCTCTACCCGTCCAGCTACTCGGCGGCCAAGGGCCAGAAGCCCGAGGACGTGCTGAAGCAGATGGTGGCGCGGGCCAACGAGCGGTACGAGGAGATCGGGCTCGAGGAGAAGGCGGAGGGCCTGGGCCTCAAGAGCCCCTGGGAACTGCTCACCGTGGCCAGCCTCGTACAGGCCGAGGGCAAGACCCACGATGACTTCCGCAAGATGTCCGAGGTCATCTACAACCGGCTCAAGCCCACCAACACCGAGACCAACCAGGAGCTCCAGTTCGACTCGACCTTCAACTATCTGAAGGGCCAGAGCGAAATCCGTATCAGCGAGTCCGAGATCAACAGCAACCCGGACCCGTACAACACCTACACCAACAAGGGTCTGCCGCCCGGACCCATCGGCAACCCCGGCGAAGAGGCGCTGAAGGCGGCGCTCTCCCCGACGAGCGACGGCTGGATGTACTTCGTGGCCACCGACGGCGTGAGCAAGACCGAGTTCGCCAAGACACACGACGAGTTCCTGAAGCTGAAGGACAAGTTCGATGCCGTCTCCGGCAACTGACCGTCGCAGGGCCGCCGTTCTGGGCTCTCCGATCGCGCACTCGCTCTCCCCGGTGCTGCACCGCGCCGCCTATGCGGAGCTGGGCCTGGAGAGCTGGACGTACGACCGCTTCGACGTCGACGAGGCGGCGCTGCCGGGCTTCTTCGGCGAGCTCGGCCCCGAGTGGGCGGGGCTGTCGCTGACCATGCCGCTCAAGCGGGCGGTCATCCCGCTGCTCGACGAGATCAGCGAGACCGCCGCCTCCGTGGACGCGGTGAACACCGTCGTCCTGACCGAGGACGGCCGGAAGACCGGCGACAACACGGACATCCCCGGCATGGTCGCCGCCCTGCGCGAGCACGGCGTCGAGAAGACCGAGACCGCCGCGATCCTCGGCGCCGGCGCCACCGCCTCCTCCGCCCTGGCCGCGCTGGCCCGGATCTGCACCGGCGAGATCGCCGTCTACGTCCGCAGCGAGGCGCGCGCGGCCGAGATGCGGGGCTGGGCGGAGCGGCTGGACGCCGACGTGCGCATCGCGGACTGGGCGGACGCCGAGGAGGCGCTGCGCGCCCCGCTGGTCGTGGCCACCACCCCGGCCGGCACCACCGACTCCCTCGCCGCCGCCGTCCCGGAGATGCCCGCGACCCTCTTCGACGTGCTCTACGACCCCTGGCCCACCACGCTCGCCGCCCGCTGGTCGGCGTACGGCGGCGCCGTCGTCGGCGGCCTCGACCTGCTGCTGCACCAGGCGGTGCTCCAGGTGGAGCAGATGACCGGCCGTTCGCCGGCCCCGCTCGCCGCGATGCGGGCCGCGGGGGAGCGCGCGCTGGCCGGCTGACCCGCCGTGCGGTGCGCAGGGCCCGCCCCCGCCCTGTCCGTCCAGCGGACCGATTCCGGCCCCTACCCGCGGACGTGGGAGGATCGGAGGTGGCGGGCCGGGGCCGCGCACCCGGTCGGGCCGTTGCCGTACGCGGTCAGGACGCGTACGCAAGGCATAACCGGGGCGCGAGCACTGAGGAGCACCGTTGAGCAGGTTGCGCTGGCTGACCGCGGGGGAGTCCCACGGTCCCGCACTCGTCGCGACGCTGGAGGGTCTGCCCGCCGGCGTGCCGATCACCACGGACATGGTGGCGGACCACCTGGCGAGGCGGCGGCTCGGCTACGGTCGCGGCGCGCGGATGAAGTTCGAGCGCGACGAGGTCACCTTCCTCGGCGGTGTCCGGCACGGGCTCACCCTCGGTTCCCCGGTCGCGGTCATGGTGGGCAACACCGAGTGGCCCAAGTGGGAGCAGGTCATGGCGGCCGACCCGGTCGACCCGGAGGTCCTGGCCGGTCTCGCCCGCAACGCGCCGCTGACCCGGCCGCGTCCCGGTCACGCGGACCTCGCGGGCATGCAGAAGTACGGCTTCGACGAGGCACGGCCGATCCTGGAGCGCGCCTCCGCCCGGGAGACGGCCGCCAGGGTGGCGCTGGGGGCGGTGGCGCGGTCGTACCTCAAGGAGACGACCGGCGTCGAGATCGTCAGCCACGTGGTCGAACTGGCCTCGGCGAAGGCGCCCCAGGGCGTGTACCCGACGCCGGCCGACGTCGAGAAGCTGGACGCCGACCCCGTGCGCTGCCTGGACGCCGACGCCTCCAAGGCGATGGTCGCCGAGATCGACCAGGCCCACAAGGACGGCGACACCCTCGGCGGCGTCGTCGAGATCCTCGCCTACGGCGTGCCGGTGGGCCTCGGCTCGCACGTCCACTGGGACCGCAAGCTCGACGCACGGCTCGCGGGCGCGCTCATGGGCATCCAGGCGATCAAGGGCGTCGAGATCGGTGACGGCTTCGAGCTGGCCCGCGTACCCGGTTCCCAGGCCCACGACGAGATCGTGAACACGGCCGAGGGCATCCGTCGGGTCTCCGGCCGCTCCGGCGGTACCGAGGGCGGCCTCACCACGGGTGAGCTGCTGCGGGTGCGGGCCGCGATGAAGCCGATCGCCACCGTCCCGCGCGCCCTGAAGACCGTGGACGTCACCACCGGCGAGGCCACGCAGGCCCACCACCAGCGCTCCGACGTGTCCGCCGTGCCGGCCGCCGGCATCGTCGCCGAGGCGATGGTCGCCCTGGTCCTGGCGGACGCGGTGGCGGAGAAGTTCGGCGGCGACAGCGTGCCGGAGACCCGCCGCAACGTGCGGTCGTACCTCGAAAGCCTGGCCATCCGATGAGCGCTCCCCTGATCGTGCTGGTCGGCCCCATGGGCGTCGGCAAGTCCACTGTCGGGCAGCTGCTGGCCGAGCGCCTGGCCACCGGCTACCGCGACACGGACGCGGACATCGTCTCCGCACAGGGGCGGGCCATCGCCGAGATCTTCGTGGACGAGGGCGAGGCCGCCTTCCGGGGGCTGGAGAAGGAGGCCGTGCGGACCGCTCTCGCCGAGCACGACGGCGTCCTCGCCCTCGGCGGCGGCGCGATCCTGGACGCCGACACCCGCGCGCTCCTCGCCGGGCAGCGCGTCGTCTACCTCTCGATGGACGTCGAGGAGGCCGTCAAGCGCACCGGTCTGAACGCCGCGCGCCCGCTGCTCGCGGTCAACCCGCGCAAACAGTGGCGCGAGCTGATGGAGGCCCGTCGGCACCTCTACGAGGAGGTGGCGACGGTCGTGGTGGCCACCGACGGCCGCACGCCGGAAGAAGTCACCCGAGCCGCCCTGGACGCACTGGAGTTGAAGGAAGCATGAGCGAGGCAGTCACCCGGATCCGGATCGGCGGCACCGCGGGATCCGACCCCTACGAGGTCCTGGTGGGCCGTCGGCTCCTGGGCGAGCTCGGCGGCCTGATCGGCACCAAGGCCAAGCGGGTCGCGGTGATCCACCCCGAGGCCCTCGCCGAAACCGGTGACGCGCTGCGCGCCGACCTCGCCGAGCAGGGCTACGAGGCGATCGCCATCCAGGTGCCCAACGCCGAGGAGGCGAAGACCGCCGAGGTCGCCGCCTACTGCTGGAAGGCGCTCGGCCAGTCCGGCTTCACCCGCACCGACGTCATCGTCGGCGTCGGCGGCGGCGCCAGCACCGACCTGGCCGGCTTCGTGGCCGCGACCTGGCTGCGCGGCGTGCGCTGGATCGCCGTCCCGACCACCGTGCTGGCCATGGTGGACGCGGCCGTCGGCGGCAAGACCGGCATCAACACCGCCGAGGGCAAGAACCTCGTCGGCTCCTTCCACCCGCCCGCCGGTGTCCTGTGCGACCTGGCCGCGCTGGACTCGCTGCCGGTCAACGACTACGTATCGGGCCTCGCCGAGGTCATCAAAGCCGGCTTCATCGCCGACCCGGTGATCCTGGACCTGATCGAGTCCGACCCGCAGGCCGCGCGCACACCGGCCGGACCGCACACCGCCGAGCTGATCGTGCGCTCCATCGAGGTCAAGGCGGAGGTCGTCTCCTCCGACCTGAAGGAGGCGGGCCTCAGGGAGATCCTCAACTACGGTCACACGCTCGGCCACGCCATCGAGAAGAACGAGCGCTACAAGTGGCGCCACGGCGCCGCCGTGGCGGTGGGCATGCACTTCGCCGCCGAGTTGGGCCGCCTCGCGGGCCGCCTGGACGACGCCACCGCCGACCGGCACCGCACCATCCTCGAAGCGGTCGGCCTGCCGCTGCACTACCGCTACGACCAGTGGCCCAAGCTCGTCGAGAACATGAAGGTCGACAAGAAGTCCCGCGGTGACCTGCTGCGCTTCATCGTCCTGGACGGCCTCGCCAAGCCCACCGTGCTGGAGGGACCCGACCCGGCCGTTCTCCTCGCCGCCTACGGCGAGGTGGGCGAGTAGTACCCCGGCGGACCTTTCGCCCGATTCGCCCTGCGCTACGGGCACTTAGGACCGCCCCCGGCCGTTCACCAAACGACGGCCGGGGGCGGTACCGTTCGGTAGCAGCGGGCGGTCACCCCCCGCTGTCAGCGCCCATCGCCTGTACGAGACGGAGTGGCACCGGATGCAGCACGCAGTGGGTTCTCCGCTGCCGCCGCCCCCTCAGCCGGGGCACGGACCGGCCGTCGGCTGGTCCCCGGCCGCACACCACCCGGGCCCGCACCAGGGACCCGCCCCGGTATCGCCGCGCGTGGCGTCGGGGTACCCCGTGCAGGCACCGCCCCCGCCCCCCGCGGCCCCTCAGCACGCCCAGGGCCCGCAGCAGGCTCCGGGTCCGCGACACGCTCCGGGTCCGCACCAGTCGCAAGGGCCGCACCCCTCCGCCGCCCCCGGACCGCCCGCTCCGGACACCACCGGCCACGTTCCGCTGCCGCCCGGGGCTCCCGTGGCCGTGCCCAGCGTGCCGCCGGCCGCGACGGCCCTGCCCGACCCCGCCACGGCCACCCTCGCGGTACTGCTCATCGGCCCCGCGGGCGCGGGCAAGACCAGCGTCGCCAAGTACTGGGCGGACCACCGGCGGGTGCCCACCGCGCACATCAGCCTCGACGACGTCCGCGAATGGGTCCGCTCCGGCTTCGCCGACCCGCAGGCCGGGTGGAACGAGAACAGCGAGGCGCAGTACCGCCTCGCCCGCCGCACCTGCGGATTCTCCGCACGCAACTTCCTCACCAACGGCATCTCCTGCATCCTCGACGACGCGGTCTTCCCGGACCGCCCGGTCGTCGGCCTCGGCGGCTGGAAGCGGCACGTCGGACCCGGCCTGCTCCCGGTCGTCCTCCTGCCGGGCCTGGACATCGTCCTGGAGCGCAACGCCGAGCGCAGCGGCAACCGGCGCCTCACCGACGAGGAGGTCGCCCGCATCCACGGCCGCATGGCCGGCTGGTACGGATCCGGCCTCCCGATCATCGACAACTCCCAACTCGACGTACCGGAAACGGCCAGAGTCCTGGACGAGGTCCTGTCCCGCTCGATAGCAAGCCCGCCTGCCTGGTAAGCGAGGAGCATCCCGACCAAGTTTCGATCCGCGGCTCCGCCGGCGGGGCGCGAGACGCCCCGCGGCGGTCGGACGCCACTCGGCATCCGGCCCCTCCCCGGTTGGCGCACCGGGCGTGCCCACTCGGCCCTCCCGAGCGGCGCCCCCCGAGCGGAGCTCATACGCTCGGTCCATGTCACAGGTGTACGCGGCCCGCCGGACGCGCCTACGAGAACGCTGCAACGCGGGCGGCAGCGCGGCGGCGCTCGTCTCCCGGCCCGCCAACGTGCGCTATCTCGCGGGGGCCGCCCCGCACGGCGCGGTGCTGCTCCTGGGCAAGACCGAGGACCTGCTGGTCTGCTCCGCCCCGCCGGAGGAGCGGCCGACGGAGGGAAGGCCCGACGACTCGCTGCCGGTGCGCGCGTTGCCCGGTCCCGGGGGCGACCCGGCAGTCGCGGCCACCGGGCTCGCGGCCGCCCAGGGCGCCGAGTCCCTCGCCACCGAGGACCACCACCTCACCGTGGTCCGGCACCGCGCCATGCGCTCGGTCGCCCCACGACTGCGGCTGACCGACCTCGGCCAGGCGGTCGAACAGCTCCGGGTGGTCAAGGACGAGGAGGAGATCTCCTGCCTGCGCATCGGCGCCGAGATCGCCGACCAGGCCCTCGGTGAGCTGCTGGAGTCCATCCTGGTGGGCCGCACCGAGCGGCACCTCGCACTGGAGCTGGAGCGCCGCCTGGTGGACCACGGGGCCGACGGCCCCGCCTTCCCCACGTCCGTCGGTACCGGCCCGAACTCGGGGCGCCGCGGCCACCGTCCCACCGACCGGCGGGTGGAGGAGGGCGACTTCCTCTCCGTCTGCCTGGGCGCCACCTACCGCGGGTACCGCTGCGAGATCGGCCGTACCTTCGTCATCGGGACCTCGCCGGCCGACTGGCAGATCGAGCTGTACGACCTCGTCTTCTCCGCCCAGCGGGCCGGTAGGGAGGCTCTCGCACCCGGTGCGGCCTGCCGGGACGTGGACCGCGCCGCCCGCCAGGCACTGGACTCGGCCGGGTACGCTGAGCACCTTCCCGCCCTCACCGGTCACGGGGTCGGACTCGAAATCGACGAGGACCCGCAGTTGGCCCCCGCGGCCATGGGTAAACTGGACGCTTGTGTGCCGGTCACCGTCGAACCGGGGGTCCACCTCCCGGGCCGGGGCGGGGTCCGGATCGATGACACGCTCGTCGTGCGCCCCGAGGCGGACGGCGGACCCGAGCTACTCACCATCACGACCAAGGAGCTGCTCGCGCTCTAGCCTTCGCGCTGGGCGCATGCCTGCACCGGGGTCGTCCACGTCAGTCCAGTCCAGGAGATTCCGCAACCGTGGCTTCCACGAACGACCTCAAGAACGGCATGGTGCTCAAGCTCGAAGGCGGCCAGCTCTGGTCCGTCGTCGAGTTCCAGCACGTCAAGCCCGGCAAGGGCCCGGCCTTCGTGCGCACCAAGCTCAAGAACGTGCTCTCCGGCAAGGTCGTCGACAAGACCTTCAACGCCGGCGTCAAGGTCGAGACGGCCACTGTCGACAAGCGTGACATGCAGTTCTCGTACATGGACGGCGACTACTTCGTCTTCATGGACATGGAGACCTACGACCAGCTGCACATCGACCGCAAGGTCGTCGGCGACGCCGCCAACTTCCTCGTCGAGGGCTTCGAGGCCACCGTCGCGCAGCACGAGGGCGAGGTGCTCTTCGTCGAGCTGCCCGCCGCCGTCGAACTGACCGTCCAGGAGACCGAGCCGGGCGTGCAGGGCGACCGCTCCACCGGCGGCACCAAGCCCGCCACCCTGGAGACCGGTCACCAGATCAACGTCCCGCTCTTCATCACCACCGGTGAGAAGATCAAGGTCGACACCCGTACGAGCGACTACCTCGGCCGGGTGAACAGCTAACCGTGGCTGCCCGCAACACGGCCCGCAAGCGCGCCTTCCAGATCCTCTTCGAGGGCGATCAGCGCGGCGCCGACGTCCTGACGGTCCTCGCCGACTGGGTCCGGCACTCCCGGTCCGACACCCGGCAGCCGCCGGTGAGCGAGTACACGATGGAGCTGGTCGAGGGCTACGCCGAGCGCGCCGAGCGCGTCGACGAGCTCATCGCCCAGTACTCGGTCGGCTGGACGCTCGACCGGATGCCGGTCGTCGACCGCAACATCCTGCGCCTGGGCGCGTACGAGCTGATCTGGGTCGACGAGACCCCGGACGCCGTCGTCCTGGACGAGATGGTGCAGCTGGCGAAGGAGTTCTCCACGGACGAGTCGCCCGCTTTCGTCAACGGTCTGCTCGGCCGGCTGAAGGAGCTCAAGCCTTCGCTGCGTCGCGACTAGCTTCCGCAGGTGCCGCAGGACGCGGCGCCGTAGGGGTGCGGTGGGGGAGCGGCCGCGGCTTGTCCGCGGCCGGTCGCGCTCGAGCGGCGGCAGCCGCAAGGTCGGCCGAGCCCCGCGCCCACTGGCGGCGCTGAGCCCCACGACGTGACAAAACCGCCGGGGTGGCGGGAACCCAACGGTTCCCGCCACCCCGGCGGCACGTTTCTGCTGAGGCTCTTCGGGCTCAGATGTCCTCGTGTGACGCCACCGCGCGGCGCGCGTCCGCGTCCAGGACGCCCCAGCTGATCAGCTGCTCGGTCAGGACCGAGGGCGACTGGTCGTAGATGACGGCGAGTGTGCGCAGGTCGTCTTGGCGGATCGAGAGCACCTTGCCGTTGTAGTCACCGCGCTGCGACTGGATCGTGGCCGCGTAGCGCTGGAGCGGACCCGCCTTCTCGGCCGGCACCGTGGCCAGCCGCTCCAGGTCGAGGACCAGCTTCGGCGGCGGCTCGGCGGCACCGCCCGGGGTGGTGCCCGGAAGCAGCTCCTGCACGGGAACGCCGTAGAAATCCGCCAGCTCGGCGAGGCGCTGCACGGTCACCGCGCGGTCGCCGCGCTCGTACGAACCGACCACGACGGCCTTCCAGCGGCCCTGGGACTTCTCCTCGACACCGTGGAGGGAAAGGCCCTGCTGGGTGCGGATGGCCCGGAGCTTGGCCCCGAGCTGTTTGGCGTATTCGCTGGACATATGGCTCCCCGGACAAGGTGTCGACGCGGTCTGCACAGGTGTGCACCCGCGCGGCTTGGTAACTCACTGTGAGGTTACGCAGCGTTACTCTCCTGCGTCAAGCCGAATGGTCCGCACCGACTCTTCCGTGGTATTCGCCTTCCATTGCTCCGACCGGGTGGTGCCAGGGTGTCGGAAGGGTGACGCGGGAGCGTCGAGGGGGTCGCATCGGCCGCTCTGTGAGCCTGATACGGTGGGTGACGCACATCCCGACGTCCTTTAAGGTCCGTCCCGTGAGGCGGAGAAGGAGGTCCGTTTCGTATGGACAAGCAGCTGGACGCGCCCCCGGGCGCGCGATCCGATGCGCGGCCCGTTCTCGAGGGGCCCGACATCGCCCGGGTCCTGACCCGCATCGCCCACGAGATCGTCGAACGCGCCAAGGGCGCCGACGACGTGGTGCTCCTCGGCATCCCGACCCGGGGCGTCTTCCTCGCCCGGCGGCTCGCCGACAAGCTCGAGCAGATCACCGAGCGCAAGATCCCGGTCGGCTCGCTCGACATCACCATGTACCGCGACGACCTGCGCATGCACCCGCCGCGTGCCCTGGCCCGCACCGATATCCCCGGTGACGGCATCGACGGCCGCCTGGTCGTCCTCGTCGACGACGTGCTCTTCTCCGGCCGCACCATCCGCGCCGCCCTCGACGCGCTGAACGACATCGGCCGCCCGCGCGCGGTGCAGCTCGCCGTCCTCGTCGACCGCGGTCACCGCGAACTGCCCATCCGCGCCGACTACGTCGGCAAGAACCTCCCGACGTCGCTGCGGGAGACGGTCAAGGTCCAGCTCGCCGAGGAGGACGGTCGGGACACCGTGCTGCTCGGTGCCAAGCCGGCCGCCCCGGGCGCCCACCCGTAGCACCCCCGCGTACGCGCCCAGCCGTGCCGTACGCCCGCTCGGTGTGCCCGCACGCACGCCCGGCCGCCCGAATTATCCCGCTCTTCCGCATGAATCGCCCTACGGAGCCTGACAGATGCAGCGTCATCTCATCTCGGCCGCCGACCTCACCCGCGACGACGCCGTCCTGATCCTCGACACCGCTGAGGAGATGGCCCGGGTCGCCGACCGGCCGATCAAGAAACTGCCGACCCTGCGCGGCCGGACCGTCGTCAACCTCTTCTTCGAGGACTCGACGAGGACCCGGATCTCCTTCGAGGCCGCCGAGAAGCGCCTGTCGGCGGACGTCATCAACTTCACCGCCAAGGGCTCCAGCGTCTCCAAGGGCGAGTCCCTCAAGGACACCGCCCAGACCCTGGAGGCCATGGGGGTCGACGCCGTCGTCATCCGGCACGGCGCCTCCGGCGCCCCCTACCGCCTGGCCACCTCCGGGTGGATCGACGCCCACGTCATCAACGCCGGCGACGGCACCCACCAGCACCCCACCCAGGCCCTGCTGGACGCGTTCACCATGCGCCGCCGCCTGGTCGGCCGCGACGCCGGCCTCGGCAAGGACCTGGACGGACGCCGGATCACCCTCGTCGGCGACATCCTGCACAGCCGCGTCGCCCGCTCCAACGTCGACCTGCTGCACACCCTCGGCGCCGAGGTCACCCTCGTCGCCCCGCCCACTTTGCTGCCGGTCGGCGTCGAGAGCTGGCCCTGCGAGGTCTCCTACGACCTCGACTCCACCCTGACCAAGTCCGACGCGGTGATGCTGCTGCGCGTGCAGCGCGAGCGCATGAACGCCGCGTTCTTCCCCACCGAGCGCGAGTACTCCCGCCGCTACGGTCTCGACGGCGACCGCATGTCGAAGATGCCCGACCACGCCATCGTGATGCATCCCGGCCCGATGGTCCGCGGCATGGAGATCACCGCCGAGGTCGCCGACTCCGACCGCTGCACCGTCGTCGAGCAGGTCACCAACGGCGTCTCCGTCCGCATGGCCGTCCTCTACCTGCTGCTCGGCGGCAACGAACCCGCCGTGACCCACGCCCGCCCCACCGAGGAGAAGTAAAGAAGATGAGCAAGACCCTGATCCGCGGTGCGAAGGTGCTCGGCGGCGAGCCGCAGGACGTGCTGATCGACGGCGCGACGATCGCTCAGGTCGGCACCGGCCTGTCCGCCGAGGGCGCCGAGGTGATCGAGGCCGACGGCAAGGTGCTGCTGCCCGGCCTGGTCGACCTCCACACCCACCTGCGCGAGCCCGGCCGCGAGGACTCCGAGACCGTGCTGACCGGAACCCGGGCGGCGGCGAGCGGCGGCTACACCAACGTCTTCGCCATGGCCAACACCTTCCCGGTCGCCGACACCGCCGGCGTCGTCGAGCAGGTCTGGCGGCTCGGCCAGGAGTCCGGCTACTGCGACGTGCAGCCCGTCGGCGCCGTCACCGTCGGTCTGGAGGGCGCCAAGCTCGCCGAGCTGGGCGCCATGCACGAGTCCGCGGCCGGCGTCACCGTCTTCTCCGACGACGGCAAGTGCGTCCACGACGCCGTGATCATGCGCCGCGCCCTGGAGTACGTGAAGGCCTTCGGCGGCGTCGTCGCCCAGCACGCCCAGGAGCCCCGGCTCACCGAGGGCGCCCAGATGAACGAGGGCGTCGTCTCCGCCGAGCTGGGCCTCGGGGGCTGGCCGGCCGTCGCCGAGGAGTCGATCATCGCCCGGGACGTGCTGCTCGCCGAGCACGTCGGCTCCCGGGTCCACATCTGCCACCTGTCCACGGCGGGCAGCGTCGAGATCGTCCGCTGGGCCAAGTCCCGCGGCATCGACGTCACCGCCGAGGTCACCCCGCACCACCTGCTGCTCACCGACGAGCTGGTCCGCTCGTACAACCCGGTCTACAAGGTGAACCCGCCGCTGCGCACCGAGCGTGACGTGCTCGCGCTGCGCGAGGCGCTCGCCGACGGCACGATCGACATCGTCGCCACCGACCACGCCCCGCACCCGCACGAGGACAAGGACTGCGAGTGGGCCGCCGCCGCCATGGGCATGGTGGGCCTGGAGACCGCGCTGTCGGTGGTCCAGGAGACCATGGTGGACACGGGCCTGCTGGACTGGGCCGGCGTCGCCGACCGCATGTCCGTCAAGCCCGCCAAGATCGGACAGGCCACCGGACACGGCCGTCCCGTCTCGGCTGGTGAGCCCGCCAACCTCACCCTCGTCGACACGGCATACCGTGGCCAGGTGGACCCCGCGGGCTTCGCCTCGCGCAGCCGCAACACCCCGTACGAGGGGCGTGAGCTGCCGGGCCGTGTGACGCACACGTGGCTGCGGGGCAAGGCCACGCTCGTCGACGGGAAGCTCACGTGACACCTGTAATCCTGCTGGCCGCCGAGAAGGAATCGGCGGAAGTGACCGACTGGGCCGCCCGCATCGGCTGGGTCGTCGGCCTCGGCCTGTTCGTCGCGCTCGTCTACTGGCTGATGCGCGAGGGCTGGAAGTGGCGCAGCACCCTCCAGGGCGACCTGCCCGAGCTGCCCAGCGCGCCGGACGCCCCCGGCCCGGTGAAACTGAGCCTGAGCGGCCGCTACCACGGCTCCACCAGCGCCGGGCAGTGGCTGGACCGCATCGTGGCGCACGGCCTGGGCACCCGCAGCCGGGTCGAGCTCACGCTGACAAACGCGGGCCTGGACGTCGTACGCCCCGGCGCGAACGACTTCTTCGTCCCCGTCGCAGCGCTGCGCGAGGCCCGGCTCGACAAGGGAATCGCCGGCAAGGTGCTCACCGAGGGCGGCCTGCTGGTCGTCACCTGGGAGCACGGCGACAAGCTGATCGACTCCGGCTTCCGCTCCGACCACGCGGCCGAGCACAACGAGTGGGTCGAGACACTGAACGACATGATCAACAAGACGGAAACGGAAGGCGCACGATGACGACCTCCACCCGGGGAGCCGGCAAGGCTCCCGCCGTACTCGTCCTGGAGGACGGCCGGATCTTCCGCGGCCGAGCCTACGGGGCCGTGGGGGCCACCTTCGGCGAAGCCGTGTTCTCCACCGGCATGACCGGTTACCAGGAGACCCTCACCGACCCGTCGTACCACCGCCAGGTGGTCGTGATGACCGCTCCGCACGTGGGCAACACCGGCGTCAACGACGAGGACATGGAGTCCAAGAAGATCTGGGTCTCCGGCTACGTCGTCCGCGACCCCGCCCGCGTGCCCTCCAGCTGGCGCTCCCGCCGCACGCTGGACGACGAACTGGACGCCCAGGGCGTCGTCGGCATCGCCGGCATCGACACCCGCGCGCTCACCCGCCACCTGCGTGAGCGCGGCGCCATGCGCGTCGGCATCTTCAGCGGCGACGCCGTCCAGGACGACGCCGCGCTGCTGGCCCGCGTCCAGGAAGCCCCCGAGATGACCGGCGCCGACCTCTCCGCCGAGGTCGCCACCACCGAGGCGTACGTCGTCCCCGCGATCGGCGAGAAGAAGTTCACCGTCGCCGCCGTCGACCTCGGCATCAAGGGCATGACCCCGCACCGGATGGCCGAGCGCGGCATCGAGGTGCACGTCCTGCCCGCCACCGCGACCGTCGAGGACGTCTACGCGGTCAACCCGGACGGTGTCTTCTTCTCCAACGGCCCGGGCGACCCGTCCACCGCCGACCACCCGGTCTCCGTCATGCAGGGCGTCCTGGAGCGCGGCACCCCGCTCTTCGGCATCTGCTTCGGCAACCAGATCCTGGGCCGCGCCCTCGGCTTCGGCACCTTCAAGCTGAAGTACGGCCACCGCGGCATCAACCAGCCCGTGCAGGACCGTACGACCGGCAAGGTCGAGGTCACCGCGCACAACCACGGATTCGCCGTCGACGCCCCGCTCGACAAGGTCTCCGACACCCCCTACGGCCGCGCCGAGGTCTCCCACGTCTGCCTGAACGACAACGTGGTGGAGGGCCTCCAGCTTCTCGACAAGCCGGCCTTCAGCGTCCAGTACCACCCCGAAGCGGCGGCCGGCCCGCACGACGCCGCCTACCTGTTCGACCGCTTCGTTTCCCTGATGGAGGGCCAGCGTGCCTAAGCGCACCGATATCCAGTCCGTCCTGGTCATCGGCTCCGGCCCGATCGTCATCGGCCAGGCCGCCGAGTTCGACTACTCCGGCACCCAGGCGTGCCGGGTCCTGAAGTCCGAGGGCCTCAGGGTCGTCCTCGTGAACTCCAACCCGGCGACGATCATGACCGACCCGGAGATCGCCGACGCCACCTACGTCGAGCCGATCACCCCCGAGTTCGTCGAGAAGATCATCGCCAAGGAGCAGCCCGACGCGCTGCTGCCCACCCTGGGCGGCCAGACGGCGCTCAACACCGCCATCTCGCTGCACGAGAACGGCGTTCTGGAGAAGTACGGCGTCGAGCTGATCGGCGCCAACGTCCAGGCGATCCACAAGGGCGAGGACCGCGACCTGTTCAAGGAGGTGGTCGAGGAGGTCCGCAAGAAGATCGGCCACGGCGAGTCCGCCCGGTCCTACATCTGCCACTCCATGGACGACGTCCTCAAGGGCGTCGACGAGCTCGGCGGCTACCCGGTCGTCGTGCGCCCGTCCTTCACCATGGGCGGCGCCGGCTCCGGCTTCGCGCACGACGAGGAGGAGCTGCGCCGCATCGCCGGACAGGGCCTCACCCTCTCGCCGACCACCGAGGTGCTCCTTGAGGAGTCCATCCTCGGCTGGAAGGAGTACGAGCTGGAGCTGATGCGCGACAAGAACGACAACGTCGTGGTCGTCTGCTCCATCGAGAACTTCGACCCCATGGGCGTCCACACCGGCGACTCGATCACCGTCGCGCCCGCGATGACGCTCACCGACCGCGAGTACCAGGTGCTGCGCGACGTCGGTATCGCGATCATCCGCGAGGTCGGCGTCGACACCGGCGGCTGCAACATCCAGTTCGCGGTGAACCCCGAGGACGGCCGCGTGATCGTCATCGAGATGAACCCGCGCGTCTCGCGCTCCTCGGCGCTCGCCTCCAAGGCGACCGGCTTCCCGATCGCCAAGATCGCCGCCAAGCTCGCCGTCGGCTACACCCTGGACGAGATCCCGAACGACATCACGCAGGAGACCCCGGCCTCCTTCGAGCCCACGCTCGACTACGTGGTCGTCAAGGCCCCGCGGTTCGCCTTCGAGAAGTTCCCGAGCGCCGACTCCACCCTCACGACCACCATGAAGTCGGTCGGCGAGGCCATGGCCATCGGCCGCAACTTCACCGAGGCCTTCCAGAAGGCGCTGCGCTCGCTGGAGAAGAAGGGCAGCCAGTTCACCTTCGTCGGCGAGGCGGGCGACAAGAAGGCGCTGCTGGAGGAGTCCGTCCGGCCCACCGACGGCCGCATCAACGCCGTCAT
Source organism: Streptomyces mutabilis (assembly GCF_014649815.1). Lineage (GTDB taxonomy): Bacteria > Actinomycetota > Actinomycetes > Streptomycetales > Streptomycetaceae > Streptomyces > Streptomyces mutabilis. The sequence continues at coordinate 99,353 of NZ_BMTT01000014.1, read as the reverse complement.
GCAGGCCATCCGCGCGGGCGCCACGCCCGAGGAGGTCTTCGAGTACACGAAGATCGACCCCTGGTTCGTCGACCAGCTCTTCCTGATCAAGGAGACCGCCGACGAGCTGGCCGCCGCCCCCGAGCTGACCGCCGACCTGCTCGCCGAGGCCAAGCGGCACGGCTTCTCCGACCAGCAGATCGGCGAGATCCGCGGCCTGCGCGAGGACGTCGTCCGCGAGGTGCGGCACGCGCTCGGCATCCGCCCGGTCTACAAGACGGTCGACACCTGCGCCGCCGAGTTCGCCGCGAAGACGCCGTACTTCTACTCCTCCTACGACGAGGAGACCGAGGTCGCGCCCCGCGAGAAGCCGGCCGTCATCATCCTGGGCTCCGGCCCGAACCGCATCGGCCAGGGCATCGAGTTCGACTACTCCTGCGTCCACGCCTCCTTCGCGCTGAGCGACGCCGGGTACGAGACCGTGATGGTCAACTGCAACCCGGAGACCGTCTCCACCGACTACGACACCTCCGACCGGCTGTACTTCGAGCCGCTCACCCTGGAGGACGTCCTGGAGATCGTCCACGCGGAGCGGCAGGCCGGACCGGTCGCGGGCGTGGTCGTCCAACTCGGCGGCCAGACCCCGCTGGGCCTGTCCCAGGCGCTCAAGGACAACGGCGTGCCGATCGTCGGCACCTCGCCGGAGGCCATCCACGCCGCCGAGGACCGCGGCGCCTTCGGCCAGGTCCTCGAGGAGGCGGGCCTGCCCGCCCCCAAGCACGGCACCGCCACCACCTTCGCCGAGGCCAGGGCCATCGCCGACGAGATCGGCTACCCGGTCCTCGTCCGGCCCTCCTACGTCCTCGGCGGACGCGGCATGGAGATCGTCTACGACGAGACCCGGCTGGAGGCGTACATCGCCGAGTCGACCGAGATCAGCCCGTCCCGGCCGGTCCTGGTCGACCGCTTCCTGGACGACGCGATCGAGATCGACGTCGACGCCCTGTACGACGGCGAGGAGCTGTACCTCGGCGGCGTCATGGAGCACATCGAGGAGGCCGGTATCCACTCCGGCGACTCGGCGTGCGCCCTGCCCCCGATCACGCTCGGCGGCTTCGACATCAAGCGGCTGCGCGCCTCCACCGAGGGCATCGCCGCGGGCGTCGGCGTGCGCGGCCTGATCAACATCCAGTTCGCGCTGGCCGGGGACATCCTCTACGTCCTGGAGGCCAACCCGCGCGCCTCGCGCACCGTGCCCTTCACCTCGAAGGCGACCGCGGTGCCGCTCGCGAAGGCCGCCGCCCGCATCTCGCTGGGCGCGACCATCGCCGAACTGCGCGCCGAGGGCCTGCTCCCGGCCAACGGCGACGGCGGCACGCTCCCGATGGACGCGCCGATCTCCGTCAAGGAGGCCGTCATGCCGTGGTCCCGCTTCCGGGACATCCACGGCCGCGGCGTCGACACGGTCCTCGGCCCGGAGATGCGCTCCACCGGCGAGGTCATGGGCATCGACTCCGTCTTCGGCACGGCGTACGCCAAGTCGCAGGCCGGCGCCTACGGCCCGCTGCCGACCAAGGGACGGGCGTTCATCTCGGTCGCCAACCGCGACAAGCGCTCGATGATCTTCCCGGCACGCGAGCTGGTCGCCCACGGCTTCGAGCTGCTCGCCACCTCCGGCACCGCCGAGGTCCTCAAGCGCAACGGCATCAACGCCACCGTCGTGCGCAAGCAGTCCGAGGGCACCGGCCCGAACGGCGAGAAGACCATCGTCCAGCTCATTCACGACGGCGAGGTCGACCTCATCGTCAACACCCCGTACGGCACCGGTGGCCGCCTCGACGGCTACGACATCCGCACGGCGGCCGTGGCCCGTTCCGTGCCGTGCCTGACGACGGTCCAGGCGCTCGCGGCGGCCGTCCAGGGCATCGACGCCCTCAACCACGGCGACGTGGGAGTGCGCTCACTCCAGGAACACGCGGAATTCCTGACCGCGGCCCGCGACTAGCAGCCCCGAGGGGGACACCGGAAACGGTGTCCCCCTCTTCATGAGGCTTCATGAGGACACCCATGTACAAGACCTTCTTCTCCCTCGTCTTCAAGCGGATGGACCCGGAGCGGGCGCACCACCTCGCCTTCCGCTGGATCCGCCTCGCCGTCCGCGTCCCCGCCCTGCGCACCTTCGCCGCGGCCGTGCTCGCGCCCCGGTACAAGGAGCTGCGCACGGAGGCCTTCGGCCTGCGCATGCACGGTCCCTTCGGGCTGGCCGCCGGCTTCGACAAGAACGCGGTGGCCATCGACGGGATGGCCATGCTCGGCTTCGACCACGTGGAGATCGGCACCGTGACGGGGGAGCCGCAGCCCGGCAACCCCAAGAAGCGGCTGTTCCGGCTGGTGAGCGACCGCGCGCTGATCAACCGCATGGGCTTCAACAACGACGGCTCCCTGGCCGTCGCCGCCCGCCTGGCCTCCCGTACGCCGGTCTTCAGGACGGTCGTCGGCGTCAACATCGGCAAGACGAAGGTCGTCCCGGAGGAGGAGGCCACCGGTGACTACGTGAAGTCGGCCGAACGCCTCGCCCCGCACGCCGACTACCTGGTCGTCAACGTCTCCTCCCCGAACACGCCCGGCCTGCGCAACCTCCAGGCGACGGAGGCGCTGCGCCCGCTCCTGAGCGCGGTGCGCGAGGCCGCCGACCGCGTGGTCACCACGCGACGCGTCCCGCTCCTGGTCAAGATCGCGCCGGACCTCGCCGACGAGGACGTCGACGCGGTCGCCGACCTGGCGGTGGAGCTGGGCCTGGACGGCATCATCGCCACCAACACCACCATCGCGCGCGAGGGACTCGGCCTGACGTCCTCGCCCGCCCTGGTCCAGGAGACCGGCGGCCTGTCGGGCGCTCCCCTCAGGGCACGCTCCCTGGAGGTGCTGCGCCGCCTCTACGCGCGCGTGGGCGAGCGGATCACCCTGGTGGGCGTCGGCGGCATCGAGACCGCAGAGGACGCCTGGCAGCGCATCCTGGCCGGGGCCACGCTGGTGCAGGGCTACAGCGCCTTCGTCTACGAGGGGCCGTTCTACGCTCGCCACCTCCACAAGGGGCTCGCCGCCCGCCTGCGGCAGAGCCCGTACGCCACCCTCGCCGACGCGGTCGGCGCCGACGTGAGGAAGAACGCATGACGGTACTCGAGCCCTTCGGCGCGCGCCTGCGCCGTGCCATGGACGAACGCGGGCCGCTGTGCGTCGGCATCGACCCCCACGCCTCCCTGCTCGCCGAGTGGGGCCTGAACGACGACGTGGCCGGTCTGGAGCGCTTCAGCCGCACCGTCGTGGAGGCCGTGGGCGACCGGGTGGCGGTCCTCAAACCGCAGAGCGCCTTCTTCGAGCGTTTCGGCTCGCGCGGCGTCGCCGTCCTGGAGAAATCGGTCGAGGAGGCGCGGACGGCCGGCGCGCTGGTGGTCATGGACGCCAAGCGGGGCGACATCGGCTCCACCATGGCCGCGTACGCCGAGTCCTTCCTGCACAGGGGCGCGCCGCTGTTCTCGGACGCGCTGACCGTCTCCCCGTACCTCGGCTACGGCTCCCTGAAGCCGGCCGTCGACCTGGCGCGCGCGAACGGCGCGGGACTGTTCGTGCTGGCGCTCACCTCCAACCCGGAGGGCGCCGAGATCCAGCACGCGGTCCGGGCCGACGGGCGGAGCGTCGGGGCGACGATGCTGGCGCACCTGGCCGCGGAGAACGCGGGGGAGACCCCTCTGGGCTCCTTCGGCGCGGTCGTCGGCGCCACACTCGGCGACCTCTCGTCGTACGACCTGGACGTCAACGGCCCGCTCCTCGCACCCGGCATCGGCGCCCAGGGCGCGACGCCGGCGGACCTGCCGGGGGTGTTCGGGGCGGCGCTGCGCAACGTCGTGCCGAACGTCAGCCGGGGTGTCCTTCGTCACGGCCCGGACGTGACCGCGCTGCGGAACGCGGCGGACCGCTTCTCCGACGAGGTCAGGACCGCGGTGACGGCCGCCTAGGCTTCCAGACCTTGGATACATCCTCAAATCGGAGGCAATATGTCTGAAATGTCTGCCCTGGCGGAGGCTGACCAGGACTTTTCCGCCGTTCTCGCTGACTCTGGCGGAGTTGACCGCTAGTCTCCGTCGAGAGTCCTCGGGCAAGCGTGTTGCTCGCGACTCCCCAGGTGTGGGGCGACTAGGTTCCTCACCGGTCCGTATCCGACAGTTCGACATCCGAGGTGACGTAGGCGTGGCTCTTCCGCCCCTTACCCCTGAACAGCGCGCAGCCGCGCTCGAAAAGGCCGCCGCGGCTCGCCGGGAGCGGGCCGAGGTCAAGAATCGACTCAAGCACTCCGGCGCCTCCCTCCACGAGGTCATCAAGCAGGGCCAGGAGAACGACGTCATCGGCAAGATGAAGGTCTCCGCCCTCCTCGAGTCCCTGCCGGGCGTGGGCAAGGTCCGCGCCAAGCAGATCATGGAGCGGCTCGGCATCTCCGAGAGCCGCCGTGTACGAGGCCTCGGTTCCAACCAGATCGCCTCCCTGGAGCGCGAGTTCGGCAGCACCGGCAGCTGAGTCCGGACCACTCCGGAACAACTGGAATAATCGCCGCATGGCTGCAACATCCCGGGGGACGACCCCCGTGCCCCCGGAATCACGTCCGCGGCTGACCGTGCTCTCCGGCCCCTCGGGGGTCGGCAAGAGCACGGTCGTCGCCCATATGCGCAAGGAACACCCCGAGGTCTGGCTCTCGGTGTCGGCGACGACCCGCAAGCCCCGTCCCGGCGAGCGGCACGGAGTCCACTACTTCTTCGTCACCGACGAGGAGATGGACAAGCTGATCGCCAACGGCGAGCTGCTGGAGTGGGCCGAGTTCGCCGGCAACCGCTACGGCACGCCGCGTGCGGCCGTACTGGAGCGACTGGAGGCCGGTGAGCCGGTGCTCCTGGAGATCGACCTCCAGGGGGCGCGGCAGGTCCGGGAGTCCATGCCGGAGGCCCAGCTCGTGTTCCTGGCCCCGCCCTCCTGGGAGGAGCTGGTGCGCAGGCTCACCGGCCGGGGCACCGAGCCGCCGGAGGTCATCGAGCGCCGCCTCGCCGCCGCAAGGGTCGAGCTGGCGGCCGAGCCGGAGTTCGACCGGACCCTGGTCAACACCTCCGTCGAGGACGTGGCGCGCGAGCTGCTAGCCTTGACGAACGTCGTGTGATCGTTACCGGTCACGGTGACTGAATCTTTCCCATCCATCGGAAGGTAGAGCGTGTCCTCTTCCATCTCCGCGCCCGAGGGCATCATCAACCCGCCGATCGACGAGCTCCTCGAGGCCACGGACTCGAAGTACAGCCTCGTGATCTACGCGGCCAAGCGGGCCCGCCAGATCAACGCGTACTACTCGCAGCTCGGCGAGGGTCTCCTCGAGTACGTCGGTCCGCTCGTCGACACCCACGTCCACGAGAAGCCGCTCTCGATCGCCCTGCGCGAGATCAACGCGGGTCTGCTGACCTCCGAGGCCATCGAGGGTCCGGCGCAGTAACACCGGCGGTAGTATTTTCAGCCTGAAGCTGACTTATCCACAGGCCCGGCAGCCCGACTGTCGGGCCTGTGGTGTGTGATGGGTCGTACGCGCTGCCCGAGCGCGTCATCCGAGCCGGGGAGAGACGGTGGACAAGCCCGAGGTCGTTTTGGGGGTCAGCGGCGGGATCGCCGCGTACAAAGCCTGTGAGCTGCTGCGCAGGCTCACGGAGTCGGGGCACGAGGTCCGTGTCGTCCCCACCGCCTCCGCACTGCACTTCGTCGGCGCCGCCACCTGGTCCGCCCTGTCAGGCAAGCCGGTGTCGACCGAGGTGTGGGACGACGTCCATCAGGTCCCGCACGTGCGCATCGGCCAGCACGCCGACCTCGTCGTCGTCGCCCCGGCCACCGCCGACATGCTGGCCAAGGCCGCCCACGGCCTCGCCGACGACCTCCTCACCAACACCCTGCTCACGGCTCGCTGCCCGGTCGTCTTCGCCCCCGCCATGCACACCGAGATGTGGGAGCACCCGGCCACCCAGGAGAACGTGGCGACGCTCCGCCGCCGGGGCGCGGTCGTGATCGAGCCGGCCGTCGGCCGCCTCACCGGCGTCGACACCGGCAAGGGCCGACTGCCCGACCCGGGGGAGATCTTCGAGGTCTGCCGCAGGGTGCTCGCCCGCGGCGTGCGCGAGCCCGACCTCGCCGGCCGGCACGTCGTGGTCAGCGCCGGCGGCACCCGGGAGCCCCTCGACCCGGTTCGCTTCCTCGGCAACCGCTCCTCCGGAAAGCAGGGCTACGCCCTGGCCCGCAGCGCCGCCGCGCGGGGTGCCCGGGTCACCCTCGTCTCGGCGAACGCGTCGCTCCCGGACCCGGCCGGCGTGAACGTCGTCCCTGTCGGCACCGCCGTGGAGCTGCGGGAGGCCGTGCTGCGCGCCGCGGCGGACGCCGACGCCATCGTCATGGCCGCGGCGGTCGCGGACTTCCGCCCGGCGACATACGCCGTCGGGAAGATCAAGAAGAAGGACGACCAGGAGCCCGCGCCGATCACCCTGGTGCGTAATCCGGACATCCTCGCGGAGATCGCCGGCGACCGCGCGCGTTCCGGGCAGGTGATCGTGGGCTTCGCCGCCGAGACCGACGACGTTCTCGCCAACGGCCGCGCCAAGCTGAAGCGCAAGGGCTGTGACCTGCTCGTGGTGAACGAGGTGGGGGAGCGCAAGACCTTCGGTTCCGAGGAGAACGAGGCGGTCGTCCTCGGTGCCGACGGCAGCGAGACCCCGGTGGCGCACGGTCCGAAGGAAGCGCTGGCCGAAACCGTGTGGGACCTCGTGGCGGAACGGCTCGGCTGAATGACTCATTCACTCCACGGCCCCCGTCGTCCCCGCGCATTCCGGCGTGGCGACCCTGGCCAAGGGCGCTCCGTTCTGGGCAGAATGCCCGTGCCGCAGGTCACAGCCCTTCCGACAGCCGAGACGGGTGGGCCCGTGGCGGAGTGCGACCGATAAACTGTTCTCGGACGTCGCCGGGTGCAGCTCCCCGTGCCGTCCACCAATGATCAGCCAGCAGCCGCTGCAACCCCAGGGAGCGTTGTGTCCCGTCGCCTGTTCACCTCGGAGTCCGTGACCGAAGGTCACCCCGACAAGATCGCTGACCAGATCAGCGACACCATTCTCGACGCGCTTCTGCGTGAGGACCCGACCTCCCGGGTCGCCGTCGAAACCCTGATCACCACCGGACTGGTGCACGTGGCCGGCGAGGTCACCACCAAGGCCTACGCGGACATCGCCAACCTGGTCCGCGGCAAGATCCTGGAGATCGGCTACGACTCCTCGAAGAAGGGTTTCGACGGCGCCTCCTGCGGCGTCTCCGTCTCGATCGGCGCGCAGTCCCCGGACATCGCCCAGGGTGTCGACACGGCGTACGAGAACCGGGTCGAGGGCGACGAGGACGAGCTGGACCGCCAGGGCGCCGGCGACCAGGGCCTGATGTTCGGCTACGCGTCCGACGAGACGCCCACGCTGATGCCGCTCCCGGTCTTCCTGGCGCACCGCCTGTCCAAGCGCCTGTCCGAGGTCCGCAAGAACGGGACCATCCCCTACCTGCGCCCGGACGGCAAGACGCAGGTCACCATCGAGTACGACGGCGACAAGGCCGTCCGGCTCGACACGGTCGTCGTCTCCTCGCAGCACGCCAGTGACATCGACCTGGAGTCGCTGCTCGCGCCCGACATCAAGGAATTCGTCGTCGAGCCGGAGCTCAAGGCGCTGCTGGACGACGGCATCAAGCTCGACACGGAGAACTACCGCCTCCTGGTCAACCCGACCGGCCGCTTCGAGATCGGCGGCCCGATGGGCGACGCCGGTCTGACCGGCCGGAAGATCATCATCGACACCTACGGCGGCATGGCCCGCCACGGCGGCGGCGCCTTCTCCGGCAAGGACCCGTCCAAGGTCGACCGCTCCGCCGCGTACGCGATGCGCTGGGTGGCGAAGAACGTCGTCGCCGCGGGCCTCGCCGCCCGCTGCGAGGTCCAGGTCGCCTACGCGATCGGCAAGGCCGAGCCGGTCGGTCTCTTCGTGGAGACCTTCGGCACCGCCAAGATCGACGCCGAGAAGATCGAGAAGGCGATCGACGAGGTCTTCGACCTCCGCCCGGCCGCCATCATCCGCGACCTCGACCTGCTCCGCCCGATCTACGCCCAGACCGCGGCCTACGGTCACTTCGGCCGTGAGCTGCCCGACTTCACCTGGGAGCGCACCGACCGCGTGGAGGCGCTGCGGCAGGCGGCGGGGCTGTAGCACCCCGGGCGCCACCGCCGTCCCCGCCGGACGGCACGTCGACGAGGCCCGGTGATCCCGATGGGGACGCCGGGTCTCGGCGCGTCCGCAGACCCGCGCCGCACATCGTTCGCGCGGCCCCGACGCGCCCCTCTACTGCTGATCACCCTCCCGGTGCGCAGGCCGCGGGTGCTTTCGATGGAGCGCGCCTCGTCGCGCGCGGTCAAATGGGGAGCACGTGACCGCTGCCACCTCGATTTCGGGAGGACGACACGACGCGTCCGGTGCGGAAACGACGGGTACTCCGGGGCGCTGAGCCCCCGCGGGTTCGCATGCCGTCGCCGGTCGGCCGAGGCCGGCCGGCGTGGCCGAGTGCTCCAGGGCGCAGTCGGACCGGGGCCGGTGAGACGGTGGTAAGTCGGGCGCCGTCGGTTGTCAGTGGTATTTGGTAAGAATGCAGGCGTGAGCAGCGAGAACGAAGCGACGGGCGGTGGCGCGGGGGACGCGCCGCCCGAGCAGCTCGCGCTCATCCGGGAGAGTGTGCGCCGGGCGAAGGCGCCTCGGGCCAAGCCGCGGACCTGGCGCGGAGCGGCCCTCGCCAAGGAGTTGCCCGTCGCCCGGGTGCTCGTCGACAAGGGCGTGCTCCACCTCGACCGGTACTTCGACTACGCCGTGCCCGAGGAGCTCGACGCCGACGCCCAGCCCGGCGTGCGGGTGCGGGTGCGGTTCGGGGCGGGCCGGCACCGGGTGCGGGACGGGCGGCGCGAGGGCGGGGGACTGGTCGACGGGTTCCTCATCGAGCGGCTCGCCGAGTCCGACTACTCAGGCCCCCTGGCCGCGTTGGCCCAGGTCGTCTCGCCCGAGCCGGTGCTCGACGGGGAGCTGCTGGGACTCGCGCGGGGGGTCGCGGACCGTTACGCGGGCAGCCTCGCCGACGTCCTGCAGCTCGCCGTACCGCCGCGCAGCGCGCGCGCCGAGAAGCGGACGTCACCCGATCCGCTGCCCCCGCCACCGGTGCCGGATCCGGGGTCCTGGGCGCGGTACGAACAAGGGGCGGCGTTCGTGGCTGCCCTCGCCTCGGGGGGCGCGCCGCGCGCGGTGTGGAACGCGTTGCCCGGCCCGCAGTGGGCCGAAGAGCTGGCGCGGGCCGTCGCGGCGACGTTGGCCTCCGGACGGGGCGCGCTCGTCGTCCTGCCCGACGGACGGGCGGTCGCCCGCGCAGACACCGCGCTGACCACCGTGCTCGGCGAGGGACGGCACGCGGTGCTCACCGCCGACGCGGGGCCCGAGAAGCGGTACGCGCAGTGGCTCGCGGTGCGCAGGGGGTCCGTACGGGCCGTGGTCGGAACCCGGGCCGCCATGTTCGCGCCGGTGCGGGACCTCGGGCTGGTCGCCCTCTGGGACGACGGCGACGACAGCCACAGCGAGCCGCACGCCCCGCAGCCGCACGCGCGCGAGGTGCTGCTGCTGCGCGCCGCCCAGGACCGGTGCGCCTTCCTGCTGGGCGGCTGGAGCTGCACCGTGGAGGCCGCCCAGCTCGTGGAGACCGGCTGGGCCCGGCCGCTGGTCGCCGCACGCGAGCAGGTGCGGGCCGCGGCCCCGCTGGTACGGACCGTGGGGGACCAGGACCTGGCCCGGGACGAGGCCGCACGGGCCGCGCGGCTGCCGACCCTCGCCTGGCAGGCCGTCAGGGACGGGCTGCGGCGCGGCCCGGTGCTCGTGCAGGTGCCCCGGCGGGGCTACGTGCCGCGGATGGCGTGCGCTTCGTGTCGGACGCCCGCGCGGTGCCGGCACTGCTCGGGGCCGCTGGAGGGCCAGGAGTCCGGGCCCGCTCTGCGGTGCGGATGGTGCGGGCGCGAGGAGGGCGCCTGGCACTGCCCGGAGTGCGGGGCCTTCCGGCTGCGCGCACAGGTCGTCGGGGCCCGGCGCACCGCCGAGGAACTGGGGCGGGCCTTCCCGGCCGTGCCCGTGCGCACCTCCGGGCGCGAGCAGGTGCTGGACACCGTGTCCGAGGCTCCCGCGCTGGTCGTGAGCACGCCGGGCGCCGAACCCGTCGCCGAGGGCGGATACGCGGCGGCCCTGCTGCTCGACGGCTGGGCGATGCTCGGGCGGCCCGACCTCCACGCCGGCGAGGACGCGCTGCGGCGCTGGCTGGCCGCCGCCGCGCTGGTGCGTCCGCAGAGCGCCGGGGGCACCGTTGTCGCGGTCGCCGAGCCGACGCTGCGGCCGGTGCAGGCGCTGGTGCGCTGGGATCCCGTCGGTCACGCGCTGCGGGAGCTGGCCGAGCGGGCCGAGCTCGGCTTCCCGCCGGTCTCCAGGATGGCGGCCGTGGCGGGGCCGGCTCAGGCGGTGGCCGACTTCCTGGGCGCCGTCGAACTGCCGCGCGAGGCCGAGGTGCTCGGTCCCGTGCCACTTCCGGTCACGGCCGCGGGGCGTCCGCGCCGGGCGGGCGCGCCGCCGCCGGGCGAACGCTGGGAGCGGGCGCTGGTCCGGGTGCCGCCGGGGCGAGGGGCGGCGCTTGCCGGTGCGCTGAAGGCCGCGCAGGCGGCGCGGATGGCGCGGGGGAGCGACGCGGCGGTGTGGGTGCGGATCGATCCGCCCGACATCGGGTGAGGCGTGAGCATGCCGGGGGGGGAGTGGTGTGTGCTGTGGTGAGGAGCGTGCGTGCAGTGGCCCTCCGGTTCCCGAGGAGGAGGGAGACGGAGGGCCGGTGAGCCGTGGCGGCCCCGTCGGTGCGGCTCAGCCGTTGCGCGGGCCGGGGAAGGCCGTGGGCCGGACGTCGTCGCGCAGGGCCGGGCTGCCCGCCGTCGGCTGGGTCGGCATCGAACGGGCCGCGGGGACGGCGGGCACGGCGGGCAGCACCGAGCCCACGGTGACCGGGCGGGTGCCCGCCGGCTCCGGCGCGTGCTCGGTGGTCTCGGCGGCGGGCGCCGTCTGGGCGGCGGCGCGGCGGGAGCCGTAGCGGCGGTGAACGGCCTGCTTGGTGACGCCGAGCGCGGAGCCCACCGCGTCCCACGAGAAGCCGAGCGAACGGTCGAAGTCCACGGCGGCCGTGACCAGGGTCTCGACGCTGTCCCGGAGCTCCTGGGCGAGACGGACCGTCGGGGCGGGGGCGCGCCCGTAGACGACGAAGCCCGTGGAGGGGCCGGAGCGCCGCGGGCGGTAGACGTTGCCCAGCTGGGCGGTGAGGGTGCGCAGTGCGTCCACCTGCCGGCGGACCCGCTCGATGTCCCGCACCAGCAAGTGCAGGCTGGCCCGAGCCTGGGCGTCGTGGGTTGCGTGGTCGGCCATGAACAAGCCTCTCGAACCGGCGTTGAAAGGAATCGGGCCGCGCGGGCGGCCCGGTGGTCAACTCTTCCTTGACCAACGCGTGGGCGCTCCGCTGGTCACGGGGTGGGGCGTGGTGGCATATGCGTGCGCCCGGTTTCGGGAGGTGCGCGCCTCGGCCTTCGGCCGTCGGCGGGTTCTCCCCCGCCCGCGCACCACCGTCTCCTGTCGGCCGAGAGGCTGGGGTCTGCCGCGGGGGTGCGCCACCGTCGGCGGCTTTCCTGCCGGTGCGGGCTCGTAGACTGGTGCGCTGGCCGCTGTCCGCCCCTGCCCGAGAGGCCCGTCCCACCCATGAAGCTCGTCTTCGCCGGCACCCCCGAGGTCGCCGTTCCCGCCCTGGACGCCCTGATCGCCTCCGGGCGCCACGAGGTGGCCGCCGTCGTCACGCGGCCGGACGCTCCGGCCGGGCGCGGTCGTCGGCTGGTCGCCTCTCCCGTGGCCGAACGGGCCGAGGAGGCCGGGATCGAGGTGCTCAAGCCCGCCAAGCCGCGCGAGCCGGAGTTCCTGGAGCGGCTGCGGGAGATCGCGCCCGACTGCTGCCCCGTCGTGGCCTACGGGGCGCTGCTGCCCCGCGTCGCCCTCGACGTGCCCGCCCGCGGCTGGGTCAACCTGCACTTCTCGCTGCTGCCCGCCTGGCGCGGGGCCGCGCCCGTGCAGCACGCGCTGATGGCGGGCGACGAGATCACCGGGGCGTCCACCTTCCTGATCGAGGAGGGCCTGGACTCCGGCCCCGTCTACGGCACGGTCACCGAGACCGTCCGCCCCACCGACACCAGCGGCGACCTGCTGACCCGGCTCGCCTTCGCGGGCGCGGGGCTCCTGGCGGCCACCATGGACGGCATCGAGGACGGCAGCCTGAAGGCGGTGCCGCAGCCGTCCGAGGGCGTCACTCTCGCCCCGAAGATCACCGTCGAGGACGCCCGGGTCGACTGGTCGGCCCCGGCGCTGCGAGTGGACCGGGTGGTGCGCGGCTGCACCCCGGCCCCCGGCGCGTGGACCACCTTCCGGGGCGAGCGGCTCAAGCTCGTCCAGGCCGTGCCGGTCCCCGACCGCGCGGACCTTGCCCCCGGGCAGCTCGCCGTCGGCAAGAACGACGTGTACGTCGGCACCGGCTCGCACGCCGTCGAGCTGCTGTGGGTGCAGGCCCAGGGCAAGAAGCCGATGCGCGCCGCCGACTGGGCGCGCGGGGTGCGGATCGCCGAGGGCGAGCAGCTCGGCGGCTGACCTGCGCCTCCGCATCACCGCTCACCGGCCGGGCGTACGCTGGTGAGCGCACTTCACCCCACATCCGGAGCACCTTTTTCGTGAGCGAGCAGCCCCGCCGTCCCCGCAAGCCGTACCGCAGGCCCCAGAAGGACCCCGTCCGCATCCTCGCCTTCGAGGCGCTCAGGGCCGTGGACGAGCGGGACGCGTACGCCAACCTCGTGCTGCCGCCCCTGCTGCGCAAGGCCCGCGAGAAGGGGGACTTCGACGCGCGGGACGCGGCGCTCGCCACCGAGCTGGTGTACGGGACGCTGCGCAGGCAGGGGACGTACGACGCGATCGTCGCCGACTGCGTCGACCGGCCGCTGCGGGAGGTCGACCCGCCGGTGCTGGACGTGCTCGGCCTCGGCGTGCACCAGCTGCTCGGGACGCGTATCCCGAGCCATGCCGCCGTGTCCGCCACCGTCGAGCTGGCGAGGGTCGTGCTCGGCGACGGGCGGGCCAAGTTCGTCAACGCCGTGCTGCGCAAGGTCGCGCGGGACGACCTCGACGGGTGGCTGGAGCGGGTGGCCCCGCCCTACGACGACGACCCCGAGGACCACCTCGCCGTCGTGCACTCGCACCCCCGCTGGGTCGTCTCGGCGCTGTGGGACTCGCTCGGCGGCGGCCGGGCCGGCATGGAGGAACTGCTGGCCGCGGACAACGAGCGCCCCGAGGTCACCCTGGTCGCCCGCCCCGGCCGGGCCACCCGCGACGAGCTGCTCGCCGAGGAGGCCGCCGTGCCGGGCCGCTGGTCCCCGTACGCCGTGCGCCTGAGCGAGGGCGGCGAGCCCGGCGCCGTCGACGCGGTACGCGAGAACCGGGCCGGCGTCCAGGACGAGGGCAGCCAGCTCGTCGCCCTGGCCCTGGCCAACGCGCCCCTGGACGGCCCGGACCGGCGCTGGCTGGACGGGTGCGCCGGGCCCGGCGGGAAGGCCGCGCTTCTCGGTGCTCTGGCCGCTGAACGCGGTGCCTTCCTGCTCGCCTCCGAGAAGCAGCCGCACCGCGCCGGGCTGGTGGCCAAGGCCCTGGACGGCAACCCGGGGCCGTACCAGGTGATCACCGCCGACGGCACGCGCCCGGCATGGCGCCCCGGCAGCTTCGACCGCGTCCTGGTCGACGTGCCGTGCACCGGCCTCGGTGCCCTGCGCCGCCGCCCCGAGGCCCGCTGGCGCCGCCGCCCGCAGGACCTGGACGGATTCGCTCCGCTCCAGCGGGCCCTGCTGCGCAGCGCCCTCGAGGCCGTCCGGGTCGGCGGCGTCGTCGCCTACGCGACCTGCTCGCCGCACCTCGCCGAGACCCGCGCGGTCGTCGCCGACGGACTCAAGCAGTTCCCCGACACCGACCTCATCGACGCCCGTCCCCTCCTCCCCGACGTCCCCGACCTGGGCGAGGGCCCCGACATCCAACTCTGGCCCCACCTCCACGGCACCGACGCGATGTACCTCGCCCTGATCCGCCGCACCGCGTAGACGCGGGCCGACGCAGGCGCCGGTAGGGGTGCGGGGAAACCGCGCGCCCAGGGTCCACGCATCCGCACCCGACGACCAACCCCACCCCCCCCGGGACCGATGCCGCCCACCCCCGGACGGCATGGCAGTCTTGGGGGCATGGCCGCGCAGATCAACCCCAGCATCCTGTCCGCCGACTTCGCCCGCCTCGCGGACGAGGCCAAGGCGGTCCAGGGAGCCGACTGGCTCCACGTCGACGTCATGGACAACCACTTCGTCCCCAACCTCACCCTCGGCGTGCCGGTGGTGGAGTCGCTGGCCCGGGCGACGGACACCCCGCTGGACTGCCACCTGATGATCGAGGCCCCCGACCGCTGGGCCCCCCAGTACGTGGAGGCCGGCGCCGGCTCCGTCACCTTCCACGTCGAGGCGGCCACCGCCCCCGTGCGGCTCGCCCGCGAAATCCGTGCCAAGGGGGCCCGCGCCTCCATGGCGCTGCGCCCGGCGACGCCGATCGAGCCGTACGAGGATCTGCTCCCCGAGCTCGACATGCTGCTGATCATGACGGTTGAACCGGGCTTCGGCGGGCAGGCGTTCCTCGACATCATGCTGCCGAAGATCCGCCGCACCCGTGAGCTGATCAAGAAGCACGGCCTGGAGCTCTGGCTCCAGGTCGACGGCGGAGTGTCGGCATCGACGATCGAGCGGTGCGCCGACGCCGGCGCCGACGTCTTCGTCGCGGGTTCCGCCGTGTACGGGGCGTCCGACCCGGCCGAGGCGGTACGTGCACTGCGCAACCGGGCCGACGCGGCCACCGCCGAGGCGTCCTGGGCGTGCGACCACTGAGGAACAGAACGTGAACGGCTCCCATCAGGGCTGATCAAGCGCGCCGAATCTGCAAGGATGAACGGCGAATCCAGAGTGTGAACAGCAGTGAGGAGAACGCCGTGTCGGGTATGTCGGCGGGCCGTTCAGCCATGCGGATGGGACCCGCTGAGCTGGTCCAGGCGGCGGCCATGGCCCGCCGCTTCTACCTCGAGGGCAAGTCCAAGATCCAGATCGCCGAGGAGTTCGGCGTCAGCCGCTTCAAGGTGGCCCGGGTCCTGGAGACCGCCCTCGAGCGAGACCTAGTACGAATCGAGATCCGGGTACCTGCCGAACTGGACGCCGAACGCTCGGACGCCCTACGGGCGCGCTACGGCCTCAAGCACGCTGTGGTCGTGGAGTCCCCGGCCGACGCCGAGGAGACACCCGACCCGGAGAACCTGGGCGAGGTGGCCGCCGACCTGCTCGGCGAGCTGGTCAACGAGGGCGACGTGCTGGGCCTGGCCTGGGGCCGGTCCACGATCCACATGGCGGCTGCGCTCGACCGGCTGCCGCCGTGCACGGTGGTGCAGCTGACGGGCGTCTACGACGCCGGGACCGCCGAGCGCGGCTCGGTCGAGGCCGTCCGCCGCGCCGCCCAGGTGTCGGGCGGCGACGCCCACCCCATCTACGCGCCGATGCTGCTGCCGGACGCGGCCACCGCGGAGGCGCTGCGCCACCAGACCGGCATCGCCCGCGCCTTCGAGTACTTCGACAAGGTCACCGTCGCCTGCGTCTCCATCGGCTCCTGGGAGCCGGGCATCTCGACGGTGCACGACATGCTCAGCGACGAGGAGCGCGCGCACTACGCCTCGCTCGGTGTCGCCGCCGAGATGTCCGCGCACCTCTTCGACGCCGAGGGGCGCCGGGTCGGACGGGACCTGGGGGAGCGGTGCATCACGGTCAAGGCCGATCAGCTCCGCCGTATCCCCGAGGTAGTGGCGATCGCGGGCGGCCAGCGCAAGGCGGCGGCGATCGACGCGGTGCTGCGTTCCGGGCTGGTCACCAGCCTGGTGACGGACACATCGGCCGCCGACTACCTGATGACGGCCGGCCCGGCGCCGAAGTCGACGCTCAACCGGGCCGACCCCGACGGCGCCTGACGGGCATTCAAGAGAGAGGGGCAGGACGATGGCCGAGGACCCCGCAGGGCGGCTCGTGGTCACGCTGGACCTCGACGGGGTCACGGACAAGGCGGGCCTGATGGACCGCTGCGCCCGTGACCTGGCGCTGCCCGACTGGTTCGGGCGGAACTGGGACGCGCTCGCCGACTCCCTCGCCGACCCGTCCGTCTGGCCCGAGGGCGCGCAGGACCGGGGGCTGGTCCTCGTCGTCCGGGGCTGGCGGGCGTACGCCGAGGAGCGGCCGGACGAGTGGGCCGTCGCCGAGGAGGTCTTCGCCGAGGCGACGGACCGGGGCCCGGGGCTCTTCGTGACCCTCGGCCCTGGAGGATCCTCCAGGGAGGCCGCTGACCAGCCTGGATGATCTGCCCGGGGATTATCGGCCACCGGTCATGGGAGAATGAAGTACGTGCTCTTTCCCCCTGGCTGACCTGTCCGGGGGCCACCTCTGATCGACTGGGATGTGCAGCACGTGCGTTTCCTCAATGACATCCAGCCCTCGTACGACTTGACGTACGACGACGTCTTCATGGTGCCGAGCCGCAGCGCCGTCGGCTCCCGGCAGGGCGTGGACCTCGGTTCCCCGGACGGCACGGGCACCACCATCCCGCTGGTCGTCGCCAACATGACCGCCATCGCCGGACGCCGCATGGCCGAGACGGTGGCCCGGCGCGGCGGCCTCGTGGTCATCCCGCAGGACATCCCGATCGAGGTCGTCACCGAGGTCGTCTCCTGGGTGAAGAGCCGCCACCTCGTCCTGGACACCCCCATCGTGCTGGCCCCGCACCAGACCGTCGCCGACGCGCTGTCCCTGCTGCCCAAGCGGGCGCACAACGCCGGTGTCGTCGTCGACGAGGACCACAAGCCGATCGGCGTGGTCACCGACACCGACCTGACCGGCGTGGACCGCTTCACGCAGCTCGAAGAGGTCATGTCCAAGGACCTGATCCTGATCGACGCGGACATGGACCCGCGCGAGGCCTTCAACACCCTCGACGCCGCCAACCGCCGCTACGCGCCCGCCGTGGACGGGGACGGCCGCCTGGCCGGGATCCTCACCCGCAAGGGCGCCCTGCGCGCCACCCTCTACACCCCGGCCGTCGACGCGAACGGCAAGCTCCGCATCGCCGCCGCCGTCGGCATCAACGGTGACGTGGCGGGCAAGGCCCGGCAGCTGCTGGACGCGGGTGTGGACACCCTCGTCATCGACACCGCGCACGGCCACCAGGAGTCGATGATCAGCGCCGTCAAGCTGGTACGCGACCTCGACCCGCGGGTCCCGATCGTCGCCGGCAACATCGTCTCCACCGAGGGCGTGCGTGATTTGATCGAGGCCGGCGCCGACATCATCAAGGTCGGCGTGGGCCCCGGCGCCATGTGCACCACCCGCATGATGACCGGCGTCGGCCGGCCGCAGTTCTCCGCCGTCCTGGAGTGCGCCGCCGAGGCCAAGAAGTACGGCAAGCACGTGTGGGCCGACGGCGGCATCCGCCACCCACGTGACGTGGCGATGGCCCTCGCGGCCGGCGCGTCCAACGTGATGGTCGGCTCCTGGTTCGCCGGCACCTACGAGTCCCCGGGCGACCTCCAGCACGACGCCGACGGCCGTGCCTACAAGGAGTCCTTCGGCATGGCCTCCGCCCGTGCGGTGCGCAACCGCACCTCCGAGGAGTCAGCGTACGACCGGTCCCGCAAGGCGCTGTTCGAGGAGGGGATCTCCACCTCCCGCATGTTCCTCGACCCGACCCGGCCCGGCGTCGAGGACCTGATCGACTCGATCATCGCGGGCGTCCGCTCCTCCTGCACCTACGCCGGTGCCGCCTCCCTGGAGGAGTTCGCCGAGAAGGCCATCGTCGGCATCCAGAGCGCCGCCGGCTACGCCGAGGGCAAGCCGCTGCACGCCAGCTGGAGCTGACCGCGCCCACCCGCTCCGCACGGCCCCCGTTCCTCCCGTCCGCGGGAAGGGACGGGGGCCGTTCCTCCGCTCGGCAGCGGAACGAAACGGCGGCTGAACGGGCCCGGTCGACCGTCTGTGACCAGGCCCGATCCGTCATCCGCCGGGCCCGCGCGCAACGCTCCGCACCCTCCGCGCAACGAACGTCCGTCCCGCCCCGGTGAACGCAACGATCGTGCGGAGATGCGCAAGGTTGCTGCATTACCGGCGCGGCGCCCCCCTCGTAGTGTTCTGCGCTGTACGTGGCGTGGCGGGGACCCCGCTCGGTGGGTCTCCGTGCTTCACGGGTGCCCGCCGCGTTCCCGCCGCTCCAGAGCCCGCCGCGAGCCCGTCGGCTCACACCGACGGGCCCGACCGGCAGCGACAAAGGAGTCAACGCGTGCTCGACCAAGGCGCACCCCCGCACCACGACACATCGGCCGGCCCCGCGTCCCCGGGCCTGGCCGCGCGCCTCATGCGCCGCAAGCCCGTGGAGACGCTGGTCGCCGAGGGCGGCCAGGGCGAGGGCGGCACGCTGCGCCGCTCCCTCGGCCTGTGGCAGCTCACGATGATCAGCATCGGCGCCACCCTCGGCACCGGCATCTTCGTCGTCCTCGGCGAGGCCGTCCCCAAGGCCGGCCCGGCCGTCACGCTCTCCTTCGTCATCGCCGGCCTCACCGCGCTCTTCTCGGCTCTGTCCTACGCCGAACTGGCCAGCACCATCCCGGTCTCCGGTTCCTCCTACTCGTACGCCTACGCCACGATGGGCGAGCTGGTCGCCTGGGTCTGCGGCTGGTGCCTGATCCTGGAGTACGGCGTGTCCGTCGCCGCCGTCGCCGTCGGCTGGGGCGAGTACCTCAACGAACTCCTCGACGGCACCATCGGCGTGACCATCCCGGCCGCGCTGTCCGCCCCGCCCGGTGACGGCGGCGTCTTCAACCTGCCCGCGCTGATCGTCGTGCTCCTCGCCATGACCTTCCTGCTGGGCGGTGCCCGCGAGTCCGCCCGCGCCAACACGGTCATGGTCGTCGTGAAGATCGCCGCGCTGGTGCTGTTCTGCGCGGTCGGCGTGCAGGGCTTCCGCTCCGGCAACTACGAGAACTTCATGCCCCTCGGCATGGCAGGCGTCAGCGCGGCCGGCGCCACGCTCTTCTTCTCGTACATCGGCTTCGACGCCGCCTCCACCGCCGGTGAGGAGGCCAAGAACGCCCAGCGCGACTTGCCCCGCGCGATCATGCTCTCCCTGGTCATCGTGACGGTGCTGTACGTCCTCGTCGCCGCCGTCGCCGTCGGCGCCCGCCCCTGGCGTACCTTCACCGACTCCGAGGCCTCCCTCGCCCAGATCATGAGCGACGTCACCGGCCGGGACTTCTGGGGCACCCTGCTCGCGTTCTGCGCGGTCGTCGCCATCGCCAGCGTCGTCCTGACCGTGCTCTACGGCCAGACCCGCGTCCTGTTCGCCATGTCCCGCGACGGACTCGTGCCGAAGGTGTTCTCCCGCGTCCACCCGAAGACCGGCGCACCCCGCGCCAACACGCTGATCGTCTCCCTCTTCTGCGGCGTCCTGGCCGCCGCCATCCCGCTCGGGCAGCTCGCCGACGCCACCAGCATCGGCACCCTCTTCGCCTTCGCCCTGGTCAACGTGGCCGTCGTGCTGCTGCGCCGGACCCGCCCCGACATGCGCCGCACCTTCCGGGTGCCGCTGTCGCCGGTCCTGCCGGCGCTGGGCTTCGCCTTCTGCGTCTGGATGATGGGCAGCCTGTCCACCGTCACCTGGGTCGTGTTCGGTGTCTGGATGGCGGTCGGGCTCGTGTTCTACTTCGTGTACGGCCAACGCCGTTCCCGGCTGGCCACGCCGGACACCGTGACACCAGAAGCGAAGTGAACCACCCGCAGTGCTGAACGATCTCGACGAACGCATCGTGCACGCCCTCGCCGAGGACGCCCGCCGCTCCTACGCGGACATCGGCCAGTCGGTCGGCCTGTCCGCGCCCGCCGTGAAACGGCGCGTGGACCGGCTTCGCGCCACCGGGGCCATCACCGGATTCACCGTACGGGTCGACCCCGCCGCGCTCGGCTGGGAGACCGAGGGGTTCGTCGAGATCTTCTGCCGCCGCAACACCTCGCCGGAGACCATCCAGCGGGGCCTGGAGCGCTACCAGGAGGTCGTGGCCGCGTCCACCGTCACCGGGGACGCGGACGCGGTCGCCCAGGTCTTCGCCTCCGACATGCGGCACTTCGAACGGGTCCTGGAGCGGATCGCCGGGGAGCCGTTCGTCGAGCGGACCAAGTCCGTGCTGGTCCTGTCGCCGCTGCTGCGGCGCTACTCGTCGGGATCGCCCACGTAATCGCGGGACCGGAGCCGGGTCGCCCGACTACCATCGGTGCCATGACCTGGCGACATTGATCCCACCGTCGCGCCTCCTCCCGAGGGCCGCCCCGGACGCCGTACCCCCGGTGTCCGATCCGCCCCCTCGGGAAGGCCTCATGACTCTCACACCCGAGCGTGCCCCCAAGACCGCCGGTACCCGGCGGATGACGCGCACGCTGTACGCCTCCGCGTTCTGCGACGAGTTCGTCCTGCTCTACCCGGTGTACGCGCTGCTGTTCAGCGACACCGGTCTGTCCGTCTGGCAGATGTCGTCCCTGTTCGCCCTGTGGTCGCTGACCGGCGTCCTGCTGGAGGTGCCCTCCGGCGCCTGGGCCGACGCGTTCTCCCGGCGACTGCTGCTGGTGCTCGGCCCGCTGCTGAGCGCCGCCGGCTTCGCCCTGTGGGTCCTCGTGCCCTCCTACGGCGCCTTCGCGGTCGGCTTCGTGCTGTGGGGCGCCGGCGGCGCGCTCGGTTCGGGCGCGCTGGAGGCACTGGTCCACGACGAGCTGGACCGGGCCGGCGCCGCCGACCGGTACGCCCGGGTCATGGGCCGGGCAAGGGCGGTCGGAATCACCGCCACGATGGCCGCCATGGGTCTGGCCGGCCCCGTTTTCGCCTGGGGCGGGTACGACGCGGTGGGCGCGGCGAGTGTCCTGGTCTGCCTGGCCGGGGCGGCCGTGGCGACCCGGTTCCCCGAACACCGCGCACCGTCCGTGGCCGGCGACCGCTGGACCATGATCCTGCGGGCCGGGCTCACCGAGGCCCGCACCGACCGCTCCGTGCGGGGCGCGCTGCTGCTGGTACCGGCCGTGACCGCGGTGTGGGGAGCGCTCGACGAGTACACCCCGCTGCTGGCGGCCGACACCGGCGTGGCGCAGGAGACCGTCCCCTGGCTGCTGCTGGTGATCTGGGCCGGCGCCACGGCGGGGGGCCTGCTGGCGGGCGCCGCCGAACGCCTGACCACGAACGGGTTCGCCGCCCTGCTCGCCGGCTCCGCGGTCGCCCTGGCGGCGGGCGCCGCAGCGGGCACCGCGCCCGCGCTGGTGCTCGTCGCCCTGGCCTTCGGCGGGTTCCAGCTGGCGACCGTGCTGGCCGACGCCCGCCTCCAGCGGCGTATCGATGACACCGGGCGGGCCACACTGACCTCGGTCGCGGGCCTCGGTACCGAGCTGGGCACCCTCGCCACCTACGGCGCCTACGCCGCGACGGCCACGGTCACGGGGCACGGCACCGCGTTCGCCTGGTCCGCGGTGCCGTACCTGCTGACGGCGGTGCTGCTGGCCGCCGCCGCCCGGACTACAGCCGCGGCTTCCAGGGCACGACCTCGAAGTCGCCGGTCCCCTTCTTGACCTTCTCGAAGGGCGCCGACGACACGCACCGGGGCAGCTCCCCGACCTCGGCGGGGCTGCCCGTCGCAGCCCAGCTGTAACCGAGCCGGTCGTGGCGCCCGAGGTCGTGAACCGTGATGCCGACCCGCTTGCCCTTCGCGCCGGGCAGGTCGGAGTCGGTGATGACGCCGGAGACGACGGCCACGTCACCGCCGGTCAGGAGACAGTCGACGTCGGCCTCGGCCCGGGCGCCCTTGCCGTTCAGGTAGTGGCTGAACTCGAAGGTCCCGGTGGCCTCGAGGGGGTCGTCGTGGTGCTCGGCCGCCAGATGGGCGTCGAAGGTGAAGGTGATGTCGTCCCCGGCCGACCGGTACAGCTCGGCCGTGCCGGTAAGCGCGGCGGCCTGTCTCGGGGGCTGTTCCCCGTGGGGGCCGGAGGCGACGGCCGCGCCGGGGGTGACGGCGGCGAGCAGCAGGGCGACACCGAGCGAGACGGTTGTCGTACGGCGTTTCATGGAGGTCCTCTCCCAAGGATCGAAGCCGGTGAACCGAACGGTCACCACTGTCCCGGCCCCGCGCCCGCGCCACATCGCGCCGAGGGCGGGGAGAGCCCTCCGCCGCGCGGCGGGGGAGGACGGAAGCGTCTGGTTCTCGGGGAGGACGGGGGCACGCAACGAATCACCGCGGGACGCCGGACGCACGCAACGATCCGCTCACCGGCGCGCAACGGCTCCTTCTTGTTTGGTTGAGTCCGCCGACCGTACGGTCTATCTGGCCCCCGACCCCCTTCCCTCCGGTGAGGAACACCCATGCGCACCGCCCTGCTCCAGAGCTCCGGACGGCCCGGATCCGTCGCCGAGAACCTCAAGGTCCTCGACGAGGCCGCCGCCCGTGCCGCGGCCGGTGGTGCGGGACTGCTCGTGACCTCGGAGCTGTTCCTGACCGGGTACGCGATCGGCGACGACATCGCCGCCCTCGCCGAGCCGGCCGACGGCGACTCGGCCGACGCCGTCGCGGAGATCGCCGGGCGCCACGGTCTGGCCGTCGCCTACGGCTACCCCGAGCGGGACGGCGAGCGCGTCTTCAACTCCGTCCAGCTCGTCGCCGCCGACGGCACCCGCCTGGCGAACTACCGCAAGACCCACCTCTTCGGCTGCTTCGAGCGCGACCACTTCACCCCCGGCGAGCAGCCCGTCGTCCAGGCCGAGCTGAACGGCCTCACCGTCGGCCTGATGATCTGCTACGACGTCGAGTTCCCGGAGAACGTCCGCGCCCACGCCCTGGCCGGCACCGACCTGCTGCTGGTCCCCACCGCGCAGATGCACCCGTTCCAGTTCGTCGCCGAGTCCGTCGTGCCGGTGCGGGCCTTCGAGAACCAGATGTACGTCGCGTACGTCAACCGCGTCGGACCGGAGGGCGAGTTCGAGTTCGTCGGGCTCTCCGTGCTCGCCGGGCCCGACGGCACGTCCCGCGCCCGCGCCGGGCGCGCCGAGGAGCTGGTCCTCGCCGACGCCGACCCGGCCGTCCTCGCCGCCTCCCGCGAGGCCAACCCGTATCTGGAGGACCGTGTCCCCGGCCTGTACGGCTCTCTGGCCCGCAACCTCTGAACACTTCAGCCGCCCCCCGCTTCACCGTGCAAGGAGTCCGTACCCCATGACGTCCACCGTGCCCAACGCGATCGAGCACGCAGACGAGCAGCAGCCGCCGATCACCATGTTCGGGCCGGACTTCCCGTACGCGTACGACGACTTCCTCGCCCACCCCGCCGGTCTGGGCCAGATACCGGCGACCGAGCACGGTACCGAGGTCGCGGTCATCGGTGGCGGCCTGTCAGGCATCGTCGCCGCCTACGAACTGATGAAGATGGGCCTCAAGCCCGTCGTCTACGAGGCCGACAAGATCGGCGGCCGGCTGCGGACCGTCGGCTTCGACGGCTGCGACGAGTCCCTGACCGCCGAGATGGGCGCGATGCGCTTCCCGCCCTCCTCAACCGCCCTCCAGCACTACATCGACCTGGTCGGCCTGGAGACCCGCCCCTTCCCCAACCCGCTCTCCGAGGCCACGCCCTCCACCGTCGTCGACCTCAAGGGCGAGTCGCACTACGCCGAGACGCTCGACGACCTGCCGCAGGTCTACCGGGACGTCGCCGACGCCTGGGCGAAGTGCCTGGAGGAAGGTGCCGACTTCTCCGACATGAACCGCGCCCTGCGCGAGCGAGACGTCCCGCGCATCCGCGAGATCTGGGCGAAGCTGGTCGAGAAGCTCGACAACCAGACCTTCTACGGCTTCCTCTGCGACTCCGAGGCCTTCAAGTCCTTCCGGCACCGCGAGATCTTCGGCCAGGTCGGCTTCGGTACCGGTGGCTGGGACACCGACTTCCCCAACTCCATCCTGGAGATCCTCCGCGTCGTCTACACCGAGGCCGACGACCACCACCGCGGCATCGTCGGCGGTTCCCAGCAGCTGCCGCTCCGGCTCTGGGAACGCGAGCCGGAGAAGATCGTCCACTGGCCGTACGGCACCTCGCTGAAGTCCCTGCACACGGACGGCGAGACGCGCCCGGCGGTGACCCGCCTGAACCGCACGGCCGGCAACCGGATCACCGTCACCGACGCCGACGGCGACATCCGCACGTACCGGGCGGCGATCTTCACCGCCCAGTCCTGGATGCTGCTCTCCAAGATCGCCTGCGACGACTCGCTCTTCCCGATCGACCACTGGACCGCGATCGAGCGCACCCACTACATGGAGAGCTCCAAGCTCTTCGTCCCCGTGGACCGCCCCTTCTGGCTCGACAAGGACGAGGAGACCGGCCGGGACGTCATGTCGATGACGCTCACCGACCGCATGACCCGCGGCACCTACCTCCTGGACGACGGCCCCGACAAGCCCGCCGTCATCTGCCTCTCCTACACCTGGTGCGACGACAGCCTGAAGTGGCTGCCGCTGTCCGCGAACGAGCGGATGGAGGTCATGCTGAAGTCGCTCGGCGAGATCTACCCGAAGGTCGACATCAGGAAGCACATCATCGGCAACCCGGTGACCGTCTCCTGGGAGAACGAGCCCTACTTCATGGGCGCGTTCAAGGCCAACCTCCCCGGCCACTACCGCTATCAGCGGCGCCTGTTCACCCACTTCATCCAGGAGGAGCTGCCCGAGGACAAGCGGGGCATCTTCCTCGCCGGCGACGACATCTCCTGGACGGCCGGCTGGGCCGAGGGAGCCGTCCAGACGGCGCTCAACGCGGTCTGGGGCGTCATGCACCACTTCGGCGGACAGACCGACGCGACCAACCCCGGCCCGGGCGACGTGTACGCCGAGATCGCGCCGGTCGAACTGCCGGAGGACTAGAGCCTGTCTCCTTGACCGGTGAGTGACGTGCGCTGGGGCTGGTCACGCAGCGGTCACCTCGGTGTTTGGCCGACCTGGGCCGAGCGCGTCATGCGCCGCTGCGGCCTTGTCCCGTCGGTCCGTGTCCACCGTCAGGTCGGCTGTGGTGCCTGGCCGAGGAGATCGCCCACTCGGTCAGTGCCGTCTTCAGGTTGGACGGCGGCGAGAGATGGTCCGGGCGTGCGCGCCGGGGAACGGCCGGATCAGTCCGGCAGCGGGGTGAGCAGCATGCGGCCGGCGAAGCCCACCGCCGCGTCCAGCCGCTCGGTGAACTCCCCGGCGACATCCGGCAGTCGGTCCAGCGCCCACAGAGCGCGGGCCGCCGCCCAGGTGGCGTCGCGGGCGCGCTCCAGGCTCCAGGAGCCGAGCAGATGGGTCAGCGGGTCGGCGATCTGGAGGAGGTCGGGACCCGGCATCAGTTCTTCGCGGACGCGCTCCTCCAGCGACACGAGGAGATCGCCCACCCGGTCGAACTCGTCCTCCAGGTCGACGGGTTCGCAGCCGAGCGTACGACAGGTGTCCACCACGGCCAGCGCGAGATCGTGGCCGATGTGCGCGTTGATGCCCGACAGCGCGAACTGCAACGGTCGTACACCGGGGTGGCGGCGGAACTGGAACAGGGGACGCCAGCAGGCGGGCGGCCGACGCCCGTTCTCCAGTGCGTCGACGGCGGCCAGATAGCGTTCCGCGAACCGCACGTCCAGCGCGATCGCCGAGCGGGCGTCCGGGAAACGGCCGCCGTCGATGTGCCGGTCCACCGCCTCGGTGACGGTCAGGTAGACGCGGTTGAAGACCGCCACGCCGTCCCGCGGAGGCAGCGTCGTGTCGAGGGCGCGCATCCGGGTCAGGACCGTGTCCACCGTCGGGGCGGCCGTCGGGAGTTGCTCGCAGTGCGCCATGGCGGCAGGTTCGCAGCTTTAGGCTGACGGGAGTGCCGGCGGGCCCGACGCTTCCCCAGAACGGGGGAACGCGCCCGCCGTGCGGGGGAGGGGGAAGCCGTAGTGTCAGGCCTTCGTGCCCGGCGCCTGGCCGCTCGCAGGGCCGAGCGCAGGCGTGCCGCCCGACGTGGAGCGATGGTCGCGGCGGCGTCCGTCGTCGTCGCGGTCGGCACCGCGACCGGCTTGCTGACCGCGTTCGGCGACGACGACGGCGGCGGCGATGACGAGGCCCGACCGCAGGTGACCCGGCCGGCTCGGCTGCAGTCCCTGCCCCTGGTGCCGTCCCCGTCCCCGTCGGTGAAGCCGTCGGTTCCCGCCTCGCCCCCGCCCTCGGCCCCCGTGAAGAAGGCGAGCCCCGAGCCGTCGCCGAAGAGGACCGCCGAGAAGACGCCCCGGGCGGCCCCGGCCGCCACCCGGCTCTACCGGCACCCGCAGTCGCAGATCCTCTCCTGGATCCGGGCCCACCCCGACGACCCGCGCCAGGACGTCATCCGCTCGCGGATAGCCGACCACCCGGCCGCCGTGTGGTTCGCCGATTACACGCCCTCGACCATCACCTCACGGGTCCGGGCCGTGGCGTCGGGCGGCGCCGCCGAGGGACGGGTGCCCGTGCTCGTGCCGTACGCGATACCCGACCGAGACTGCGGCGGCCACTCCCAGGGCGGCGCGCCCGGCCTCGACGCCTACGACGACTGGATCGACCTCTTCGCCGCGGGGCTCGGCTCCGGCGAGGTCGTCGTCATCCTGGAGCCCGACTCGGTGGCCCAGGTCGATTGCCTCCCCGCCGGAGAGCGCGCCGACCGCTTCGCCTCCCTGGCCCGCGCCGGACGCGTGCTCAAGGAGGCGAACCCCAAGGCCCGCGTGTACCACGACGCGGGCCACTCCGGCTGGCACGCGCCCGCCAAGCAGGCGGGCTGGCTGAGAGAGGCCGGCGCCGCCTCGCCCGCCTCCTCCGACGGCATCTTCAGCAACGTCTCCAACTTCCACACCACCGCCGACGAGATCGCCTACGACCGCGCGGTCCTCGACGCCCTCGGCGGTCCGGCGAGCCTCGGCGCCGTCATCGACACCAGCCGCAACGGCAACGGCGCCCCGGCCGACGGCGAGTGGTGCGACCCGGCCGGCCGCAAGATCGGCAGCACTCCGACCCTGAGCACCGGCATGGGGCGCATCGACGCCTACCTGTGGGTGAAGCTGCCGGGGGAGTCGGACGGCTGCAAGGGCAAGCCGGGCACCTTCACGCCGTCCTACGCCTACGACTTGGCGCGCTGAGACCCGTCGCCGTCCCCGGACTGCGCGTCCCGCGAGGCAGCCCCGGTCTTCTCGTCGTACGACGACGTGCCCTCGTCGAGCAGCGGCTGCTGCGTCTTGAGGTGGGCCGGGGCGAAGGCGCGCAGCGCGTGGTAGCCGGTGATGACCACGAGGGTGCCGAGCGCGATGCCGCTGAGCGAGAAGTTGTCGGTGATCTCCATGCTGACGTTGCCGACGCCGATGATGATGCCCGCGGCGGCCGGTACCAGGTTCAGCGGGTTGCGCAGGTCCACCTTGGCGTTGATCCAGATCTGCGCGCCCAGCAGGCCGATCATGCCGTAGAGGATGACGGTGATGCCGCCCAGCACACCGCCGGGGATGGCGGCGACGACCGCGCCGAACTTCGGGCAGACACCGAAGAGGAGGGCGAAACCGGCCGCCGCCCAGTACGCGGCCGTCGAGTAGACGCGGGTCGCCGCCATCACTCCGATGTTCTCGGAGTACGTGGTGTTGGGCGGGCCGCCGACCGCGGTCGACAGCATGGAGCCGACGCCGTCCGCGGAGATCGCCGTGCCGAGCTTGTCGTCGAGCGGGTCCCCGGTCATCTCGCCGACCGCCTTGACGTGACCGGCGTTCTCGGCGACCAGTGCGATGACGACCGGCAGGGCGACCAGGATCGCCGACCACTCGAAACTCGGTCCGTGGAAGGACGGCAGCCCGATCCAGTCGGCCTGCCCCACGGCCGAGAAGTCCAGCCGCCAGTGGTCGGTCAGCTTGCCGCTGCCGTCCACCGAGTGGATCTTGCCGAAGATCCGGTCCAGGGTCCAGGAAAGGACGTACCCGAAGACCAGTCCCAGGAAGATCGCGATCCGGGACCAGAAGCCCCGCAGGCAGACCACGGCCAGACCGGTGAACAGCATCACCAGCAGGGCCGTCCACTGGTCCTGCGGCCAGTAGGTGGAGGCGGTGACCGGGGCCAGGTTGAAGCCGATCAGCATCACCACCGCGCCGGTGACGATCGGCGGCATCGCGGCGTGGATGATCCGCGCCCCGAACCGCTGAACGGCGAGCCCCACCAGGAACAGCGCGGCGCCGACGACCAGGACCGCGCCGGTCACCGTGGCGCTCGTACCGCCCTGGGCCCGGATCACCGCGGCGACGCCGACGAAGGAGAGGGAGCAGCCGAGGTAGCTGGGGACCCGGCCGCGGGTGGCGAGCAGGAAGATGGCCGTCGCCACGCCCGACATCATGATCGCGAGGTTGGGGTCCAGGCCCATCAGGACCGGAGCCACGAAGGACGCCCCGAACATGGCCACCACGTGCTGGGCGCCGAGCCCGACCGTGCGGGGCCACGAGAGCCGTTCGTCGGGGCGGACCACCGCTCCGGGGGCGGGGACCTTCCCGTCCCCGTGCAGCTTCCAGCGCACGCCGAGGTCCATGGAGGTTTCGCTTTCTGTACGTGATGACTGTCCGGACCATTGTCAGGGGTGCGGCACGTGCGGCTGACCTGCACCCTTCCCCGACGGGCATGCTGAGCGTCCGCTTAGGATGGTGGTGATCGTCCGTACGCCTGTACCACCGCGCACCACTCAGGAGCCCGCCGTGACCGCCGAAGCGCCCGCCGCCCCCGCCCTGCCCGCCGTGCCGTACGGCCGCCTCGTCCCCGTCACCGTCCACTTCGACGACCTCGACGCGCTCGGCCTGCTGCACAACGCCCGGTACCCCGTGATGGTCGAGCGTGCCTGGGCCGAGCTGTGGACGGAGCACGGATTCCGGTTCGAGGGAGACTGGGCGGCGGCCGGCGACGCCTGCAACGCGGTCAAGGAACTGACGATCACCTACGACGCGCCGGTCACCCGGCCGGGCGCCTACGCCGTCCACCTCTGGCTGGACCGGCTCGGCACGACCGGGCTGACCTACGGCTTCCGCTTCTGCTCGGCGGACGGCGCCACCACGTACGCCCGCGGCACCCGGGTGCTGGTCCGGCTGGACTCGGGAACCCTGCGCCCGGCGCCGTGGAGCGACACCTTCAGGGATGCCGGTCGGGCACTCCTGCGTTCGACGGACTGATCTTCGGCCGGTCCCGGTCCCCGGCGCGCAGCACCTTCGCGAACACCACGAGGCAGCAGGCCAGGACGGTCACCAGGCCGAACGACACCACCAGGCTGGTCGCCTGGGCGAGGCCGCCGATCGCGCTCGGGGCGACCAGGCCCGAGGTGTACGTGATGGTGGCGACACCGGCGATGGCCAGGCTCGGGTTGGAACCGGCGCGGCCGGCCGCCGCGAAGCACAGCGGGACGACCACGGCGATACCGAGCCCCATCAGCGCGAAGCCGGTCATCGCCACCCCCGGGTGGCCGCCGACGACGACGAGCAGGCCGCCGAGGGAGGCCAGCACGCCGCTCACCCGCACCGTGCGTACCGCGCCGAACCGGTCCACCACCTTGTCGCCGGCGAGCCGGGCCACGGCCATGGTGAGCGTGAAGCCCGTCGTGCATGCCGCCGCCAGTCCCGCCGACGTCTCCAGCTCGTCCCGCAGGTAGACCGCCGACCAGTCCAGGCTGGCGCCCTCCGCGAACACCGCGCAGAACCCGACCGCGCCGATCAGCACCGCCGACCGGGGCGGCAGCGCGAACCTCGGTGGCGGGTCCTCGTCCTCGGCGGGCTGGATGTCCAGCACCCAGGTGCAGGCGACCAGGCCCGCCACGGTCAGTACCGCGGCGGCCAGGACGTGGTGCAGACGGGCGTCCGAGCCCAGGTGGGCGGCGAGCGTGCCGGCCGCCGAACCGATCAGGGCTCCGGCGCTCCACATGCCGTGCAGGCTGGACATGATCGACTTGTCCAGGCGGTTCTCGATCTCGACGCCGAGCGCGTTCATCGCCACGTCCGACATG
Source organism: Streptomyces mutabilis (assembly GCF_014649815.1). GTDB lineage: Bacteria > Actinomycetota > Actinomycetes > Streptomycetales > Streptomycetaceae > Streptomyces > Streptomyces mutabilis. Next base: position 68,980 of record NZ_BMTT01000014.1, on the reverse strand, counting down.
CCCGCCGTGGCGCCGTAGACGAACAGGGCGAGGCAGAGCGTGAGCAGGTTCGGGGCCAGGGAGGGCAGGACCAGCGCCAGTGTCCACAGGGCCAGCAGGCCGCGCAGGGCGGTGCGGGCGCCGAAGCGGTGACTGACGCTCCCGGCCAGCGGCATGGCGAGGGACGCGCCGAGTGCCGGGAAGGCGAGCGCCAGGCCCAACTGGCCCGCGCTGACCCCGGCATGGTCCTGGATCCACGGCACCCGGGTCGCGAACGAGCCGGTGACGGCGCCGTGCACGGCGAACACGGCCGCCACGGCGTACCGGGCGCGCCTCACCCGGCCCTGTTCGTAGACCACTGCGCTCATTCTCGGCCCCTCCGTCCGGTCCGCACCGGCTCGTCTCCCTGCCGCACCGCTCGCTGCCGTACCGCGCCGCGTAAACTATCAGGGTCCCTTCCTGATGGATAGGGGATCATCGGCGCGGGCCGCCGCGCCGCCGATCTGGAAGGATCCCGGCATGCCCGCATCACCGAGCACCGCCCGGGCCATCAACGACCGGTTCGCCCTGCGCCTGCTGCAACGTGAAGGCCCGTTGACGGCGGGGCAGTTGAAGCAGCTGACCGGCCTGTCCCGGCCCACCGTGGCCGACCTCGTCGAACGCCTCATCGCCTCCGGCCTCATCGAGGTGGCCGGCGAGTCGGGGGAGCAGCGCCGCGGTCCCAACGCCAAGCTGTACGGCATCGTCGCCGACCGCGCGTACCTCGCCGCCCTAGACGTGCGCACCGAGGGCGTCGCCGTGCTGGTGTCCGACCTGCTCGGCCGGGTGCTCGCCGAGGCGTCCGTGCCGATCGGCGACGACACCGGGACGGGCCCCGCCGTGGAGCAGGCGGTGAGCCTGGTCGAGCGCGCGGCGAAGGAGGCCGGCGCCGACCGGCTGCACACCGTCGGCATCGGCGCGCCCGGCCTGATCGACCCGGCGAGCGGTGAGCTCCGCGACTCCACCGGCCTGCCCGCGTGGCACCGCCGGCTGATGGCCGCACTGCAGGAGAAGTTTCCCGAGGCGCGGGTCGGCGTGGAGAACGAGACCAACCTCGCGGCCCTGGCCGAGCAGCGCGACGGGGCGGCCCGGGACCGGGAGACGTTCGTCCTGCTCTGGCTCGGCCTCGGCATCGGCGCCGCGGTCGTCCTCGACGGCACGCTGCGCCGGGGCGTCTCCGGCGGCGCGGGCGAGATCGGCTTCATGCCGGTGCCGGGCACCGCGGGTCTGCCGTCGGCAACCGACTGCGACGGCGGGTTCCACTCCGTGGCCGGAGCGGCGGCGGTGAGCGCCCTGGCGGCGGAGCACGGTGTGACGGCCGTGCCCGAGGGGCCCGAGCCGCAAGCCGCCGCGCTGGTGCGGGAGGCGGTACGCAGGTCGGCCACGACCCCGGAGGCCGCCCGCTTCCTGGACACCCTCGCCGACCGGGTCGCCCTCGGCGCGGCCGCCGTCGTCTCCGTCCTCGACCCCGGATGCGTGGTGCTGGCCGGCGAGGTCGGCCGGGCCGGCGCCGGCGCCCTCGCCGCTCGCGTGCAGCACCGCCTCAACCGCATGTCGCCGCTGGCCACCGAGGTACGGGCCAGCACGCTGGGCGGCGGCGCCGTACTGCGCGGGGCACTGCTGACCGCCCGGGACCGCGCGCAGGACGAGCTGTTCTCGCCGTCGCAGGGGTAGCGGTCTGCCGCGCGGGTTCAGCCCCTTGGACCCCAGGGGGCGCTCCCGGGCGGGGCGCCCCGTCGTTGCCCGGGACGTCCGGCATCCGCGGGATGTGACATGCGGATGCGCTGGAGAGGCCCGGCGGCGGGCAAGGGCCGTCGTCACCGCCGCCGGGCCGGTCTCGCCGGAGGTCAGCAGGCGCCGAGGTCCTGCCAGACACCCCACTCGCCGGTGGTGCCGGGCTCCTCGCCCGTCGTCCACCACTTGGACTTCCACGAGTGCCCCTCGTGCGACACCGTGATGCCACCGCCGTACGGCGTCGCCGCGTCCCAGGCCGGCGCCGTGCACTGCCCGGTGCCGGCCGTCGGGCTCGGACTCGGACTGGGTGCCCCGGTACCCGTGGGCGTCGGGGTCGGGTTCGGTGTCTCCGTTCCCGGCTCCACGACGGTCGTGCCCCGGGCCAGATCGCCCGCGAGGGCGTACGTCTTCCCGCCGAACGTCACCGTCCAGTTCGACGGCGTCGACACCGGCAGGTAGTAGACGAAGTCCACTGTCGTCGACGCGCCCGGCGCCAGTGACTGCCAGGCCGGCAGCTTCAGCGAGACGCGGTGGTGGTCGCCCTTCAGACCGCCCGCGTTGCCGCCCGTGTGGTCGCTGCGGATCACCGAAGTGCCCCAGCCGGACTGGTCCCTGGCGTTGCCGGGCGCGGCGGTGGAGTAGTCGAACTCGAACTCCGTACCGCCGGGCAGGGTGGTCCTCGTGTTGTTGGTGATCTTCAGCTCGGGGCTGATCGGGTAGTTGGAGTCACCGAGCGGGAACTCCCCGAACTCCACGTCGACGTCCAGCGCCTGGGCCGGCATGTCGATCGTGGCGCGCTCGGCACCGTAGGGCGACGCGCCCTTGAACGTCTCGTACATCGTGTCGGTCAGCGTCGAGCCCGGCACGTACTGCCCCTTGCCGGTGTCCCAGGCGTAGTCGCCCGCGAGCTCCCAGACCATCGTCCCGCCGATGCCGCGGTCGACCACGTAGTCCGCCTTGGCCTGGACCGACTGCTCGTCCTCGGTGGACAGGAAGACCTTCTTCTCGGCGTTCCACAGCCAGGGCGCGACCAGCGTCGCGTCGTACTTGCGGGCGTACGTCCCGGTCAGCTTCGTGTCGGCAGGGAAGCCGTAGTCGGTGACGTAGTCGCCGACGATGCCCTTCTCCAGGTTCTTGGCGTGCCACATCGGGTTGGAGCCCGCGGGTGACTCCTCGCCGTCGGTGTCCAGGTCGTGCCAGAGGTTGTCGATGCCGACCGCGCCGTCACCGCACTCGGTGAGGCCGGAGCCCGCCGGGCAGTCCGTGGCCGGTGCCTTGCCCCAGAGCCCGTCGGTCCCGCCGGTGACGTTCTTGAAGCCGCGCGTGTAGTACGGGAGCCCGATGTTGATCCGGCCGGCCGGCATCGAACCGCGGAAGTAGTGGTAGGCCCAGTCGGTGTTGAGGTAGCCGATGCCGCCGTACTGGGAGGTGGTGTACACGCCCGCGGCGGCGAGTTCGGCGTCCTTGCCGTCGTCGAAGAGGGAGGCGTTCGGGCCGACGTGCTCGTTCCAGGCGCCGTGCAGGTCGTAGGACATGATGTTGACGTAGTCCAGGTACTTCTGGACCTGGAAGGTCTCCATGCCGCGCAGCAGGTAACCGGAGGACGGCGCGGCGACGGAGAGCAGGTAGTGCTTTCCGTCCACGGCGCCCGCGCGGTCGAGCTTCTCGGGCAGCGTCTTCATCAGGGCCGCGTAGCCCTTGACCAGCCCGGCCCGGCGGCCGTTCGCGAACGACCAGTCGAGCGGGTTGCCCGCGTCCTTCATCGTCGTCGGGTACTCGTAGTCGATGTCGACGCCGTTGAAGCCGTACTTCCGTACGAAGTCGACCGCGGAGTCGGCGAAGGTGTCGATGCCGGCCTGGTTGACCGAGCCGTCGGCGGCGGTGGCCATCGCGTAGAAGCCGCCCGAGTCCACGCGCTCGCCGTCGTCCGCGAAGTAGCCGCCGGTCTCCGCCCAGCCGCCCACCGAGATCATCGTCTTGACGTTCGGGTGCTGCTTCTTGAACTTGTTCAGCTGATTGAAGTGGCCCTCGTAGGGGAGGTCCGGGTCCAATTCGGCGCCCTCGACCCCCGGCCACGTCATGCCGGTCGCCGGGTTCGTCGCGCTGTCCGAGCCGACGGAGAGCTTGTTGCCTCCGTCCACGTGCGCGAAGGCGTAGTTGATGTGGGTGACCTTGTCCCACGGGATGTCGGAGGCGAGATAGGCGGGCTTGCCGTCCTTGCCGGTGCGCCAGCCCGTGAAGTAGCCGATCACCCGGCGGGGGTGGTCCGCGCCCATCCTCTCCCGGCCCTCGGTGTCGTAGACCGAGCAGTAGGGGACGTCGACGCCAGGGGTCTGGTAGAGCCCGTCGGGACGGCAGCTGCCCTGGTCGGCGGCGTGCGACGCGGACGCCGGGAGGCCGGCGAGCACGAGGCCCGCGACGGCGGCGGCCGCCGCGAACAGGGCCGGTCTCACTCTGTGGCGGGTTCTGGAGCGTGAGGGGGAAGGCACAGTCGGTTCCTCTCCACGGAAGTTGCGCAGACCCTAGAGAGGACTAGACCAGTGAGTCAATAGGTATGGACCAATCTCAAGTCCGGGGTCCCGGCAGGCGGGTTGGTGCGGTCGAGGGTCGGGGTGGGTTCCGGTGGAGGGGTGTCCTGTGAGCCACTCCACACACCCCGGCCGCATGGAGGGCGATCGGGCGTGGCACACTGACCCTGTACCAGAAGCAGCGCACTCCGGGGTCGGTGAAAGTCCGAACCGGCGGTTACAGTCCGCGACCCGGTCGCCTCCAGCGGCCGGTTGACCAGGTGAAATTCCTGGACCGACGGTTAAAGTCCGGATGGGAGGCAGTGCGCGGCGGGCGGGCATGCGTGCGCGCCGCCGACCTCTGGGACCGCCCGTCGAGGGCGGGCCCCGTCCGGCGTCGCTCCCGGTGTCCTCGCTCGCGATCTCTGTCGTCCTCGACAGCCCCGGAGTCCGTGCCCGAAGAGGCAGGAGGACCCGGGAAGTGTTCACCGGAATCGTCGAAGAGCTGGGCGAGATCACCGCCGTCGAGACCCTCGACGACGCCTGTCGCTTCCGCCTGCGCGGCCCCGTGGTCACTGAAGGGGCACGGCACGGCGACTCCATCGCCGTCAACGGCGTCTGCCTCACCGTCGTCGACCACGAGGGCGACGAGTTCACCGCCGACGTGATGGCGGAGACCCTGAACCGCTCCAGCCTGGGCGTCCTCACCACCGGCTCCCGCGTCAACCTGGAGCGCCCCACCGCCGTCGGCGCCCGCCTCGGCGGGCACATCGTGCAGGGCCACGTCGACGGCACCGGCGAGATCCTGGAGCGCAAGCCCTCCGAGCACTGGGAGATCGTCAAGATCTCCCTCCCCGCCGACCTCGCCCGCTACGTCGTGGAGAAGGGCTCCATCACCGTCGACGGCATCAGCCTCACCGTTGTCGACGCCGGTCCCGACTTCTTCACCGTCAGCCTCATCCCCACCACCCTCGCCCTGACCACGCTCGGCCTCAAGCAGCCCGGCGACCCGGTCAACCTCGAGGTGGACGTCATCGCCAAGTACGTCGAGCGGCTGCTCGGCACCCAGGGGGGTACCCGGTGAACTGGCTCAACTCCGAGGCGTTCACGCTCTTCGACCAGCACATCAAGTGGTCGGACATGATCGGCAACGTGATCGGTCTGCTCGGTCTCGCGCTCGGCTGGCGGCGCTCGATCTGGACCTGGCCCGTGCAGTTCGTCTCCGGGCTCATCCTCTTCACGGCCTTCGCCACCGCCCACCTCTCCGGCAGCGCGGGCAAGCAGATCGTCGTCATGATCGTCGCCGCCTGGGGCTTCTGGCAGTGGAACCGCGGCCGGCAGCAGACGCAGGACGGCTCGATCGCCGTCCGGTTCGCCACCTGGCGCGAGCGCGGCGCCCTCGTGGCCGCCGCCGCCGTCGGCACCCTCGTCGTCGGCGGACTGTTCACCGCCTTCCCCACCCTGTCCTGGGACCCCTGGCCGGACGCGTACATCTTCGTCGGCACCGTCGTCGCCATGTACGCCCAGGCACGCGGCATGGTCGAGTTCTGGTTCGCCTGGTTGCTGGTCGACCTGGTCGGCGTCCCGCTGAACTTCGCCAACGGTTTCGCCTTCTCCGGCTTGGTCTACGTCATCTACGGGGCGCTCGTCCTGTGGGGCCTGCGCGACTGGTGGCTGCGCTCCCGCACCGCGACGCGGCCCGTCCCGGAAGGAGCGCCCACATGAGCACGGCACCCATCCTCTACACGCCCGACGGCCCCGAGGGCCTGCTCCTCGACCCCGTCGAGCAGGCCATCGCCGACATCGCCGCCGGCCGCCCGATCGTCGTCGTCGACGATGAGAACCGCGAGAACGAGGGCGACCTCGTCATCGCCGCCGAGAAGGCGACCGAGGAGATCGTCGCCTTCATGATGAGCGAGTGCCGCGGCCTGATCTGCGCACCCATGGAGGGCGACGAACTCGACCGGCTGCGCCTGCCGCAGATGGTCGACGACAACACCGAGTCGATGAAGACCGCCTTCACCGTCTCCGTCGACGCCACCGCCGCGCACGGCGTGAGCACCGGAATCTCGGCCTCCGACCGCGCCACGACCCTCCAGCTCCTGGCGAGCGGCACCGCCGAGCCGACCGACCTGGTCCGTCCCGGCCACATCTTCCCGCTGCGCGCCCGCTCCGGCGGCGTCCTCGTCCGCAACGGCCACACCGAGGCCGCCGTCGACCTCGCCCGCCTCGCGGGCCTGCGCCCGGCCGGCGCCATCGTCGAGATCGCCGGCGAGGACGGGCGGATGCTGCGCCTGCCCGAGCTGATCCCGTTCGCCCGCAAGCACGGTCTGACGATCATCTCCATCGAGGACCTGATCGCCTACCGCCGCAGCGCCGAGCCCACCGTCCGCCGCGAGGCCGAGGTCAACCTGCCCACCCGGCACGGCGAGTTCACGGCGTACGGCTACCGCTCCACCGTCGACGGCGTCGAGCACGTCGCCCTCCTCCACGGCGAGATCGGCGACGGCAAGGACGTCCTCGTCCGTATCCACTCCGAATGCCTCACCGGCGACGTCTTCGGCTCCCAGCGCTGCGACTGCGGCCCCCAGCTCGACGCCTCCCTGGAACGCATCCAGGCCGAGGGCAGGGGAGTGGTCGTCTACCTGCGCGGCCACGAGGGGCGCGGCATCGGCCTGATGTCCAAGCTGCGCGCCTACGAACTCCAGGAGCGCGGCCGGGACACCCTCGACGCCAACCTGGAACTGGGCCTGCCCGCCGACGCCCGCGACTACGGCGCCGGCGCCCAGATCCTCCAGGACCTCGGTGTGCGCGCCGTCCGCCTGATGACCAACAACCCGGACAAGAGCGACGCCCTCGAACGGCACGGCATCGACGTCACCGGCCGCGAGCCGATGCCCGTCCAGGCCGGCGAGCACAACCTCCGCTACCTGCGCACCAAGCGGGACCGGATGGGCCACGACCTGCCCTGGCTGGACACGACGCCCGTGTCCACCTGCGGCAACCAGTAAGCAAGTAACACGAGGAGAGACGTGAGCGGCAAGGGTGCACCGGAACTGTCCGTACGCAACGTGGGGGACCTGCGGGTCGCCGTGGTCGCGGCACAGTGGCACGACAAGGTGATGGACGGACTGGTGGACGGCGCCCTGCGCGCCCTGCACGAGCTGGGCATCGACGAGCCGACCCTGCTCAGGGTCCCCGGCAGTTTCGAGCTCCCGGTCGTCGCCAAGGTCCTCGCCGGCCGCGGCTACGACGCGATCGTCGCCCTCGGCGTCGTCATCCGCGGCGGCACCCCCCACTTCGACTACGTGTGCCAGGGCGTCACCCAGGGCCTGGTCCAGGTCTCCGTGGAGACCGGTGTCCCCGTCGGCTTCGGCGTCCTCACCTGCGACACCGAGGAGCAGGCCCTCGACCGGGCCGGCATCGAGGGCTCCAGCGAGGACAAGGGGCACGAGGCGGTGACCGCGGCCGTCGCCACGGCGGCCACGCTCCGCTCAGTATCCGAACCGTGGCGCTAGGCCGCCCGGCACTACGCGTAAAGTGGGCGGCACCATGTCCAAGAAGACTTTCGAGGAGCTCTTCACCGAGCTCCAGCACAAGGCCGCCAACGGCGACCCCGCCACATCCCGCACCGCCGAACTGGTGGACAAGGGGGTCCATGCCATCGGCAAGAAGGTCGTCGAGGAGGCCGCCGAGGTCTGGATGGCCGCCGAGTACGAGGGCAAGGACGCGGCGGCCGAGGAGATCTCCCAGCTGCTGTACCACGTCCAGGTGATGATGGTCGCCCGCGGCATCTCCCTGGACGACGTCTACGCCCACCTGTAAAGCCGGACCCCCTTCTTCTCCACCCCTCCACACAAAGGAAGCCGACCTCATGCTGCGCATCGCCGTCCCCAACAAGGGTTCCCTGTCAGGCCCCGCGGGGGAGATGCTGCATGAGGCCGGCTACCAGCAGCGCCGCGAGTCAAAGGAACTGCGGATCGTCGACCCGACGAACGAGGTCGAGTTCTTCTATCTGCGCCCCCGCGACATCGCGATCTACGTCTCCTCCGGCAAGCTCGACATCGGCATCACCGGCCGCGACCTGCTGATCGACTCCGGCGCCGACGCGGAGGAGATCCTGCCGCTCGGCTTCGCCCGCTCCACCTTCCGTTTCGCCGGCAAGCCGGGCACCGCGAACGGCGTCACCGACCTCAAGGGCCGCACCGTCGCCACCTCCTACGAGGGCATCGTCGCCGCCCACCTGGCCGAGCAGGGCGTCGACGCCTCCGTCGTCCACCTCGACGGCGCCGTCGAGACCGCCATCGAGCTCGGTGTCGCCGAGGTCATCGCGGACGTGGTCGAGACCGGCACCTCCCTGCGCAACGCGGGGCTGGAGGTCTTCGGCGAGCCCATCATGAAGTCCGAGGCCGTCGTGATCCGCCGCTCCGGCGCGGACGCGGAGGAGCCCAAGGTGCAGCAGTTCCTGCGCCGCCTCCAGGGCGTCCTGGTGGCCCGGACGTACGTGATGATGGACTACGACTGCCGGGTGGAGCAGCTCGAGAAGGCCGTCGCCCTCACCCCCGGCCTGGAGTCCCCGACCGTCTCCCCGCTGCACAACGAGGGCTGGGTCGCCGTCCGCGCCATGGTCCCCGCCAAGGAGGCCCAGCGGATCATGGACGACCTCTACGAGATCGGCGCCCGGGCCATCCTGACCACGGCCATCCACGCCTGCCGTCTGTGACCACGGCCCTCACGCCTGCCGTTACTGAGCGCGCCCCGGAGCACCTCATGCCCGACACCACGCCGGACCTGCCGGCCCTGCCCGTCACCTTCCGGCCGGGCCGTACCCGCGCCGTCCTGACCGTCCTCGCCGTGTTCGCGTTCGCGGCCGTCACGGCGGTCGGCATGCTGCTGGACGGCCTCGGCATCGGGGAGCGCCTCAGCTTCGTGCTGACCGCCCTCCTCCTCGCCGGGGTCCTGTTCCTGCTGGCCAGGCCGCACGTCACCGCCGACGAGACGGGCGTCACCGTCGTCAACCTCACCGCCAAGCGGCGCCTGGCCTGGGCCGAGATCATCCGGGTCAACCTCCGGCAGGGCGATCCCTGGGCCTTCCTCGATCTCAGCGACGGCAGCAGCCTGCCCGCGCTCGGCATCCAGCCGGGCATCGCCCGTCAGCGCGCCATCCAGGACGCGCGTGCCCTGCGCGCCCTCGTCGAGGCCCGCTCCACCGCCACCCCCGAGGCACCGCGCGGCTGACGCGGAGGCGCCGACCCTGCCGCGGGCACCCCTTTCGTGATTAATCTGGGAACGAGGACGCGGCCGTCGCGTCCTCGCCCCTGTCGCTCCGCCCGGTGCGCGGGGGTTCCTGCTACCCGAGGAGTGACTCCCTCCGGCGATGGACGGATCGTCCTGCAGTACCTGCGCCGCCCCCTGCTGTGAATCCCCACAGGCGGCGGCCTCATGACCACCCCCCTGCTGCTCCTGGCAGCCGCGTTCCTGCTGATTCTCGCCAACGGCTTCTTCGTCGCCGCCGAGTTCGGCCTGGTGACCGTCGAACGCCCGGACGCCGAGCAGGCCGCCGCCGACGGCGACCGGCGCGCCCACCGTGTCGTGGAGTCCTTGAAGGAGCTGTCCTTCCAGCTCTCCGGCACCCAGCTCGGCATCACCGTCACCTCCCTCGTCGTCGGCATGCTCGCCGAACCGGCGCTCGCCCGGCTCCTGGACGGCCCGTTCACGGCGATCGGCGTTCCCGACGGCGCAGTCCCCGGCGTGTCCGTCGCCGTCGGCATGCTGCTGGCCTCCGCGGTGCAGATGGTGATCGGCGAGTTGGTGCCCAAGAACTGGGCGGTGTCCAGGCCCCTTCAGGTCGCACGCTTCGTCGCGGGCCCGCAGCACGCCTTCGCCCGGCTGTTCCACCCGGTGATCGCCGCGCTGAACGCCGTGGCCAACCGCCTGGTCCGCGCGCTCGGCATCGAACCCGCCGAGGAGTTGGCCTCCGCCCGCACCCCCGATGAACTGGTCTCCCTGGCCCGGCACTCCGCCCGGGCCGGCGCCCTGGAACAGGACACCGCCGACCTCTTCGTACGGACCCTGTCGCTGGGCGGACTGGCCGCCCAGCACGTCATGACCCCGCGCGTGAAGGTCAGCGCCCTGCACTCCTCGGCCACCGCCGAGGACGTGGTCAACCTGACCCGCGCCACCGGCCTGTCCCGCTTTCCCGTCTACCGGGAGAAGATCGACGAGATCGTCGGCATGGTCCACCTCAAGGACGCTCTGGCGGTCCCCGCGCGGGACCGGCTGCGAACCCCCGTCGGCCGGATCGCCCGCCCGGCGCTCCTCGTCCCCGAGACCCTGCCCGTACGGCCGCTGCTCACCCGCCTGCGCAGCGAGCAGCCCATCGCGGTCGTCGTCGACGAGTACGGCGGCACGGCCGGTGTCGTCACCTTGGAGGACATCGTCGAGGAACTCGTCGGCGAGGTCCGTGACGAGCACGACGGCCAGGACGTCCCCGAACTCGCCGCCGCGTCGCCCGAGGACGGCCGGCCCGCCTGGGACGTCGACGGCAGCTGCCGTGTCGACGCCCTGCGCCGCATCGGCCTCGACGCCCCCGAAGGACCGTACGAGACCGTGGCCGGCCTCGTCGCCGACCTGCTCGGCCGCATCCCGGCCGTCGGCGACCGCGCGGAACTGCCCGGCTGGCGGCTGTCCGTCCGCCAGGTCGGCCACTACCGCGCCGAGCGCATACGGCTCGTGCGGACGGCACCGGTCTCCGTGCTGGAGGCCGCCCGATGAGCGTCCTGCAACTTCTCCTCGCCGCACTGCTCGTGCTCGCCAACGGTTTCTTCGTCGGCGCCGAGTTCGCCCTCGTCTCGGTCCGCCGCAGCCAGATCGAACCGCTCGGCACCGCCCGCGCCCGCCAGGTGCTGTACGGCCTGGAGCGGCTGCCGCAGATGATGGCGGCCGCCCAGTTCGGCATCACGGTCTGCTCACTCACCCTCGGCGCGGTCGCCGAACCGACGGTCGCGCACCTCCTGGAGCCGGTCTTCGAGCGGATGCACCTTCCGCACGGAGTCATCCACCCGCTCGGCTACGTCATCGCGCTGGCCGCCGTGGTCTTCTGCCACCTCGTCATCGGCGAGATGGTCCCGAAGAACCTCGCGATGGCCGCCCCCGAGAAGACCGCGTTGTGGCTGAGTCCCGGCCTGGTCGCCTTCGCCCGTCTCTGCAAGCCGATCACCTTCGCGCTGGGTGCCTGCTCCCAGGCGATCCTGCGGCTCTTCCGCGTCGAGCCCAGGGACGAGGTCGAGGCGGTCTTCACCAGTGAGCAGCTCAACCGGCTGGTGGAGGACGCCGGTCAGGCGGGCCTGCTCGACCCCGAGGAGCAGGAGCGCCTGGAGGACGCCCTGGAACTGGGCTCCCGCCCGGTGACGGACGTGCTGCTCGGCCGCGAGTCCCTGGTGACGGTCGGCCCTTCGGTCACCCCGGAAGAGATCGTCGGGCTCACCGCCCGCACCGGGTACTCACGCTTCCCGGTCGCGGCCGAACAGGGTGCCTTCATGGGCTACCTCCACGTCAAGGACGTCCTCGACGCCGAGGAGTCGGACCGGGCCGTCCCGCAGCACCTGTGGCGCCCCATGACGACCCTCCGCCCCGACCTCCCCCTCGACGACGCCCTCACCGTGATGCGTCGAGCCGCCAGCCACCTGGCCCAGGTCACGGACGCGTCGGGGAGGGTCCTGGGCCTGGTCGCCCTGGAGGACGTACTGGAACTGCTGGTCGGCGAAGTACGGGACCCGGCCCACCGGGAGGTGACGCTGGCGACGTGATCGCCCCAGCCGCGGCGGCAGCGGCAGCCCGCCACGCCGGCTGCCGCCCCCGCCCCGGCCCACACCGTCACCGGTGCCCTACAAGGAAGACGGATCCTGCGGCCCCCGCCCCGACAGCACCTCCCCGTACGCCTGCATCAGATCCGGCAACCGCAGCGTCGCCAGGTCGTCCCGGCTCAGCACCCCCGGGTACACCGACAACCGCAGATCCCGGTACGCACAGCTCTTCTCGTACAGCGTCCGCAGGAACCGCCCGTTCCCCAACTCGTCGATCCAGCCCTGGTCCACCACGTGCCCGGCGATCGACCGCAGCTCGTCCAGCGCCTCCTCGTCCCACACGTCCCCGTTCTCGGCCGCGAGGACCTCACCGATCGAGGTGAGCTCCAGCGGCCGGTACGACGGGAAGTCGACCCGCGTGGTGAAGCGGGAGGACAGCCCCGGGTTGGCCGTCAGCAGCCGGTCCATCCCCTCCGGGTAGCCGGCCAGGATCACCACCAGATGGTCGCGGTTGTCCTCGGCCCGCTTCAGCAGCACCTGCAGCGCCTCGTCGCCGTACGCGTCCCCCTTGCCGTACCCGGTGTTGGACAGGGAGTACGCCTCGTCCACGAAGAGGACACCGCCGAGCGCGGAGTCGATCAGTTCGTTGGCCTTCACGGCGGTCTGGCCCAGGTACTCACCGACCAGATCGGCCCGCTGCGCCTCCACGAGGTGGTCGCCGCCGAGGAGGCCGAGGGCGTAGAAGACGCGGCCCAGGATGCGGGCCACGGTGGTCTTGCCGGTGCCCGAGGGGCCGGAGAAGACGAAGTGACGTTTGGGCGGCTGGACCGGCAGGCCCTGTCCGGCCCTCAGGCGTGCCATGTTCAATTGCGCGGACAGGGCCTTGACCTGACGTTTCACCGGCTCCAGCCCCACCATGCGCTCCAGTTCGGCGAGCGCCTCCTCCAAGAGCGCCGGGTCGGTGGGACCGGTGGGCAGCGAAGGGGCCGGCCCGTCGGTCTTCTGCCGCACCTGCGGTCCCGTCAGAGAGGGCAGGGGGGCGGACAGGCCGGGCTCGGGGACGGACAGTTTCAGGTCGCGCTCCTCGGCGCCGGAGAGGGGATCGAGCCCGTCGGGCCCGTCCAGGCCGTCCGGGCCCAGGATGGCCTGCGCCTGCCCCGAGAGGTCGGCGGCGTCGTCGTAGCCGTCGCCCTCGGCGATCGCGGCCAGCCGGGCCGAGGTGTCCATGAAGGCCGGGTCGACCCGGTGCACGGCCCGGTACAGCGGCAGCGCGGCGGCGCTGCGGCCCGTGCCCTCGTGCGCCCGCGCCAGCCAGTACCGCAGTTCCTTGCGCTGCGGCTGCTCGCTGCGGCACCTCATCAGGGCCGCCGACAGCAGCGGTTCGGCCTGCCCGTACATCTCCAGCCGGACCCGGGCCATGCCGCTGAACAGACCGGCCTCGATGCCCAGCAGGGGATCTCCGAGCAGCGGGTCGGTGTGCCGGACGAGCTGCTCCCAGTCCTTGACCAGGTACGCCCGGCAGGCGTGCAGGAAGCGGACCTGAGGGTCGGTGTCCACGGGCGGCAGCCCGGCCAGGGCCCGGTCCAGCTCCGGGACATGGCGGCCGTCCAGCCAGTGGGAGGCGTGCGCGAGCAGCAGGTCGCGGGGACTCTCCAGCACGGGCTGCACCCACCAGCCCAGCCAGTACCAGGAGTTGAGGGTCCGGCGATGACGGGCGCGCTGCTCGCCGAAGCGCTCCCGGTGCCGGAACATCCTGAGCAGGGCGTTCGTGGTGTCGACGCGCAGCGCGTGCAGGCCCAGCCAGCCGTCGGCCATCGCGGGGTCGATGCGTACCGCGGCCCGGAACTCCTCCTCCGCCTGCGGATAGGCCCCCATGGTGTAGGCGTCCACGCCGCGCAGCCAGGCGAGGTCGGCCGGGGCCTGCGGGCCCTGCGTGCCGAAGTCCATCCCGTCCCCCACGTACCGTGCCCCCGTCGGTATGCCGCCGAGCCGTCGCCCGGCGGCCGCCTCGACCAACGGCTCTGCCGCGGGCCGGAGTTGCAAGGTGCGTGTGGGCAGCCGCGCCCCGGGTCGCACCGAGGGCATCGTACCCGCGGGGGTCTCCCCTCCGAAGGGTGCCGGGACCCCTCGTTCCACGAGGTGGAGCGCACGGGGCGCACGAGGACCCGTCACGGAGGGTGAGCTGGCGGCGTCACGGAGCAGCCGGGAAACGGGCTCAGGGCAGAACGAAGCCCCCGATCACGGGGGAACAACCGGGGGCTTCGTGTCCGCGGGCGGCTTCGAACGGCCGCACATTCAGAACGTAAGACCTGTACGGGACCTGGGTCAAGCGCAGTTGGGGCACTCCGGCCCGTTGCGACTCGGTGATCTTCACCAGTTCAGCACATTGCGGACGGTCCGTCACCGTGAGTGAGGAACCAGGGTGCGGAGGCGCATCCCGCAGGCCCCGGCAGTACCTCGTACCCCTCCTCACCCTGCCGCACCAGAAGGTGCGCGAAGGGGCGCGACGGGTCGGCGGCGAAGTGCCGGCGCTCCGCCGGGATCCACCCGTCCCAGAACGTCCGCTGCTCCGCTCCGTCGCGCGCCCGCCCGCGCGCCCACGCCTCCGGGCACGGCAACTCCATCCAGAACAGCCGGGCCAGATGTGGGCGCAGCGCCTCCCGCCCCGCGCCCACCCCCTCGATGAGGACCACCGGGGCCGGCGGCAGGGGGCGGGGTGCGGTGAAGCGCCGGGCCCGCCAGTCGTAGGGGGCGTAGAGCGCTGTCTCGCCGCGCCGCAAGGGCTCGATCACCTGGCTCAGCAGCCGTCCGGTCCAGTCGAAGAGTCGGTCGTGACTGGCGATGTCGTCGAGATGCAGCACCGGCGCACCGTCCAGTTCGGCGGCAAGCCGGCCGGCGAACGTGGACTTCCCGGAACCGGCATGCCCGTCGACGCCGATCAGGCGCACGGGGCCGCAGGAAGGGGGGAGCCCGCGGAGCAGGGCTGCGAGGTCGTGGATCGGGGCTCCCGGGCGGCGCGAAGGGGCGGACGGCGTTCGTCCGCACTCTAATCGCGTCCGATCGGACCGCGTCGCCACGGCCGGTCCCCACTTCTCTCCGGCCGGTCCCGGCTTTCCTGCGACCGGTCCCGGCTCTTCTTCCGCCGGTCCGGTCCGCGCCACTGGTCGGCACCAATGTTCATGGCGTGGCGAGCGCACAAGTGCTGGCAGGAACGGGTGGCTGCGGTCATAGTTGGCCCACGACCGTGCAACGGACCCGCCCGACTCGGACACCTGGGGGTCTTCCGCCCATGAGCAGAGCCGAACAGCCGTCCCGCAGAACCGTCCTGGCCGCCGCGGTGGCCACCGCCGTGGCCGGCGGCGCGGTTCCGGCCACCGCCGAAGCCGCGCCCGGCACGGGCGGTGGCCCGGCGGACTCCGACCCCGCCACCGGCCGGCAGGTCGACTACCGCGCCTGGACCACCTTCCGCGACTGGCGCTGCGGGACCGCGCGAGGCGCCCGCCCCGTCGCGGGCGACCGCCCCGGCGTCGTGATCGGCGCCCCGGCGGGCACCGCCGACTACACCGATCCGCACACCGGCAGGACCGCCACCTGGGAGTACGCCACCTGGATTTCGCCGGTCCACCGGCTCACCGTGCCCGCGACCGAGGTCGTCGCCTCCTGGAACGCGCACACCCCGGCCGGTACCTGGATCCAGGTCGAACTCGAGGGAAGCTACTCCGACGGCACGGCAACGCCCCGGTACGTGATGGGGCGCTGGGCGGCGGGCGACGGTGACCAGGACATCCGGCGCACCTCGGTGGACGACCAGGGCGACGGCAGGAGCAGCGTCTGGACGGACACCTTCTCCATCGACGACGCCTCCACCGGCCTGCGCCTGGCCTCCTACCGGCTCCGGCTCGCCCTGTACCGCCGCCCCGGCACGAGGGCCACGCCCACCGTGTGGCGGCTCGGCGTGATGGGCTCGGACGTCCCCGACCGCTTCACCGTCCCGGCCTCCACCCCGGGGCTCGCCCGGGAACTGCGAGTCCCGCGCTACTCCCAGGAGATCCACAAGGGCCAGTACCCCGAGTACGACAACGGCGGCGAGGCCTGGTGCAGCCCCACCTCCTCGCAGATGATCATCGAGTACTGGGGCGGCAGGCTCACCGAGGAGCAGCTCGCCTGGGTCGACCCCTCCTACGCCGACCCGCAGGTCTGCCACGCGGCCCGGTACACCTATGACTACCAGTACGCCGGCTGCGGCAACTGGCCCTTCAACGCCGCCTACGCCGCCACGTTCAAGCACCTCCAGGGCGTGGTCACCCGCCTCGGCTCCCTCACCGACCTGGAGACCCTGATCGCGGCCGGGATCCCCGCCATCACGTCCCAGTCCTTCCTGGCGGAGGAACTGACCGGGGCCGGCTACGGCACCTCGGGCCACCTGATGACCGTGATCGGCTTCACGGCCGACGGCGACGTGATCGCCAACGACCCGGCGTCGGACGACAACGAGGCCGTGCGCCGGGTCTACAAGCGGCGCGAGTGGGAGAACATCTGGCTCAGGACCAAGCGGTACAACGCCAACGGCAAGGTCGTCTCTGGAACCGGCGGCGTCTGCTACCTGTACTTCCCCGCGCGCCCCAGCCCGCGCCAGCGCAAGGCGCTCGCGGCGGTGGGCGTGCGCTGATCGCCGCCCTGACGACGGCCCCCGGCACGGCTGCCGGGGGCCTCGCTGTGACCAACGTCTCCGCCGCAAAAGCCGCTCACGGTGGCAAGGTGGACAGAGTTCCCGGGGGAGCGGGCCGACGGAGTCCCGACAGGGGGCGCCGGGGGAGTCCACCGCACGTCCGAGGTCAGCGAGGAGCCATGACCGCACACAGCGCCACCGCCGCCCGCGTCCGTACCGGCGGCCCCAAGGACGACGGTCCGAAGATCCTCGAGCACGTCATGGGCTGGACCCTCGTCGTGGTGCTCGCGATGTTCGTGGTCCAGCTGGGCCTGCTGTGACGTAACCCTCATGTGACCTGTCCCACCATCCGACCTGCCATACTACGGGTGTCCTGCCCCCGTAGGAGACCAGGGACGAATTTGAATATCAGTCAACAGTGCGCCGACGTCCGTCCCCGGGCGCGCGGCACCGAGCGCTCGCTGGCACGCCGCGCCGAACTCATCGCCATCGGGCGGAAGTTGTTCGCCGACACGTCGTACGACGCCTTGTCGATGGACGACATCGCCCGTCAGGCGCATGTCGCCAAGGGGCTGATCTACTACTACTTCCAGTCCAAGCGCGGCTACTACCTGGCGATCATCCAGGACTCCGTCGCAGACCTGGTCATCACAGCCGCGGGCGGTACCGAACTGCCGCAGGTGGACCGCGTCCAC
Source organism: Streptomyces mutabilis (assembly GCF_014649815.1). GTDB lineage: Bacteria > Actinomycetota > Actinomycetes > Streptomycetales > Streptomycetaceae > Streptomyces > Streptomyces mutabilis. Next base: position 51,552 of record NZ_BMTT01000014.1, on the reverse strand, counting down.
CGCACCATCGACGGCTACCTGCGCTACGCCGAACACCACCAGGCCGCCTACCGCACGATCGTCAGCGGTGGCGTCGGCTTCGACGCCGAGGTGCACGCCGTCCGGGACGGGGTGCGTGAGTCGATCGTCGTCACCATAGCCGAGGGCGCGTACGGGCGCTCGGACATCGGTGCGCTGGCCCGCATGGGCCTGCTCGCCTGGGTGTGCAGCGTCGAAGGCGCCACCCTGGACTGGATCGGCCGCCCCGAACTGCCCCGCGACACCATGCGCGACCTCCTGGTGAAGTCGCTCGGCGGCACCCTGCGCGCCATCGAGGAACTGGACCCCGCCTACCCGGCCCCGGCCGCCGCCCGCCGGGACTGACGAAAGGCCCGCCGGGACCGACGGAAGGGCGGAGACCCGAGCCGTCCTCCGCCCTTCCGCCCCCCGTGGCACAGGGTCAGTCGATCGCCTTGATCAACTCACCGTTCGCGGTGTCGCCACTCAGCTCCCAGAAGAACGTGCCGCCCAGCCCCTGCTCGTTCTTGTACGCCGTCTTGGTCGCGATGGTCTGCGGGGTGTCGTAGCTCCACCAGTCGCCGCCGCACTTGGCGTAGGCGGTGCCGGCCACCGTGCCGGTCGCCGGGCAGCTGGTCCTCAGCACCTTGTAGTCCTCGATGCCGTTCTCGTACGTGCCCTTGGCCGGGCCGGTCGCGGTGCCGCCGGGCTCCGCCTGCGTGACGCCGGTCCAGCCGCGGCCGTAGAAGTCGAGGCCGAGCAGCAGCTTCGAGGGCGGAATGCCGAGTCCCTTGAGCTTCGCGATCGTCGTGGAGGTGTGGTAGCCCGCCTTGGGGATGCCGGAGTACGAGGTCAGTGGCGAGTGCGGGGCGGTCGGGCCGACGGCGTCCCAGGCGCCGAAGAAGTCGTACGTCATCGGGTTGTACCAGTCGACGTACTGGGCCGCGCCCGCGTAGTCGGCCGCGTCGATCTTGCCACCCGACGTCGCGTCGGCCGTGATCGCCGCGGTGACCAGGTAGTCCGAGCCGAATTCGGCACGCAGGGCCTTCATCAGTTCCGGGAAGGCCTCCCGGCCGCTGGTGTCGCAGGTCAGCCCGCAGGCATTCGGGTACTCCCAGTTGATGTCGATACCGTCGAAGACGTCGGCCCACCTGGAGTTCTCGACCAGGTCGTGGCAGGACCGGGCGAAGGCGGCCGGGTTCCTCGCGGCCTCGGCGAAGCCGCCGGACCAGGACCAGCCGCCGAAGGACCAGAGGATTTCGAGGTCGGGGTGCTGCTTCTTCAGCTTGAGCAGCTGGTTGAAGTTGCCGCGCAGCGGCTGGTCCCAGGTGTCGGCGGCCCCGTCGACGGACTCGGCGGCGGTGTACGCCCGGTCGGTGGCCGCGTAGGCGTCACCCATGGCGCACTTGCCGCCGGTGACGTTGCCGAACGCGTAGTTGATGTGGGTCAACTCGGCACCGGAGCCGGACGTCTCGATGTTCTTGACGTGGTACTTGCGGTCGTAGGTGCCCCATTCGGTGAAGTAGCCGACGACCTTCGAGCCGACCGCGACCTGTGAGGTCCGCGCGGTCTGCGTGCCGGGCGCCGCCGGCGCCGGCCGCGGTCCGGCCGGCGCCGGCCGGCAGTCCCGCGCCGAGGGCGGCGGCACACAGCGCGGAGAGGAGCGTCCGGAGGGAACGCGCTCCGATTGACATGAACGCGGTAAGGGCGTTCGGGCCGTCACCGTAGAAGGACTAGACCAGTCGGGTCAATGGTTCGGAACAACTTCGTGTCCGGGTGGCGGGACACGGCTCTTCGGGAGTCGCCGGGCACCTTCTTGAAGTAAGCGGTCGTTAACTGGTGACGCCATGCCTCCGATCGGGCATACTCACAGCGCACAGCCGCTGGTCAACCGCTCCCGCGACCCGGGAGTGCGAGCATCGGCCAGGCCGAACAGAGCCGGCGGGAGCGCCTCCACCCAAGGCGCACGTCCGCCGATGTGCCCGACAGGGAGGAGAGCGTCGCCATGCCCGACCGCGCCCCGCAGCCGGTGGACCGGCAACTGCCCACGGACGAGGCACGGGACCTGATCTCACTCGTCCGCGAGATCGCGCAGCGTGAGATCGTCCCGGCCGCGGCCGAGGAGGAGGACGCGGGACGCTTCCCGCGCGAGGTCTTCGCCCTGCTCTCCGAATCCGGCCTGCTCGGCCTGGTCTACGACGCCGAGCACGGCGGCGGTGACCAGCCGTACGAGGTGTACCTCCAGGTCCTCGAAGAGCTCGCCGCGGCCCGCCTCACGGTCGGCCTCGGCGTCAGCGTCCACTCCCTCGCCTCCTACGCGCTCGCCGCCTACGGCACCAAGGAGCAGCAGGCCGAGCACCTGCCCGCGATGCTCGGCGGCGGCCTGCTCGGCGCCTACTGTCTCTCCGAGCCCGCCTCCGGCTCGGACGCGGCTTCCCTGCGTACCAAGGCGGTGCGGGAGGGCGACGACTGGGTGATCGACGGCACCAAGGCGTGGATCACGCACGGTGGCATCGCCGACTTCTACACGGTCATGGCGCGTACGGGGGAGGACGGTCCGCGCGGCATCACCGCCTTCCTGGTCCCCGGTGACGCCGAGGGGCTGAGCGCAGCCGTGCCGGAGAGGAAGATGGGGCTCAAGGGCTCGCCCACCGCGCAGGTCCACCTCGACGGCGTGCGGGTTTCCGACGCCCGGCGCATCGGCGACGAGGGCCAGGGCTTCGCGATCGCCCTGTCCGCGCTCGACTCCGGGCGACTCGGCATCGCGGCCTGCGCCGTCGGCGTGGCCCAGGCGGCGCTCGACGAGGCCCTGTCGTACGTGGCGCAGCGGCGGCAGTTCGGCAGGCCGATCGCCGACTTCCAGGGGCTGCGCTTCATGCTCGCCGACATGGCGACCCAGATCGAGGCCGGCCGCGCCCTGTACCTGACAGCGGCACGGCTGCGCGACGCCGGGTTGCCGTTCGCCAAGCAGGCGGCCATGGCCAAACTGCACTGCACCGACACGGCGATGCGGGTCACCACGGACGCCGTGCAGATCCTCGGCGGTTACGGATACACCGCGGACTTCCCGGCCGAGCGCTATATGCGCGAGGCGAAGGTGTTGCAGATCGTCGAGGGCACCAACCAGATCCAGCGGATGGTCATCGCCCGTCATCTCGCGGGTCCCGAGGGACGCTGAGGTCCCCGGTGACACGGAAGCCACCGGTGGTGAAGAACCCCCCGAGATCGCGCGGGGGTGCCGCGAGCCTCACCCACTCGGGGTCATCGCGGCCCGGCAGGGTCCGGCCGCGGTCGGCCCAGGTGCGCATCAGCTCACGGTAGATCGGCGGGTCCGGGAGCTGCGGAGCCGGCGGAACCGGACCGGCGGGCACCGGGACGAACCCGCGGCGCCGAGGCCCGGTCGCCGAGTACGTGGGGGTCATATCAGGTCAACGCGGCAATGTGGGTACAGGTCACCGTCCCGCGAAATCGAGAGTGAGTTCGCGGGCGTCCGGTACCGATCCGCCCTTGCTGCGCCCTCTCCGACGTACGGCCGCCCGCCCGGCTGCTGCGGCGGCGCGCCGGAACCCCTGTCCTGGATCGTCCGTGTCCCGGGCCGAACCGTGTCCTGGGCCGAACGATGTTCCGGACCGAACCCTGTTCCGGCCGGAACCGTGTCCTAGGCCGCCTCGCGCCGCATCGCCGGCACCCGCATCGGGCGCGAGCCCGGGCCGCCGACGTGGGAGAAGGGCTGCGTCCGCCAGTCGAGGCCCTGGGGGAGCGTCAACAGCAGGGCGGTGTCCTGCTCGTGGGGCCGGAAGGACTCGTCCGCCGGGCGGGCCTCGGCGGCCCTGCGGCCGGTGCCCGCGCAGACCGTGAGCCCGAACGGGTTCCACGGCGAGGCACACAGCGCGTGCTCCGGCAGTTCCTCCTCGTCCGCCAGCAGCGCGATCGGCTGCGCGCAGTCCGGGCAGATCACCCGGTACATCTCGAAGGTGTCGTAGGTGTCGAGTTCCTCGTCGTCGAAGGCGTCGGGTTCGACGCCCTCCGATACGGGCTCGACGACCGGCTGCTGCCGCTTGGGCGCGGTGCGACCAGGGCGCTTAACACTCTGCATGGGATTCTCCCCCTCGGGCTGGGCCGTGACGGCACTGCGGCCTCGACCACAGCAAGCACTTCCCGTCCCCCCTTCGGGGTAATCACGAGAACATCACGGAGACCGTCCGGATGGTGTGGTATTCGTCACACGGTGCTCCCAGGTGCCCCGGACGGTGTGTCGCCGCCCCGTTGCCGCCCGACTCCCCGTCACATCACGAACCGGGCATGACCCGGAGTGCTCGGGTATCCGAGGAGATCAACCGCACTGTAGGTTCTTGCGCCATGGAGGAGCTGGATCGACAGATCGTGCAGCTGCTCGTCAAGGACGGGCGGATGAGCTACACGGACCTGGGCAAGGCCACGGGCCTGTCCACGTCGGCCGTGCACCAGCGGGTGCGGCGGCTGGAGCAGCGCGGTGTCATCCGCGGTTACGCCGCGGTGGTCGACCCGGAGGCGGTCGGGCTGCCCATGACCGCCTTCATCTCCGTGAAACCGTTCGACCCCAGCGCTCCCGACGACATCGCGGACCGCCTGGCGGGCGTCCCGGAGATCGAGGCCTGCCACAGCGTGGCGGGCGACGAGAACTACATCCTCAAGGTACGTGTGTCGACCCCGCACGAGCTGGAGAACCTCCTCGCCCGAGTGCGCTCCCTGGCCGGTGTCTCGACCCGGACCACCGTGGTGCTGTCCACGCCGTACGAGGCCCGGCCGCCTCGGATCTGACGGCTCTCGGTCCCACGGGCCCCGAATTCGACGGGCGCGTACCGGTCCCGTCCGCGTCGGCGCCGACCGGGCCGGGGTGCCCGTGCCCGTGCCCCGTACCGGGGTGACCTGCGTGCCGGGCGCGCCCCGCGAGGGGTGAGACTGGTGTCCATGAGTGAGACCACCACCCCGTCCACGACCGTTCTGCTGCGCCGCGGCGAGGTCCACAGTCCCGCCGACCCCTTCGCGACGGCGATGGTCGTCGAACGCGGCCAGGTCGCCTGGGTCGGCTCCGAGGGCGCCGCCGACGCCTTCGCGGACGGCGTGGACGAGGTGATCGACCTGGACGGTGCCCTGGTCACTCCGGCGTTCACCGACGCACACGTGCACACCACGTCGACCGGCCTCGCCCTTACCGGCCTGGACCTGTCCGGCGCCCCCACCCGGGAGGCCGCCCTCGCCCTCGTACAAGACTTCGCGGCGACGCGCCCCGACGACCGGGTGCTCCTCGGCCACGGCTGGGACGCCTCCCGGTGGCCCGACAGGCAGCCCCCGACCCGCGCCGAGCTGGACGCGGCCACCGGTGGCCGTCCCCTCTACCTCAGCCGTATCGACGTCCACTCGGCCGTTGTCACCACCGCCCTGCTCGACCTGGTCCCCGGTGACGTCATTCGCGTGGACGGCCCCCTCACCGCCGACGCCCACCACGCCGTGCGCGCCGCGGCCCTCGGTGCGGTCGCCTACGCGCAGCGCACCGAGGCCCAGCGCGCCGCCCTCGCGCACGCCGCCTCCCTCGGCATCGGCACCGTTCACGAGTGCGCGGGCCCGGAGATCTCCTCCGAGGACGACCTCACGGGACTGCTGCGACTGGCGGCCGAGGGGACCGGCCCGCGCGTGATCGGCTACTGGGCCGAACAGGACGTCGACAAGGCGCGGGAGCTGGGCGCGGTCGGCGCCGCCGGCGACCTCTTCCTCGACGGCGCCCTCGGCTCGCACACCGCCTGCCTCCACCAGCCGTACGCCGACGCCGACCACACCGGCACCGCCTATCTGGACGCCGCCGCCGTCGCGGCGCACGTCGTCGCCTGCACGGAGGCCGGTCTCCAGGCGGGCTTCCACGCCATCGGTGACGCCGCCGTCACCGCCGTGGTCCAGGGCGTGCGCGCCGCCGCCGACAAGGTCGGCCTCGCCCGGGTCCGCGCCGCCCGCCACCGCGTCGAGCACGCGGAGATGATGACTCCCGAGACCGTCGCGGCCTTCGCCGAGCTGGGCCTGACCGCTTCCGTCCAGCCCGCCTTCGACGCCCTGTGGGGTGGCGAGGACGGCATGTACGCACAGCGCCTGGGCGCCGAACGGGCCCGCACCCTCAATCCCTTCGCGGCCCTGGTGCGCGCCGGGGTCCCGCTCGCCTTCGGCTCCGACAGCCCGGTCACGCCCCTCGACCCGTGGGGCACCGTCCGGGCCGCCGCCTTCCACCGCACGCCCGAGCACCGGATCTCCGTCCGCGCGGCCTTCGCCGCGCACACGCGCGGCGGCTGGCGGGCGGTCGGTCGCGACGACGCGGGTCTCCTGGTACCGGGCGCACCCGCCGACTACGCCGTGTGGCGCACTGGCGAGCTCGTCGTCCAGGCCCCCGACGACCGGGTGGCCCGCTGGTCGACCGATCCCCGCTCCGGCACCCCGGGTCTGCCCGACCTGTCCCCGGGCGGTGACCTGCCCGTCTGTCTGCGTACCGTGGTGGGCGGCCGGACGGTGTTCGTACGGCCGGGCGAGTGATCCACGCGGCCGACGGGGCGATGATCTTCTCCCGCCCGCGACCTGCGCATCCTCCGCGCTGACCTGGGCATTGGCAGGGAAGCCGCAGGTCGAACGACTGTTGACAGGCGACGGCGGGGGGCCGGTAGGTTCGGCCGAGTCCACCACCGGACGCCCGACCGGGGAATCCTCCGCGCGCGCGTCGCGGCGCCGCTGGGTCAGGGACGGTGTGCCGCACAGGGGCACCGTCACTGGGAGCCAGGCTCAGCGCTCGCGCCGCGACGACGGAACGTTCCCGTCGGTCGGGAGGTGTGACCCGGGTGGGGCCCGGGCGTTCAGTAGACAACGGCCTAGGTCGACCCGCAGCCGGCGGGTCCCGGGTCGGCCCGAAGGGCGCCGGGCCCCCATCCGCCGCGCAAACGGTCCCGAATCGCCAATCCCTACCCCGCTTCCGGGGAAACGACACCCCTTGCGGACGTCCTGTCACGTCACCGCAGGCCGCGGCCATTATGGTGGTCCTCTGCGTACGGACACGAAGGGGCAGCGGTGAACGACGGCGACGGGACGCCCGCAGCGGCGGGGCAGGGGAGGCGGTTCGGTCCCCTGGGCACGGCTTTGGTGATCATCCCGACCTACAACGAGGCGGAGAACATCAAGGCGATCGTCGCGCGCGTGCGCGAGGCGGTTCCCGAGGCGCACGTCCTCGTGGCCGACGACAACAGCCCCGACGGCACCGGCAAGCTCGCCGACGAGCTGGCCGCCGAGGACGACCGCGTCCAGGTCCTGCACCGCAAGGGCAAGGAAGGGCTGGGTGCCGCCTACCTCGCCGGCTTCCGCTGGGGCCTGGAGCACGGCTACGGCGTGCTGATCGAGATGGACGCCGACGGTTCCCACCAGCCCGAGGAACTGCCCCGCCTGCTGACGGCGCTCAAGGGGGCCGACCTGGTGCTCGGCTCCCGCTGGGTGCCCGGCGGCCGGGTGGTGAACTGGCCCAAGTCCCGCGAGTTCATCTCCCGCGGCGGCAGCATGTACTCGCGCCTCGCACTCGACTTGCCGCTGCGGGACATCACCGGCGGCTACCGGGCCTTCCGGCGCGAGACGCTGGAAGGGCTCGGCCTGGAGGAGGTCGCCTCCCAGGGCTACTGCTTCCAGGTCGACCTCGCCCGCCGGGCCATCAAGGCCGGTTACCACGTCGTAGAAGTGCCGATCACGTTCGTCGAGCGCGAGCACGGTGACTCCAAGATGAGCCGGGACATCCTCGTGGAGGCGCTCTGGCGGGTCACCACGTGGGGCGTGGGGGAGCGGGTCGGCAAGGTCCTGGGCCGCGACGTGCAGCCCGACCGGCCGGTGGACGCGCCTGCGGCCGGAGCGTCGGTCGTCGAGCCGGGCGACCAGTCGACACGGGCGACCGACGAGAAGGCCTGACCGGCGAGAGCGCCTGATCGGCGAAGAGCCTGACTGACAGACGGCCTGGTCGTCCCCTTATGCCGAGCTGAGCCGTGACCAGGCACACTGGGAGCATGACGACTGGCGCTCAGACCCCCAGGTCCCCCGCCCGGCCCCCGCGTTCCAAGCTGCGTACGTACCTGCCGCTGGGCCTCGCCGCGTGGCTCGTGCTGGAGATCTGGCTGCTGACCGTGGTCGCGGGCGCCTCCAGCGGGTTCGTGGTCTTCCTGGTGCTGGTGGCGGGCGTCGTCCTCGGTTCCGTAGTGATCAAGGCGGCGGGTCGCCGGGCCTTCCGCAATCTCCAGGAGACCGTGCGACAGCAGCAGTCCGGTCCCGTGCCCGGAGCCCGGCCCACCGGCAACAGCGAGGGCAACGGCCTGATGATGCTGGGCGGACTGCTTCTCATCATCCCCGGCCTGATCTCGGACGCGCTGGGCCTGCTGATGCTGCTGCCCCCGGTGCAGAAGGCCGTGAGCCGCTACGCGGAGCGGACGGTGGAGCGCAAGCTCCGCGAGGCGGGCCCGGGCACGCTGGGTGACGCCTTCCGGCAGGCCCGCATGCACCAGCCGGACGGCAAGGTCGTCCAGGGCGAGGTCATACGGGACGAGCCTGGCGACGCCTCGCAGGACCCCCGCCCGCCGTTGACGCACTGAGCGGCTCCGCGCGACGGCCGTCGCGCTGCCGCGGACACACCGAAACCGCGGGTGCCGTACGTGAGATCCACGTACGGCACCCGCGGTGTTCGATCTGTGTCGCCTACGGTTTCCCGTTACGCACCATGTCAGGCGCTCTTGCGGCTGTCTCGCGGGTGCACCGCGATGTTCATCGCGCCGGAGCGCAGAACGGCCAGCCGTTCCTCGAGGACCTCTTCGAGCTCCTCGCGGGTGCGCCGCTCCATCAGCATGTCCCAGTGCGTACGCGCGGGCTTGGCCTTCTTCTCCTCAGGGCCGTCGCCGTCCACCAGGAGTGCCTGGGCCCCGCAGACCTTGCACTCCCACTCCGGCGGGATCTCCGCCTCGACCGAGAAGGGCATCTCGAATCGATGCCCCTTCTCGCATGCGTACTCCACGGCCTGGCGCGGGGCCAGGTCGATACCGCGGTCCGTCTCGTAGCTGGTCACCACGAGGCGCGTGCCGCGAAGAGCTCGCTCACTCATGAATCGTGCCTCCCGGGCTTGTCGCCCACAGGACAGGTGTCGCTGTCGTCGTCATCCGGTCAACGTCCGGGCGGCGGTAAAGATTCCCGTCCCGACTCCCGATCCGGGCGTCTGCGTCGCCGTCGCAGTCGCAGCCTTGCAACCAGTGCAGTACCCGCCGACGTCCGGTTTGTCACCTCTGCTGGCAGATGCGACATAGCGTTTCGGCACCTTTGACGCGCAGTAACGGTACGCCTGGCAGGCCAAACGCGTACACTACAGCCCTTTCGCGCCGAGTGCTAAATCCTTGCGGGTACCGGATTGCCCGCGTCGCCGATCGCCCGCCGCACCGGCACCCGCGCGAGGAGCACGAAACCGATGACGAAGAAGGCCACCAGCGAGATGATCGCGTCGCGGTAGCTTCCGGTCAGCTGGTAGGTGAGCCCGAACAGCAGCGGCCCCAGCCAGCTCATCCCGCGGTCGCTCAGCTCGTACGCGGCGAAGTACTCGGCCTCCTTGCCGGGCGGGACCAGGTGGGAGAACAAGGAGCGGGACAGCGCCTGACTGCCGCCGAGGACCAGTCCGATGCCGGCGGCCAGTACGAAGAACCACACCGGCTCCCCGGCCGGCAGTACGTACCCGGCCGCGAGGGTGACGGTCCAGGCGACCAGCGACCCGAGGACCGTGCGCTTGGCCCCGTACGTCCGGGCGAGCCGGCCCAGCGCCAGTGCGCCCGCCACCGCGAGCACCTGGACCAGCAGTACCGCCACGATGAGCGTGGACTGACCCAGGCCCAGTTCCTCGGAGCCGTAGACGGACGCCTGGGAGATCACCGTCTGGATGCCGTCGTTGTAGACGAGGTATGCCAGCAGGAAGGCCAGCGTGAACGGGTGGCGCCGCATGTCGCGGACGGTCGCGGCGAGCTGGCGGAACCCGGGCAGTGCCGAGCCCTCCCTGGCCGGAGCGCGGCGGTCGCGCAGCCGCCGCAGCGGGATGAGCGCGAAGGCGCCCCACCACAGTCCGGCGGAGGCCAGGCAGATGCGGACCGCCGCGCTCTCGGACAGCCCGAAGGAGTCATGCGCGGTGTAGAGGATCAGGTTCGCGACCAGGGCCAACGCACCGGCCGCGTAACCGAAGGCCCAGCCGCGCGAGGAGACCGCGTCGCGTTCCTCGGGCGGGGCGATCTGGGGGAGGTAGGAGTTGTAGAGCATCATCGCCACGGACTGGGCGGCGTTGGCGACCACCAGGAGCAGACCGCCCAGGAGGTAGCGGTCGCCGTCGAGGAAGAACATGGCGGTCGTCGCCGCCGCCCCGGTGTACGCGGCTGCCGCCAGCAGCGGCTTCTTGCGGCCCGTGCGGTCGGCGGCGGCGCCCACCAGGGGCATCACCAGTACCGCCACGATCACCGACAGGGACACCGAGTAGGCGAAGAACGATCCGGCGCGCACGGGTATGCCCAGCGGGTGCACGTATCCGTCCGCGTCCGCCGCCGACTCCGCGACCGAGGTCAGATAGGGCCCCAGGAACACGGTGAGCACGCTCGTCGAGTAGACCGAGCACGCCCAGTCGTAGAAATACCAGCCGCGCTGTTCACGCCGGCGGCCGTCGGCCCCGTCGGCCGCGTCCGTCCGCAGGGTGTCGGTGCCCACCCGTGCCCCCTCGCTTCCCCGTGCACGCGCACCGCCCCCGGGGCCGCGCCGGGATCCTCAGACCCAGACGCCGCGGTCCTCCATGACCTTGCGCAGTGTGTCGATGTGATCGGTCATGATGCCATCCACTCCCAGGTCCAGGAGCCGGTGCATGCGCTCGGGATCGTTCACCGTCCAGACGTGAACCTGCAGTCCGCGCGCGTGGGCGGCGCGGACGAATCGCCGGTCCACCACCTGGATGCCCGACTGGGTCTCGGGCACCTGCGCGGCCACCGCCGAGCGGCGCAGCGCCGCCGGGACGCCCCAGGAGCGCAGCCTCAGGTTGAGGACGCCCCTGGTGCCGTACGAGGTGGCCAGGCGCGGACCGGCCAGGCGCTGGGCACGCACCACCCGCGCTTCCGAGAAGGAGCCGACGCAGATCCGGTCCCAGGAGTCCGTCCGCCCGATCAGGTCCAGCAGGGGCAGCAGCGCGGGCTCCGCCTTCACGTCGATGTTCCAGCGCACGTCGGGGAACGCCTCCAGGAGCTCCTCGAACAGCGGCACCGGCTCCTCGCCGGCCACGCGCGCGCGGCGCACCCGCTCCCACGGCAGGTCGGCGATCCGCCCGGCTCCGTCCGTCACCCGGTCCAGGGTCGCGTCGTGGAAGGCCACCAGCTTCCCGTCCCGCGTGGCGTGGACGTCGGTCTCGATGTACCGGTAACCCGCCTCGACCGCGCGCCGGAACTGCCGCAGCGTGTTCTCCAGGCCGTCCGCCGCACCGCCCCGGTGGGCGAAGGGGATCGGTCCGGGGTGGTCCAGGTAGGGATGGCGGGGGTGGCGCGTCGGGGTGGTCACCGGCGCAGTATCGAGCGCCCGGGTTGACCGGCGGCAACCACCGTGCTGCCGTCGGATGCCGCCGGGACGGCGAACACGCGCAGGAACACCTGAGCGAGCGGGCCGATCGACACGGCGTAGAGAATCGTGCCGACACCGACCGTGCCGCCCAGCGCGAAGCCCGTGACCACGACGGTGATCTCGACGGCCGTGCGCACCAGGCGCACCGACAGCCCCGTGTGCCGGTTCAGCCCGGTCATCAGTCCGTCGCGCGGACCGGGGCCGAAGCGTGCGGCGATGTACAGCCCGGTGGCCGCTCCGTTCAGGACGATGCCCGCCGCCATCGTGGCGATCCGCAGCGTCCAGCCGTCGGTGTCGGGCACGACAACCAGTGTCGCGTCCATCGCGGCGCCGATCACCAGCACGTTCGAGACCGTGCCGAGGCCCGGCCGCTGGCGCAGCGGGATCCACAGCAGCAGCACCACCGCGCCCACGATCGTCAGCACCACGCCCATCGACAGGCCCGTGCGCTCGGCGAGGCCCTGGTGCAGCACGTTCCACGGCTCCAGGCCCAGCCCGGACCTGACGAGCAGCGCGGAACTGGCGCCGTAGAGCACGAGCCCGCCGTAGAGCTGGGTCAGTCGCCTGGCGAGATGCCGCCGGCCGGGTTGCCTGGACAAGACGTGCCCCCCTGTGGTGGTAGTGGACTGCTGCATGACACCCTGTGGCTTGAGAGGAAGAGCCAACCATGGCCAATTCGGGGAAGGTGGACTGATTTCCATGGCGCAGTGGACTTCGGCCGTGGGGGCGGGTCAGCTTGCCCGGCTGCTCGGCTCCCAGCAGGACCGCCCCGCCGGGCCCGGCACCCGTCGCCCACCCGCCTACCGGGCGCTCGCCGACGGCATCCGACTGCTGGTGCTCGAGGGGCGGGTACCGGTCGCCGCCCGGCTGCCCGCCGAGCGGGAGCTGGCCCTGGCCCTGACCGTCAGCCGCACCACCGTCGCCGCCGCGTACGAGGCTCTGCGCGCCGAGGGGTTCCTGGAGTCGCGGCGCGGCGCGGGCAGCTGGACGGCCGTGCCGGCCGGGAACCCGTTGCCCGCGCGGGGGCTCGAGCCACTGCCGCCCGAGGCTCTCGGCTCGATGATCGACCTCGGCTGCGCGGCGCTCCCCGCACCCGAGCCCTGGCTCACCCGCGCGGTACAGGGGGCCCTGGAGGAACTTCCCCCCTACGCGCACACCCACGGCGACTACCCGGCCGGGCTGCCCGCCCTGCGCGCGATGATCGCGGAGCGTTACACGGCGCGCGGCATCCCGACCATGCCCGAGCAGATCATGGTGACCACGGGGGCGATGGGCGCGATCGACGCCATCTGCCACCTCTTCGGGGGGCGCGGCGAGCGCATCGCCGTGGAGTCGCCCTCGTACGCCAACATCCTCCAGCTGATGCGCGAGGCGGGGGCCCGCCTGGTTCCCGTCGCCATGGCCGAGGGGCTCACCGGCTGGGACGTGGACCGCTGGCGCCAGGTGCTGCGCGACGCGGCGCCGCGCATCGCGTACGTCGTCGCGGACTTCCACAACCCCACCGGCGCGCTCGCCGACGAGGACCAGCGCAGGCGGCTGGTGGACGCGGCCCGCTCGGCAGGGACGGTGCTCGTCGCCGACGAGACGATGAGCGAGCTGTGGCTGGACGACGAGGTCGAGATGCCGCGCCCCGTGTGCGCCTTCGATCCGGCCGGATCCACGGTCGTCACCGTCGGCTCCGCCAGCAAGGCATTCTGGGCCGGCATGCGGATCGGCTGGGTCCGCGCCGCGCCCGACGTCATCCGCAGCCTGGTCGCCGCCCGCGCGTACGCCGACCTGGGCACGCCCGTCCTGGAGCAGCTGGGCGTCAACTGGCTCTTCAGCACCGGTGGCTGGGAGCAGGCCGTCCAGGTGCGGCGCGAGCAGGCCCGGCAGAACCGGGACGAACTGGTGGCCGCCGTACGCCGCGAGCTGCCCGACTGGGACTTCGAGGTACCGCGAGGCGGACTCACCCTGTGGGTGCGGACCGGGGGCCTCTCGGGCTCCCGGCTCGCCGAGGCGGGGGAGCGGGTCGGGGTGCGCGTCCCGTCGGGGCCGCGGTTCGGGGTCGACGGGGCCTTCGAGGGCTATGTGCGGCTGCCGTTCACCGTCGGCGGCGCGGTGGCCGAGGAGGCGGCGGTACGGCTGGCCGCCGCGGCCCGGGTGGTGGTGAACGGCGGTGCGGGGGGCGGGGAGCCGCCGCGGACGTTCGTGGCGTGAGCGGGGCGGGGTGCGCGGTTACCGGGGTGGAGGGGCGACGAAGGACTCCTTTCCTTCGGTCCGCTCCGGCTCTTCTTCCGTCCCGCCTCGCTCCTCGTCCGCGTCCCTGCCGGTGCCCGAGGACGCCGGCGCTGCGGTCGGGTGGTCAGGTAGGCACTGGTGGCTCGGTCGGCCCGGCACAGCCCGGTGGTCCGGTGCGGTGGCGCGGACCGGCAGGACGCCGACCGGCAGGACGCGGACCGGTTGGGCAACGAACGACCGGTCGGTCCAGGCCGGGCCCGGACCGGACCGGACGAGGTCCTGCCTGAAGGCGCGGCCGGTCGTTCGTCAGGTGGTCTCCGCCGCGACCGCTCTGGCGGGAACCGTCTCCGGCGGAGCCGTTCCCCTCATGGTCGCTTCCTGCGGCGCCGGCCCCGCCGCGACCGGCGTCGGCTCGGCGTCCGCCCCGTGCGCCTCCGGCTCGGGCTCGGCCGGCCCGGTCTTCTTCTCGGTGGAGATCTCCGCCTCCGCCTCCGCCTCCACCGGCGCCGGGGCCCGCTCGCCGTCCGCCGGTGTCGTGCGCGGCGGGAGCAGGTCGAGCACCGCGCGGCGGTGCGCTTCGCTCGTCGCGTCGTCGTACGGGTCGGGCGTGGCCGGCACCTGGAGGCGGTGCACCGGACCCCTGCCCAGGCGGGCGTACCCCCGGCCTGGTGGGACCTGATCGACGGGCGTGGTGTGCGGGGGAGCCCCGAGCGCGGCCGTCAGCTCGTCGGTCGTGGCCGGGCCGAGGACGACACGCGCGCGCGTGTGCTGCCGTACGGCGTCGCTGAGGCCTTCCAGGGCGTCCAGCTGGTCGGCGACGACCACGGTCACGTTCGCGGCACGGCCGTGCCGCAGCGGAACCTGGAGCAGGGACTGCGGGTCCCTGCGGCCGTCTGCGGCGGCCAGATGGGAGAAGGCGCTGGGCCGGTCCAGGAAGACCCACAGGGGCCGCCTGGTGTCGTCGGGCGGGACTTCGCCCTGCTGTCGGGCACGGTTGACGGCGATCAGCCGGCGCTCCGTCTCGGCGGCGGCCCACTCCAGGCTGGTCAGCGCGCCGGTGAGGCCGCACTCGACGGCCAGCACGCCGTCCCGGCCGACCAGGCAGGCGTACTCGCCGGTGCCGCCGCCGTCGACGATCAGCAGGTCGCCGTGGTGCAGGGCCTGCAGGGCGACCGAGCGCAGCAGGGTGGACGTACCGGTGCCGGGCTGACCGAGAACCAGCAGGTGGGGCTCGGTGGAGCGGATGCCGGTGCGCCAGACCACCGGCGGCACGTCCCGCTGTTCCTCGCCGTGGGTGAGCGGGAGGGTGCGCTGGACCCGGGTCGGGTCGGTGAAGCCCAGGACGGTCTCGCCTGGCGCCGTCACGAAGCGCTGCGCGGCGATGTCGGTGGGCAGCGCCGCGAGCACGTCGACGGTCAGGTGGTTGGCCTCCTCGTTCCAGGTGAAGTGGTACTCCCGGCCCCGGCCCGCCTTGGCGGTGAGCAGGTGCTCGATGCGGGCCCGGGACTCCGCCTCCCCGTCGGTGAAGTACGCGGGGTAGCGGATCACCAGGTGGGCGAAACGCCCGCCGTCGTCGAAGTCGTACGCCGGGAAGGCCTTCTCCCAGGCGCCGCCGTGGGCGTACAGGGGGTCGGGGTCCTCGGCGAGGGAGAAGTACGGGACCAGGGCCTCGTACAGGGATCGCAGGCGCTGGGTCTGGGAGTCGTCGGGGCCCTCCGGTGCCGGCGGGGTGCGGTCCCTGCCCTGCCAGGCTGCCGCCGCCATCAAGGCGATGACGGCGAGCAGCGGGCCGTACGGCACGAGCGCCACGACCAGGACCACCGACGCCGCCAGGAAGAGCAGCGCGCCGCGCCGGTCCTTGGGGGTCTCGGTCCACCGGCGCCGCGCGGCCGCGGCCAGTCGGCGCAGACCGCGGCCGATCGTGATCAGCGGCTGGAGGACGTCGGTGGCGCTGTCGGCCGCCGTCCGGGCCAGCTCCCGGCTCCGGGCGAGCTGTGCGCCGCCGTTGCTCAGAATGCGGGGGAGGGGCCGCCGGGCCACTGCTGCCTCCTGGGAGTGCGTACGTGCGGATGTGGGGCGGGTCGCGCGGGCCGTCAGAACTTGATGCCGCCGAGGAGGCCCGCCAGGCTCTCGCCGCCCGCCTTGATGCTCGGGGCGATGGCCGTGGACGCGAGGTAGAACCCGAACAGGACTGCGACCAGCGCGTGCGAGGCCTTGAGGCCGTCCTTGCGGAAGAAGATGAAGACGACGATGCCGAGCAGGACCACGCCTGAGATCGAGAGGATCATGTGAGTTCTCCTGGTTCGCGGGGACAGTCACCATGAGTACTTCCAGGCTCACAGGATGTATCCGTACGATAAAAGGTGCAAATGGTGGAATAACGCCAAAGTTGCCCCGGGTGGGGTAGGGGGGAATGGGCCGGTTGAGCAGTGCTGTTGCGCGCGGCCGGGTCCTTGCCGATCTTTACCTCCGGCACTTCGGCTCGAGTGTCGTGCCAGCCAGTACCCTGGCGATTCACTCGCACGGCCGCACCGCTCGCGGTCGTGCGCACACGCAGTCCCCGACGTCCGCACCGTGCGACGTCCGTAGTGAGAGGCGGTCCGGCCGATGAGTGAAGCCCCCGACCCCGAGGTCGTGGAGCTGGCGACCAAGATCTTCGATCTGGCCCGGCAGGGGCGGACGGAGGAACTGGTCGCGTACGTGGACGCCGGTGTCCCCGCCAACCTCACCAACGACCGCGGCGACTCCCTCGTCATGCTGGCCGCCTATCACGGCCACGCGGACGCGGTGCGCGCCCTGCTGGCGCGTGGCGCCGAGGCGGACCGCGTCAACGACCGGGGTCAGACACCGCTCGCCGGGGCCGCCTTCAAGGGTGAGACGGAAGTGACCAAGGCGCTTCTGGAGGCCGGCGCGGACCCGTCCGCCGGGACCCCGTCGGCCGTGGACACGGCGCGCATGTTCGCCCGGACCGAGCTCCTGGAGCTGTTCGGCGCCCAGTGACCGGACGCGGGACCGGACCTGGTCCGGGCTCGCTCCGCCCATTCTGACCAGGCGAGACACACATAGCGGGGGAGGCGGTGCCGGGCCGCCGAAATTTCGGTCGCGGCAGATGTGACCGCCGGGCCATCATGACGACGTGGTTCACGGACGTGATGGCTGGGCAGGTGTTGCCGCACCGCGCGGGCCGTGACACGGCCCGCAAGGGCCACCGACGAGAGGCAGAGGAACATGGTCTTCAGCAAGCAAGAGACGGCGGGCGCTTCGACGTGTTGGCGCACGGCCAGGTAACGCGTGCTGCCCGGTTGCGTCGACGCTTGATGTGAGGCTGTTTCCCATGTTCGATCCGGTCATAGCGCCCAGCGGTACGCTGCTCGGCCTGCTTCAGCGGGGTCGCGGCGACGGCACGCTGCATGCGCTCACCGCTCCGCGCGCCGAAGCGCTCGCGGCACTGAACCACTGTGTGCTCCACGACCCCCGCCACGACTGGCACGTCGAGAACCGCTCCCTCTACTACGCCCGCCTCTACCTCGACCTGAACGGCGAGCTGGACGCGATCGAGGCCCACCTCTTCGACCCCGAGGACGTGCTGGACTCCGACGAGTCACGCACCGGGCTGGCCCTCGCGGTCCTCGGCCACCTCGCCTCCTACGGCAGGCTGGACGCGCTCCAGCTGTTGCGCAGGTACGCCGCTCACGGCGTCAACTGGGCGTGGGCCCTGGACGAGCTGGCGCTGCGCGACGACGACGCCGGCCTGCGGGCCCTCGCCGCGCCCGTCCTCGCGCGTTTCCCCCGTGATGCCGAGGGCGACGCCGAGCTGGCCGTCGCCGTCCGTGACGCCTTCGAACCCCGGCCCTGGCGCCTGTGGGCCGACGATCCGCGCGAATCGATCGCCGCGCGCGTGCGTGCCGCCCAGGAGACGGGCTGTTTCGACCGATGGCAGCGGCAGATGAGTTCCACCGGACCGCGTCCGGGCTGGAGCGTGCGAGCCGTGTTCGACTGGGCCGAGCAGGGCGTCGAGCGTGGTGCGGCGCTCCACGTGCCCGCCGCCCGCTGCCTCACGGCCGTCGCCGGTCCGGAGGACCGGCCCGAGATCATCGAGGCCGCCCGGTCCGGTGGCGAGGGCGCCCGCTGCACAGCCCTGCGCTATCTCGCCGACCGCAATGATCCGGACGCCCTCGACCTGATCGAAGGCGCCGTGGCCACCGGCACGACACCGGTCGTGGAGGGCGCGGTCGCCGCCTTCGAGCGCATGCGCAGCCTCGCCGCCGTCGACCGCGCGCGCGGCTGGGTGCACCGGCCCGACGTCCTGGGTGCCGCCGCCGGGCGCGTACTGGCCTGCCGGGGCGGGGCGCAGGACCGCGACCTCGTCCTCGCCGCCCTGCGGGAGGCGATCCGCGGTGAAGGCCCCGACGCGCCCACCCTGTGGACCCTCGTCGACGGCACCGGCCGGCTCGGCATCGCCTGCGCCGCCCCCGTACTGCGCCACATCTACCGCGAGACCGCCTCCTCCCACCTGCGCGGCCGTGCCGCCCGGGCGCTGGCCGCCACCGACCCCTCCTTCGCCGCCGGCTTCGCCATCGAATGCCTGTGGGACTGCGAGGAGACCACCCGGGAACTCGCCGCCCGTCACGCCGAGACCGGTGACAACCGCGTCGTCGAACGCCTGCGCAGGCTGGCCGCCGACCCGGCCGAGGAGGACGAGGTCCAGACGGCCGTACGCAGCCGCTTCGGCCCCGACGCGCCCGCGGTGTGAGCGGACCGGAAAAGCCGCGGGCGCCGGTTCCGGCGGCGCGGTGAGGGGACGGCCGGACCGTTGCGGGCGGGACGCCGAGGGCCCGGCCGTCGCGTCGTGCAGGTGGGTCGGTGTTAGGCCGGCCGGTGGGGGTGCGGGTGGGTGCGGGGCCGGCCCGTCAGAGGACTGGGGAAGTGGCGCGGTCCCGTCGAGTGCGCAGGCGGCGCCGGAGTGGGCCACGGCGAGGCCGGGGTCGGCGGGACGGTGGCCGCGGCCGTCCGGGCGCGGGCGGGTTCCGTACGCCACTGCCGCCGTCGGCGGGAGAGCCCCGGTGCGAGCCGGTTCCTCCCCTTCGCCGGGGGCGAGGCGGGCGAGCCGGGTGAGCGGAGGCCAACCCTCCCGTGCTGCCGGGCGGCAGCCTTCCGTATGAACGACGGATGGCCCGCGGGTACGGCGGACGTGGCCGGGGGGCGGCCCGCCCGGTGGGCAGGGCAACGCTCATGGGACGTTCCCCGCCCGGAAAGATCGACGTTGACGCGAGCACGTCCAGCCCGGCGACAACACCGGTATGCGTGTCGTCATCGTGACCGAATCCTTTCCCCCCGATGTGAACGGCGTGGCTCACTGCACGCTCCAGACCGCCCGGCACCTCGTCGACCGCGGTCACGACTGCGTGGTCGTCGCTCCGGCCACCGCCCCCGGCAACGGTGCGGACACCTCCGCACCGTGCCCGCTCGTCCGGATCCCCTCCCTCCCGCTTCCCGGCTACCCCCAGGTCCGCGTCGCCCTCCCCAGCCGGCGCGTGGCCGCGGCGATCGTCGCGCACCGTGCCGACCTCGTCCACCTGGCCAGCCCGTTCGTGCTCGGCGTACGGGGCATGGCCGCCGCCGCCCGCCTCGGCGTCCCCGCGGTGGCCGTGTACCAGACCGACCTCGCCGGCTACGCCCGCACGTACATGGGAGCGGGGGAGGCGGCGGCCTGGCGGCGCATCCGCTCGGTGCACTCCGCCGCCGACCTCACCCTCGCCCCGTCCGGCGCGGCCCTGCGCGACCTGCGGGCGCACGGCGTGCCCCGGGTCAGCCTGTGGCCGCGGGGCGTGGACACCGTCCGCTTCCGGCCCGACCGGCGCGACGAGGCGCTGCGCCGCCAACTCGCCCCGAACGGCGAGCTGATCGTCGGCTACGTCGGGCGGCTGGCCCCCGAGAAGCAGGTGGAGCTGCTGTCCGGCGTCTGTGGACTGGACGGCGTGCGCGTCGTGATCGTCGGGGACGGCCCCAGCCGCCCCGGCCTGGAGCAGGTGCTGCCGGGCGCGGTCTTCCTGGGCCGTCGCACGGGGGACGAACTCGCCCGCGTCTTCGCCTCCCTGGACGTCTTCGCGCACACCGGTCCCTTCGAGACGTTCTGCCAGACCGTGCAGGAGGCCATGGCGAGCGGCGTTCCCGTCGTCGCGCCCGCCGCCGGCGGCCCCCTGGACCTGGTCACCCACGGGCGCACCGGTCTGCTGGTGCCGCCGCGCGACGCCGCCGGTGTACGGGACGCGGTGTGGTCCCTGTCCGCCGACGCCTCGCTGCGGGCCGCGTACGGCGCCGCCGGGCGGGCGGCCGTCGAGGGACGCACCTGGGCGGCCGTGGGCGACCGGCTGATCGGGCACTACACGGACGTCCTCGCCACCCGGAAGGCGGTGCTGGCGGCATGAGCGGCGCACTGCGCATCGTCCGGCTCGCGAACTTCGTCGCACCCGCCTCCGGCGGCCTGCGCACCGCGCTGCGCGAGCTCGGCAAGGGCTACCGGGCCGCCGGACACGACCCCGTCCTCATCGTCCCCGGCGAGCACGCCGACGACCGGGAGACCGAACAGGGCCGGATCATCACCCTCCCGGCTCCGGTGCTGCCCGGCACCGGTGGCTACCGCGTGCTGACCGACAGGCGGCGCACCGCCGCGCTGCTGGAGGAACTGGCCCCCGACCGTCTCGAGGTCTCCGACCGCACCACGCTGCGCTGGACCGGAAAGTGGGCCCGGCGGGCCAGGGTCCCCGCCGTGATGGTCTCCCACGAGACCGCCGACGGGGTGCTGCGCACCTGGGGGCTGCCCGAGGGGGCGGCCCGGCGGACCGCCGACGCACTCAACCTCCGTACGGCGCACACGTACGCGCGCGTGGTGTGCACCACGGAGTTCGCCGAACGGGAGTTCGTCCGCATCGGGGCCCGCAACGTCGTACGTGCTCCCCTGGGCGTCGATCTGACGGTGCGGCACCCTGCGCTGCGTGACCGCAGGCTGCGCGCCCGGCACGCGCGCGTGGACGAGACCCTGCTGGTGATGTGCTCCCGGCTGTCCGTGGAGAAGCGGCCCGGCACGGCGCTCGACGCGGTCGCGGCGCTGCGGCGGCGGGGCGAGCGGGTGGTGCTGGTGGTGGCCGGGGACGGTCCGCTGCGCCCGCGGCTGGAACAGCGGGCGCGGGAGCGCGGGCTGCCGGTGACCTTCCTCGGCCACGTCGCCGACCGCGGGCTGCTCGGTGCCCTCCAGGCGTCCGCCGACGTGTGTCTGGCGCCCGGACCGGCCGAGACCTTCGGGCTGGCCGCACTGGAGGCGATGGCGTGCGGTACGCCCGTGGTGGCGAGCGCGTCGTCGGCGCTGCCGGAGGTCATCGGCTCCGCCGGTGCCGTCGCGGCCGACCACGGGGACGCCTTCGCCGACGCCGTGTCCCTCCTCCTCGGACACCGGGAAGCGGAGCGGCGGGAGGCGGCACGCGCGCGTGCCGAATGCTTCGGCTGGGGCGCGGCGGTCGAGGCGTTCCTGGCCGCGCACGACGCGCCGCTGCCCACGCACCCCGTGCTGCCGGAGACCGTGTCATGACAAGCGTCCGGTTCGTGGCCCTCGGCGACTCGCTGACCGAGGGTGTGGGCGATCCGGTCGGGGACGGGTGGCGCGGGTGGGCCGCGCTGCTGGCCGCCGGACTCGCCGAGGAGCCCGTGGAGTTCACCAACCTCGCCGTCAGCGGGGCGCAGACCCGTGACGTGGTCGAACGGCAGCTGCCCGGCGGCCTCGCCCTGCGGCCCGACGTCGTGTCCGTCGTCGTCGGCGTCAACGACACCCTGCGCTGCACCTTCGACGTCGGCGCGGTCGCCGCGCGGCTGGACACGGTGTACGCCGCCTTCAACGCTCAGGGCGCGCTGCTGCTCACCGCGTGCCTGCCGGACCCCGGGACGATGCTCGGGCTGCCGGGGGCGCTGGCCCGCCCGCTGGCCCGGCGGCAGCGGGCGGTCAACGCCGTGGTGCACGCTCTCTCGGACCGGTACGGGGCCGTGCACCTGCACGCGTGCGAAGGCCACTGGACCACGGACCGTGCGATGTGGAGCGCGGACCGACTGCACCCCGGTGAGGGCGGCCACCGGCAGCTGGCCCTGCGCTTCCACGCCCTGCTCGCCGAGCGCGGCGCGGCGACCGGTCCGGCGCCGTCACCGGAGAACGAGTTCCCCGCCCCCACCAGGTCGGCGAGCCTGTGGTGGCTGGCCACCGCCGGCACCGGCTGGGTGGCCCGGCGCTGCACCGACCTCCTGCCCCAACTGCTGACCCTGGCCGCCGACGAACTGCGCCACCACGCGCGCGGCACGAGCGCCCGCCTCGATCTGCGCACCTCCGCAGCGGTCTCCGCCGCCCTCGCCGCCCTGTCGGCGACAGAGCGGACGGAGGCGGCTTGACCGGCGGCCGCGCCAGTTCCACCGCGCCGGGCGTGTCGCCGTGCACGCACAGGGAACGCGCGCGGACCTCGACCCGCGTCCCCGACCGGGCGGTGACCGTACCGGAGACTGCCAGCCCCACCGAGCGCTCCACCACGGCGTCCAAGTCGGCGATCACCGCGCCCTTCCGACCGCGCGGGACGAGCGTGCCCGCGTCGGTGTACGCGCGGTCGGCGAAGGCCTCCGGGACGACGGGCAGTCCGGCCCGGCCGGCCAGCTCCAGCAGGCGCGAGCCCGGCAGTCCGAGCAGCGGCAGAGTGCCGCCCGCGAGGCGCACGCCGTCGACCACGGCCGCGGCCTGCGCCTCGTCCCCACGACCCGGTTGTACAGGGCGCCGTGCGGCTTGACGTAAGCCACGGGCGTGCCGGCGGCCGGGCGAAGACTGCCAGGGCGCCGATCTGGTAGGCCACCTCGGCCGCCAGCTCGTCGGACGGGACGTCCATGGAACGCCGTCCGAAGCCCGCCAGATCCCGGTAGGAGACCTGGGCGCCGACCGCCACGCCCCGCTCGGCCGCGAGCCCGCACACCCGCCGCATGATGACCGGGTCCCCCGCGTGGAAGCCGCACGCCACGTTGGCGCTGGTGACGACCGTGAGCAGGCCGTCGTCATCGGTGAGCCGCCAGCGGCCGAAGCCCTCGCCGAAATCGGCGTTGAGGTCGATCGAGGTCATGTCTCCAGTGTCTCCGCTCTCCGGCACCCGCCGGGGCATCCGGGCCGTCAACCCACGCGGTAGTGCTCGTCCCGCGCGTCGGTGAGGAACATCTGCCCCGGCGCGTGGGTGAGGGCGAAGGGCGGGCGCGAGGCCATGACCGCCGCCTGCGGGGTCACACCACAGGCCCAGAACACCGGGATGTCGTCCGGCTCGGCCCGCACCGCGTCGCCGAAGTCCGGCCGGTCCAGGTCCACGATGCCCAGTGCCGACGGGGCCCCGCAGTGCACCGGGCTGCCGTGGACCGCCGGGAGCAGACCGGTCTCGCGGATCGCCGCGTCCAGGTGCGCGGGCGGTACCGGGCGCATCGACACGACCATCGGCCCCCGCAACCGCCCGGCCGGACGGCACTGACGGGTGGTGACGAACATCGGCACGTTGCGGCCCTGCTCGACATGGCGGACGGGGACCCCCGCCGCGGTCAGCGCCCACTCGAAGGTGAAGCTGCAGCCGATCAGGAAGGACACCAGGTCGTCCCGCCAGTGCGCCCGTACGTCCGTCGGCTCGTCCACCAACTCGCCGTCCCGCCACACCCGGTAGCGCGGCAGATCGGAGCGCAGGTCGGCGCCGTCGGCGAGCGCGGTGGTCCACGACCCGGCGTCCGTGACGTCGAGCACGGGGCAGGGCTGCGGATTGCGGGTGCAGAAGAGCAGCATGTCGTACGCCCAGTCGGCGGGCACCGAGATCAGGTTGGCCTGGGTGTGGCCGGCCGAGACCCCGGCCGTGGGACCGGTCAGCCCCTTCCGGAAGCGGGAGCGGGCCGCTCTGGGGCTCCACGCGTGCGCGTGCTCGTCGACGAGGACGATCGGCCGGTCCACGGGGTGCGAGTGGTGGTTCACGCCAGTTCCCTTCCGCGTGTCTCCGGCAGCCCCAGCAGGGCCAGCGCCGCGATGCCGTAGCCGATGGCGCCGAAGACCAGCGCGCCGCCCACACCCCAGCTGTCGGCCAGGAAGCCGACCGTGGTCGGGAAGACGGCGCCCACGGCGCGCCCGGTGTTGTAGGTGAATCCCTGTCCCGCGCCCCGCACCGCCGTCGGGTACAGCTCGCTCAGGTACGAACCGAAGCCGCTGAAGATCGCCGACATGCAGAAACCGAGCGGGAAACCGAGCACCAGGAGCAGGGTGTCGGCGCCGCTGGGGATGTTCGCGTACCCCAGGATGCAGATCGCCGACAGCAGGGCGAAGAGCCAGATGTTGCGCCTGCGGCCCAGCCGGTCGGTGAGGTAGCCGCCGGTGAGGTAACCGATGAAGGCCCCCGAGATCAGGAACGTCAGGTAGCCGCCGGTGCCCACGACCGACAGGTCGCGCTCGTCCTTGAGGTACGTCGGCACCCAGGTGGCGAGGGTGTAGTAGCCGCCCTGGACGCCGGTGGACAGCAGACTCGCGAAGAGCGTCACGCGCAGCAGGCCCGGCGCGCCGGCGGTGCCCCGCCGGAAGATCGCCGCGAACGATCCCTTGCCCGCGCCCTTCTCGCGGACCTCGGCGGCCCTCGGCGCGTCCTGGACACTGCGCCGCACCCAGACCACGAGCAACGCGGGCAGTGCGCCCGTCCAGAACATCACGCGCCAGGCGAGGTCGTCGCCGACCAGCGAGAACACCAGCGTGTAGACGACCACCGCGAGTCCCCAGCCCACGGCCCAGGAGCTCTGGATCGCGCCGAGCGTGCGCCCCCGGTGCCTGGCGCTCGCGTACTCGGCGACCAGGATCGCGCCGACCGCCCACTCGCCGCCGAAGCCGAGGCCCTGGAGGGCGCGGAAGACCAGCAGCGTCTCGTAGTCGGGCGCGAAGCCGCAGGCCACCGTGAACACCGCGTAGGTGATCACGGTGAGCAGCAGTGCCCTGACCCGGCCGACGCGGTCCGCCAGGACGCCCGCGAGGGCGCCGCCGACGGCGGAGACGACCAGCGTGACGGTCGTGAGCAGCCCCGTCTGGCCGCTGTCCAGACCGAAGTTCGCGGACAGCGCGACCATGGTGAGCGGCAGGGTGAAGTAGTCGTAGGAGTCGAGCGCGTAGCCGCCGAAAGCACCGCCGAAGGCGCGGCGGCCCCGGGGACCGAGAGCCCGCAGCCAGCCGAACGGGCCGCCGTCCGAGGGATGTTGATCCGTAGGGGGACCGGCTTCGGCCGGCAGTGCCTGCGGGGGAGGAGGGGATGTGCTCATGGGCACCTCGCAGTGGGAGGACGGAGGGTGCTTCCTGATCTGAGCGGGTGAGTCGCTGCGGCGGCGCGGTGAGCGGAGCGGGCGCCGTACGACACTGACGGCACCGTAGGGGATCGTTCAACGATCCCTCAATACCCATGTTGTTTCGTTCTGGTATCTGCGATTGAATTCCGGGCATGGCTGAGCAGTTGACGGGTCTGGCGGACGACCGTGCCCTCCTCGGGCGGACCAGTACCGCGGAGCGGGTCTCGGACATCCTCAGGAGCCGGATCGCCGAGGGCTACTTCCCGCCCGGCACCCGGTTGTCGGAGGACAGCATCGGCGGTGCGCTCGGGGTCTCCCGCAACACCCTGCGCGAGTCGTTCCGGCTGCTCACGCACGAACGCCTGCTCGTCCACGAGCTTAACCGGGGCGTCTTCGTCCGGGTCCTGACCGTCGAGGACGTCGAGGACATCTACCGCACCCGCACCCTCGTCGAGTGCGCCGTCGTCCGCGGGCTGGAGCAACCGCCGTACACCCTGGACGGCCTCGCCGAGGCGGTGGAGGAGGGGCGGCGGTCGGCCCGCGAAGGTGACTGGAAAGGCGTGGGTACGGCCAACATCCACTTCCACCGGGAACTGGTCGCCCTCGCAGGCAGCGAGCGCACCGACGAGTTGATGCGCAGCGTCTTCGCCGAACTGCGCCTCGCCTTCCATGTGGTGGACGACCCGCGGCGCCTGCACGAGCCCTACATCGCGCGCAACGCGGAGATCCTCGACACCCTGCGGGCCGGCGAGCGCGAGACGGCGGCGCGTCTGCTCGCCGTCTACCTCGAGAACTCACTGAACCGGGTCGTGGAGGTCTATCTGCGGCGGGTCGGGGACGAGGCCTAGGTTCTCCTGGGGCTCGTTGTCCGTCGGGCGGGGGCCGACGTCCGTCGGGCCCGGGGCCGTCCGCGTCGCTGTCGCGTCGGGGGCCGTCCGCGTCGTTTGGGTCGTTGTCAGACCGAGGACCTAGTCTGTCCACCGTGACTTCGCCTGCATCGACGGACAGCGTTCCGCCCCAGCTCAGCGCGGGGCCGCGCCCTGCCCCGGGTCCGGCCGCCGACGAGGGACTGGCGCGGCGGCTGCGCGCGCTCGCCTGCACGGCGCCGCTGCACGACCTCGACGCGCGCAAGGCCAACCTCGCGGGTGAGTACTCGGTGTACGGCATGGCGGAGGTCGCCCTCGCCGCCATCGACCTCGTCACGCTCAACATGGATTTCGACACCGGCGCCGACCACGACCAGATCGTCGCCCGGCTCGTTCCGCGCGTCGCCGCGCAGGCCCCGGCGCGGCCCGTCGCCGAGCACGAGCGAGTGGCCCGATGGGTCCTGGAGAACCTGATCAACGTCGGCAGCGTCGACCGCGGCTTCCGCGCGGTGTACGGCACTTTCGGCCCGGACGGCACCTATGTGCGCCGCGACTACGACTTCAAGTTGCTGGAGGAGGTCCCCGGCCCCGGCGGCACCGTCTACCTGCGCACCACCGACGAGGCGGTCAACGTCCTCGTCGGCGCCCTGGACACCGACGTCACCAGCGCCCAGATCGCCGCCGAGGTCAAGCTGGAGGTGCTGATCAGCCGCGGCCGGCTCGCCGACGCCCAGCTCGCGGCCGAACAGGCCCGGTACCGGACCGTGCAGTACTCGGAGACCCTGCGCAAGGCCCTGGACGCCACCCGGCGCAACGTCCGCGCGGTCGACTGGCTGAGTGCCGTCCCCGACATGATCGCCGAGGCCCTGGAGCACGTCGCAGACCGGTACCGCCACGAGAACGCGATCCTCACCAACATCCGCAAGGCACGGGACGAGTCCGAGGACCCCGAGCACAAGCGCCGCGCAGCCGAGCTCGTCGACATCGTCAAGGACTGCATCCGCCGCCACACCCAACTCCAGTCCCGCCTCCTGGAGGCCGGCCCGCTCTTCCGCGCCGAGCAGGACCGGCAGGCCTTCGCCACCCCGCTGACGACCTCGGGCCTGGACCTGTACGGCCACCTCGTCGCCCCGGTCCTGCCGCTGCCCCTGGAACAGGCGCTCCGCGTCACCGACGCCTTCTTCGCCCACGGCACCGGTCTGCGCACGCCCGTCTCCGTCCGGGTCGGCGACCTCGTCGACATCCTGCTGACCCCGCCCGTGGAGCGGGAGCACCTCGGCGCGGAGATGCCGGAACCCGATCTGATCGCCACCCCGGACGACAGCCGCTTCAGCGAGGAGCAGCTCGCGACGGCGATGGAACTGCTCGACCTGCCGCACGACGCCCCGCGCCGGCTTTCCGGGCTGCTGGCCGACGCCCGCGCCCAGGACCCCGACCTGCCGTACCTCGTCGCCCTGCTGGCCGTCCACGCGGCCAGCCCGCCGGTCGGCACGGCATACCGGCAGGGCGAGCCGAAACTGCTGTTCGCCGTGGACGACGGCACCGAGCTGGACGACCCCGAGTTCGGCGGCGCCGACCTCATCGTCGGCACGGCACTGCTGGACGCGGCCGGAATGGCCGCCGACCGCACGGAGGCGGCATGAGAACCCGTCGACGGCACCAGTGCCCCGAGCAACACCAGGCCCCTGAGCACCACCAGCACCAGCACAGCGAGGAGAACCGACCGTGACCGAGCACGTCGACCGGAGCGGACCGGAAGCGGGCGCCGCACCGGCCACCGCGGCCGTCACGCCCGCCGACGCCGCCGACGCGGCGCGACTCGTCGCCTTCGGGCTCCAGCCCAAGCTGCTCCCGGCCCGCGACCAGGAGTACGCCGACCTGCTGCGCCGCTACCGTGAGGACCCGCCCTTCGCCCGCCTCGCCGACGCCGTGGCCGCCGGCCTCGGGCTGGTCGTCCTTGAGGTGTCGCCGCGCGCGGGCATGGCCGTCACCGCCGCCGAGGACTCGGTCTTCGCCGTCCGCATGGGCGACTACGCGCGTCGCGCCGCCACCGACTCCGGCGACCGCTTCCTGCACGGCCTCGCCCACCTCGCCGTCGCCGCCATGGCCTACCCGCGCCCCGAGGACCTCGCCGACGACGGCTACATCGGCCGGGTCACGGTCAACGGAGTGGACGCCTTCGTCCGCCAGGCCTGCCGGCGCCTGGAGGAGCGGGCCGAGGAGCGGGGCGAGAACACCGACCCGGCCACCGACGCGCCCGGTCTGGAGGCCGCCTGGCGGATCTGGGCCCGGCGCAGCTCCACCGGCGCCACCAAGGACGCGCGCAGACTCCCCGGCTCCACCACCGGCATCGTCGGCAAGGCCGCCGCCTTCCTCACCGAGTCCGGCTTCCTCCAGCGCACCGGCGACGACAACGGCGGCACGTACCGCACCACGGCCCGCTACCAGCTCCAGGTCCGCGACATGGCGGGCAGCGCCGCCATGACCGAGCTGCTGGACCTGGGCATCGTCCCCGTCACCGACGGCACGGCGACACTGCTGCCCGCCGACGAGACGGACGACCTGGAGCTGGTGGCCGACGCCGGGCTGCCCTTCCACGGCTCCTGACCACCTGCCCGCCGCCGAACGTCGCCCGCCCCCGACTACCCGAAGACTTACGAGAGTCCGCCATGTACGAGCTGTCCCGGGTCCGCCTCTACTCCATCGGACCCGCCGGTGCGCGCTACGCCGACACCGTGCTTGACCTGCGCGGTGTCGGCGAGCCCGTGCCCGACCCCGCCCCCACCCAGGCGGAGTTCTTCGAGGAGGAGCCCGTCGGCCCGCCGCGCCGGCCCGCGCCCGCCGGCGTGCTGTTCCTGGAGAACGGCGGCGGCAAGTCCGTGCTGCTCAAGCTGATCTTCTCGGTGATGCTGCCGGGCCACCGCAACACCCTGGGCGGCGCCAGCTCCGGCGTGCTGCGCAAGTTCCTGCTCGCCGATGACTGCGGACACGTGGCGCTGGAATGGCAGCACGTGCAGACCGGTGAGTGCGTCGTCGCCGGCAAGGTGAGCGAGTGGCGCGGGCGCCAGGTCTCCAACGACCCGCGGAAGTTCGCCGAGGCCTGGTACTCCTTCCGTCCCGGCCCCGGACTGACCCTGGACAACCTGCCCGTGGCCGAGGCCACCGCCGTCCGCCCGCCCGTCGAGGGCGTCTCCGGCGCCCAGGGCCGGCGGCGCACCATGAAGGGCTTCCGGGACGCCATCACCGAGGCAGGGAAGGCATACCCGCACCTGGAGGTGCACTGGGAGGAGATCCACGACCGCTGGATCGAGCACCTCGGCGACCTCGGACTCGACCCCGAACTCTTCCGTTACCAGCGCGAGATGAACGCCGACGAGGGCGAGGCCGCCGGCCTCTTCGCGGTCAAGAAGGACTCCGACTTCACCGATCTCCTCCTGCGCGCCGTCACCGACACCCGCGACACCGACGGACTCGCCGACCTGGTGGGCGGCTTCGGCAACAAGCTCGGCCGCCGCGCCGAACTCATCGCCGAACGCGACTTCACCGCCGGCTCCGTCGACCTCCTCGGCCGCATCGTCGAGGCCACCGAAGCCCGCGCCCGCGCCCGCGACATCCACACCGCCGCCGAACGCCGGACCAGGAGCCTGGCGCGCCGGCTCTCCGCGCGCGGTGCCCAGGAGCGGGTCCGGGCGGGCGACCTCGCCCAGCGGGTCACCGCCGCCGCCTACGCCGTCACGCACGCCGAGTCCGCCCGGGACCGCAGCGCCCTCATCGCCGCCGAACTCGCCTACCGGCACGCCTCACTGGCCCTGGCCGCAGCCGAGAAGTCCGCCGCCGCGCAGAAGCGCGAACTCGCCGACGCACGCACCCTGCACTCCGCCTGGCAGGCCGCCGAAGCCGTCCTGCGCCACCGCGCCGCCGCCGACCGCGTCGCCCGCGTCTCCGCCGCCATCCAGGAGGCCGAACGGGACGCGGCCCCCGCGCTCGCCGCCCGCGCCGAGGCGGCCGTCGACCTCGTCCGCGCCCTGCACGCCGCGGCCGGCAAGGCCGAGCACCACGCCAACGAGGAGGAGGAGCGCTCCGCCGCCCTCCAAGAGGTCAGCGACGCCGCCCATCGGGACTCCACCGCCGCCGCCACCGAGGCCCAGCGCGCCCGCAGCGAGGCCGGACACCTGCGCCAGCGCCTCACCGAGGTCGAGCAGGAGACCGCCGAAGCGGTCCGCGCCGGCTGGCTCGACGACAGCGCACCCGACGCCGACCCCGCCCGGGCCGCCCTCGCCGCCAGCGACGCCGAGAAGACGACCGTCGAGGCGTGGGACACCGCCCGGGAGGCGGCACGCAGGGCCACGGAGCACGCGCGCGAGGCCGCCGCCGCCGAGAGCCGCGCCGAACTGACGGCCGCCCGCGCCGCGGACGCGGCCACCGCGGCCCGGCGCGCCCACGAGGCCGAACTCCGCACCGCCGAGGCGCTGGCGGGCGAGGAACGGCTCGCCGGACTGCTCGGCCTGGCCACCGGTTCCCGCCCCGGCATCCCGCAGCCCCGACAGGACACGGACGCCGGCGACCCGTCCGCCGCGCACCGGGCGGCCGAGGGCGCGCTGACCGCCGAAGAGCTCGACCGCTTCGCCGAGGAACTGCGCGAACTGCTCGACGACACCGTCTCCTCCGCCGAACGCCAGCTGTTCGACCTCCGCACCGCGGCGGCCGACGATTCCCGCATCCTCGGCGCGCTCGGCGACGGCGGACTGCTGCCGCCCGGCCCGGACGTGCTGGCCACCGTCGAGTTCCTCGGCGAGCACGGCATCCCCGCCCTGCCCGGCTGGCGCTACCTCGCCCAGGCCGTCGACCCCGCCGATCACGCACGGGTCCTGGCCGCCCGGCCCGAGCTGGTCGACGGCGTGATCATCACCGACCCCGACTCGCACACCCGCGCCCGGGAGGTCCTAGGCGACGCCGCGCTGCTGCCGCGCTCCGCCGTCGCCGTAGGCACGGCCGCCGCCCTGCTCGCGCCCACCCCGGCCCCCGACTCCGGCACCGGGGACGTCTTCCTCGTACCGCCGAACCCCGCCATGCACGACGAGCACGCCGCCGACGAGGAACGGCACGCGCTGCGCGCCCGGGCGGCGGAGCGGGACGAGGAGATCCGCACCCTCGCCGCCCGGCTCGGCAAGGACCGGGAACTGGCGGCCCGGCTCGCCTCCTGGCGCACCGGCTGCCCCGCCGGCCGCCTCGCCGAACTGGCCCGGACCGCCGAGGAAGCGCAGGCCTTCGCCGAGGAGACCGAGGCCGAGCTGACCGAGGCGCGCACCGTGCGGGCCGAGGCCGAGGAGAGCGCCGCCGAGGCCGTACGGGTGCGGGACGAGCGGCAGGAGGCCGCGCAGAAGGCCCGCCGCGCCGCCGACGCGCTCGCGGGCCTCGCCTTCCGGCTGCGGGAACGCGCGGGCTGGCAGGCCAGGCTCCGTGAGCTGGCCGACGAGGGCGCCGAGGCCGAGGCCCGCGCCCAGGCCTGTCTGGAGCGCGCCCGCGCCGCCGACGAGGACCGTCGCGCCGCCCAGCGGGCCGCCGACGACGCCCGCCGCACCGCCCGCGCGCTGCGCGCCGAGCGCTCCGAGATCGCCGGCGCCCCCGACGACGTACCGGAAGAGGCAGCCGAGGACGGCACGGAGGCGCCGAAGGCGAAGGCGTCCCTGCCGGACCTCCGCGAGGCCTACCGGGCCGCGTCCCAGGTGTACGAGAAGGTCGGCGTCGGCGCCGACCTGCGCGCCGAGCAGGCCCGCGCGGAGAGCGACGAGAGCGCCGCCCGAGCCGAACTGGACCGGCTCAGCAACAAGGTCCGCGCCAGGGCCGCCCAGCTGCTGGAGTCACCCGACGGCTCCGACGGGCCCTCCCGGCAGGCCGCCGCCGCCCGCGCGGAGGAACTGGTCCAGCTCCTGGAGACCCGCATGTCCACCGCGAGCGAGCAGCTCGGCCGGCTGCGCGGCGAGGCCGAACGCCACGCGCCCGAGGACGGCGACGCCCACACCGGACTCCCCGAAGAGCTCGTCCCGAGCGACGCCGAACACGCCCAGACGCTCCTGCGCACGGCGACCGGCGAACTCTCCTCCCGCACCGAGGCGCTGGCCCACGCGCGCGAGGCCCACGCCGCACTGCTCGACGCCCATCGCGCCGCCGAGGACGCGGCCGGCGGCTTCGACGAGATCGCAGCCATGCTCCGCGACCTGCTGCGCGAGCACGCGTCCGATGAGGAGCAGGACGAGCCCGAGCCCTACCCGGACGCCTTGGAGGACGCCCGCCGGTCCGCCGCCGAGGCCCGCCGCTCGCTGCGCGGCTGCGCCGCCGACCTCTCCGCCGCCGAGGCCGCCGTGCGCGAGGCGAGCGACGTTCTCGTCCGGCACGCCAACTCCACCCGCTACGAGCAGGTCCGCACCCCCGCCCGCCAGCAGATCCGCGAGCTGCCCGCCTCCGCGCTGCCCGAGCACGCCGCCAAGTGGGCCGAGGCCTTCGCGCCCCGGCTCCGCGTCCTCACCGACGAACTGGCCCAGCTGGAACGCAACCGCGACTCGATCGTGGACCGGCTGCGCGGTCTGGTGGAGTCGGCCCTCGCCACCCTCCGGTCCGCCCAGCGGCTGTCCCGGCTGCCGGAAGGGCTCGGCGAGTGGTCCGGGCAGGAGTTCCTGCGCATCCGTTTCGAGGAACCCGATCAGGCCACCCTCACCGAGCGGCTGGGCGAGGTCGTCGACGAGGCCACCCGCGCGGCCGTCAAGAAGAACTCCGACCTGCGCCGCGACGGTATGTCCCTGCTGCTGCGCGGCGTCGCCGCCGCCCTGCAGCCCAAGGGCGTCGCCGTCGAGATCCTCAAGCCGGACGCCGTACTGCGCGCCGAGCGCGTCCCCGTCGGCCAGATGGGTGACGTCTTCTCCGGCGGTCAGCTGCTCACCGCGGCCATCGCTCTGTACTGCACGATGGCCGCGCTCCGCAGCAACGACCGGGGCCGCGACCGGCACCGTCACGCCGGCACCCTCTTCCTCGACAACCCCATCGGTCGGGCCAACGCCACCTACCTGTTGGAGCTGCAGCGGGCCGTCTCCGACGCGCTCGGCGTACAGCTGCTCTACACCACGGGTCTGTTCGACACGACCGCGCTGGCCGAGTTCCCGCTGGTCATCCGGTTGCGCAACGACGCCGACCTCAGGGCCGGACTGAAGTACATCAGCGTGGAGGAACACCTCAGGCCGGGACTGCCCCAGCCGACCTGGGCCGGTGACGGCGAGGGCGAGACGGTGCACAGTGAGATCACGGCCACGCGGATGTTCAAGCGCCCCGCGCAGGCACCGGCCTGAGCCGCCTTAGGACAGGTGCCGGGGGCGGTCCCGGCCCTCGGCGACGTCGAGCCGCCCCAGCAGCCACTCGTGGAACGTCCCGATGTGGTGCTCGGTCGGCACCAGCACGCCGCCCGCGCGGTAGGCCCGGGACGACATGGCCGGCCGGGTCCGCTCGCAGGCCGCGAAGTCCTGCGTGTTGACCCGGTGGAACAGTTCCACCGACCGAGACAGGTCCGCCCCCGACGCCACGACGTCCGGTGCGTACAGCCAGTCGCTCAGGGGTGCGACAACTGCCCCGTGCCGCCCCGTCGGCGTATCCGCTCCTGAGCGCGCTCCGCAGACCGGGCCTGCCGCCTCGCCCGTCGCCGCTCGCGACGCACGGCCCGTGCGGTGCTGCTCGGCACCGACACCACACCGTGCCGCTGGTTCCAGACCTGGCGGGTCACCCACACGTCCAGCACGCCCCACGTGGCCACCACCGTGCCCGCCACGCTGCCGATCACCATCGGGAACGCCAGCCATGACCCCGCCATCGTGCACAGGAAGGCCACCATCGCCGATATCAGCGTCACGGCCACGACCAGCACCGCCCGCACGGCCGCCGTACGCACCGGATCCGGCAGCCGACGCCGCCGGGCGGGCTCCTCCGTCCACAACGGCCGGTACGTCGACTGCTCTTCCCGCTCTTCGGGCCGGTCCGCCCGTGCCGGCAGCTCCCGCGCCGACACGTCAGGCCCGGCCGCCGGAATGTCGCTGTCCGGCGCCTCGCGGGCCGTCGACCCGGCCGCACCACCGTCCTCGGGCGCCTTGCGCCGCTCCGCCGTGCCCATCGACATGTCACTCCCCACCGCCTGCAGACAGCTCGCCCGTGTCCGCGAACACGGCTCCCCTCTGGCTGCCCGGCTTGCGCTGCTTTACGCCGCCCGGGGGCGGGATGCGGCTCCTGTGGCCGATTCCGCCTCCATTTCCCGTAGTGAAGGACGAACGAGGGCTGCTCAAGATTCCCGGCGATCACGTGCGGTCGAAAAAATTCGGCCAACCCGCCCGCTCCGCCCGAAGGAGGGCCCTCGCCACCCGCCAACGGGACCCGGGAGCCAATCTCCCGCAATGGCCGGACAACTGACCATCGCCGCGAGCAGGTGCGGAGGCTCGAATTCCGGCCGCGTCTTCGAGTTACCTGTGCGGCAGTAGTAGGCTCGCGCCGTTTGTTGACGCACATGTGTACCCCCTGCCGGTGGGGGACGATCTGGGGGAGGCCATGCGCTTTCGCGGGAAGTCGATCCGCCGGAAGATCGTGGCGCTGCTTCTCGTGCCGCTGGTGTCCCTTACCGCTATCTGGGGCTTCGCCACGGTGCTCACGGGACGTGAGGCGAGCCGCCTGTTCGACGTCACCACCGTCGTCGAGGAGATCGGCTACCCGGTCGAGGACACCATCCGCGTCCTCCAGCAGGAACGTCGCCAGACCCTCGTCCACCTGGCCGACCCGCGTGCCTCCGACGGCCTGGCCGCCCTGGAGCGCAGCCGCACCGCCACCGACGACGCTGTCGCCGAGATCCGCCGGGGCGCCGCGAACGCCGACGTCCGCGACGCGATGGGCCAGGCCGAAAAGGAGCGGCTCACCGCCGTGCTGGACGCCTTCGACGGCATCGGCTCGCTGCGCCGCAGCGTCGAGGACGGCACCGTCGACCGCGCGCAGGCCCTCGGCCTCTACAACCGGCTCGTCGACCCCTGCCACGAACTGCTCGCCAACCTCCACGTCGTCGACGACGTCAACCTGGACAAGCAGTACCGCGCACTCGTCAACGTCTCCCGCGCGCGCGAACTGCTCTCCCGCGAGGACGCCCTCCTCGGCTCCGCCCTGGTCACCGGCCGGCTCACCCGCGCCGAGACGCGGGACGTCTCCGACCTCGTGGCCCAGCGGACGGTGATGTACGACATCAACCTCCCGCTGCTGCCCGCCGCCGAACGCGGCCGCTACCAGCGCTTCTGGCAGAACGCCTCCTCCGCCCCCCTGCGGGCCGCCGAGGAGGCGGCCGTCGCCACCGAGACCGGCGCGCCCCGCGGCGTCACCGCCAAGAGCTGGGACACCGCCGCGGGCAGCGTCCTCGACGAACTGGGCGACCTCGACGACCAAGCCGCCGAGCGTTACCAGGACCGCGTCGACCCGGTCGCGACGAACACCATCGCCAAGGTGGTCATCGCCGGCGCACTCGGCCTGATCGCCCTGCTGTTCTCCCTCGTCCTCTCCGTGCGGGTCGGTCGTTCCCTCATCCGCGACCTCAGGCAGCTGCGCCTGGAGGCCCACGAGGCGTCCGGCGTCCGCCTGCCCAGCGTGATGCGCCGCCTCTCGGCGGGCGAGGAGGTGGACGTCGAGACCGAGGTGCCCCGCCTGGAGTACGACAAGAACGAGATCGGCGAGGTCGGCCAGGCCCTCAACACCCTCCAACGCGCCGCCGTGGAGGCCGCCGTCAAGCAGGCCGGCCTGCGGGCCGGCGTCTCCGAGGTCTTCGTCAACCTCGCCCGCCGCAGCCAGGTGCTGCTGCACAAGCAGCTCACCCTGCTGGACACCATGGAGCGCCGCACCGAGGACACCGAGGAACTCGCCGACCTCTTCCGCCTCGACCACCTGACCACCCGCATGCGCCGGCACGCCGAAGGGCTGGTCATCCTCTCCGGCGCCGCCCCGTCCAGGCAGTGGCGCAAGCCCGTCCAGCTCATGGACGTGGTGCGGGCCGCCGTCGCCGAGGTCGAGGACTACGAGCGCATCGAGGTACGCCGGCTGCCCCGTATCGCCGTCACCGGCCCGGCCGTCGCCGACCTCACCCACCTCGTGGCCGAACTCCTGGAGAACGCCACGGTGTTCTCCCCGCCGCACACCGCGGTGCAGGTCCTGGGTGAGCGCGTCGCCAACGGCTTCACCCTGGAGATACACGACCGGGGCCTCGGCATGGCGGCCGACGCCCTCCTCGACGCCAACCTCCGGCTCGCCGAGACCCCGGAGTTCGAGCTGTCCGACACCGACCGGCTCGGCCTGTTCGTGGTCAGCCGGCTCGCCCAGCGGCAGAACGTCCGGGTGTCCCTGCAGCCCTCCCCCTACGGCGGCATCACGGCGGTCGTCTTCGTTCCCGACGCGCTCCTGACGGACGACGCCCCCGACACCAACGGCGTCGGCTTCCGGCTCGATCGCCCCCAGCACGCCGCCGGGAAAGAGCGGGAGGAAAGCCGCCGTTCCGCCCTCGCCCACGTCCCGGCACGGCTGCCCGGACGGGCGTCGCCGTTGCTGGACGGGCCGGTGGAACTCGAGGCGCCCGTGGACCTGGACGCCCTCGACGACCTGCCGGGCGGGCTCGGCGACCAGGACAGCGAACGGGGCGGCCTGTTCCGCCCGCGCCGTCCCCTCGTCACGGCGGACGACGACGCGTCGGCCCGCCGCACGGAACGGGGACACCAGGACGGGGACCACGACGGCACGTCGCCCGCGCGCGCGGACGAGGCGGCGAACGGGCCGGTCGCGCTGCCCCGCCGCAGGACTCCGAAGCTGGTCAGTTCGCACGGGCGGCCGGTCCCCGAACGGGCGGCCCGTGACGACGCGTACGAGGCGCCCGCGGAGGACTCGGGCCGGAGGGCGGTCCGGGCCCCGACGAGGGAGGGCCGGACAACGACGCAGGGACGGCGGGGCGAGCTCCCCGCGCTGCCGTCCCGCCGCCGGCGCGACGACAGCGCCGCGGACCGCACCGGCTTCCGGGACGGCCGGGACAGCCGGGACGCGGGCCGGACGGATCCCGAAGCGTTGCCGTCCCTCCCGGCCCGACGCCGCGGCGCATCACCCGAGCGCACTGAATCCTCGACCGACGACGGCGAGCACCGCACCCGGAACGCCGATCACGCACCCGGCCTCCCGGGCACGTCGCCCGACGCCGAAACCGGCACGGGCGCCCTGCCCCGGCGTGTACGGCAGGCCAGTCTGGCCCCGCAGCTCAGGCAGCGCGCCCGAACACCGGCCGACGACCGCCCCGCCCCCGCCGACCGGGACGCCGAAGAGGTACGCAGCCGCATGGCTTCGCTCCAGCGCGGCTGGCAGCGCGGACGCAGGGAGAACGCCGCGGGTGACGACGTCCCCGGCGGCACAGCACCACAAGTACCACGAGGAACGACAAAGGGGGACGGTCGATGAC
The DNA here is from genome assembly GCF_014649815.1 of Streptomyces mutabilis. GTDB lineage: Bacteria > Actinomycetota > Actinomycetes > Streptomycetales > Streptomycetaceae > Streptomyces > Streptomyces mutabilis. Next base: position 13,953 of record NZ_BMTT01000014.1, on the reverse strand, counting down.
CGCACCGAAGGCGACCGGCCAGACCACGACCAGGACCGGCGAGCTCAACTGGCTCCTCGACGACCTGGTGGACCGTGTCGCGAGCATCCGCAAAACCGTCGTCCTGTCCGGAGACGGACTGGCGATCGGCGCATCCAAGGACCTGACCCGGGAGGACAGCGAGCACCTGGCCGCCGTGGCGTCCGGCTTCCACAGCCTCGCCAAGGGCGTGGGCCGCCACTTCGAGGCGGGCAGCGTCCGGCAGACGGTCGTCGAACTCGACGACGCGTTCCTGTTCGTCACCGCCGCCGGCGACGGCAGCTGCCTCGCCGTCCTCTCGGACGCCGACTCCGACGTCGGCCAGGTCGCCTACGAGATGACCCTCCTCGTCAAGCGGGTCGGCGCGCACCTGGGCACCGCCCCGCGCACCGAGCTGCCCTCGGGTGGGTAAGTGGGATGACATGAGCGCAGACGGTCAGGGAAGAAACCACTGGTTCGACGACGAGGCCGGCCCCGTCGTCCGTCCGTACGCCATGACGCGCGGCCGCACCACCAGCGCGGGTCAGCACCGCCTCGACCTGATCGCGGTCGTCGTCACGGAACCCCACGTGGACGACCCGGAGGCGGACGTCACGCTCTCCCCGGAGCACGTGGACATCGTCGGACTGTGCCGGCAGGCCCCCCAGTCGGTCGCCGAACTCGCCGCCGAACTGGACCTGCCCGTCGGGGTCGTACGGGTTCTGGTCGGCGACCTCGTGGACAGCGAACTGGTTCACGTGAACCGGCCCGTGCCGCCGGCCGAACTGCCGGACGAGGGCATCCTGCGCGACGTGATCAATGGACTGAGGGCACTGTGAACGGGCCCGGAGGCACGGCAAGTGGCACGTTAAGGAGAAGAAAGCGATGATCTTCGGGCGTTCTCAGCGCGGCAAGCCGCCGGTCGAGCCCGTCACGCTCAAGATCCTGGTGGCCGGCGGTTTCGGCGTCGGCAAGACCACCCTGGTCGGAGCGGTCAGTGAGATCCGCCCGCTGCGCACCGAGGAGCTGCTCACCGAGGCCGGCCGGCCCGTCGACGACGTCAGCGGGGTGGAGGGCAAGCACACCACCACCGTCGCCATGGACTTCGGGCGGATCACCCTGCGCGAGGACCTGGTCCTCTACCTCTTCGGCACGCCCGGCCAGGAGCGGTTCTGGTTCATGTGGGACGAACTCTCCGAGGGCGCCCTCGGCGCCGTCGTCCTGGCCGACACCCGCCGCCTGGAGGACTGCTTCGCCGCCGTCGACTACTTCGAACGCCGCTCCATCCCGTTCCTGGTCGGCGTCAACTGCTTCGAGGGAGCGGCCCGGTACCCGGCCGAGACCGTCCGCCAGGCCCTGGACCTCGACCCGGACGTGCCACTGGTGATGTGCGACGCACGCGACCGGGAGTCGGTCAAGGAGACCCTCATCGGCGTGGTCCAGCACGCCATGGCCCAGGCCGCGGACCGCCGCCGGGCCGTCACGACCTGATTGCCTCCCTGGGGGCGGACGAGGTCGTCGTCCGCCCGCGGGCTAGCCGTCGCCGCCCTCCAGCCCACCCGAAGCTCTTCTCCACCGCCTTGCGTCAGTTCCGGTCGCGTGCCGGGTTGAGGGCGTAGCCGGTCGGACCGCCGAGGGAGTAGCCGATTCCGACGACGAGCAGGGCGACGATCAGCACCAGCGTCCCGGACTCGTCGAGCCCCTCCGTCAGCCCGAGGGCGAGGATCGGCAGGACGAGCCCCACGGTCGCGATGACCTCCGTCATCAGGTTGGCGACAGGGTTCCGGATCTCCGGAACGGTCGAGAAGACGCCGAGCGTCGGAACGGGTTCCTCCGCCGTGCCCTCGGTGGTGCCGGTCTCGCGTACGTTGGCCTGGAACCGGGCGAAGTACGTGAGGTAGCACAGCACGGCCCCGAGTATCGCGCCGACGAACTGCCCCAGCACGTACACCCGGACCTTGCCCCACTCACCAATGTCGACGGCGATCCCGAGTGACGGCCGGATTGAGGTGCCCGCCGGAGAGAGGGGCCGCGGTGTACGCGCCCGCCGGCACGCCGAACCCCCAGCCGAACGCGATCACCACCCATCCTGATGCCCGGGCCTTGCTGTACCTGAGGGGCACGGCGGCGCGGACACCCGCGCCGAAGAGTATGAGAATCGCCGTACCGATGATCTCGCCGACGAAGACGTCTCCGTTGCTCATGGCGGCTCCTGGGCCCCGGCCCGGGACGATCGACCCCGGTCCGTACGTGCGGATGCGTCTCCCATGGCGTCCTGCGCCGAGGGGGCGTGAGTGACGAGCGTGCCGTAGCAGCCGAACCGTCCGTGGGGGAGTGGGCCTCGAAGCACGGAAAAGCCCGCGCGACGCCGTACCGGAATACGCCGAGATGTACGGCGATGTCGACTGACACCGGAAGTGTTCACCGGCGCCTGCGGAGCGTCAAGGTGGGCGACCGCAACGTTTCGTGAGCCGTGCCGCGGCCGTCCCGGACGCACGCGACCGGCGGGGGCGCCGGACTCAGCCCGTCTGCGCCGCCGCCCGGCTCGAGCCGCGCCGGACCTCGTGCCCCGGCGCCCCCGCCCGGCCCAGCACCCAACTCGCCCCGCCCAACGCTTTCGCGGCCTCCTTCAGCGGGGCCAGGCAGGCCGCCGCCTGCCGATGGTCCGGCACACTCCCGGGCAGGCACACGACCGTCGCCAGGGACAGCGTCACGGGCCGCCCGTCGGCCGACCACGGCACGTCCAGCACGGCGGCGGCCAGCGGATCCAGCTCCTCCGGCTCGGTGAGCACCAGGAAGTCGTCACCCCCGATGTGCCCCACGCGCGTGGCCCCCGACGCTGTCTGCAGCAGCGCCCGGCCGACCGCGCGGATCAGCTCGTCGCCCGCCGCGAACCCGGCCCGGTCGTTCACCTGCTTGAAGTGGTCCACGTCGAGCCAGCTCAGCGCGAACGCCCGCCCCTCAGCGATCCACCGGTCCGCCTCACCCGTGATCGCGTCCGAGCCGGGCAGCCGGGTCAGCGGATTGAGTCCGGCCGCCTCCTCCACCCGGCTCTCCGCCAGCGCCCGCACGAGATCCGCGAGCCGTACGGCGCCCACGCACCGTCCGTGCGCGTCGACCACGGCGACGTCGTCCGACGTACGGCCGGGGCCGCCGACCGCCACGACGTCCAGGACCTCCCAGGCCGTCGCGTCGACGCCCACCGTCCGCGGCACGTCGCCGAGCTTCGCCGCGGGCCGGTCGGCGTACAGGGCGTGCCCGTAGCGCCCCGACATCGACAGCAGGAAACGGGACCGGTGCACCGACCTCACCGGAACCCCGTTCCGGTCCACGAGCAGCACACCGGACACGTCCGGCGATCCGGTCAGCAATGCCCGTACCTGCCCCGCCGACGCGGTCGCGGGCAACAGCGCGGCCGGCCGCACGAACTGCCGGACCGACGGACCCGAACGCGGCGCCGGCAGGACGCCGGAAGAACCGGGCGGAACATACACGTCCGCCGCCGGCAGCCGCGCGGGCGGCGCGAACAGTTCCCCTTGCGCCCACTGCGCGCCGGCCGACCGCGCGGCAGCGTACTGCGACTCGGTCTCCACGCCCTCGACGGCCAGCAGCGCCCCCAGTTCGTCGCAGAGCACCCGCATCGCCCGCACCGCCGCGGGCCGCGCCAGCAAGGAGGCGTCGAGCTTCACCAGTTCCGGCGCCAGGTCCGTCAGCATCCGCAGCGGTGCGTCACCGTCACCGACCCCGTCCGCACAGATGCGGAATCCCTGGCCCCGCGCCGCGGCAACCGCCTCCAGCAGCGCCCGCCGAGGCACATGCGCATACGGCGGACAGACGTCCAGCGTCACCTCCCAGGGCATCCGCCCCGCCTCGCGCACGGCGTCGTGCAAGGGCTGGAGGCCACCCAGGTCGGCCAGCGTTCCCGCGAACACGTTGACGTGCAGCGGCAGCAATGTCTCCTGGCGCACCGCCGCGCGGAACGCCGACACCGCCAGCCGCCCGTCGAGTCCGGGATCGCGGCGCGCCTCGGCCAGGATGTCGCCGCCCTCCGGCCGGGCCAGTATCTCCAGCGCCGCGACCCCGCCGGTCATCAGGTTGACCACCGGTTGGAAGGCGAAGCGGAGAGTATCCGTCCAGGAGCGCACGGGAGCAGGATGGCGCCGCTGGTGACCGGCCGGGCCCAATTCATGAGACGTTCACGCATGATTCCCCATCGCTCACGGAGCGTACGCGGGGCGTGTCGGGTGACCGCCCACTTCCCCCGCGCCACCTCCGCCTGATAGATGCAGGGAGCATGACACGAATCTCCACCGCGTTCCGCGGCCTGGTCACCGCCCTCGCCGCCCTGGTCACCGTGACCGCCGCCCCCGCCACCGCGCAGGCGAAGCAAGAGCCCAAGGCTCCCGAGGACTTCGTGGCCCTGAGAAGCGTGGACCCCACGATCATCCAGGAGATGCGCTACGTCACCCGGCACAACTTCGTCGGCGAACCCATCGACGGCTACCGGCAGCCCCTGTGCATCCTCACCCGCCCCGCCGCCGAAGCCCTCCACCGGGCCCAGACCCGCCTGCTGGACCAGGGCTACTCCCTCAAGGTGTACGACTGCTACCGGCCGCAGCGCGCCGTCGACCACTTCGTCCGCTGGGCCGAGGACCTCGACGACCAGAGGATGAAGGCCGAGTTCTACCCGGAGATCGACAAGACCCGCCTGTTCGCGGACGGCTACATCGCCGAGAAGTCCGGCCACAGCCGCGGCTCCACCGTCGACCTCACCCTCGTACGGCTCCCGGCGAAGCCCACCCGGCCCTACCGCCCCGGAGAGCCCCTGGTGCCCTGCTACGCGCCCCAGGAGGAGCGATTCCCCGACAACTCCACCGACATGGGCACCGGTTACGACTGCTTCGACACCCGCTCCCACACCCTCGACCCCCGCATCCAGGGCATCCAGCGCGCCAACCGGCTGCTGCTGAAGGACACCCTGGAGGACGTCGGCCTGGTGAACCTCCCCGAGGAGTGGTGGCACTTCACGTACAAGCCCGAGCCGTACACGGACACCTACTTCGACTTCCCGGTCTCCGCGAAGTCCCTCGCCGGCCGCCGTTGAGCCGCCTGCCGGAGCCGCCCACCGAACCATCGGATACAGTCCGCCGCGTGTCCGAATCTCATACCTCCGTTCCCAACTCCGCACCCGGGTGCCACTGTTCGAGCTGCGGATCGCTCTACGGAGAGGGCGTCTCCGGCTGGCCCCGCACCTGCCCGGCGTGCGGCACCGTGGCCTACCGCAACCCACTGCCGGTCGCGGTCGCCCTCCAGCCCGTGTACGACACGCAGGGCACCGCCCTGGTCGTCATCACCCGAACCGTGTCCCCCGCGCGCGGAGGCGTCGCACTGCCCGGCGGCTACGTCGACGACCGGGAGGACTGGCGGCAGGCCGTCGTGCGCGAACTCAAGGAGGAGACGGGCATCGACGCGGCGAGCCGCGACGTACGGCTGATCGACGCCATGAGCTCGCCCGACGGCCACCTGCTGCTCTTCGGCCTCCTCCCGGAACGGTCGGCCGAGGGCCTTCCGCCGTCCGCCGCCACGGACGAGACCGAGGGATGGCACCTGCTGCGCAGGGCGGAGGAGCTGGCCTTCCCCCTCCACACGCGGGCCGTGCGGGCCTGGTTCGAGGGCCGCTACATCTGATCCGCACTTCCGGATCCGATCTGGGCTGACGCTACGTCCGCGCCGAGCGCTCCACCTCCAACCCGCGGACACGGACCGGGCGGGACGGCTCGCACACGCCGTTCTCGCCCTGCCGCTCCACGACCACCCGCCGCCCCTCCCGACGCGAGCCGTACCGCTCGATCTCCGGCTCCTCCCAGCCGTCGCCAGCGTCCGGCACGACCAGCCCGCCGCCGGTCCGCCCCCGCGCGGGCGCCCACGCCTCGAGTACCGTCGCCCCGTCCTCCCCGCGCACCGGGATCACGGCACCCGCGCGCGCGAACACCGGAATACGTGCCACGGGGGCGTCGACGAGAACCTGCGCGGGTCCCTCGTACGCCCGTTCCGTCGCCGTGTCGTACCAGCGTCCCCGGGGCAGTTGCACCGCCCGCCGGTCCGCCCCCGGGTCCAGTACCGGCGCGACCAGCAGACAATCGCCCAGCAGGAAGGCGTCCTCGCAGTCCCGCAGAGCCCGTTCCTCCGGATTCGACCACCATATGGGACGCGCATAGGGCGCGCCCGTACGCCGGGCCAGGTGCGCCAGCGTCACGAAGTACGGCAGCAGCCGCCGCCGTCCGTCGAGCACCACGCGCGCGTGCTCCAGCACCTCGGCACCGAACCCCCACGGCTCACCGCCGCCCGCCTCCCACCGACCCCGCGTGCGGAACAACGGCAGGTGAGCGGCCAGTTGCAGCCACCGCAGATACAACTCGGGCGACGGACACCCGTCGGCCCCGCCCACGTCCGGCCCCGCGTACGGCACCCCGCACAGCCCGAGCCCCGTCACCAGCGACAGCGAGGCCCGCAGCCCGGGCCAGCCGCCGCCCACGTCCCCGGCCCACACACCGCCGTAACGCTGCATGCCCGCCCACCCGGAACGGGACAGGACGAACGGCCGCTCCCCGGGCGCCAGGGCCCGCAGCCCCTCGAACCCGGCGCGGGCCATGCACAGCGCGTACACGTTGTGGGCCTCCCGGTGGTCCCCACCCCGGCCCTCCAGCGAGTGCCGGGCCGAACGCGGCAACGTCGGCTCCCCGAACGCGGCGAACGAGGTGGGCTCGTCCAAGTCGTGCCAGAAGCCGGCAAACCCCCGGCCGAGCCGTTCCTCGTACCACCCGCCCCACCACTCGCGCACCCGCGCGCGCGTGAAGTCCGGGAACACGACCTCCCCGGGCCGCGCCAACCCGCGCACGACCGGCCCCGAGGCATCCCGCACGAAGGCGTCCTCACCCGTACCGCCGTCGTACACGGCGTTGCCGGGTACGGCCGGGACCGCCGGATCGACGACCGACACCAGCCGGACACCGTCCCGCCGCAGCTCCTCCGCGAGGACGGCCGGTTTGGGGAACCGCTCCTCGTCCACGGTGAACACCTGACCTCCATCGAGATGCCCGGCGTCCAGATGCACGGCGTCCAACGGCAGATCACGCTCCAGGAAGCCGGCCACGACCCGCCGCACCCCCTGCTCGTCACCGGAACCCGACCGGGCGTGCTGGTGACCGAGCGCCCACGCCGGCGGCAGGGCCGGCGCCCCGGTGAGCGAGGCCCACGCGAGCAGCACACGCGCGGGAGTGCCCACCGCGACCCAGCACCGCAGCGGACCACCCTCCATCCGCAGCACACTGCGCCCCGGGCGGTCGTGCCCCGACCCAGCCCCCTCCTCACCCTCCCGCAACGCCACCGTCCCGTCCCACGAACTGTCGTGGAACACCAGATGCGTCCCCGCGTCCGCCACCACCAACTGCACCGGCATCGTCACCGACGACCGGTCCTCACCCGAACCGAACCCCGGAGCGGCGGCGCCGTTCCACAGCCGGTACGTGCCCTCCCGCAACCGCGGGCCCGAGGACCGTCCACCGAGCCCGAAGAAGCGGGCGTCCGCCGCCACCTCCGACCGCTGCGTCCAGCGGGCCCGACCGCCATCGACCGGCTCCCACCAGCGCGGCGGCAGCTCCCGCCGCAGCACCACGCCCCCCGGCGTACGGACCTCGATCGCTCCGTGCCGGGAGACGGCCACCGTCGCCCGCTCAGCCACCACCCGCCAGCCACCGTCCTTGTCCGGCTCCAGCACCGCCCGCGGATCGGGCTCCGGACAGCGGCCCGCGAGCGCGTACGACGGCTCCGGCCCGGCCCCGTCCCACCCCCAGAACACCGCCCCGTTCACGGCGACGAGGACGCGCAGCTCCGAACGGTCGAACCGGATGATCCCGCCACCGGGCCCGGGCTCCACCTCCCGCATCGGCCCTGGCACCCGGGCGCGCTCCGCGCCCCGCGGCGGTAGCCCCGCCGCATCCGCCCGCCGCCTGCGCCACGCCGCCCGTACGGTACGCAACCCGTGCGCCGCCCCCGCAGAACCGACCGCCTTCATCGAACGCACCAGGTCACGACCGTCCATGCTGCTCACCCTGCCACCGACCAGCCCCCGCGCGGGTCTCGTTCAACTGCCGTTCACCCGTAACGGCACCACATCTTCATGAGGCCGACTATGTGGGTCGCGCCCTGGTGCGGGAGACGATCACATGGCATCGTCCGTGTCAGCCGCGTCACGCGCACACCCCAGCCCGTGCGCGGAGGACGCACACGACGCGCACAGTCCGGGAGCCGCCCATGTCGACCGAGAACCCCCAGCCGCTCTGGCAGCCGGATCCGCAACGCATCGCGCGAGCCCGGATCACCGCCTTCCAGTCCTGGGCGGCCGCACACCACGGCGCGCCCGCCGAGGGCGGCTACGCGGCCCTGCACCGATGGTCCGTCGACGAGCCGGACACCTTCTGGCAAGCCGTCACCGAATGGTTCGACGTCCGCTTCGCGACCCCCTACGCGCGCGTGCTGGGCGACCGCTCGATGCCCGGCACCCAGTGGTTCCCCGGCGGCACGCTCAACTACGCCGAGCACGCCCTGCGCGCGGCGGCCACCCGCGCGGACGAACCGGCCCTCCTGTACGTCGACGAGACCCACGACCCCACTCCCGTCAGCTGGGCCGAACTGCGCCGACAGGTCGGCTCGCTCGCAGCCGAACTGCGCACCCTCGGGGTACGCCCCGGCGACCGCGTCAGCGGCTACCTCCCGAACATCCCCCAGGCCGTGGTCGCCCTCCTCGCCACCGCCGCCGTGGGCGGCGTCTGGACCTCCTGCGCCCCCGACTTCGGCGCCCGCAGCGTCCTCGACCGCTTCCAGCAGGTCGAACCCGTGGTCCTGTTCACGGTCGACGGCTACCGGTACGGCGGCAAGGAACACGACCGCCGCGACACCGTCGCCGAACTCCGCCGCGAACTGCCCACCCTGCGCGCCGTGGTCCACATCCCACTCCTCGGCAGGGAGGCACCCGAGGGCGCGCTGGAATGGGAAACACTGACGGCCGCGGACGTGGACCCCGTCTTCGAGGAGCTGCCGTTCGACCACCCCTTGTGGGTGCTCTACTCGTCCGGCACCACCGGCCTGCCCAAGGCCATCGTCCAGTCCCAGGGCGGCATCCTCGTCGAGCACCTCAAACAGGTCGGCCTGCACTGCGACCTCGGTCCGGACGACCGCTTCTTCTGGTACACCTCGACCGGCTGGATGATGTGGAACTTCCTCGTCTCCGGTCTCCTCACCGGCACCACGATCGTCCTCTACGACGGCAGCCCCGGCTTCCCGCACACGGACGCCCAGTGGCGCATCGCCGAACGCACCGGCGCCACCCTCTTCGGCACCTCCGCCGCCTACGTCATGGCCTGCCGCAAAGCCGGCGTCCACCCCGCCCGCGACCACGACCTCTCCAAGATCCAGTGCGTCGCCACCACCGGCTCCCCGCTCCCGCCCGACGGCTTCCGCTGGCTGCACGACGAATTCGCCGCGGGCGGCGCCGACCTGTGGATCGCCTCCGTCAGCGGCGGCACCGACGTCTGCTCCTGCTTCGCGGGTGCCGTCCCCACCCTCCCGGTGTACATCGGCGAACTCCAGGCCCCCGGCCTCGGCACCGACCTGCAGTCCTGGGACCCCGCCGGCAAGCCCCTGACCGACGAGGTCGGCGAGCTCGTCGTCACCAACCCCATGCCGTCCATGCCGATCCGCTTCTGGAACGACCCCGACGGCAGCCGCTACCGCGACAGCTACTTCGACACCTACCCCGGCGTCTGGCGGCACGGCGACTGGATCACCGTCACCTCACGAGGATCGGTCGTCATCCACGGCCGCTCCGACTCCACTCTGAACCGGCAGGGCGTCCGCATGGGATCGGCGGACATCTACGAAGCCGTCGAGCGGCTGCCCGAGATCAAGGAGTCCCTCGTCATCGGCGTCGAACAGCCCGACGGCGGCTACTGGATGCCCCTCTTCGTGCACCTCGCCCCCGGCGCCGCCCTCGACGAGACCCTGCTGACCCGCATCAAGCGGACCATCCGCGAAGAACTCTCCCCCCGCCACGTCCCCGACGAGATCATCGAGGTCCCCGGCATCCCGCACACCCTGACCGGCAAGCGCATCGAGGTACCGGTCAAGCGCCTCCTCCAGGGCGCCCCACTGGAGAAGGCGGTCAACCCCGGCTCCATCGACAACCTCGACCTGCTCCATTTCTACGAGGGCCTCGCCCGAAAGCGCACCTGACCATGCCCTCGCCCGATCGGCCGCCGCGACAGGCGGCCGGTCCACGACGCCCGACCCGACGCCGTTGTCAGTGCCGCCGGTTACTGTGAGTGAGCATTGATCGACTGCGCACAGGGGGAAACATGGCGCACACCGACCAGACCACGCGACGCGACCTGCGCCGGGAAATCGCCGGCACCATCGGACTGCTCACCGACGAACACGACTTCCGCGCCATGCGGCGCTACCGAAGTTTCAGCTTCGACGACCACGCCGCCTACCTCCACCAGGTGGAAGCCCTGCTCAAAACACGAGCAGCACAGGGCACCCACACCACGATCGCCCTCTTCGACCCCGAGGAGTACGCCGAATTCTGCACGGGGGCGGGCCTCGACCCCGACGCCCCCGCCAGCCGCAGCCGATTCACCGCCGAACTCGCGGCCAACGGCCCCACCGTCCCGTACGAGGGCCAGCCACTCGCCGACCTTCTCCCCGTCCTGGTCGATGAAGCCGTCCGTCAGGCCACCTGGGAGTACGCGTCCCACCTCCTCGCCCACCTCGGGAGCTGCACCACCTGCGGCGAGGACCTCGGCCGAGCCGCGTTCACCCGCGCCTCGCGCCTCCTCCTGCGCGTCCTCGAAACCGCCCCACCGGGCAACCGGCACCTGGTCTGCAGTGTCTCGGGCTCCCCGGAAACCCTCGTCTCCGTCCTCCACGCCGACGACGAACTCGACGGCACCCCGCTCATCGACGAGGCCGAGGCCCTCGAATTCACCAGCGTCCTCGCCCTCGGCCTGGCCACCCACAGCCCCGGCGGGCTCGTCATGCGCACCAGCACACCGAACGGCCCCGACCGCATCCACGGCTGGCGCCTGCGCGGCTACGGCCTCGAACCCCTCACCGCCGGCGAGGTCTTCGACGCCTACTGCACCGACGTGGAATCCGGCGACCTCATCGCCCCGGAGTCCAACGTCGACTACTGCGCGCCGCCCGACCTGGGAGACGACCACAGGTCACCGGGACACCACCACTGAACGCGGTGCGGGGCGCCCCACCCGAAGGTGGAACGCCCCGCACTCACGGCCACGACTTCGGCCCCGCCCGGCCCTACTCGCCGGACAGCACCGCCTGAGCGGCGTTGCGCGCATCCTCGGCACTGTCCGCGGCCCGGGCCGCCGCTGCGGCCCGCTCACACTGAGCCAGCGTGAACTTCGCCAGTGTCGCCCGGACGTAGGGAAGGGACGCGGCACCCATGGACAGGGAGGTGACGCCCAGACCGGTCAGCACACACGCCAGCAGCGGGTCCGACGCCGCCTCACCGCAGACGCCGCAGCTCTTGCCCTCCGCCTTCGCCGCCTCAGCGGACAGCGCGACGAGGTCGAGCAGCGCCGGCTGCCACGGGTCCTGCAGCCGGGACACCGCGCCCACCTGACGGTCGGCCGCGAAGGTGTACTGCGCGAGGTCGTTCGTCCCCAGCGACAGGAACTCGACCTCCTGCAGCACCGATCGGGCCCGCAGCGCGGCCGACGGGATCTCCACCATGGCGCCGAACTTCGCCCGCAGCCCGGCATCGCGGCACGCGTCCGCGAACGCCTTGGCGTCGGCGCGGTCAGCGACCATCGGGGCCATGACCTCGAGGTAGACCGGGAGACCCTCCGCCGCCTTGGCCAGCGCGGTCAGCTGCGTGCGCAGCACCTCCGGGTGATCGAGCAGCGTCCGCAGCCCGCGCACGCCCAGCGCCGGGTTCGGCTCGTCGCCCGGCGTCAGGAAGTCCAGCGGCTTGTCCGCGCCGGCGTCCAGCACCCGCACGACGACCCGCCCCTCGGGGAAGGCCTCCAGCACCTGTCGGTAGGCGGCGACCTGCTTCTCCTCGGACGGTGCGTTCTCGCTGTCGTCGAGGAAGAGGAACTCGGTACGGAAAAGACCGACACCCTCCGCCCCGGCCTCGACAGCAGCGGGTACGTCCGCGGGACCGCCGATGTTCGCCAGCAGCGGCACCTTGTGACCGTCCGAGGTCGCCCCCGGCCCCGTCGATGCGGCGAGGGCGGCCTTGCGCTCGGCCGCGTCCGCCTCCATCCGCGCCTTCTTCTCCGCGCTGGGGTTGACGAGGATCTCGCCGGTGCTGCCGTCCACGGCGATGACCGTGCCCTCCGGAAGCTCCCCGGCACCCGGCAGCGCCACCACGGCAGGCACACCGAGCGCCCGCGCGAGAATGGCACTGTGGCTGGTCGGACCGCCCTCCTCGGTGACGAATCCGAGCACCAGCGTCGGGTCCAGCAGCGCCGTGTCCGCCGGCGCGAGGTCACGCGCGATAAGGACGTAGGGCTCCTCGCTGTCCGGGACGCCCGGCATCGGCACCCCGAGCAGACGGGCGACGATACGATTCCGCACATCGTCGAGATCCGCCACGCGGCCCGCCAGGTACTCACCGGCACCGGCCAGCAGAGCGCGATAGGCGGCGAAGGCGTCGTACGCCGCGCGCTCGGCCGTGCTGCCGACGGCGATCCGTCGCTCCACATCCGCCATCAGCTCGGGGTCCTGGGCCATCATGGCCTGCGCCTCGAGCACCGCCTGGGCTTCGCCGCCCGCCAGATTGCCGCGCGCCATCAGGTCGGCAGCCACCGCCTCCACGGCCTTGCGGGCGCGCCCCTGCTCGCGCTCGGCTTCCTCGGCCGGAATTCGCTTCGCCGGCGGCTCGAGCACCGCCGTCCCCATGTGCCGAACCTCGCCGATCGCCACGCCGTGGCTCACACCGACGCCTCGCAGCGTTGTCTCCATCTCACCTGTCCCGATAGTGCGGCGGGTCCCGCCGCCGCGGTGGTTGTCCTACGAGCCGTCCTACGACGGCGCTGATGTCACTTCCAGAGGAAGAGACTCTCGCCGGCCGTCACTTCGCCGTCCTCACGGAGCTCGGTGAGCGCCTCGGCGGTCGCCTCGAGGGCCACGATCGGACAGACCGGCGACTTGCCCGCGGCCTCCACGGCCGCCGGATCCCAGCGCACCACGCCCTGCCCGCGTACGACGGTGTCCCCCTTGTTCACCAGAAGCTCGAACCCCTCACCGTTGAGCTGCACGGTGTCGATACCGAGGTGGGTGAGAACGCCGTGCCCGCTGTCGTCGACCACGACGAAGGCGTGTGGGTGCAGAGAGACGATGACCCCGTCCACGGGGGCCACTGCCTCTGAAGGCTCCCTGACGGGGTCGATGGCGGTACCCGGGCCGACCATGGCCCCGGAGAAGACGGGATCGGGCACGGCGGCCAGTCCGATGGCACGTCCTGCGAGCGGGGACGAGACGGTGGTCATGGGGAGCCTCCAGGGGGCGGAGATGTGTACGGGCCGTCACTGCCTGTCCCGGACGGCGCCACTGTGCAGCAGGGTATGTCATAGGAAGTACCGGTTCCGCACGAGAGTTCCGATTAGAGGTCTAGACCACAGTCCACCCGGATTTGCACGCTTTCCACGACACCGTGTACAGTAATTAGTCCTGCCTGAGGCTGAGGGGTGCGAACCAAGCATCCGCCGCGGCAGCAACCAACTCGTCAGATCCTATCGCCGGATCGCCTTCTGCATGCCCGCAGGATGGTGGTCAGAAGCACCAGGAAAGCCTGATAGTGTTGGAAACACCGAAGGGAAGCGCCCGGAGGAAAGCCCGAGAGGGTGAGTACAAAGGAAGCGACCGTTCCTT
>NZ_BMTT01000013.1 GCF_014649815.1 Streptomyces mutabilis | reverse complement strand
CATGGCGGCGTATCACCCCACCATGATCCACCACCCCAGTGATCTTTGAAGACGGACCCTAGTGTCCTGAGTCGCTAATTCGTGTGCAGTATGCGGCGAGGGTGTCGAGTATGTCGTCGGCAGTCTTCGTCCAGACGAACAGCTTGGGGTTCTTGTTCCATTCGTTGATCCAGCCGCGGATGTCCCGTTCGAGTTCGACGACGCTTCGGTGGGCCGAGCGGCGGAGTTTGCGGGAGGTCAGCTCGGCGAACCAGCGTTCGACGAGGTTGAGCCAGGATGCCGAAGTGGGGGTGAAGTGCAGGTGGAAACGGGGGTGTCGCAGCAGCCACTTCTTGACCGGCTCGGTCTTGTGGGTGGCGTAGTTGTCCAGGACCAGGTGAAGTTCGACGTCCTTGGGGACGGCGGCGTCGATGACCTTCAGGAAGCGGAGGAACTCCTGGTGGCGGTGACGGCGGTAGTGCTGGGCGATGACCGAGCCGGAGGCGATGTCCAGGGCGGCGAACAGGCTGGTCGTGCCGTGCCGGACGTAGTCGTGGGTCATCTTCGCCGGCGTGGTCGGTGCCATCGGCAGCACGGGCTGGGTCCGGTCCAGGGCCTGTATCTGCGACTTCTCGTCCACCGCCAGGACCAGGGCGTTCTCGGGCGGGGCGAGATAGATGCCCACCACGTCGCGGACCTTGGTCACGAACCGCGGGTCGGTCGACAGCTTCCAAGTCTCCACGATGTGCGGCTTGAGGCCGAACGCCCGCCAGATCCGCGAGACGGCCGACTGCGACATCCCCGCCGCCCCGGCCATCGAACGCGTCGACCAGTGCGAATCGCCTTTGGGCGGCGCCTGGTCCAGCGTCCTGGCGACCAGGGCCTCGACCTGCTCGTCCGTAATCTTCCGCGGGGCTCCCGAACGCGGGCTGTCCACCAGGCCCTCCAGCCGGTCCGCGGCGAACCGGGCCCGCCACTTGCGTACGGTCTCGCGCGAGACACCCAGATCCTGCGCGACCTGCGTGTTCGGCCGGCCCTCCGCGCACGCCAGCACGATCCTCGACCGCAACACCAGTGCCTGAGATGCCGTCTGCTTGCGCAACCAGCCCCGCAGCACCCTGCGTTCGTGATCGGACAACTCCAGCGACAACGGCTTCGGACCAGGCATTGCCCCACCCTACAACCGCCCATGAATTAGCGACTCAGGACACTAGCGGAAAACTCAGCAGTCGGCGGTTCCGCCCGACCGGCGTTCGTCGTGCTTTAGCCTGTTCGGCCCGCGAATTGGCTCTCTTCAGGACCCGCTCACCGCCGCTTCGAGCGATGAGCGGAGCCTCATCGCTTCCTACCCGCCGTGCTCTGCTGCGTCCGGTCCTATCACCGGGTTGCGTTGCCGCCCTAGTGTGCCGACCTCGATCTCGACGAGGTCCCCCGGGGTAAGTGCCATCCGCGGGGTGCGGAAGTCACCACAGCCAGCTGGGGTGCCGGTGAGGATCACATCTCCTGGGGAGAGTGTGAACCAACGGGAGCAGTAGGCGATCAGCTCCGCCACCCCGAAGATCATCGACTTGCTGGTGCCGTCCTGGACGAGGGTGCCGTTGTACCAGGTGCGCAATGAGACGTCCTGGGGGTCGGGGACCTCGTCCACGGTGAC
The DNA here is from genome assembly GCF_014649815.1 of Streptomyces mutabilis. GTDB lineage: Bacteria > Actinomycetota > Actinomycetes > Streptomycetales > Streptomycetaceae > Streptomyces > Streptomyces mutabilis. Next base: position 225,901 of record NZ_BMTT01000013.1, on the reverse strand, counting down.
AAGCCAGGGGCCGAGCGGGCAGAACGTGTCCAGCCCTTTGCCGCGCACCCACTGTCCGTCTGCTGCCTGGAGGTCACGAGCTGAGATGTCATTGGCCGCCACATATCCGAAGACTGCCGCCAGCGCCTGCTCTGGTGTGGCACGGCGCAGTGGCTTTCCGATGACGACACCGAGTTCGGCCTCCCAGTCGGCGCGCGCGGTGACGGCGGGGTCCACCTCGACTGGATCATAGGGGCCAGTCACGCTCGACGACAGCTTTGGGAACAGATACGGCTTCTTGGGGACCTCCCACCCCATCTCCTGCACGGTGTCGTGGTAGTTGAGACCGATACCGAAGAGCGTTGGCGGGCGGTAGGGGGCGAGGAGGTTGTGTGGGCCGACGTTCACTGACTCCCCATCGGCGTGCGGCGATGCACCGCCGATCAGGTCAAGAAGCGGGGTACGGGTGGTGCGCCAGCCGTCGTCTCCGGAGCTGACGACCGTGGTCCTGGTGCCTCGGTGGCTGATGGTCGCAAGTCGCACGATAACCTCAAGTCCCAATGGTTGGGATTTAGTTTTTGTGAATGGGATTTCGCTGTGTTCTGATGTTAGCGTTCCGGGAAGCCGTCGCGACGTTGGTGGCCGCCGTCTCGAGACGGACGCCGCCTCACACGTGAGAAAGGACCATGCGGTGTCCACATACCTTCCGCCCCCACTTGACGACTCCGACTTCGAGCTGCTGGGTCGCGCCAGCACCGCGACACTCGCCACCCAGCTCTACAGGCGCGGTATCCGGCAGCCTTTCCTCGTCGGTGTTTCCCCCCTCGGTGACCGTTTCCAGGGGTTCGTCGGCGAGGCGTACACCATGCGGTTCATTCCGTGCCGCGAGGACGTGGACCCGGTCGGTGACCCCTACCGCACTGGCAACGTCCTGCAATGGGAGGCCATTGAAACCGTCGGCCCCCGCCAGGTCCTCGTGGTCGACAGTCGCGACGACACATCGGCCGCCTCGGCCGGCGACATGCTGGTGACCCGGGCTATGAAGCGTGGCGCGGCGGCCTTCGTGACCGACGGCGCCCTCCGGGACGGCACGGCCATCGCCGAACTGGGCTTTCCCGCCTACGCGCGGGCTGTCACCGCCACCACCCGTCCCGCATCCTTCCACGTCGCCGACCTCAACGTGCCGATCGGTTGTGCCGGTGTCGCCGTATACCCCGGTGACATCCTGGTGGGCGACCGCGACGGCGTCATTGTCGTGCCCCGCGCCCTGGCCGCAGAGATCGCCAGGCCCGCCATGGAGCAGGAGGAGCTGGAGCACTGGCTCTACAAGCGCGTACGCAACGGACAACCGCTGTGGGACACATACCCCCCGAGCGCTGAGACTCTCGCCGAGTACGCGGCCTGGAAGGCCGCCCAGCCCGAAAACCGAACCGAGGGGATCTCGGCATGACCCGCTTCGATGAACTCGACCCGGCGGTACAGCGGGTGCGGATGGAGAACACCATCCGCACCTACTTCGACGGCTGCAACGAGGCCGACGTCACCAAGATGGCCTCTCAGTTCACCTCCGACGCGGTGCACTACTTCCCGCCCGGCCTGGCAGGCCCCTGGACCGGGGCCACCACCATCGCCGAGAACTGGCGGCGACTGGTGCTGGACATCGGGTCCGCCTGGTCCATCGAACGGATCGTGGTCGAGCCTGAGTCCCTCCAGGCTGTCATTGAGTGGACGCACTGGAAGACCCGGCTCGGCGGATATCTGCGCGGTGACGAGTGGTACAGCTTCGACCCGAAGACAGGTCTGATCACAGAGATCCGCGCGTTCTACGCCTCCGCCTCCGACGGCCGGAACGAAGTAACCATGCAGGGCTTCGACTACGAGGGCAATGGCTACCGGATGACGCCACCGGTGGAGCGTCCCCATCCGGACGCCGAGTACGCACAGACCGAACAGTGACCACTGAGCCAGGTAAATCCATGAATCGCATCCAGAGCATCGATCCGGCGACCGGGCAGGCTGTGGCGGACGTCGCGGCCCGCTCCACACCCGCCGAGGTAAACACCGTCGTACGCCGGGCCGCCGACGCGGGCCGGAGCTACGAACGGGCCGGGCGCCCCCTGCGCGCCGCTGTCCTGCACGCCGCCGCTGACGAACTGGAGGCCCGTCGGGCCCGGATCGTCGAGCTGGGCCGCCGGGAGACAGCACTGCCCGAAGCGCGGCTGAACGGCGAGGTGAGCCGCACGGTTTACCAGGCCCGGCTGTTCGCCGGCGTCGTCGAGGAAGGCTCCTTCCTGGAAGCCACGATCGACCACGCCGCTGACACACCGATGGGTCCGGGCCCCGACCTGCGACGGATGCTGGTGCCACTCGGGCCGGTCGCCGTCTTCGGGGCGAGCAACTTCCCGCTCGCCTTCTCCGTCCCCGGCGGCGACACCGTCTCGGCCCTCGCGGCCGGCTGCCCGGTCGTTATCAAGGCGCACGACTCCCATCCGGGACTGTCGCTGCTTGCGTTCGAGGCGCTGGAGGCGGCCGTCGCCGCAGCCGGCGCCCCAGCCGGGCTGGTCGGCCTCGTCTTCGGCCGGGAAGCCGCCCGCGCGCTCGTAACCCACCCGCAGATCAAGGCCGTCGGCTTCACCGGTTCCCTCTCCGGCGGACAGGCCCTGCTCGACGCCGTCAACTCGCGGCCCGACCCCATTCCCTTTTACGGCGAACTCGCGGGCCTCAACCCCCTCGTGGTCACGGAGAGTGCCGCTCGTGTGCGAGGCCCGGAGATCGCAACTGGGCTGGTGGGCTCTGTCACCGGCTCTGCAGGCCAACTGTGCACCAAGCCCAACCTGGTGCTGGTACCCAGGGGCCCGGACGGTGACAAACTGATCACCGAGGCGACCCGATTGATCGAAACCACCCCCGCGCTGACCCTACTCAACGCTCGGATTGCCCAAGCCTACGAGGAGGACACCCAAGAGTGGAAGGGCCAGGCCGGTGCGACCGGCGGTGTGCCCGCCGGCGCAGGGTTCTCGGTGAGCCCGCGTCTGCTGGAGGTGGACGCCAGAACTCTTGCTCAGACGCCGCCTAAGGAGTGCTTCGGTCCCGCGTTGATCGTGGCCCGCTACGATGCGGGCACCCTGGCTGATGTCCTCACCGCGCTGCCCGCCTCGCTGACCGGCACCATCCACGCCGAGCCAGACGAGACGGAGCTTGTCACCCGGTTGACAGAGGTACTGCGCCCTCTGGCCGGACGGCTGGTCTACAACGGCTTCCCCACCGGGGTCATGGTGGCGTGGGCGCAACACCACGGCGGACCCTGGCCGTCCACCAACAGCCTGCATACCTCGGTCGGACCGACGGCCGTGCGGCGTTTTGTTCGCCCTGTGACCTGGCAGAATGCCCCGGCTGCGGTGCTGCCGGAGGAGCTGCGGGACGGCCCGTCAGCCATTCCGCGGCGGGTCGACGGCCGACTCCTTCTGCCTGGCTGAGTCCGGACGGCCCAGGGTGCACGACACCGACCGTGCGTGACGTCCCAGATAGTCGCTCAGTCGCCTTAGACGGAGCGGACCTCCGGCACTGGCGTCAGCCAGGGACAGTGATGTCCATCGTGAAGGTGCGGTGTTCTCCCGGCTCCAGCCGGAGCGGCCCCAGTCCTTCTGCGGTCGGGCTCGGGGCATCAGCCGGAGCCGGCAGCCCGTACCACGGCTCGATACAGAGCAACTCCGCCCCCAGAGGCGCCCAAACCGCGAGCTGTTCGAACCCCTCCCAGGCCAGGCGCAGTTCGGGCGTGCCCGGTGCTGTGTAGGTCAAGGCACGCGAACGCAACACGTCGAACACTAACGCACCGTCCGTGAACAGCTCGTCCCCGATGAGCAGTTCACGCCCGCGCACCGGCGTCGGCATTGACTCGGGCGTCAGTAGGTCCGCATCGACCCTGCGCACCGGCGCGGTCTCCGGCTCGGCGAAGACGATCCGGTGTCCGGCCCGGGAAGCCGCCCCAGGCAGCGGACGACAGAATCCCGGATGCAGGCCGAGAGAACAGGACAGCGGGCGCGGTCCAGGGTTCTCGACGGTGTGCCGGATCCGCAGGCGGTCCTCCTCGATACCAAAGTCCGCCGTGACGCGGAACGGAAAGGGGAAGTGCCGCCGGGTGGACGGGGTGTCCGTCAGTTCCAGGACCACCCCGTCCACCCCGGCGCGCAAGGTTCGGAACCGCTGGTCCCGGGCGAAGCCGTGCTTGGGCATGGCGAGCCCTGCGCCGTCGTGCGTCAGCGTGTCGCAGGGCAGCCGCCCGATCACCGGGAAGAGCAACGGTGCGTGCCAGGCCCAGGGCTCCCCGGCGTCCCAGAGGACTTCCCGCTCCGTTCCGTCGGCGGCGCGTCCGCGCAGGGAGCACAGTTGCGCCCCCACATCACCGATCTCGGCGCACAGACGTTCGGTGGTGATGCGAGTTCTATTCATGTGCGGCTCCCGTGCATGTGAATTGGGCATTGCGGCCCAGGGGGTTCTGCCTTACGGTCACACCACCATACTTCCCATCCATTGGTTGGCATTCTCATTCATTGGGACTGAAAGAATGCTTCTCAAGGAGACGTCCATGTCGAAACAGGTCAGCACCGCCGACGGAGCCGCCCCCCGGATCTACCACTCGGCGGTCCCGCCTTTGCGTCCGCCCCGCCCGGCTGTCATCTACTTCTTCGGGGCCCTCGGCGGCATCCTCTTCGGGTACGAGACGGGCGTCATCGCCGGGGCCCTGTCCTTCATCGAGAAGACCCCCGGCTTCGAGCCCAGCGCCGTCACCACCGGCATGCTCGTCGGTGGCATCGCCGCAGGCGCCGTGTTCGGTGCGCTCACAGCCGGACATCTCGCCGACCGGTTCGGCCGTCGTCCCGTTCTCCTGTTGATCGGACTGATCTACGTCGTCGGTTCTCTCGCCTGTGCAGTGGCACCCGACAACGCCTGGCTCGTCGCGGCCCGCGTCTTCCTCGGCCTGGCCGTGGGCGGTTCCTCCTCGCTCGTGCCGGTCTACCTCGCGGAGATGGCACCAGCCCGTACCCGGGGCCGGCTCACCGGACTCAACCAGCTGATGATCGTCACCGGCCTGCTGCTCGGCTACCTGACCAACCTCGCCCTCTCCGGATCCGGCGACTGGCGCCTGATGCTCGGCTCCGGCGCTATCCCCGCAGTGGTCCTCATCGCCGGGCTGAAACTTCTCCCCGAAAGCCCCCGATGGCTGGTCCTCAACGGCCGTGAGGACGAGGCCCGCGCCCTCCTCGACGGCACCCGCCCAGCCGAGGAGGCGCGGCGCGACTTCGAGGCCATGAAAGAGGTGTCCGTGCAGCAGAGCGCCGGTCACCACGAGCTCCTCGCCCGCTGGGTGCGTCCAGCCATCGTGATCGGCATTGGCATCCCGATCCTGACCCAGTACACCGGTCTCAATATCGTCACCTACTACGCACCCAACATCTTCGAGAGCCTGGGACTCGCCCACGACAATGCGCTCATCTACACGATCGCCCTGGGCATGGTGAAAGTCGTCTCGGTCCTGGTCGGACTCCAGCTGATCGACCGCGTCGGTCGCCGCCGGCTCCTACTGGCCGGCAGCGCTGCGATGACCCTGTGCATGACCTGGATGGCGTACGAAGCATCGCGCGGCGACGGCATGAACCCCGGCGCAATGCTCGCCGCCATGAGCGTAATGTTTGTCAGCTACTCACTGACCTGGGGCCCGGTCAACTGGGTCGTGCTCGGCGAGATTTTCCCGCTCCGCATCCGGGGCGCCGCCATGGGAATGGCCTGCATGGTCAGCTGGCTGGCCACCCTGAGCATCACCTTCGGCTTCCCCATCATGCGGGACGCCTGGGGGCTGGTCGCCACCATGCTCTTCTTCGTCGGCGGCAACATCATCGGGTTCCTCTTCTGCGCCCTGCGCGTACACGAGACCAGGGGACGCACTCTGGAAGAGATCGAGGCAGAACTGCACGCCCGGTACGACCGTAAGCGCGGGACGGACTCCACCACCATCGAGAACGGAAGCACGGTATGACCCACCCGACCCCCTCCTACGGACTCCTGGCCGGCCGCGTCGCCATGATCACCGGCGGGGCCCACAACATCGGCCGGGCCATCGCGATCCGCTGCGCAGCCGAGGGAGCGCGAGTCGTCGTCGCCGACCTCGCAGCCGACGCCGCCGAGGAGACGGTCCGGCACATCCGCGCCGCCGGGGGCGACGCCGTCGCCGCCCTGTGCGACCTCTCCACCGAGGCGGGCACCGAAGAGGCCTTCGCACTCGCCGAGAGCCGCTACGGCACCGTAGACACGCTCGTCAACAACGCCTACGCCCGTGTGGACGCCCGCGCCTTCGGCCCCTTCCTCCGGCTGACCGGCGAGGTCTGGGAGAACTTCAACCGGATCAACCACGGACTCCTCTTCCACCCCACACACCGCCTGGCCCGCGCCCTGGCCCACGCGGAACGTCCCGGCTCCGTAGTGAACATCAGCTCACACGCCGCCGCCCGCGCCCACCGCAACCACATCCCCTACGACACCGTGAAGGGCGGCGTCGACTCCTTCACCCGGGCTGTGGCGGTAGACCTGGCCCCCTGGGGAATCCGAGTGAACGCCGTCCGCCCGGGCGCAGTCGCGGTCGAGACCAGCGATCCGGACCCGGCCGCCCGCCGATTCCGCGCCGAGCAGATCCCGCTGGGCCGCGAGGGCGTGCCCGACGACATCGCCTCCGGCGTCCTCTATCTGGCCTCGGACCTTGCCTCCTGGGTTACCGGGCAGGTCTTCAACATCGACGGCGGCATGGCCGCACAGGCCCGGCCCCCGCAGAGCGAGAATGGGCCGGTATGGACCCCGAGAACCATCGCCGAGTACGAGCCGCCCGAGGAGGGCTCCAGGTGAGCACCCGCACCACGGTCACCACTGTCGAGACCTTCCCGCTGGAGGCGCGCCTGGCCGGCGGCGGCTTCGGTTCGGCCAAGGCCCGCGTACCGGCTCGGGTGGCCACCCTAGTCAAGATCACAACCTCCGACGGAGCCGTCGGCTGGGGCGAGTCTTTCGGCCCGCCACGGCTCGTCGCACCCTTCCTCCACGAGCAGGCCCACGCCCTGGTGGGTGCACCTGCCGACATCCGCGAGAATCTCCTGCTGGACCGGCTCTCGCTCAACTACCACCTCACCTCCGGTGGCCTGCACGTCGCAGCGGCCAGCGGCATCGACATCGCGCTGTGGGACGCCCAGGCCCGGTCCTTCGGCGTGCCCGTCGCCCACCTGCTGGGCGGACGGCTGCACGACCGGGTAGACGCCTACGCGTCGTCCGGCTATGTGACCGTCACCCGCGACCCGGGCGAGTTCCGCGACACCATGCGGGCGCACGCCAACGACGGCTTCACCGCCGTGAAGATCAAGATCGGTCTGACGCCGGAGGAGGACCGCCGTCGTACCCTCGCCGCCCGTGAGGCCATGGGCGACGACGGGCTGGTCATCGTCGACTACAACGCCAACACCACAGCCGCCGGGGCGCGCCGCTCGCTGGACAGGATCCGCGACCTCGATCCGTACTGGGTGGAGGAGCCCGTTGCCCCGAACGACACGGTCGGCTGGCGGGAGTTGCGCGATCTGCACCTGCCACTCTCCGGAGGCGAGGCCCTCTACACCAGGTACGGTTTTCGGGACCCGATCACCGAGCGCCACTTCGACATCGTCCAGCCGGACATCGCCAAGTGCGGCGGCTTCACCGAAGCCCAAGTGATCCGCCAGCTGACCGCAGCGTTCAACCTGCGCCTGTCACCACACTGCTGGGGCACGGGACTGGCCCAGGCAGCGACCCTGCAGCTGCTGTCGTCCATACCGCGCGCGCCATATGGCATGGCTGGCGGAGAGCCGCTGCTCTTCGAAGCCGACCAGGGCGAGAACCCCCTGCGCGAAGGTGTGCTGACGGCTCCCGTGCAGGTGGAGAACGGCATGGTGGCGGTACCCGAAGGGCCTGGACTGGGGGTCACCGTCGATGAGAGGTGGGTGCGCGCGCACCGGATCCCGGAACTCAGCGTCCGCGTCCGGAGCGAGTAACCACCACGCGTCTGGGGTCCCCCTCATGCTCATGCCTTGAGCGGGGCCCCAGACGCGTGATCAGCTCCGCCAGTCACGCCGGAGCACGGCGGTCCACATACCCGAGGTTCGCCGAAATCTCGGCAGCGGCCCGCGCGACCTGTGGCCCCACCTCCCCCAGCACATCCTCCATGCGGTCGGCCACCCCGGCCACGCTGATGGCCGCCACCGGCAGCCCCGTGTGGTCGTAGACGGCCGCACCGCAGCAGCAGCTCGACTGGTCGAACTCTCGCCGATCCTCAGCCCAGCCGCGCCGCCGAGTTTTCTCGACCACCTCGCGCAACGACCGGACCGAGTCCGCGTCGACTGGAGACTCCGGAGAAGCAACCAGTTCGGTGAACTTTTCCTCGAGTCGCTCGTCGGGCAGCGCGGCCAACCAGGAACGGCCCAACGAAGTGCAGTGCAGCGGGCGGGCGACCCCGAGTTCGCCCGTGACGGCCACTGGTCGCGGACCCCTCTCGCGATGCACGAAGACCATGGTGAGACCGTTGGGCACCGCGAGGCTCGCGGTCTCCTCCGTCCGCTGCATCAGACGCAACAGGATTGGCACCGCCTCAGCGGTCAGCCCAGTGGAGCGGACGGCGGTGGAGCCCAGACGAGCGGCGGCGGGCCCCAGCCGCAGCAGTCCGCCGCGCGGTTCCTGCGCCAGCCAGCCCTGCTCCAGCAGCCGGTCAACCAGACGGTAGGTGGTGCTCCGGCTCAGGACGAGGGCCGCGGCGAGGTCCTGGGTAGAGCAAGTCTGCACCACCGCGAGGTGGTCCAGGATGGCGAGGCCCCGGTCCAAAGCGCCCGCCCCTTTACCCAAAACCGTCGACGAGCCGGGCGAACTCATGAACACCTCCAAGTGAGACTGCCTATCAATGAATGAGAATACCCCGCCCATGCAAACGAGGGCGACTATCGGCCGGGCTCGCGAAAGCGAACCAAAGCCCCTGTGCGGTTCACGCTGGACACAGCACCGCACAGCCAACGGACATCGCCGTCCCCGGCGAGTATGCCGAGCTGGCTAGCACCACGATCAACGCCGAACCGCCGCTTCGACCAACAGCCACCCTGAGCGCCTGGGCTCCTAGGATTTACACTCCAGCCTCCCGCCCGCGACCAGCACGAGTACGCCACCGGCCACCCACGCCAGTACCCCTGACCAGCAGAGATTCAGGATGTACGGGTCTCAGTGACAGCGGTGCGCGCATGGTGATCGCGGACTCCGGGCTTGCGGCGCTGGCCGGTGCGGTGCGGTCCCGGGTGGGCATGGATCTGGGCTGCCTGGTGAGACCGGGACCGGCCGCGAAGAGGCCGGTCCCGGCGCCGAGGGTTACGAGGACGTGCTCCGTGCGGCGACGGTGCCGCCACCGGACGTCACCGTCTGCGAGCAGGACATCGCGTTGATCATGTACACCTCGGGGACGACCGGCAAGCCGAAGGGCGTGATGCTGTCTCACCTGAACCTTGATGCAGTCATTCACGGGCATCAGGGCACTGCGCATGCTCGACGACGACGAGATCGCCTTGTGCGCCTCGCCGATGTTCCACATCGGCGCGATCGGCTATCTGGCCCCGACCCTGCTGATCAGCACGACTACCGTGATCATGCCCAGCGGCCAGTTCGACGCGGAACAGACCTTGGACGTCATCGAGACCGAGTAGGCCACGAGCACGTTCATGGTCCCGGCGCAGTGGCAGGTGCTGTGCTCCCGTTCGTCGGCCTCGGCTCGGGCCCGGTCACTGCGGAAGATCTTCTGGGGTGCGGCCCTGCGTCGGTGAGCTTGCTGGAGCGTATGGCCGAGACGTTCTCGGGAGCCGCCACCATCGCCGTGTTCGGCCAGACCGAGATGTCGCCGGTCACTTGTGTACTCGAGGCGAAGGACGCGCTTCGCAAGATCGACTCGGTGGGTAAGCTCCTGCCGACCGTCTCGGCGCGCATCGTCGACGAGAACATAAACGATGTCGCACCCGGCGAGGTTGGCGAAATCGTCTACCGCGGGCCGAACACGATGATGGGGTACTGGAACAACCCGCAGGCCACAGCAGAGGCATTCGAGGGCGGCTGGTTCCACTCCGGCGACCTGGCCGGCGCCGACGATGAGGGTTCCCTCCATGTGGTGGATCGCAAGAAGGACATGATCATCTCCGGCGGTGAGAACGTCTACTGCGCCGAAGTGGAGAACGCCCTCGCCGGCCATCCGGCTGTCGCCGAGGCGGCGGCAGCACGAGCGCTGGGGCGAGACCCCGGTCGCCGTCGTGGTCCCGGGACGCACAGACGCCGCCGACGTTGGACGACCTGACCGCATGGTGCCGCGACAAGCTGGCGTCCTACAAGAAGCCGACCGGGGTGGTCGTGCTTGACACACTGCCGCGGAACGCCTCCGGCAAAGTACTCAAGCACGAACTGTGCGCAAAGTACTCCGCAAGCTGAGGGCGTGGGCCGATACGCGAACACCTGCTCGCCGTAGACGTGCGCGCCCTGCCGGGCGAGCAGCGTAGCGGTGGCCGCCCCCAGGCCCGAGGCGGCAGGTGATCACGGCGCCGCACCGGAAGATGTCTATGATGCTCCCTTGCTCAAGCCCAGTCAGCCGGCCAGCCGGCGGCTGATGACCAGGCGTTGGATCTGGTTGGTCCCCTCGAAGATCTGCATGATCTTGGCCTCGCGCATGTACCGCTCGGCGGGATAGTCGCGGGTGTATCCGTAGCCGCCGAAGACCTGGACGGCGTCGGTGGTCACCTTCATCGCGGCGTCGGTGGCAATCAGTTTGGCGACACTGGCCTGGCGGCCGTAGGGGCGCCCGGCGTCACGACGGCGGGCGGCGTCGAGGTAGGTGGCGCGCGCGGAGTCGACGGCGGCGGCCATGTCGGCGAGGAGGAAACCGAGTCCCTGGTGGTCGATGATCTTCCGGCCGAAGGTCGTGCGCTCGTTGGCGTAGGCGACGGCCGCGTCCAGCGCCGCCTGGGCCAACCCGGTGGCGCAGGCGGCGATGCCCAGCCTGCCCGAGTCCAGTGCACCGAAGGCGATCGGGAGTCCCTGGCCCTCCTTGCCAACTAGCCGGTCTTCGCCCAGCAGCACTCGGTCCCAGTAGGCCGAAGTGGTGGGGATCGCGTGGAGTCCCATCTTGTCCTCGGGGCTGCCGAAGGACAGGCCGTCGGCGCTGCCGGGGGCGAAGAAGCAGGAGATGCCGTCGCTGCCGGGACCGGTGCGGGCGAACAGCATGTAGAAGTCGGCCTCTCCGCCGTGCGTGATCCACGCCTTGGCGCCCGTGACGCGGTAGCCGTTCTCCTCCCTCGCCGCCTTGCAGGTCAGCGCGGCGGCGTCCGAGCCTGCCTGGGGCTCCGACAGGCTGTACGCGCCGATGAGTTCGCCGGCGAGGATGTCCGGCACCCACCGTTCCCGCTGGGCCGGGCTGCCGTGTGTGAACAGGGGGAGGGTGGCCAGTGTGTGGACGCTGATGGCCACCGCCACCGCCGCCCAACGGGCGGCCAGTTCTTCGATGACCTGCAGGTAGACCTCGTAGGGCTGTTCGCCGCCACAGTATTCCTCGGGGTAGGGCAGTCCCAGCAGTCCGGCCTGTCCCAGGACGGTGAACACAGTGGCCGGGTAGATGCTGGATCGTTCGTGTTCCGCCACGCGGGTGGCGAGTTCCTTGTCGGCGAGGTCACGTGTCAGCTGGATCAGGTCCTCGGCTTCGGGTGAGGGCAGTAGACGGTCGACGGGCACGGGGCTCTCCTGGGACACGACGGGTTGGGGCTGGCGGCGGTCGGCTGCCTACGGTGGCGGCCGGGCGCCTGGTGACATCGGCGAGGCGCCGGGCGTCCGCGGTCAACCGATGGCGGCTGTTCCGGCGGTGCACCGCTCCAGTGCGGCGCGGGCCTGGTTACGGAACTCGGCGACCCGGGCGAGCTTGATGTCCTCGTAGCCCCGGACCCGCTCGGCCAGGTCCACGACGGCCAGGACGTGCGACGTGTTGTCGGGGGTGAGGTGGTCGACGGCGGTCGCGACGAGTCGCTGGTACTCGTCGACCAGCTCGCGTTCGACCCGGCGGACCTTGGCGTGGCCGAAGACGTCCAGGGGGGTGCCGCGCAGCGCACGCATCGCACGCAGTGTGCGGAAGACGACGGGCGCGGTGCGGCGCAGCCGGATCTTGCGCCGCATTCCCAGTGTGCGCAGCACGGGCGGGTGCAGCAGTACCGACGTCGTGGAGTTCTGGCCGAAGGCGGAACGGATTCTGCTCTGCTCGACGGTGTCCAGGTGCAGCCGTGCGACTTCGTATTCGTCCTTGTACGCCATGAACCGGTGCAGTCCCCTGGCGTAGGCCACGGCGATGCGTTCACCGGCCTCAGTGCCGGCCCGCTGCCGTGCGTGCGCGGCGACTTGCTGCACGCTGTCGGCGTACCGGCGGGCGTATGCCGTGTTCTGGTAGCCGATCAGGTCGGTGACGCGTACGGCCAGGATGTCGCGGAGCTGCCCGGGCGCGGCCGCGGAGGCGGCGATCCCCTCGGCGGCCGGTGTGACACTGACCGGGGGCGTCTCGGGTGCCGCGAGGGCGCGCCGCACGGCCCCGCGGTCGATGACCGCGGCCCTCCCCCACCGGAAGGAGGCGAGGTTCTTCTCCACGGCCGCGCCGTTGAGTGCGATGGCCGCTTCTATCGCCTCCGCGGAGACCGGCACGCACCCGTGCTGGTACGCGGCCCCGACCAGCAGCATGTTCGTCGGCATGTGGTCGCCGAAGAGCGCCTCGGCCATCCCCTGGGCGTCGAGATAGAGATTGTCCTCCGGCCGGGTCGTCGTCTCGATCCGTTCGAGGGCGTCGGCCGGCGAATCCGGGACGGCGACCCGGTTGGTGACCATGGCGGCGGTGGGGACGACGGCCGTGTTGACCACGGCGATGGTGTGACCGGCGCGGGCCACCGCGAGGTTCGCCGCGGCCGCCGCTCCCAGCAGATCGAACCCGACGAGGACGTCCGCCGTCGCACCGGAGGCGCGCAGTGCACCGATGACGGGCTTGGAGGAGATGCGCACATCGCTGACCACCGGCCCGCCCTTCTGGGCGAGCCCGGTCTGTTCGAGTCCTGCGGCGTACCGGCCCTCGATGTGCGCGGCCATCTGCAGGATCTGCGAGACGGTGACCACGCCGGTGCCCCCGATACCGGGCATCCGCAGCAGCACCTCGTCCCGGCTGACCACCACCTCGGGCTCGGTCAGTGTCACGGGCAGCGGCGGCAGCTCCGAGCGCCGCTGCCTGCCCGGCTCCACCAGCAGAAATGAGGGGCAGTCGCCCTTCAAGCAGCTGAAGTCCGAGTTACAGGAGGGCTGGTGGATACGCGTCTTGCGGCCGAACTCGGTGTCTACAGGCTGGACCGACAGACACGTCGACACGTCTCCGCAGTCTCCGCACCCCTCGCACACCCGCTCATTGATGACCACCTTCTCTGCGGGGGTGGGAAGCTGCCCGCGCTTGCGCAGCCGCCGTTCCTCGGCAGCGCACCGGTCGTCGTGGATAAGAACCGTGACACCGTCGACCGCCGCCAGGTCCTTCTCGACGTCTGGCAACTCGTCACGGTGGCGGACGGCGGCGACCGGATCCAGGCGCACGCCCCGGTAGTCGGCCGGGTCCGCCGTGGTGACGACGATGCGGCGTACGCCTTCCAGGGCGAGCCACCGCGTCAGCGCTGGAACATCCAGCCGTCCTTCCGGACGCTGACCGCCCGTCATGGCGACGGCGTCGTTGTAGAGCAGCTTGTAGGTCATGCGCACGCCGGCGGCCACGGCGGCACGGATGGCGAGCGACCCGGAGTGGTGAAAGGTGCCGTCGCCGAGGTTCTGCACGAAGTGGAGGTCGTCGGTGAAGGGCGCGAGCCCGAACCATTGGGCTCCTTCACCTCCCATCTGTGTCAGTCCGACCTGCCGGCCGCGGCCCTCCCCCTCCAGCGCGATCATGCTGTGACAGCCGATGCCGACACCGACCAGAGTGTCGCCGCCGGTCCTGGTCGAGGCGCTGTGTGGGCAGCCGGAGCAGAAGTACGGAGTGCGCGACGCGACCATCGGCAGCTTCCTGCGCGTGGACGGGGAAGCCGCCAGAGAACGCAGATGCGCCGTCGCCCGGTGCGGAAGGCGTTCCGCTCCGATGCGCGCGGCCAGCACCCTGGCCACGTCCTCGGCGCCCAATGTGCCGCGGGAGGTCAGCAGCGGACGGCCCTCCTCGTCCTGCCGCCCCACCACGACCGGGGCGTCCGGCGTGCGGTAGAGGGCCTGCTTCAGCTGTCCCTCCAGGAAGGGCACCTTGTCCTCGATCACGAGGACCTGATCCAGGTTGGCGGTCATCGCCACCAGGTCGTCGGCACACAGCGGAAACGGCATCGCGAGCCGGATCAGCCGGATGCCCAGGGCGTCCATGGCCGCCTCGTCGAAGCCCAGGTCGGCCAGTGCCCGCTGCAGCACCGCGAAGGTGGTGCCCGATGCCAACAGACCGAGACCGGCCTGCGGGGCGCTGAAGTGGATACGGTTCAGGCCGTGCTCACGGGCGTAGGCGCGCGCCACGTCCAGGCGACGGGTGAGCATGTCGTGCTCGGCGTCCAGCGAGGCGGGCCCCACCAGGGTGGGGTGTGCGCCACGGTCATCCCCGTGCGGCACGGGCACCACCCGGTCCAGCGCGTCCAAGTCGACGACGGCCGAGGCGTCAGCGATGTCCGCGACGATCTTCAGTCCCGTCCAGAGTCCCGATGCCCTTGAGAGCGCTACGGCGTGCAGACCGAGTTCGATGATCTCGGCCACGGACCCGGGCGCCAGCAGCGGCATGGACAGGCTCTGGCCCATGGGCTCGCACGAACTGGGCACCGTGGAGGACTTGCTGCCCGGGTCGTCCCCGATCCAGGCGACCGCGCCACCCAGGGCGGCGGTCCCGGCCACCGTGGAGTGGCGGATCGCGTCGGCGGCCCGGTCCAGTCCGGGGTTCTTGCCGTACCAGAAGCCCGTGACCCCGTCGTGGCGCCGGCCCGGGAGCTGCCTGAGCATCTGGGTGCCGGCGACCGCCGTGGCGGCCAGTTCCTCGTTCAGCCCCGGCCGGAACAGCACCCCAGCCTCGTCGAGGTGGCGGGAGGCCCGCCCCATCTCCAGGTCGACACCACCCAGCGGCGACCCCTGATACCCAGTCACGAAGGCGCGGGTGTTCAAACCGCGCGAGGTGTCCACACGCCGCTGCTCGAGCGTGAGGCGGACGAGCGCTTGGACACCCGACATCAGCGCGCGACCGCTTCGGGCCGTGTATTTGTCCTCCAGCGACACCGCAGTTTCGATGCTCATCCCAGGCCTCCTCGACGTTGTGACAGGCGCGGAGCCAGGAGAGCAGTAGACCTGAACGGTACGCAAGGAAGTTGCTTCAAATTTACCCTAATACGCAAGTCCTTGTACTCTAGAGCTTCTTCACGTAAATTAGTTGGACCCAAAGGCCGGAATCGCAGGGAGTGATCTGGTGATCGAAATCGATGATGTGGACCGCCGGGTCTTGCGCCTGTTGCACGAGGACGGCCGCAGGACCTTCTCGGACATCGCGCCTCAGGTGGGGCTGTCGGTGGCAGCAGTCAAGCGCCGCGTCGACCGTCTGCGGGAAACCGGTGTCATCACCGGCTTCAGCGTCCAGGTCGATCACGCCAAGCTCGGGTGGGGCATCGAGGCCTTCATCGAGCTGTCCTACACGGGGACCACCCGGGTTAACGAGATAGTCCGAACGGCCTATAAAGTGCCCGAGGTCCAGGCGGTGTTCACCATCGCCGGGGCTCCCGATGCCCTCGTCCACGTCCGCGTCCGCGACATCCAGCACCTGCAGCAGGTCATCGACGGCCTCCGACACGCCGGCCAGGTGACCGGCACGAAGACCCTCATGGTCCTCGGTTCCTGGAACCGGGCCTCGTAGTCCCGCCAGGCGGCGGCACCACGGGCGCAGCGACGGTCGGACTTTGATCAGTGCCGATCGTCGACTGCGGCCTAGTCCTCGGGGCTCAGGGTGCCGGGACCTTCGGAGAATCCGATCGGGCTCAGCGGAGCGACCTTCGCCTCCTCCTCGGCACCGACCGTGACTTTCGCCGTCACCGTCGACTTCCGACCGAACGAGGACTGCACGTACAGCACCTCGACTCCCCACAACGGCATTCCCGTTGCCGCGTCGTACCTGCGTCTTACCCGGCCGGCGCTTGTCCTCAGGGATCTCGATCCAGTCAAGGGACTTCTCGCCAATCCCCGTGCTGCTTGTCGCCTGACGGATGCTACCGAAGTCCTACCCGCCAAGAGTGCGGGGAACCAGATCGTGCTGGGGGTGGGGCTACAGCGCAATGCGTCCGACCCGAAGGTACGTCGGGCTCGGGCTCGGGGCGGTCCGACTCGGCATTGCCGGAGGAGCGCGCATTGGGCCGCACCACAACCAGGAGGGGCGGCAGAGCAGGCGCCGAGGTTAGCCGCAGGTGATGCCTCAGTTCGTGGCGGTTGGCTTGAACTTCGTGCCACTCGCAAGCGCTTCTTCGAGGATGAGGTTGGCTGCGGCGATGCCTTCGGGGTCGATGCCGGTGGTAACGCCAAGCTGGTGGCACAGGCTGATGAGCCGCTCGGTGGCCACGTTGCCATGGGCCCCAGGTGCGAACGGACAACCGCCGTAACCACCGAGCGCGCTGTCGAAGTGTTGGATCCCTTCCGCAAGAGCGGCTTCTGCGGTCTGCAGGGCCTGGCCCTGGGCGTCATGGAGGTGGAGCCCGATCTCCAGATCCGGGAGCTCAGAGCGGACGGCGCGAAGCACGGCGATGACCTGCTCGGTGGTGGCGACCCCGATCGTGTCGGCCAGTGAGATCCGCTCCACGCCCATGCCGGCCATCTGGTTCACGATCTTCACCAGCTGCCCTAGTGGGACAGGACCGTCGAAGGGACAGACGAATGCGGTGGAGATCCCGCCGATGAAGGGGATCAGGGGGAACTCGGCAATGACCTCACGCAGTTGCTCTAGAGCCGCCTCTGAGCCGCGTCCGGCGTTGGCGCGGCTGTGCGCGTTGCTGGCGGAGGCTGCGATCTGGATGCACTCAACCCCACTGGTGGCCGCTCTTCGAACCCCCTCGGCGTTGAGCGCGAGTGCGGTGCGGCGCACCGGGATGTCCCTGGTCTGCGCCACGACCTCGGCGGCGTCGGCCATCTGAGGTACCCGCGCAGGGTTGACGAAGGAGGCGATCTCGAGCTGGGTCAGGCCCGCACTGTGAAGGGCCTGAGCGATGCGCACCTTGTCCTCGGTGCTGACGATGACGTCTTCGTCCTGAAGCCCGTCGCGGAGGACGACGTCAGTGATCGTGATCTTCACGTCAGATCACTCCCTGCTCACGGAGGGCCCTGATCTGGGCATTGTCGCGTCCCAACATCCCAAGGACGGCATCGGTGTGTTCGCCCAACCTGGGACCGGGACTGGTGATCGCCCCCGGGGTGCTCGTCAGGCGCGGCACGACGCCGGGCATGGTGACGGTTCCAAGGTTGGGGTGGGCCACCTCGACGAGGCTGCCGCGCTCGCGCACGTGCGGGTTGGTGAAGACGTCCGCCATGGAGTTGACGCGACTAACAGGCACGCTCGCCGCGTCGCACAGCCTCTGGATCTCATCCCCGGTGCGCTCTCCGAACCACTGCTCTACGACGGCGTTGACGGCGTCGCGGTTCTCCACTCGTGCGCGGTTGGTGCAGTACCGCGGGTCGGTGAGCATGTCGGATCGTCCCATCAGTTCTGCGAGCCGGTTGAAGGTCCGGTCACTGCTCGTTGACAGAACC
This sequence comes from Streptomyces mutabilis, assembly GCF_014649815.1. Taxonomy (GTDB): domain Bacteria; phylum Actinomycetota; class Actinomycetes; order Streptomycetales; family Streptomycetaceae; genus Streptomyces; species Streptomyces mutabilis. Next base: position 208,045 of record NZ_BMTT01000013.1, on the reverse strand, counting down.
ATCCACACGTCGTCGCTGCCCCTAAAGAGTCCACAGGGGACGCTGGCGGGAAACTGGTTTCCCTGCCGTTCGGTCAGTGTTCCAAGCCGGTCGTACTGGGTGACCATGCCTTCGAGGAAGCGAAGCAGTGACTCATAGAGAGCGACATCCACCTCCTGCGCAGGTCCGCCGGCGACGTCGCGATGACGCACGGCAACCAACGTGCCGAAAGCGGCGAACAGTCCGGCGACATAGTCGACGAGGGAGATGGGAGGCAGGACCGGCTCACGGTCGGGGAAACCGGTGCCATAGACATAGCCTGTGAAGGCCGTTGCCGGGGTGCCGAAACCCGCCATGGGCGAGTTGGGGCCCGTCTGGCCGAAGCCGCTGACGCGGGTGATGACGAGGTCCGGGTTCGCCGCCCGGAGGTCCTCGGCTGTGAGCTTCCAGCGGTCGAGCGTGCCGGGCCGGAAGTTCTCGATGAGGACGTCGTGCGAGGCGACTAGCTCAAGGAAGATCTCCCGGCCTTCCTCGACCCGCAGGTCCAGGGTCATCGACTTCTTGTTCCGCGCAATCGACGTCCAGGTGAGCGGCTCGTCGCCGTCGAACGGGTGCATCGCCCGGAGCGGGTCCCCGGCGCCAGGCATCTCGATCTTGAGCACCTCGGCACCGAAGTCACCCAGCAGTGACGCCGCGAAAGGACCCGCGTAGACGTTCGCTGCCTCGAGGACACGCAGTCCCGCGAGAGGTCCACGGGGACCGTTGAAGAGGAGGTTCGACATCTACACCTCTCAATATATGAAGCCACGATGCTAGATAGTGAGAGCGTATGGGTTCGCTTTCCAAGTGCGCAAGAGCGAGGCGGCGAACGTGACCACTCGGGCGTCAGCCTGGTGACACGTCAGGAGTCGGCCCAACTCGCCTCTTGTCAGAGCGTGACCAGGGTCATAGGGTGACGCGACTCACATTCCAAAAGTCAGCTCTCACAATATGAGAGCCGCGGAGGTAGAGATGGTCCACTTGATCTCCATCGCGGTCCTGGTGGCGCTGTTCGCCATCGCGACGACGCGTCCCATCAACATGGGGCTTCTCGGGTTCACTGCCGCTTTCATCGTGGGTGGATGGGTTTCGGGCCTGTCCCTCGACGACGTGTTCTCTTATTTTCCCGGTGACCTTTTCGTCATCGTCGTCGGGCTCACACTGCTTTTCGGCATCGCCAAGGCCAACGGCACAGTCGATCTGGTCATGGACCATTCCCTTCGAGTGGTCCGCGGGCGCCCTTGGGCCATTGTCTGGTTGATGTTCCTGCTGGCCGCAGCCCTGATGGCACTCGGCTCGCCAATGGCTGTCGCAATGCTGGCGCCCATCGCGATGCCTCTTGCACGACGGTACGAAATCGACCCGCTGCTGATGGGTATGATGATCAGCCACGGTGCCCTCAGCACGGCCTTCTCACCCATCACCGTCTATTCGGCCGGCGTTGGCACCGTTGCGGGCAATCTTGGTATCGACGTCCCCCCGTTGACTCTGTTCCTCGTTCCCTTCGCGCTGAACATCCTGTTTGCCGCTGCACTCTTTGCTATTCGGGGCCGTAACTTGCTTCGCGGCGGGGATGTCGTCGACCACGTCGACGATGGATGCGGAGATACAGGCCCGGCTCGATCGGGTGAGGCCGACAAGAGCACCGACGTCAGTGCCCCCGAGCTGGCCCACGGTGGCGCGAACGGAACAGCACGTCAGGGTGTGGCGACACTGGAGGCGACCGAGGAGCCGCACGCGAACCCCGGCACCAGAAGCGCCATCTGGGAGCCAACTGTCACTCTGCTTGCCATCGGTGCGCTTCTGCTAGGCGCGCTGCGTGGCCTGGATGTCGGCATCACCTCGATGTGCCTCAGCGCCGGCCTGCTGCTCCTCTCTCCGCGCCGGGTCGACGCCGCCATGGCTTCGATCGCCTGGCCGGCGACCCTCCTGGTCTGCGGCGTCGTGACTTACATGGGCGTGCTGGACGCCAACGGGACAATCAACTTCGCTGGAGAGCAGGCCGTCGAGATCCCTTGGCCGCTGCTCACCGCGTTCGTTCTCTTCCTCGCAGTCGGCCTGATCTCGGCCGTCGGGTCGTCCATCGGCATCATCTTCATCGCTCTGCCGCTGGCCGCGCCGCTGCTCGCGACCGGCGATCTCGGGGCGGTCGGCTTCATCGCGGCGCTCGCCTTCTGTGCCACCGTGGTGGATGTCAGTCCGTTCTCGACAAACGGAGTCATCGTGCTCGCGAGTGCCGAAGTGCACGATCGTCGAGCTTTCCAGCGCCGGATGCTCGGCTACAGCGGATACGTGGTTCTCGCCGCGCCGCTTCTCGCGCTACTCGCAGTTGTCGTGCCGACCTCGCTCTGACCCGCTTGAACCACGGGCGTTGAGGCGCCCCCTCACGTACCATCCACGAGACGGCGGCGCCTCAACACCTGGCCCAGCCGACATGGAGGGAATATGACCGCAGATGCAGCAGGTAACCTGGGCGTCGTGGCTGACGAACGGCAGGAGAGTCGTGTAGGTGTTCTGGACAAGAGCATGGCGATCGTCGACCTGTGCGAGTACAACCCCTTGACGGCCACCGAGATCGGCAAGGCGCTCAATCTGAGTCTTCCAACGGCTCACCGCCTCGCTAACGCGCTGGCGACTCACGGACTCCTCCAACGCTCTGCCGACGGCCGATACCACCTTGGTCCCCGGTTCTTGACGACGCGGATGATCGAGGTCGCCACGCCCCTCCTCAAGGAGCTGTCCCACCGGATCAGCGAGACTTCGATGCTGTGGGTCGTACGAGGCAGCCAACGCGTGTGCAGCCTCGAGATCAACGTGCACCACGAGCTGCAAGTGAGCTACCCGGCTGGCACCTCCATCCCATTGGCCCACGGGGGCTCGGCCACGCAGGCGCTGAACGGCGACGTGGGGCCAGAGGACTGGGTGGAGACGATCGAGGGGCGCGCAGTCGGTCTCACTAGCGTCAGCGCACCGGTGGTCGCGGATGGAGAGCCGATTGCGGCGGTCTGCGTGGTCGTTCCACTGTCTCGCATGCAATCCTCGCCCGGACGGATGTACGGGTCCGAGGTCGTGGACTGTGCCCACCAGATCTCAGCGCTGCTTGGCTGAGCCGCGATACAACGCATGAGCGGCGACAGCGGGCCAGCCAAGCAGACGAGCCAGAGGCCCACGGCCTAGTACTCCAGCAGCGTTTCGTGTCCTGAGCTGCGTTTTCGGTAGAGGCAGTGGCGGGCGATGGCCTGGCGGCGTCTTCTCCAGCCGGACCAGTTCAGTGCGTGGGTGACGGGATAGTGGTCGGCTCGGGGATGAGGCAAGAGAGTGTCCAGGAGCCGCCGGATCTCTGCCACGGTGAGCGGGACGAGGGCTGATCCGTTTCTGCAGCCCCTTTACGGCCTCGACGGTGGCCTGGGCGGCGAGTGCGGTCAGGACGGCGTGGGCGAGCATGGCGAGGGTGATGTGCGGTACCAGCCGGGGTAACGGCGGACTTCGTACTCGTCCAGGCCACATTCGTTCTTCGCGGCCTGGAAGCATTCTTCGATCGCCCATCGGATGCTGGCGATCCGGGCGAGTTCGTCGATCTCGATGCCGACGGGCGCGTGAGCGAGGTAGTAGGCGATCTCACCGGGGTCGGAGAGACTGCGGCGGGCCAACACCCAGCGGTGATGGGTCGGCGGATCCGGATCGAAGATGATGTTGGCGGGCAGTTTCGCCGCAGCCCAGTGATAGACGCGTGGGCCCTTCGCCCCGTCGCCGCAAGACAGCTGCTGCCAGGCATCGGCGGGGGCTTCGGCGATGAGCTCGTCGATGCGCCAGATCCCGGCCAGGGACCTGATCTGCTGGGACTTGGGCACCGCTACCACGTAACCGAGGCCGAGCTGTTCGAGCAGGCGGCGGAAGTTCCAGTCCTGCCCGTACGCCTCATCCGCGGTCACCCAGGCAGCTGGTAGACCCGCGGCCAGACAGCGGCGCACGATGTCTCTGGCCAGCTCCCCCTTGGTCGCGAAGCCCCGCTCGTCGGGGATCTTCGCCAACCAGCAGTGGTCGCGGTCGGAGGTCCAGGACTTCGGTAGATACAGCTCCCGGTCCACCAGGGACTCGAACCGGTCGCATAGGCGGCGAACACACCGATCTGGCAGTTGTCGATCTTCCCCGAGGTACCGGTGTACTGCCGGCTGACCCCGGCCGACGTGGTGCCCTTCTTGACGAACCCGGTGTCATCGAGAATTAGCACGCCACCCGGACCGAGCCGCTCGGCCACGCAAGCCGTTCACCACGTAGCGTCGAACCGCAACCGTTCAAAGGCATCCTTGAGCTTGGCCTCAGTTGCCGACGGGATCGGATCATCGTCGAAATAGTACAGGTCGTGTTGAGACACAATCTCTTCTGCCTCAGCTCTTGAGAGGCGCGGCTCAAGCCTGAAGACATAGCCGTCAAGGCGCGGTTGGGTCGCATTCTCCATGCGCTGACGCGCCGCCTCTGTCGGGATGAGGTTCGCGAACAGAACACCTCGGTCGGCGCCAACGTCTTCCAGCTTGCCGATCAGTCCGTCGATGACACCGACGTCGACCCGTCGGCGACGCCACTTGCACTCGATCACGATCATGATCGAGTGCGGCCCGACGTTCGCTGTCACCAAAACGTCTATCTGCCGCGGCTTCCTGCTGATCCGCCCCATGACGTGGGCGTTGTGCTCCACCCGCGCATCCGGGTACATGCGGCGCGCCTCTTCCGCGATCTGCTTTTCGAACCGCAGCCATTCGGCTTCTGCTTCTTGTCCCGTTACATCTCGCACGGGCTGAAGGTACCCCGCCCCTCTGACAGGAACTGTTCAGATGAACGCTCCCGCTCTGCCCGTCCACCCCCGCGCGGGCGAGAGTGCCCTAGGTTTCCGCCGCGACGGCGGCCCGATCTGGCCGATCAAGGGCGGCTCGGGCAAGGGCGGTGACCCGAGCGCACCGCCAGCCCCGTCCGGCGAGCAGGGCTCGCACCTGCCGAACACGGACCGGGGCACCCCGCCCGCACCGCCCGCCGCAGACCCGACCAACGGGCAGCAGCTCGTCACCGCGCAGCAGCAGGCGCCCGAGGCAGCCGAGCAGCGCGACCAGTTGCAGGCAGCGCTCGAACCCGTGAACAAGGCGCTCAACCCCGACGGGGCCGAGGCCGGGCAGGACCCGGCCAAGCTCGCCGCTTACCGGGCCGCGGGCGAGCAGGGGCCCCGCGCCGACCGGCTGCTGAACAGCCGATCTTTCGTTCCGGCAATCTCCGAACTTGATCTGGTCGAGGAGACGGCATGCTCGGCGCTGCGAACAATGCTGCGGTTGAGGGCGCCCCCCACCTGTACCGCGCGGCCCCGACCGGACCGCCGCGCGGCGGCGCCGAGTGCAACGACGCCCCGACGGGCGAGCGCCGCCCCGCTTCCCTGCGCGACGCCATCGCCGCCCGGTTCGGCGCTTGACCCCCTAAAGTTCATTTCGTTGGGAGTTCTGCGCACGCAGCCCTCGGCGATAGCCCGCTCCATCAGCTCCTGTGCCTTCGCTCGCCGGGCTCGCGCGACAGGCCGCTCGTCCCCAGGTCGCGCGAGGGTCGACCGACGCTGTCGGCTCACTGCCATCGGCGGCCGGGAAGTTGTCGTCGATCATCAGGACCATCCCGCAAGGCATCATGAGCGCCCGGTGCTCGACAAGCAGGTTCGCTCTCGTGGCGAAGGAGGCGGCCGACGAGCCCGTACTGCCGTATAGAGCCGAAAGGCACCCGTCAGTAGTGGGATCTCTCTGGGACTTTTCTGGGACTTCCAGCCCCATCAACCGGCACGAGCGTGAAAGAACCGAAAGACCATTCGCGCAGGTCAGCGGCCATTGCGCACTCATCACGGCAGGTCACAGCGCTCGCTGGTCTCTTCCGGGACATCTGAAAGGGTTCCGGAAAGACGCCGTCATCCCCCTTCCAACCTGCATGAACGCGAGGCCGCAGGGGGCGTGGTGACACCTCTGCGACTTTCCGGGACGCACCGGGTGCGACGCAGGCGGGGCCGGAGGAACGAGTCGTCCTCTCCGGCCCCGCCGTGCTGCCTGGGCCCCGCCGGCCTCCGCACGGGACCGGTCGTCCCCGGGGCTCAGGCGGTCGGTGGGTCCGCCGGTCAGTAGGCGGAGTCGACGTTGTCCATGGATCCGTACTTGTCGGCCGCGTAATTGCAGGCGGCGACGATGTTGGCGACCGGGTCGGTGATGGAGTCCTTCGTGCCCTTGACGTGGTAGGCGTCGAAGGTGGGCTGGATCGTCTGGAGCAGGCCCTTCGAGGGGATGCCGTTCCGGGCGTTGACGTCCCAGTTGTTCTGCGCGTGCGGGTTGCCGGACGACTCGCGCATGATGTTGCGGTGCAGGCCGTCGTAGGTGCCCGGGATGTTCTTGACGTCCATGACGTCCAGGGCGGTGCGGATCCAGCCGTCGAGGTCGTCGCCGTGCTTCTTCTCGCCGGCCTTGACGATGGCCTTGATCTTGTCGCTCTGGGCCTGGGTCTGGGCGGTGGACGTCTTGGCCGGCTCGGCGGCGTGTGCCGGGCTCGGGGCGAGGGTAAGGGTGACTGCGGCGGCGCCAGCGGCGGCGAGGGAGGCCACGGCGGACTTGCGGAAGTCGGGACGGCGCGTGATGGCGTACACGGGTGTACCTCTCCATTCGGGAACGTGATGGGGAGGCCGACGGGGGGGGTCGGCGACGCGGTGTCCGCGTTGGACGCGGCTTCGCGTCATCAGGGCCGGTGTCTGGATCACGGACGGGCTCTACCCGTCCGGTCCCGGCGCTCGGCTCCCCGGTACGCCGAACACACTGCGGAACGCTCCGGCGTCGCGACAAGTGTGTGACCTACTACGCCGCTTCGCAGACCGGCCGCGTGACGAACCGGACGGCTGGCGACCACGCGGCGAGCGGCCGTCGGCGTCTACTAACCCCAACCCCATGTGACGTGAGCCCTGTGCGCGCCCTCACAAGGCTGGTCACCTGGCGTTTACCCTTCGTCACCCTGCAGAGGCAGATAACTCTCAATGCACAACACAGTCACCTTTCGGGGCCGCCCGGGGGCCGTCGTCCCAGCACCGGGCGAGGTGGTAAAGGAGGCGTGTCGCAGAAGTCCTCCGGGACTTTTCTGGGACTTTCGGCTTCATCAAGCGGCACGAGCGTGAAACGACTGTGAGTTCATTCGCCCGGGTCAGTGGCTGATGGCCTCGCATCGTGGCAGGCCACCGAGGGGGCTCGTCTCCTTCGGGACATCTGACGGCTCTCAGAGCAGACACCGCCGCTCCCCCCTCCTTACCCGCACGGGTAACGAGCCAGAGGGGGAGCGGCTTCGCCTGTGGGACCCTGCCGTCGGCCTTTGGCCGGTGCGGAAGGTCAGCGCCTGCTTCGGGCGCTTCTCACTGACCGCCCCGCGCGGCCCATACCGTGCCGCGGGCCTCGTACTCGAGCATCTCCTCCAGACCGACCGCGGCGTCCGCGCCGAGTTCCCGGCGTACCAGCCACAGGGCGAGGTCCAGCCCGGAGGTCACCCCGCCGGCGGTGACCAGGTCACCGTCGTCGACCACGCGGGCGTTCTTCAGCACGCCGCCCTGCTCCTCAAGGTCGGCCCGCGCCCGGTGATGGGTGGTGCAGGGGCGCCCCTTGGTCAGCCCGGCGGCGGAGAGCAGCATGACGCCCGTACACAGCGCGCTGACGGTCAGGCCCGGGCGGGTCGCGGCGGCCAGGGCCCGAGGCAGGGAACCCCGCCGGATCTCGGCCCACACGCCGGGGTCCTCGCGGCGCGCGTACCCGCCGCCGGGGACGACGAGGAGGTCCGCGTCCCGAGGAGCCCAACCGTGGTCGACGCGCAGCCTGGTGCCGTACGCCGCCTCGACGGTACGCGGACCGTCGAGCGTGACGTAGCGGACGTCCACCTCCCGGTCGGCGAAGTAGCCGGAGGCGGAGAACAGCTCGTACGGGGCGGTGAAGTCGAGTTCCTCCACACCGTCGAACATGACGACGTGTACGCGTAATGGACGGTTGCGCGCGGGAGTTGCCGGGGTCGCCGCGTCGGCCCGGGTGGCGGCGCCGGCGGTCAGCGTCGCGGCGCCGAGTGCGGTGGTGGCGTGCAGGAGGGTACGGCGGTTCATTTCGGTCGGTGCTCCGTTTCTCGGTCGGTCGTGGGTGGTGGGACGGGCTCGTCCGCCAGGTACGGGGGTGCCGGGTCGTACTGGAGGGCGCGGCGCACGGCGCGGGCGTGTTCGCGCCCGTGCAGCCGGCCGACGAGCCACAGGGTGCTGTCGATGCCGGCGGAGACGCCCTGGCTGGTGAGCAGGTTGCCGTCGACGACATAGCGGGAGTCCCGTACGACGGTGACGTCGCCGCGTTCTTCGAGCGCTTCCTCGTACTGCCAGTGGGTGGCGACCCGGCGGGACCGGGCCGGGCCGGCGGCGTGGAGCAGGAAGGTTCCGGTGCAGACACCGACCACCCAGGTGGCGCGCGCGGCGGTGTCGGTGAGCCAGCCGGTGACCCGTTCGTTGCGCGGCTCGACCTCCCGGGCGCCGGAACCGCCCGGTACGAGGACGACGTCCAGCGGCGGGTGGTCGCCGAGTGTGTGATCCGGCAGTACCCGCATGCCCTGGGAGCAGCGGACGGGTGCGGATCGCTCGGCGACGAGCAGGACGTCGTCCTTGCCGCCGCGCAGTCCGGAGGAGGTGGTGAGCACCTCCCACGGACCGGCGAAGTCGAGTTCCTGCGCGGTGTCGAACAGCAGGATCCCGTATGTGGTCATGGTCAGTTGCCCCAGCGCGCGGCGTCGGCCATGGTCTCCATCCGGGTCCTGTGCGGCGGCACGGACCTCTCCCGCAGCAGTTCCGACGCGATGGAGAAGGGCGGGGCCTTCTCCGGACGGCGCTGTGCCTGGGCGACGATCTCGTCGGTGAGGGTGGTGGCCATGGACAGCCGCGGATAGGCGGCGTGGATCGCGGCGCCGGTGGCGTCGTCGACGCAGTCGGTGTCCCAGCCGAAGTCCATGCCGGTCCCCTGGTGCACCAGCGCGCACAGGGTGCCGCGGCGCTCGGCGATGCCCGGCGTCGTGTGCAGGGCGACGGCCTCCCACACGGCGTCGACGGCGGCGGTGGGCAGGCCCTGCGCGGTGAGGAACTCCGCGGCCGTGTCGGCACCGTCCACCTCGAACCGCTGGTGGCGGTCGCCCGCCTGCGTCAGGCCGATGTCGTGCAGGACGCAGGCCAGGAACAGCAGCTCCGGATCGTAGTCGCGCCCCGGCTCCGCACCCTGGTGGTCGGCGCGGAGGCGGGCGAACAGGGCGCTGCGGACGCTGTGGTTGGCGGTCGCGGTGGACTCCGTTTCGCGTACCAGGGCCAAAGCGCGGCGGGCGAGGGGAGTGTCGGGGAGCGGCGGGACGCCGGTGGTCATCTCGTCGTTCATGGCATCGATGATCGGCTGCGCCGACTGCCGGTGACAGTGGCAGACTTGCCTCCGTGCGAGAGGAAACTGCCACCCCCGCCACACCGCACCGAGTGGCGGTACTGGTCCTGGACGACGTGCTGCCCCTGGACCTGGGCATCCCGGCCCAGGTCTTCATCTCCGTGCCCGGTGATCCCTACGACCTGACCCTGTGCGGACGGACCGCCGGGTCGGTCCCGACCGCGGCGGGGTTCGCCGTGACGGTGACGGCCGGACTGGAAGCGGTGCGCGGCGCGGACACCGTGGTGGTCCCGGGATACGAACCGCACCTGCGGCAGCTCCCGGCGGACGTGCTCGCCGCGCTGGCGGGGGCCCGCGCCCGGGGCGCGCGGCTGGTGTCTATCTGCACGGGTGCGTTCGCGCTGGCGGCAGCCGGGGTCCTGGACGGTCGCAAGGCCACCACTCACTGGAAGCACGCGCACGAACTGGCGGCGCGGTATCCGAGGGTGTCGGTGGACCCGCGCGTGCTCTACGTGGACGAGGGACAGGTGCTGACCTCGGCGGGCGTCGCGGCCGGCATCGACCTGTGCCTTCACCTGGTGCGACGCGACCTGGGCGCGCAGACGGCGAACCAGGTGGCGCGCTCCCTGGTCTCCGCTCCCCACCGCGACGGCGGGCAGGCGCAGTACATCGAACGCCCGCTGGCTCCCGAGGCACCCGGCGTCACCCTCGCGCCCACCCGGGCTTGGGCGCTGGCCCGTCTGCACGAGCCACTGACGGTCCGGCAACTCGCCGCGCACGCGCACCTGGCACCGCGGACCTTCGCCCGGCGGTTCGTCACCGAGACCGGCACGACGCCCCTGCGGTGGCTGCTCACCGCCCGGCTCGACCGCGCCCGGGAACTGCTGGAGAGCACCGAGCTCGCCGTCGACCACATAGCCGACCGATGCGGTCTGGGGAGCCCTTCGAACCTGCGGCTGCACTTTCGCCGCACTCTCGGGACGACACCCACCGCCTATCGCGCGGCGTTCGCCCCGACGGCACGGCCGGACTTCTCCCAGGCACACATCCCGACGACGGCTGCGCGCCCGTCGGCCACCTGACTGTCCCGGGCCAGAGCGACGCCGGGAACTCCGACGGCGGGCGACCTCGCTGCGGTTGACGCCCCCGTCGTCGCCCAGGAGGGCCTGGTGATCCCTCAGTCGCCGTCCGCGTGAAGCCGTCAGAGCGACTGCGGCGGGCCTCCGTGCGGGAGGGCCGGGCTACGATCGCCCCCATGGACTGGCTGGAGCGGATCGGGACGCTGAGGCAGTGGACCCGGAGCGGGACCCGCGCCCCGCACAAGCCGCTGCTGCTCCTGTACGCCCTCGGCCGGTTCCAGGGCGATCCCGACGGCGGACTGCGGTACACCGCGGTGGAGCGGGACCTGCAGCGGCTGCTGACCGAGTACGGTCCGCCCCACAGGACGACACCCGCCTACCCCTTCCACCACCTGACCAGCGACGGCGTGTGGGAAGTGGTCACGGACCGGGGACCCGGCAGTCCTGGGAGCGGGATAGGGGACCTGCGGGAGACGGGCGCCACCGGGCGGCTGGCGCGGGAGTTGAGGGCGGCGCTGCGCGGTGACCCCGGGCTGCTCGGCAGGATGGCGCGGTTGCTGCTCGACCTGCACTTCCCACCCTCCCTCCACGGCGAACTGTGCGAGGCCGTCGGCCTGGACCTGGAACCGGTGCGGACCGAGCGACTGGCACCGGCGCGGCGGCAACGGAACCGCCGGATGCGGGAGCAGGTGCTGACCGCCTACGAGTACCGGTGCGCGTTCTGCGGTTACGACGGCAGGATCGGCGCGGTGCCGGTCGGGCTGGAGGCCGCCCACGTGCGCTGGTGGGCGTTCGACGGGCCCGACGACGTCGAGAACGGGCTGTGCCTGTGCACGCTGCACCACAAGCTCTTCGACAAGGGTGTCCTCGGAATCGGGGACGACCTGCGGATACTGGTCTCGCAGCGCTTCGTCGGGCACAGTCCGGCTGCCCGCGAGCACGTCACGGCACTCGCCGGCCGTCCCCTGGTCGGCCCGCAGCCCGGCACGCTCCCCGTCGCCGCCGCCCACCGTGACTGGCACGCCCGTCACGTCTTCCACGGCGAGCCGCGTCCCGCCGTCGTCCACCCCGCGGGCACGGGCGGCTGAGGGGCGTCCGCTGTGCCGTGGCGCGCCAGGCTGCCCCATTTCCTCGCTCCGGCCCGCATTCCTGCTTTTCGTACAGCGATACTGTCGATCCGATGTGAAATCTGGATTGGGTAAGTATCGAAGAATCGCAGGAATCGTTCACTCGACTGCCGCGCATCCGACGGACAAGGCAGACGTTACTTCGGATATGACGAAGGAAAACGGGGAATCGGTGGAGCTTGGTCCGTACACCTACCGGCTCGGCAGAAACCACTGGCCGTCACCGGGTGACGGAATCCTGACCAGAGGCGAACTCCCCGTCCCGCTCCGGGTGACGGAGCCCGTGCCGCGGCGTTTCCTGGACGTCATGACCGAGCTCGAGGCCGGCTTCGCCGAGCGTTGGGGACGGTCCCAGGCGGCCCTGACGTACACCCGGGCGGAGTGACCCGAGGCGTCATGCACGAGGAACAGTTCCAGCATCACTTGTCCTACGGCGAGGGTCCCTTCCGCTCCATGGGAAGCGGACGGCACCGCGCCCCCGAGCACGCCTTCCAGGAAGCGCTGGTCCCGCCGGAGCCCGGTTGGGACCCCGCCGAGGAACTCGCGTTCCTGCTCCAGGACGCGATGGAGCGGCAACCCCCCGTGCCGCACGGAGCGGACACGTCGGCTCTTGCTCCCGCGCCGGGCACGCCGTTGAGCAATCTGCAGGAGATCACTGCGGAGTTGCCGCCGTTGCGGGACACCCCCACGAGCCACCGCAAGATCCGCAAACGGCTGAGCCGACTGCGCGCCACGAGCCTGTTCGTGGCGGCGCTCGCCGCGGTCATCGCGGCCTCCGTGAGCCTGTTCGGCGGCATGGTGGCCTACGAGCCCCTGCGCCTGGCCGCCGCGACCCGCACCCGCGGCAGCGTCGTGCCCTGGTGGCCGCTGCTGGTCTACGGCCCCTGGCTGGTGGCGTCGCTGGCCGTGCTGCGGTCCGCGCTGCACCAGCGGCGCGCGGTCCATTCCTGGGCCGTGGTCCTGCTGTTCTCGGCCATCGCGATGCTGCTGTGCATCGCCCAGGCGCCCAGGACGCTCAGCGACGCGGCGGCCGCGGCCCTGCCGGGGCTGGCCGCGCTGGTCTGCTTCCAGCAGATCGTCCGGCAGATCACGCTGACCCGCCCGCCCCGCCGTGCGGTGACTCCGCGCCACCGGCAACGCGACACGTCCGCGCCGGGCGCCGGGACGGGCGGTCCGGCGTCCCCGGACCCGGTGTCCCTTCCGCAGCAGCGCAACTTTCCCCCGCGCTCGCCGCGGCCCGGCACGGAGACCATGCAGCGTCCCTGACCCACGGCGGACCCCGCCGTCGGCCCCCGCATCCGCCCGGTGCGGGGGCCGACGGTGTCCGGGGCTCAGCTCTGCACCAGGGTCACGTCCTGGCTGTGCCGCGCGTGGAAGCTCGGGAGCGGCACGATGCCCACGGGGCGCAGCTCGACCAGAGTGGCTTCGACGTGGGCCGGGCCCGGCTTGAGCTTGCCCGCGTCGAGCGAGCCCGTGTCGACCCAGCGGTGCTCCAGGCCGTCGCAGACCGCGAGGGTGCCGCCGACGCTGTACCGGACGTTCGGGTCGCTCTGGCTCACCGTGGAGCCGACGAAGACGGGGCCGGTGCTGCCGGTGCAGCGGTACGTGCCGGAAAGGGTGACGGTGCCGTCGGCGGCGATGCGGCCGGTCGGGTCGATCGTCACCGACTCGGTGACGTGGCGGGCGTCGTGCGGGGCCGCCGTCGCGGCGGGGGCGGCGAGCAGGAAGAGGGCGGCGCCGGCTGCGGTGGCGAGGGTTGCGGATCGTACGGGCACGGGGGCCTCCCGGTCGGTCGGAATGGGGGGGGTTCCACTGGTACCGGGAGGACGGGCCGGCGGGGGTGACCGTCACCCCTTCGGTGGCGAGTCCCTGTGGCGCGTCCCAGTGGCTGTTCCCGTTCGGTGGCAGCTCGCGTTCGGTGGCGGGTCCCGTTCGGTGGCGGTCCGTCTCTCGGCGAGGCCGTGCAGGAGGGCGACGACGGGGCTGTCGCCGCCGGTGTCCTCGTACTCGATGGTTCCCGCGGTCGGTTCGACGTCCGGCATCCGGGAGTCCCAGGTCTGCGGGCGCGTCAGGGCAGTACGGCGAATCCGTCGAGTTCCACCAACGCCCGTTCGTCCCACAGGCGTACGACCTCCACGACCGCCATCGCGGGGTAGTCGCGGCCGGCCAGCTCGCGCCAGGTGCGGCCGAGTCGCGCGGCGTGCGTGCGGTAGGCGGCGACGTCCGTGGCGTAGACGGTGACGCGGGCGAGGTCGGCCGGGGTGCCGCCGGCGGCGCGCAGGGCGGTGAGGAGGTTGGTGAGGGCCTGTTCGAACTGGGCGACGAGGGTGTCGCCGGTGACCTTGCCGTCGGTGTCGAGGGCGGTCTGGCCGGCCAGGAACACGACGCGGGTGCCGGTGGCGACGACGGCGTGGGAGAAGCCGGTGGGCGGGGAGAGTTCGGGCGGGTTGAGCCGTTCGGCGGTCATGCGCCGGCCTCCTCGGTCGTCGCGTCCAGGGTGCGGTACAGCTCCTTGGCGATGATGCCGCGCTGCACCTCGCTCGCACCCTCGTAGACACGCGGGCCGCGCACCTCCCGGTAGAGGTGTTCGAGGAGGTGGCCGCGGCGCAGGGCGCGGGCGCCGTGCAGTTGGACGGCGCGGTCGACGACGTACTGGGCGGTCTCGGTGGCGAGGAGCTTCGCCATCGCGGCGCGGCGCGGGACGTCCGGTGCGCCCTCGTCGTAGGCCGTCGCCGCCGCGTACACCATCAGGCGGGCCGCCTCGGTGCGCAGGGCCATCTCGGCGGTCTGGTGGGCGACGGTCTGCAGGTCGCGCAGTCTGCCGCCGAAGGCCTCGCGGGCGGTGGTGTGCGCGAGGGTGGCGTCGAGGGCCGCCTGCGCCATGCCGACGGCGAAGGCGCCGACACTGGGGCGGAACAGGTTGAGGGTGTCCATGGCGACGCGGAAGCCGCGGTCGACCTCGCCGAGGACGTCGTCGGCGGTGACGGGGACGGCGTCGAAGGCGAGGGCGCCGATGGGGTGCGGGGAGAGCATGTCGAGGGGAGTGCCGGTGAGGCCGGGGCGGTCGGCGGGCACCAGGAAGGCGGTGACGCCGCGGGCGCCGGCGCCGGGGGTGGTGCGGGCGAAGACGGTGTAGAAGTCGGCCTCGGGGGCGTTGGAGATCCAGCACTTCTCGCCGGTGAGCCGCCAGGCGGAGGGGCCGTCGCGGTCGGCGGCGAGGGAGGCGGAGGCCGGGGCCTGCCGGGCACCGGGCCCGTCGGCGTCCGGGGCCGGTCGACTCGCCTCCCGGCCCGGCCGTCCGGTGACAGGTGTTCCGGGGCCCGGTGGTCGGCTCGTCTCCGCGCCGCGCCCCGCTCCGGGCCTCGCGGTACCGGTACCGGGCCTTTCGGCCGTCGCGGTGTCGGGCGTCACGGGCCGCGTGGTGCCGGGCGCCCCGCGGCGCCCGGCGTACGCCGCTCCGGTCTCCACCGCGCCGGTGTCCTCAGGTCCCGCGTCCGGTTCCGCGCCCAGGCTCAGCGCGGCCGCGTCCGAGCCGGCGTCCGGCTCGCTGAGGGCGAAAGCGGCGACCGCGCTGCCGTCACTCACCCGGGGGAGCCAGCGGGCGCGCTGGGTCTCGGTGCCGTGGGCGTGGACGGGGTGCGCGCCGAGGCCCTGGAGGGCGAGCGCGGTCTCGGCCTCCGTGCAGGAGTGGGCCAGGGACTCGCGCATCAGGCAGAGGTCGAGGGCGCCCGAGGTGAACAGGCGGGGCAGCAGCCCGAGGGCGCCCAGTTCGACGAGGAGGGCGCGGTTGACGCGGCCCGGCTCGCCCTTCTCGGCCAGCGGGCGCAGCCGTGTGGCGGCCAGGGCGCGCACCTCGGCGCACCAGGCGAGTTGTGCCGGTTCGAGCGAGAATGCGGTCATCGACGGCCCCTTCCCCTGCCCTGTCCCCCGCCACGACGACCCCTGCCGCGTCCCGTGCTCCTGCCCGCCGGGCCACGCCCGAGGTTATCGCGCACCGTTGACTGTCGTCACCCTCACGATACGCTCGTTGCGCGAGCCCACCACGACACAGGGGGCGAACCGCCATGGCGCAGACGCATCGCGCGGAGCCGCACCGCTCCGGCCACGTCGACACCTTCGCGCGCGAGCATCTGCCGCCCCCCGACCAGTGGCCCGAGCTCCGCTTCGACCTGCCGGAGCTGCGCTACCCCGCCCGGCTGAACTGCGCGGCCGAGCTGCTCACCGGCCCGCCCGACGACCGCCCGGTCTTCCGCACCGCGTCCGGGGACGGCTGGACGTACGGGCAGTTGCGGGCCCGGGTCGACCGGGTCGCCCGCCTCCTCACCGGCGGCCTCGGTGTCGTCCCGGGCAACCGGGTGCTGCTGCGCGGCCCCACCACCCCGTGGCTGGCGGCCTGTTGGCTGGCGGTGCTGAAGGCGGGGGCGGGGGCGGTCACGGTGCTGGCCCAGCAGCGCCCGCCCGAGCTGCGCGCGATCTGCGCGATCGCCCGGGTGCGGCACGCGCTGTGCGACGTCCGGGCCGTCGACGACCTCGCCA
Source organism: Streptomyces mutabilis (assembly GCF_014649815.1). GTDB lineage: Bacteria > Actinomycetota > Actinomycetes > Streptomycetales > Streptomycetaceae > Streptomyces > Streptomyces mutabilis. Next base: position 191,851 of record NZ_BMTT01000013.1, on the reverse strand, counting down.
AGGCGGAGATCCCGGGGCTGCGGATCACGACGTACGGCGGGGACGCGCCCGACGACCTGCTGACCCGCGCGGAGCCCGGCGCGGAGGCCGCCGGAACAACCGGTACGCGGGCGGGCACCGCACCTGACACCCCGTACCCGGCCGCGGACACCGCCGCCGACGACGTGGCGCTGATCGCGTTCACCTCCGGCACCACCGGACGGCCCAAGGGCTGCATGCACTTCCACCGTGACGTGCTGGCGATCGCCGACACCTTCTCCGCGCACGTGCTCAAGCCGCGTCCGGACGACCTCTTCGCGGGGAGTCCGCCGCTCGGCTTCACCTTCGGGCTGGGCGGGCTGGTGATCTTCCCGATGCGCGCCGGGGCGAGCGCGCTGCTGCTCGAACAGGCCGGCCCCCGGCAGCTGTTGCCCGCCGTCGCCGAGCACCGGGTGTCGGTGCTGTTCACCGCGCCGACGGCGTACCGTGCGATGCTCGACGAACTGGACGCGTACGACGTGACGAGTCTCAGGCGCTGCGTCTCGGCGGGCGAGAACCTGCCCGCGGCCACCTGGCGGTCCTGGCACGAACGCACCGGCCTGCGCATCATCAACGGCATCGGCGCAACCGAGCTGCTGCACATCTTCGTCTCCGCGGCGGACGACGGCATCAGGCCCGGCACGACCGGCGTCCCGGTCCCGGGGTGGCACGCCCGCGTGCAGGACGAGTCCGGAGCGCCGGTGCCCGACGGGGAGCCGGGGCTGCTCGCGGTGCGGGGCCCGGTGGGCTGCCGGTACCTCGCCGATCCGCGGCAGCGGGAGTACGTGCGGGGCGGCTGGAACATCACCGGTGACAGGTACGTGCGCGAGCCCGACGGGTACTTCCGGTACGTCGCCCGCGCCGACGACATGATCATCTCCGCGGGGTACAACATCGCCGGGCCGGAGGTGGAGGACGCGCTGCTGCGTCATCCGGACGTGAGGGAGGCGGCCGTCGTGGGCCGGCCCGACGCGCACCGCGGGCAGGTCGTGGTCGCCCATGCCGTACTGCGGGAAGGTGCCGAGCGGGACGCCGACGCACTGCGCGCCTTCCTCAGGTCCGAGGTCGCGCCGTACAAGTGCCCGCGCGAGATCCACTTCGCGGACGCCCTGCCGCGCACGGCGACCGGCAAGCTCCAGCGCTACCGGCTACTGCCGCAACCGCAGCCGCAGCCGCAGCCGCCCGATCATCCCCGGGGCGACCAGGCATGATGCCGACGACATAAGATGATCAATGTGTCCGACCAGCACGTGCAGCACGCCCCGAGGTCCCTGATCGTCACGCTCTACGGCGCGTACGGCCGCTTCGCGCCGGGCCCGGTACCCGTCGCCGAGCTGATCCGGCTGCTGGCCGCGGTCGGGGTGGACGCCCCCTCCGTGCGTTCCTCGGTGTCCCGGCTGAAGCGGCGCGGGCTGCTGCTGCCCGCGCGCACCGCCGAGGGCGCGGCCGGCTACGAACTCTCCGTTGAAGCCCGTCAGTTGCTGGACGACGGGGACCGGCGCATCTACGCCACGGCGCCCTACGAGGACGAGGGCTGGGTGCTCGCGGTGTTCTCGGTGCCGGAGTCGGAACGGCAGAAGCGGCACGTGCTGCGCTCCCGCCTCGCCGGACTCGGCTTCGGCACGGCGGCCCCCGGCGTGTGGATCGCCCCGGCCCGCCTGTACGAGGAGACCCGGTACGCGCTGGGCCGCCTGGGACTGGACTCCTACGTGGACTTCTTCCGCGGTGAGCACCTGGGCTTCACGCCGACCGCCGAGGCGGTGGCCCGCTGGTGGGACCTGGCCGCGGTCGCCAAGGAGCACGAGGCGTTCCTCGACCGCCACGCGCGCGTGCTGCGCGACTGGGAGCGACGGCCGGACACCCCGCCGGAGGCGGCCTACCGCGACTACCTCCTCGCCCTGGACTCCTGGCGCCACCTGCCCTACGCCGACCCGGGTCTGCCCTCCCGGCTGCTGCCCGATGGGTGGCCCGGCACGCGCTCGGCGGCCGTCTTCCACGCCTTGCACGAACGGCTGCGCGACGCGGGGGCGGTCTACGCGGCACTCGACACCTCACGGTGACTCCTGTCACATTTGTCGCCGCTCAAGGAACCCTCAGCCTTCTCAGACCCTCTTCTCAGATTCGTCACCTACCGTGCGGACACATGAGCCTCGCACGTAACTTGAACCGGGCCCTCACCGTCACCACCGGCCTCCAGATACGGAGAGCTCCCCAGAGAGCGAGGGGGAAGAAGGCGTCCGCCGCGCCGGAAGCGGCCGAGCGGCCCGTGCCCGCCTACCGATGTCCGTCGGCCGAGGAGCTGGCGACCGAGCGGCTGCTGCGGCAGCCCGTCTTCATCATCTCCTCCATCCGCTCCGGCTCCACCCTGCTGCGCATGATGCTGGGCGCCCACCCGCGGCTGCACGCGCCGCACGAGCTGCACCTCGGCCGGATGGAGGTCGTCTGCACCAACTGGTTCTCCCAGCGCGCGATGGGCACCCTCGGCCTGGACCGCGGTGACCTGGAGCACCTGTTGTGGGACCGCGTGATGCACCGGGAGCTGACCCGGTCCGGCAAGGACTTCGTCGTGGAGAAGACCCCGGCCAACGTCTACATGTTCCAGCGACTGAAGGACTGCTGGCCCGACGCGCGCTTCGTCTTCCTGCTGCGCCACCCCGAGTCGATCGCCCGCTCCTGGCACGAGAGCGACCCCGTCAAGCGGCCGTACGACAAGGCCGTGGGCGACGTGCTGCCCTACGTGCGCGCCGTCGAGGAGGCCCGCGCGGCCGACGCCGACGGCTTCACGGTGCGCTACGAGGACATCACCGCCGACCCCGAGCGGGAGATGCGCCGACTGTGCGCGTTCCTCGGTGTCGACTACGACCCGGCCATGCTCGACTACGGCAGGAAGAGCGACGGCGAGCTGGTCCGGGGCCTCGGTGACTGGCGGGACAACATCCGCACCGGCACGGTCCAGCCGGGCCGCGCCCTGCCCGCCGAGGAGGAGATCGCCGAACCGCTGCGTCCGGTGAGCGCGGCCTGGGGTTACACGTCCTGACGCCCGCCGTGCAGCGTGAGTCCGGGCCTGAGGGCGTCGGTGCGGCCGGTGACCGGGCGGCGGCTGCCCGCCCGGTACGGGGCGGGCCAGACGACGCCCGGCCCTTCGTAGTCCTGCTCGGCCGCGGCGTGCAGGGTCCAGTGCGGGTCGTAGAGGTGGGGGCGGGCGAGGGCGCACAGGTCGGTGCGGCCGGCCAGGATCAGCGAGTTCACGTCGTCCCAGGAGGAGATCGCGCCGACGGCGATCACCGGTACGCCGGCCTCGTGCCGGATGCGGTCCGCGTACGGGGCCTGGTAGGAGCGCCCGAACTCGGGCCGTTCGTCGGACACGACCTGCCCGGTGGACACGTCGACGGCGTCGGCGCCGTGCGCCGCGAAGGCACGGGCGACTGCCACGGCCTCCTCGGGGGTCGTGCCGCCCTCGGCCCAGTCCGTGGCGGACACGCGTACGGTCATGGGCCGGTCCTCGGGCCACACGCCGCGCACGGCGTCGAAGACCTCCAGCGGGAAGCGGAGCCGGTTCTCCGGTGAGCCGCCGTAGGCGTCGGTGCGGCGGTTGGTGAGCGGGGAGAGGAAGCCGGAGAGCAGGTAGCCGTGGGCGCAGTGCAGTTCCAGCAGGTCGAAACCGGCCCGAGCGGCGCGGGCGGCGGCGGCCGTGAACTGCTCCCTGACGTCCGTCAGCTCCGCCCGGGACAGCTCGCGCGGGACCTGGCCACCCGGTTTGTACGGCAGCGGCGAGGGTGCGACCAGGGGCCAGTTGCCCTCGGGGAGCGGTTCGTCCATGCCCTCCCACATCAGCCGGGTCGAGCCCTTGCGGCCGCTGTGCCCGAGCTGCACGCCGATCGCGGTGCCGGGCGCCCGCGCGTGCACGAAGTCCGTGATCCGCCGCCACGCCTCGGCCTGCCGTGCGGTGTACAGGCCCGCGCAGCCGGGGGTGATGCGGCCCCGCTCGCTGACGCACACCATCTCGGTCATCACCAGTCCGGCGCCGCCCAGCGCCCTCGCCCCGAGGTGGACGAGGTGGAAGTCACCGGGGACGCCGTCGGTGGCCGAGTACATGTCCATCGGGGAGACGACGACGCGGTTGCGCAGGGTCAGGCCGCGCAGCCGGAACGGGGTGAACATCGGCGGGGTGCCGGGCGGGCAGCCGAACTCGCGCTCGACGGACTCGGTGAAGCGGGGGTCGCGCAGCCGCAGGTTGTCGTGGGTGACGCGGCGGCTGCGGGTGAGCAGGTTGAACGCGAACCGGCGGGGCGGCTGGTCGACGTACCTGGACAGGTCCTCGAACCATTCCAGGCTGGCCTTGGCCGCCCGCTGTGTGGAGGCGACGACGGGGCGACGCTCCTCCTCGTAGGCGGTGAGCGCATTTTCGAGGGTGGGCTGTTCCTCCAGGCAGGCGGCGAGCGCGAGGGCGTCCTCCACGGCGAGCTTGGTGCCGGAGCCGATGGAGAAGTGGGCGGTGTGGGCGGCATCGCCGAGGAGGACCACGTTGCCGTGCCACCAGCGTTCGTTGACGACCGTGCGGAAGGTGGTCCACGCCGACTTGTTGGACTTCAGCGGCCGGCCGCCGAGGGCGTCGGCGAAGATCTTGGCGCAGCGTGCGGTGGACTCCGACTCGTCCAGCTCGTCGAAGCCGGCCCCCTCCCAGACCTCCTCGCGCATCTCGACGATGACGGTCGAGGCGTCGGGCGCGTAGGGGTAGCCGTGCAGTTGCATCACGCCGTGCTCGGTCTCGGCGGTGTCGAAGCGGAAGGCTTCGAAGGCGAAGTCGGCGGCCAGCCAGATGTAGCGGCAGCGGTGGGTGGTGAGGCGGGGGCGGAACGCGTCGCGGTAGGTCTCACGGGTGGTGCTGTGCACGCCGTCGGCGGCGACGACCAGGTCGTACTCGCGCGCGAGCCGGTCGGGGTGCGGGGCCTCGGCGCGAAAGCGCAGGTCGACGCCGAGGGAGCGGCAGCGGTCATGCAGGATCTCCAGGAGGCGGCGGCGGCCGAGGGCGGCGAAACCGTGCCCTGTGGAGGTCTGGCGGGTTCCTCGGTGGACGATGTCGATGTCGTCCCAGCGCACGAAGTCGGCCTTGAGGGCCGCGTGGACGGCCGGGTCGGCGTGTCCGATGCCGCCGAGGGTCTCGTCGGAGAGGACGACCCCGAAGCCGAAGGTGTCGTCGGGGGCGTTGCGTTCCCAGACGGTGACCTTGCGGTCGGGGGCGAGGCGTTTGAGGAGGGCGGCGGTGTAGAGGCCGCCGGGGCCGCCGCCGATGATCGCGACGCGGTGGGGGCGGCTTGTCGTCGCGGGCGAGTGCGGCGTCGTCGTGGTTGCTCGCCCCCCGCGGCGGAGCCGCGTGTCGACGCCGTCCCGCGCCCCTGGGATCGGCACGCTTCCCTGGGGTGAAGACATCCCCTACCTCCCTCGCCACTTCGGGGGGCGTTTCTCCGCGAAGGACGCGTGGAACTCCGCGTAGTCCTCGCCGTTCATCAGAAGGGCCTGGGTGGAGGCGTCCAGTTCCACCGCCGCCGCCAGAGGCATGTCCAGTTCGGCGGTGAGGAGGGCCTTGGTCTGAGCGTGCGCGAGGGCCGGGCCGTCGGCGAGGCGGCGGGCGAGCGCGGCGGCGGCCTCGTCGGCGCGGCCCTCGTCGGTCAGCTCGCTGATCAGGCCGATTCGCTCGGCCTCCGGCGCCCGCACCGGGTCGCCGAGCATCAGCAGCCGGGTCGCGTGCCCCAGGCCGACCACCCTCGGCAGCAGGTACGCCGCGCCCATGTCGCCGCCGGAGAGGCCGACGCGGGTGAAGAGGAAGGCGAAGCGGGCGGACGGGTCGGCGACGCGGAAGTCGGCGGCCAGCGCGAGGACCGCTCCCGCCCCGGCGGCGACGCCGTGCAGCGCGGCGATCACCGGGAACGGGCACTCCCGCACGGCCCGCACCACCTGGCCCGTCATGCGGTTGAAGTCGAGGAGCTGGGCGGTGTCCATCGACAGGGTCGCGCCGATGATCTCGTCGACGTCGCCGCCCGAGCAGAAGCCGCGCCCCTCCCCGGCCAGTACCAGGGCCCGTACGGACCGCTCCCGGGACAGCTCGGCGAGCAGGTCCCGCAGGTCGGCGTAGGCCTCGAAGGTGAGCGCGTTGAGCTTGTCGGGGCGGGCGAGGGTGACGGTGGCGACGCCGTCGGTGAGATCGACGCGAAGGTGCCGCCAGTCGGGGGTGGGGGCGGCGGAGCCGGTGAAAGGACTCATGACACTCGAAGTTATCACCGTTCTGTGACTGTCGTCACTGGTACGCGATAGACCTCTGAGTGCGGGGACTGCGGCGCCGGGCCGGAGGTCCCGGCGGTGCCCGTCGAACGGCTCTGCCGGGTGGCGCCGTACCATTCATAAGGTTGAAAGCAGGACAGAACTGTCTGCTCCACGAAACGGACCGACCGTGCACGATCACCCTTCAGCCCCGGCCTCCTGGCGCATCGCACTTCCGCACTCCGCAGCGGCCGTGCCGGTGGCCCGTGCCCTGGTGCGTACGGCGCTGGCCGAGCTGGAGCACACGGCCGACGGAGACACCGCCGAGCTGCTCACGGCGGAGCTGGTGGCCAACGCCGTCGAGCACACCGCGGGCGGCTCGCCGATCGAGCTGGTCGTGGAGCTGATGCCGACCAGCTGCCAGGTGGAGGTGCACGACCCGGATCCGGCACCGCCCGGCGACCTGACCCGCCCCGGCAAGGAGCCGCCGGACCCCTGGCAGGAGCACGGGCGCGGTCTGCTGCTGATCCGCGCCCTGAGCTCGTCCTGCGGTCACCGGCCCACCGGGGCGGGCAAGGCGGTCTGGTTCAGGCTTCCTGCGGTACCCGCTCAGCGGGGTCCCGCGGAGTGACGTCCGCGCCCGTCCGGGCCAGGCGGGAGTGCCGGCGGCCGTAGGCGCTGTACACCAGCAGGCCCAAGGCGAGGAACACCGCGAACTGGAGCCAGGTCGCCCCGCCCGTCTCGTACACCAGGTAGAGGCAGAAGCCGACGCCGAGCAGCGGCGTCACCGGGTACAGCGGCACACGGAAGGTGCGGGCGAGGCCGGGCTCGCGGCGGCGCAGCGCGATCACCGCGACGTTGACGGCGGCCATGGTCGCGAGGGTGCCGATGGTGCACAGGTTCACCACCGCGTCCAGCGGGGCGAAGGCCGCGGGGAGGGCGAAGACCACGCCGACGATCAGGGTGCCGGCGACGGGGGTCGCGGTGCGCGGCGAGACCTTCTCGAAGACGCGAGGGATCAGGCCGTCCCGGGACATGGACATCAGGATGCGGGTCTGGCCGTACATCACGGCGAGCACCACGGAGGCGATGGCGACGACCGCGCCGAAGGCGACCACGCCGCCGCCGACCGTGGAGCCGGTGACCTGGTTGACGACGTAGGACAGCGCGGCGGGCCGGTCACCGACCGCGTCCCCGCCGACCGCGCCGATCGCGGCGACGGCGACCGCGCAGTACAGCAGGGTGACCAGGCCGATGCAGACCAGGATCGCGATGGGGATGTCCCGGCGCGGGTTCTTGGCCTCCTCGCCGGCCGTGGTGATCGCGTCGAAGCCGATGTACGAGAAGAAGGCGGCCGTGGTGCCGGCGCCGATGCCGCCGAGGCCGGCCGGGGAGAACGGGCTGAGGTTGCCGTCCTCGAAGGCGTAGAAGCCGATGGCGCAGAAGGCGATCAGGACGGCGAGCTTGAGAACGGCCATCGCGGCCGTGGCGCGGGCGCTCTCCCGTACGCCGCGCACCAGGAGCACGCAGGCCAGAGCGATGACGATGACCGCGGGGAGGTTGACCGCGCCCCCGTCGCCGGGGCCGGCGGAGAGCGCGTGCGGGAGCTGGACGCCGAGGACGCTGTCGAGCAGTTCGTTGACGTACTGGCTCCAGCCGACGGCGACCGCGGAGACGGAGACGCCGTACTCCAGCAGCAGGCACCAGCCGACCAGGAAGGCGGTCCGCTCCCCGAGGCCGGCGTAGGCGAAGGAGTACGAGGAGCCGGAGACCGGGATCGCGCCGCCCAGCTCGGCGAAGGCGAACGCGGTGAAGACGCAGGTGATCGCCGCCAGGACGAAGGAGACCACGACGGCGGGGCCGGCCTCGGCGACCGAGTCGGAGAGCCCGACGAAGATGCCGGTGCCGACGATCGCGCCGACGCCGAAGCAGACGAGCTGGAACAGCCCCATCGTGCGCTTCAGGCCGTGGCCTTCGCGGTCGGCGCCGGATTCGGCGACCAGGAGGTGGGGGGACTTGACGCGGGAAGCGGGCATTGCGGGTGGTGCTCGTTTCTGGTGGTGCGGGGGGCGCGACGGTGGTCGCGGCCGACGGCACCGGAAGGGGTGGCTCCGGGGCCGTCGGTCAGGATAACGGCCCTGGTCAGGCCAGCGTGGCGACGAGGACGGCCTTGATGGTGTGCAGCCGGTTCTCCGCCTCGTCGAAGACGACCGAGTGCGCGGACTCGAAGACCTCGTCCGTGACCTCCAGGGAGTCGAGCCCGTGAGTCTCGAAGATCTCCTGGCCGACCTTGGTGCCCAGGTCGTGGAAGGCGGGCAGGCAGTGCAGGAACTTCACGTCCGGGTTGCCGGTGGCGCGCAGGACGTCCATGGTCACCGCGTACGGGGCCAGGGCCTTGATCCGCTCGGCCCATACCTCCTTGGGCTCGCCCATGGAGACCCAGACGTCGGTGACGACGAAGTCGGCGCCGCGCACCCCCTCGTCCACGGTCTCGGTGAGGGTGACGCGCGCCCCGCTGGTCTCGGCGAGCGCCTTCGCCCGGTCGACGACCTCCTGGGCGGGCCAGTAGGCCTTCGGGGCGACGATGCGCACGTCCATGCCGAGCAGGGCGCCGGTGACCAGGTAGGAGTTGCCCATGTTGAAGCGGGCGTCGCCGAGGTAGGCGAAGGCGATCTCGTGCAGGGGCTTGTCGCTGTGCTCGGTCATGGTGAGCACGTCGGCGAGCATCTGGGTGGGGTGCCAGTCGTCGGTCAGGCCGTTGTAGACGGGGACGCCGGCGAAGGCGGCGAGCTCCTCGACCTTCTGCTGGCTGTCACCCCGGTACTCGATCCCGTCGAACATGCGCCCCAGCACCCGCGCGGTGTCCTTCACGGACTCCTTGTGGCCGATCTGCGAACCGGCGGGGTCGAGGTACGTCGTCGAGGCGCCCTGGTCGGCGGCAGCGACCTCGAACGCGCACCGGGTGCGCGTCGAGGTCTTCTCGAAGATCAGCGCGATGTTCTTGCCCTGGAGGTACCGCGTCTCGGCCCCGGCCCTCTTGTCGGCCTTCAGCTCCGCGGCCAGCCCGACCAGGCCGCGGAACTCCTCCGCGGTGAAGTCGAGTTCCTTGAGGAAGTGGCGTCCGGCGAGGGCGATCGGGACTGTCGCCATGGGGTGCTCCAGAGGTACGTGGGACGGGACTCAATGGAACAGTATACGAGAGATTGAATTCTTATACGGACTGACGGTCCACCGGGCAGCTCATGCAGCGCGGGCCGCCCCTGCCCCGGCCCAGCTCGCTGCCCGGGATCTCGATCACCTCGATGCCCTGTCTGCGCAGGTGGGTGTTGGTGGTGGAGTTCCGCTCGTAGGCGACGACGACGCCCGGCTCGACGGCCAGCACGTTGCAGCCGTCGTCCCACTGCTCGCGCTCGGCGGCGTGGACGTCCTGGGTCGCGGTCAGCACCCGGATCTCGTTGAGGCCGAGCCCCGCGGCGATCGCGCGGTGCATGTGCTCCGGCGGATGGTCGGTGACCTTCAGCTCCTTCTCCCCCACGCCCGGCTCGATGGTGTAGGAGCGGAGCATGCCGAGCCCGGCGTACTGGGTGAAGGTGTCCCCGTCGACCATCGTCATCACGGTGTCCAGGTGCATGAAGGCCCGTCTCTTCGGCATGTCGAGGGCCACGATGGTGCGTGCGGACCCCGCCGCGAACAGCTTGTGCGCGAGCATCTCCACGGCCTGCGGCGTGGTCCGCTCGCTCATACCGATGAGGACGGCGCCGTTTCCGATGACGAGGACGTCCCCGCCCTCGATCGTGGAGGGGTAGTCGGCCTGCCCCTCGGACCAGACGTGGAAGCTCTCGTCCCGGAAGAGCGGATGGTGCCGGTAGATCGCCTCGAAGTGGACGGTCTCCCGCTGCCGGGCGGGCCAGCGCATGGCGTTGATGGAGACTCCGTCGTAGATCCAGGCCGAGGTGTCCCGGGTGAAGAGGTGGTTCGGCAGCGGGCCGAGCAGGAAGTCGTCCAGCTCCATTGCGTGGAAGCGCACGGAGGTCGGCTCCGGGTGCGCTTCCAGGTACTCCCGCTTGGTCATGCCGCCGACCAGGGCCTCGGCGAGATCGCGGGCGGGCAGCGTCTCGAAGGAGGCCCGGAGGTGGTCCGTGGCCAGTACCCCGTACTCCTTCTCGTCGAAGACCCGGTCCAGGACGAGCCGGCGGGCGGCCGGGACGTCCAGGGTCTCGGTGAGCAGGTCGCCGAAGAGGTGCACCGCCACCCCGCGGTCGCGCAGCACGTCGGCGAACCCGTCGTGCTCGGCGCGCGCCCGGCGCACCCAGAGCACGTCGTCGAAGAGGAGGGCGTCCTTGTTGCTGGGGGTGAGCCTTTTGAGCTCGAGATCCGGCCGGTGCAGGATGACGCGGGTGAGCCGCCCGGCTTCGGAGTCGACTTGGAATCCCATGACTCCATCCTGACCATTCGGGCGCCTGTTCACCCCTTGCTCGCGCAGACCCGTGTGCTCCCGGCCTCCCGCCGGGCCGACCCGGGCGTCGAGCGCCCGGCCGCGGGTGGATCGGTTCCGGGCGGGTGGGGGTCCGGCGGGGCTCCGCCATCCGCCGGACCCCCGGGTTCACAGTCGCGGGTCCACCGGCTCCGACTCCAGAGCCAGGACGCCGAAGACCGCCTCGTGCACCCGCCACAGGGGCTCGCCGCCCGCGAGGCGGTCCAGGGCCTCCAGGCCCAGTGCGTACTCGCGGAGGGCGAGGGAGCGCTTGTGCCCCAGGGACCGCTGCCGCAGCCGGGCGAGGTTGTCGGGGCGCGTGTACTCCGGGCCGTAGATGATCCGCAGGTACTCCCGGCCCCGGCACTTGATGCCCGGCTGCACCAGGCGGCCCTCGGCGTCGCGCACCAGCGCGCCGACCGGCTTGACGACCATGCCCTCGCCGCCGCGGCCGGTCATCTCCAGCCACCAGTCGACGCCCGCCGAAACCGACTCGGGGTCGCCGGTGTCGACGTACAGCCGCCGGGTGGTCCGCAGCAGGCCGCTGCCGTCGTGCTCGACGAGCCGGTCGATGAGGGCGAGCTGCTCGTCGTGCGGCAGGGCGGCCAGACTGCGGCCCTGGACGGCGAGTATCTGGAACGGCGCCATGTGGACACCGTCCAGGCCGTCGGTGGGCCAGCAGTAGCGCCGGTACGCGTCGGTGAACGCGGCGGCGTCGGCGGAGCGGGCACGCTGGCGGACGAGGAGGTCGGCGACCTCGACGCCGCGCGCGGCGGCGCCCTCCAGTGCGGCCAGCGCGTCCGGGAACACCGCGCCGGAGGCCGCGCCCACGGCGGCGTACTGGGAGCGGAGCAGCCCGGAGGCCTTCAGGGACCAGGGCATCAGCTCGGTGTCCAGCAGCAGCCAGTCGGTGGCCAGTTCGTCCCACAGGCCGGCCTCGCCGACGGCGGTGCGCAGACGGTCGAGGATCGCTTCGGTGACGGACGCGTCGTCGATGAAGGGGCGGCCGGTGCGGGTGTAGAGGGAACCGGTCGGGCCTCCCCCACTCCCGGCTGCGCTCGAGCGGGAGGCGCCCCCGACGCCGAAGCGGGTACGCGCCGTCTCCGCGTCGCGGCACACCAGGGCCACGGCCCGCGAGCCCATGTGCTTCTCCTCGCACACGACCCGCGCCACCCCGTCCGCCGCGTACTGCGCGAACGCCTCCTTCGGGTGCTCCAGGTAGCCGTCGACCCCCGAGGTGGCGGTCGGTGCCATGGTCGGCGGGAGGTACGGCAGCAGCCGGGGGTCGGTCGCGAAGCGGCTCATGACCTCGAGGGCCGCCGCCCCGTTCTCCTCGCGCACGGTGATCCGGCCGGCGTGCCGGGTCTCGACCACTCGGCGGCCGTGCACGTCGGCCAGGTCGAGCGGTCGGCCGTCGTGCCCGCCGGGCGCCTCGGTGCGCAGTGGCTTGGCCGGCTCGTACCAGACCCGCTCGGCCGCTACGTCGACCAGTTCGCGCTCCGGCCAGCGCAGCGCGGTGAGCTTGCCGCCGAAGACGGCGCCGGTGTCCAGGCAGATGGTGTTGTTGAGCCAGGTGGCCTCGGGGACCGGGGTGTGGCCGTAGACGACGGCCGCGCGACCCCGGTAGTCCTCGGCCCACGGGTAGCGCACCGGCAGTCCGAACTCGTCGGTCTCGCCGGTGGTGTCGCCGTACAGGGCGTGGGAGCGGACCCGGCCGGAGGTGCGGCCGTGGTACTTCTCGGGCAGGCCCGCGTGGCAGACCACCAGCTTGCCCCCGTCGAGGACGTAGTGGCTGACCAGGCCGTCGATGAACTCCCGCACCTCGGCGCGGAACTCCTCGCTCTCGCCGTCCATCTGCTCGATCGTCTCGGCGAGTCCGTGGGTGCGCTGGACCTTGCGGCCCTTGAGGTGGCGCCCGTACTTGTTCTCGTGGTTGCCGGGGACGCACAGGGCGTTGCCCGACTTCACCATGGACATCACGCGGCGCAGGACGCCGGGGCTGTCCGGGCCGCGGTCGACCAGGTCGCCGACGAAGACGGCGGTGCGGCCGTCGGGGTGGACGCCGTCCGCGTAGCCGAGCCTGCCGAGCAGGGTCTCCAGCTCGGAGGCGCAGCCGTGTATGTCGCCGATGATGTCGAAGGGGCCGGTGAGGTGGGTGAGGTCGTTGAAGCGCTTCTCGGTGACGACGGTGGCGTGCTCGACCTCGGCCACCCCGCGCAGCACGTGCACCTTGCGGAAGCCCTCGCGTTCCAGGTGGCGCAGTGAGCGCCGCAGTTCGCGGGTGTGCCGCTGGATGACCCGGCGGGGCATGTCGGCGCGGTCGGTGCGGGCGGCGTTGCGCTCGGCGCACACCTGCTCGGGGACGTCGAGGACGACGGCGATGGGCAGCACGTCGTGCTTCCTGGCCAGGTCGATCAGCTGACGGCGGGCCTCCTGCTGCACGTTGGTCGCGTCGACGACGGTGCGGCGGCCGGCGGCGAGGCGCTTGCCGGCGATGTAGTGCAGGACGTCGAAGGCGTCCCGGCTGGCGTTCTGGTCGTTCTCGTCGTCGGCCACCAGGCCCCGGCAGAAGTCGGAGGAGATGACTTCGGTGCGCTTGAAGTGGCGCCGGGCGAAAGTGGACTTGCCGGAGCCGGAAGCACCGATCAGCACGACGAGGGAGAGGTCGGTGACCGGCAGGGCGCGGCCCCGCGCGGTGGTGCCGGTGGTGTCGGTGGTGGTCATGCGGCCTTCGCCTCCTTCTCGGCCGTGGACGCGGTCGGGGTCGGGGTCGAGGTGGTGGGCGTGGTCAGGGTGAACACGGCCATCTGGGTGGGCGGGCCCACCTCGGGGTCGTCGGGGCCGACGGGGCGGAACTCGACGGTGTACCGGTGGCGTTCGGCGACCGCGTCGGCCCAGGTGCGGAACTCCTCGCGGGTCCACTCGAAGCGGTGGTCGCGGTGGCGGACGTGGCCGGCCGGCAGGGTGTCCCAGCGCACGTTGTACTCGACGTTCGGTGTGGTGACGACGACGGTGCGGGGGCGGGCCGAACCGAACACGGAGTACTCCAGGGCGGGCAGCCTCGGCAGGTCGAGGTGTTCGATCACTTCGCTGAGCACGGCGGCGTCGTAGCCCCCCAGGCGCTTGTCGGTGTAGGCGAGCGAGCCCTGGAAGAGGTTGACGCGCGCTGCCTGCCGCTCGCCCATGCGGTCCAGGCCGAGACGCCGGGACGCGATGGTGAGGGCGCGCACGGAGACGTCCACGCCGACTATTTCGGTGAACCGCGGCTCCTTGAGCAGTTCGCGCACCAGGTGGCCCTCGCCGCAGCCGAGGTCGAGGACACGGGCGGCGGCGCCGTCGCGGAGCGCGGTGAGGATGGCCTCGCGGCGCAGTACGGCGAGCGGGGTCGGCTTCTCCTCCTGCTCGGCCTCCGCCTCGACGGCGTTGTCGATCTCCTCGACGTCGCTGTCGTCGGTCTCGGCGAGCCGGATCAACTCCAGCCGTTCCATCGCCTCACGGGTCAGGGACCAGCGGCGGGACAGATAGCGGCTCGTGATCAGCCTCTGCTCCGGGTGGCCGGGCAGCCAGCCCTCGCCGGCCCGCAGCAGCTTGTCGACCTCGTCCGGGGCGACCCAGTAGTGCTTGGCGTCGTCGAGCACCGGGAGCAGGACGTACAGGTGACGCAGGGCCTCGGCGAGGGTGCGGCTCGCGGACTCCAGTTCGAGGCGGACGTAGCGGGAGTCGCCCCACTCGGGGAACTGGGTGTCGAGCGGGACGGTCTCCGCGGTGACCGCCCAGCCGAGCGGTTCGAACAGGCGCCGTACGAGGTCGGGGCCGCCGCGAGCGGGCAGCGCCGGAATCCGGACGCGCAGCGGCAGCGGCTCGGCGGCGCGCTCGGGGCGGGCCTTGCAGACGCCGCGCATGGCGCTGGAGAAGACGTTGCTCAGCGCCACTGCGAGGAGTGAGGAGGCCGCGTAGGGGCGGTCGTTGACGTACTGCGCGAGTGCCGCGTCGGGGGCGCCGCCGCGGCCCTTGCCCTTGCCGCGCCTGACCAGGGCCACCGCGTCGACCTCCAGCAGCAGCGCCGCCGTGCAGCGCTGCTCCTCCGCCTCCGGGTAGAGCACGTGGGCCGTGCCGAAGGAGGTGGTGAACGCCTGCGCCTTGTCGGGATGCTTGTGCAGCAGGACACCGAGGTCGGTCGCTGGGCGGTCGGGGGTACCGGTGGTGGTGAGGGTCAGGAACATGGGGAGGGCCTCTCCGGCCGGGTGGATGTGACGGGTGCCGTACGCGCGGGAGCCCCCGGGTCGGTGTTCCCCGGGGGCTCCGGCAGGACGGTCACACCATCGCACAGGGCGGGTGACCGGCGCCTTCGGTTATCCGCGCGGCGGTCTCAGACCAGTTGGGACTGGACCTGGGAGGAGATCAGCTCAAGGTGGTCCAGGTCGTCGAGGTCCAGGATCTGCAGGTAGATCCGCTGGGCGCCGACCGCGGCGTACCGGCCGATCTTGTCGACGACCTCGGCCGGGGAGCCCGCCAGGCCGTTGGCCTTGAGCTCGTCGACCTCGCGGCCGATGACGGCGGCGCGGCGGGCGACCTCGGCGTCGTCCTTGCCGACGCAGGCGACGAGGGCGTTGGAGTAGGTGAGGGCGTCCGCCGGGCGGCCGGCCTCTTCGGCGGCGGCCCGCACCCGGCCGAACTGGCGCTCGGTGTCCTCGATGGAGGCGAAGGGGATGTTGAACTCGTCGGCGTACCGTGCGGCGAGGCGCGGGGTGCGGGTGGCGCCGTGGCCGCCGATGAGCACCGGGACCTTCGCCTGCGCGGGCTTGGGCAGCGCAGGCGACTCGGTGAGGTCGTAGAACCTGCCGTGGAAGTCGAAGGTCTTGCCGATCTCGGTGGCCCACAGGCCGGTGACGATCTCGAGCTGCTCTTCCAGGCGGGCGAACTTCTCCCTCGGGAAGGGGATGCCGTACGCCTTGTGCTCCTCCTCGAACCAGCCGGCGCCGAGGCCGAGTTCGACGCGGCCGCCGGACATCTGGTCGACCTGGGCGACCTGGATGGCGAGGACGCCGGGCAGCCGGAAGGTGCCGGCGGTCATGAGGGTGCCGAGCCGGATGCGCTCGGTCTCGCGGGCGAGGCCGGCCAGGGTGATCCAGGCGTCGGTGGGGCCGGGGAGGCCGTCGACGGAGCCCATGCGGAGGTAGTGGTCGCTGCGGAAGAAGGCGTCGAATCCGAGGTCCTCGGTGGCCTTGGCGACGGTGAGCAAGGTGTCGTAGGTGGCCCCCTGCTGGGGCTCGGTGAAGATGCGGAGATCCATGTCTCCATCCTGCCTGCTCGGTGCGGGTCCGCCGCACCGGCTCCGGCCGCCCCGGGGTGTTCTCGGACCTCCTAGGGTGAATTCGCGTCAACCGCGGGCCGGTGCGCGGCCGGGCCAGTGACCGGGCCGGACGGTGATCGTTTGCCGGGGCGGAGCCGGATCGTCCGGCATCCGCGCCGGGCGTGTGCGCCGGTGCGTCAACCGTGTCGGCCTCCCCGTGGGGGCCGGGGCCGAGGAGGCCGCCATGTCCGAAGAGAGCGTGCCCCGGCAGGACGGGGCGGATACCCGGCCGCACGGGCTGCTCCGGCAGATGCAGGAGCTGATGGCGGCGCTGAACGCGGACCTGTCGGCCCTGGACGCCGGCCTCCAGTCGGCGGGGCCCGGAGGGGCCGGCCGACGAGGAGCGGCGCGACGACTGGGGCTGTACGCGGGTGCGAGTGGCGGGTGTCGTGTCTAGCCCGCCTCCCGCTCCGGTAAGTCCGCGTCCCGGTCGGCCAGTTTGCGCAGCATCTCCAGGACCCGGTCCCGGGACTCGTCCGCCGCGTCGATGGCCTCCATGCACTGCCAGTACGTGGCCTCGTCGTCCGCCGCGCAGGCCGCACCGACCAGGGCGATGCCGGTCTCGCCGAGCAGGGTGCCGAGCCGCATCAGCGCCTGGCGGGCGTCGCCCAGTTCGGTCAGCTGGGCGGCGCGCAACTCGTCCGGCGCCAGCTCGGGGGTGCGCAGCACTCCGCAGCCGCGGCCCGCCAGCTCCGTCAATCCGATCGCCTCGCCGCGCAGTTCGGGTGGTCCGTAGACCGCCAGCCGACTGCCGATCGCCTGCGCCAGGGCCTGCACCTGCCATACCTCCGTCAGGATGTCCGGCACCTCGCCGCCGGCTGCCAGGGCACGCCCACTCGTCACGATGAGCCGCACAGCGTCCATGCGCTGCCCCCGTCTGTGTCCGACGCGCACACGGCGCGTCCGCCCGAACTCCGTTGTTCACTACCCAGAGTGAAGGCGTGTGGGACGAAAAGCCAGAGGAAGGCGGAAATCTTCGGACAACAAATTGATTTCCAGCCCGTTAACGACTGCGTAGAGTGATAACGGAGGTGGCCCCTCCTCCTCGCTCAGCCTTCCGGTTCCCCACGCACCGGAAACCTGAGCTCGTTCCGCTCGATCTTGGCCTCCAGAGCGGCCAGCGGGTCGACGCCCAGCACCTCGCAGAACTGGAGCAGGTACGCCAGCACGTCGGCGACCTCGTCCCGGACCCGGTGCGCGGTGTCCGGGTCGGTCATGACGCGGGCCGACTCCTCCGGCGTCAGCCATTGGAAGATCTCGACGAGTTCGGAGGCCTCCACGCTGAGCGCGGCGACCAGGTTCTTCGGGGTGTGGTACGGCTGCCACTGCCGCGCGGCCGCGAACTCGGCCAGCCTGCGCTGCAGTACCGCGAGGTCCAGGGGTTGCTCGGTCACGGCTCCAGGTGTACCACCGTGACGCCGTCCGCCCCGGCCGCCCACGAGGCGTCGGCGACGGCCGCGACGAGGCGGATGTGCCCGCGGTCGCACATCCGGGCGGCGAGCCGCAGCAGTTCCGCCCGCTGCCGCACGTCCATGCCGCGGTCGAAGCCGTCGGCGAGGACGGTGAGCGTCTGGAGCGCGGCGGGCACCTCGCCGGCCGGGTCGACCTCCAGCACCCCGGGCCCGGTGAACAGGACCAGCGCGAGGGCGAGGTAGCGCAGCTCGCCGTAGCCGAGCCGGGCCAGTCCGGTGCGGGTTCCGTCGCCCCGGTCCAGCAGGGCGCGGACGACGCCGCCGACGGACGGCTCGGCCAGGACGTCCGCGACGGGCCCCGCACAGCCGTCGCGTACCGCGGCGACGAACTGCGCGTGCCGCCGTCCGCACTCGGTGCGGGTGCGCCACAGCACGTCGGCGAGGTTGTCGCAGCCGCTGAGCAGTCGCCCGGAGCCGGTGGGCACGGGTTTCCGCATCCGGCCGGGTCGCGGATCGCAGGCGAAGACGGACCGCAGGGCGACCACCATCTGCTCCGCCGCGGCCAGCACTTTGCGCTGCCCGTCCGTCTTTCCCGCCACCCTGAGCGGCAGCAGCGGGGTGCCGAGCCGGTCGTCCGGCAGCGGGGCCCGGGTCACGGGCGACGGCCCGGCCGTGTGCCAGGCCGCCTGCACGGCGCGGCGACCGGGGTCACGCAGGGCCGTCTCCAGCAGGACGACCCCGTCGGCCGTCAGCCGTTCCCCCACGATGCGCAGCTCGGGCTCCGCCTGCACGGCGACGTCCAGGTGGACCGGGCCCGCCGCTCCGTCGGCCGTGCAGCCGATGCGGAAGCCGCGGCGGCGCTGGGCGTCGGGCCGGGCCCGCTCGGGCACGCAGGCCACCGGCTCGGGGAACGCCACCGCGAGCTCGGCGCCGCCACCGAGCCGGGCCAGCGCGTCGTACGCCCTGAGGGCGGTGGTCTTGCCGCAGCCGCTGGGGCCGGCGAGCACGGTGAGCGGCCCGAACGGCAGCACGGCGCGCCGGTGCCCGGCGAAGGCGGACAGCCGCAGTTCGGTGACGCGGGGCCGGTTCGGGAGCGGGGTGACGGAGGCCGTCGACGCAGGTGGCGCTGCCATGGTCGGACCGTATGACCGCGCCGTACGCCGAACCGTTTTGCCCGGAAGGCGTTCCTACGATCGGGGGACGCGGTCGTCAGGACCGGGCGGGCGCGTCACACTCCGGGGACGTCCGCGGCCCCCTCCATCAGCCCGTTCACCTCGGTCCCGGCCGGGGTGAGCAGGAAGACGTTGCGGTCCACCCGATGCATCCCGCTGGCCAGGCCGAAGACGACGCCGGTGCTGAAGTCCAGGACCCGCTTGGCGACCTCCGTCTCCGCGCTGGTCAGGTCCAGAAGGACCGGAATGCCCGCCATCAGTGTCTCGGCGACCTCGCGGGCGTCCGCGAACACGTTGACCCGAAGCACGACGAACCGGCGGCGGGTCTCCGTCACCGCCTCCGGCAGCGCCCGGTGCCCGACCGAGGACGGCCAGGCGTCGCGCCCGCGCAACGGAACGACCTGGGCGAGCCCTTCCCACTGTTCATCGGTGACGTCGTGGCTGTTCACCGGTTCCCCCGAAATCCACTCGCCTTCATTGCGTGCACCAGCCAATTCTTACGCCAAGTCACCCGTTCGGCCCAACACCGACACGGTTCGCGACGCTCCGTGTCCGGCGGTTGCCGCCGCAGGGGCCGGGGTACTCAGCGATGGCCGCACCACGCGCGCCGCCGTTGCCGCGCCGACAGCCGAAGGAGTCTCCCATGGAGGCGCACGGCAAGGCCGTCGACAGCATCGCCAGCCCGGAGGTGCTGCTCCACGACGGCACGCGCTTGGGCTGCGGCGAGACGAGCGACGAGGAGTACGCCCGGATGGAGCGCCAGGGGGACAAGCCCGGCTGAGAGCGGCACACGCGCCCGTCGGGGCGGGAGGCCCGCTTGTCACCACCCTTGCGGGAGCACTACCGTCATCACGCCTTGGTGAACGGGAAATCCGGTGTGATGCCGGTGCGGCCCTCGCCACTGTGAATCGGGAAGTCCGGCTCCGGCCCTCGCGGGCAGCCACTGGGTCATGCGTGACCCGGGAAGGCGGAGCACGGGCGGTGGTACCCGTAAGCCAGGAGACCGGCCAAGGCGCGTCGTCCATCCACGAGGTGCTGGAGAGGGTCTGCCGAGTCATGCACATAGCCGAGGGCTTTCTGCCACCGGCGCACGCGATCGCCTGGGGTGTCGCGTCCGCGCCGTTCGTCGTCCACGGAGCACGGTCACTCACCCGCGAGGTCAGGGAGCACCCGGAGAGCACCTTGCTCCTCGGCGCCTCCGGAGCCTTCACGTTCGTCCTGTCGGCCCTGAAACTGCCCTCTGTCACCGGGAGTTGTTCGCACCCGACCGGCACCGGTCTGGGCGCGATCCTGTTCCGCCCGCCGGTCATGGCGGTGCTGGGCACCATCACCCTGCTCTTCCAGGCGCTGCTGCTCGCGCACGGCGGGCTGACCACGCTCGGCGCCAACGTCTTCTCGATGGCGATCGCCGG
The DNA here is from genome assembly GCF_014649815.1 of Streptomyces mutabilis. Taxonomy (GTDB): domain Bacteria; phylum Actinomycetota; class Actinomycetes; order Streptomycetales; family Streptomycetaceae; genus Streptomyces; species Streptomyces mutabilis. Next base: position 171,752 of record NZ_BMTT01000013.1, on the reverse strand, counting down.
CCCCTGGGCCGGATACGGCGTCTACCGGCTGCTGCGCCGGTACGACGTGCCGCTGATGGTCACCGTGTTCGCCGGCGCGTTCGTCGCCGACCTGTCGACGTACTGCATCACCAGCGTGCAGCTGGCGCTCGCCTTCCCCGACCCGATCAGCGGGTTCCCGGGCGCGCTCGGCAAGTTCGGGGCCGTCTTCGCCGTGACGCAGATCCCGCTGGCGGTGAGCGAGGGCCTGCTCACGGTGATCGTGATGCGGTTGCTGGTGCAGTCCAGCAAGGGCGAACTGACCCGGCTGGGCGTGCTGCTGACCAAGACGCGGACCGAGAAGCAGGCGGTGGCCCGATGAGCCGCAACGCGAGGATCAACGCCCTGCTGCTGCTCGCCGTGGCGGCGCTCGCGGTGCTGCCGCTGGTGCTGGGGCTCGGCGACCACAAGGAGGAGCCGTTCGCCGGTGCCGATGCGGAGGCGGAGACGGCGATCACCGAGATCGAACCGGACTACGAGCCGTGGTTCTCCCCGCTGTACGAACCTCCGTCCGGGGAGATCGAGTCGGCACTGTTCGCCCTGCAGGCCGCGATCGGCGCGGGCGTGCTGGCCTACTACTTCGGGCTGCGCCGGGGGCGCCGGCAGGGCGAGGAGCGGGCGTCGGCGACGCCGAGGCACTTCCCCGCGGCGGATGCCCCCGAGGAGGACTTCCCTGGGGGAGACTCCTCCGGAGGGAGCTCCCGCGGGGTGAACTCCACCGGAGGGAACTGAGTGCTGCCGATCGACGCCGCGGCGCACAGCAGTCGCTGGCGCCGCCGGCATCCCGTGGACAAGGCCGTGCTGGGGCTGGGTCTGACCGTGTTGGCGATCTCGCTGCCGCCCTGGCCGGGCGCGGCGCTGGTGCTGGTGGCGGCGCTCACCGTGCTGCTCGGCCCGGCGGGTGTGCCGTGGCGGCGGCTGTGGCGGGCATACCGGGTGCCGCTGGGCTTCTGTGTGACGGGGGCGCTGCCGCTGCTCGTGCGGGTCGGGGGTCCGGGCGGGTTCCTCGCGGCGGCGGACGGCGGACCGGAGCGCGCGGGTGAGCTGCTGCTGCGCACCTCGGCGGCCTCGCTCGGAATGCTGCTGTTCGCGTTCACCACGCCCGTGTCCGACCTGCTGCCCCGGTTGGTGCGGGCCGGGGTGCCCGCGCCGGTGGTGGACGTGGCCCTGGTGACGTACCGGATGAGTTTCCTGTTGCTGGACTCCGTGCGCCGGGTGCGTCAGGCGCAGGCGGCGCGGCTGGGGCACACCACCCGGGCCGCCGCCTGGCGGTCGCTCGGCGGGCTGGGGGCCACGGCGTTCGTGCGGGCCTTCGACCGGGCGGCGCGGCTCCAGTCCGGGCTCGCCGGGCGCGGCTACGACGGGACCCTGCGCGTGCTGGTGCCCGAGACGCGCGTGTCGGTGCCGTTCACGGCGGCGAGCGTCGCGCTGCTGGCGGCGCTGGCCGCCCTCACCCTCGTACTGGAAGGACCGCTGTCATGAGCGAACCGGCGCAGTCACCGCACCCCCCTGCCCCGGTCGCCCTGCGGGGCGCGTCCTTCGCGTACGAGGAGGGGCCGGACGTGCTCACCGGCCTGGACTTCGCGGTGCGCGAGGGGCGCGCCCTGGCGCTGCTGGGGCGCAACGGCAGCGGCAAGACCACGCTGATGCGGCTGCTCAGCGGCGGACTCCGGCCGCGCGCCGGGCGGTTGACGGTCGACGGTGAGCCGGTGACGTACGACCGCAGGGGCCTGACCCGGCTGCGGACCACCGTGCAGCTGGTGGTGCAGGATCCGGACGACCAGCTCTTCGCGGCGTCCGTGGCGCAGGACGTGTCCTTCGGGCCGCTGAACCTGGGCCTGTCCGACGCGGAGGTCCGCTCCCGGGTGGACGACGCGCTCGCCGCGCTGGACATCACCGCGCTGGCCGACCGGCCCACCCACCTGCTGTCCTACGGGCAGCGCAAGCGGGCCGCGATCGCCGGTGCGGTGGCGATGCGGCCCCGGGTGCTGATCCTGGACGAGCCGACCGCCGGGCTCGACCCGGACGGGCAGGAGCGGCTGCTCGCCACCCTGGACGGGCTGCGCGCGGGCGGCACCACGGTGGTGATGGCCACCCACGACGTCGACCTCGCCCTGCGCTGGTCCGACGACGCCGCGCTGCTCACCCCGACCGGCGTGCACACCGGCCCGACGGCCTCGACGCTTGCCCGCACCGAGTCGCTGCGGCGGGCCGGGCTGCGCCTGCCGTGGGGCGTGGCGGCGGCCCGGGTGCTGCGCGCGCGGGGGCTGCTGGCGGACTCGGCGGCGGGCCCGCGCACCGCCGAGGAGCTGGCCGCGCTGACCGCGGCGGCCGAGTGACGGGCGGCTTCGAGGCAATCCTCGCGCCGCTCGCGCTGGGCTGCGTCGTCCAGGCCGGCTGAACGGCACGGCACGGCGCAACGACGTCCAGCCTCTCGCCGCCGCCCGGCTACTCGCGCCCGCCCCCGCGCGCCCGTCCGCCCCGCCGTACGGCGGCGAGTGCGGCCAGCACCGTTCCGACGGCCACCACCAGCAGTCCGCGCAGCCACACCTCCGCCTCGATCTGCGTGGCGAGCGCGACGCAGGAGGCCGCGCCCAGCACGGGGAGCACGGTCGGCGCCCGGAAGTGGTCCGCCTCGCCGCGGTCGTCGCGGCGCAGGACGAGTACGGCCGTGTTGACCATGAGGAAGACCACGAGCAGCAGGAGGACCAGGGTGGACGCCAGGGTGGCGACGCTGCCGGTGAGGGCGAGGAGCATCGACAGCAGGGTCGTGACCGCGATCGCGGCCCACGGCGTGCGGCGGCCCGGCAGCACCTTGGTCAGCGCGGCGGGCAGCAACCCGTCCTTGGCCATGCCGTAGGCCAGGCGGGAGGACATGATGCCGGTGAGCAGCGCCCCGTTCGCCACCGCGACGAGGGCGATGGCGCTGAACAAGCGGGTCGACACACCGCCGGCCTCCTCGACGACCTCCAGCAGCGGTCCGCTCGACCCCGCCAGCCGGGCCGTCGGGACGGCGACCGACGCGGCGACGCCCACCAGCACGTACACGGCGCCGGCGGTGGCGAGGGCGCCGAACAGGGCACGCGGGTAGGAGCGGCGGGGGTCGCGCGTCTCCTCGGCGACGTTCACCGAGGTCTCGAAGCCGACGAAGGAGTAGTACGCCAGCACGGAACCGCTCAGTACGGCCGCCGCGGCCCCCTTCTCCGGTGTGCCCAGCTGTCCCAGCCGCCCCACGTCGCCGTCACCCCGCAGCAGCAGCCAGCCACCGAGGGCGACGATGACCAGGAGGCCGCCGACCTCGACGACGGTGGCGGCGACGTTGGCCCGGGTGGACTCCTTGATGCCCCGGGCGTTGACCAGCGCCAGCACGGCGAGGAACAGCACGGCGACGAGGCCCACGGGCAGGGTCACGAACTCCGACAGGTAGTCGCCGCCGAAGCCGCGGGCCAGCGCGGCCACGGAGACGATGCCGGCGGCCAGCATGCAGAAGCCTGCGACGAACCCGGCGAACGGCCCGAAGGCGCGGGTGGCGTAGTGGGAGGCGCCGCCCGCGCGGGGGTACTTCGTCGCCAGCTCGGCGTAGGAGGCGGCGGTCAGCATCGCCAGCAGCAGCGCGACGGCCAGCGGCACCCACACCGCTCCCCCGGCGTCGGCGGCCACCTGTCCGACCAGGACGTAGACGCCGGCGCCGAGGACGTCGCCGAGGATGAAGAAGTACAGCAGCGGAGTGGTCAGCGCGCGTTTGAGCGCGGGACTGCCGGGGGTGTCCGCCGGGGGTCGGGTTTCGAGTCTCGCCATGGCGCCTCAGGTTTCCCGTACGGCGGGAAGCAAGCCTTAGGGCCCCGGAGCGTCACTCCGTCACCACGCCGACCGTCTCCAGTACTCGGTAGACGCCGACGTACAGGATCGCGGCGCTGCTGACGACGAGCGCGTCGGTCAGCCACGAAATCGGTGTGGAAGCGAGCCGCCACTCCGGTGTGCCGCGGGCGCCGGACGGCGAGACCACGACCAGCAGGAAGACGCCGCCGCCGATCTGCACCGTCGGCACGGGCGACTGGACCCGGAGGAAGAAGGCGGGCCACACGGTGCTCGGCATCGAGGCGGGCGTCAGTCTCACCGCCGGCCTCCCGGTGACCCCACATCCGTGGACCACGGCCCGGCCTTCGTCATCGCCGGTACGGGCAAGGCCGAGCCCGGTAGCATGATCGAGGCGCTGCGGCAGGCCGTCCACCGCTCGCTGAAACCCCGTTCAGCGAAGGGCACTTGACTCACGTACCGCGAAGGACACTTGATGCCGCCCATCGGATCCCAGGCTCGGCGCGAGGAGATCCTCAGACTCGCCACCACGACCGGCCTGGCCAGCGTGGAGGAGCTGTCCCGGCACCTCGGGGTGACCGCCTCCACCATCCGCCGCGACTTCGCCCGGCTCACCGCCGACGCCCGGCTCGCCCGCGCCTACGGCGCTGCGATGGCGCTCAACGCGCATCCGGCAGCGTTCCTGCGCCAGCGCACCGGGAGGGCACCGGCCTCCTCCCGAGAAGGGCCTCGGCCCCGACCCGTCCGCCGCTCCCACCGACCCTAGGGACCCGACCATGACCGCCGCACTGCCCGTCGCCTTCGCCGACGTCCAGGACGCCGCCGCACGTCTCGCCGGCATCGCACACCGCACCCCGGTCCTCACCTCCCGCACCCTCGACGCCCTGGTCGGCGCCGAGGTGTTCGTCAAGTGCGAGAACTTCCAGCGCGTCGGCGCCTTCAAGATCCGCGGGGCCTACAACGCCGCCTCCCGGCTCCCCGCCGGGCAGCTGGCCAGGGGTATCGCCGCGTACTCCTCCGGGAACCACGCCCAGGCGGTCGCGCTGGCCGCCCGGGAGCTGGGCACGACGGCGGTCGTCCTCATGCCCGAGGACGCCCCGCGCGCCAAGCGGGAGGCCACCGCCGGCTACGGCGCGGAGATCGTCACCTACGACCGCTACACCCAGGACCGCACCGCCCTCGGCGAAGCCCTCGCCGATGAACGGGGCCTCGCCCTCATCCCGCCGTACGACCATCCGCACGTCATCGCCGGCCAGGGCACCGCCGCCCTGGAACTCCTCGAGGAGACCGGCGCGCTCGACGCCCTCGTGGTCCCCGTCGGCGGCGGCGGACTCGTCGCCGGCAGCGCCACCGCCGCCAAGGCCCTCCATTCCGGTATCCGGGTGGTCGGCGTGGAGCCGGAGGCGGGCGACGACACCAAACGCTCCTTGGACCGGGGCGAACGCGTGACCATTCCCGTCCCCCGCACCATCGCCGACGGTCAGGCCCTGCCCACCCCCGGCGAGATCACCTTCACCGTCAACCGGCGCCTGGTCGACGCGATCGCCCTCGTCGGCGACGACGAGATCGTCGCGGCCATGCGCTTCGCCTTCGAACGCCTGAAGATCGTCCTCGAACCGAGCGGCGCCACCGCCCTGGCCGCGCTCATGGCCGGGCGCCTGGAACACCGCCCGCGCCGGGTCGGCGTCATCGCCTCGGGAGGGAACGTCGACGCGAGGCGGTTCGCGGAGTTGATCGGCCGCTGAACACCGGGCGGTCCGGGGAGCCGGTCGGCCGCTGAGGGGCAGCCGTCACGGAGCGCGGAACCCCCGGTAGGTCACTTCCGCGCGGGTCTCGAACCCCAGCCCTGCGTAGGGGGCGATCGCGGCGGTGCTCGCCTCCGCCACGTGCAGGAAGGGCCGTTCGCCGCGCGCCGTGACGCGCGCCGCGAGCGCACCGACCAGCCGGGCGGCGTAGCCACGCCCGCGTGCTTCCGGAGCGGTGCAGACGGCGCTGATCTCCGTCCACCCCTCAGGCCGCAGCCGTTCGCCCGCCATCGCCACCAGCGTGCCCTCGTGCCGGATGCCCGGGTAGGTGCAGTTCGCGGGTGCGCGCCCAGAACGGTCCCGGCCCAGTCCCGTCGACGAGTCCGAGTATCTCCGGCACGTCGTCCGCGCCCCGTTCGACCATGCCGGTCTCATCCTCCGTCCGGGCGAACCGTCCGGTACCGGGCCGGATCATCTGACGGCCCTCCATCTCGGACTCGAAGACCGGCTTCCGGTCCGGCGGTGGGGTCGCCGGCGAACTGAACATGTCGGCGACCTGCCCCGGCCCGAGCGGCCGGGCGAGGTCGGCCCACGCCGTGGCGTCCGTCTCCGCCCCCGCCGTCGCGCCCCGGCCACGGACAGCGCCGAGAAGGTTGCGACTTCCGGCAGGTACCCGCCGGCCCGGCCGCACCGACGGGCGGGTCTCGCGTGGCGCCCGTGGAGCGACTGCCCCACCGGGTCGTCGAGCACCGCGGCGTCGGCGTCCACCATCGGCGCGTACCTCTCCCCGGGCGTCACTCGATTGTGCGTCACCCTCCGGGTCCACGATCAGTGGATCACGCCCGGTCTTCGGAGGAGCGCTCCTCCAGGAGCCCCACGAAGGCCGACGCGACGAGGGCGACGGCGCGGTCGTCGTCCCGGGCCAGCCGGCGCAGGACCGCCGACGGGCCGTCCCCCGACAGCTCCACCAGCGCCTGGGCGAGGCGGATCCGCGTCGCGGAGTCGGCGGTGGGCGCCGCGAGTTCGTCGACCAGGGCGGCCGTGATCCGCTCCGCACACTCGGGGTCCCGGGACAGCGTCCCCAGGATTTCCGCCGCCTCGACGTCATTGGTCCCCTCGACCACCATGCCCACGAGCGTCGGCACGGCCGCGGTCGCGCCTCGCCCGCCCAGCGCCAGCGCGGCGTGTCTGCGCACCGTCGGGTCCGCGTCCCCGAGCGCGTCCGTGAGCACCTCGGCCACCCCCGGAGCATCTGGCATCGCGGCGATCGCCAGGACGGCACGCCGCCGGACGCCGGTGTCGTCCGAGTGCAGGCCCGCCACCAGGGTCGCGAGGCCGTCGCCGTCCGACCGGGCCAGCGCCCATCGCAGGGCGCCCGCGACGACGGGGTCGGGCTCGGACAGCACCGCCCCGGCCAGCAGTTCGGCAGGCACTGCGGCACCCTCCGGACGTACCAGGACGGTGCGCTGCCTGCGCGCGGCGCTGGTCGAGTCGAGTCCGCGCATGAGCTCGACGACGTGCAGGACGTCCCGCCAGCCGGCGGGCGCCGACGCTTCGATCGCGCGGAGCCGCTCCAGCAGTTCCTGCTCCCGTTCCAGGCGGTCCTGCGTCCACCGGATGAGGTCGCCGACCAGGGCGGACGGCGAGAAGGCCGGATCCTCCAGCGCGCGTCCGATCTGCTTGAGGGACAGCCCGAGGGACCGCAGGCTCTCCACGTGGAAGATCCTGCGGACGTCCTCGGCCGAGTACTCGCGGTAGCCGCCGACGGTGCGACCGGTCGGCCGCACCAGGCCCAGGGCGTCGTAGTGCCGCAGCATCCGGGGGCTCACCCCCGAGCGGCGGGCCACTTCACCGATCAGCACTCCGCGTCTCCCCGGCCTTCGCGATCTCCACGGCTTCTCCGGCTCCCGCGGCTTCTTCGGCTCCGGCTTCTGCGACGGAGGCGGCGGCGCGTTCGGGACCGAGCGCGACGACTCGCTTCGCCTCCTCGACGGCCGCGTCGAAGCCGGCCTCCGGGTTCTGCCTGAGCAGTTCGGTGGCACGGGCGTGCGCGGCCACCACCGGATCGGGGCGCGCCGCCGCCTTCTCCAGGGCGGGCCCGGTCACGTCACCGAGGTCGATGAGGGCCCGGCTCAGGCTCAGCCGCACCTCGCGGTCACCGCGGCCGAGCTGTCGGGCCAGCTCGCCGGCCAGGTCCTCCTTCTCCTCTTCGGGCACGAGGACGACGGCGACGCGCCACGCGGTCCGCGCGACCTCGTCGTCGGCGTCGCGCAGCATCCCGCGTGTGATGAACGCCCACGCGCTCCTGCTCCCGATCTTGGACAGCGTGTGCAGCGCCTGGCTGCGGGCCTGCGCGCGCCCGGAGCCGAGTTCCCGCCGGATCCGGGGCAGGGTGGCCTCCGGTGGGAGCCGGGTCAGCGCCCAGGAGAGCATGTCCCGCACGAAGAAGTCCGGCTCGACCGCGCACCGCTCGACGAGCGTCTCCAGGAAGTCAGGGTCGGGGTTCGAGCCGGCCGCCAGGGCCGCCTGAAGCCGGACCGAACTGGCCTCGGCGCTCAGGGCGCGGGCCACGCGGGCGGTGTGCGAGGTTCCGTCTGTGGTGTTGATGGGGACCACCTCCTGCGCCCAGGTCACACCTTAACAACGTGTCAAGGTCAACCGGCGTCCGCACGTCGTCTGCTCCCCGCCGCCCTCTCGACGAGGAGCTCGCAGAGGTCCACGCCCCGAGCGCAAGCCGGGCCCGCCCCGGCGACCGCCTCGGACCTGCCCCGGCTCCACACCGGCCCCACCGAACCACCGGGACGGGGCGTACGCGGGGCGGCGCCACCACCGCCGGACGAGATACCGACCACCGAACGCCACCGGCCCGACCTGTTCCTCCAGGGTGGAACCACCGGCGGGAGGAGGAGAGGGCGCCGATCGGCCATGCCTCGTCATGTGAGGCGCCGCGGTGGTGCCGGTCGAGGCTGCTGCTCCATGGCGCGCCCGCGACGGTGACGCGCGCTCTTTGGGGCCGACCGAACCATCCCGCCCGTTCCGCGTTTCTCGCGACGGCCCGGAGGCGCGCCTGCCCTAGCGGCCGCACCGCCGGGCTCAAGGACCTTGGGCGTCCTTCGGGGCGGGCGGGGAGGCCGGTCGGCGAGGGCCTGTCCAACCGGGGAATCGGCGCGGGCCACTCGGGCGGGACGGCGGCCAGGAAGCATGCGGGCCCTGACGGCGAAGACGGGTTCCTCACCCGGTTCCGGCCGGCCTGGCGGCGACACTTCGCCGGCCCCTCCCGTCAGACCTGCTCCGCCACGGCCTGTTCGCAACGCGCTCCTCCGGGCTCTTCGTGGACCTCGGTGGCCTGCTCCTCCGGCGCCGGCTTGGGGAGCCAGCGCAGGGCTGCCGCTCCGAGGGCGGTGTGCAGAAGGCTCGCCGCGAGCACGACGACGTGCAGGCCGGTGACGAACGCGGACTTCGCGTCCTGGACCACGGACGGGAGCAGTGAAGGCACCTGGAGGGTCTCGTCGAGGGTGGGGGCGAGGTCCGGGCCCTGGATGCGGAAGAGCAGCGCGGCGAGCGAGCCGAGGATCGCGATGCCAAGGGCGTTCCCGATCTCGTTGCTGGTCTCGGCGATCGCTCCGGCCGAGCCGGCACGCTCCGCGGGGACCGCGCCGACCGCGGTGTCCGCGACGACGGCGAAGGAGATGCCGTACCCCAAGCCGGCGATCACGGTCGAGGCGACGTACCAGCCGATCCCGCCGGTGACCGTGGTGGGGAGCAGCAGCAACAGGCCGCCCGCGATGGAGAAGTGGCAGACGAGGAGTGCGGCCCGCTTCCCGATGCGTTCGACGACGGCCGGTGTGACGATGCAGGAGATGGTGAGGGCCGCCGCGCCCGGGAGGGCCAGGAGCGCAGCGTGCAGGACGCTCAGGTCCAGTACCGACTGGAGGTAGATGCCGGACAGGTACGCCGCCGCCGACCATGCGGCCAGCGGCAGGAGACCGGTGATGACGGCGATGGCGAAGACGCGGTCGCGGAAGAGGGAAAAATCGATCAGCGGGTTGTCGAGGTGCCGTTGGCGCAGGCCGAAGAAGGCCAGTACGGCGAAGCCGACGATCATCGTGCCGATCGGAAGAGCCGAGATCCCGTCGGCGGCCAGGTGCTTGATGCCGTAGATCGTGAGCAGCAGGCCCCCGGCGGAGGTCACGACGCTGAGCGGATCGACGCGGCCCGTCCCGCCCGACCGGACCTCTCGGAGGAGGACCGGCGCGAACCCCAGGAACGCGACGATGACGGGGAGGTTGACGAGGAAGACCGAGCCCCACCAGAACTGGCCGAGGAGGGCGCCCCCGATGACCGGGCCGATGGCGAAACCGGCCGCGAAGGCCGCTGCGAAGATGCCGATGGCCTGGGCCCTGCGCCGGGAGTCGGGGAACAGCTCGCTCAGTACGGCCAGCGCCGAGGGCAGCAGGGTCGCCCCGGCCACGCCCATGAGCGCTCGGCAGGCGATGAGGAGTTCGGGGGTCGGTGCGAACGCCGCCCCGGCGGAGCCGAGTCCGAACACGGTCGCGCCGATCACCAGGAGCCTCAGCCGGCCGTAGCGGTCACCGATGCTGCCGAAGGCGACCAGCAGGGAACCGACGGCGAAGCCGTAGATGTCCAGAATCCACAGCGCCTGGTCGGCAGTGGGCGAGAGGGCCTGGCTGATCCGGGGCATGGCCAGGAACAGGATCGATCCGTCCATGGAGACGAGGAGGACCGGGCCGAGGACCACCGCGAGCCCCAGCCAGGCCCGCAGTCCGGGAGCGTTGTTCGCATGCTGTCGAGTCATGGTGCCGACACTCGGGTACGGCGTGGCCGACAGCCATCCCCATGGCGTGGGTACACCCGACAGGTACACCCACGGAGCGGGCGTGCACCCTAGGCTCGTAAGCATGGAGAGCCTAGGAACGTTCCTGAAGAGCCGTCGTGACCGGGTCACTCCGGCTGAGATCGGTCTGGTGACCTACGGCGCCTCCCGCCGGGTCCCCGGTCTCCGACGGGAAGAACTCGCCCAGCTCGCGGGGGTGAGCGCGGGGTACTACACGCGTCTGGAGCAGGGGCAGGCCGAGACCGCCTCCGGGCAGGTGCTCGACGCGCTCGCCCGGGTGCTCCGGCTCGACCAGGTGGAGACCGTCCATCTGCACAACCTCGCCCGGCAGTCGGTGAAGCCCGGTCTGGGCGAACCGCCCCGCGAGGAGCCCCACCCGCGGGTACTGGCCCTCCTGGAGTCACTGGGCGAGGCCACGCCCGCGGTGGTGCTCGGCAGGCGCGGCGACGTCCTCGCGTGGAACCGCACCGGGCACGCGCTGGCCGCCGAGCACATTCCCTTCGAGGCGCCACGGGATCCGGAGGGGCGTCCGTCCATCCCCAGGATGTTCTTCCTCGACCCCCACACCCGCGACATGTACCGCAACTGGCCGGATCTCGCCAAAATCCACGTCGCTTATCTGCGCCTCACCGCGGGCCGCTACCCCACGGACGCCCGGCTCGCCGGGCTGATCGGCGAACTCCTCATACACAGCCCGGACTTCGGCGCGATGTGGGCGACGGGGGACGTCTCCGACTGCACGACGGGGACCATGCATGTGCAGCACCCCACCGTCGGAGCGGTGAGCGTGGACTACCAGGTGTGGCTTCAGCCCGACAGCCCCGACCACCGCGTCGAGATCTACACCCCCAACGACGCGACCTCCGCGGACGCGTTGCGCGTGCTGAACCAGCACAGCGGCCGGGGCGACGAGCCGGAGCCGAGGACCGTACGGACCGAGCAGCGTTGAAGCTGCGTGCTCCTGTCGGAACCCGTTTCCGTCCCCCACCGCACGACATCGGACGTCACGCGATGGAGAACGAGGTCGCGCCCGTCAGCTGCCCTCTCGGTGAGCTTCGCGTCGAGGTCGTCGGGGAGTCGAGTGTCATCGCCATGCAGCCATGAAACCGGGCTGACTAGCAGCTGACGGCGCCCCCCGATGCCATGTCTCCATGTACGCGCAGGTCAAAATGGTTGCGGGGGGGACACCGTCCGTTCGCACTTACGTACGGAGAGAGACAGGCCGAGCGCCCCTCCCCGGCCACAGAACCACGGGACAGACACTTCTACCAGCTGACTCGGGGACCGCACGCGCTCCACATGATGGCGCCGGACGGTTTCCGATTCGGCGCCGAAGGGGGGCATCCGAACCCCGCAGCCGACGCTCCGTCCACCTGCTGCTCGGGGAATGTTCGCGGGAAGACCGCCCCCGACCGAATAGGACCTGCCCGGCCGGGAACCCGGCCGGTCCCGGAGCAGCGTCACGACGGCCGACGCTGCGGGCGGCGCGCCTCCGGCCGGCGTCCGCGACCGCCCCCCACCCTTGTCGGGCGGCGGCCCGGAGGCGCCTGCACAGCTAGCAGAGAGTTTCACCAATCATGACAAGTGTCACGGTCCGCGCTCCGCGTCCCGAGAGTTCCGGCAGCGACTTCGCCCGGCTGTCGAGGAAGATCGCGGATGCCGGACTGCTGGGGCGCCGCCCCGGCTACTACACGCTCCGGATCACCGCGGTGGCCGGGCTCTACGCCACCGGATGGATCGCCTTCGCACTCGTCGGCGACTCATGGTGGACGTTGGCGGTCGCAGCCTTCCTGGCTGTCGTCTTCGGGCAGGTGGCCTTGGTCGCCCATGACGTGGCCCACCGCCAAGTGTTCCGCCGGCGCAGGGCCAGCGAGGTGTCCGGACGGATCGCCGGAGCGAGCATCGGGATGGGGTACGGCTGGTGGCAGGACAAGCACACCCGTCACCACGCCAACCCCAACAACGAGGACCTCGACCCCGACGTCACCCCCGACCTGCTGGTCTGGTCCCAGGATCAGGCCCGCGCCGCCACCGGGCTCCCCCGCCTCATCGGCCGCTGGCAGGCGTTCCTGTTCTTTCCCCTCCTCACGCTGGAGGGTTTCAACCTGCACGTGTCAAGCGGGAGGGCGGTCGCCAACCGCGCACTCAAGCACCGGGTCCTCGACGGCGTTCTGTTGTCCATGCACTGCGTGGTGTACCTGACCGCCCTGTTCTGGGTCCTGCCGCCCGGCATGGCAATCGCCTTCCTCGCCGTCCACCAGGGCTTGTTCGGCCTCTACCTCGGTTCTCTCTTCGCCCCCAACCACAAGGGCATGCCGATCCTGAGAGGCGACGACCGCCCGGACTTCCTCCGCCGCCAAGTGCTCACCTCACGCAACGTGAACGGCGGATGGTTCACCGACATCGCCCTGGGCGGCCTGAATCACCAGATCGAACACCACCTCTTCCCCAGCATGCCCAGCCCCAACCTGCGCAAGGCACGCATCCTCGTCCGGCGCTACTGCGAGGAACTGGGCGTGGATTACCTGGAGACCGGGCTGATCGCCTCCTACCGGCAGGCGCTCACCAGCCTCCATCAGGCCGGAGCACCCCTCCGGCACAAGCGCGTCCCCGCCTAGGAACTCGCAGGGCGTCCGCGGCTCACGCGGCCGCGGGTGCCCCGGTCCGCCGAAGCCCCCTTCTGATCAGGTCAGGGGCATCAACGGAGCGCCTGCCTCGGACTTCATGGCTCGTGCTCGTCATCGAGCGCTCAGCTCACCGCACCCTCTCCACGGCGGCCTGCCCGGCGTGCGACGATCTCGGGGCGGGGCGGACGAAAGGGAGCAGATCACCGGAGCCGGTGATTTCGGTGAGACGCACCAGGGACCGCGGGGGCTGGTGCAGGCACATGGGTGCTCCCGAGCGCTCGGTGAGCCGCGCCATCTCCAGGAAGAGGTTGAGCCCGCTGACATCACAGAAGGTGACTGCGGAGAGGTCGATGTCGACGGTGCGGGCGCGCTCGTCGAGACACTGGAGCAGGGCGCTGCGCGCCAGCGGGACGGTGGTCAGGTCGATCTCTCCCGAGAGGGCGACCAGAGCGTGCGGACCGCGCTCCCGGCGGAGGACGTCAAGCGGTGGAGGGGACATGTCTCCTCGTTCTTGAGGATCCGTTCAAAGACACCGAGCGACGGACAGAACCGGCCGTGGGTGAGGGACGTACGCAGTCGTCACCACCGCGAGCGCGATCACGGGCACGAGGACGTCAAGGGTTCCGACACCCTCGTCGACCGGTCCGCCGGCACAGCACCGACCGTCCGGCCCGGTGCGCGAACAGCCGGAGCCGTGGGTTCGGGGTTGCCTCCGCACACCCAGGCCGCCTGTGCGGTCCGGTCGCCCTCGGTCACCGGCCACGGGGCTGGGTTCTTCGTGATCCGGGTGATCCGTCCCCACTGCGCAAGCACGGCCGCCGGTGCGGGCAGTTCGGCGAGGAGGTCGGGCGAGCGCGGCCGCCAGGCGCCGTCCAGCAGTGCCGGCACGGAGCCGGCCGGTGCGGGGTCAAGGCGCGGACGAGATGGGGCCGCTTGCTCTTCGGACGTCGTCGGGCGGGAGATGGTCACAGTCATGACGCGGACCCTGCCCCGGACCGGTCGTAACCGGCCCGGCGTATTCGATCGCCGAAAACGACACGGGTACGGTGCCGGTGCCCCTAGGATTCTCGGTACTCCATACCGTACTCCCCGAACCACCCGAACGGGCGGCGCGGCCGCGGACCGCCCGCCGCCGATGCCCATGAAGCCAGCTCCGTGCTGTGGGACGCGTCCCCGCTTCGCGTCCGCGGCCACCCGGTCCCGGCACCGACGGGGACACGGACGTCAGCACTCGCCCCGGCCCTTGGGGTACTCCCCCGCCCGGTGTTCCCCGGACCCACCGGGTTCGAGTCGATGCGTCGAGGTCCGAGGCGGGTGATGTGTGCGACTAGAGTGATCGGCGCTCTGGTCCGATCGCATCCAGCCGCGCAGTGAGGTCGCCATGGAGTCCCAGGAAGCACCCTCGGCCGGGTATGCCGAGGTTCACGTCGTCGCCGCGTCGCCCGAGGACGCACGACGGGTGGCGGAAGTTCTCCGTCGTTGCTTCGCAGCCACCGAACAGCGCAGTTATCCGGCGAACGGCGAGGGCGGCACCCGTCTCGAACTCACCGTGGACACCACCCGCGCGGCAGAGCCCGCCCGTTCGTGGCTGGAGTCCAGCCGGGCGACCGAACACACCGGTCAGGAGCCCGGGCGCCACTGATCGTCCGCCCACCCGGTGTCGGGACGGCGTTAGGCCTCGACTGGGCTCAGGTCCGATCGTGTGCCCCGGGCGAGGCGAGCGTCTGGTGCGCCGTCCTCACCTGCGTCGTTTCCATGTGCGTGTCACGCGGGGGGGTCTCCTCGTAGAACAATCGGCCGACCAGTGCGCCACCGAAGATCACGACTCCCACGCCGAGCAGCCAGGACTCGACGACCAACACGGTTCCGACGGGTCCGTAGGCGACGGCGTTGGATGCGATCAGTGGCGAGAAGACGAGGGCGGAGAAGATCCTCAGACCGAGCAGCCCGACCACGGTGGCCACGGCGCCCGGCAGCAGCGCGCGCCAGCGGATCCGCCCCCCGAGCAGCAGGTGTTGGGACCACCAGAGGAACAGGACGGCGCTCAGCGATGCGACAGCCCCGCCTGCCAGACCACGTGCCGCCACCTGGCCCACCAGCGGGCCGGCGGCAGGTCCCAGACCTTTTCGTAGCCGGTCTGCACCGCGGCCCCGAAAGCCAGGCCGAACAGGGCGAGGGCGGCGATACCGAACACGGTCGTGCTCCGCAGCGCCTGGCCGGGCCGAGCGAACAACCTATCGACCTGCTCCCTGGCGGCCGTCGAGACGCCGAGCCCTTCCCCCAACCACTGCGCGAACCCCCGACTGTGCTCGGGATCGGCAGAGGAGACGATGATCAACAAAGGCACCAGCGTGAGCAATCCCAGCGCCGAAAAGCTCAGCGAACGCGACCCCAGCTCCATGTGCACGCCCCGTCGCCGTCCGCGCCCGACCGGCGAACGAATGACGGCGCGGCGCAGCCGCCCGAACCGGTACGAACGGTCCGCGACCTCGGGGGACTCTTCAGGCATGTCTGTCGATTACCACGGGCCAGGCCGTCAACAGGTGAGGGCGCGACACGAGATTCCCCAACAGACTTTCCCGGATGGACGAGCCCACCGGCCCGGGACTCAAGTGACCCATGCGCCAGTCGGTCCAAGACGTGCGGCCGGGAAAGCGGGTCGCCCTGTCCGCACGAGCACGCCTGCGCCCAGGCGTCAGATGTACGCCAACGCCCGATGTGCAGTGCTTCGTCGCCTTTACCGCATGTGACCAACGGAAGTCATCTCTCCGCTTCTCCGGCGTGGCTGGTTATGATCGGTACCTCACGTCGCGTCAAAGCCGAACCGGACTTCCCCCAGCCCTGAACCCAGGACTGCGTCTGGTCTCGGCGGTCGGGCCGTCCCCCCTGGTTCCCCGCTCTCCGAGGACTGATGTCTCCCATAGAACCCGAAGGCACACGAGGGCAGCCGGCGACTCGTCGGCGGCGGACTCTGCGCCTGCGTACGCTGCTCATGTGGCTGGCGATCGTCCCTATTGTGGCGATGAGTGTCCAAGTGGCCATGACCGCACAGCCGCTGATACACCAGTCAAAGCAACTACGCGCTGACGTGGCAGTCGGTGAGCGGACCGATGTACCCCTGACCAGGCTGATGGTCGAACTGCAGGCTGAGCGGACGATGACCGCCACACGGTGGGCGAGCGACTCCGTTTCCGAGAAGGAGCTGCGCGAGCAGCGCGCGGCCACGGACCGGGCCGCGGACGAGTTTCGCCGGGCGATGGACGGAGCTCTGGCGGCGACCGGGCGCGAGGACGATCATTACGTCGCGGAGCTGAAGCACGGCCTCGCGGATCTGGCCGCGTTCCGCGAGCGCGCGGACGCCCGCAGCGGGGACGCGGATCGGACGATCGGCTACTACTCCGACCTCGTCGACCGCATCATCCGGGTGTACCAGAACGAGTTCAGCCATGCGGAAGACGCCGAGCTCATCCAGGAAAGCGGCCTGGTCGTCACGGTGTTCACGGTGTCGGAGATGGTGGCACGCGAGACCACCATCCTCGCCATGGCCGGGCCGTCCAGGCGTCTGAGCCCTTCCGGGTTCGCCGAATTCGTCAACTCCGTCGGATCCCAGCGGTACCAGTACGACGAGTGGGTCGCGCCGTACCTGACGGCCGAGGACAAGGCGGCCTACGACCAGGTCTTCGCCTCGGACGGCTGGAAGACGAAGGTCCGTATCGAGGACGCGGTCATCTCCGACCACCAGAACACCGCGTCCGGCATCGAGCTACCCAAGGAAGCTGACGCCTGGCAGGCCGCGTACGACACGTTCGCGTCGCGCCTTGCCGCGCTCGACGCGAAACAGGGGCGAGCACTGCTCGTGCACGCCGACGCCAAGGCCACGCAGTTGGAGAACGAGGTCATCTGGCTGATCGTCGGAAACGGCGCAGCCGTCTTCGCCGTCGCGGCCGTCATCGTGCTCACCACGCGCTCCGTGCTCCGCCGCCTGCGCGGTCTGCACCGACGTACGGTGGCCATTGCCGAGGACACGCTGCCGGATGTCGTTGCCCGGCTCCAGCGCGGGCAGCCCGTCGACGACGATGCGCTGCCCGCGGTGAGCGGAGACCGGGACGAGGTCGGACGTATCAGCGACGCGTTCGCCCGGGTCGTCTCCGTATCCGTCGACGGGCATGCGCGGCTCGCGGCCGAGCGTCAGGGTTTCGGTATGTTCGCCGCGGGCATCGCCTCGCGCACCGGAAACCTGGTCAGCCGCCAGTTGGCCCTCACCGACGAACTGCAGGACGCCTTCGGGCACGACGAGGAGCTTCTCGCCCGGTTGATGCGATCCGACCAGTTGACGGTGGGAATGCGGCGGCAGATCGAGAACCTGCTCATCCTGGCAGGTGGGGAGATCCCCGATCCGCACACCGAGCCCATGCGCGTCGCCGACCTGCTGCGCGAAGCCGCCGCGGAAGTCGAGGACTTCCGGCGGATCGAGCGCCAGGCCCTGGACGAGATCAGCGTGGCACCGCGGGTTGTCAGCGAGATCAGCCACCTCCTGGCAGAACTCCTGGACAACGCCACCCGGTTCTCCCCGCCGCAGTCGAAGGTGGTCATCCGTGCCGAACTGGTGACAGACGGGCTGTTGGTCGACATCGAGGACCGCGGGCCTCGGGTGACCGCCGCAGCCTACGAGGAGATGAACGGGCGTCTGCACTCGGCCCCGCCGTATTCCGTCCTGGCGGAGAACGCGCACCGGCTCGGACTCTTCGTGGTCGGCCACATCGCCGAACAGCTCGGGGCCACGGTGACGCTGCGCCGCTCGGTGTACGGGGGGACCTCGGCCGTGGTAATCCTTCCCGAGGAACTCCTCGTGCCGACCGAACCGGTCCGGGCGGGGAAGGAAGCGTCGCGCGCGGCGGCGATGCCCGCCCCGGTACCGGGCCCGTTCGACGAACGCAAGCCCGAGCTGGTCCTGCACGCGAGGACCGGGTCGGCCGGCCGTAGGAAGCCGGAGCGCTCGCCCGGGCGGCCGGTGGAGAGGAAGCCGTCGGTTCCTTCCCTGAGACGGAACGGTGACGCGAAGCCGGCCCTCCCCGAGCGGATCCCACAGGCTCACATCGCCGAGCAGCTCCGCGCGCCGCACGCACCGGAAACCGGCGTCCATCAGGATGCGGCAACACCCGAAGAAGTGGCCGACGCCTGGGCGGACTACGAACACGGGACTCAGACAGTGGAAGAAGAACTCCGACGGGATCAGCCATGACGACAACGAACGACATGATCTACAGCGTCCTGGACAACAACCTGAGCAGGATCGCCGGCATCCAGGGAGCCGTGCTCCTGTCCAACGACGGGATCAAGCTCAGCTCGTACGAGCTGGAACGGGACCAGGCGGAGCGCATAGCCGCCGCGTCCTCCGGCATCGCTTCCACCATGAAGGCGATATCCAGGGAGGTCGACGGCGGCCGGGTGATCCGCCAGCTGGTCGAGATGGACGACTGTTATCTCTGCATCGTCGGATGCGGCGAGGGCAGCACGCTCATCGTGGTGACGTCCCGCAAGGCGCGGCTGGGGGAGCTGGGCGGTGAAGCCGTGCGCACCGCCCAGGCGCTCGGTGAGTGGCTGAGCACGCCTGATCGCGGCCAGGCACAGCCGTCGTAATGGCGGACGAGCCCAGGCCGCGAGAGGGAGGCCACCGCCGGACGCGGCTGTACGCGCTGACCGATGGACGTACGGCGGCTGCACACACCGCCCTGACCATGGACACCACGATCACGGCCGTGGCCGTCGCGGACGGCCACGGCGGCCTGCCCAGCGAGTGGCAGGCCATCCTCGCGATGTGCTCGCCACCGGGCGGCCTGGCGGTCGCCGAGATCGCGGCGCGCATGCACATCCGCCTCACTCCCATGACGCTTCTTCTCGGCGAACTCGCTGATCGGGGGCTGATCGAGCACCGGCCACCCCTGGAAGGGGCCGAGACCACCAATGTCCACCTGCTCATGAGAATCAGGGACAACCTTGCCGGGATATGACACCCCAGCCCAGGAAGCGCACCCCGTCAAAATCCTCATCGCTGGGGGATTCGGCGTCGGCAAGACGACCCTGGTCGAGACGGTCTCCGAGATCGAGCCGTTGCGTACCGAGGAGCGGCTGACGAGCGCGGGCGTCGGCGTCGATGACCTCGACGGCATCGAGTCCAAGGCGGTTACCACCGTCGCGATGGACTTCGGCCGCATCACCCTCACCGATGCACAGGTCGTGCTCTACCTGTTCGGCACCCCTGGCCAGGAGCGCTTCTGGTTCATGTGGGACGACCTGCTGAACGGGGCACTCGGGGCGATTGTCCTCGTCGACACACGACGCCTCGACCGCAGTTTTCCGGCCGTCGACTTCTTCGAGAACCGAGGGGTTCCGTTCGTGGTCGCCGCGAACTGTTTCCACGGCGAACAGCCCTACACCATCGAGGAGATCAGGGCGGCGCTGCATCTGCGTGACCCGAACACACCCATTCACCTGGTCGATGCCCGTTCCCGTGACGACGCGCGCGGTGCGCTGCTCTCGCTTCTGGACATGCTCATCGCCAAAGCCGGGGGCGCGGCCACCGACTGACCTCGGCCGACGTGGTGGCGTATAGGTTCACGACCGCGACCGTGACCCCGGTCCAGGCCGCCGCCGCGTCGGCCGTCGAGGAATGCCGGCCGGTACAGCCGTCGTCGGGGAACGCCTCCCGCGGCACGGCCCGGACTGAGCTGAGCCGGTTCTCGTAGCGGCCCTGAAACCGGCCGTGATTGGCCCGGCAGATGGGAAGCACGGCTCTGATGCCTGCACCCCGGAAGTACGCGCCGAGTCGACGGCCGTCCCGGCGACTTCACCGGTGACCGACCCAACCGGCACGAGCGTGAAGGAAACGAAAGGTCATTCGCGCAGGTCGCCGGCCATCACACGCCCATCACGCTGTTCCGGTCAGCCGACGGCATCGTGCTGGGGGCCGGTGCTGTCGCGATTCCGCCGTCGGACATCCGCCGGACGCAGGAAATCTGACCCGCGACCTCATCTCGTATCTGATCCCGGAAGGACCGGCCGAGGTGGCGTCGGCGGAGTGACCGCAAAGATGAGAGTCACTCAACCGGGCACCAGTCGACCCGTCGGCACATGGTCCACGACAGCAGGACGGCAGCACCTGGCCCCAACCAGCAGCACAGATGGCCGGGCACCTTTCGCCGGTCAGCCTCGCAGCAATGCCAGTCGATCGATGAGCGTCGACTGCAGCCCGGAAGGCCAAGGAAACAAGGGCGTCGCCACCTGCAGCTGAGCGAGTCCGTGCAGGCCGGCCCACAACGCGGTTGCGTCGGCGTGCGGATCAGTCCCGGTGGAGCAACCTGCCTCGATGCAGTCAGCCATGGCCCGGCTGATGATTCGGAAGGCGCCGAGGCCGAGTTCCGCGAGATCGGCGGCCATCGAAGGTGTGCGCTGCAGCGACTTGCTCGCATCCCAGACCCCGCCGAACATGATCTGGTAGCGGGTAGGCGAGTGCTTGGCGAATGTCAGATAGGCCACGGCAACCGCTCGCAGCCTGTCAGCGGGGTCGGCATGGTCACCCACATCGTTCAGTGCATGTTCCAGCTCGGCGAAGGCGACTTCGGCGACCGCGAACAGGATCGCGTCCCGGTCGGCGAAGTGCTGATAGATGGCCGGCGCCGAGATCCCGACCTCCCGTGCCACGGCGCGCAGCGTGACGCTGTGCTCCCCGCCTTGGACGAGCAGCCTGGTCGCGCCGCTGACGATCTCGTCGCGTAGCTGCGCGCCTTCACCTCGCTTGTTGCGGACACGTCCCTTCGAAGTCGTCATGCAATCACTTTACACCGGTTAACTGACCGTGTAAGTTAACACCCGTAAAGTAATGGGCCACGCCACCACCGAACAACTTGGAAGCAGTCATGAGGAAGAATCCGATCATCGCCGCACTGACAGTCTCGATCGCTACCGCAGGTGTCGCGACCTTCGCGGCAGTCGCCCCGGCGAACGCTCAGGCACCGGCATCGTCGACGACGGCTTCGGTGAGCACCGTCAGCTCTGCCGGGCCCGTGCACTGGGGCTCGCAGCACAACTCCAGGGCCATCGTCTCCCAGTGGGAAACCGCCTGGAACGAAAAGCAGCCCGCCGAGATGGCCGCCCTGTTCACCCGCGACGGCGTCTACATCGACCACGCCTTCGGCGCCGCATGGCACGGCCGGACCGAGATCGGCAACTGGGTCACCAAAACGCACGCCAGCATCAAGAACACCAAGGTCAAGGTCCACTCCTCGTTCCGCAGCGGCAACCGGATTGCGATCGAATGGACCTTCTCCGGCGTGATGCCCGGCGCAACGAAGCCGTTCGCCGTCCCCGCCACCACCATCATGAAACTCCGCGGCGAACGCATTGCCTCCAACAGCGACTACTACAACCTCGCCGATCTCCTCAAGCAGTCCGGCCTCCCGGCCGACTGGCCCGCCGCCAGTTGACCGCCTGAGGTCCACCCGTCAGAAGCCGTATCGCAACCGGTCATGGAACGTGCGGGTCGAACGGGTTTCTCGCCGGGGTGCTCTTCCCGTTGTGCGCGCATGAAGACAGGGCCTCTCGGTAGCTCGGGGATGTGAATCCAACCGAGCATTGCCGGGAGGCCCTGAGGTCGTTGCTGTACTCGCCCGAGCCCGTCCAGTTCAACTCGGCTGCGCCATCGCGTGATTGCCTCGCGCACGTGTACGGCAATACGGCCGACCATCCCGACCGGGAACGCCGGTATCCGTCGGACATGACGGACGCGGAGTGGGCGGCCATCAGGCCGTTGCTGCCGGTGCCGGCCTGGCTCCCGGGCAGAGGCGGGCAGCCGCCGTGACGCACTGGAAAAACTCGTGCCAGCTGGTCAGGCCCAGGACCTTCATGTGTGCCCGGGCGCGCCGGAAGGCGACGGCTACGCGAAGCAGTTGGTCCGGGCTGGGTCCAGGAGACGTTCCGAGGGCTCGGCCGGGGAGTCCTGCGACCGCCGCGCCACGGTTGAAGCCTTCGAGCTGGCGGCGGAGGGAAACAGGTCGAGCAACCCACCGGACAACAAAAGCGCAGGTCAGGCCCCCTTGCCAGCAGGCTCGAGAATCGCCACGCACTCCACGTGATGCGTCATCGGAAACAGATCGAACACCCGCAGCATCCGCACCCGGTACCCCCCGTCCCGGAAGTACCCCAGATCCCGCGCCAGCGCCGCCGGATCGCATGCCACGTACGCGATCCTCCGTGCCCCCAGCGACGACAGGTGCTGCACCGTCTTGCGCCCCGCCCCCGCGCGCGGCGGGTCCAGGACGATGAGGTCGACCTCGTCGATGCCCGTGCGCGGCAGGACGGACTCCACCTTGCCCTGCTCGATCCGCACCCGGTCGAAGTCGGCGAGGTTGTGCCGGGCGTCCTCGACCGCGCGCTTGCCGGACTCGATGCCGAGGACGGCGCCCTTGTCCCCGACCCGGTCGGCCAGGGCGCCGGCGAAGAGGCCGACCCCGCAGTACAGGTCGAGGGCCATGTCGCCCTTGCGCGGGAGCAGGCCCTGCATGACCGCCTTGACCAGGGTGTCGGCGGCCTTCGGGTGGACCTGCCAGAAGCCGCCGCCGCCCACCCGGTAGGTGCGGTCGTCGGCGCGCTCGCGGACGAACGGGCGGCCGTGGACGCGGTGGACGCCGCCGTCCTTCTCCCCGACCCGCATCACCGAGACCGGGCGGTCCAGCTCGACGATGGGGAGCCTCGCGCCCGGCCGCGGGGTCAGGATGACCTGCCGGTCCTGGGAGCCGGTCGCCGCGATCGCCTCGATGGTTTCCATGCCCGTCCAGTCCCGCTGCTCGATGCCAAGCTCGCTGACGCCCTCCGCGGCGATCATGCAGTGGTCGATCGGCTGGACCTCGTGCGAGCGGTGCTTGCGCAGGCCCGCGCGGCCCTCGGTGTCAACGGCGTACTGGACCCGGGTGCGCCACGACGGGACCTGGCCGGCGGGCACCTTGTCACCCTCGGCCGGCATCACCGTGCCGTCCCAGCCGGCCTCCTCGGGAGTGAGGCCGGCGAGGCGCTTCAGCTGCTCGGCGACGACCTCGCCCTTCAGCCGGCGCTGGGCACCCGGCTTGGCGTGCTGCCAGTCGCAGCCGCCGCAGCGGCCGGGACCGGCGAAGGGGCAGGGGGCCTCGATGCGGTCCTTGGAGGCGTCCAGGATTTCGACGGCGTCGGCACGCAGGAAGCGGGCTCCCTCCGCGCCCTCCGTGACGCGGGCCACGACCCGCTCGCCGGGCAGCGCGTGCCGGACGAACAGCACCTGGCCCTCGGACGTGCGGGCGATGCAGTGGCCGCCGTGGGCGACGGGGCCGATCTCGACCTCGTACTCCTCACCCACCAGCGAGACCGCCGGGGACTCCGCCTGCGATTTCTTCTGTTCTGCGTGCATGGCGGGGTGACTCCAGAGAACGGGACGGCACGGGGACGCACGCCGGAAGACGTACGCCGTAGGACAACAGCCGTCCAGTCTACGACGAAGAGGAGGACTCCTTCGCCCGGTCGGACTGCGCCGGTCCTCGCCGCACCGCACCCGGCGCGTTCCAGTCCTGCCGCTTGCGGGCGCGCCGCTTGGCCGCCTCGGAGGACTGGAGCTGGTAAGGCACCGAGGTGACCATGACGCCGGGGGTGAAGAGCAGGCGGCCCTTGAGGCGCAGGGCGCTCTGGTTGTGGAGCAGGTGCTCGTACCAGTGGCCGACCACGTACTCGGGGATGATGACCGAGACCGCGTCGCGCGGGGACTCCTTGCGCAGGCTCTTGACGTACTCGATGACCGGCCGCGTGATCTCGCGGTAGGGCGAGTCCAGCACCTTCAGCGGTACGGCGATGCCGCGGCGCTCCCACTCGTCGCGCAGGGCCTTGGTCTCGGCCGGGTCGACGTTGACGCTGAGCGCCTCCAGAGTGTCGGAGCGCATCAGCTTGGCGTAGGCGAGCGCGCGCAGGGTCGGGCGGTGGATCTTTGAGATCAGGACCACCGAGTGGACGCGGGAGGGGCGCACCATGTCGTCGCTCTGGGCCGCCTCGGGGCCCTCGGGGGCGGCGATCTCCTCGGCGACGCGGTCGTAGTGCTTGCGGATGGCCGTCATCGTCGCGAAGAAGATGCACATGCCGAGCAGGGCGACCCAGGCGCCGTGCGTGAACTTGGTGGCCAGTACGACGACCAGGACCAGGCCCGTGAAGAAGGCGCCGAAGGCGTTGATCGCGCGGGAGCGGATCATGCGGCGGCGGGCGGCCGGGGCCTTCTCCGTGGCCAGGTGGCGGTTCCAGTGGCGGACCATGCCGATCTGGCTGAGCGTGAAGGAGACGAAGACGCCGACGATGTAGAGCTGGATCAGGCGCGTGGAGTCGGCGCCGTAGACGAAGACCAGGAGCATCGCCGCGCCGGCCAGGAGCACGATGCCGTTGGAGAAGGCCAGGCGGTCGCCGCGGGTGTGCAGCTGGCGGGGCAGGTAGCGGTCCTGGGCGAGGATCGAGCCGAGCAGCGGGAAGCCGTTGTACGCGGTGTTGGCGGCCAGGAAGAGGACGAGCGCGGTGGCGGCGGCCAGGACGATGAACAGGAAGCTGCCCTCGCCGAAGACCGCCTCGGCGACCTGCGAGATCACCGGGTGCTGCACGTAGTCCGCGCCGAGCGGGACGCCGTCGTGGAAGAGGTCCTTGGCCGGGTTCTCCGACATGCGGACGTCGGTGGCGGCGGCCAGCGCGATGATGCCGCAGAACATGGTGACGGCGAGCAGGCCCATCATCGCGAGGGTGTTGCCCGCGTTCTTCGACTTGGGCTTGCGGAAGGCCGGGACGCCGTTGGAGATCGCCTCGACGCCGGTGAGCGCGGCACAGCCGGAGGAGAATGCGCGTAGCAGGAGGAAGACCAGGGCGAAGCCGGCCAGGCCGCCGTGTTCCGGCTTGATCTCGTAGTCGGCGGTGGGGGCGCGCATGGTGTCGTCCAGGACCAGGCCGCGGAAGGCGCCCCACGCGATCATGATGAAGACGCCCGCGACGAAGACGTACGTCGGGATGGCGAAGAGCGTGCCCGACTCCTTGACGCCGCGCAGGTTCATCAGGGTCAGCAGCAGGATGACGGCGATCGCGCAGAGGACCTTGTGCTCGACCACGAAGGGGATCGCGGAGCCGAGGTTCTCGATGCCGGAGGAGATGGAGACGGCGACGGTCAGGACGTAGTCGACCAGCAGGGCGCTGGCGACCGTCAGACCGGCCTTGGGACCGAGGTTGGTGTTCGCCACCTCGTAGTCGCCGCCGCCGCTCGGGTAGGCGTGGACGTTCTGTCGGTAGGAGGCGACCACGGTGAACATCAGCACCACGACCGCGACCGCGATCCAGGGGCTGAAGTGGTACGCCGACACGCCCGCGATGGACAGCACCAGCAGCACCTCGCCGGGCGCGTACGCCACGGAGGACAGCGGGTCGGAGGCGAAGACGGGGAGGGCGATGCGCTTCGGCAGGAGCGTTTCCCCCAGCCGGTCACTGCGCAGTGCGCGCCCGATCAGGATCCGTTTGGGCACGTCGGTCAGTTTGGACACAACAGAGGATCGTAAGCCTTCGAACGGGCGCCCGCCCAACCGCCACCCCCGAGCGGCACGCCCTCTGCTCTACGGGTGAACTCGGATACCCGTAGGGCTGCGGATTCCGCAGGTCGTGCGGGCGGCGTGCCTGAATGTCTGCCTGTATGAGGAACGCCGCCCGATTGCCGACCGCTCCCCCACTGTTGCACCGCCCCCTGGAGGTCCCATGCATCTGAGCGACCTGAGCGCAGAGCTGATCGGCGGCGGCGCCACGCTCGTCGGCCTCGGAATCCTGACTCTTGCCAGCATCCGCAGCATCGGCCGGCGGAGGTCCTCGGCCGGAGGGTGAGCGGGCCCATGCGGCCCCCCGAGGCATGCCGCTACGTTGGGGGCGGACGATGGGGGAATCCGAGCTTCCGCTCGGGTTCCGGACTTCCCCGGGCCCCGAGAGGCGTCAGGGCCGGTGCTCACCGGCATGATGTTCCCCTGCGGCCGCACACCGGCCGCGACGTGTCGCCAGGCGAGCCGAAAGAGAGACATGAGCAGGACATCCACAGAGGCCGGCGGGCCCGCAGAGAGCGGGGTGTGAGGCGATGCACATCGTCATCATGGGCTGCGGGCGCGTGGGCTCGGCCCTCGCGCAGAACCTGGAGCAGCAGGGGCACACGGTCGCCGTGGTCGACCAGGACCCCACCGCCTTCCGCCGCCTCGGTTCCACGTTCGGCGGCCGCAGGGTCACCGGCATCGGCTTCGACCAGGACACCTTGCGGGAGGCCGGCATCGAGGAGGCGGGCGCCTTCGCCGCCGTCTCCAGCGGCGACAACTCGAACATCATCGCCGCCCGGGTGGCCCGCGAGATGTTCGGCGTGGAGAACGTCGCCGCCCGCATCTACGACCCCCGCCGCGCCGAGGTCTACCAGCGCCTGGGCATCCCCACGGTCGCCACCGTCCGCTGGACGGCCGACCAGATGCTGCGCCGGCTGCTCCCCTCGGGCGCCGAGCCGCTGTGGCGCGATCCCACCGGCGGCGTCCAGCTCGCGGAAGTGCACACCTCGGCGTCCTGGGTCGGCCACAAGATCAGCCGACTGCAGGACGAGACCGGGGTGCGGGTGGCATTCCTCACCCGGCTCGGGGAGGCGATCCTGCCGTCGTCGCAGACGGTGTTGCAGGAGGGTGACCTGGTGCACGTGATGATGCGCACCGACGAGGTCCACAAGGTCGAGGCGGCGTTCGCCAAGGGTCCCGAAGAGGAGGGCGGTCACTGATGAGGGTCGCCATTGCCGGAGCCGGTGCGGTCGGCCGTTCGATCGCGGGCGAGCTGCTGGAGAACGGCCACGAGGTGCTGCTGATCGACAAGGCGCCGACCGCGATCTCGGTCGAGCGGGTGCCGATGGCGGAGTGGCTGCTCGCGGACGCGTGCGAGATCACGTCCCTGGACGAGGCGGCGCTCCAGCGCTGCAACGTCGTGATCGCCGCGACGGGCGACGACAAGGTCAACCTGGTCGTCTCCCTGCTGGCCAAGACGGAGTACGGCGTTCCGCGCGTTGTCGCCCGGGTGAACAACCCGAAGAACGAGTGGCTGTTCAACGAGTCCTGGGGCGTGGACGTCGCCGTCTCCACGCCGCGGCTGATGTCGGCCCTGGTGGAGGAGGCGGTGAGCGTCGGCGACCTGGTCCGGCTGCTGCGCTTCAGCCACGGCGACGCCAACCTGGTGGAGCTGACCCTGCCGGAGGAGTCGGCCCTGGCCGGCACCCAGGTGGGCGACGTGGAGTGGCCCGAGGACACCTCGCTGGTCACGATCATCCGCGGCACCCGGGTGCTGACGCCGTCCCGGGAGGACTCCCTGGAGGCCGGCGACGAGCTGCTGTTCGTGGCGGCGCAGGCCCGCGAGGAGCAGCTCGAGGACCTGCTGTCGGCGCGGAAGGGCAGTACGGCGCGCTGATCCGGCGCAGGGCCGCACGGCCCGCCATACGACGGTGGGGGCGCCCGGAGATTTCCGGGCGCCCCCACCGTCGTGTGCCGTCACTCCCCGCAGTACGTCGTCTCTCGGGGTCCGTCGGTCCTCGCGGTGCCGTCAGCCGCTGCGGTGCCTGCCGCCGGGCGCCGGGTCCTGGGCGTCCTCGCCCCGTGCCTCGCGCTCGGCCTTCTCGCGTGCCTTCTGCTCCTTCTCGGCCTGCTCCGCCGCCTCCATCTCCGCGAACACGTCGATGGGCGCCGGTGCCTTCGCCAGGAAAACCCAGGTCAGCCAGACGGCGAGCAGGAAGGGCGGGATCTTCAGGGTGACCAGGACCCAGCCGAGCTGCTCGGTGTCCGCCCACCAGTACAGCGGGAAGAGGATCGCCGACTTGGCGAGCAGGATGAAGCCCCAGGCGTAGCTGGCCTTGGTGTAGGCCTTCTTGCGGCCCGGGTTCCGGGTGCGCCAGGAGAGGTTCTCCTTGAAGACCGGGCCGAGGATCAGGCCGATCAGCGGCACGCCGGCCAGCGAGGTGACGATGTACGCCAGGGCCAGGCCCAGGGTGTAGAGCATGCCCGGCAGATAGAAGTTCTTGGCGTTGTCGGTCATCATCGCGAAAACCACGCCGAAGGCGACGCCGAAGACACCGCTGAAGGCGTGCTTGACGGTGTCCTTCATCGCCAGCCGGACCACGACCAGCACCAGCGACACGGCCAGCGCCGCGATCGCCGACATGTGCAGGTCGCTGTTGAGCGTGAAGATGGTGACGAAGAGCAGGCCCGGCAGCACCGTCTCGACCATGCCCCGCACGCCGCCGAACGCCTCGAAGAGCGCGGCCTCCGTCACCGTTCGGGCGTTGTCCGCTTCCGTGTCCTGGGTGTCTTCGGTCGGCTTGTCGAGCGACGTCACCGGCTACTCCCGTCCGAGGGGTCTCAGTTCGTATTTCGGGTTGAAGAGCACCCGGCGGCCCCGGCTCATGGAGATCCGGCCCGATGCGATGAGCTTGCGCCCCGGCTCTATGCCCACGATGGAGCGTCTGCCCAGCCACACGACGTCCAGGGCGGCGGAGCCGTCGAACAGCTCGGCCTCCAGGGCCGGGACGCCCGCGCGCGGTCGCAGGGTGACCGTGCGCAAGGTACCAGTAACCGAGACGATCTGACGGTCCTGGCAGTCCCCGATGCGGGTGCAGCCGGCGGTGTCGGCGTCCTCGCGCAGTTCCTCGGACTCCAGGTCCTCCTGCGACGAGGAGAGCCGGTCGAACATGCGCCGGAACCGGCCCACCGGCTTGTCGGAACGCGGAGCAGCACTCATATCAGAAGCGTACCGGGGCGGACCGACAGCCATGCACCCCTCTCGGGCCGGTATCGCGAGGCTCACCTTTCGCTCCCCGCCCGCTCACCTCTCGAAGCGGTACCCCATGCCCGGCTCCGTGATGAAGTGGCGCGGGTGGGCCGGGTCCGTTTCCAGCTTGCGGCGCAACTGCGCCATGTAGACCCGCAGGTAGTTCGTCTCCGTCCCGTACGACGGTCCCCACACCTCCTGCAGCAGCTGCTTCTGGCTGACCAGGCGGCCGGTGTTGCGCACCAGCACCTCCAGCAGGTGCCACTCGGTGGGCGTCAGCCGTACGTCCCTGCCGTCCCGGTTCACCTTCTTCGCGGCCAGGTCGACGGTGAACCCCGCGGTGTCGACGATCACGTCGTCCTCACCGCCCGGGACGGGCTCGGCCCGGCGGACGGCGGCGCGGAGGCGGGCGAGCAGTTCGTCCATGCCGAAGGGCTTGGTGACGTAGTCGTCGGCGCCCGCGTCGAGCGCCTCGACCTTCTCGTCGGAGGAGTGCCGGGCGGACAGCACCAGGATCGGCACCCGGGTCCAGCCGCGCAGGCCCCGGATCACCTCGACGCCGTCCATGTCGGGCAGGCCCAGGTCCAGCACGACGACGTCGGGGTGGCGGGCGGCGGCGAGCTGGAGGGCGGTGGCGCCGTCGTGGGCGGCATCGGCCTCGTAGTGCCGGGCCTTTAGGTTGATCACGAGCGCGCGCACGATCTGCGGTTCGTCGTCGATCACGAGCACCCGGGTCATCGGGCGGCCTGCCTTTCTGCTGTCGCGCTTCCCGCGGTCGCGAAGGGGGGAGTACCGGCGGGTGAGCCCGCCGCGCGGAGGGTGAGAACCATGGTGAGGCCGCCGCCGGGGGTGTCCTCGGCGTTCAGGGTGCCGGCCATCGCCTCGGCGAAGCCCCGGGCCACGGCGAGGCCGAGGCCCACTCCGGCGCCGCGCGGGGCGTCGCCGTACCGCTGGAAGGGCTCGAAGATGCATTCCTTGGCGTCGTCCGGCACGCCCGGCCCCCGGTCGACGACCCGCACCTCGACGCGGTCCGCGAGGGCGCTGGCGGCGACCAGGACGGTCCGGCCGGCGGGGCTGTACTTGACGGCGTTCTCGATCAGGTTGGCCATCGCCCGCTCCAGCAGCCCGGCGTCGACGGCGACCATGGGCAGCGTCTCGGGCACGTCCAGCTCGACGCTTCCGTCGGGCACCCCGCCGAGGGCCATCGGCACGACCTCGTCGACGTCGATCTCGCGGATCAGCGGCGTGACCGTGCCGGTCTGGAGGCGGGACATGTCGAGCAGGTTCCCGACGAGGTGGTCGAGGCGGTCGGCGCCCTCCTCGATGCCCTCCAGGAGTTCGGCCCGGTCCTCATCGGACCACGCAACGTCGTCGGAACGCAGACTGGTGACCGCCGCCTTTATCCCGGCGAGCGGCGTACGCAGGTCATGGCTGACGGCGGCCAGCAGCGCCGTGCGGATGCGGTTGCCCTCGGCCAGCGCGCGGGCCCGGTCGGCCTCCTCGCGCAGGCGCCGCCGGTCCAGGACGACGGCGGCCTGGACGGCGAACGCGGCCAGCACCCGGCGGTCCTCGGCGGGCAGCACGCGGCCGGTGAGCGCGAGGGCCATGTGGTCCCCGATTGGCATGTCCACGTCGGCGTCCTCCGGGCGCCGCACCGGCGGGCCCGTACCGGCGCGGCCGGCGCAGGTCCAGGGCTCCACGTCGCCCTCACGTTCCAGCAGGGCGGCCGACTCCATGCCGAAGGACTCGCGCACCCGTTCCAGCAGGGTCTCCAGGCTGGTCATGCCGCGCAGGACGTCGCCGGCCAGGAAGGAGAGGATCTGCGACTCGGCGCGCAGGCGGGCGGCTTGGTGGGTGCGGCGGGCGGCGACGTCGACTACGGAGGCCACGGAGAGCGCGACGCCCACGAATATGGCGAGCGCAAGCATGTTCCGGGGGTCGGCGATGGTGATCCGGTTGACCGGGGGCGTGAAGAACCAGTTGAGCAGGAGGGAGCCGACCGCGGCCGAGGCGAGCGCCGGGTAGAGGCCGCCGAGCAGTGCGGCTGCCACGGTCAGTGCCAGGTAGAGCAGGACGTCGTTGGCGAGGCCCAGGTGGACGGTGTTCAGCAGCAGCGTCAGCAGGACCGGTCCGCCGAGGCCCGTGAGCCAGCCCCAGACGATCCGGGAGCGGCCGAGCCGTGCGCCTCTGGCCACGGGCAGTCCGCGGCCCTTGGCGACCTCCTCGTGCGTGACGATGTGGACGTCCAGGTCGGGGCCGGACTCGCGGGCCACCGTCGCGCCGACGCCGGGGCCGAAGACGTACTGCCAGGCCTTGCGGCGTGAGGAGCCGAGGACGATCTGGGTGGCGTTGCTGCCGCGCGCGAAGTCGAGCAGGGCGGCCGGTATGTCGTCGCCTAGCACGTGGTGGAAGGTGCCGCCGAGGTCCTCGACCAGGGTGCGCTGCACCGCCAGCTCCTTCGGGGAGGCCGCGGTGAGCCCGTCGCTGCGGGCTATGTAGACGGCCAGCACCTCGCCGCCCGCGCCCTTCTCCGCGAGGCGCGCGGCCCGGCGTATCAGGGTCCGCCCCTCGGGGCCGCCGGTGAGGCCGACCACGATGCGCTCGCGCGAGCCCCAGATCTTCGAGACGCGGTGCTCGCTGCGGTACTGCTGCAGGTACTCGTCGACCCGGTCCGCCACCCACAGGAGGGCCAGCTCGCGCAGGGCGGTGAGGTTGCCGGGGCGGAAGTAGTTGGACAGGGCCGCGTCGACCTTGTCCGGCTGGTAGATGTTGCCGTGGGCCATGCGCCGACGCAGTGCCTGGGGCGACATGTCCACGAGTTCGATCTGGTCGGCCCGCCGTACGACCTCGTCCGGCACGGTCTCCTGCTGCCGTACGCCCGTGATCGACTCGACGACGTCGCCGAGGGACTCCAGGTGCTGGATGTTGACGGCCGAGATCACGTCGATGCCCGCGGCCAGCAGCTCCTCCACGTCCTGCCACCGCTTGGCGTTGCGGGCGCCGGGGACGTTGGTGTGCGCCAGTTCGTCCACCAGGGCGACCCCGGGGCCGCGTGCCAGCACCGCGTCGAGGTCCAGTTCGGTGAAGACGGCGCCGCGGTGCACCAGCTCCCGGCGCGGCACCTGCTCCAGACCGTGCAGCAGGACTTCGGTGCGCGACCTGCCGTGGTGCTCGACGAAGGCCACGACGCAGTCCGTGCCCCGCTCCACGCGGCGGTGCGCCTCGGACAGCATCGCGTACGTCTTGCCGACGCCCGGTGCCGCACCGAGGTAGATCCGAAGCTTGCCGCGTCCCATGGCCTCATTGTCTTCCGGTCAGCGCTGGCTGCGCAGCGTCGACCTTACGGCCAGCAATCCCGACGAATCAGGTCGGAATACGGGACGCCGGTGCTCTTTGACGGAACCCTGACGCCCCGGTACCCACGACGCCACCCTGCTGGACCTCGCCGACCGGGTGCTGAAGCTCCGGGACGGGGAGATCGTCGCGCAGTGACTGGCGACCAGGACGGTGACCCGTTCGCTGCGTACGGCCCGCAGCAGCTCCATCACGGCGTGCCCGGTCTCCGCGTCCAGCTGACCGGTGCTCGTCGGCGATCAGCAGCGCCGGGTCGTTGGCGAGGGCGCGGGCGACGGCGACCCGCTGCTGCCGCCCGCCGGACAGCTCACCGGACCGCTGGGCGGCGTGGTCGGCGAGGCCGACGAGGGAGAGGAGCAGTGCGACGCGCTCCTCGCGTTCGCGCGGTGGGGTCCGGCGCAGTCGCAGCGGGACGCCCACGTTCCCGGCGGCCGTGAGGACAGGGATGAGCCCGAAGGACTGGAAGACGAAGCCGACGCGGTCCCGGCGCAGGGTCAGCAGCCCGTCCTCGTCCAGGTCCGCGAGTTCGTGGCCGTCGCCCCGGACCCGCCCGGCGTCGGCCGCGTCCAGCCCGCCGACGATGTTGAGCAGCGTGGTCTTCCCCGAACCCGACCGCCCCTTCAGGGCGACGAGCTCACCGCGCGGCACCTCGAAGGAGACGCCGCGCAGGGCGTGTACGGCGGCGGCGCCGTGACCGTACGCCTTGCGCACGCCCTCCACACGCACCATGGCCCCGGTGACCACCCGACTCATGAGCCGCCGTGCACCGGGCGCCGGTATCGCGAGGAGTCCGGGAGGGTTCAACGGCCCTGCCCGCCCCGTGCCCCCGGAACACGCCCGCACGCCGCAGGGGCCGCACCCCGGGATGCGGCCCCTGCGTCACGTACGGGAATCCGTACCGAGTCCTCGCCTACCGGACCTCGGTGATCTCCGGGCCGCGCTGGAGCTGGCCCATGCCGCCGGAGAAGCGGGAGCCCTCCTCCTGCTGGACGCCCTCGGGGACCATCTGCGCGTCGTTGGGGAGCTTGAGGACGATCGGGTCGCGGGGGGCCATCGGGCCCTCGCCTCGGACCACGACCGTGTCCCGGAAGATCTGCTCCAGCAGCCCGGCGGCCTGCGGCTGCACCGCGCCCTGTCCGGAGATCACTCCGCGCAGGAACCAGCGGGGACCGTCGACGCCGACGAACCGCACGACCTGGAAGCCGCCCGTGCCGTCCGGCAGCTGCACCGGGACCTGCGCCCGCAGCTCCCAGCCCAGCGGGCCCTCGACCTCCTCGATGATGCCACCCTGCTGGGTGATGCCGGAGGCGATCTCCTCACGCACCTCGCCCCAGATGCCCTCGCGCTTGGGCGCGGCGAAGCCCTGCAGCTGGATGGCGCTGTCGCGCAGCACGACGGTCGCGGCGACGATCGCGTCGCCCGCGACCTCCACCCGCAGCTCCATGCCCTCGACTCCGGGTACGAAGAGACCGCCCAGGTCCACCCGGCCCTCGGCGGGGTCGCGGACCTCGGCGCTGTCCCAGGGCCCGTCGGGCCGCGGTTCGGGCTCGAGCCTCACGCGCTCGCGCTCCCCGTCCGCCTCGGTGTCGACGCTGTCGACGACCTGCTCGGCCTCGCCGGCCGCGTCCTCGGCGGCATCCCTCTTCTTGCGACGTCCGAACACGTCACTGTCCTTCCCGGTCGGATACGACCGAAGCGTATCGATTCCCACCCGTCGGGCCACCATCGGCGACCTGACCGCTTGTGCCGCTTGCCCGGTCCGTCCCGGCGTGGCCGCCGGTGGACCCGAAGCCCCCCTCGGCCCGCGCCGAGTCGGGAAGCTCCGCGACCTGTCGGAAGCGGACCCTCTCGACCTGCTGGACGACCAGTTGGGCAATCCGGTCGAAGCGCTCGAACCGCACGCTCTCGCGCGGATCGAGATTCACCACGATCACCTTGATCTCCCCACGGTACCCGGCATCAATCGTCCCCGGGGCATTCACGAGGGCGACGCCGCAGCGGGCCGCGAGACCGGATCGCGGGTGCACGAAGGCCGCGTACCCCTCCGGGAGCGCCACAGACACGCCCGTGGGCAGTACGGCTCGGTCGCCGGGCGCGAGTTCGCAGTCGACGGTGGTCCGCAGATCCGCGCCGGCGTCACCGGGCTGCGCGTACGCCGGGAGCGGTACGTCGGGGTCGACGCGGCGGATCAGGACCTCGAGGTCCGGTCGGGGCTCACGGTGTCCGGGGTCGGGGAGGCTCACGGGTTCACCTCGAAGGCGCGGGCGCGGCGGAGCTGGTCGGGGTCGTCCATGGCGGCGCGGATCTCCTCCTGGCGGCCGTGGTTCACGAAGTGTTCGACCTTGACCTCGATGAAGAGGGCGTCGGCGCGTACGGCCACCGGGCCGTCGGGTCCGCCGATCCGGCCGGTGGCGGTGGAGTAGATCTTCCGGCCGGCCACCGCGGTCACCTCGGCCTCCAGGTACAGCGTGGTGTCGACGGGCACCGGCCGCAGGAAGTCGGTCTCCAGCCGCCCGGTCACCGCGATCGTGCGCAGGAGCCAGTTCAGCGAGCCCAGGGACTCGTCCAGCGCGGTGGCCAGCACGCCGCCGTGCGCCAGGCCGGGGGCGCCCTGGTGGGCGGGTCGCACGGTGAACTCGGCGGTGATCGACACGCCTTCACCGGCGCGCGCCTCGAGGTGCAGCCCGTGGGGCTGGTCGCCGCCGCAGCCGAAGCACTGGCCGTAGTGGGCACCGAGCGGCTCGCCGGGGGCGGGCGCGTCGGGGTGCCGTACGGGTTTCACGGCATCGGCGGGGGGCTGGAGACCAGGGGAAGTACCACTCACAGGCGCAGACCTTACCCGCGCGTCGGCCGAACACCGATACCGTGCCAAGCTTGGTGCATGCAGCTCTCCACCGCCCCTTACGAAGAACGCCTCACCGCGCCCCGCTCCTGGTGGCTGGGGTCCTTCCTGGTGGGGCTCTCGTTCGCCCTGATCCTGCTGCCCTTCGGCACGCTGCCGATGCTGGGCGGCCTGGCCGGCGGAACGGCGGTGGCCGCGGTGGCGGCCAGTTCGTACGGCGCGGTCCGCATCCGCGTCGTGGGGGACTCGCTGATCGCGGGCGAGGCGAAGGTGCCGCTCTCCGCCCTGGGCGAGGCGGAGATCCTGGACCCGGAGGAGGCCCGCGCCTGGCGCACGCACAAGGCCGACACCCGTGCCTTCCTGCTGCTGCGTGCCTATATCCCGCGGGCGGTGCGCGTGCTGGTCACGGACCCGGAGGACCCGACTCCGTACCTGTACCTGTCGACCCGCGAGCCCGAGCGGCTGGTCGAGGCGCTGAAGGCGGCGAAGGCGGCGGCATGACGCCGGGCGGGCGAGTGTCAGTGGCCGCCGTCCCCGCCGGGAGGGCGGCCGGACCCCTTCGGTCCGAGCTCCTTGGTGAGGGCGCCCATGTCCAGCGCGTCCCGCGGCCCCTCCAAGGGCGGTAGCTCGTCCAGGGCGCTCCACGGCACCTGCTTCTTGCGCAGGTCCACCCTGATCCTGTCGGCCAGCTTTCTGGTGTCGCGGCGGTTCATCACGGCGCCCACGGCGGCGCCGACCATGAACGGCATGAGGTTCGGCAGATTGCGCACCATCCGCTTCATGATCTGCTGACGCAGCTGGCGCTTCATGTGGCTGTTCATCGCCGAGCCGAGGGTCGACGGCTTGACCACGTCCACGCCGCGCTCGTCCGACCACGAGTTCAGGTACGCCGTGCTGCGCTGCGCGAGGGTGCCGGGCGGACGCACGCCGTACACCTCGTGCAGCTCGGCGATCAGCTTCAGCTCGATCGCGGCCACACCGGTGACCTCGGCGGCCAGCTCGGTGGGCATCGCGGGCGGTACGGGCATCATCGCGGCCGCGCCGATTCCCGCGCCGACGGTGGCCGTGCCCTTGGCCGCGCCGGCCACCAGCCGGTCGGCGAGCTCCTCGGGGCCGAGGCCGGGGAACTGCCTGCGCAGCGTCGCCAGATCTCGTACGGGCACGCGCGGCGCCAGTTCGATGATCCGGTCGGCGAGGTGCCCCAGGGCGGCCCTGGCGCGCTGGCCGCCGTTGCGGACGCCCTGTCCGGCCTTGCGCCGGAACGCCGCTGCCCGGCGCCGGGCAGCGGGTGCCGGCGTCCGCGCGGTCGCCGGGAGGTCACCCCGGTCGGCCACTGAGTCGAGCGGGGCCGTCCCCGTATCGGTCGGGCCCCGCTCGTCGTCACGCGCACTGAAGGGGCCGTCGAGCGGCCCTTGGTCCGCTTCCCGCCTGTGGAAGCGGCGCTTCCAGGGAGGGGTCGAGCCAGTCACGGCCGACCCCGCCTCAGTCGCAGTCGCGGCAGATGGGCTGGCCGTTCTTCTCCCGGGCCAGCTGGCTGCGGTGGTGCACCAGGAAGCAGCTCATGCAGGTGAACTCGTCCTGCTGCTTGGGCAGTACACGGACGGCCAGTTCCTCGTTCGAGAGATCGGCGCCGGGAAGCTCGAGGCCTTCCGCGGCCTCGAACTCGTCGACGTCGACGGCCGAGGCGGACTTGTCGTTCCGCCTGGCCTTCAGCTCTTCGAGGCTGTCCGAGTCGACGTCGTCG
Source organism: Streptomyces mutabilis (assembly GCF_014649815.1). Classification (GTDB taxonomy): domain Bacteria; phylum Actinomycetota; class Actinomycetes; order Streptomycetales; family Streptomycetaceae; genus Streptomyces; species Streptomyces mutabilis. The sequence goes on along the minus strand of NZ_BMTT01000013.1, from coordinate 134,896 downwards.
TCGGTCTTGCGTGGAGTGTCGTAATCGGTTGCCATGGTCGCTCTCCCCCTCTGGGTGTCTGCGGTGTCTCCAGCGCACGTAACGCGTGAGAGGCCGGACTTGTGCCCGACCCGAGGCGGAGATTTTGCCTCACATCAAGGTCTGTTACTCAATCGACACCCAACCGGACTCCTCATGAGTGATCGGCTTGGATGGCGATGGGGACCGTACACGGTCCGAATGTCGCACTTCAAAGGCGCCTCACCGTGTACTTCCCGTGATCAGGGCCCCTGAAAACCAGGACTTTCCCGGCCTTCCGACGGTGTGCATGATCACGGAGAGTAGGTGGCGAGAAGGCCCATGCTGTGATCGATCACACAGGCAACTCCTGGGCCTTCGGCCTGGAAATTCCGCTCAAAGCGAACATCCTCGGGTGTCGGTGAGATGTCGGGGTCATGATCTCAGACGGGGAGCGTCACGCGCATCACGAGCCCTCCGCCTTCGCGCGGTTGCGCGTAGATGTGCCCGCCGTGCGCCCGGGCCACCGACCGCGCGATGGACAGACCGAGGCCGACCCCCTTGTCGCTCCCCGTGCGCTCGGTGCGCAGGCGGCGGAACGGCTCGAAGAGGTTGTCGATCTCGTACGCCGGCACCACGGGGCCGGTGTTGGTGACCACCAGGACCGCCTGGCCGTTCTCGACCGAGGTGGTGACCTCGGCCCAGCCCTGTTCCGCCACGTTGTAGCGCACGGCGTTCTGGACGAGGTTCAGGGCGATCCGCTCCAGCAGGACGCCGTTGCCCTGGACCACCGCGGGCTCCCGGACGCCGCGGATCTCCACGCCCTTGGCGTCTGCCTCGGCGTGCACCTGGTCGATGGCCTGACCGGCCACCTCCGCGAGATCCACCGGCTTGCGCTCGACGATCTGGTTGTCGCTGCGGGCGAGCAGCAGCAGGCCCTCGACGAGCTGCTCGCTGCGTTCGTTGGTGGCCAGCATCGTCTTGCCGAGCTGCTGCAGTTCCACCGGGGCGCCCGGATCGGACAGGTGCACTTCCAGCAGGGTGCGGTTGATCGCCAGCGGTGTGCGCAGCTCGTGGGAGGCGTTGCCGACGAAGCGCTGCTGGGCGGTGAAGGCCCGCTGCAGCCGCTCCAGCATGTCGTCGAAGGTGTCCGCCAGCTCCTTGAGCTCGTCGTCCGGACCGTCCAGCTCGATCCGCCGGGAGAGGTCGGAGCCCGCCACCGCGCGCGCGGTGCGGGTGATCCGGCCCAGCGGCGACAGGACGCGTCCGGCCATGGCGTAGCCGAAGGCGAAGGCGATCACGGCGAGGCCGAGCAGAGCCAGCAGCGAGCGGCTGAGCAGCCGGTCCAGGGCGACCTGGCGCTGGCGGTCCATGCAGTCGCTGATCGCGGCGTTGAACTCCGACAGCGACAGGCCGCCACTGGCGACTCCCGGACAGTCGTTGCTCGCGACCTTGAGGTCCTGGTAGTCGACGATCTTGTAGAGCGGTTGGTTGCCGGTGCGTACCGCCTCGGCGGCGAGCAGGTAGATGATCGACAGCAGCAGGATGCCGGCGATCAGGAACATGCCGCCGTACAGCAGCGTGAGCCTTATCCGGATGGTGGGCCGCAGCCACGGCATCGGGGTGGCCGAACGCGGGTCCCAGGTGGGCTTCGGGGGCGCCCCGGGGGGCGCGGGTGTCGTCGCCACGGTCGATCAGATCCGGTAGCCGGAGCCGGGGACGGTGACGATGACGGGCGGCTCGCCCAGCTTGCGGCGCAGGGTCATGACGGTCACTCGCACGACGTTGGTGAACGGGTCGGTGTTCTCGTCCCAGGCCTTCTCCAGCAGCTGCTCCGCCGAGACGACCGCTCCTTCGCTGCGCATGAGTACCTCCAGTACGGCGAACTCCTTCGGCGCGAGCTGCACCTCCTTGCCGTCCCGGAACACCTCGCGGCGGTTCGGGTCGAGCTTGATTCCGGCGCGCTCCAGCACCGGCGGCAGGGGCACGCTGGTCCGCCGGCCCAGGGCGCGCACGCGTGCGATGAGCTCGCTGAACGCGAAGGGCTTGGGCAGGTAGTCGTCGGCGCCGATCTCCAGGCCCTCGACCCGGTCGCTGACGTCGCCGGAGGCCGTGAGCATCAGCACGCGCGTGGGCATGCCCAGTTCCACGATCTTGCGGCACACGTCGTCGCCGTGCACGAGCGGGAGGTCGCGGTCGAGGACGACCACGTCGTAGTCGTTGACGCCGATGCGCTCCAAGGCGGCCGCACCGTCGTACACGACGTCGACGGCCATGGCCTCCCGGCGCAGTCCGGTGGCCACCGCATCGGCGAGCAGTTGCTCGTCCTCGACGACGAGTACGCGCACGTCGCTGTCCTTCCTGTGTCCACCCGCGCAGCGCTTCCGGGGCGCACGAGGGCAGGGGTTGGCGGGGTGTGTTGCCTCCATCCTGCCCTTTTCGGCCATAAGTCGGCTGTAAGACGGGTGAGGGTCCGGGAGGAACACCGGTGCGCGAGCGGGAATGCGAGATTTTCTCGCGTGGTTGAGGTTTCCGCGGAAGGACGCGGGGGGAGGACGGCTTTACACCCCGCGATCACGCTCTGCCTGTACCGCGTCACCGCGCGGTACACCGCGGTCCGCTTCCGCAGAGCGGGCGTGGGTGTCCGGCACCGTCGCCGCCCGGCAGGGCAGCGCTGGGCACTCCACCGGAGACGTGATCGCCCCTTCCGAACGGCACACCCCCGTGCCATCGACCCACGACCCAGGACGAGGGGGCGCAGCATGGACGCTTTCACCGCAGGACTTCTGCAGCGCATAAAGACGACCGAGTCCGACCTGTCCCGGGCCCGCGACGAGGGGGACGAGTTCCTCGTCGAGGTGGAGCTGGGAGAGCTCGACGACCTGCGCCGTCTCGCTGCCGAGCACGGCGTGGAGGTCGGCACGACCAGCGTCTGACCAGCCCGTCAACGACGGGGCCCCGGCGGGATCCAGCGCCGGGGCCCCGTCGTGTGTGTTGCCGTTTCGGCGGTTGGGCGGTTCGGCGGCGGGCGGGAGTATCGGGCGCGCGGGCAGTGCGGCGTGGGTGGCAGCGCGGGCCGGTCCGGCCCCGCGCGGGCGACGGCCGGGCCGGGCCACGGAGCCGAGCCGACCGGGCCGCCCCACGCGGCGCCCGCGCGAAACCGCCCGCGGTCACCAGATACGCGCCCGGCTGGTCGGACACGGGCGGCGACGACACCTAGTCCGCCGTCGGCGCCGAGCCGACGGTCCCAGCTCGCCGCCGCTCGGCACCAGGTGCGTGCCCGGCGGATGCAGCGCCGGCCGTGCCGGCAGGCGCTCCCCCCGGCACTGACCGGCACCCCCGCCGAGCCGCCGGAGGTCTACGCGCCGAGGTCCGTCAGGAGTCGCTGGAGGGGCTCGAAGACCTCCGGGGTGGCCGCGATCGTCAGGTCGGCGGACGGCCGCTCACCGGGACGTCCACCGGTCACCGCGCCCGCTTCCCGGGCGATCAGGTCCCCGGCCGCGAGGTCCCACGGGTGCAGCCCGCGCTCGTAGTAGCCGTCGAGGCGGCCGGCGGCCACGTCGCACAGGTCGATCGCGGCGGACCCGCCGCGCCGGATGTCGCGCACCAGCGGGATCAGCCGGCGCGCGATCTCGGCCTGCTCGGACCGGACGTCGGCGACGTAGTTGAAGCCGGTCGAGACCAGGGCCTGGTCCAGCGGAGCCGGGGCGCGGCGGGCGAGCCGGCGCTCGCCGTCCCAGGCCCCCGTGGCCCAGGCCCCACCCCCCAGCACCGCGTGGTACGCCTCGCCCCGCATCGGGGCGACGACCACGCCGGCCACCCGCTCGCCGTCCTGCTCCGCGGCGATGGAGACCGCCCAGGTGGGCAGCCCGTACAGGTAGTTGACCGTGCCGTCGAGCGGGTCCACGACCCAGCGGACGCCACTGGTGCCCTCGATGGCCGCGCCCTCCTCGCCGAGGAAGCCGTCGTCGGGGCGCCGGTCGGCGATCAGGCCGGTGATCAGTTTCTCCGCCGCGATGTCCATCTCGGTGACCACGTCGATCGGGCTGGACTTCGTGGCCGCGACCGCCAGGTCGGCCGGTCGGCCGTCCCGCAGCAGCTCGCCCGCGCGGTGGGCGGCCTCCTGGGCGATCTTCAGCAACTCGGCGTGGAACGGGTCGGGCGTCACGTCGGTCACGGGGCTCCTCACGCGTAGGGACTGTCGGCGCCCGCGGCGGCGGGGCGGGGGGCTCGGGCGGGGCAGCAACCGACCGGGCACAGGTTGTGGCTGGCGCCGAGCGCGCCGAGGGCGCAGGGCGCGACCTCCTGCCCGCGCTCGTCGGCGGCCCGCTCCATGACCAGGTCGCGGACCGCGGCGGCGAACCGCGGGTCGGCGCCCACGGTGGCCGAGCGGCGCACCGGCAGCCCCAGCTCCTTCGCCTTGGCCGTGGCCTCCGTGTCGAGGTCGTACAGGACCTCCATGTGGTCGGAGACGAAACCGATGGGGGCCATCACCACCGCGGGAACGCCGGCCGCGTGCCGCTCCTCCAGGTGGTCGCAGATGTCGGGCTCCAGCCACGGGATGTGCGGGGCGCCGGACCGCGACTGGTAGACGAGCTGCCACGGGTGGTCGGCCCCGGTGCGCTCGCGGACGGCGTCGGCGATCACCTGCGCCACGTCCAGGTGCTGGCGCACGTACGCCCCGCCGTCACCGTGCTCCTCGACCGGGCCGGAGGTGTCCGCGGCGGAGTTGGGGATCGAGTGGGTGCAGAAGGCGATGTGAGCCCCTTCCCGCACCTCATCGGGCAGCTCGGCGAGCGACCGGACGACCCCGTCGACCATGGGCTCCACGAAGCCCGGGTGGTTGAAGTAGTGCCGGAGCTTGTCGATCTCCGGCAGCTCCAGCCCCTCGGCCTCCAGGGCGGCCAGCGCGTCCGCGAGGTTCTCGCGGTACTGACGGCAGCCGGAGTACGAGGCGTAGGCGCTGGTGGCGAGGACGAGGATGCGGCGGCGTCCGTCGCGGACCATCTCGCGCAGGGTGTCCGTCAGGTACGGCGCCCAGTTGCGGTTGCCCCAGTAGACCGGCAGGTCCAAGCCGTGCTCGGCGAAGTCCTTGCGCAGGGCGTCCAGCAGGGCCCTGTTCTGGTCGTTGATGGGGCTGACCCCGCCGAAGAGGAAGTAGTGCTGGCCGACTTCCTGGAGGCGTTCCTTGGGGATGCCGCGCCCGCGCGTCACGTTCTCCAGGAACGGGACCACGTCGTCGGGGCCCTCCGGACCGCCGAACGAGAGCAGGAGCAAGGCGTCGTAGGGGCTGGCATCGAGCACGTCTGGCATGTCTCGATCCTGCCACCCGCCACTGACACCCGACCAACGGTGGGGTCACGCCGCGCGTCACAACAGGCCGCGGGCGTGATTCCGGGCATCTTGCGGGCTGTTTCCCGCACGCCTGCACGACTAATCTGTATCGACTGCGTTCGGACCTTACCGAGCACTTCACTGAGCCGTTCCCGGAGACCGCGTTGCCCAGTCCCTACCGCGCCCTGTTCGCCGCTCCCGGCACCAAGGCCTTCTCGACCGCGGGGTTCCTCGGCCGGATGCCGCTGTCGATGATGGGCATCGGCGTGGTGACGATGATCTCGCAGCTCACCGGGCGGTACGGGCTGGCCGGTGCCCTGTCGGCCACCATCGCACTCGCCGCCGCCGCGGCCGGACCGCAGGTCTCCCGTCTGGTCGACCGGTACGGGCAGCGGCGGGTGCTGCGCCCGGCGACCCTGGTGTCACTGACCGCGGCGGCCGTGCTGCTGCCGGCCGCGCACTACGGGTGGCCGGACTGGGTGCTGTTCGTGGCCTGCGTCGGCATCGGCTGCGTGCCGAGCCTCGGCGCGATGGTCCGGGCCCGCTGGGCGGCGCTGTACCGGGGCACCCCGCAGCTGCACACCGCGTACTCGTTCGAGTCCGTGGTGGACGAGGTCTGCTTCATCTTCGGGCCGATCATCTCCATCGGTCTGTCCACGGCCTGGTTCCCGGAGGCCGGGCCGCTGCTGGCCGCCTGCTTCCTGGCGACGGGCGTCTTCTGGCTGACCTCGCAGCGCGCCACCGAGCCCGAGCCGCACCCGCGCGAGGACAAGGGCGGCGGCACCGCGCTGGCCTCCCGGGGGCTCCAGGTCCTGGTCGCCACCTTCGTGGCCACGGGGACGATCTTCGGGGCCATCGACGTGGTCACCGTGGCTTTCGCCGAGGAGGAGGGGCACAAGGCGGCGGCCAGCCTCGTCCTTGCTCTCTACGCGGCCGGATCGTGCACGGCGGCCATGATCTTCGGGCTGCTGCGCTTCGCCGGGCCGCCCGAGCGGCGTTGGCTGCTGGGCGTCTGTGCGATGGCCGTGAGTATGATCCCCCTCCTACTGGTCGGGAACCTGCTGTTTCTGGCCGCGGCGCTGTTCGTTGCGGGGCTGTCCATCGCTCCCACGATGATCACGACGATGTCCCTCATCGACCAGCACGTACCGCGCACGCAGCTCACCGAGGGCATGACCTGGGTGAGCACCGGCCTGGCGGTCGGGGTCGCACTCGGCTCCTCCGCGGGTGGCTGGGTGATCGACGCCTCCGGGGCGCGTGCCGGGTACGGGGTTCCGGCGGTGGCCGGGGCCGTCGCGGTTGCGGTCGGTTTCCTCGGGTACCGCCGGCTCAAGCGGCCGGCTCAGCGTCGAGGAGGAACCGTTGCGCAGCACACGCACGGCAAGCGGGACGGCGAACGGGAAGAGCCGCACATGGCGTAACTGGGGCGGCAACGTCTCCGTGCGCCCCGCGCGGGAGGTCGCTCCCGCCTCCGTCGACGAGCTGGCCGAAGCCGTCCGCGAGGCGGCCGAGGAGGGGCTGCGGGTCAAGGCCGTCGGCACCGGACACTCCTTCACGTCGATAGCGGCGACGGACGGTGTGCTGATACGTCCTGACCTGATGACCGGGATCCGCCGGGTCGACCGCGAGGCGATGACGGTCACGGTCGAGGCCGGCACCCCGCTCAAGCGACTCAACCTGGCCCTCGCACGGGAGGGCCTGTCGCTGACGAACATGGGCGACGTCATGGAGCAGACCGTCTCGGGCGCGACCAGCACCGGCACCCACGGCACGGGCCGCGACTCGGCGTCGATCGCCGCCCAGATCCGAGGCCTGGAGATGGTCACCGCCGACGGCTCGGTGCTGACCTGCTCCGAACGGGAGAACCCCGAGGTCTTCGCCGCCGCCCGGATCGGCCTGGGAGCGCTGGGCGTCGTCACCGCGATCACCTTCGCCGTCGAGCCGGTCTTCCTGCTCACGGCCCGCGAGGAATCGATGCCCTTCGAGCGGGTCCTCGCCGAGTTCGACGGACTCCGGGCCGAGAACGAACACTTCGAGTTCTACTGGTTCCCGCACACCGGCAACACCAGCACCAAGCGCAACAACCGCAGCGCCGGTCCCGAGCAGCCTGTGGGACGGCTGAAGGGCTTGTTCGAGGACGAGTTCCTGTCCAACGGCGTCTTCCAGGCGGCCAACTGGGTCGGCCGCGCGGTGCCCGCCGCCGTTCCCGCGATCGCGCGGATCTCCAGCAAGGCGCTCTCCGCGCGGACGTACACGGACACTCCCTACAAGGTCTTCACATCACCGCGCCGGGTGCGTTTCGTGGAGATGGAGTACGCCGTTCCGTGTGAGGCCGTCGGGGAGACCCTGCGCGAACTGAAGGCGATGGTGGACCGGTCGCGGCTTCGGATCAGCTTCCCGGTCGAGGTGCGCACGGCCCCGGCCGACGACATCACGCTGTCCACCGCCTCGGGCCGCGACAGCGCGTACGTCGCCGTCCACATGTTCAGGGGGACGCCCTACCAGGCGTACTTCACCGCGGCCGAGCGCATCTTCACGGCGCACGAGGGGCGGCCGCACTGGGGCAAGCTGCACAGCCGGGACGCCGAGTACTTCTCCCGGGTGTATCCGCGCTTCGGCGAGTTCACGGCGCTGCGGGACCGTCTTGACCCTGATCGTCTGTTCCGGAACGACTACTTGCGCCGGGTTCTGGGGCCGTAGCCGAGGCGTCCGGGGCCGGGCTCGAGGCGTCGCCGGAGCCGTCGTCCCCGGTGGCGTCCGGGGTGGGTGTCGGGGTGGACGCCGTACCGCCGTCCTCCTGGGAGGTGTCGCCCGAGGACGTGTCGCCGCCGCCGGTGCCGCTCGCGGTCCCGGACGGGGTGGCCGTCGGGGTGTCGTCGCCGGAACCGGGGGCGTGGGAGTCATCGGAATCGCCGGAGTCCTGGTTGCGCGAGTCCCCGGAGCCGTCGTCGGAATCATCCGACTCGCCCGACTTCCCCGAGTCCGGAGAGGACTTGGCGTGGCCGGAGAAGGCACTGCCGACGGTGGTGCTGTGGCCGCCGCTCAGGTTCTCGCCGGAGACGAGTTCGTACGCGGTGATCCCGCCCATGGTGACGCCGAAGACGAGGGCCGCCGCGACCAGCGGGCGCTTCCACCCCTTGGCCCGCGCGCGGTAGACGGTGCCCTCGGTGAACTCCCCCGGGGTCTTGGCGGGAACGGCTCCCGACGCCGCGACCGGTGCGGTCCGTGCGGCACCCGTGCGTTTGACCCGGAGCTGCTCGCCGGTGCGCTTGAAGAAGTGCTGGAGGACCGAGCCTCCGCAGGTGGCGACGACGCTGATCAGGCCGGCGCCGAGGATGGTGCCGTACACGCCGAAGGACGAGGCGAGTTCGGCCGCCACCACCGCGGCCAGGGCGCTGCCCGCGACCTGGGGCACGCTCAGGTCGATCCGCCTGGCTCCCACCTCCGTCGGCGTATCCGTCTCACCTGCATCATCGGACATTTCACGCATCCCCGGACCTTGCCTGTCTTTCCCGTACGTGATCGATCAACTGCACGAGAAAGGGACGTGCGAACGAATCCATTAGTTCCGTTTCTGGTGATTGCGTGAAGTACGCCACGCCAAGATTGCGGAATCGCGCCAGGGACGGCCAAGCGTCACCTCTTGCCAGAAGTTGGACGGCGCGCCGATCCACGCACGTGGCCCGAATGGAGTACTGTTGCGAGCCCTGGGTCCGGTCTCCCGACAGGGCGCCCGGGACCGTGAAGGACCGCCGAGAGGGGGCTAGTTGCACAGGGTGACGAAAGTCGTCACCCAGCGTTGCGAACAGGTAACCGTGCCATAACGGCGATCCAGGGCCCGTGCCCGACACGCCGGGCAACTCGGCAAGGTTGTGGCAGGCTGCACCCGGGCAGGCCACACTCGACAGAGCGGAAGCAGCGACGCACGTGACGTCGGCAGGCACCACCCGGGAGGTCCCCATGCCCGAACTGCGTGTCGTGGCCGTCTCGAATGACGGCACACGGCTGGTGCTGAAGGCTGCGGACAGCACGGAGTACACGCTTCCGATCGACGAGCGGCTCCGGGCCGCCGTACGCGGCGACCGTCCCCGCCTCGGCCAGATCGAGATCGAGGTGGAGAGCCATCTCCGCCCCCGCGACATCCAGGCGCGTATACGAGCCGGTGCGACCGCGGAAGAGGTCGCCCAGATGGCCGGCATCCCCGTCGACCGCGTGCGGCGGTTCGAGGGTCCCGTGCTGGCCGAGCGCGCCTTCATGGCGGAACGGGCCCGCAAGACCCCCGTCCGCCGTCCCGGCGAGAACTCCGGGCCGCCCCTCGGCGAGGCCGTCCAGGAGCGGCTGCTGCTGCGCGGCGCCGACAAGGACACCGTCCAGTGGGACTCCTGGCGCCGCGACGACGGCACCTGGGAAGTGCTGCTGGTCTACATGGTCGCGGGAGAACCCCACTCGGCGAGCTGGACCTACGACCCGCCCAGGCGCCTCGTCCAGGCCGTCGACGCGGAGGCGCGCACGCTGATCGGTGAGTCCGACGACCTCGCCGCGCCCGAGCCCAGCTTCCCGTTCGTCCCGCGCATCGCGCGGCTGCCGCGCGACCGGCCGTTGGACCGCACTCTCGACCGGGAGCAGCGGGAGCGGCCGAGCCTGCCCGCGCCACCGCCGTCGGAGCCCGCCGAGGAGACCGCGGCCACGGCCTCGGCCGAACGCGAACGCGACTCGCTCACCAGCCTGCTGGAGGCGGTGCCGAGCTTCCGGGGCGACCTGGTGGTGCCCGAACGCGCGCCCGAACCGGCCGAGGAGCCCATCGAGGAGCCCGAGGTGGAGGAGCCGGCGGCCCCCGCCGCGTCGGCCGGTTCCGCCTACGCCGACGTGCTCATGCCGCGCTCGGTGGGCAGCCACCGCGACCGCCTCACCGGCTCCACCGACCGCCAGGCCGAGGCCGACGGGGTACGCCCGGGCCGTCGGGCGGCCGTGCCGAGTTGGGACGAGATCGTGTTCGGGACGCGGCGGAAGAAGCAGGAGTAGCAGGAGCAGTACGTCTTGTGCATGTGTGTCGGGGCGCGCCCGCGTGGGCGTGCCCCGACACACGTGGTGGGTCTACTGGGGTTCGGGACCGGTCGCGACCGGTCGCGACGGGTCCGCCGACCACTCCGACCACGAACCGACGTACAGCGCCGCCGGGATGCCCGCCACCGCCAGCGCCAGCACCTCATGGGCACCCGACACGCCCGAGCCGCAGTACACGCCGACCGCTTCGTCCTCCGTCGCGCCCAGCGCCTCGAAGCGCCCGCGGAGTTCCTCCGCGGGCAGGAAGCGGCCGTCCGCCGCCACGTTCTCCGCCGTAGGCGCGGACACGGCCCCCGGGATGTGGCCGCCGACCGGGTCGATCGGCTCGACCTCACCCCGGTACCGCTCCCCCGCGCGGGCGTCGAGCAGCACCCCGGACCGAGCCAGCGCGGCCGCCCCGTCGGCGTCCAACAACCCCGACCCACCCGGCTCGGGCGCGAAGTCGCCCTCCGCGGGGACGGCGACGTCCGTGGACAACGGCGCCTCCCAGGACGTCAACCCCCCGTCAAGGACCCGCACGTTCGGGTGACCCGTCCAGCGCAGCAGCCACCAGGCGCGGGCCGCCGCCCACCCCTGTCCGCCGTCGTACACGACGACCGGCCGGCCCGAGGACACGCCCGCCCGGCGCATCACCGCGCCGAACTCCGCCACGTCCGGCAGCGGATGCCGGCCGCCGGCGCCGGGCGTGGAGGCGAGTTCCTCGTCCAGGTCGACGAAGACCGCACCGGGAAGGTGCCCGGCGGCGTACTCGGCCCGGCCGTCGAAGGGTGGGGCCCCGCCCGCCGCCGCGGTGCTCAGCTGCCAGCGGACGTCGAGCAGGACCGGCGGGTCACCGCCCGCAAGTCCTTTCGCGAGTTCGGATGCGGAGATGATGGCGTTCATGGCCCCATCCTGGCGTACCGAGTGGCCGCCGCGCCGATGTCGGGCTACTCTGCCCGCCGGGCAGCACCGATCACGAGGCGTACGGGTTCGAGCACATGCTGTACCACCCGGACAGCATGACCGCCCCACGGGCAAGCCCGAAGGCCCGGCACCGGCGCGAAGGTCCGTCGGAACGGAATCCGTCGGAGCGCAAGCGGACGCACGGCCCGCGCAGGGCCGAGAAGAGAGTGACGATGACCGACGCACGGGGGTCGGCCGGCCGGAACGGCGAGACGAACGCCCGGCGCGCGCCCGGCACACCCTGCTGGGTGAGCCTGATGGTGCACGGGCCGGCCGCGACCCACGACTTCTACGGAGCGCTGTTCGGCTGGGAGTTCCGGCCCGGCCCCCAACAACTGGGCCCTTACGCACGGGCGCTGCTCGACGGACACGAGGTGGCCGGTGTCGGCCAACTGCCGTCGGACCGGCACCTCCCCCTCGCCTGGACGCCCTACTTCGCGTCGGACGACGTCAACCGGACGGCCGAAACGGTACGCCTGTGCGGTGGCACGATCGGCGTGGGCCCGCTGGACGCGGGCGAGGCCGGCCGCCTGGCCATCGGCTCCGACCCGTCGGGCGCCGTCTTCGGTGTCTGGCAGCCGGCGGCCCACCTCGGCACGGCCGTCACGGGAGTACCCGGCACACCGGCGTGGAACGAGCTGATGACCTACGACTCGGCGGGCGTCGCCAAGTTCTACGAGACCGTGTTCGGCTTCGAACTGGTCCCGGATGTCACCACCGACGACGTCGACTACATGACCCTGCTCCTGGACGGACGCCCCGTGGCCGGCATCCGCGGCGTCGGCGACGCCCTGCCGCGCGACCGGGGGCCGCACTGGGTGACGTACTTCCAGGTGGCCGACGCGGAGGAGTCCCTGGAGCGCGTCATCGGTCTGGGCGGACACGTCATCGAGCCGGCCGGGGACACCGAGCACGGCCGGGTGGCGATGGTGGCGGATCCGGAAGGGGCGCGGTTCGCGGTGCTGCAGGGCGGACGGCCCCGGGGCGCGGACGAGCGGGACGAGCGGATCTCGCGCCCGCGTCGGTGACGGACCAGGTGCGGCCGGGGCCGGAATAGCCCCGTTCCACCCGCTGTTGCCGCGAGCATGACGACAAACGCGACGCGGCCCGAAGTCCTTCGCTACACGGCGTTCTCCAGTGCCCCCGACGGCGGGAACCCCGCCGGTGTCGTCCTGGACGCGGCCGGCCTGGACGACGGCGACATGCTGGCCATCGCCGCCGAACTCGGGTACTCGGAAAGCGCGTTCCTGACCCCGCCCCCGGAGGGGCTCGGCGGCCGGGAGGGGCGGGCGTACGGGATCCGCTACTTCAGTCCCAAGGCCGAGGTGCCGTTCTGCGGGCACGCCACCGTCGCGTCCGCCGTGGCTCTGGCCGAGCGGATCGGGCCGGGGGATCTGCTGTTCGCGACGCGCGCCGGCACCGTGCCGGTGGAGGTGACCGAGGAGGGCGGGTCGGTCCGGGCCACACTCACCAGTGTCGAGCCGCACGTCGAGGACGTCGCCGACGCCGACCTCGCGGAGGCGCTCGCGGCGCTGGACTGGCCGGCCGCCGATCTCGATCCGACGTTCCCGCCCCGGATCGCGTTCGCCGGCGCGCGCCATCTCGTGCTCGCGGCGGCGACGCGAGCCCGCCTCGCGGACCTGGCGTACGACTTCGCACGCCTGGAGACCCTGATGCACCGCCTGGACCTGACCACGGTCCAGTTGGTGTGGCGTGAGTCGGCCACCGTCTTCCACGTCCGCGACCCGTTCCCGGTCGGTGGTGTCGTCGAGGACCCGGCGACCGGCGCCGCGGCCGCCGCGTTCGGAGCGTACGCCCGTGAACTCGGTCTCGTGCCCGACGACGCCGTCCTCACCCTGTACCAGGGCGAGGACCTGGGCCGGCCGGGCGAACTCACGGTGACGTTGCGCGCGGGCGATCGGCGGGTCAGGGTCGAGGGCGCGGGAGCCCGTGTCGGCTGAGGCCGAGCGTCACGCGGAGGACACCGGCAGCACGTCCTGTGACAGCGCCGCCGCGCGGGACGTCGCCGCCGTCATCCGGCGCCGGTGGTGGCGTCGGCACAGCACCTCGTAGCCGACCTCGTCGGCGGACTGCGCGACGTCGCCGACGACCACCTGGGCACCTTCGACGACCATGACCCCGCCGACCGTCCGGGCGTTGTGCGTGGCGCGGGCGCCGCACCAGCACAGGGCCTCGACCTGGAGCACCTCGACTCGGTCGGCGAGTTCGACCAGGCGCTGGGAGCCGGGGAACAGCTTGGAGCGGAAGTCGGTGGTGATGCCGAAGGCGTACACGTCGACGCGGAGGTCGTCGACCACGCGGGCGAGTTGGTCTACCTGCTCCGGAGCGAGGAACTGCGCCTCGTCCGCGATCACGTAGTCCGCGCGTCCGCCCCGGGAGAGGTGGTCGACGACGTACGCGTACAGGTCCTGGCCGTCCTCGACCTCGACCGCGTCGGTGACCAGGCCGAGGCGTGAGGAGAGCTTGCCCTCGCCGGCACGGTCGTCGCGGGTGAAGATCATGCCGACCAGGCCGCGCGCCGAGCGATTGTGCTCGATCTGGAGAGCCAGCGTCGACTTCCCGCAGTCCATCGTTCCGGAGAAGAAGACCAGCTCGGGCATGAGGGGTTGAGCACCTTTCGACAGCGAGATCGATATGGCGGAGGGGATCAGGAGCGTACTTCGAGCAGGGGGACGAGCTGCTCGGCAGGGGTCATCGACCCGTGGTTGCCGACCATCGACGACTCCTTCGGCTCCCGCTCCGAGGCGATGAGCAGGACGTCGTCCCGCGCGGCGGCGATCACGTCGCCGATGCGGTCGTACACCCGGTCGTCGATGCGGGGGCCGAACCAGCCCGCCTCGATCGCCTCGTCGCGCGAAGCCACCCAGAACTGTTCGCCGAGTACTTCGCGCCAGCAGGTCAGCACGTCGTTGTGCGCGCCCGGGACCGCGTACACGTGCCGGGCGCGGCCCTCGCCGCCGAGGAGGGCGACGCCCGCCTTCAGCTCCCAGTCCTCGTCGAAGTCGATGCGGTGATCCTCGTCGAAGGGCACGTCGATCATGCCGTGGTCGGCGGTGACGTACAGGGCGCTGCGCGGCGGCAGCTGCTCGGCGAGGCGCTGGACGAGCCGGTCGACGTGGGCGAGCTGGCCGCGCCAGGTGTCGGAGTCGACGCCGAAGCGGTGGCCGGCGCCGTCGACCTCGGCGTAGTACGTGTAGACGAGCGCGCGGTCGGCGCCGGCCAGCTGCTCGGCGGCGAGGTCCATGCGGTCCTCGCCGGACAGCCGGCCGTGGAACGTGCCGCCACTGAGCGCGACCTTGGTCAACGGGGTGTTCGCGAAGGTCGGGGAGGAGACCTGGGCGGCGTGCACACCCGCCCGGTGGGCGAGGTCGAAGACGGTGGGGTAGGGCTGCCAGGCGCCCGGCGTCGTCCACGGCTGCCAGCGAAGCTGGTTCATCAGCTCGCCGGTGTCCGGATTGCGCACCGTGTATCCGGGCAGGCCGTGGGCGCCCGGCGGCAGGCCGGTGCCGACGGAGGCGAGGGAGGTCGCGGTGGTCGCCGGGTAGCCGGCGGTGATCGGGCGGCCGGTGCCACCGCGCGAGCTGCCCAGGAGCGAGGTCATGAAGGGGGCGTCCGCGGGGTGGGCGCGCAGTTGCTCCCAGCCGAGGCCGTCGATCAGGAACACGCAGTTCCGGTCGGCGGGGGTCAGTTCGGTGATGCCCGCGGTCGCGCCGGGGACGCCGAGGCCCGCGGCCAGGGTGGGCAGCAGGTCGGCGAGGGAGCCCGTGCCGTACTCGGGTACAGGGGCGGAGTCGACGGGGAGCGGTTCGGGGTCGGTGTCCCAGGCGGCGGGCTGGACCATCAGCGGGAGTCCGCCGTCGCCTCGGAGAGGGCCTGCGCGAAGGCGAGCGCCTGGCGCACCGTCTCCGGACCGTCCCCGGCCTCGCTGACGCGCAGGCTCAGGTCGTCGGCGGTCGAGCTGCCGGTGTAGCCGTGGTCGGCCTCGCAGTTGGGGTCGCCGCAGGCGGCGGGCTCCAGGTCGAGGCGGGAGACGGCGCCCCAGCCGATGGTGAGCACGATCTCGCGGGGCAGCGTGCCCGGCTTGTACTGCTCCGGGTTGGCGACGACGCGGCTGACGACGATGGACGAGATCCGGCCGAGCTTGACGGACTCCGTGGAGGTCGTGGCGTACGGCGTCGGGGAGGTGTCGTCGGCGGCCTGCTCGTCGGTGTGGCTGACGATGAAGCGGTTGCCGGTGAGCACGAGCACGGTCACGTGCCGGCGCACCTCGTTCTGGTCGAACGTCGTCTCCTGGTGGACCAGGTACGACCGCACGGGCTCGCCGCCCACGGCGGCCTCCACCGCCTCGGCCACGAGGGCCGGGTAGTAGCCGCTGCGCTCGATCGCCGCTCGCAGCCCTTGGGTCGTCGTACTGGTCTTGGCCATGCCGTCCATCCTACGGGGGCCCACCGACTGCGCGGGACGCCTGTGCGGCACCCGTCCCGGCGGTACGCGGTCAGTAAGCGGGCAGTGTCCGCGGGCCCAGGTCGTCTCTGGCGGGAGGGGGAGCGAGGCGGACGGAGGCGCTGAGGACGCTCAGGCCGCGCGGGGCGACGACGACCGGTTCCAGGGTGACCGCGACGACCTCCGGATGGTCGTCGACCAGCCGGGAGACCCGCAGCAGCAGTTCCTCCAGTGCGGCGGAGTCGACCGGGGCCGAGCCGCGCCAGCCGAAGAGGAGGGGCGCCGTGCGGATCGAGCGGATGAGCGAGGTCGCCTCGCGGTCGGTGACCGGGATCAGCCGGTGCGCCATGTCGCCTAGCAGTTGGGTGGCCGCCCCGGCGAGCCCGAAGGAGAGCGCGGCGCCGGCCGCCGGGTCGATGACCGCACGTACGACGGTGTCGACACCGCGCGGCGCCATGCCCTGCACCACCGGGCGCAGCTCCGCGGGAGTCCCGAACAGCTCGGTCAATTCCGCGTAGGCCCGCCGAAGTTGGTCCTCGTCCGCCAGGTCGAGGCGTACGCCGCCCAGGTCGGCCCGGTGGCGCAGGTGCGGAGCGGTGGCCTTGAGGGCGACGGGGTAGCCGATGGTGCGCGCGGCGGCCACCGCGTCGTCGGGCGTCGGGGCGGGCAGGGCGCGGTGGACGTGGATGCCGTACTTGGCGAGCAGCTCGCAGGTCTCCGCGTCGCCGAGGGTGAGTCCCTGCCCGCGCGCGAGGTGCCCGGCGATCAGGCCGGCGGCGCCCTTCTCGTCGATGTCCTCGTACTCCGGCACCTTGCCGGGGTCGGCGGTGTCGCGTCGCCACTGGGCGTAGGAGACGGCCTGGGCGAGGGCTCGGACGGCGCGTTCGGCGGCGGGGTAGGCGGGGATGAGGCGGGTGCCGCGGTCGGTGGGCGGCGTGAGCGATGCGGCGGGTGTGCCCGGGGCGGCTGGTGGGGCAGGTGCGGTGGGGTAGGCGGGAGCGGCAGGGGTGGCGGGTCCGGTCGCGGGCGGCTGGGTAGGGGCGTCGGGTCGGGCGGCACCTGCCGTGGGAGGCGTCCGGGGCTCGGTGGCCGGTGTGGCGTGGGGGGCGGGGGCTGCCTGGGGCCCGGCGTGCTCCGGCCCGCCCGGGCTCGGCAGGGTCTCGGCGGGCGCGGCCGCCTGTGGTGCCGTACTCGCCGCCGCGGACAGGGCCTCCGCGAGGCCGCCCAGCTCCACGTGCACCACGAGGACCGGCTTCGTCGGCACCGCGGCGGCCGCCGACCGCAGGGCTTCCGCCAGCTCGGCATCACCGGCCGCCCCCGGCACCTCCCCCACCGTGGGGATTGCGGTCACCACCGCCGCGTCGCAGGTGTCGTCGGCCAGCGCGCGGGAGAGCGCCGCGTGGAAGTCGTCAGCCGAGGCGGCCGTTGTCAGGTCCAGCGGGGGGTGCGGCCGCAGCCCCTCGGAGAGACACGCGTCGTACGTCAGCAGT
The DNA here is from genome assembly GCF_014649815.1 of Streptomyces mutabilis. Taxonomy (GTDB): domain Bacteria; phylum Actinomycetota; class Actinomycetes; order Streptomycetales; family Streptomycetaceae; genus Streptomyces; species Streptomyces mutabilis. The sequence continues at coordinate 117,605 of NZ_BMTT01000013.1, read as the reverse complement.
CCCAGGGACTCAGAGTTCCCCAGGATGGCCACCCTCGGCCCGGCGGGCAGTGGCTGGCGGGCGAGCAGCAGTCCTGCGTCGACCAGGTCGGTGATCGTGTCGACCCGGATCACGCCGGCCTGCCTCAGCAGCGCGGAGACCGTCGCGTGCGGGAGCCGCGTCGCCCGCACCGCGTGTCCCTGCGGCGCCACGCCCCCGTGCCGGGCGCCCTGCACCACGACCAGGGGCTTGACGGCCGCCGTACGCCGGGCGAGGCGGGTGAACTTGCGGGGGTTGCCGATGGACTCCAGGTACATCAGCGCGACGTCGGTCTCCGGGTCGTCGTACCAGTACTGGAGGACGTCGTTGCCGGAGACGTCGGCGCGGTTGCCGGACGAGACGAAGGTCGAGACGCCGGTGACGCCGGTGACTCCGCCGCCGCGCCGGTGCAGCCGGGAGAGCAGGGCGATGCCGATGGCGCCGGACTGGGCGAACAGGCCGATCCGGCCGGTGCGGGGCATCTCGGAGGCGAGGGAGGCGTTCAGCCGCACGTCCGCGGAGGTGTTGATGATCCCGAAGGCGTTGGGTCCGATGATCCGCATGCCGTAGGTGCGCGCCTGCCGCACGAGGGCGCGCTGGCGTTCGCGTCCCTCGGTGCCGCTGTCGGCGTATCCGGCGGAGATCACCACCAGGCCCTGCACCCCGTGCTCGCCGCACTCGGTGACGACGTCGGGGACGCGGTCGGCCGGGACGGTGACGACGGCGAGGTCGACCGGTCCGTCGATGTCGCGCACCGAGCGGCACGCGGGCACCCCGTCGATCTCCTTCCGGTTTTCGGGGAAGGCGTTGTTCACGGCGTACAGCCGGCCGGTGTAGCCCGCGTCCCGGATGTTGCCGAGGATGCTGCGGCCGACCCCGCCCGGCGTGCGGCCGGTTCCGACCACCACGACCGAGCCGGGCTGCAGCAGCCGCTGCACGGAACGCGCCTCCGCGCGGTGCTCGCGCGCGTACTGCACGGCGAGCGAGCGGTCGGTCGGTTCGAGCCCGAACTCCAGGCGGACCACACCGTCCTCGAAGCTGCGCTTCTGGGTGTACCCGGCGTCCATGAACACTTTGATCATTTTGGTGTTGGCGGGCAGCACCTCGGCGGCGAAGCGGCGGATGCCGCGCTCTCGGGCGACGGCGGCGATGTGCTCCAGCAGCGCCGAGGCCACCCCGCGCCCCTGGTGGGCGTCCTGCACGAGGAAGGCGACCTCGGCCTCGTCGGCGGGTGCGCCGGCGGGCGTTCCACCGGGGCCGATCCGGTCGTAGCGTACGGTGGCGATGAACTCGCCGCCGACGGTGGCAGCGAGTCCCACCCGGTCCACAAAGTCGTGGTGCGTGAAGCGGTGGACGTCCTTGGCGGACAGGCGAGGGTACGGCGCGAAGAAGCGGTAGTACTTCGACTCGTCGGAGACCTGCTCGTAGAAGCTGACCAGGCGCTCGGCGTCATCAACGGTGATGGGGCGGACGCGCGCGGTGCCGCCGTCGCGCAGCACCACGTCGGCCTCCCAGTGGGCGGGATACTCGTGCCGGTCCGAGGTCTGCATGGGCCCCAGAGTACGGCTCGCGTACGGCAACGGCGCGAGGCAGTCTGTGGGGGACGGAAGGTCGGGCCGAGGCCGCGGTCCGACGACCAGCGGGACGGCGCACGGTGCCGTCCCGGCATGCTTCACGATGTGGGAAACTGGTCTAGACAAGACTGGTCTAGACAACATGAAACCTTGAACACCTGAAGGGCAGCATCACATGGCTGAGCGCCGCGTCAACGTCGGCTGGGCCGAGGGCCTCCACGCCCGCCCCGCCTCCATCTTCGTCCGAGCCGCCACGGCCACAGGCGTCCCGGTGACGATCGCCAAGGCCGACGGCTCCCCCGTCAACGCGGCCTCCATGCTGGCCGTCCTCGGCCTCGGCGCCCAGGGCGGCGAGGAGATCGTCCTCGCTTCCGACGCCGAGGGCGCGGACGCCGCCCTCGACCGGCTGGCGAAGCTGGTCTCCGAGGGGCTCGAGGAGCTTCCCGAAACCGTCTGACCGTCTGACCGACGGAACCGGCCACACCGAAGGGCCCGCCCGGAACACCCGGGCGGGCTTTTCCTTTTCCGTATCCGCGAACCCGCGATCCGTTTTCGGAAGGAGTTTCGGCGACAGCGGAAAACACCCTCGAATCAGACTCTTGTATACGTCCTCCGCGTTAAGGAAGCAGACTCGGCGTGTTTACGGCACGTTGCGAATTCCTCACCCCACCGTCCGTTCGGCCCCGGAGGCGAACCGGAGCCGGTGCACCGCGGCGGACCGCTCGGTGTGCAGCGCCGTGAGGGCCCGCGCCCGCTCACCGTCACCCCGGGCCACCGCGTCGGTGATCGCGCCGTGCTCCACCCAGCACTCCGCCGGATCGGCCGGCGCGGCCACGACGTACAGCCAGGCGATCTTGTGCCGCAGTTGGGTCAGCAGCGCCGTCAAAGAAGGGCTGCCGGCGGCCTGGGCGAGGGTCTCGTGGAACCACCCGTCCAGTGCGCGCAGGTCGTCGATGCGCCCCTGCCTGGCGCGGTCCTGCCCCAGCCTTACCAGCCCGCGCAGCACCTTGAGGTGGGCTTCGGTGCGGCGCCGGGCGGCCCGTGCGGCGCCGAGGGGTTCCAGAAGCGTACGGGTCTCCAGCAGGTCGGCGGCCTCCTCTTCGGTGGGTTCCGCGACGCACGCGCCCGCGTGCCGCCGGGTCACCACGAAGCCCTCGGCCTCCAGCGTACGCAGGGCCTCGCGGACGGGGACGCGGGAGACCCCGTAGCGGCGGGCGAGGATTTCCTCGGTGAGGCGGCCGCCGCGGCCGTGGACGCCGGCGACGATGTCGTCCCGGATCGCCGTGCACAGCGAGTTCGCCGGAATGCGCATGCCCGACCTCCGCCATAATCCCCGTGAAACGTCGATGATTGACGCCTGTTCAGTGACTCTAGGCCAGTCAAGCCGATTTCGCGGCGGCGGGTCGGATTCCATGGACGCTTTTTGGACAGCGGCCGTGGGCCCGGACCGCACGCGGCAATCCGGACCGCACGTGGAAATACGAAAGCCCCGGCTCGAGGAGCCGGGGCTTTCGATGCCTTGCCGTCGTCAGACGTTCGGATGCCCGGTCGTCATCGCGCGTTCCGAGGCCCGGTCGCCGTCAGACGTTCACGCCGTGGGAGCGGAGGTAGGCCACGGGGTCGATGTCCGAGCCGTACTCGGGGCTCGTACGGGCCTCGAAGTGCAGGTGCGGTCCGGTGACGTTGCCGGTGGCACCGGAGAGGCCGATCTGCTGGCCGGCGGAGACGGACTGGCCCACCGAGACCCCGATGGACGACAGGTGGCCGTACTGCGTGTAGGTGCCGTCGTGCATCTTGATCACGACCTGGTTGCCGTACGCCCCGCCCCAGCCGGCCTCGACGACGGTGCCGACGCCGACCGCGTGCACGGACGTACCGCTGGAGGCGTGGAAGTCGATGCCGGTGTGGCTGCCGGAGGACCACAGGGAGCTGCCGGCCCGGTAGGCGGTGGAGACGTATGAGGCGGTGATCGGGGTCACGAAGGTGTTGAGGCGCTTGCGCTCCGCCTCGCGTGCGGCGCGCTCCTTGGCCTCGCGCGCCTCCTCGGCCGCCTCGGCGGCCCGCTCGCGCGCGGCCTCCTGGGCCGCCTCACGGGCAGCGGCGTCCAGGGCTGCCTGCTTCTGGGCGGCGGCCTGGGCGTCGATCTCGTCGGCCACGGAATCGCCGATGCTGACGACCGGCGTGATCCCGGTCTGCTCCGCCTCGGGCTCGGCGGCGAGCGCCGGTGCCGCGAGGGTGCCGACGACGCCGGTGGTGGCGAGGGCCGCGACGCCCGCCGCGCGGGCGGTGGTGCGGTGCATCCGGCTGGGACGGCGGTGCTTCCCGGTGGCGCGCGTGAACGCCATGTAGAGGCTGGTCCTTTCCTTCCCTCTCGCCTACCGGGTTAGCTGACGGGTTCGGAGCAGGAAGGTCTCCTACGGACCCCCTCGCTGCACGCGCGGGCGTCCGATTCACCCCAGGGACTGCAATGGGTCCCCGGCTCCCCTGGCTCGCGCCGTACGGGGACTCGGCGATGACTGTCCGGTGCCGCGGGTGCGGCGTACTGCCTGACGAACAGCCCGGAAGACGCTAAACGCGGCTGTCTCCAATCCTCAAACCCGACAAGGCTTTTGTAGCGCATGCCACAGGACAGACAGGCAGCCTCCACTTCAAATCGGACAAACGGTGGCCCTGGTGACACTCGGGTCACCAGGGCCACCACGCGCGGGTGCCGCTACTCGGCCGCCACCACGGTGACTTCACCGATGCCGAGGGCCTCGACAGGTGCCTTGATCTGCGCTGCGTCACCGACGAGGACCGTCACCAGACGGTCCACCGGGAAGGCGTTCACGACCGCCGCCGTGGCCTCCACGGTGCCCGTGGCGGCGAGTTGGCGGTAGAGCGTGGCCTGGTAGTCGTCGGGCAGGTGCTGCTCGACCTGGTCGGCGAGCGTGCTCGCCACGGCCGCCGCCGTCTCGTACTTCAGCGGTGCCACACCCACCAGGTTCTGCACGGCGACGTCGCGCTCGGCGTCGGTGAGTCCGCCCTCCGCGAGCGTGCGCAGCACCGTCCACAGGTCCTGCAAGGCCGGGCCGGTGTTGGGGGTGTCGACGGAACCGCTGATGGCGAGCATCGCGGCGCCCGTGCCGTCGGGAGCGGAGCGCAGGACCTGCCCGAACGCCCGGACTCCGTAGGTGTAGCCCTTCTCCTCGCGCAGGACGCGGTCCAGGCGGGAGGTGAGGGTACCGCCGAGGCAGTAGGTGCCGAGGACCTGAGCGGGCCAGACCCGGTCGTGCCGGTCGGAGCCGGTGCGGCCGATCAGCAGCTGCGTCTGGACGGCTCCGGGGCGGTCCACGATGACGACGCGGCCCCGGTCGTCGGCGGTCACCGGGGGCACCGGGCGAGGCTCGGCGGCGGAGCCGGTCCACGCGCCCAGGGTGTCGCCGAGCAGCGCGTCGAGGTCGACGCCGGTGAGGTCGCCGACGACCACGGCGGTGGCCGTGGCGGGGCGGACGTGCTTCTCGTAGAAGGTCCGTACGGCGGCGGAGTCGATGTCCGCCACCGTCTCCTCGGTGCCCTGGCGCGGGCGCGACATGCGCGTGCCGGCCGGGAACAGCTCCTTGGACAGCTCCTTTGCCGCGCGGCGGGCCGGGTTGGCCAGCTCGTGCGGGATCTCGTCGAGCCGGTTGCGGACCAGGCGTTCGACCTCGCCGTCCGCGAAGGCGGGCGCCCTGAGGGCGTCGGCGAGCAGGCCGAGGGCCTTGGCCAGGCGCGAGGCGGGCACCTCCAGGCTCAGCCGGACACCGGGGTGGTCGGCGAGCGCGTCGAGGGTGGCGCCGCAGCGCTCCAGTTCGGCGGCGAACTCCTCGGCGGAGTGCTTGTCGGTGCCCTCGGAGAAGGCGCGCGCCATGATGGTGGCGACGCCGTCGAGTCCGGCCGGCTCGGCGTCCAGGGGCGCGTCCAGAAGCACCTCGACGGCGACGACCTGCTGACCGGGGCGGTGGCAGCGCAGCACGGTGAGGCCGTTGTCGAGGCTGCTGCGCTCGGGGGCGGGGAACGCCCACGGCTTGGGCTCGCCGGCCTGCGGCTGGGGGTGGAAGTCCATGGTGGCGAACTCGGTCACTTGGCCGCCTCCTCGTTCTCGTCGGTGGCGTCGTTCTCGTCAGCGGGGGCCGTGGGCTCGTAGACGAGCACCGCGCGGTTGTCGGGGCGCAGGCGGGTCTTGGCGACCTCCTGGACCTCCTCGGCGGTCACTTCCAGCACCCGCTGCACGGCGGTGAGGGCCAGTTGCGGGTCGCCGAACAGGACGGCGTACCGGCACAGTTCGTCGGCGCGGCCCGCGACCGTGCCCAGGCGGTCCAGCCACTCGCGCTCCAGCTGGGCCTGGGCGCGCTCCATCTCCTCGGCCGTGGGGCCCTCCTCGGCGAACCGGGCGAGCTCCTCGTCGATGGCGGTCTCGATGGCCGGCACCTCGACGTCACCGGACGTCTTCACGTCCAGCCACCCCAGTGAGGGCGCCCCGGCGAGCCGCAGCAGCCCGAACCCGGCGGCGACGGCCGTGCGGTCGCGCCGTACCAGCCGGTTGTACAGGCGGGAGGACTCGCCGCCGCCGAGGACGGTGAGGGCCAGGTCGGCCGCGTCGCACGCGCGCGTGCCGTCCTCCGGCAGGCGGTAGGCCGCCATCAGGGCGCGGGCCGGGACCTCCTCCTCGACGACCTCACGCAGCTGCTCGCCCATGATGTCCGGCAGCGAACCGTCCCGCGGGGGCTGCTTGCCGTCGTGCGAGGGGATGGAGCCGAAGTACCTCTCGATCCAGGCGAGCGTCTGCTCGGGGTCGATGTCGCCGACGACCGACAGCACCGCGTTGTTCGGCGCGTAGTAGGTTCGGAAGAACGCCCGCGCGTCCTCCAGGGTCGCGGCGTCCAGGTCGGCCATCGAACCGATCGGTGTGTGGTGGTAGGGGTGGCCCTCCGGGTAGGCGAGGGCGGTGAGCTTCTCGAACGCGGTGCCGTAGGGCACGTTGTCGTAGCGCTGGCGGCGCTCGTTCTTGACGACGTCCCGCTGGTTCTCCATGGACTCGTCGTCCAGTGCGGACAGCAGGGAGCCCATGCGGTCGGCCTCCAGCCAGAGGGCGAGCTCCAGCTGGTGGGCGGGCATGGTCTCGAAGTAGTTGGTGCGCTCGAAGCTGGTGGTCCCGTTGAGCGAGCCGCCGGCGCCCTGCACCAGTTCGAAGTGGCCGTTGCCCTTGACCTGGGCGGAGCCCTGGAACATGAGGTGCTCGAAAAGGTGAGCCAGGCCGGTACGCCCCTTGACTTCGTGGCGCGAACCCACGTCGTACCAGAGGCAGACCGCCGCGACCGGGGTCAGGTGGTCCTCGGAGAGCACCACGCGCAGGCCGTTGGCCAGGCGGTGCTCGGTCGCTGTCAGGCCGCCGGAGTCTGCCTGGGCTGTGGCCGTGTGACCCATGGGCATGTACGTCCCTTCGATCGCGGAATGCTGAGTGTTCAGCCGGGTGGAATCGTCGGGCGGAACTGCGGAATTCCGCCGGTCCTGCCACTGTATGCAAGCGTGCGGGACACCGGTGGAGTTCCCGGACCCCGTACGCCGAGAGCGAGAACGGGTTGGCGGCCCGGGAACGAGAGCGTGGGACGAGGGCGTACCCTGCGGGCAGCGCCGGGCCGGGCAGCCCGTGACGGGTCCTGGTCGGTCGCTGTCAGTGCCGCGGTCCAGAATGGACCGCGTCAGATCACCGTTCACGCTTCAGCAAGGAGCCGGCAGCGATGGCCCGCCGTAGTACGAAGACCCCGCCGCCCGACGACCCGTACGAGGAGAAGATCCTCGACGTCGACGTCGTCGACGAGATGCAGGGCTCCTTCCTCGAGTACGCGTACTCGGTCATCTACTCCCGTGCACTGCCGGACGCCCGCGACGGCCTCAAGCCGGTGCACCGCCGCATCGTCTACCAGATGAACGAGATGGGCCTGCGGCCCGAGCGCGGCTACGTGAAGTGCGCCCGCGTCGTCGGCGAGGTCATGGGCAAGCTGCACCCGCACGGCGACGCGTCGATCTACGACGCCCTGGTGCGCATGGCCCAGTCCTTCTCGATGCGCGTGCCCCTGGTGGACGGCCACGGCAACTTCGGCTCGCTGGGCAACGACGACCCGCCGGCCGCCATGCGGTACACCGAGTGCCGGATGGCCGAGGCCGCCGGCCTGATGACGGAGTCCATCGACGAGGACACCGTCGACTTCGGCCCGAACTACGACGGCCAGGAGCGGGAGCCGGTGGCGCTGCCCGCCGCCTTCCCCAACCTGTTGGTCAACGGCGCCTCCGGCATCGCGGTCGGCATGGCCACGAACATGCCGCCGCACAACCTGCGCGAGGTCATCGCGGCCGCCCGGCACCTGATCCGGCATCCGAACGCCGACCTCGACGCGCTGATGAAGCACGTTCCCGGCCCCGACCTGCCCACCGGTGGCCGGATCGTCGGCCTGCCCGGCATCCGGGACGCCTACGAGACGGGCCGTGGCACGTTCAAGATCCGTGCGACGGTGTCCGTGGAGACCGTGACGGCCCGCCGCAAGGGCCTCGTCGTCACCGAGCTGCCCTTCGCGGTCGGCCCCGAGAAGGTCATCGCGAAGATCAAGGACCTGGTCGGTTCGAAGAAGCTCCAGGGCATCGCGGACGTCAAGGACCTCACCGACCGCGAGCACGGTCTGCGCCTGGTCATCGAGATCAAGAACGGCTTCGTGCCCGAAGCGGTCCTGGAACAGCTGTACAAGCTGACGCCGATGGAGGAGTCCTTCGGCATCAACAACGTCGCCCTGGTGGACGGTCAGCCCCTCACCCTGGGTCTCAAGGAGCTGCTGGAGGTCTACCTCGACCACCGCTTCAATGTCGTGCGCCGCCGCAGCGAATTCCGCCGCGGCAAGCGCCGGGACCGCCTGCACCTGGTCGAGGGCCTGCTCACCGCGCTGGTGGACATCGACGAGGTCATCCGTCTCATCCGCTCCAGCGAGAACTCCGCGCAGGCCAAGCAGCGCCTGATGGAGCGCTTCTCGCTGAGCGAGGTCCAGACCCAGTACATCCTGGACACCCCGCTGCGCCGGCTCACCAAGTACGACCGCATCGAGCTGGATGCCGAGAAGGAGCGCCTCAACGCGGAGATCGAGGAGCTGACCCGGATCCTCGACTCGGACGCGGAGCTGCGCAAGCTGGTCTCGGCCGAACTGGCCGCGATCGCCAAGAAGTTCGGCACCGACCGCCGTACGGTCCTGCTGGAGTCGTCCGGAGCCCCGGTGGCCGCCGTTCCGCTCCAGGTGGCGGACGACCCCTGCCGGGTCCTGCTGTCCTCCACCGGCCTGCTCGCACGCACCGTGAACGACGAGCCCCTGGTCACGGACGCCAAGGCCAAGCGGGTCAAGCACGACCTGATCGTCTCGGCGGTGCCGGCAACGGCCCGTGGCGAGGTGGGTGTGGTGACCTCCGGCGGGCGGCTGCTGCGGGTGAACGTGGTGGACCTGCCCCAGCTCCCCGAGTCCATGCCGACGCCGAACCTCTCGGGCGGCGCGCCGCTGGCGGAGTTCGTGTCCCTGGAGGACGACGAGACGGTCATCTGTCTGACCACGCTGGACGAGTCCTCGCCGGGACTGGCGCTCGGCACGGAGCAGGGCGTGGTCAAGCGGGTGGTGCCCGACTACCCGTCCAACAAGGACGAGCTGGAGGTCATCACCCTCAAGGAGGGCGACCGGATCGTCGGCGGCGCCGAGCTGCGCACCGGCGAGGAGGACCTGGTCTTCGTCACCGACGACGCGCAACTGCTGCGCTACCAGGCTTCTCAGGTCCGTCCGCAGGGCCGGCCAGCGGGCGGCGTGGCGGGCATCAAGCTCGCCGAGGGGGTCAAGGTCATCTCCTTCACCGCGGTGGACCCGGCCGCGGACGCGGTGGTCCTCACGGTGGCCGGTTCGCGCGGCACGCTGGACGACTCCGTCCAGACCACGGCCAAGCTCACCCCCTTCGACCAGTACCCGCGCAAGGGCCGCGCCACGGGCGGCGTGCGCTGCCAGCGGTTCCTGAAGGGCGAGGACTGCCTGGCCTTCGCCTGGGCCGGCGCCACCCCGGCGCTCGCCGCACAGAAGAACGGCTCACCGGCCCAGCTCCCGGAGATCGACCCGCGCCGCGACGGCTCGGGCGTGTCGCTGCCGAAGACGGTGTCGGTGGTGGCGGGACCGGCCTGACGGAGGCCCGGCGTCAGGGCATGAGCGGCGGCTCCTCGCCGCCGCTCCGCTCCGCTCCCTCGGGGTCCGGTACGTAGCGCAGGACGCCCCACATGCCGTGCTCGTCGGCGGGTGGGGCGTCGGCGCCCCTGCGACACGCGTCGAGTTGCTCGCCGAGGGCGGCGGCGTCGATGCCGGAGCCGATGAGGACGAGCTGGGTGCGGCGGGCCTCGCCCGGGGGCCAGGGCTCGGGGTAGAAGCGCAGGAAACGTCCGACGGCGTGGACGGCGTACCGGTTGCGCGAGTCGTACGGCCCGAAGTCGACGTAGCCCTTGATCCGGTACAGGCCCTCGGGCCGGCTGTCGAGGAAACGCATGAGCCCACGCGGGTCCAGCGGGAGGTCGGACACGAAGGACAGCGTGTCGTAGGCCGCGTGCAGGTGTTCGGCGTACGCACCGTGCGCGGAGTGGTCGTGCAGGTCGTCGAAGGACAGCTGCCCCACGCGTTCCTCGCTCGGGCGGCAGTCGTAGAGGAACTCCGGATCGATGCGGCCGTAGGTCGCGGGCACTACGGCCGCGCGGTCGGTGAGCGAGCGGACGAGCGCGAGCACGCGCTCGGCGTCCGGGGCCCGGTCGGTCTTGTTGACGACGACCAGGTCGGCGAGCGCCAGGTGCCGGTCGATCTCGGGATGCTTCGCGCGCGTGGCGTCGAACTCGGCGGCGTCGACGACCTCGACCAGCCCGCCGTAGACGACCCGCGGCTGCTCGCTGGCCAGCAGCATGCGCACCAGCTCCTGCGGCTCGGCGAGACCGCTGGCCTCGATGACGATGACGTCGATGCCGGCCTCGGGCCGGGCGAGCCGCTCCAGGTATCCGTCGAGTTCACTCGCGTCGACGGCGCAGCACAGGCACCCGTTGCCGAGCGACACGGTGGAGTCGCCGAGTGCGCCGGCCACGGCCATCGCGTCGATCTCGATCGACCCGAAGTCGTTGACGATGGCGCCGATCCGGCTGCCTCCGCTGCGGTGCAGCAGGTGGTTGAGGAGTGTGGTCTTTCCGGAGCCGAGGAATCCGGCGAGTACGACGACCGGCATCTGCTGCGGAGTCGGGCGCTGCCCCACCGTGCGACCTCTCTCTCCACCACGCGTACGCCGGCCCGTGGCAAGGCGTACACCCACGTACGGCATTGCCTGCTCAGGATACGAGCCGACGCCGTCGGCACTGGGATCCACGTGCCCCGACGTGTTCGAACCGAGCGACGGCAACTTCGCCGTGATCGGCACCGAGGCCACCGAGGCGCTGGAGGGGGAACTGCCCGCCGACGCCGCCCGCGCCGGCTACGAACGCATCGTCGCCGTCAGCCGGGGAACCCTGCTTCGCGCCAAGGCCGACATACCCGACGCCTGAGGGCACCGCCCACGTCTCCGGCCGCGTCCACCGTCGCCGCGCCGGAAGCCCCCACCGCCGAGCAGCCCGGCGCCCCGTCCCCGCTCGACGCCCCACCGATGAGGCCTGGCGCCCGAACGCACCAGGCCGCTCGCATGCTCAGACTGCCGCGGGCACCCCGACCGGTGCCTGAGGCCCCACGTACCGCGCCGCAGGGCGAATGATCTTCGAGTCCCGCGCCTGCTCCAGGATGTTCGCGCTCCAGCCCACCACCCGCGCCGCCGCGAACGTCGGCGTGAACATCTCGCGCGGCAGGCCGCACAGTTCCATGACCACGCCCGCGTAGAACTCGACGTTCGTGTGCAGGTCGCGCCCCGGTTTCAACTCCGCGAGGATCGCCTCCACCTGTCGCTCCACCTCGACGGCGAACTCCACGCGCGCCCCGCCGAACCGCCGCGCCACCTCACGGAGCATCCGCGAGCGTGGATCCTCCGTGCGGTAGACGGCGTGGCCGAAGCCCATGATGCGGTCACCGGCGAGCACCCACTCGCGGATCCAGGAGTCGATGCGGTCGGGGGTGCCGATCGCGTCCAGGGTGTCCAGCGCCCGGCTGGGCGCCCCTCCGTGCAGCGGGCCGGACAGGGCCGCCACCGCCCCGGTCAGGCAGGCCGCGACGTCCGCCCCCGTCGAAGCGATGACCCGAGCGGTGAACGTCGACGCGTTGAACCCGTGGTCGATGGTGGAGATCAAGTACTGCTCGACCGCCCGGGCCCGCTCCCGGTCCGGCTCCGAACCGGTCAGCATGTAGAGGTAGTTGGCGGCGTACGAAAGGTCCTCGCGGGGCTCCACCGGTTCGAGCCCGCGTCCCAGCCGGTACAGCGCGGTGAGCAGCGTCGGCACGGCTGCGGCGGCCACCAGCGTGTCCTGGCGGCGCTGCTCGTCGGACAAGTCGTAGACGGGTTCGAAGCCCTGGGCGGCGCCCAGCAGCGACAGGGCGGTGCGCATGCCGGCGAGGGGGCCGGAGGGCCCGCCGGAGGCCGCGATGGCGGGAAGTGCCGAGCGCACCGTCCCGGGGAGCCGCCGCAGCGCCGCGGTCTCGGCGGCGAACGCGGCACCACGCCGCGCGTCCGGCAGCTCGCCGTGGACCAGGAGATGCCAGACGTCCTCGAAGCTCCGGCGCTGCGCGAGCTCGACGGCCGAGTACTGGCGGTAGTGATAGAAGCCCTCCAGCCCTCGTACGTCACCGACCTCGGTGTCGGCCACCACGGCACCCGCGAGCCCTCGCGGCACCTCCACCGTCTCGGTGGCGGGCGCGGTTCTGTTCACGGTCACGATTACCTCCCTGGGACTTGAGTGTACTGTCCATAGTTGATGCATTCCTTGTCAATATTGATTGAATCAATATTACGATCAAGTCCAGGCCCCGGAGTCGATACGGTGACCCCCATGCGCGATCAAGAACCCGTCCGCCCCACCGACGGCGAGCGCCGCCTGACCACCAGGGAGGCGGCCGAACAGCTCGGCGTGAAGCCCGAGACCGTCTACGCCTACGTCAGTCGCGGCCTGCTCGGCAGCCGGCGCACGCCCGGCGGCCGGGGCAGCACCTTCGACGCGGAGGAGGTGCGTGCGCTCGCCCGCCGCAACCGGCGCGACAGCGGCACGGTCCCGCCCTCCGGCCACGAGCCGGCCGTCCGCACGCGCATCACGCTCATCGAGAAGGACCGGTTCTACCTCCGGGGCGTCGACGCGGTGGAACTCGCCGCGCGCCACAGCTACGAGGAGGTCGCCGAGTGGCTGTGGACGGGCCGGATGCGGCCCGGCATCTCGTTCACCGCGCCAGAGGCCTCCGTGGCGGCCGCCCGGCGAGCCGTCGACGCCCTGCCCGAGCACGCGGGGCCCGCCGACCGCCTGCGCGTCGCCGCCATCGCCGCCGCGGCCGCGGACCCGCTCCGCTTCGACCTGTCCGAGGAAGCCGTGCTGGGCACCGCCCGCACCCTCATCCCCACCCTCGTCGCCGCCCTTCCCCCGGTACGGCGGGTCGGCCACGATCGGGGGCCGCTCGCCCATCGTCTGTGGACACGGCTCAGCGGACACCCCGCGGACGAGGCGTCGCTGCACGCTCTCGACACGGCGCTCTCGCTGCTCGTCGACCACGACCTGGCCGCCTCCACGCTCGCCGTGCGCGTGGCCGCGTCGGCCCGGGCGCACGCCTATGCCGCCGTGTCGGCCGGCCTCGGCGTGATCGAGGGACCGCTGCACGGCGCGGCGGGTGGGCTCGCCCACCGGATGCTGCTGGAGGTACTCGACCAGGGGAGCGCGGCGCCGGTGATCGCGGAGGAGCTGCGAGCGGGTCGCCGCGTTCCCGGACTCGGTCATCGCCTCTATGCCGGCGAGGACCCGCGCGCGCGTGCGCTCTTCGCCCTCCTGGAGGACATCCCCCGGGCGGCCCCCGCCCTCGCGGCGGCCCGCGACGTCCAGACGACCGCCGCCCGCCACACCCCGCTGCACGCCAACGTCGATCTGGCGCTCGGAGTGCTCACCGCGTCCTCCGGCATGGCCTCCAGCGCGGCCGAGACGATCTTCGCCGTCGCCCGTACGGCGGGCTGGATCGCGCACGCGCTGGAGGAATACGGGGAGCGTCCGCTGCGCATGCGCCCGAGCGGACTCTACTCCGGCCCCAGACCGCCGCAGCCACTACCGGAGTAGTGCCCGAGCGCGGTTGGAAGTCGCCACGGCACAAGTCAGGTTAGGCTCACCTCTGTGAGTACGTGCTCAACCGTCTCCCGGGACCTCGACGAGCCCGTTGCGGGCACCGCACCGGTCGCGAGGACCTGGTTGCTGCTCGAGCAGCCCGGCCCGTGGGGCGCCGAGGCGCTCACGTCGAGCCATCTGGATCCGGAGATCGGGCGCGCTCTGAAGGCCGCGATGAAGGGGACCGACGTACGCGTCGCCCTCATCCGCCGCCCCGGCCGCCACGCGGACCGGGGCACCGCCGCGGAGCGCCGGGTGTACGCGGCCCACACCACCCCAGGGAACGTGTGGCTGGGCACCGCCGTACTCACCGACCCGCGCCGGCTGCTCGGCCTCGATTTCGCCGCGCTGGGCAGGGGTGATCGCCGTACCTTCGACTCGGTGCTCGGCGGTGGACCGCACGAGGGTGATCCGCTCGTCCTCGTCTGCACCAACGGCAAGCGGGACCGGTGCTGTGCGCTCCTCGGCCGGCCGCTGGCCGCAGAGCTCGCCGCGTCCGGAGCCGAGGGCGTCTGGGAGGTCACCCATCTGGGTGGTCACCGCTTCTCACCCACGGTGCTCGTGCTGCCTCACGGGTACGCGTACGGCCGGGTCCAGGCCCACTCCGTCAAGGAGATCATGCACGGTGCGCGCGAGGGCCGCATCGTCGTCGAGGGGTGCCGCGGGAACACCGCGTGGGAGCGCCCCGGCCAGGCCGCCGAGCTGGCCGTGCGCTCGGCCGTGGGCGAGGACGCGGCCCAGGCGCTGACCGTCGTACGGACGGACGGCGCCGCTCCGCGCTGGGAGCTGACGGTGACCCACGCCGACGGCCGGCACTGGCGGGTCCGCGTCGCACAGGGCGCGTCGGCTCCGCCCCGTCCGGACAGCTGCGGGGCGTCGGTGCTCGCCTCGCCGGCCCGCATGGAGGTCACCGCGGTGCGCGAACTCTCGGTGACGGCGGCGCTCGCAAGCTGACCGTCGCACCGGAGCTACGGCCGCGCGGGGTCCGGTCCGGCACCCCTGCGGCTCCGGAGGCGATGCTCAGCCCCGGCACCGTCGCCCTCTCCGCCACCACCTCCGTCTGCACCCGCACCTGCACCTGCCCCTCCGCGACGATCAGGAAATCCGCGCCACACCCCTCTACGGCCTGCCCTCACCTGCCACGTACCTTCATGGGTATGAGCTCCACTCCCCCCGCCCGCCGCCTGCGCCTCGGCCTGCCGCGGCGGGTGTTCTCGCAGATCCTGCTGATGCAGCTGGCGATCGCCGCGGGGGTCGCCGTGCTCGCGACCGGGCTCTTCCTGGCGCCGCTCGGCGACCAGCTGGACGACCAGGCGATGCGGCGAGCCCTCGCCATCGCGCAGACCACGGCCCAGCAGCGGCAGATCATCCGGGACCTGCGTGACACCCCGCCGACCGCGGACGGCCCGGTGCAGCGGGAGTCGGAGCGGATCCGTGCGGCCACCGAGGCCGAGTACGTCGTCGTGATGGACCGGCGGGGCGTGCGCTGGTCGCACACCGACCCGGAGCGGGTCGGTGAGACCGTCTCGACCGACCCCGGGCAGGCCCTGGCCGGCCGCGAGGTCATGGAGATCGACTACGGCACACTGGGCCGCTCCGCGCGCGGCAAGGTGCCGCTGCGCGACGGTGGGGGCGCCATCGTCGGCGCGGTGTCGGTCGGCATCGCGTACGACAGTGTCCGGGCCCGGCTGATCCACGCCATCCCCGGGCTGTTCGCGTACGCCGGCGGCGCCCTGGCCGTCGGCGCGCTGGCCGCCTGGCTCATCTCGCGCCGGGTGCAGCGGCAGACACGGGACCTGGCCTTCTCGGACATCGCGGGGCTGCTGGCGGAGCGCGAGGCGATGCTGCACGGCATCCGGGAGGGCGTCGTCGCCCTGGACCGGGGCGGCCGGGTGCGCCTGCTCAACGACGAGGCGCAGCGCCTGCTGGGCATCGGCGGGGAGGCCGTCGGCCTCTCCCCCGGCGAGGCGCTGGGCGCGGGACGGACGGCCGATGTCCTGGCCGGCCGGGTGACCGGGACCGACCTGCTGACCGTGCGCGGCCAGCGGGTTCTCGTCGCCAACCGGATGCCGACCGACGACGGGGGCGCCGTCGCCACTCTGCGCGACCGTACCGAGCTGGAACAGCTCGGACGGGAGCTGGACTCGACGCGCGGCCTGATCGACGCCCTGCGCGCTCAGGACCACGAACACGCCAACCGCATGCACACCCTGCTGGGGCTGCTGGAGCTGGAGATGTACGACGACGCCGTGGAGTTCGTCGGCGAAGTGGTGGGCGACCACCGGGTCACCGCGGAGCAGATCACGGAACGGATCCAGGACCCCCTCCTCGCGGCGCTGCTGGTCGGCAAGGCGACGGTCGCGACCGAACGCGGAGTCGCCCTGTGGGTGTCGGAGAGGACGCGGCTGCCGGATCGTCTGGTCGACTCCCGGGGGCTCGTCACCATCGTCGGCAACCTGGTCGACAACGCGCTCGACGCCGTCGCGGGAACGCCGCACGCGCGCGTGGAGGTCGAACTGCGTGCGCGGGGGCGCACGGCCACGCTCCGGGTGCGCGACACCGGGCCCGGCATCCCCGCGGAACACCGCGAACTCGTGTTCACGGCGGGCTGGTCCACGAAGGAGCCGCCGGCGCACCGGCAGCGGGGCATCGGGCTGTCGCTGGTGCGCAGGCTGGCCGAGCGGCAAGGCGGCAGCGCCATCGTCGGCGAGGCGTCCGGCGGTGGCGCGGAGTTCGTCGTCGTACTGCCCGAGGCCCTGGCGGAACGAGACCTGGCCGAACCGCGCCCGGCCGGACCGGACGCGAGTCCCGCCCTCGCCGCCCCTGTCGCCGCCGCCCACGTGAACACCGCTGCCGAGGAGGAGTCCCGATGATCGAGGTCCTGGTCGTGGACGACGACACGCGGGTCGCGCGGGTCAACGCCGCCTACGTCGAGAAGGTGCCGGGGTTCCACGTCGCCGGCCAGGCGCACAGCGCACTGGAGGCCCTGCGGAGCGTGGCCACGCTGCCTCGCCTGGACCTGATCCTGCTGGATCACTACCTTCCCGACCGTACCGGCCTGGAGGTCGTCCGGGAGATGAGGCGCCGCGGCGACCAGACCGACGTGATCATGGTGACGGCGGCGCGGGACGTGTCGACCGTCCAGGCGGCGATGCGCCAGGGGGCCCTGCAGTACCTGGTGAAACCGTTCGCCTTCGCGGGGCTGCGCGCGAAGCTGGAGGCGTACGCGGAGCTGCGGCGCACCCTCGACGGCGGGGGTGAGGCGGAGCAGTCCGAGGTGGACCGGATATTCGGTGCCCTGTCGGCGCCCACGGAGCCTGGACTGCCCAAGGGGCACTCCCCCACCACCGCCGAGCTGGTTCGCCAGTGCCTGATGAAGGCCGACGGCGCGCTCTCCGCGCAGGAGATCGCCGAACGGACCGGGGTGAGCCGCCAGACGGCACAGCGCTATCTGAAGCTCCTGGAGCGCACGGGCCGGGCCAGACTGACCCTCAAGTACGGAGACGCGGGCCGTCCGGAGCACCGTTACGTGTGGGCGACCCGCGCCTGAGAACGGGCGGGGAGGATCCGACGGGGAGGGTCGTAGCGCCGTGGCGGAAGGGCGGTGGCACCGCCTCCTACACGGCCCCGGCCCCGGTCAGGGACCGCACCTCCGTCTCCGCGTGCTTGGCCTCGTCCGGAACCTCGGGTGAGGTGACCGTGCCGATCCACCCGGCCAGGAAACCCAGCGGAATCGACACCAGACCGGGATTCTGCAGCGGGAAGTACTGGAAGTCGACGCCCGGGAACAGCGACTGCTCACCGCCCGACACCACGGGCGACAGCAGGACGAGCACCACGGCGGGGACCAGGCCCCCGTAGACGGCCCACACGGCGCCGCGCGTGGTGAAGCCGCGCCAGAACAGCGAGTAGAGCAGCACCGGCAGGTTGGCGGACGCGGCGACGGCGAAGGCGAGGCCCACCAGGAACGCGACGTTGAGGTCGCGGGCGAGCAGACCGAGACCGATCGCCACCGCACCGATCCCGACGGCGGCGAGGCGCGCCACGGCGACCTCGCCCCGCGGCTCGGCGTCCCGGCGCCGCAGGGACGCGTACAGGTCGTGGGCCACGGATGCCGAGGAGGCCAGGGTGACGCCCGCGACCACCGCGAGGATGGTGGCGAACGCGACGGCGGCCACGACCGCGAACAGGACCGTGCCGCCCGTGGACCCCGCGCCACCGCCCAGGTCGAGGGCGAGCAGCGGGACCGCCGTGTTCCCGGCGGCGTTCGAGGCTCGTACCGCGTCCGTGCCGACCAGGGCCGCAGCGCCGAAGCCGAGCACGATCGCCATCAGGTAGAAACCTCCGATGAGGCCGATCGACCAGACGACCGATCGCCTGGCGGCCCGGGCGGTGGGCACGGTGTAGAAGCGGGACAGGATGTGCGGCAGTCCGGCCGTGCCCAGCACCAGGGCGAGCCCGAGGCTTATGAAGTCGAAGCGCGAGGTCCAGTCCCCGCCGTACGCCAGCCCGGGGGCCAGGAACGCCTCGCCGTGACCGCTGCGCTCGGCCGCCGTGCGCAGCAGCCGGTCGAGGTCCCCGTGGAAGCGCACAAGCACCAGAGTGGTCAGAGCCACGGTGCCGCCGAGCAGCAGGACCGCCTTCACGATCTGGATCCAGGTGGTGGCCCGCATCCCGCCCAGCGACACGTAGATCACCATGAGGGCGCCGACGCCGATGACGGTCCAGGTCCGCGCCGCCTCGCTCGTGCCGCCGAGCAGCAGGGCGACCAGGCTGCCCGCGCCGACCATCTGTGCCACCAGGTACATGACGGAAACGGTGACCGAGGAGGTTCCGGCGGCGATCCGGACCGGCCGCTCGCGCATCCGTGCCGCCACGACGTCCGCGAGGGTGAACCTCCCGCAATTGCGTACCAGTTCGGCGACGAGGAACAGCACGACGAGCCAGGCGACCAGGAAGCCCACCGAGTAGAGCATGCCGTCGTAGCCGTAAAGGGCGATGACCCCGGAGATGCCGAGGAAGGACGCCGCCGACATGTAGTCGCCGGCGATGGCAAAACCATTCTCCATCGGGGAGAACAAGCGGCCGCCCGCGTAGAACTCCTCCGCCGACCCGTGACGATGGCGGCTCACCCACGTCGTGATCCCCAGCGTGACTGCGACGAACGTGCTGAACAGCAGCAGCGCCAGTGTCTGGTGGTCACCGGTCACGACGACGCACCGCCCCGCACACCGCGCGTCAGTTCCTGTGTGTCCCAGCGCAGTTCGAGCGCGGCCCGGTCTCTGCGCAGCCTCGCGTGCCGGGCGTACGCCCAGGTGAGCAGGAACGTGGTGAGGAACTGGCCGAGCCCGGCGAGCATCGCCACGTTGGCCGACCCGACCACCGGCCGGGCCATCAGCGCGGGAGCCGTCGTGGCGGTCACCACGTAGGCGAGGTACCACACGAGGAACGCGGCGACCGCCGGCACCACGAACCGCCGGTAACGGCTGCGGACCTCCTGGAAGGCCGCGCTGTGCTGAACCTCCAGGTAGACGTCGGCCGCGGCCCGGGGCGCCTGGGCCGGTTCCGGGCGCATCGACGGCAGCGCCGCCGGCTCAGGAACCCCCGCGCCGGCCGGCTCGCCCCAGCCGGAGGCGAGGGCGTCGTACCACGGGTCGTCGTAGCCCGGACTCGCAGGCGTCTCGGCACAGCGCAGGTCCGCGGCGCCGCGGTGGTCGACCGCGTTCTCGGAATCGCCCCCGGCACCGCTGAGGCGATCGTTACTTGGCTGCATGCCCAAGGATGGACAGAACGGGAAGATCCCCGACTCTTTATCCCCGCGCGCTTCACTCCATCAGGTGACTGAGCCTCCTGGCGGTCCGGGCCCTGACGAAAGGAGCCGGGCCCGGTGCTCGGTCCCGGGCCCGGCTCAGGCCGTACGTGGCTCACGTACGGTCACACATGGTCACGCGTCGATGCGTGACCGGTCCAGCGTCGCCGCCGAGCTGGAGATGAACTCCTTGCGGGGTGCCACGTCGTTGCCCATCAGCAGGTCGAAGACCTGCTCCGCGGACTCCAGGTCGGTGAGGTTGATCCGGCGCAGGGTACGGCGTCGCGGGTCCATGGTCGTCTCCGCGAGCTGGTCGGCGTCCATCTCGCCCAGGCCCTTGTAACGCTGGATGGAGTCCTTGTACCGGACGCCCTTGCTCTGGAACTCCATGAGCTTGTCGCGCAGCTCACGGTCCGAGTACGTGTAGACGTACTTGTCCTGGCCCTTCTTGGGCTGGACCAGCTCGACGCGGTGCAGCGGGGGCACCGCGGCGAAGACCCGGCCCGCCTCCACCATGGGCCGCATGTAGCGGTGGAACAGGGTCAGCAGGAGGGTGCGGATGTGGGAGCCGTCCACATCCGCGTCGGTCATCATGATGATCTTGCCGTAGCGGGCCGCGTCGATGTCGAAGGTACGACCCGAACCGGCTCCTATGACCTGGATGATCGCGCCGCACTCGGCGTTCTTCAGCATGTCGGTCACGGACGACTTCTGGACGTTGAGGATCTTGCCCCGGATCGGCAGCAGCGCCTGGAACTCGGAGTTCCGGGCGAGCTTCGCCGTGCCCAGCGCGGAATCTCCCTCGACGATGAAGAGCTCGCTGCGGTCGACGTCGTCGCTGCGGCAGTCGGCGAGCTTCGCGGGCAGCGAGGAGGATTCCAGGGCCGTCTTGCGGCGCTGGGCGTCCTTGTGCTGACGGGCGGCGATGCGGGTGCGGGCCGCGGCGACGGCCTTCTCCATGACCACGCGGGCCTGCTGGGCGGCGTCACGCTTGGTGGAGGTCAGGAACGCCTTGAGTTCCTTGCTGATGACGTTGTTCACGATGCGGCGGGCCGCCGAGGTGCCGAGGACCTCCTTGGTCTGGCCCTCGAACTGCGGCTCGGCGAGCCGGACCGTCACGACCGCCGTGAGGCCCTCCAGGGCGTCGTCCTTGACGATGTCGTCCTCGGCGACGCGCAGCATCTTCTTGGCCCGCAGCGCCTCGTTCATCGTCTTCGCCACCGCCTGCTCGAAGCCCGCGACGTGGGTGCCGCCCTTCGGCGTGGCGATGATGTTGACGAACGACTTGACTGTGGTGTCGTAGCCGGTGCCCCAGCGCATGGCGACGTCGACGCCGAGCTCACGGGTGACCTCGGTGGGCGTCATCTGGCCGTGCTCGTCGAGCACGGGGACCGTTTCCTTGAAGCTGCCCTGTCCGCTGAAGCGGAGGACATCGCAGACGGGCCGGTCGCCGGCCAGGAACTCGCAGAACTCGCTGATGCCGCCGTCGAAGCGGAACGACTCCTCGCCCTTGCTGCCGCCGTCCCCCAGGCCGAATTCGTCACGGACGACGATGGTCAGCCCGGGGACCAGGAAGGCGGTCTGGCGGGCCCGCTGGTGCAGGTTGTCCAGGGAGAGCTTGGCGTCCTTGAGGAAGATCTGCCGGTCGGCCCAGTAGCGCACGCGCGTGCCCTCGCGGCTCTTGGGGATCTTCTTGGCCTTGCGCAGGCCGCTCTTGGCCTCGAACTCGGCGCCCGGGCCCGCCCCCGTGAAGGCGCCGGGAACACCGCGCCGGAAGCTGATGGCGTGCGTGTGCCCGCCCCGGTCCACCTCGATGTCGAGCCGACTGGACAGGGCGTTCACCACGGAGGCACCGACGCCGTGCAGACCGCCGGAGGCGGCGTAGGAGCCGCCGCCGAACTTGCCGCCGGCGTGCAGCTTGGTCATGACGACCTCGACGCCGGACAGGCCGGTCTTCGGCTCCACGTCCACCGGGATGCCCCGGCCGTTGTCCCGGACCTCCACCGACCCGTCGTCGTGGAGGATCACCTCGATGTGGTCGCAGTAGCCGCCGAGAGCCTCGTCGACGGAGTTGTCGATGATCTCCCACAGGCAGTGCATCAGGCCACGGCTGTCGGTAGATCCGATGTACATGCCCGGACGCTTGCGCACGGCCTCGAGACCCTCGAGGACGAGCAGGTGCCGCGCGGTGTAGTTGGATCCGTCCCGGTCTGCTCCTGCCAGCAGCGCAGTGGACGGCACGGATGTCTCGGCGGTCACGCGGTTCGCTCCTCGCT
Organism: Streptomyces mutabilis; assembly: GCF_014649815.1. Classification (GTDB taxonomy): domain Bacteria; phylum Actinomycetota; class Actinomycetes; order Streptomycetales; family Streptomycetaceae; genus Streptomyces; species Streptomyces mutabilis. The sequence goes on along the minus strand of NZ_BMTT01000013.1, from coordinate 95,597 downwards.
GAATTTCAGATGGGGCCCCGCTGGGTAAAGGCGCGGCTCTGTTCACCGGTCAGAGGGTACCGAGGCCTGGTAGAGCCGTTGTAACGCCACCCTCGCCGAAGGCTCACCCTAGTCCAGGGTCGCATGCCTGTTCGATCCCTCGATGGGGTGAAGCACACATCACGTTCCCTTCGAGGCATGAACCATTTAGGCTCCGGGCACGTCCTCATGAACAAACCGGCAACCCAGCCGGCGGGACCGACACTGACCGACTGCGCGAACCCGTACGACACACAGACACGCAATACGGCACATTCGCCGCCAACCGGCAACAGCCGGCCTCTCGGAAATTTTTTTCGAGGAAAAGCCACGAGCGGGAACGTTTTGGGGCTGGTTGGATGTTGACCCTGGTACGACAGCTCGTCGAGCTAGAGAAGAGGCGACGTGACTACTGTTCTGACTTCCGCAAGCCCGCTGACGGCCGCTGATCGCTGCGACCGCTGCGGCGCCCAGGCGTACCTGCGCGTCGTCCTGCTGAGCGGCGGAGAACTGCTCTTCTGCGCCCACCACGGGCGCAAGTTCGAGCCGGAACTCAAGAAGATCGCCGCTGAGATACAGGACGAGACGGAGCGGCTGACCGCCGTTCCGGGAGCCTCCCCCGAGGAAGAGCGCTGACACGACGCGCCCGACGACGAGCCGACCCGGCACAAGCCGATGAACGGGCGGCCGCCCCTCCGACCGAGGGGCGGCCGCCCGTGCGCGTGCCCGGCGAGCCCACATAGCCCGTCAGGCGCCCCCGGACTGCCGCGCGGCCTGGTGGTCCCATCCCAGCGTCCGCAGTACGGCGGAGACGCGTGTGTACACCCCGGGACTGCCCGGGCGCCCGCAGCCGCTCCCCCAGGACACGAGTCCGATGAGTCTGCCCTGGGCGACCAGCGGCCCACCGCTGTCCCCCTGGCAGGAGTCGCGGCCACCGGCTTCCTCACCGGCGCAGAGCATGCTGCCCGCGAGATAGCGTCCGTCGTCGCTGCCCGGGTACGCCCGCTCGCACGACGCGTCGGTCAGTACTCGCACGCGTGCCGCCCGCAGGCTGTTTGCGTAGTCCCCCGCTCCCGAGGCGTCCCCCCATCCGTAGACGAGCGCTCTCGTGTCCGGCCGGTAGGCGGGGTCGCCTTCGGCCGCCATCCCTATGGCCGAGCCGGCGGGCAGGGCCTCGGACAGGGTGAGCACCGCGAAGTCGCCGGCGTTGCTGACGTCGTCGTGCGCCGGGTTCACCCAGACGTCGCGGACGGGGATCTCGCGGCCCTGATCGGAGACCAGGTCCGTGCGGCCGGCGATGACGCTCAGGTCCCGCACCCGCTCGGGCGGTGAGCCGAGAACGTCCTCGCCGAGACAGTGGGCCGCCGTGAGGACGGTGGTCCGTCCGACGGCCACTCCCCCGCAGAACTGTCCCGCTCGCGTACCTCCGAACCGGTCACGACTGGACAGGGCGACGGTCCAGGGACTGTCGGACACTTCGACCGGAAAGCCCCCGACGACGATGCTGTCGGCGGACGCGGGCGCAGCGGACGCGAGCGGTATCGCGGTCGCCGCGGCCGCCAGGACCAGCGGCCGGGCCAGCGCACGGGCAACGAGGCGACGCATGCAGACTCCTCACTCCTGGGTGGTCATGGAACACCCAGAGTGATCCAGCGCGGCGGACCGTGCACCCGCTGGTCAACGCGAAGGCCCGGTTCCCCACCTGGTGGAACCGGGCCTTGTCGCTCGTACGACCGCGATCTAGTCGAGGTAGTCGCGCAGCACCTGGGAACGCGACGGGTGACGCAGCTTCGACATCGTCTTCGACTCGATCTGGCGGATCCGCTCACGCGTGACGCCGTACACCTTGCCGATCTCATCGAGGGTCTTCGGCTGACCGTCGGTGAGACCGAAGCGCATGGAGACGACGCCCGCCTCGCGCTCGGACAGGGTGTCGAGAACGGAGTGCAGCTGCTCCTGCAGGAGTGTGAAGCTGACCGCGTCCGCCGGGACGACCGCCTCGGAGTCCTCGATGAGGTCACCGAACTCGCTGTCGCCGTCCTCGCCCAGCGGGGTGTGCAGCGAAATGGGCTCGCGGCCGTACTTCTGGACCTCGATGACCTTCTCCGGGGTCATGTCGAGCTCCTTGGCCAGCTCCTCCGGGGTGGGCTCGCGGCCCAGGTCCTGGAGCATCTGGCGCTGCACACGCGCAAGCTTGTTGATGACCTCGACCATGTGCACCGGGATGCGGATGGTGCGGGCCTGGTCGGCCATCGCGCGGGTGATCGCCTGACGGATCCACCAGGTGGCGTACGTGGAGAACTTGTAGCCCTTGGTGTAGTCGAACTTCTCGACCGCGCGGATCAGACCGAGGTTGCCCTCCTGGATGAGGTCCAGGAAGAGCATGCCGCGGCCGGTGTAGCGCTTGGCCAGGGAGACCACCAGGCGGAGATTGGCCTCCAGGAGGTGGTTCTTGGCGCGGCGGCCGTCCTCGGCGATGATCTCAAGCTCGCGCTTGAGCTTGGGGGCGAGCTTGTCGGAGTTCGCCAGCTTGTCCTCGGCGAACAGACCCGCCTCGATGCGCTTGGCGAGTTCGACTTCCTGCTCGGCGTTGAGCAGGGGAACCTTGCCGATCTGCTTGAGGTAGTCCTTGACCGGGTCGGCGGTGGCGCCGGCCGCGGCGACCTGCTGGGCGGGAGCGTCGTCCTCGTCCTCGTCGGACAGCACGAAGCCCGCGTTCTCGGTGCCCTCGGGCTCCTCCGTCGCGGCCTTGGGCTCCTCGATCGCCTCGTCCTCGAGGAGTTCGACGTCGTCCTTCTTGGCGGTGGTCTTCTTGGCCACCGCCTTCTTGGCGGTGGTCTTCTTGGCCGCCGCCTTCTTGGTGGTCGTCTTCTTGGCCGCCGCCTTCTTGGCGGGCGCCTCCACCTCGTCCTCGGCGACGGCACCGGCGCCGACGGCAGGCGCCGCCGGGGCAGCGGGCGCGGTGGCCTTCCTGCTGGTCACCGTCTTCGCCGCGACCGTCTTGGTGGCGGTCCGCTTGGCGGGACTCTTCGCTGCGACGCTCTTTCGGGTGCGCTTGGGCTCCGCGGCACTGACCATCAGCGTCACACCCTCTTCCTCGAGGATCTGGTTGAGGCTGCGCAGTACGTTCTTCCACTGAGTGGCCGGAATCTGGTCAGCTTCGAAGGCCCGACGCACGTCGTCGCCGGCGATCTGCCCCTCAGCCTTTCCCCGCTCAATGAGCGCCATGACAGAGACGGACTCGGCGATCTCCGGCGGGAGCGTACGGGATGTGCTGGCCGACACGAACAACCTCTCGGAACGTTGGAAAACGGCTTCCGGCCCCGTCCATGGCGGACAGGGGCCGACCGCCGGCTTGAATGGGCCGACGGCGCGGGCGGGGGCCGGGGAGTTGCACAGCGCCGTCAACGGCGTCCGTATTCCCTCCGCGGCTGTCACCTCTTAGGTCATCGCTTTGTTCCCACGAGCGTTACGCCCAATACGCGTGGCCCGAGTCACACCCCGTAAGCACCCAAAACTGGTCAGACGTGAGTAAAAAGAGTCACCGATGGACACCACCCGACCACGCCGGGAGGTTCAGCCTCTCATCGCACCGTCGGACCCCGTGGGATCACGACGGATTCCACGGGGTCCGACGATGGCGGCGAGCCGGCCGGCCACTGCCATAGGAGGGGTCTGGCGTGCCCGGCCCGCGCCGGTCCGGCGGGTCGCGGTCAGTGCTCGCGCGGGGCGGGCACCACACGCTCCACCTCGGGGTGCGTGGTCAGAAGTTGCCGCATGGCCGCCTCGGCCGCCGCTCCGTCCCCGGCGGCGAGGGCGTCGACGATCCGGCCGTGCTGCGCGAGGGACACGTCGTTCGGCCGGTCACAGCCCGTGACCGGACCGCCGGAGACGTGGAGGGCCGCGGAGACGATCCCGGAGAGGTGGTCCAGCATGCGGTTGCCCGCGATCTGGATGAGGAGCGCATGGAACTCCGCATCGGCACGTGAGAACGTGAGCGCGTCGCCCTGCTGCATGGCGTGGCCCATGATCCCGACCATGTCGGACAGGCGCTGCTGCACCTCCTCGCGCCCGTGCCCGGCGGCGAGGCGCGCGGCGAGTGGCTCGATCGTCGAGCGCAGCTCACTGAGCTCACGGCGCTGGTCGTCGCGCTGCGGCCCGAAGGCACGCCATTCGATGATGTCCGGGTCGAGCAGGTTCCAGTCACTGACGGGGCGCACGCGCGTGCCGACGTTCGGGCGGGCGCTGACCAGGCCCTTGGCCTCCAGGACGCGGAGGGACTCGCGCACGACGGTGCGGGACACCTCGAAACGCTGGCCGATCTCCTCGGGCACCAGCGGGCGGTCGGCACCCAGGTCACCCGAAACGATCATCTGTCCCAGCTGCTGGACGAGTTGTCCGTGCAGTCCGCGACCACGGCTGCCCGTGGCGCGCCGGCCCACGCGGCCCAGCTCGGGCTCCGCCCCTTCCCAGGCGGGTGCCCCGAGGCGGTCGACGGCGGGTGTCTCGGCGTAGGGGTAGCGGTCGAGTTCGCCCGGGTTCGTGAGGCCGGAGTCGGCGGAGCGGGCGGCGGTCATCATGGAGTGCGCAAGGGTAGTCACGCATCCTTTGTCGGCGCCGTTCCCAACTCCCTTGAGGTCTTTGGTGAAAAGCACACGAAAGGGTGATCGCTCACCCCGTCGCAATTGACGCCTTATCGGAAAGAAACGGGCTTTCCCCGGGGAGTTGCGCGCACGGTCGGACCCGAAGGGTACGGCGGATGTCATTGAGGCCTGCTGCGCACGGTCACGAGCAGGTATGCGCAGAGCAGGGCGGTCACCGACAACGTCAGTGCACTGCCGACGGGTTGGACGATCACGCGCAGCACCTCGGCCACGTAGCGCTCGCCCCCGAAGGGCCACGTCGTCAGAAGGAGCTCGCGCGTGCGCATGGAGAGTCCGGCGGCGGTCCGCACGGACGGGCCGTCCCAGATCCTCTGTACGAGCGGTACGACGAGCACGGGGACCGCCAGCACCGCGGCGAGCCCGGCCGTGGTGGACCGGAAGACCCCGGCGGCGAGCACACCCGCCCAACCGCACCCGACGACGAGGCCGAGCCAACCGGCGCCCAGCGCGGGCCAGTCCGCGGGGACGCCGACGAGCTCCCGTCCATAGAGGAGGTGGAGCACTTCGGCGTTGCAGCCCACGGTGAGAGCGGCCAGCACCAGCGCGGTGGCCGCTGAGACGAGCAGCTTCGCGGTCAGCAGCCCCAGGCGGCGGGGCACGGCGCCGCGGTCCGCCGCCAGGGCGGGGTGGCGGAACTCGTCGCCGGAGGCGAGCGCCCCGAGCAGGCCCGCGCCGAGTGCCGCGGGCGGCAACGGGAGCTCCTGCGGCCACGCGGCCAGCAGGCGCGGCTGCGGTGTGTGCCCGACGCGGGCCAGGACCACGGCGATGACCGCGGAGAGCAGGAGGACGACGGCGCCGGTGACGTAACCGGTCCTGATACCGGCCGCACGGCGGAGTTCGTAGCGGAGGGGTCGCAGTGGGCTTCGGGCGGCTCGGACGGAGACGGGGGGCGGCAGTGGGGATCGGGCCCGCCCGGTGAGGGCTGGGGTGGGGGTGAGGGAGGCGTGGCGACGCGGGGTTGCCCGGGGGCCAACGGGGGCGGTCCGGGTGGAGCGCGCTGCCGGCGCATGGGGGGCGTGGGGCACAGGGGCGTCGTCGGCTCGGTGCGGGGCGGGGCACGCCTGGCCGTTGTTTCCGGCGGATTCGCGGGCGCCGGCCGGATACGGGGTGGTCTCGGGCCCGGGCCGGAAACCGTCTCGGGTCGGCCGGGGGATGTCCGGCCGGGGCTCGGCAGCGGCCGGAGAGGACGCGGTGTCGGCGCCCGCCGACTGCGCCCCGGCGTCGGCGACTGCCGGCGACGCCCCGCCGGCCGAGGGGGGTGCTTCGGCAGCAGTCCCGGGCGTGGTCCCCTCGGGGGGCGGCTGCGGGGCATCGGCGCGGGGCAGCGCCTTCCCGAGGACGAGCCGGGCCCCGGGGTCGGCCGACGGCCCGGGGTCACCCGACGGCCGGGAAACGTCGCCGTGGGGTGGAGCGGGCGTGCTCCCGGCGTCCGCTTCCCCGTGCCTCCCGGCCTCCTGCCGCCGGACGGCGGGCTCCGTACCGGCTCCTGGTCCCATGTCGCCGACCTCGTCGGCCAGTTGGTGCACCAGGATGCTGTGCCGGAACGCGGTGTCACCGATGTCGGCGCACGTACTGCCGTACACCGCGAGGCGGTTGCCTCCCTCGCGCACGACCTCGACGGAACGACGGGCCGCGCGGGCCTCCTTGGTCAGCACGGCGGCGAGACGGGCGGCGTGCGGGGTGCGGACGGCGACTCGAGGGCGCAGCCGGGTGCGCGAGAAGTCCGCCGCTTCCTGGTCGGCGACGACTCTGCCCCGCTCCAGCGTCACGACGTGATCGGCGGTCCGTGCGGCCTCCTTGGGATCCGCCGTGCTGAACAGGACGGTCCCTCCTTGGGAAGCATGGGCGCGCAGTGTCGCGTACACCCAGTCGGCCTCCCGGGCGGCGAGGGTTCCGGCGGGGTCGTCGAGCACCAGGGTGTGCGGGTCGGGAAGCAGTGCGCAGGCCAGTCCGAGACGTCGGTCCATACCGCGGGAGAGGGTGCCCAGGCGTTCGTCGCGCAGGCTCACGAGGCCGACCGACTCGAGGACTTCGTCGGCGCGCCGGACCGGAGCCCCGGCCGCGGCGCAGAGCATGCGCAGATGGCCGCGAACCGTGCGGGCAGGGTGCCCCGGCACGTCCCCCAGCAGTACGCCGACCTCTCGCGCGGGGTGGGCGATGCGGTGCAGGGGGCGGCCTCTGAAGTGGGTGAGGCCGCGGCCGCGCTGGAGTTCGAGCATGAGTCTGAGCACCGTCGACTTGCCGGCGCCCGATGCTCCGAGCAGTGCGGTGACGCGGCCCGCACGTGCCTCGAAGGAGACGTCGTCGACGGCGGGCGGGAGCTCCTTGTGGGGGTTGCTGGTCAGTCCGAAGGCCTCGATCACCCGCAGCAAGATAGCGCGTCATATCCGATTTTTCGGGCATCCTACGGCTTGCCGGGCCCTGGGAGGACGGACCTCGTCGTTCCCTTGTTCGCCGTTCGCTCCGGGGTCCCGTCCCGCAGCGGCGTCACACCTCGGGACGCAGCATCGGGGGGTTGAGGAGAGTGGCGCCGCCGGCCCGGAAGAGCTGAGCGGGGCGGCCTCCCTGGCGGGTGGTCGTACCGCCGGTGGGGACGAGGAAGCCAGGGGTGCCCGTCACCTTGCGGTGGAAGTTGCGCGGGTCGAGCGCCACGCCCCAGACCGCCTCGTAGACGCGGCGCAGCTCGCCGACGGTGAACTCCGGCGGACAGAAGGCGGTGGCCAGCGACGAGTACTCGATCTTGGAGCGGGCTCGTTCCACGCCGTCCGCCAGGATGTGGGTGTGGTCGAAGGCGAGCGGCGCCGGCCCTTCGCCGTCACGTCCGTAACCGGCCTGCTCGAGCAGCTCCTCGACCGGCGCCCAACGTGCGTTGCTGGCGTCGCCGCCCGCCCGGGGCGCGGGCAGGTCCGGAGCGAGCGCGAGGTGGGCGACGCTCACCACCCGCATCCGGGGGTCCCGCTCGTGGTCACCGTACGTCGCGAGCTGCTCCAGGTGTGCACCGTTGTCCTGGGTGGGCGCGGCGGGGTCGTGGACGCACAGCCCCGTCTCCTCGGCCAGTTCCCGCGCCGCCGCCTGCGCCAGGTCCTCGTCGGCCCGCACGAAGCCGCCGGGCAGCGCCCAACGGCCCTGGAACGGCGGCTCGCCCCTGCGTACCGCCAGCGCGCACAGGGAGTGACGACGTACGGTCAGCACGACCAGGTCCACGGTGACGGCGAAGGGCGGAAAGGCTGACGGGTCGTAGGGCATGCGGCGATCATAGTCGTCTGCCTGACGATAAACACGCTGTTCACCGACCGCATCGACGGCCGGCCCGCCGCGGTCCGATCTCCTCGGCACCGGCTGCTCCCGGCCCCCGCGCGAGGGAGCGCCTTGCCTGGTCATGCTCCTAGTTGCAGCCCGTCGGCGGCCTCTTCGACCATGGCCAGGCCGCGTCGGCTGACCCTCACGGAAAAGGGCTTCCGCGCGACCCTCAGACCGGTCAGGCCGAGCTCCCCCAGGGGTGCACTGCGTACGGGGCGCAGGGTGACGGTCCCGGCCGGGGCGTCGGGGCGGATGCCCGCGAGTGCGGTCAGCATCAGTACGCCGGCGGCAGCCGCGGTGGCGGCGGGGCGGCAGGCCGCCGGGTGCGGCAGCGGAGCGTTCGTGTCCGCGCGCTGCTCCCCTGCGAACATCTCCGGCAAGCGGTGGCCGAACGCGTCGGCCGCGGCCAGTACGCCGCGCAGCAGTGAGCCTGCCTCCTTGTCGTGACCGGTAGCGGCCAGACCCGCCACCGCGATCGCCGTCTCGTGGACGTGGACCGCCCCGGCGCGGTGCCCGAAGGGGTTGTATCCCGCCTCCGCGGCCGCCAGGCCACGCAGCCCCCAGCCCGAGTCCATAACCGGGTTGCCCAGCAACCGGGCGAGTCGGCCGGTCCGGACCGGGTCGAGCAGGCCCGGTGCCACGGTGCCCCCGCCGAGCAGCCCGGTGTCGAGGAGGTGGACGGCGGCCGCGCTCAGACGCGGCACGAGGCGTCCGTCCGGGGATCGGGCCGCCGCGGGTCTCCCGCCCGCTGGGTCGTCGATCCAGAAGTCGCGCCGGAACGCGGTGCGCAGCCGCTGGGCCCACCGTCGCAGCCAGTCGCCGCCCGGTCTGCCGAAGTCGTCGAGCAGTTCGGCGCCGAGCAGGGCGGCACGATGGGCGTGCGCCTGGGTCTCGCAGCGGACGGGCCCTAGCGGGTGGGGGTCGGGTACATACGTGCCGTTGCCGACGGTGGTCCGCAGCCAGGCCAGGCACCGCTCGGCGGCCGGCAGCAGCTCCCGCGCCTCGTGTGCGCCGAGCCCCCAGCGGCGGGCTTCCGCCAGGAGAACGGGGAAAAGCAGGGTCGCCTCTGTGCCGGTACAGCCAGGCGGCAGGTGCGGGCCTGTGTCGCGCCCCGGTCCGGGGATCATGCCGGCCCTCGGCCCCGGGCCGGGCCGCTGGGTGCGGGCGAGCGCTCTCAGCGTGCCTGCGGCGAGCCGGGTGCCGAGGGGAAGCGTCATCCTGGCGGCGGCGAGAGCCTCGGCAGGGGCGGGACCGCAGCGCCAGGGGACACCGGCAGCTGGATGGACGTCGGTGGGATGTGCTGGATCGCGCACCAGAAGGGCTCTGAGATCCTCGATGCTGGTCCGTAGGAGAGCAGAGACCGCGGGGTCGTCGCCGGTGGCGTGTGCGGAGGCCAGCGGATCGGCCGCCGTGCGGCCCACCGCCCGGACCGGTCCCGCGCCGTCCGGCCGTACCCGCAGTTCGACGCTCGTGCTGCCGCCGGGGGGCAGGACGAACTCCCATCGCAGCAGTCCCGCGGAGGCCAGTGCCTCGGCGGGCGGCGGGTGTGCCGTGACCGTCGCGCTGCCGGTGGCGCGGGACCACCGCAGTCCGGAGTCATGAACGGTGGCCGGCAGGTCCGGCCCCGCTCCGCCCGCGGCGATCGCCCCGAGGTCGGCCAGGTCGGTACCGAGCGCCACCTCGACGGGCAGACGCAGCGGGCCGGCTGCCCAACTGCGCAGCGTGATCCGCTCCGTACCGTCGGCATGACGGATCCGCTCGATCATCACGTCCGGATCCGGTCCCGGCGCGGACGCCGTCCGAAGGGTGCCGACGAAGCGGGAGCCGTCGGCGCCGGTCATCCGGGCCTGGTTCGGCAGCGGTTCGCGTCCGGCCACGCGGAGGCGGCACCGGGACAGCAGGCGCCGGCCCGCGCGGTAGAACCCCTCCAGGCCCAAGCCGTTCAGCTGCCCCTGCTCCGTGGAGATCACGAGGCCGGGAAGGGCCACGCCGATCATGGTGCTGTGGGTGGGCGGCAGCTCCCCGGGCCTGTGCGGCTTCCCCGGCGACGTACGCCGAGCAGTGGTGCGGTGCACGGGAGAAGCCGCAGGACCGGTGTCCGTTCGCTCCGCACGCGTCCGCGAGGTCGAGACAGCCGACAGCTGTCCGAGTCGTCCCGCAGGTGGGCCGGGATTCCGCCCCGGCCCCGGGCCGTTCTTTCTGACCGGCACCGCAGGCCCCATGAGGGACGGCACGGGGGCGCTCCTCCGGCCGCCCGCACCGGGGTCCGTGACGGCGGATGAGGACGGGATCGGCTGGTGCATGGGAGGGCTCCTTCTGTGCTCGACGTCCGCTCGAGCGGTGCGTCGCCGTGTGGTGGTTCCGACCGGGCGGTGCGATGCCTCGGCCGGGTCGGGGCATTCCGCCACTCAGGTGAACGGGAGGGGTCACCTCCGGGTCACGGCCGGGAGCGGGCGCCGAGGAGGCACGGAGGCGGGCGATGCACCGGATCGCCTCGACCGTCACGGCGGCCCGTCCCCGAAAATCACGACGGCCAGCCCTCAAAGGCCACGGCGGCCGGTCCTCGACGGTCGGCCAGGGACCGAAACCACAGCCGAAGACCCACGGCGAGGGACGACGGCACCGCGACGACCGCACGGCGCTGACGACCTGCCGACTGGAGCCCGTCGGAGCGGCGGCGTGAAGCAGGTCCGCCGCGACGGCCGACGCCACCCGTCGGCCGATGTCGCCCTGGGCGACGTCCGGTGCGCCTCGGCGACCGCCGTCGCCCTGGAGACCTCCACTCGCCCGAAGACCACCTCGCTCCCGCAACCACCGTCGGCCCGGAGACCACCGTCGCCCCCGGCGACCACTGTTGGCCTGGTGACGTTCCACCGCCTTGGCGCCCTCAGAGTCGCTCGCCACCCCCTTCGGCCCTGCGGTCCCCCGTGCGCGCGCTTCCCGCGCGGGTTCCCGTCCGACCCGCGCCCGTCTCCTCCGAGGCCCGCGAACGCGTCCGGCCCGTCCTCGCGGAACCCGGACGATCACCCGCCACCGGAGTGCGAGGGCACCCGATCTTCGTGCCGGGCTCACGGCCCCGCGCCGCCCTCGCACGACGAGGCATTCCGTCGGCCGTCACCCCCGAGCGCGTGCGACGCCGTCGGGCGAGGGACGCCTGCGGTGCCGGGGAAGGGTCGGCCGGCTCGCGTTCCGCTGACCCGCCGGCTTGTTCCTCACCGTCGGGCGCGCCTCCCTCCACACCTTCACGGCCCTCGCGCTGCGTACGCAGACAGCGGCGGACCGACTCAGGGTCGAGGCCCTCGTTGCACGCCTGGTGCAGAAGCCTGGCGAAGAGGTAGTCGGGGTCTGCGCCGAGTGCCATGGCAAGGGCCTCACGGGCCTCCAGTTCGTCACCGGTGGACCAGGCGACCCATCCGGCGAGAGTCAGAGGTGCGGCCGCGTGTTCGCCGTACGATCCGACGCAGCGACGGGCGAGGGCCCGCCAGAGTCGTAGCGCGGGTGCCGCCTCGTCCCCCTCCATCCACGCCGCGGCGCGGTCACGGGTCGTACGGTCCTGGAGGCCGAGGATCATCGTCGCCGCCTCGTCGTGTCCGAGCAGTCGGTCGTCCCGCAGGTCCTCGGCGGCCATTCCGGACACGGGCCGGGCCTCCGCGAGGCGTCGCATCACCCGCTGTGCCAGATCCAGCGTCTCATCGGCCACAGCCGAGCGGCCGGTGTCGTCGAGGATCCGTGAGACCAGCGGCATGGCGACCGCGTCCAGGGCGGCCTCCTGCTCGAGGGCCACGTCGTTCTCACAGGGGAGGAGCCGTGCGCGCAGTTCGCCGAGCGTCCCACGCACCTGGATGCCTGCATACGTGGCCGCCGCGGCCAGCACGGACGTGCCCGGCAGCCCCATGGGAGTGCCTTCGGCCGGGCAGCAGGCCTGGTCGTCGCAGCAGTACGACCAGAAGCGCCCCGCCGAGACGCAGAGCGCCTCGACCACCGGGACGTCGAGGGCGCCGCACTCGACGCGCAGCTTCTGGGCCAGCGGCCTCAGTCGCTCCATCACGTCACGGCCGCTTTCGCCCGCTGCCGGTTCCTGGCAGAGGTAGGCCACCATCTGCTCGGGGCGGGCTCCGCGGCGTTCGCTGCCGGTCACCAGGCCGTGGACCAGCTGTCCGGCGGCGCAGTCCCAGTCGTCCGGGTTCGCTGGAATGCCGAGCCGGGCCCGGCCACCGAAACGGCCCCGCCCGTCGCGGTTGCGCAGGGCGACCAGGACGATGCTGTCCTCGGGGCGGTACCCGAGCAGATACGGCAGGGCGTCGGCCAGTTCGGCAGGGGTGCGCAGGGTGACCTGTGGTTCGTCGCAGGGATGGTCGTCCGGGAGGCGGGCTGCCCGGCCCGGCTGCTCGAATCCTTCGATGTCACCGTTCTCGGCGGGACCGGTCGTTTCGCTGTGGTTCGTCATGGCCCGACGATCTCGCGGATCGGGATGTTCCGCTTTGGCCTGTGGATAACTCTGATCAGGGACGCGTCACCCAGGTGCCCGGCGACCTCGCCTCCCTCCTCCCGCACGCCCGGCTGTCAGTCCCGTCCTGTTGTATGGAACGCATGGAGCACACGAGCAACGCGGATCTCCGGGCAGCCGCCGATGCGGTCCTCGCCCGCCTCGTCGGGGAGGTGCCCGGCGGCGCCCGGCTGCGGGACGACCAGTGGCGGGCGATCGAGGCGCTGGTCGCCGAACGGCGCAGGGCCTTGGTCGTTCAGCGAACGGGATGGGGCAAGTCCGCGGTCTACTTCGTGGCCACCGCCCTGCTGCGCGAGCGCGGCGCCGGCCCCACCGTGATCGTCTCCCCACTGCTCGCGCTGATGCGCAACCAGGTCGAGGCCGCGGCGCGGGCCGGTATCCGCGCCCGGACCATCAACTCCTCCAACACCGAGGAGTGGGAGGTGATCCAGGACGAGATCGCCGCCGGCGAGGTCGACGTGCTGCTGGTGAGTCCCGAGCGGCTCAACAACCCGGACTTCCGTGACCAGGTACTGCCCAAGCTCTCCGCCGCGACCGGACTGCTCGTGGTCGACGAGGCCCACTGCATCTCCGACTGGGGCCACGACTTCCGCCCGGACTACCGGCGGCTGCGCACGATGCTCACCGACCTCCCGCCCGGCGTGCCGGTGCTGGCCACCACGGCCACGGCCAACGCCCGGGTGACCGCCGACGTGGCGGAGCAGCTCGGCACCGGAGGCGCCTCGGACGCCCTGGTGCTGCGCGGCCCGCTGGACCGGGAGAGCCTGAGCCTCGGTGTGCTGCGGCTGTCCGACGCCGCGCACCGGATGGCCTGGCTCGCCGACCACCTCCACCGGCTCCCCGGCTCCGGGATCATCTACACGCTCACCGTGGCCGCCGCAGAGGAGGTCACCGCCTTCCTTCGGCACCGCGGCCACACCGTCGCCTCCTACACCGGCAAGACCGAGAACGCGGACCGGCAGCAGGCCGAGAACGACCTGCTGGCCAACCGGGTCAAGGCGCTGGTCGCCACGTCGGCACTGGGCATGGGCTTCGACAAGCCCGACCTGGGTTTCGTGGTGCACCTGGGCTCGCCGTCCTCGCCCATCGCGTACTACCAGCAGGTCGGCCGCGCCGGGCGCGGTGTCGAGCATGCCGAGGTGCTCCTCCTGCCGGGTAAGGAGGACGAGGCGATCTGGGAGTACTTCGCCTCGCTGGCCTTCCCGTCGGAGGACCTGGTGCGCCGCACCCTCGACATCCTCGCGCGGGCGGAGCGGCCGCTCTCGCTGCCGGCCCTGGAGCCACTGGTCGAGCTGCGCCGCTCCCGCCTGGAGACCATGCTCAAGGTCCTCGACGTGGACGGCGCGGTCAAGCGGGTCAAGGGCGGCTGGATCGCGACCGGGCAGCCGTGGACGTACGACTCCGAGCGGTACGACTGGGTGGCGCGGCAGCGGAAGGCCGAGCAGCAGGCGATGCGCGACTACGCCTCGACGAGCGAGTGCCGGATGGAGTTCCTGCAGCGCCAGTTGGACGATGATGGGGCCAAGCCCTGCGGCCACTGCGACAACTGCGCAGGGCCGCGCTTCACCGCGGACACCTCCACCGACAGCCTCGACGCCGCGCGGGTCGATCTCGGCCGGGCGGGCGTGGAGGTGGAGCCGCGACGCATGTGGCCGACCGGTCTGCCCGCGATCGGGGTCGACCTGAAGGGGCGCATCCCGGCCGGTGAACAGGCGGCGACGGGCCGGGCGTTGGGCCGGCTGTCCGACATCGGCTGGGGCAACCGGTTGCGACCGATGCTGTCGGCGCAGGCTCCGGACGGCCCGGTGCCGGACGATGTCGCACAGGCCGTCGTGACGGTACTGGCCGACTGGGCCAAGGGGCCGGGCGGCTGGGCTCCGGGCGCCCCCGAGGGCCGGCCCCGTCCCGCGGGGGTGGTGACGATCGCCTCGCGCTCCCGCCCTCAGTTGATCCACTCCCTGGGAGCGCGCATCGCCCAGGTCGGCCGGCTGCCGTTGCTCGGCTCGGTCGAGTACACGGGCGAGGCGCCCACGGCGCCCCGCAGTAACAGCGCGCAGCGGCTCAAGGCACTCGACGGCGCGCTGACGGTTCCGCCGGCGCTCGCCGCCACTCTCGCCGAGCTGAACGGCCCGGTCCTGCTCGTGGACGACTGCACCGAAACCGGCTGGACCCTCGCGGTGGCGGCGCGACTGCTGCGCCGCGCGGGCGCTCAGGAGGTGTTGCCACTGGTCCTGGCCGTGCAGGGGTGACACCCGGCCCCGGGCGCGCTTCTCGGGACCGAAGCCTCGCGCGGTTGCCCGTGGGGTGTCCCGTGCGTCACCCGGCTGCGCTCTGGGTAGGGATATAGGACGCGCATCACCCGATAACGGTCCCCGGTCCCAATTGCTCGTTGCCGCATTCAAGTTCGACAGTAAGAATCGAAGTCCGCTCCCCGCACGGCTCGTCCGTGATCCGGCAGGGCTTCACTGCGGTGCGCGCTCCCCCGAATCCGACCCCGCCCGCAATGTGGGCGCGTAGCCGAAGGGAGGAACGTGACCTTCGGATTCGCTCCGTCCTCGGCGGCATCCTTGTCGTCGTCCGCCGCAACCGCCACTCGCATGCTCGAACCGGCGGAGTGGGCCGCCGCCGGAATCCCGTTGCTGCGCGATCCGCGAGAGGTCGTCAGCGGACTCCATTCGCGGCACCGCCCGGGGCCGGCGACCGCGATCGTGGCCGTGCTCGATTCTGACGAACGACTGCGTGCCAGCGCGTCGTTCACCAGTCGTCGAGCAGCAGCCGACGGCTGGATGTTCCGCAACGCGCTGCTCGCCCAACTGCGCCGCGTCATCCCGCACGATCTGCGGCGCCGCACTCCGGTGCGCACCGCCGTGCTGCTCTACTGCCGTGAGGGCGACGCGCGTTGGACGGAGGAGGACGGTGCGTGGATGTGGGGCTTGCGGGACGCATGCACGCTGCACGGGCTGCGCTGCGGTGCCTACATCACGCTGACCCGGGACGGCTGGCAGGTGCTGGGCGAGGGCCGCGGCGGGCGCCGGCCCAACGCGGCGTCGGCCCCCGAGCCGTTCGCCACGTCTAGGGCACCGCTCCCGCCGCCGCGAACCGGCGGCGTCGCCTCGGACGTGCTGCGCCGCGCGGCGGCCCGCTGAGCCTCACGGGCAGAGTGCGTTCGAGCATCGCGCATGAAGTCCGGTGCGGCTTCAGGTTGGCGGGAGAACCCGACACGGCCCAGCGCGGCCCGAAGAGTCGCGGCCGCCAGGGCATGCCGGGACCCGCACCGTGCGGGGGCCGGTGGAGCGGCCCCCTGGCGCATCGGCGTCCGCCGCGCTCGGCCGAACGGCTCAGACGCCCGCACCCAGCACCGAGTTGATCCGCTGCGGGTCACCGCAGACGATCAACAGGGCACCGGCCCGGGCGTGCGCCGCGGACAGCGCGGTCGCGGCAGCGTCCTCGGGACCACCATTGAACGCCACCACGACTACCGGCCGCGACGCGGCACGGTCCGCGACGCCGGCGTCCGCGTAGAAGACGTCGTCGCCGGCGTCGTGCTGCGCCCAGTAGGCCGCATCGCCGAAGGAGAGTTCGTGGGCGGCCCACGGGTGCGGTTCACCGGTGGTGATCACCAACACGTCGCCGGGGGTACGGCCCGAGTCCAACAACAGGTCCACGGCCTCCTCGGCCGCGTCGAGCGCGCCTTCGGGGGAAGCCGGGATCAGCTGGATCTGCGGGGCGGCCGGAGCGGCCGGACCCGAAGGGCCGGGTTTGACCGCGGACGAGTCACGCGGCGCGCGCTGCGCCGGCGGAGCCGGCCGCGCGGGACCGGGACGACCGGGGCGCGGCGGCGCGGCGGGTCGGGGGCCGGGAACGGGGCGAGGGGTCGGCGCGGTGCGGCCGCTGGCCGGAGTGGCGCGGGGACCCTGGGCCTTCTCGTGAATCTGAGGCTCCTCGGGAATGAGAGGCATGGGCTGATATTTATCAAACGTTGGTGCGGCTCGCGTCGGCGGGTGGCACATGCCTGCGAGCGGAAGCGTCAGAAATCGAAGCCGAGCTGGCCCTCGATTTCCGGAACCCTTCCGTCCACCCAACTGCGGACCTTCTTGAGGTGCCGCCACTGGGGCAGCGCATCAAGATACGCCCACGACAAACGGTGGTGCGGGGTGGGCCCCCGCACCTCCAGTGCGGCCTTGTGCACCGGAGACGGGTATCCGACGTTGTCCGCAAAACCGAAGTCTGCATGGTCGATACCCAGTTCGGCCATCATTTTGTCGCGCTGGACCTTGGCGAGCACCGAGGCCGCCGCGACAGCGACGCAGGACTGGTCGCCCTTGATCACCGTACGGACCTTCCAAGGCGCCCCGAGATAGTCGTGCTTGCCGTCGAGGATGACGGCGTCGGGGCGGACCGGCAGGTCTTCCAGCGCACGCACCGCTGCCAGCCGAAGCGCCGCGGTCATCCCCAGGGCGTCGATCTCCTCCGGCGAGGCGTGCCCCAGGGCGTGAGACATCACCCAAGTCCGTAGCTCTTCGGCGAGTTCGGTGCGTCGCTTGACGGTGAGCAGCTTGGAGTCGGTGAGGCCCACCGGGGGGCGTCGCAAGCCGGTGATCGCGGCACAGACCGTGACTGGCCCGGCCCATGCGCCGCGCCCCACCTCGTCGACACCGGCAATGATCTTCGCTCCGGTCGTGGCGCGGAGAGAGCGCTCGACGGTGTGGGTAGGTGGTTCGTAGGGCATGACGCCCTTAGCCTACGCCGCCCAGCAGTCCGGGCGACACCCCGGTTCCCCGAACGGGAGGGGACCCGTCCACCCAGGACTCAGACGCCGTCGGGCTTCAGCAGCGGCACCATCATCTGGTCGATCATCTCCTCGATCTCCTGGTCCGCCCATTCGCTTCCACAAACCTTCGAGCGGTACATCATCATCGCCGGGATGGCATCAAAGACGTAAGCGTTCGCCGCGTCGCGTCGCACTTCGCCCCGCTCTATTCCACGGGTGATGACCTCGCGAAGCATCGCGAGGGTCGGCTCGATCACGCCCTTGAAGATCACCGCATGGAAGCGCTCCGCCTGCACGCTGTCGCATTCGTGAATGACTGAACGCAACGCGAATCCGGGGCGCGAGTACATCGCGTCGCGCGCCCTGCGGCAGAGTGCCAGCAGGTCGTCGCGAACGCTCCCCAGGTCGGGCACCGCGTCGAAGCGCGGCAGCCCCGACCGCAGCGCGTCCGCGACGAGGTCCTCCTTGGACGGCCAGCGGCGGTAGACCGCCGCCTTGCCGGTCTGGGCACCGGCGGCCACACCCTCCATCGTCAGACCGTTCCAGCCGACGGTACTGAGCTGCTCCAGTGCGGCGTCGAGGATCGCGCGTTCGAGGACCGCGCCACGCCGACGAGAGGAGGTCCGGGCGGAGGCGGCCACCCAGTGCGAAGCAACCATGTCGAGGGTCTCCAATGAGCGTGAACAGCGAGTTAGCGGGGACGAAAGGCGCGCCGGGCGGCCACAGGGGGGACGGACCGCACGACACTACCGGGCCTTCGGCGTCTTCGCGGCCGTGTCCGCGGGCGGTGGCGCCATCGGCCTGCTGGCGGGCGGCATGCTCACCGAGTGGCTCGACTGGCGCTGGGTGCTCTTCGTCAATGTGCCGATCGGCGTGCTGATCGCCGCGCTCACCCCGCTGTACATCAGTGAGTCCGAACGGCACTCCGGCCGCTTCGACATCGCGGGGGCGGTGACCTCGACGGCGGGTATGGCGTCCCTCGTCTACGGCTTCATCCGCGCCGCGGACGAGGGATGGCGGGACAGCGTGACCATCGGGTCCTTCGCTGCCGCAGTGGTGCTGCTGCTGGCCTTCGTGTTCATCGAGAGGCGGGCCAAGGAGCCGATCACTCCGCTGAAGATGTTCGCCGACCGCAACCGCTCCGGCACGTACGTGATCATGCTGAGCCTGGCCGCGGCGATGTTCGGCATGTTCTTCTACATCGTGCTGTTCGTCCAGAACGTGCTGGGCTACACCCCCATCGAAGCCGGTCTGGCCTTCCTGCCGGTCACGGTGGTGATCGCGCTGGGCGCGGGCCTGTCGCAGCGGTTCCTTCCGGTCTTCGGACCCAAGCCGTTCATGATCGTGGGCTCGGCGCTCGCCGCGATCGGCCTCGGCTGGCAGGCCCTCATCAGCTCCGACAGCTCCTACGTCGGCGGGATCCTGGGGCCGATGCTGATCTTCGGATTCGGCATGGGTCTGAACTTCGTGACGCTGACACTGACCGCGGTCTCGGGGGTCGCACAGCACGAGGCGGGCGCGGCGTCCGGTCTGCTCAACGCGATGCAGCAGGTGGGCGGATCGATCGGCCTCGCCATCCTGACGACGGTGTTCGGCACGGCCGGCAAGAACGAGGCGGAGAACCAGGTGCCGGACTTCCTCGCAAACGGCTCGGCGGAGCAGAAGGCGGAGTTCACCCAGACGCACCAGCTGCCGGCGCCTTGGGGGCACGACGTGCTGGCACAGGGTATCTCGGCGGCCTTTCATCCCGGCCGCGGCCATGGCGGTGCTGGCATTGGCCACGGCGTGGCTGGTGATCCGGGTACGCAAGAGCGACCTGGAGGCCCTGTCCGGCTCGGCCGGTCCGGGGGTCGGCTGACGGTCCGTTACCGGCGGCCGGGCGGGTCCCGTCGGCGGGTACCACGCATGCCCGCCGGTGCCCGACCGACCGGTGCCGCCCCGATCGACACCCCGTCACCCGCGTGCTCGACCGGGTGAGCAGCACCAACGACGGCAGCGCGACGAGCAGCATCCACAGCGCTTCCATGTCCCCGCCCCCCTCACGGCATCCCCGCCCCCGGCCGAGGCTCCCGCCCCCGCACAGCGGATGCCGTGACAGCGGGTGACAGTCACGGAGGGTTCCTGTCACACACGCAACGTGTGCTAAACCGACGTCGCCATCCACCCTGGCAGCGCCTCGACCCGCTCCGCCCAGTCCGCCGGCGGCGCGCCCGCTTCGCTCCCGGCGACCACCCCGCCCACGATGGCGCAGGTGGTGTCCACGTCCCCACCGACCTGGGCGGTCGTCCAGAAGGCGCGCTCGTAGTCCCCGAGGGCCCGCGCGGCCGACCAGAGGGCGAAGGGAACGGTGTCGTGGGCGGTGGTACGCCTGCCGCAGCCGAGCACGGCGGCTACGGTCGCGGCGTCGTCGTAGTCGAGCATGTCCCGGGCACGTCGCAGCCCGGCGCCGACCGCGCTCTTCGGTACCAGCGTGATCACGCCGTCCAGGAGCGCGTGCGCGGTGGGCGGTCCGCCAGGGTCCGCGGCCAGCGCGGCGGCAGCGGCGACCGCCATGGCGCCGACCACCGCCTCGCGGTGCTGATGCGTGGGATAGGCGGAGATCTCCGCCTGGTGGGTGGCCTGCTCCGGGTCGTCCGCGTACCAGGCGCCCAACGGCGCGATGCGCATCGCCGCGCCGTTGCCCCAGGACCCCTGGCCGTTGAACAGCGCGGCGGCGAGCTCGCGCCAGTCGCCGCCTTCCCGGACCAGTCGCAGCAGCCGGTTGACCGCGGGACCGTAACCGCGGTCGAAGTCGTGGTGGTGGGCGAAGGAGAGCGCCAGCGCATCCTGGTCGATGCGGTGGTGGGTGGCGAGGACGGAGACCACGGAACAGGCCATCTCCGTGTCGTCCGTCCACTGCCAGGTGCCGGGCGGCAGTCCGCAGCTCTTGAGCAGCGGGTAGTTCGCGGGCACGAAGAACTGTGAGCCCAGCGCGTCCCCGACCGACAGTCCGCGCAGACTGGAAAGGGCCCGGCCCAGGCGCCCGTCAGGAGATGAAAGATCGGTCATCGTCCGGCCACCCTATCCGGTGATCCCGTACGGTTCCGGTTCTCGCCAGCGTTCGAAAGGCCGGTCAAGGCGGTACTTGCCGTCCTCGCCGAGAACGAGCATCCGCATCTCGCCGTTCCCGGGGTTCGACAGCGACTCGAACTCCGCTACCGTCCAGTGGAACCACCGCATGCAGAACAGCCGCATGGCCAGACCGTGGGTGACCAGGAGCACGTTCGGCGGATGGTCGGGGTCCTCGAAACTGCGGAACAGACTCTCCAGGAAGCCACCGACCCGGTCGTACACGTCGGCACCGGACTCGCCCTGGGCGAAACGGTAGAAGAAGTGGCCGTAGGCGTCCCGGTAGGCCTTCTGCAGCCGCACGTCGTCGCGGTCCTGCCAGTTGCCCCAGTCCTGCTCACGCAGCCGGGGCTCCTCCCTGATCCGTATCAGCCCGGGGTCGAGGTTGAAGGCCTGCAGCGTCTCGTGCGTACGGCGGTACGGGGAGACGTACACGCTGACAGGCTCACTGCCGAACACCTCGCGCAGCGCCTTTCCGGTCTCCTCCGCCTGCGCCCGGCCCTGCTCGGTGAGCGCGAGGGCGTGGTCGGGTTCTCGCTCGTACACGGTGTCATCGACGTTTCCGGTCGACTCGCCGTGCCGGACTAGAACGATGCGCCGTGGTCGTGCCATGCCAGAACCCTAGATCGAGACGGGCGGAACCAAGCACTCGAAGTGGCCCATTACGGCGTACCTCACACAGTTTCCACACCGCTGCCGTCACGCGGGTCGCGACGTCGCCACATGCGGCCGGTCGGGGCCTCAGACGGTCCAGGAGGGCTCCAACTGCACGACGTCCCCCGTCAGCGCCGCGATGTCGGCTTCCGTCTGGGCACGCAGGGCAAGCCGCTCCACCCGCTCGGTGCGGTACTTGCCGTGCTCGGCGGCCGACCGCCACATCGACAGCACCAGGTACTCGTTCCCCGGCGCCTCGCCGAACAGCCCGCGGACCATGCCGGGCGAGCCGGCCATCGCCGGGTTCCAGACCTTCTCCTGCATGAGGACGTAGTGCTCGGCCCGCTCCTCGTGCACGCGGCACAGCGCCACCCGCAGCAGGTCGGCGTCCGTGAAGCGGGGTTCGAAGCCGGTTTTCACGTCGAAGCGGTAGTCGAAGAGCCTGACCTGCGCGTCCTTGAAGGTGCCCGCCTGGGCCGAGGCGAGCCGGTCGTGGGAGCGGGCCATGAAGGAGTCGTAGAAGGCACGGCTCTCCCAGAAGGCGAAGACGTGCGCCACGTCCGGCCGCCCCCGGCTCCAGCCACCTCCCTGCCCCCGAAAACCCGGCTCCCCCGGAAGCCCCGCCCACTTTCGCTGCCCCCGCTCGAACCCCCGGCGGTCCACCACGGTGCAGCGAATCCACTTGACCAGCACCGCGCCATCGTAAGGCCAGGAACGCGGCACCGGTCACTCTCCGGCGCACCGCTCGCCCGCCCCGGCCTCGCTGTGCGTGGCAGGATGGACAACCGGCCGTCATCGCTCGGCAGTTGAGGTGGCCGGGCAGGGGCGGGGGATCAGGGAAGGGGAAGTCTGTGAACGGCCTCAGCAAAGGCATGGACAAGGTCGAGGTCGCGCTGCGGTGGGATCCGAACCCGGCAGGGCAGCCACCCGCCGACCTGGACGTCGTCGCCGGGACCTACTCGGCCGAGGACCCGTACGGTGCTCCCGCCTACGTGGTGCACCACGACAGCCGCTCTCCCGACGGCACGATCTATCTCGACCGGGACAGCCAGGACGGCAAGGGCTTCGGCTTCGACGAGGTCATGACCCTGGAGCTGGAGCGGCTCGACGCGCGGTACGCGCGCGTGGTGGTCGGGGTCGCGATCCAGCAGCGCACCGAGGACCGGACTTTCGGTGACGTGACCAACCCGGGCCTGCGCATCCGGGAGGGATACACCGACCTGGCCACGGACGACTTCGGCGGAGTCCTGTCGGCGACCGCCGCGACGGTCGCGGAGTTCGTGCGGGACGAGACGGGGGCGTGGGAGTTCCGGGCCGGCGTGCACGGCTTCGAGGGCGACCCCGCAGCCTTCGCCGCCACCATGGGCGCGGTGCGCCGGTCCTGACGGCACTGTGCATGAGTAAGGGGCGGACACCTGGGTGGCCGCCCCTTGCTCATCGAGCTCTACAGGTCAGCTGCAGCCACTCGTCGAGCCGCAGCCCTCGCAGATGTAGCAGGAACCGGCGCGCTGCATCTTCGTGCCGCAGGAGAAGCACAGCGGGGCGTCGGCCTGGATGCCCAGCTGCATCTCCACCAGCTCGGCGCTGGTGTGCGCCTGCTGCGGAGCGGGCTTGGCCGCCTCGACCTCGGCCTTCGGCGTGGCGACGGCCTTCAGTTCCTGGGCGCGCGGCGCCGACTGGGCCAGGCCCTCGACGTCGAGCTCGTCGTCGGAGGGCTCGTACGAACCGGTCTCCAGGTGACGCTGGCGCTCCTCGGCGGAGTGGATGCCGAGCGCGGAGCGCGTCTCGAAGGGCAGGAAGTCCAGCGCCAGGCGGCGGAAGATGTAGTCGACGATCGACTGCGCCATCCGCACGTCCGGGTCGTCGGTCATGCCGGCCGGCTCGAAGCGCATGTTGGTGAACTTCGAGACGTACGTTTCCAGCGGCACGCCGTACTGGAGGCCGACGGAGACCGCGATGGAGAAGGCGTCCATCATGCCCGCGAGTGTCGAGCCCTGCTTGGACATCTTCAGGAAGACCTCGCCGAGACCGTCGTCCGGGTAGGAGTTGGCGGTCATGTAGCCCTCGGCGCCGCCGACGGTGAAGGAGGTGGTGATGCCGGGACGGCCCTTCGGGAGGCGCTTGCGGACCGGGCGGTACTCGACGACCTTCTCGACCGTCTCGCGGATCGTCGCCTCGGTCTTCTCGGTGATCTCCGCCTTCTCCTTCTCCTTGGTCTTCGCGGAGAGGGGCTGGCCGACCTTGCAGTTGTCGCGGTAGATGGCGAGCGCCTTGACGCCCATCTTCCATGCCTCGAAGTAGACCTCTTCGACGTCCTCCACGGTCGCCGACTCCGGCAGGTTGACCGTCTTGGAGAGGGCGCCGGAGATCCACGGCTGGATGGCGGCCATCATGCGGACGTGGCCCATCGCGGAGATGGAACGCTCGCCCATGGCGCAGTCGAAGACCTCGTAGTGCTCCTGCTTGAGGCCGGGGGCGTCGATCACATTGCCGTGCTCGGCGATGTGGGCGACGATCGCCTCGATCTGCTCCTCCTGGTAGCCCAGGCGACGCAGGGCCTGCGGGACGGTGCCGTTGACGATCTGCATCGAACCGCCGCCGACCAGCTTCTTGAACTTGACCAGGGCGAGGTCGGGCTCGAGGCCGGTGGTGTCGCAGGACATCGCCAGACCGATGGTGCCGGTCGGGGCGATGACGGACGCCTGGGAGTTGCGGAAGCCGTTCTTCTCGCCGAGGCGCAGCACGTCCTGCCAGGCCTCGGTGGCGGCGGCCCAGATCGGCGTGTCCAGGTCGTCCATGCGGACGGCCTCGGCGTTGGCGTCCGAGTGCTGCTTCATGACCCGCAGGTGCGGCTGGGCGTTGCGGGCGTAGCCGTCGTACGGGCCGACGATCGCGGCGAGCTCGGCGGAGCGCCGGTAGGACGTACCGGTCATTAGGGAGGTGATAGCACCGGCCAGGGCGCGGCCGCCGTCGGAGTCGTACGCGTGGCCGGTCGCCATCAGCAGGGCGCCGAGGTTGGCGTAGCCGATGCCGAGCTGGCGGAAGGCGCGGGTGTTCTCACCGATCTTCTGGGTCGGGAAGTCCGCGAAGCAGATGGAGATGTCCATCGCGGTGATGACCAGCTCGACGACCTTCGAGAAGCGCTCGACGTCGAAGGACTGGTTGCCCTTGCCGTCGTCCTTGAGGAACTTCATCAGGTTCAGCGAGGCGAGGTTGCAGGACGTGTTGTCCAGGTGCATGTACTCGCTGCAAGGGTTCGAGCCGTTGATGCGGCCGGACTCCGGGCAGGTGTGCCAGTGGTTGATCGTGTCGTCGTACTGGATGCCCGGGTCGGCGCAGGCCCAGGCGGCCTCGGCCATCTTGCGGAAGAGGGACTTGGCGTCGACCTCCTCGATGACCTCACCGGTCATACGGGAGGTCAGGCCGAACTTGCCGCCGTCCTGCACGGCCTTCATGAACGTGTCGTTCACGCGGACCGAGTTGTTGGCATTCTGGTACTGGACGGACGTGATGTCGTCGCCGCCCAGGTCCATGTCGAAGCCCGCGTCGCGCAGGGCGCGGATCTTCTCCTCTTCCTTGACCTTGGTCTGGATGAAGTCCTCGATGTCGGGGTGGTCGACGTCGAGGATGACCATCTTGGCGGCGCGGCGGGTGGCGCCGCCCGACTTGATGGTGCCGGCGGAGGCGTCGGCGCCGCGCATGAAGGAGACCGGGCCGGAGGCGTTGCCGCCGGAGGAGAGCAGCTCCTTGGAGGAGCGGATGCGGGAGAGGTTCAGGCCGGCGCCCGAACCGCCCTTGAAGATCATGCCCTCTTCCTTGTACCAGTCGAGGATCGACTCCATGGAGTCGTCGACGGACAGGATGAAGCAGGCGGACACCTGCTGCGGCTGGGGCGTGCCGACGTTGAACCAGACGGGGCTGTTGAAGCTGAAGATCTGGTGCAGGAGGGCATACGCCAGCTCGTGCTCGAAGATCTCGGCGTCGGCGGGCGAGGCGAAGTACTTGTGGTCCTCACCGGCCTTCCGGTACGTCTTCACGATGCGGTCGATGAGCTGCTTCAGGCTCACCTCGCGCTGCGGGGTGCCGACGGCGCCCCGGAAGTACTTGCTGGTGACGATGTTGACCGCGTTCACCGACCAGAATTCGGGGAACTCGACGCCACGCTGCTCGAAGTTGACCGAGCCGTCCCGCCAGTTGGTCATGACGACGTCACGACGCTCCCAGGCCACCTCGTCGTAGGGGTGGACGCCGGGAGTGGTGTGGACGCGCTCGATGCGGAGTCCCTTGCCCGCCTTGGTGCCCTTGGCGCGGGAACTCCGTGCCGGACCGCTCGCCGTCTCTGTCATGCCGCCTCCCATGTACGGGCGAAAACGCCCTGAAGTGCCCCGTTTGTTCCCGTGGCACGGTGTTCTGTCTGGTGTTGCGGGCATCGCTGCTCATCGCGCCCGCAACAGGTCTTTCTTTCTCTCGCCGCCGACCGGCCGGGCCCGGGCGCCGAAGTCCGGGTCCGGCCCGCCGGTCAGTCGGCGGCGCCTGCGGGCTCGGGGACCTGTGCCGTCCCGGTGGACCCGCGGTCGTTCTCCTGGCTCCCCGCGCCGGCGCCGTCGCCGTCCGCACCGGGACGCCCCGTCGCCTCCCTGAGCTCCGCGATCGCGGCCTCGAAGTCCTCGAGCGAGTCGAACGCCCGGTAGACGGAGGCGAATCGCAGATAGGCGACCAGATCGAGTTCCTGCAACGGGCCGAGGATGGCCAGCCCCACGTCGTGGGTGGTCAGCTCGGCGCTCCCGGTGGCCCGCACCGCCTCCTCGACCCACTGGCCGAGCTGCGCGAGCGCGTCCTCGGTGACGGGTCGCCCCTGACATGCCTTGCGCACACCGTTGATGACCTTGGTGCGGCTGAACGGTTCGGTGACTCCGGACCGCTTCACCACCATGAGCGAGCACGTCTCCACGGTCGTGAAACGACGGGAGCAGTCGGGACACTGGCGGCGCCTGCGGATCGACATGCCGTCGTCGGTCGTACGGCTGTCGACGACACGGCTGTCGGGGTGCCTGCAGAAGGGGCAGTGCATGTACTCCGAACCCTCCTCACAGCAGACTCAATAGCCACAAGAGGCCCTTCAGGCCCCTCGAAGCAGTCACCAGCATAGGCGATCGCAGCGGGCCCGAAGACCCGGGGGACCACAACTTGTGGGCTGCTACGGCAATCCAACCACTAGATGTGGGGATTGGCTCATACATCCACGTCCTGCACGCGTGTCGCGACGGTCTGTACCGTCTCCGTACGGACCGCGGGATCCTCGACGGTCGCGCGCACACGCACAGTCCCACCCGGCACACGCACGGCCGTATCGCCCGGGGCATGCGGAGATAGCGTGGCCGCCACGGGGAGGGGACGTGGGACTACCGCACAGATGGAGGAACCCACCCCGTCGAACGGGATGCCGGATGGCAGACTGGAGCGACATCCCCGAGGTTGTCACCACGGCGGTGAAGAGTACAGCAATGAGCACTTTTGTCCGCCGGGCGCCACGGTAGCCATACACCCAGACAAGCGATTCGGGCGAGCGATTCGCGTTTTTTCACTCGAACGTGTGTTTGGCGCAACCTTTCGAAAGCTACTACCGTTGGGCAGCAGGGAGACCATCGAGAGGGGCCGACGTGACCACCACCGCCGACAGTGCCACCATCACTGCCCAGGACCGCCCCCAGGGCCGACCTGAGCCGATGCACGCGATGAGCGACGCCGCGACTCCAGAGGGGCACAAGCGCTCCCTGCCGGGCCGACCTCCCGGCATCCGGGCGGACAGCTCGGGACTGACCGACCGCCAGCGCCGGGTGATCGAAGTCATCCGGGACTCCGTGCAGCGGCGCGGCTACCCGCCGTCGATGCGGGAGATCGGTCAGGCCGTCGGTCTTTCCAGCACCTCCTCCGTCGCACACCAGCTGATGGCACTCGAACGCAAGGGCTTCCTGCGCCGCGACCCGCACCGCCCGCGCGCCTACGAGGTGCGCGGCTCCGACCAGGCCGCCTCCGTGCAGCCCACGGACACCGCCGGCAAGCCCGCCGCGTCGTACGTCCCGCTCGTCGGGCGTATCGCCGCCGGTGGCCCGATCCTCGCCGAGGAGTCCGTCGAGGACGTCTTTCCCCTGCCCCGGCAGCTGGTCGGTGACGGCGAGCTGTTTGTCCTCAAGGTCGTCGGTGACTCGATGATCGAGGCCGCCATCTGCGACGGCGACTGGGTCACGGTGCGCCGCCAGCCGGTCGCCGAGAACGGCGACATCGTGGCCGCGATGCTCGACGGCGAAGCCACCGTCAAGCGCTTCAAGCGCGAGGACGGCCACGTCTGGCTCCTCCCGCACAACGCGGCGTACGAGCCGATCCCCGGTGACGACGCGACCATCCTCGGCAAGGTGGTGGCCGTGCTGCGCCGCGTCTGAGCGCCACGGCAGGCGGGTGCGCGACGTCAGCACCCCGCCGACCCGACCGGGCCCCGGAACCTCTGCGCCGGTTCCGGGGCCCCGCGCTGTGCGGGCTAGCCCGGCCTCTCGCCCCTCTTGCGGACGCGCTGTCCGGCGGCGGGCCCGCGTGCGGACGTGCTGGCCGGTGACGGATTCGCGTGCGGGCGTGCCGACCAGCGGCCGTGCGGGCGTGCCGGCCCCGCGGCGAGCCCGCGTGCCGAACCCGCCGCGGTGACCGCCTAACGGGCACGAGCTGACTCGCGTAGCGGCCACCTCACGCGCACGACCCACCCCCGCGTGGTGACCTCCTCACCGCACCGCGCTCGTGGCGGGGGGACCACCTCGCGGGCGCGAGCTCCGCCGTCGTGGCCGGGCCGTGCGCGGTGTCGGTCCCGGCTCGACGGCCCCGCGTGTGGCCCGGTCGCTCGGTCGCGCTGCGCTTCCGTCGCCCCGCGTGTGACCCGGTAGCTCAGTCGCCCTGCGCCTCAGTCTGCCGGGCCGCCACGTCGATCGCGGCGAGCGACTTGCGGACCTGGTTGCGGTCCGTGGTGAACCAGAAGTCGGGCAGTGACGCCTTCAGATAGCTCCCGTACCGCGCCGTGGCCAGTCGCTGGTCCAGGACTGCGACCACACCGCGGTCACCCGACGCCCGCACGAGACGTCCCGCGCCCTGAGCCATCAGCAGCGCGGCGTGCGTGGCGGCCACCGCCATGAAACCGTTGCCGCCGGCCTCCTCCACCGCCTTCTGGCGGGCGCTCATCAAGGGGTCGTCCGGGCGTGGGAAGGGGATCTTGTCCATGACCACCAACTGGCAGCTGGGCCCAGGGACATCCACGCCCTGCCAGAGCGACAGCGTGCCGAAGAGGCAGGTCTTCGGGTCGGCGGCGAAGTTCTTGATCAGCTCGCCGAGCGTCTCCTCACCCTGGAGCAGGATCGGGCACTCCGGGACGCGCGAGCGCAGCTCCTCCGCCGCCAGCTGAGCCGCCCGCATCGAGGAGAACAACCCGAGCGTGCGTCCGCCCGCCGCCTGGATCAGCTCCGTGAGCTCGTCGAGCATGTCCCCGCGGTCACCGTCCCGGGCGGGACGCGCCAGGTGCTTGGCGACGTACAGGATGCCCTGCTTGCGGTAGTCGAAGGGCGAGCCGACGTCGACACCCTTCCACTGGGGCACGTCCTCGCCCTCGGCGCCCTCGGGGGCGAGGCCCAGGGAAGCCCCTACGCCGTTGAAGTCGCCGCCCAGCTTCAGGGTGGCGGAGGTGAGGATCACCGAGCGGTCCGTGAACAGCTTCTCGCGCAGCAGTCCCGAGACGGACATGGGAGCGACCCGCAGGGAGGCACCGAAGCGGTCGTGCCGCTCGTACCAGACGACGTCCCACTCGGAGCCGTTGGTGATGCGCTCCGCCACGTCGTGCACGGACTCCACGGAGGCGAGCGCCTGCTTGCGTACGGCGTCCTCGTCCTGCACGGACTTGTCGCGGGTCGCACCGATCGCCGAGATGACCGTGCGGCACGCGTCGCGCAGTGCCATCAGCGCGTAGCCGAGGTCCTCCGGAATCTCCTCCAGGCGGCCCGGCAGCGCCAGCTCCATCAGCCGCTCGAAGCCCTCGGCGGCGGTCTGGAGCTGATCGGCGGCCTTCTCGTTGACCAGCTTCGCGGCGCGTCGCACGGCCCGGTTGACCTGGCCGGGGGTCAGCTCGCCGGTGGCGACGCCGGTGACCCGGGAGACCAGCTCGTGCGCCTCGTCGACGATCAGCACCTCGTGCTGCGGCAGGACCGGGGCGCCCTCGATGGCGTCGATGGCGAGGAGGGCGTGGTTGGTGACGACCACCTGCGACAGCTTGGCGCGCTCCCGGGCCATCTCGGCGAAGCACTCCGCACCGTACGCGCACTTCGAGGCGCCCAGGCACTCCCGGGAGGACACGGACACCTGGGACCAGGCCCGGTCGGAGACGCCCGGCGTCAGGTCGTCGCGGTCGCCGGTCTCGGTCTCGTCCGCCCAGTCCCGCATCCGCAACAGGTCCTGGCCCAGCTTGCTGGTGGGCGCGGCGGCCTCGAACTGGTCGAAGAGGCCCTCTTCCTCGTCCTGCGGCACTCCCTCGTGGAGCCGGTGCAGGCACAGGTAGTTCGACCGGCCCTTGAGCATCGCGAACTCCGGGCGGCGGCGCAGCTGGGGGTGGAGCGCGTCGACCGTGCGGGGCAGGTCGCGCTCGACCAGCTGGCGCTGCAGGGCCAGTGTTGCCGTGGCCACGACAACACGCTCCCCGTGGGCCAGCGCGGGCACCAGGTACCCCAGCGACTTGCCGGTGCCGGTGCCGGCCTGGACCAGCAGATGGGAGCCGCCGTCGATGGCTTCCTCGACGGCTTCGGCCATGGCCACCTGGCCGGGACGCTCCGTACCGCCGACGGCGGTGACGGCGGCGTGCAGGAGTTCGGGGAGTGAGGGCTTCGTCATAGCGCGACCACCCTACGGCCCGGTACTGACAAAGGGGCGCGGAAGGCGGCTGTGAGGGACGGGCGGGCCTGTGGGGACGGCGGCACGAGTGGCTCCAGGGCGGGCTGGTCGGCGATCGGGGCGCGGCGCTACGGCGGCTCGGGCGCTACGGCAGCTCGCGCGGGGACCGTTCGCGGATCATGAGGGCGGCCCGCTTGCCGGGCAGGTCGATCTCGCCGGACAACCGGAATCCGGAGCCGAGGAACGCGGCGACGGACGGCCGGTTGCGGACGTCGGGTTCCGCGAGCAGGCGGGTGCAGGCGGGCCGCCTGGCGAGGACGAGGTCGGCGACGGCCCTGATCAGAGCCGTCCCGATCCCCCTGCCGCGGTCGGCGGCGTCGCCGATCAGCAGGTGGAGGCCGGTGTCGTGCGGCCGTACGGAACAGTACCGGGCCAGCGGGTCGAGGTCGGCGCGGTAGAGCTCCCAGTAGCTCATCGGCACCCCGTCCAGCGCGCCGACGCACGGGACGCTGCGCCCGTCCCCGGCGAGCTGGGCCCGCACGTGGTCCCCGGTCACCCCCTGCTGCCCGGTCAGCCCCCAGAACTCTCCGACGGCGGGGTCGTTCATCCAGCCGGCGATGAGTGGTACGTCGCGTTCGGCGTGGACCGGCAGCAATCGGAACTCGCCCGCCGCGGTGGGGACCGGACCCCAGTCGGCGACGCCGTCGAGCAGGTCGCCGCCGGACCGCCGGGTCCGCGCCCGGTCGGGCGCGGACCCCTCGTTCCCGCCCTCCCGAAAGAGGGCGACGAACCCCGCGGGCAGGTGCAGGTCCAGGGTGTCGTCGGCGCTCGCGTCGGTGGAAGTCACGGTGTCGCTCTTTCGGGGGATGTGGATGGGAGAGGAGGAGGGCGCACCGGCTTGCTCAGGCGTGCAGCGGGTTGGTGACGGTGACGTAGACGGACTGGGTGTCCACCGGCCCGACGAGTTCGTCGAGCCCCTGCAGCCGGGTCAGCAGATTGGCCTTGCAGCGGAGGACGGGTGAGTCGAGGAGCAGCGCGGGCAGCGGGCTGCTCAGCGGGGCCGGACCCGAGGCGACGTTGCCGAGGAAACGGCGGAAGGCCGCGAGCAGCAGCCGTTCGTCGGCGAGGCGCTGGGAGCCGAAGGCGCCGATGAGGCCGAACACGTTGTTGATGGCGAGGTAGTACGCGAAGCGCTCGTCGGTGACGTGGTCGGCGACGAACGTGTCGCTGTGCTCGCCGATGCCGGGCAGCCGGGCGTCGAGTTCCGCGCGCCGCGACTCGCGGAAGTAGTAGCCCTGGTTGTCGCGGTAGCGGCCGCCTGCGGGCCAGCCGTCGGCGTCCAGCAGGAGCAGCGTGTTCTGCTGGTGCGCCTCGAGGGCGATCCCGGCGTGGGCGTCCAGCCACAGAACGGGCCGTACGACGTGGTGGAGATACCGCAGGAACCACTCGGCGGCCACCGCCGCGCGGGGTCGGCCGGTCCGCCCGGCGAGCCCTGTGACGATCCTCGCCAGTCGTGAGCGCGGGAGCCGCGTGGTGGGCCGGTCACGGTCGTCCGCCCGGCCCACCGCCTGCGTGTCCGGCCACCCGTCCGCCAACGCGTCGGGCCACGGGGCGACGAGACCTGCCACGCAGGAGACGTCGTCCGAGGGCCGGAACGGGTTGTGCCGGATGACGACGTCGAGCCCCCGGACGGGCCTGCCGTCCGGGTCGTCGACGGCCAGCCAGGCCGGGTCGCGGACGATGTCGAAGTCCGGGTGGGCGGCTTGCCACTGGCGGGACAGGCCCCTGCGCAGCAGACGGTGCACCTCGACGCCGCGAAACAGTTCCTTGCGGAGGTTCTCCCGGCGTGAGTTGGTGATGTGCAGGGCCAGGGAGAGCTTGAGCATGGCGCAGGCGCCGGTGCGGTGGACGGTCCGCAGGGAAGAGGTGGGGTACCAGTGGGTGCCCTGGACGCCGAGATCCCCGACCAGCCCGGCTTCCAGCAGGGCCGCGATCTCCGGGCGGTGCCGTACGGCGCGGAACTGCCAGGGGTGCAGGGGCAGAAGCGCGTGTCCCTCCGGCGACGCCGGCCCGTCTCCCGCGAGGCGCGCGATGAGCCGGGGCGCGGTGACCGGGCGGCCTCCTTCGGTCCACGCGGAGTCGGTGGCCAGGGCTGAGGGGGCGACGGCCAGCCAGTGCAGGGGGAAGGACCCGCGCAGTTCGGGTGCGTACAGCCGCGCCTCCGCCTCGGTGAGGCCCTCCCGGCTCTTGGGGGTGGGATGCAGTGGATGCCCGAGGACGAGCGCCTGCTCGGCGGCGAGGAAGAGGTCCGGCTCGGGGGAAGTGGTGCAGTGGACGTAGGGTGCGGGTCCGTCGCAGGCGGAAGGGTGGTGCGCCGGGCTTCTCGGCCGTTCACGGAGGATCACGGCGGTACGGCGGACGGAGTCGGCGACGCGGGCCACGAGGTCGGTCCCGTCGGGCCCGCGTCCGTCGGCCGTTTCCCGCGCGAGCAGGGCGGCGAGGGTGACGGCGTCGACGGGCGGAGCCGAGGCGGGCGCGTCGGCCAGGCGCGGGACGCCGAAGCGGTGCCGTCCCGTCGGTGACCAGTAGAGGACGGGAACGGCCAGGGCGGTACCGCTCGCCGGGAGTGGTACCGCGAGGGTGCCGTCGAAGGGAGCACGGGCGTCGGTCTCGCGCGCCCAGCAGCGGAGCAGGTTCTCCACGGCCGTGGCCTGCGCCTCGGCGTACGGACCGGACCCGGCCGACGCGTCGACGGGGGACGCGGGCGCGGGAACGGCGCCGGGGGCGGGCCCGGACACCGGATCGGCGCCGGACACCGCCCCGGAGTCGGGAACGGCTCCGAAGGCCGGCGGGTGGGCGGCGCGGGCGGCGGAAGCGGCCCTGGACGGTCCGGCGTCCGCGGTGGCCGCCGGTTCCTGTGCGGGCGTGGTGTGCAAGGCGGCTCCTCGTGACGTGCTGGGGCCTGGGCTGGGGTGTTTCACTACGGCTGGCGCGCGGCGCGCATGCCGCGCGGTGGGGCGTGATCGCTCGGGCTTCGCTCCACCGCCTGCACCGCGTCCGCGAAGCGGTCCAGAACCGCCGACATCTGCTCCTCGGTGACGATCAGCGGCGGCAGCAGCCGTACGACGCTCCCGGACGGACCCGCGACGTCCACGATCAACCCGCGGCGCAGACACTCCCGCCGGACAGCGACAGCGACAGCGGCACCTAGGCGAACGCCCTGCGGGCCGGCGTCGGCCGTGCAGTCCGGTGCCGTCATCTCGACGCCGATCATCAGTCCGCGCCCCCGCACGGTGCCGACGCACGAGAACTTCTCGGCCAGGCCGTGCAGTCGGGCCAGCGTCCGACCCCCCAGGGCTGCCGCGTGTTCGGCGAGACGGTGTTCGCGGACGTGAGCGAGAGTGGCCGCGCCCGCGGCCACGGCGAGTTGATTGCCGCGGAACGCGCCCCCCTCGCCCGTGTGCAGGTCGTCGCGGTACACCACGGCGGC
This sequence comes from Streptomyces mutabilis, assembly GCF_014649815.1. Taxonomy (GTDB): domain Bacteria; phylum Actinomycetota; class Actinomycetes; order Streptomycetales; family Streptomycetaceae; genus Streptomyces; species Streptomyces mutabilis. The sequence continues at coordinate 62,172 of NZ_BMTT01000013.1, read as the reverse complement.
CAGGGGCAGTCCGCCGCCGATCGCCTTGGAAAGGACCAGGACGTCGGGGACGACCCCGCTGTGTTCGACCGCCCAGAAGGCACCGGTCCGCCCGACGCCCGTCTCGGTCTCGTCGGCGATCAGCGGCACGCACCGTTCGGCCGTGCTGCCGCGCACTCGGCGCAACCAGGCGTCCGCAGTGGGAAGCACACCGCTCCGGCACCGGATCGGTTCCACGATCATTCCGGCGGGCAGCGCTTCTTGCGGCCCCCGGTCGGCGAACTCGGGCCAGGCCCCGTGGTCCGCTTGCGTGGAGGGGATCACCCGGGTTCGGCCGGTGGCGGCACGGACCAGTTCGGCGGCGGTGGCAACAGGGGCCTTCCCGGCCGGTTCGCAGAACCGCACGCGCGCACGCTCGGCGAGTCCGGGCGGCAACGTACGCGTCAGTTCGGTGACGAAAGCTTCCTCGACCGGGGTGGAGAGGCCCGTGACCTGCAAGGGTGCGCCTGTGTCGAGGACCTCGCGGATCGCCTGAAGGGCGACCGGGTGGTTGTGCCCCAGGACCAGTGCCCCTGCCCCGGACACACAGTCGAGGTAGCGGCGTCCGTCGGCGCCCTCGACGGTGAGCCCCCGGGCCCGGACCGGAACGACCGGAAGAACGCGCGCACCGAGGCCGGCCGCCGCGTCGCCCACCGGCCCGCGCTTCGGAGCGCGCTCCCGCGCGGTTGCCCCGCGCACTGCGCCTGTCGCCACGGCTCCGACCTCCCGCTGTCCGTACGCGTCCGGCTCGCCGGTGCCTGTCGGCACGAGGCCGCACCCGGACCGCGCGCACCCCACCGCTACCAACCCCGGGCGGTCCGCCGGGTTACGGGTGGTTGTCCGGATCGTCGCCTCAACGGGCGTGCCAGGTCAGGCGGCTTGTATCCGAACCGTTGCCGTACCGTCGGAACTCCCCCACAGCGAACGAATAGTGTGTGGTGCCGTTCCAGTGCAGTTCACACCAGGGGGAGTTACCACCATGCGATCCATACGGCCGTCGTTCACCACGCGCGGACACCAGCGCGGGCGGCGCAGGACCTCCCCCGTGCCGGTCACCGTGGCCCTTGTCTCGGCGCTCGCGCTGACGGCCACCGCGTGTGAGTCCGGCGACGCGGTGGCGGGTGGCGACGCCTCGGCCTCCGCGTCCGCCGCGGACGCGGGCAACGGCGAGATCCGGATCCCGGACCACATCAAGGACAAGCTCAAGGAACACGGGATCGACGTCGACAAGTGGAAGAACGGCGCCTGGAAGGACTGGAACAAGGACGACTGGCTGCGTGAGGCGCAGGACTTCGTCAACCCGATCATCGAGGGCCTGTGGGACCCGGACCGGATGCGGGACGCCGAGGAGCCGGACCAGCAGGTCGACGACAGCGACCTCGCGGGTGACCAGGGCGTCACCGACCCGGAGCCGGCGCCCGTCGAGGCCCAGGCCGTCCCGCCCAAGTACCACGACAGCGCCGCCACGGCCGGCAAGCTGCTCTTCGACTCCCCGAAGGGCTCGATGGTCTGCTCGGCGACCGTCGTGAAGGATCCCGCCAACCCGGGCAAGTCCAATCTGGTGTGGACCGCGGGTCACTGCGTGCACGCCGGAAAGAACGGCGGCTGGTACCGCAACATCGCCTTCGTGCCGTCGTACAACGACACGGGCATGTCGACCGAGGAACTGCAGAACGCCACCAAGGAGGACCTCGCTCCCTACGGCGTCTGGTGGGGCGACTGGGCGCAGACCTCGGACCAGTGGATCGAGCAGGGCGGAGCGACCGGCGGTGACGGCGCCTCGTACGACTTCGCCGTCATCCATGTGACGCCGGAGAAGGGCAGTGACGGCAGGTCACTGGAGGAGACGGTCGGCGCGGCGCTTCCGGTGGACTTCGACGCTCCCGCCGTGCCCGAGGTCGAGAGCATGAAGGCGATCGGCTACCCGGCCGCCCCGCCGTACGACGGTCAGAAGCTGTTCCAGTGCGCAGACAAGCCGGGCCGGCTGTCGATCAGCGCCTCGGACCCGACGATGTACCGCATCGGCTGCACCATGACCGGCGGTTCCTCCGGCGGCGGCTGGGTCGCGAACGGTTCCGACGGCAAGCCGGCGCTGGTGTCCAACACCTCGATCGGCCCGGTGACGGCCGGCTGGCTGGCCGGTCCGCGGCTGGGCGAGGAGGCCAAGGGCGTGTTCGACGCGGTGAGCGGCAAGTTCGCCGGCCAGTGAGCGCGCGCTGAGCGCAGCGCTCGGCTGGTAGGAGGGCGGGGGCGCCGGGCCGGACCTGCGCCCGCGCGCCCCGCGCTCCACCACATCTGCAGGTTCGACACTCATACGTTCCAACGGGGGTAGTTTCACCATGCGTTTTGCACCCGCACCTGCCGCGCCACGTCGTGGGCGGCGCACCGTGCTCGCCGCGACCGGTCTGGTCGCCGCGCTGGCGCTCACCGCGACCGCCTGCGGCGGTTCGCAGGAGGACGAGGCCGACGCGAAGCCGAGCGGCGGCACTTCCCAGGCGGCCGAGGCCGGTGACACCGGTGACGGCAAGGTCAAACTCCCGGCCGACCTCGCGGACCGGCTCAAGGAGCACGGCATCGACGTAGACCGGTGGAAGGACGGCGGCTGGAAGGACTGGGACAAGGACAAGTGGCTCAGTGAGGCCAAGGACTTCGTCAATCCGGTGATCGAGGGCTTGTGGAAGCCGGACCGGATGCAGTCCGCGAAGGAGGCCGACAAGACCGTCACCACCAAGGACACCGCCGCCGACCAAGGCGTCAGCGACCCCGAGCCGGCGCCCGTGGAGGCCGTGGCCGAGAAGACGCCCTACCACGAGAACGCCGCGCCGGTCGGCAAGGTCTTCTTCGACTCCCCCGAGGGTTCGATGGTCTGTTCCGGCACGGTCATCAAGGACGTGAATCACCCGGGCAAGTCCAACCTGGTGTGGACGGCGGGCCACTGCGTGCACGCGGGCGTCAGCGGTGGCTGGTACCGGAACATCGCGTTCGTGCCGTCGTACAACGACCTCGACAAGTCCGAGGCGGAGCTGGCGGGAGCGACGACCACCGAGATGGCGCCGTACGGCACCTGGTGGGCCGACTGGGCCTCGACGTCGAACCAGTGGATCCAGGGCGGTTCGGAGGAGGGCGGCGACGGTGCCGCGTACGACTACTCCGTGCTGCACGTGAAGCCGGAGCAGGGCAGCAAGTCCCTGGAGGAGACGGTCGGCGCGGCGCTGGAGGTGGACTTCTCCGCCGCCTCGGCGACCGAGGTCGGCAGTATGGGTGCCTGGGGTTACCCGGCCGCCGCGCCGTACAACGGCCTGAAGATGTTCAAGTGCGTCGACCGTCCCGGTCGGCTGTCGCTGAGCCCGTCGCTGCCGACGATGTACCGCATCGGCTGCACCATGACCGGCGGGTCCTCCGGCGGCGGCTGGTTCCGGGTGGTGGACGGCGAGACCAAACTGGTCTCGAACACGTCGATCGGCCCCCTCGACAACACCTGGCTGGCGGGCCCGCAGCTCGGCCGGGAGGCCGAGGCGATGTACCAGAACATGAGCCGGACGTACGGCGGGCAGTGACCCGCACATGACGAGGGCCCGCTCCCTGCCGGGCAGGGAGCGGGCCCTCGGTCGTCGTACGCCGCGTACCTCAGGCGAGCGGCGCCGGAACGTACGCCGCGAGTTCCGCCGCCAGTTCCTCGTGCACCCGCACCTTGATGAGGGTGCCCTCCGGGGTGTGCTCCTCGGAGATCACCTCACCCTCGTCATGGGCGTGGGCGACCAGCTTGCCGTGGGTGTACGGCACGAGCGCCTCGATCTCGACCGCCGGGCGCGGCAGATCGTTGTCGATCAGGGCGAGCAGCTCGTCGATGCCCTGGCCGGTGCGTGCCGAGACGGCGATGGACCGCTTCTCGACCCGCAGCAGCCGCTGGAGCACCAGCGGGTCGGCCATGTCGGCCTTGTTGACCACGACGATCTCCGGCACGTCGGTCGCGCCGACGTCCCTGATCACCTCGCGCACGGCGGCCAGCTGCTCCTCCGGGGCCGGGTGCGAGCCGTCCACCACGTGCAGGATCAGGTCGGAGTCGCCGACCTCCTCCATCGTGGAGCGGAACGCCTCGACCAGGTGGTGGGGCAGGTGCCGGACAAAACCGACGGTGTCCGCCAGTGTGTACAGGCGGCCGCTCGGGGTCTCGGCTCGGCGCACGGTCGGGTCGAGGGTGGCGAACAGCGCGTTCTCCACCAGCACGCCCGCGCCGGTGAGGCGGTTGAGCAGCGAGGACTTGCCCGCGTTGGTGTAGCCCGCGATGGCCACGGACGGCACCTTGTGACGCCGGCGCTCCTGGCGCTTGATCTCACGGCCGGTCTTCATCTCCGCGATCTCCCGGCGCATCTTCGCCATCTTCTCGCGGATCCGGCGCCGGTCGGTCTCGATCTTGGTCTCACCGGGACCACGGGTGGCGAGGCCGCCGCCCTTGCCGCCACCCATCTGCCGGGACAGCGACTGACCCCAGCCGCGGAGCCTCGGCAGCATGTACTGCATCTGCGCGAGCGCGACCTGCGCCTTGCCCTCTCGGGACTTGGCGTGCTGGGCGAAGATGTCCAGGATCAAGGCCGTGCGGTCGATGACCTTGACCTTGACGACGTCCTCGAGGTGGATCAGCTGGCCCGGGCTGAGCTCACCGTCGCAGATGACGGTGTCCGCGCCCGTCTCGAGGACGACGTCCCGAAGCTCCTCGGCCTTGCCGGAGCCGATGTAGGTGGCGGCGTCGGGCTTGTCGCGGCGCTGGACGACGCCGTCGAGCACGAGCGCGCCCGCGGTCTCCGCGAGGGCTGCAAGCTCGGCCAGCGAGTTCTCCGCGTCCTGCGCGGTGCCCGAGGTCCATACGCCGACGAGGACGACCCGCTCCAGGCGGAGCTGGCGGTACTCGACCTCGGTGACGTCCTCGAGTTCGGTGGAGAGGCCCGCCACCCGGCGCAGAGCCGCGCGGTCGGAGCGGTCGAACTGCTCGCCGTCCCATTCCGAGTCGATCTCGTGGCTCCAGGCGACGTCCTCTTCCATCAGGGCATCGGCCCGAAAACCCTCGGGGTAGGTCTGCGCGAGACGCTTGGTGTCCTGGGAAGGGGAAGAAGAGGAGGTCATTGGATCCTTACGTAGCTGGGAAACGAATCGCGCGGCAATACTGCTGCGACACTCTTCACAACGCACCGACCGCCGGGGAGATTCCCGCGGCCCGTACCGCGCCGTCCCGAAGATGGTCGCACGGCACGGGCCGTCTCGTCACCGGCTTATTTCCCGTGCCGGTTCCCCGCTCGTCCCTCCGGCCCTTCCCGGCTGGTTCCCCTGCCGCTACCGGGCTCATTGCGGCTTCCCGGCGGCCGCCTTCGGTGCCCGCTCGGCCGTGATCGGCTTCCAGTCCGGGTGTCCGGGCATCGGCGGGGTCTCCTCGCCGTACAGCCAGCCGTGGAGGAAGTCGCCCAGGTCGCGGCCGGCGGTCTCGGAGGCGAGGCGGACGAAGTCGGCGGTCGTCGCCGTGCCGTCCCGGTGGCGGGCGACCCAGGTGCGTTCGAGGCGCTCGAAGGCGGGACGGCCGATCTCCTGGCGCAGGGCGTACAGGACGAGGGCCGCGCCGTCGTAGACGTTCTCGCGGAAGATGCCGGTCTTGCTGCCGGAGGTGGGCGGCTTCGGGGCGGCCGGCGGTCCGCCCTTCGCGCGCCAGCCGTCGGAGGCGCCGTAGGCGGCCTTCATCCGCGCTTCCACGGGCTCGTCCGCGGTCTCCTCCGCGTACAGCGCCTCGTACCAGGTGGCGTGCCCCTCGTTGAGCCACAGGTCGGACCAGGTGGCCGGGCCGACGCTGTTCCCGAACCACTGGTGGGCCAGCTCGTGCACCATGATCGACTCGACGTACCACTTCGGGTAGACGTGGTCGGTGAACAGCTCCCGTTCGAACAGGGAGAGCGTCTGCGTCTCCAGCTGGAAGCCGGTGGTGGCGTCGGCCATGAGCAGGCCGTACGTGTCGAAGGGGTAGCGCCCGACCTTCTCCTCCATCCAGGCGATCTGACCGGGCGTCTTCGCCAGCCACGGTTCGAGCGCCGCGCGGTGCTCGGTCGGCACGACGTCCCGAACCGGCAGCCCGTGCGGGCCGGTGCGGTGCAGCACCGTTGAGCGGCCGATGGACACCTGCGCCAGCTCGGTGGCCATGGGGTGTGCGGTCCGGTACGTCCAGGTGGTCGAGCCGCCGGTCCGGTCCACGCCCGTCGGCAGTCCGTTCGCGACGGCGGTGAGCCCCTCCGGTGCGGTGACCCGAAAGGTGAAGCTCGCCTTGTCGGAGGGGTGGTCGTTGCAGGGGAACACCAAGTGGGCGACGTCGGCCTGGTTGGCCATGGCCAGACCGTCGGCGGTGCGCACCCAGCCGCCCTCGCGGCCATTGGAGGACACCGGGTCGCTGGTGTGCCGGACCGTGATCCGCGTCCACTCGCCCTCGCCGAGCGGGCTGCCGGGGGTGACGACGAGGTCCTCGTCGGCGGCGGCGAAGCCCGCGGGCTCACCGTCGACCTCCACGGAGTCGACCTTCCCGTGGGCGAAGTCGAGGTTGATCCGTTCCAGGTCGGCCGTCGTCCGGGCGTCGATGGTGGTGACGGCCCGCAGCGGCTCGCTGTTGCTGCCCGAGTACGTGAAGGAGAGGTCGTACGCCGCCACGTCGTACCCGGGGTTGCCCAGGTGTGGGAAAAGGCGGTCGCCCACGCCCAGGGGGGTCGGCGGGGCGCTCGCGGCGACCAGGCATACGGAGACTGCCGAGGCGAGCAGCGCGGCGGCCCTGAGCCGGCGGCGGGCTCGCACTCGGGGGCGGGAAGCCGGGGGGTGAGGGGTGTGCGGCATGCCCCACGGCTATCAGCGCGCACGTACGCCGCGGCGCCGACGCGCGCCCGGGACACCCGAACGGGTGCCGTCCCGGCGAGCGGTCCGGGGGCCGGCGGCCGGGGCAGACGCCTTGGCTCGCCGACGACTCGTCCGGTGCGGCTCAGACGCCCGTGGTATGGGGCTGCGCCCGGCTCACGTCGTACACCCCGGGCACCTCGCGCATCGCGCGCATGAGACCGGGCAGCCGTGCCGCGTCGTTCAGCAGGACGGTGTAGGTGTGGCGGACCCGTTGCCGGTCGGGCGGTTCGACGGTCGCGGAGACGATCTCGGCGCCTTCGACGGCCATGGCCTCGGTGAGGTCGGCCAGCAGGTGCGGCCGGCCGAACGATTCGGCGAGCAGGGTGACCCGGCACTGGGTGCTCTCCCCCCAGCGCACGCCGACCTCCGCGCGCCCCGCGCCCCTCATGCGGTCCACCACGGCGCACTCCGCGCGGTGCACGGTCACCACTCCCCCGCGCACGGCGAAACCGGTGATCTCGTCAGGCGGTACGGGGGTGCAGCAACCGGCCAGCCGTACGGACGCCCCCGGCCGGTCGGCGAGGACGTCGGCGGAGGCGGGGCGGGGGGCCGGTCCGTCGGACGCCGGGCGGGCGGCGGGTGCGTCACCGGTCACGGAGCCACGAGGCGCGTCCTCCGGCTCGGCGGGCGCCTGCGCCGGTCGGGCCGCGAGCCTGCGCTGGATGGCGATCCGCGCGGCCGGCGTGCGGGCGTGCTCCAACCACTCCCTGGAGGGCTCGGAGGCGGGGTCCTGCCCCATGAGGAGCTGCACGGTGTCACCGTCCCGCAGCACCGTGCTCATGGTCGCCAGGCGGCCGTTGACCCGCGCGCCCATGGTCGCGTGCGCGTCCTCGCCGTACTGGGCGTAGGCGGCGTCCACGCAGGTCGCTCCCTCGGGCAGGCCGAGGGTGCCGCCGTCGGGGCGGAAGACGGTGATCTCACGGTCCTGGGCGAGGTCTTCGCGGAGGGTGGACCAGAAGGTGTCCGGGTCGGGGGCGCCGCGCTGCCAGTCGAGCAGCCGGGACAGCCAGCCGGGTCGGGTCGGGTCGACGCGCTCACCGTCGCCCACGCCCTGGTCCTCCGACGGCTGTGCGTAGGGATTGCCGAGGGCGACGACTCCGGCCTCGGCGACCTTGTGCATCTGGTGGGTGCGGACGAGGACCTCGACGACCTGGCCGTCCTGCGGGCGGGCGACCGCGGTGTGCAGCGACTGGTACAGGTTGAACTTCGGTACGGCGATGAAATCCTTGAACTCCGAGACGACCGGCGTCATACAGGTGTGCAGTTCGCCGAGGACGGCGTAGCAGTCGGCGTCCTCCTGCACGAGCACCAGGAGGCGGCCGAAGTCGGCACCGCGCAGCGGGTCGCGTTTGCGGGAGACGCGGTGCAGGGAGACGAAGTGGCGTGGCCGGATGAGGACTTCGGCGGTGATGTCGGCCTCGCGCAGCACCTTGCGCACGTCCTGGGCGACCTCGGCCAGGGGGTCGTCCGCGCGGGCGGCGTTCTCGGCGACCAGCTCCTGGGTGTGCGCGTACTCCTCAGGGTGCAGTACCGCGAAGACAAGGTCCTCCAACTCGGACTTGAGCGCCTGGACGCCGAGCCGTTCGGCGAGCGGGATGAGGACGTCCCGGGTCACCTTCGCGATGCGCTCCTGCTTCTCCCGGCGCATGACGCCGAGGGTGCGCATGTTGTGCAGCCGGTCGGCGAGTTTGATCGACATCACCCGGACGTCGTTGCCGGTGGCGAGGAGCATCTTGCGGAAGGTCTCGGGCTCGGCGGCGGCGCCGTAGTCGACCTTCTCCAGCTTGGTGACGCCGTCGACGAGGTAGCGGACCTCGGCGCCGAACTGCTCGCCGACCTGGTCCAGGGTGACGTCCGTGTCCTCGACGGTGTCGTGCAGGAGGGACGCGGTCAACGTGGTGGTCTCCGCACCGAGTTCGGCGAGGATCAGGGTGACGGCGAGGGGGTGGGTGATGTACGGCTCGCCGCTCTTGCGCATCTGGCCGCGGTGCGAGGACTCGGCCAGGACGTAGGCGCGGCGCAGCGGGTCGAGGTTGGCGTCGGGGTGGTGGGCGCGGTGGGCCTCGACGACGTGGCCGATGGCGTCGGGCAGCCGGCCGCGGGCGGCGGAGCCGAGCAGTGCGGCGCGGCCCAGGCGGCGCAGGTCGATCCGGGGGCGGGCCTTCCTGCGGGGCGCGGACGGCGCGACGGCGCCGGTGGTCGCGGGTGGCACCGGGCCTGGGCTCGCTGGATTCACGGCCTCCGCGTTCATGGGCACCTCCGGCTGCGTGGACCGGTGGACGGGGCATCCCGGGGCGGACACGGCTCAAGGGATGGTGTCGTTCCCCCGTCCGGGCCGGTGCTTGATGCTATCGAGCCCATCATGTGCGGCCGACCGCCTCTCGCGGAGCGTGAAACGGATCACCCATTCGAGCGATGGACCGAGGGTTTACGTTTTCGCACTGAGTCATGGACCGGGCTGTGGTTCAGACGAGCACCCCCCCGAGCCATTCCGTGTCGAACTCGCCCTCGGCGACGATCACCGCGGGTCCGGTCATCTCGATCTCACCGTCGGGGTGCTCGGTGATCACCAGAGTGCCGCCGGGCACGTCGACGGTGTACGTCACCGGGGTGCCCGTGACGGCCGGGTCGGCGCCGTCCCGGCGGGCGGTGGCTACGGCCACGGCGCAGGCACCGGTGCCGCAGGACCGGGTCTCCCCGGAGCCGCGCTCGTGCACGCGCATCGCGACGTGGCGCGGGCCGCGGTCGACGACGAACTCGACGTTCACCCCGTCCGGGTAGGCGGTGGCCGGCCGGAACGGCGGCGGTGAGTACAGGTCGCCCGCGTGGTCGAGGTCGGCGACGAAGGCCACTGCGTGCGGGTTGCCCATGTTCACGTTGCGCGCGGGCCAGCTGCGCTCGCCGACGCTCACCTCGACGTCGCCCTCGGGGAGCAGCGCGCGGCCCATGCCGACGGTGACGTCCCCGTTCTTGGCGAGGTGCACGGTCTTCACGCCACCGCGCGTGGCGACGGCGAGGTCGCCCTCGGTGGCGTACCCGGCGCGCTGGAGGTAGCGGGCGAAGACGCGCACGCCGTTGCCGCACATCTCGGCGACCGAGCCGTCGCCGTTGCGGTAGTCCATGAACCACTCCGCCTCGGCCGCCATCTCCTTGGCCTCGGGATGTGCCGCGGACCGCACGACGTGCAGCAGTCCGTCACCGCCGATGCCCGCGCGGCGGTCGCACAGGGCGGCGGCGGCAGCGGGGGGCAGGTCGATGGCGTTCTCCGGGTCCGGGACGATCACGAAGTCGTTCTCGGTGCCGTGACCCTTGAGGAAGGCGATCCGCGTGCTCATCTCTCGATCGTACGGGGTTCGTACGCCGGAACGTCGTGGGGCGGGCGCGGGCGAGCTGGCCGGCGCGGGCTGACGGGCATCGGTGAGCGGCGTCTGTGGACGCGTGCCGGGTCGTACCGGGATTCGTGCTGGTGCCGGTGGCTCGTGCGGGTACGGGTGGCTCGTGCTCGTACCGTGGGCCCGCGTCGATTCTCGCCGTGAACCCGTACCCGGCGGGTCAGCGGGCCTGCACGCGGTGACTCCGGTGGACGCTGTGTCCGGGGCGGCGGTGGGTCGGCACCCGGAGGCGTAGGTGGGCGGTGCCTTTAGGCGTCCGTGGGCGCCGACGGGCCCCGGACCAGTCCGCCGAGGCCCGTGTCAGCCGCGCAGACGGGCCACCCGCCACACCGCCAGGACGACGACGGCGACGACCGCCACGGCGTACACGAGGATCATCCGCCAGTCGGCCCGACGTCCCGAGCCGGACTGCGGCAGACCCGGCAGGGTGTAGCCGACCCGACGGGCGGCCATCATGCCCCAGCCGGCCGCGCAGGAGCAGATCAGCAGCCCCAGCATCGCGATCACGGCGCCACTGTCGCCGAAGTCGAAGGCGAGCGGGAAGGCGAACATCAGGGAGCCGACCGCGCCCAGGCCCACGATGGGGGCGAGCTGCCAGATGCGCAGCCGCCGCTGCGGGCGCAGTTCGACCTCGACCTCGTCGCCGTACATCTCGTCGGGCTCGGGACCGTCGGTCGCCACGCCCTCCGGCGTCTCGTCGGGGCCGTCGGGGCTCAGGGCGGCTCCGTCCGGCTCCGGGCCGCCGTGGTCGGCAGCATCGTGCTCGGTGCTCGGTGCGGTGTCACGAGGGCCGGCCTCCATCGCCACGCGCCCTCCCAACTAGGACTCACTCGGTCGATCGAAGCTCGATGATGGCACGCCGTCGAAGGCCCCGATGACGGCCGGGGCGTCCCGATGCCATCACGTGATCAGGCTGTAACCGGTCGTTCGACCAACGACAGCGCGAGCCGCGGAAGTTCCGTGCGATCCGCCACAGCCCCACTCAACCAGTGCACCCGCGGATCGCGCCTGAACCATGAATCCTGACGGCGCGCGAAGCGTTTGGTGGCACGGACGGTCCCCGTCCGCGCCTCGTCCATCGTGCACTCGCCGGCGAGCGCCGCGAGCACCTGCTGGTAGCCGAGGGCGCGCGACGCCGTACGCCCCTCGCGCAGCCCCTGCGCCTCCAGGGAGCGCACCTCGTCCACCAGACCGTCCTCCCACATCCGGTCGACGCGGCGGGCGATGCGCTCGTCCAGCTCGGGACGCGCCACGTCCACGCCGATCTGCACCGTGTCGTAGACGGAGTCGTGGCCGGGGAGGTTGGCGGTGAAGGGCCTGCCGGTGATCTCGATCACCTCGAGGGCGCGCACGATGCGGCGCCCGTTGCTGGACAGGATGGCCCGGCCCGCCTCGGGGTCGGCGGCGGTCAGCCGGGCGTGCAGCACCCCGGAACCGTGCAGCTCGAGTTCCTCCTCCAGCCGGGCCCTGACGTCGGGGTCAGTGCCGGGGAACTCCAGGTTGTCGACGGCCCCGCGGACGTAGAGGCCGGAGCCGCCGACGAGGATCGGCCAGCGCCCCTCGGCGAGCAGCGCGTCGATCCGCTCCCGGGCCAGCCGCTGGTACTCGGCGACGGACGCCGTGACCGTCACGTCCCAGATGTCGAGCAGGTGATGCGGGATCCCGCCGCGTTCCTCGGGCGTCAGCTTGGCGGTGCCGATATCCATCCCTCGGTAGAGCTGCATGGAGTCGGCGTTGACGACCTCACCGCCGAGCCGCTGGGCCAGGAATACGCCCAGATCGGACTTTCCGGCCGCGGTGGGTCCGACTACGGCGATGACGCGGGGGGCGGGGGGTGCGCTGCTCACCGCACCAGTCTCCCAAACCTCTCAGCCCGCCCTCGAACGAGTTACGTGACGGCGGGGACCCGGGGTCGTTGCCCGTTGCGTAGTTCCCGCTCCCCGGACCACCGGGGCCAGGGCCCCGGTAGCGCAGACGGACGCACCGGATGCCGCGGGATTTCGCCCGCACGAGTAACGTATGGAGTTGATATGGGCGTTTTTGCGCGACTTCTTCGGAGGTCGAAGACCACCGAGGAGGCGTCGGTCGAAGGGACACGGACCGACACCCCGGACACCGGGCGTGCGGTGGAGGAGAAGACGGCGGAGGCCGTGGAAACGGCCGATTCCGGCCCCCGGGACACATCCGGGTCCGCGGAGGCCGACGAGTCCACCGAGGCCGCCGATGCGGAGGGCGTCGGTATCCCCAAGCAGCAGTCCGCCGGGGAGGCCGTCGACAACGAGGCCGACAAGGGCGCCCGCACCTGACCGCCCCGTGAGGGAAGAGGAACCATGGGTCTGCTGGACAACTTGAAGGCCAAACTGGGACCGGCGAAGGGCAAGGTCTCCGACCTCGCGCAGCAGCACGGGGACAAGATCGATCGCAGTCTCGACAAGGTGGCGAGGACCGTCGACGAGAGGACCAAGGGCAAGTACAGCGACCGGATCCAGACGGGCACCGGCAAGGCCAAGGGTGCCATGGACCGCCTCGCCCACAAGGACGACGACGGCACGCCCGGAGAGGGCACGCCGGGCACGGCACCGGGCGGTCCCCCGCCCGCCGGGCCGCCGCCGGCTTCCTGATCCGCGCCCGTCCTCGGCGCGGACGGGTCACCGGCACATCGGCGGACGGTCACGGCAAGCCGCTCGGCTCGGGACCGTCCGCCGACGCGCGCGCGTACGACCGCACCCGCCGGCATGGGCCGCGTCCGTGTGCCGCTCGGTACGACCGGGCGGGCGGCCGTACGGCTTGTGCGACCGGACGGCGGCACGTACGAAACCGGTTCGCCCGCACGACCGGCCGGCGGCGGTACGACCGGGGCGGCGGCCCCTACGACCAGGTGGCCGCGACGTATCCCACCCCGTACGGTGCGTCCTCGTACAGCAGTGCTCCGGCGAGTGCCACGTCCGCTGCCGCGCCCGCGAGGACCTGCCAGGGTGCCCGGCCGGATGCCTTCAGCTCGCGCGCGAGCGTGACGTCCAGGGCCGCCAGGGCGGCCGGGTCCGCCGCTCCCAGCGCCCGCGCGACCTCCGCGTCGAAGGGCGCCGCCCGCTCGTCGAGGTATCCGGGGGCCTTGAGCGTGCGGCAGGCGCTGGCGTCGCCCAGCACCAGCAGCGCGATCCGCCCGGGCCGGGCGGCGACGTCCCCTCCGACGGCGGCGCAGCGCTCGGCGGGTAGTGCCTCCCCCACGCCGATGCCCTCGACGGGGGTGTCGGCCCATCCGGTGCGCCCGAGCAGCCAGGCCCCCACGGCGAGCCCGTACGGCAGCTCGCGTCCGGTTCCCTCCGTCTCGAGGCCGCGGCTGGTGCCCAGGCGAACGTCCAGATCCACCCCGAAGCCCCGGAAGGTGCCCGGGGTGCCCTGGGGGTAGATGTCCGGCCCGGTGGTGTCGGCGGGCCCGACGACCACCAGCCGGTCGGGCCGTGCGGCGGCGAGCACGCCCAGGGCGTCCGTGCACGCGGCACGCGCGGCATCCAGTTCGGGTGCGGCACCCGCGGCGACCTCCGGCACAAGGAGCGGCGGGCAGGGACAGACGGCGGCTGCGACAAGCATGATCGGCAGCGTATCCCCGGACCGTCGCCCCCGGCCGCACGCCCTGCGGTCGAGCGCAACCGCACGCCGCCTTGCCGTCAGCCCCAGCCGCACGCCGCCTCACGGTCGAACGCGGCCACCCGACCGCCGTAAGCCGCCACACTCCGTTCCGCGGTCGGGCTCGGCCGCCCGACCGCCGTCAGTCACAGCCGCAACCGCTCGCCACGGCCGGCTGGGGTTCGGGGACGCCGATCTTCGGCAGACCCAGCATCACGCCCGCGGGCTTGGCCTGCTCGGCCGCGTTGCGCTTCTCCCAGGCGTCACCCGCGCGGGTGCGGCGCACGTCGAGCACCGCGCCCTCGGCGAGGAGGTGGTGCGGGGCGGCGTAGGTGACCTCGACGGTCACCACGTCGCCGGGGCGGACCTCCTGGTCGGGCTTGGTGAAGTGCACCAGGCGGTTGTCGGGGGCGCGGCCGGAGAGGCGGTGGGTGGTGCCGTCCTTGCGGCCCTCGCCCTCGGCGACCATCAGCTCCAGGGTACGGCCGACCTGCTTCTTGTTCTCCTCCCAGGAGATCTCCTCCTGGAGGGCGACGAGCCGCTCGTACCGCTCCTGGACGACCGCCTTCGGGATCTGGTCGTCCATCTCGGCGGCGGGGGTGCCGGGACGCTTGGAGTACTGGAAGGTGAAGGCCTGGGCGAACCGGGCCTCGCGCACCACGTGGAGGGTCTGCTCGAAGTCCTCCTCGGTCTCGCCCGGGAAGCCCACGATGATGTCGGTGGTGATCGCCGCGTGCGGGATGGCCGCCCGCACCTTCTCGATGATGCCCAGGTAACGCTCCTGCCGGTAGGAGCGGCGCATCGCCTTCAGCACCTGGTCCGAGCCGGACTGGAGCGGCATGTGGAGCTGCGGCATGGCGTTCGGCGTCTCGGCCATGGCCGCGATGACGTCGTCGGTGAAGTCGCGCGGGTGAGGGGAGGTGAAACGCACGCGCTCCAGGCCGTCGATCTTCCCGCAGGCCCGCAGCAGCTTGCTGAACGCCTCGCGGTCGCCGATGTCGGAACCGTAGGCGTTGACGTTCTGCCCGAGCAGGGTGATCTCGGAGACGCCCTCCGCGACCAGGGCCTCGACCTCAGCGAGGATGTCGCCGGGGCGGCGGTCCTTCTCCTTGCCGCGCAGTGCCGGGACGATGCAGAAGGTGCACGTGTTGTTGCAGCCGACGGAGATGGAGACCCAGGCCGCGTAGGCGCTCTCGCGCCGGGTGGGCAGCGTGGACGGGAACGCCTCCAGGGACTCGGCGATCTCGACCTGTGCCTCCTCCTGGACACGGGCGCGTTCCAGCAGCACCGGCAGCTTGCCGATGTTGTGCGTGCCGAAGACGACGTCCACCCAGGGCGCCCGCTTCACGATGGTGTCCCGGTCCTTCTGCGCCAGGCAGCCGCCGACCGCGATCTGCATCCCGGGCCGGCTCGCCTTCTTCGGGGCGAGGTGGCCGAGGTTGCCGTACAGCTTGTTGTCGGCGTTCTCCCGTACGGCGCAGGTGTTGAAGACCACGACGTCCGCGTCGCCGTCGGCGCCCTCGGGAGCGCGGACGTAGCCCGCGTCTTCCAGCAGACCGGACAATCGCTCGGAGTCGTGGACGTTCATCTGGCACCCGTAGGTGCGTACTTCATAGGTGCGCGTGCCGCCCACTGACTGGCTCCGGTCGATGCTGCTCATGGCAATAAGGGTAGGCGGTCCGCGGTGATGTCCCGGGCCGCCTGTGGACAACCCGGAGCGGGGCCGGTCGCAGGCTGCCCGAGCCGGTCGGCGCCGGCTGAGACCGGCCGGGGCCGTCAGGGCTCGATGAGGCCGGCCCGGATCGCGTACCGGGTGAGCTCCAGGCGATCGCGCACGCCCAGCTTCTGGAGGAGGTTCGCGCGGTGGCGCTCCACGGTCTTGGCGCTGATGAACAGCAGCTCGCCGATCTCCTTGGAGGTGTGGCCCTCGGCGACCAGCTTGAGGATCTCCTCCTCGCGCTCGGTGATGGGCCGGTCGGGCAGGCCGCCACCGCCGTGCAGGCGGTCCAGGTAGGAGCGGACCAGGGCCCTCTCGGCGCCCGGGTAGATGAACGGCTCGTCGCGTACGGCCGCCCGGCAGGCTTCCACCAGGTCGCGGTCGGCGACGGACTTGAGCACGTAACCGCAGGCGCCGGCCTTGAGCGCCTCGAAGAAGTACTGCTCGTTGTCGTACATGGTCAGGATGAGGATGCGCAGCTCCGGCAGGCGGCGGGAGAGCTCGCGCGCCGCCTGCAGGCCGGTCATGCGGGGCATGGCGACGTCCAGGACGGCGAGGTCGACGTCGGTGGTGCGCGCGGCCGCGACCGCCTCCGCCCCGTCCCCGGCCTCGGCGACGACCGTCAGGTCCGGTTCGCTGTCCAGGATGAGCCGGACTCCCCGGCGTACGAGCGTGTGGTCGTCGGCGAGCAGGACGCGGATCGGGGGCCGTGCGTACGTCAAGGGCGGTCTCCGGGGCGGTCTGTATGTCGGGCTGCTGGTCGGTCCGTTCGCGGGCCTGCCGACCGGTCCGTGCGCCGGTTCGTCGACGGGCTCGTCCGCTGGTTCGCCGACCGGCTCGTCTGCCGGGCTGCCGGTCGGGCCGGTCGGGGATCCGTCTGCTGGTCAGCGGGGTCGCTCCCGACCGTGTCCTGGGCCGGGTCACCGGACCGGTCTTCGAGGCTGTTTCCAGGCCGGTCTCCGGTCCCCCCACCGCGCGGGGCCGGGACGCGCAGGCGGACGTCGGTGCCCCCTCCGGGGGCGGGTTCCAGGTGGATCCCTGCTCCGATCAACAGGGCCCGCTCACGCATCCCCCGGATCCCCGCCCCCTCGGGTGCCGCCCCGAGACCGGCGCCGTTGTCGCGGACGAGCAGTTCGACACCGCCGGGAAACGGGCGGAGGCGGAGTTCCGCACAATCGGCGGCGGCGTGACGGGCGGTGTTGGTCAGGCTCTCCTGGGCGACCCGGTAGATCACGAGTTCCGCCTCCGGGGCGAGCGGAGGAAGCTCACCGGGGACGTGGTGGTGGACGGTCAGCCCGTGGTGCGTGAACTCGGCGGCGAGCGAACGCAGGGCGCTGGCGAGACCCAGTTCCTCCAGGACACCGGGGCGCAGGCGGCGGGCGATGCGGCGGATCTCGTCCAGGCCGGACCGGGTCGCCTCCTGCGCCAGGGACACCTCTTCGCGCAGCTCTCCGGGCACCCGGTCGGCGACGCGTTTCAGCTGGAGGAGTACGGCGGTGAGGGTCTGGCCGACCTCGTCGTGGAGCTCGCGGGCGATGCGGTGGCGTTCGCGTTCCTGGGCGTGCAGTGCTCGGCCGGCGCCCGCGGCCCGTTCGGCCTGGAGCCGGTCGAGCATCGTGTTGTACGTCGCGATCAGCTCCGCCGCCTCGGCCGGTCCGGCGACGGTCGGACGGGCGCCGGGTACCAGCAGGTCGGCGGTGGTCATCGCGCGGCCCAGCCGTCGCAGCGGGGTGAGTCCTATTCGCAGGACGACCGCGTTCCCTGCCAGCAGCGCCACGAGGCCGGCGAGCAGGATCGAAGCCTCGTGCCGCAGGACGGGGGTCGAGACGGTGACCGGGCCGAGCAGCAGTGCGGTGGCGACGACCAGACCGGCGGCGTTGAGCGAAAAGATCCGCCAGAAAAGCGACACGGTTCTCTTCCCGCTCCTCCCGGCCTTCGCGCACGCCACCGCCTCCGCCAGCCTCTCCGACCGTGTGCGGCTGCGTATATCCGTCACGACACCCATATCGTCACCGTACGTGCGGATGACAGCATGGCGGAGCCGTGAGCACGTCACCCACGTGCGTGAAGTGCGGCAAGGAAAAGCAAGCGAATGAGGGGAAAGCTCGTGTCAGCTCCACGCCTGAGGGCGACGCCGCTGCCGGGTATCGGGGTCCAGTACGACTTGGTGACCCGCGAACACCGCCACCTGTCGGTGGTGGCACACCGCGACGGTGCCCGCACGGTGAACGTGTACCGGGCCGACGACCCCGATTCCTGCGCCCACTCGCTGCGGCTGGCCGCCGCGGAGGCGGGCGCGCTGATCGACGCGCTCAAGCCCTCCCACCACAGCGCGAACCTGCTCTACACCACGGACCTCGGGCTGGTCGCCGAGCGGATCGAGGTGACCGCGACATCCCGCTGGAACGGCCGGCTGCTGGGCGAGACCTGCATGCGCACCGAAACCGGTGCCTCCATCGTCGCCGTGCTGCGCCGGGCCGAAGCGATTCCGTCGCCGGCGCCGGACTTCCGGCTGGTGGGTGGTGACACATTGATCGTCATCGGCACCCGCGAGGGCGTCGACGCCGCCGCGGCGATACTCGGGCGGGAGTGAGCCGGTGCACTCCGCGGTTCTGCTGATCGAGTTCGGTTCCATCATTCTGGGGCTCGGGCTGCTGGGCCGGTTCGCCGGCCGGTACCGTCTCTCCCCCATCCCGCTGTACCTGCTGGCCGGCCTGGCGTTCGGCGAGGGCGGACTGCTGCCGCTGGGTGCGAGCGAGGAGTTCGTGGCCATCGGCGCCGAGATCGGCGTCATCCTGCTGCTGCTGATGCTCGGACTCGAGTACACGGCCGGCGACCTGGTCACCAACCTCAAGTCCCACTATCCGGCCGGTCTCGTGGACTGCGCCTTCAACGCGGTGCCGGGTGCGGTGGCCGCACTGCTGCTGGGCTGGGGCCCGGTGGCCGCCGTCGTCCTGGCCGGCGTCACCTGGATCTCGTCGTCCGGTGTCATCGCCAAGGTGCTCGGTGATCTGGGCCGGGTCGGCAACCGTGAGACGCCGGTGATCCTGAGCGTGCTGGTCCTGGAGGACCTGGCGATGGCGGTGTACCTGCCGATCGTCACGGCTCTGGTGGCCGGTGCCGGTCTGATGACCGGGAGCATCACCCTGGCGGTCGCGCTGGCCGCGGCCGGTCTGGTGCTGTTCGTGGCGGTGCGGTACGGCCGTCTGATCTCGCGGTTCGTCTCGAGCGACGACCCGGAGAAGCTGCTCCTCGTGGTGCTGGGCCTGACGATCCTGGTCGCGGGCGTCGCCCAGCAGCTCCAGGTGTCGGCCGCGGTGGGCGCGTTCCTGGTGGGCATCGCGCTGTCCGGGGAGGTGGCGGAGGGGGCGCACACGCTGCTGAGCCCGCTGCGGGACCTGTTCGCCGCGGTCTTCTTCGTCTTCTTCGGGCTGCACACCGACCCGGCGAGCATCCCGCCGGTTCTGCTGCCCGCCCTGGCGCTGGCACTGCTCACCGCGGTGACCAAGATCGCCACCGGCTACTGGGCGGCACGGCGCGCGGGAATCTCCGTGAGGGGTCGCTGGCGTACGGGCGGGGCGCTGGTGGCGCGCGGCGAGTTCTCGATCGTCATCGCGGGGCTCGCGGTCTCGGCCGGCATCGAACCCTCCCTGGGACCGCTGGCCACTGCGTACGTGCTCATCCTGGTCGTCCTCGGCCCGCTCACCGCCCGCTTCACCGAACCGCTGGCGATGCGCCTGTTCCGCCGACGCGACAACCCCGACCGTCCCGGTGATCCCGGCGGCCTGCCCGGCGGGACGCCGCGCGCGAGCGCGAAGGAGGCGGAGGCGTCGGTGGGCGACTGACGCACGGGCAGACCCATCGGTGCCCGCCGCGGCCGGACCCGACTCGGCGCGACCCCGGTACGAAGGTGCCGGGGTCGCGCGGTGTACGACGGCCCGACCTCGGTTCGAAGGCGCCGGGGACGCGCCGTGTACGACGGCCGCTTCAGCCCCCCGGCGTCTCCCCGGCCCCCGGCGTCCGTGGCGCCCATCCCTGCCTGCGCAGGACGCCCGACACGTCGGGTGCCACGTAGTGGTCGCCCTTGAGCACCTTGCCGTCGGCTCTGCGGCTGATGTGGCCGTCGGGGCCCACCTTGGTCATGTTGGAACGGTGGATCTCGGCGATCACCGCGTCCAGGTCGATACCGTGGACGAGGGCCGTGCCGTAGGCCACGTAGACCACGTCGGCCAGTTCGTGCGCGAGGTGGTCCAGCGGGCCCGTCACCGACACCTCGGCGACCTCGGCGGCCTCCTCGGCGAGCAGCTCGCCTCTGTGCGCGGCCAGCTCGGGCGAGACCTCGGTCGGGACGCTGCGGGCGTCCAGCCCGGAAGCGAGGTGGAAGGTGCGGACCAGATCGGCGGGCGAAGAGCTCATGCCACCGACTGTAACGATCACCACCGACACTCGCCCCGGGCGGCTCGGCACCACCGCCGTGTGAGCTCGGCCCTGGTCAGCCGGTGCGCGGGCTGGCAGGATCGCGCACATGTCCTCGCTGCTCTCCCGCATCGGCGGGCGCCGGGCCGTCCAGGGGGCGGTCGCCGGTGCCGTCGCCCTCGGGCTGCTGCTGTGGTGGCTGCTGCCGCTGAGCGAGGAGCCACCGGGCGGGACGATCACGTTCAGCACGGGTACCCGCGCGGGTGTCTACCAGAAGTACGGTGAACTGCTGCGGACCGAGCTGCGCAAGGACATGCCGGACCTGGACGTGCGGCTGATGACCAGCGCGGGGTCCCAGGAGAACGTCGAGCGGGTGGCGTCCGGGGAAGCCGACTTCACGATCGCCGCGGCCGACGCGGTGGAGACGTACAAGCTCGCCGGCCGGCCCGGAGCCGAGGCACTGCGCGGGGTCACCCGCCTCTACGACGACTACGTGCAGCTCGTGGTGCCGAGCGCCTCGGACATCCACTCCGTCGCCGACCTGCGCGGCAAGCGCGTCGCCATAGGGCTGCCGAACTCGGGCGTGCGGCTCATCGCGACCCGGCTGCTGAAGGCCGTGGGAATCGATCCGGAGGAGGACATCACGCCTCGCGCGGACGGCATCGACACCGGCCCCGACCGGCTCGGCGAGGAACTGGACGCGTTCTTCTGGTCGGGTGGCGTGCCGACGGACGGGCTCAGGGAGATCGCGGAGACCACGGCCTTCCGGTTCGTGCCGATCGACGAGGACCTCGTCACCGAGCTCCACGAGTCCGGCGGCGCGACCCGCTACTACCGCACCACCAACATGCCGGAGTCGGCCTACCCGACCGTGCAGAACGGTGCCGTGGTGCCGACCATGGCGGTGTCCAACCTGCTGGTGACCCGCGCGGACCTGGACCCGCGGCTCACCGAGTGGCTGACCAGGACGGTCCTCGACAGCCGTGACGGCATCGGGGCACACGTCCACTCCGCGCAGCTCGTGGACCTTCGTACGGCGATCTACACCGACCCGCTGGAGCTGCACGAGGGGGCCAGGCGCTACTACCGGTCGGTCAAGCCGTAGGGCGCATCCGGTTCCCCGCGCGTGCCCGATCGCGGCACCGTGACCGTCACCTCCAGGCCGTGCGGTTCGTGGTGCGCGAAGGTGATCGAGCCGTCGCCCGCCGCGAGCAACGCCCGGCAGATGGACAGGCCGAGACCTGAGCCGCTGATGTTCTGGTGCCGGCCGCTGCGCCAGAAACGGTCGCCCACGCGGGCGAGTTCCTCGTCGGTCAGCCCGGGGCCGTTGTCGGCGACGACGACGGTGGCCGTGTCCCCGGTGGAGGCGACCGTGACCCGTACGGTCCCGTCGGCCGGCGTGAACTTCACCGCGTTGTCGATGACCGCGTCCAGGGCGCTGGAGAGCGCCACCGCGTCGGCCCATCCCGTGGTCGGCGGACAGTCCCCCACCAGCCGTACGCCCTTGGCGTCGGCCGCCGCCGCCCAGGCCGCCACCCGCTCGGCGGCCAGCGCGCCGATGTCGGTGACCTCGAGGTCGGCCTGGGTGTGCTCGGCCAGCGCCAGGTCGAGCAGGTCGTCCAGAACGTGGGCCAGGCGCTTCCCCTCCGTCTGGACCGAGGCGATCTCCTCGTTGTCCTCGGGCAGCTCCAGGGCGAGCAGTTCGATCCGCAGCAGCAGTGCCGCAAGGGGATTGCGCAGCTGGTGCGAGGCGTCGGCCACGAAGGCGCGCTGCTGCTCCAGCACGTCCTCCACGTGGTCCGCCATCTCGTTGAACGACCGGGCGAGACGTCTGAGCTCCGGCGGCCCCCCGGCCGGCGCGACCCGGGACTTGAGCCGTCCCGTGGCGATGTCGTGCGTGGTGGCGTCCAGCACGCGCACCGGTTTGAG
Organism: Streptomyces mutabilis; assembly: GCF_014649815.1. Classification (GTDB taxonomy): domain Bacteria; phylum Actinomycetota; class Actinomycetes; order Streptomycetales; family Streptomycetaceae; genus Streptomyces; species Streptomyces mutabilis. The sequence goes on along the minus strand of NZ_BMTT01000013.1, from coordinate 40,155 downwards.
CACCCAGCCGGTCAGCCGGAGCGCGGCTCCGACCGCGAGCAGCATGGCGGCGGTCTCCCCGGCACCGATGATCAGCCAGCCGCGCAGGACGCGCGCCGCCATCGAGTCGGTGGGCGACTCGGTGACCACCACCGCGACGACGTCCCCGTCCCTGATGACGGGCGAGGCGACGACCAGCGTGCCGTCCTCCCACGGCCACACCTGCTCGGGATCATGACTGCGGCGGCTGAGCAGCGCCTCGTCGAAGGCGTCGCGCACCTCTCCGCCCTGCGGCAGGAACCAGGTCGTCGGAGCGTTGGCCATCGGGATGTGGGTCCGGTAGAAGACGCCCGCCTTGATGCCGTAGACCTCGTAGTAGCTGGTGAGCTCGGTCTGCAGGGTCTCCAGGCGCTCGTCCGTGCTGGTGCGGCGGGATCCGCTCGGCACCTCCTCGGTGACGAACTGGGCGAGCGCGGCGAAGCGTGCCGTGTCGTCCATGCGGTCGATGACGACCTTCTGCTGCTCCGCGCGGGCGACGCTCACGCCCAGGGGCACGCCGAGCGCGAGCAGTACGGCCGCCATCAGGACGATGAGCAGCGGGAGCAGGCGTGTGCTCACCCGACCCCGCTACGTGCCGGGCGCGACGAGGCGGTAGCCGACGCCGCGGACGGTCTCGATGAGCGCCGGCATGCGCAGCTTGGCGCGCAGCGAGGCGACGTGCACCTCCAGGGTCCGCCCGGTGCCCTCCCAGCTGGTGCGCCACACCTCACTGATGATCTGCTCCCGGCGGAAGACCACCCCGGGGCGCTGCGCGAGCAGGGCGAGCAGGTCGAACTCCTTGCGGGTGAGCTGGACGGCCGCACCGTCCACGCTGACCTGTCGTGTCGGCAGGTCGATGCGCACCGCTCCCAGGCGCACCACCGTCTCGGTGCTCCCCGTGGCGTCCTCGTGGGCGGTGCGCCGGCTGACGGCGTGGATGCGGGCGAGCAGCTCTCCGGTGTCGTACGGCTTGACCACGTAGTCGTCGGCGCCGAGGTTGAGGCCGTGGATGCGGGAGCGGACGTCGGAGCGGGCGGTGACCATGATGACCGGGGTGCCGGTGAGCTTGCGGATCTTGCCGCAGACCTCGTAGCCGTCCTGGTCGGGCAGGCCGAGGTCGAGCAGGACGACGCCGAAGCAGTCGCCGTCGGGGACGAGCGCCTGGAGTGCCTCCTCACCGCTGCGCGCGTGGGTGACGTCGAAGCCGTGCCGTGCCAGGATCGCGGACAGGGCGGCGGCCACGTGGTTGTCGTCCTCGACGAGCAGCAGTCTCATCCGGGCTCCCTTCGGTTCATCGGCCGTACGCTCGGGACGGGTAGGAACAGGACGGGTGGAAAACGGCGCGCACGCGCGCGTGCGCCTTGTGCAGTGACGCCGATGGAAGGGGACGGCGTCAAGAGGGTTCCGGTTGCGGCCGCTCGAAGTTATCCGGCCGATATGCGCCCTGCTCACAAGTGCTACGACTCGTGTCCGATTGCTATCGGATCGTGATGCTCAGATTCCCCTCAGATGTAGAGACGCAGGTCGCCAGGCGTTACTACTGTCCTCCGAAACCGAGGAGGACGGAGCCCGAGAGCGATGACCGAAGTATCGGTGGCCAAGGAAGACAAGGCCTCGACCGGCGAACTGGTCGTCCTGAAGAGTGTCAACAAGCACTTCGGCGCGTTGCACGTGCTCCAGGACATCGACCTGACGATCACCCGCGGCGAGGTCGTCGTGGTCATCGGGCCCTCCGGGTCCGGCAAGTCCACCCTGTGCCGCACCATCAACCGCCTGGAGACCATCGACTCCGGATCGATCGCGATCGACGGCAAGCCGCTGCCCGCCGAGGGCAAGGAACTAGCCAGGCTGCGAGCCGACGTCGGCATGGTCTTCCAGTCCTTCAACCTCTTCGCGCACAAGACCGTGCTCGAGAACGTCACCCTGGGCCAGGTCAAGGTCCGCAAGGTCGACGCCAAGAAGGCCGAGGAGAAGGCGCGCGCCCTGCTCGACCGGGTCGGCGTGGGCGCCCAGGCGGACAAGTACCCCGCGCAGCTCTCCGGTGGCCAGCAGCAGCGTGTCGCCATCGCGCGGGCGCTGGCCATGGACCCGAAGGTCATGCTCTTCGACGAGCCGACGTCGGCTCTCGACCCAGAGATGATCAACGAGGTCCTGGAGGTCATGAAGCAGCTCGCCCAGGACGGCATGACCATGATCGTGGTCACGCACGAGATGGGCTTCGCCCGGTCGGCGGCCAACCGCGTGGTGTTCATGGCGGACGGCCGCATCGTCGAAGAGGCCACGCCGGACCAGTTCTTCAGCAACCCGCGCAGTGACCGTGCCAAGGACTTCCTGTCGAAGATCCTGCATCACTGACCCGGTGCGGCTCCGACGCCCCGCGTCGCCCGCCCTGGCGGCCCACTCCCGTCGGCCGCATCCGATCGCCTGATCCTCTGATCGTCCGATCACCGTTCGATCACAGCCAAAGGATGTTCACCATGAAGCTCCGCAAGGTCTCCGCCGCCTCGGCCGCCGTGCTCGCCCTCGCCCTGACCGCCACCGCGTGCGGCTCCGACGACGGGGACGACAGCGGCTCCTCCGGCGGCAAGAAGATCACCATCGGCATCAAGTTCGACCAGCCGGGCCTCGGCCAGAAGACCCCGGGCGGCTACGAGGGCTTCGACGTGGACGTCGCCACGTACGTCGCCAAGAAGCTCGGCTACTCGGAGGACCAGATCGAGTGGAAGGAGTCGAAGAGCGCCGACCGCGAGACCATGTTGCAGCGCGGGGACGTCGACTTCATCGCCGCGACCTACTCGATCACTCCGCAGCGCCAGGAGAAGGTCGACTTCGCCGGCCCGTACCTGCTGGCCCACCAGGACGTGCTGATCCGTGCCGACGACGACAAGATCAAGTCGCCGGAGGACCTGAACGACGCGAAGCTCTGCTCGGTCACCGGCTCGACCTCGGCGCAGAACGTCAAGGAGAAGCTGGCGCCGAAGGCGCAGCTGCAGCCGTACCCGACGTACTCGGCCTGTCTGCCCGGCCTGCAGAACGGTGCCATCGACGCGCTCACCACCGACGACTCGATCCTCGCCGGTTACGCCGCCCAGGACCAGTTCAAGGGCAAGTTCAAGCTCGGCGGCTTCAAGCTGACGAACGAGAATTACGGCATCGGCGTCAAGAAGGGCAGCGACCTCAAGGACAAGATCAACAAGGCCCTCGAGGAGATGGTCGCCGACAAGTCCTGGGACAAGGCCGTCAAGGACAACTTCGGCCCGGCCAACTACAAGAACGAGCCGGCGCCGAAGATCGGCGACATCAAGAGCTGAGGCCGGGCCTGACAGGGTGCGCCGCCCTCCGGAAGGGGCGGCGCACCGGGGCGGGCATCCCTACACGCGGAAGCGCGGGAGATCGTGTTCGACTTTCTTCAGGATTACGACCTGCTGGGAGCCTTCTGGACGACAGTGCAGCTCGCTGTGCTGTCGGCCGTCGGCTCCCTGATCTGGGGCACCGTACTGGCCGCCATGCGGGTCGGACCGGTGCCGTTGATGCGCGGCTTCGGGACCGCGTACGTGAACATCGTGCGGAACATCCCGCTGACCGTGATCATCCTGTTCACGTCGTTGGGCCTGAACCAGACGCTGGGAGTGTCCCTCGGCGCGAACGACGTCGAGACGATCAACTTCCGCCTCGCAGTCCTCGGCCTGATCCTCTACACCTCGTCCTTCGTGTGCGAGGCGCTGCGCTCCGGCATCAACACGGTGCCGGTCGGTCAGGCGGAGGCGGCCCGGGCGATCGGACTCAGCTTCGGTCAGGTGCTGGGGAACGTCGTCCTGCCCCAGGCTTTCCGCTCCTCCGTCGTTCCCCTGGCGAACGTACTGATCGCGCTCATCAAGAACACGACGGTGGCCGCGGCCATCGGTGTCGCCGAGGCGGCGCTCCTGATGAAGGAGATGATCGAGAACGAGGCACAGTTGCTGCTGATCTCCGCGGTCATCGCCTTCGGTTTCGTGGTTCTGACGCTGCCGACCGGCCTGATTCTCGGCTGGGTGGGCAAGAAGGTGGCGGTGAAGCGATGAGCTCCGTTCTCTACGACGCCCCGGGCCCCCGCGCCAAGCGGCGCAACGTCCTCCTCACGGTCGTCTTCCTGGTGGCCCTCGCGGCCCTGCTGTGGTGGGTGTTCGGCACTCTCAAGGACAAGGGCCAGCTGGAGTGGGCCCTGTGGAAGCCGTTCTTCTCCGGCTCCGAGGCGTGGTCCACCTACATCTGGCCGGGGCTGGAGAACACCCTGAAGGCGGCCGCCCTCGCGATGGTCATCGCGCTGCCCCTCGGCGCGGTCCTCGGCATCGCACGGCTGTCGGACCACGTGTGGGTACGGGTACCGGCCGCGATCGTCGTCGAGTTCTTCCGGTCCATCCCCGTGCTGGTCCTGATGATCTTCGGCCTCGCGCTCTTCGCCGAGTACACCAACGTCAGCTCGGACGACCGTCCGTTGTACGCGGTCGTCACGGGCCTGGTTCTCTACAACGCCTCCGTCCTCGCGGAGATCGTCCGTGCGGGCATCCTCGCCCTGCCCAAGGGCCAGTCCGAGGCCGCCATGGCAATCGGCCTGCGCAAGGGCCAGGTGATGCGGAGCATCCTGCTTCCGCAGGCGGTCACGACGATGCTGCCGGCCATCGTCAGCCAGCTCGTCGTCATCCTCAAGGACACCGCGCTCGGCGGTGCCGTCCTCACCTTCCCCGAGCTCCTCGCATCGGCCAACACGATGAGCGGCTACTACGGCGCCAACGTCATCGCCAGCTTCACCGTGGTCGCCGTGATCTACATCGCGCTCAACTTCATCCTCACCAGCTTCGCGAGCTGGCTGGAGCGAAGGCTGCGGCGGGCCAAGAAGTCGACCGGCGCGGTACTGAAGGCCGACGACGCCGGTGTCGCCGGCTCGAACGCGACCGGCACCGGTGGCCCCTGACACTCGGTCACCTCGCACAACACCGACGGAGGCAGTGGCGTGATCGCCACTGCCTCCGTCGCTTGACGCAAGCAGCGCCAGTGGGTTGCATACGTTCTGTGACCGTGCACCCTGCTCCAACGTCCTGTTCACCTGCGTCCCCCGGGACACCGTCACGGGCAGGGGGCGCCGCGCCGTGGACCCGGTGATCATCACCGGAGCGGGGCCCGTCGGGCTCACGCTCGCCCTGGCGCTGGCGCGGCAGGAGGTGCCCTGTGTCGTCCTCGACGAAGGGCCGGGCAAGGACGAAGCCCGACCCGCCCGCACCGTGGTCCTGCGCGAGGACACCGTCGCCCTCCTGGAACGGCTGACCGGCGCACCGCTGACCGGCCTTGGCTCCCGTTGGGCCGGATGGCGGTCGATGCGGCGCAAGCAGGTGATTCGCGAGGTCGAGTTCGGCGACACCGACCCGGCGCCCCTGCACATCGCCCAGCACGAACTGACCGGCGCGCTGCGCACGGCACTGACCCGCGAATCGCTCGTGAAGGTCGCGGTGGACAGTCGTCTGGACGGCATCGAGCAGGAGAGCTCGGGCGTCGCCGCCCACACCCGCGGGCCCAGCGGCACCTGGTGGCGCGGCAGTTACCTGGTCGGCTGCGACGGCCCCCGTTCGACCGTCCGCAAGCTCCAGGACATCCGCTTCCCCGGCCGTACGGCGGTGGAACGATACGCCGTCGCCACCCTGCGCACGGAACTCCCGTGGGCCGACGAGGCGCTGCTCCACCGGACGCCGCCATGGCGGACGTCCGGCCCGTCGGCGGGCGAGATCGTCGGCCGCCCCCTGCCGGACGGCGTGTGGCGCCTGGACTGGCTGCTGCCGCCCGGGAAGGATCTGGTCACACCGGAGCTGCTGGTGAACCGCGTCCGTGAGACGCTCACCGGCTGGGCCGAGGGGGTGACTCCCGCGTACGAACTTCTCGACACCGGGGTTCACACCGTCCACCACCGGCTGGCCCGCCGTTGGCGGGTGGGCCGTGTGTTCCTCGCGGGAGACGCGGCGCATCTCCTGGGCGCGCTCGGCACCCAGGGCCTGGAGGAGGGGCTGCGGGACGCCGACAACCTCGCCTGGAAGCTGGCCCTGGCCTGGCACCACGGACCGCGCGACTCGCTGCTCGACAGTTACCAGGGCGAGCGGCGATCGGCGATCGTCGCACGGCTGCGCGCCGCCGACCAGGTACTTCCGCTGCTGCGCGGCGGCGGAGGACTGCGTTCCTACGTACCCGGCTCTTCCCGCGGCAACGACACGCTGCTCGCCGACGGCCACCTGGGGCGCGGAGCTCTGGGCACGCCGGGAGCGTACGCCGGTTCGCCGCTCACGCCCGGGCCCCTCGCCGGGGAGGCGACCGTCGGCACGCCCCCGGGGGCGCCCGTCACCGACGTACGGGTCACGGCCGAGGACGGCACCTTCGTACGGCTGCGTGACCGGCTGGGGCGTGGGGCACTGCTGGTGGTGCTCATCGCGCCGGGTACCGGGGTGTGGGAACGGAAGCACTGGGTGACCGCCGGGATCATGCCCCGGCTGGCGGCCGCGGTTACGGCGCTTCCCCACCACGCCGAGCTGCTGGTCGCCGAGGCCTACCCGGGTGCCGCCGCCCATACCGTGCTGCTGGTGCGGCCCGACGGCCGCCTGGTCACAGCGCTGAGCGGCGTGCGTCCGGCCGACCTGTACGCGGCGGCGGAGGCGGCGCTGGGCGGGGCGACGGCCGCGGCGACCGCCACGGAGGAAGACGCGGAGGCGGGAGCGGCGGCCGGCTCTCGCTGACCGGCCGTGGGGCGGCAGCGCGTGGCGGTGGAGCGTGTGGCCGGTCCGTGGCGTCTCCGGCCGGACGCACCGGAGGTGGGGCTGTGGGGTTCCGGCGTCAGTGGCGGGACAGTACAGCGGTGGGGTGTTTGCGTCGGCCCCGGTGACGAGGCCGCCTCGTCGAAGATCTCGCGGGCCGCACGGGCCGACTGCTCGTCGGCACGACGGCGTGTCCAGGGCGGCGAGGACCCGGGGCGTGGTCCAGGCGGTCCCGGCCTTCCCGGCGCCGCGACCCAGCCGACGTGATGCCGGGTCAGGGCCCCGCATGCCCGGTCAGGGCCCCTCGTCACCGAGGAAGTCCGTGTCCTCGCCCTCCTCCTCCAGCGCCTGGCGGACCACCCGCAGGGCCATGCCCTCGGGATAGCCCTTGCGGGCCAGCATGCCCGCGAGGCGGCGCAGTCTCTTGTCGCGGTCGAGGCCCCGGGTGGCGCGCAGCTTGCGGGCGACCAGCTCGCGCGCGGTCTCCTCCTCCTGCTCGGAGTCCAGCCGGGAGACCGCCGCGTCGATGAGCGTGGCGTCGACGCCCTTGGTCCTCAGCTCTCTGGCGAGGGCGCGCCGGGCCAGACCGCGGCCGTGGTGCCGGGACTCCACCCAGGCGTCTGCGAACGCGCTGTCGTTGATCAGTCCGACCTCCTCGAACCTGGACAGCACCTCCTCGGCGGCCTCGTCGGGAATCTCGCGTTTGCGCAGCGCGTCGGCGAGTTGCGCTCGGGTGCGCGGGGTCCCGGTGAGCAGGCGCAGGCAGACCGCCCGTGCCTGCTCGACCGGGTCCCGCGGAGGCTCCCCCTTCTCGGCCCTCGACGAGGAAGTGGTACCTCCGTCCTCGACGGACGGCTCCGCGCGCCCGCGCCGCCGTCCGCGTCCGCCACCACTCGTTCCGCGGCCCCGTCCACCTGTGCGGCGCGCACCGCCGTCACCGTGGCACGCCTCACCTTCGTCACGGGCAGCGCCGGCGGACGGAGCCGTCTCGTACGGGGCCGCGGCCGCCCCGTACGCGCCGTCGCTCGTCCCGGCGGAGCCGTCCTCGTACTCGGCCCAGTCGGTTCGTCGTGTCACGGGTCAGCTCTTGGCTGCCGCGGCCTTGGACTTGGCGGCCTTGGCGGTCGCGGGGGCGGGCACCGCCGGTGCGGGGTCGGTCGCGGCGGCGTCCGGTCCCGGCTCGGTGGCCGCCGGCTCCTCGGGACGGACCCCGACGCCCAGCTTCTCCTTGATCTTCTTCTCGATCTCGTTGGCGAGGTCGGGGTTGTCCTTCAGGAAGTTGCGCGCGTTCTCCTTGCCCTGGCCGAGCTGGTCGCCCTCGTACGTGTACCAGGCACCGGCCTTGCGGACGAAGCCGTGCTCCACGCCCATGTCGATCAGACCGCCCTCGCGGCTGATGCCCTGGCCGTAGAGGATGTCGAACTCGGCCTGCTTGAAGGGCGGCGCGACCTTGTTCTTGACGACCTTGCAGCGGGTGCGGTTGCCGACCGCCTCCGTGCCGTCCTTCAGCGTCTCGATGCGGCGGATGTCGATGCGCACCGAGGCGTAGAACTTCAGCGCCCGGCCACCGGTCGTCGTCTCCGGGGAGCCGAACATGACGCCGATCTTCTCGCGGAGCTGGTTGATGAAGATCGCGGTGGTCTTGGACTGGTTGAGCGCGCTGGTGATCTTCCGGAGGGCCTGGCTCATCAGCCGGGCCTGGAGACCGACGTGACTGTCGCCCATCTCGCCCTCGATCTCCGCGCGCGGCACGAGCGCGGCGACGGAGTCGATGACGATCAGGTCGAGGGCGCCGGAGCGGACCAGCATGTCCACGATCTCCAGGGCCTGCTCGCCGTTGTCCGGCTGGGACAGGATCAGGTTGTCGATGTCGACACCGAGCTTCTGCGCGTACTCGGGGTCGAGGGCGTGCTCCGCGTCCACGAACGCGACCTGGCCGCCGGCCTTCTGCGCGTTCGCCACGGCGTGCAGGGTCAGGGTCGTCTTGCCCGAGGACTCGGGGCCGTAGATCTCCACGACCCGGCCGCGCGGGATGCCGCCGACGCCGAGGGCCACGTCGAGCGCGGTCGACCCGGTCGAGATGACCTCGATGGGCTCCTTCGACCGCTCGCCCATGCGCATGACCGCGCCCTTGCCGAATTGCCGTTCAATCTGTGCGAGCGCGGCGTCCAGGGCCTTCTCGCGGTCGGTTCCTGCCATGGGTTCCACCCGGTTTGCTTGATTCGATCGCTTCACGTCAAAGACGCTAATGCCTGCCACTGACAATGGGCCCCGATACGGGTCCGGCCTGTGGATAACTCGGGCACTTCTCCATCCAAACCCAGCCGAATCGCCCGTCACGAGCCTCGCCGGCGCCTCCATGAGAATGGATGTTCGATTTTTGTGTCAAGCGCAGCACGCGGCACTCCCGAGCGTACGTCTGCCGGAACGGCGTCCGGGTGGCTAGAGCGCGGACGCGACGCGCAGAGGGGGACGCCGTGGCCAGGGTCAGCATCAGTCCTGACGCCGAACCGGTGGTGGAGGTGATGGTCCTGGCCGGCATCGGCTTACCCCAAGACGCCGTCGAGGCGGTGCTGCGGGACCACATCGCCCGCGGCCACCGCTCGGAGACCCCCACCGATCACACGGACCACAGTCGACGCCAAGCCAGGAGCCGCAGGGCTGATCCCTGCCGCCCCGCGCCGTCGCCCTAGGAGCGGCCTTCCCGGCCCGTCCCGGAACCGCCGGGCCCCCCGGGCTCCAGCCGCTTGGCCCACAACTTGCGCAGGCGCGTGGGCTCCCTGGACCCCGCCGGTCGGCGGCTCCGGCGTCCGTGGACGCGCGGATCGTCCGTCACGTCGTAACGTTTGACGTACGCCCCCAGGAACGCCTGCAGTGTCGCGATCGCCGGAATGGCGATCAGCGCGCCGACGGCACCGAGCAGGGCGGTGCCCGCGACGACCGACCCGAAGGCGACCGCGGGGTGGATGTCCACGGTCTTGGACGTCAGCTTGGGCTGCAGTACGTAGTTCTCGAACTGCTGGTAGATCACCACGAAGACCAGCACCCACAGCGCGTACCACGGGTTGATCGTGAAGGCGATCAGCATGGGCAGGGCGCCCGCGAGATAGGTGCCGATGGTGGGGATGAACTGCGACACCAGGCCCACCCACACCGCGAGCGCGGGGGCGTAGGGCACCTCCAGGAACTCCAGCAGGATGTAGTGCGCTACGCCGGAGACGAGAGCCATCAGACCGCGCGAGTACAGGTAACCGCCGGTCTTGTCCACGGCGATCTCCCACGCGCGCAGCACCTCGGCCTGCCGGGCGGGAGGCAGGACGGAGCAGAGCGCACGCCGCAGCCGGGGACCGTCGGCGGCGAAGTAGAAGGAGAACAGCAGGATCGTCAGCAGTTGGAAGAGGCCGCCCAGGACCTGGGTCGACACGTCCAGGACGCCGGTCGCGCTGTTCTGCACGTAGTTGCGCAGCCAGTCGGAGCGGAGCAGGCCCTCCTGGATGTCGACTCTTCTCAGCTCGGTGTGGAAGTGGCCGTTGACCCAGTTGATGACGGAGTCGAGGTACTCCGGGAACTCCTCGACCATCTTGACGATCTGTCCCGCGAGCATGGAGCCGAGCAGCGTGACGAACCCAGCGGCCACGATCAGTACGACGAGGAACACGAGGAAGGTGGCCAGACCGCGGCGCAGGCCGCGCGCGGCCATCCAGCTCACCGCGGGTTCGATGGCGAGGGCCAGGAAGAACGCGATGAGGATGTTGATCAGCAGGCCGGTGAGCTGGTGGAAGGCCCAGCTGCCCAGCTGGAAGACGGCGATGAGCGCGAGAGCGAGCACCATGGCGCGCGGCAGCCAGCGCGGCATGCGCGCGCCCGGCCCGGCGGCGCCCCCGGGCGGGGGCGGGGCGGGCGGCGTCGTGCCGCTCGTGGATGCGTGCCGGGTCGCCTGTCCGGTCTCGTCAGTGGGTGCCACGGACCAAGTCTCGCCCACGTCGCGAACGGCGGAGCCCCGTTCGGTGATCTTCGTGCCCGGTCAGCGCTGCTCCTGCGGCACGTTCATGACCGTGCAGACCACCCGCCACACGTCTTTGGCGTCCCAGCCGCCGTCCAGCGCCTCGTGCACCGTGCGCCCGCCCAACTCCGACATCACGTGATCGCGCGCGAAGGTGTCGGCGTAGCCCGGACCGAAGTGATCCGCCATCCGCTCCCAGAAGACCGTCAACCGCATGACTCCAGTATCCCGCCCCTGAGGGTGGGCCCGTGCCGGGACCACGTACCGGGACCCCATTCCGTCCTACGGTCTGACCATGGCCGAGATCGGAGCTTCCGCACCCCCCACGACGCCCCTGCCTCCCGCGGGGTGCTCTCCGCTCGCGCGCGCGGAGCACTTCGTCCGGCTCACCGCGCGGGTGCTGGAGCAGCGCCTGTTCGCCCACCACTTCCGCGACGGGGACGCCGGTCCGGTGGAGACCGCACTGGACGCCTACCGCAACGAGGACGGCGGCTACGGTCACGCGCTGGAACCCGATCTGCGCGGCCCGGTCAGCCAGCCACTGCACACCGCGCGTGCCCTGCGCGTCCTGGACGCCGTCGGCCGCTGCGGCGGACAGCGCGTGGAACGGATCTGCCGCTACCTGACCTCCGTGTCCACGCGGGACGGCGCCCTGCCCGCGGTCCATCCCGGTCAGCGCGGATATCCGGCGGCCCCCTTCGTGCCGGTCGTGGACGACCCGCCCGGCGAGCTCCTCGCCACGGGGCCGGTGGCCGGCCTGCTGCACCGCAACGACGTCTGGCACGCCTGGCTGTTCAGGGCGACGGACTTCTGCTGGCAGGCGGCCGAGTCGCTGGAGACCTCGCACCCCTACGAGATCGAGGCCGCCGTGGCCTTCCTGGACAGCGCACCCGACCGCCCTCGCGCGGAGGCGGCGGCCGACCGGCTGGGCCGCCTCGTGCGCCGGCAGCGCCTCGCGGTACTGGACCCGGACGACCTCGACGCGTACCCGCTCTCCCCCGGCTACGCCCCGGGAGAGCACCACTTCCCCCACGACTACGCGGGCCACCCGCGTTCCCTCTCGCGCGCGTGGTTCACGGACGACGAGATGGCCCGCTCCCTCGACTTCCTCGTGTCCGAGCAGAGGGAGGACGGCGGCTGGCCCGTCCGCTGGCGTCAGTGGGCCCCCGCGCCCGCCCTGGAGGCCCGTTGTGGGGTGACGGTCAAGGCGCTGCGCACGCTCCGGGCGTACGGCCGCCCGATCGGCTGACCCCTTCCTCAGCCGCCCACGGCCCGTACAGCCGCGGTCACCACCACGGCCGCCGCGACGACGAGCAGGAACGGCGCGCGCAGAACCAGCGCCACGGCGGCAGCCGCGACACCCGCGGCCCGCGCGTCCAGCACGAGCGCCTGCCCGTCGGCGAAGGTCTGCTGCGAGGTGAGCGCGGCGAGGAGTGCCACGGGCAGCAGTGCGGCGAGGCGCCGGACCAGGGGCCGCTCCAGGGCGCCCGCGGGCACCAGCAGTCCGAGCAGCTTGACGGCGTAGCACCCCACCGCCGTCACGCCGATCGCGATCCAGACGCTCACCGCTCCCCCTCCCGCGCGGAGTCCTGTTCGGCCCCGCTTCCGCGGCGCCCCCGCGCCCACAGGACCGCCGGGGCCGCCAGCGCGGCCACCAGCACGGGCACACCGGCGGGGAGCACGGGCAGAAGGCCGAGTCCCAGGAGTACGGCCAGGGCGGCGGTCGCCCGCTCGGTGGTGGTCCTCAGCATCGGCGCGAGCAGCGCCAGGAAGACCGCGGGTCCGGCGGCGTCCAGCCCCCAGGCGTCCGTGTCCCCGATGGCCTCCGCACCGAGCGCGCCGAGCAGGGTGGTGAGGTTCCACAGCAGGTACAGGGTGAGTCCGGTGACGGTGAACCCGATCCGGACGCTGCGTCGCGTGGGCTGGGCGAGGGCCACGGCCGTCGTCTCGTCGATCACCCACTGCGCGGCGAACGGCCGCACCGCGCGCGGGAGGGCCAGCAACTGCGACAGCCGCAGCCCGTAGAAGGCGTTGCGCACGCCCAGGAAGAAGGCCCCCGCCGCGGCGGTGAGCGGATTGCCGCCGGCCGCGAGTGCCCCCACGAGCGCGAACTGGGACGCCCCGGTGAACACCAGGAGGCTGAGCGCGCAGGTCTGCGCCAGGGTCAGTCCGCTGCCCGCCGAGGTGACCCCGAAGGCGAACCCGGACAGTCCCACGGCGATTCCGACCCCCAGGGCGTCCCGTACGACGGCGGCGTCCGGCTTGCCTTCCACGCTCGTGTCCGGGACTACTGTCTGTTCTGTCACGCATCGGACGGTAGGAGAAGCCGCCGCCGCGCGTCTTGTACGTTCTTGCGCTCCCGCTGGTAGGCGCCGGGCGGCACGCCCACGATCCGCGCGAAGTGCCGGTTCAGATGCGGCTGGTCGGTGAAGCCCACCGCGACCGCGACCTCGGACGGTGTCGTCCCGGCGTCCAGCAGCCGACGTGCCCGGCGCACCCGGGCGTCCGTCAGCCAGGTGTGGGGCGGCATCCCGTAGGCGTCCCGGAAGGCGCGCAGCAGCGCGAACGGACTGCTGCCGAGCTCAGCGGCGAGCCGTTCGAGACTCGGCGGGTCGGCCATCCGCTCCTCCAGCACGGCGCGCGCGCGGGCCGCGATCCGCGCACCGGCCGTCCGCACCTCCCGGCGCGGCAGCGCGCCGCCGTTGAGCCGCAGGAGTCGGGTCACGGCCACGCGCAGCAGGGTGTCGGCGGCGAGCGCGTTTCCCTCGTCGGCCGCCCGCAGCACGTGGTGCACCAGTTCGACGGTGTACGGGTCCTCGATCACGGGCCGGACGAATCCGGGCGTCCCGCGCAGCGAGGTCGTCTCCGCCGCGATGCGGGCCACGAGCTCGGGCGCCGGGTAGACGGCCCCGTAACGCCAGCCCTCCGGTACTCCGGCCCGTCCCGTGTGCGGGGTGTCCGGGTTGACCAGAGCGAGGGATCCCGCCCCGGCGTACTGGTCGCTTCCGCCGTGGTGGAAGACCTCCACTCCGTCGGCGATGGCGGCGATGACGAAGTGCTCGTGCGTGTGGCGGACGAAGGTCTTCCGTATGTACTGGGCCCGCAGCAGGTCGACGCCGGGCAGCTCCGCGTACCGCCAGTGCCGCGCCCGCTCACCCGATCCCGCCATGCGCCCATTGTCCGTCACCGCTCGTTCACCGCTCGCGCGCCGCCCGTCCCCTGCCGGCGTCCGGGACAAGCATTGGCCTCGCCGTCGTCGCGACGGCCGCCTCGACCGGCTTCGGCGGTCCCTGTCCGGCCTGTCCCGTCGTGCCGCACGTTCGTACGTGCGCTGCCGTCCGGCCCGGCGTTCGATCGCCGGACAGCCCCGCTGGCCCGCCTGGGCGATGGACGCCCGGCGGTTCCGCTCGGCGACCGGCTGCGGTCACCCGCCGCGCCGACGCCACGGCAGGCGGCCGTCCTCTCCGTCCTCGCCTCCCTCGCGGTCCGTCCCGGGTACACACCGCCCCACCTGCCTCCGCGCCACCGCGGCTGCACCGGCAGCGCATCCGCCCGGCTCAGGCCGATTGTCAGTGCCCGGGTGCACGATGGATCCATGGTCAGCTCCGCACACCGAGCCCTGGACGGCTTCTCCCCCGCGACCCGCGGCTGGTTCACGGGGGCCTTCTCCGCGCCCACCGCCGCGCAGGCGGGGGCGTGGCAGGCCATCTCGGAGGGCTCCGACGTGCTGGTGGTCGCCCCCACCGGCTCCGGCAAGACGCTGGCCGCCTTCCTCGCCGCCCTGGACCAGCTGGCCTCGACGCCGCCGCCCGCCGAACCCAAGAAGCGCTGCCGGGTCCTGTACGTCTCCCCGCTCAAGGCCCTGGCCGTCGACGTCGAGCGCAACCTCCGCAGTCCGCTGACCGGCATCCGTCAGGAATCCGTCCGGCTCGGACTGCCCGAGCCCGAGGTCAAGGTCGGTATCCGCTCCGGCGACACCCCGGCCGCCGAACGCCGTGCCCTGTCCACCCGTCCGCCGGACATCCTGATCACCACCCCGGAGTCCCTGTTCCTGATGCTGACGTCGGCCACGCGCGATGCGCTGACCGGCGTGGAGACGGTGATCCTGGACGAGGTGCACGCGGTGGCGGGCACCAAGCGCGGCGCCCATCTCGCGCTCACCCTGGAGCGGCTGGACGAGCTGCTGCCGAAGCCGGCCCGCCGTATCGGACTGTCGGCCACGGTCCGCCCGGTGGACGAGGTCGCCCGGTTCCTGGCCCCGCGCGGCAAGGTGGAGATCGTCCAGCCGGACTCCGGCAAGGAGTTCGACCTGTCCGTGGTCGTCCCCGTCGAGGACCTGGGCGAGCTGGGCGGCTCCCCGGTCGCGGACGGCAACGAGGGCGCGGAACGCCCGTCGATCTGGCCGCACGTCGAGGAGCGCATCACCGACCTCGTCCAGTCGCACCGCTCCACGATCGTCTTCGCCAACTCCCGCCGCCTGGCCGAACGTCTGTGCAACAGGCTCAACGAGATCGCCTACGAGCGGGCCACCGGCGAGCCGCTGGGCGAGCACCCCTCCCCCGCCGAACTCATGGGCGGCTCCGGCGCCGCGCAGGGCGCCCCGCCCGTGATCGCCCGTGCACACCACGGCTCGGTCTCCAAGGAGCAGCGCGCCCTCGTCGAGGAGGACCTCAAGGCAGGCCGCCTGCCCGCAGTGGTGGCGACCTCCAGCCTGGAGTTGGGCATCGACATGGGCGCCGTCGACCTGGTCGTCCAGGTCGAGTCGCCCCCCTCCGTCGCCTCGGGTCTCCAGCGCGTCGGCCGCGCGGGGCACCAGGTCGGCGCTGTCTCCACGGGCGTGGTCTTCCCCAAGTACCGCGGGGACCTCGTGCAGGCGGCCGTGGTCACCGAGCGGATGCGCGACGGGGCGATCGAGGCGCTCCGGATCCCGGCCAATCCGCTGGACGTCCTGGCGCAGCAGATCGTGGCGATGACGGCGCTGGACACCTGGCAGGTCGACGACCTGCTAGCCACCGTCCGCCGCGCCGCCCCCTTCGCATCGCTGCCGGAGTCGGCCTTCACCGCCGTCCTGGACATGCTCGCGGGCCGCTACCCGTCGGACGCCTTCGCCGAACTGCGCCCGCGCGTGGTCTGGGACCGGGTCGCCGGCACGGTCACCGGACGGCCGGGCGCGCAGCGCCTCGCGGTCACCTCCGGCGGCACGATTCCCGACCGCGGGCTCTTCGGGGTCTTCCTCGCGGGTGCGGACCCGAAGAAGGGCGGCGGCCGGGTCGGCGAGCTCGACGAGGAGATGGTGTACGAGTCCCGCGTGGGGGACGTGTTCACGCTCGGCACCAGCTCCTGGCGCATCGAGGACATCACCCGCGACCGGGTTCTGGTCTCCCCGGCTCCCGGCGTGCCGGGGAGGCTGCCGTTCTGGAAGGGCGACCAGTTGGGCCGCCCCTTGGAGCTGGGCCGCGCGCTCGGCGCGTTCCTGCGCGAGGTCGGCTCCCTCACCAAGGAGGACGCCCGCCTGCGCCTGGTCACCGCCGGGCTGGACGCCTGGGCTGCGGACAACGTGCTGTCTTACCTAGACGAGCAGCGCGAGGCCTGCGGCCACGTCCCCGACGACCGCACCATCGTGGTGGAACGCTTCCGGGACGAGCTCGGCGACTGGCGGGTCGTGGTCCACTCCCCCTTCGGTGCGCAGGTCCACGCCCCGTGGGCGCTAGCGCTCGGCGCCAAGCTGACCGAGCGGTACGGCATGGACGCCCAGGTCATGCACGCCGACGACGGCATCGTGCTGCGCCTGCCGGACGCCGATCTGATGGGCCTGGACCTGCTCGACCAGGATTCTTCCGGGCTCGAGTACGACGCCGAGCAGGCGCCCGTCGGCGCGGCCGACGTCGTCTTCGACAAGGGCGAGGTCGACCGGGTCGTCACCGACCAGGTGGGCGGCTCGGCGCTGTTCGCGTCCCGGTTCCGCGAGTGTGCCGCCCGTGCCCTGCTGCTGCCCCGCCGCAGCCCCGGCAAGCGCACCCCGTTGTGGCAGCAGCGCCAGCGCGCCGCGCAGCTGCTGGAGGTGGCGAGCGAGTACGGCTCGTTCCCGATCGTCCTGGAGGCGATCCGCGAGTGCCTCCAGGACGTCTTCGACGTGCCCGGACTGGTCGAGCTGATGGGCGACCTGGAATCGCGCAAGGTGCGTCTGGTCGAGGTCACCACCCCGGAGCCGTCACCGTTCGCCCGCTCGCTGCTCTTCGGCTACGTCGCACAGTTCCTGTACGAGGGCGACTCGCCCCTCGCCGAGCGCCGGGCCGCCGCCCTGTCCCTGGACTCCCGGCTGCTGGCCGAACTGCTCGGCCAGGCGGAGCTGCGTGAGCTGCTCGACGCGGAGGTGCTGACCGAACTGGAGCGCGAGCTGCAATGGCTCACCGACGACCGCCGGGTGAAGGACCCGGAGGGAGTCGCGGATCTGCTGCGGCTGCTCGGTCCGCTCACGGACGCCGAGCTGGCCGAGCGGGGTGCCCAGCCGCAGTGGGCCCCGGAGCTGGCCGCCGCCCGGCGCGCGATCAAGGTACGGATCGCCGGCGCCGACCACTGGGCGGCGGTCGAGGACGCCGGCCGACTGCGCGACGCACTGGGCACAGCGCTGCCCGTCGGCGTGCCCGAGGCCTTCACGGAGCCGGTCAAGGACCCCCTCGGCGACCTCCTGGCCCGTCACGCCCGCACCCACGGCCCGTTCACCTCCGTCACCGCTGCGGCCCGCTTCGGCCTGGGCGTCGCGGTCACCGAGGGCGCACTGCAACGGCTGGCCGCGGCGGGCCGGGTCGTACAGGGCGAGTTCCATCCGGCCGGCATCGGCCAGGAGTGGTGCGACGCGACCGTCCTGCGACGACTGCGGCGCCGTTCCCTGGCCGCGCTCCGGCACGAGCTCGAGCCGGTGCCACCGGCCGCGCTCGGCCAGTTCCTCCCCCAGTGGCAGCACATCGGCAAGGGGCACTCGCTGCGCGGCATCGACGGGCTGGTCCGCGCCGTCGAGCAGTTGCAGGGCGCCTCCGTGCCCGCCTCCGCCCTGGAGAAGCTGGTGCTGCCGTCACGGGTGGCGCACTACAACCCGGCGATGCTGGACGAGCTCACGGCCGCCGGCGAGGTGGTATGGGCCGGAGCCGGCTCGCTTCCCGGCAAGGACGGCTGGGTCTCCCTCTACCTCGCGGACGCGGCCCCGCTCCTCCTGCCTCCTCCGCACCCCCTGGAGACGACCGCGCTGCACGAGTCCGTCCTGAACACCCTCTCGGGCGGGTACGGCCTCTTCTTCCGGCAGATCGCCGACCAGGTCCGCGCGACCACCCACCCGGACGTCACCGATCCGCAGCTGGCCGACGCCCTCTGGGAGCTGGCCTGGTCCGGACGGCTGACCAACGACACGCTCGCGCCCCTGCGCTCGCTGCTGGGCTCCGGCCGCACCGCGGGCTCCACCGCCCACCGCGCCAAGCGAGCCGTACCCCGCGGACGGTACGGCTCGCTGACGGCCGCCGCACGGCCCGCCTCCCGCGGCGGCCCGCCGACCGTCGCCGGCCGGTGGTCGCTGCTCCCGGCCCGCGAGGCCGACACCACGGTGCGTGCGCACGCGCTGGCCCGCACGTTCCTCGACCGGCACGGCGTGGTGACCAGGGGCGCCGTCGCCGCCGAGGGCGTCGAGGGCGGCTTCTCCGCGGTGTACCGGATCCTGGCGGCCTTCGAGGAGAGCGGGCAGGCCCGGCGGGGCTACGTCGTGGAGGGGCTCGGGGCGGCGCAGTTCGCCATGGAGGGCGCCGTGGACCGGTTGCGTGCGGTCGCCAATGCCCGGGAGCGCGGCGGCGAGGGCGCGCCCGGACGTGCGGACTTCACCGGCGGCCCCGAGGGTCCGGCCGCATCCGGCGGCTTCCCCGGCCCGGCCGCCGACGCCCCCTTCGCCGACTTCCCGTCCGGCAGCCACGCGTCCCCCGGCGCTTCCCGCAGTCCGGACGGCTCTGACGACGTCTTCGCAGACCCGGACGGACTGGGCCGGTCACCGTCCCGGGGTGACTACATCTCTCCCCGCGACTATGCCGAACCGGGCGCCGGCGGCCCCCGCGGCAGCGGCGCGCACGGCGGCTTCGGCGGCCCCCGCGGCAGCGCGGACGGCGGCTTCGGCAGCCCACGCGGTGCCTACGGGACCGGCTCGGCCGGCCGCCGCAGCCGCCCCTCCGCCGGTCCGCCGGCCGTCGTGCTGGCCGCCGCGGACCCGGCGAACGCCTACGGCGCGGCGCTTCCCTGGCCCGAGCCCCCGGCCGGTGCCACGCACAAACCGGGCCGTAAGGCGGGGTCCCTGGTGGTGCTGATCGAGGGCGAGCCCGCGCTCTACATGGAGCGCGGCGGCAAGACGCTCCTGCTGTGGCCGTCCGCCCCCGACGACCTGCCCACCGACGATCCCCGCCTGCGCGCCGCGGCGGATGCGCTCGCCGAGGCGGCCCGTGCCGGTTCCCTCGGCACGGTCACGGTGGAGCGAGTCAACGGCGCGACGGCCCTGACCTCCCCGTTCGGCCCGCTGCTGGAGAACGCGGGGTTCGTCGCCACCCCGCGCGGCCTGCGCATCCGCGCCTGAGCCTGTCACCCTTGACCCATGCCTGAAGGAGACACGGTCTGGCAGGCCGCGCGGCGGCTGCACGACGCCCTCGCGGGCGAGGTGCTGACCCGCAGCGACTTTCGCGTCCCCCGGTACGCCACGGTCGACCTCACCGGCCGTGCGGTCCTGGACGTCACCGCACGCGGCAAGCACCTGCTGGCCCGCGTCGAGGGCGGTCTGACAGTGCACTCGCACCTGCGGATGGACGGCTCCTGGAAGGTGTTCGCCGTCGGCCGGCGCTGGAGCGGCGGCCCCGCGCACCAGATCCGTGCCGTGCTCGGTACCGCCGACCGCACGGCCGTCGGATACCGCCTCCCGGTACTGGAGATCCTGCGCACGGCCGACGAGGACCGCGCCGTCGGTCACCTCGGCCCCGACCTGCTGGGTCCGGACTGGGACCCCGACCAGGCTCTGGTCAACCTGCTCGGTGACCCCGCCCGCCCCCTCGGCGAGGCCCTGCTGGACCAGCGCAACCTCGCCGGCATCGGCAATGTCTACAAGTGCGAGCTCTGTTTCCTGCTCGGCGTCACCCCCTGGCTGCCCGTAGGAGACCTGCCCCCCGCACACGCCGCGAAGGTGCCCGCACTCGCGAAGCGGCTCCTGGAGGCCAACCGCGACCGCCCGGTCCGCCGCACCACGGGCCTGCGCGGCCAGGACCTGTTCGTGTACGGCCGCGCCCCCCGGCCCTGCCTGCGCTGCGGTACGTCGGTCCGCGTGGCGAACCAGGGCGACGGCTCGCGAGAGCGGCCCACGTACTGGTGCCCGGTCTGCCAGGCCGGCCCCGCACCCGGTCGCGCCGCCACCGGACCGAAGCGCGAGGCATGGCCGAGGCGCGGGCAGGGCTGACTCAGCCGACGAGCAGGACGTCCATCTGGCCGGCCGCCTCGCGCAGCCCCTCCTCCAGGCCCATCTCCATCAGTTGGTCCATCTGCTCCCGGGTGTCGAAGACCGAACGCAGATCCATGCGGGTGCCGCCTTCGCGGTCGGTGAGCGTGACCCTGGTGGCGGTCATCGGCAGGTCGGGGTTCGGCACGCCGTCCTGGTCGGCGAAGCCGTCGGTGAACTCCAGGGACGTCGGCGCGTCCACCGTGGCGACCCGCCACCAGCCCCGGTACTTGCCGCCGTCCGGTCCCGTCATGAAGTACGTGACGTCCCCGCCCGGGGTCAGGTCGTGCTGCTCCACCGTCGCCGGGTAGGTCGGCGGGCCCCACCAGCGTTCCAGCTGCCGGGGATCGGACCACAGCTGCCACACCCGTTCGACGGGAGCGGCGAAGTCGGCGATCAGGGTGAGGGTCAGGTTTTCGAGGTCCTTGTTCAGATGGGTGACGCTCATCGGTCCGGTCCTTCCATCGGGTTGGGCACGTCGGAGTCCACCGCTCGGCGAGCAGACGGGACATCCGCTCCCCTCGGCCGCGCCAGGCCGTCTCGAGTTCGTCCAGGGCCTGGCGGGCCCGGTCGACCGCGTCGGGTTCGGTGCGTACGAGATGCTCCCGTCCACGGCGCTGCTTCACCACCAGGCCGGCCCGCTCCAGTACCGCGACCTGCTTCTGAACCGCGGCGAAGCTCATCGGGTAGGCCTCGGCCAGCCGCGACACCGAGAGGTCCCGTTCATGACGCCGAGCTACCCGACCCTTCCGGGCCCCGGCCCCCGTCCACGCGGGCCCTCGACGTACTCCGGCCGCCACCCACAGCCGTGAGCAGGGCCCGCCGCCATCGCCCCACGCCCAGGGCACCCACGGCCTCCCGCCTGGGCACGCAGTGCACCGGTAGCACGCTCAGCCCCCAGCCACCCACCGCGACCGCCCCCTCGAGCACCCCCGCCCCGGGTTCGAGCGCCAGGCGCAGCACGGCCCACCACCACAGCGCGCACAGCCCCAGCGCGACCGCCCGGCGAGCAGTCCGCGCCGGCGCCATGGCCGCGTCAGCCGTTCCCGGCCTGGAACATCCAGTGCTGCTTCTCGAGATCGGCCGTGATCTGGATGAAGATGTCCTGGCTCACGGGGTCGGGGTCCCCGGTCGCCGCTATCCGCTCCCGCATCCGCGCGATCACCGCGCCCAGCGCGTCCACGATCGTCTGCACCGCGGTGGTGTCGTCGACCCACCCCTCCGGCGTGACGTCGATCCCGCTGCCGACGGCCACGGTCGCGGCACGCCCATCGGGGGAGACCCCCAGCGCCGAGGCACGCTCGGCCACGGTGTCCGAGTGCGTGCGCGCGGTGTCGACGAGTTCGTCGAGCTGGAGGTGGACGGAGCGGAACCGCGGGCCGACGACGTTCCAGTGGATCTGTTTCGCCACCAGGGCCAGGTCCACCAGGTCGACGAGGCCGCCCTGCAGTGCCTCGGAGACGGTCTTGAGGTTCGCGTCGGACAACGGGCTCTTCACGACGTACATCCACACCTCCGTCGGTAGGCCCCCCGGCCGCTCCCGCCACGGCCAGTCCCTCCACGATGACCGCACCACCGAAGACCGGCAAACCGGGCACCACCGCCCTGCCACCGCCGATACTCCTCGTCCGAGCACGCAAAAACCCCGACCGCACCTCTCCGGCCTCCCGGAGAAGCCCCGGCCGGGGCCTCACACGCACACGTTGGCAGCGCTCAGGCGGCGACGACGTCCACCGCCTCCGCGGGCGCCTTGATGGTCACCCGTTCCGGTGGCACACCGGTCACCGACACGGAACCAAGCATCGGGCGAACCGGGGCGGGAACGGTCTCGCTGGGCGTGGCCGCAGCGGACTGGGCCAGCTCGGCGAGCGCGAGCTCGTCGCTCACTTCCCGCATGAGTTCGGACATCCGTACGTCCAGCGCGTCGCAGATGGCGGAGAGCAGTTCGGAAGAGGCCTCCTTCTGCCCCCGCTCCACCTCGGAGAGATAGCCGAGTGAGACTCGGGCGGACGAGGAGACTTCGCGCAGAGTACGGCCCTGGCGTTGGCGCTGCCGACGCAGCACGTCACCCAGCAGGCGACGGAGCAGAATCATCGGTGGCTCCCTCCTCGGACCGTGTAACCGCATCCTTCACGCCCCACCGTACCGCCTCGCGCCGCGGCCGTGCGGGGAGCGATGTCGTGTTCACTCAGGGCTGCAAACATCAAAACCCCCCGTTTCGTTCCGTATCCTGTGCCCGCTCATTCCCGGTCTGTTCGCCCGCAAGTCCTCTCAAGAGGAGTGCGAGTACGCTCCGTACACTCTCCATACGAATTTCCGCGCGATCGCCGTTCAACCGCAGCGCCTCCACTTTTCCGCCACGGGTGGAACCACCGTCTCCCACGGCAGGCCCGTCGACGGCCACGAATACCGTGCCGACAGGCTGTCCGTCCTGCGGGCCCGGGCCCGCCACGCCCGTGGTCGCGATACCCCAGTCGGCGCCCAGCGCCCTGCGCACACCTGCCGCCATCTGGGCGGCGACCTGGGGGTCAACCGCTCCGCGGGCCTCGAGCAGGGTGCCATCGACGCCGAGCAGGTCCCGCTTGAGCTCCGTCGCGTACGCGGTGACCGACCCCCGGAAGGCCCTGGAGGCCCCTGGGACCGAAGTGATCCCGGCCGCCACCAGTCCGCCGGTCAGTGACTCGGCGACCGCGAGGGTCTCGCCCCTGACCGTGAGTAGCCGCACCACGTCGGCGGCTGTGGAACTCAAACTTCCGTCTCCTTCAACGCCGCTCTGCGCTCGGCGATTCCCCGGCGGCGCAGCACAATGGCCTGTTTCACGTAGTCCAGTCCGGTCGCCACGGTCAGGACGACCGCCGCCGCCATCACCCAGAACCTCAGCGTCGCCAGGGGACCCGTCAGCGCCAGGACGTACATACCGACGGCCACGCCCTGGGTGAGGGTCTTGAGCTTGCCGCCCCGGCTCGCGGGGATGACTCCGTACCGGATGACCACGAAACGCAGGACGGTGATCCCGAGTTCCCGACCGAGGATCACGGCCGTCACCCACCACGGCAGATCACCCAGGGCGGACAGACAGATGAGCGCCGCTCCCATGATCGCCTTGTCGGCGATGGGATCGGCGATCTTCCCGAAGTCGGTGACGAGGTTGTAGGTGCGTGCGAGATGGCCGTCGAACAGATCGGTGATCATGGCGATGGCGAAGGCGGCCCAGGCGAACGAGCGCCAGGCCGGGTCGTACCCGCCGTTGCCGAGCATCAGGGCGACGAAGGCCGGCACGAGGAGCAGCCGGAGCATCGTCAGCAGATTGGCGACGTTCCACACGCTCGCCTGGTTGACGGCGGCGGCAGCGATCTTGCCGCCGCGCCCGGCGGCACCGCCCTCGGTCGCACCCCCGGTCCTGCGCGCACCGGAGGATCCGCCCGCCGCGGACGCCGGGACTCCCGTCATCTGCCGGCCTCCTCACTCCACGCGGACGACTCAGGCAGCGGCTCGGCCACCAGGTCGACACCCTCCGTACCGACCACCTTCGCCTCGACCATACTTCCGACCCGCAGGCCTTCGCCGCTCGTGAGCAGCACTTGGCCGTCGGTCTCGGGCGCCTGGTGCTCCGCACGCCCGCGGACGCCGTCCCCCTCGTCGGCGGAGTCGGCGGACTCCACGAGGACCCGCACGGTCGCGCCGACCCGCTCCTCGGCCCGCTGCGAGACCAGTTCCTCGGCAAGGCGGGACACACGTGCCAGCCGCTCGGCGACGACGTCCTCGTCCAGCTTGTCGTCGTACGTCGCCGCCTCGGTGCCCTCCTCGTCTGAGTAGCCGAAGACGCCGATGGCGTCGAGCCGCCCGTGGTTCAGGAACCGCTCCAGCTCGGCGAGGTCGGAGGCGGACTCGCCGGGGAAGCCCACGATGAAGTTGGAGCGCACACCGGCCTCGGGTGCCTTGCTCCGGATGGTGTCCAGCAGCTCCAGGAACCGGTCGGTGTCGCCGAAGCGGCGCATCGCGCGGAGCACGTTCGGAGCGGAGTGCTGGAAGGAGAGGTCGAAGTAGGGCACGACCTTCGGCGTGGAGGTCAGTACGTCGATCAGGCCGGGGCGCATCTCGGCCGGCTGGAGGTAGCTGACGCGCACCCGCTCGATGCCGTCGACCTCGGCGAGATCGGGCAGCAGTGACTCCAGCAGGCGGATGTCGCCGAGGTCCTTGCCGTAGGAGGTGTTGTTCTCGGAGACCAGCATGATCTCCTTGACGCCCTGCTCGGCCAGCCACCGTGTCTCGTTCAGCACGTCGCTGGGGCGGCGGGAGATGAAGGAGCCGCGGAAGGACGGGATGGCGCAGAAGGAGCAGCGCCGGTCGCAGCCGGAGGCCAGCTTCACCGAGGCGACCGGCGAGCCGTCCAGGCGGCGGCGCAGGGGCGCGCGGGGCCCGGAGGCCGGGGCGACGCCTTCGGGGAGGTCGGTCGGGCCGTGCCCCGGCAGGGCGACGGAGGCGCCGGCCTCCTGGCGCTCGGCGGGGCTGATCGGCAGCAGCTTGCGCCGGTCGCGCGGGGTGTGGGCGGCGTGGATGCCGCCGTTCAGGATGGTCTGCAGGCGGTCGGAGATGTCGGCGTAGTCGTCGAAGCCGAGGACGCCGTCGGCCTCCGGAAGGGCCTCGGCCAGCTCCTTGCCGTACCGCTCGGCCATGCAGCCCACCGCCACGACGGCCTGCGTTCTTCCGTGGCCCTTGAGGTCGTTGGCCTCCAGGAGGGCGTCCACGGAGTCCTTCTTGGCGGCCTCGACGAAGCCGCACGTGTTCACGACGGCGACGTCCGCTTCCTCGGCGTCGTCGACGAGCTTCCAGCCGTCCGCCTCCAGACGGCCTGCGAGCTCCTCCGAGTCCACCTCGTTACGGGCGCAGCCAAGGGTGACGAGTGCGACGGTACGGCTTTCAGGCATGGGCTCTAGAGTACTTCGTCCCGCCGACAGCCCACGTCGACGGGGTTGGCCGATCCCGGCCAACCCCGTGGTGACTCGTCCCCTCGGTCCCCTTATCCGACCTGCGGGTCGCCCTTCGTATACGTCAGGCGCTCCACGGCGCCCGGCTGGAAGTCGTCTTCGATCCTCTTGCCGTTGACGTAGAGCTCGATGGCGCCGGCGTCGCCGAGGACCAGCTTGACCTTCTCGTCGTCCTGGAAGGTCTTCGAGTCGCCCCGCTCGAGGATGTCGTCGAAGAGCAGTCGGCCGTTGTGGTCCTGGGCGGAGATCCAGCTGCGTCCGTCGGCGGCGGTGACCTTGACGGTCACCTTGTCCCGGGGCGCGGCGGCGATGGCGCTGTCGGTCGGGTCGGGTTCGGGGTTCGCGGGCTTCTTCGGCTCGGCGCTCGGCGAGGCCGACTCACCGGCCGTCGGCTGGGAGCCCTCGGCGACGCTCGCCTCGTTGCCGCCGTCGTCGCCCCCCTTGACGAACGTGAAGCCGACGAAGCCGATCACGGCGACGATCGCGGCGACCATGGCGGCGGTCCAGTTGGGTCCGCGCCGCTCGGGACGGATGCGTTCCGCCTCGAACAGGGGCGCGGCCGGGGTCGGTGCCGGACGCCCGCCGTGTTCGCCGTCGAACTGCGCGAGCAGATCGGCCGGATCGAGCCCGACGGCCTTGGCGAGGGTCCGGATGTGACCGCGCGCGTAGACGTCTCCGCCGCAGGGAGCGAAGTCGTCCGCCTCGATGGCGTGCACGATGGCGATCCGGACCCGGGTGGCGGTGGTGATGTCGTCGACGGTCAGCCCGGCGGCGATCCGCGCCTGCTGCAGGGCGCGGCCGACGGAGGGGCGGGATTCCCGAGGGGCGTCGCCGGAGGCCTCGTCAGGAACGTCTGGGGACACGTCTGCGATCGGACGCTCGTCTTCAGGGGAGTTGCCGATGGACACGGGGGCGCCTTTCGAGCGTTTAGCCGCCTGTGCTGGACGTTCAGTCTAGGGGGGGTACAAACGGGTGGGGCAACCGGGCGGTACGACTTTGTACGCCATCGGTATGGCCCGACATCCGATGGTGGACTATCTGTTTGTCACTTCCCTCAACTTGACGTACCCCAAGGGGGAACGGTTGCTCAATGATCCCTAACGGGTGAGTCACGATCGGACGGTGACCGTGACCCTCCGCCGGGGAGACACGTCGCGTACCGCTCCCTAGCCCTCAGACTCCCCCCGGATCACGGCGAGCACGCCGTCCAGCTCATCAGGCTTCACAAGAACGTCACGAGCCTTCGATCCTTCGCTCGGTCCGACGATGCTGCGCGACTCCATCAGGTCCATCAGCCGCCCCGCCTTGGCGAAGCCGACGCGCAGCTTGCGCTGGAGCATGGAGGTCGATCCGAACTGCGTGGAGACGACCAGTTCGGCGGCCTGGCAGAGCAGGTCGAGGTCGTCGCCGATGTCCTCGTCGATCTCCTTCTTCTGCTTGGTGCCGACGGTGACGTCGTCCCGGAAGACGGGCGCCATCTGCTCCTTGCAGTGCCGGACGACCGCCTGGACCTCCTCCTCGGTCACGAACGCGCCCTGCATACGGGTCGGCTTGTTGGCGCCCATCGGCAGGAAGAGGCCGTCGCCCTTGCCGATCAGCTTCTCGGCGCCGGGCTGGTCGAGGATGACCCGCGAGTCGGCGAGCGAGGACGTGGCGAACGCGAGCCGCGAGGGCACGTTCGCCTTGATCAGGCCGGTGACGACGTCGACGGACGGCCGCTGGGTGGCGAGCACCAGGTGGATGCCGGCCGCGCGCGCGAGCTGCGTGATGCGCACGATGGCGTCCTCGACGTCGCGCGGCGCCACCATCATCAGGTCGGCCAGCTCGTCGACGATCACCAGCAGGTACGGGTACGGCTGGAGCTCGCGCTCGCTGCCCTCGGGCGGCTTGACCTTGCCCTCGCGCACCGCGCGGTTGAAGTCGTCGATGTGCCGGTAGCCGTAGGCCGCGAGGTCGTCGTAGCGGAGGTCCATCTCCCGTACGACCCACTGGAGCGCCTCGGCGGCCCGCTTCGGGTTGGTGATGATCGGCGTGATCAGGTGCGGGATGCCCTCGTAGGCGGTCAGCTCGACGCGCTTGGGGTCGACCAGGATCATCCGGACGTCCTCCGGCGTCGCCCGCATCATGATCGAGGTGATCAGGCAGTTGATGCAGGACGACTTGCCGGAGCCGGTGGCGCCCGCGACCAGCATGTGCGGCATCTTCGCCAGCGAGTGCATGACGTAGCCGCCCTCGACGTCCTTCCCGAAGGCGACCAGCATCGGGTCGTCGTCCTCGGCGGACTCCGCGAGGCGCAGCACGTCGCCCAGGTTGACCATCTCCCGGTCGGTGTTGGGGATCTCGATGCCGACCGCGGACTTGCCGGGGATGGGGCTGATGATCCGCACGTCGGGGCTGGCGACGGCGTAGGCGATGTTCTTGGCCAGCGCGGTGATCCGCTCGACCTTCACGGCGGGCCCGAGCTCGACCTCGTAGCGCGTGACCGTCGGGCCGCGGGTGAATCCGGTGACGGCGGCGTCGACCTTGAACTCGGTGAAGACGGTGGTCAGCGAGGCGACTATGGCGTCGTTGGCGGCGCTGCGCGCCTTGCCGGGACCGCCGCGCGTGAGGAGGCCGAGGGCCGGCAGCGAGTAGGTGATGTCGCCGGAGAGCTGGAGCTGCTCGGCGCGCGGCGGAAGCTCCCGCTCCTGCGGGGCCGGCGTCTTGGTGAGGTCCGGGACGCCCGCCTTCTCTTCGGGGCCGTCCTTCTTGAGCTTCCCCGGCTGCGGGCGCGCCGCCGGAACCGGCGTCGGAGTCGGTGCCGACGACTCCCGCTCCCCCGTGCTCACGCCCTGGGTGAGGTCGGCGACCAGCGGCGACGGCGGCATCCCGTGCAGTACGGCACCGTCGAGGGCGGCAGCCGCGGCGGCGGCGACGTCCACGGCGTCCATCGGACGGTTCTTGTTGTCGGGATGCGGCACGGCGGACCGCCGGGGCCTGGTGCGGCGCCGGGCGAGCGCCTCCTGCTCCTCCCCGACGGGGTCGTACGGCTCGGCGGCCGGTCCGCCCCGCTTGCGTGACCGCGCGGGCAGCGCCTCGCGCCACTGCTCGTCGTACCGCTCGTCGTCCTCCGAGAACTCGTCGGCCTCCGGGTCGCGTACGAGGCCGAGCCGCACGCCGAGCTGCCGCAGCCGCTGCGGAACGGCGTTGACCGGGGTGGCCGTGACGACCAGCAGCCCGAAGACGGTGAGCAGCACGAGCAGCGGCACGGCCAGAACGTCCGTCATCGTGTACGACAGCGGCGTCGCCGCACCCCAGCCGATGAGGCCGCCGGCGTCCCTTATGGCGTGCATGCCGTCGCCGCGGGCCGGTGAGCCGCAGGCGATGTGCACCTGGCCGAGGACGCCGACGACGAGCGCGGACAGGCCGATCACGATCCGGCCGTTGGCCTCGGGTTTCTCCGGGTGCCGGATCAGGCGTACGGCGATGGCGCCGAGCAGGAGCGGGACCAGCAGGTCCAGTCGGCCGAAGGCGCCGGTGACGAGGATCTCGACGAGGTCGCCGACGGGCCCCTTGAGGTCGGCCCAGGTGCCCGCGGCCACGATCAGACAGACGCCGAGCAGCAGCAGGGCGACGCCGTCCTTGCGATGCGCCGGGTCGAGGTTCTTCGCGCCCTGCCCTACGCCGCGGAAGACGGCACCGACGGCGTGCGCGACGCCCAGCCAGAGGGCGCGTGCGACCCGGTAGACGCCTCCCGTCGGACTGGGCGCCGGCTTGGGCGCGGGCTTCTTCGCGGCGGCCTTCTTGGCGGGGGCCCTCTTCGCCGGAGCCTTCTTGGCGGGGGCCTTCTTCACCGGACCCTTCGCGGGAGCGGCCGCCTTCTTCGCGGGCTGCTTCTTGGCTGCGGAGGGACGTGAGGCCATAGGTGTGAGGTTACCGGGGGAGACGGCGGTCGACACGTGTGCCCACCGCTTCACCCGTTCGTGTCGCCTCCGCGTGAGAACGGAACTGACGCCTCCGGTACTGCCCCTGACGCGCCCTCATCGCTCGTGCTCCGCCGAGGGCGCCACCGGCCGCGCTCAGTTGACCGCGGCCTGCCCTCCGGACGAGCCCGGCTCCAGGGCGTCCAGCGCCCGCCGCAGTCCGGTGAGCTTGCGCTCCAGATGAGCCGCCGTCGCCACCGCCGCCGCGTCCGTCGACTCGTCACCCAGCTGCTTGGAGAGCGCCTCGGCCTGCTCCTCGACGGCCGCCAGCCGCGCCGACAGCTCGGCGAGCAGCCCCGCCGGCTCCTTGGCCTCGCCCGCCGGCTCCTTGCCGCCGCCCTCCAACTGGAGCCGCAGCAGCGCCGCCTGCTCGCGCAGCTGGCAGTTCTTCATGTAGAGCTCGACGAAGACGGAGACCTTCGCACGCAGCACCCACGGGTCGAACGGCTTGGAGATGTAGTCCACCGCCCCCGCCGCGTACCCGCGGAAGGTGTGGTGCGGACCGTGGTTGATCGCGGTGAGGAAGATGATCGGGATGTCCCGAGTCCGCTCCCGTCGCTTGATGTGGGCGGCGGTCTCGAAACCGTCCATGCCCGGCATCTGGACGTCCAGCAGAATGACCGCGAAGTCGTCCGTGAGCAGTGCTTTGAGCGCTTCCTCCCCGGACGATGCCCGCACCAGCGTCTGATCGAGCGCCGAGAGGATCGCCTCCAGCGCCAGCAGATTCTCCGGCCGGTCATCGACCAGGAGGATCTTGGCCTTCTGCACCATGGCCCGCCCTCCTCGCCCCGGCGTGGGGCCTCCCCTGTCCGCAGGACTTGGGGCAGCGCCGCCGGGGGCCACCCCAGGGGACGACTCCCTTGCGCCGCCCGTCCTTGTGCCGGTCATCGTAGCCGCACCCCGCCTGTCGCCACACCCTGTCACCGCGATGTCACTGTGCACGTAGCAGAAACGCGGCTGGGGACCAGAAGGTTCCCCGCATCCCGCGCTTCTACACGGCTCCGGGCACACTGAGTCAGCGACTCGGCGCGAACACCGGTGCTTCCCGCCACGCGTACACCCACGTTCGCACACCGTCCGAACGCGCCGTGCGGACGGTACCCGTTCACGCCGCCGACCGTCCTGCGACACGCCTCCGAGAGGCAGTACTCCGGCAGACGCCGGAACAGTGCCCGAACGTACCGCGGGCACGGTGCCCGAACGCACCGCTCCGTGCCCGCGGGGACCCGGCCCTCACGCCTCCCGCATCCACTGCTGCATCACCGTCAGCAGGTGATCGGGGTCGACCGGCTTCGTCACGTAGTCGGACGCGCCCGACTCGATGGCCTTCTCCCGGTCGCCCTTCATCGCCTTCGCGGTCAGCGCGATGATCGGCAGACCGGCGAACTGGGGCATCCGGCGGATCGCCGTGGTCGTCGCGTACCCGTCCATCTCGGGCATCATGATGTCCATCAGGACGACCGCCACGTCCTCGTGCTGCTCCAGCACCTCGATACCCTCGCGCCCGTTCTCGGCGTACAGCACGGACAGGCCGTGCTGCTCCAGGACGCTCGTGAGCGCGAAGACGTTCCGGATGTCGTCGTCGACGATCAGCACCTTCTGCCCGCCGAACCGGATGCCGCGGCTCGACTGCGGCGACGCGTCCCGCTCGGCGGGCGGCTGCTGCTCCGGCTGCGAGCCGGCCCCCCCCTCGGCCTCCGACGCGGCGCGGCGACGGCGCCGGAACAGGGCGGCGGCACCGCTCCGGGAGTCGTGGTACGACTCCACTTCGGCGGGGCGCTCGGTCTGCGCGCCCGGCAGCGCGATGCCGGCGCCCGGCGTGGCGAGCACCCCGCCGGGCTCCAGCGCCGGAAGGGGCTGCTGGTAGCCGTGCGCGGGCAACTCGCTCGGGTGCAGCGGCAGGTACAGCGTGAACGTCGATCCTCGGCCCGGCTCGCTCTGCGCGTGGATCTCACCGCCCAGCAGCTGCGCGATCTCCCGCGAGATGGACAGCCCGAGGCCCGTACCGCCGTACTTGCGGCTGGTGGTGCCGTCGGCCTGCTTGAACGCCTCGAAGATCACCCGCATCTTGCTGGCCGCGATGCCGATGCCGGTGTCGCTCACCGAGAACGCGATCAACTCCGCGTCGGGTCCGGTCATCGAACCGGCCTCCAGCAACTGCTCCCGGATGGCCTGCGGAACGTCGTCCCGGGCCGGCCGGATGACCAGCTCGACCGCTCCCGAGTCGGTGAACTTCACCGCGTTGGACAGCAGGTTGCGCAGCACCTGGAGCAGCCGCTGCTCGTCGGTGTGCAGCGTGGCGGGCAGCTCCGGCGACACCCGCACCGACAGGTCGAGACCCTTTTCCGCGGTCAGCGGCCGGAAGGTGGCCTCCACGTAGTCGACGAGCTGGACGAGCGCGATGCGCGTCGGGGAGACGTCCATCTTGCCCGCCTCGACCTTCGACAGGTCCAGGATGTCGTTGATGAGCTGGAGCAGGTCGGAGCCGGCGCCGTGGATCGTCTCGGCGAACTCGACCTGCTTGGGCGAGAGGTTGGCGTCCGCGTTGTCGGCGAGCAGCTTGGCCAGGATCAGCAGCGAGTTGAGCGGCGTGCGCAGCTCGTGCGACATGTTGGCCAGGAACTCGCTCTTGTAGCGCATGGAGACGGCGAGTTGCTCCGCGCGCTCTTCCAGGACCTGCCGCGCCTCCTCGATCTCGGTGTTCTTCACCTCGATGTCGCGGTTCTGCTGCGCCAGCAGCTCGGCCTTCTCCTCCAGTTCGGCGTTGGACGACTGCAGCGCCTTCTGCCGCTGCTCCAGCTCCTCGGAACGCTCGCGCAGTTGCTCGGTCAACTCCTGCGACTGCTTCAGCAGCACCTCCGTCTTGGTGTTGACGGAGATGGTGTTGACGCTGGTGGCGATCATCTCGGCGATCTGGTTGAGGAAGTCCTTCTGGATCTGCGTGAACGGGGTGAAGGAGGCCAGCTCGATGACGCCGAGCACCTGCCCCTCGAACAGCACCGGCAGGACGATCACCTGGGCGGGCGGGGCCTCTCCGAGCCCGGAGGAGATCTTCAGGTAGCCGCTCGGCGCGTTCTCCACGAGGATCGTGCGCTTCTCCTGGGCGGCCGTACCGACCAGCGCCTCACCCGGCCGGAACGAGGTGGGCATGGAGCCCATCGAATAGCCGTACGACCCGAGCATGCGCAGTTCGTACTGGTCGCCGTCGGCGCCGGCGTGCTCCTGGCCCTCGGCGTGCGGCATGGCGAGGAAGAACGCGCCGTGCTGCGCTGAGACCACCGGGGTCAGCTCGCTCATGATCAACGAGGCCACGTCCTGGAGGTCCCGGCGGCCCTGCATCAGGCCGGAGATGCGGGCCAGATTGCCCTTGAGCCAGTCCTGCTCCTTGTTGGCGATCGTGGTGTCGCGCAGGTTGGCGATCATCTTGTTGATGTAGTCCTGCAGTTCCTGGATCTCCCCGGACGCGTCCACGTCGATCTTCAGGTTCAGGTCGCCGCGGGTCACCGCGGTCGCCACGCGCGCGATGGCACGCACCTGCCGGGTCAAATTCCCGGCCATCTCGTTCACGGACTCCGTCAGGTCCCGCCAGGTGCCGTCGACGTCACGCACGCGTGCCTGACCGCCGAGCTGCCCCTCGGTGCCCACCTCGCGGGCCACGCGGGTGACCTCCTCGGCGAACGACGACAGCTGGTCCACCATCGTGTTGATGGTCGTCTTCAGCTCCAGGATCTCGCCGCGCGCGTCGATGTCGATCTTCTTGGTGAGATCGCCCTTGGCGATGGCGGTCGTCACCATGGCGATGTTGCGCACCTGACCGGTCAGGTTGGACGCCATCTGGTTCACCGACTCGGTGAGGTCCTTCCAGGTGCCCGCCACGCCCGGCACGTGCGCCTGACCGCCCAGGATGCCGTCCGTGCCCACCTCGCGGGCCACCTTGGTGACCTGGTCGGCGAACGAACTCAGGGTCTTGACCATGGTGTTGAAGGTGTCGGCGAGCTGCGCGACCTCACCGCGCGCCTCGATCGTCACCGTCCGCGTCAGGTCGCCGTTGGCGACGGCCGCGGCAACCTGGGAAATGTTCCTCACTTGAACGGTGAGGTTCTTCGCCATCAGATTGACGTTGTCGCTGAGGTCCTTCCAGATGCCCACCACGCCGGGCACGTGGGCCTGGCCGCCGAGGATGCCCTCCGTACCCACCTCGCGGGCCACCCGCGTGACCTGCTCGGCGAACGACGACAGCTGGTCCACCATGGTGTTGACGGTCGTGACCAGCTCGAGGATCTCGCCCTTGGCGTCGACGGTGATCTTCTTCGACAGGTCGCCCTTGGCGACGGCCGTCGTCACCTCGGCGATGTTCCGCACCTGCATGGTCAGGTTGTTGGCCATGCCGTTCACGGACTGCGTGAGGTCCTTCCAGGTGCCGGAGACCCCCTGCACCTCCGCCTGGCCGCCGAGAATGCCCTCGGTGCCCACCTCGCGCGCGACGCGCGTGACCTCCTGAGCGAACGACGACAGCTGGTCGACCATCGTGTTCAAGGTGTTCTTGAGCTCCAGGATCTCCCCGCGCGCGTCCACGGTGATCTTCT
This sequence comes from Streptomyces mutabilis, assembly GCF_014649815.1. Lineage (GTDB taxonomy): Bacteria > Actinomycetota > Actinomycetes > Streptomycetales > Streptomycetaceae > Streptomyces > Streptomyces mutabilis. The sequence continues at coordinate 6,320 of NZ_BMTT01000013.1, read as the reverse complement.
GGGACAGGTCACCACGGGCCACCGCCGTCGCGACCTGCGCGATGTTGCGCACCTGCGCGGTCAGGTTCCCGGCCATGCCGTTCACCGAGTCGGTCAGGTCGCGCCACACACCGGCCACACCGGGCACCTGCGCCTGACCGCCGAGGCGGCCCTCCGTGCCCACCTCTCGGGCGACCCTGGTGACCTGCTCGGCGAAGGACGACAGCTGGTCGACCATCGTGTTGATGGTGTTCTTGAGCTCCAGGATCTCGCCGCGCGCGTCGACGTCGATCTTCTGGGACAGGTCACCGCGCGCCACCGCCGTCGTCACCTGGGCGATGTTCCTCACCTGACCGGTCAGGTTGGACGCCATCGAGTTGACGGAGTCCGTCAGCTCCTTCCACGTGCCCGACACCCCGTCGACCCGTGCCTGACCGCCGAGGCGGCCCTCCGTACCCACGTCCCGGGCCATCCGTGTGACCTGGTCGGCGAAGCTGGAGAGCTGGTCCACCATCGTGTTCACGGTGTTCTTCAGCTGCAGCATCTCGCCGGAGACGTCCACGGTGACCTTCTGCGACAGGTCGCCGTTGGCCACCGCCGTCGTCACCTGGGCGATGTTCCTCACCTGACCGGTGAGGTTACGGAACGCCGTGTTGACCGAGTCCGTCAGGTCCTTCCACGTCCCCGCCGCCCCAGGCACCTGCGCCTGACCGCCCAGCTCACCCTCGACACCCACCTCACGGGCCACCCGCGTGACCTCGGCACCGAAGGCGGACAGCTGATCCACCATCGTGTTGACGGTGTTCTTCAGCTCCAGCATCTCGCCGGCCACGTCCACGGTGACCTTCTGCGACAGGTCACCGCTGGCCACCGCCGTCGTCACCGCGGCGATGTCGCGCACCTGGGTGGTCAGGTTCCGGAAAACCGTGTTGACGGAATCAGTCAGGTCCTTCCAGATACCCGCCGCACCCGGCACATTGGCCTGACCGCCCAGCTGCCCCTCGCCACCGGTCTCGTTGGCCACCCGCGTGACCTCGTCCGCGAAGATCCGCAGCGTCTCGGTCATCTGGTTGATCGTCTCGGCGAGCTGCGCGACCTCACCGCGCGCCGGAACAGTCACCTTCTTCGACAGGTCGCCGTTGGCGACCGCCGTCGTCACGTGGGAGATCTCCCGCACCTGTGCCGTCAGGTTCCCGGCCATGGTGTTGACGGAGTCGGTCAGCTCCTTCCACACCCCGGCCACGCCCGGCACCTGCGCCTGACCGCCCAGGGCGCCCTCGGTGCCCACCTCCCGGGCGACGCGCGTCACCTCGGAGGAGAACGCGGAGAGCTGGTCCACCATCGTGTTGACGGTGTTCTTCAGCTCCAGCATCTCGCCGGCCACGTGCACCGTGACCTTCCGGGACAGATCACCCTTGGCCACCGCCGTCGTCACCAGGGCGATGTCACGCACCTGAGCGGTGAGCCGGTACGCCATCGTGTTGACGGAGTCCGTGAGGTCCTTCCAGGAACCGGACATACCGCGCACCCTGGCCTGCCCGCCGAGCTTGCCCTCGGTGCCGACCTCGCTGGCGACCCGCGTGACCTCGTCCGTGAACGTCGACAACTGGTCGACCAGGTTGTTCACGGTCCGGCCGACCTTCAGGAACTCACCGCGCAGCGGCTGCCCGGTGCCCTCCGCCGTCTGCGTCCGCAGATCCATCCGCGGCGACAGATCACCGTCCGCCACCGCCGACAGCACCCGGCTGACCTCGGAGACCGGTCGTACGAGGTCGTCGACCAGGGCGTTCGAGTTGTCGATCGCGGCCGCCCAGGACCCCTCACAAGCGCCCGTCTCGAGCCGCTCCGTGAGTTTTCCCTCACGCCCGACCACGCGCCGCACTCGGGCCAGCTCCCCCGTGAGGTGCAGATTGCGGTCGGCCACCTCGTTGAAGACCGCCGCGATCTCCGACATCACGCCGTCGCCGGACACCGTGAGCCGCTTGCGGAAGTTGCCCTCCCGCATCGCCACCAGGGCCGCCAGCAACCGGTTCAGCGCGGCCGTGTCCACCGTCGTACTGCCGCCCCGCGATTTGCCCTGGTTACTCAGGGACTGTCCGCCTTTCGCGCGCGCCTTAGTGCCCCGCGTCGCTGCGCCAGACTCCACTGTGTCCCTCCCGCAGGGGTCGACCGTTACTGCTGTGCCCGGCCGCCACCGCTCGGCGGGCCGGTTACTGCCGCGTACTTCCTTTGCTGCTGGGCACGGCCCGCACGGATTCGCCGGACCGCTCCGAGGCTGCTGCCCGCCGCATCGGGTGCGCATTCAACCTGCCCAGACCTTCACTGGAAGCTTGCCCAGTGTTTCACCCCGGCTGAACCAGGCCATAACAGTTCGGCAGCTTCGCACATCGTCCGCACACCCTCTGGGCGGAAACACTGCAGACCGGCATCCGCGTGGACGGCGAAGGTAAGTAACCTTGCATGCGGCTGTCCAGCCACGCCGGTCCGTCCGGCCTGGGCGGTGGCACGGATACGAGCGGGCATCGGAGGGGCGGCCGGAATGACCACCGGACTGATCCCGGGGGAGCAGCCCCCGGATCCCGGGCCGACGGGTGGACTGCCGCAGCAGCGGCGCGAGCCGGTCGGCCATGAGGCCGTGCACGGGGAGAAAGGGTCGAGGAATTCTGTGATCACCGCGCGCGCGGCCGCCAGCTTCGAGCCCGTGGGACGATCGGTGGCGAGCGCCCGGTCCTTCGTCCGCGACACCCTGCAGGGCTGGGGCCATGCCGACATCGTCGACGACGCCGTGGTGCTCACCAGCGAGCTGGTGACCAACGCCGTGGTGCACGCCGGCACCACCGCCGACGTCGTGTGCCTGCGCAGCGACGACGGCGTCCGGATCGAGGTGGCCGACCACTACCCCGAGCGCGAGGTCCCGCTCCAGGGCTCCCCCGCCACCATGGGCAGCCTCGACCGCGAGGGCGGCCGCGGCCTCCAGCTGTGCGCGGCCCTGGCCGACCGCTGGGGCGTCGAGTACACGCCCACGCTGAAGAACGTCTGGTTCCATCTCCACCTGCCCGAGCGCCCGGTCGGCACCCGCGCCGCCGGGCCCTCCCTCCCCGCCGACCTGCTCCCGCTCGCCGACGGCCGCGTCCGCGTCGCCGTCGTCCAGATCGACCGCACCGGCGCCGTCACGTCCTGGAACGAGGACGCCGAGGAGTTGTTCGGCTACGCCGCCGAGCAGGTCGTGGGCAAGCCGCTGACCGACCTCGCCGCCTGGCCGCACACTCCGGGCACCAGCACCGGCATCGCCGAGGCACTCCAGCTGTCCCGCTGGGAGGGCAGCTACGGCATAAGGGGCGCCAACGGCCGCGTCACCCCGGTCTACGCCTCCCACCTCCGCGTCCGCGACGCAGGCGGCGAGCCCTCCACGGTCTGCCTGCTCGTGCGCGACCACGAACGCGCCGTCCTGCAGACACCGTTGCGCGTACCGGCCTCCGATCCCGGAGCCTCCTCCGAGGGCCAGAGCACCGATCCCTTCGAGGTGTTCATCGGCTCCCCCGCCCCGGACGACCTCGACGGCCTCCTCCAGCGCACGGTCGAGCGCGCCCGCGACATGCTCGACGCCGACGCCGCCTTCCTGCTCCTGGCGACCGACGACGAGACGGAGTTGGAGGTCCGCGCGTCCACCGGCCTGCCCTCCGCCCGCCAGCGCTTCGCCCGCGTCCCCGTCGAGGCCGGCCCGGGCCGCTACGGCTCCGCGCGCATGCCCGCCGTCCACGACGACCTGGCCGCGGTCCCCGGCGCCGTCCCGCTGCTCAACGGCACCGGCATGCGCTCGGTCGTCACCGTCCCGCTGAAGGTCGAGGGCCGCCTCACCGGCTCCCTGGGCGTCGCCGCGGAGGCCGCCGACCGGTACTCCAACGAGGAGGCGCTGCGCCTCCAGTTCGCCGCCGACCGCATCGCCCTGGCCGTCGAGTCCGCCCGCCTGGGCGAACTGGAGCGCCTGCGCCGGGGCTCGCTGAGCTTCCTGGTCGAAGCCTCCGACCTCCTCGCCGGCACCCTGGACCGCGACCAGACCCTGGCCCTCATGGCTCAGATGACGGTCCCGACCCTGGCCACCTGGTGCGCCGTCTACACCATCGCCGACCAGGCCTCGGAGCCGTACCTGTCCTACGTCCTGCACGAGGACGAGGAACTCATCGACGGCATCAAGTCCCTGCTGTCCAAGATCGCCCCGCCTGACCCGGTGCCCACCCCCGGCGCCCGTGTCTGGTTGGCACCCGGCGAGCTGGCCCACCAGGCCGCGCTGCGCACCTCCATGCGCGACCTGGGCCTGAACAGCGGTACGACGCCCCAACTGAACACCGGCATCGGCCCGACGCTGGTCACGGCGGCCGCGGTGGGCGGCGAGACCGTGGTCCTCCCCCTCGTCGCCCGCAACCGCGTCATCGGCATGCTCACACTCGGCAAGCCGACCGACGAGCACTTCCGCCAGGAGATTTTGGAACTCGCCGAGGACCTGTCCCGCAGGGCGGCCCTGGCCCTGGACAACGCCCGCCTGTACTCGGAGCGCACGGCCATCAGCCAGTCCCTCCAGCGCAGTCTGCTGCCCCCGGAGCTCCCCGTCATCGACGGCGTCGAGGTCGAGGTCATCTACCGTGCGGCCGGCGAGGGCAACGAGGTCGGCGGCGACTTCTACGACCTCTTCCCCATCAGCGACGACGCGTACGGCTTCGCCATCGGCGACGTGTGCGGCACTGGCCCGAACGCGGCGGCCGTCACGGGCCTGGCCCGGCACGCGCTGCGCCTGCTCGCCCGTGAGGGCCTGAGCGGCCCGGCGGTCCTGGAGCGCCTCAACTCCGCCATCCTCGACGAGGGCGCCCGCAGCCGGTTCCTCACCCTCCTGTACGGCGAGATGCGCCCGCAGGAGGACGGCGGCGCCGAGCTGAAGGTGGTCTGCGCCGGCCACCCCCTCCCCCTCCGCCTGCGCCAGGACGGCACGGTGGAGCCCGCCGCCGAGCCCCAGCCGCTCCTCGGCGTGATCGAGGACCTGGAACTCTACGAGCAGACGGTCACCCTCGACCCGGGCGACGTCCTGCTCTGCGTCACGGACGGTGTCACCGAACGGCGGGAGGGCACGCGCATGCTGGGCGACGACGGTCTCGCCGATGTCCTCACCACCTGCACGGGGCTGACGGCGGGCGCGGTGGCTGCCCGCATCATGCGCGCGGTGGAACGCTTCGCGTCGGACGCTCCGTCCGACGACATGGCGATTCTGGCGATGCGGGTCCCCGAGCCGCACGCGGACTGACTCTCCCGTCCCCGGGCATGCGAAAAGGCCCCGCCCGATTGGGCGGGGCCTTCAACTACGGAGCCCCCAAACGGAATCGAACCGTTGACCTTCTCCTTACCATGGAGACGCTCTGCCGACTGAGCTATAGGGGCCTGTCGCTTTCGAGGTTTCCCTCGCGGCAACGGAATAGATCATACCCCGAACAGACCGGTGCTCCCAACCACGCCTTTCAGAAGGCCGGCTGCAGCAGCCCACCCAAGGCATTGCAGGCGGACACGATCCGCTGCATGTCCCGCTTGGTCAATGCGGCGTCGACCGGCAGGCCGAGCGTCTCGTCGGCGGCCCGCTCGGTCTCCGGCAGCGACACGCACCGACGGAAGCCGGGCATCCGGTGCACGGGCGTCTTCACCGGCACTCGGCACTCGACTCCGCGCCCCCGCACGGCACGGGCGAAAGCGTCGCGGTCCGGCCGTCCGTTGCCCGGCACCCGCACCACGTACTGCTGATAGGTGTGCCCGTCCCCCCAGTCCGGCGTGCGCACCCCCTTCAACTTTCCGTCCAGATAGGCCGCCCGCTGCCGACGCTGCGCTATCTCGTCGTACGGCGCCTCGGACTCGCCCTGCTCCAGCACCAGCAGCCCGTGCCGCTGACCGACCGCGTGCAGCGGCGCCATGTCCGCCGGCCGTCCGAATCGGTGCACCACGACCACGGCGGCGGTACGGGGGGTCAGCGCCGCGTCCACCGCCGAGGCGTCCAGGCAGTACGTGGCGGGATCTATGTCGGCGAAGACCGGCAGAGCGCCGACCAGGGCGACGGCCTCGGCGACTTCCACATTCCCGAAGGCAGGTACGACGACCTCGTCGCCGACTCCAACGCCGGCGGCCCTGAGCATTGCTGCGGTACCCATACGGCCGATGCTCGTAGCGCAACGTGAACTTCAAGTAACGGGCAACAAAAAAGGGTTGGACCCGGAACCGAAGTTCGGGGTCCAACCCTTCTAAAGATTGTTCGGCGGCGTCCTACTCTCCCACAGGGTCCCCCCTGCAGTACCATCGGCGCTGTAAGG
>NZ_BMTT01000012.1 GCF_014649815.1 Streptomyces mutabilis | reverse complement strand
CCCGCCGTACTGGCCTTCCTGCGGGAGTACGAGGACGACCTGGTGCTGTGCGTGCACAACTTCGCGCGGTTCGCCCAGCCGACCGAGCTGGACCTGCGCGAGTTCGCCGGACGCCATCCGGTGGAACTGTTCGGCGGGGTCCGCTTCCCGGCGATAGGCGAGCTGCCGTACCTGCTGACCCTCGGGGGCCACGGCTTCTACTGGTTCCGGCTCACCCGAGTCGCATCCCGCATCGGCCGCCGCGTTTGAGCGCGGGCCGAGGAAAGGACGCGTCACCATGCCGAAGACCGCACCCCTGCGCCCGAGACGTACCCGTCTCGCCGAGCCCATGGCATCGCTCGGCGGGCTGCTGCGCGAGTGGCTGCCGCGCCAGCGCTGGTTCGCGGGCAAGGACCGGCCCGTGGCCGAGCTCGGCCTGCTGTCCATGACCGAGCTCTTCCCGGGCTGTCTGCACCTCCTGGTGCACACCGGGCACGGCCCCGTGCCCGCCCCGGGCGGCGCTCCCCCGGCCGGCGACTGCTACCAGCTGCTGCTCGGCGTGCGCGAACACCCTTCTCCGCGCCTGGGCCGGGCCGTCATCGGGCAGGTGCAGGACGGCCCGCTGGCCGGCCGGACGGTCTACGACGCCCTGCACGACCCCCGGACGGCCCAGCTGCTTCTGGAACGCCTCAGGCATCCCGGCAAGGCGGGCCCCCTGCGCTTCGAGGCCAACCCCTCGCGGCCGGTGCCCGGGGGGCTCGCGCCGCGGCTGCTGGACGCCGAGCAGTCCAACTCGTCGCTGATCTTCGGGGACGAGTTCATCCTGAAGCTGTTCCGGCGCATCCAGCCCGGTGTCAATCCGGACCTGGAGGTGCCGGACGCGCTGGCCCGGCAGGGCTGCGGCCGGGTCCCCGCGCCGGTGGCGTGGATGCGGACCACCTATCCGTACGAGGCGACCCTCGGTGTGCTCCAGCCGTTCCTCGACGACGCCTCCGACGGTTGGACCCTGTCCCTGAACGCGCTGGCCTCCGGGGACGACTTCACCCTGCAGGCCCACGAGCTCGGGCAGGCCATGGCGGACGTCCACCTGGCGCTCGCCGACGCCTTCCCGTCCGGCGCCCCGGGGGAGAACGGCCGCACGGCGGCGGCGATGACCGAGCGGCTGACCGCCGCCGCGCACTGCGTACCGGCGCTGCAGCCCTTCGTCCCCGGGCTGCGGGCGGCCTTCGCGGCACTGGCCACCTGCGACTCGGGGCCGCCCGCCCAGCGCATCCACGGCGACCTGCACCTGGGACAGGTGCTGCGGGCCGGCCGGGACTGGTTCGTCATCGACTTCGAGGGTGAGCCGTCGCGCCCGCTGTCCGAACGGCGCAGCGCCCACTCCCCCGTCCGCGACATCGCGGGCATGCTGCGCTCCTTCGACTACGCCGCCCGGCAGCGCCGCCCGTGGCGTCCCGAGTGGGCGCGCCGCTGCCGGGAGGCCTTCTGCGCGGGCTACGCCGCCCGAGCCGGGTGGGACCCCCGTAAGAAGCACGGCCTGCTGCGCGCCTACGAGACGGACCGCGCCGTGTATGAGGTGCTGTACGAGGCCCGGCACCGCCCCGACTGGCTTCCCGTACCCATGGCGGCGATCGAACGACTCGCCGTGAGAGGAGACTGACCCGTGGCCCTCCGCGACACCTCGCTCCCCGAGCCGTCCGGTCCCGTCCCGCCCGCCCCCGGTGCGTGCGGAACCGCCCCGCCCCTCGACCCGACCGACCGGGGGCGCCTGCTGGCGGGCGCCCACCACGACCCGCACGCGCTGCTCGGTGCCCACCCGGTCCCCGGCGGCGTCGCCTTCCGGGCGCTGCGCCCGTTCGCCCGCGAGGTGAGCGTGGTCGTCGACGGCGAGCGCCACGCCCTCGTGTCGGACGGGGACGGCCTCTTCTCCGGTGTGCTGCCGTCGCGGGAGATCCCGGCCTACACCCTCGTCGTGGCGTACGAGGAGGGCGAGCAGGAGACGCACGACCCGTACCGCTTCCTGCCCGCCCTCGGCGACCTCGACCTGCACCTGATCACCGAGGGCCGGCACGAGCAGCTGTGGCGGGCCCTCGGTGCGCATCCGATGACGCACGAGGGCGTGAGGGGCACCCGGTTCACGGTGTGGGCGCCGAACGCCCAGGGGGTGCGGGTCGCCGCCGACTTCACCCACTGGGACGGCACGGCGTTCCCCATGCGCTCGATGGGTTCGTCCGGGGTGTGGGAGCTGTTCCTGCCGGGCGTCGGCGAAGGCACCCGGTACAAGTTCGAGATCCACTCCCGGTACGGGCAGCGGTTCCTCAAGGCCGACCCGATGGCCCGTGCGGCGGAGGAACCGCCGAACACCGCCTCCGTGGTGACCTCGTCGGAGTACGAGTGGGGCGACTCCGAGTGGATGCGCACCCGCGGTGACACGCCCGTGCACGAAGCACCGTTCTCGGTGTACGAGGTTCACCTGCCGTCCTGGCGGCCGGAGCTGACCTACCGTGAGCTGGCCGACGTGCTGCCCGCCTACGTCAAGGACCTGGGCTTCACCCACGTCGAGCTGATGCCGGTCGCCGAACACCCCTACGGCCCGTCGTGGGGCTACCAGGTCACCGGCTTCTACGCGCCGACCGCGCGCCTCGGCTCACCCGACGACTTCCGCTACCTGGTCGACGCCCTGCACCGGGCGGGGATCGGCGTGATCATGGACTGGGTGCCGGCGCACTTCCCGAAGGACGACTGGGCGCTGGCCCGCTTCGACGGGGACCCGCTGTACGAGCCCGGGGACGAGCGGCGCGCGACCCACCCTGACTGGGGGACGTACACCTTCGACTTCGCCCGCACCGAGGTGCGCAACTTCCTCGTGGCGAACGCCGTGTACTGGTGCGAGGAGTTCCACATCGACGGGCTGCGCGTGGACGCGGTCGCCTCGATGCTCTATCTGGACTACTCACGCGACTCGGGCCAGTGGGAGCCCAACCAGTACGGCGGCCGGGAGGATCTGGCGGCGATGGCGTTCCTCCAGGAGATGAACGCGACGGTCTACCGGCGCTGCCCCGGCGTGGTGACGATCGCCGAGGAGTCCACCGCCTGGGGCGGGGTGACCCGGCCGACCGACACCGGCGGGCTCGGCTTCGGCCTGAAGTGGAACATGGGCTGGATGCACGACTCGCTGGAGTACGTCGCCCACGAGCCGGTGCACCGCAAGTACCACCACCACGAGATGACCTTCTCCATGGTGTACGCCTACAGCGAGAACTACGTGCTGCCGATCTCCCACGACGAGGTGGTGCACGGCAAGCAGGCGCTGGTGTCGAAGATGCCGGGAGACTGGTGGCAGCGGCGGGCGAACGTCCGCGCCTACCTCGGCTTCATGTGGGCCCACCCCGGCAAGCAGCTCCTCTTCATGGGGCAGGAGTTCGGCCAGGGTGCCGAGTGGTCGGAGAAGCAGGGCCCCGAGTGGTGGCTGCTGGACGAGGGGTACCACTCGGCGGGCGACCACCGCGGCGTCCAGGACCTGGTTCGCGCGCTCAACACCCGCTACGGACGGACCCCGGCCCTGTGGGAGCGGGACACCGACCCGGCCGGTTTCCGGTGGGTCGCCGTGGACGCGGCCGAGGACAACGTCTTCGCCTTCCTGCGCTTCGGCGCCGACGGTGCCCCCCTGCTCGCGGTGTCGAACTTCTCGCCGGTCGTCCGCCACGAATACGTGCTCGCCGTCGGCGACTACGCCACCGCCTGGCAGGAGGTCCTCAACACGGACTCCGAGGACTTCGGCGGCAGCGGCGTGGTCAACCCGGACCCCGTCAAGCCGGAGAACGGGATCATCCGTATCACGCTTCCTCCGCTGGCGACGGTGTGGCTGGTGCCGTACGCCCTGTGACGCTCGGCGGCGCGATCAGGTGTCCGGCCGCTCCCTCGGGGCAGTCGGTGGTCCTACGAACGGGACAGCCTCGTCGTCGCCGCGACCGGGCCCACAGAAAGGCGGCATCACGTTGCGCACCGTCGGAGTGGAGGAAGAGCTCCTCCTGGTCGACCCCGAGACCGGCGAGCCGCGGGCGCTGTCCGCCGCCGTGCTCGCCCGGGCCTCGCTGGACGACGCCGAGCAGGACGTCTTCGAGAAGGAACTGCACGAGCAGATGCTCGAGTTCGCCACGCATCCGCAGGTGGACATGGGGCGTCTGCACGCGGAGATCGTCCGCTGCCGCGGGGAGGCCGCGCGGCACGCGGGCGGCATCGGCTGTGCCGTCGCCGCGCTCGCCACGTCGCCGCTGCCGGTCAGCCCGGCCGTCGGCATGAACCGCCGCTACCGGTGGATGGCCGACCAGTACGGCGTGGTGGTCCACGAGCAGCTGGTCCTGGGCTGCCACGTGCACGTATCGGTCGAGTCCGACGAGGAGGGCGTGGCGGTCATCGACCGGGTGCGGCCGTGGCTGTCGGTGCTGGCCGCGCTGAGCGCGAACTCCCCGTTCTGGCAGGGCAAGGACTCCGCGTACAGCAGCTATCGCAGCCGGGTCTGGCAACGCTGGCCCTCGGCCGGCCCGACCGAGCTGTTCGGCTCGGCCGAGACCTACCACCGCCGGGTCGCCGACATGGTCGCCACGGGCACCATCCTCGACGAGGGGATGATCTACTTCGACGTCCGGCTGTCCCAGCGGTACCCCACGGTCGAGTTCCGGGTCGCCGACGTCTGCCTGGACGCCGGGACGGCCGCCCTCGTCGCGGCCCTCGCCCGGGCGCTGGTGGAGACGGCCGCGCGGGAGTGGCGGGAGGGTGTCGCGCCGGCCGGGCACAGTGTGAGCCTGCTGCGCCTCGCGGCCTGGCGGGCGGCCCGGTCGGGGCTGACGGAGGAGCTGCTGCACCCGGCGACGATGCGGCGGATGCCGGCCGAGACGGTCGTACGGGCGCTGCTGGAGCACGTCGGGGAGGCGCTCGCCGCCTGCGGCGACCTCGACCTCGTGCGGGACGGTGTCTCCCGTCTGCTGCGGCACGGCAACGGGGCGCGGGTGCAGCGCGAGCTGCTGGAGCGCACCGGCAGCCTGCGGGACGTCGTCACCGAGTGCGTACGGCGCACGCAGGCGGTCTGAGACTCCCCGGTGGTGGGGACCGGCGCTCCGCGGCCGTGCCTCAGAGCATCAGGACCAGGGCGTATCCCAGGAAGCCCGCCGCGACGAGCGCGACGAGGACGAGGATCACCGTCAGGGGTGCCATGGCCCAGCCCTTGGGCGGGTTGTTCCCCTCCCACGGGCCGGCCTCGGACATGCTGCTCTCCCCGGGCGGGGTCTCGCCGGGCGGCACGCCGCCTCCCGGCTCCAGTCCGGTGCTGCGTTCGGGTTCCGGGTCCGGATTCGTGTGAGTCATGCCCTACGGGTCCCCCGATCCGCCGGGATCACCGCGCGGGAACACTTCTGCCGTCCCGGCCCCTCGTGACCATCGCCTCGGCTAGATTCAGCACCGCCGTTAACGGTGCTCGTCGGTGGTGTCACCGTCCGTACATGTCAGGAGCCAGTGCATGCTCGACCCCGCTCTCGCTCCCCGGGCCGCCGGGCCCCTGACGGGCGGGCTCGCCGACAGCCTCTTCGAGACGGCCGCCCGCACGCCGACCCTGCCGATGCTGGCCCGTCGTCCCACGCCGGACTCCCCCGTCTGGCAGGAGGTGACGGCCGTTGAGTTCCGCGACGAGGTGGTCGACGTCGCCAAGGGCTTGATCGCGTGCGGGATCTCGCCGGGCGGCCGGGTGGCGATCCTGGCGCGGACCCGGTACGAGTGGACGGTCTTCAGCTACGCGCTGTGGACGGTGGGCGCCGAGGTGGTGCCGATCTACCCGACCTCCTCGCGCGACCAGGTCGAGTGGATCCTGCGGGACGCGGGCTGCGTGGCCGTGGTGGTCGAGGACGAGCAGAGCGTGATGACGGTCGGCTCGGTGTGCGCGTCGCTGCCGTCCCTGCGCCACGTCTGGCAGTTGGACGCGGGCGCGCTGGACACGCTGGTGGCGCGCGGCGAGTACATTCCGTACGCGACGGTCGACTCCATGCGCCGCATAGTGCCGCCGGACGCCACGGCGGTCGTCGCCTACACCTCGGGCACCTCAGGCCGGGCCCTCGGCTGCGCGCTGAGCCACCGCGGGCTGGCGAGTCCGTGCGACACGCTGATCGAGGGGTGGGGCCACACGGTGGCGCCGCCCGGGGAGCAGGGCGCGGTCCTCGCCTTCCTTCCCTTCTCGCACGTGTACGGGCTGATGATCCAGAATCTGTGCGTCCGGGGCGGACTGCTCATGGCGCACGAGCCCGCGATGAACGAGGAGGCGCTCGCCTCGGCCCTGCGTTCCTTCCGCCCGACGTACTTCTACGCGGTGCCGTCCGTCCTGGAGAAGCTCTACAAGAATTTCTTGCGCACCGCCCAGAAGGCGGGCCGCGGAGCACTGTTCGAGCGGGCCGCCGACACGGCGCGTGACTTCGCCGCCGCGCTGGAGCGCCGGCGGCTGGGCCGGGGTTCCGGGCCCGGGTTCGACCTCCGGCTCCAGCACTCCCTGTACGAGCGCACGGTCTACCGTCGGCTGCGGGCCGCGCTGGGCGGCCGGGTGCGCCGCGCGACCTCCGGCGGTTCGCCGCTCAGCCGCGAGCTGTCCCTCTTCTACGAAGGTATCGGCGTGTACGTCCACGACGGCTACGGGCTGACCGAGACCAGCGGCGGGCTGACCATGCAGCCCTTCGGGCGGGAGAAGTCCGGCACGGTCGGTCAGCCCCTGCCCGGCATGGAGATTCGGGTGGCCGACGACGGGGAGATCCTGGTGCGCGGGCCGTCCCTGTTCCAGGGATACCTCGGCGACGAGGAGGCCACCCGTGACGTGCTGCGCGGCGGCTGGCTGGCCACCGGGGACCTCGGTCACCTGGACGACGAGAACTACCTGGCGATCACGGGGCGCAAGAAGGACGTCATCATCACCAGCGGCGGCAAGAGTGTGGCTCCGGCGGCCCTGGAGCAGCGGTTGCGCATGCATCCGCTCGTCCACCAGGCGGTGGTGGTGGGCGACAACCGGCCCTGCGTCGGTGCCCTGATCACGCTCGACCCGGCTTTCCTGACCCACTGGCGGGCGGGTCTGGCGCTGCAGGGCGACGCCCCGGCCCGTGAGGCCCGGGAGGAGAACGCGCTGCGCGAGGAGGTGGCGCGGGCGGTGGCGGCGGCCAACAGCGTTGTGTCGCGCTCGGAGTCCATCCGCGTCTTCCGCGTCCTGCCCGAACCGTTCGACGTGGCCAACGGGCTGTTGACCCCGTCGATGAAGCTGCGGCGCGACGAGATCGTACGGACCTACGCCTTCGAGATCGACGCGATGTACGAGGCCCGGTCGCACCGCCGCCCGAGGACGGTGCCCGAGGAGCCTGCCGGGTGGGAGGACACGGACAACGTGTTCCTCCGCTGAGCCGAGCGGCACGCGTACGTGCGCGGGCGCGCCGGTGGGGTACCGGCGCGCCCGCGCACGCGTGGTCCGGTGTGCTCCGGCGGGGTCAGCCGCCCACGTACCAGGCGAAGCCGCCGTTCGCCGCGCTCACCGCCAGCAGGACGAAGAAGACGACGAGGGCCAGGGCACCGAGCACGATGCCGGCCTTGGCCATGCCCGCGCCTCCCTTGGCCGGGGCCTGCCGGAGGCCGACGGCGCCCAGTACGATCGCGACCGGGCCGAGGACGACGCTGAGGAAGAACAGGCCGATGATTCCGCAGCAAAGACTCGCTATGGCCAGACCGTTCGTGCGTCACCTGGACGACGCGGCAGGGGAACTGCCGTAACTGGTCATCAGGGATCTCCCGAGTGGGGTGTCGGAAACGGGCGCTCCCTCACGGGCGCCCCGGTGTGCTCCGCTTGCCGGGTTCCCTCGCAACCCGCTCTGCATGCCGGGCAATTCGCGGCGGGTGACGGGAGGGTCACCCGTGGCCACCGCGCCCGCACCTGCCGATCGAGGCGCGTAGCCTCGATCGGCACGGGAACTACAGACAAAGGGAATGCGAAGGAAAGGACGACGCCCGGCCGATGCCGGGCCGGGAAGGCGAAATGGCAGCCGAGTCGCGTTGGGACAGGACACTGGCTTCCGAGGAGATCACGAACCGCACCGCCAGCTTCACCGGGGAGCTGCACAATGTGACCGGTGCGCGCCTGGTCGCGGAGGAGTTCCTCCACGATCTGGCCCGTGCGGCACCGCCCACACAGCCCGAGCACTGGGACGACATCCTGCTCGTCGTCACGGAGCTGGCGGCGAACGCGGTGCAGTACGCCCCGGGACCGTTCCAGCTGCGACTGCGCCGTACCTTCGACGGCGTCCACGTGGTGATGCACGACACCAGTACGACGGAGCCCGCGCCGCGCCCCTTCCATCCGAGCAGCGGCGGCGGCGGCATCGGCTGGCACCTGATCCACACCCTCTCCGACCAGGTGAGCGTCGTCACCGGCGAGCGGGGCAAGGACATCCACGTGTTCCTGCCCTGGTGACCGCCCGCCGCGGTCAGAAGGTGTCCGCGTCGCGCAGCGGCACCAGCACGCTGATCGTCTTGCCGCCCTCCGGCCGGCGGTCCACCACGATGTCCCGGGCCAGGCGGGCGACGAGCGGCCAGCCGTAGCCGCTTCCGTGGTGGCGGGTGGGGAAGGCGTACGCGGCGCGCGGCACCACCGCGCTGTTGTCGTGAACGGCGATCCACATCCCCTCGCCCACGGGCCGGACCTCGAAGCCGGCGAGTCCGTCGCCGTGCCGGATCGCGTTGGTCACCAGCTCCGAGACGACGAGCAGCAGGTCGACGACGTCCTCCTCGCGCACCCCGCGGCCCGCCCCCCAGCACGCACGCGCCACCGACTCCGCGTACGCACGCGCCGTCGCCGCGCTGGTCACGGCCCCCGGTGCCGGCCCGCCGGGCGCCGTGACGCCGGACGAGGCCGTGGTGATCCCGTCGGTTGGTTCCATGTCAGTGGTGTCCCTGGTGTTCGCCGTGCTGTCGTTCGGCACCGGGTCAGTCCGCGGAGGTCTCCCGCGGCGGCAGCCGATGGTAGTAGTCGCCGACGGACACCAGGTACTCCCGGTCCATCGTCTCGCTGTCGGTGCGGAACCGTGGCGCGGCCTTGACCTCCGCCCGGGTGCAGCCGACCGTGACCGTACGGGCCCCGGGGTCGATGCCCGTGACCATGCCGACCGGCACCAGCGCGCTGCGTCCGAACACCCACACACCGGTGTCCACGACCAGGTGCCGCATGCCGAAGTGCTCGGCCTGCCGGTCCACGTGCCCGATGGTGCCGTCGGTGGCGACGACGGTGCAGCCGGTGAGGTCCTGCCCCTCCACGTGACCGCTGTCCACCGCGTACGACCAGATGCTCTCCATCGGCACGCCGTTCCTTCCCTCCCGCGTCGATGACGACTGTGGGGCCGGGCGGACGCCACGGGCCGGACCGGCTCCACAGCAGCGGATACCCGGCCCGGCCCGCCGCATTCGACCCCCGTTCGATCGGGCCGCTCCATCGGGTGACGCCCCGCTTTTGCCCGCGCCCGCGACCTGGGGCGGCCTCTGGCGTATTTTTCTCCTTGGGCAGATTCATGAACTGCGGAAATGCACACACAAGACGCCGGACCGCGCAATCGGTCCGGGGGGGTTGTCGAGCCCTCGCACCGAGGGCTCCTGGGGAGCGGAACGAGGGTACGCATGACCAGCGACAGCACCGGACCCGTCGATTCGGGTCCGGGCGATCAGGAGCTGCGCCGCCTCCTGGCGGGCCTGACGGCCGTACGGGACGGCGACTTCGGCACCCGTCTGCCGGACGAGGCGGACGGCCTGATGGGCGACATCGCCAAGGTCTTCAACGGCATGGTGGACCAGTTGTCCGTGTTCACCTCCGAGGTCACCCGGGTTGCCCGCGAGGTCGGCACCGAGGGCACCCTCGGCGGTCAGGCGCGAGTGCCCGGGGTGTCGGGCACCTGGGCCGACCTGACGGACTCCGTCAACGCCATGGCGGGGAACCTGACCACCCAGGTCCGTGACATCGCACAGGTGGCCACGGCGGTGGCCAAGGGCGACCTGTCGCAGAAGATCGACGTGGACGCCCGCGGCGAGATCCTCGAACTGAAGAACACCATCAACACGATGGTCGACCAGCTCTCCGCCTTCGCCGACGAGGTCACCCGCGTCGCCCGCGAGGTCGGCACCGACGGGCGCCTCGGCGGCCAGGCCGACGTGCAGGGGGTCAAGGGCACCTGGCGCGACCTCACCGACTCGGTGAACTTCATGGCCGGCAACCTCACCAGCCAGGTCCGCAATGTCGCCCAGGTGGCGACCGCGGTGGCCAAGGGCGACCTCACCCAGAAGATCACCGTGGACGCCCGCGGCGAGATCCTCGAACTGAAGAACACCATCAACACGATGGTCGACCAGCTCTCCGCCTTCGCCGACGAGGTCACCCGGGTGGCCCGCGAGGTCGGCACCGCCGGGAACCTGGGCGGGCAGGCCCAGGTGCGCGGGGTGTCGGGCACCTGGAAGGACCTCACCGACAACGTCAACGTGATGGCGTCGAACCTGACGGGCCAGGTGCGCTCCATCGCCCAGGTCGCGACCGCCGTGGCGCGCGGCGACCTCTCCCAGCGGATCACTGTGGAGGCCAAGGGCGAGGTCGCGGCGCTGGCCGACGTCATCAACACGATGGTCGACACGCTCTCCGCGTTCGCCGACGAGGTCACCCGCGTCGCCCGCGAGGTCGGCACCGAGGGCCGGCTGGGCGGTCAGGCGCACGTGCCGAACGTCGCCGGAACCTGGAAGGACCTCACTGACAACGTCAACTCCATGGCCAACAACCTCACCGGCCAGGTGCGCAACATCGCACTGGTGACGACCGCGGTGGCCCGGGGCGACCTGTCGAAGAAGATCGACGTCGACGCGCGCGGCGAGATCCTGGAGCTCAAGACGACCATCAACACGATGGTCGACCAGCTCTCCGCCTTCGCCGACGAGGTCACCCGCGTCGCCCGCGAGGTCGGCACCGAGGGCCGCCTCGGCGGTCAGGCCGAGGTCGAGGGCGTCTCCGGCACCTGGAAGCGCCTCACGGAGAACGTCAACGAGCTGGCCGGCAACCTCACCCGCCAGGTCCGCGCGATCGCCGAGGTGACCTCCGCCGTCGCCGAAGGGGATCTGACCCGCTCGGTCAACGTGGAGGCGTCCGGCGAGGTCGCCGAGCTCAAGGACAACATCAACTCCATGGTGGAGTCCCTGCGCGAGACCACGCGGGCCAACCAGGAGCAGGACTGGCTCAAGACCAACCTGGCCCGCATCTCCGGGCTGATGCAGGGGCACCGGGACCTGCCCGTGGTCGCCGAGCTGATCATGGACGAGCTGGTGCCGCTGGTGTCCGCCCAGTACGGCGCCTTCTACCTGGCGGAGGACGGCGAGGCCGGCCCCGAGCTGCGGCTCGTCGGCTCCTACGGCTACCCCGAGGACTCGACCAGACCCTCCCGCATCGCCTTCGGGCGCACCCTGGTCGGCCAAGCCGCGCGCAGCCGGCGCACCATCGTGGTGGACGAGCTGCCGCCGGGCTACGTGACCATCTCCTCCGGGCTCGGCGAGGTGGTGCCGACCGCCCTGGTACTGGTGCCCATCGTGGTCGAGGGACAGGTCCTCGGTGTCATCGAGCTGGCGTCCGTCGCGCCGTTCACCCAGATCAACCGGGACTTTTTGGAACTGCTGATGGAGTCCATCGGCGTGAACGTCAACACGATCGTGGCCAACGCCCGCACCGACGAGCTGCTCGCCGAGTCACAGCGGCTGACCGTCGAGCTCCAGGCCCGCTCGGCGGAGCTCCAGGTGCAGCAGGAAGAGCTGCAGCGCTCCAACGCCGAGCTGGAGGACAAGGCGTCCCTGCTCGCGACGCAGAACCGGGACATCGAGGCGAAGAACCTGCAGATCGAGCAGGCGCGGCAGGAGCTGGAGGCCCGTGCCCAGCAACTGTCACTGGCCTCGAAGTACAAGTCGGAGTTCCTGGCCAACATGAGCCACGAACTGCGCACCCCGCTCAACAGCCTGCTCATCCTCGCCCAGCTGCTGGCGCAGAACCCGTCGCGCAACCTCACGCCGAAGCAGGTCGAGTACGCGGGCATCATCCATTCCGCGGGCTCGGACCTGCTCCAGCTGATCAACGACATCCTGGACCTGTCGAAGGTCGAGGCCGGGAAGATGGACGTCTCCCCCGAGCGCGTGACGCTGCGGCAGCTCATCGAGTACGTCGAGGCCACCTTCCGGCCGATGACGACGCAGAAGGGCCTGGAGTTCACGGTGACGACGGCCCCCGGGGCACCGGCGGACCTGCTGACCGACGACTCGCGGCTGCGCCAGGTGCTGCGCAATCTGCTGTCCAACGCGGTGAAGTTCACCGAGCGGGGCGGCGTGGAGCTGGCCGTCGAGCCGGCGCCGGACGGCGAGGTGCCCGCCGGTGTGATCCGGGGCGGCGCGGTGGTGGCCTTCCGGGTGAAGGACACGGGCATCGGGATTCCCGAGCAGAACCTGGAGTCGATCTTCGGCGCCTTCCAGCAGGCGGACGGCACCACGAGCCGCAAGTACGGCGGCACCGGGCTCGGCCTGTCCATCACCCGGGAGATCGCCCAGCTGCTGGGCGGCGCCGTCACCGTGGACAGCACGCCCGACCGGGGCAGCACCTTCACGCTGTTCCTGCCCGTGGCCCGGCCCGACTTCGAGGATCTGGCGGCCCGCGGCCCGGAGCAGGCTTCCGCCGAGTCGACCGCCGACGTGCTCACCCGCCCGGTTCCGGCACCCGAGCTCACCGGCGGCGGCCACCGGCAGCGCCCCCGGCGGCTGCTCGTCGTGGAGGAGCGCCCGCGGGGCCTGCTCACCCTGGTCGCGGAGAGCGTGATCGCGGACCTGACGCACGGGCGGGACGACGCGGCCGACCGGCCCCCGCTCGACGTCATCACGGCCGTGGGCGCCCAGGAGGCCGCCGGTGCGCTGGCCGCCGAGCCGTGCCACTGCGTCGTCCTGGAACTGGGCATGCCGGACAACGAGGCGTCCCGCTTCCTTCGGGCCCTGCGGGGCGACTCGGCGCTGGCGAGCGTGCCGGTGCTCGTGCACAGCGGTCACCGGGCGGACGCCGCCCTCGAGGAGGAAGTGCGCTCCGGCGCGGGGGGCGGGGCGCTGGAGTTCCTGTCCAGCCTCGACGAGCTGCGCGAACGCATCGCCCTGCACCTGGCCGCGGAAGAGCCCGGGGACGTGCTCTCGCTGGTCCGGTCCGAGGAACCGCAGCATCTCGCCCCGCACACGGTGGACGACGCGCCGACCGGGCGCACCGTCCTCGTCGTCGACGACGACGCACGCAACCTCTTCGCGCTCAGCGGCATCCTGGAACTCCACGGTTTCCGGGTCCTGCACGCGGAGAACGGGCGCCGGGGCATCGAGGCCCTGGTGGACCATCCGGAGGTCGCGCTGGTCCTGATGGACGTGATGATGCCGGAGATGGACGGCTACGCGGCGACGGAGGAGATCCGCCGGATGCCCCGGTACGCCGAGCTGCCGATCATCGCGGTCACGGCGAAGGCCATGCCCGGCGACCGGGAGAAGAGCCTCGCCTCGGGTGCCAGCGACTACGTCACCAAGCCGGTCGACACCCAGGACCTCATCGCCTGTGTCCGACGGTGGCTGCCCGCATGAGCGCGCCGGTCCACGTCCCCTGTTCCGGTGGGCCGGGCGGTGCGCGGCGCTCCCCGTCGCGCCCCGTGGCGGTCTCCAGCCGAGGAGCGACGCACACGTGAGCACGTCCGAACAGCCTCGTGAACCGGCCGGCGGCGCGCCCGGGGAGGCGCCCGCCGCGCCGCCCCGACCGTCCGGGCCGCCGCGGTCCTGCGCGGTGGACGGGCCCGCGGCCGATCTGCGCGGCATGACCCCGCTGTCGCCCGTGGGCCGGCTGGCGGCCACGGTGGACCGGCTCAGCCGCGAGGTGCGGGCCGCGCAGGCGGAGGCCGAGGGCCGGGCCCTGATCGAACTGGCCAAGGGCATCCTGGTCGCCCGGCTGGGGTGCGGCCCGGCGCAGGCCGCCCGGCAGCTGGCCGAACTGGCCGAGCAGTCGCGGGTGACGCCCCTGGAGTTCGCGGTCGACGTGATCAACCAAGCCGCCCGGGACCGGGTGTCGGAGGTGACGGACGCGTTCCTCGCGGCCGCCGTGCGGAGCACGGACGCCGGCGACGGCGCGGACGCCGGGGAGGCGGGAGCCGGGTCGGCCGCCGTGCGCCTGCGGGCGGCCGAGAGCGGTGCGCTGGCGGCCGGCGACACCCAGGCCGTCGCCGACGCCCTGCTGGAGCAGGCGCTGCGTCCGCTGGGCGCGGCCGCCGTGGCCATATGGGCGGCCGGGTACGACGGGTCGCTGACGCTGGCCGGCAGCGCGGGGTTCTCCGCGGCCGAGGCCACCCGCTGGCGCTACGTGCCGCCGGACGTGACGACGGTGGCCCGGTGCGGGCTGACCGAGCGCACGGGCCAGTGGTTCACCTCCCTGGGTGAGACGGGGCTGCCCAGCGTGGGCCGGCACCAGTACCCGGACGGCGGCAGGGTCGCCTTGCCCGCCGGCACCGGGGGTCGCATCCACGGCGTGCTGGAGATCGTCTGGCCGGTGCCGCTGGCCCCGCAGCCGCCGCAGGTGGTGCGCCAGGTGGAGGCCCTGGCGGAGCTGTGCGCGCACACGCTGGAGTCGTACGTGCCGCCGCACGGCGCCGGGCAGGAGCCACGGGTCATGCCGGACGCGGTGGAGCTGATGGACCTGGCCGACGGTCTGTACGATCCCGCGCTGGTCCTGGTGCCGCACCTGGACGCCGCCGGGCACCTGGCGGACTTCCGCATCCAGCACGTGAACAAGAGCTTCCTGGACCCCGCCGGACGGCCGCGTGCCGTCGTGGGCGGCGCGCTGCTGCTCGAGGCGTACCCGATGGCCGCCGGGGACAGCGAGCTGTTCCAGAACGTGGAGCGGGTGTACGCCACCGGCGAGCCCTTCCGGGCCCGGCGCATCAACCTCACCGCGCTGGTGGACCAGGTGCCGCTCTCGGCGGTCGCGGACATAAGCATCAGCCGGCACGGCAACGCCGTCCTGCTCATCTGGCGCATCGAGGACGAGACGGCCCGGCTGGCCAGCCTCCTCCAGCACGCCCAGCGCCTCGGCCGCATCGGCGGCTTCGAGGAGAACCTGCTCACCGGCGAGATCACCTGGAACGGACAACTGTTCGACCTGTACGGGCGTCCGCAGACGAGTACGCCCGTGCCGCTCGAGGAGCTGACCTCGCACGCCCACCCGGACGACGCGGTCGCCATCGGCCGGTTCCTGCGCACGCTGCTGCACCACCGGCGGCCGGCGTCGGCGGCGTTCCGGCTGCAGCGGCCCGACGGGGTGACCCGGCACGTGCGGGTGGTGGCCGAACCCGTCCTGGACACCGACGACCGGCTGCTCGTCGTACGCGGGGCCTACCAGGACATCTCGGCCCAGCACTGGACCGAGGTGGCGCTCGCCGCCACCCGCGACCAGTTGGCGCACACCGAGCAGCAGGCCATCGAGCGAGCCCGGCTGACCCTGCAGCTGCAGCACGCGATCATGCCGCCGGCCCAGGCCCCGCTCAAGGTGCCGGACCTCCAGGTGGCCGTCCGGTACCGGCCCGCGGAGACCGAGCAGCTGGTCGGCGGCGACTGGTACGACGCCGTACGGCTGCCGAACGGGCTGGTGCTGCTGTGCGTGGGCGACATCTCCGGGCACGGCATAGAGGCGGCGACGAGCATGGTGGTGCTGCGCAACGCGCTGCGCGGCCTGGCGGTGACCGGTGCCGGTCCGGGTCAGCTGCTGTCCTGGCTCAACATCGTGGCGCACCACCTGACCGGCGGAGTCACCGCCACGGCGGTGTGCGGGCTGTACGACCCGGCCCGGCGCACGCTGCGCTGGGCCAGGGCGGGCCATCTGCCGCCGGTGCTGGTCCGGGGTGCGCAGGCGGGGCCGCTGCCGCTGGTCAAGGGCATGCTGCTGGGCGCGGTGGCCGAGGCGTCGTACGAGGAGGACGAGGTGCAGCTGGCGGCCGAGGACACGCTGCTGATGTACACGGACGGTCTGATCGAACGCCGGGACCGCTCGGTGGAGGAGGCTCTGGCACAGTTGCTGAGCACGGTCCGTCCGGCGCCGGACTCGCTCGACCAGCACCTGGACCGGCTGCTCACCTACAGCAGGTCGGACACGGACGACGACACGTGTCTCGTGGGCATCCGGGTCGGGTGACGCAGGGCACGCTCGTCCGGTCCGGGCGGTGGGTGTGACCGACGGATTCGCGGGTAATCGCGGGCGCGGTGGGACATCACGGACCGCCGCCCGGCCACATTGTTGGAGGTACACGTGCCCATAGCCCAGAACCCGCTGTCCGTCGAGGTGACGCTGGAGCGGGAGGAGGTCGCGCTGCTCAAGGTGACGGGATACCTGGACGTCGACACCGCGACCGAGTTCCAGCACCATCTGGCCAACCAACTGCACCACGGGCGGCGGCACTTCCTGCTGGATCTGTCGGAGGTCCCGTTCATGGACTCCTCCGGCATGAACATCATTCTGCGCGTCTACCAGGAGGCCCGCGAGCTGCCGGGCAGCGTGCACATCATCTCCCCCACCGCGGCGGTGCGGCGGGTGCTGGACCTCACAGGCGTGAGCATCACGGTGCCGGTCTCCGAGAGCGTCGACGAGGCGCTCTCCCGCGTCGACGCGCAACCGGAGGGGCCGCGGATACCCGAGGCCTGAGTTCCTGTCCTGCTCGACGCCCATCCGGACCGTTCACGCGGGAGCAGGTGTCGTACGAGGTCGGCGGGTGGTTACAGTTGACGCCCGGCAGAGACACGTCGCCGCCACATTGCCTCCTGGGCGCTGTGCGGCGCAACGCGGATGAGGAGTGGAACAGGTGCCGGATCAGGCGGAGGGAACGGCGGGATCGCCGACGCACGAGGTCAGGGACTTTCTGCGGCGCCGCCGTGAGCAGATCGCCCAGCGATGGGCGGACGAGCCCTTGTTCCGGGCTGTGTTCACCGTCTCTCGCGACGAGGCGGTGGAGGCGGGCAAGGCCGTGGTCGACGCCCTGGCCCAAGTCGCCGACGCGGCGCGGGTCGAGGACCCGGACGCCGCCGGGTTCACCACGGTGCGCGAGCAGTTGGCGCGGATGGGCGCGGCCCGTTCCCGGGCGGGCCTGAGCACCGCCCAGGTGTCGGGTGAAATGGCCGCGCTGCGCCCGCCGGTGGAGAACCTGCTGCTGGCCGATCTGCCGGACGCCTCCGCCGAGCACTCCCGGGCGTGTGTCACCACGCTGAGCGTGCTGATGGGCACCCTGCGGGTCGTGGTCATGCAGACGGCGCTCAGCGAGGGGCAGGCGCTCATCGACCGCCAACGGCTGCAATTGCTGGAGGTGGCCACTCCGGTGATCAAACTCTGGGACGGCATCGTGGCCGTTCCGCTGATCGGCACGCTGGACAGCGCCCGCAGCCAGGTCGTGATGGAAACCTTGCTGGAGTCCATCGTGGAGCAGCAGGCACGGTACGCGATCCTGGACATCACCGGGGTCCCGACCGTCGACTCGCTGGTGGCCCAGCACCTGATGAAGACGGTCGCGGCGGCCCGGCTGATGGGCGCCGAGTGCATCGTCTCCGGCATCCGGCCCGCGATCGCACAGACGATGGTCCACCTCGGCCTGGACCTGGGCACCGTGGTGACCCGGGCGAGCCTCGCCGACGCGCTGGGATACGTGCTGCACCAGCTCGGGGTCGGGATCGTGAACCCTGGCACGAACGGCACGGTCACGCGGTGAACGGAGCATTCCCGGGGCCTCACCAAGGGCCCGTGACAGGTCATGTCCCAGTGCTCCGGCTCGGCGACGTGCTGTTGGTCACCCTTCAGGGGGACCTGCACGACAGCACGGCCCAGCAGCTCCAGCAGGACCTCGCCGAGACGATCTCCAGCAGCGGGGCCAGGGGCGTGGTCATCGACATCTCCGGGGTGGAGATCGTCGACTCCTTCCTCGGCCGGGTGCTGGCCGAGATCGCCGGGCAGACCGAGCTGCTGGCCGCGCGGACCGTGGTCGTCGGCATGCGGCCGGCGGTGGCCATCACCCTGGTGGAGCTGGGCCTGACGCTGCCCGGGGTGCACACGGCACTCAGTACCGAGGTGGCCATGGAGCTGCTCGCCGAGCACGCCCCGTCGCACCGCTACGGCGGGCTGCGCCGGGAGAGTTTGTGATGCCCACCACCGCGGGCGCCCAGGCCCGCCTGCCGATCCGTTCGGACATGGATCTGGTGTGGGTACGTCAGCACGTGCGGCAGGCGGCCGCACAGCTCGGCTTCGGTCTGGTGGACCAGACCAAACTGGTCACGGCGGCCAGCGAACTGGCCCGCAACACGCTGGTGTACGGCGGTGGCGGGACGATGGAGACGGAGACGGTCACCGAGAGCGGCACACAGGGGCTCCGGCTGACCTTCAGCGACGAGGGGCCGGGCATCGCGGACCTGGAGCAGGCGCTCAGCGACGGTTTCACCTCGGGCGGCGGGTTGGGCATGGGGCTGGGCGGGGCGCGCCGCCTGGTGCACGATTTCTCGATCGAGAGCGACCCGGGTACCGGGACGACCGTACGGGTCACCTCCTGGGTGGGACGGGCACCTCGCCCGCGTGAGGAGTCCTGATGCCACGCGTGTGGGACGTGCCGGTGCACGACTCCACCCGGGTGCGCGACGCCCGGGTGGCCGCGGAGCAC
The DNA here is from genome assembly GCF_014649815.1 of Streptomyces mutabilis. Taxonomy (GTDB): domain Bacteria; phylum Actinomycetota; class Actinomycetes; order Streptomycetales; family Streptomycetaceae; genus Streptomyces; species Streptomyces mutabilis. Next base: position 218,715 of record NZ_BMTT01000012.1, on the reverse strand, counting down.
GCGGCGGCCGCCGCCGGGCTGAACGAGCAGCGCACCGCCACGGCGGCGCTGGTGGCGACCGAGCTGGCGACCAATCTGCTCAAGCACGCCGGGGGCGGTCAGGTGCTGATCGACGTGGTCGCCCCCGCGGTCCTCGCCGCCGGCCGGGAGGCGAACCTGCTCGTGCAGGTCGCGACGGTCGACCACGGCCCCGGTATCGCCGACGTGTCCGCCGCGCTGAGCGACGGTTTCACCACGTCGGACTCCCTCGGCGCGGGTCTGGGCACCTGCGCGCGTCTGTCCGACGACTTCGACCTGCACAGCGTCCCCGGCCGGGGCACGGTGGTGGTCGCCCGGATCGGCCCCGCGCTCGGCGTCACGGCCCGCGATCGCGGGCCGGCGGCCCGGGTGCGGGCAGGCGGTGTGAACGTGCCGTTCGGCGGCGCTGAGTACTCGGGCGACGCCTGGGCGTGGGCCCGGTCCGGGGACCGGGTGACGCTGATGCTCGCCGACGGGCTGGGCCACGGCCCGGAGGCGTCCCGCGCCTCCACCGCAGCCGTCGAGGCGCTGCGCGGTGCGGCCCATCTGCCGCCAGTCGAGGCGCTTCGGCGGCTCGACACGGCGTTGTCCGGTACCCGCGGCGCGGCTGTCGCGGTGGCCCAGGTGGACACCGGTGCCGCAGTGCTCCGGTTCGCCGGCGTCGGCAATGTCGGGGCGCGCCTGTGCGAGGAGGGCACCTGGCGGCACCTGGTGTCCCGGCCGGGCATCGTCGGCACCCACCGGCCCGGCACCCTGCGCGAGGAGGAGACGACTTGGGCGCACGACCGGGTGCTGGTCCTGCACAGCGACGGCCTGCCGAGCCGCTGGACGCCGACGGACGGCACCTGCCGCACGGCGGTCGATCCGGCCGTCATAGCGGCCGTGACGGTCCGGGACGCCAGCAGTCCGGCACGGCCGGTGCGGGACGACACCGCCGTGGCCGTACTGACCTCGACCTCGCCGGACGGGCCATGACCCGCACCTGGCAGATCACCGACATCACCGACGCGGCGCGGGCGCGCATCGCCACCGCGCGTCTGGCCGCGGCCTACGGCGTGCCGCCCCTGGAGCGCGCCCGGCTGCTGTCCTCGCTCGGCGCGCAGCTGCGGCTGTGCCTGACCAAGGGCGGTACCTGGCGGCTCACGCTGGAGGCGGGCACGGCCTCCCCCGCCACCGCTGAGGTGGAGGCCGGACAAGGGGTGCTGCACGCCGTGGTGACGCCGTCGCGCGACGCCGCGGCCGCCGGTCAGCCGCCGTGGCGGGTGACGGTGCCCTGCCCGGAAGCGGTGCCCACGGCCGACGCGGACGTCACGCCGGACGACCCGGCCGCGCTGGCCGAGGCCCTGTTGGGGGCCGACGAGGACACGGTGCTGGTCCTGGACCGGCTCACCGAGCAGGAGCACCTGGTCGACTTCCACCGCGAGGAGCTGCAGCAGACCAACCAGGGCGTCGTGGCCCTGCACGCCGAGCTGGACGCCGCCGGGCGTGCCCAGCGGGAGGCGTTCGCCGCCGAACGCAAGGCGCGCACGGAGGCGGAGAACGCCCGGCGCAGGCTGACCTTCCTGGCGGACGCGAGCGCCGTGCTGACCGCGTCCCTGGACCATCACGAGATCGTGCGCCGGCTGCCGGAGCTGCTGGTGCCCGAGTACGCCAGGAGCGTCGACGTCTGGCTGTTCGACCAGGACGGCGACCGGCCGGGCCCCGCCCACCCGGCCGCCGCCGTGGTCGCCGCCCGCACCGGCCGGCCGCAGTACGCCGCCCCGCATCCGGGCAACCTGCCCGGAGTCGACGACCAGCCGCCCTCGGCGCTGGACCCGGAGCGCCCCCTGTTCTGCATCCCGCTGCCCACGCGGCAGGCTCCGCTGGGCGTGGTGACCCTCTCCCCGCCCGGGGAGCGCTGGGACCCGGACGACGCGGTGATGCTGATCGAGCTGACCCGGCGGGCGAGCATCGCGATCGACCACGCCCAGCGATACCAGCACAACCGCGACATCGCGGAGACGCTGCAGCGGGCCCTGCTCACGGAGCTGCCCGCCCCGCCGGGACTCGCCATGGCGGCGCGTTATCTCCCGGCCACCCACGGGCTGAACATCGGCGGCGACTGGTACGACGCGTTCCGCCAGCCCGACGGCGGCGTCATCGCCGTGGTCGGCGACGTGACCGGGCACGGACTGCGCGCGGCTGTGATGATGAGTCAGTTGCGTACGGCGCTGCGGGCCTACGCCGTGGACGGCGGCAGCCCCGGCCGGCTCCTGACCCGGCTCCACACGTTCCTGCACCACCTCCAGCCCGACCTGTTCGCCACGGCCGTCATCGCCCGCTTCCACCCCGACGAACCCACACTGACGTGGGCCGCCGCCGGCCATCCGCCGCCTGTGCTGCGTACCCCGGACGGACGGGTCCAGACCCTGGACGCCAAGCCGGGCGCGATGCTCGGCATCCCGTTGAAGCAGGAGATCGCCGACCACACGGTGCCCTTGGCGCCGGGTTCGACGCTCGCCCTGTACACGGACGGCCTGGTGGAGCGGCGCGCCCTCGGCATAGACCCAGGCATCGCGCGGCTGGCCGAGACGCTCGGGTCGTTCGGTCCGGCGGCGCTGGAGGCGGACCTGGAGGGTGCGGCGGACGGCATCCTGAGTCCGTTGCTCAGCGACTCGGAGCGGGACGACGACGTCTGCCTGCTGCTCTGCCACCTCCGCGGCACCCGCTGACGCCGTTCCCGGCTCGGCCGGGCACCACTCGCCCACGGGAAAGTTCCCGCCCGTTCACTTCCGCCCGGTGCGCTCCGGGCCGGGGCGGGGCATGGTGGTGATCATGATGTGTCGCCTGCCTGCCGCGCCCGGCTGGCCGAATCAGGGCGGGCGCGATGGGATCGACGAGGTGCGAAACAGCGATCCAGGGGCAGGCGAACGGCGTTCGCGGCAGACCGCCTGGAGCCGCAGAAAGGGATGAACACCGTGACACGACCCAGGATCCTGGTGGTCGGCGCAGGTTTCGCCGGCGTGGAGTGCGTCCGTCGTCTGGAGCGCAGGCTCTCGCCCGGGGAGGCCGAGATCACTCTGGTGACACCGTTCTCCTACCAGCTTTATCTGCCGCTGCTGCCCCAGGTGGCCTCCGGTGTGCTGACTCCCCAGTCGATCGCGCTGTCCCTGCGCCGCAGCAGCAAGTACCGGACCCGGATCATCCCGGGCGGCGCCATCGGAGTGGACCTCAAGGCGAAGGTGTGCGTGGTGCGCACCATCACCGACCAGATCGTCAACGAGCCCTACGACTACATCGTGCTGGCACCCGGGAGCATCACCCGTACCTTCGACATCCCGGGCCTGACCGACCACGCGTTCGGCATGAAGACGCTGGCGGAGGCCGCGTACATCCGCGACCACGTCATCGCCCAGCTCGACCTCGCCGACGCCAGCCAGGACCCGGTGGAGCGCGCCTCGCGACTGCAGTTCGTGGTGGTCGGCGGCGGTTACGCGGGCACCGAGACCGCGGCCTGTCTGCAGCGGCTGACGCACGCGGCCGTCAAGCGCTACAACCGGCTCGACCCGGGCCTGATCAAGTGGCACCTGATCGACATCGCGCCGAAGCTGATGCCGGAGCTCGGCGAGAAGCTCGGACGCGACGCGCAGGAGGTGCTCACCCGGCGCGGCATCGAGATCTCGCTGGGCGTCTCCATCGAGAAGGCCGGGCCCGAGGAGGTCACCTTCACCAACGGCCGCGTCGTGCCCACCCGCACGCTGATCTGGACCGCCGGGGTGGTGGCGAGCCCGCTGATCGCCACGCTCGGCGCGGAGACCGTCAAGGGACGGCTGGCGGTCACCGCCGAGATGTGCCTGCCCGACCACGACGGGGTGTTCGCACTCGGCGACTCCGCCGCCGTGCCCGACCTCGCCCAGGGCCAGGAGGGCGCCGTCTGCCCGCCCACCGCCCAGCACGCCATGCGGCAGGGCCGGCACGTCGCCGAGAACATCATCGCCACCCTGCGCAACCAGCCGATGCGGCCCTACGTCCACAAGGACCTGGGTCTCGTCGTCGACCTCGGCGGCGCCGACGCGGTCTCCAAGCCTCTCGGCGTCGAGCTGAGGGGCCTGCCGGCCCAGGCCGTGGCCCGCGGCTACCATTGGTCGGCGCTGCGCACGGGCGTGGCGAAGGCCCGGGTGGCGACCAACTGGGCGCTCAACGCGCTCGCGGGCGACGATTTCGTGCGCACCGGCTTCCAGGCCCGCAAGCCGGCCAAGCTGAGGGACTTCGAGTACACCGACGCCTATCTGACGCCGGAACAGGTGCGGGAGCGCGTCGGGGAGGCGGGCGCGGCCCGGCTGTGACCCCATGGAGGGGACGGGCGCGCGGCATGACATCCTGAGAAGTGGATCTCGGCGTGAACCGGCCGGGAGTCGGGCGTGTGAGTCGGGAGAGTGTACGGCGGCGTGAAGGCGGCGGGGCGCTCGGTGCGGACACGGCTGCGGGACCGCGTCGCCGCGTCCGACCCCGGGCTGCTGCGGCTCACGGCGGGCCTGCGGACGGTCGGGGCCATCGCGCTGGCACTGGGTGTGCTCGCCGTGTTCGGCGCGGACGTCCCCCACCTGGTGGCGGGCGCCATGGCGGCGATGGTCGCCACCTTCGCCATCCGGGAGAAGGAGCTCGGTGCGCAAGCGGTCACCCTGGCCCTGGGCCTGCCCGTCGCCCTGGCCTCGGTGTCGGTCAGTTCGCTGCTCACCTCACGGATGGTCATCGGCGACGTCTTCTTCGTCGTCCTCATCTTCTTCGCCGTTTTCGTGAGGCGGTTCGGCGACCGCGGCACGGCGCTCGGGCTGATCGGTTTCCAGGTCTACTTCGTCTCCCTGTTCGTCGGCGCCGACCCGTCGGTGCTGCCGGGGCTGCTGGGCGCCATAGCGGTGGCGTTCGTGTGCAGTGCGGTGGTGCGCTTCGCCGTGGTGCCCGCGACACCGGCGGGCATCCTCCAGCGGCTGCGGCAGGCCTTTCGCGCGCGGCTGGCCCAGCTGATGGCCACGCAGATCGAGCTGCTCGACGCGGGGCCGGGCGGGATCGACCGGACGCTGGAGCACCTGCGGGACGGCACCGCGCGCCTGCACGAGACGGCCCTGATGATCCAGTCCCGGCTGGAGGACGGCACCCCGGACGCGTCCACGGCGCGGCTGGTGCAGCGGCGCATCGCGGACGCCGAGATCGCCGCCGAGCGGCTGGGCCTGCTGCTGCTGACCGCGCGCAGCGCCGAGCGGGCGGACACCCTGACCCTGCACCTGCCGGGGGCGCCGGCGCCGTCCGTGGGCAGCTCACCGGCGCCCGGCGAAGCCACGGAAATCCTGCGCCGGGACTTGGGGGCGCTGCGCACCCTGGTGCTGCGGCCGCCCGCCGAGGCGCGCGGCACGGCACTGTCCCACCTGCGCAACCGGCTGCTCGGTTATCGCGACGAGGAGAACCTGCCGGAGGCGATCCCGGCCGTCCAGGACGTGTTCCGCGGCATCGGTGAGACCGCGCGAGCGGTCATGGGCCTACGAATCGCCCTGGACGGGCCGCAGGACGAGTCCGACGACACGCCCGCGACCACCAGGTCCCGGGAGGAGCTGGACGCCGAGGACGCCGCCATCGACGCCGGTGAGGAGGAAGCGGAGAAGGACGAGCCGACCGGGCTGCGGCGCCCCACCACGCGGGCCGCGGTGCAGGTCTCGGTGGGGTCCTCGCTGGCCATCGTCGGCGGTGAGTTCCTGTCCTCGCAGCGCTGGTACTGGGCGGTGCTCGCGTGCTGGATCGTCTTCCTGAACACGGCGTCCACCGGTGAGATCCTCGTCAAGGGCTACCGCCGGGTGCTGGGCACCCTGCTCGGGGCGGTGGCCGGTATCGGGCTGGCCGGCGTGGTGGGCGACCACACCTGGGTCGCGTTCGGGCTGGTGCTGCTGCTGATTTTCGCGATGTTCTACACGGCGCCGCTGTCCTACACGCTGATGTCGTTCTTCGTGACCGCGATGCTCGGGCTCCTGTACACGCTGCTGCACACCTACAGCCTGTCGGTGCTGCTGCTGCGCATCGAGGAGACGGCGCTCGGCGCGGCCTGCGGGATCGTAGCGGCGGCGCTGGTGCTCCCGATACGGACCGACCGCCGCACGAACGAACTGCTCGGTACGGTGCTGGAACGGCTCACCGACGTCACCGAGGGGGCCGTGGACCAGCTCAGCGGCGGGCCGGCGGCCGATCTGCTTGACAAGGCGCGGGACCTGGACCAGGCGCTGGGCGACCTGCGGGCCGCCACCCAGCCGCTGACGCATCCGATCACCCCGCTGCGGGCCCGCCGCGACACCGCCCAGTACGTGGTGGCGCTGCTGGAGACGTGCGCGTACCACGCCCGGTCCCTGGCCGCGACCGCCGAGCTGCTGCCCACCCACCCCTCGATCGCGGCGGACCCGCGGCTGCGCGGCGCGGTGCGGCGCACGGTGCGCAACATCGAGGCGATCGCCGCGCACGTCGCCGACGAGGACGCCGACAAGGGCGTGGAGACCGGGCCCAGCATCGCCTCGCTGCTGCAGTTCGAGGCGGGCGGGGTGCCGCGGTACGGCAGGATCACCGGGCGGGTACTGCGGCACCTGGAGCGTCTGGACGAGGCGGTGGTCGGCTTGGCCCGGCCGCTCGGCGTGCCCGTGGCGACGCCCGAGCGGTGACGGTCAGAAGTCGCTGGGCAGGCCGCTCGCCTCGGCTATGCCGCGCAGTTCCTCGTTCTGCTTGTGGCGTTCCTTGAGGTAGTCGGCGATCTCGCCGAGGCGCTCGGGATCGGAGGCGGTGGCCGCGTCGGTGACGACCCGGACCGGGCCGGTCTCGTCGGTACTGATCTCGACGACCTCGTTGTCCAGCCGGCCGGTGACCGCGGTGGCGATGACCAGGGCGGCCTCGTCCCTGATCTCCTGGGGCAGCGCCTCGGCGTTGTCCCCGTCCAGGGAGAAGTCGATGGTGGGCATCTGGTGCTCGTCGATGGCCTGGAGGACCGGTTCGACCACGCTGAGCAGCAGCTGGTAGTCGTCGTTCTCCATGCGCACTCGCAGGAGGTCGAGGTAGACGTCCACGGGACGTCCGTCCGGCGGAGGAATCTCGTGTTCGTTCATTCGCCCCGTGTTCCCCGTGCAGCGCGGCTCAGACCCGGCGCCAGCGTGCGAGGGCGAAGGAGAAGACGCCGAACAGCACGAGACCCGCGGCGACGAGGACCAGCAGCCAGGGGCCGAGCGGGGTATCGGCGAAGGAGCGCAGGGTGTCGTCGAGGCCTTTGGTCTTGTCGGGTTCGTAGTCGACGGCGGCGCGTACGGCGAAGCCGCCCGCCACGGCGAAGACGATTCCGCGTGCCGCTCCCCCGCCGACGCCGGCGACGTCGACCAGCCTCCGGGTCCGGGGGTTCAGCTCGCCGAGCTTCAGCTTCTTGTGGTAGCTGCGGCGCAGTGCCTGTACGGCGATCACGACGCCGGCGACCACTACGCCGGTACCGGCCAGGCCCACGAGCCACTGCCCGGCGGGCATCTCCATCACCTTGGCCGTGACGTCCCGGGACTGCCGGTCGCTGGACCCGCCGCCGCCGGAGCCCGCCGCGAAGGCCAGGACGGAATAGGCGACGAACGCGTAGAACACGCACCGGGCGGCGGCCGGCAGCCGCTTCCTCGCGGTGCGCCCGTCCTTGCCCGTGACCCCGAAGAGCGCCTCGGACAACCGCCACAGGGCCATGCCGACGAGCCCGATGCCCAGCGCCCACAGCAGTACGGCGCCGAACGGCTTGTCCGCCAGCTCGGCCAGGGCACCGCCCCGGTCCGCCTGCCGGTCGCCGGTGCCGAAGGCTATCTGCAGCGCCAGGACACCCACCAGCAGGTAGATGACGCCGCGGGCGGTGAGTCCCGCCCGGGCGGCCCCCTCGGCGGTCGAGCCGTTCGCGGCCCGGCGGGCCCGGCCGCGGCCGGCATGTGCGAGAACACGTGCGTTCATCGTGAGCCTCCCCTCCGGGACAGCGAATGCCCCGGCTCACCGGCCGCACACCCCGGTGTTCGGCCATCTCCGGCCGCCCGGTGCCCGGCATGCCGTCGCCCCCCGATGCCTCGCCCCCCTGATGCCTCGCCCCCCCCCTGATGCCTCGCCTACCGCCGGCCGCCCGAGGCCGGGCATGCCGTCACATAGCCCGGCTGCCCGCACATCCGCCGGGCGGTGTGCGGGCAGCCGGGCCACCAGCCGTCCTCGTCGTTGTTCAGTCCGCCGCGACCGCGGGCTCGGGCGCCGGGACCGGACGGGCCGCGAGTTGCCGCCTGGCGACCGCCAGGGCATGCCGCACGTCGCGCGTGCCGGTCGACACGCACAGCGTGTACGCCAGATCCCGTGTCCGGGGACCGGGTCCGCCCGTGTCGTCGGCGGGTTCGTGCAGGGCCGTCGCCTCGTACTCGTCGAGGAGTCCGCGCAGCACCGCGGGGTGGGGCATCAGCATCCGTTCCCGTTCCTCCTTCGTCGCCCGGTCGTCAGGTCCGCACCGGCCGTCCTGTGCCCCGGTGGCCGGTCCGCTGTCCCATCGCCTCGTCCCGCACGCGGGCGCAGCTGCGGCTGATGAGCCGTGAGACGTGCATCTGCGAGATGCCCAGGCGGTCGGCTATCCGGCTTTGTGTCATGTCCTCGAAGAAGCGCATGTAGAGGATGGCCCGCTCGCGTTCGGGCAGCCTGCGCAGGCCTTCCTTCGCGGATTCGCGGTCGATCACGGTGTCGTACGAGGTGTCGGCCGCGCCGAGGGTGTCCGCCAGGCTGTAGCCGTCGTCGCCGGCCGAGAGTTCGGCGTCCAGCGACAGGGTGCTGAAGCTCTCCAGCGCCTCCATCCCGGCGCCGACCTCTTCCTCGGTCAGCCCGGTGTGGGCGGCGAGGTCGGCCACCGACGGTTCGGGGCTGCCGGGGCTCTGCGTGAGCTCGCGCCGCGCCACCCGCACCTTGTTGCGCAGTTCCTGGACCCGGCGGGGCACCCGCAGGGCCCACATCCGGTCCCGGAAGTGTCGCTTGACCTCGCCGGTGATGGTGGGCACGGCGTAGCTCTCGAAGGCGCCGCGCTCCGGGTCGAAGCGGTCGATGGCCTTGACCAGGCCGAGCGCCGCTACCTGGCGCAGGTCCTCGATGGACTCGCCGCGGTCGCGGAAGCGTCCGGCGATCCGGTGGGCCATGGGCAGCCACGCGGTGACGAGTTCGTCGCGGACGGCATCCCGCTCGGGCCCCTCCTCGAGGCCGGCCAGCCGGCTGAAGAGGGCCGTGGTGTCGGGGGCGTCGTCGTGCCGACGACGGGCGGGGGCGGCGGTGTCGGTGGACTCGGGCGTAGCGGGACGGGCAGTGGATGTTTCGATGAGCATGCGGATCGCTCCTGAACGGTGGTCTCAGGGGAACTTTCCGCGGGAACGGCGCCGGCCGGGTCACTCACCCGGAGGGCCCGAGCAGCCATACCGCTCCCGCTGCTGCGCCTCCGGTCCGAAGCACGAACTTGCGACTGCCCTGCCCCCGGTGGAACAAACTCCGCTTTCGCAAAAGTACTCAGGACAGCGGAACGACCACGGTGATGCACTTGCCTCCCGACGGAAGGTCTGCCACGCGTACGTCACGGGCCAGCCGGCAGACGATGGGCCAGCCCCGGCCGCCGACGCGGCGGCGTCCCTCGGGGTCGGTCTGCGGCACGGCCACCGGAAGGTCGTGGCTGCGGTCGCAGACCGACAGCTCGACGCCGGGTCCGACGACGTCGACGCGGAAGTCGGTGACGCCGCCGCCGTGCAGTATCGCGTTGGTGGTCAGTTCCGAGGCGACCAGCACGGCGTCCGAGAGGGCGGCCGCGTCGCAGGACGCGTGGTCGCCGGTGCCGCAGCACTCGGTGACCACCCGTTCGACGGTCCGGCGCGCCTCGGCGGGTTTGCACGGCCGGTGCCGGTCGGCACCGGGCTGGGCGACGGCAGGTCGGGTCGGGTGCCTTTCACTCATCCGTCAGCTCCCTGGTCGGTGGGACTAGCCGTTACTTCCGGCTGACCTCTGCCGGTACCCCCCAACCTCCGGCCCCCCTTACGGCTCAGGGGCCATCCGGGCGGCCGTCGGGGGTACGCGGAAGACATGACGGATGTTGTGGACTCGGACGAACTGCTGCGCCGCATGCACCGGGCGAGGGCCTGTGCGGTGCAGCAGCAGCGGTCCTGGCGGGCCCGGAGCGAGGAGCTGCGGCCGACCGATCCGGAGGGCTCCCGGGAGGCCGCCGTACGGACGGTGGCGTATGAAGCCGTTCTTCGGGTGCTGGACGAGGTGCTGACTCCTGGGCGGAGCACCCGGTGACCGGTCGCGGGGCGGATCGCCGACGGCCGGCCGGGAGACCGGGTCGGCATGACAGCCGATCACACCCGTGCGCCCGTGCTGGAGGCCCTCGTCGACTACCGCCGCGAGGGCCGGCTGCCGCCACGAGGGCCGGCTGTCATTCACCCCGCCGGGGCACAAGCAGGCCCGGGGAGCCGACCCGGAGGTGCGCCAGGTGCTGGGCGACGCCGTCTTCTACGGCGACGTCCTGGCGACCGGCGGACTGGACGACCGGCTCACCCGCGGGCGGGTGCTCCGGCGCGCCCAGGAGCTGATGGCCGACGCGGTGCACGCGGAACACACGTTCTTCTCGACGTGCGGGAGTTCCCTGTCGGTGAAGGCGGCCATGCTGGCGGTCGCGGGCCCGCACGAGAAGCTGCTGATCGGCCGGGACGCGCACAAGTCCGTCGTGTCGAGGCTGATCCTGCCCGGCATCGAGCCGGTCTGGGTGGAACCCAGCTGGGACGCGCGGCTCCACCTGGCCCATCCACCGTCGGCCGAGGAGTTCGAGCGGGCGTTCGCCGCGCACCCCGATGCCAAGGGCGCGCTGATCACCAGCCCGACGCCGTACGGTGCGAGCGCCGACCTGCGGGCCGTGGCCGAGGTGTGCCACCGGCGGTCGGCGCCGTTGATCGTGGACGAGGCGTGGGGGGCGCATCTGCCATTCCACCCGGATCTGCCCTCGTGGGCGATGGACGCGGGCGCCGACATCTGCGTGACCAGCATCCACAAGATGGGCAGCGGTCTGGAGCAGGGCTCCGTGTTCCATCTGCGCGGTGACCTGGTGCCGCCGAAGCTGCTCGGCATGCGCGCGGACCTGCTCGCCACCACCAGCCCGTCGGCGCTGATCTTCGCCGGGCTGGACGGCTGGCGGCGGCAGATGGCACTGCGCGGCCGGGAGCTGATGGGCGGCGCGCTGGAGCTGGCGGCCGAGGTGCGGGCGGCCGTCGAGGAGATCGACGGCATGCACGTGAACGACCGGGAGGATTTCTGCGGCCCTGGACGGGCCCACGGCTTCGACCCGCTGCCCGTCGTCATCGACCTCGACGGGCTGGGCGTGACCGGCTTCCAGGCCGCGGACTGGCTGCGGGAGCACCGGAGCGTGGTCGCGCACCTGACCGACCACCGCCGCATCGGCATGCAGGTCACCCACGGCGACGACCGGGAGACGGCCGGGGAGCTGCTCGCCGCGCTCAAGGACCTCGCGCGCGCCGCCCCGGGTCTGGACCCCGCGCCGCGCGTCGAGGTGTCCTCGCCGGCCGGACTGCGGATGCCGCAGGTGGCGCTCCCCCGGGACGCGTTCTTCGGGCCGGCCGAGGACGTGCCGCTCGACCGGGCGGCCGGTCGGGTCGCCGCGGAGATGATCACGCCGTACCCGCCCGGCATTCCCGCCGTCCTGCCGGGTGAACGGCTGGCCGAACCGGTCCTGCGGTATCTGCGCAGCGGCCTGGACGCCGGAATGTACCTTCCGGACCCGAGCGATCCCGCGCTGCGGACGATCAGGGTCGTCGCGGGGAGCGGGGGCTGAGGCTCCGGGAGTCAGCGCCGAGTGAAACGGGTCACGTGCCCCGGTTCGGGGTTCGCAGAGCGTCCGGAGATGGTTTAGCGTTCATCCATACGTGGCGACGAGGTCGACGCAGCGTCCTTCGTACGCCACCGCACACGGCCCTGGCTGGTTTCCCCCGACCAGCCAGGGCTTTTTCATGCCCTGTCGCGCATGGATCCGGCCGGAATCCGCCGTCCGCCGAGGTGCCCGGGGCGCCGACAGCGTCTGAAATGGGCATAGGGAAAGCCCCGGAACCGAATCGCCGGCGAGGAGCCCCGTGCCATGACCAAAGCGATCAAACTGCTGACCGCGCTCCCCCAGCCGCAGCGCGCACGCCTGACGGCGCTCGCCCGGGAGGTCTCCTTCGCGGAGGACGCCCGGATCTTCGAGGCGGGCGGCCGGGCCGACCGCTTCTGGGTCATCCGATCCGGCGCGGTCTCCCTGACCCAGGAGGTGACCTCCGTGCAGCGGGTCACGGTCGCCAGTCTCGGCGCGGGCGACCTGCTCGGCTGGTCCTGGCTGTTCCCGCCCTACGAGTGGGACTTCGGCGCCGAGGCCTTCAGCCCGGTGCGCGCCTACGAGTTCGACGCGGCCTCGGTGCTCCGCCTGTGCGAGGAGGACCCGCAGCTGGGCATCGTGCTGGTGCGCTCGGTCGCCGAGATCCTCGCGCACCGGCTGGAGACCACCAGGGGCCGGCTCATGGAGCACTACGCGCTGCACGGGCGCGGTTCGCTGTGAGGTGCCGTCAGACCCGGTAGCGGCGCAGCGCCGGCATCGCGGCCGCCAGGGCCAGCATCACCACGACGACGAGGACCCCGCCGCCGGCCGCCGCCTCGCGCGCGCCGAAGGCCGAGCCCGCGCCGCCGTGCAGGACGTCGGCGAGGCGGGGACCGCCCGCGACGACCACGGTGAAGACGCCCTGCATGCGTCCGCGCATCTCGTCGGTCGCGGCGGACAGCAGGATCGCCCCGCGGAACACCATGGAGACCATGTCCGCGACTCCGGCCACCGCCAGGAACGCCACCGCGAGCCAGAGGCTGGAACTCAGCCCGAAGCCGGCGACGGCGGCACCCCAGACCACGACCGCGCCGATCACCATCCAGCCGTGCCGGCGGGCCCGGGAGTAGGCGCCGGAGAACAGCCCGCCGACCACCGCGCCGATGGGGATCGCCGCGAACAGCAGCCCGAGGGCGAGCCCTTCGCCGTAGCCGGCGTAGGTCTCGGAGGCGAGCTGCGGGAACAGGGCGCGGGGCATCCCGAGGACCATGGCCACGATGTCGGCCAGGAAGGACAGCAGCAGCACCTTGTGCCCGGCGATGTAACGGAAGCCCGCCACGACCTCCCGGACGCCGGCGCGCCGGGCCGCCGTGCCCGCGAGCGGCGGCAGCGCGGGCAGCTTGTGGACCGCCCACACGGTGACGCACAGGGCCAAGGCGTCGATCAGGTACAGCTCGGCCAGGCCGACGACCGGGATGAGGGCGCCGGCGAGCAGCGGGCCGACCACCTGTCCGGTCTGCATGACGGTCGAGCCGAGCGCGTTGGCGGCGGGCAGCTCGTCCTCGGGGACCAGACGGGCGATGGAGGCGTTGCGGGTCGGCGCGTTCAGGCCCCAGAAGGCCTGCTGGAGCGCGAGCAGGAGCATGAGGGCGGCCACCGACTCGAGGCCGGTGACCGCCTGCAGCCAGAACAGGACCGAGGTCACGGCGATGCCGGTGTTGGTGATCAGCAGCAGTTTGCGGCGGTCCATGGTGTCGGCGACCGCGCCGCCCCACAGCGCGAACACGATCAGCGGCAGCAGGCCCGCGAGGCTCGCGGCGCCGACCCAGGCCGAGGAGCCGGTGATGTCGTAGATCTGTTTGGGCACGGCGACGGCGGTGAGCTGACTGCCGACCGCCGTGACGATGGTCGAGGACCACAGCCTGCGGTAGGCCGGGCGGCGCAGGGGCCGGGTGTCCATGGCCCAGCGGCGCAGGCCACGCCGTGGTGCTCCGTCGGGGGCGGGGCCCTCCGACCCGGGTTCGGTACTGCTCTCGCTGGTGTCCACGCGCTTCCTACGTGCTCGAACATCTTTCGCGCTGCGGGCTTACTATCGCAGCTCCGTTCGAGCTCCAGGGCCCCGCCCGGCCGCTCGGGGCCCGCTCAGGCCCCGGCGATGAGAGTGACCCCAAGGATGATCATGGTGGCGGCGACCAGCGCGTCGAGCACCCGCCAGGCCGCGGGGCGGGCCAGGAAGCGGCCCAGGTAGCGGGCGCCGAAGCCCAGCGCGGCGAACCAGCACAGGCTGGCGACCACGGCGCCCAGACCGAAGGTCCAGCGCAGCGGCCCCCGGTCGGCGGCGACCGAGCCCAGCAGGAACACGGTGTCGAGGTAGACGTGCGGGTTGAGCCAGGTCAGCGCCAGGCAGGTGAGGACCGCCCGGCGGCGCGAGCCGGCCGCGTCGCCCTCCGCCCGCAGTCCGCCGGCCGGCCGGAACACCCGCCGGGCGGCCAGGGCGCCGTAGCAGAGCAGGAAGGCGCCGCCGATCCAGCCGATCACGGTCAGGGCGTCCGGCCACGCCACCACCACCGCGCCGACCCCGCCGACGCCCAGGGCGATGAGCAGGGCGTCGGACAGCGCGCAGATGCCGACCACGGCGAGAACCGCGTCGCGGCGGACGCCCTGGCGCAGGACGAAGGCGTTCTGTGCGCCGATGGCGACGATGAGCGAGAGGCCGGTGCCGAAGCCGGCGGCCGCGGCGGTGAGGGCGTTGGTCATGACTTCGACGCTAAGCGCGCGATCAGCGCCCGTACAGCTAAAGGTTCTTACGTATCCTTAGCCATTGTGATGACGGGACCGAGCATGCCGGCACCGGCGGACCTCCCCCTGGACCAGGTGCGCACCCTTCTGGCCGTGGTGGACGAAGGCACCTTCGACGCGGCCGCCGCGGCGCTGCACGTGACGCCGTCCGCGGTCAGCCAGCGGGTGAAGGCGCTGGAGCAGCGCACCGGCAGGGTGTTGCTGCTGCGCACCAAGCCGGTGCGGCCCACGGAATCCGGGGCGGTGCTGGTGCGCCTCGCCCGCCAGGTGGCCCGGCTGGAACGGGACGCCTACGCCGAACTGGGGCTGAGCGGGGCCGGGGAGCCGACCCGGGTCTCGGTGGCCGTGAACGCCGACTCGCTCGCGACCTGGTTCCTGGGAGCGCTGACGCGGGTCCCCCGGGAGCACGCGCTCTGTTTCGAGCTGCGCCGCGAGGACGAGGACCATACGGCAGCCCTGCTGCGGGAGGGCGTGGTGATGGCCGCGGTGACCTCGTCGCCCGACCCGGTCCCCGGCTGCACCGTCCGGTACCTGGGGCGGATGCGGTATCTCCCCTGCGCCGCCCCGGACTTCGCCGCGCGCCACCTCGACGGACCGCCCGCCGAGACGCTCGCCGGGGCGCCGGTGGTGCTCTTCGACCGGCGGGACGACTTCCAGGACGGCTTCGCGCGCCGGCTCGGTCACCGCGACGCGGGACCCGCGCGGCACTACGTGCCGACCTCGGAGGGCTTCGTCGACGCGGTCGCCGCCGGTCTCGGCTGGGGCATGGTGCCCGAACCACAGGCCGGACCCCTGCTCGGCGCCGGCCGGCTCGTCGACTTCGCGCCGGACCGGTCGGTGGACGTCCCGCTGTACTGGCAGCAGTGGAAGCTCGACTCCCCGGCGCTGGCCACGGTGGCCGAGGCGGTGGCGTCGGCGGCTGCGGAGGCGCTGCGCCGGTAGACACGGGACGCGATCGAAGGCGCCGCGCCGGTTTCGCCCCGGATCGACAGGCCACCCGGAACGGAGCAAGGCATACACGAGGGCGCGAACGATACCGATCGCAGGTGACATTGATGGACGACTGGCGAGAGCACGCCGAGTGCCGCACGGAGGACCCCGACCTGTTCTTCCCGATCGGCACCACCGGACCGGCCGCTTTGCAGGCCGAGCAGGCCAAGGCGGTCTGCCGGCGTTGTCCGGTGCGGGAGCAGTGTCTGCGATGGGCGCTCGACACCGGGCAGTCCATCGGCGTGTGGGGCGGGACCAGTGAAATGGAGCGCCGGGCGCTCAAGCGCCGCGAGGCCGTGCGCAGGAGGTCCGGCTGAGTCCCGTCGGCTCCTCTCAGCGGCCGGTGCGGCGCAGGTGTCCCCAGGGCGCTCCTGGCCTTCCACCTCGGCCCGGGCCTCCTCGATGACGCCCGGGTCGATCCAGCACAGCGGCCGGGCGTCGGCCACCAGCGGTTCGTTGCCCGGACCGCGGCCCGCCTCACGGCCGGTGAACACCCAGGCCTGGGCGCCGGGGTCCCTTGTCGTGCGGCAGATGCGCGTAGTCGTGCAGCCGCCGGGCCGCCCACACCCGCACGGGCGGTACGCCCACCAAGCCTCCACCTCGAGGGGTTTGGCGGAGGCCCGGCATGGGCACGCCGGTGAGTCCGCCGGTGCCGGAGACGTCGGTGAGGTCGGTGCCGGGGCCGCGCGACCAGCGTACGTACCGGCCCCGGTCCGCCGGACGAGGTCGGTCAGTTCGTGGAGTGACCGCACCACCGGCAACCCGTCCGATGGGCGCATGCGCCGACCTCCCTCGTCACACCGCCGGGGCGACGGACTACCCGGAAGACGTGGCAGGGGAACCGGGCCGTTCCCGAACGGCGCACGCGTCCCCGCCGCCCCGTGGGCACCCGACGTAGGCTCACGACAGCACTGGTGCCGTCGAGAGGGGACCGGCCATGAGCGTGCGGGTGCGCCGCATCTACGATGCGCCCGAGCCGGACGACGGCGTGCGGGTCCTGGTCGACCGGCTGTGGCCGCGGGGCGTGGCCAAGGACGTGGCCCACGTGGACGAGTGGCCCAAGGGTCTTACCCCGTCGTCGGAGCTGCGCCGCTGGTACCACGCGGGCGAGGGGTCGTACGAGGAGTTCGCCGAGCGGTACGAGGCCGAGCTGGCGGCCCCGGAGGCGGTGGCACTCCTCGACCGCGTGCGGGACTTGGCGGGCGAGGGCGACGTGACGCTGCTGACGGCGTCCAGGTCCCCCGAGGAGAGCCACGCTTCCGTGCTGCTCCGGCTCCTCGGCGAGGAGTGAGACCGGAGCGGCATGCGCCGGACGCCCCCGAGGGCGGGTGGGAGGCGTGTCTCGATCAGGCCGTCTGCCGTGCCGCGGCCCGGCCCGCCGCGCGTCCCGAGAACAGGCAGCCGCCGAGGAAGGTGCCCTCGAGCGCGTTGTACCCGTGCACCCCTCCTCCGCCGAACCCGGCCACCTCGCCGGCCGCGTACAGACCGTCGACGGGCGTGCCGTCGGCGCCGAGGGCGCGGGAGTCGAGGTCGGTCTGGATGCCGCCGAGGGTCTTGCGGGTGAGGATGTGCAGCTTGACGCCGATCAGCGGGCCCGCCGCCGGGTCGAGGATGCGGTGCGGCACGGCGACCCGGCCGAGGCGGTCGCCTATGTAGCGGCGGGCGTTGCGGATGCCCTGCACCTGGGCGTCCTTGGCGTACGGGTTGGCCGTCTGGAGGTCACGGGCCGCTATCTGGCGCCTGATCGAGGCGGCGTCCAGGAGCGGCTTCTCGGTCAGCGCGTTCATCCGGTCGACCAGCTGCTCCAGGTCGGGCGCGCTCACGAAGTCGGCGCCCTCGCGCAGGAAGGCGTCCACCGGGCCCGGGGCCCCCTTGCCGAGGACGCGTTCGCGCAGGAAGCCGGCACGGTCCTTGGCGGTGATGTCGGGGTTCTGCTCGGAGCCGGAGAGCGCGAACTCCTTCTCGATGATCTTCTGGGTGAGGATGAACCAGGAGTGGTCGAGACCCGCGAGGCCGTCGGCGGTGCGCAAGTGCCGCAGGGTGCCGAGGGTGTCGTAGCCGGGCAGGCAGGGCTCGGGCAGCCGGCGGCCGAGGGCGTCGAACCACATCGAGGACGGGCCGGGCAGGATGCGGATGCCGTGGCCCGGCCAGATGGGGTCCCAGTTGCGCACGCCCTCGGTGTAGTGCCACATCCGGTCGCGGTTGACGAGGCGGGCGCCCGCCTCGGCGCTGATGTCGAGCATCCGCCCGTCGACGTAGGCGGGGACGCCGGTGACCATCTCGGCGGGCGGGGTGCCGAGGCGCTCGGGCCAGTGGCGGCGGACGACGTCGTGGTCGCCGCCGATGCCGCCGGAGGTGACGATCACGGCCCGGGCGGTGAGCTCGAACTCGCCGATCGCGTCGCGGTTGGAGGCGACACCGCGGGACGAGTGGTCCTCGGCGAGGACCGTGCCCCGAACGCCGCGCGCCGTGCCGTCCTCGACGACCAGGTGGTCGACGCGGTGGCGGTGGTGGAAGGTGAGCAGCCCGTCGCGGGCCGCCTGCTTCGCGTACCGGACGAACGGCTCGACGACTCCGGTGCCGGTGCCCCAGGCGATGTGGAAGCGCGGCACGGAGTTGCCGTGCCCGCCCGCCCGGAGGTCGCCGCGCTCGGCCCAGCCGACGGTGGGCAGGAAGGTGATGCCGTGCCCGGCGAGCCAGGAGCGCTTCTCCCCCGCCGCCCACTCGACGTAGGCACGCGCCCAGCGCACCGCCCAGGAGTCCTCGTCCTCGGCCCGGTCGAAGCCCGCGCTGCCCTGCCAGTCGCTCCAGGCCAGGTCGAAGGAGTCCTTGACGCCGAGGCGTCGCTGCTCGGGGGAGTCGACGAGGAAGAGGCCGCCGAAGGACCAGAAGGCCTGCCCGCCGAGGTTGGCCGCGTTCTCCTGGTCGACCAGGGCGACCCTCCTGCCGCGGCTGGTCAGCTCGTGCGCCGCGACCAGGCCCGCAAGTCCCGCTCCGACCACGATGACGTCGGCATCCATGGCGACCGTCCCTTCCTGTTCCGTCATTGACGAGTGCTGCCGTCGGTGAGCAATGCGGTGAGCAGCTGTCGCAGCCAGTCCCGGGCGTGCTCGACGTCCCGGTCCAGCAGCAGTTGGGTGGTGACGCCGTCGTACGCGGCCACCACGGCGTGCGCGGCGCCCTCCGCGTCGCCCAGCACGGCGGGCAGGGGGGTGTGCCCCCGCGCCCTGACGAGCCGGCCGGCGATCGCCCGCCTCAGGCGTGCCCGGTGTTCCAGCAGGGACCGGGACACGGCGCGGTCGCGAGCGGCGTGCACCAGGAAGTCCGTCTTCACCAGGAGCCAGTCCCGGTCCAGGAGCAGTACCTCGGTGACCCGGTCCACGGCGCCCGGTACGTCGAGGTCGGGACCGTCGGAGGCGAGGGCGCCGGACACCTGCTCGGCGATCAGGTCGGCCCGCTGCCGGTAGAGGGCGAAGAACAGCTCGTCGAGGCTGTCGAAGTTGGAGTAGAAGGCGCCCCGGCTGTACCCGGCCGCCTCGCAGACCTCCTCGATCGACACCCGCCCGAACCCCTTGGCGGCGAACACGCCGAACGCGGCCTCCAGGAGGTTCGCGCGGGTGCGCACGCGCCGCCTGGTCACGCGCCCGGTCGTCGCCCTCACCGCCATCCGGGCCCTCCCCTGCGTCCGATGCGCGAATGTATCGGATACACCGACGTATCGAAAGGGCCGCGGCAGGAGGCAGGACCACGAGGCGGATAGAACAGACTTTCGAACAGAGGTAGGCTGGCTCCATGACCACGCACCTCCAGGGCTCGCTCTTCGACCAGGCCGACGAGGTCCGGCTCGGCCCGCTCGGTGGACTGCGCCGCACCGACCTGGGCGCCGGCGCCTGGATCGACCTGCTCCCCGGCTGGCTGAGCGGTGCCGACGCGCTGTTCGAGCGGCTGGCCACCGAGGTTCCGTGGCGGGCCGAGCGGCGGGCCATGTACGACCAGGTGGTGGACGTGCCCCGACTGCTCGCCTTCTACGGTGCGGGCGACGCCCTCCCCCACCCGCTCCTGACCGAGGCGCGCTCCGCACTGACCGCCCACTACGCCGATGAGCTGGGCGAGCCGTTCACCACCGCCGGGCTGTGCCACTACCGCGACGGCCGGGACAGCGTCGCCTGGCACGGGGACCGGATCGGCCGGGGCGCACGCCAGGACACGATGGTCGCGATCCTCTCGGTGGGCGCGCCCCGCGATCTGCTGCTGCGTCCGACGGCCGGGGGCGGTGACACGGTGCGCCGGCCGCTGGGCCACGGCGACCTGATCGTGATGGGCGGCTCCTGCCAGCGCACCTGGGAGCACTGCGTTCCCAAGAGCACCCGCGCCGTCGGACCCCGCATCAGCGTCCAGTTCCGCCCGCACGGCGTGCGCTGAGGGCCGCGCGCCCTTCGCGGCCGCCGCGTCTGGTTGGCTGTCGCCCGACGGGCAGCGACTGGCACACGGGAGGCCCCATGCACGCGGACGTACGGCAGGTCGCCGACGGCACCTACCTGGTGCACGGCGGCCACACCAACTGGGTGATCCTCACCGACGGGGACGCGGTCACCCTGATCGACACCGGCTACCCCGGCGACCGGCGACTGCTGCTGGACTCGCTGGCCGCCGTGGGGGGTTCTCCGGAGGCGGTGGCGGCCGTGCTGATCACCCACGCCCACAACGACCACCTGGGCTCGGCCCAGTACCTGCGCGCCGCCCACGGTATCCCGGTCCTCCTCCACCCGGCCGAAGTACCCCACGCCCGGCGGGACTTCCTGCAGCAGGTGTCCGTCCGCACCGTACTGCGCAACGCCCGGCGGCCGGGGGTACTGCCGTGGGCGCTGCACGTGCTGCGGTCCGGGGGCACCGAGCGGCACCCGGTGCTCTCGCCGGAGCCCTTCACCGGCGACGGCGCCCTGGACCTGCCCGGACGGCCCGTGCCGGTGCACACGCCCGGACACACGGACGGGCACTGCGTCTACCACCTCCCCGATGCCGGGGTGGTCGTCTCCGGCGACGCGCTGGTGAGCGCGCACGCCACCTCGCGGATCGCCGGACCGCAGTTGCTGCCAGGCATGTTCCATCACGACCGGCCGCGTGTCCTGGCCTCCCTCGACGTCATCGCGGAACTCGATGCCGACGTCCTGCTCCCCGGGCACGGGCCGGTCCACCGCGGCCTCGTGAAGGAAGCCGCGCGCCAGGCCCGGGAACGGGCGTTCTAGAGTCGGGGCATGGCCTTGCAGATCAGCGCCACCAACCCGGAGCACCCCGCGCTCCTGCTCGAACTGCCCTGGCAGACGCCGCTGGAGGAGTGGCCCGAGGAATACCTCGTGCCGCTGCCGCGCGGCATCTCCCGGCACGTCGTCCGCTATGCCCGGGCCGGCGACGAGGTGATCGCCGTCAAGGAGCTGGCCGAACGGCCCGCGCTGCGCGAGTACCAGCTGCTGCGCGACCTGGACCGCCTCGCGATCCCCGCGGTCGACGCGCTGGCCGTGGTCACCGGCCGCACCGGCGCCTCGGGCGTTCCGCTGGAACCGGTGCTGATCACCCGGCACCTGGGCGGCTCCATGCCGTACCGGTCGATGTTCGAGACGACGCTGCGCCCCGCCACCATGCACCGCCTGATGGACGCCCTGGCTGTGCTGCTGGTCCGGCTGCACCTCGCCGGGTTCGCCTGGGGCGACTGCTCGCTGTCCAACACCCTCTTCCGCCGTGACGCGGGCGCCTACGCCGCCTACCTGGTGGACGCCGAGACCGGTGAGCTGCACCAGCGGCTCAGCGACGGCCAGCGCGACTACGACCTCGACCTCGCGCGGGTGAACATCAGCGGGGAACTCCTCGACCTCGAGGCGTCGGGGGCGCTGCACCCCTCCGTCGACCCCATCGACTTCGGCACCGAGATCTGCGCCCGCTACCGAAGCCTGTGGGACGAGCTGACCCGCACCTCCGTCTATCCGGCGGGCAAGTACCACTACATCGAGCGCCGCATCCGGCGCCTCAACGATCTCGGCTTCGACGTGGCCGAGATGCAGATCGAGCACGCCTCCAACGGCGACACGGTCACCTTCGTGCCCAAGGTCGTCGACGCCGGCCACCACCAGCGCCAGTTGCTGCGCCTGACCGGGCTGGACGCCGAGGAGAACCAGGCCCGGCGGCTGCTGAACGATCTGGAGAGCTGGATGGCGACCCAGGACGACTACGCCCCGGGCGATCCCCTCGGCGCCCGCCCCGAAGTCCTCGCACACCGCTGGGTGCGGGAGGTGTTCCGGCCCACCGTGCGGGCGGTGCCGGTGGAGCTGCGCGGCGCGATGGACCCGGCCGAGATCTACCACGAGCTGCTGGAGCACCGCTGGTACCTGTCGGAGCGGGCACAGCACGACATCGGCCTGGAGACCGCCGTCGCGGACTACATCGCCAACATCCTGCCGAAGGCCCGAGAGACGCTGCAGCCGACGGCGGACTGAGCGGCCCACGGGCCTTCGGGGGTACCGTGCCGGGCCGACCGACGGGTGGGCGGGGCCGGACGGGCCTCCGGGCGGTGCCGGGCGGTGCGGGGACCCTCAGGTGTGCGGTACCACCGCGACCGGGCAGTCCGCGTGGTGCAGCACGCCGTGCGCCACGGAGCCGATGCGGGCACCGACGGCCGTGCGGCGGGCGCGGCGGCCGACTACCACCAGCTGGGCGCCACCGGCCACCGACAGCAGTACCTGGCCGGCGCTGCCCATCTCCACGTGCTCGATCACCGGGACGTCGGGGAAGCGCTCGCGCCACGGCCCCAGCGCCTCGCCGAGCGCCTTGCGCTCGTACTGCTCCAGTCCCCCGGCCTCGTCGGCGAGCGCCATGGAACCCGGGCTGTAGGTGAACACCGTCGGCAAGGTCCAGGCCCGCACGGCGCGCACCGTGGCGTCGCGAGCGGCGGCGGCCTCGAAGGCGAACCCGATCACGTCGGCACTGTCCTCGGGCTCCCCCTGTTGGCCCACGACGACCTCGCGGCCGGCGGCCTCCGTGGCGGCCTCGTCCCCGTCGCGCACGAGGACCACCGGCCGGGTGGCCTCGGCGATCACCCGCTGGCCGACGGAGCCGAGCAGGAATCCGACGACCGCCCCGTGGCCGCGCGAGCCGAGCACCAGCGCCTCGGCGTCGGCCCCGGCGGCGAGCAACGCGGCGACGGCGTCGTCGGCCTCACGGACATCCGTGTCCACCGTGAGTCCCGGGTGCCGCTCGGTCACGGTACGGACATACTCGGCGACCGCGTCCCGCACCGACCGCTCCTGCGCGTCCCGGTCCCCCACGCCCGCCGTGTCCTGCGGCTGGAACCGCCAGGCGTGCACGACACGCAGCGGTGCCTCGCGCCGGACCGCCTCCCTGGCGGCCCAGGCCAGCGCCGCCAGGCTCTCCTGCGAACCGTCCACCCCTGCCGTGATCGGGCGCGTCATGCGGGTCCCTCCCTGTGTCGCGGTCACGTCGTCCATGGGACCAGTCTTCCCTACGCCGTCCGCATGACCTCGGAGTGGAAGCAGGTGAACGTCGACGCGGCCGATCCCGCGGCGCTCGGGCGCTGGTGGACCGAGGCGCTCGGCTGGGCGGTGGTGAACGACGTCCCCGACGAGTACGAGATCCGTCCGGATCCGGACCGGCTGCCGGGGCTGCTCTTCGTCCCTGTGGAAGCTGCGCGCCCTGGGACAGGGGTACGCCGACGGACTCGCCGGGCTCGCCCGGGACTTCGGGGTGGACGTCGTCGACGAGGCGCCCGAGGAGCCGGCCGGTCGGGCACCGGCCGCCGACTCCGACGGTTTCCTGACCCTGGTCAATTCCAAGTCCCGTCCCGTCTCCGCTGATACCCGCCTGGTGTCGGCGGCCCGGGCACACGCCGCCGCCATGGCCGCCGCCGGCGCGCTGAGCGTCGAGAACCGCGACGGCGTCTCCGTGCACCAGCGCGTCGTCTCCGCGGGGTACACCGCCGGCGGCGGGGCGGGCACGTACTGGACCCAGCTCTTCGGCGGCTGAGCGCGGCCGACACCGGCCGCGCCGGCCCGGGCACCTCGCGATCTTGGCGGAACGGGGCACTCCGGGCCAGGATGCATGCATGAAGGGTGACCTCTTTTCCAGCGAGCACATGGTGCAGCCCGCCACCGCGCCGGGCATGACCGTCGAGAACTCCAAATGCATCCGTTACACGGTGAACGGCGAGATGCTGGCGCGGCAGGGCGCGATGGTCGCCTACCGCGGCAACCTCCAGTTCGAGCGCAAGGGCCAGGGCGTGGGCGGCATGCTCAAGCGCGCGGTCACCGGAGAGGGGCTACCCCTGATGGCGGTGCGCGGCCAGGGCGAGGCCTGGTTCGCGCACGAGGCGCAGAACTGCTTCGTCGTGGACGTGGAGCCCGGTGACGAATTCACGGTCAACGGCCGCAACGTCCTGTGTTTCGACTCGTCGTTGTCGTACAGCATCTCCACGGTCAAGGGCTCCGGCATCGCCGGCGGCGGGCTGTTCAACAGCGTCTTCACCGGTCAGGGCAGGCTGGGCCTGATCTGCGAGGGCAGCCCGCTGGTGATCCCGGTCTCGCCCCAGTACCCGGTCCACGTCGACACGGACGCGATCGTCGGCTGGTCCGCGGGGCTGACGACCTCGCTGCACCGCTCGCAGTCCATCGGCTCGATGCTGCGCGGCGGTTCCGGGGAGGCCGTGCAGCTGGTGCTCCAGGGCGAGGGGTTCGTCGTCGTGCGGCCGAGCGAGGCGACGCCGCAGAAGACGCAGCAGCACTGAGGGAACCCGGTCGTCACCGGCAGACCCGTGCCGGGCGGCCTGCCGCACCGAGACCCGTGAGGCCGCGGGACCGTGTTGACCTGGGGCACCTCGCGCGAAAGGGTTCCAGGGGGCGCGCACGGACGCCCGGGCCGGAAGGAAGACTGCCTTGATCGGAATCACGGACATCGAAGCCGCGGCCGAGCGGATCGCCGGACACGTCGTACGCACCCCGACCGTGCCCAGCCCCGGGCTGTCCGCGCTGCTCGGGGCACCGGTCACCGCGAAGTTGGAGCTGCTCCAGCGCACCGGCTCGTTCAAGGCGCGCGGTGCCACGGCGAAGCTGCTGTCACTCACCGAGGCCGAGCGGGCCGCCGGGGTCGTCGCGGTCAGCGGCGGCAACCACGGCATCGCGGTGGCGGTCATGGCCGCCGCGCTCGACGTGAAGGCCACCGTGGTCATGCCGCGTACGGCACCGGCCCGTTCCGTGGAGACCGCCGAGGAGGCGGGTGCGCTGGTGCGGCTCACCGACGGCATGGACAGCGCCTTCGCGCTCGTGTCCCGGCTGCGCGAGGAGGGGCTGACCCTGGTGCACCCCTTCGACGACCCCGTGGTGGTCGCCGGACAGGGCACCGTGGGGCTGGAGTTCGCCGAGGACGCCGGGGAGCTCACCGACGTCCTCGTGAGCATCGGGGGCGGCGGGCTGGTCGCGGGGGTGGCGGCGGCGCTGCGGGCGCGGCTGCCGGACGTGCGGATCTGGGGCGTGGAGACCGAGGGCGCCGAGGCCATGTCCCAGGCCCTGGCGGCGGGCGGTCCGCTGTCCGTGCCCCTGTCGTCGATCGTCACGACGCTCAGCGCTCCAGCCGTCTCGCAGCTGACGTACGAGCATGTGTCCGCGCTGGTCACCGATGTGTTCGTGGTGCCGGACCGGGAGGCGGTCGAGGGTTCGCTGGCGCTCGCCGAACACGGGAAGGTCTGGACCGAGCCGGCCGCCGGATGTCTGCTGCCCGCGGCCCGGCGGGTGGTGGAGCGGGTGGGGAAGGGCGCCAGGATCGGGCTGGTGGTCTGCGGCGGTAACGCCACGACCGCCGACATGGCGGGTTGGGCGGACCGCTTCGGGCTGCGCTGACGGCCTTCCCCGCGCGAGATCCGCATTTGCCGCGGGTTACCAGCAGGTCGGTCCCGCATTTCCGGAGTGCGCACCGGTTGCGGGAATTCCGTTGCCGAACACACGCGCGAGCCGCCCAGTGCAGAGGCGGTGCACGCCCGCATGTCGCTTTTCACGCATTCGCGCCCGCGCGACTGTCGGCCGCCTCGGAGAAGGACCGGAGCGCTCGCCGCCGTCCTAGACACGTTCCGGGAGGGCACGGACCGGCGCGCGTGAGCACCAGGGCCGTTTTCGCTCCGTCCCGCCGGGGACTCGCCGGTTATGGTGCAAATCGGATACACGATGATGACCGAGCAGGCCGGCCCCCGTGAGCTCGTCGGCCATGTGGTGCGCGCCGAGCAGGTGGGGTTCGACTTCTCGGTGACCTCGGACCACTACTTCCCGTGGCTGCGCGAGCAGGGCCACTCGCCGTACGCGTGGAGCGTGCTGGGCGCGGCGGCACAGGCGACCTCCCGCATCCCGCTGATGACCTACGTGACGTGCCCGACGTTCCGCTACCACCCGGCGGTGGTGGCGCAGAAGGCGGCGACGGTGCAGTTGCTGTCCGAGGGCCGGTTCCGGCTGGGACTGGGCTCGGGCGAGAACCTCAACGAGCACGTGGTGGGCGGCGGCTGGCCGTCGGTCGACGTGCGCCACGAGATGCTCCAGGAGGCCGTGGAGATCATTCGGGCGCTGTTCGAGGGCGGCCACGTGAACCACCGCGGCACGCACTTCGACGTGGAGTCGGCGCGGCTGTGGGACGTGCCGGACAGCCCGCCGCCCATCGGCATCGCCGTCTCCGGGGAGCGCTCCTGCAAGCTCGCGGGCGAGCACGCCGATCTGGTGATCGCCACCGAGCCCAAGCAGGGGCTGCTGGAGTCCTTCGACCGGCACGGCGGCAGCGGCAAGCCACGCGTCGGTCAGCTGCCGGTGTCCTACGACCCCGACCGGGACACGGCGATCAAGCGCGCCCACGCGCAGTTCCGCTGGTTCGGCAGCGGCTGGAAGGTCAACTCGGAACTTCCGCACCCGGATGCCTTCGAGGCGGCCACCCAGTTCGTCACCCCGGACGACGTCGCCGAGTCGATCCCGTGCGGCGACGACCCGGACGCCTTCGTGGCGGCCGTACGCCCCTATGCAGAGGCCGGGTTCACGGAGATCGCCCTGGTGCAGATCGGCGGCGAGACCCAACCCGCATTCCTGGACTGGTCGGAGAAGACCCTGCTGCCCGCACTCCGCGACGCGCTGGGCGGCTCGTGACACCCGGCCGGGGAACCCGGCCGGCGACGATTCACCCGTCCGACGGAGCATCTTGCGGACCTGCGGGGTACTAGAGGGCTCTACGTCCGTTTCCCTGGAGGCTCCTGTCGTGAACTCCCCCGTGCACAAGACGCTCGTCGTACAGCTCCAGGCGGGCGACGCCGAACGCTGCCCGGTGCTCGCCCACCTCGGCTACGACGCGGCGGACCCGTTCGCGCTCACCGTGGTGTTCAGCCACGACGGCCGTGTGCTCGCCCGCTGGACGCTGGACCGGGAGATGGTGGGCGACGGGCTGACCCGTCCGGTCGGCGTGGGGGACGTGCGGCTGCGGCCCGAGTCGCGGGGCGTGTGGGACGAGTTGCGCATCGAACTGCTCGGCGACGCCCGGCCGGACGGCGAGCGCCACCGCGCCGTGGTGTTCGTGTGGGCGGCGGCGGTCGAGGCCTTCCTCCGCGAGACGTACGACGTGGTCCGGCCGGGGCGGGAGGAAGTGTGTGTCGACGACTTCCTCGCGGAGCTGATGGCCGAGGGCTGACCGTCCGCCCTCAGCGGGACGTGTGGTGGTACCGGGTCCACAGCGGGATCCCGAACCAGCACAGCAGGTACCAGAAGACGACGCCGACCACGAGGTAGGGCACGAAACCGTCGTCGGTCGCGACGCGCAGGATCAGCAGGAGCGAGCAGGCCGTCGTCGCGAGCAGCAGCACGAGACCGAGCACGGTCAGCCGGGATGCCCACCGCACCGCCTGCGGCTTCACGCGCCGCCCCGAGACGAGACGGTGCAGGGCAACCGGCCCGATCAGTGCGCCGGTCGTCACGGCACCGAGGACGACCGTGATCAGGTAGATCGTCTGGTCGGCGTCCGAGAGGTCGTCGTACTTGGGCTGGAACACGACGGTGAGCAGGAAGCCGAACAGGATCTGTACGCCCATCTGCGCGACGCGGACCTCCTGGATCAGCTCCGTCCACATCCGGTCCGCCCGCTCCTCCTCGGTCTCGTTGCGCCCCCGGCGCCGCACCGACCCCTCAGCCGCGTCCGTCACGTTTCCTCCCGTTGCCGTGGCCTGCGTCCTGTTGCCTCTTCCCGGGTTCCCCACCCTCAGGCGCCCTGTCGGCGCGGCGGCTCACGGTTTGAGTGATCGGGAGACGGTTACACGGGCCGGGACCGAAGCAGGCTGCCGGGAGGATGGCGAAGGATGTCCGACACTCAGCTCACCGTGACGCTCAGCGGCGGCGGCGTGGACGACGCGCGGGCGGTCGTCCGCGCACTGGAGGATGTCTTCGGGGCGCCCGACGCCATGCCGGCCGACGAGCGCGCGACGGTGCGCACCGCGACCTTCGACTCCCCGGACACTCCGGAGGCGTCCACGCAGTCCCGGGCGGGCGCCCCGCTGTCCGCGCCGGTGACGGTCACCGTGCAGGGGACGCCGCAGGCCGTCGAGGCGGCGAGTCGAACCCTGGCCCACGCCTTCAGCACACGGAACGAGGGTGCGGCCTCCGGCGACCAGGAGCAGGAACGGCAGTTGCTCCTGGTGCCGTGAGGCGAGTGACCGACCGCTACCAGCGGCCCTCGACCTGATCCTTGATCCGGCGGTCGTAGAGGTCCCGGACGGCCGTGAGGGTCCCCTCGGACAACTCCGGCAGCCGGGCGGCGTCCGAGTTGGCGCGGGCCTGCTCCGGTGAACGGGCGCCGGGAATCACGGTGGTCACGCCGGGCTGCTGGATGATCCAGCGCAGCGCCAGCTGGGCCGGGGTGTATCCCTCGGGGGCGAGCGCGGCGAACTCCGCCGCGGCCTCCACGCCGGTGGCGAAGTCGACGCCGGAGAAGGTCTCGCCCTGGTCGAAGGCCTCGCCGTGCCGGTTGAAGTTGCGGTGGTCATTGGCGGCGAAGACCGTGTCCCGTGCGTACTTGCCGGACAGCAGACCGGAGGCCAGCGGCACCCGCGCGATGATGCCGACGCCGGCCTCGCGGGCCGCCGGAAGGACCTCGCGCAGCGGCTTCATCCGGAACGGGTTGAGGATGATCTGCACGCTCGCCACGTTCGGCCGGGCGATCGCGGTCAGCGCCTCCTCGCAGGTCTCCACGCTGACGCCGTATGCGGCGACGCGCTCCTCCTCGACCAGGGTGTCCAGGGCGTCGAAGACCTCGTCGCTGGAGTAGACGGGGGTGGGCGGGCAGTGGAGCTGCACCAGGTCGATGACGTCGACGCCGAGATTGCGGCGCGAACGGTCGTTCCACTCCCGGAAGTTGTCGAGAACGTAGTTCTGCGGGATCTGCTCGACCCGGCGGCCCATCTTGGTGGCGACCAGCACGTGCAGGTCGGGCCGGCCGCGCAGGAACGTGGCGATGGTCTCCTCGCTGCGTCCGTCACCGTAGACGTCGGCGGTGTCGAAGAAGGTCACCCCGGATTCGGCCGCCGTCTCCAGCACCGTGAGTGCTTCCTTGTCATCGACGTCTCCCCAGTCCGCGCCGAGTTGCCAGGTGCCGAGGCCGATCACCGAGGCGTGCTGGTCCGACCTGTCGAATGTGCGCTCGTCCATGCGCGCCAGTCTGTCATCCGGCGCCATTCCGCACCGCCCCGGGACGGTGCGGGAAGGTGGTTCAGCCGCGGGCGCTCAGGTTCCGTGCCTGCACCGTCCGCGCGATCCTGGAACCCAGCGTGCGCTTGAGGCGCCGCAGCGCCTGCGACTGTCCGGCCGCGCGGTCGATCCGGTAGTACAACCTGGGCGGGACATACGGCAGCAGCGGCGAGTGGCGCTGGCCGAGCAGGGCGAACATCTCCTGCGGGGGAAGCCCGATGTAGCGGGGCAGGTTCTCGTACCACCGGGCGCTGTAGCGGGCCGCGCTCTGCACCGGCAGCAGGGCCGCTCTGCGTTCCCGTTCGTAGCGGGCGAGGGCGTCCTGGAGGGTGGCCGGCTCGCGGAGTGCGGTGGCAAGGGCCATGGCGTCCTCCAGGGCGAGGGTGGTGCCGGCGCCGATGGAGTAGTGCGTGGTGTGGGCGGCGTCGCCGAGCAGGACGAGGTTGTCGCGGGACCAGGTTCGGTTGGTGAGGGTGCGGAAGGTGAGCCACGAGGCATTGGCGCCGGAACCGGACCGGCGGCCGGTGAGCGGGTGGCCGTCCAGGACGTCGGTGAACAGCTTCTCCAGCAGGGTCAGTCCCTCGGCCTCGTCGGCCCGGTCCAGCCCGAGCCCGGTCCAGGTCTCGGGCGCGCACTCGACGACGCAGGTGCTGCCCTCGGGGCCGTAGCCGTAGCCGTACGCCCAGATCCAGCCGTGCTCGGTCTCGGTGAAGGCGAAGGTGAAGGCGTCGAAGACCTTGGTGGTGCCGAGCCAGATGTAGTGGTTGCGCCCGGCCCGGACCTCGGTGCCGAAGTGCCCCGCGTACCGGGTGCGCACGGCGCTGCCCACTCCGTCGGCCGCCACGACGAGGTCGGCTTCGGGGAGCCGGTCGGCGGTGATCTCGTGCTCGTGCTCCAGGCGCACGCCCAGCGATCGGGCGCGGGCCGCGAGGATCTCCAGGAGCCGGTGGCGGCCGATGCCGAAGCCCTCGTCGCCACGGTGCCGGACGGCCCGGTCGCCCACGTGGGCGACGCCGTCGCGCCAGCGGACGGAGTGCTCCTCGACGGCCCGCGCGAAGTGCGGGTCGTGCTCGTGGAGCCGGTCGAGCAGTCCGCGCCAGTAGGTCACGCCCCAGCCGTAGGTGGACCCCTCGGGACTGCGCTCGTGGACGGTGATGTCGTGGGACGGGTCCTGCCGCTTCAGCAGGATCGACAGGTACAGGCCGGCGGGCCCGCCGCCGACGCAGGCGACCTTCACATTCACCCCTGGAATGCACTCAAAATGGGCATATCGCTACGCAGAGTACAGAGGAGTGGGCCGGTGTCACGTGACCCGCCCGGCGCGGGTCGCGCGCCGGGCGGCCGTCCGACGGTCCTGTCGCTAGCCCGCCGCGGCCGTGCGGCACTCCGGGTGGCCCCAGCCCTGGTCGTTCTTCGCGATGGACTCACCGGCCGCGTACGAACGGCCGCACAGGCAGCGCCCGGGAAACTTCGCCTTGATGGTGCGCGCCGAGCCGCCGCTCTTGCGGGCGGTGCCCGCTCCCCGGCGCGGTGCCTTCTTCGCCGGGACGTCCGGTGCGGGCGGCGGCTCGGGGGAGCCGAGTTCGCTGCCCGCGGGCTCCTGCACGACGGCCGCCTGGCTGGCGGCACGGTCGGCGAAGTCGTTGAGCCGGTCGCCGTCGACCTGGTGGGCGGGCACGTAGCGGAAGTCGACCGAGCGGCCGTCGAGCAGCTCGTCGATGCGCACGACCAGTTCCTGGTTGGCGACCGGCTTGCCGGCCGCCGTCTTCCAGCCGTTGCGCTTCCAGCCGGGCAGCCAGGTGGTGACGGCCTTCATGGCGTACTGCGAGTCCATGCGGACCTCGAGGGGCACGCAGGGGTCGGTCGCAACCAGCAGGCGCTCCAGCGCCGTGAGTTCGGCGATGTTGTTGGTGGCCCGGCCCAGCGGCCCGGCCTCCCAGCGCACCGGGGTCTCCGACGCGTCGGCGACGACCCAGGCCCAGCCGGCCGGGCCCGGGTTTCCCTTCGAAGCCCCGTCGCACGCGGCCACAACACGTTCAAGCATGCGCCCGATCATGCCATGGCGCGGCGGGGCGCCCGGACCGGGCTCCGGAGACGGCCGTGCACTGCGGCGTCTCCCCCCTCGGTCCGCGTGATGCCGATCACCGGAACCAAGCGCAGTCGCCGTGGTGCGCGAGGGTTCACTCCCCGGCGTAAGCCTTCTCGAGTGCGGCGATGTCGAGCTTGCGCATCGACATCATGGCCTGGTTGGCCCGCGCGACCTTCGTGGCGTCGGAATCGCGGAACATCTCCTCGAGCCGGCCCGGGACGACCTGCCAGGAGACGCCGAACCGGTCCTTGACCCAGCCGCAGGGGCCCTCCTCGCCGCCGTTCTCCGTGAGCCTGGTCCAGTAGTGGTCGACCTCCTCCTGGTCGTCGCAGGTGATCTGGAAGGAGATCGCCTCGTTGAACCGGAACTCCGAGCCGCCGTTGAGGGCGACGAACCGCTGGCCGTTGGCCGTGAAGTCGACGGTGAGCACGGTGCCGGCGGGATGGTGCGCTCCTTCGGGGTAGCGGGTGACGGCACCGATGCCGGAGTTCTTGAAGAGGGAGACGTAGAAGTGGGCGGCCTCCTCCGCCTGACCGTCGAACCAGAGACACGTGGTGAATCCTTCGGTGTTCATGAGTACCTCCCGGGCGCGGAACACGGTCACCACTGTCGACCGTCGGGACACGGAGAACTCATCGGTCGTGCGCGCCCCGTCGCGGGCAGCCCGGCACGGGCCGCCCGGACGCTCTGCCCGTGGCGAATCTGCCGCGGGCAGAGAAAGGGCCCTTCTCCGCCGCGGCGGGCCAAGAGTGGAGGAAGAGCCGCGGCAACCGCCGCGTACGACTCGCCCGACGACTCGACAAGGAACGCCGATGTCTCCACTCGTCACCGGCCGCGCGCCGGCCGCACTGCCCCGGGCGGAGGAGGGCGACACCCCTCCCTCCCGGTTCGACGACCACCTGGCCGCGCAGTTGCTCGCGCAGCGGATCGTGCTGCTGGGCACCCAGGTCGACGAGGTCTCAGCGAACCGGGTCTGCGCCCAACTGCTGATCCTCTCCGCGGAGGACCCGCGCACCGACATCAGCCTGTACGTCAACAGCCCCGGCGGCTCGGTGCACGCGGGGCTCGCCATCTACGACACCATGCGGCTGATCCCCAACGCCGTGTCGACCCTCGCCATGGGGTTCGCCGCCAGCATGGGACAGTTCCTGCTGAGCGTCGGTACCCCCGGCAAGCGGTACGCGCTGCCGAACGCGCGCATCATGATGCACCAGCCGTCGGGGGGCATCGGCGGCACCACCGCCGACATCGAGATCCAGGCGGAGAGCCTGGAGTTCACCAAGCGGACCATCGAGCGGATCACCGCGGAGCACACCGGCCAGAGTCCGGAGACCATCTCCCGGGACGGCGACCGGGACCGCTGGTTCACGGCCGAGGAGGCCAGGGAGTACGGGATGGTGGACCGGGTCCTGGAGTCCCTCGCGGACGTCCGCCCGGCCGCGGCGCGACCGAGGATGGGACTGCGGTGATGGGGAGCTACACGATTCCGAACGTCGTCGAGCGGACCCCGCAGGGCGAGCGGTCCTTCGACGTCTTCAGCCGGCTGCTGAACGAGAGGATCATCTTCCTGGGCACCGAGATCGACGACGGCGTCGCCAACGTGGTCATCGCGCAACTCCTCCATCTGGAGTCGGCGGCCCCGGAGAGCGAGATCGCCGTCTACATCAACTCCCCCGGTGGCTCCTTCACGTCGCTGATGGCCATCTACGACACGATGACGTTCGTCCAGGCGCCGATCTCCACGTTCTGCGTCGGGCAGGCGGCCTCCACGGCGGCGGTGCTGCTGGCCGGCGGAGATCCGGGGCGTCGGTTCGTGCTGGAGCACGCGCGGGTCCTGCTCGGCCAGCCGGCCTCCGGCGGACAGCGCGGCACGGCCTCCGACCTGGCGCTCCGGGCCAAGGAGATGGTGCGGATCCGGGCGCAGGTCGAGGAGGTGCTGGCCCGGCACACGCACCACGACACGGCGACACTGCGCGCGGACATGGACCGCGACAAGGTGTTCACCGCCGAGGAGGCGGTGGCGTACGGGCTGGCCGACGAGGTGCTCAGCCGACGACTGGTGCGGGGGTGAGCGTCGGGACGGCGCCGCGCGGTCCGCGGGGCGCCGTCCCGTGCGGCGGTCAGGCGGCCAGGCACATCCCGTCGTACCGGGCACCGGACGCACCGGGCCCCCGGCCGGGACCGGCGTGCCGGGAGGCGAGCCGGACCAGCTCCTCCTGAGCCCGCGCCAGCAGGGCGCCGAGGCCCAGCCCGAGGGCGCCCGCGGCGGCGGCCAGCACCTCCGAGGACGCCTCCTTGCGGCCTCGCTCCACCTCGGAGAGGTACGGCATGGAGATCCGGGCGGTCTCCGCGACCTCCTTCAATGTGCGTTCCTGAGCAAGGCGTTCCCGCCGCAGGATGTCGCCCACGAGATCGCGCCACAAGGGCTCACGGACGGCGGGCCGCCCCTGTTCCGGAGCCGTCGGCGGAGCGGCGGGGCGGGCCTGGGGGCGCGGGGCCCGGGGGCGCATGGGAACGACGCGGGCTTCGTTCGGCACGTAGCTGGTCACCTCCTCAGCGTAGGAGCCCGGCCGGGCGGGGGAAGGGGGCGGCGTTCAGCCCAGAGGGAAATCCCCGGGCGCCGGTCGCGGCGCCCGGGGCTACCCTGGGGACTGACACATCACTCCGCGAAGGCGCCGCGGCACCCCGATTTCCGCCACCCGTGAAAGCGAGAGGCATGTGCCGCGGTGACCCGGGTACCCGGAAGCGGGTAGAGCCTAGGGAGACGCCCAACCGTGACTTTCGTGGGAGAGGTAATGGAGACCGCCGTGATCCGGCCGGAAGCGCAGGTCGTCGAGGAGACCACCGGGAGCGGGACGGATGACGGATCACTGCCGGGTGGCGTGGACCCCCGCACCGTGGCTCCGCGTGACGCACGACAGCTGTCGCGTCAGTTCTTCCAGCGCCTGACGGAACTCGAAGAGGGCACGCACGAGTACCAGTACGCGCGCAACACTCTGATCGAGATGAACATGTCGCTCGTGCGGTTCGCCGCCGGCCGCTTCAGCGGTCGCGGGGACGACATGGAGGACATCGTCCAGACCGGCATGATCGGCCTGATCAAGGCCATCGACCGGTTCGAGCTGTCGCGCGAGGTGGAGTTCACGTCGTTCGCGCTGCCGTACATCGTCGGCGAGATCAAGCGGTTCTTCCGGGACACCACGTGGGCGGTGCACGTGCCGCGGCGGCTTCAGGAGCTTCGCGTGGAGCTCGCCAAGGCCCGCGAGGAGCTCTCCTCCCGTCTGGACCGCGAACCCACCGTCGCCGAACTCGCCACGCTGATGAACATCAGCGAGAACCAGGTGATCGAGGGCCAGATCGCGTCCAACGGCTACAACTCCTCCTCGCTGGACGCCGCACTGACCGGCGACGGGCCCGAGAGCGGCGAGTCGGTGCTGGCCGACTTCATCGGCGTGGAGGAGGACGGGCTGCGGCTCGTCGAGGACTTCCACTCGCTCGCCCCGCTGATGGCCGAGCTCAGTGAGCGGGACCGGCAGATCATCCACATGCGGTTCGTCGAGGAGGCCACCCAGGCGGAGATCGGCGAACAGCTCGGCTGCTCACAGATGCACGTGTCCCGGCTGATCAAGCGGATCATCACCCGGCTGCGCGAGGGCATGCTGGGCGAGCTGGGCTGCGCCTGAGGAAAACCCGGCAACCCGGGAAAGCGGACGCGAAAGCCGCCCCATGCATTGGAAGTGGGGCAATGCGTTCACGCCTCGGTGAGGGGCACCAGGGCCTTGACCCGCTTCCCGACCGGTACGCGTTCGACGACGACCGCCTCCGCCAGGGCGTGGACGATCTCCAGGCCGTGCCGACCGACGCGCTCGGGATCACGGGGGTAACGCTCGGGCACGGCGCCGCTGCTGTCGTAGACGGTGACGGCCACCGAGGCGGGCGTGCCCTCCAGCTCCAAGATGTACGGCCCCTTGCTGTGCCGGTCCGCGTTGGTGATCAGCTCGCTCACCACCAGCAGCACCGCGCCGTCGGCCCGCGGGCCGATCCTGGCGCACCACTCGGTCCTGAGCCGGTCGAGGAAGAGCGAGGCAAAGGAACGTGCCTGCGCTATGCACCCCGGTTCACCGGAGTAGTGTGCCGCCCGCCTCAGCGGTTCAACGGGTACGTCGAAACCAGTCGGTATCACTGCCCCGTCCAGGTACTCGGTCATGCGTTTCTCTCTCGAAAGCCGGACTGGCCGGACGCTGCTGCACCTGTCCACGTACCCCGGTCCCGGCGTCGCAGTCCCCGTGGGCTCGTACTGCGGGCATCGTCACAGTGGCGCGGGGAACCCGGGTGCCGGGAGAGGGTACTGGAAGGGCGTGCGATGAACGAACTGATGGCCGCGCGAAGCATCAGCACCCGGCCGGTGGTCACCCTCGGCGGCGACGCCGTGGCTCACGTCAAGGACACCGTATGCGACTCCGACACGAGCCGGATCACCGGTTTCACCCTGAGCGGGCGGGGGCTGCTGTCGGGCCCGCTGAAGGAAGGATTGCCCTGGTCGGCCGTGTGGGCGCTGGGGCACGACGCGGTGATGATCCGCGACCGGCGGGGCCTGGTGAGCGCCGCGGCCATGACGGCGCAGCAGCAGACGCTCCGGGCCCGGGTCCTGGGGGCGCGGGTCCTTACGGAGGCCGGTGACGAGGTCGGCACCGTGCTCGATGTCGTGGTGGAGGGCGGCACCGGTGGGTGGGTCGTCGGTTTCCGGGTGGCGGCGAGCAGACGGTTCGTTCCGGGCAGGACCCGGCATCGGCGCCGGGTGTACGTGCCGCGCGGCGAGTCGCTCACGGTCGCCGGCCGGTCCCTCGTCCTGCCCGGGGCGGCCCTCCGGCACGTCGCCGACGACCTCCCCGGTTTCACCGCCCTGGTGGGTGGTGGTCCCGGCCCGTGGAAGGGCTCCCTGCCGTGATGCTGTTCACCGAGGTGCGGGGGCTACCGGTCCTGGCGCCGACCCGGGCCGGGCCGCTCGGCACCGTGACGTCCCTGGCCGCCGACGCCGCGTCCGGCACGGTGAGCCACGTCCGGTTCCGCGGGGGCCGCCTGCGCGGGGAGACGGTGCTGCCCTGGGATGCGGTGCGCTCGATCGGCCCGGGCGCCCTCCGGGTCGAGTCCGCCTACGCCGTCCCGGGCGCCGACCCGCCGTGCCACGACCTGCTGGACCGTCGGGTCCTGACCGACGCGGGCACCGAACACGGCACGGTGCTGGACGTGGCGTTCGACACGGAGACGGGACGTCTCCTCGCGGTCCTCACGACCCGGGGCGAGGTGCCGGTCGACCGGTTGCTGGGCCTCGGCGACCACGCCCTCGTCGTCCGGGCGGGCTGAGCCACGGCGCCGGGCGACCCCCGGTTACCGGCTGAGGTCCGGCCGGACTGACGCACGGCGCACGTGGCCCCAGGTGGGCCGTGCGGTGCGTCGACCAGCCGACCGGGGGCTGCCCGATGGTGCGGCCGACGGACGCGGACGGTCCTGCCGGCGCGCGCCCGCGGCCGGTGCTGCTTAGCGTGGCAACGTGAGTTCGCGAACCCCACCCGGCACGACGGGACAGGCGGTCGCCCGTCATGGCTGGCCGCACGCCCTGGTCACGGTGGTGGCCGGGCTGGTCGCCATGTGGGTGGTGGCCGCGCTCGGGCTGTGGGCGGCCGGCGCCGCGAACCTGCCCGACAACGCCTTCCCCCGGGTCGTCACGGCGACCGTCGTCACCGCCGTGGGCGGCGCGCTGGAACTGTCCGGTGACGCAGGAGGGTTCGCCGACACCGACGCGGGGCTGACCGTGCTCCCGCTGTCCGTCACCCTGACCGGCGCGCTGGTGGTGGCCCAGGGCTTTCTGCGACCGCTGCGCCACCGGGCCGTCGCCGGCGCCCCGGAACTGGCCGGGTGGGCCGGACGCATCGCCGTGTTGTGGCTGCTCGCCCTCCTCGGCTCGGCCTTCGCCGCCCGCTGGACGTTCGAGGTCTCCCTCGGCGAAGGCGTCCTGGACGACCTCGGCGACCTGTTCGGCGTCACTCCGACGGTCGGCTTCACCACGGACGTGCCGCTGACCGTCCTCTTCGGGCTGCTGTGGCTGGCCGGGGTGCTCGTGACGGCTCTACTGGTCTCGCGCGGGGCCCCGTTGCCCGGGCGGCTGCTGCGCCTGCGGACGTCGGTGCGGCCGGCGGCGTACGCGATGGTCGCGTTGCTGCTCGCGTACGTCGTCGTCGGCGTCGTCGTCGGACTCGTCGTCGCGGCGACGCGGGGGCACCCCGCCGACACCTTCGCCGTCCTGCTGCTCGGTCTGCCGAACCTGGCGTGGCTCGCGCTGACGATCGGCCTCGGTGCCACCTGGGACGGGCGCGTGGAGGGGCCGTTCGGGCTGCCGATGCCGCAGGTGCTCGACGAGGTGCTGCGCGGGCCGGACGTCTCGACGCTGAACGTGGGCACGCTCGCCGAGCACGACGGGCGGATGTGGTGGCTCGTGGTCGTCGCGGCGGTCCTGCTCCTGGCGGCCGGGGTCGTCCTCGCGTCCCGCTCCCGGACCCGAATGCCGGCCTGGCTGCACGCCGTACACATGGCCGTGGCGCTGGCGCTGACGGTTCTCGTGATCGGGCTCGTCGGCCGGATCTCCGCGCACTACGGCCTGTCGGTGCTCGGCATCGGCGACCTGGGCGGCGGACTGTCCGGGCGGCTCTTCCTGCGGCCGCGTCTGTGGGGTGCGGTAGGTCTCGCACTGGCGTGGGGGTTCGTCACCGGGTTCCTCGGTGCGTCGCTCGCGCGGTGGGCGGGTCGGCGGGGCGGCAGGAGCCCTGCTCGGTCCGGGTGACACCGTCGGAAGGCGCTCGGGCGGCTCAGGCGACGGGTACGGCCAGGGGCGGGGACGCCCGCTGCATGCGCAGCGCGTCCACGGACTCCGCCATGAGTTCGTACTCGGTGGTGTCGTCGCTGGTGGCGATGCGCACCAAGCGCCCCGCGGCCAGCTCGTCTGCGGCCCTCTCCTGTTGGACGTCGTCTGCGCACCAGGCGCGCATGGCGCGCGGCACGTCGGGTGCGTCGTCGGCGACCGGAGTCAGGGCACCGCGCGGTAAGTGGGGGGTGTCGGGTTGCGGATCGAGCCGCTCCGCGATCCAGGACGCGCGGTCGCGCAGCCACCACAGGGCGAGGGCGAGGGTGGGAGCCCGGTAGGTTCCCAGGGGTACACCGATGCGCCGGCCGTCACAGACACCGTAGGCGGTGACATGGCACAGGAACTCGTCGTGCACTGCTCCCCTCCCCCCGTCGCCTGCCCCTGCCGGTCGGGCATGGCGTCCGTGCGGCTCGTGTGCTGTGCGTGAGGGCGCTGTCGCGTGGTGTGAGACGCCCTAAGGGTGAGTATGTTCACTACTGAACCACTGTCACCATGAATTTCCGGCCAGTCTCCTGGCATATTCACGGCACTTGATGGCCGAAAACTCGCGGCGCGCAATCCTGTCTTCATCACCCCGGGCGCGCCCTCTTCCCGGTCTCGGAGGCGCACCCGCATGACCTCCGGGGTAATCGACGGTGCGTACGGGTGCGGGCATGGTCGATGTGCCGGGTCGCCGCGACCGGCATCCGGTTCCCGACCTGCGTGTTCACACCGATGGAGGCTGATCGACATGTCCGCAACCACTCGCCGCTACGAGGACGCCGTCGCCCGCTACTTCGAGGCCTGGAACGCCGGGCCGGACACCCTGGCCAAGGCGGTCGCCGCGGCCTGGACCAATGACGGCGGCTACACCGACCCCCTGGCGGACGTCCGCGGCCACGAGCAGATCGCGGCCGTGATCACGGCGGCGCACGAGCAGTTCCCGGGCTTCGTCTTCCGGCTCTCGAGTGCCGTGGACGGGCACCACGACACGGCGCGCTTCTCCTGGGAACTGGTGAGCGAGGCCGACGGCTCGGCACCCGTGGCCGGATCCGACGTGGTCACGCTGGACGGCGAGGACCGGATCCGGTCCGTGTTCGGCTTCCTCGACCGGGTGCCCGCCGGAGCGTGACCGTCGTCGGCGATCGGTTCCGACGCTTACTCGAGGAACGGCTCGGCCGAGCGTCCCTACCGCGTGACGATCTCGTCGATGCCGGCCAGTTCGTCGGCGTCGAAGTCCAGGTTCCCGATGGCCGACACGCTGTCCTCCAGCTGCCGCGGGCTGCTCGCACCGACCAGGGCGGAGGTCACGCGGCCCCCGCGCAGCACCCACGCCAATGCCATCTGGGCCAGCGACTGGCCGCGGGACTTGGCGATCTCGTCCAGGGCGCGCAGCTTGCCCACCAGTTCCCCGGTGACCGCGTCGGAGTTCAGGAAGGGGCTGTCGCTCGCGGCGCGCGAGTCCTCCGGGATGCCGTCGAGGTAACGGCCCGTCAGCAGACCCTGCTCCAACGGGGAGTAGGCGATGGAGCCGACCCGGAGCTCGTCGAGGGCGTCCAGGAGGCCGCTGGTCTCGGGGCGGCGGTCGAGCATCGAGTAGCGCGGCTGGTGGATCAGCAGCGGGGTGCCCAGCTCGGCGAGGATGCGGGCGGCCTCGCGGGTCTGCTCCGGCGAGTAGTTGGAGACGCCGACGTACAGCGCCTTGCCCTGCTGCACCGCCGTGTGCAGGGCGCCCATCGTCTCCTCCAGGGGAGTGTCCGGGTCGGGGCGGTGCGAGTAGAAGACGTCGACGTACTCCAGGCCCATGCGGGACAGGCTCTGGTCGAGGGAGGAGAGCAGGTACTTGCGCGAACCCCACTCGCCGTACGGGCCGGGCCACATCAGATAGCCGGCCTTGGTGGAGATGACCAGCTCGTCGCGGTACGGCGCGAAGTCGGCCCGCAGCGCCTCGCCGAGAGCGGACTCGGCGGAGCCTGGCGGCGGGCCGTAGTTGTTGGCGAGGTCGAAGTGGGTGACGCCGAGGTCGAAGGCGCGGCGGAGGATGGCGCGCTGGGTCTCTACGGGGCGGTCGGGGCCGAAGTTGTGCCACAGGCCGAGCGAGAGCGCGGGCAGCTTCAGGCCGCTGCGTCCGGTGCGCCGGTAGGGCATCTCCGCGTAGCGGTCGGGGTGTGCGGTGTACAACGCGACTCCAGAGGGGTTGGCACCCGGGTACGGGGCTTGTGCGTAACCGCCTCCCACTCTGGCGTGACCTGCGAGCAGTGGTCCAACAGAAGAATCCGATGGGATTGTGCGGCTACGCTTCTGAGTCATGGAACTGCGTCATCTCCAGCACTTCGTGGCCGTCGCCGAGGACCAGCACTTCACCCGTGCGGCCGAACGGCTGCTGGTGTCCCAGTCCGGTCTGTCCGCTTCCATCCGGGCGCTGGAACGGGAGCTGCGGGCGCCGCTGTTCGTGCGCACGACCCGCCGGGTGACGCTGACGGAGGCGGG
Source organism: Streptomyces mutabilis (assembly GCF_014649815.1). Lineage (GTDB taxonomy): Bacteria > Actinomycetota > Actinomycetes > Streptomycetales > Streptomycetaceae > Streptomyces > Streptomyces mutabilis. The sequence continues at coordinate 177,796 of NZ_BMTT01000012.1, read as the reverse complement.
GCGGGCGCTGCTGGGCGAGGCGCAGCGCATCCTCGCGCAGGTGCGCTCGGCGCACGAGGCCGTCGCCGCGGTGCAGGGCGTGTTGCGCGGCACATTGTCGCTGGGCTCCGAGCAGTGCGTCGCCGGGGTGCCGGTCGCCGGATTGCTGGCCGCGTTCCGGCGCCGGCATCCGGACGTGGAGATCCGACTGCGGCAGGCGGGCTCGGGCGAGCTGGCGGAGGAGGTCGCGGCGGGGCGGCTCGACCTGGCCTTCGCCTACCGGACGCAGGCGGACTCGGACCAGTTGCGATCCGTGTCGCTGGCCGGCGAGCCGATGACGGTGCTCTGCCACCCCGAGCACCGCCTGGCGGCGCACGGGGCGGTGCTGACCCCGCGGGACCTGGCCGACGAGGTGTTCGTCGACTTCCACCCCGACTGGGGCCCGCGCCGCGTCACGGACACCGCGTTCGCGGAGGCGGGGGTGCGTCGGACCGTCGCGCTGGAGGTGAACGACGTGCACGGTCTGCTGGACCTGCTCGACGAGAACCTCGGCATCGCGGTCGTGCCGCGCCATTTCCGGCACAAGCGGGCCTCCCTGACCTCGCTGCCCCTTTCGTACGGCGACGAGTGCGCGTACGAGACCATCGCGCTGCTGCCGCCGGCCCAGTCCACCAGCCCGGCGGCGCGGGCGCTCATGGGGCTGCTGGAAACGGCGAGCGGCTGAGTACGGACTGCGCGATGGTGGACGCATGCATGCGAAGGACATCCTCATCGAGGCCTACGGCCGCATCCAGGAAGAAGTCCACGCCGCCGTCGAGGGCCTGGACCCCGACGACCTGAACGCCCGCCCGGCCGACGACACCAACTCCGTCGCGTGGCTGGTCTGGCACCTCACCCGGGTTCAGGACGACCACGTCGCGGACGCCTTCGGGCTCGATCAGGTGTGGCTGACCGGGGAGTGGGAGAAGCGCTTCGGGCTCGGCCTGCCCCGCCTCGACACCGGGTACGGCCACAGCCCGGCGAAGGTCACGAAGGTCCGGGTCGACTCCCCCGACCTGCTGACCGGCTACTACGACGCGGTGCACGAGCAGACGCTCGGGGCTCTGCGCTCCCTGGCCGCCAAGGACCTGGAGCGGATCGTGGACGAGAACTGGGACCCGCCGGTCACGCTCGGCGCGCGCCTGGTCAGCGTCCTGTCCGACGATCTCCAGCACGTGGGACAGGCCGCCTATGCGCGCGGGCTCCTTCAGAGCGCGGCTTCGTAACCCGGCAGGACGACGTCCTCGATCAGGGCCCTGCGCTCGTCGAACGGGATGAAGGCGCTCTTCACCGCGTTCACCGTGACCGTGCGCAGATCCTCGACGGTCCAGCCCGCCTGCTCGACGAGCAGGGACATCTCGCGGGTCATCGTCGTGCCGGAGACGAGGCGGTTGTCCGTGTTGAGGGTGACACGGAAACCGAGGTCCTTGAGCGCGGTGACGGGGTGCTCGGCGATCGAGGTGGCGGCACCGGTCTGGAGGTTGGAGGTCGGGCACATCTCCAGGGCGATCCGGCGGTCGCGCACCCAACCGGCGAGACGGCCGAGCTTGCCGGCCGCGAGGTCGGGGATGTCGTCGGTGATGCGCACGCCGTGCCCGATGCGCTGGGCTCCGCACACCTGGAGAGCCTGGTGGATGCTGGGCAGCCCGTGCGCCTCGCCGGCGTGGACGGTGAACGGCACGTTCTCGCGGCGCAGGTACTCGAAGGCGTCGAGGTGGTCGGCGGGCGGGAAGCCGTCCTCGGCGCCCGCGATGTCGAAGCCGACGACGCCCGCGTCCCGGAAGGCCACCGCGAGGTCGGCGGTCTCGCGGGTGCGGTCGAACATGCGCATGCCGCACAGCAGGGTGCCGACTCGCACCGGCGTGCCGGCCGCCTTCGCCTTGGCCATGCCGGCGGCCAGCCCCTCCTGGACGGTCTCGACGACCTCCGCAAGGGCCAGACCGCCCTTCAGCATCAGCTCGGGGGCGTAGCGGACCTCGCCGTAGACGACGCCGTCGGCGGCGAGGTCGAGGACGTACTCCTCGGCGGTGCGCAGCAGACCCTCGCGGCTCTGCATCACGGCGAGGGTGTGCTCGAAGGTCGCGATGTAGCGCACCAGGTCCCCGGAGTTGGCGGCCTCGTAGTACCAGGCGGCCAGTTCGTCGGGGTCGGTGGTGGGCAGGGTGTGGCCGACGGTCTCGGCCAGTTCCACGACGGTCGCGGGGCGCAGGCCGCCGTCGAGGTGGTCGTGCAGGACCGCCTTGGGGAGGCGGCGGATGAGTTGCGCGTCTATGCGCGTAGATGACATGGCTGGGCGTTCCTCGTCGGGTCGGTGGGCGAAGGGTGAGGACGTCAGGCGGCGGGCTGGAGCAGGTCCCAGCGGTTGCCGTAGAGGTCACGGAAGACGGCGACCGAGCCGTAGGGCTCGTGCCGGGGCTCTTCCAGGAAGGTCACGCCGGCTGCCGTCATACGGGCGTGGTCGCGGGCGAAGTCGTCGGTGTACAGGAAGAAGCCGACGCGTCCGCCCGTCTGGTCGCCGATCCTGGCCCGCTGCACCTCACCCTTGGCCCGGGCCAGCAGGAGGGCGGCACCTCCGCTCCCGGCGCCGGGTTCGACGACGACCCAGCGGGAGCCGTCGGGCCGGGGGGTGTCCTCGACGAGGTGGAAGCCTAGGGCCTCGGTGTAGAAGCGGATCGCCTCGTCGTAGTCGTCGACGACGAGCGTGACCAGGGCGATGTACGGCATCGGAACCTTTCGGGACGGGCGATTGACGGGAGAGGTTATACGTAAAACGCGCGGGACGCCAGTCCCTGGGCCTACGCCCAGGGACTCCCGCTCCTGGGTCTCGGGGCGGAGGCGCGGGAGCGACCCGTCCCCTACCGTCGCGGCCATGAAGATCACCGCATCGCCGCGCGAACCCGGACAGCGCAGGCAGGACGTGCTCGACCGTCTGGAACGGGAGCTGGACATCTGGGTGGCCACGGCGGACGCCGACGGGACGCCGTGCATGGTCCCGCTGTGGTTCGTGTGGCACGAGGAGTCGGTCTGGCTGTGCACACGGCTCACCAACCCGACCGGCCGCAACCTGCGGGACGGCGGCCGGACGCGGCTGGCGCTCGGGCACACCCGGGACGTCGTGCTGATCGACGGCGAGGTGGACACGTTCGCCCTCCGGGAGGCCCCCTCCGCCGCGGCCGGCGCGTTCGCCGCGAAGACCGGCTGGGACCCGCGCGAGGACAGCGCGTCGTACGCCTGGTTCCGGGTGCGCCCGCGTGCGGTCCAGGCGTGGCACGAGGTGCACGAACTGAAGCAGCGGCACATCATGCGGGACGGTGCCTGGACCTGTTGAGGCCTGCCCGCTCGCGAGGCCCCAGGGCGGCCCCGGGGGGTGGTCGCAGCAGTGGCGCGGCGGATTACGAGGCCGGCCCGCGTGGAGTGGGCGCGGCGCACGCCAGGTGGTGGGCGTCGGCGATGCCTGGCGGAGGTCCCCCACGCCTGGCGGGGGTCGCCGTGCGGAGCGTACGGACGGGGCGCCGGCGCCCTGAAGCGGTGCCGAGGTGACGACGTTCAGCGTGGCCGGCCATGGCGGCTGTCGCTTGCGGACCGGGTGTTACTGGTGGCGGCTCACTGGCGCACGAACCTCACGTTGCGGCAGGTGGCGCCGTTGTTCGGAGTCTCGAGTCCGCGGCCGACCGCATCGCGGACCATCTCGCACCGCTGCTGGCCATCTCACCCGCGCGCCGGCCGCGCGAGGGCGCCGTCTGCATCGTCGACGGCACCCTGGCGCCCACCCGCGACTGCAGTGTCGCCGCGTCCAGCAAGAACTACCGGTACTCGACCAAACCTGCAGGTCGTCATCGACGCCAACAGCCGCCTGGCGGTGGCCATCGGTCTCACACTGCCCGGCAGCCGCAACGACTGCCGGGCCTTCACCGAGTCCGGCATCGACCGGGCCTGCCGGGGCACCCCGACCCTCGCCGACGGCGGCTACCAAGGCACTGGTCTCCTCATCCCGCACCGCAAACCACCAGGCCAGAACCACCTCAGCCCGTCGCAGGAGGCGGGGACGCTGTCCATAGCCGGGTACGAGCGCACGTGGAGCATGCCCTGTCGCCGTCGAAGAACTGGAAGGTCCTGCGGGACTGCCGGCTCAAGGGCGGCGGAGAGTTCACCAGGCCATGCCCGGCATCGCCGCACGACCTGGCCCGCTCTGGACAACTCCCACCTCATACGGGACAACCTTCAGCCCGAGCCGGGACACAGACAGGCTCCGGGGGGTCAGCCCGTCCTGGCAGCGTCCAGCAGGGCCAGTTCCTCGTCGGTGAGCCGCAGGGCGCCCGCGGCGACGTTCTCGGCGAGGTGCTCGGGGTTGCCGGTACCGGGGATGGCGAGGACGTGCGGGCCTCGGTGGAGGGTCCAGGCGATCCGGACCTGCACGGCGCTCGCACCGTGCGCCCGGGCGACCGCGCGGACCTCGTCCTCGTGCGCGGTGCCGGCGCCCTGCGGACCGGCCTCGCCTGCGACGGCGTAGAACGGCACGAAGGCGATGCCCTGTTCGCGGCACCGGGCGAGCAGTTCGTCGGTGGCGGGGTCGTGGAAACCCAGGCCGTAGCGGTTCTGGACGCAGACGACGGGCGCGATGGCCTGGGCCTCGGCGAGGTGGCGCGGTTCCACGTCGGAGATGCCGAGGTGGCGGATCAGGCCCGCCTCGCGCAGTTCCGCGAGGGCGCCGAAGTGGTCGGCGATCGAGTCCTGCCGCATGCGGCGCAGGTAGACGACGTCGAGGTGGTCGCGGCCGAGCTGGCGCAGGTTCTCCTCGACATGGGCCCGCAGGTCCCCGGGGTGGGCGGAGGCGCCCCACTCCCCCGACCACTCGCGGTACGGGCCGACCTTGACGGCGATCACGAGGTCGTCGGCGTACGGGGCCAGCGCGCTGTTGATCATTTCGTTGGCGGAGCGCAGGGACGAGAAGTAGAAGGCGGCGGTGTCGATGTGGTTGACGCCGAGTTCGACCGCCTTGCGCAGCACGGCCAGGGAGCGCTCGCGGCCGCTCGGGGTGCCGAGGTGGAAGGCGGCGCTGCCCGTCAGCCGCATCGCGCCGAGGCCGACGCGGCGGACGGGCAGGTCGCCGAGGTGCCAGGTGCCGGAGGACTCCGCCGTGATCGTTTCCGAGGTCATCGGCGGAGTCTCGCACACGCCCGGCCGAGGTCAGCAGTACAGGTTGCCGCCCGGTGAGACGCCGAGGATCTGGCTGAACTGTTGGTACTTGGTGACGCGGCTCTGGACCTGCGCGGGGTTCTTGCCGTCACATTCCAGGGAGCCGTTGATAGCGCGGATCGTGTGGCCGAAGCCGGCGCCGCTCACCATGGCGTTGTGCGCGGTCATGCTGCCCGGCCCGGACTGGGTGTTCCAGTACCACAGGGCGGTCTTCCAGGCGACGGCCGAGTCGTTCTGCACCAGCCAGGGGTTGTTCAGCAGGTCGATGCCGAGGGCGTCGCCCGCCGCCTTGTAGTTGAAGTTCCAGCTGAGCTGGATGGGGCCGCGCCCGTAGTAGGCGGCCTGGCCGGCCGGGCAGCCGTAGGGCTGGCTCCAGTCGCAGTAGTGCGGGTAGTTGGCGGTGTTCTGTTCGACGATGTGCACGAGTCCGCCGGTCTCGTGGCTGACGTTGGCGAGGAAGGCGGCGGCCTCCTGCTTCTTCACCGTGTCGCTACCGGTGTTGGCGAAGCCCGGGTAGGCGCTGAGCGCTGCGGTGAGGCCGCTGTAGCTGTAGAACGAGTTCCTGCCCGGGAACATCTGGTTGAACTGCGCCTCGGTCACCACGAAGTTGCCGACCGGCGTCTCGGAACCGCCGTCGCAGGCGTACGGCTCCCAGTACCAGGTGCTGATCAGCGGGTCGTAGCCCGGATTGGCGTGCTCGGCGATGTAGGCCTTGCCGTCCGCGTAGCGGACGATGTCGCCGGCGTTGTAGTTCGCGTCGGCCGACCAGACGGGGTAGCTGGAGCAGGAGGCGGCGGACGCCTCGGTGGCGGGCAGGAAGGCGGGAACGGCTCCCGCGAGGGCGACTGCGGTGACCACGGCGGACATACGGCGCCTCGACACGGACTGCCTCCTTCGGCGGAGCACGGCCGCTCCCGTGTCAGGGAAGGGAGGAGCGAGCCCTGCGCATGGGCCGGCCGTACCGGCCACGGCGTCGGGGGCGGCCGTGGTGGGGGTGTGGAGGCACACTCAACCGCGTTGGTCTGTACCAGTCAAGGGTGTAGACCAGTTCAACCCGGCCGAATATCGGCCGGTTGGCGTGGAGTCGTGGTGCCGGTCAGCCCAGCGGCTTCTTCAGGACCGCCTTGCGGTGGCTGAACGTCTCGATGGAGTACCGGCCGTGGTAGTTGCCCATGCCGCTCTCCCCCACACCACCGAACGGCAGGTCGGAGACGGTGAGATGGGCGAGCGGCAGGCCGTGGCCGAGGCCCCCGGAGGACGTGTCGGCGGCGATCCGCTCCCGGGTCGCGTCGGACTCGCTGAAGACGTAGAGGGCCAGCGGCTTGTCACGGTCGTTGACGAAATCGATCGCCTCGTCCAGGCCTGACACGGTGACGATCGGCAGGATCGGGCCGAAGATCTCCTCCCGCATCACCGGCGCGTCGGGCGCGACGTCGGCGAGCACGGTCGGCGCGATGTACTTCCGCGACCGGTCACTGTCGCCGCCGACGACCACCCGACCGGAGTCCAGAAGGCCGGTCAGCCGGTCGAAGTGGCGCTCGTTGACGATCCGTGCGTACTCGGTGGACTGCCCCGGGTCGGCGCCGTACAACGCCTCGACGGCGCGGACCAGCGCCGGCTCCAGGGCGGCCGCGGTCCCGGGGTCGGTGAGCACGTAGTCGGGAGCCACGCAGGTCTGGCCCGCGTTGAGGAACTTGCCGCCGGCCAGCCGGGCGGCCACCGCGTCGAGATCGGCGTCGCGGTCGACGAACGCCGGTGACTTGCCGCCGAGTTCGAGGGTGACCGGGGTGAGGTGCTCGGCCGCGGCGCGCATGACGATGCGGCCGACGGTGCCGTTGCCGGTGTAGAAGATGTGGTCGAAGCGCTCGGCGAGCAGGGCCGTGGTCTCGGGGACGCCGCCCTCGACGACGGCCACCGCGTCGGTGTCCAGGTACCGCGGCAGCAGGCAGGCCAGCGCGGCGGAGGTGGCCGGGGCCAGCTCGCTCGGCTTGGCGACCACCGCGTTGCCCGCGGCCAGGGCTCCTACGACCGGGGCGAGCAGCAACTGGACCGGGTAGTTCCAGGGCGCGATGACGAGGACGACGCCGAGCGGATCGTACTGCGTCCAGGCGGTGGCGTCGGTGCCGAGGTGGGCCGGGACCGGGGCGGGCGCGGGCCGCAGCCAGTCGGCGAGGTGGTCGAGGGTGTGGTCGATCTCGCGCACGGTGAAGCCGATCTCCGTCCGCTGGGTCTCGGTGGCGCTCTTGCCGAGGTCGGCGTGGAGGGCCGCCTCCAGGTCCTCGCCGTTCTCCGTGAGCAGGGCGCGCAGGCGGCGCAGCTGGGCGGTGCGCCACTCGACGGGCTTGGTACGACCGGTACGGAAGGTGGCGCGCAGGCGGGCGACGACGTCGGCGGGCTGCTCGGGGCCGGGGTGGTTCACGGGGTGCCTCGCTGGTGGGGGAGAGCTTGACAGTGGATGTAATTGCCAACCTTTCAGGTGCCGAAATACATTCCCCCCGGCGCCCCCTTGCTCTCCGTGGCCCCGCCCCGCGACCAGGGTGCGCCTACTTCTCCTCTCGGACCGGAACGACCACCAGGAAGGCGTCCGAGTCCAGGTCCATCACGACGGTCGCGGGCTCGCCCCGAGCGCGACGACGCGCGGCGCACTCCTCCGCCGGCCACGACCCGCGCGGCGAACCCGCGGGGAACCGCTCCAACACCTTCGCACCCATAGCGGCGGCCACCTCCGCTGTCGTCGTGTCCGTTCACGTCTCTCGCCCGTTCGCTTGCCCGCGATCCGCGTGGACATGTCCGGCCCGCCCCGCACGACAGGCCACTCCCCGACTACACATAAGGGAAAAATAAGAGCAGAATGGACGCGTGCGGCGTACCCGGAAACCGCACCGGACGGCCAGGTCAGTCAAAGGAGACGAATCATGGCCAATGTCTCGCACCCCCGAGGTGACATCGCCAGCCACCCCGACGCCCCGGAAATGCAGGAGCGCTACGCCCGCATGCTCGGCGGCCGTGATGTGGCACTCGTGGACGGGCCGGTGTTCCTGCTCGGCCTGTACTGTGCCGTGTCCCCGTGGATAGTCCACTTCACCACCAGCCAGCCCGCACTCGTGGCCCACAACTTGATCATAGGAATCGCCATCGGCCTGCTGGCCCTGGGATTCACCCGCGCTCCGGAACGCATGTACGGCCTCAGCGGTGCGATGTGCGCGATGGGGATCTGGATGATCATCTCGCCGTGGATCGTCGGCAGGAACCCGGACGCCGGCGTCATCTGGAACAACATCATCATCGGTGCTCTGACCCTGGCCCTGGGGACGGTGTGCGCCGCCACGGCGGCGAAGAGCATGCGCAGGCCCTAGACACGAGAAGGGAACACCGAGGGCCGGCCCGCTCCCGCGGGCCGGCCCTCGCACGCCCCTGGCGACGCACGCCGCGGACTACGCGTCCCCGCGACGGGCACACGCCCTACCGCGGGGGTCTGACACGAAGGGGCGGAAATGGAAATCGACGGCATCATCAGTGCCATCGTCATCGGGATCGTCGTCGGCGTCCTGGGACGACTCGTGATCCCGGGCCGTCAGCGCATCGGAATCCTGTGGACGATCCTCGTCGGCATCGTGGCCGCACTGATCGGATCGTGGATCGCGACGGCGTTCGACGTGGCCGACACCGACGGCGTCGACTGGGTCGAGTGGCTCATCCAGATCGGTCTCGCCGCCCTCGGCGTGGCCGCGCTGGACCGGTCGAGGTCCCGCACCCGGCGCTGAGCGCGCGGGCCCGGGACCGACGGGCCGGCCGTCAGCGGCTGCCGAGCCACTCCTCGTACCAGGTCACGGTGGCGTCCACGGTGTCCGTGAGCGGGGTGGGTGCCGCACCGAAGGTCCGCTCGAAGGCGGTGGAGTCCATGATCTGCGGCTCCGTGTACTGGTAGAACATCTCCGCGAACTCGGCCATGAACCGCTCGTCGAACGGGCCGAAGGGGCGGGGCTCGGACAGCGTCACGACGTTCAGCGGTCGGCCCACGCGCTTCTCGATCATCGTGTGGACCTCACGCGTGCTGACGGCGGGCGCGGTGGGCAGGTGCCAGACGCGACCGTCGCCGTCGGGCCGCTCGCCGAGCGTGGCGAGGCCGGCCGCGACGTCCCGGATGTCGGTGTAGCTGTGCGGCAGATCGATGTCGCCGAGGCCCACGACCTCGCCTCCGGTGAGGGCGCCCGGGAAGACGGCGGCCCCGAGGGACGAGTCGAGCACCCCCGGACCGACGAAGTCGGCGCTCCGGCCGAGGGCGACGCGGGCCCGACCGGCCCGGTGGGCGGACAGATAGCGCTCGTCGAGTTCGGCGCGCATCCGGCCCTTGCGGCTGGTCGCCTGCCAGGGGGCGGCCTCGGTCATCACCGCTCCGCCGGTCTCGCCGTACGGATAGAGGGTGTCGAGCACGACCAGGCGGGCGCCGGTCGCCGCCACGGCGGCGAGGACTGCCTCCTGGACCCGCGGCATCACCTCGGCCTGGAGGTGATAGGCGACGTTGACGCAGTGGTGGACGACGGCGGCTCCCCCTATCGCCGCCCGCGCGCCCTCGACGGTTCTCACATCGGCGGCGAACCGCTCGACGCCCTCCATCGCGGGACCGTCGCCCTTCCTGTCGACGAGCCGGACGGGGTGCCCCCGGCGCACCAGCTCACGGGCGAGTTCGGTGCCGGCGGGGCCCGACCCGAGGACGGTGTGCGGACTGGGCGACTGCGGGGTGGCGGCGGACATGGTGGTCCCCTTCTCTCGGTTGCTATGGAAAGTCGACGGGAGCAGCACGCAATGGCAACTAGCTGTTGTTAGAGACTGTAACTCTCGCGATGCCCCGTAGCAAGGTGAGGGCATAAGCTGCCGGTGAGGATCACATCGCCGAGGAGGACTGCCCGATGGCCGTGAAGGACGCCGAACTGCCGTACCTGCGTCGCTGCGTGGAGCTGGCGGCCGAGGCGCTGGAGGCGGGTGACGAGCCGTTCGGATCAGTGCTGGTCGGCTCGGACGGCGGGGTGCTGGCCGAGGACCACAACCGCGTGGCATCCGGTGACCGCACCCGTCATCCGGAGTTCGAGCTCGCGCGCTGGTCCGCCGCCCACCTCGCCCCTGAGGAGCGGGCCGCCGCCACGGTGTACACGTCCGGCGAGCACTGCCCGATGTGCGCGGCCGCCCACGCGTGGGTCGGCCTGGGGCGCATCGTGTACGTCGCCTCGTCGGAGCAGCTCGGCGGCTGGCTGGCGGAGTTGGGCGTCCCCGCACCACCGGTGCGGACGCTGGCGGTGCGCGAGGTGGCGCCCGGGGTGACGGTGGACGGCCCGGTTCCGGAACTGACCCAGGAGATCCACGCGTTGCACCGCCGGTTCCACACAGGGCGGGCTTGAGCGGCAGCGGGCCGGGGACCGCGTCACCCGGCGGCCCGGCACGCCCGGCGGCCCGGGGCGCCCGCCGACCGGGAGGCGCACCCTAGCAGTCGCCGACCGGGCAGCGTACGTCGCGGCCGGTCGACCCGCCCGGCGAACCGGCGCGCCGCAGCGGGGGCAGCCCCTTCCTCCCAGTGAGCCGAGGAGCCCGGTCGGACGGTGCGTCCGGGCGGAGGCGGCACGTCTGACGGGAGTGGCGGCACGCCCGGCGGAGTGGGCACGCCGGGCGCGGACCCGGCGCGCCCCGATGGTCTTCTGTCCGGCGCCCCGGGACGGCCGGCCGCCACAGGTCAGGACCCGGCCCCCGGGTGGAACCGCCGGTAGATGACTGCCCCGCCCAGCACCAGAGCGGCGCCCCCGGCCAGGATGGGCGCAGTCTGGTCCGCACCGGTGTGGGCCAGGGACGCCGACTCGTGCGGCGGGGCCGCGACGTGCGGGGACGGCTTCGGCTGGGCGCGTTCCTTCTCGGGCGCCGACGGCTCGGGCTCCGGCTCCGCGGGGGGCCGGACGGTTTCGGGCCTGTCACCGGAGGTGTTCGTCGACTCGTTGCCGACGGCCGGGTTGCCGATGCCGACGACGTTGACGCTGTTGCCGCTCACGTTCACCGGAAGGTGGACCGGCAGCTGCACGCCGTTGCCGGAGAGCACGCCCGGGGAGTCCTGTGCGCCGCCCTCGGCGACCGCTCCTCCCGACGCACCAGATCCCTCGGAGGAGTACTTCCCCTTGCCCGCCGTACCGCGCTCACCGCTGTCGGCGCAGCTGTTCCCCGCGGCCGGGCTGAGAAGCCCCACCACGTTCAAGGTGTTCCCGCACACGTTCACCGGGACGTCCACCGGGAGCTGGACGGTGTTGCCCGAGATCAGTCCCGGTGAGCCCGCCGCGGAACCGTCCGCGGCGGCGCCGTCGGACGCGAACGCCGCGTACCCGGGCATCGTCACGGCCAGCGCGCCGGAGGCGGCGACGGCGAGAACACCGTTTCGGGTAACCCTTCTCATGAGCTTCCCTGCCTTCCAGACTTGGTCGCGGGCAGTCGCCCGCACCGGTTGAAACGCGGGCGAACCATCCGAGTTATGGCTAATAGGTCTTTCACCCCATCGAGTGACCGTTTCGTCGAACGAACGGCAAAGCGTCCCTACGGCCGCCGTGACGCACCGTACGGGCGGCGGCACCGCCCGGAGGCGAGCCGTCCGGGGGCCGCTTATGGTGGGCGAGGGCGCCGACCACTGGTCCGCGACCCGGCGCCCGGGAGGCATCGATGCTGGCCAAGCCGTCGTCTCGGCCCTCGCTCCGGCGCTGCGCGGTCACCGGCGCGCTCGGGTTGACCCTGCTGCTCGCGGGGCTTCCCGCCGCGACCGCCGGGGACAGCGGCCCGGACCTGTCCCGGTTCTACGACCAGAGGGTCAAGTGGTCGGCGTGCGAGGACATGGAGGCACCTAAGGACCTGCAGTGCGGGAAGGTCACCGTCCCCCTCGACTACGACCGGCCCGAGGGCGGGACGCTCGATCTCGCCCTCGCCCGGTACCGGGCGACCGGTGACAAGCGCGGCTCGGTGCTGCTGAACTTCGGCGGGCCCGGCGGCTCCGGCGTCGACGAACTCGTCGGCGGCGGCAAGGACTTCATGCGCCTGACCAACGGCTACGACGTGGTCGCCTTCGATCCGCGGGGCGTCGGCCGGTCCTCACCGGTCACCTGCGGCCCGGCCACCGTAGACATCATCGAGGCGACGGACGGGGACGAGAAGCTCGTCGACCCCCGGGACGTGCTGCGGCGGCTGCGGGACGCTGCGGCCGAGTGCGCGAAACACTCCGGCCCCGTGCTGCCCCGCATAGGCACGGTCGAGGCCGCGCGCGACATGGACGTGATGCGCCAGGCGCTCGGCGACGACCGGCTCAACTACCTCGGCTTCTCCTACGGGACCCGGCTGGGCGCGGTCTACGCGGCCCGTTTCCCGGACAAGGTCGGGCGGGTGGTGCTGGACGGCGTGGACACCCTGACGGAACCGCTGACCGAGCAGGGGCTGGCCGGCGCGCGCGGACAGCAGACCGCGCTGGAGAACTTCCTCGGCTGGTGTGTGGAGGACATCGCCTGTCCGTTCGGGCAGGACGCCCGGCAGGCCCGGCGCCTGGTCGAGCAGGTCGTGGCGTCGCTCGACGCCGATCCGGTTCCTACGGGCTTCGGTGAGCCGTTCTCCGGTCAGGACATGGTGGGCGCCATGGGCCAGGCCCTCTACAGCGAGGAGCTGTGGCCGTCGCTGGAGCGGGCGCTCGCGCAGCTGATGGAGAGCGGCGACACCAGCGGGCTGGAGGCCTTCGTGTCCGGCGGCGTGACCTTCCCGGTCCGCGCACAGGCACGTGCCGGGAGCGAGGAGAAGGCCGGTGGCGGCCTCACCGACCCGGAGGACATCCCGATGGACAACCTGCCGGCCGCGCTGATGGCGATCAACTGCGCGGACGACCCCGACCGGCCCTCCGCCGCCCAGGTCGCGGAGTCGCTGGGCCGGCTGCGCGCCCGGTACGAGGAGGCCTCGCCGGTCTTCGGCCGGTACCGGCTCACGCAGGTGCTGATGTGCCACGGCCGCCCCAAGGGCACCGACTACATCCGTGAGGACGTGAAGGACCTCGACACCGCGAAGATGCTGCTCGTCGGCACCCGGGGCGACCCGGCCACCCCGTACCGCTGGACCGAGGAGACGGCCGACCGGATCGGGCCCTCGGCCGTGGTCCTCGACAACAAGGGTGAGGGACACACCGGCTACGCGTCCTCCGAGTGCGTGCACCGCAAGGTCGACGACTTCCTGCTGTACGGCTCCCTGCCGCCCGACGGCAGCTCCTGTGGCTCCGAGACACCCCGCGGCCGGGGACGATGAGATGAATTGCTCCGAATGCCCGACACGCCCGTTCGTCCTATCGTGCTGACATGGAGCACGATCTGAGTCCCGCTGTCCTCGCCGAACTCCGGCGCCCCCGCCCTTACCCGGCCGTGTCGGTACTGACGCCGACGCACCGCCGCGAGCCGGACAACGCAGGCGACCCCGTCCGGCTGCGCAACGCCGTCGCCGAGGCCAAGAAGCAGTTGCAGGACGACCCGGCGGTCAGCCGTGAGCGGCGCATGGAGGTGTCCCGGGAACTCGACCGGGCCCTCGCCGAGGTCGACCTGTCGCACGCCGAGGACGGCCTGGCGATCTTCGCCGCGCCGGGCGAGCACCAAGTCTGGACGCTCGCCCGCTCCGTCCCGGAGCGCGTCCTCCTCTCGGACACCTTCCTGACGCGCAATCTCGTCGCCGCCCAGGCCGCCGAGCGCCCGTTCTGGGTGCTGTCGGTCGCCGCCGACCGGGTCACGCTGTGGAGCGGCGGAGCCGGCCGGGTCGTCGAGGACCGCACCGGCGGCTTCCCCATGGACCGCCCGCCGCTGGACTTCGACCCCGAACGCATGGAGCGGATCGGCGACTCGCCGAGCACCTTCCGGGACGAGACCACCCGCCGGTTCCTGCGCGACGCCGACACCGAGATGGGCCGGGTCCTGCGCGCGCGCCCCCGGCCGCTGTACGTCACCGGCCCGCAGCCCGCGCTGTCCGTGCTGGAGGAGACCGGGAACACCGTCCGCGACGCGGTGCTCGTCCCGCACGGGGGACTCGCGCACGGCACGGCCGACGCCGTGTGGCAGGCCGTGGCGCCCGTCCTCGACGACGAGGCGCGCGGCTGGATCGAGGCCGTCGCCAGGGAACTGGACGCCGCCCGCGGGCGCAAGGACTTCGCGGCCGGCGTCGACGAGCTGTGGGAGAGCGCGCACACCGGCCGGGTCCGGCTGCTGGCCGTCGAGGAGAACTTCAAGGTGACGATGCGCGACGACGGCGAGCACCTGCTCCCGGCGCACGACGGCGACCTTGAGGCCCGTGAGGACATCGTGGACGAGATCGTCGAACAGTGCCTGGAGACCGGTGCCGACGTCCGCTTCGTCCCCGACGGCGCGCTCGGTGAGGTGGAGGGCATCGCGGGCGTCCTGCGGTACTGACACCGGCGCCGTGCCCTGCGGCCCGCCCCTCTTGACGACCGTGAAACCCTGTTCGCGGTACGCGTACCCGCCTACCGCGGGTGCACGGCGGACGGGGAAGGAGCCGGCGGAGCGTGAGCGAACTTCTGGGTGTGGCGGTCCTGGGCGCGGGACACATGGGCGCCGACCACATACGGCGCCTCGACCGGGTGGTGAGCGGAGCCAGGGTCGCCGCCGTGGCGGACCCCGACGTCGAGCGGGCGAAGGCGGCCGTGGGCGCGGCCGACGGGGTCGTCGTGCACACGGACGTCGAGGCCGCGCTGGACGCGCCGGGCGTGGAGGCCGTGCTGATCGCCTCGCCCGGCGAGGCGCACGAGGAGGCGCTGCTCGCCGCCTTCGCGAGAGGGCTGCCGGTGCTGTGCGAGAAGCCGATGGTGCCGGACTCCGCGGGCGCCCTGCGCGTGGTGGAGGCGGAGGCGCGGCTGGGCCGCAGGCTGGCGCAGATCGGGTTCATGCGGCGCTACGACGCGGAGTACCGGCAGTTGAAGTCGCTGCTGGACGGCGGGCGGCTGGGCCGGCCGCTGATGCTGCACTGCGTCCACCGCAACGTGTCCTCCCCGCCGCACTTCACCTCCTCGATGCTGGTCACCGACTCCGTCTCGCACGAGATAGACGCGGCCCGCTGGCTGCTCGGGCAGGAGCTGACCGCGGTGACCGTGCTCCGGCCGCGTCCGTCGACGGGGGCACCCGAGGGCCTGCTCGACCCGCAGTTGGTGCTCTTCGAGACCGACGGGGGCGCCCTGGTCGACGTGGAGATCTTCGTCAACTGCGGCTTCGGCTACGAGGTGCGCTGCGAGGCCGTCTGCGAGGCGGGCAGCGCCCGGATCGGGGACGCGCGCTCCATGGTGGTGACGGCGGCGGGCGGTGCCCGGGAGGAGGTGCCCCAGGACTACCTCGCGCGGTTCTCGGACGCCTACGACCGCGAGGTGCAGGGCTGGGTCGACGCCACCCGGCAGGGGCGGGTCACCGGTCCGGGCGCCTGGGACGGGTACACGGCGTCCGTGGTCGCCGAGGCCGGCGTGCGGGCGCTGGAGACGGAGTCGCGCACGCCCGTCGATCCGGCACCTCGCCCCGCGCTGTACGACGCGTCGTAGAACACGGGTCCGCCGAACACCAGCACGATGACTTCGGTAGGCCCGATGACCCGTCAAGTCCCGAAGAGGCGTTCCGACTTGACGGAGGATGCGCGTGCGCCCTTCGGGCGTCGAAGTCACTCCGGGAAGACGGTGGCATATGCCGGAAGTACCACCGTATCGTGTCTTGCCAAATCCCTTACGGGGCGTCGTGGGCTGTGCAAGAGTCGTAACGGCCCTCCCGCCGGCCTGGGTCCCGCCTTGGTTCGTACCGTCTGCACATCGGAGTGCGTCATGTCGTCCCATCTCTCCGCGGACCACCCAGCCGCCCAGCCGCCAGGACGCGGCTCGGTCGAGGCGCTCATATCGCAGGCGCGGCGGCTCAAGGGCGACGTGGACGCCGTACGACGCGACAGCCAGGCCGACCGAACGGATCCCCGCGGACGCTGGCAGCGCGCCCTGTACGACCTGGCGCTGCACCACCTCAGCGATCTCGACGAGCACTTGGCGCAGCTGCGGGACGGGCCGGCGCCCGCGCCCCGCGCCGGTTCGCTGCTCAGCAGGGTCGGCAGCGCGGAGTGGAACCTGCTGACGGACGAGGCCGAGTGGTCCGGGGAACTCTTCCAGATCCTCGGCCGCGATCCCGCCTCCGTCCCGCTCAGCCTCGACGAGTTCCCGTCCCTGGTCCCCACCGAGGACCGGCCGAAACTGACCGCGATGGTCACGGACTGCCTCGTCGACGGCCGTCCCATCGACGGGGAGTTCCGCATCGTGCGCCCCGAAGGCACCGTACGGACCGTGCACATGATGGGCGAGCCCGTGCTCGACGCCGACGGCAGCACCGCCTCGATGTGGGCGGTACTGCGGGACGTCAGCGAACTGCGCCGCAGTCAGCGGGCCGTGGACGAGACCCGTGACTCGTCCCGGCACCATCCGCTGCCCGCGGACACCGGGCAACGGGCCGCGGTCGAACCGCGGGAAGCCGTGTTGCCACCCTGGCACGGCCTCCTGCGGTTCCCGCACCAGGGGAGGCCCGGCCTGGACCTGGCGGCCGGGTACCTGCCCGCCGCTGCGGACACGCCCCGGTGCGGCGTCTGGTACGACGCGTGCTCGCTCGCCGGTGACGAGACCCTGATGGGTGTCGGCGAACTCCCCTGCGCCGACACCGACCCGGCGCAGGGCCCGGCGGTGGTGATCGGTGCGCTGCGCGGCCTGGCGACGGCGGGCATCGGCCCGGCGGAACTTCCGGACCGGCTCGCCCGGTTGCTCCGGTCCACCGCACTGCCGCCCGTGCGCGGCGGCGTGTACTGCGGCTACCGGCCCGGCACCCGCACCCTGACGTGGGCACACGGCGAGAGCCCCGCCCCGCTGCTGTTCCGCGACGGGACGGGGCGCGGGCCGATCGGGCAGGACGGACACGCCGGGATCACCCTGGAAGCCGGCGACCTGCTGCTGTTGCACACCGGCGGACTCCTACCGGCGGGCCGGCAACGCCTCCTCTCCCTGGCCCCCCGTCTGACCGGGGCGCGCTCGGCTCAGGAGGTCCTGCGGCTCGTGGCGGCGGAGATCGGCGAGCCGCTGCGCCGGGAGGACGCGTGCGTGCTGGTGGCCCGGGTGACTCCGCAGTAGGGGCGTCGTGCCCTACGCCTGAGCGGTCCTGCCGCCGTTCCCCCTGTCCTTGGCCGCCTTCCCCTTGGGCAGCGCCAGTTCGATCTCCTCGCGCAGCTCCTGGATCTTCGGGTATTCGGCGTACTGCGCGGTGAGCCGGTACATCTGCCGCAGCCGGTCCCAGGTCCGCTGGGAGGAGTTGGAGCCCATCGACACCAGGGCGAGTCGGGCGTACCGGTCCGCCTGTTCGGGGTCGTCGGCGATGAAGCAGGCGGAGGCCATCGACAGGTAGTCGAAGATCTTCGACCGCTGCCGGCCGTCGATCCTGAGGGCCAGGGCCTTCTCCGCGTAGTGCTGGGCGTGCGCGGCGGCCCCCGGCTCGAACTCGGCGAGCGTCCGGTAGGCCAGGGCCTGCATGCCGTACAGGTCCTCCTCCTTGAACGTCTGCATCCAGTCCGGCGGCGGCGCGTCGGCCTTGTCGGAGACGAAGAGGTCCTCGGCCCGGCCCAGGGTGCGGCGCATAGCCTGGCCCTTGCCCATGGACGCCTGTGCCCAGGCCTCGATGGTGTAGAGCATGGCCTTGGTGCGCGGCAACACCTGCTCGCCGGAGCCCGACTGGGCGAGCTTCATCAGGTCCATCGCCTCGTCGGGCCGGCCCAGGTGCACCATCTGGCGGGCGGCCCGGGAGAGCGCCTCGCCGGCCCGCGGCCGGTCACCGCCCTCACGCGCGGCGTGGGCGGCGATGACGAAGTACTTCTGGGCCGTGGGTTCCAGGCCCACGTCGTGCGACATCCAGCCCGCCAGGACGGCGAGGTTCGCGGCGACCCCCCACAGGCGCCGCTGGAGGTGGGGTGGGTGGTGGTAGGCGAGCATGCCGCCCACCTCGTTGAGCTGGCCCACCACGGCCTTGCGCTGGAGGCCGCCGCCACGAGCGGCGTCCCAGGCGCGGAACACTTCGACCGAGCGCTCCAGTTCCTCCACTTCCTGCGACCCGATGGGGGCTGCCTCGTAGCGGTCGAACCCAGCGGGGTCGGCGTGCAGGGGTTGGCGGAGGTCGGGAGCGTCGGCAGCCAGGGCCGGGTCGGTGTGCAGCCAGTCGTGCATGGCGCTGCTGAGTGCGGAGCCCGCGGCGAGCGCGGCGCCCGCGCCCACCAAGCCGCGTCGGTTGAGCATGAGGTCCATTCCCGTGAATTCGGTGAGGACCGCCGCGGTCCGCTCGGGCGCCCACGGCACTCCGTCGGGATGCTCCTCGCTCCCGCCGCCCTGCCGTTTCCCCGCACGCCCGTGCCGGACCAGACCGAGGTCCTCGATGGTCACGACACGGCCGAGACGCTCGGTGAACAGAACCGCCAGCACCCGCGGCACCGGATCGCGCGGGATCTCTCCCATGTCGATCCACCGCCGCACCCGCGAGGTGTCGGTCGCCAGCTGGGGGTGGCCCATGGCCGCCGCCTGCCGGTTGACCAGCCTCGCGAGCTCGCCCTTGGACCAGCCGGCCAGGCCGAACAGGTCCGACAGACGGGTGTTGGGTTCTTTGCTCACGTCAAGCCCCCAGGTTCTCGGCTGAGTTGACAGTAGCCCCGTGCGGGTGGCCGGGTGACTATTCGCCACCGTTCGCCAGGGTGCGCCAGATGGTGTGCCACGGGCGGTGGGGTGTCAGGTAGGAATGCGCCACCCCGACCCGGTCGCCGCGGGGTTACTCCCCAGGGTGGCTCCAGGCGGCCGGTCGGGCAGCGCGACGGCTTTCGGAAGAGGATCCCGCCTCCTGAACGGACGGGCACACCTCTTCAGGCAGGCACAGCAGGCACACGAAGGGATCTGTCTCGCCCATGTACGCAGCATCGTCCCCCGTGTCCGCCCCGCAGCGCTCGCTGCACCCCCGCCCGGCGGCGGGCGGTGGCCCCTATCTCGCCCCCGCGCGTCCGGCGGCCCCGGTGCTCGGGGCGGGCAAGACGCGGCGCGGCGCGGGCCCCGGCACCCAGCCGCTCAGCGGAAGAATCGACCTGTCCGGCCCGCAGGGCGCGCAACTGCGCACGGCCATCGCCTCCGTGCACCGGATCTGCCCGGAGTTCTCCCCGGTGCAGGTGCTGCGCCGCAGCGGTCGGTCCGTGCTCCTGGTCGGCACGACCGGGCGCAGCACCGCGGTCGCCAAGTGTTTACTGGACCACTCCCCCACGTGGGCGGAGCGCATCCGGCACGAGATAGGGGCATACCGCTCGTTCGTCCGGCATCGCCCCCCGGTGCGGGTGCCGAGGCTGATCGCGGCGGACCCGGACAACTGCACGCTGGTGATCGAGCGGATGCCGGGACGGTCGGCGGCGCTCCAGCGGCACCCGCTGGAGGCTCCGCCCCGGGCGGACATCAGGGCGGCGCTCGGCGCGGTCTGCCGGCTCAACGCCTGGCGGCCGCCGACCGGCACCTTCGACGCCCCGCTGGACTACGCGGCCCGGATCTCCCGGTTCCACGAGCTGGGGCTGCTCACCGACCGGGATCTGGGGGACCTGCAGAAGCTGCTGCACGGCATCGCCCACGCGGGCGGGCGCCAGGGCACGGGCCAGTTCTGCCACGGTGACGCGCTGCTGTCCAACATCCTCATGTCCCCGGCCGGTCCGGTGCTCGTGGACTGGGAGCACGCGGGCTGGTACCTGCCCGGCTACGACCTGGCGACCCTGTGGGCGGTCCTCGGCGACGCGCCGGTGGCCCGCCGCCAGATCAGCCAGATCGCCCAGTCGGGCGGCACCGCGGCACGGGACGCCTTCCTGGTGAACCTGATGCTGGTGCTCACCCGGGAGATCCGTACGTACGAGACGGCCGTGCATCGCTCGATGCAGGACACGGTTCCGGCGCAGCCGGTGCCCGCCCAGCCGGGTGCCGTGCCGTCCGGCGAGGAGCAGCGGCTGCTGCTGCGCCGGCTGCACGACGACTGCCAGATGGCCCGCAGGGCCGTGCGCGCGGCGGTCGGCACGCGCTGAGGAACAGGACGACGGTCCGCGGTGCGCCCTTCGACGAGGGTGCACCGCGGATTTCGTGTGCCCGGACCGCTCAGGGTGGTCATTGGTGTACGCCACTGACGCCGCGCAGGCCCGTGAGCCGCCGCCCCGAAACTCGCCCGGCCCCCTGCTGACGTGGGCAATCGCCACTGTGGCGGCATGATTGACGGATCGTCCGACCGACGGGTACCACTGACCCACGCCCGGCCCCGCACGTCCCGTCGCTCACGCTCCGACACGTCCCCGCCACGTCCGACCGACACAGGAGGCCGCTTTGCGCCGCTCCCCCGTCGTGCCCGCCCTGGCCACCGCGGCCCTGCTGCTGCCGCTGCTCGGCGCGGCGCCGTCCACCGCCCGGCCGCCGGACGCGCCGCCCGCCCCGGACCGCCTGCAGCGGGCGTTCGCCGACGCGGCGGCCGAGTACCACGTGCCGCAGAGCGTCCTGCTCGGCGTGTCCTACCTCCAGTCGCGCTGGGACGCACACGGCGGCGCGCCGAGCGTGACCGGTGGCTACGGCCCGCTGCACCTCACCGACGCGCGCACGGCCCTGGCCGGGGCGACGCATCACGGCGAGGGCACCGAGGACCCACGCGGCGACGACGCCCGCGCCCCGCTCCACCCGAAGGCGGAGGCCTCCCCGCCCGCCGAGCTGCCGGCGCGGCTCACCACGCTGTCGAGGGCGGCCGAGCTGACCGGTCTGAGCGAGGAGACGCTGCGCACCGATCCGGCGGCGAACGTGTCCGGCGGCGCCGCACTGCTCGCCGCCGCCCAGCGGGACCTGGGCGAGCCGCTCAGTTCGGACCCGGCGGACTGGTACGGGGCGGTGGCCCGCTTCTCGGGCGCCGAGGACTCCACGACGGCGGCGGCGTACGCGAACGACGTGTTCGAGGTGATCCGCGCGGGCGAGCGGCGGACCACGGACGCCGGGCAGCGGGTCACCCTGGCGGCCCGCCCCGACGTGGCCCCCGACGCCTCGCAATTGAACGGCGCGGGTCTGCGGCCCGCTAAGGCCGCCGGCACCGAGTGCCCGAAGTCGGTGTCCTGCGAGTGGATCCCGGCGCCGTACGAGGAGCTCGGCGACGGCGACTACGGCAACCACGACCTGGGGAACCGGCCGGCCTCCCAGCGCATCCGGTACATCGTCGTGCACGACACGGAGGGCGCCTGGAACGGCGTGCTCAACATGGTCCAGGACCCCACCTACGTCTCCTGGAACTACACCCTGCGCTCCACCGACGGCCACATCGCCCAGCACGTGAAGGCAAAGGACGTGGCCTGGCACGCGGGCAACTGGTACGTCAACGCGAAGTCGATCGGCCTGGAGCACGAGGGTTTCCTGGCGGAGCCGGACGCCTGGTACACGGAGGCGATGTACCGCTCGTCGGCGCGGCTGGTGAAGTACCTGGCGAAGAAGTACGACATCCCGCTGGACCGGCAGCACATCCTGGGTCACGACAACGTCCCCGGCACGACCACCGCGACGATCCCCGGCATGCACACCGACCCCGGCCCGTACTGGGACTGGAGCCACTACTTCGAGCTGCTGGGCCGCCCCTTCGAGCCGACCGCCGGCGGCAGGTCCGGCCTGGTGACGATCCGCCCCGAGTACGCCGCCAACCGCCCGGAGTACACGGGCTGCGAGACGAGGGGCGAGCCCTGCGCGGCGCACGGTTCCAGCGCGGTCCGGCTGTACTCGGACCACGACGTGAACGCGCCCTTGATCCGGGACATCGGTCTGGGTACCGCCCCGACGACCGGTGTGAACGACCTGTCCTCCCGGGCCTCCACGGGCCAGCAGTACGCGGTGGCCGACCGGTGGGGCGACTGGACGGCCATCTGGTACCTGGGACAGAAGGCCTGGTTCCGGAACTCGAAGAACAGCCCGGCGGCGGTCCCCGCCTCGGGCCGGGTGATCACGCCGAGGAAGGGCCTGGACAGCGTCCCGGTCTACGGCCGCGCTTACCCCGAGCAGGCGGCCTACCCGGCGGGCGTACCGGCCCAGGCGGTCTCACCACTGCCCTACCGGGTGCTCGCGGGCCAGGAGTACGTGGTCGGTGAGAAGGTGCCCGGCGAGTACTACTACGCGGTGACCTTCGACGAGGCCTCCCACAGGGTGGTGACCGGGCGGGACATGTACTACCAGATCCAGTACGGCCACCGGGTCGGGTACGTGCGCGCCGCCGACGTCACGCTCTCCACCGTGCGGTAGCCGCCGGGTCAGCCCTGCTGGAAAAGCTCCGCCGGGAGCGGCTTCAGCAGGGCGTACAGGTCGTCGGTGATGGGGCGGTCCCAGGCGGCGATGGTCACCAGGACGCCGTCGCTGCGGTCGAACTGCACGCAGGAGATCCGGCCCTCGGAGAGCTTGAGGCGACGAACGACGAGCAGGTTGTCGCCCTGCATCACCGGCACGTCCTCGGCGCCGACGACCTTCACCTCCTCGTCGTTCTCCAGGGCCAGCAGCAGCTGGGCCACCTCGAAGGGGATCTCGCCCTCGGGGACCTCGCGGGCCGGGGAGCCCTCCGGCAGATTGCCGATGATCATCGCGGGGCCGCGGCCGCCGAACAGGTCGTAGCGCAGGAAGACGCCCTGGCAGGTGCCGTCGGGCGCGGGCAGCAGGCCGGCGCCCAGATTGCCGGGCCAGTCGCCCGGGTCCATGGCCAGTACGTCGAAGTCGGGCCCGGCGGGCGTGGCGCTGCGGCGGCGGAGGAACGACATGCCGCCATGGTACGTGGCCCGGGCCCGCGAACGGCGTGCGGGCGGTGTCCGGCCAAGCTACGCGGTCCGCTTCTGCCGTTCGTGGTGGCGGGCCACCCGGGCCCGGTTGCCGCAGGACGGCTTGCACCACTCCTGGCGCGGGTGCTCCTTGAGGAAGTAGCGCACGCAGCGCGGTGCGTGGCAGGCCCGCAGCCGTGGCCGGTCAGGGCCCGCGAGGAAGCCGATCACGGCGTGGGCGAGCGCCGCGGCGAGGTCGGCCCGGTCGTCGGCGGGCTCCCTGCGCAGCACGGGACCGGCATCGGCCCAGTCCAGCACGGGGACGGTCGGCGTGCGCGCGGCTGCCTGGTTGAGACACCGCAGGGCCTCGGGAACGGGCAGCAGCCGGGCTGCGTCCGCGGGGCTCGGTTCACCGGGTCGCACGGCGCGGGCGAAGAGGGCTCGGGCCGCGGCACGCACCGCGCGGACGGCGGCCAGGTCCGGCTCGTCGGCGCGGTACCGCTCGGTGTCCGGCACGGTGCCGGGGTGCGCGCGGAGCCAGGCGCCGAGCCCGGCGAGGTCGGCCAGGTCGTCGGCGACCCCGCCGTGTCCGTCGTGCCGGACGGTCAGCGCGAGGTCGAGGGCGATCCGGCTGTCCTTGCTGGTGGAGTCCTGCTGCATGGGGCCGATGATAGGCAGGCGGCCCGGCCCGGCGGCCGGGGTGCGTCACGCCTCGCGACGGGACCGGTGCCGGCCACTCGTCGGTCCAGTCCTTCTCCCCGGGCGGCGAGCACGACGGCACCGGTCCCCCCTGGCGGCGCGGACTCGTACGCGGCGAGCGACGATCCGACCGGCGCCCGTCCGGTTCGACCCCTCGCACCGTCCGGTGGAGCCACCGCCGCGATCGCCCGCGCGGCGAACACTTCCCGGACATGGGGCGGGCGTTCCGCGCTCGGGCCCGTCGCCCCGCGTCCCTCAGCCCTCGTCCGGCGGGGCCGGCGGTACGACCGCGACCGGGGCGGCCGCGTGCAGCAGGACAGCGTGGGCGACGGAGCCCATCATGCGGGCGGGAGCCAGCAGGCGCCGGCGGTGTCGGCCGACGACGACCAGGGCGGCGTCGCGCGAGGCGGCGACCAGGTGTCCGGCGGCGTCGCCGGGCAGGACGTGCGAGTCGGCCCGGACGTCGGGGTGGCGCCCCCGGTACGGGGCCAGGTGACCGTCCGCCAGTACGCGGGTCTCGCTCTCGACGGAGACCTCGTCGA
The DNA here is from genome assembly GCF_014649815.1 of Streptomyces mutabilis. Lineage (GTDB taxonomy): Bacteria > Actinomycetota > Actinomycetes > Streptomycetales > Streptomycetaceae > Streptomyces > Streptomyces mutabilis. The sequence continues at coordinate 153,473 of NZ_BMTT01000012.1, read as the reverse complement.
TCACCAACGGCATCATCTGCCCCGCCGCGGCCCAGGTGTGAACGGGCCACGGGTAGGCGGCGACCACCTGGAGGCGGGCGCCCAGCCGGGCGGCCTCGGCGAAGGCGAAGGACAGGGTGGCGTCGTCGGGACTGTCCACGTGAAGGCCGACGACCACCCGGGCGCCGGGCTCGTCCGAGGTCTCGCCGTTGGCCTCGCGGCCGGGGCGCGGCACCACGACGACGGGGCACTCGGCATCGCGGGCCGCGGCCATTCCGTTGGAGCCGAGCAGCAGACTGGCGAAGCCGCCCCGGCCCCGGGAGCCGAGCACGAGCAGTTGGGCGTCGGCTCCGAGTTCCGGCAGTACGGCACCCGGCACGCCCTCCATGCCGACGTACTCCGTGGAGACCGCGTAGGACCGCCCCGCCAGGTGCCCGCGGGCCCGGTCGAGTACCGGGTTGTCGCCGGTGTCCGGCGGGCCCGCGACCAGGACGTCGGTCTGGGCCCAGGAGGCGTACTGGCGTACGTGCACCACCCGCAGGGGTGCTTCGCGCCGGTGGGCGGCCTCCAGCGCCCAGTCCAGGGCGCGCAGGCTGTCGTCCGATCCGTCGACCGCCGCGATGACCGGCAGGGTGCTCATGGGTGCCTCACCTCCGCAGGACCGACTTCCCCCCGTGGACGGAGGGAACACCCCGGTTCGGCCGGTCGGCCCAGCTTCCGGCGGCTCAGGTGAGGTCGAACTCCCCTTCGCGTGCCCCCGACACGAACGCGCCCCATTCCGCGGGGGTGAAGATCAGGGAGGGGCTTTCCGGGCTGCCGCTGTTGCGCATGGCGATGAACCCGTCGACGAAGGCGATCTGGACATCCCCCAGGCCTCGGCTGCTGGACTGCCACTGCGCGTTGCTGAGGTCCAGCTCCGGCTTGTCCCAGCCCATGAGCGGGCGCTGGTGGGTGGTGCTCTCGGCCACGTCCGTGCTCCTCCCGATGTCGTCGTCCGCGGTCAGCCTAGCGATCGGTTCCGACCACCGACAGGCCACGCGGGGGGCCTTCCCGGAGATCGGTTCGGCGGTTGCCACGGGCCCCGCACGGTGATCGTCATCCGGTGGCCTCAGCCCTGTCCGAGGAGAGCGGCGACACGCCGTACGAACCAACGAGGGTCGTCCAGCCACGCACAGTGCCCGGCGCCGGGCTGGACGACCGCCTCGGCGCGCGGGAAGGCGTCGGCGCAGCGGCGGGCGAGGGCGGGCGGGGGCCTCCGTGGAGCGCGCAGGCGAGGACGAGGACCGGGGCGGCGAGGCCGGCCGAAGCGGTGCGGGTGGCGGGCGGGGCGAGCAGGTCGAGGGTGCGGTGGGCCGACAGTGCGTAGGCGAAGGCCCGCATGGGGCCGCCCGGCAGGACGACCAACGGCGGGCCGTCGCCCCTGACGTGGCAGGCGAGTTCGGTCCCGTCGTTCGCGGTGAGGGTCGGTATGGCGCCGGTCATCGACGCGGGTGACCGGCGTCGCAACGCGATTGCCGGGTCACGAAGCGGTGAACCGGTCGCGCAGCTCCCGCTTGAGGATCTTTCCGCTGGCGTTGCGCGGCAGCGCGTCCACGAAGCGCACCCGCTTGGGTGCCTTGAACGGGGCGAGCTTCTCGCGGGCGTGGGCGATCAGCTCGCGCTCGGTCACGTCGCCGCGCGGGACGACGACCGCCGTGACCGCCTCGATCCACCGTTCGTCGGGCAGGCCGATGACGGCGGCCTCGGCGACCGCCTCGTGAGTGTAGAGGGCGTCCTCGACCTGGCGGGAGGCGACCAGTACGCCGCCGGAGTTGATGACGTCCTTGACCCGGTCGACGATCGTGAAGTAGCCGTCCGCGTCCCGTACGGCGAGGTCGCCGGAGTGGAACCAGCCGTCGCGGAAGGCGGCTTCGGTCTCCTCGGGTTTGTCCCAGTAGCCCTGGCACAACTGCGGGGAGCGGTAGACGACTTCGCCGGGGGTGCCGTCGAGGGCGTCCTTGCCGCCCTCGTCGACGATCCGTGCCTCGACGAAGAGGACGGGCCGGCCGCAGGAGTCCATGCGGCCCTCGTGCTCGTCCGGGCCGAGGACGGTGGCGAGGGGGCCGATCTCGCTCTGGCCGAAGCAGTTGAAGAACGCGAGCTCGGGCAGGTGGGCGCGCAGTCGCTCCAGGACGGGGACGGGCATGATCGACGCGCCGTAGTAGGCCTTGCGCAGGCCGCCGAGGTCGCGGGTGGTGAAGTCGGCGCGGTTCGCGAGGCCGATCCACACGGTGGGCGGTGCGAACAGGCTGTCGGCGCGGCCGGCCTCGATGAGGTCGAGGAGGCGGTCGCCGTCGGGTGCGTCGAGGACGATGTTCGTCGCCCCGACGGCGAGGTAGGGCAGCAGGAAGACGTGCATCTGCGCCGAGTGGTAGAGCGGCAGGGCGTGCACGGGGCGGTCGCCGACGCGCAGGTCGAGGGCGGTGATGGCGCTCAGGTACTCGTGCACCAGCGCCCGGTGGGTCATCATCGCGCCCTTGGGCAGGGCGGTGGTTCCCGAGGTGTAGAGGAGCTGCACCAGATCCTCGCCGCCCGGCTCGGGGCCGTCGTACGGGGGCGCCTCGGCCAGCCGGGCGAGCAGTGAGCCGTCGGCGTCGCGCAGGGGCAGTGTGCGCACGCCCCGTGGGAGCCTCGCCGCCAGGTCCGGGTCGGTGAGGACGAGGGCGCTGCCGGACTGGCCGACGATGTAGGCGAGGTCGTCGCCGGTCAGGTTCTGGTTGACCGGGACGTGCACCAGGCCCGCGCGGGCGCAGGCCAGGAAGGCGATGAGGTAGGCGTCGGAGTTGTGCCCGTAGGCGCCGACCCGGTCGCCCGGGGACAGGCCCTCGGCAAGCAGGACGCTCGCCGCGCGGGAGACCGCGGTGTCGAGTTCGTCGTACGTCCAGGCACGGTCGCGGTACTCCACCGCGACGCGGGCCGGAGTGCGCCGGGCACTGCGCCGCAGCACCCCGTCGACCGTGCTGTCGTGTCCGGGCGTCAGCGTCATGGCCCGATCCTCGGCCGGTGGGCGGGGCGGGTCAAGTCATGTGCGTGACACCGAAGACCGTCATGTCATGCCACTGACACCTACACATACCGACTGGTACGCTCGGCCGCCCCTTTCCCACGAAGACGTCGGGAGGCACGATGCGCATCCGCCCGAGACGGCTCGTCGCCGTGGCCGTCGCGCTGCTGACCGCGGCGACCGCACTGCCCGCGGCCGCCGCCGACGGACCCGCCCGCGGCCGGCACGAACGGCCGTCCCACGGCGGACTGTCCGCCGTCATCCGCTACACCGAGTACGGCATCCCGCACATCGTCGGCAATGACTACGCCGACCTCGGCTTCGGCACCGGCTGGGCGCAGGCCGCGGACCAGGTCTGCACGCTGGCCGACGGTTTCGTGACCGTGCGCGGCGAGCGTTCCCGCTTCTTCGGCGCCGACGCGGCGTCCGACCTCTCGCTCTCGTCGGCCGGCACCAACCTCTCCAGCGACCTGTACTTCCGGGGCGTGCGCCGGGCCGGCACCGTCGAGAAGCTGCTCGCCGAGCCGGCGCCGCGCGGCCCCAGCCGGGACGCGAAGGAGCTGATGCGGGGCTTCGCGGCGGGCTACAACGCCTGGTTGGAGCAGAACCGGATCACCGACCCGGCGTGCCGGGGCGCCGCGTGGGTGCGCCCGGTCACCGCGCTGGACGTGGCCGCGCGCGGGTTCGCCCTCTCCGTGCTCGGCGGGCAGGGCCGCGCCGTCGACGGCATCACGGCCGCACAGCCGCCGGCCGACGGATCCGGGCAGGTGCCGGAGCCCGGCGCCGACGCGGTCGCGCGCGCCGCACGGGAGCTCTTCGCCGCCGACGACGCCGACATGGGCTCCAATGCAGTCGCCTTCGGCGGGCGCACCACCGCGAACGGCCGCGGCCTGCTGCTGGGCAACCCGCACTACCCGTGGCACGGCGGGCGCCGCTTCTGGCAGTCGCAGCAGACGATTCCGGGACGGCTGAACGTGGCGGGCGGCTCCCTGCTCGGCTCCGCCACGATCTCCATAGGCCACAACGCGCACGTCGCCTGGAGCCACACCGTGGCCACCGGCGTCACCCTCAACCTCCACCGGCTGACGCTGGATCGGGCCGACCCGACGGTCTACCTGGTGGACGGCCGGCGCGAACGGATGACGAAACGGTCCGTCACCGTCCCGGTGCGGAACGGCGCCCCTGTGACGAGGAGCCAGTGGTGGACCCGGTACGGCCCGGTGGTGACCTCGCTCGGCACCTCGCTGCCGCTGCCCTGGACGTCCACCACGGCATACGCCCTCAACGACCCCAACGCCGCCAACCTGCGCGCCTCCGACACCGCGCTCGGCTTCAGCCGGGCCCGCGGCACGGACCACGTACTGGAATCGCTGCGCCGCACGCAGGGGCTGCCGTGGGTGAACACCATCGCCTCCGACTCGCGGGGCCGGACGCTGTTCACGCAGTCGCAGGTGCTCCCCCGCATCACCGACGAGCTCGCCGAACGCTGTTCGACGGAGCTCGGCAAGGTCACCTACCCGTCCTCCGGGCTCGCGGTGCTCGACGGCTCGCGCGGCGAGTGCGCGCTCGGCAGTGACCGGGACGCCGTACGGCCCGGGATCTTCGGCCCCTCGCACATGCCGACGCTGAAGGACGCGCCGTACGCGGAGAACTCCAACGACAGTGCCTGGCTGACCAACGCGGACCGGCCGCTGACCGGCTACGAGCGGGTCTTCGGCACGGTCGGCACCCAGCGGTCGATGCGGACGCGGGGCGCGATCGAGGACGTGGCGGCCATGGCGGACCGGGGCGGGCTGACCGTACGCGACCTGGAACGGCAGCAGTTCGCCGATCGCGTGCCCGCCGGTGACCTGGCCGCGGAGGATGTGGCACGGGCCTGTGCCGCGCTGCCGGGCGGCACGGCGAAGGACGGCGAGGGCAGGCCCGTGGACGTGCGGGAGGCCTGCGACGTGATCGCCGGCTGGGACCGCACGGTCGACACCGACAGCAGCGGGGCACTGCTCTTCGACCGGTTCTGGCGGGCGCTCAATAGGAGGGTGCCCGCCGGGCAGTTGTGGAAGATGCCGTTCTCGGCCGCGGACCCGGTCGGCACGCCGAACACGCTGAACACCGGCGCGCCGGGCTTCGCCACCGCACTGGCGGACACGGTCGGCGAACTGCGGGCAGCGGGCATCCCGCTCGACGCCCGTCTCGGCGAGCACCAGTTCGTGGTGCGGGGCGGCGAGCGCGTACCCGTGGGCGGGGGTACGGAGTCGCTGGGTGTGTGGAACAAGATCGAGCCGGTGTGGGACCCGGCCGGGGGCGGGTACACGGAGGTGACCACCGGCTCCAGTTACATCCAGGCCGTGGGCTGGGACGGCAGCCGCTGCCCCGTGGCGCGTACGCTGCTGACCTACTCCCAGTCGTCCAACCCCGCCTCGCCGCACCACGCCGACCAGACCCGGCTGTTCTCCGGCGAAAGGTGGGTGACGTCCCGCTTCTGTGAGCGCGACATCCGGTCGTCTCCCGATCTCCGCGTCGTCCGGGTACGCGAACGCTGAACCACGCCGCCCCGCGAGCCGCCCGGCGCTCTGCCGGGCGGCTTCCGGCGCTCCGTCGACTCCGTACGCCCCATTGACACGACCCGCATCCTGACAGGAAAGTTTCACCCCGCACGGCGATCCAGGAAAGATACTTTCAGCTTCGACGGCGGGAGGCTCTTAGATGGCCGGTCAGGTGACGAGCGGATTCACACGACGTCAACTGGGCGCCGGTGCCCTGGCCCTGGGCGGTGCCCTGGCCATCGCCCCGTTCGCGGCCGGACCGGCCGAGGCCGTCGCGGACCGGGGTCGCCGCCCCACCCTGCGGCGCGGTTCCGCCGAGCGCGCCGGCCTCCTGCCCGGCCATCTGCGCCGGCTGGTCACCGACGCGGAGGCGTTCCTGGCCCCCTCGCCGAAGCACCCTTGGTACGCGGGCGCCGTGCTGCTCGCCGGCCGGGGCGGGACGGTGGCGCTGCACGAGCCGATCGGCATGGCGGTGCGTTACCGGGCGTACGACGAGGTGACCGACACCGGGATCGAGTTCCCGGCCGGGGAGCAGATCCCCATGGCCGGGGACACGGTGTTCGACCTCGCGTCGATCTCGAAGCTGTTCACGTCGATCCTCGTCGTGCAGCAACTGGAGCGCGGCGCGCTGGAGCTGGAGGCGCCGGTCGCCTCGTACCTGCCGGACTTCGGCCGCTCCGGCAAGCAGGACGTGACGGTCCGGCAGCTCCTGACGCACACCTCCGGCTTCCGGGCGTGGATCCCGCTGTACCGGGTGCCCACGTACGAGGGGAAGGTCCAGCTCGTCTACGACGAGGCGCCCGTCAGCCCGCCCGGCACGGCGTACCTGTACTCGGATCTGAACATGATCTCCCTCCAGCTGTTGCTGGAGGAGGTCACCGGCCGCACCCTGGACGTCCTGCTGCGTGACGAGATCACCGCCCCGCTCGGTCTCGACCGCACCCGCTACAACCCGCCCGCCTCCTGGAGACCGCGGATCGCGGCCACCGAAGACGCCCGGCAGCCCTGGTCGGGTCTGGACCGGGGGCTGGTGTGGGGCGAGGTGCACGACGAGAACGCGTTCAGCCTGGGCGGCGTCGCCGGCCACGCGGGGGTGTTCTCCTGCGCCTGGGACCTGGCGGTGCTCGGCCGGACGCTGCTCAACGGCGGATCCTACGGGCGGGCGCGCATCCTGCGGCCGGAGTCGGTGGAGCTGATGTTCACCGACTTCAACACCGACTTCCCGGGCGACGAGCACGGCCTCGGCTTCGAGCTGTACCAGCACTGGTACATGGGCGCGATGGCCACTCCGCGCACGGCCGGGCACACCGGCTTCACCGGGACCTCGCTGGTGCTCGACCCGACGACCGACTCGTTTCTGGTGGTGCTGGGCAACTCGGTGCACCCGGTGCGCGGCTGGCGCTCGGGGTCGGCCCCCCGGGTCGCCGCGGGAACGAACATGGCGCGGGCCGTACCGGTCCGTCCCGCGCACGGGCGTACGGCGTGGTTCTCCGGAACGGCGGGCTCCACCACGGCCACGCTGACCCTGCCCGCCCTGGACACGTCCGGCGGCGCGGCGCGGCTGCGCTGCGCGCTGTGGTGGGACACGGAGCCCGGTTCGGACGCCCTCGTCCTGCAGGCCTCCGCCGACGGCGGCACCACGTGGACGCCGGTGCCGTTCACGACCCAGAGCCCCGGCGAGGAGCCGCGGGAGCACCCGGCGGGTTCGGTCACCGGCTGGTCGGGCCGCGTCTGGCACGCACTGACGGCAGCACTGCCGGCCGCCCGCGGCCTCACCCTGCGCTGGCGGTACACGACCGACCGGCTGTACGTGGGCCGCGGGGCGTACGTCGACCGGCTGCGCGCCGAGGCCGCGGGCGACGTGCTGTTCCACGACGCGCGCCCGGCGGACGCGGCGCGGATCGAGGCGGTGGGGTGGACGATGTCGGCCGACTGACGGGCCGTACACGCGTCCGGGGGTGTCCCGCTAGTCGCTGAAGACGGCCTTCTGCACCTCGTTCGGGCCGTCGAAGCTGTTCTCCTTGAGGCCGTCGAGACGGCTCACGACCTTGTCGTCGGCCTTGTTCTTGCGGGCGCACTCGACGAGCGACTTCTTGTCCGTCGGGTAGTCCATGCCGCTGAGGGCCTTCTGCAGGTCGATGGGGCTGAGGTCCGCCATGGCAGGCTCCTTGTGTACTGATCGCGCGTACGGAATGTCTGTTATGTCGCGGTACCCAGCCCCGTCCGGCACATGCGTGCGTCAGCTCCGCGTCCGCTCCAGCACCGCCATCGCCGCGTTGTGCCCCGGCACCCCGCTGACCCCGCCGCCGCGCACCGCGCCCGCTCCGCACAGCAGGACGTTCGCCTGCCCGGTCTCCACGCCCCAGCGGCCGGTGCCGTGCTGGGTGTGGGGCCAGGACAGCTCGCGGTGGAAGATGTTGCCGCCGGGCAGGCGCAGGTCGCGCTCCAGGTCCAGCGGCGACCTGGCCTCGATGCAGGGTCGTCCGTCGGCGTCGGTCGCCAGGCAGTCCTCGAGGGGTTCGGCCAGGTGGGCGTCGAGCTGGGCGAGGGTCGACTTCAACAGTTCGTCGCGTACGGCTTCGTTGTCCCGCGCGAACAGACGGGCGGGGGTGTGCAGGCCGAACAGGGTGAGGGTGTGCATGCCCTCGGCAGCGAGTTCCGGACCCAGGACGGTGGGGTCGGTCAGGGAGTGGCAGTAGATCTCGGAGGGCGGGGCGGCGGGCAGCTCGCCCGCGGCGGCACTGGCGTGCGCGGCGGCCAGTTGCGCGTAGCCCTCGGCGATGTGGAAGGTCCCGGCGAAGGCCTCGCGGGGGTCAGCGGCGGGGTCGCGGAGGGCGGGGAGCCGGGACAGCAGCATGTTCACCTTGAGCTGGGCGCCCTCGGCGGGCGGTGGCGGTGTCCGACCGGTGAGCGCGGCCAGGTCCTGCGGGGAGGCGTTCACCAGGACGTGGTGTGCGGCGGCGACGCCCTCGCCGTCGGCCGAGCGGTAGGTGACCTCGGCGGCTCGTCCGTCGGTGTCGATGCGCACGGCCTCGTGTCCGGTGGCGAGGACGGCGCCCGCCGAGCGTGCCGCGCCGGCCAGGGCGTCGGTGAGGGCTCCCATGCCGCCGACCGGAACGTCCCAGGCGCCGGTGCCGCCGCCGATCACGTGGTAGAGGAAGCAGCGGTTCTGGCTCAGGGAGGGGTCGTGGGCGTCGGCGAAGGTGCCGATCAGCGCGTCGGTGAGGGTCACTCCGCGTACCAGGTCGTCCGCGAAGTGCTCCTCGATCGCGACGCCGATCGGCTCCTCGAACAGGGCACGCCAGGCCGCCTCGTCGTCGATCCTGCGGCGCAGTTCCTCCCGGGTGGGCAGCGGTTCGGTGAGGGTCGGGAAGACCCGCCGGGCGACGCGTCCGGTCATGCCGTAGAACCGCTGCCAGGCCGCGTACTCCCGGTCCGAGCCGGTGAGCCGGGCGAAGGACTCCCGGGTCCGCCGCTCGCCCCCGCCGACGAGGAGGCCGGTGGGCCGGCCGTTCCGCTCCACGGGCGTGTACGAGGAGACGGTGCGCCCGCGCACCCGGAAGTCCAGGTCCAGATCCCGCACGATCTTCTCGGGCAGCAGGCTGACCAGGTACGAGTACCGCGACAGCCGCGCGTCGACCCCGGCGAACGGCCGGGTGGACACGGCGGCCCCGCCCGTGTGGTCGAGCCGCTCCAGCACCAGCACGGAGCACCCGGCGCGGGCCAGGTAGGCGGCGGCGACCAGCCCGTTGTGGCCACCGCCGACGATGACGGCGTCGTATGTACGGGAGGCGGGGGGCGGCGTGGGCGACGTCATGGCTCTTGTTAGCACGGTGCTGCGGCGGGCTGCCAGAGGCGGTCCGTCACCCGGGCGGTACGCTGCCGGCAGCCCGCCGCCGGTCGGCAGCCCGGCCGCATGAGCGGTCGCCGGGCGTCGATACGCCCTGCCCGGCCCGGGGACGGCGTACCGCCCGGTTACCGACGCGGCACCCTCGCGCCCGGTCGCGGCGTCCCGTCACGTGTCCGCACCTTCCCCAGCAGGCGCCGCGGGGCGACGGCCGTCCCGTCCCCGTACGGCCGCAACACCACGTCACACGTCCGCGCCCGGGACCGACGCGCGCCGCGTCGTCGGCCGGCGCTGCGGGCTTCAGTGACCGGCCGCGTGTGCCGTCCCGGACCGGTGCGCTCCCGACCTGCGCAGGACCGCCACCCTGCGGTACAGCTCCACGGCCTCGGCCGCGCGGCCGAGTTGTTCGAGGCAGTGGGCCTCGTCGTCGCGGCCGGCCAGGGTGTCGGGGTGGTCGGGGCCCAGGACGCGCTCGCGGGCGGTGGCGACTGCGCGGTACTCGGTGAGGGCGGCGGACCAGCGGCCCAGCCAGCCGAGGGCGACGGCGATCTCGCGGCGGCTGACGAGGGTGTCCGGGTGATCCGGGCCGAGGACGCGGGCACGGATCGCGCACACCTCGCGGGACTCGGCGAAGGCCTCCTCCCAGCGGCCGAGGCGGCCGAGGTTGACTCCCAGGCCGTGGCGGGCGCGCAGGGTCTCGGGGTGCTCGGATCCCTGGGCGCGGGTCCGGTCGTCGATCAGCCCCTCGTACAGGGTCAGCGCTTCCGCGCTGCGGCCGAGACGCCCGAGACTGATGCCGATCTCATAGCGGGCGGCGAGGGTGTCGGGGTGGTCGGGGCCGAGCGCCCTCTCGCGGGCCTCGGCGACCTCCCGGTAGGTGGCGAGGGCCTCCTGCCAGCGGCCCAGCCGGCCGAGTTCGTAGGCCACCTCGTAGCGGGTGACCAGAGTGTCGGGATGGTCGGGGCCGAGCACCCGGGCGCGGGCCTCGGCGACCTCACGCGCCATGCGGTGGGCGTCTTCCGTCCGGCCCAGCCGGCCGAGGTTGAAGGCCAGGTTGTGCCGGCAGCGGAGGGTGTCGGGGTGGTCGGGGCCCATGACGCGCTCGCGGGCCGCGAGGACCGACGCGTAGATCTGGTGGGCGTCGGCGTGCCGGCCCAGCCGACCGAGGGTGTAGGCCATCTCCTGACGGACGGCGAGGGTGTCGGCGTGGTCGGCGCCCAGCACCCTGATGCGGGCCTCTGCGACGCGCTTGTAGGCGCGCAGTGCGTCGGCCGCGTGACCGGTGCGGCTGAGGGTGAAGGCGGTCTCGTAGCGGCTGGCGAGCGTGTCCGGGTGGTCGGGGCCGAGCAGGCGCTCGCGTTCCTCGGCCACCGCGCGGTGGATCTCGCCGGCCTCCTCCCAGCGGCCGAGCCGTCCCAGGCTCAGTCCGGCTTTGTGCCGCCCGGCCAGCGCGGCGGCCGCCTCGGGTGCCGGGCTTGGGCGGACTGCGGGAGCGGGCGGGGCGGCCCCGGAACCGACGGGCCGCGGCACCCAGTCGGCGGACAGCCCGGAGGCGGGGTCCGGCGGCGTGGTGCGCAGGCCGGTGTCGGTCGCCTTGTGGCCGGTGGTCATGCCGCCGGTCCAGGACGGCAGCACGGCCCGGCCACCGCCGACCGGCTGGAGCGTCCGGGTCCGGGGCGCCACCACGGCCGGCGCGTACGCCGGTGACGTGCGGCCGGCGGCGATCCTCCGGCCCAGTTCCCGGGCGTCGTCCGGACGCCGGTCCGGCCGCTTGGCCAGGAGGTCCAGGATGATCCGGTCCAGGTAGGCGGGCAGTTCGGGACGGTGGGTGCGAGGTGGCTCAGGCTCGGTGTCGCGGTGGCCGACGAGGATCGCCCAGGCGTCGTCGAGGTCGAACGGCGGCACCCCGGTGGCGATCTCGTAGAGCACGCAGCCCAGCGAGTACAGGTCGCTGCGCCGGTCCACCTCGTCGCCGCCGATCTGCTCCGGCGACATGTAGTGCGGGGTGCCCATGGCGATGCCGGTGCCGGTCAGCCGGGCGGTGAACCCGACGTCGTGGCCGAGCCTCGCGATGCCGAAGTCGCAGATCTTCACGGTGCCGTCGGCGAGCCGCACGATGTTCGCGGGCTTCAGGTCACGGTGCACGATGCCCTGGTCGTGGGTGTACGCGAGCGCGGCAGCGACCTGTTCGGCGATGTCGACGACGTCCGCGACCGGCAGCGGATGGTGCTTGTTGTCCTCCAGCAGCCGGCTCAGGTCGCGCCCCTCCAGCAGCTCCATGACCAGGAAGAGCACGCCGTCGCTCTCGCCGAAGTCGTGCACGACGGTCACTCCCCGGTGCTGGAGCGCGGCGGCCACCCGGGCCTCGCGCCGGAACCTCTCCCGCAGGACACGGGTGCAGGCGTGGTCGTGCTGCGCGCCCAGCGGTTTGAGGCACTTGACGGCGACGCGGCGCCCCAGTGACTCGTCCCGCGCCCGCCACACCTCGCCCATGCCGCCGCGCCCGATCCGCTCCAGCAGCCGGTACCGGCCCTGGATCAGCGTGCTGTCCCCCATGACTACGCCCGCCCCCGTAGTGATGCGTCCCGTCAGCTGCGCCCTCCCCTGGCGGGTCCAGTATGGCTGTTCATGGTCCGAATTTGTACGGTGCCGGGCGCGCGGCCGGTCCGAGTCGTGTCACGGCGCGCAGGATGTGTTTGGGCGGCAGCTGCCAGCGCAGACGTGCGGGGATCGTGCGCAGCGCGGTGCCGGTGGCGCGCAGTCGCCGGGTGACGGTGGCGGGATCGGGGGCCGGTCTGCCGTACAGCTCGTGCGCGTACGGCGGTAGGGAGTCGTACGCCAGTTGCGCCACCCGGTGCCACAGCAGCGCGCGTGCGGGGACCAGGAGGGGGTGCACGGGCGGGCGGCGCAGGAAGTCGTCGACCTCGTGCGCGTCGTCGTCGGCGGCCAGCTCGGGCCGGACGCCCGCGAAGTAGGCGGCCAGTGCGGCGCGGTCCGCGGGCACGGTGGCGGGGTCGAGGCCGACCAGGCGGGCGCTGTGCCGGTGTTCGGCGAGGTAGCGGTCGGCGTGGGCGTCGGTGAGCGGGAGTCCCGATCGGCGCAGGACGTGCAGGTAGGAGTCGATCTCGGCGCAGTGCACCCACAGCAGCAGTGCGGGTTCGTCGACGCCGTAGCGCTCCCCCGTGTCGGGGTCCGTCGCGCCCAGCATGCGGTGGATCTTCCGTACGCGGGCCCCGGCCCGCTCGGCTGCCTCGGTGGTGCCGTACGTCGTCGTGCCGACGAAACCCGCGGTGCGCATCAGGCGGCCCCAGGCGTCGCGCCGGAAGTCGCTGTTCTGCATGACGCCGCGCACGGCGCGCGGGTGCAGCGCCTGGAGGTACAGGGCGCGGATTCCGGCGATCCACATCATCGGGTCGCCGTGCGCCTGCCAGGTCACCGACCCGGGGCCGAACAGTCCCGGGTCGCCCGCCGGATCGCCCGCCCGCGTGAGCGTCATACCGGCAGGCTAACGCCCCGCGCGCCGCGGCCCCAGGGTGCGGCGGTGGTCAGCGCAGAGTGGCCAGGAACTCTCCGCAGGCACGGGCGCAGGCGCGGCAGGCCTCGGCGCTCTCCTCGGCGCCCGGGTGGGCGTCGAAGACGTGGGCGCTCTCCAGGCACACCTGCCGGCACCACTCCAGCTGGACGCGGATGGCGGTCTCGTCCACCTGGTTCTGTTCGGACAGCACCCGGCAGGTCGCGTCGCAGACCTCCGCGCACATGATGCCCTTGCGTCGTACGAGTTCCTGGTTCTCGGTCCCGTCCGGGTCCACGAGGCTCGCCCGCAGGGCGCAGGCCCGCGCGCACTCGGTGCACGCCTGTGCGCAGGCGAAGCGGTCCTCGAGGAAGCGGAACAGCTCCTGCTGGGAAGTCGTCGTCGATGTCACACCGCGCGGGTTGCCGCTGTGGACGGCGCCAAACCGCCGGGCCCGGTGTTCCCAAGGGTTCCGGCCGTTTTCCAGGTGGCCCGGCGGGCACCCGGGCGCTCTCCCGACGCTGGTGACAGCGAGACCGTCCACGACTTGCGGAGGTGCAGGACATGCCGGGACGACAGGAACTGCCGTCGACGCTGGAGCGCTCGCCCCGGGAGGCCCAGCGGACCTGGATCAAGGCGCACGACTCGGCCGTGGAGGAGTACGGCGAGGGCGAGCGGGCGCACCGGGTGGCGTACGGGGCGCTGAAGCACAAGTTCGAGAAGGTCGGCGATCACTGGCAGCGCAAGGAAGGCGGTCGCAAGGGCCCGTCCGACCCGCAGTCCGGGCAGCCCCGCGGACAGGGCGGGCGCAGTGGTGAGGGCGTCGACGAGAAGGCCTCCAAGGAGCACCTGTACGGCATCGCCAAGGAGCTCGGGGTGGAGGGCCGGTCGCGGATGTCGAAGGCGGATCTGCTCGCGGCGATCCGGAAGGCGAACCGCTCCCGGACGCGGTCCGCCCGGTCGAGCTGAGCTGGTTGGTGGCGTGGACCGAGGGTACCCGCGCTCCATGACGAACGCATGGATGGACCTGGCCGCCGGTGGCGGCGGCATCGGCATCGGCATCGGTGTCGCAGCGGTCGTGGTCGTGGCCCTGCTGATCGGGGCGTTCGCCTTCGGCAGCAGGCAGAAGCGCAAGGAGTCGCCGCCGCCGACCCCGGAGGAGCAGCCCCGCATGCCCGACGAGGGGCCCGTCCGCGAGGTGCGTGAGCGGCGGGAACCCGACGCGATGCCCCGCAGCGACGACCGGACGCTGCCGCACGATCTCGGCCACCAGGGCAGCCGCACCGCCCCCGGGCAGGAGCGGCCCCGCTGGGACGAGGGGAGCAGCGGCTCGTTCGGCAGCGGCGGGCCGGGCGGACGCTGACGCCCCCGAGGAAGCCGTACAGAGGGAAAGAGGACCGTGGCCGGCCCTGCTCGCAACACCATGCCGGGTCGGCGAGGTCGCATCGTCGCGTACGGTCCGGCGAGCACGCGGGAGAAGTCGGCGATCCGCAGCCCTTCGAGGGCCGCCGTGCTGTCTGCCCCGTGGTCGGTGAGCGTGGTGTCAACGGGCATGGCGTGATGGTGCGCGTCCCGCGGATCTCTCACGAATGACCTGCTCCGCGTGCCCGCGGCTGCGGGCCGGACGGCGCCGGGACCGCGCGGAACGTTTGCGGCCCCCGGGTCCCTAGCGGCGCCGCTCCTCGTCGGACGCGCCGCAGTCGGGGTTCAGGCAGGTGCCCGGGTGCCAGACCGGGACGTAGATGCCGAGTGTCTTGTGGCGCGTGACCTCCGGGGGCACATGGTGGCCGCAGTGGGGGCAGATGTCCTCGCGCGGCGATTTCGTGTGCTGCGCTTTCGCGCCTTGGGTTTTCGTCTTCTGCATGTGACTGGCCATGATGCTCACCGACACCAGCGAGAGTTCTGAAAAGCCTTTGCCCCCACTTTACGGTCAAATGTGCGACGGGGACAGCGGAGCGCCGATCCGGCCTCACCGGGATTTCTCAGGGCGCCGCAGGCTCATGATCACCGAGATCGTCAGGATCACGACGATGACCGCAAGACTCACCGTGGACGGGATCTCCGGCACGGAGGGGCTGATCATCTTGTGGCTCGCCTGGAGGATGAGCTTGACGCCGATGAAGCCGAGGATGACCGCCAGTCCCGTGCTCAGGTAGTGGAAGCGGTCCAGCAGGCCCGACAGCATGAAGTACAGGGCCCGCAGGCCGAGGATGGCGAAGGCGTTGCTGGTGTAGACGATAAAGGTGTCGTCGCTGACGGCGAGCACGGCGGGCACGCTGTCCACGGCGAAGATCAGGTCGGCCGCCTCGATCGCGGCGACGACGGCCAGCAGGGGCGTCGCCACCCGCTTTCCCGCCTCCTTGACGAAGAACTTGTGGCCCGCGTACTCCTCCCGTACGGGAACAAACCGGCGCAGCAGGCGGACGGCGAAGCTCCGGCCCGGGTCGAAACTCTCCTCCTCACCCTTGAGGATCTTGTATACGCTGTAGAAGAGGATCGCCGCGAAGACGAAGAGGACGGCGGTGAACCGGCTGACCACGGCCACGCCTGCGGCCAGGAAAATGCCGCGGAACACCAGTGCGCCCATGACTCCGAAGAACAGGACGCGATGCTGGTATTCGCGGGGCACTTTGAAATAGGCGAAGATCAGGGCGAAGACGAAGAGGTTGTCGACGGAGAGGCTCTTCTCCAGCAGCCACGCGGTGGTGTACTCCGTTCCCGCCGTCCCGCCGAGGACGAGGAAGACGACCGCGCCGAAGACGAGGGCGAGTCCCACCCACAGTCCGCTCCAGGCGGCGGCTTCTTTGAAGCCGATGACGTGGGCGCTGCGGTGGGCCAGCAGGTCGACGACGAGTGACACGACCACCGTGGCGGCGAAAACCGCCCAGAGCCAGAACGGCACATCGAACATGCGGGCCTCGCAGTGATCCGCTTGGGACGGCCCCCCTCCATCCGAGTGTGCCCTACGCAAGCGGGTGGGTCGCCCGGAGACCGGGCGACCCACCCGCGTTCGTCACCGCGCGGGAGTGCCGGGTCAGTGACCGGCGACGACGCCCGACAGTTCGTTGGTGCCCTTCGGGAGCGTCACGGACGTGACCTTCTTCCCCGACTCCAGGTCGATGGCGTGCAGGCCGCGCGTGCTCGGATCGGAGACGTAGGCGGTGTGGTCACGGACGAAGAGCGTGGGCCTCGGCTGCTGCCAGTCCAGCGGCTCCTGCCACTCACCCACGGCGGGGATCTTCTCGGTGACCTTGGCGCTGACCGGGTCGATGACGTGGATCGCGCCGTCCGTGCCGAGGACGAGTGCCTCGCCGTGCGGTCCGCGGGCGAGCGAGCGGAAGGAGTAGCTGGTGCCGAGGTCGACCAGGCGCAGTTCCGCCTTCTCCGTGTCGATCAGCGACACCCGCGTGGGCCGCTCCAGCTCCGCGTCCGGGTCGGTCTTGTAGTCGCCCAGCAGGACGGGCGAGGCATCGCTGCCGGCCTGGTTGCCGATCCGGCCGTAGTCGTCGGGAGCGTCCACCTTGGTGAACTTCCCGTCCTTGTAGAGCAGCACCCCGTCCTCGCAGCCGACCGCGATCGCCTCGCCCTCGGCCGCCGCTTCGCCGTGCACGCCGGGGCAGTCCTCGTTGCGGACGATCTCCTCGCCGTTCTCGTCCAGGACGAGGGCGCCGGTGCGCCTCTCCTCGTTGCCGATCGTGCTGAGGAGTTCGCCGTTCGCCAGTTCGATGGCGACCCCGTGGTGGGCCTCGGCCGAGGTGTAGGTGCGGCCCTTCGGCTTCTTGCCGGTGCTCAGGTCGGCGGGGTCGAAGACGTTGACCTCGCCGGTGCCGTCGGTGAAGAGCGCCGTCTTCCCGGCGTGGCGCACGACGTGGCCGGGCTTGGCCCCCGGGTACTCGATGTCGGTGAGGGTCTGGCCTGCGGCGTTCAGGACGCGGAAGCCGCTGTCGGTGGAGACGATGACGTGGTCCTCGTCCCCGGCGGGGTTGACCCGGTTGAAGCCGGGCAGCTCGATGGTCCTGGCCGGCTTCAGGCTCTTGCCGTCCAGGATGTACAGCCCGCCGTCGAAGGTGGCCACCAGCGGGTCCGTGACCGTGGCGGCGGGGGTGGCGCTCGCGGTGTCCCGCGTCTTCGCGTCGGACGAGGAGCTGTCGCCGCCGCAGGCGGTCAGCACCGTGGACACCGCCAGGGCGAGTGCCGTCCCCGTGAGCGTCCTGTTGCGTATCGATTTGTTCACCGGTGTGTTCCTTTCCGGGCCGCGGTGCGGCGGCGTGTGATGAGGAAGGGTGCCGGCCGGTCGGCCGGAAACTGGAGAGCCGGGAGCGGCATCAGCCGCCGGCGAGTCCGTCGGTCATGGCGGTGGTGTTGGCGCGCATCATCCGCAGATAGGTGTCGGCGCCCTCGCCCTTCGCCGTAAGCGACTCCGAGTACAGCTCGATGACCCGTACGTCGCCGCCCATCTCCGTGCGCAGCACCTCGGCGAGCCGCTTGGGCCGGGAGGAGTCGGCGAAGACGGTACGCACTCCGGCCCGTTCCATGGCCCGGGTGAGCGAGCGCAGGTCGGAGGAGCTGGGCGAGGCCAGCGTCGTACCGCTGGGGATCACGGCGCCGATGACGCGGAAGCCGAACCGTTCGGCGAGGTAGCCGAAGACGTGGTGGTTGGTGACCAGGGCGCGCTTGTCGTTGGGGACGCGGTCGAAGGAGTCGGCCATCCAAGTGGACAGCTCCGCGAGTCGCCCGTCGTAGCGGGCGGTGTTGGCGCGTATCGCGGTCTCGTCCACGCCGTCGACGTGCTTCACCACCTGGTCGGCTATGAGGCCGGTCGCCTTGCGCACCCGGTCGGGGTCGGTCCAGAAGTGCGGGTCGGGCCGGCCGGCCTCGTCGGCGGGACCGCCGTCGTCACTCGTGTGGAAGCTGATGGGGCCGACGGCCTTGCCCACCTCGAAGGTGGCCACGCCGGCCTCACGGGCCGCGTCCACGTGCCGCAGTACGTTCTCCTCCAGTCCCAGGCCGTTGAGGACCACCAGGTCGGCTCCCTCCAGTTCGGCTGCCTGTACGGCGGACAGGCCGAAGGAGTGCGGGTCCGCGTTCGGCTTCATCAGGACGGTTACCTCGGCCTCGTCGCCGACGATCTGCCGGGTGACGTCCCCGAGGATGTTGGTGGTGACGACGATGCCGGCCTTGTCGTCGGTGGTGGCGCACGCCGTGGCGGCCGCGGCCGTGGTCAGGGCGAGCAGGCCCATCAGCAGACTGCGCAGCCGGGCCATCCGCACCCGTGCGCGCGTCGTGCCCCTCATCGGCCGGTCTCCGTCATCAGGCCGGGCTCGATGTCCAGGCCGAAGGTGCGGGCGACGCGCAGGTCGTCGTTGTAGTCGACCTCGTACACCCGCCGGCCCTCGGGGTCGTTGACATAGGCGCGGCTGCGGTCCACCTCGATGACGGGGCCGCTGCCGCCGGTGCCGGTCCTGCCGGGCGCAACCAGGAGGGGTTCGGTCGCGGCGACTTCCTTCCCGGTGGTGATGTCGTACCCGTGCAGCGCGCCGTCGGTCTCCAGGACGAGCAGCGCGGAGCCCTCCCCCGCCGTGTTGGCGGCGACGACCGGCCCGGTCTCCACCCGGGTCCACGTGCGGTCGGTGACGTCCAGGACCCACACGGCGCGGTCACCGGCCGGTGCCGCGAGGGTGTCGCTGCCGGCCCGGTGACGGAAGGCCGTGGCGCGTTCCTTCGCGGGTGTCTCTTCGCCGTACGGGATCTTTAGCGCGGTGAACACGCCGTCGTCCGCGCTGACGAGCAGGGCACCGTCGGCGCAACCGAGGACGACTCCGCGCCGGGTGACCGCGTCGCCCCGGGGTTCGTCGCACTCCGCGTCCGGCGAAGCGACGCGCTTGCCCTCGCGGTCGTACACCGTGACCTTCGCGGAGCCGTCGTCACCGGTGAGCGCGAGCAGGTGTTCCTCGTAGGGCACGACGGCGCCGGAGTGCACCCCGTCGAGGGTCCGGGCGGCCGGGACCCCGCCGTCCTCCAGTCCCGTCCGGTCGTACAGCCTGGTCCGGCCGTCCCGGTCGGTCACCGCGGTCACGGTGGCGTCGCTGCGGACCTCGGCGTGCGGGCCCACGGGGAGGTCGCCGACGTCGCGTATCGCCGCCCGGTAGTAGTGCACGTGGTCGCCGTGGTCGACCATCCAGGCACCGGTGTCGACCACGTGCGTACCGCGGGGGGTGTCGAAGTAGCCGAAACGGCCGTCGTTGGTCAGCCGGGTCGCACCCGCCGTGTCCGCCGTCCTGTGCACCTTGCCGGTGATGAGGTCGAGGACCCGGCTGTGGCCGCTGCCGGGGTCGCCGAGCAGCAGACGGGTCTGCTGCTCGGCGGCCTCCTTCGCCCCCTCGACGTATCCGTGGGGGGTGGCGGACGGTGGGTCCTCGGCCGGGCCGGACGTGTCGTCGGCTCCCCCGGCGCAGCCGGCGGCGAGCAGCGCGGTGAGGACGAGTACGGCCGATGCCCGTGAGGTCGTCGTGTTCGTTCGGACGGTCAGGACCATCGCGTCTGTATTCCTTCAGTTGACCGGTGTCGGGGTGGGGGCGGCGGGGCGGGCCCGGTGGTGGCGGAGGAGACCGGACGCCACGTGCGAGACGAAGAAGAGGCTCACCGCGAGCGCCGAGACGGTCGCGCCGGCGGCGGTGCTCAGGTGCCAGGACAGAAGCAGCCCGCCGAAGGTGGCGGTGGCGCCGAGGAGCGCGGCCAGTGCCATGACGCCGCGAACGCCGCGCGCCCAGGGCAGCGCCGCCGCCGGCGGGGCGATGAGCAGTCCCAGGACCAGCAGGGTCCCCACGATGTGGAACGAGGCGACGATCGCCAGGCCCAGCAGGCCGAGCAGCACCGCGTGTGCGAGCCGGGGGCGCAGGCCGAGGGTGCGGGCCTTGCGCGGGTCGAACGCGAGGGCCAGGAAGGCCCGGTGGCCGAGGACCGAGACGACCAGAGACACCAGCAGGGCGACACCCAGCAGGAGCAGGTCCTGTTCCCGGACGGCGAGGACGTCACCGAAGAGGAAACCGGTCAGGTCCACGGCGAAGGACTGCGACCGGGAGACGATGATCACACCCAGCGACAGCATCCCCACGAACAGCAGCCCGATCCCGGTGTCCTGGGACAGCCTCGGCGCGCGCCCGAGCGCCGTGACGCCCACCGTCATGACGGCCGCGCTCGCCACCGCGCCCACCAGCAGGTTGCCGCCGAGGAGCGCGGCCAGCGCGACCCCCGGCAGCAGCCCGTGGGACATGGCGTCCCCGAGGAAGGCCATCCCCCTGAGCACCACCCAGGTACCGGCCAGCGCGCAGATCGCGGACACGAGGATGCCGCCCCACAGGGCGCGCTGGACGAACGTCACTTCGAACGGGGCTGTCAACCACTCCATGCGAGGACACTACAATGAAAATCATGTTCAATAAACCGCTCCCCTCGCCGCCTGCTCCCACCCACCGGACGGCGCGCGTCCGATTCACCCGGCTGAGCGCCGGCTACCCCGGGCGGCCGGTGCTCCACCAACTGACCGCGGAGATACCGGCGTCGGCCACCACGGCCCTCGTCGGCCCGAACGGCAGCGGGAAGTCGACGCTGCTCGGCGTCCTGGCCGGCGTGATCCGGCCGACGGCGGGAGACCTGCACCACGACGGGGGCCGGCCGCCCGCCTTCGTGCCGCAGCGCGGCGCCGTCGCGGACACCCTGCCGCTGACCGTCCGGCAGACCGTGGAGATGGGGCGCTGGGGAGAGCGCGGCCCGTGGCGCCGGCCGACCCGCCGGGACCGCGCGACCGTGGACTCGGCCCTCGACCGGCTGCACATCGCCGACCTCGCCCGGCGCCAGCTCGGGGAGTTGTCGGGCGGTCAGCGTCAACGCGCCCTCATCGCTCAGGGGTTGGCCCAGGAGTCGGATCTCCTGCTGCTGGACGAACCGACCACGGGGCTCGACCCCGAGGCCAGGGAGCGCATCTCGACGCTGCTGACGGAGCTGGTCGCCGACGGGGTGACCGTCGTCCAGGCCACCCACGACCTGGAGGCAGCGCGCTCGGCGGACGCGT
Organism: Streptomyces mutabilis; assembly: GCF_014649815.1. Taxonomy (GTDB): domain Bacteria; phylum Actinomycetota; class Actinomycetes; order Streptomycetales; family Streptomycetaceae; genus Streptomyces; species Streptomyces mutabilis. The sequence continues at coordinate 132,479 of NZ_BMTT01000012.1, read as the reverse complement.
GCCTCCTGCTCCGCGACGGCAGCCTGGCGGGACAGGGCCACCCCGACGGCGTGCTGACCACGGCGGCGCTCGCCGAGGCCTGGCAGCCCGCCTGACACACGACGCCTCACGGCACCGACCGCTTGACGCGCCACCGATCAGTGCCCGCCCGGCGTCCTCGTCCGCGACCCGGCCGACGCCCTCACCCACCTCCGGGCGGTCGACGGGGCGCCCGCGCGGAGCGGCCGCCCGGCGTACCCACTCGTCGCCGTCCGGTCCGCCGACCTGGGCTACGCGGACACCGACCCGGCGGTCACCGCCGTCGCCCGTCAGGCGGCTCTGCGACTGGCCCGTGGCCGGTTGATCACCCTGACTAGCTCCACCTGCCTCGTACTCGTCGACCGCGCGGATGCGTGGACCTCGCTCCGCGCGGAGGCGTCCAGCCCCACCGGAGTGGACGACAGCGACACCAACGACAGGCTGCTGCGTCGGTGCTTCGAGGAAGCCGACCTGATCCTCACCCCCCACGACCCGCATCCGCCGCACGGCCACGACGGCCCTGGGGATCGGATGAGCGTCGCCCTGGCGTGGGCGTTCAACATCAGCGGGCATCCGGCGCTCAGTCCGCCCGCGGGGAGCACCGCGCAAGGGCACCCCTCGGTCATCAGATCGTGGCCCGCCCCCACGAGGAGCGGACGCTCCTCGACGTCGCTCGGCACACCACCCGGCTGGTGTCGGGCCATCGCCCCTCATGACGTCGCCGCCTCCAGCCACCGGTTGACAGCCTCTCCACCGCGCGGAGCGAAGGGCCACCGCGGTGGCTCAGGCGAGGCCGGCCGCCGTGACGGCCAGGGCGGTGCGCAAGGTATCCGCGAGGGCGGCCCGGGCGGTCGCGGGGTCGGTGCCCGGCTCGGTCGACCGGTAGGCGTGGTGCTCGACCGCCGCGCGGAGCGCCGCGTTGAGCATGGCGGCCCAGATCGCGGGCCGTACGTCGTCGGCGGGCAGCCCCGCCCGCTCGGCGAGGGCGCGCGCGAAGGCGGGTTCCGCCTCGTCGTGGGTCTGCAGCCAGACCGCGCGCAGCCCCGGTTCGGTCCGGGTCAGCCGCAGCAGGGCGCCCACGTCCGGGCCGGGCAGGGGCGCGTCGAGGGTCCAGAGTTCGTCGAGGGCTTCCTCGAGGGGCCGGCCGGGACGCCACTGCCGCAGTGCGTCGGCGATCGTGTCGATGCCGGTGGAGAAGAGCGGCCGTACGCAGCTCTCCTTGGTCGGGAAGTAGCGCCACACCGTGCGCGCCGAGACGCCGACCGCCTGTCCGATCTGCTCCCCCGTCGTCGCGGCGACGCCCTGGGCGATGAACAGGTCGACCGCGGCCCGTGCGATCTCCAGCCTGATGGCGGTCTTGCGCTCTTCGGTCAGGGGTGGCCGCCCCGTCCGTCCGCGAGCTGCGGTCATCTGCCCCTCCGGCGCCGGCGATCAATGCCATGGGCATTCTCCCTCACACGACTTTATGTCACTCGGAGACATAAACTAGTAGGGTGTCGGTGCGGTGCGACACCGGTCCGCCGCGTCAGCACTTCCTGGACGGAGCACTTCATGACCGGCGACCTGAACGGACGCAGCGTGATCGTCACCGGCGCGGGATCGGGCATAGGGCGCGCTGCGGCCCTCGCCTTCGCCGCTCAGGGCGACCGTGTCGTGGTGGCGGACCTCAACGCCGACGGAGCCGACGCGATCGTCACGGAGATCGAGCAGGCCGGCGGCACCGCGGTGACCGTCACGGGCGACCTGGGCGAGCAGGACGTCGTGGACCGGGTGACGGCGACGGCGGTGGAGCGGTTCGGCGGCGTGGACGTCCTGGTGAACAACGCCGGCATCATGGACAGCATGTCGGCACCGGCCGACGTGAGCGACGCCGAGTGGAACCGGGTCCTCCGGGTCAACCTGACCGCGCCGTTCATGCTCACCCGCGCGGTGCTGCCCCACATGCTGGCCGCGGGCCGCGGTGTCATTGTGAACACCGCCTCCGAGGCAGCCCTGCGCGGCAGCGCGGCAGGCGCCGCTTACACGGCTTCCAAGCACGGTGTGGTGGGACTGACGAAGTCGCTGGCGGTGATGTACCGCAAGAACGGCATCCGCACCAACGCCATCTGCCCGGGCGGCACCGCCACCGCCATCGCGGTGGAAGCCGACCGCACGGCGCACGGGCCGACGGCGATCGGCCCGCACTTCGTCAACCTCGGCCGCGTGTCGCAGCCGGAGGAGCAGGCGGCCGCGATCCTGTTCCTCGCCTCGGACGCCGCGAACAACATCAACGGCGCGATTCTGCCCGTCGACGACGGCTGGTCCGCCGTCTGACTCGGCCGTCGGCCGCTTCCGGCGAGGCTCCGCCGCCCCGTCAGAGCGCACGGCACCTCACTCGGCTACGGCCGAAGCGAAGCCGTTCGGGGCCCGGTCGACGACGACCGGACCCCCGAACCGAACCGACTCGCGGTCGGTACGCCCGGCTCAGGAAGCCTGACCGGCCTTCAGGACTTCGTCCATGGATTCCTCGCGCCAGCGCTTCAGCAGGTCGTGGAAGGCAGCCGCGCCATGCGGGTAGGCGCTCGGCGCGTTCGGGCGGCCACGTCCCTCACCGTTGTAATACCCGGGGGTGCACTCGGCGTGGAACCACTCGTGGTCGGGCGCGCCCTCGGCCAGGACCGCGATCCAGGCGTCCTCGGCCTCTCGGGACGGTTCGATGACGGCGCCCTCGGCCTCGGCGGCCGCGACGAGCGCCGCCGCGTGCACGGCGTGCTCGTCGAGCACGTGCGTGAAGTTGACGCTGGGTGCGCTCTGCATGGCCCCCAACCGGATCAGATTCGGGAAGCCGTTGCTGGTGAAGCCGTGCAGGGACCGCGGTCCCCGCTGCCGCACCGCGTCCAGCAACTGGACGCCGTCCCGGCCGCGGACGGACAGCTTCCCGGAATGGACGCCGGAGACTCCGACGGAGAACCCGGTCGCGAAGACCAGGCAGTCGAGTTCGTACTCGCTGTCGCCGACCACGACACCGCGCTCGGTCATCCGCTCGATCCCGTGGGTGTCCGCGGTGTCGACCAGGGTGACGTTGTCGCGGTTGAACGCCTGCAAGTAGCTGTCGGAGAAGGTGGGGCGCTTGCAGGCGTACCGGTACCAGGGTTTGAGCTTCTCCGCCGTGTCCGCGTCGGCGACGATCCGCTCGACGCGGGCACGGACCTCGTTCATCTTCGCCGCGTCCGCGATCTCGTAGGCCGCTTCGAAGGCCCGCCGGTCCGCCGGACGGCGGAAGCTCGGCAGAAGCTTCTCCAGGAGGCCGGCCGACGACGTCCACCGGTCCGCCACGAGATCGTCCTCGACAGACTCGCCGGACACGATGCGCAGGAAGTTGTCGCGGCGCTCCCGAGCCCAGCCGTCGCGGTCGGCGCCGACGTCCCGCGCAGTGGTACGGCGGTTGGCGCGTACGTCGACGGTGGAGGGGGTGCGCTGGAAGACGTAGACGTGTCCCGCGTCCTCGGCCAGTTTCGGGATGACCTGGACGCCGGTGGCACCGGTGCCGACGACGCCCACGCGCTTGCCCGCGAGACCGGTGAGACCGCCGTCCGGCGTGCCGCCGGTGTAGCCGTAGTCCCAGCGCGACGTGTGGAAGGTGTGTCCCTCGAAGTTCTCGATCCCGGGGATGCCGGGGAGCTTGAGTTCGGAGAGGGTGCCCGTCGCCGTGATGACGTACGTGGCCCGGAACTTGTCGCCCCGGTCGGTCGTGACGATCCATGCCTGCGAGGTCTCGTCCCAGGTCAGGGAGGTGACCGACGTGGAGAACAGGGCATCCGCGTAGAGGTCGAACTTTTCCGCGATCCGTACCGCGTGTCGGCGGATCTCCTCTCCGGGAGAGTACTTCCACTCCGGAACGTAACCGGTCTCGTCGAGCATCGGCAGGTACACGTGCGACTCGATGTCGCAGTGGATGCCCGGGTACCGGTTCCAGTACCAGGTCCCTCCGAAGTCGCCGCCCTTCTCCAGGACGCGGATCCGCCCGATGCCCTGCTGACGCAACCGCGCGCCCGCCAGGATGCCGCCGAACCCTCCGCCGACGACCGCGACGTCCACCCTGTCCCGCACGGGCGCACGCTCACCTGCTTCGGCCGCGTACGGGTCGTCGGCGTAGTAGCCGAATTCGGCGTCGGCGGTCAAGTACTGCCGAGCGCCGTCGGGGCGCACACGTCGCTCCCTCTCCAGGCGATAACGGCGCCTCAGCTCGGCCAGTTCCTCGGAGGAGGGTGCTTCCGGGTTTGTCATGTGGGGGGACCTCGATTCTTCCGGTTCGCTGCCAGGAAGCCGCTCCGTCCGGCAAAGGCGCACGCGGTCAACGGACTTGAGCGGGCATGCACTACCGTAACAAGAACCGGACAACACTGTCCGGTTGCGGTGGAGACAGATTCCGCACACTTCGGACAGGAAGAGTGACCCCCATGCGACGACTCCCGATCCGATCCCTCACCGGCCTCGCCGCGATCGGCCTGCTGACCCTCACCGGATGCGGTACGGACACGGGCAGCGGCGGCCCGGAGGAGGCGGCGCCCGGTGGCGCGGACCGAACCGTCCGTGCCCAGGAGGTGATGCGGCTGACGAAGGTGCACCCCGAGACGGGCATGACCCTGCTCGAGGGCCCGACCTTCGACGCGGACGGCAATCTGCTCGTCGTTGACGTCACAGCACCGGCCGGCGCACCGAAGGTGCTGCGCGTCGATGTGCGCAGGAAGACGTCGGCCCAGGTCCACACCGACGACCGCGGCGCCTACACCTCCGCTCAGTTCAGCCCCTACGACGGGCGCGTCTACCTGACCGACTTCGCCCACGGCGAGATCGTCAGCCTGGCCCCCGACGGGAGCGACCCGCGGACCTTCTTCTCGGGCGAGGTCGTCGGAGCGGCGATGAACCCCGACGACCTCGCCTTCGACCAGGACGGCAACCTGTACGTCAGCGACTCGCGCGGCATGTCAGAGGGCGAGGCCAAGGGGCGCGTGGTGCGGATCGACCGCGAAGGGAAGAACGCCACCGTCCTGGCCGACGGGCTGGCGGCGCCGAACGGCATCTCGTTCGACTCGGAGTATCGCGGCCTGTGGGTCAGCGAGCTCACGCAGAACCGCGTGTCCTACCTTCTCCTCGACGGCGAGGACCAGGTCGCGTCCCGGCACACGGCGATCAGGGTGGACGGCGGGGTCGCCCAGACCGACTCGATCGCCGTGGACGCGGACGGCAACCTCTATCAGGCCCTGCACGGCCGACCCGCCATGGCGGTGTACGACCGGCACGGTGAGCGCCTGGCGACCGTCGAGGTCCCCGCCCGCGCCGCCGAGGGGCTCGCGTCGGCGACCAACGTGGCCATCACACCCGGAGGGACCAAGGCGTACATGACCGTCAGCGGGCCCGCCGGAGGGTACCTGTACACCTTCGACGCGCTGGCGGAAGGCGTACGTCAGTCCAACGGCGGCTGACCGCCCCTCACTCGCCGAAGGGGCGCACCGGTCCCACCTCGACACCGAGCAACCGCCATGCCGCCCGTGCCCGGTGTTCCCGCTGCTCGCGAGTGGGGCCGGTGACGGCGCCCGACACCATGGCGACAGCGATCATCAGGTCGTCCTTCGCCGCGGCCAGCCGATGGCCGTCCGGCAGGTGTGCCCGCAGGGCCCGCTCGACCCGCCCGGACAGTGCCGCGGCGTACGCGGGGATGTCGGTACGGCCGGCCGCCGCGTCGGTGTGCAACACGCTGATGAAGGCCGCCGACTCGGTCTGGTGCCAGGTCAGTACACCGAGGACGCCCGCGATGTCCGCGTCCGGCGCCGCCGCCGCCTGCTCTATCTGACGGACGTTCTCGTCCAGGACCGCGGTGGCGACGGCCGCCCGGTCGGGAAAGTGCCGGTACATAACGCCCTGACCCACTCCGGCGCGGCGCGCGATCGAGGACAACGGTGCGTCGAGACCGTACTCCGCGTAGATCTCGCGCGCGGCGGCGACGAGGGCGGCCCGGTTGCGGGCGGCGACCCTGCGCCCGTCGTTCGTGGGCCGCCGCTCCTCGGGTACGGGTCGCTGAGTCATCCCCTGAGCGTATCGCCCGACGACGGCACGCCCTGTTCACGGCCCCTGCTCCTCGCGGACGAGCGTGTTCGCCCTCCGGCACGGCCGGGGCGTCCCGAGCGGTCCGCCTTGCGCCACGCAGGACAAGCTCGCCCGCGCACCCGCCGACGGGCCGGGCGGGCCCCGTCACGGACGCAGCCCCCCGCGCAGCAGGATGCCCACCAGGTTCACCATGCGCGTGGGCGACGTCTCGGTGGTGCGGGTGAGGAGTTGGTAGAGGGCGGCACCGATGAGGGCGTCGGCGACGGCTTCCGACTTCGACGAGCAGACTCCCGCGAGACGATGCGCGCCATGATCGCCGTGTCGGGAGCCGGACGCGTGGACGCCCCCGACGACATCGCCGCCGCGGCCGCGTTCCCGCTCGGCCCCGACGCCACCTTCATCACCGGCGGCCTGCTGGTGGACGGCGGCGTCGTGGCCGCCCTCCGCTCCGGCCGCCTCACGAGTCGGGGCGCGCCGAAGGGGGTGGCACGGGCGGGCGGTGAACCGGCCGACGGGCGGGGCGCCATCCCCCCGGGATGGCACCCCGCCTCCGTAACTCCGCCTCCTTGGCTTCGCCGCCGGTCAGTCGGCCGGCGTCAGCGCGACCTCGGCGCTGCCCGAGAGGGGCGGCAGGCCGTCCGGAGGAGAGTCCGTGTAACTGGCGTTGAAGACCGCCTTCAGATTGTCCGCACCGGCGTGACCGCCGTCCACGAAGGTCTTGAACGATCCGGAGCAGCCGGTGCTCGAGGAGAGCGGATGTCCGTGCGTGTCGTGGCCCAGGATGAACGAGACGGTGACCTTCGAACAGTCCACCGGCTGGTCGTCGGTGACGGTCACCTCCCAGGTGACCGTGTCACCCCAGTGGAACGCCGTACCGCCGTGCGGAGCGGGGTCGGTGGTGAGTGAGACGACCGGCGCCTTGTTGCCGACGACGACGGGAACCGAGGCGGCAGCCGAACGGCCGGTGCTGTCGGTGACCTTCAGCGTGGCGTCGAAGACGGCGTTCTCGGTGAACGTGTGCTCCGGGTTGGCCTCCGTGGAGTCCACGGTGCCGTCGGCATCGAAGTCCCAGGCGTAGCTGAGGGCGTCACCGTCGGCGTCCTTCGTGCCGGCGCTGGAGAACTGGACCGTCAGCGGGCTGGTGCCGTTGGTCACGTCCGCGGCGGCCTTGGGCTCCGGGGTGCGGTTGCCTCGCGTGAAGTCGATGCGGGAGAGCTGGGCCTCGGGCAGTTCCGCGAAGTACCCGGTGCCGTACTCGAGGACGTAGAGCGCGCCGTCCGGGCCGAACTCGGCGTCGATCGGGCCGTCCGTCGTGATCGTGGGGATCGCGTTCTCGATCCTGTCGACCTCGTTCCTCTTGCCGAGGGTGAGGGCGAGCATCTGGTCGCGGGTCCACTCGTAGAAGAGCGGTTTGCCGTCGAAGTACTCGGGCCAGCGGTTCTCGGCCTTGTTCCGCTTGTCGTAGTCGTACGCCGGGCCGCCCATGGGGGCGATGCCACCCGTGCCGAGCTCCGGGAACGCCTCCGAGGCGCCGTAGCCGTAGACGATCTCCGCGTCCGTGACCGGCGGCAGCTTGCTCAGGCCGGTGTTGTGGCGCGAGTCGTTGACCGGCTTGGCGCAGTTGAACGCGCCGCTCGACTTCTGGGTGGCGAAGTCGTAGTCCTGGTACGGCATGTCCCGGGTCACGCAGAACGGCCAGCCGTAGTTGGCGGGGCGGTCGATGACCATCCAGCGGCCGTGGCCGGCGGGGCCGCGGTCGGGGTTCGCCTCGTCGGCATCGGGCGAGTAGTCGCCGACGTAGACGTCGCCGGTCTTGTCGTCCACCGAGAAGCGGAACGGGTTGCGCAGGCCCATGGCGTAGATCTCGGGGCGGGTCTTCGGCGTGCCCGGCTCGAAGAGGTTGCCTCTCGGGACCGTGTACGACCCGTCCTTCTTGACCTTGATGCGCAGGACCTTGCCGCGCAGGTCGTCGGTGTTGCCCGAGGTGCGTCGCGAGTCGAAGGCCGGGTTGCGGTCGGGGCGGTCGTCGAGCGGTGCGTAGCCGTCCGAGGCGAACGGGTTGGAGTCGTCACCGGTCGACAGGAAAAGGTTGCCCTTGCCGTCGAAGTCGATCTTGCCGCCGACGTGGCAGCAGACGCCTCGGTCGGCCGGCACGTCGAGGATCTTCTGCTCTGTGGCGAAGTCGAGCTTGTTGCCCTCGAGCTTGAACCTCGACAGCCGCGTGACGCCTTTGTACTTGGCGAAGTCGTCGGCGGTGCCGTACTCCGGTGCGTCCCCTTCGTTGACGCCCGGGGTGGCCGGGTCGTCCACGGGCGTGTCGAGGCGGGGCGAGTAGTAGAGGTAGACCCAGTGGTTCTTGCCGAAGTCGGGGTCGACCGCGATGCCCTGCACGCCCTCTTCGTCGTGCTGGTAGAGCCCGGCGGGGCTCTTCTTCATGTCGGCGGCGAGGAAGTTCACGCCGCTCTTCGGGTCGTTGATGCGTACCTCGCCGGTACGCGCGGTGTGCAGCACCCGCCGGTCGGGCAGGACGGCGAGGGCCATGGGCTCGCCCGGACGGTCGTTGAGGGTGACCTTCTGGAAGGCCGACGGGGCCGGTGGTGCTGGGTCGGATTTCGCGGCTTGGGCCGGGGACAGAGGCAGGAGCCCGACGGCTCCGGCCAGGGTGGCCGCCCCCACGAGGGTGACGATCCGCTTGTTGCGCACTGGAAACTCCTTTGGCCTTGGTGAAACCAGGTGAAAGCCCGTGCGTTGTAAGTCGGTTGGACGCTAGAGCGTTCACTTTCAACTCGTCAAGGACAAAGTTTCAACTTTCTCGAAGAAAGTTTTCCCGTGCAAGTGCGAGTCCGGCCCTTTTCGGGAGGGGTTGCGAGTGACGCTCGCTAGTCGGGGGCGGGCGCGCAGCCCTGTTCGGCCATCGAGCTGTGGCGGTTCTGACGTTCTCCGCGACGGACAGCGCCTGCATCAGATCGAGTTCGGCTTCGGGGAGCCTGGAACAGCCGTTGGCACCAAGGCACCCACATTCGGGGTGCGCCCATGACGTTCTCGCGCGTGACCTTCGCTGCCGCAAGGCCGACACCGACGACAGCGACACTCCGACCGGGACCCGTTCGGCGGTCCGACCGACCTGACGCGCCGCCGGAGAGCCTGTCCCCTGCTTCTGAGCCGCTGGAAGCTCGAAGGCGTCAGCTACGCGAAGCGCTCACCGGCAGCGAGCCCCGCACGGACCCCCTCAGCTTCCGCGACTTGACGGGGCTCGCCTTCCTGCCCGGCGAACGCATGGACGCGGGCGGGGGAAGCGTTCCGTTCCAGGCGGGCGCCCAGGGTGGCGGCGAAGTCCTCGGCGCGGGACAACTGGACCCGCAGTTTCTCCACCTGTTCGGCGGCGGCCTGCCGGTACGTACGGACGCGCTCCAGCAGGGCCTCTCGCTCACCGGAGTCGAGCGCCTCGTCGCAGTCCAGGCGGTCGGTGGCGTCCAGCAGGTCGCGCATCTGCTCCAGGGTGAAGCCGAGCGGCTTCATCCGGCGGATGACCATGAGCCGGGCGACGTCGGTCTCCGTGTAGAGGCGAAAGCCACCCTGGGACCGGGCGGAGGGGATGACCAGGCCGGCCTCCTCGTAGTGCCGGATGGTGCGCAGGGACAGCTCCGTCCGCGTGGCGACCTCGCCGATCTGCATGTGCTTGGCGTCCACGCCTGTGTCCCTGGCCCTTCTCTTCGTGGCAACCGCGTCCCGTGCGACCCGCCGACGTCTACTCTAACGTTAGGGTAGAGTTGACGACGGTGAGGGCGGCCCGGCTGCCCCTGCCGATGCCGTTCCGGGGCCGATGACGCCCCCGGCGAAGATTCGATCGTTGCAGGAGAGAGCGTGCGCGAGCCCACGACGCCGATCGCCGCCGCCTGCCCGCCGTGACCCTTCGCCGCTGGATGTGAGGCGTCCGGCTCCGCGTGCCCGCGCCGGCGTCGCCTTGCCTCCTTCCCCCTGACTTCCGGCCCGCCCTGCGGGTCGCCCGCGGGGCGCCGGCCCGGCTCCCGCGCGTCCCTCCCGCACGCCCGGCCTGCCGGCGGGTGTGCCCGAGCACGACAGGTACGCATCTCCTTGTCTTCTGCTGCTGTGAGTCCTGCCGCGCGGCTGCGCGATCTCAAGCCCGACTGGCTGAACAACCCGAAGGTCTGGCGCACCGAGATCCTGGCCGGCCTGGTCGTCGCCCTAGCCCTGATCCCCGAGGCGATCTCCTTCTCGATCATCGCCGGCGTCGACCCGGCGGTCGGCCTGTTCGCGTCCTTCACCATGGCCGTCACGATCTCCATCGTCGGCGGCCGACGGGCGATGATCTCCGCCGCCACCGGCGCCGTCGCGCTCGTCATCGCCCCCGTGAACCGCGAACACGGTTTGGGCTACCTGGTCGCGACCGTCATCCTGGCCGGCGTCTTCCAGATCGTCCTGGGTGCCGTGGGCGTGGCCAAGCTCATGCGGTTCGTGCCCCGCTCGGTGATGACCGGCTTCGTCAACGCCCTCGCCATCATGATCTTCATGGCACAGGTGCCGGAGATGCACGACGTGCCCTGGCCGGTCTACCCGCTGATCATCGGCGGCCTGGCGCTGATGGTGTTCTTCCCCAAGGTCACCAAGGTGATTCCGGCACCCCTGGTGTCCATCGTCATCCTCACCGTGATCACCGTTGCCGCCGGCATCGCCGTCCCCACCGTCGGTGACAAGGGCGAACTGCCCTCCTCCCTACCGGTGCCCGGACTGCCCGACGTACCCTTCACCCTCGACACCCTGACCACCATCGCTCCATACGCCCTCGCCATGGCGCTGGTCGGCCTGATGGAGTCGCTGATGACCGCCAAGCTCGTCGACGACATCACCGACACCCACTCATCCAAGACCCGCGAGTCCATCGGCCAGGGCATCGCCAACATCGTCACCGGCTTCTTCGGCGGCATGGGCGGCTGCGCCATGATCGGCCAGACGATGATCAACGTGAAGGTCTCAGGCGCCCGCACCCGCGTCTCCACCTTCCTCGCCGGCAGCTTCCTCATGGTGCTCTGCATCGCCTTCGGCCCCGTCGTCTCGGACATCCCCATGGCCGCCCTGGTCGCCGTCATGGTCATGGTCGCCTTCGGCACCTTCGACTGGCACTCCATCGCACCCAAGACACTGAAGCGGATGCCCGCCGGTGAGATCGCCGTCATGGTCATCACGGTGATCGTCGTGGTGGCCACCGACAACCTCGCCATCGGCGTCGTCGTCGGCTCCGTCACCGCTATGGTCATCTTCGCCAAGCGCGTCGCTCACCTCGCCGACGTCACCGCCGTCACCGACCCCGACGACACCACGGTCGTCTACCGGGTCACCGGCGAGCTGTTCTTCGCCTCCTCCAACGACCTCGTCGGCCAGTTCAACTACGCGGGCGACCCGGAGAAGGTCGTCATCGACCTCTCGGACGCCCACATCTGGGACGCCTCCTCCGTCGCAGCCCTGGACGCCATCGAGACCAAGTACGCCCAGCGCGGCAAGAGTGTGGAGATCATCGGTCTGAACGACCCGAGCGCCGACCTCCACGGCAAGCTCACCGGCGAACTCGCCGGCAGCCACTGACACCCAGCACCGGAGGACCCCGGCCGGTCAGGCCGGGGTCGACTGGGCTCTCGAAGACCCTGTCGGCAAGGGGATGGACGCCGTCCGCCCCATCCGCGACGAGAACCCGCACCGAGGTTCTCATCACCGAGATCGACGCGAAGCGGGAGGCGTGACCTCGGCGACCGACCACGGAGTCGCGATGTCGTCATCATCGGCTCCGGGGCCCCGCCGGGTACACCGCTGGCCCATGAGGATACCCATCAACGTCTCGTAGTTTGGCGCGGCCGCAGGTCAAGCCCATGCTCGGAGGCACTTGGCCACCGAACTCCCAGCATGTGTCAGGAGACATGTCCTTGGCGACCCAGCTCGTCCACGGAATGGGCAGCTTCTTGAAGAGCTGCGCTTGCGCCCGGCAGAACCGCTGCGCCCACCCGTACGCGCACCGTTCCGGCCCGCCCGGGCAGCACGTGAAGCCGCCGTCGCGCAAGGGCTGCCCGATGCCCTGAGCGTGCGATGCGAGTGGTGTCTGGTTCCGGTCGGCGAGCCGTGTCGCCGCCGTCGGATCGGCCCCAACGACGGGGTACGCACCATCACGTCGCGGGCCACCCCGCACCCCGGCCGCCTCGTCCTCGCCGCCGCCCAGCAGGCCCAGCAGCCCGCCCTGGCCTGACCGGTGCACCCGGCGCGTGCATCCCGTCCACTGCACCGCCGCAACATCACCGTCCCGCACCGGCTGCGGCGCACGCCCACGCGCCGCAGCCGGCACCCGACGCCCCACCCGCCGAGCACCGCGCTAGCCGGCCGGTGTGGCAGCACATCGGAGACTCGCCTTGCGCCACATCACCACCCACGACGCGCCGGCCACCGGCCTGCGCGGCATCGGAGACATCAGCTGGCACACCCGCGGAGCGTGCCACGGCATGGACGTCGAGGACGCCGACGCCGCGTTCGGGCTGCGGTGTGCTTCTCGGCAGGATCGGAGAAGTATGATTCCATCTCCGAGAATTGGCTTTCCCTCCGCCAAGACTCTTGCTTTCTCAAAATGAAAATGGTGGTGTGCTACGAGCCGGCCATGACGGAACGCCGCCGACGATGGACGGCTGCCCCGGAGACGTAACCATGGAAGGAGCACCGACCCGTATGGCCACCATGCGAACGACCGTCAGACGTGTATTCGCGCTCGTCACCGCGTTATTGGCCTCTGTGGCTCTGCTGCAGGTGCCTTCATCGGCCGGGGAGCGGGTCCCGCCGCCGCCCGCGCCCGAGCGGATCAAGGTCGAGCAGCTGCCGCTGCCGCCCACGGCGCCGTCGGAGGACGAAGGCGCATGCAGCCGGGCGGTCAACCCCCGCGGCACCGGCTGCATCGTCGCCCACTGGGACGCGACGCAGCTCGGCGCGCACACTCGCGACGGCCGCCACGTCACCGTGTCCATGGAGTTCGCCGGCGCTCCGGCGGCGCCCGACCCGGCGAGCATCTATCAGGGCCGGCAGATCGTCCTCATCAAGACGGACGGACGCACCTTCCCGGGCGGCGATTCGTGGAAGTGCATGACCTGCGGCATACCCGTCGAGAACCGGCAGGGCATCTCGAGCAACCAGGCCGAGCCGGAGCCCTTCCCCGACGGCCGCCGCATCAGGTTCGGCTCCACAGTCCTTGACTGTGGCCGTTACCCCGTCACCAGCTCACGCTGCACCCCGCAGCGCACACACCTGTACCCCATCCGCTGGAACACGGCCGCGGACGGATCCGGCGACGGCGGCAGCATGCGCGAGGTGCGCCTGCACCCGGACGGCGTCCACATCGGCTTCAGCAGCGTCTCCGGCACCGGCGGGCGATTCGGCCAGTACGGCTATCTGGGGCGACTGGAGTTCAACCCGCAGCCCGCCACCGGCACGCCGCGCGTTCCCCGCTACGACGTCACCCGGGTAACCCGGCTGTTCGACCGTGCTCCGGACAAGCAGCCGGTGCACGTCGACCCCAAACACCCGGACAGGCTGGTCTTCGACCCCCGGGCGCAGTCCGTTGGCGAGCTGCGCGGCTTCAGCAAGGACGGCCGCGAGGTGTTCTACGTCGGCTACTCCCACGAGTCGGCCCACATCGACCTGTTCGCGGCCGACCTCAGGACGGGCAAGGTCCGCCGGGTCACCGCGCACCCCGAGTACACCGACCCCATGGACTCCTCCCCCGACGACAAGTGGGTGGTGGCGCTGGACACCCGCGGTTCGGACCGCCAGATGTTCCTGGCAGCGATGCGCGGCGTCCCGCCGGTCACCGATCTGCTGACCACCAGCGCGGTCTCCTCCGTCCGCAACAACCAGCAGCGGCGCTTCTTCCAGCCGTATCTGATCGACCGGTACGGCGACCGAGGCGACTACGCCGGCCAGCAGCTCAACGCCGGTGACGGGAGCCCCGGCAGCGTGAGTGACCCGAACTGGAACGCGATCGCCAACCCGCAGTGGTCACCGGACGGCACCCGCGTCGCCTACGCCCAGCGTCTCGTGTCCGCCCCGTCCTGCGGCGGCATCAACCCCTTGCCGTGCCCGGAGTCCACCGAACCGGGCGGCCGCCACACGCGCATCATGATCGCCCACCTTACGGACCGCGAGCCGACGCGCACCCGGCACGTCGTCCCGGCACCGAAGCGCATCCACTGGGGCGAGGAGCACGTGCCGGGCACCCCGGCCCCGCATCGTCCGTACCCGCCGGAGGGTACCTACACCATGCGCGGCGTGAAGAGCGGCAAGGCGACGGTGGAGATCGTGCGGGACGGGCCCGAGCCGCGGACCGTCGCGGTGTCGTACCGGAACTTCTCCGACGACGGCAAGACCTTCCTCAACGGCAAGGAGAGCGTGACGCGCACCAATCTGAGCCTTACCAAGCACCGCCTGGACTGGCACTCCGACCTCGTCCAGACCGGCGCCGTCCAGGCGGAGAAGAAGACAAGCCCTGACGGATTCCATCTGACCATCGACCTCTTCCAAACCTACTTCGAAGCGACCGGCACCCTCACCACCACCGTGAACGGCCGCACGTACACCCAGCCGGCCAACGGCACCTGAGCACACCAGTCGAGCGTGCCCGGACTGTGAAGTCACCGTCCGGGCACGCACCCCCCGGTCCACCAGGGAGGGTCTGTAGAACGAGCGGGGGTAATCAGGGTGGTTGAGGTCAACTGCTGCAGCAGCCCGCCCTCGCCGGCCAGCTGCAGGCCCTCGGAAGTATCAGGGCTCAACGGCCTCGAGCTCAGCCACGTTCTCACTGGTCATCGATGCATCCTCCATGATCGGGAGTTACACTGAACGATTTACAGTCCCGGCACCGCACCCCCGCGAACGCGGCGGCCGACGCCCGGGCGAGCGGGACAGTCCGGCCCACGTAGCGCAGCACGGCCGTGTCATCGGGGCGACCGGGCAACAACGTGCGAGGGGCGGTCAACCGCCGAGGCTCGGTCGGACAAGGCCGCTCTGGTAGGCGATCACGACCAGTTGAGCCCGGTCGCGTGCGTTGAGCTTGGTCATCGCGCGGGAGATATGGGTGCGTACCGTCAGATGGCTGAGGACCAGCTGGTCGGCGATCTCGTGGTTCGACTTGCCCAGCGCGGCCAGTGCCATGACCTCACGTTCACGTTCGGTGAGCAGGGTGAGACGTTCTGGCGCGGTGAGGTGCATGCGGTCGGCCGGGGAGGCCAGGAAGCGGGTGATCAATGCCCGGGTGGCCATGGGGGAGAGCAGGGAGTCTCCCGCCGCCACGGTGCGGATGCCCGCCAGCAGGACGTCGGGGCCGACGTCCTTGCCGAGGAAGCCGCTCGCCCCGGACCGCAGGGCGACGGCGACATTCTCGTCGTTCTCGAACGTGGTGAGGATCAGGACCCGGGTGCTCGACGCTTCGGTCCGGGCACAGATGTCGGCCGTGGCGGCCAGTCCGTCGGTGCCGGGCATGCGGATGTCCATGAGGACGACGTCGGGGTGGTGTTCGAGGGTCAGTTGTACTGCCTGCTGCCCGTCAGTTGCCTCTGCTACGACCGTCATGTCCGGGTCGGAGTCGATAAGGATGCGGAAGGTGGCGCGGAGCAGCGCCTGGTCGTCGGCGAGCAGAACGCGGATGGTCATGAGGTGCTCTCCTTGGAGCTGGGAAGGGGAAGCGCGCAGGCGACTTCGAAACCGCCTCCGGGCCGCGGGCCGGCGTGGAACGTTCCGCCTGCCGACAAGGCGCGTTCGCGCATGCCGAGCAGTCCGAAGCCACGGGAGGCGGCAGCAGCCGAGGGAGGTGAGCCGGCTTCATTGGTGATGGTGAGTGTCAAATAGTGAGCGGTGTAGTCCAGCCGCACCCGCGCGGAGGGTGTGGCGGCGTGCTTGGTGACATTGGTCAGTGCTTCCTGGACGATCCGGTAGGCCGTCAGGTCCAGGCCGGGCGTAAGTGCTTTTGGCTGGCCCTCGGTGCTGACGGAGACGGCCAGACCCGCTGACGCGCAGGTCTCGACGAGCTGCGGCAGCTGATCCAGGCCCGGTGCGGGAGCCAGCTCCTGCGAGTCGGTTTCCTGACGCAACAGGCCGACGGTGGCCTTGAGTTCGCGGAGAGCCGAGGCGGTCACTTCCGGCAACTTCTCGATCATGGCGATGGCCTGGTCGGGACGGGACCGGGCCAGATGGGCGGCGGTGCCGGCCTGGGCGTTGGCCAGAGCGAGGTGGTGGGCGACCACGTCGTGCAGTTCGCGTGCGATGCGCATGCGCTCCTGGATCACCCGCCGGCGCGCCTCCTCGTCGCGCTCCTGGGCAGCATGGTCGGCGCGGGCGACGGCGTACTCTCGGCGCACGCGCACGTAGCTGCCGAAGGACGCGACCATCAGGACCCAGGCCGCCGGATTGACCAAGCCGATGATCCACTCGTGCGGCCAGTCCGTGGTGATGAAGCCGGTGAGCGCGATTCCGGCGGCGGCTGCCAGGGCGGTGTACCAGGTGGTCCTACGATCAGGACGCAGACTCACGGTGTACTGCGCGAGCAGCATCGGCCCCATGAGTAGCGGCGTCATGAGATACCCCAGGAACCCCTCGGTCATGATGCATACCGTGGTCACCAGAAGTACGAGAAGCGGGTGCCTGCGGCGGCGCAGCAAAGTCGCGCAGGCCAAGACGGACAGCACTAGGCCGGGCCAGAGGACGAGCGGCTCCTCGGCCGCGACCGCCCGGGTGAGGAAGACACCACTCACAGTGAAGGCGAGCAGCAAGCCCGTAGTCACCACTTGAACCGTGTAGGGACGGTCAGCGACGCGGCTTTCCCATCGTGCACTCATCGTCATACTCCCAGGTGAGACCAGCCGGTTCAGGGTGACAGAAGCGCCGCGGCACCGATGCACGGCACCGCGGCGCGTCTGCGCCTGATTCGTCTCAGAACGTGCGGGCCGACTCCCGCGGGTGAGCCTCAGGGCCCGTCGGGGTCGGCGCCTGGGCCTGCGAGGTGAGTCCGGTGCCCTCGACGTCGACTCGGGGGAGCGCCTTGTCGAGCCACCCGGGCAGCCACCATGCCTTGTCGCCCAGCAGGGCGAGTACGGCGGGCACCAGGGCCATGCGGACGACGAAGGCGTCGAAGAGGACCGCGACGGCGAGCCCGAACCCGATCGTCTTGATCATGGACTCTCCGGACCCGATGAAGCCGGAGAAGACCCCCATCATGATCACGGCCGCGGCGACGACGACCCGGGCGCTGTGCCGGAAGCCACTCACCACCGCCTGGCCGGGGCGCTCACCGTGGACGTACGCCTCGCGCATGCGGGCGACAAGGAAGACCTCGTAGTCCATGGCCAGGCCGAACACGATGCCCACCAGGAAGATCGGCATGAGGCTCATGATCGGGCCGGTCTGCTCCACGCCCAGCAGTTCGGCACCCCAGCCCCACTGGAAGACCGCGACGACCGAGCCGAGCGAGGCGAGTACCGACAGCAGGAACCCGAGAGCCGCCTTGACGGGCACGAGTACGGACCGGAAGATCACCAGGAGCAGCAGCAGGGACAGCAGCACGATGACGGCCAGGTAGGGCACGAGAGCGTTCTGCAGGGCCTGGGCGACGTCGATGTCCATCGCGGTGCTGCCGGTGACCTCGAAGGTCGCACCTGTGTCCCCCTCCAGACCGGGACGCTCCGCCCGGATGGTCTGGACGATGTCCTTCGTGGCCTCCTCGTTCGGTCCGGTGGCGGGCACAGCGGAGAAGAGTGCGGTGTCCCCGGCCTCGTTGAACCGCGGGGGCGTGACGGACACGACGCCGTCAGTGCCCTCGATCTGCTCGGCCATCGCGGTTGCGGCCCTCTGTGGGTCGGTGGCTCCCCTGACGTCGGCGACGATGGTCAGCGGTCCGTTGAAGCCCGCACCGAAGCCGTCGGCCAGCGCGTCGTAGGCACGTCGCTCCGTCGTCGACGTGGGCTTCGCCTCGGCGCCGGGCATGCCCATCTCCAGCTGAGCGGCGGGCAGTGCCAGGGCTCCCAGACCGGCCACACCCAGCACAAGGACCGCCACGGGCCGCCTCATCACAAAGCGAGCCCAACGGGTGCCGCCGTTGACAGCGGACCCGGAACGGGATCCGGTGCCGCCGCCCCGCTTCCCTGTCTTGCGGACCTTCCGGGAAAGGACGGCGTTCGGCCACATGCCGAGCAGGGCGGGTACGAGGGTCAGGGCGACCAGGACGCCGATGGCGACCGCTCCGGCGGCGCACAGGCCCATCTTGGTCAGCATTGGCACGCCGACCACGGACAGGCCGGCGAGCGCGATGATCACGGTCAGGCCGGCGAAGACCACGGCGGATCCGGCCGTGCCGACCGCGAGGCCCGCCGCTTCCCTCGGATCGTGCCCGTTCGCGCGCTCCTCGCGGTAACGGGAGACGACGAAGAGGGCGTAGTCGATACCGACCGCGAGCCCGAGCATGGAGGCGAGCGTGCCGGTGGTCATGGACAGGCCGAGGGTGCTACCGAGAGCAAGGATCGCGCACATGCTGACACCAACGCCGATGACGGCGGTGAGCAGCGGCAGCCCGGCCGCGGCCAGAGAGCCGAAGGTGATCAACAGGACGACGGCGGCCAGAGCGATGCCGATCGCCTCGGCAGAGCCTCCCGCGGCCGGCTGCGAGGCAAGAGCCGTGCCGCCCACCTCCACAGTGAGCCCCGAGCCGCGAGCCTTCTCGATGGCCTTCTCGAGGCTGTCCTTGCTGGTGTCGGTCAGGTCACCGGACTCGACCTTGTAATTGACCGTGGCGTACGCGGTCGAGGCGTCCTTGCTGACCGCGCCGGCCTTGAAGGGATTGACGGCGCTGTCCACCTGAGAGCCCTCGGCCGCCGTGGACACCAGCTCATCGATGGCGGCGCGCTTGTCCTCGGCTGTCACCTTCTCCCCATCGGGGGCGATGAACACGATACGAGCGTTGGCACCCTTGGCATCCGAGCCAGGGAATCGCTCCCCGATCAGGTCGAACGCCTTCTGGGCCTCGATGCCGGGCATGAACGAGGCGCCGTCATCGCCCGCGGCCGGGGCCTTGACGGCGCCGAGACCGACACCGCCGAGGATCACCGCCCAGAGCAAGGTCACGAGCCAGCGCCGCCGGAAGGCGGTTCGGCCCAGTCGGTACAGGAAGGTAGCCACGAGAAAGGTCTCTCCAAAGTCTGTTCTCAGGTAGGTACCAAGGCTCTCCTTTCATGTGCTGCCGGGGCATCGTGTCAGTGCAGTGACCTGGTCCTCGTGGCTACGCAGCAGGCGCGGGCCATCCTCGTGCAGAACGACGACGTCGTTCTCCTACCTGAGGATGACCACTGGGGTGAAGAAGCCTGAGGGGGCCGAATTCCACCGGCCGCGGCACCGGGGTTGCTGCAGGCCAGGACGATCTGGCGCGGCACGGGCGGAGCGCAGAAGTCCACCGCGCGCCTGACAGAGGCTATGGAGCTTTCAGGCAAGATGCACGAGTCCGTAGGCGGTGGGAACCGCTTCGCGAAAGCCGTACTGCCGCCGTGGCGAAAGGCGACGACGCAAGAGATGCATCTGCTGATCACCCCAGGGGATGCAGATCGCCTCGGATTGGCCCGGACTGCATAGCCGGCGACCATCGCGGGCAGTGTCCGCCCGGCTGCGCGTCGCACATGCCCTGGCGGTGTCCCAGGCCGGGCTCGCGTTCGTCCCGGGCGCCCGCGAACGGGGAGACGAGCCAGCCCCTGGACCGGGTCCCCGAGGTTCACCCTCTCGGAGGGTGTGGGGCCGTCGTCCCCGGGGCCCTCCTCTACCACCGGCTCAACGCCGACGACGGTGGTGGGGGCAGTTCTATGCTGCGAGCCTTCGTCGAAGTCGACCGGGCCACCATGGGCACCCCGAATGCCTCGCCGCCGAACTCGGCGCATACGCCCGCCTCCACCACGCTGAGCGGCCCGCCCCGCCCACCGGTTTGTCTACACGCGCTCCAAGACGATCAGATAGATCGCGTTGGGTGGCAAGTCGACGATCTCGGTGTGGGTCCTGCCGGGCCTGATGATCCTCTTGTCGACCATCTGAAGCTCTGCCTTGGCCGGATCGGCGAAGTAGTTGCTCGTCGTCTGGTCGATCCGGTACATAAGCCGGCGGACCGGACCGTGCCTGAGGTCCGAGGGCATCCGGGACATGTCGATGATGGCCCGGTAACTGCGGTCGTTCACGTGCTGCCAGTTCCAGACCATGAGGGACGCGCCGGTCCGGTCCTTCGACGCCAGCGCGTAGACGCCATTGTCCCCTTCGAGGCTGTCCTTCGAGACGGCGGGCACCCGGGTGTCCTTCATCCTCGACTGCATCAGCAGCATGTTCCCATACGGAGTGAAGGTGTTGGCGGCCGGTCCGTACGGCGTGCGAGTCACCAACTGGTCCTTGCGTTCCTCGACGCGGTGCCGAACACACCAGTTGAACATGTAGGTGTCTGGCTGGTTCGCGAACAGGTAGCCGTAAGTGGCCATGCCGGCCGCCTGCCGAATGTAGTCCTTCTCGGGATCGGTGTCGTCGTGGGCCGGACCGGGATAGATGCCCGTCTCGGTGACATAGCTCGGTATGTCCCGGCGGATGCGGCGCTCCTCCAGCCATCCGCGTAGGGTCTCCCGCTGTGACGTCACCACTCTCAGGTCACCGTTGTACATCGTCGGAACCTGGTAGTTGTCGTCCCAAGCGAGGTAGGCGTGATACGAGAGGAAGTCCAGACGCAGGGTCCATGTGCATCAGCGCCGGTCCGCCGAGCTGGAGCCGGTCGGCACGCCGGAGGTGCCTGTTGACCTGATGGACGGCCTCGTAGTACGGCTCGTAGAAGCGGTACAGATCGCCGGGTTGCAACGTCGTTTGGTCCGCCGGGCGTCCCTGCTGGCGCTGCTGTCCGTGGAACTGCCAGTCCGGCTCGTTGAACGCCTCGACGTACTTGACGCGGGGGTACTTCTCCTTGATCCTCTGCAGGATCAGTCTGAGCATCGGCTCCAGGTCCTGCATCGGCCGCTTGCCCTCGACGAAGTCCGTCGGGTTCAGGTTGATCAGCAGCGAGTCGGACACCGTACTCGCCTCGGTGAGATAGGCGTCCAGCCTGGAGAAGTCGCAGGTCCGGGTGTTGAGGTCGCACTGGTTGAAGACGTTGTCCGCGGCAGAGGCATTGGAACTGCTGACCCACACGCGGTAGACGTCGCCGTGCAGCCCCTGCTTGTTCAGGAATTTCACGTCGTCGGCACGTTGCTTGGGCCATGCCGTGACGTTGCCGAAGTTGTTCAGCCGCTCCGGACGCGGCAGTTCGCCCTGCCGCGAGCCGAAATCGACAGATACCTTCGCTGAGGCGGAAGACGCGTGCGGCTCATCGGCCTGCGCCGCGACGGGCTGAACCGACGTAGTGACGAGGAGTGCGGCGATCGCTGCCGCTCCCAGCCCCCGCCTGATGGGGCACCTTCTGGTTGTCCGCATCTGGACACAACCTCACTAGCGCGTGAGACAGGGACAGACCTGCGCCGCGCCAAGGAGACGGGAACCGGCACCTCCCCGGCGCGATGGCCGCATAGGTCTTCGCCGAAGGCCGCGGCCTCCGCGCACCCCGGGAAGCGCCCAGCAGCGCCTGGCGTAGAGGTAAGCGTAGAGGGCAAGACGCCAGCGGCCCGCCAAGTGAGCCTACGGGCGGGTCTCGGCGCCACCGTGCAGAGCCCGGTCAAACCGTCGGCTCGACGATCGCGTCGATGCTGGAGGCGCCCGAGTCGGGCACCCGGGGCTGGCGCCACGCTTCCACGGAGAAGGCGACGGTCACCAGCGAGCAGAACAGCCACAGCAGGCGCTTGTCGGGCTCGGAGATGCCCTCCATCGGAGTCTTCTCCAGGTAGGCGGTGCCGGACTTCAGGAGAGGGAAGGCGACGTCGTAGAACGCGTCGAGCTCGTCCATCGTGCTGGAGATCCGCTTGGCGTAGCGGGCCTTCTCCGTCGGGATCGCCCAGTCGACGAACGGGTCCAGGGCCTCGAAGCCCTCGGGGAATGCACTGGCCATGGTGGGGTCCTCCTCGGGTCAGGACGCTGCCGGGGCGCCGGACGTGCGGCGCTGGTACTCGCGGACATGCTCCTCGGCGGAGCGGTGGAGGTGCCGCAGGAGTACTTCCTGGTCGTTCAGCGGGAAACGGGTGACCGTGCCCGACTCGAGCATGGTCTGGGTCGCTTCCAGCGTGTTGCCGTCCTGGAGGCCGTACTCCTTGAACGACACGGCGGCCAGCTCCTGCTGAAGTCGCTCGTAGGCATTCTTGGGCGGGACGAAGTAGCACGTCCCCTCGAAGATGTGCGTGTTGTACGACGTCGGCCAGTAGTGGTACGTGAGAACCCAGTTCGGCCGCCAGACGAGCAGCATGAAGTTGGGGAAGAAGACGAAGGAGTCCATGCCCCAGCGCGGGTCACGCGTGGGGTTGATGGCCGGCGGCAGTTCCTCGGTGGTCATTCCGATGTCCGGCGCGTCCCACGGGCCGAACAGACCACTGCGCAGCGCCGCCTCGATGGGCTTGACCATCTCGCGGTCGTGCGGCGGGGCGATGCCGCCCCAGGACGACACCATGCTGTGCGGGCCGTCGATGTCGTAGTGGAGCCCTTCGTATCCGTACTTGGCGATCCGGCGGGCCTGGTCGGGCGTGTACTGGCCGGAGTGAAGGATCGGCGCGTGGTAGAACTCGGCGAACGCGTCGATGAAGAGCTTCCAGTTGCTGCCGATCTCGGCGCGGTACTTGTGCACCTGGGTCAGCTTGTGGAACGGGTACCCCTCGATGCCCTTGGCCAGGTCGCCCAGGTACTCCCGAAGTGGCGTGGGGTTCCCGGTGTCGAGGTTGACGAAGACGAACCCTTCCCACACCTCGGCCCGGACCTGCTTGAGACCGTAGTCCGACTTGTCCAGGTCGAAGAACTCGCCCTCCTGCTGGACGAAGGCGAGCTTGCCGTCCAGGTCGTAGCGCCAGGCGTGGTACTTGCACGTGAACTGGCGGCAGACGCCGCTGGTCTCCTCGCGGGGGAAGTCGTTCCAGACGAGCTTGTTGCCGCGGTGCCGGCACACGTTGTGGAAGGCGCGCACCTCGCCGTCGGTGCCGCGCACCACGATGACGGAGGTGCGAGCGGCGTCCAGCTCCTTGGTGAAGTAGCTGCCCTTGCGCGGGAGCTGCTCGACGCGCCCGACGTTGAGCCAGGTGCGTTTGAAGATCGCCTCCCGCTCCAGTTCGTAGTGCTCGGGCGAGGTCGAGTCGGCGTAGGAGACCGGCTCGGTGTCGACCTTGAGATGCTTGGTCCAACTACCCTCTTCGGGCTTCTTGAAATGCGCCATGGGATCGGGTCCTCCAGTTGACGTCGCCGCTCGCACATCTCGCTCGGTAACTTCAGTCTCTTGCTACGAGAACGGTATTCTCTTTTTTGCGCAACAGTCAAGAACGCTGTATCGACTCTAAGGATGGTTCCTCGGTAAGACTCTTCTCCATCAGAGAGATGCGGGCTATCGTCCCGGTTGACCGGGGCCAGACGAGGGAGGCGTTCTCACTCCATGACGGACCATGACGCGATCGACTTCTTCCGGGACGACGCGCTCGTCGCGGATCCCTACCCCTACTTCGATCACCTGCGGGCGCGGTGTCCACTACAGCGCGAACCACACCACGACGTGGTCATGGTGACCGGCTATGAAGAGGCGGTGCAGATCTACAACGACCACGAGACGTTCTCGTCGTGCACGTCGGTCACCGGCCCGTTCCCCGGGTTCCCGGTCCCCCTGGAAGGGGACGACGTCAGTGAGCTGATCGCACGGCACCGCGACGAGCTGCCCATGAGCGACCAGTTGCCCACCCTCGACCCGCCCGTGCACACCGCGCATCGCGCCCTGCTGATGCGCCTGATCACGCCCAAGCGCCTCAAGGAGAACGAGGCCGCCATGTGGCGCATCGCCGACGGAGTCCTGGACGACTACCTGGCCCGGGGTGAGGGGGACCTCGTCCGCGGCTTCGCGGGCCCCTTCACCATGCTCGTCATCGCCGACCTGCTCGGTGTGCCCGAGGACGATCGCGTTGAGTTCCGGGCCAGGCTCCAGGGCCCCGAGACGCACCGGGCCGGTATCGGCAGCACCAGCGAGGAGGCACTGGAGCAGTCGCCCTTGGATTTCCTCTACGGGCGGTTCACCACGTACATCGAGCAGCGCCGCCGCGAGCCACGCGAGGACGTCCTGACGGGGCTGGCCACCGCAACCTTCCCCGACGGCTCGATCCCCGAGGTCGCCGACGTCGTCCGTGTCGCCGCCAACCTGTTCGCGGCGGGCCAGGAGACGACCGTCCGCCTGCTCGGCTCGGCGCTGCGGACCCTCGCCGAGCGTCCCGAGCTGCAACGGCTGCTGCGGACCGAACGCCGGCGCGTCCCCGCGTTCATCGAGGAGTCACTGCGCACGGAAAGCCCGGTCAAAGGCGACTTCCGACTGGCGCGGACGGCCACGACGGTGGGCGGAGTCGATCTTCCGGCCGGCACCACGGTGATGCTCGTCAACAGCGCCGCGAACCGCGATCCGCGCCAGTTCACCGATCCCGGGGTCTTCGACCTCGAGCGGGCCAACGCCCGGCGGCACATCGCCTTCGGTCGCGGCATCCACAACTGTCCGGGCGCGCCGCTGGCCCGGGCCGAGGCGCGAGTGGCGATCGAACGCCTGCTGGACCGCACGACGGACATCAGGATCTCCGAGCGGTCGCACGGGCCGGCAGGCAACCGCCGCTACAGCTACGTCCCGACGTTCATCCTGCGCGGGCTGACCGAACTGCACCTCGAGTTCGACACCGTCAGGGCCGCCGACAGCACCGGGAGCGAGGCGCGATGAAGGTCACGGTCGACGACGACCGCTGCCGCGGGCACGGGGTGTGCTGTGGCATCTGTCCCGAGGTCTTCGACCTGAGCGACGACGGGTACTCCATGGTGCTGCTGACCGAGGTCCCCACCGAGCACGAGCAGTCCGTGCGCAGGGCCGCCGCCCTGTGCCCCGAGCGCGCCATCACGACGACGGGTTGACGACCCGCGCGGCGAAGGAGATCCGATGCCCAAGGCGTACGTCATCATGACCGAGGCCATCAGACACGAGGAGGGCATGGCCGCCTACGGCAAGGTCTCCGCAGCGTCGATGACCGGGGCCGGCGCCCGTGTCCGGGCCGTCGACCCCCGCCCCCAGATCCTGGAGGGCGAGTGGCACGGCGACCGGACGGTCATCGTCGAGTTCGACTCGGTGGAGGCGGCACGAGCCTGGTACGAGTCGGCCGGTTACCAGGAGGCGATACCGCTCCGCCAGGCCGCGGCCGTCACCAACGCCGTCCTCGTCGCCGGCCTGTCACCGCGTCTCGGGTGACCCCCCGTACACGTCAGGGCCCGGTGGCCGCAGCCGGACGCTGCGCACCGGGCCCCGTAACGGTTCAGACGCGGGCCGGAGCCTCCTCCGCGGAGGCCGGCTCCTCACCGGCACGGTTCCCCTCGCCGCGGATGGCGGGGATCATGACCGCGACGGCGGCCGACACGAGCGCCACGCCGCAGCCGATCATCAGACCCGTGCGGAAGCCGTCCTCGGAGGCGAGCGTGTGGCCGCCCATGGTGATGGTCATCTGCGCCAGGACGACACCGATCACCGCCGAGCCGATCGTCGTGCCGAGCGAGCGCATGAGGGTGTTGAAGCCGTTGGCCGCCGCCGTCTCGGAGACCGGGACGGCACTCATGATCAGGGCGGGCATCGCGCCGTAGGCGAGGCCGACGCCGCTGTTGATGACGATGCCGACGATCATCAGGCCCCAGGCGGACCCCATGAGCACGAGCGCGAGCCCGTAGCCGGCGGCCATCACCAGCGCTCCGAGGACCAGGGCGACCTTCGGACCGCGCGCGTTGATCAGCTTCCCGCCGAGCGGGGAGACGATCATCATCATCACGCCGCCGGGCGCCATCCACAGGCCGGTCGCCAGGATCGACTCGCCCAGACCGTAGCCGGTGGCCTCGGGGAACTGGAGCAGCTGCGGCGCGATCAGCATGAAGGCGTACATCCCGACACCGATCAGGATGGAGGCGCCGTTGGTGAGCAGCACGCGCGGGCGGGCGGTGGTGCGCAGGTCGACGAGCGGGTCGCCGGTGCGCAGCTCGTAGAGGCCCCAGACGAGCAGGGCCACGACCGCCAGGACGAACAGGCCCAGCGTGGTGCCCGAGGTCCAACCCCAGTCGCCGCCCTTGGAGATGGCCAGGAGCAGGGAGACCAGGCCGATGGCGAGACCGATGGCTCCGGGGGCGTCGAAGCGCTGGCCCTTGGCGGCGGCGGGCACGTCCGGGATGACGAAGTAGATCAGCGCGCCGATCAGCAGGGCGAGCCCGGCCGAGCCCCAGAACAGCACGCGCCAGTTGGCGTACTGGGCCACGGCGGCGGCGATGGGCAGGCCGAGGGCACCGCCGATGCCCATGGAGGCGCTGACCAGGGCGATGGATCCGCTCAGCTTCTCCTGCGGGACGACGTCACGCAGGAGGGCGATTCCCAACGGCACCATGCCCATGCCCATGCCCTGCAGACCACGTCCGATGATCATCGGCAGGACGGACGAGGAGAGCGCGCAGACCACCGAGCCGATGACCAGGGGCACGGCGCAGACCAGCAGCATGCGCCGCTTGCCCACCAGGTCACCGAGGCGCCCGGAGACCGGGACGCACACGCCCGCGACGAGGAGCGTGACCGTGATCACCCACGCCGCGTTGGAGGGCGTCGTGTCCAGTATCCGGGGCAGATCCGCGATCAGCGGGGTCACCAGGGTCTGCATGATCGCGGCGACGGTGCCCGCCAGGGCGAGTGTAGCGACGACGCCGTTCGAGCGGGTGGTCGGCTGAGGGCCGTCCATGGTGGAGCTCCTCTGAGAATCGTCAACGGAGGCACCTCGCGTCGGGCGCCATATGCATCATACACATGTTGTGTATCCACCACATTTCATGTGCGATGCATATGATGGACGGGAAGCGAACTCTCGGGAGTCGCGGCACGGAGGGAGACGGCAGTGGACACGGCAGGCGGGGCCACGGACCGGGTCGAGTTCGAGCAGATGCTGCTGGGCCGGTACATGCACCTGCACAAGGGCAAGGGCCGCCGTACCGGCGGTGTCCTGGACCGCAGCGCGTACATTCTGCTCAGCCGCATCCGCGTGGAGGGCCCTATGTCGATCGGGCAGCTCGGCGACGCCTTCGGACTGGACGTCTCCACGCTCAACCGGCAGACCGCCGCAGCGATGCGCGCGGGCCTTGTCGAGCGCATCCCCGACCCCGGCGGGGGCATGGCCCGCAAGTTCCGCATCACCGAGGAGGGCGAACGGCGCCTCGACGAGGAACGCACGGGCGTCGTCGCCAGCCTTGACCGCATCATGGCCGACTGGCCGGAGGAGGACATCGCGGCGTTCGCCGACTACCTCCAGCGGTTCAACTCCGACATCGAGCGGCTGCACGGGATGCCCTGGCCCCGTCCGCAGGAGGTGGTCTGACTTCCCCATGTGCCGCCGGGCCGGCACGGCCCTCCGCCATGAGCCCACGCGAAACCGGCCCGGCGCCTTCGCGGGACCGGACCGGTCCGTTCGGCTCGGAACTCAGTCGCGCGCCGCCGCCAGGGCCGCCTCCGCCTTCCTGCGGTAGTTGGCCAGCTTCTCCAGCGGAGCGACGGCCGCCTGCTTGCTGCGGGGCTGGACGGACACATCGTGTCCCTCGGCGGCCTTGCGCAGCGCACCCACCGTGGCCTGCTCGCGCGGCACGTGCGCGAACGGGTCGAAGGAGTACCAGCGCATCGCGTTCTCGTGGGTCATCTTGTTGATCTCGTCGTCCGGCACGTTGTTCGCCGTGAGCACCTCGTGCAGCTCTTCCGGGGCGTTGGGCCACATGGAGTCGCTGTGCGGATAGTCCGCCTCCCAGCAGATGTTGTCGACGCCGATGTCGTGCCGGAGCTTCACGCCGACGGGGTCGGAGATGAAGCAGGTCAGGAAGTGCTCGCGGAACACCTCCGACGGCAGCTTGCCGCCGAAGTCCTGGAGGGTCCAGGTGGCATGCATCTCGAAGGTGCGGTCGATCCGATCCAAGAAGTACGGGATCCAGCCGGTGCCACCCTCGGACAGCGCGATCCTGACGCTCGGGTACTCCTTCAGGACGCGGGACCAGATCAGGTCGGCCGCCGCCTGGACCAGGTTGATCGGCTGGAGGGTGATCATGACGTCCGGCGGGGCGTCGGGGGCGGTGATGGCGAGGCGCCCGGAGGAGCCGATGTGCAGGTTCATCACCGTGCCGCAGTCGGTCAGCGCCCGCCACACCGGGTCCCAGTACTCCGTGTGGAAGCTCGGGTAACCGAGCGGGACCGGGTTCTCCGGGAAGGTCAGCGCGTGGCAGCCCTTTTCCGCGACCCTCCGGATCTCCTGGGCGCACAGCTCGGCGTCCCAGATCGCCGGCAGCGCCATGGGGATGAACCGTCCGGGGTGGGCGCCGCACCACTCGTCGATGTGCCAGTCGTTGTAGGCGCGCACCAGGGCGAGGGAGAAGTCGGAGTCCTCGGTGGCGAACATGCGGGCGGAGAAGCCGGGGAAGGAGGGGAAGTTCATCTGGGCCAGGACGCCGCCGGCGTTCATGTCGGCGACCCGCTCGTCGACGTCGTAGCAGCCGGGCCTGATCTCGGCCAGGCCCTGCGGCTCCATGCCGTACTCCTCCTTGGGACGCCCGGCGACCGCGTTGAGCGCGACATTGCCGACGGAGTTGTCCCGGAACTGCCAGACGTCGGTGCCGTCGTCTCGGTGGACCAGGCGCGGGGCGTCCTTCTTGTAGCGGGCCGGCAGATGGTTGGCGAAGATGTCGGGCGGCTCGATGATGTGGTCGTCGACGCTGATCAGGATCATGTCGTCGCGGTCCATGAGGACCCTCCTCGGGGCTCGGTCTCGGTTCAGTCGGAGGCGGGCAGCGCCTTCGGCGCTTTGATGGTCAGCGGTTCCCCTGCGTAGGCGAGGTGGCCGGGGCCCGACGCGGTACAGAGGAGTTCGAGGGTGTCGGCCGGGTCCACGTACCGTTTGCCGATCAAGGTGCCCGTGGCCTCCCCGGCCGGGGCGGGGACGGGTGCCTGATCGGCGGGGACCATCGGGCTGCCGCCGCACTCGATCGGGCCGGCGGCCTGCTGCGGGGCCCGGATGACGATCACCCGTGTGGTGCCGGTGGCCGAGGCGAGCTGGTCACCGGGGCGCGGGGTCGGTGCGGGGGACGCCATGGCGTGGATCTCCTTCCGGAAGAGGGTGGGTCGGGAGTGTCGTGGTGAGCCGCTCCCCCAGCAGTTCCAGGTCGTAGGACTGGCGGGCCAGCCAGAAGCGCAGGAAGCCGGTGAGCGAGTAGCGCAGGAAGAGGGCCGCGCCCACCACCGCGGCGGCGATCCCGCCGAGGCCGACGGCAAGGGCGTCGCCCTGGGCGAGCGAGTTGTCCGTGCCGTGGGCGAGAGGGAAGGCGACCGCGCCGAGCACGAGCCCCACGGCCATCAGCAGACCGCCGAGACGGAGCCACAGGGCGGCGCGCGCGGCGGCGGGGTCCGGGATCTTCAGCTCGGCGAGTTCGCGGGCGAACCGTTCCGCGCGTGGTCGCGGTGCGGGGCTGGACGTCATGGGGCGCTCCCCAGGTAGTAGGAGGAGAGTTCGGCGTGCAGGGACCTGTCGGGAGGCCCCTGCCACGGGATCCGGCCGCGGGCCAGGACGGCGGCGTGGTCGGCGATCTTCAGCACGGCAGCGGCGAACTGTTCGACGATCAGGACCGCGACGCCCTCCCGGGCGATGTCCGCGACCCGTTCGTACAGGTCCGCCACGACCAATGGGGCCAGGCCCATGGAGAGTTCGTCGAGCAGGAGGACGGCGGGGTCGGTCGTCAGTCCGCGGGCGAGGGCGAGCATCTGCTGCTCGCCGCCGGACAGGGTGCCGGCCGCTTGGGTGCGGCGGTCGCCGAGGACGGGGAAGCGGGCGTAGGCGGCGTCCTCGATCTCTTCCCGGGTGCGGCCCGTGAAGGTCATCATCCAGAGGTTGTCCCGCACCGAGAGGTTGGGGAAGACTCCGCGCCCCTCGGGGATGAGGCAGACGCCGGAGCGGGCGAGGTCCCCGGCGCGGGCGCCGGAGACGTCTCGGCCGCCGAGGTTCAGCCGGCCGGCGCTGGGCGGGTGGACTCCGGCGGCCACGTTCAGCGTGGTGGTCTTGCCCGCCCCGTTGGGGCCGAGCAGTGCCACGACCTGGCCGGCGTCGACCGTGAGGTCCACGCCGTGCAGGACGGTGATGCCGTCGTACGCGGCGCGCACACCGCTCAGTTCGAGGAGCGGTCCGCCGATGGCGCCCATGGTCATTCCTCCCCCAGGTAGGCCGCGAGTACCGTTTTGTCGTGCCGGATCCGCGCGGGCGGGCCGCTGGCGACGACGGTGCCGAGGTCGAGGACGTGGACCTCGTCGCAGACGGTCATCACCAGGCTCATGTCGTGTTCGACGAGGAGTACGGCGGTGCCCTCCGCGGCGAGGGAGCGGAGCAGGTCGGCGAAGCGGCCGGTCTCCTCGGTGTCCTGGCCTGCGGCGGGTTCGTCGAGGAGCAGGACCTTCGGTTCCAGGACGAGCGCGCGGGCGACCTCGACGAGCCGGGCCACGCCGGTGGGCAGGGCGTCGGCGGGCGCGTCGGCCTGGTCCGTCAGTCCCAGGCGGTCCAGGACCCGGTCCGCCGTACGGGCCGCCTGGAGTCGGCCGGGGCCGAGTTCGGCGGCGACGAGG
Source organism: Streptomyces mutabilis (assembly GCF_014649815.1). Lineage (GTDB taxonomy): Bacteria > Actinomycetota > Actinomycetes > Streptomycetales > Streptomycetaceae > Streptomyces > Streptomyces mutabilis. Next base: position 101,533 of record NZ_BMTT01000012.1, on the reverse strand, counting down.
AGGTTGTCGCGGACGGTGAGGCGTCCGAACAGCTCCAGGTGCTGGAAGGTGCGGAAGAGTCCGCGTCGGGCTCGGCGGGCCGGGCTCTCCCGGGTGATGTCGTGTCCGTCGAGCAGGACCCGGCCGGTGAGCGGCCGGCGCAGTCCGGAGATGACGTCGAACAGGGTGCTCTTCCCCGCTCCGTTGGGTCCGATGAGTCCGGTGACGCGGCCCGCTTCCGCGGCCACGGTCACCGTGTCCAGGGCGCGGCGCCCTCCGAAGGAGACGCTCACCTCCTCAGCTCGCAGCAGTGGCACGGCTCAGCACCTCCCCGTCCTCGGGCTTCCACGGTCGGCGCAGGCCCCACCACTCCACGGGGATGTCCGGGGCCGGTTGTCGCCGCGCGGAGGCGCGGGCGTTGAGCGACAGGGCTGCCACGAGGGCCGCCACGAGGGCCAGGCCGCCGTTCACCGCGTTGGTGGCGGCGAGCAGCCAGCACAGGGCGAGCACACCGAGCAGTGCGCGGAACAGGGTCCGGTCGCGGGCGAGTTTCGCCCACTCGGCGTGCATCCGGGGGGCCACTCCGGCCGGACTGTGCGCGAGGCCCATCCCGGCGAGTGCGATGAGCAGCGTCGAGAGGTCGTGGGCCCAGCTGCCGAGTTCCGCGAACAGCTGCGTCGGGACAACGAAGGCAAGCCCGGCAAACAGGCCCGTTCCCACGGCTCCGAGCCCTCCGATGACAGCGATGAGGAAGATCGGCAGGCCGGCGACGAGGTTGAACTGCTCGGCGGTGACGGTCTGCAACTGCATGCCGTAGAGGGCCCCGCCGAGGCCGGCGAGCCCGGCCGACAGGGCGAAGACGGCCACTTTGGCGCCGAGTAGGCGCCCACCGAGGGTGGCGAAGGCGGCCTCGCTGTCGCGCAGGGCGATCAGCCGGCGGCCGATGCGGCCTCGGCGCAGCGCGGCCACGGCGAGCGAGGCGAGCGCGAGGAGGACGGCGGCCAGCAGCAGCAGTTGGGTGGGGGAGGTGAGGTGCCAGCCGAACAGATCGGGGCCGGTGACCGGCACGGAGCCCTGGTCGAACAGGGTGACGCGCACACCGAACACGTCGAAGGCGGGGAGGGTGAAGACCCAGCGGTCGAGGATGACGGCGAAGGCGGCAGTGCCGAGCGCCAGATAGACGCCAGAGAGGCGCAGCGCGGGAAGGGCGACGAGTGCTCCCACGCCTGCCGCGATCAGCACGGCGACGGGCAGCGCCCACAGCTCGCCGTGCGCGCCGAGGTGGCCCCACACCACGGCGCCGATGCCCGCGATGGACAGCTGGCACAGCGAAATCTGTCCCGTGAAGCCGGCCAGCGGCACGAAGGACAGGGCGATGACGCCGAGGGAGAAGACCGCGCCGTAGGAGATGATCGCGTCCTCGGTCAGGACGGTGACCAGGACGACCGCGAGGAGCACGACGCTGCCCGCGAAGACGAGGCTGCCGCGTGCGGTGGGCAGCGGTACGCGGACCAGTCGGCGGTCGCGGCCGCGCAGCCGGCGGTGCGGGAAGGCGAGCAGCGCCAGGAGGAGGAGCAGGGCGGGGGCGGCCAGGCGAAGGCCGGGCAGGAAGTCGTTCCGCGGCAGGTAGCCGGCGAGGTAGGCCTCCAGCAGGCCGACCACGACCGCGCCGAGGAAGGTGAGCGGCAGGCTGCGCAGTCTGCCGAAGACGGCGGCGGTGTAGGCGCTGACGATCAGTAGGGAGAGCTGCTGGGCGTCGAGGGCGACGGTGGGTGCGATGAGGATGCCGCCGACGGCGGCTAGCTGGATGCCGAGTGTCCAGGCGAGGCGGCCGGCCCGCAGCGGGTCGGCGCCGGTCAGGCCGGCCAGGGCGCGGTCGTCGACCGAGGCGCGCATCTCCGTGCCGGCCCGGGTGCGGTGCAGCAGGAACCACAGTGCCGCGGCCACGGCGACCGCGACGGCCATGGTGACTGCCTGGTGCCAGGTCATGGAGGCGGGGCCGAGCCGGATGGCGGAGCGGTCGGCGAAGAACGGGGCGAGAGGCCGGGCGGTGTTGGGGTCCCAGACCCAGCGGGCCAGCGCGATGCATCCGGTGAGCAGGGCCACCGTCATGACGAGGCGTTCGGCCTCGCCGAGGGCCTGGACCGGGCGCATCAGCACCCGCTCGACGAAGAGGCCGAAGGCCGGCGCGAGGACGAGCAGCACGGTGGCGAGGGCGAGCGGCACCGGCCATTCCCAGCCGACGGCGAGCTGCCAGTAGGAGAAGGCCGCGAGCATGCCGGCCGCGCCGTGGGCGAAGTTGAAGACGCCCGCCGTGGTGTGGGTGAGTACCAGGCCGCTGCCGATCACGGCGTAGATCGCGGCGGTGCTCAGGCCCACCACCGTGAAGGCCAGGAATTGATCCATGGCTTGGAAACTAGCTTCTCCCTATTGGAGAATCAACCATCCGTACACGATACTCATCAGCGAGAATCCCATTCTCATTCCGAACGGACGACGAGAGAGGCGGCCCCGTGAGCCCTACCGACGACCTGGTGGAGATCGAACAACTCCTCGCCCGCTACGCGGTCGCCATGACCCGCGGTGACGTGGACAGGGTGCTCGGCGTGTTCACCTCGGGCGGCAGTTACAGCGCGTTCGGCGACACCTATCCGCTCGACGAGTTCCCCGCGTTGATCGCCGCGGCCCCCAAGGGACTGTTCCTCGTGGGTTCCCCGGCGATCGAGCTGGACGGCGACACGGCCACCGGCACCCAGCCGCTGTGTTTCGTCGAGCACTCGGAGCACGCCCTGCGCGTCGGCTACTACAACGACACGTATGTGCGGACGGCCGAGGGGTGGCGGTTGCGCACCCGTGCCATGACCTTCATCCGGCGCAGCGGCGACCACGACTCGGGCCGGCCGCACGCCTTCGAGCGCACGCGCTCATGAACACTGCCGACTTCAGGCGGGAGTTGCGGGTCTGGCTCGACGCCCACGACCTGGCCCCCGGCGACGATCACGGCCTCGACGCCCAGGTGGCCCAGCTCGCCCGGGTCCGCCGGGCGCTGTGGGAGGCGGGGTGGATGCGCCACGGCTGGCCCCGCGAGGTCGGCGGGCTGGGCGGGCCCGGTGTCCTGCGGGCGGTGCTCGGCGAGGAGATCGCCTCGCGCGACCTGGCCGAACCCGGCATCTGGTCGATGGTCGAGGTTCTGGTGCCCACGTTGATCGACTACGCGCCGCCGGCGCTGGCCGCCGACATGGTGCCCCGGCTGCTGAGCGGCCGGGAGCAGTGGTGCCAGGGCTTCTCCGAGCCGGGCTCGGGCAGTGACCTGGCCTCGCTGAGCACACGGGCCACGCGCGACGCGGACGACTGGGTGGTGTCCGGGCAGAAGGTGTGGACGAGCCTCGCCCAGTACGCCGCCCGCTGTGTCCTGCTGGCCCGCACCGGCGGACCGGGCCACGACGGCATCAGCGCCTTCCTGGTCGACATGGACTCCCCCGGCATCACCGTCCGCCCGCTGCGCACCATTCACGGTGTCGACGAGTTCGCCGAGGTCTTCCTCGACGACGTCCGCGTCCCGGGCGACCGCCTGCTCGGCGCGCCGGGTGACGGCTGGAAGCTGGCCATGGACCTCCTGCCGCACGAGCGCTCCACCTGCTTCTGGCACCGGATCGCTCATCTGCACAGCCGCCTGGACCGGCTGCTTGCGGACGGCTGCGAACCGGACGCCGACTCCCTCGGCGCCGCCTGGCTCGACCTGCACACGGCACGCTGCCGCTCGGCGCACACCCAGCGGGCACTGGCAGAGGAGGGAAGGCTGGGGCCGGAGACGTCCGTGGACAAGATCCTCCTGGCCACCGCCGAGCAGCGGCTCTTCGACACCGCGCGCGACCTGCTGCCCGGCGCCGTCGAGCTGACGGACGCGGGAACGTGGCGCACCGAGTACCTCTACTCGCGTGCGGCCACCATCTACGGCGGCACCGCGGAGATCCAGCGCAACATCGTCGCCCGCCGCCTGCTGGGCCTCGGAAAGGAGTGACCGCTCGTGGACGCCGACGAACGCGAACTGCTGGAGCAGACCTTGCGCAAGACGATGACGGGCACCTCGGGCACCGGCCTGGACACCGCCCTCGCCGACCTCGGCTGGACCCAGATGCTCGCCGAGGAACCGGACACGGCGGTCCCCCTGGTCTTCCGCCTGCTCGGCGAGACCGGCGCGCACGCCTCCGTTCTCAATGACGTGGTCCTGCGTGAGACGGGAGGCCCGCCGGGCCGGACACCGGCGCTGCCGTACACGGGCGGGCTGTGGGTGGAGTGGGTACGGGACGGCGACGCGGGCGACCGTCCGCTGGACCCCGGGCTGCCGCTGCGGCGCGTCGCCGAGGGCGGTCCCGTTCCCCTGGCCGGCGGGCGCCGGGCGCTGGGCTGGTGGCTGCTCGGGACCGGGCGGACGATGCTCGCGCTGGCCCGCCGCCACGTCCTGGACCGGCAACAGTTCGGACGCCCGCTCGCCTCGTTCCAGGCGCTGCGTCACCGCCTGGCCGAGACACACGTCGCCCTGGAGGGCGCCGAGGCGGCCCTGACGGCCGCCGGGGACGACGACACGTCCCCCCTCCTCGCCAAGGCGGCGGCAGGCCGGGCCGCGCTCACCGCCGCACGCCACTGCCAGCAGGCGCTCGGCGGAATCGGCTTCACCGCCGAACACGAGCTGCACCTCCACGTCAAACGCGCTCTGGTCCTGGACGGACTGCTGGGCTCAGCCCGCGACCTCACCCGCGAGGCGGGGACGCTGCTGCTGCGCGAGGGCCGCACCCCGCGCCTCGTCGAACTGTGAGGAGCGTCAGGTGCCCACCGATCTCTGGCACGACCTGCTCGGCTGCCTCGATCTGACGGCCGTGGACGAGCACACCTACGAGGGCCCCTCACAGCGGCTGGAGTACCGTCGGCTGTTCGGCGGACAACTGCTGGCCCAGTTCGCCCGCGCTGCGGCCCGGTCCGTGACCGGCAAGGACCTCAAGTCCCTGCACACCCAGTTCCTGCGCGAGGGCCGTACTGGCGAGCCGGTGAGCTACGAGACCGACGTACCGCAGCAGGGCCGTACGTTCGCGACCGTGCGGCTCGTCGCACGGCAGCGGCACGGGGTGATCGCGGTGGCGAACGCCGGCCTCCACGCGTGGGAGGAGGGCCCGGAACGCCAGACGACCGACCCGCCCCCCGCACTCCCCGGCCCGGAACACCGGGTGGACCTCGCCCTGCTGCCCTGGGAGTCACGAGCGGCGACCGACCTCGACACCGAGAAGGCCGAGCCGCCCGTCCACGAGCTGTGGACCCATGTCCCGAGAGCACCGAGGGCCGCCGCGCCCGCGCTCGTCGCGTACGCGACCGACCTCACGCCGATCGGCACCGCGCTGCGGCCGGTGCCCGGAGTGACGCAGACGGACTCCGGTACGGCGTTCGTCTCGGCCGTGACGGCGCACACCGTGTGGTTTCACCGGCCGTTCGACACGGGACGGTGGTTGCTGCTGCGCCAGCACAGTCCGCTGGCCGCACACGGGCGGTGTTTCGGACGCGGGGACGTGCTGACGGAGGAGGAAGCACTGATCGCCTCCTTCGCCCAGGAGGCGCTGTTGCGGTTCGTCTGAACGTGCGCGCGGGGGTGCCCGGACCTCGGGGTCCGGGCACCCCCGCGCGCGCTTTCAGGGTGCGGGAACCTCCAGGACCAGCGCGGAACCCATCCCCCCGCCCGCGCACATGGCCGCGACGCCCACTCCCCCGCCCCTGCGGCGCAGTTCGTGGACGAGGGTGACGACCATACGGGCGCCGGTGGCCGCGACCGGGTGCCCGAGGGAGCAGCCGCTGCCGTTGACGTTCACGGTGTCCGGATCGAGGCCGAGGCGGTGGACGGCGGCGACGGCGACGGAAGCGAAGGCCTCGTTGATCTCGAAGAGGTCGACGTCGGACACGGTGAGGCCCGCCCGTCCCAGTGCCTTCGGGATGGCCTGCACGGGGGTGAGGCCGGTCTCGGCGGGGTCGAGGGCGACGGAGGCCCAGGCGCGCACGGTGGCCAGGGCCGGCAGCCCGAGACCCGCGTCCGCCACCGCCACGGCGGCCGCCGCGTCGTTGGCGCCGCAGGCGTTTCCGGCGGTGATGGAGAAGCCCTCGATCTCGGGGTGGAGCGGTTTGAGGGCGGCGAGGCGTTCCGCGCTGGTGTCGCGGCGCGGGTGTTCGTCCGCCTCGAAGGGGCCGTGTGCGGTGTCGACGGGCACGGTCTCGTCCTTGAAGCGCCCTTCGTCGAGGGCGCGCACGGCGTTGCGGTGCGAGCGCAGCGCCCACGCGTCCATATCCTCGCGGCTGATCCCGGCTCGCACCGCGGTGTTCCAACCCACCGTGATCGACATGTCGAGGTTGGGCGCGTCGGCCCGGTCCGGGTGGGACGGCGGCACCCACGGGCCTTCGACACCACGGAAGAACAGCTTGGGCGCGGTGGACGCGGAGTTGACGCCGCCGGCGAGAACCAGCCGGTCCATGCCAGCCCGTACCGAGGCGGCGGCGGTCTGCACCGCCGCCAGCCCTGCCGCGCAGTGCCGGTTGAGGGCGAGTCCCGGTACATGCGGCAGTCCCGCGGTCAGCGCGGCGTGACGGGCGACGACTCCGCCGCCGTAGTGCGACTCGGCGAGGATCACGTCGTCCACCAGACCGGGATCGAGGCCTTCGGCCACCGTCGCGACGATGCGGTCGGCGAGTTCGTGGGCTGTCGTGTCGCGCAGGCTGCCCTTGAAGGCGGTGCCGATGGGGGTGCGCAGGGCGGCGACGAGCACGGCGTCAGGCATCGGTGGTCTCCTCCGGTTCGGCGAGCTCGGCCACGAGGGTGCGGCGCAGCAGCTTGCCCGTGGCGGTGCGGGGCAGTTCGGAGCGGAAGACGACGGTGTCCGGGGTCTTCGAGGAACGCAGGCGGCGCTTGGCGAAGGACCGGATCTCCTCCGGATCGCCGGCACCGACGAGCACCGCGACCAGCCGCTGGCCCCACTCGGGGTCCGGCAGGCCGAGCACGGCGGCCTCCTCTATGCCCGGGTACTGAAGCAGGACATCCTCGATCTCGGCGGGGGCGATGTTCTCGCCGCCCCGGATGATCGTGTCGTCCGCGCGGCCCTCGAGGAACAGGTAACCGTCCTCGTCCAGCCGCCCGCGGTCCCGGGTGGCGAACCATCCGTCTCCGTCACCGGAGTCACCCGCGCCCTCGTACTCGCCGGATATCTGGGCGCCGCGCACGAGGACGAGCCCGGTGTCCCCCGGCTCCAGCGTCTTGCCGTCCTCGTCACGGATCTCGACCTCGACACCGGGCAGTGGCCGCCCCACCGAGCCCAGTCGCGCGTGCACCGCCGGGTCCTCGGACGCGACCGCACGCCGGTGGTCGTCGGGGCCCAGAACGCAGACGGACGAGGCGGTCTCCGTAAGCCCGTAGGCGTTGACGAAGCCGGTGTCCGGGAACTGACGCAGGGCCCGTTCCACCACCGGACGCGGGCAGCGCGCGCCGCCGTAGGCGAGGTTGCGCAGGGTAGGGGTCTCGGCCCGCGCTTCACCCAGTTCGACGGTCAGGCGCGCCAGCATGGTCGGGACCACCATGGCGTGGGTGACGCCCTCGCGGCGTACCGTGGCCAGCCAGTCGGCCGGCTGGAAGACGCCCTGGTAGACGACGCGGCGTCCCGCATACAGGTTCGTGAGCAAGTTCATCAGGCCGGCGACGTGGTACGGCGGCAGCGCCACCAGGCTGGCGTCGCTCGGTTCCGCCGATCCGAAGTCCTGGGTGTTGAAGACGTAGGCGAGCAGGTGGCGGTGGCGGAGCAGGGCGGCCTTGGGGGCTGCGGTGGTGCCGCTGGTGTAGAGGACGACGGCGACGGATTCCGCGTCCTGCGGGGCGGGCAGCCACTCGGCCTCGCCTGAGGGAGCCAGCAGTGCGTCGAGGTCGGCCGGGTTCAGTACCTCAGCCCCGGGATGCCGCGCGACCAGCGCGCCCAGTTGCTGCTCGCCGAGGCGGTAGTTGAGGGGGACGAAGGGAATTCCCGCCAGTGCGGCGCCGAACAGGGCGACCGGGTAGGCGAGGTGGTTGGGCCCCAGGTAGAGGACCGCGGTGCGGCCACGGAAGCGGTCGGCCGCGTGGCGCGCCAGGCGCTGGAGTTCGGCGGCGGAGAGCGTGCGGCCATCTTCTGTGACGGCCGGCCGATCCTCCGCCGAGGCGGCCATTTCCAGGATCACGGCTATGTTCATGAGAATGGCATTCTCCTACACTCAGATCCACACTTTCAAGTGGAGGGAACGTCATGAACATCGACGGTTGTGCGGCGTTGGTGGTAGGCGGGGCGGGCGGGCTGGGCGAGGCCACCGTCCGGCGACTGTGTGCGACGGGCGCCCGGGTGGTGGTCGCCGACCTCGCCGACGACAAGGGCAAGGCCCTGGAGGCGGAGCTCGGAGTGCGCTACGTCCGCACCGACGCCACCGACGAGGACTCCGTCCGGGCGGCGGTCGAAGAGGCGGTACGGGCCGGGGATCTCCGGATCGCGGTGGACTGCCACGGGGGGCCCGCGAGCGGTGGCCGCGTGGTCGGCAAGGACGGCTTCCCTCTGGGTCTGGAGGGCTTCCGCACCACCGTCGACGTCTACCTGACCGGGGTGTTCAACGTACTGCGGCTCGCCGCCGCGGCCATCGCGCGCACGGCACCCTTCGGCGAGGACGGCGGACGCGGCGTCGTCGTCACCACGTCGTCCATCGCCGCGTACGAGGGGCAGATCGGCCAACTGTCCTACGCCGCGGCGAAGGGCGGCGTGACCGCGATGACACTGGTCGCCGCCCGTGACCTGTCGCCCCTCGGCATCCGCGTCGTCTCCGTCGCTCCGGGTACCGTCCTCACGCCGGCGTACGGGAAGGCCGGCGACCAACTGGAGGCGTACTGGGGTCCCCAGGTACCGCATCCGCGGCGAATGGGACGGCCCGAGGAGTACGCCGCGCTGGTACAGCACCTGTGCGAGAACGACTACCTCAACGGAGAAGTCGTCCGTCTGGACGGGGCGTTGAGATTCCCTCCGAAGTAGCTCGTTCCAGCGCGGCGCGGTTTTCACGGTCGTCCTTGGTGCAGCGTACGCACGGAGATGCCGTGGTGGGCGGTGGCGGCGGCCGGCCACCAGCGCCGAACGGAGCCCGGCTCCGCGGGACCTGAGGAGCGGACAGCTCCGGGGGAGGGATCCCAGGTTCAGGTCGAACGGGGTGCCGGAGCCGGTCTCGGCGGACAGCGGTTACCCAGCAGGGCGACCGGGTGCCGACCGGACACAATGCGGTGGGCGGTGATCAGGTGCGATCCCCGTGCTCTCCGAGCCGCGGCGGCGGGCCGTACTCCGGCTCGTACCCGGCGATGCGGAACGGGCTGCCCACCAGCCGGCGACCACCTGACTCGGCCACTGTCTCCGGTGCCTCGGCGAGGGCCTCGGGCAGGGTGCGCACGGCGCCCGCCGGGACCCCCAGCGGGCGCAGCCGGGCCTCCCAGTTCGTCGCCGTGTCCGCGGCCAGGGCCTTCGTCACGGCGGCGACGACCTCGCCGCGGTGGGCGGCCCGTTCGGCCATCGTGGGGTAGCCCTCGATACCCGCCTCCGTGGCGAACGCGCGCCAGAAGCCGTCGTGGGTGATGAACAGGGCGAGGTGGCCGTCGGCGGTCGGGAAGAGCTGTGCGGGGACGTAGTAGGCGTGGGCACCGCCGAGGCGGCGCGGGGGTGCGCCGTCGTTGAGCCAGGCGGCCGCGTGGTAGTTGAGCTGGGAGAGCATCACGTCGCGCAGGGAGACGTCGACCTGTCCGCCGCGCCCCGAGACGACCTGTGCCAGCAGGCCGAGCGCGGCGGCGAGGCCGGCCGAGTTGTCCGCGGAGGAGTAGCCGGGCAGCTGGGGCGGGCCCTCGGGCTCGCCGGTGAGCGCCGCGATGCCGGTGGCGGCCTGGATGACGTAGTCGAACGCGGGCTGGTCACCGGCGTCCATGCCCCAGCCGGTGAGGGCGACGCACACCAGCCGTTCGTTCCAGTGCTTCAACGCCTCGTAGGTGAGGCCGTAGCGGTGGACGGCCGACGGCTTGAGGTTGACCAGGAGGGCGTCAGCACCCCGCACCAGCTCGTGCAGGCGCCCCTGGCCCTCCGGAGTGGCCAGGTTCAGGCGGACGGAGCGTTTGCCCCGGTTGAGGCTGGCGAAGTAGGCGTCGGAGACCTGACGGGACAGGTCTCCGCCGGGCGGTTCGACCTTGGTGACCTGTGCGCCCAGGTCGGCCAGCAGCATGGTGGCGTACGGCCCGGCCAGGATGTGTCCGACCTCCAGGACGCGCAGCCCGGACAGGGGCCCCGGACCGCTCACCGGAAGTCCGCGGCGATCGCCGCCACCGCGTCCCGGGTGCGGAGCTTGGAGGCGACCAATTCCTCGCGTCCGCTGCCGATGGGCAGCAGGCGTACGGCCAGGTCGGTCACGCCCGCCTCCGCGAACCGCTGGAATCGGGCCCTGATGGCGGCTTCGTCGCCGGCCGCGCACAGGTCGCCGACGTCACGGGCGTCGCCGTGTTCCATCAGGCGCTGGTAGTTGGGTGACACCTCGGCCTCGCCGAGGATGCGGTTGGCGCGCTCTCGGGCCGCGTCGACCTCGTGCGGCGCGCACAGGCAGACCGGGATGCCGGCGACGACGCGGGGTGCCGCACGTCCCGCTTCCCGCGCCGCCTTGGTGATCGCCGGGACGACGTGGTCGGCCACCGTCCTCTCGTCCGCCAGCCAGAGCACGGTCCCGTCGGTGAGCGCCCCCGCGATCCGCAGCATCACCGGGCCCAGCGCGGCCAGCAGGACCGGCAGCGGGGCAACCGGACCCACGGTAAAAGGGTTGTGCACGCGGAAGACGTCGTTCTCGACGTCCACGGATGCCGCCCCGCCGACCGCCGCGCTCAGGACCTCCAGGTAGGCGCGGGTGTACGCGGCCGGCTTCTCGTAGGGGAGGCCGAGCATGTCGCGGACGATCCAGTGGTGGGAGGCGCCTACGCCGAGGGCCAGGCGTCCACCGGCCGCCGCGTGCGCGGACAGGGCCTGGCGGGCCAGGGCGACGGGGTGCTGGGCGTGCACCGGCACGACCGCCGTGCCCAGTTCGATGCGGGAGGTGGCCCGCCCCATCAGGGTCACGGCCGTCAGCGCGTCGAAGTCGGTGGGCACCTGCGGTACCCACACCGTGTCGAATCCGGCTTCCTCGGCCCAGCGGGCGTCGTCGACCATGCGGTCCGCCTTGTAGGCGGCGTCGCCCCGTTCGGGGCCGCTCATCACTCCGACTCGCATGTCATTCCTCAGAGGTCGAAAGGGCTTCGGGGGCGGCTGTCAGGGCGCGGATCTCGGCCACGAGGGAGTCCAGGGCCGTTCCCGTGGGGAACACGGCGGCGGCCCCGGCGTCGTACAACAGGTCCACGTCCCCGCTGGGGATGGTGCCGCCGACCACGACAGGGATGTCGTCCGCGCCGACCGCGCGCAGGGCCTCCAGCGTGCGGCGGGTCAGCGCGAGGTGGGCACCGGACAGGATGGACAGGCCGACCAGGGCCACGTCCTCCTGTACGGCGGTGGCCGCGATGTCGTCGACACGGCGGCGGATGCCGGTGAACACCACCTCGAACCCAGCGTCCCGCAGCGCGCGGGCGACGAGTTTCGCCCCGCGGTCGTGCCCGTCGAGTCCGGGCTTGGCGACGAGGACGCGTACCGGCGGCGCCATCAGAACACCACCGGCTGCCGGAACTCGCCCCACACCTCGCGCAGGGCGCCCGCCATCTCGCCCACGGTGCAGTAGGCGTTGGCGCAATCGATCAAAGGGCCCATCAGGTTGGTGTCTCCTTCGGCGGCGTGTTTCAGGGCGTCGAGTCGGGCGCGAACGTCGGCGTTGCCGCGTTCCGCCTTGACCCGCGCGAGCCTCTTGAGCTGCCGATCCCGGCCCTCGGCGTCCAGTTCGTAGGTGGCGAGGTCGGGCGGGGGCTCCTCGGCGGTGAAGCGGTTGACGCCGACCACCGGCCGTGCGCCGGAGTCGACCTCCTGGTGCAGCCGCCACGCCTCGTCGGCGATCAGGGTCTGCAGATAGCCGTCCTCGATACAGCGCACCATGCCGCCGTGCGCCTCCAGGTCGGCCATGATCCGTTCGATGCGCTCCTCGGTCGCGTCGGTCAGTGCCTCGACGAAGTACGAGCCGCCCAGCGGGTCGGCGACGCTTGTCACGCCCGTCTCGTGCGCCAGGATCTGCTGGGTGCGCAGGGCGAGGGTGGCCGACTCCTCGCTGGGCAGGGCGAACGGTTCGTCCCAGGCGGCGGTGAACATCGACTGGACGCCGCCGAGGACGGAGGCGAGCGCCTCGTAGGCGACGCGGACGGTGTTGTTGCGGGCCTGCGGCGCGTACAGCGAGGCGCCGCCGGCCACGCAGCCGAAGCGGAACATGCACGCCTTGTCGGTCTTCGCCCCGAACCGCTCCCGGACCAGGGTGGCCCAACGCCGCCGCCCTGCGCGGTACTTGGCAACCTCTTCGAAGAAGTCGCCGTGGGTGTAGAAGAAGAAGGAGATCTGCGGGGCGAACTGGTCGATGGTCATGCGGCCGCGTGCGAGCACGGTCTCGCAGTACGTCACTCCGTCGGCGAGGGTGAACGCCATCTCCTGCACGGCGTTGGCGCCCGCGTCCCGGAAGTGCGCACCGGCGACCGAGATGGCGTTGAAGCGGGGCACCTCGGCGGCGCAGAACTCGATGGTGTCCGCGATGAGCCGCAGCGACGGCTCGGGCGGCCATATCCAGGTGCCGCGGGAGGCGTACTCCTTGAGCACGTCGTTCTGGATGGTGCCGGTCAGCCTCTCGCGCGGGATGCCGCGCCTCTCGGCGGCGGCGACGTAGAAGGCGAGCAGGATGGCGGCGGTGCCGTTGATGGTGAAGCTGGTGCTGATGCGGTCCAGGGGGATGGAGTCGAAGAGGATCTCGGCGTCGGCGAGGGTGTCGAGGGCCACGCCGACGCGTCCGACCTCGTCCGTGTACTCGGGGTCGTCGGAGTCGTACCCGCACTGCGTGGGCAGGTCGAGCGCGACCGACAGTCCGGTGCCTCCCTGGTCCAGGAGGTAGCGGTAGCGGCGGTTGGACTCCTCGGCGGTGCCGAAGCCGGAGTACTGGCGCAGGGTCCAGGTGCGACCCCGGTAGCCCGTGGGGTAGTTGCCTCGGGTGAAGGGGAAGGCACCGGGGGGCGGAGGATCGGCGAGCCGGTCCTCCGGGCCGTACAGGGGTTTCAGCGGAATGCCGGAGGCGGTGCGGGCGTCGTCGGTCATGACGGGGCGTCGTCCTTGTGTGAGGTGGGGCGTGGCCGGGCTTGCCCGTGGTCAGCGCAGTTGGTCCTTGAGCACCTTGCCGGTCGCTGTGAGCGGCAGCGAGGTGCGGAACTCGACGTGGCGTGGCACCTTGAACCCGGCCATCCGTTCCTTGGCCCACGCGATCAGCTCGGGCTCGGTCACCTCGCCGCGCCTCACCACGAACGCCTGGCCGACCTGTCCCATGCGTGCGTCGGGCACGCCGACGACGGCGACCTGGGCGACGGCGGGGTGCTCCAGCAGGAAGCCCTCAATCTCGGCCGGGTAGGCGTTGAAGCCCCCGACGATGAACATGTCCTTCTTGCGGCCGACGATTCTGAGCCGGCCCTCCTCGTCCAGTTCCCCCAGGTCCCCGGTGTGCAACCAGCCGTCCGCGTCGATCGCCTCGGCGGTGGCCTCCGGGTCGTCGAGATAGCCGCGCATCACCGAGTAGCCGCGGACCAGGACTTCCTTGTCCTCGGCGACGCGCACCTCGAAGCCCCGGCAGGGTTTGCCGACGGTCGTCGCGACGGCCTCGTACGGGTCGCCCGGGCGGGAGGCGGTGACGGTACCGGCCTCGGTGAGCCCGTAGCCGGTCATGAGGTGGCTGAAGGGCAGCTCCGTGGTGATCCGGCGCACCAGTCCGACGGGGATGTCGGCGGAGCCGGTGACCGCCACCCGCAGTGAGGACAGGTCCCGTCCGCCGTCCGCCTCCAGGAGGGAGTGGTAGAGGGTGGGCGGGCCGGGCAGGACGGTCACCCGTTCCTTCTCCACCAGCTCCAGCACGCGGCCGACGTCGAAGACCGCGAGGGGCAGCGCGGTCGCGCCCCGGATCAGGGAGGCGACCAGTCCCGCCTTGTAGCCGAAGATGTGGAAGAACGGGTTGACCATCAGGTACCGGTCGCCCTGGCGGAGCTGTGCGAGGTCGCACCACTCCGAGTAGAGCCGCAGGGTCTGCCCATGGGTGGTCATCACCCCCTTGGGGCGGCCCGTCGTGCCGGAGGTGAAGACGATGTCGGCCAGGTCGTTCTCGCCGACCTCGCGCTCCAGCGGCCGGCCGGAGGCGAGGAAGCCGTCGTTCCTCAGGTCGATGACGGGCACGCCGGGCGGGCCGGTGAACGTCCGGTCCAGGAAGCCGTTCTGGACCAGCAGCGCCTTGGCACCGCTGCGTACGACGATGTCGTGCGCCTCGTCCTCGAGGAATCGTGTGTTCACCGGCACGAGTACCCCGCCGGCGGTCAGCAGTCCGAAGGCGGCGACGATCCACTCGGCCGAGTTGGGTGCCCACAGGGCGACCCGGTCCCCCGGGCCGACGCCCGCCGAGGCGAACGCCCCCGCGGTGCGCCGGGCCCGGTCGGCCAGCTCCGTGAAGGTCAGGCGCTGCTCACCGTCTACCACGGCCTCGGCGTCACCGAAGCGGTCGGCCGCGCTCCGTACCAGCTCGGGGATGCTGCGCCACCGCGTCGTCGTCGGTGTCATGCGTCGATCAGCCGGGCCAGGTTGCCGCCCATCACCTTGGCCTTGTCCTCCTCGCTGAGCTTGGTGAGGTGGTCGACATAGGTGACGGGGTCGGCGAGGCCCTCCGGGTGGGGGTAGTCGGAGCCGAACAGGACGCGCTCGATGCCGATGAGTCCGCCGAGCTGCGCCATGTCCTCCTCCCAGAAGGGGCTGATGTGTATGTTGCGCCGGAAGACCTGGACCGGGTCCTCCTGGAACTCGTGCGGCATCTTCTTGTGCACGTCGGCGAGCCGGTTGAGTACCGGCTCCACCCACGAGGCACCGTTCTCGATCACCGCGATCTTCAGCTCGGGGAATCGGGAGAGCGCCCCGTGGCAGATCAGGGAGGTGACCGCGTCCTCGATGGGCCGCCACTCGTTGACCTGGCGGAAGGCGTTGGGCTTGAACGGCAGGAACTCGCGCCGCTGGCCCTCCCAGTCGTTGGCGTAGTTCGCATAACCGGAGTCGGAGGAGTGCAGCGCGACCAGGACGCCGGTATCGACGACCCGCTTCCAGAAGGGGTCGAACTCCGGCAGGGCGAAGGACCGTGTGCCGCCGTAGCCGGGAACGGGGGCAGGCCGGACCAGGATGGCCCGGGCGCCCCGCTCCACCACCCAGTTCAGCTCCTCGATGGCCTTCTCGACGACCGGGAGCGTGATGACGGGGACGGTGAAGATGCGGTCCCTGTAGGTGAAGCCCCACGTCTCGTGCAGCCACTGGTTCAGGGAGTGGATGACCGCGTGGATGAGCTCCGGGTCGTCCTTCATGCGTTCCTCGATGAGGCTCGCCAGCGTCGGGAACATCAGGCTGCGGTCCACACCGAGCTGGTCCATCAGTTCCAGGCGCGGGCCCGGTTCGCGGAACGCGGGGACGGAGCGCATCGGCTCACCGAAGATCTCCCGGCGGGTCTTGCCGTCGGGGTTGCCGACCTTGAAGTAATCCTCCATGGCACCGGGGCGGGCCACGACGTCGAAGGTCGGGTTGGGGATGTACTCGCTGATCTGCCCGCGTATCGCGATCTTGGTGCGGCCGCGGACGTTCACGTACTGGATGGCCCCGTCGTACTCCTTCGGAAGGTACTTGGTCAGTGCCTCCTGGGTCTCGTAGAGGTGGTTGTCCGCGTCGAAGAGCGGATACGTGAGCTCGCGAGACGGCATGAGATCCTCCTTCACCGATTGCGAGAATCGTATTCTCATCTAGCGGGAGTGGCAATGCGGTTGCGAAGGACGAACTTCTTCACCTTGCCGCTGGGCGTACGCGGGAAGTCGTCCACGTCATGGATCTGCTCGGGCCACTTCTGCCGTGCCAGGCCGGCCCGTTCGAGGTGCAGCCGCAGTTCGGCCAGGCCGGGGGCCTGCCACCCCGACCGCATGCGCAGTACGGCGGCGGCGCGTTCCCCGAGGCGCGGATCGGGCACGCCGACCACGGCGGCTTCCGACACCCCGGGCAGGCCGAGCAGTATCTCCTCGACCTCTAGGGCGCTGATGTTCTCCCCTCCCCGGATGATGATGTCCGCCTTGCGGTCGGTGACGGAGAGCCAGCCGTCCTCGTCGAGGGACCCGATGTCACCGGTGCGGTACCAGCCCTCCGCGTCGAACGCCGCACGGGTCAGGCCGGAGTCGGTGTAGCCGAGACAGAGGTCGGGACCGCGGGTGAGGATCTCACCGTCCGCGGCCAGGCGCAGTTCGACACCGGGCAACGCCACGCCGTCGGTGTGCAGACGTTTGCCGGCCGGGCCGTCGTACGGGGTGCAGGTGACGGACGGGTGCTCGGTGGAGCCGTACGCGCGGAACACCGTGATTCCGAGGGTCTCCAGCCGGGTCGTCACCGCCGAGGGCACGGCCGCGCCGCCGAGGCCCGCATACTTGAGTCCCGCGATGTGCGCCGGCGTACAGTCGGGGTGGTCGACGAGGCTCGTCATGTAGTAAGCCGCCCCTCCCCCGACGACCAGCCCCTCGCAGCGGATCAGAGCGAGCGCCTGGCCGGGATTCCAGGTGTCGCCCAGGTTGACGGGGGTTCCGTCGAGAACGGGGATGAGGAAGGCGTTCACCATGCCGATGAAGTGACCGACCGGAGCGACGGTGAACTGCCGGCCCCGATCGGGCGGATAGGAGGCGGCCAGCTGCCGCGTCTCGTAACCGAGGGTCTGATGACTGTGGATGACGCCCTTGGGATCGCGGGTGGTGCCGGAGGTGAAGGCGATCAGCGCGGGCGCGCCCGCGTCCACCGGGATCACGCCGGGCATCGGCTCCTCGGCCAGCAGCTCGTCGAAGTCGCGGCCCACCACGCCGACGATCGGGACCGACGCGCACAGGTCCGGGCGGAACCGCTGCCTGCCGAAGCACTCGGCCGCGAAAAACGCCTTCGGGCGGGTGACCTCGAGTATGTACGCGACTTCCTTCGGCCCGTAGAAGTGCACGACGGGGACCACCACGGCACCGAGGAGGGCCGAGGCCCAGAAGACGGCGGCGGCCTCCATCCAGTTGGGCAGCTGCATGACCACCACGTCGCCCGGCCCGACTCCGCGTTCACGCAGCCCCTCGGCCAGGCGGCGGGCGACCAGCTCCACGTCGGCGAACGTCCCGGCCCACGGCCGGACGTCCGAGTGCACGCGGAACTCCACTCCCCGCGACTTGGTCAAGCCGCTCGCCAGCAGGTCCCCGAGGGTCTCACGAGTCCACCAACCCGACTCCTCATAGCGGGCGACCAGTTCGGCCGGAACGGTCCGCAGCGCGGCGGGGGAAAACGTCGACATGTCTCGGGCACCTCTCTCACGCGTGATGGGTGTATGAGAATTGCACTCTCCCACGGAGAGAAGGTAAGTTCCATACATGGCACGCGACCACGGCTTCCATCCAGCGAGGATCACCCGGGTCATCGAAGAGGCACCGGACGTCCGCACCTTCGCCCTCGACGTTTCCTTCCCTTACCGCGCCGGGCAGTTCCTCACGTTCCGGGCCCGCGGGGCTCTGCGCAGCTACTCGATGTCGAGCTCTCCCGACACCGACGGCGAGGTGTGCGTGACCGTCAAGCGCGTGCCCGGCGGTCTCGTCTCGCAGTGGATGCACCAGGAACTCCGGGCGGGTGACACGCTGCACGTGTCCCGGCCCGCCGGTTCCTTCTGTCTGCGCGAGGGAAGGGTCGGACGTCCGCTCGTCGCCTTCGCCGGCGGCAGCGGGATCACGCCCGTGTTCTCGCTCGTCAAGAGCGCCCTGGCCACCACGACTCGACCGATCCGCCTGCTGACAGCGCATCAGAACCACCGGGCCGCGATCTTCTCCACCGCCCTGGACACACTCGTCGTCCAGCACCCCGCGCGCTTCGACGTACGGCATCACCTAGACGACCGGGACGGGCTGGTCACCGAGGACGAGATCCGCGCCGTGACGGGGGACGAGCCGCAGGACACCGACTTCTACGTGTGCGGGCCGACACCCTTCATGGATTTGGTGGAGCGGACGCTGTCCGGCGCGGGGGTGCCGTCCGAGCGCATCGTCGTCGAGCGTTTCACGCCGGTGGCGGAGCCCGCCGTGACGGTGCCGACGGCGGCCGACGAGCCGGTCACCGACGTCGGCACCGTCACGGTCGGTGCGCGCGGGCAGCGTCGTACGGTCCCGCAGCGGCAGGGCGAGACCCTGCTGCAGACCGCCCGCCGGGCGGGCTTCTCCCCGCCGTTCTCCTGTGAGTCCGGGGACTGCGCCACCTGCATGGCACAGCTGACGACGGGAGAGGTCAAGATGCGCGTGAACAACGCCCTCGACGCCGACGAGGTGGCCCAGGGATGGGTGCTCACCTGCCAGGCCGAGCCGACCTCCCCCGAGGTGACCGTGGTGTACGAGGACTGATCCGTTCCGCCCGACGACCGGAAGGCCGCACATGGTTGAGCTGGAGTTTCAGGACGGCCTGGCCGTCGTCACGATCGACCGACCGCACGCCCGCAACGCGCTCGACCTCGACACCATGGGCGAACTGGAGAAGGCGCTGGACGCGGCCGAGGGGGCGTCGGCACTCGCGGTGACGGGGGCGGGCGACCGGGCCTTCGTGTCCGGCGGAGACCTCAAGGAGTTGTCCCGGCTGCGTACGGAGTCGGAGGCATCGGGGATGGCGCTGCGGATGCGGGCGTTGTGCGACCGGATCGCCGCCTTCCCCGGCCCGGTCATGGCCGCGCTCAACGGGCACGCTCTGGGCGGTGGGGCGGAGGTAGCGGTCGCCGCGGACATCCGGGTGGCGGCGGACGACACCCGTATCGGCTTCAACCAGACCCGGCTGGCGATCGTTCCCGCCTGGGGCGGGGCCGAGCGTCTGGCCCGGCTGGTGGGCCCGGGGCGCGCCCTGCTGCTGGCGGGTACCGGCCGGGTGCTGGACGCCTCGGAGGCGGAGCGCCTGGGCCTGGTCGATCTGGTGCTGCCGCGCGCGGAGTTCGACCGGCATTGGCGCGACCTGGCGCGCTCTCTCGCGACGCGTCAGGCCCGCGAGGTCAAGAGTCTGACCACACGCACCCGCTCGCCGCAGGAGGCCGCAGCGGCCTTCGCCCGGCTGTGGGTGTCGCAGGAACACTGGCAAGCGGCGGAGAAGGTGATGTCCCGTGGCAAGTGAAGTCCGCGTGGAGGAGAGTCAGTTCGGCCCCGAGACCCGGCCGGAGGGCACTGCCGCCGGTCAAACCGTGCTGTACGTCCACGGTGATCCCCGATTGGCGGGCACCCCGCAGGACGCCTTGCCCACCGCCCGGGAACTGACGCGACTCACCGGCCAGGCGGTCGTGTGCGCACGCTATCGCCCGCACTTCCCGCAGGCTCTGGAGGACGTCTACGCCGCCTGGGAGTACTGCCATGACCGGGGGCCGGTGGCGGTGGCCGGCAAGCGGCTCGGCGGGGCTCTGGCCGCAGGTCTGCTGCTACGGCTGCGGGACGCGGGCGCACCGCTGCCCACCTGCGCGGTGCTGACGTCGCCGGTGCTGGACTTCACCCTCGACGCGCCGAGCCTGTTCCTCAACGCGGTCGCCGATCGCACGGTGGACGCCGAGGCGCTGCCCGTGCGGGCGGCGGCCTACGCGGGGCCCACCCCGCGCGACCACCCCCTGCTCAGCCCGCTCCACGGCAACCTGCACGGTCTGCCGCCCGTACAGCTCCACGCGGCGGGCACCGAGGTGCTGCTGGACGACACCCTGTCGTTCGCCACCCGGGCCGCGCACTCCGGTGTCGCCGTGGACCTGCGTGTCTACGAGGACCTGTCGGCACAAGGGCTGCGACAACTCGGTGCCATGGCGGGGTTCCTCAACGCGTGGCACCGGTCGGTGTCGCTCAGTTCCTCGGACGTCTGAGGCGACGGCGAGAGCGGCCGGCGGGGGCCCGCTCGCCCCCGCCGGTCCTCACCTGTCCGCGAGGAAGGACTCCGCCGCCCGCCAGGCCATCGCCATCACCGGCCCGTTGAGGTTGCCCGCCACCATCACGGGCAGGACGGAGGCGTCGACCACCCGGAGGTTGTCCACACCGCGTACGCGGAGTTCGGGATCGGTGACATCCTCCGGTCCGGAGCCCATGGCGCAGGTGCCGATGGCGTGGAAGCCGCAATAGCCCCCGTCGAGGGCCGACCGGACGACGTCCTCCTCCGCATCGGACGCGACGGCCGGACCGGGGAAGGTCTCGCGCTGGATGCGGGAGGCGATGGGATCGGTGGCGAAGTAGTCGCGCAGCCGCCGGAACAGGTCGGTGGCGACCTCCCGGTCGTGAGCCGTGGAGAAGTACCCGGGATCGATGTCGAGGCCGGCGTCGGGGTCGGCCGAGGTGATGGCCAGCGAGCCCTCCGAGGTCGGCCGCAGCACCATCGCGCAGGCCGACACCCCCGGCTCCCGCTCCACCTCCGCCGGCCTGCCCGGCGTCAGCGCGCCCAGCGACCAGGGCGCCAGCAACACCTCGGTGTCGGGCCGGGCCGCATCCGGGCGGGACTTGAGGAACGCCATCACGTCGTAGGCGGGCCGGGCCAGCGGTCCCTTGCGGGTGAGCAGGTAGGCGGCGCCGGTGCGTGCCTGGGCGAGGGAACCGGCCAGTTGCCGGTTGGCGCCGAGGGGTGCGTTGAGGCGGAACCGCAGCGCCAGGCAGCGGTGCTCGCGCAGCCGTGCCCCCACCAGTGAGCGGTCGACGCGTACGTCGACGCCTGCGGCCCGCAGTGTCTCGGCGGGGCCGATGCCGGACAGCTGGAGCAGTCTGGGTGTGGCCAGGCTGCCGAGGCTGAGGACGACCTCCCGCCGGGCCCGGATGTCCTCACTCGTACCGTCGGCCTTGCGCACGCGTATCCCCGTCGCCTTGTCCCCGTCGAAGAGCACCCGGGCGGCGGTGGTGTTCGGGGCGACGACGAGGTTGGGCCGGGAGCGTGCGGGACGGAGGAAGGCGCGGGCGGCGCTGAAGCGCTGGCCGGCCTTGATGGTGGCCATGGCGTAGCCGATCCGCTCACCGTCGTACTCGTTGACGTCGGGGACCGCCCGCGCTCCGAGCGCCTCGCCGGTGGCGATGAACTCGTCGCACAGCGGGTCCGGGTCACGGACGGTGGAGATGTGCAGGGGGCCGCCGGTGCCCCGGGTGGGTGAGGCGCCCAGGGCGTTGTTCTCGATGGCGCGGAAGGCGGCCAGGACCGAGTCCCAGCCCCATCCGGGGTTGCCGAGTTCCTCCAGGCCGTCCCAGTCGGCGCGGGTGCCCCGGTTGTAGACCATGCCGTTGACGGAGCTCGAACCGCCGAGCACCTTGCCACGCACCCACATGTCCGGGTTCCCGCCGGGCCGCATGGGCCGGGTGCGGTAGTGCCAGGAGTAGGTCGGGGCGCCGAAGAGTTTTCCGACGCCCTTGGGGATGCGCAGGTAGGGGTGGCGGTCGACACCGCCGGCCTCGATGAGCAGCACCCGGACGCCGGGGTCGCGTGAGAGCCGGTCGGCCAGCACACATCCCGCCGATCCGGCGCCCGCGATCACGTAGTCGTACATCTCGTAGGACTCCTTCTCGGCGGCTCGGGCGTACCCCGGCAGGAACCGGACCGGTGTCGCGCGAGCACTCGCGTCCGCGGGTCGCGACGCGCGCTGCCCGGCCGGCCACCGGCGCGTTTCCCGCGGTCGCCCTCACCGCCGTGGGACGGGGTCGCGGCCGGCGCGCGTCCCCCTGCTCCCCGCGGCTCGGCCGGCCGGGTGGTCGTGGGGGTCAGGGCTCCGGCGTGTCGTCGCGGTACACCTGACCGCCCTTCATGACGAACGACACCCGCCCGGTGACTGAGACGTCCGTGAGCGGGTCGCCGGGGACGGCGATGACGTCCGCGAGCAGGCCTGGTTCCAGCCGTCCCCGGTCGTCCGCGTCGATCAGGTCGGCGGCGACCGTGGTCGCGGCGCGCAGGGCCTGGAGGGGCCGCATGCCCCGGTCGACCAGAGCACGCATCTCCAGTGCCCCCTTGCCGTGCGGAATGGCGGGGGCGTCGGTGCCGAGGGCGACCTTGACGCCGCGGCCGATCGCGCGGGACGTGGACTCGCGGGCGCGTGGGAAGACGTCCGCCGCCTTCGCCTTGAGGGCGGGGTCGGCGTGCTCGGTGTTCATCCCCTCGGTCAGGTAGGTGGTGGCGACCAGGAAGGTACCGCGCTCCGCCATCAGGTCCAGGGTGGCGTCGCTCGCCAGGAAGCCGTGCTCGATGCAGTCGATGCCTGCCTCGACCGCGGCCCTGATGGCGGAGTCCCCCATGCAGTGCGCGGCGACCTTCACGCCCGCCCGGTGCGCCTCGTCGACGATGGCACGCAGTTCCTCGTCCGAATACTGCTGGGCACCGGTGGGGCCGGTGTGCGACATGACCCCGTTGGACGCGCAGACCTTGACGACCCGTGCGCCGTACTTGATCTGGTACCGGACCGCTTTGCGCACCTCCGCCACCCCATTGGCGATGCCCTCCTCCACGGTGAGCGGCAGCACGCCGGGGGCGAACGCCTGGAACATGGTCGGGTCGAGGTGCCCGCCGGTCGGGGCGATCGCGTGGCCGGCCGGCACCACGCGCGGTCCCTCGACCCATCCGAGGTCGATGGCCTTCTTCAGCGCGACGTCGAGCAGGACGCCGCCCGTCTGCACGAACAGGCCGAGGTTGCGCACCGTGGTGTAGCCGCGCCTCAGGGTCCGGCGCGCGTTGGCCGCCGCGCGCAGGGTGCGCACGGCCGGGTCCTCCTGCACCGGGATCAACGGGCTGCGGTGATCGGGACCTCCGAGGAAGAGGTTGACCTCCATGTCCATCAGACCGGGCATCAGGGTGACGTCCCCGAGGTCGCGCACCACCGTGCCCTCGGGAAGCCGGCCGGGCCGCCCCACCTCGGTGATGTGCTCCCCGACGACCAACAGCTCTCCCATCTCGACGAGTTCACCCTTCGTGATGTCGAGCAGTCGAGCCGCCCGCAGCAGCACCGGAGGCCGCGGAGCCCTCTCCTGGGCCGGCATCACGCGGCCGCTTCGGCGCGAGGACCGAACACGGGGAACGTGGCGGTCAGGACGTGGATCATGTCGGAATCTCCGTGTCTGCTCGCTGGACGGCTCAGGACGTCAGGACGCTGCGGCCGACGCGCTTCGAGCCGGCGCCACCGCCGCACGTGGTGGTGCGCGGTGCCGCGTGCTGTGCCACGGCACCGCGTGCTCGCCGACCGGGCCCCGTCCACTCCGCCTGGCCGGACGCTCCGACGATAACAGCGATCTCTGCTATGGAGAATAGTGTTTCCATAGCCGATCGGGATCACCGCGGCCCTCACGGCAGGCCGCACCCTCAGTCGACCTCGGGCAGCAGCCCCCGCAGACTGCGCACCGCGGGTGACAGCGGCCCGAGTGACAAGCCCAGTGCCCCGGTGAGGTCGGCGGCCACCGCGAGGTCCTTGCGGAGGAAGGGTCCGGCGCCGGCCACCAACCCAGCGACTCCGCCCCGGGCGGCGGACGCCGCAGAGGCGTTGCCCGCCGCGCTGCCCTGCGCCAGTGCCGCCAGGAGCACACTCTCCTCGACTCCGAGGTCCCGCCCGAGCCGCACCGCCTGGGCGAGCAGGCCCAACTGGGCGGCGAACAGCGTGTTGTTCACCAGTTTCACGCCCTGCCCGGCACCGAGCGCACCGACGTGCAGCACCGGATCGGCGTAGGCGCACAGCGCGGGACGCACCCGCTCCACCGCCTGCTCCTCTCCCCCGGCGAAAACGGTCAGGCGGCCGGCCTCGACATCGTGCGGGCCGCCGCTGACGGGCACGTCCACGACGTCGGCGCCGCGGTGGGCCAGCGTCCGTACCGTGCGCGGGTCGCCGGTGGTGTGCACGGCGAGCACCGACCCGTCGGGCAGTGCCGGGACGAGAGCCCCGTCGAGGCACACCTCCCGGACCTGCGCGTCCGTGAGCACGCAGAGGAGGACGGCGTCCGCACCGCGCGCCGCGGCGGTGAGCGAGGTGACGGGCTCGGCGCCGTCGCGGGCGAGGGACGTACGCACCTCGGCATCGCGGACGTACACACGAACCCGGTGCCCGGCCTCGACGAGACGCCGCACCATGGGGCGGCCCATCCGGCCCGCACCGACGAAACCCAGCTCCACGACGACCTCCGCCTCTCGCGCCCGGCGAGCGCACCGACAGCTTCCGGAAATGCCATTTTCGGATATCGTTAGCACAACTCTCACCCGAAGAAGCCGACTTTGGCAGCCACGACCTCGAGGGAGCGGTGGATGTACGACCAGAAGCAGCAGGAAGCGGCACGGGCGATACGCCGGGAGGTGATCGGCGACGACGCCACGCAGACCGACCCCACCGCCCCGGAGGGCTTCCGGGACTACCTGACCGCGACGGCGTGGGGGGTGTGGGCGCGCGGCGGTCCACTGAGCACCCGCGACCGCAGCCTCCTGGTCCTGGCGATGACCGCCGCCACGGGCCGCATGGGACAGTTCCGGGTGCATCTGGACGCCGCCGCCCGCGCGGGCGTCAGTGACGCCGAGGTGGACGAGCTCCTCTTCCAGATCACCGCCTACTGCGGTGCCCCCGCCGGGAGCGCTGCCCTGGCCGTCCTGCGTGAAGCGCGCGCCGAGCGGGAGGCGGCGTGAGCGGGCGGGGGGCGGCCGGTCACGAGGCGGTCGGGTTCGTCGGCCTGGGCAACATGGGCGGTGTGCTGGCGTCGAACCTCGTGTCGGCCGGATTCCTGGTGGTGGCCCACGACGCCGCGGGACCGGCCCGCACCCCGACCGGCGCCCGATGGGCACCGGGTCCCGCGGAGGTGGCACGCGCCGCGGACATCGTGGTGCTCAGTCTGCCCGACGGCATCGTCTGCACGTCGGTCGTGCGGGAACTCGCTCGCGCCCGCGACAGCCGCGTCACGCACGTCGTGGACACCTCCACCGTCGGAGTCGCGGCAGCCCGCGAACTGTCCGGACTGGGGCCCGCGTACGTGGACGCGCCCGTGTCCGGAGGGGTGGCGGGAGCCCGCAGGCGCAGTCTGATGGTCATGTACTCGGGAGCCGACGAGGACTGTGCGCGGGTCGAGCCCGTGCTCGCCGGGCTCAGCGACCGCCGGCGGCGGGTCGGTGACCGGCCCGGCCAGGCCCAGGCGCTCAAGCTCGCCAACAACTTCCTGTCCGCCACCGCGCTCGCGGCGACCAGCGAGGCCGTCGCCTTCGGGCAGGCTGCGGGGCTGGACATGGCCGTGATGCTGGAGGTCCTCAACGCCTCCAGCGGACGCAGTGGGGCCACCGCCGACAAGTTCCCCCAAGAGGTGCTCACCGGCCGTTACGCCTCCGGGTTCAGCAACACGCTGATGGCCAAGGACGTCGGCCTGTACCTGCGGGAGACCGAGGCTCTGGGTGGCGCGGCCGCGGTGGCCCCGGTCGTCCAGGCGGTGTGGGAGGCGTTCACTGCCGCCGAACCGGACGCCGACTTCACCCGGGTCTACCCGTTCACAGCGGGCGCCTGAGGCGACCCGTCGCCCTTCTCGTCGCGGTCCTCGTCTCCAGGCCCGTCTCCCGTCGGACCCAACACGACCGAAAGCGTTTCCCGCACGATCTCCGGGTAGTGGTCCGCGTCCGGGTCGGGGTCCATCAGCCACCACTGGTGAATGCCCTCGACCAGGGCGAGCACGGCGGTGGCGGCCGTCGACGCGCTCAGGCCGCTGGGCATGCGCTCGCCGTAGCGCTCGGTCAGTCGGGCGGTGAGGTGGATCTGCAGGGAACGCAGGCGGTCTCCCACGTAACCGCTCGCGGGCTCCTGACCCGTGACCGCCTCGGCCATCACCACGCTGTGCACGGTGGCGAACGACGGGTGTCCCTGCTCGAAGGCCACGGCCGCGGCGAAGTGGGCGGGCAGATCCTCCCCGACGGGATGCTCCGCCAGATGCGCGCGGTTGAGCTGCTCACGGATACTCAGCATCTCCAAAAGCAGCTTCTTCTTGCTCGGGAAGTAGTGGAGCACGCCCTGTCGGGTCAGCCCCGCCCGCTCGGCCACCGCGTCGATCGAGGCGTGCTTGAAGCCGCGTTCGGCGAAGACCTGCAAGGCCGCCTCCAGGATGTCCTGTCGCCGTGCAGAATCCACGTCGTCGTGTCCTTCCACCGTTGGACAGTGACCGCACACACTACGCATCCCCGGCCGGCCGGGGCGAGGAACCTGGAGGCGACCACCGCGGCGGTCCGGGCGTCACTGCCCCATGGCGTCCAGGGCGGACCGGGCGGCCTCCCGCACCGGGCCCGGCCGTGACCCGCTGTCGGCGACGGCGGTCTCGGCGATGCTCGTGAGGAGCCGGACGTCCTTGGCCAGCAGTCCGCCCGCGTGCGCGGCGATGCGCCGCAGCGTTCCGCCCGCGTCGACGACTCGTTCGAGGGCGAAACTCGCCGCGCTGCCGCGCGGCAGGATCCGACCGAGCCCCTCGGTGTCCAACCCCAGCCGGTCGCCCAGTTCCAGAGCGTCCGCCGCGAGCCCCAGGTGGGCCGTGAAGAGGACGTTGTTGAGGAATTTCGCCACCTGCCCGGCGCCGATCGGACCGAGGTGGACGACAGGGTCCCCGTACAGGGCGAACAGCGGACGGCAGAAGGCGAAGACCTGGGGGTCTCCTCCCGCCATGACGAGCAGGGAACCCTGTTCCGCGGCCCGCCCCCCGCCGCTCACCGGCGCGTCCAGGACCGAGACCCGCTGCACGCGGGCGCGTTCCTCCAGCCGGCGGCAGGTCTCGGGATGGACGGTGGAGTGCACCACGAGCACGCCTCCCCGGCGCATCCCGGCGAGGACACCGTCTCCCCCGGTGGTCAGCTGCTCGACGTCCGCGTCGTCGACGACGCACAGACACACCACGTCACTGACCGCGGCCAGCTCGGCCGGTGAGCCCGCCGTCCTGGCGGCGGTGCCCGCGAACGGGGCGAGAGAGGAGGAGCGGCGCGCCCACAACGTCGTCTCGTATCCCGCTTCGACGATGCGCCGTGCCATCGGCGCGCCCTGGCTGCCCAGTCCGATGAAACCGACCCGCATGTCGCGTCGTCCTCTCACGTCTTCTCCCGTGGCCGCCAGAAGGTGGCGAGCAGTCCGCCCGTCGCCAGCACACCCGCTCCGAGCACCAGGCCAGCGCCTGCCCATCCGGTCACGGCGATGTCCGCGGCGCTGTCGACCGCGTACTCCCCCGGCCCCCACGCGCCCAGCGCCACCGCGAGTACGCCGAGCACGAGGACGTACTCGTAGCCCTCCTTGAAAACGAAGAAGCCGTGCGGGCGGTGGGCGAGCAGTCCCGCGACCAGCATCACCGACAGGACGGCCGCGCAGGCCAGGGGCGTGAACAACCCGACGGCCAGCAGCGCTCCCGCACCGATCTCCGTCCATACGCTCAGCCACGCCTGCAGGCGCGGGCGGCGCAGGCCGAGGCCGGCGAACCAGCCGGCCGTGCCGGTGATGCCGCCTCCACCACGCCAGTGGTTCCAGCCGTGCACCACCATCACCGCGCCCAAGACGAGCCGGACGAGGAGCAGGGCCGCGTCCGCGGGTTCACCCATCGCGGTGTCCCCTCTCCGACGGCAGGGCAGGCACGCCGAGCACGCACTCCTCGACGAAGGCCAGGACGTGCAGGTGGTACGCGAGGGCGGTGCGGCTGACGCTGGTGTTGTGGCCGGCGCCGGCCTGCTCGTGCAGCACCAGTCGGGGCGCGGCGGTGAAGAGCGAGGCGAGGTCGGCCAGTCCCTCAGGGCCGTTCGTCCAGACCTGTTCGTACTCGGCGAGCGTGATGTGGACGGGCACCGGGACCCGCCCGGCGAGCCGTGCGAACTCCTCCTGCCAGCCCTCGCGGCGGCCCTCGTACTCGGGCGAGCCGGCACCGATGCCGCGCCCGCCGTAGACGTCGTCCGGGTAGGCGTGCGGCGGGTCCCACAGTGCGTCGCGCAGATTGGGCCGGGTGCGGGACGGGTCTCGCCGCCACTCCTCCATCGCGGTGATCACCTTGGGGTGGTGGGTACGGCCCATTCCGGCGAGTTCCACCCCGAGCAGAGCGGTGCCGCGTGAGTCGCTCGCCATCCGGACGGTCAGCTCGCAGCCCGCCGAGTGCGCCCAGAGGAAGACCCCGAGGCCGGTGTCCCGTCCCCTCAGGAGGGCGTCGACGGCGGCGAACGCGAAGTCGGTGCGATGTTCGGGTGTCCGCAGACGTTCCTCGTGCCCGGCCGAGCTGCCGTAGCCGGGGCGATCGAGGGCGACGACGGTGAACCCGGCCGCGGCGGCGGTGCGCAGCAGCGAGAGCCTGGGGTGGCCCGGATGGTCGAAGTAGGTGGAGGTGGTCGCACCGCCGTGCACGGCCACGATCACGGCACGCGGGCGAGCGGCCTCAGTGACCAGCGCGGACGCGGGGACGCCGTGCACGTCCACCACCTTCCGGTGGACGCGGGTGGTGAGTTCGGGTTCGGTTGAGGTCATCCGTCCGTCCTGAGCAGGAGTACGCCGCTGGGGGTGAGTCCGCCGCTGGAGACCACGGCCGTCCGCGCGCCCGCCACCTGGCGGGCGCCGGCCTCGCCGCGCAGTTGGACGACGGCCTCGTGGAGCAGGCCCATGCCGTGTGTGCGACCGTGGGAGAGCTGCCCGCCGTGCGGGTTGAGCGGGAGGATCCCGTCCCGGGCGATGTTCTTTCCGCCGTCCAGGAAGTCGCGGGCCTCGCCGATGCCGCAGAAGCCGAGCGCCTCGATCCAGGACAGGCAGTTGAAGGTGAAGCCGTCGTACAGCAGCACCACGTCGACGTCGGCGGGGCGCAGGTCGGTGCGCGTCCACAGGTGCGCCGCCTGGCCCAGCACTTGGGGTTCGTGGGTGAGCGTGGCCTGGTCCCATTCGGGGCGTTCGACGATCTGCGTTCCGACGGCCTCGACACGGACCGGGGCCTTGCGGAGGTCGGGCGCCGTCTCGGCGGCGGAGACGACGACGGCGGTCGCGGCGTCGCAGGGGACGTCGCAGTCGTAGAGGCCGAAGGGCGTGGTGATGGTGCGCGCCGACAGGTAGTCGTCCATGGTCAGCGGGTCGCGATAGACGGCGTGCGGGTGGCGGGCCGCGCCGGCGCGCTGGTTGAGGGCGATCCAGCCGAGGGTCTCGCGGGTGGAACCGTAGCGGTGCATGTGCCGCTGGGCATTCATCGCCAACATGACGGCGGGTGAGACGGCGCCGAACGGCTTGAACCAGCCGTCGGCGGTGCCCGCGCGGGGAGGCTGGATCTTTCCTTGGCGGACGAGTTCCGCGTATGTCGCCTCCCACACCGTGCGGAAGCACAGCACGTGCCGGGCCAGGCCGCCGGCCACCGCGAGCATGGCGGCGATCACGGACCCGCCGGGACCGAAGGTCTCCCCCGCGCCGTTGTGCCAGACGGGGCGGATGCCGAGCGCCGACTCCAGCGCGGTGACCCCTCCTTCGGCGAAGCCGCCGTAGGCGCCGCCGCCGGGATAGGTGGACAGGCCGTCGATGTCGTCGAGGGTGAGACCGGCGTCGGCGACGGCCTTCTCGCACGCCTCCACGGTGAGGTGGAGGGGCGGGACCATGAGGCGGCGGCCGATGCGCGAGGCCCCGGCGCCGCTGACGACGGCGCCGTCCTCGAAGCGGCGGGCCGTGGAAGCCCTGTGGACGTGGTCCCGCATGTGTTCAGGGGACGGGTCGTCGGGCGGCAGCGGGGCCGGCTCCGGCTGAGCCGCGGCCGGGCGGAACAGCGGGAGCCAGGTGTCGCCCACCTGCTCGAAGACGACCTCCATGAGCATGCCGAGGCGCAGGTCCTCCGGCGCGCAGTCGACGACGTTGGTGGTGAGACGGACCCGTGGATCCTCCTCGATGGCGACCTGGGCGACGACGAACGGAGCGGGCATGCCGGGGAGGGGGAAGCGGTGGTTGACGGTGAAGCCGATCAGGGTGGCCCGGCCGGAGACCTCGCGGACCGCGGTGTCGTGGCCGCGGCAGTGGCGGCAGACCGGCTGCGGTGGGTGGATCAGGGCCGAGCAGGCGGTGCAGGAGCGGAAGCGGAGCCGCCCGTCGCGGCCGGAGGTCCAGAAGAACTCGGTCTCCTGGTCCGGTCGCGGCCGGGGACGAGCGGCCCCCGCATGGGGCACGCTCAACGGATCTTCGCCTCCGCCTTGCGCACCGTCACCGGCTCGGCCAGCCCCTGTTCGTCGCACACCTGCTGGAGCGATGCCAGCGTCTCCTCCAGGCCGGGGCCGAGACGCGGACCGGGCGTGAAGGTGGCGGGCAGGTGGCGCATGCCCTGGATGACGCCGATGGTCTCGTAGTGGACGGTGTTCTCGGCGTCGCAGACGAAGTCGGGAATGCGGTCCAGGACCTGGATCAGCATCCGCTTGAAGACCGTACGGGCCACGTTGGAGCCGATGCAGCGGTGGATGCCGAGGCCGAAGGCGGTGTGGCGGTTGCCTCCGCGTTCGAGGTCGACGCGGTCCGGGTCCGGGAAGACGGCCGGGTCGCGGTTGGCCATCGCCCAGGACAGCCACACGCGTTCACCCTCCTCGAACTCCTTGCCCGCGATCTCGCAGTTCTCCGCGACCGTCCGGCCGTCGCCCGGCGCGGGGGTGAAGTAGCGGAGGAACTCCTCGGTGGCCGTGTCGAGCAGGGTGTCGCGCTCCCGGACCAGCCGCGCTCGCTCGTCGGGGTGCTGGGAGAGCCACTCGAGGGCGTGGGCGGTGAGCGCGGTGGTCGTGTCGAAGCCGCCACCGATGAGCAGGGCCATGGCGCCGACCAGGTCGATGTCGGACGGGGGCTTGCCGTCGATCTCCAGGCGGGCGAGGGCGTCGGCGAGGCCGGGACGCGGGTGGGCGCGGACCTCGTGGAGGGTGGCGGCGATGTCCTTGAGCATGGCCATGTGGGCCTCGACCACTCGGGCCATCTCCGGAGAGCCGGGCGGGGTGTAGACACCGGCGTGGGCCGGCTCGTTGTAGAGCTCCCACTTCTTCAGGGGCACGCCCATCATGGCGAGCGTGAAGACGGCCGGGACGATGTTGGCGAGGTCATCGACGAAGTCGATCCGTCCGGACTCGATCTTCTCGTCGAGGCAGGCGCGGGCCACCTCGTCGATGAACGGGATCCAGCGTGCGATGGCCGCCGGGGAGAGGTAGGGGTTGAGGGCGTTGCGGTACGCGCGCTGTTCGGGCGGGTCCATCTCCAGGAACCCGCCGCGGAAGCCCTTGCCGCGGGCCGGGGCCGGGATGTTGATGCCCTGGTAGCCGCGGCGCTCGCCGTTGACGTCGTGGTCGTTGGAGAGTTTCTGTCCGGCGCGGGCGAAGGCGAGCAGCTCGCGGTTGCCGGCGGCGACCCAGTGCCCGCCGTAGGTGTCGGACCAGGCTAGCGGGCAGCCGGCGTGGAAGGCGCGGGTCTGCTCCTCGAACTGGTCGCGGTACTCGGGGGCGTGCCGGTCGAAGTGGACGCGGGGCTGCTTGCGAATGTCGTCACCGTGCGGCTCGGATACGGTCATGGCGGGTTCTCCTCGTGTCGGCCGCGCCCCCTCAGAAGACGCTGATCGCTCGCTCGGGGCAGGACCGGACGGCCTCCACCACCTGGTCCTGCTGATCGTCGGGGACCTCCTCGTTGATCGGGGAGGAATGGCCGTCGATCTCGCTCAGTTCGAATACCTTCGGGGCGCGCATGGCGCACAGGGTGTGCCCCTGGCAGCGCTCGGGGTCGACGCGTACCTTCACGTCACTCAGCTCCCGTTCACGTTCAGGTCGGGTCAGGTCAGGTCGGACAAGGACTTGCCGACGGAGGCGAGGGTGGCGGGTTTGCCGTAGTCGCCCTTGTACTTGTAGACGGGGCCGTCGCAGCGGAAGGCGCCCTGGTCGGGCTTGAAGTCCGTGGGCTGCCAGCCGTCTGCGGTGGCCTCCACGACCGCGAAGCAGCTGGTCGGCTCCTTCGAGGTCAGGTCGAACGGGGCCTGCAGACCGCCTGCCGTCCAGTCGGTGTTCTTCCGCGCGTTCTCGTAGACGCAGGCGCGGGTGAGGGTGGTGCAGTCACGGGCGGCGGTGGCGAACAGCAGCCAGGCGGAGAAGGCGCGCAGCGCGGGATAGCTGACTTCCTTTCCCGGCGCGTACTTCTCGAACAGGTCGATGGCCTGCTGGGTGGCGGGGTTGTCGGCCGCGCTCTCCAGCGGTGCGGTGGCGAACAGCTCGGCGTAGTTGTGCTGCTTGGCCAGGGCCGTGCCCGCCAGCTTCGGGAACGCCGGGCCGTAGGCGTTGGAGTTGGCGTCGATCCAGTCGGGCGCGTAGTCGATGCTGGTGAGGGCCTGCTCCAGTTTGGCGAGGCTGGCGAAGTCACCGAGGAAGACGAGGCCCTTGACGTCCTCCTTCTTGATCGCCTGGGCGTACGGGGTCCAGTCGGAGACGCCGGACGCCGGGTACAGGTCGGTGTAGGAGACCTTGCCGCCGAGGCCGGCCACCGCTTCCTCGAACTGGGCCGACATCACCTTGGTGACGGGCGAGTCTCCGGCGATGACGCCGACCTTCTGTGCGGAGTCGGGGTACTTCTCCTTCATCAGCCAGTTGTAGTAGCCGGGGTACTGGAAGTACCCGGCGGTGGGCTGTGACGCGATCACCTGGAGGTCGGAGCCGATGGCGCCGATCTGGCTGGACTGCGCGGGAAAGTTGGGAAGCAGGCAGGTCAGCCGGTCCTTGACGCCCAGGCTGTCCAGGGCCGCTCCGCCGCCGACCAGCGCGAAGTCCTCCTTGCACGCCTCAATCGTCCGCTGGCGGACCTCTGTGAGCCGGGTGTCCCGGGTGACCGGTTCGAGGTCACGGCCGTTGATGCCTCCCGCGTCGTTGCACCAGGAGGTGAAGACCTTCGCCACGTCGACGAACTCGGACTTCTTGGAGAAGCCGACGTCGGACAGGACGCCGACCTGGAGCTTGTCGTCCGTGACGCCCTGCGTGGACGACTTCCCGGCGGTGCCGGGACCGCACACGTTCTTCAGGGTGCCGAAGTCACCTGACGCGGCACGGGTCTCCTGCGCGGCGGGAGTGTCCTGCCGGGTGGAATCGGTGTCGTCGTCCGAGCGGGTGGAGCAGCCGGCGGCCAGCAGCACCGCGAGTACGGTGACACCGCCTGTGAGCAGCCTGCGCATGGTGCCTCCTCGTGTCGCCCGGACTTCGTCGTCCGGGGGAGGGGACGGGATGAGCGGGTCAGGTGACCGCGCCGCTCGCCTTGAGGGCGAGGATGCGGTCCCAGTCGTAGCCGAGCTCGGTGAGGATCTCCTCCGTCTGCGCGGCAAACTCCGGTGCGGGGCCGAGGACGGTGTCCTCGACGTCGAACTGGACGGGGCTGGCGACGAGTTCCAGGTCGCCGGCCTGCCCGATGTAGCCGTTGGCGCGCACCTGGGCGTCGGTGGTGGCCTGGAGGGTGTCCTGGACCGGCGCCCAGGGCCCGTCGAGTGCGGCGAACCGCTTGGTCCACTCGGCGAGCGGGCGGGTGGCGATCGCCTCGCGCAGGATCTTCACCGCGTCGCCCGTGTGCCGGGTGATGGACTCGGTGGTGGCGAACCGGGGGTCGTCGGCGAGCTCGGGTCGGTCCAGGCATCGGCACACGTTGGCCCAGAACTTGGCCGGCTGGAGCATCACGAAGGTGATGTACCGGTCGTCAGCGGTGCGGTAGAGCCCGGAGAGCGGGTTGGTGGGTGAGCCGTGGGTGCTGGGCGCGACGCCCTCCCAGGCGCGGCCCAGGTGCAGGGACAGGCCGATGGAGTGGCCGAGTGCCCACAGGCCGCTGCCGAGCAGGGAGACGTCGACCACGGCAGTCTCCCCGGTGCGTTCGCGGCGCAGCAGCGCGGCGGCGATGCCGCCTGCCAGGTTGGTGCCGGAGATGGTGTCGCCGTAGGCCGGACCGGGCGGGCTGATCATGCCCTCCGTGCCGGGCGGGGTGATGCTGGCCGCCGTGCCGGCCCTGGCCCAGAAAGCGGTCATGTCATAGCCGCCCCGGCCCGACTCGGCGCCTCGGGGGCCGAGGGCGCTGCCTCGGGCGTAGACGATCCGCGGGTTGACGGCGCGAATGTCGTCGATGTCGATGCCGAGCCGGGCTCGGGAGGCGGGCAGGAAGCTGGTGAGGAACACGTCCGCGTCCCGGGCCAGTTCGTGCAGCACCTCGCGGCCCTCCGGCGTGGTCATGTCCAGGCCCAGGGAGCGCTTGCCGCGGTTGGCGTGGGCGACGTTCGGGTTGGGGTCGCCCTCCACCCGGAAGCTGCCGGTCTGGCGCAGCCCGCGTTGCGGGTCGCCGGTGACCGCGTGTTCGACCTTGACCACGTCGGCGCCCCAGTCCGCGAGGACGGCTCCCGCCGAGGGCACGAAACCGTACATGGCGACTTCCAGGACGCGGATCCCCTCCATCGGTCTCATGACTGCTCCTCGGGGGCGACGATGCGGGCGAAGGCCTTCTCCTCCAGGAACTCCTCGAACCCGGACCGGCCGCTCTCCCGGCCGATGCCGGACTGCTTGTAGCCGCCGAAGGGCACGTCGGGGGCGAAGTAGTTGCCGCCGTTGATGGAGAAGGTGCCGGTTCGGATGCGCCGGGCGATGCGGATGGCCCGCTGTTCGTCGGCGCTGTGCACGGCGCCGGAGAGCCCGTACCTGGAGTTGTTGGCGATGCGGACGGCGTCGTCCTCGTCGTCGTAGGGGATCACGGCGAGGACGGGGCCGAAGACCTCCTCCTGCGCGATCTCGCTGTCGGGATCGACCTCCGCGAGCAGGGTGGGTGCGTAGAAGTGTCCGGGGTCGACGCGTTTGCCGCCGCGGACCAGGACCGCGCCGTCGTCGACGGCCCGGCGCACCATGCTGTCGACCTTGTCACGCTGGTCCTCGCTGATCAGCGGTCCCATGTTCGTCCGTGGATCGGTGGGGTCGCCGACCCGGACCCGGTCCATCCCGGCCGCGACCATCTGCACGATCTCGTCGTGCCGGGCACGCGGCACGAGCAGGCGGGAGGTGAGGGCGCAGCCCTGGCCCGAGTGGGAGCAGATGGTGAAGGCGGCGAACACGGCGGCCTTGGTGACGTCGGCGTCGTCGAGAACGATCATGGCCGACTTTCCGCCGAGTTCGAGGAAGACCCGCTTCACCGATCCGGAGGCGGCGGCCATGATGCGCCGGCCCGTGCTGGTGGCTCCGGTGAAGGTCACCGCGTCCACGCCGCGGTGGGTGGTGAGCGCCTCGCCGACCTCGGGGGTCGAGGAGCTGAGTACGTTGACGACTCCGGGCGGGATGTCGGTGTGCTCGGCGATCAGTTCGCCGAGGGCGAGGGTGGTGAGCGGGGTCTGCGGGGCGCCCTTGAGGACGACGGTGCAGCCCGCGGCGAGCGCGGGGGCGAGCTTGGCCAGGGCGAGCTGGTTGGGGAAGTTGTACGGCAGGATCGCGGCGACGACGCCGGCCGCTTCCTTCTCCACCCAGCGGTGGTGACACTGGCCGCGGGACTCGACCACGCCCAGGTCCTCGGTGAACTCGTAGCTCTCCAGCAGGTCGGCGTAGTACTTCACTATGCCGATCGGCTCGTCGAGCTGCGGACCGTGGGTGAGCTGGCGGGGTGCGCCGACCTCGGCGATGGTCAGCTCGCGCAGCTCCTCGCGGTGCTCGTCGAGGGCTTGGTGGAGCCGGCGCAGGGAGCGCAGCCGCAGGTCCCTGTCGGTGGGCCAGTCGGTGGTGTCGAAGGCGCGGCGGGCGGCGGCCACGGCCGCCTCGGCGTCCGCCGTGGTGGCCTCGGGCGCGTGCCCCACCAGTTCGCCGGTGGCGGGGTTGTGGGACGGGAAAGTCGCGCCGGTGGTGAGGAGCTTGCCGTCGATCAGCAGGGAGCTGGTGGGTGCCTTGTTCACAGCCGCACCACCGACCCGCCGTCCACCGCGACGACCTGGCCGGTGACCCAGCTCGCGGCGTCGGACAGCAGGAAGAGGAGTAGGCCGGCTTGATCCTCCGGTTTCCCCATGCGTTTGAGGGCGAGTGACCTCACCAGCGCCTCGCGGACCTGCTCCGGGATGATGTCGCGGGAGCCCTCGGTGTCCGTCGGGCCGGGCGCGATCGCGTTGACGCGGATGCCCCGGTCGCCGAGTTCCGCGGCGAGGGACGCGGTGAGGTGGTTGATGCCCGCCTTGGCGAGGCCGTAGAAGCCGGTGGGCTGCCAGGCCGCGGTGGATGACTGGTTGACGATGGCGGAGCCTTCCTTCAGGTGCGGCAGGACCGCCCGGGTCACGTGCAGCGCGCCGAGCAGGTTCACCTTGAGGAACCGGTCGAGGTAGTCGTAGTCGACACTGGTGATGCCCTCGCGACGCATGCCCTGGAAGATGGCGGCATTGTTGACGAGGTGGTCGATCGCGCCGAACTCGGTGATCACCGTGTCGGCGAGCGCCTCGGCGGACGCCGGGTCGCCGACGTCGGTCCGTACGAAGAGCGCGTCCCCTATCTCCTTGGCGACACGTTGCCCCTGCTCCTCGTTCAGCTCGGCGACCACGACCCGCGCGCCTTCGGCGGCCAGCGCCTTCGCGTAGCCCTCGCCGATGCCTTGACCGGCTCCGGTGACGATTGCCACCTTGTCCCTGAACCGCATCCCAGCCTCCCTGCTCGGTTGGTCGGAAACTACATTCTCCATTTCAGCGAATCAAGGTGCCAGACAAGAGAGCCTGTTGCGCACCCATCATGCGAGCGACCATGCCGGCAACTCCCATGACTCCTGGGCACGGCACGGGACTTCCCTCACACTCAGAGTGAGAATATGCTTCTCACATACGGAAGGGGAGTTTTCATGATCACATCGAAGGCCTTGAGCTCGTCGCTCGGGGTGGAGTTCACCGGCGTGACGGACCCGCTCGACGACGCCTTCGTCCACCGGGCGGCCGAGGCCCTCACATGGCGCGGGGTTGTCCTCGTGCGTGGGCTGCACCTCGACGACGAGCAGCAGTTGGCGTTCAGCCGTACGCTCGGTGAGGTGGTCGCGCTGCGCGACCAGGAAATCTTTCCGATCTCCATCAACCCGGCCAAGAGCAAGAGCGCCAAGTACCTGAAGGGCGCGTTCTACTGGCACCTGGACGGCACCAGCGACGATGTGCCCGTCAAGGCGACCACGCTGACCGCCCGCCATGTCGCCACGGTCGGTGGCGGCACCGAGTTCGCCAGCACCTACGCGGCGTACGAGAACCTGCCGGAGAAGGAACGCGAGCGGTACGAGTCGCTGCGCGTGGTGCACAGCTTCGAGGCGTCCCAGCGGCTGGTGAACCCGGACCCCACCGAGAAGGAACTGGCCGCCTGGCGGACCCAGCCGAACCACGAGATGTCCCTGGTGTGGCACCGCAGGGACGGGCGCCGTTCCCTGGTGACCGGCACCACCGCCGATCACATCGTCGGGATGGACCCCGACGAGAGCCGCGCCCTGCTCGACGAACTGCTCGACTGGACCACCCAGGAGCGCTTCCGTTACACCCACGACTGGGAGGTCGGCGACCTCGTGGTCTGGGACAACACCGGCATACTGCACCGCGCGCTGCCATACGACGAGAGCTCGGAGCGGCTGCTGCACCGCACGACCGTCGTCGGCGACGAGGCGTTCGCGTGAGCAGCGCGAGGACGGCCGTCGTCACCGGTGGCGCCTCCGGCATCGGTCGGGCGATCGCGCGGCGGCTCACCGCCGACGGTCTCCACGTCGCCGTCTTCGACATCGCGCCGGCCGAGGAGGGCAGCGCGCTGACCGTGGACATCACCGACCGCGCACAGGTCGACAAGGCGATGGAAGCGGTGCGCGACCGCTACGGTCCGGTCTCCGTCCTGGTCAACGCGGCGGGCAAGGACGGCTTCACCCGGTTCTCGGAGCTGTCGTTCGAGGAGTGGCAGCGCGTCGTGGACATCAACCTCAACGGGGTGTACCACTGCGTGCAGTCGGCGCTGCCGGACATGTGGGAGGGGCGCTGGGGACGGATCGTGAACATATCCTCGTCCAGCGCCCATTCCGGCCAGCCCTTCATGGCCCACTACGTCGCCGCCAAGTCCGCGGTGAACGGGCTGACCAAGTCCCTCGCCCTGGAGCTGGGCCCGCGGGGCATCACCGTCAACGCCGTGCCGCCCGGTTTCATCGACACTCCGATGCTGCGCACCGCCGAACAGCGGCAGCGGCTCGGCGGCACCATCGAGGAGCACATCGCCCGGACCCCGGTCCGCCGGGTCGGTCTCCCGGAGGACATAGCGGCGACCTGCTCCTTCCTGGTGAGCGAGGAGGCGGGTTACATCACAGGGCAGATCATCGGTGTGAACGGGGGGCGCAACACATGACGAGGTTGTCTCCCGTCCCGTACGAGGAGTGGGACGCCGAGACGCTGCGACCGCTGACGGGCGGACGGGAGGTGCCCCCCTCGAACGTCCTCGGCCTGCTGCTCCGCCACCCGGCGCTCGCCAGGTCGTTCCTCACCTTCTCCGCCCATCTACTGGCCCGCAACACCTTGCCGGAGCGGATGCGCGAGCTGGCGGTCCTGCGGGTGGCCTGGCGTCGCCGGTGCGCGTACGAGTGGGGGCAGCACGTGCTCATCGGCCGTGAGGCCGGCGTGACGGAAGAGGATCTGGAGCAGGTACGGACGGGCGCCGCCACGCTGGTGAACCGGGCCGTCGACGAACTGGAGACCGCATTCACCCTCTCCGACGCCACCTACGCGGAGCTGGCCAAGGAGCTGGACGAACGGCAGCTGCTGGACTTCGTGTTCACGGTGGGCGCCTACGGGACGCTGGCGGCGGCGTTGAACACGTTCCAGGTGGAACCGGATTCCGGTCTCGGTGACGAAGGGGGTCTTCGCTGAGGCCGGTGGTCACCGGCCCCGCACTCGCGGGGCTCGACGAACGTGAGGGTCGGCCCTCACAGGACAGCTCGGGCGGTGGCCGCCTGACCGCCGAGCGTTTGCTGGACCCGATCGACGGGAGCGCGTGTCAGAATCTCGAGGTGGTCGCCGCCGTACGCTCCAGTCCAGTCGAGCGCCTCGATGTCATAGGTGACGCCGGCCACAACACTGCCGACGCTGACCATGGACACCACGGTCTTGGAGTCCCTGCCATGTCTGCTGACGGCGTGGCTTTCGTCTCCGAGGGTCGGCAGCGCCATGGAGGGCGGCGATTCCTGCCTCAGTGACCTGTAGGCCGCTTGAGCGCGGCTTCCACCCCTGCACCTGCAAGGGGTAGACCCTGAAGCGGGCCACGTTGTTCGTCGCCGGGTCCTGGTATGCGGCTTCGCCACAGAACAGCAGATCGGGCTGTTCGCTGCCGCACTGCTCCGTGGAGGCTTCGAGCACGCTCGCGTCGTTCTCCTGCCTCCAGCCGCCGGGGACGGCATCCAACCCGGGAAGGACCGACTCGACTACCTCCTGGTCCTCAAGAACCGGACGTGGCTGCCCCTTGGCAAGCGGGTCTCCCACGCCGTCCGTCGGAGCGCCGCACCCTCCCACCGCTCCGGTGGACTCCTGCCAGGGCGCGGCGCCAACTGTCCTGGCGACTCGTCCCGGCCGATCGCACGAACGCCGCCGTACACGGCGAGTGCCACGATCCCCAGCATGACGGCGACAGGCGCGGCCAAGGCGCCCGGACCGCCCCGGGAGGTCGAGATCGTCAGTGGCCCAAGGAAAATGTTGCTGCCGCACAGCCGGTTACCGTCTCCGATGACCACGCTGCCGGTCGGTGCCGGCGGCACCGGGGGCGGCGGCGGTGCTTCGAGCAGCGCGATCAGTCGTTGGGCGAAGAGGCGCCAGACCCCGTGGGCACGCCGGGGCCCCAGGTGGCGGCGGACGCGCGTGAGACGCCCTCGCCGTGGCCCCGTGCTCAGGGCTCGTGCACGGGTCGGTCCGGCTTCGACACGGGCCGTCCCAGTAACGCTCTGCTCACCCCTGCTTCACGCGCTGCTTCATGTCCTCCAGGCGCGTCAGGATCGGGTACCCGCCTACGCTGAGCGCGTTGCCGTGCCCGGTCTGGTGGATGTCGAAGACGGACTGGAGCGCGGCGTAGAAGCCCTGGACGTCCAGGGTCTGGTTGACGGCCCGCTTGGCCTGTCGCAGGCCGAAGGGCGGCATCCTCGCGATCCTTTCGGCCAGCTCGCGGGCGGATTCGTCGAGCCGGTCGAGCGGGACGACCCGATTCACCATCCCGACCTGCTCGGCCTCACGGGCGGTGAGGGGTCTGCCGGTGAACAGGATCTCTTTGGCCTTGCGCGGTCCCAGCTCCCACGTGTGCCCGTGGTACTCGACCCCGCCGATGCCCATGTACACCACGGGGTCGGAGAACTCGGCGTTCTCCGCCGCGACGATCAGGTCGCACGGCCAGCACAGCATCAGCCCGGCTGCGATGCATTTACCCTGTACCGCGGCGATGGTGGGCTTGGGGATGTTGCGCCACTTCAGCGAGTACTCGAGGTAGCGCCGCGCCTCCGTGTTGTAGATCCACTCCAGGGTGATCTCGTCGGGGTCGGGCCAGCGGTCCTTCAGGTCGTGTCCGGCGGAGAAGTGCCGGCCGTTGGCGCGCAACACGATCACACGGACCTCCTCGTCCCCGGCCGCGCGGGTCCAGGCGGCGTCCAGGTCGTCGAGGAGAGCCATCGTCTGGGCGTTGGCGGCCTCGGGCCGGTTGAGCGTGATGACGGCGACGCCGCCTTCCGCTTCGTACAGGATATGGTCCATGACCGGCGTCCTAACGCGGTAGGCCGAGGATGCGCTCGGCGATGATGTTGCGCTGGATCTCACTGGTGCCGCCGGCGATGGTGCCGGCGAAGCTGCGCGCGTAGCGTTCGAACCAGCTGGAGACGAAGTCCTCGTGGTGCATGTGGTGGTACGGGCCGGTGCGCGCGGGGTGCGCCAGCGCGTCGGCGCCGTGCGCCTCCAGGGCGTGCAGGGAGGCCGACTGGACGGCCTCGGAGCCCAGCAGCTTGAGTACGGAGATCTCGGCGGCGTTGCGGTTCGGGCCCAGTTGCCGATGGCCGAGCAGCCTCAGGGCCGTCAGATCCATGAGAAGGGTGGCGTACCACTCCTGGCCGGCGCCGGCGTCCCCGGCGTCGCGGACCAGGTCCTGGAGCCGTTCGGCGTACGACAGCCACAGCAGGGTGCGTTCGTGGCCGAGGGAGCCGTTGGCCACCCGCCAGCCTGCGTTGAGAGGGCCCACCAGATTCTCGCGCGGTACGCGTACGTCGGTGAGGAAGACCTCGTTGAAGTCGTGGTCGTCCTCGGCGGCGATCGATCCGAAGGGTCGGCGGACGACACCCTCGGCGGCGGTCGGTATCAGCAGCGCGCTGATCCCCTTGTGCTTGGGGGCGCCGGGGTCGGTGCGTACGAAGGTGAGGAGCACGTCGGCGTCGTGGGCACCGGAAGTCCAGATCTTCTGCCCGTTC
This sequence comes from Streptomyces mutabilis, assembly GCF_014649815.1. Classification (GTDB taxonomy): domain Bacteria; phylum Actinomycetota; class Actinomycetes; order Streptomycetales; family Streptomycetaceae; genus Streptomyces; species Streptomyces mutabilis. Next base: position 59,905 of record NZ_BMTT01000012.1, on the reverse strand, counting down.
ACCGTGAAGGTGTCCCCGTCGAGGACGGCCCGGGTGCGCAGCGAGGCCAGGTCGGAGCCCGCCTCGGGCTCGCTCATGCCGAGCGCGGCGGTGATCTCGGCGCGCAGGATCGGCACGGCCCAGCGTGTCTTCTGTTCCTCGGTGCCGAAGGTGAGCAGGGACGCGGCGATGATGCCCAGGCCCTGGGGGTTGAAGCTGTGGTAGATCCGGCGGCGGGCCAGCTCCTCCAGGTGGGCGAGCTGCTGCGGCAGGGTGGCCCCCCGGCCGCCGTACTCGGGCGGTTGCCCGGGCAGCAGCCAGCCGTGCTCGAAGAGGGTGCGCTGCCAGCGGCGGGCCCAGTCGGGTACGTGCGCACTGGAGTGGGAGCGTTCGCGCGCCTCGGCCTCGGTCGGGAGACGGGCGTCGAGGAAGGCGGAGAACTGGGCGCGGAACTCCTCCACCTCGGGGTCGTCGGCGAGCTTCATGCGGTCAGCAGGGCCTTCCTGTGAGCGGACGCGGTGCCGAGCAGCAGGTCGCAGGCCTGGGCCCGCTTGAGGTGCAGTTGCAGTTCGTTCTCCCAGGTGAAGCCCATGGCACCGAAGAGCTGCAGTCCGTGCCGGAAGACCAGTCGCTGGCACTCCCCCGCCGCCGCCTTCGCCATGTGGGCGGCCTTGGTGCGGCGCGGATCGTCCTCGGCGATCGTGAGCGCGGAGAAGTGAGTGAGGGCGCGGGCCCGCTCCACGGCCACGTGCATGTCGGCCGCTTTGTGCTTGACCGCCTGGAAGGAGCCGAGTACCTGACCGAACTGCGTGCGCTGCTTCACGTGTGCGAGGACCAGGTCGAGGACGCGGCGGCAGGCGCCGACGGCGGTGGCCGCGAGCCCGGTCAGGGCGAGGTCGGGGACGCCGGCGGAAAGGGCCTGCGCGTCGACGTGGGCCACATGCACGTGCGGGTCGAGGATGCCGACCCGCTGGGCGCCGAGGTCCGCTCCCGGGACGACGGTGACCCCACCCTTCGTGAGCAGCGCGACCTCGTCGGCGCGGTCGGCTTCCAGGACGTAGCGGCCGACGCCGTCGAAGACGGCCGTGCCACTGCCTTCGGGCAATCGGCCGGTCAGCGGTGCGAACCAGGTGGCGGTGGCCAGGAACGGGGTCGGGTCCGCCGCGTACCCCAGCTCTTCCAGGATGAGGGCCAGTTCCAGCGGGGGTGCCTCCAGCCATCCCAGACTCCGATAGGTCTCCCACTGCCGGTCTTCGGGCTGCGGCCGCACCTTCGCGACCGTCTCGCGCACCGTGCGGCGCAGCATCCGCTGCTCCTCGTCGAGTTCGAACTCCACGCCCGGCCTCCGCTCTCCTGCGGTCTTGGTGGCGTCCTCTGTGGCAGGTATCGAAGCGAGAATATCATTCTCGTCATACGGAAGTAAGGGTCTTGCTTCGCGCGGAGGGCTATTCGGTAGGGGGGGTGCCTCCTCTTTTCACATACGTGGAGTACCGTTCTACCCATGAGTGTCGTCCCCGCCGAACCGGTCGAGTCCCCTGAGCCCGCGTGGCGGCAGCGTGCCGTCGAGCGATCCACCCGGGCCGCGAAGCTGCGCGCCGAGCAGCGCGTGCAGCGTTTCCTGGACGCGGCCCAGGAACTGATCGCGGACAAGGGCACCACGGATTTCACGGTGCAGGAAGTCGTGGAGCGCTCCCGCCAGTCGCTGCGGAGTTTCTACCAGCACTTCGACGGCAAGCACGAGCTGCTGCTCGCCCTCTTCGAGGACGCGCTGTCGAGGTCGGCCACCGAGATGCGGGAGAGGCTCTCCACCGTGACCGGTCCACTGGACCGGCTCAAGGTCGCGGTGGATCTGCTGTACGACTCCTCCACGCCGCGCGAGGGACAGCAGTCCCCGCTCTTCACCGACTTCGCCATTCAGTTGCTGGTCAGCCACCCGGACCAGGTGGCCACCGCACACCTCCCCCTGCTCGCCCTCTTCACGGAGCTGGTGGAAGACGCGGTGAAGGCCGGCCAGGCCGTCACGCCCAGGCCACGCCGTACCGCCTCCCTGATCATGCAGACGGCGATGTTCACGGCCCAGGCCCCCGCCGCTCCGGTCGGGGCGCAGCCTTCCCGGATCGGCGCGGAGGACGTCTGGGAGTTCTGCCTGGGCGGCATCACCGGGGCGGGACAGGCGACCGGCGGGGAGTCCGGCACCCAGAAGGCCGCCGCTCCCAAGAAGGCGGCGACGAAGAGGACCACCACCAAAAAGTCCGCCGCCCCCAAGGGCGCCACGCGCACCAAGGCCTGACGCCACCCGTCGTTCCAACTGAGGGGCCCGCACCCGTGCGGGCCCCTCGTCTCGTGCCTCACTGATCACTTCCCGCACTGCAACCGCCCGATACGTCAGGGCAGTTGACGCCTCTTTCGGTCTGACCTTTGATATGTTTCACACATCAGCAACCGGCAGAGGGGTTCCCCGCCGTGGATTTCGAGCTGACCGAGGACCAGGAGACGATCCGCAAGGCTGTGGCCGGTCTTCTGCGCGACTTCGACGACCGGTACTGGATGGAGAAGGACCGCGACCACGCCTTCCCCGAGGAGTTCTACGCCACCGTCGCCGACGGCGGCTGGCTCGGCATCGCGATCCCCGAGGAGTACGGCGGCCACGGCCTCGGCATCACCGAGGCCACGCTTCTGCTGGAGGAAGTGGCCCGCTCGGGAGGCGGGATGAATGCCGCCAGCGCCATCCACCTGTCGATCTTCGGCATGCACCCGGTCGTGGTGCACGGTTCCGACGAACTGAAGCGACGCACGCTCCCCCGCGTCGCGGACGGTGACCTGCACGTCTGTTTCGGGGTGACCGAGCCCGGTGCGGGCCTGGACACGACGCGTATCACGACGTACGCCCGGCGGGACGGCGACCACTACGTCGTCAGCGGCCGCAAGGTGTGGATCTCCAAGGCCGTGGAGTCGGAGAAGATCCTGCTGTTGACCCGCACCTCCCGGCGGGACGAGGTCGCGAAGCCGACTGACGGCATGACCCTGTTCCTCACCGACCTCGACCGCGACCACGTGGACATCCGGCCGATCCCGAAGATGGGGCGCAACGCCGTCACCTCAAACGAGCTGTTCATCGACGAGCTGCGGGTCCCGGCCCGGGACCGGGTCGGCGAGGAGGGCCAGGGATTCCGTTATCTGCTCGACGGCCTCAACCCCGAGCGCATGCTGATCGCCGCCGAGGCCCTGGGCATCGGGCGGGTGGCGCTGGACCGGGCGGTGGCCTACGGCTGTGACCGTGAGGTGTTCGGGCGGCCCATCGGTATGAACCAGGGCATCCAGTTCCCGCTCGCGGACTCGCTCGCCCGGCTCGACGCGGCGGAGCTGGTGCTGCGCAAGGCGACCTGGCTGTACGACCGGGGGCGGCCCTGCGGGCGGGAGGCGAACACCGCCAAGTACCTGTGCGCGGACGCCGGATTCACGGCCGCCGACCGCGCGCTCCAGACGCACGGCGGGATGGGCTACTCCGAGGAGTACCCCGTGGCCCGCTTCTTCCGTGAGGCCCGGCTGATGCGCATCGCGCCGGTCAGCCAGGAGATGGTTCTGAACTATCTGGGGTCCCACGCCCTGGGACTGCCGCGCAGCTACTGACCCGCACCATCGACGACCAGGAGCCAGGGATGACCGACCGTACGGGACTGTTCGATCTCACGGGGCGCTCCGCGCTCGTCACGGGTGCCGCCGGCGGGATCGGTTCCGCGGTGGCGGGGGCGCTCGCCCGCGCCGGAGCCGCGGTGCTCGTCACCGACGTGGACGGCGAGGCGGCGGCGGCCGTGGCCGGGAAGCTGTCCGCCGCCGGCCTGAGCACCGACAGCGCGGCTCTCGACGTGACCGACCGGACCGCCGCCGACCACGCGGTGTCCCGGGCCGCGGCACTGGCCGAGGGGACGCTGCACATCCTCGTCAACAACGCCGGTGTCACCGCGCCCGCCATGTTCGACAAGTTGGAGGAGGAGTCCGTCCGGCGACTGATCGACATCCATCTGATGGGCGCTTTCCACTGCACGCAGGCGGCCCTGCCGTTCCTCGCGACGGACGGCACCGGACGCGTCATCAACGTCACCTCGTCTGCCGGTCTGACCGGCACCCTCGGCCAGGTGAACTACTCTGCGGCGAAGGCGGGCATCATCGGGCTCACCAAGTCCCTCGCCAGGGAGCTCGCCCGCAGGCGCATCCTGGTCAACGCCCTCGCGCCGCTGGCGGCGACCCCGATGACCCAGACCATCCGCACCGATCCCAAGTTCGCGGAGCGCATGCTCACGCGCATCCCGCTCGGCAGGTGGGCCGAACCGGAGGAGGTGGCCGGGGCATTCGTGTTCCTCGCCTCGGACGCCGCCTCGTTCGTCACCGGCCAGGTCCTGCCCGTGGACGGGGGCATGGTCATGTGACAGGTCTCCCCCGGGCTGTGTTGAATGGTTCAGCCGAAAGGGACGCCCGACGAGAGGCCCGCACCGTGTCCAGCGCCGATTTCATCCCACCCGCCCCGCGCTTCGAGCCGCTCAGCGTGCCGAAGGCGTCGGACGTGCTGGCGGCCGAGGTGCGCGAGCGCATCCTGTCGGGAGAGTTCGGCGAAGGCACGGCGCTGCCGCCGGAACGTCAGCTCGTGGAGCAGACGGGGCTGAGCCGGGCGACGGTGCGCGAGGCGCTGCGCATTCTGGAGGTCGAGCGGCTGGTCGACATCCGGCCGGGGCGCGGAGGCGGCGCCTTCGTGCACCGGCCGGGCCGCGAATCCCTCGCCAGCACGGTGCAGTTGGTGATCCGGGGACAGCGGATCAGGCTGGAGGCGCTGCACGAGACACGTGAGGCGATCGAGCCGGCCTGCGCGGGGCTCGCGGCCCGGCGACGCACCGAGCGGGACCTGGCGAATCTGGACACCGCCCACGCCGAGCTGGTCGGAGCGGGCGACGACGTCCCGCGATTCCTGCGTGCCAACATCCAGTGGCACAACGCCGTGGCCAGAGCGGGCGGCAACGAACTGCTCATCGGCTTCCTGGACGCCCTCTCGGAGTCCATCCACGCCTCCACCGACCTGGCACAGTTCATGGACGTCCGCATCCGCCGGCTCACCGCGCGCGCCCACGCGCGGATCACGGAAGCCATCCGGTCCGGTGACGAGGAAGCGGCCCACCGGCGGATGAGCCGCCATGTGTGCGGCTTCGCCCGCGCCGCCGCCGAAGTGGACGGCCGGGAGCTGGTGGACCTGCCGGAAGCCGACGACTGACGGCCGACGGAGGCCCGCCCGTCCGTAGGCGGGCGGCAGGAAGCGCCGCACACAGACGAGAATGACGTTCTCGTTTTTCAGCAACACCATTGACAATATCGGTCTGACCTTTACTACCATCGCCGCATGAGCGACGTGAGCCCCGTCCTGACCGTGGCCGCCGACGGCGACGTCCGCATCGTCACACTGAACCGGCCGGAGCACCTCAACGGAGTGTCGGAAGTACTGCACCGCCGGTTGTCCGAGGTGTGGCGGGAGCTGGCGGAGGACCCCGGGGCGCGCTCGGTCGTGCTGACCGGAGCGGGACGGGCGTTCAGCGCGGGCGGCGACTTCGACCACCTGCTCCGCCACCACGACGACCCTGCGCTGCGCGAACGCTCGATCCGGCTCGACCGGATCATCCAGACCGAGATGATCCGCTTCCCCCTCCCGCTGATCGCGGCGGTCAACGGCCCGGCGGTCGGACTGGGTTGCAGCCTGGCCCTCGGGTGCGACCTGGTCCTCATGGCCGAGGACGCCTACCTGGCCGACCCTCATGTGTCGGTCGGGCTGGTGGCGGGCGACGGCGGGGTGACCCTCTGGCCGCTGCTGACGAGCCTGCTGCGGGTCAAGGAGTACCTGTTCACCGGCGACCGGATCCCGGCGGCCACGGCGGTCGAGCTGGGCCTGGCGAACCGCCGCTGTCCGGCCGGTGACCTGATGAGCGAGGCTCTGAAGCTGGCTCACCGGCTCGCCGCCCAGCCGGCGGAGGCGCTGCGTGCCACCAAGGCGGCCCTGGCTGCCGTGGTCGAGCAGATGTCCCGAGGCGGCATGGAGGCGGCTCTGCTGGCCGAGCGGTCCACGATGACCAGCCCCGACCACATCCGGATCGTCAACGAGCTGGCCTCCCGCACCCGCCGTCGCACAGCCGCTTCCGAGGAGGACTGAGCGTGCAGACCGAGGAATTCACCCTGGTCCGGGACATGCTGCGGTCGTTCGCGACCCGGCACCGCGTCGGGTCCGCCGACGAGCTGACGCCGCGGACCCGTGCCGCCGCGCGGCAGGCGCTGGACGAGCTGGGCCTCGCCGGGCTGCGCCGCTCCACCCCGCCCGCCGCCACGGTCCAGGAGTGCGCGCTGCTCGCCGAGGAGCACGGCAGGCAGCCGCTGACGACGTCTCTGCTCGGTACCGCCCTCCTCGCCCCCGAGTTGTCGCGCCTGCTCGGGATCACGGCCCCGGCGTCCCTCCCCACGATCGCACTCGCCCGCGACCTGCGCTTTCCGGGGCAGCACCCGTCACCGCTGGTCGCCTGGGACTGCGACGCGGCGGACAGTGCGCTGCACGTCGCCCCCGACGGGACCGTACGGCAGGTCGCACTGGGCCCGCCCACCCGGACCGCCGACCTGCTGCGCAGTGTGCGCGCGGTCCCCCACGACGGCGAGGGCGAGATCGTCGGACGCCTCGGTGCCGAGGCCGGGCAGCGCTGGCAGTCGTACGCACTGGTCGTCGTCACCGCCGAACTGGTCGGGGCGGTGGACGCCTTCGTCGAGCTGAGCACGGACTACGCCCGTGACCGCAGGCAGTACGGGAAACGAATCGGTTCCTTCCAGGCGGTGCAGCACCTGCTCGCCGACGCGAGGGTCCTGGTCGAGGCGTGCGCCAGTGCCACCCGGTACGCCGCCTGGTGCCTGGACCACGAGCCGGCCGGCCGGGCGCTGGCGGCGGCCCGCGTGGCCAAGGCGGAGGTGAACGCCTCGGCGGTCGAGGCGGTGTACACGGGCATGCAGGTGTTCGGCGGCATCGCCCAGACCTGGGAGCACGTCGCCCATCTGTATCTGCGCCGCGTCCTCGTGGGGGCGGACCTGCTGGCGACCACGGCCGACCTCCTGACCACGCTGGCCGAGCCCGCCCCTGCCGAGTCCCCGCCCGCCGATACCGGGGCGCCCACTCCCACCGCGGACGAACCGGAGACGACCCGATGACTGACCTCCTCCTGGACTTCGGCGACCCCGCCGACCTGGAACGTCTGCGCGACGACTTCCGCGCCTGGCTCGCGGACCACCCCCTTCCCGCACGCGGCGCGGACGAGCCGGTGCCCGTCTTCCTGCACCGCTGGCACCGCATGCTGCACGCGGGCGGCTGGGTCGGTCTCGACGTGCCGCGGGAGTACGGCGGACGTGGACTGACCCCACTGCACCAGGTCGCGGTCAGCGACGAGCTGGGGGCCCGGGGCGCACCGGGAGTCCCTCGCATCGGCTATCTCGCGCACGCCCTGCTGGAGTTCGGCTCCGAGGAGCAGCGCCGCCGCCTGCTGCCGCGCATGCTCGCGGGCGACGACGTCTGGTGCCAGGGCTTCAGCGAACCGGGCGCCGGCTCGGACCTGGCCAGCATGAGCACCCGCGCCGACCGCGGAGCGGACGGCCACTACACCGTCAACGGTCAGAAGCTCTGGACCAGTTACGCCCAGTACTCCGGCCTCTGCCTGCTCCTGGCCCGCACCGGTCCCAGCGCGTCCGCGCACACCTCCCTCTCGGCGTTCGTGCTCCCGCTGGACCGCCCCGGCGTGACGGTACGCCCCCTGCGCGCGGCCAACGGCGACGACGAGTTCTGCGAGCTGTTCCTCGACGACGTCCGCCTGACCGAAGCGGACCTCATCGGTGCCGAGGGCGCCGGATGGAAACTGGCGATGACGACCGTCTCGTACGAGCGCAACGCACTCGACACCGGCCACCTGTCCACGTACGGGCTGTTGGTCGAGCGGCTGCGCCGCCGCGCCCACGAGCGTCGCGGCAGTCTTCCAGACGGGTTGCTGTCGGACATCGGCCGGTGCGTCGTCGACTACGGGGTCCTGGTCGCCCACTCCCGTCGTCGCACCGCCGAACGCCTGGCCGGCCGGTCCGCGGGCCCGGAGTCGTCGGTCGACAAACTGCTGATGACCCGGACCGAGCAGCGGCTGTACGAGACGGCACTGAAGGTCTTCCCCGAGGAACTGCACGGCGCGGGCGGGGAGATCTTCGGCGACTACCTCTACTCCCGTGCCGCGTCCGTCTACGGCGGGACCTCTCAGATCCAGCGGAACATCATCGCCAAGCGACTGCTGCGCCTGCCGGCCGACGGCCGTGGCTGAACGGAGACCCGTCATGCGACACGACCAGGAATTCCGGAGCATCCCCAACGTGGTCAGAGCCGCCGCGCGGCGGTTCGGTGACGCGACCGCCCTCGTCGACGGGAACCGACGCATCGGGTTTCGCGAACTGGAGGGTTTCATGCTCCGCGCCGTCGCCTCGGCGCGGGCCCTGGGCATCGGTCCGGGCGACCGGGTGGGCCTGTGCGCCCCCAACTCAGTGGAGTGGATCGTGGCGGCCCTCGGCATCCAAGGGGCCGGAGGGATCGTCGTCCCCCTCAACACCCGCTTCAAGCAGCGGGAGCTCTCCTACATCCTGCGCAAGTCCGGGGCCAAGGCCCTGTTCGCCGCGGCGTCCTTCCTCGGCACGGACTACACGGCGGACCTGAAACGGTCCGACCCCGGGCTGCCCGCGCTGCGCATCACCGTGTCACTGCTGGGGGACCGCGGCCCCGCCGACATGACCTGGGACGAGTTCCTCGACCTGGGCACCGGGCCGTCGGCCGCGCACGAGGCGATCGACCGGCTCACCCCCGAGCAGGTCAGCGACGTGATGTTCACCTCCGGCACCACCGGCCACCCCAAGGGCGTCACGCTCACCCACGGCCAGTCCCTGCGAGCCTACGGCTGGATGTCCTCGGAGTACGGCTTCGGCGCCTCGGACAGCTTCCTGGTCATCCCGCCGTTCTTCCACTGCTTCGGGTACAAGGCGGGCTGGCTCGCCTCGTTCCTGCACGGTGTGACGGTGATCCCGATGGCGGTCTTCGACGCGGGACGCGCGCTGGAGCTGATCGAGCGGGAGCAGGTCAGCATCCTGCTCGGCCCGCCCACCATCTTCCACGACCTGCTGCACCACCCCGGCCGCCCGCACCGCGACCTGTCGTCACTGCGGGTGTCCATGACCGGCGGCACCACCATCCCCGAGGCCCTGATCCGCGCCATGAAGAAGGACCTGACCTTCGACATCGTGCTGAGCGCCTACGGGCTCACCGAGTCGACGGCGCTGGTGACCAGCACCCGCGTCGGCGACACGGAGGAGACGGTGGCCCGCACCACCGGCCGTCCCATCCCCGACGTCGAAATCCGTCTCACCGACGCCTCGGGGCAGGAGCTGCCACCGGGGGAGGACGGGGAAATCCTGGTACGCGGCTACAACGTCACCCGCGGCTACTGGGACGACCCGGAGGCCACCGCCGCGGCGATCGACGGCACCGGCTGGCTGCACACCGGTGACATCGGCCACCTCGACGGGGCGGGCAACCTCGTGATCGTCGACCGCAAGAAGGAGATGTACATCGTCGGCGGCTTCAACGCCTACCCGGCCGAGATAGAGAAACTGCTGCTCGGCTGCGAGCACGTCGCGCAGGTGGCGGTGATCGGGGTACCCGACGCGCGCATGGGCGAGGTGGGCTGCGCCTTCGTGGTCCCCGCGCCGGGTGCCGACCTCACCGAGGAGGACGTCGTGGCGTGGGCGCGCGAGCACATGGCCAACTTCAAGGTGCCCCGGCACGTGCGGTTCGTGGAGGCGCTGCCCCGCAACGCGGGCCTGAAGGTCCTCAAGGACGACCTGCGTGCCCGTTACGAGGACGGTGAGCGCCGATGAGTGACGGACCGCTGGCCGGCGTCACCGTGGTCGCACTGGAGCAGGCCGTGTCGGCACCGATGTGCACCCGCACCCTCGGTGACTTCGGCGCGCGTGTGATCAAGGTGGAGAATCCCCGGGGCGGGGACTTCGCCCGGCACTACGACGACGTGGTGGGCGGCCTCGCGGCGCACTTCGTGTGGGTCAACCGGGGCAAGGAGTCCGTCGCGCTGGACCTGAAGACCGACGCGGGCCTCGCCGTGCTGCACCGACTGCTGGAACGCGCCGACGTGCTGGTCTCCAACCTCACCCCCGGCACGACCGCCAAGCTGGGCCTGTCCCCCGCCGATCTGGAGGTCCGCCATCCGGACGTGATCGCCGTGGAGATCGACGGGTACGGCGCCGGCGGCCCCCTGTCCCACAAACGCGCCTACGACCTGCTGGTCCAGGCCGAGTCGGGGGCGTGCGCGGTGACCGGGCACCCGGGCGCACCCGCGAAACCGGGTCCGCCGGTAGCCGACGTGTGCAGCGGCCTGTACGCGGCACTGTCCGTCCTGGCCCTGCTGCACGGCAGGAGACGGGGGCGGCCCACCGCCTCCGTCGCGGTGAGCCTGTTCGACACGATGACGGAGCTGATGGGCTACCCGCTGACGTACACCAGGCACTCCGGCGTCGAACAGCAGCCGCTCGGAATGAGCTCGCCCGCCGTGTCCCCGTACGGCGCCCACCCCACCGCCGACGGGCACACGGTGGTCCTCGGCACCACCAACGACCGCGAATGGCAGCGCCTGGCACGGGAGTTGCTCGACCGGCCGGACCTGGCGGACGACGAGCGGTTCCACACCAACGCCGGACGAGTCGAGCACCGGGCCGTCCTGGACGCCGAGATCGGCACCTGGTGCGCGCGGCACGACCTGGCGGACATCCAGGACCGCGCGGACGCCGCCGGGATCGGCAACTCCCGCTTCAACACCCAGACCGACGTCCTGGCGCACCCTCATCTGACCGCCCGCGACCGCTGGCGGGAGATCGGCACTCCGGGCGGGCCGGTACCCGCCCTGCTCCCGCCTCCCGTCATCGCCGGATACGAACCGCCGATGGGGGCGGTGCCGGCACTGGGCGAACACACGGACGCCGTGCTCGGCGAACTCGGTTTCGCCGCCGAGGAGATCGCGGCGCTCCGCGAGCGGAGGGCCGTGCGGTGACCGGTCTCCTCATCGACGACGCCGACGGCGTACGGACCCTGACGCTGGACCGATCGCACCGCAGGAACGCGATCGACGCCGAGCTGTGGGAGGCGTTGCGCGCCGCCCTCGACGACGCCGGTCGGGACCAGAGCGTGCGTGCCCTGGTCCTCACCGGCGCGGGCGGTGACTTCTGTTCGGGAGCGGACATCTCCAAGGGGCTCAGCAGCGCCCACCCCCTCTACCGGATGCGTCCGTTGACCGACGTGACGATGCTGCTGCACGAACTGCCGGTGCCGACGGTCGCCAAGGTGACAGGGGTGGCGGTGGGCGCGGGCTGGAACCTCGCCCTGGGCTGCGACCTGGTCGTGGCGACCCCGGAGGCGAGGTTCTCGCAGATCTTCACGCGGCGTGGGCTGTCCCCCGACTGCGGCGGCTCCTGGCTGCTGCCCCGGCTGGTCGGTCTCCAGCAGGCCAAACGGCTCGCGCTGCTGGCGGACACGATCGGCGCCGAGGAGGCCCGCGCCCTGAACCTGGTGACCTGGGTGGTGGACGGCACGGAGGTGGACGCCTTCGTCGACGGCCTCACGGCGCGCCTGGCGGCCGGCGCGCCCGTGGCGCTGGCCCAGACCAAAGCACTGCTGAACGAGAACACCGACCGCACCCTGCGCGAGTCGCTCGCCGGCGAGGCGCGGGCGCAGGCGGCGAACTTCGCGACCGCCGACGTGCGCGAGGCCTACGCGGCCTTCGCCGACCGGCGCGATGCCCATTTCACCGGCCGCTGGGCGGTGCCCGGTACGAGTGCCGGACGATCGGAGGACGAGACGTGACTCGGGAAGCGGTGATCGTCGGGGCGGTCCGCACCGCCGTCGGCAAGCGGGGCGGTGGACTGGCCGACGTCCACCCCGCGGACCTGTCCGCGGCCGTGCTTCGAGCCCTCGCGGAGCGGACCGGGATCGATCCGGGGGTGGTGGACGACGTCGTCTGGGGCTGTGTGTCCCAGATCGGCGACCAGTCGAGCAACATCGCCCGGTACTCGGTGCTGGCGGCGGGCTGGCCGGAGAGCGTCCCGGGGACGACGGTCAACCGGGCGTGCGGGTCGAGCCAGCAGGCGCTGGACTTCGCCGTGCAGGCGGTCCTGTCGGGACAGCAGGAGGTGGTCGTGGCGGGCGGCGTCGAGGTGATGAGCCGGGTGCCGCTGGGGGCCGCGAAGGCCGACGGGACGCCGTACGGCCCGCGGGCCCTCGACCGCTACCGGGGCTTCTCCTTCAACCAGGGGACCTCGGCGGAGCTGATCGCGCGGAAGTGGGGCTTCTCGCGCGAGGAGCTCGACGCGTACGCGGCGCTCTCGCACGAGCGCGCCGCGGCGGCGCAGGACGCCGGAGCGTTCGGGCCGGAGATCGTCCCCGTGGCGGGGACCGACGCCGACGAGGGGATACGGCGCGGCACGAGCGTGGACACGCTCGCGAAGCTCAAGCCCTCTTTCCAGGAGGACGGTGTGATCCACGCGGGCAACGCCTCGCAGATCTCCGACGGAGCGGCCGCCCTGCTCGTCACCACCGCCGACAGGGCGCGGGAACTGGGGCTCGCTCCCCTGGTCCGCTACCGGGCCGGCGCGGTCGTCGGCTCCGACCCGGTGCTGATGCTCACCGGGCCGATCCCGGCGACCGAGAAGGTGCTGCGCAGGGCAAACCTCGCCGTCCGGGACATCGGCGTCTTCGAGGTGAACGAGGCGTTCGCACCGATCCCGCTGGTCTGGCTCACCGAAACCGGTGCCGACGCGGAGCGGCTGAACCCCCTCGGCGGCGCCATCGCGCTCGGCCACCCGCTGGGGGCGTCGGGAGCGGTGCTGATGACCCGCATGATCCATCACATGCGCGCGCACGGCATCCGTTACGGCCTCCAGACCATGTGCGAGGGCGGCGGCACCGCGAACGCCACCGTCGTCGAACTCGCCGACTGACGAAGGGTGTCGCCGTGCGCAGAGACGTCTTCACCGCCGACCACGAGGACTTCCGGGAGCTGGTCCGGGACGTCGTGGCCAAGGAGGTGGCCCCGCACTACGCCGAGTGGGAACGGGCCGGGCGGCTGCCCCGCTCCTTCTTCGAGCGGCTTGGCTCGATCGGTCTGCTCGGCATGGCGATACCCGAGGAGTACGGGGGCGGCGGACAGTCCGACTACCGCTACAACGTCGTTCTCCAGGAGGAGGCGGCCCGCGCCCTCGTCACGCTGGGCACCGTCCGCACCCAACTCGACGTGGTGCTGCCCTACTTCCTCGCCTACGCGGACCGGCAGCAGCGGGCGCGCTGGTTTCCCGGCCTGGCCTCCGGCCGGCTGCTGACCGCCATAGCGATGACCGAGCCCGGCACCGGTTCCGACCTGGCGGGGATGCGCACCACCGCGGTACGGGACGGGGACGCCTACGTCCTCAACGGCGCGAAGACCTTCATCACGGGCGGGCTGCTGGCCGATCTCGTGATCGTGGTGGCGCGTACCGCTCAGGATCCCGGCGACCGGCGGGCGGGGCTGACGCTGCTGGTGGTGGAGGACGGGATGCCCGGGTTCACGCGGGGGCGGGTGCTGGAGAAGATGGGCATCAAGGCGCAGGACACCGTGGAACTGGCCTTCGACGACGTCCGTGTGCCCGTCGTCAACCGGCTCGGCGAGGAGGGTGCGGCCTTCTCCTACCTCGGGCACAACCTGCCGCAGGAGCGCATGACCGTGGCGGTCGGCTCGGTGGCTCAGGCGCGGGCGGCGCTCGATGCGACCCTCGCCTACGTGAAGGAGCGGAAGGTGTTCGGCACCGCCGTCGCCTCGTTCCAGAACACCAAGTTCGAGCTCGCAGCCGTGGCCGCCGAGGTTGAGGCCGCGCAGGCCGTCGTCGACCGGGCCGTGCTGGAACTCGTCGACGGCCGGCTCTCCGGCGCCGACGCCGCCAAGGTCAAGCTGTTCTGCACCGAGGTACAGGCCCGCGCCGTCGACCGGTGCCTCCAGTTGTTCGGCGGGTACGGCTACATGCTGGAGTATCCGATCGCCCGGCTGTACGCGGACGCGCGCATCACCCGCATCTACGCCGGGACCAGTGAGGTCATGAAGGTCATCATCGCCAAGTCCCTGGGGTTGTGAGGAAATGGAAGACTTCTCCTCCCGTCCCGGCACCGCCCTTGTCGCGGGCGGTACCGGTGGCATCGGGACGGCCGTCGTACGGATGCTCGCGGCCCGCGGCAGCGACGTCGTGCTCACCTATCGGGCCAGTCAGGAGGCCGCGTACGCGCTCACCGACGAGGTGAAGGCGGCCGGGCGCTGGGCCGTGGCCGTCCAGCTCGACCTGACCGACGAGGAGGCGACCGCGCGGGCGGTGCGCGACGCGGCGGCGGACTTCGGCGGACTCCACACGGTGGTGTACGCGGCCGGGCCGCATGTGCCCATGACGCATCTCAGCAAGGTGACGCCCGGCCGGTACCGGGCGCAACTGGAGGCCGACGCGGTGGCGTTCTTCAGTCTCGTCCACCCGGCGCTGCCGCTGCTGCGGAAGAGCCGGGGCAGTGTCGTCGCCGTGACGTCGGTCGCCACCCGGCGGTTCCCGGTGCGGGACGGGCTGTCCTCGGGCGTCAAGGGAGCGGTCGAGGCGGTGGCCCGGGCGCTGGCCGCCGAGGAGGGACGGTACGGCGTCCGCGTCAACTGTGTCGCCCCTGGCATGCTCACGGACGGCATCGCTGGGCGGCTGATCAGCACCGGGGAACTGGACGAGGACGCTCTCGCCGTCACGCGGCGCAACATTCCGATGCGCCGGTTCGGGCAGGCGCGGGACATCGCGGAGGCGGTCGCGTTCCTCGCGTCCGACCGGGCCGGGTTCATCACCGGGCAGGCACTGGGGGTGGACGGTGGGTACAGCGTCTGAGCACGAACTGGTTCAGGGAGCGATCCGACGGCCGCCGACGTACACGGCCCGTACGGTGTCGGCGGACAGGACGTGGAGCGCCTCCCGCAGAGGCACGTGGAGCAGGCACAGGTCGGCCGGCGCACCGGCCGACAGCCGGCGTGCGCGGGCGGGCCGGTCGGGCGCGCCGAGGAAGAGCCCCAGGGCGGCCTCCGGTGTCACCCCCTCGCCGTCCTCCCGGCCGACCGCGGCCCGCATGACCGCCCACGGGTCGTCGGTCCCGTACGGCGCGTCGGTGCCGGCGGCGAGCGGGATGCCCGCCTCGGCCAGACTCCGGCACCGGTAAAGGGGGTGGTCGTCCGGAGGGACCTCGGCGGCGTACTGGCGGCCCCGCTCCACCGGGAAGTGCGGCTGGGTGACGACCGTCAGCCCGAGTCGCCGGATCCAGGGGACGGTCTCGGCCGGAATCACCGCGCCGTGCTCGACGCGGTCCCCGGCGACCGGGCCGGCCTCCTGCACGGCGAGCAGGGTGACGAGCAGCTGCACACGCGTGACACAGTGCACGGCCACGGGTCGGGGCCGCACCTCGCGCACCAGGGTGGCGAGTTCACCCGGTGTGGGCAGGGTGGCGTCATCGAGCATAACCTTGACCGGGGAATCGACGCCCATGACGGTGAGCCGCTGCGGCAGCACCGACAGGGTCCGCCGCAGGCCGGGCGCGGGCCGGGGGTCGGCGTTGGTGAAGCCCGTGACGCCGAGGCGCGCGGCGCGTCGGCCCAGAGCCGCCAGATCGAGCCGCACCGGCGGGATCAGCTGCCGCAGCCGCTCGTCCTCCCGCCACAGCCTGCCATCGCCGTCCAACCCTGCCGCCCGCAGCGCAGGGGTGTTGAGGAACCACATCGCCCCGCTGCGGTGCTGCACCCGCACGGGCCGGTCGGCGACGATCGCGTCCAGTACGGAGCGGTCCAGGTCCCCCGCGACACTCTCGTGGTAGCCGACCGCTCGTACCCATTCACCAGGCGGTCCGCTCCGCAGGGCCTGAGCGAATCCGGCGGGTGTACGGACGTCGGCCGGGCCCACGTGGACCGAGGAAGCGTCGGCGGCCAGTGCCATGAGGTGGACGTGGTGGTCGTGGAGTCCGGGCAGCAACGCCCCTCCGCCTCCGTCCACCTGGCTCTCCCCGGCGAGACGGCGCCCGATCTCGCTGATCCGCCCGTCGGCACCGATCCGTACGTCTGTAGGGGCGTACCCCTCGACCTCCACGTTCCGGATCAGCACGGTGCCGTCCGGGAGTCGGCGAGCGCGGCGGCACAGGCAGCCATGGACACGCACAGCAGCTCCGCGCCGCCGGCGGCGAGGGACCGGACGGCCGCGTGCGCGGCGTACAGGCCGGTGACGGGGTCGGCGAGGGCGTCCCCCAGGAACACGGGGTCGCCGTGCGTGTCGCGGCCGACCAGGCCGCCCGCCACCGCCGCGTCGTCCCCGAAGGCGATCCGGTCGTCGTCGCGACCGTACCCGGTGATACTGACCCAGACCCGTCCGGGACGCGCGGTGAGGAACTCCTCTGCGAACAGCCCCAGTTGACGTAGCGCTCGCGGCCGGGAGGCTTCGATGACGACGTCCGCCCGGTCCACGGCGTCCGCCAGGGCGCCGGAGGCGAAATCCAGGACCAGGCTGTCGTGTCCCTCGTGCAGCCAGCGGTAGAACTCCGGATGCCCCGACCGTGCGCCGTCCGGTCTGGTGGTGCTCTCCACCTTGGTCACCTGTGCCCCCGCCAGGCCGAGCAGTCGCGCGCACAGAGGTCCGGCCCAGAGGGCGGACAGGTCGAGTACGCGCAGGCCGGTGAGCGGGCGACGCAGCCGCTCACCGTAGGACCGGGCGCGTACGGGGGCGCGACCGGAACAGGCCGTTGCGAGGGCGGCGGCGGGGATGCCCACCCTCTGCGCGGCGGCGGCGAGTCGGAAGGCGGTGGTTGTGCGGGCACCGCCGTCCAGGTCCGTGTCCCGCGCGCCGAGAAGGGCCAGCAGCGCGGGCAGTGACGCGTGGTCGTCGGGTCGGGCCAGGTTGACGGCGGCCCATCCGTCGGCGGTCCGCAGGAGTCGGCAGGAGCCGCCTGCCGACGTCCGGCCCGGTGAGGGCAGCCCGGCGAGCCGTGCCCGCAGGAAGAGGGCCGTGGGCAGGTCCACGACGACGCCGGTACGGGCTTCCAGGCCGTCCGCGACGGCCCGGAGCGGGACGAGGTACGGCGCGACGCCGGACATCCACGGGCCGAGGGCGAGAGCGTCATTCTTGGGCACGTGAATTCCCTTCTCTCTGGCAGATAGGAAGATTACACTCAGGCGGCCATGGAGTCGCCGTGCCGCGTGATCGCCCTCGCCCCTTCGACACCACCGCCACCCCGTGCGCACGACCAGGTTCTGGTGGGGGTGGCCAACAGGCCGGGTGAGGCCCCGGCCGCCTTCGACGTCCTCCTGACCGAGGGCACCGGCGCACCCCGCCCATGGGTCGCGTGCGCCGATCCCTGGGCCACCGCGCGCCGCATCGCCGCCGAGGTGGAACGGCACCCCGCCGCCTCCGTCGCCCTCGTCCAAGTGCTACGGATGGGTCCGGCGCTCGCCCCACCGGACAGGCTGCTGGTCGAATCCCTCGCCTACTCGGCGCTTCAGGGCGGTGCGGACTTCCGCGCCTGGCTGTCCGCCTCCCCACCCCGCAGGCCGCGGCCCTCGGCGCAACCGGTGCGCCTCAGTCGCGACGGCGACCGCCTGGACGTCGTACTCGACCGCCCGTGGGCACGCAACGCCTTCGACGCGGCCACCCGGGACGCCCTCTGCGAAGCGCTCGACGTCGCCGCGGCCGATCCGACGATCACCCGCGTAGACATGCGCGGCGCGGGGCCCGCGTTCTGCGCCGGGGGCGACCTCACCGAGTTCGGCACCTCGCGGGACACCGCCGAGGCGCACCGGGTGCGGGTATCCCGCAGTCCCGCCGCGCTGCTTGAGCGCTGCGCCGCCAAGGTGACCGCACACCTGCACGGCGCCTGTGTGGGTGCGGGCATCGAACTGGCGGCGTTCGCCGGGCGGGTGACGGCCGCGCCCAGCACGGTGATCCGCCTGCCCGAGATCGGGATGGGCCTGATCCCCGGCGCCGGGGGCACGGCGAGCCTGCCCGTCCGTGTCGGACGGGAACGGACCGCCTACCTGGCGTTGTCCGGTGCCTCGCTGACCGTGACGGAGGCACTGTGCTGGGGATTGGTGGACGAGGTCACGGAGAGCCACTGGCACTGAGTGGTTGGGCTACTCCTGAGTGAAGTCGATATGTACCGACCAGAACTCCGGAAACCTTTCGCCTACTATCGGCCCGGAGCGGAAACTGGTGGACGAGCTGGGTCACGAAGGAATCACCACCGCGCTCGTCGCCGACCGGTCGGGGTCGGCCGAAGCGACGGTGCCCCATCACTTCCCGACCAAGAAGCACCTGCTCGTCGCGGCCTCGACCGCTCCGACGACCTGCGGTTGGACCTCGCGACCGTGGGGAACGGGGCTTGCCTGGTAGGGAAGGGGCAGCGCGAAGGTACGGCCCATCCCGGTCTGGAGCCTCGTGAAGGTCGAACAAATCGACCGTGAACATGTTGGCGAGCCGGCCGTGCGGGCCTCGCCGTTTCCTCGCGCTTGTCGCGCCGAATCCGTCCGGCCTCAACGTCACGCCGAGTGCTCCACAGCACGGTTGGCCGGGCGGGATGACGACCTCGCAGCCCTCGGCTGCGAGCACCCGTGCGGTGGCCTCGTTGACATGGCTGAAGTAGACCCGCTGCGCGCAGCCACTCAACAGGGCGACGCGCAGGCGCCGTTGAGACTGCGCCCGGACCAGTGCGGGGGAACGTGAGAACAGAGCGCGCAGGCGCACGGGCGGAAGCAGTCCGTCGAGCGCGCGCAGGCCGCGCCAGATCAGCTCCCGCTCGGCTGGGCTCTCGGCCACCCGCAGCTTGGTGCTGCCGTGCCGTCGGCAGAGTGCGAGCACCTGGTCGAACTGCTCGGTGACCTCGTCGGCCGGGCCGTCCAGTTCGACGACGAGCGCGGCCGCGGCGTCGGTGGTGTAGTCGGCGCCGACCGCAGACTCCACCGCCTGGATGGTGAGGTTGTCGAGCATCTCGATGGCCGCAGGGACGATGCCCGCCGCGATCACCGCAGACACGGTGTCACAGGCCGCGGCCACTGCGGCGAAGTCGGCGACGACCGTCGAGACCGTCGCGGGCTTGGGCAGCAGCCGGACCACAACCTTGGTGACCACACCGAGCGTGCCCTCGGAACCGATGAACGCGCCGAGCAAGTCGTATCCGGGCTGCTGGGGTGCGTCCCCGCCGAGCGTGGTCACGGTGCCGTCGGCGAGTACAACCTCGGCGGCGAGCACGTGGTGGACGGTGAATCCGTATTTGAGGCAGTGGGCGCCTCCGGAGTTCTCCGCCACGTTCCCGCCGATCGTGCACACCTGCTGGCTGGACGGATCCGGTGCGAAGTACGGACCGTACGGTGCCGCGGCCCGGCTGATCTCGCGGTTGGTGACACCCGGCTCGACCACGGCCCGCCGGTTGGCCGGATCGACCTCGAGTACGCGGCGCAGACGCTGCAGGGAGATGACCACGCCGTCCGCGACCGGCAGGGCGCCGCCGGACAGTCCGGTGCCGGCGCCACGAGCCACGAAGGGAATGCCACGGTGGGCGCAGACCGCGACCACGGCCGCCACTTCCGCCGCCGACGCCGGCAGGGCAACCAACGTGGGCACCACACGGTAGCCGGTCAGTCCGTCGCACTCGTACGTGCGCAGGTCGGTCGGTTCGGTGAGAACGTACTCCGGCCGACGGCCTCAGTGAACTCGCCGATGATGGAGGAGTCCATCGTCATCATAGTTCGCCGTACTCGATGACCACGGTCTCGAAGAGCCCCGTCTCGGGGACGGTCAGCGACACCGTGTCGCCGTCGATGGCCAGGTGGATGTCCTCGTCCGAGCGCAGGGCGTGAGCGCGGACCGGGGTGCGGCGCAGCGTCAGATGCACCGTGATGTCGCGGACCGGGACCGGCGCGTGAAAGGCGGTGCCCAGCTGGCCGGTGACGTTGACGAGGTTGACCAGGCGACATCCGGCGCCAGGGTTGTCGCGCGTGGAGACCTCCACCGTGGCCGGGGCGTCGGTGGTCAGGCTCGGCTTCACGGCGAGCAGGTCACGCAGCGCAGCGAGCACCAAGCGGGCGTGGCCGTCGTGGGCGTACTCCTCATAGTGCGTGCCGAGGTTCCAGGGGATGACCACGTCGCCGTCGGGGGTGCGGACCATGCCGGGGATGTCGGTGACCTCGGTGTAGTAGCACTTTTCCGGCGGGCCGAACATGTGCGGCGGGATGTACGCCAGGTAACCGTCGCCCTCGCGCTCGATGGGCTCGAATGCGCCGTAGAGGTACACCAGGTCGAGGTCGTCCAGGCCGGTCAACGTCTTCTTGTCGTCCGGGCGGATGGCGAAGTACGCGCCCTGGATGGGCACCGTGCTGGTGGTGCCGGTGCGCAGGACCGGACGGTCGGTGTCGATGTCGATACCGGCGGCGGGGACGATGACGGCCGCGTAGCCGCGCAGTCGCTCCCGTGTGGCCTCCTTCGCGCTGATGACGTCGAACTGCACGTGGTTCTCGGCGAGGATGCGGTAGACGCCGAGGAACTCTTTCGAGTCGCGTCCGCGGCTGGGCGGCTGGACCAGGCAGACGTCCGAGACCGGCCGCGTACCGGTGTAGTAGCGCTCGTGTTCGGCGTGGAAGGCGTACAGCTCGCGGACCTGGTCGAAGCAGCGGCGGTCCGGCTGCCCGTCGAGGGTGCCGAGGACGTAGAAGTCGAGCCAGCCGCCGTGCACCGCGTCCTGGGCCAGGCGCAGGGAGGTCAGGTGCGGCGAGACGGCTGCGTGACGTATCGGGAAGTCGACGAAGTGGACGGCGGCGTTGCTGACGGCCATGCCGGCGAAGGTATCGGTGACCATCTTCACGTGGTGGCTGGCGGAGTACGTGAAGTCGGGGATGCCGTCGGCCATTTGCGTGCCGGACTCCAGGCGGTGGATGTCGGTGCCCGACGGGGTGTAGTTGCAGGTGGCGATGGACGGCCGGATGTCCTTGACCACGGCGGCCCGGCGTTGGAAGAGCTCGGCGACCGTGCGGGCCTGGAACTTCAGGTAGGCGGGGTAGCTCGGGTCGTCGAGCGAGCGGGGCAGTGCTCCTGCGCCCTCCTCGGCGAACCGGCGGGCGCAGTTGTCGCACTGGCAGAACCCGTGGACGACGCGGCTGTAGTCGCGCACCTCGTAGCCGTGCATGTTGATGAACACGCCGTCGATCGGATAGCGGGAGGCGGCCTCGGCGAGGATCTCCAGGGAGTGCTCCTGCTGGTAGGCGCCGTTCAGGCAGCAATGGACCTGTCCGTTGTACGTGACCGACTCACCCTTGAAGCTCCTGTAGTGCCAATCCGGGTGGGCGGACGCGATGGACTCGTTGACCTTGCTGAAGTCGAAGCGGGCGATGAGGCGGATGCCGGCCGCCTGGACTCGTTCCATCACCTCGCCGAGGAAGTCACCGGTCAGGTGTGGGTTGCGGTAGTGGAAGGGCAGAGAGGTCGGGTAGTTGGCGACGATGCCGCCGGCGTTGAAAAGGACGACGTTCGCAGAGAATTCCTTGAGCGACTCGACGAACCGGTCCGGGTCCGCGGTGACGTCGATCTCCCGCAAATTGGTCTGCACGAGGCGCATCGGACGCTGCTGCCACCACTGAGTCATGACTCCGTCCCCCATCGGGTCGTTCCGGTGCGGTTTGCGTACTTGTCGGTCTTGCGGCTGAAGACGTGGTGCGGTTCGAGCCTGTTGAGCATCGGCTCACCTGCGCGGTAGCGGCGGGCGTTTTCCGCCATGATGTCGATGGAGCGCTGAGTGCGGTCCGGCAGACGCGGCGTGACATGGGGTGTGATCAGCATGTTGGGCGCGTTCCAGATCGGGGCGTCCGGCGGCAGGGGCTCGGTCTCGAAGACGTCCGATGCCGCCCCCGCGATCGTTTCGGCCTCGAGTGCCACCACTAGCGCGTTTTCGTCGACGATCGCCCCGCGCGCGATGTTGATCAGGTATGCAGACGGCTTCATCGACTTCAGCTCGCGGGCGCCGATGAGGTGGTAGGTCTCGTCGCTGAGGTGCGCCGCGACCACCACCACGTCGCTCTCGCGCAGCAAAGGCTCGACGGTGTCGCCGCGTTCGGCCGAGTAGAGGCGCTCCACGGGCGCGGTCGCCGGGGTGTCCTGCCGACGGTAGGCGATCACGCGCATGCCGAACGCCTCGGCGAGTTTGGCGACTTCCCGGCCCGTGTGTCCGAGCCCGATGATCCCCATGGTACGGCCCCACAGGCTCAGCCGGTCGTGGTAGCCCTCGATGCCGCCCCAGACGCGGCGGCGGTGGTCGTCGTGCAGGCCGTAACTGTCGAAGGCGAGCGAGAGCGCGAAGAAGAAGACGTGCTGGGCGAGCGCGGCTGCCGAGCGGCCTGCCGAGCCGGTGACGATCAGTCCCCGCTCGAAGACCTCGGGGCGCGCGGACCGCGTCAGTCCGGCGTGGTCGCAGTGAACCCACTTCAGGTGGGGCGCGGCGAGATGGCGGTCGTCGAGGTCACCCAGGGTGACCGCGACATCGACCTCCTCCAGCGCTGCCGCGATGCCCTCGTTGTCCCGGAAGGAGACGGCGACGACTTCGGCGGGTGCGAACGCTTCCCGCAGCCGGTCGAGTTCGGCCTCGGCGTACGGGACGGTCGCGAGGACCTTTCTGATCTCGCGGGTGTCCGTCATGCCGCGCTCCTGTCCGCGTCCCGCTCGGCGAATCGCCATCGTTCCTCTCTGCGGCGCTGCTGCTCCGCCGGGTCGGCGACCGGTGCGGCGAGCAGAAGGCGCCTGGTGTACGGGTGGTCGGGGGTCGCTGTTACCTTCGCGGCTTCCCCGGTCTCCACGAGGTCGCCCCGGTACAGCACGGCGACGCGGTGGCTGATGTGGCGAATGACGCTGAGATCGTGGGAGATGAACAGGTAGGCGACCTGCGTGTCGCGCTGGATGTCCACAAGAAGTTCCAACACCCGGCGCTGGGTGGACAAGTCCAGTGCGGAGACCGGTTCGTCGCAGACCACCAGCTTGGGCCGGGGCGCGAGGGCGCGGGCGATGGCGACCCGCTGCCGCTGGCCGCCACTGAACTCGCGGGGCAGCCGGGCCGCGCTGTTGACGGGCAGCCCGACCTGATCGAGGAGGGCGGTGATCCGGGCGTTGGCCTCTTTACGGCCGACGCCTTGCACGACGAGGGGTTCGCCGAGGATGTCGCCGATGGTCAGCGACGGGTTGAGCGAGCTGTAGGGGTCTTGGAAGACGACCTGGATGTCGCGGGCGAGGGCGCGCCGCCGTGCGCCGGCGGCATGGGTGATGTCGACGTCGGCGAAGGTGATCCGTCCGCCGCTGGGCTTCACGAGTCCGAGGACCGCTCGGCCGATGGTGGTCTTCCCGGAGCCGGACTCGCCCACGAGCCCGAGTGTCTCGCCGGCGGCCACGTCCAGTGACACGCCGTGGAGCACCTGGTGGGGGCGGCAGCGCAGACCGCGGCCAGGGAAGGTGACCTCAAGACCGTCGATGTCGAGCAGGGTGCCGGTCATGAGGTCCTCTTCCCGCCGATGGGCGCGTCGGTGTGCTGGGGGCCGTCGACGAGTGGCGGCGCGTCGGCACGCGGAGGCGCGTCGCTACGGGTCGTCGTGTCGTCGAGGATCGAGTCGAGCAGCATGCGGGTGTACTCGTGCCGCGGAGCGTCGAAGGTCTCGGTGGTCGTGCCCGTCTCGACGACTTCCCCTTGGCGCATGACGGCGACCCGGTCGCAGAAGTCGGCGACCATGCCGAAGTTGTGGGTGACGAGCACGACCGCCATGTTCAGGCGTTTGCGCAGGTCGTGGAGGAGGTCCAGGATCTCGGCCTGAACGGTCACGTCAAGGGCGGTCGTGGGTTCGTCGGCGATGAGGACATGTGGGCGCCCGGCCACAGCTCCGGCGATCAGAACGCGCTGGGCCATGCCGCCGGATATCTGGTGCGGGTAGCTGCCGGCCACTCGCTCGGGGTCGGGTATGCCGACCTGGCCGAGCAGGGGGAGGACGCGCTGCCGGGCCTCGGCGCGCGGCATCGGTTCCACTGCCCGTATGGAGGTCGCGAGT
This sequence comes from Streptomyces mutabilis, assembly GCF_014649815.1. Taxonomy (GTDB): domain Bacteria; phylum Actinomycetota; class Actinomycetes; order Streptomycetales; family Streptomycetaceae; genus Streptomyces; species Streptomyces mutabilis. Next base: position 35,687 of record NZ_BMTT01000012.1, on the reverse strand, counting down.
TGGGCGCCCACGGTGAGCGACGGGTCCAGGTTCGACATGGGTTCCTGGGGCACGTACGCGATGGTCCGCCCCCGGATCTTGCGCATCTCGCGGTCGGGCAGGCCGAGGAGCTCGCGGCCGTCGAGCCGGACCGATCCGCGCGTCACTCGTGCCGCCGGGGGCAGCACGCCGAGCACGGCGAACGCGGTCTGTGTCTTGCCGGAGCCTGACTCGCCGACCAGTCCGAGTGTCTCCCCGGCTTGGACGGTGAAGCCGGAGCCACGGACCACCTCGTTGGGCTTGCCGTCAGGGGATTCGTAAGAGATGGCGAGGTCCTCGACCACAAGCAGCCCCTCGGCCCGCTCGGACGTGCCCGTCGCGGCCCGCGGGGTGGGCGTGACGATCGGCTGCGGCTTGCGCGGGCTGCCCTCCAAGGTGTCGCGGAGTGCGTTGCCGAACAGCACGAGCGAGGCGGTGATGATGCCGAGCAGCAGGCTCGGGATGGCGAACTGGGACGGGGCGACGTACAGGTTGGCGAAGCCCGAGTGGATCATGGCACCGAAGCTGGGCACCTCGCTGTTGCCGACGCCGAGGAACGCGAGCCCGGCCTGGACGCTGATGGACGTACCGGCCAGGAACGCCGAGGCGATGACGACGGGGCCGCGCACGGCGAACAGGACGTGCCGGGCCAGGATGCGACGGTCGGGGAGCCCCGAGACGCGTGCGGCGTCCACGTAGAGCTCGTTCTTCACGCCGAGCACTTGGTTGCGCACGATGCGGAAGACGTTCGGGGCGAGCAGCACGCCGAACAGCGCCATGGTGGCCCGGAAGTCGCCCTTGGTGACCGGCATCAGGACGATCAGGAGCAGCAGCCCCGGAAACGTCATGATCAGGTTGAAGAGCCACTCGGTGGCGGCCCGGACGCGGCTGCCGAAGTAGCCGCCGATGAGGCCGGCAGGTACACCGACGGCCAGCGCGAGGCCCGTGCCGATAAGTGCCGTGACCACGCTCGTGTTGATGGAGTGCAGGAGCAGGGCCAGGATGTCGCGGCCGTCCTTGTCGGCGCCGAGCGGGTAGCCGTCGGTGCCGATCCCGGCGTTGATCGCGTCGAGGGAGGCGTGGCTGGGGCCGTGGGAGCTGATCACAGAGGCGAGCAGGCCCGCCACGACGATGACCATCAGGGTCGAAGCGGTGATGACGGCCTGGGGGTTGCGGGCCAGGCGCCGCAAGGTCGAGATCCGCTGAGCGACTGACTCGGGGGCCGTGTTCGCGGTGGTCGTGTCGGCGGTCATCGCACCCTCGCTTTCGGGTTGAGCCAGCCGTTCATCAGGTCCACGGCCAGGTTGACGACGATCACCATCAGCACGGCGAGGATCATGACGCCCATGATCACCGGGATGTCGCCCTGCAGGGAGGCGTTGAAGGCGAAGCTTCCGAAGCCGGGCAGCGCGAAGACGTTCTCGATGACGAGCGAGCCGCCGAGCATGGTGAGGAACTCCAGCGAGAGCACGGTCAGCGCGGGCCCGGCGGCGTTGCGCAGCACATGGCGCAGGACGATACGGCGCGGTGAGAGCCCTCGGGTGCGCAGCGTGCGTACATAGTCCTTGCGCAGCTCGTCGATCATGGCGCCGCGCACCTGGGCGGTGAGGGTGGCAATGCCAGCGATCATGAGCGCCGCCACCGGGATGACGATGCTCTGTGCCCACTTCCCGGGATTCTCCGACAACGGGGTGAACCCGGTGGCCGGCAGCCATTTCAGCTTGATCGCGAAGACGTATACCAGGCCGATGGCAAGCAGCAGCGAGGGCACCAGGTAGCCGACCAGAGAGATGCCCTGAGCGGCCCGGTCGGCGCCGCCGCCCCGGGTGGCGGCGGTGACGCCGAGCAGCACGCTGACCACGGCGGTGATCAGCAGCGCAGTGACGACGACCGACAGGGTGACGCCGAGCCGGTCCGTGAGGGCGCCGATGACGGGTTCGTTGGTGAAGTAGGAGTCGCCGAGGTCGCCGGTGAGAGCGGCGCCAAGCCAGTCGGCGTATTGGGCGAGGACGGGCCGGTCCATGCCCATGTCGGTCATCCTGGCCTGGACCTCGGCGTCCGTGGCACCGGAGCCGAGCAGGCTCGCGACGACGGATTCGAAGCTGTAACTCAGCAGCCAGAAGGTGATGACGGAGACGAGAAGTGCGAGCACCAGGCCGGCCGCGAGCCTGCGCAGCGCGTAGCTGATCACCGGTCCGCTCCCTCGCCCGAGACACCGAACCAGCGGAGGGTGGGCACACTACTCTTGCCCGTATTGAGCACAGTGATGCCGTCCTTGGTAAACCACTGGCGGTCCAGCGTGAACAGCGGCGCGTCCCACACCTCGCGGGTCAGGATGCCGTTCATCTCCTTGGCGAGCTCGGTGCCCCGGTCGGTGTCCGGTTCGGCATGGTACTTCGCCATCAGGTCGTCGAGCTTCGGGTCGCGGGTCCCCCACGGGTTGTGGGAAGTGTTGGTCGGGATGTGCCAGTTGAGTTCGCGTGGGAAGGCATTGGCGGACTCAACAGTGAAGTACACGGGGTACTTCTTCGAGGAGTACGCGTTGTACGTGCGCTGTGGAGGGATGGCGTCCCACTTGACTTCGATGCCGATATCCGCGAGCGACTGAGTGATCGTCGGAACGAACGGCTTGGCGTATATGATCTCCGGCATCCGGAGGGAGAAGCCGTCGGGATATCCGGCCTCGGCGAGGAACTTCTTGGCCTGCTGCGGGTCGTAGTCGAGCAGCCCGCCCAGCTCGGGATCGTGTGCCGGTCCGCCAGGGCTGAACTGCTGTGTGGCCGGTTCGCCAACGCCCTTCAACAGCTGCTTGATGATCTTCTCGCGGTCGAAGGCCATGGCGATGGCCTTCCGCACCCGGACATCACCAAGAGCCGGTTCCACTTCGCCCGCACGGTCCCCGATGACAAGCATGGCGAGGGAGTTGGCCTTGACCTCCGTCCCGGTGAATCCTGCCGCCTTGACGCGCGCCTGGTCCTCGACCCGCACACTGCCGGCGTTGAGCTGCCCCGACTGCAGGGCGTTGGTGTACGCTCCGGGGTCCCGGATCAGACGGATGTCTACAGTGCGGAACGGGAAGGCGTCCGCGTTCCAGTGGTTGTCGCGCCGCTTGAGCGAGAAGACCGTGCCGGCCTCGGTCTTCGCCTCGTCCAGGACGTACGGGCCGGAGCTGACGGGATTGCGTACCGTCCGCTTGTCGTCGACCGTCTTCGGGTCCGCGATCACTCCGCCTTCGGCGGCGAGCGCGTAGAGCAGCACCGCGTCCGGCTTGGTGAGGGAGAACACCACGGTGCGCTTGTCGAAGGCCTCGACCTTGTCGACGCTCTTGAACAGGGCGCGGGACGGGCCCGGCGTCCTCATCGTGTGCTCGACGGTTGCCTTCACTGCATTGGCGTCCACCTTGCCGCCGTTGCTGAAGGTGAGGTCTTCGCGGAGCTTCAAGGTGAGGGTGCGGCGGTCGTCGCTGTACTTCCAGCTCTCCGCCGCATTGGGCTTGAGCTCACCGTTGTTGTCCATGTACAGGAGCGTGTCGTAGAGCGCGGACCAAATGAACGCGTTCTCCCCAACGGTGAGTTGGGACGGATCAAGGGAGTTCGGCGGGGTCTGGATGGCGAACTTCAGCGCGTCGGTGCCCTGCGCGGCGCCGTCGGACGAGTCACCCCCGCTACAGGCGGACAGCACAGTGATCAGCGCGACCGTCGCGGCGGCGACGGCGGAGGTGTGACGGTGATTCCTGTTCAGTGTTCTGGGCATGTCACGAACTTCCTTGTCCGGGAACGATCCAATGGGCTGTTCAGGAGTGCTGATCGGGACGCTGGCGCGGTCACGCGGTGGGCTTGCGCGATCCGTTCTTCTGCCAACGGGCTCGCAGGGCGTGGGCCGCAGCCTTCGGTAGACGCTCGCGGGTGAAGACACCCTTTCTGTTGCCGTCGACCCGGTGGATGCCGTTCGATGTACGGAAGTCGGCGAAGTTCCAGACCTGTTCGCCGATCACCGCGTCGAAGCGGTCGAAGACACGGTGGTGCATCTCCAGGAGGTCCTTCTGGTACTCCTCGGTCCATGGGATGTCCCAGACCGAGTGCAGACCGCTGACGGTGTCGGCGCCGTACTCGCTCATGACGATCGGCTTGCCGTGTACCTTCACCCAGTCCGTGAGCTCGGCCTCCAGGGCGGCTTCGGCCGTGGCGAGGTCGCCGTTGTCCCGATACCAGCCGTGGTAGCGGTTGAGGCAGAGGACATCGAAGAGATCTGCGATCTTGTCGTTGGCGGGGCTTGCGAACATGAAGCTGGCGTACGTGACGGGGCGACCCGGATCGAGCTCGCGGACCAGGTCGACTAGAGGCTCGAAGTACTCACGCGAGCCGCTCTCATGGGAGGCGGGCTCGTTGGATATGCACCACATGACGACGCTCGGGTGGTTCTTGTCGCGGGCGATCAGCTCCCGCAACTCCTGCGCGTGGGCGGCACGGGTCTGGTCGTTCATGGTGTCGGGCGAGAAGGTGGGCCGCTTGTTGGGGTTGGCTATGCCGCCCTCGATGAAGAGGTTGATCCCAACGGCCGCCGACTCATCGATGACGACGAATCCCTGCCGGTCGGCGAGGTCGAGGACCTCTTCAGCGTACGGATAGTGAGTGGTGCGAAAGGAGTTGGCGCCGCACCAGCGCATCAGCTCGAAGTCGTGGACGAGGTAGGCGTTGTCGTGGCCCTTGCCACGCACGGGTGCGTCCTCGTGCTTCCCGAAGCCAGTGAAATAGAACGGCTCACCGTTTATGAGGAGTTGGGTGTCACGCACCTCGACGCTGCGGATGCCCACGGCCAGCGGATAGCTATCGATCACCGTCTCCCCCTCGGCGACTTCCGTGACCAGTTCGTACAGGTACGCCTTGCCGGGCTGCCAGAGCGTGGCCTCCGGGACCCGCAGCACGCCCTGCTCGCCGGAGCCGGCGGCCACCTCGGTGCCGTCGGCGTCGAGCAGGCGCACGCGCACATCGGCCGGGCCGGTGGTGACGACGGAGTAGTCGACGAGCCCGGTCGTCCCTGCGATGTCCGTGACGACCGTGATGTCCCCGACCCGCACGGTGGGGGCGCAGTGCAGCGAGACCGAGCGGGCGAGTCCGGCGTAGTTGTAGAAGTCGTGCAGGTACTTCTGCTGGCGGCGGCCGTCCTCGCCGACGGTGACACTGCCGGGCGGAATGGTGGTGTTGGTGAGTTCGTTGCTCACCGCGATGGTGAGTCGGAACTCCTCCCCGGCGCACACTACTTCGGTGATCTCGGCGTCGAAGGGGGTGTAGCCGCCGGCGTGCTCGGTGACCAGCACATCACCGACGTATACCCGGCCGGTGTGCGTGGCCGCGTCCACCCGGACGAATATCTGCTCCCCGGCCCAGCCACGCGGCACCCGGACCGTGCGCTGGTACCAGACCCAGCCGACATGGTCGCGGATCGCCCGATCGGTGAACAGGTCGTTGTAGCTCGCGGGTACGGGGGCTTCCAGGGGGGTGTCCAGTGGGCCTCGCCACGGCTCGGCGCCGAGCGCCGTGTCGAGGGCGAACAGCCACAGTCCGTCGAGGGACACGACTTCACGCGTGCTGGTGGCCTTGGGCTTCAGCATGTTCTCTCCAGTCAGAGGCGGCTCGGGAGGGATATGGGGTGCTGGAACGCTGATGGCGTGGGACTGGACGTGTCCGTTCGGGCCCGGGGGCGGGGCCTCACGTGTCCGTCAGATTTGCAGTCGCGATGGGCTCGTGGGCCTGCTGGCTGAAACTGCGGCCTATGTCACAACTGTGGGTGGTAGCGTGACCGTACCACCAAAACAGCAATGTGATACTAATTTCGACGGGAGTTTTTTGTGGCGACGACGGAACGTGGCCCCTACGCCAAGAGCGCCGAGGTGCGGCGCAAAATCCTGCAGGCCTGTGTCGATGCCTTCGGGGATGCCGGCTTCCATGGCGCGAGTACCAAGGACATCGCTCGGCGCGCCGGGATCAGTCACACCGGGCTTCGCCACCACTTCCCCACCAAGGAGCATCTACTCATCGCCCTCCTCGAACTGCGCGCCGAGCGCAGTTCGCAGCTGCTGACCGAACTGAACGCCCGTACACCGCAGACGGATCCGCTGGACGCGCTCCGGGGCCAGCTGGCGATCCTCCGTGAGAACAGGCAGAGCCCCGGAATGATCGAACTGCACACCGTGCTCTCAGGCGAAGCGACGTCCCCCGACCATCCGGCGCACGGCTACTACGTCAAGCGGTACCAGCACCTTCGCGAGCTCTACACCCAGGCGTTCGCCGCCCTCGCCGAGCGCGGCGGCCTCCGTGCTCCGTTCCCGCCGCCCCAACTCGCGACCATGACGATCTCGCTCATCAACGGCCTACAGCTGCAGTGGCTTTACGACAGGGAGTCTGTGGACATCGAAGGGACGGTGCGTGACTTCCTCACATCCGTGGTTCCGGCCCTGGGACGCTGAGTGCCTTCGTCCTCGGGCATCCCTGTCTCCAGGAAACCAAGAAGGCACCGTGTGTCCGTCACCCGTTGGTGGGCATCCCGCTAGTATCGAACTTCCTGGCACTATCACGGTCTGCGATGCCGGACCCGTGGTGGCGCACATGGCCTCGTACCAAGCGTGGGCGGACCAGCACGACGTGCCTTTCGAGACCACGTTCGAGCGGGCCCGCACCACCCTGGAGGAACGCATCGCCCGGCATGGGGCAATCGAGATCCACTGTCTGGGCAGCATCCTCGTCTGCCGCCGCGAACTACAGTAGTCGTAGCCGGTCTCGGGCTCCGGCCTCGTGCGTTCAAGGTAACCCCGGAAGGGACCAACGACACCGTCGTCCCCTTCATCGCGACTATCAACTCCCCTGACGGGCGCAGTCCGCTCCATACCGCGGTCCCCCAGCGGCGTCCGGTCTGCGCAAACGCCGGACGCTTCGCCGTCCGTGACAGCTACACCCACTCGTCGTTCCGCCGCACCCGGTCAGCCACCACCCGCACCGACAGGCCCGGCGCACTCTGGGCCTGTCGGTGCGGTACAACGAGCGGTAAGCGCCGAGGCGAACGATCTGACTGGTACCAACACCTCGCCGTCGACGAGTTCGACCGCCTAGCTAGAAGTGATCGTCACGGTCAACGCGGACTGCCTGCTGCAGATCCGTCGCCACGCCGGACGTTCCTGTCGTCCACCCGATCTAGCTCCTCGCCCCCCCTCCACGGCACCCCGCCGTCCCGCCGTGGGACTGCAAATCGTTCGGTGTAACTCCCGATCATGGAGGATGCATCGATGACCAGTGAGAACGTGGCCGAGCAGGACGCTGCCGAGTCCGCAGCGGCTGTGTCGGCGAAGACCGTGGATGACCAGCTGATCGACGAGCTGGTGAGCCGGGCCCAGGCCGAGGCTCTGCAGCTGACCGGCGAGGGCGGGCTGTTGCAGCAGCTGACCAAGCGACTGCTGGAGTCCGCCCTGGAGGGCGAGATCACCGACCACCTCGGCTATGACAAGCACGATCCGGCGGGCAGGAACGGCGGCAACTCCCGCAACGGCACACGCTCCAAGACCGTGCTGACCGACGTCGGCCCGGTGGAGATCGTCGTGCCCCGCGACCGCGACGGCTCCTTCGAGCCGAAGATCGTCAAGAAGCGACAGAAGCGCCTGACCGGCGTCGACGAGATGGTCATCCCGCTGGCCGCGAAGGGCCTGACCACCGGCGAGGTGCAGGCCCACCTGGCCGAGGTCTATGACGCCGGGGTCTCCCGGCAGACCATCTCCGCCATCACCGACAAGGTCCTCGAGGGCATGGCCGAGTGGCAGAGCAGGCCCCTCGACGCCGTTTGTCCGGTCGTCTTCATCGACGCCATCCACGTGAAGATCCGCGACGGCGGGTCGCCAACCGGCCGATCTAGTGGCCCTCGCGGTCACGGTCGAGGGCCGGCGGGAGATCCTGGGCTTGTGGGCCGGCGACGGTGGCGAGGGTGCCAAGCACTGGCTGCACATCCTCACCGAGATCCAGAATCGCGGCGTCAGCGACGTCCTCATGCTGGTCTGCGACGGGCTCAAGGGCCTGCCCGAGGCGGTGGAGACCGTCTGGCCGAGGACGATCGTGCAGACCTGCGTGGTGCACCTGCTGCGGAGCTCCTTCCGCTATGTCGCCCGCCAGGATTGGGACAAGATCGCCCGCCTCCTCAAGCCCGCCTACACGGCTCCGACGGAGGAGGCCGCCCTGGAGCGGTTCGCGGAGTTCGCCGGCGCCTGGGGCCGGAAGTATCCGGCGATCGTGAAGCTGTGGCAGAACGCCTGGGAAGAGTTCACCCCCTTCCTGCGGTTCGACACCGAGATCCGCCGGATCGTCTGCACAACGAACGCGATCGAGTCGGTGAACGCGCGGATCCGCCGTGCGGTCAAGGCCCTCGGCCACTTCCCCAACGAGCAGGCCGCCCTCAAGTGCGTCTACATGGCGATCATGTCCCTCGACCCCACGGGCAAGGGCCAGGCCCGCTGGACCATGCGCTGGAAGACCGCACTGAACGCCTTCGACATCACCTTCGACGGCCGCCTGTCAGCCGCCCGCCAGTAGCCCCAACTACCCCAGTTACACCGATCGTTTGACAGACCCCCCGGCGGGCACCCCAGCCGGCTGCGGAACTGGGCGCTCGGCGGGACTCGGGAGCGGGTGGATCACGTAGCTGGTTTCGATTCGAGCCGGACCACGATGGACTTGGACGTGGGGGTGTTGCTCACCTCGGCCGTGGAGTCCAGGGGGACGAGGACGTTGGTCTCCGGGAAGTAGGCCGCACAGCAGCCACGAGGCGTGGGGTACCCGACCGTGCGGAAGGACGGTGCCCGGCGTTCGACACCGTCGGAGAACTCGCTGACGACATCGACCAGGTCGCCGTCCGACAGGCCGTGTGCGGCGAGGTCGTCCGGGTGGACGAAGAGCACCCTGCGGCCCTGGTGGATGCCGCGGTAGCGGTCGTCGAGGCCGTAGATGGTGGTGTTGTACTGGTCGTGCGAGCGAAGGGTCTGGAGGATGAGCCGTCCCTGCGGCACGCGCAGCACGTCCAGTGAGTTGACGGTGAAGTTGGCCAGCCCGGTCGTGGTGGGGAAGCGCCTCTCGTCCCTGGGTGGGTGGGGCAGCGCGAAGCCGCCCGGCTCGCGCACGCGGGCGTTGAAGTCCGCGAAGCCGGGGACGACCCTTTCGATCCGGTCCCGGATGCGGTCGTAGTCCGCCTCGAACTCCGTCCAGGGCACCCGCACAGCGTCGTCCCCGAGGGCCGCCCGCGCCATCCGGCAGATGATGGCGACCTCGCTCAGCAGGGCTTCCGACGCCGGCGCGAGCCGTCCTCGCGAGAGGTGGACCATGCCCATGGAGTCCTCGACCGTCACCAGCTGGGGCCCGGTGGGCCGAAGGTCCGCCTCGGTGCGCCCCAGGCAGGGCAGGATGAGCGCCTGGCGGCCGGCCACCGCGTGGGAGCGGTTGAGCTTGGTGGAGATCTGCACCGTGAGGTCGCAGGTGCGCAGGGCCCGCTCGGTGAGGTAGGTGTCGGGGGCTGCTGCGACGAAGTTGCCGCCGAGCGCCACGAAGACCCGAACCCGCCCGTCGCGCATCGCCCGTATGGTCTCCACCGCGTCGTGGCCGTGGTGGGCGGGGGGCACGAAACCGAATTCGGCACCGAGCGCGTCGAGGAAGGAGGGTTCCGGCTTCTCGTGGATGCCCATGGTCCGGTCGCCCTGGACGTTGGAGTGGCCTCGCACCGGGCAGAGTCCGGCGCCGGGGCGCCCCACGTTGCCGCGCAGCAGGAGGAAGTTGACGACCTCGCGGATGGTCGGTACGGAGTGGCGGTGCTGGGTGAGGCCCATCGCCCAGCAGACGACGATCTTCTCGGCCGCCAGCACGTCCTGGAACGCCTCCTCGATCTCCTGCGCCGGGAGACCGGTGGCTTCCAGGATGTCGTCCCAACAGGCCTTGCGGGCCTGCTCGGCGAAGGCTTCGAAGCCGTGGGTGTGCGCGGCGATGAAGTCGCTGTCGAGCACTGCTCCCGGAGCGTCGTCCTCGGCCTCGAGGAGCATGCGGTTGAAGGCCTGGAACAGGGCCTGGTCGCCGCCGAGCCTGATCTGCAGGAACCGGTCGGACAGCCGGGTTCCGCCGCCGACCACGCCTGAGGGGCGCTGGGGGTTCTTGAACCTCAGGAGCCCCGCCTCCGGCAGCGGGTTGACCGAGATGACGCGGGCCCCGCGCTTCTTCGCCTTCTCCAGGGCCGAGAGCATCCGGGGGTGGTTGGTCCCCGGGTTCTGCCCCACGACCAGGATCAGGTCGGCCTCGTACAGGTCCTCCAGCCGGACGCTGCCCTTGCCGATGCCTATGGTCTCCACCAGGGCGGAACCGCTGGACTCGTGGCACATGTTCGAGCAGTCCGGCAGGTTGTTGGTGCCGAACAGCCGAACGAAGAGCTGGTAGACGAACGCGGCCTCGTTGCTCGCTCGTCCGGATGTGTAGAAGGCGGCCTGGTCCGGTGAGTCGAGCGTTCGCAGTTCCCGGGCGAGGACCTGGAACGCGTCGTCCCAGGAGATCTCCCGGTACCGGTCGCTGCCCACGGGGCGGTACATGGGACGGGTGAGGCGTCCCTGCTGGCCAAGCCAATAGTCGCTGCGTTCGGCGAGGGCGTCCAGGGTGTGCTCGGCGAAGAACTCGGGGGTGACCCGGCGCACGGTCGCCTCCTCCGCCACCGCTTTGGCGCCGTTCTCACAGAACTCCGCACGATGTCGGTGCTCGGGCTCCGGCCAGGCGCATCCCGGGCAGTCGAATCCCTCCTTCTGGTTGACGCTCAGCAGGGTGAGCAGACTGCGGCGGGCACCCATCTGCGTGTGGGCGTGGCGCAACGAGGAGGTGACCGCCGGAATGCCTGCGGCGTAGTCCTTCGGCGGCCCCACCCGCAGACGGGAGTCACCAGGGTCCTCGGCAGGTGCCTTGCGGGTCATCGGCAGCGCTCCGCTGTGTCGGAAAGGGGGGTACGGGGGTACGGGAGGGCAGTGGGTGTCGCGGGGAAGGCCGGGGCAGCCTGTGCCGGGCGGAGCAGGAATCCGGCTCTGCGCCCGGCACCGTTCCCGGGCTGCCGGCTCACCCCTGGCGACTACTGGGACAGCCGGGTGCCCAGTCGGGTCTGGACCCACTCGTGGAACTCGCCGATGTGGTGCTCGCTCGGCACCAGGACGCCGCCCTTGGCGTACAGACGGGAGCTCATGGCCGGCTGGCAGCGCTCACACGCGTCGAAGTCCTGCCGGTTGACCCGGTCGAACAGCTCCACCGACCTGCTGACGTCCTTGCCGCTCTCCACGACGTGCGGCAGATACAGCCAGTCGCACTCCACGATGGTCCGGTCGACCGCCACCGGGTACATCCGGTGGAAGATCACGTGATCGGGGACCAAATTGACGAACACCTGCGGTCGGACCGTGATGGCGTAGTACCGGCGGTCCTGGTCCTCGGAGACCGTGGGGATGCGGTCCAGTCCCTCCGATCCGTCGACCGTGAAACCCTGGACGTCGTCTCCGAACTCGGCGCCGTGTCCCACGTAGAACTGGGCGGCGTAGCCGTCGGCGAACTCGGGCAGGACCTCGGTGAGTTCGGGGTGGATCGTCGCGCAGTGGTAGCACTCCATGAAGTTCTCGATGATCAGTTTCCAGTTCGCGCGAACGTCGTAGACGATCCGCCTGCCGACCTCCAGGCCCTCGACGCCGTAGCGGTCGATGGACTCCACGTCGCCCAGGCGCGCCATGACGTCCGCGGTCACCGTCTCCTCGAAGGAGGGCGGGTTCTCGGCCAGGCACACCCACACGTAGCCCAGCCACTCGCGCACCGCCACGCTCGCCAGGCCGTACTCGGTCCGGCCCACGTCGGGCATCTTCGTCAGGTTCGGAGCCGCGACGAGCTTGCCGTCGAGGTCGTAGGTCCAGGCGTGGTACGGGCACTGGAACGCCCGCTTGACCTCGCCGGACTCCTCCGTGCAGAGCTTGGCGCCCCGGTGCCGGCACACGTTGAAGTAGGCACGGACGGACTTGTCCCGCGACCGGGTCACCAGGATGCTCTCGCGCCCGACGTCCACGGTCCTGAAGACACCGGGCTTGGCCAGGTCCGACGAGCGTGCCACGCAGAACCACATGGCCTCGAAGATGCGCTCCTGCTCCAGCCGGAAGATCTCCGGGTCCGTGTAGTGATCACCGGGGAGGGTCGCGATCAGGCTCTCCGGCAGGTCGGTCGTAGTCATTGTTCACCTCGAGGGATATGTCGTGGGCGGTAGGTCGTCCGACGGCAGGGAGGTCAGGGGCCGCTTCGGCCCGCCTGGAGGGTCGGCCGCCCGACGTGTTCCGTGGCGGCGTCCAGGAGCCAGTCGGCGAGGTATCCGGCGAAGGAGGAGCGGACCAGCACCCAGAACCCGGGCCTGAGGCCGTCACGGGCGACGAGGACGACCTGCGCGCGGGCCAGGGTGGTTCGCGCGCAGCGGCCGGCCCCGAAGACCCGAGGGTGCAGGTCGAGAGAACAGCCGCGGGCGAGGAGGTCGCGGGATCGGGCCCCGGCGACCAGCAGCGCTGTGCGCTGTGCGGAGACGTCTGCGACCGCGCCGTGTTCGTCGCCGATCGCGGACCGCAGTCGCTCGACCAGGCCGGCCGCCGCGCCGGCCCCGACGACGAGCCACTCGTCGGGGCCGAGCCACAGCACGGCCAGTTCACCCCCGCGGTTGACGGTGTTCGGCGCCAGGGGCAGCGGCACCCCCAGGGCCAGGCCGACGGCCTCCGCGGCCGGACTCTTCGGGTCGAGCCGGAGGGTGACCTGGGCGAGGAACGGGAGTCCCGCCAGGCGCAGGGATCCGCGCGAGTTCCGGGTCACGGCGGCGAAGCGATCGGCGTGTTCCAGTGGACTGCGACGGGTCGTGGTGTCAGCCATCGCGGCCGGCCCCCTCGGACTTCATGGCTTGGTTGCCTTATGCGCAACGCACATCAACTTGCGCAACAAACAGTGCAGCCCGCCCGGACCGCTGTCAAGGGGTCACGGCAGGCCGACGCCACACGGCCCCGGGGAAGACGCGAGCCGTGGCGACAGAGAGGATCCGGCGCGCCAACTCGTCGCGGACCAACGCCGGATCCACCCCTTGACCATGAGCCGCTGCGGCCGGACTATGTTGCGTATCAATCTCACGGTTGCGTAATACGCACTTCAGGAGGGCTCAGTGTCTCTTCGACCCCACCCCGACCGCGAGTTCGTCCTCACCCTCTCGTGTCCTGATCGCTTCGGCCTGGTCCACGCCGTCACGAGCTTCCTCGTCCGGCACTCCGGCAACATCCAGGAAAGCCAGCAGTTCGACGACCGGCTCCAGGACCGCTTCTTCATGCGCGTGCACTTCGAGGTCTCGGACGCGAGCACGCCGCTGGAAGTTCTGCGGGCCGGCTTCGCACCGGTGGCGGAGGCGTACCGGATCGCCTGGCAGCTGCACCACGCGGCGACCCCCACCCGCACATTGATCATGGTGTCGAAGTTCGGCCACTGCCTGAACGACCTGCTCTTCCGCTGGAGCATCGGCGCGCTGAACATCGAAGTACCGGCGATCGTCTCCAACCACCGCGACTTCGCACCGCTCGCCGAGAGCCACGGAATCCCGTTCCACCACGTCCCGGTGACTCCGGAGACCAAGCCCGAGGCGGAGGCGCGGCTGCTGGAGCTCGTGGACGAACTCGACATCGACCTCGTGGTCCTCGCCCGCTACATGCAGATCCTGTCCGACGATCTGTGCAAGCAGCTCGAAGGCCGGGCGATCAACATCCACCACTCGTTCCTGCCGAGCTTCAAGGGCGCACGCCCGTACGCCCAGGCCCACCAGCGGGGGGTCAAGCTCATCGGAGCCACGGCTCACTACGTCACCCCGGACCTCGACGAGGGTCCCATCATCGAGCAGGACGTCGTCCGTGTGGACCACTCGCAGAGCCCGGACGACCTGGTCACCCTGGGCCGTGACGTCGAGGCGCAGGTCCTCGCCCGGGCGGTGGAGTGGCACAGCCGGAGCCGGATCATGATCAACGGCAACCGCACGGTCGTCTTCCGCTGAACGACCGCTACCGGAGGAACACACACGGAAGGCCGCCGCACATCCGGCGGCCTTCCGTGTGCTGCACGGACGGAGGGGAGCAGGCGGCCGGGGGTGGGAAAGCGGCCACGAACGGCGACGACAACCGTCCCGGTGGTCCGCGTCGAGCCACAGCGGTCCACCGGGACGGGCGCGGCCGGCGGTGAGAAGCCGGGCCTCTCGTCGACCGCGCGGCCGGGGGGGGTGCGTGTCCGGCCTCAGGCCCTCCATTCCGTGGACGCGTCCAGCAGCCAGTCCGTCAGGTAGCCGGCGAAGGACGACCGGACCAGCACCCGGAACCCGGCCCCGGGGCCGTCCGGCGCGACCAGCACGACCTGCGCGCGCGCCAGGGTGGTCTGGGCGCAGCGCCCGGCCGGAAAGGCAAGCGGGTGCAGATCCAGCGAGCAGCCGTGGGCCAGCAGGTCGCGGGCACGTGGTCCGGCGACGAGGAGGGTGGTCCGCTGGGCGGAGACGTCGACGACGGACACGAACTCGTCACCGCCGGCCTCCCGGATGCGGCTCTCCAGGTCCTGCCGGCTGCCCGGCGGCCCGAGCACCAGCCACTCGTCGGGACCGAGCCACAGAGCGGTCAGGTTCCCGGCGTGTACGGCCGTGTCGGGTTCGACGGGCAGTCGCAGGCCGAGCACCAGCCCGACGGCGTCCGCTGCCGCCCCCTTCGGATCGAGCCGCACGCTGATCTGGGCGAGCATCGGCACTTCGGCGACTTCCAGGGCTCCGCCCGTGTCCCTGCCGACGCAGGCCAGGCGGTCCGCCATGTGCGCCAGGGGACTGCGGCGCGGGACGGGAGGTACGGCGTCAGCCATCGCGGCGGGCTCCCTCGGGGTCGTAGAGGACGGGGCCGGCGACGGTCACGGGGACCATCCGGTCGCCGACGGGGGCGTAGAGCCGCTCTCCGACGCGGTCGCGGCCGCCCTTGACCAGGGCGAGCGCGAAGGTCCGGCCGAGCGCCGCGCTGCGGTAGCTGGAGGTGACGTGGCCGAGCATCGGTACGGGCGGCGCGGGCAGCACACTGTCGGTGACCAGGTGCGTCCCCTCGGGGAGCAGGGTCCCGGGGTCCTCGGGCAGCAGGCCGACCAGGTGCTTGCGGTCGGGGCGGACGGTGTCGGCACGGGCGAAGGAACGCTTGCCGACGAAGTCCGGCTTCTTCTTGGAGACCACCCAGCTCATGCCGAGGTCCTGCGGCGTCACCGTGCCGTCGGTGTCCTGGCCGACGATCGGGTAGCCCTTCTCCGCCCGCAGGACGTGCATCGTCTCCGTGCCGTACGGGGTGATGCCGTGCGGTCGCCCCGCCTCGTACAGCGCTTCCCAGAGTGCCGGCGCCTCCCACGGCGACACGTTGATCTCGTAGGCCAGTTCGCCCGAGAAGCTGATCCGGCACACTCGCGCCTCGATGCCGGCGACCGTCGTGTCCCGCCACGCCATGAACGGGAAACTGTCGTTGTCCACCGCCAGCGTCGGCGCGAGTTCGGCCAGCACCTCCCGGGAGCGCGGGCCGACGAGGGCCACCGTGGCCCACTGCTCGGTCACCGAGGTGCAGTGCACGCGCAGTTCCGGCCATTCCGTCTGCAGCCACTCCTCCATCCAGTCCAGCACGGCCGCGGCGTTGCCCGTGGTCGTGGTGGCCAGGAAGCGGTCCGGTGCCAGGCGGATGACGGTGCCGTCGTCGAAGACCATCCCGTCCGGACGGCACATCACGCCGTAGCGGATCATGCCGACCTTCAGGGTGCTCATCATGTTGGTGTACAGGCGGTCCAGGAACACGCCCGCGTCCGGGCCCTGCACCTCGATCTTCCCGAGCGTGGACGCGTCCATGAACGCCACGCCCTCCCGGGCCGCCCGGCACTCGCGCAACACAGCCGCGTCCATGTCCTCACCACCCTGGGGGTAGTACCAGGGCCGCTTCCACTGCCCGACGTTCTCGAACAGAGCGCCGTGGTCGACGTGCCACTGGTGCAGCGCCGTGACCCGGACGGGGTCGAGCAGCCGGCCCCGGTCACGACCGGCGAGGGCGGCGAAGGAGACCGGCGTGTAGGGCGGCCGGAACGTGGTGGTGCCGAGGGCGGAGATGTCCACGCCGAGCAGTTCGGCGACGATGCCGCTGGACAGCACACCGGAGGTCTTTCCCTGATCGTTGGCGGTGCCTGCCGTGGTGTAGCGCTTGGTGTGCTCCACCGAGCGCAGACCCGCGCGGGTCGCGCGGGCCAGGTCGTCGACCGTGACGTCGCGCTGGAGGTCGACGAAGCGGGGCGCGCCGGCCTCGCCGGGGACGAGGAAGACGTGCATGGGCGGTGACGGCGGCACGGCGGTCACGTCGGGCAGGCGGAGCTCCGCGGCGGTGTAGCCCGCGGCCTCGATCGCGCGGGCGCCCGCCGCGGCGCCCTCGGCGAGTGCCCCGGCGAGGTCCAGGGTGCCGTTCGCGCCGCCGGCCGCCTCGACGGCCTGGCGGCAGGTGCCGGGGACGAAGGAACCGAGCGTGTCGTCGTAGCGCAGCTTGCCGCCCGCCTGGCTGAACAGGTGTGCCACGGGGTTCCAGCCGCCGGAGACCAGCAGCAGGTCCACCGCGAACTCCCTGCGTGGCGCGGACTCCCCGTACGGGGCGACGGTCACGGCGGTGAGCCGCTCTCCGCCCTCCGTGCCGATGACGGAGTGTCCGGGCAGCACCTCGATCCCGGCTGCCCTGGCGCGGTCCGCCCACCGGCCCGGTTCGGACCGGGTGTCGACGATCGCCGCGATCTCCACGCCCGCCTCGGCGAGGTCGACGGCGGCGGCGTAGGCGCTGTCGTTGGTGGTGAAGACGACGGCGTGGCGGCCGGGCAGGACGCCGTGGCGGTTGACGTGTGCGCGGGCCGACGCCGCCAGCATCACGCCGGGGCGGTCGTTGTCGGCGAAGGCCAGTGAGCGCTCGTGCGCCCCGGTGGCCAGGACGACGTGCCGGGCGCGGATGCGCCAGACGCGCTCGCGGGAGACATGCTCGGGGGCCTGTGCGCCGAGGTGGTTGGTGCGGCGTTCGACGGCCAGCAGGTGGTTGTCGTCGTAGTGGCCGAACACGGTCGTCCGGCGCAGCACTCGCACTTCGGGTGCGGCAGCGAGCTTCTGCCCGGTCTCGGCCACCCAGTCGAGCAGTTCGCCCGTGCCCAGCAGGCTGCCGCCCGGTTCGGGCCGGTCGTCGGCGACGATGACGCGGGCCCCGCTGCTCGCGGCCGCCGCGGCCGCTGCCAGACCGGCCGGACCCGCTCCTACGACCAGCAGGTCGCAGTGGGCGTGTACCGCGTCGTAGCGGGCCGGGTCCGGTTCGGCGGCGAGGCGGCCCTGGCCGGGCAGACTGGTGGCCACCAGGCCCTCGTACAGCTCGACCGTCGTCGCGGGGAGCATCGGCTCGGGGAAGGGGGCCTCGATCTGGACGAGGGCGTTGGGTTCCTCGACCCCCGCGGAGAAGATGCCGCGCGGGCGGCCGAGCTTGATGCTCGTGCCGGCCCGGATCACTCCGTTGGCGAGAAGTGCGGAGGCGAGGGTGTCGCCTCGGTAGCCCTGGTATTCGATGCCGTCGAAGGTGAAGGTGAGCGGCTGGTCGCGGCGGATCCGGCCGCGGGTGGGGTGACGGAACGGCTGGCCCGCGGCGGAGCCGCCGGAGAATTCCGCGCCACCGGCGCCCGTGCCCGTCCCGGCCGGGAGGGACTCAGCCCCTTCCGCTGCGCCGAGGGCCGCGCCGACGGCCCCCCGCTTCGGCCCTGGAGGGGCCCCCTCCTCGGAGTCCGGACGGGCCGCACCGGCCTGAGAAGTCACCGGGCGCGGGGCGGACGTCACTCCGAGCGGCCCGTCGGCCACGCGGCGCCGTTCGGTCGTCGCCGGGCGGTCCTCACCGGGGCGGTAGACCGTCAGGACCTCGTTCGTCGCCGTGTCCCGGACCGCGTTGAACCAGCGGCGGCAGCCGGCCGCGTGGCTCCAGCGTTCGGCGAACGGGCCCTTGGGGTTGTCGCGGAAGAAGAGGTAGCGCGCCCACTCCTCGTCGGTCAGGGCCGCGGGGTCCTCGGGGTAGGGGACGTGCGCCTGGCCGCCGTAGTGGAACTCGGCCTCGTCACGGGGCCCGCACCAGGGGCATGGGATGAGAAGCATGGGTTCGGCTCCCTAGTGGGCTACCGCGGCCGCGCCGTGCTCGTCGACGAGCGCGCCGGTGGTGAAACGGTCGAGCGAGAAGGGTGCGTTGAGCGGGTGGGGGCTGTCGTGGGCGATGGTGTGGGCCAGGACCCAGCCGAGGCCCGGGGTGGCCTTGAAGCCGCCGGTGCCCCAGCCGCAGTTGAGGTAGAGGTCGTCGACGGGACTGAGCCCGACGATCGGTGAGGCGTCGGGGCTGACGTCGACGATGCCGCCCCAGGTCCGCAGCACATGGGCGCGGGCGAAGACGGGGAAGAGCTCCAGGGCGGCCGACATCTGCTCTTCGATGATGTGGAAGGCGCCGCGCTGGGTGTAGGCGTTGTACGCGTCGATGCCGGCGCCCATCACCAGCTCGCCCTTGTGCGCCTGGCTGACGTACACGTGGACCGCGTTGGACATGACGACGGTCGGGTGCACCGGTTCGAGGAGTTCGGAGACCAGCGCCTGCAGCGGGTGGCTCTGGACGGGCAGGTCGATGCCGGCCATCGCGGCGAGCACGGAGGTGTGTCCGGCCGAGCACAGCGCGACCTTCCCCGCCGCGATCGGGCCGAGCGTGGTCTGTACTCCGACGGCCCTGCCGTCGACCACGTCGATGCCGGTGACCTCGCAGTTCTGGACGATGTCGATCCCGGCCGCGTCGGCGGAGCGGGCGAAGCCCCAGGCGACGTAGTCGTGCTTGGCGATGCCGGCGCGCGGCTGGTAGGTGGCGCCCAGCACCGGGTAGCGGACGTCCTCGGAGATGTTGACGATCGGGCAGACCTCCTGGACCTGCCGGGCGTCCAGCCATTCGGCGTCCACGCCGTTGAGCCGGTTCGCCTCGACGCGGCGGACGCTGTCGCGCACGTCCTGGAGGCTGTGCGCGAGGTTCAGCACGCCGCGCTGCGAGAACAGGATGGGGTAGTCGAGCTCGTCCTCCAGCCCTTCCCACAGCTTGAGCGCGTGCTCGTAGATGCCGGCGCTCTCGTCCCACAGGTAGTTGGACCGGATGATGGTGGTGTTGCGGGCCATGTTGCCGCCCGCGAGCCAGCCCTTCTCCAGTACGGCGACGTCTGTGATGCCGTGGTTCTTCGCCAGGTAGTGGGCGGTCGCCAGGCCGTGGCCACCGCCGCCGACGATGATCACGTCGTACGACCGCTTGGGCTCGGGCGTACGCCACAGCCAGTCGGGGTGGTCCGGGAGGTCGGCGCCGGGGGTTCGGGGACTCATCGGGCGTCTCCGGCTTCTGCTTCGGAAAGGTGCGGGTAGAGCGGGTGTTCGGCGGCCAGCGCCTCGGTGCGGGCACGCAGTGCCGCGATGTCGGGCTCGGGCTGGAGCGCCCGGGCGATGACGTCGGCTACCTCGGCGAAGTCCTCGTCGCCGAAGCCGCGGGTGGCCAGCGCGGGGGTGCCGATACGCAGCCCCGACGTCACCATGGGCGGCCGGGGGTCGAAGGGCACGGCGTTGCGGTTGACCGTGATGCCGATCTCGTGAAGGAGGTCCTCGGCGTGCCTGCCGTCGAGTTCGGAGTCGCGCAGGTCGACCAGGACCAGGTGCACGTCGGTGCCGCCGGTGAGGACCCGCACTCCGGCGGCCGCCGTGTCCGGCCGGGTGAGCCGCTCGGCCAGGATGCGGGCGCCCGCGAGGGTCCGGGCCTGGCGTTCGGCGAACTCGTCGGACGCGGCCATCTTGAACGCGACCGCCTTGGCGGCGATGACATGCTCCAGCGGCCCGCCCTGCATGCCGGGGAACACCGCCGAGTTGATCTTCTTCGCGAGGTCGGGGTCGTCGGTGAGGACGACTCCGCCGCGAGGCCCGCCGAGGGTCTTGTGCGTCGTCGTGGTCGTGACGTGCGCGTGCGGCACGGGGTTGGGATGCAGTCCGGCGGCCACCAGGCCCGCGAAGTGCGCCATGTCGACCATCAGCAGCGCCCCCACCTCGTCGGCGATCCTGCGGAAGGCCGCGAAGTCCAGCTGCCGCGAGTAGGCCGACCAGCCCGCGATGATCATCTTGGGGCGGTGTTCCTTGGCGAGGCGTTCGACCTCGTCCATGTCGACGAGGTTGTCGGCCTCGGAGACGTGGTACGGCACGACGTCGAGCATCTTGCCGCTGTAGTTGATGCGCATGCCGTGGGTGAGGTGCCCGCCGTGCGCGAGGTCGAGGCCGAGGACGGTGTCCCCGGGCTGGAGCAGGGCGAAGAAGACGGCGGTGTTCGCCTGGGCACCCGAGTGCGGCTGCACATTGGCGAAGCCCGCGCCGAAGAGGGACTTCACCCGCTCGATGGCCAGCTGCTCGGTGACATCGACGTGCTCGCAGCCGCCGTAGTAGCGGCGGCCGGGGTAGCCCTCGGCGTACTTGTTGGTCGCCACCGACCCCTGGGCCTCCATCACGGCGGTGGATGCGAAGTTCTCCGAGGCGATCATCTCGAGGGTGGACTGCTGGCGGTGGAGTTCGGCGCGGAGCGCGGCGTGGACCTGGGGGTCCAGCTCCGCCAAGGGGGTGTTCAGCGCGTTCATACGGTGCTCAGGTTCCTCTCGGCTGCCTCGACGACATTGGCGAGCAACATGGCTCGGGTCATGGGCCCCACCCCACCGGGCATCGGCGCCAGCCACCCGGCGACCGTGGCCGCCTCCGGGTGGACGTCTCCGACCAGCCCCTGTCCGGTGCGGGTGATGCCGACGTCCAGGACGGCCGCGCCGGGGCGCAGCATGTCCTTGGTGATCAGGCCGGGCGAGCCGGCCGCGGCGACGACGACGTCCGCCTCGCGCACGTGCCAGGCCAGCCCCTTGGTGCCGGTGTGGCACAGGGTCACGGTGGCGTTCTCCGACCTGCGGGTGAGCAGTAGTCCGATGGGCCGCCCGACCGTGATGCCCCGTCCGACCACACACACCCGCGCTCCCGCGAGCGGCACGTCGTGGCGGCGGAGCAGTTCGACGATGCCGCGCGGTGTGCAGGGCAGCGGGGCGTCGATGCCGAGGACGAGCCTGCCGAGGTTGACGGGGTGCAGGCCGTCGGCGTCCTTGGCCGGGTCCATGCGCTCCAGGACCGCGTTCGCGTCCAGGTGGCGTGGGAGGGGGAGCTGAACGATGTAGCCGGTGCAGGCCGGATCGGCGTTCAGTTCGTCGACCATCTCCTCGACCTGCCGCTGGGTGGCGTCGGCGGGCAGTTCACGGCGCAGGGAGGCGATGCCCACCTGCGCGCAGTCCCGGTGCTTTCCCGCCACGTAGGCGCGGCTGCCGGGGTCGTCACCGACCAGGACGGTGCCGAGCCCGGGCGGGCGGCCGGCGGTGGCGGTCAGCTTGGCCACCCGTTCGGCGAGTTCGCGGCGGACGGCGGCGGCGGTCGCCTTGCCGTCGAGCAGCTGTGCGTTCACCGGCAGTGCTCCTCTTCCTCGTACGTCGGCCCTGTGCGCTAGCCACGGAGACGGGACATGGTGGGGTCGAACAGGGGTTCCTCGGCGACGACCGCCTCGACGCGCCGGTCGAAGTAGCCGATCCGCAGGGTGTGGCCGGGGGTGGCGAGCTCCGCCGGGAGCCACGCGTAGGCGATCCCCTTGCCGATCGTGTAGCCGAAGGCGGCGCTGGTGACATAGCCGACGGGGCGGTCGCCGTCGTACACCGGCTCCTTGCCCATGACGACGTCGTGCGGGTCGTCGATGGTGAGGCAGGTCAGCTTGCGCCGCACGTCGGCCCTGCGCCGCTCGAGTGCGGCCTTGCCGATGAAGTCGCCCTTGTCGTGCTTCACGGCGAAGTCGACCCCGGCCTCGTAGGGGTCGTGCTCGTAGGTCATGTCGGTGCCGAAGGAGCGGTAGCCCTTCTCCAGTCGGAGGCTGTTGAAGGCGCCGCGGCCCGCTACGATGCCGCCCAGCGGCCGGGCCGCCTCCCACAGGGTGTCCCACAGCTTCCGGCCCTGGTCGGCGGTGGTGTACAGCTCCCAGCCCAGTTCGCCGACGTACGACAGTCGCATGGCGGTGACGGGCACCGAGCCGATGTACGCCTGCTTGGCCCGGAAGTACTTCAGGCCCTCGCGCGAGAAGTCCTCGTCGGTGAGCGGCTGGAGCACCTGCCGCGCGAGCGGCCCCCACAGTCCGACGCAGCAGGTTCCGGCGGTGATGTCACGGACGGCGACGGACCCGTCGGCGGGCAGGTGCCGGGTGAACCAGTCGAGGTCCAGGTTGCCGTTGGCGCCTATCTGGAAGCGGTCGGGAGCCAGCCGGGCGACGGTGATGTCGCTGCGGATGCCGCCGTCGCGGTCGAGCAGCAAGGTGTAGGTGACGGAGCCGACGGACTTGTCGACCTTGCCGGTGCACAGCCGCTCCAGGAAGGCGGCGGCGCCCCGCCCGCTCACCTCCAGGCGCTTGAGGGCCGTCATGTCGTACAGGGCCACGGTCTCTCGGGTGACCTGGGCCTCCGCGCCGACGACGGGCGACCAGAAGCGCGCCGCCCAATCGTTGGGCCTCCCGAGAGAACGGCCTTCGACCAGGCCGGCGTTGGCCTCGTACCACTGAGGGCGCTCCCAGCCGTTCGCCTCCAGGAAGAAGGCGCCGAGTTCCTGCTGACGGTCGTAGAAGGGGCTGGTGCGCAGGGGACGCAGGTCCTCCGGCGGCTGGAGGGGGTGCAGTATGTCGTAGACCTCGACGAAGTTCCGGCAGTCGCGGGCCAGCACGTACTCCGGGGCCAGTTGGTGCGGCTCGAAGCGGTTGACGTCGCACTCGTGCAGGTCGAAGGACGAACAGTGGCCGTCGACCAGCCACTCGGCCATGGCCCGTCCCACGCCGGCGGAGTGGGTGACCCACACGGCCTCCGCGACCCAGAAGCCCTTGACGTCCGGGGACTCGCCGAGGAGGGGCAGGCCGTCGGTGGTGAACGAGAACAGGCCGTTGATGCCTTCCTCGACCTTGGCCTCCCGGGTGGCGGGGAGCAGTGACCGGGTTTCGGCCCAGGCGTCCTCGAAGTCCTCCTCGGTGAACTTCAGCACCGAGGGCATTTCTTCGGCGTCGTCCACGGACAGGATGTCGTCGGCGGAGACCGGCATGGGGCGGTGGCCGTAGTAGCCGATGCCCAGGCCGTCGAAGCGCTCGCGGTAGTAGAGGTCGGCGTCCTGGTGACGCAGGATCGGGAGCACTGCCTCCTCGGTCCGGCCGGCCAGCGCCGGGACGGGGCCGGTCCAGGCCAGTTGGTGGGCGAGCGGCGTGAGCGGCAGGTTCATGCCGGCCATGCGGGCGATTTTCGGGCCCCAGATACCGGCGCAGCACACGACGATGTCGGCGGGGATCTCGCCCCGGTCGGTGAGAACGCCGGTCACCCGGCTCTCGCTGTGCCGGATGTCCAGGACCTCGTGACGGGCGAGGAAACGCACGCCCCGTTCGGTGGCCCGCCGTATCTGCGCCTCGACGGCGAGGACCGCCTTGGCAAGTCCGTCGGTCGGGATCAGCAGGCCGCCGAGGACCTTGTCCGGGTTCACCAGCGGGTGCTGCTCGACGCATTCCCCGGGGCCGAGCAGTCGGGCCTCGATGCCCCAGGAGGTGAGCCAGCCGTGGCGCCGCTGGAGTTCCGCGACGCGCTCGAGGCTGGTCGCCACTTCCAGGCCGCCGACCTGGAGGAAGCAGGGCTTCCCGTCGACCTCGAGCGAGCTGAACTTCTCGACGGTGTAGCGAGCCATCTCGGTCATGGTCTTCGACGGATTGGTCTGGAAGACCAGGCCCGGCGCGTGCGACGACGATCCCCCCGTGGCAGGGAGCGGGCCCTGGTCGACCACCGTCACTTCGGTCCAGCCTCGCTCGGAGATCTCGTCGGCGAGCGCCGCTCCCACGACGCCCGCTCCGATGATGACCACCCGGGGTCCCGCCATCGCCGCACCTCCGACGTTGAGAAACGTTCTGGTTGCTTTCTGCGCAACAGAGTTCGCGTTGCGCAACTCAATGTGCCCGTCGAGGGGGTGAGTGTCAAGGGGCCCGTGACGTCGGAGAACGGGCCGGAACACGGCAGGTCCCGGCAGGCCGCCGAGGGCCTGCCGGGACCTGCCACCTGTCGTGTGCGGCTCGCGCCGACTGCGGCTCAGCCGCCCAGCCGGTCGAGCAGGGCACGGCGCCAGCGCTCGGTCTCGGCGATCTGGTTGAAGGTGAACACGTGCAGGCCGGCCACTCCCGCCGAGGGTGCGGCGAGCGCTCCGGCACTGCGTGCGAGCAGCCGGTTCGGCGAGTAGCCGCCGGGGGCCGCGAAGCGCAGGAACCAGGAGGGGTGCCTGGTCAGGAACCGGGTCGACTCCCCCACCCCGATCTTCGCCGCCATGGACAGCAGCTTGGTCCGCTGCACGGGCCCCGCGACGCCGATCCGCAGGGGCAGAGTCACGCCGCGACGTCGCATCCGGCCCACCCAGCCGCCGAGAACCACCGGATCGAAGCAGAGGTTGCTGACGATGTACGTGGCGTGCGTCCGCTTGTCCCACATCGCCTGGACGAGGCGGTCGTCGTCGATCAACGGGTGGCTCTCGGGATACCCGGTGATACCGACCTGCGAGAAGGGACTGCCCAGCTCGTCGAGTCTGCGCAGCAGCGGCAGCGCACTGCCGTAGGGCCCGGCCGGCGGATCGGCGTCACCCGCCGGGACGAAGACGTCGTCGACGCCCGCGCCCCTGAGCCGGTCGACGACGTCCTTCAGATGCGCGTCGTCCCGTACCAGCCGGGCGGGCACGTGCGGAACGACGCGGTGGCCGTGCACCGCGAGCCGGGTGGCGAGGTCGAGCGTGGGCTCCAGGCCCTTGACCGGCGACGCCGTCACGGTGACGGCGATGCCGCGGGGAACTTCGGCGAGGACCTTGTCCTCGGTCGTCTTCGCGGGCAGCACCTCGTAACGGACGCCCTCCAGCAGCTCGCGGAAGAATTCGCCGCTCATCGCACCTTCCTTCGCGATCCGGGCGAGGGGAGCCCTCACCGTATGCATCGAGTTGCGCACGCTCATGCATCCGCGCCGGCCCTCGACGCACACCTCTGTCCGCCATGTTTACCGGGCGTATAGTTTCGCCATGAGCAACTTCAGTCCGGAATACGAAACCACCAGTTCTCCGGCCGGCGGCGTGCAGTCCGTCGATCGCGCCATCACCGTGCTGGAGATCCTGGCCCAGCGGGGTGAGGCCGGAGTCAGCGAGGTGGCCGCCGAGATCGACGTACACAAGTCCACCGCGTTCCGACTGCTCGGCGCCTTGGAGGCACGGGGCCTGGTGGAGCAGGCGGGTGAGCGCGGCAAGTACCGCCTCGGCTTCGGTCTCGTGCGCCTCGCCGGTGCGGTCACCGGCCGGATCGACATCACCCAGCAGAGCCGCTCGGTCTGCGAGCGTCTCGCCGAGGAGATCGGTGAGACCGTCAACATCGCCGTGATGCAAGAGCACTACGCGATCAACCTCTACCAGGTGCGCGGCCCCGGCGCCGTCACCGCGCACAACTGGGTCGGCCAGCTGACCCCGTTGCACGCGACCTCCAGCGGCAAGATCCTGCTGGCCCACATGCCCCGCGAGGAGCGCGCCGTGCTGCTGTCGGAGGTCGGCCTGAACAAGGTGACCCCGCGCACCCTGTCGACGAAGACGAAGCTCGAGAAGGACCTCACCGTGGCCCGGGAGCGCGGTTACTCCTGGAGCCTGGAGGAGTTCGAGGAGGGCCTGCACGCCATGGCCGCGCCGGTCCGCGACCGGGAGGGGAAGGTCATCGCGGCGCTGAGCGCCTCCGGACCCGCCTACCGGCTCACCGAGGAGCGCATCCACGAACTCGCCCCGGTGTTGGTCAAGGGCGCCGAGGAGGTCAGTCACCGCATGGGTTACCTGGGCTGAGACGGCGCGGACCGAGGTCACCGCGGCAACGGCGGGGCAGGCCGGTCGGCATGTCAGGGCGGTGGGGCGGCCAGCTGCTTGCGCCATCGCATGAACTGACGTGGTCTGTTCATGCCCAGCACGGCTACCGGGCGCCCGGCACGCCGGTAGACGGCCAGGACGTCACGGTCCTGCGGGGAGCCTTCCGCGATCGTCACGCTGTCCGCGCCCGCCGCATGACCGGCGAACTGGATCTTCACGCCGTACTGGTCGGACCAGAAGTAAGGCGGCCGGGGCACGCCCGGTTCTTTCGCGCCCCACGACAGCAGGGCGGCGACAGCCGCGTCCGCCCGCTCCCGCGCACCGCTCCAGTGCTCGATACGCCGGTGCGTCCCGGCCCGCGGGTCGTACCAGGCGGCGCAGTCACCCACCGCGACGACGCCCGGCACGCTCGTGGTGCCGTCTGCCCCGCAGCGCACCCCGTCGCCGAGCGCGACGCCGGAACCCTCCAGCCACTCGACACACGGGCGCGCCCCGACACCGACGACGACCGTGTCGGCGGGGACGGTACGGCCGTCGTCGAGGACAACTCCATCGACCCGGGTCCCACCGATCAGACCCTTGACGCCCACGCCGCACAGCAGCCGTACGCCGTGATCCGCGTGGAGGGCGGAGACGATCCCGCCCATCGTCTCACCGAGCGGTCCGGCCAGTGGGGTGGACGCCGCCTCGACCACCGTTACGTCGAGCCCGAGGGCGTGAGCGGTGGAGGCGACCTCCGCGCCGATGAACCCGCCACCGATCACCACGAGTCTGCCGCCCAGGGCCAGATCGTCCCGCAGGGCACGGGCGTCGTCGAGGGTGCGCAGGGTGTGCACACCTGCCAAGCCGCCGGCGTCCGGGAGCGTCCGCGCGGCCGCACCGGTCGCGATGACGATGCCGTCGGCCCGCACCTCCCTGCCGTCGGCGAGGCGCACGGCGCGCCGCTCTTTCACGAGCCGGGTGGCGCGGGCCCCGAGCAGCCACTTGGCCGCCAGGTCCTCGCCGTCCCGCTCCAGCGCGAGGTCGGCCTCACCGGTCTTGCCGGCCAGGAACTCCTTGGACAGCGGCGGCCGGTCATAGGGGCGGTGCGGTTCCTCGCCGACGACGATCAGCCGCCCGTCGAAGCCCTGGTTCCGCAGCGAACGCGCTGCTGACAGACCCGCCAGCGAAGCACCCACCACGGCCACGGCCCTCATGTGCGACCGCCCGCGAGCCTGGCCGCGACGCAGGGCGGCAGGTTGGGGGCGTCCGTGGACAGCCGGACGTAGATCATGCCGTCCTGGACGACGACGTCGTGCGTACGGACCGGGAGTCGGGCCGGCGGGGCGTCGACGGCTCCGGTCCGCAGGTCGAACTTCGACGCGTGCAGCGGGCATTCCACCTCGCAGCCCTCCAGCCAGCCGTCGGCGAGAGAGGCGTCCTGGTGGGTGCACGTGTCGTCGATGGCGTAGATCTCGCCGTCCTCGGTGTGGAACACCGAGACCGGCGGATCGGTGTCGAGCCGGTAGGCCTCGCCTCGCGGGAGCTCCGCGAGACGGCACGCGGGAATCATCATGACACCTCGGTGCGTATAACGAAACGAATTGCGGTGAACGCAACGCCAGTGTGAGGGCGGCCCCGAAGCCCTGTCAAGAAGCTCACGGACCCTCGCGGCGACCACGTCCGGGGGTTCACGGCGTCAGGGTCCATGCCGCCTCCGTCGGGGCGTGACGGCCCCAACGGGCCGTGACCCGCACGGCGTCCGATGTCGAGGCGACATCGTGGACACGGACGCACCAGGCGCCCTGCGCGGCCGCCAGGACGGAAACCGCGGACGTGGCCGCGTCCCGCAGCCCGGCCGACCGAGGCCTGCCGGTCACCGGGTCCGCCAGCAGGCGGCCCAGGAAGGACTTCCGCGCCGCGCCCACGAGAACCGGCCGGCCCAGGGCGACGATCTCCCTCAGTCGGGCGAGCAACTGCCAGTTGTGATCGGCGTCCTTGGCGAACCCCAGCCCCGGGTCCAGGATCAGGCGGTCCGGCGGGATGCCGGCGTGCAGCGCCGCATCGACACGCAGCCGCAAGGCGTCGGCCACCTCGGTGACAACATCGCCGTACCCGGCGCGGGCCTGCATGCCGTCGGAGTGCCCGCGCCAGTGCATGGCGACGTACGGCGTCCCGGCCTGCGCCACCAGCGGCAGCATGGCGGGATCGGCGAGTCCCCCTGAGACGTCGTTGACCAGCGCCGCGCCCGCCTCGATGGCGCGAGCGGCAACCTCGGCCCGCATGGTGTCGACGCTGACGGCCACACCGGTTGCGGCGAGTTCGCGGACGACGGGCAGCACGCGCCGCAGTTCCTCCTCGACCGGCGGGCGCACCGCCCCGGGGCGGGTCGACTCGCCGCCCACGTCCAGGATGTCCGCGCCCTCGTCGACCAGTGCCAGGCCGTGCGCCACGGCCCGGCGCGGGTCGTACCACCGCCCACCGTCGGAGAACGAGTCGGGCGTGACGTTCACGATCCCCATGACCAGGGTCCGGTCCAGCCGGGGAAGCCCGCGCGGGTGCTGTGCGGGAACTCCCCGGCCCGTCCACGTCGCGGTGCTCATGCGGTTGCGGTCCGGGCGGCGTCGGCGGCCAGCTGCCGCCGACGGCGGGTGAACTCCTTGGTCCGGGCCACACCCAGCACGGCGACCGGATGTCCGGCGCGACGGTACACGGCCAGGAAACTCCGGTCGGCCGGGTCGCCGTCCTCGACGGTCACCGTGTCGGCATGCGCGGCGTGCCCGGCGAACTGGATGCGCACGCCGTACTGGTCGGACCAGAAGTACGGCGGCCGAGGCGTGGCGAACGGGGCGGCACCGCCGGAGAGCAGGGCGGCGACGGCAGCCGGCGCGCGCTCCTTGGCTCCGGTCCAGTGCTCGATCCGACGATGGACGGCGGCGGCCGGGTCGTACCAGGCGGCGCAGTCACCGACCGCGACAACACCCGGCACGCTGGTGGTGCCGTCTGCCCCGCAGCGCACCCCGTCGCCGAGCGCGACGCCGGAGCCCTCCAGCCAGCCGGTGCAGGGGACGGCGCCGATCCCAAGGACGACGATGTCGGCCGGGAGGCGGCGTCCGTCGTCCAGCAGGACGGCCGACACCCTCCCCCGCTCCGCTCCGGAGCGGTCACCCGGTCCGCACGTCACCCCGCGCACACCGGTCCCGCACAGCAGGCGAACGCCGTGGTCGCCGTGGAGCGGGGAGACGGCCGCCGCCATGTCCCGTCCGAGCACGCCGGACAGCGGAGCGGGGCCGGCCACGACGAACGTCACCTCCAGGCCCATACCGCGCGCCGTCGAGACCACTTCGGCGCCGACGAACCCGCCCCCGACGACCACCAGCCGACCACCGCGCGCCAGATCGTCCCGCAGGGCCCGGGCGTCGTCGAGGGTGCGCACCACGTGCACACCGGTGAGGCCGGCGCTGCCGGGCAAGGTCCGTGCGGTGGCCCCCGTGGCGATCACGACGCCGTCCGCACGGACCTCCCGGTCGTCGGCGAGTCGCACGGAACGCTCCCGGGTCCCCAGGCCGACGGCTCGCGCGCCGAGCAGCCACTCGGCACCGAGGTCCTCATCGTCCGCCTCGAGGGAGAGCTCGGCCTCGGTGACCGCTCCGGCGAGGAACTCCTTCGACAACGGGGGCCGGTCATAGGGGCGGTGGGGTTCGTCACCGATGACGACGAGCCGCCCGTCGTACCCCTGTCCACGCAGCGAGCGGGCGGCGGACAGCCCGGCGAGCGAGGCGCCCACGACGGCCACGGTCCTCATACGGCGCCTCCGGCCATCCGGGCGGCCACGCAGGACGGCGGCAGGTTCGGAGGGGCGTCGGACAGCACGACGTGGATCACGCCGTCCCGGACGACGACCTCGTGGGTGCGCACCGGGAGCCTGGCCGGAGGGGCGTCCACCCTCCCGGTGCGAAGGTCGAACTTCGAGGCGTGCAGCGGGCATTCGACCCAACAGCCCTCCAGCCAGCCGTCGGACAGCGAGGCGTCCTGGTGGGTGCAGGTGTCGTCGATGGCATGGATCTCGCCGTCCTCGGTGTGGAACACCGCGACGGGCGGGTCGGTCTCGAGCCGGCAGGACTCGCCCCGCGGCAGGTCGTCGAGACGGCACACGGGAATCACCATGGCACCTCGTTGCATATAGAGAAACAGAGTGCGGTTGACGCAACGAGTCTGCGGGCGGTGGGAAGTTCCTGTCAAGGCACGGACGGGGCCGGAACGGACAGGGGGGCAGGCGTACCGCACCGGCGGCTCCGGGGACGGCGAAGCCCCCGGGTAGTGCGCACGCGCGGGCGTGCCAGGCAAGGAAGCCGAGGTGGCGTCGGCACGCGAGAGCGGCCCCGGCGGCTGCGGCCGCCGGGGGTTTGGTGTCCCGAGCCGATCGGAGGGAGTTCAGACCGCGCGGGGACGGACGGCCGCAGGAAGCGGCCTCGACGAGGCCAGGCTCGACAGTCGGAAGGCTTTCAGTTCGGTCTCGTCCCGCTCCCGTTCCGGATCGGATCGCCACGTGATGCCGGCGCCCGTGCCGAAACGCAGCACCGGCCCTCCTTCGGTCGCGCGGTCGATCCAGAACGTGCGGATGCCCACGGCCAGTTCGCCGGTGCCCCGGTCGGCGTCGACCCAGCCGATGCCGCCGCAGCACGGACCGCGAGGCGCGGTCTCCAGGGCGGAGATGACGCGCAGCACGCTGGTCTTGGGCGCGCCCGTGACGGATCCGGGCGGGAACGTCGCGGCCAGCAGCGCGGCCCACCCAGTGCCGCCCGTCAGCTCGCCGCGCACGGTCGAGACGAGGTGCACCAGGCCGGGATGCTCTTCGACGGCGCACAGGGCCGGAACGGTCACCGACCCGGTGACGCAGACGCGGCCCAGGTCGTTGCGGACCAGGTCCACGATCATCACGTTCTCGGCGTAGTCCTTGTCCCGCAGGTCCCGCGCCCTGCGTCCGGTACCCTTGATCGGCCCGGACTCCATGGTGCGGCCGACACGGCGCAGGTACAGCTCGGGCGAGGCGGTGGCCACCTCGACGCCGTGCGCGGGGAGCCGGACCGTACCGGCGTACGGCGCGGGATTGCCACGGGCGAGCAAGGCGGTCAGGGCGTCGGCGGCCGGTCCGGGCAGCGGCGCGGACAGCACTCGGCAGAGGTGTTGGCCTGGTAGATCTCGCCGGCCGCGATGTGCTCGCGGACGCGGCGCACGCCCGCGGTGTAGGCGGCGCGGTCCAGGGACGAGGTCCAGTCGCCGGCGGCCGGTCCGCGCCAGGCTCCGGCCGCCGGCGCGGGCGGTGGCTCGGGGCGCACGTCATCGAACCGGGCGCGAACCAGACGGCCTTCGAAGTCCGCGACGACCGCCCAGAAGCCGGCGGAGTCCAGAGCCGCGGGGTCGCTGGTCACATCGCGCAGGCCGGTGGCGACGAGCCCGCCGAAGCGGGCCAGCGGGGCGAGGTCGTACACGATGGTTCGTCCAGTGAGGTGGTGGGGCGGGTGGTGGCGGAGCGAGCCGGGCGGGGCGCCCGGCCGCGGCCGGCGCCCGAGGGGCACCGTGGCGGTCGAGCGCCCCGAGGGGCGGGGCCGCACCGCGTCACCAGCCGCGGGCGACCCACTCCGCGAGATACGGTGCCTCCGCGCCGATCGTGGTCGTCTCGCCGTGACCGGTGTGGACGACCGTCTCTGCCGGGAGCGCCAGCAGCCGGTCACGGATCGAGGTGATGATCACGCCGAAGTCGCTGTACGAGCGCCCGGTCGCGCCGGGCCCGCCGGCGAACAGCGTGTCACCGCTGAACAGCGCGCCCAGGTCGGGCGCGTACAGGGACACGGCCCCCGGAGCGTGTCCGGGCGTGTGGAGCACTCGCAGGCCGATGCCCGCCACCTTGAGCTCTTCGCCGTCGGCGAGCGCGCCGTCGGGCCGCCGGTCCGGGTGCGCCAGGTCCCAGAGCACCTCATCGTCGGGGTGCAGGAGGACGTGGGCGCCCGTGGCGTCCGCCAGCTCGGGTGCCGCGTTCACGTGGTCGTCGTGGGCATGGGTGCACACGATGGCCGACAGACGACGGTCGCCGAGGGCCCGCAGGATCGCGTCGGCGTCATGTGCCGCGTCGACGACCAGTGCCTCGTCGTCGTCACCGACGATCCACACGTTGTTGTCGACGTCCCAGGTGCCGCCGTCGAGGCTGAAGGTCCCGCTGGTGACGAGGCGTTCGATGCGGAGTGCGCCGGCCATCACAGCACCACCACGGAACGCAGCACCTCACCGCGGTGCATTTTCTCGAAGGCCTTCTCCACGTCGCCGAGTCCGATGGTCTCGCTCACGAACGCGTCCAGGTCGAACCGCCCCGCCAGGTAGAGGTCGACGAGCGCAGGGAAGTCACGGGAGGGCAGGCAGTCGCCGTACCAGCTGGACTTCAACGAGCCTCCGCGGCCGAAGACGTCGAGCAACGGCAGTTCAACGGTCATCTCGGGTGTGGGCACGCCGACCAGGACGACCGTGCCGGCCAGGTCGCGGGCGTAGAAGGCCTGCTCGTACGTCTCGGGCCGGCCGACCGCGTCGACGACCACGTCCGCACCGAGGCCTCCGGTCAGCTCGCGGACCGACGCCACGACATCCGCACCCCTGCCGTCGACCACATGCGTGGCGCCCATGGCCATGGCCTGCTCGAGCTTGCGCGGGTCGAGGTCGACGGCGATGACTTTGGTGGCGCCGGCGAGCCTCGCCCCCGCGACGGCGGCCATGCCGACCCCGCCACAGCCGATGACCGCGACGGAGTCGCCTCGGCCCACGGCACCGGTGTTGACGGCCGCGCCGAAGCCCGCCATCACACCGCATCCCAGCAGCCCCGCGGCGGTGGCGGGAGCGGCCGGGTCGACCTTGGTGCACTGGCCCGCGGCGACGAGCGTCTTCTCCGCGAAAGCACCGATGCCGAGCGCGGGCGAGAGCGGGGTGCCGTCGAGCAGGGTCATCGGCTGCGTCGCGTTGTGGGTGGCGAAGCAGTACCAGGGCTTGCCCTTGCTGCACGCCCTGCACTGCCCGCAGACCGCACGCCAGTTGAGGACGACGAAATCACCCGGCTCGACGCCGCTGACCCCCTCTCCGACGGCCTCGACGCGGCCAGCCGCCTCGTGCCCGAGGAGGAAGGGGAACTCGTCGTTGATGCCACCCTCCCGGTAGTGGAGGTCGCTGTGGCAGACGCCGCACGCCTCGATCGCGACGAGCGCCTCGCCCGGCCCCGGGTCGGGGACGACTATGGTCTCGACGGAGACCGGGGCGCCCTTCTCTCGGGCGACGACGGCGCGAACCTCGTGAGCCATGGGCTACTCCTCTGACCAAAACTCTCGACTATGTGTTGCTTAATCAGCTACACGAACCACTATACGCAACTGAGGATCGATGACGGGAAGCTACGAGGTCAAGGGGCCGACCACCATCAGGTGTGCAGGGTCTCGGTTTCGCCCGGTTCCGGACCGGCCCCGGCCGCCCGGCCGGTGACCTCCGAGTCCGCCACCCCGGTCGTCGACACACTGTCTTCCGGTGCCTGTTCGTCACCGACGGCGGCGACCGGCACCCGGGGCGCCGGTTCGTCTCTCGGCTCGCTGCGCAGGGCCTTCACCAGGGAGACGCACAGGCCGATCATCACGAAGAGGAACGGGAAAGCGGCGATGATGGCCACCTGCTTGACCGCGTCCAGGCCGCCGGCCAGCAGCAGGACGGCGGCCACCAGGCCGGTCAGCGCGCCCCAGAGGATCACGACCGGGCGGCCGGGGTTCAGGCTGCCCCGGCAGGAGAGCATGCCGAGCACTACCGAGGCCGCGTCGGCGCCGCTGACGAAGAACAGACCGACCAAACCTGCCGACATGGCCGGAGAGCCAGTAGTGGGAGTGGACCAGGTCGTAGTAGCCGGGGCGGTGACCGGCCCAGGCCCGCATCACGCCGTGCGTGAAGGCGCACAGCTGGGCCGAGAGGTCCTCCTTGGCGAGGCCCTCGTAGGGGCCGGCGTCGACGTGCCGGACCAGGACGCCGGGGGCGAGCCGGACGGCAGGCGGGAGTCCCCCGGCCGTCGCCCGCGTGAAGACCTCCACCTCGATCCCGAGGGCGGCCAGGCGCTGCGCGAGGTCGACGATGTAGACGTTCATGCCGCCGGCGTCGCCGGTGCCGGGCTGGTGCAGCGGGGAGGTGTGCACGGAGAGCATCGCCACACGGCGCGGGCGGCGGGCGGCGCCGCCCGGTCGCGGCCGGGGCGGGCCGGCGAGGACGCCGGAGGCAGGGTCGCGCCCCCCCTCGGCCGCCGACACGTGCCGACTCACCCCGACCCTCCCCCTTCGGGTCGCCGTGCTCTGCCGTCCGCCGACCGCAGGTCGATCCGCTGCTCACCCGTGTACACGTTCATGGAAGCGCCGCGCAGGAAGCCGACGAGCGTGAGCCCGGTCTCGCCGGCCAGGTCCACCGCGAGGGAGGAGGGCGCCGAAACCGCGGCCAGCAGCGGGATGCCCGCCATGACCGCCTTCTGGGCCAGCTCGAAGGAGGCCCGGCCCGAGACGAGCAGGATGCTCTGGGACAGCGGCAGATCGCCGGACCGCAGCGCACGGCCCACGATCTTGTCCACGGCGTTGTGCCGTCCCACGTCCTCGCGCACATCCAGCAGTCGGCCCCCGGGCGCGAACAGCCCGGCGGCGTGCAGGCCTCCGGTGCGTTCGAAGACCCGTTGCGCCGCCCGCAGCCGATCGGGGAGAGTTGCCAGCAGTCCGGAGGTGACGCGGACCGGGGGCAGATCGGAGACCGGCCAGCGGGCGGTGGTCCGTACGGCGTCCAGGCTCGCCTTCCCGCACAGCCCGCACGAGGAGGTGGTGTACACGTTGCGCTCGAGCGAGACCTCGGGCACCGGCACGCCTTGGGCCAGCCGTACGTCGACGATGTTGTACGTGTTCGCCCCGTCCCCGTCCACGGCCCCCGCGCAGTACGCGATGTTGGCCACGTCCTCGGCACTGCCGAGGACGCCCTCGCTCACCAGGAACCCGGTGGCGAGCGCGAAGTCGTCGCCGGGTGTGCGCATGGTGATCGCCAGTGGCTCGCCGTTCAGTCTGATCTCCAGCGGCTCCTCCGCGACGAGGGTGTCCGGGCGGGTGCTCGTCCCACCATCCCGGATGCGCAGCACGCGCCGTCGCTCGGTGACCCGTCCCATGTCCTGCTCCCGGTTCTGTGCTCGTGGGTGACGACCGCCGTTCGCCGGCATCGCTCCCGTCCGGCACCGTTGGCGGGCGGCGACGGCGCCAGGGTGGCGCGAGAGCGGCGCACCGCTCCTCGATGCCGACGGAACCGCGGCGCAGCAGGGGTTCGCCACCCGTGAGGCGAACCTCCTGTGCCGACGGGCCGGGGGCCGTCCGTCCCCGCACCGGCCCGGTCACGCTCGTTCATGAAAGACGTTTCCGACACTCGTGCCGTCAGCACTCGATGACGTTGACGGCCAGCCCGCCCCGGGCCGTCTCCTTGTACTTGACCTTCATGTCGGCGCCGGTGTCCTTCATGGTCTTGATGACCTTGTCCAGGGACACCTTGTGCGAGCC
>NZ_BMTT01000011.1 GCF_014649815.1 Streptomyces mutabilis | reverse complement strand
CCTTACAGCGCCGATGGTACTGCAGGGGGGACCCTGTGGGAGAGTAGGACGCCGCCGAACAATCTTTGGGAAGGACCCCTGGTCCCCAGCGTTCAGCTGGGGACCAGGGGTCCTTTCGTCTTTTCCAGGGCGCACCGGGTACCCGGCTGCGCGAGAATGACTTGCGGTACCGAAGACAGGAGTCACCCATGTCCACCAACTCTCCCGACGACCGACCGGAGCGCGATCAGCGGCGACGGGACAGTGGTGGCCGTGGTGACGGGA
This sequence comes from Streptomyces mutabilis, assembly GCF_014649815.1. Lineage (GTDB taxonomy): Bacteria > Actinomycetota > Actinomycetes > Streptomycetales > Streptomycetaceae > Streptomyces > Streptomyces mutabilis. The sequence continues at coordinate 243,094 of NZ_BMTT01000011.1, read as the reverse complement.
ACGGCCAGCGCGGGGACCGCGGCGGATTCCGTCGCGACAACGACCGTGGCGACCGTCCGTCCTTCCGGCGTGACGACCGTGGTGGGGACCGTCCTTCGTACCGCCGGGATGACCGGCGTGACGACCGCCGCGGTGATCGCCGGGATGACCGTGGCGACCGTGGTGGCTTCCGCCGGGACGACCGTCGTGATGACCGGCGTGACGACAACCGTGGTGGTGGGTACGGGCGTCGTGACGACCGTGACCGTGGGCCACGTCGTGATGACCGGGATCGTGGCGGGGACCGGGGGTTCCGGCGCGACGACCGTGGTGGGGACCGTCCCCCGTTCCGCCGTGACGACCGCGGCGACCGTGGCGACCGTCCGTCCTTCCGGCGTGACGACCGTGGTGGGGACCGTCCTTCGTACCGCCGGGATGACCGGCGTGACGACCGCCGCGGTGATCGCCGGGATGACCGTGGCGACCGTGGTGGCTTCCGCCGGGACGACCGTCGTGATGACCGGCGTGACGACAACCGTGGTGGTGGGTACGGGCGTCGTGACGACCGTGACCGTGGGCCACGTCGTGATGACCGGGATCGTGGCGGGGACCGGGGGTTCCGGCGCGACGACCGTGGTGGGGACCGTCCCCCGTTCCGCCGTGACGACCGCGGCGACCGTGGCGACCGTCCGTCCTTCCGGCGCGACGACCGTGGTGGGGACCGTCCTTCGTACCGCCGGGATGACCGGCGTGACGACCGCCGGGATGACCGTGGCGACCGTGGTGGCTTCCGCCGGGACGACCGTCGTGATGACCGCGAGAACCGCGGTGACCGCGGTGACCGGGCCGGCTTCGGCCGGCGCGACGACAGCCGCGGCGGCGATCGTGGCGGCTTCCGGGGTCGGGACGACCGCGGTGGGTTCCGTGGGCGCGACGACCGAGGGGCCCGTGGTCCCCGACGCGACGACCGGGGCGGGCGGCCCGGTGGGTTCCGTGGGCGGGACGACCGGCAAGGCGGCGGTGGTCGCTTCCGTGAGGAGCGGGACCGTGATCGCGATCGTGAGCCGATCAAGCGCCTGCCGATCCCGGAGGAGGTCACGGGCGACGAGATCGACAAGGACGTACGTCAGGAACTGCAGAGCCTGCCCAAGACGCTCGCGGAGGACGTCGCCAGGAACCTGGTGATGGTCGCCCGGCTCCTCGACGAGGACCCGGAAGCTGCTTACGGCTACTCCAGGGTGGCCCTGCGCCTGGCGTCCCGTGTCGCCGCCGTCCGCGAGGCGGCCGGATTCGCCGCGTACGCCAACCAGAAGTACAGCGAGGCCCTGGCGGAGTTCCGGGCCGCGCGGCGGATGACCGGGTCGGTGGAGCTGTGGCCGGTCATGGCGGACTGCGAGCGTGGGCTCGGGCGGCCGGAGAAGGCGCTGGACATGGCCGGCGCGCCCGAGGTGCACAAGCTCGACAAGGCGGGCCAGGTCGAGATGCGGCTGGTGGCGGCCGGCGCCCGGCGTGACATGGGCCAGCTGGACGCGGCCATCGTGACGCTGCAGAGTCCGGAGCTGGCCTCCAACTCCGTGCAGCCCTGGACCGCGCGGCTGAGGTACGCCTACGCCGACGCCCTGCTGGCCGCCGGTCGGGAGCAGGAGGCGCGGGAGTGGTTCGCCAAGGCCGTGGAGTCCGACCGGGACGGCAGCACGGACGCCTCCGACCGGCTCGCCGAGCTCGACGGTGTGGACTTCATGGACGCCCTTGACGAGCGTGAGGGCGAGGAGGGCCCGGCGAGCCCCGTCGCCGAGGACGGCACCGAGGACGGCGCGAAGGACTGACGTCCGCGACCTGATGACGAGGGGGCGGGACCGGCACACGGTCCCGCCCCTTCGTCTAAGTGGTCTCGAGCCGCGTCACAGGTCCAGCGCGCGCAACACCAGGCCCGAAGCCGGTTTGGGGCCGAAGGACGTGGACTTCCGGGGCATCGTGACGCCCAGCTGTGCCAGTTCGCGGACGACCTCCTCACGGACGGGGTGCATCAGTACCGCCGTTCCGCCGTCGCGTTCCGCCTTTTCCACGGTGGCAGCCGTGTCGTGAATGTAGGAGACGTGGGCCGCGGAGTCGTCCGGGACCCGCCAGACGTGTGCCAGGAGCGTGGCGTGCAGGACGGTGGCGTCCAGCGTGCGCCAGGCCCGGGGGCGGTCGGTGGGGACCGTGCGGTCCAGCAGGGCCGGGTCCGGTCGGTCGACGAGGTGGAAGGCGCCGTCACCGGCGAGCAGGAAGGCGTTGCCCGACGCGGACGCCTCCGCCAGGTCCTCCATGGCCCGGGTCAGAGGGCCGCCGAGTCGGCGGACGCGGAAGTGGCCGTCCAGGGCGGCGACGGCATCGTGCAGCGGGAAGCCGTGCAGCAAGCGGTGGATGGCGCGGACACGCAGCGGGTAGCGGGCCGTGTCGACCAGGAGGACGAGGCCGTGGTCCCAGGGGCTGGGGGACGGGTGCTCCGCGCGGAGTGTGCGGTAGGTGGCCCAGCGGTGATGGCCGTCGGCGATGAGGGCTTGGCGCCCGGCCAGCTCGGACCGGACGCGGGCCAGGTCGTCGGGGTCGGTGAGGGACCACAGGCGGTGGCAGTAGCCGTCCTCCGTGGTCGTCGACAGCAGCGGCGGCTGTTCGACGGTGCGTTCCACGACGGTCGTCGTGGCCGCCGTGTCACCGTTGCCGCGGTAGGTGAGGAGCAGGGGTTCGAGGTTCGCCCGGGTGGCCCGCATGAGGGCCGCGCGGTCGGCGACGACGTGGGGCATGACGTCCTCGTGCGGCAGCACGACCTGCTCGGAAGGGTCCGAGACGCGCAGGGCGCCGATGATGCCGCGTTGCAGCATGCCGTCGCCGTCACGCTGTTCGTAGACGTACAGGCCCGGCTCGGAGTCTGCGGTCAGCACACCCTCCGCCCTCCAGCGCCGGAGAGTGTCGGCGGCCTGTACGTTGCGGGCCTCGGGGGAGGCGGCCTGCGGCAGGATCAGACGGACGATGTTGTGCGGGTCGGCGGATTCGAGGTGGAGCAGGCCGTCGGGGCGGACCACGACGTCGTAGGGCGGGGAGGTCACGGCGGCCAGGCTGCCGACCCGGTCGGGGTCGTAGCGGAGGCCTCGGAACGGGGTGAGTTCCAGGCCCCGGCGCGCCGTTGCTTCCGGGTGACCTGCTGTGTTCATCCCGGCATCGTACGTGTGTCAGTGGCATGGGGGATGATCGGGGGAAAGGCGTCGAACGAGGAGCGATGTGCAATGAGCCGGAGCGTCAGGACGAGGCCCCAGGGCAGTGGGCGGAGCCTGGGCGAGGCGTACGACACGGCGCTGCTCGACCTGGACGGGGTGGTGTACGCCGGGGGGAACGCGATCGACCACGCCGTCGAGTCGCTCGCCGCGGCCCGCGCGGGCGGCATGCACCTGGCGTACGTCACCAACAACGCGCTGCGGACCCCGGACACGGTGGCCGCGCACCTGACCGAGCTGGGCATACCGACGGGCGCGGACGACGTCATCACGTCGGCGCAGGCGGTGGCCCGGCTGATCGCCGAACAGGTGCCGTCTGGCTCGCGGGTGCTGGTGATCGGCGGCGATGGGCTGCGGGTCGCCCTGCGGGAGCGGGGGCTGGAGCCGGTCGAGTCCGCGGAGGACGATCCGGCGGCCGTCGTGCAGGGGTTCGGCGGGCCGGAGCTGCCGTGGGGGCGGTTCGCGGAGGCCTGCTACGCCATCGCGCGCGGGGTGCCGTGGTACGCATCCAACACCGACCTGACGATTCCGGGCGCCCGGGGCATCGCACCGGGCAACGGTGCGGCGGTGGAGGTCGTCCGGATCGCCACCGGGGCCGAGCCGCAGGTCGCGGGGAAGCCCTTGCCGCCCATGCACCGGGAGACGATCCTGCGGACCGGCGCGCAGCGTCCGCTGGTGGTGGGGGACCGGCTGGACACGGACATCGAGGGCGCGTTCAACGGCGAGGTCGACTCGCTGCTCGTCCTGACCGGCGTGACCGACGGGGCGCAGCTGCTGGCGGCGCCGCCGCGGCACCGGCCGACGTACGTTGACGCCGATCTGCGCGGGCTGCTGTCCGGGCAGCCCGAGGTCACCGGAGACGCGGGCGGTGGCTTCCGCTGCGGTGGCTGGGCGGCGTCGGCCGGCGTCGAACGGCTGGAGTTGGAGGGCGACGGCGCGGCGCTGGACGGGCTGCGTGCGCTGTGTGCGGCGGCCTGGACGGCGGGCGGAGAGGAAGGGTGTGAGCTCAATTCGGGAAAGGCGCTGGCGCGACTGGGGTTGTGAGCCGCCGTGCGGGGAAGGAGCCCGGCTGCGGCGGGGCTGAGGAGAGGGGCCGCGAGCCGGTCCGGTCATCCTCGGCATCGTGATCGATGGCAGGGTAGGCTAACCTAACCGGGTGTTGGTCGACAGCCCCCCCGAACAGCGCGCGGAGACCGCCCCCGCGCCGCCCCCGAAGCGCCGTGTCCTACGTGCCGTCGGGCTGCCCGTCTCGGCGGCGGTCCTGGTGTTCATCGCGTTGGTGAGCCTCGCGGTCGGCGCGAAGGACCTGACCCTGGCGCAGGTCTGGCACGGCCTCTTCCACGACTCGGGCTCGTACAGCGACGTGGTGGTGGGTGAGCGGTTGTCGCGGACCGTGCTCGGTCTGCTCGCGGGTGCCGCGCTCGGCCTCGCCGGAGCCGTCCTGCAGGCGCTCACCCGCAATCCGCTGGCCGACCCCGGCCTGCTCGGCATCAACGCGGGCGCCTCCGCGGCGGTCGTCACGGCCATCACCTTCTTCGGCGTCACCTCGCTGACCGGGTACGTGTGGTTCGCTTTCGCAGGCGCGGCGGGCGTGGGTGCGCTGGTCTGGTTCCTGGGCGGCAGCCGGGGAGCCACGCCGGTGCGGCTGGTGCTGGCCGGCACCGCGATCAGCGCCGCGCTCTTCGGTTACCTCCAAGCCGTGATGATCATGGACGACGCGGCGCTGGGCCGGATGCGGTTCTGGACGGTCGGATCGCTGTCCTCCGCGACCGACGACACCATCATGGAGGTGCTGCCGTTCTTCGTGGCGGGCACGATCCTCGCCCTCGCGCTCTCCCGGCCGCTCAACGCCATGGAGATGGGCGACGACACAGCCAAGGCCCTCGGCGCCAACCTGAACCGCACCCGGGCGCTGTCCATGCTCGCCGCGACCGTGCTGTGCGGGGCGGCGACCGCGGCCTGCGGGCCGATTGTGTTCGTCGGACTGATGGTCCCGCACATCGTCCGCTCCTTCACCGGGCCCGACATGCGCTGGATCCTGCCCTACGCCGCGATCCTGTCGCCCGTGCTGCTGTTGGGCGCGGACGTCCTCGGCAGGATCGTCGCTCGGCCCTCCGAGCTCCAGGTCGGCATCGTCACCGCCGTCCTGGGCGGGCCGGTCTTCATCTATCTCGTACGACGGCGGAGGACGGCCCAGCTGTGAAGACCGGGAAGACCGTGAAGAGCGGGAAGACCAACCGCGCCGTGCGCAGCCCGGGCGGGCTGTCCTTCCGCCTGGACGTGCGGGCCACCGTCGTCGTCGCCCTGCTGCTGGTCCTCGCGCTCGCCGCGAGCGTCCTGCTGATCGGCACCGGCGACTTCGAGATACCGGCCGCCGACGTGCTCCGTACCCTGGCCGGGCAGGGCAACGCGAGCCAGGAGTTCATCGTCAACGAACTGCGGCTGCCGCGGGTCCTGGTCGGTCTGCTGGTCGGCGCCGCGCTCGGGCTGGGCGGCGCGCTGTTTCAGGCCATCTCCCGCAACCCGCTGGGCAGCCCGGACGTGCTCGGCCTCGGGCAGGGCGCGACGGCCGGCGCCCTCACCATGATCGTGCTGTTCTCCGGTACCTCGGCACAGGTCACGATCGGCGCGCTCGTCGGCGGACTGGTGACCGGCCTCGCCATCTATCTGCTCGCCTGGAAGCGGGGCGTGCACGGTTACCGGCTGGTCCTGGTCGGTATCGGCGTCTCCGCGATCGTCACCGCCGTCAACGGCTATCTGCTCACCCGTGCCGACATCGTGGACGCCTCCCGGGCGGTCGTGTGGATGACCGGGTCCCTCAACGGCCGTGACTGGGCTCAGGTCTGGCCGCTGCTCATCCTGTGCGCCGTGCTCGTTCCGCTGGTTCTCACCGACGGGCGCGCGCTGCGCATGATGGAGATGGGTGACGACATTTCCTACGCCCTCGGAGTGCGCGTCGAGCGGGTACGCGCCCTGCTGATGGTGGCCGCCGTGCTGCTCACCGCCGCCGCCACCGCCGCCGCGGGGCCGGTCAGCTTCGTCGCGCTCACCGCGCCGCAGCTCGCCCGCCGCCTGACCCGTTCGCCGGGCCCCAACCTGCTGCCGTCCCTGTGCATGGGTGCCGCCCTGCTGGTCAGTGCCGACTTCATCTCGCAGCGGGCCTTCGGCGCCGACCAACTGCCCGTCGGTGTGATCACCGGCGTACTCGGCGGGGTCTACCTGCTGTGGCTGCTGGTCACCGAGCGCAAGGCGGGCCGGATATGAGCGCCGACGCCGGCATCCGCAGCGGGCTGAACAACCAAAGGAGCAACGTGAACCGCCTGACCGCCGAGAACGTCACCCTCGCCTACGACCAGCGGGTCATCGCGGAGAAGCTGTCGGTGGAGATACCCGACAACTCCTTCACCGTGATCGTCGGCCCGAACGCGTGCGGCAAGTCCACGTTGCTGCGGGCCTTGTCACGGATGCTCAAGCCCACTCAGGGCCGGGTGCTCCTCGACGGCTCGGTCATCCAGTCGATGCCCGCCAAGCAGGTCGCGCGGACCCTCGGCCTGCTGCCCCAGTCGTCCATCGCGCCCGACGGCATCACCGTCGGGGATCTCGTCGGCCGGGGCCGGTACCCGCACCAGGGCATCCTGCGCCAGTGGTCGACCGAGGACGAGCGCGTCGTCCAGGAGTCGATGGCCCGGACCGGCATCTCGGAGCTCGCCGACCGCTACGTCGACGAACTCTCCGGTGGACAGCGCCAGCGCGTGTGGATCGCCATGGCGCTCGCCCAGCAGACGCCGCTGCTGCTGCTCGACGAGCCGACGACGTACCTGGACATCCAGCACCAGATCGACGTGCTCGACCTGTGTGCGGAGCTGCACGAGGAGCAGGGCCGCACGCTCGTGGCCGTCCTCCACGACCTCAACCACGCCGCCCGGTACGCCACCCACCTCATCGCCCTGCGGGGCGGGGAGGTCATCGCCGAGGGTGCGCCGAAGGACATCGTCACCGCCGACTTGGTCGAGCGGGTCTTCGGGCTGCGCTGTCAGATCATCTCCGACCCGGAGACGGGCACGCCGCTGGTGGTGCCGGCCGCACGCAAGGCACGGGGCGGCAGCGCCGTCGAGCGCGAAAAGGTGGCGGCTACAGAAGCTTCCTGAGGCGGAAAAGGTCGCGCAGGCCCGCCTCCAGCTTCACCCGGCCCGAGCCCCAGGCCCTGGCGAAGTGCAGCTCGCCGTCGACCAGGGCCACCAGGTCGTCGCCGGTCATCGCCAGCCTGATCTCGGCCTTCTCGCGCGGCGGCCCCTCCAGGGTCTCGCGCACGTCGATCCGGCCGTCCGCCATGCGTCCGGCGAAGGTGACGTCCAGGTCGGTGATGTGGCAGCTCACCGAGCGGTCCAGCTCGGCGGCGGCCCGCACGTCCCCTTCGGCGTCGCCCATGTGGTCCGAGAGCTTCTCGAGTGCGGCGCGGCACTCCTCAGTCGTCGCCATCGGGACCGACCGTACCCCAGCGGTACGCGGTAGCGTCGGGGCATGAGCGACGCTGTACCGGAGCCGGAGGCACAGGAGACCGGCGGGGCGGCCGAGGCGCACGCGCCGGAGCACGACCCCGCTCCCCTCGACGTCCCGCGCACCCCCACCGGGAACGCCGAGGTGGACGCCCGGCTGGCCCGGCTGGCCGACGCCGACCACCTGACCACGGACGGACATGTCGAGGTGTACGAGGATGTACACCGGGGGCTGCGAGACGCGCTGACCGCGCTCGACGCCCGCCCGGGACCTCCGGTCCCGCCATCGCCGTACGAAAACAGGAGCTGAACCGAACGTGGCAGGAGTCGCACGCCGCCGTCTCGACGCGGAGCTGGTCCGCCGGAAGCTGGCGCGCTCGCGCGAGCACGCGAGCCAGCTGATCGCCGCCGGGCGGGTCTCCGTCGGCAAGACCGTCGCGACCAAGCCCGCCACGCAGGTGGAGACCGCCGCCGCGATCGTGGTCACGGCCGACGACAGCGACCCCGACTACGTCTCGCGCGGCGGCCACAAGCTGGCCGGTGCCCTCGCGGCGTTCGTGCCGCAGGGTCTCGTCGTCGAGGGGCGGCGCGCACTGGACGCCGGCGCGTCCACCGGGGGCTTCACCGACGTACTGCTGCGGGCGGGCGCCTCGCACGTCGTCGCCGTCGACGTCGGGTACGGACAGCTCGCCTGGTCGCTTCAGCAGGATGAACGCGTCACCGTCAAGGACCGTACGAACGTACGCGAGTTGACGCCGGAAGCGATCGACGGGGCGCCCGTGGACCTTGTGGTGGGGGATCTGTCCTTCATCCCGCTCGGACTGGTACTGCCCGCCCTGGTGCGGTGCACCCGTCCGGACGCCGATCTGGTGATGATGGTGAAGCCGCAGTTCGAGGTGGGCAAGGAGCGGCTGGGGAGCGGGGGAGTGGTACGCAGTGCGCAGCTGCGGGCCGAGGCCGTGCGGGGAGTCGCCCGCAAGGCCTGGGACCTGGGACTCGGGGTGCAGGGGGTCACCGCCAGTCCGCTGCCCGGCCCCTCCGGGAACGTCGAGTACTTTCTGTGGCTGCGGGCCGGGGCCGGTGAACTGGACCCGGCCGACGTTGACCGTGCAGTGGCGGAGGGGCCGAGTTGACACAGAACCGAGCGCGTACTGTTTTCCTGCTCGCCCACACCGGGCGTCCCGCGGCGATCCGCAGCGCGGAGCTGGTGGTCAAGGGCCTGCTGCACGCGGGGCTCGGCGTGCGCGTCCTGGAGGCGGAGGCACGGGACCTGCCGCTGCCGGAGGAGGTGGAGCTGGTCGGGGAGGCCACCCCGCAGTGCCTGGACGGGTGCGAGCTGCTGATCGTGCTCGGCGGTGACGGGACGCTGCTGCGCGGTGCCGAGTTCGCCCGCGCGTCCGGGGTGCCGATGCTCGGCGTCAACCTGGGCCGGGTCGGGTTCCTCGCGGAGGCCGAGCGCGATGACCTGGACAAGGTCGTCGACCGGGTGGTGAACCGGGCGTACGAGGTCGAGGAGCGGATGACCGTCGACGTTGTCGTGCACCGCAACGGCGACATCGTGCACACCGACTGGGCGCTGAACGAGGCGGCCGTGCAGAAGGCCGGCGCCGAGAAACTGCTCGAAGTCGTGCTGGAGATCGACGGGCGGCCGGTGACCGGGTTCGGCTGTGACGGCATCGTGCTGTCGACGCCGACCGGGTCGACGGCGTACGCCTTCTCGGCCGGGGGGCCGGTGGTGTGGCCGGAGGTGGAGGCGCTGCTGATGGTGCCGATCAGTGCGCACGCGCTGTTCGCGAAGCCCTTGGTGACCTCGCCGGACTCGGTGCTGGCGGTGGAGGTGCTGCCGCACATTCCGCCGGGTGTTCTGTGGTGCGACGGGCGGCGAACGGTGGAGTTGCCGCCGGGGGCGCGGGTGGAGGTCCGGCGGGGGGCGGTGCCGGTGCGGTTGGCCCGGCTGCACCAAGCGTCCTTCACCGACCGGCTGGTGGCGAAGTTCGCGTTGCCTGTTTCCGGGTGGCGCGGGGCGCCGCACCAGGTCTGACCCGGCGCGGCGCCCGGATCCCCGCGCGTTTGCGGGGAGCAACGTGACCGAACTCGTCGAGTACGGATACGACCGGACCATCCCCGCGGCAGCGGGGAGCAATACTCGTGCAACGAGCGACCCGTCCGCAGGTGACGGCCTGCGGCTGCCCCGGTCGGGTGGGGTGGCGTCGCACACCGCGGGCGAAACCTCGTATGGTCGGTGCGTGCTTGAGGAGATGCGGATACGGTCGCTGGGAGTCATCGACGACGCCGTGGTCGAGCTGTCGCCCGGCTTCACCGCTGTCACCGGTGAGACGGGTGCGGGCAAGACCATGGTGGTCACCAGCCTCGGGCTGCTCCTGGGCGGACGCGCGGACGCGGCGCTGGTGCGGATCGGGGCCAAGAACGCCGTCGTCGAGGGGCGCATCGCCGTGCCCGAGGGAGCCGCGGCGGCCGTGCGGGCCGAGGAGGCCGGGGCCGAGCTGGACGACGGGGCGCTGCTGATCAGCCGTACCGTTTCCGCCGAGGGCCGCTCGCGCGCCCACCTGGGCGGCCGGTCGGTGCCGGTGGGAATGCTCGCCGAGCTGGCCGACGAATTGGTGGCGGTGCACGGGCAGACCGACCAGCAGGGGCTGCTCAAACTGACCCGCCAGCGGCAGGCCCTGGACCGGTACGCGGGTGACGCGGTCGCCGGGCCGCTCGCCAAGTACGCCGAGGCCTACCGGCGGCTGCGAGCCGTCACCCGTGAGCTGGAGGAGATCACCACCCGCGCCCGTGAGCGCGCCCAGGAGGCCGACCTGCTGCGCTACGGCCTCGACGAGGTCGCCGCGGTCGAGCCGCGCGCCGGCGAGGACGTGGAGCTGGCGGAGGAGGCGGAACGGCTGGGCCACGCCGAGGCGCTCGCGTCGGCCGCCACGGCCGCGCACGCCGCGCTGGCGGGCAACCCGGAGGATCCCGAGGGCGTCGACGCGTCGACGCTCGTCGCGGGGGCGCAGCGCGCCCTGGACGCCGTACGGTCGCACGACCCGGCGCTGGCGGCGCTCGCCGAGCGGATCGGCGAGGTCGGCATCCTGCTGCGCGACGTGGCCGGGGAGCTCGCCGGGTACGCGGACGACCTGGACGCCGACCCGCTGCGGCTGGCGGCTGTCGAGGAGCGGCGGGCCGCGCTCACCGCGCTGACCCGGAAGTACGGCGAGGACGTCGCGGCCGTGCTGGCCTGGGCCGAGCAGAGTGCCGCGCGGCTGACCGAGCTGGACGGCGACGACGAGCGGATCGGCGAGCTGACCGCCGAGCGGGACGCGCTCAGAGCAGAGCTGGGCGGGCTGGCGCAGGCGCTGACGGACGCGCGGACGGAGGCCGCCGAGCGGTTCGCCGCCGCCGTGACCGCCGAACTGGCCTCGCTGGCCATGCCCCACGCGCGCGTGTCGTTCGCGATCCGGCAGTCCGAGGACCCCGAGGGTGTGGAGGTCGGCGGGCGTACGGTCGCGTACGGGCCGTCGGGTGCCGACGAGGTCGAGCTGCTCCTCGCCCCGCACCCGGGGGCTCCGCCGCGGCCGATCGCGAAAGGCGCGTCCGGCGGTGAGCTGTCGCGCGTGATGCTGGCGGTGGAGGTCGTCTTCGCGGGCACCGACCCGGTCCCGACGTACCTCTTCGACGAGGTCGACGCCGGGGTCGGCGGCAAGGCGGCGGTGGAGATCGGGCGGCGCCTGGCGCGGCTCGCGAAGAGCGCGCAGGTCGTGGTCGTCACGCATCTGCCGCAGGTGGCCGCGTTCGCCGACCGGCAGCTGCTGGTGGAGAAGACGAACGACGGTTCGGTGACCCGGTCCGGCGTGAAGGTGCTCGAGGGCGAGGAACGGATCCGGGAGCTGTCCCGGATGCTGGCCGGCCAGGAGGACTCGGAGACGGCCCGGGCCCACGCCGAGGAACTGCTCGAGACGGCGCGGTCGGACGCGTAGGCCGGTCCGGCGGCGTTCGGTGAGCGCGGTGGCCGCGGGGGCGCGTTGTCCGGGCACTGCCGCCACGGGGCGCCGGGGGTGCGGGGTCGCGGCCCCCGCCCCCCGTCGTCGGGGGCCGAGGTCCCGGACGTCGCGGTTCCCGTCCGGGCGGGCTCGGACGCCCATGCTTTCCCGCCCCGGTGCCGCGTGGACGTCCGGCGGAGGACGGCGATCGGGGTCCCGTAGGGTGGCCCGATGATCAAGCGTGTTCGCTGGACCGGCTCCTGCTCCTCCACGGTCCTCGCCGCCGTCCTGGCGCGAAGCGGCGTCACCGCGCTGCGTGCCGTGGCGCCGGGCGGCCGGGAACGCTGGGAGCGGAAGAACCATGCCGGGCGGACCGTGGATCTCTGCGCCGGGCCCGCGTGCGCCCTGGCGGCCGCCGTGGGGACGGCACGGGTGCGGCCCGCCGTCGGCCTCGCGGTGCTCGCCGCGGGGGCCTGTGGGGCCTACGACGACGTGGTGGGCGCCGGGGACTCCCGGCGCGGGTTCCGGGCGCATCTGGCGGCGCTGCGGGACGGCGAGGTCACCAGCGGGGCCGTGAAGCTGTTCGGCATCTCCGCGGCCGGGCTCGCCGCCGGCGCCGTACTGAAGGAACGACCGCTGGACAAGGTGCTCGCGGGTGCTGTCATCGCCGGGGCCGCGCACTTCGTCAACCTCGTGGACGTGCGCCCCGGACGGGCCGGGGCCGCCGTCCTCGCGCTCGGTGCGCCGGGGCTGCTGCGCGAGGGTCCCGGAGCTGAGACGGCCGCCGTCGCCATGGGCACCGTCGCGGCCGTACTGCCGGACGACCTCGCCGAGCGCACTATGCTCGGCGACACGGGAGCGCACGCGCTGGGCGCGGCCCTGGGTGCCGCGGTGGTGGCCGGGAACGGCCGGGCGGGGCTCGCCGCGCACGCCGTCGCGCTGGTGGCCGCGGCCATGTGCGGCGAGCGGGTGAGCGAGGCGGCACGTTCACTCGGGTGAGTGAACCGGACCCGTCCCGTTGCCCGGACGGTCGCCCACTCGCGACGGCCGTCGTCCCCGGAACACCCGTACGGCCTGGCATCCTTGACGGCGTGACGCCCGGGCAAGCGCGCGGCGCACCCTGCCCGCACCATCGTTCTGTACGTTCTTCGTGACCGTCCCCGCCGAACCAGGAGCCCCGGCCAGGTGACCCCCGTGAGCAGCCCCGCACCGCACGGCCTGTCGCAGCTGCGCACCGTGCAGGTGCTGGGCGGCGGCAACGCCGTCAGCGGCGCGCACGTGCGCTCCCTGGCCGCGGGGCTCGTCGCACGGGGCGTGAAAGTGACGGTGTGCGCCCCCGACGATGCGGAACGCACCTATGACTTCACCGGCACCGGAGCCGACCACGTGCACGTACCGCGCAGCAGCGACCCGGTCTCCGTGGCCGCGCTGCGGGCGGTGTGCGCGGACGCCGACCTGGTGCACGCGCACGGGCTGCACGCCTCCTTCCGCGCCGCGCTCGCCCTCGGCGGGCGGCGGGTCCGCACGCCGCTCGTCGTGACCCGGCACGACCGGGTTCATGCCGAAGGAGCCCGTGCCCACTTGCTGCGCGTGCTGGAGCGGCGGGTGATGAAGGCCGCCACCGTGGTCCTCGGCGCAACCTCGGAACTGGTCGACGGCGCGCGCCGGACGGGCGCGCGCGACGCCCGGCTCGGCCCCGTCGCGCTCCCCGCCCGGCCCTGCCGAGAGGGCGAGTCCGACGACCCGGACGGGAAACGCCTGAAGATCCGGGCCGAACTCGGCGCCGTCGGCCGCCCGTTGCTCATCACCGTCGGTTCCCTGGAGCAGCACCGGGGCTACGACGTCCTGCTGGACGCCGCGCGTGCGTGGTGCCGCCTCGACCCGGTCCCGCTGGTCGTCGTCGCCGGGGAGGGCCCGCTGCGCGCGGAGTTGCTGCGGCGGATCGACGACGAGGGACTGCCCGTGGTGCTCATCGGCAGCCGTGACGACGTCACCGACCTGTTGGCGGCGGCCGACCTCGTGCTGCTGCCGAGCCGCCGGGAGGCACGTTCCGTCCTCGCCCAGGAGGCCCTGCACACGCGCGTGCCGCTTGTCGCGAGCGACGTGGGCGGCATCCCCGAACTCGTCGGCGAGGCCGCCGAACTCGTCCCGGAGGGGGACGCGGAGGCCCTCGCCGACGCCGTGGTGCGTCTGCTCGCCGATCCCGGTCGGTGCGAGGAACTGCGGGACGAGGGCACACGGCAGGCGGCCACCTGGCCGACGGAGGACGAGACCGTGGCCCAGGTGCTCAGTGTCTACGACGAGTTGACGCTACCCACGCCGCTGCTCTGAGGGAACCGGTCACGGCACGTGCCGACGGGCGCGCAGTGCCAGGCTCAACGCCAGGACCGTCTGCGGGTCGTCGAGGTCCGTGCCGAGCAACTCCCCGATCCGCGCCAGCCGGTTGTAGAGGGTCTGCCGGTTGAGGTGCAGCTCGCGCGCCGTCTCCGCCTTGCGGCCCGCGTGGGCCAGGTACGTCTGGAGCGTGGGCAGCAGGGGCGGCTTGGAGCGGTCGTCGTGGTCGCGCAGTGGCCCGATGGCCCGGTCCACGAACGCCGCGAGGTCCGGGTGGTCGCGCAGTCGCCACAGCAGCAGGTCGATGTCGAGGCGCCGGGCGTCGTACCAGGGCCGGTCGGTGAGCCCCTGTGCGGCGGTCGCCGTCTCCGCCGCATGCCGCAGGCCCGCCGACGCCGCCGCCCAGCCACCGGCCACCCCGACGACCACCACGGGCGGCTGCGCTCCCGGCCGCTGCATCCCGGCCCGCTCCACGCCCGCCCGCAGCGCCGCCGCGACCCGGTCCGCGACCGCCGCCCGCTCCGACTCCGAGCGCAGGCACAGCAGCAGCGGCACCCGGCCCTCCACCGGACGTACTCCCAGGAGGACCGGCACCCCGACCGACGCCAGTTCCTCGGCGACCGCGCGCGCGAGCACCGCCCAGCCGCCCCCCGCGGGGGACAGGGCGTCGCCGAGACGCATCACCACGGGGAGCAGGGGGCCGGCGCCGGGCTTGAAGCCGAGGACGCGGGCCTGCGCCGGGGCGTCCTCCGCCGTGATCCGGCCCTCGGCGAGGTCGGTGAGGAAGTCGCCGCGCCCGCGAGCCGCGAGCTCCTCCTCCTGCCGCGCCTGCATCAGCACCACGGCGAGGATGCCGGCCGCCCGCTCCGCCGCCATCCGGTGCACCTGCGCCAGCGGGGACCGCACGGGGAGCAGGACGAGCCGGGCGCGCACGGAGCCGGTGCCGGTCGCGGTCCCCGGGCCGGGCCCGCCGCCGGGCACGTCCACCAGCACCGAGCCCGCCGGGGGCGGGGCGTCCTTGTGCGGCCCGCGCAGGCCCTCCCACACCTGGAGCGGATCGGCGCCCTCGGGACCGGAGCCGGCGGCGTACAGCAGGCGGCCGTCGGTGGTCTCCAGGAAGACCGGATTGTCGCCGAAGTCGGCCAGGATACCGAGCACCTGGGGGACTCCGCCGCCGCCCAGCAGGGCGTCCGTGCAACGGCGGTGCACCTCCTCGGCGCGCTGGAGGAGTGCGTAGTGGCCGTTGACGATCTCGGTGTGGATCTCCTCGGTGACCGTCACGAACGGCACCTCGCGGTGCAGCTGCACCAGCGGCAGGCCGGCCGTGCGGGCGGTGTCCACGAGGGCGGAGGGCAGGCGTGCGAAACGCGGGCCGAGCTCCACGACGAGGGCCGCGATGCCGCGTTCCGCGAGGGTGCGGACGAAGGCGCGCTGCTCGGCGGGGCGGGTGCCGAGGCCGTATCCGGTGGTGAGGAGGAGCTCGCCGCCCTTGAGGAGGGAGGCGATGTTGGGCACCTCGCCGGCGTGCACCCAGCGGACGGTGCGGTGCAGTCGGTCGGCGCCGGCGAGGATCTCGGGCAGGCCGCTGCGGAGGCCGGGGAGTTCCAGGGCGCGCTGCACGGTGATGCCCGTGGGCGGGGGTGCGGCGGGGGTGTTCATGGAGCGGACGGTACCTCTTGGGCGGGCGGTGCATCGTGGGTGCCCGGCGTCCGCATGGGCCTGGGGCGGGTGTCCCGGCCCGGCGCTGCGGCGTAGTTGGGCAGCTACGGCGGTACGGCTGCCCGCAGCCACTGCGGGCAGCCGTACGTCGGCCCTCGTACGTCAGCCCCCGTACGCCCCGCTCGCCGTCAGCCGCAGGGCCGTGTCGATCAGGGGGACATGGCTGAATGCCTGGGGGAAGTTGCCGACCTGGCGCTGGAGGCGGGGGTCCCATTCCTCGGCCAGCAGGCCCAGGTCGTTGCGCAGGGAGAGGAGCTTCTCGAAGAGCTTGCGCGCCTCGTCCACGCGGCCGATCATCGCCAGGTCGTCGGCCATCCAGAACGAGCAGGCCAGGAAGGCGCCCTCGTCGCCGGGCAGGCCGTCGACGCCCTCGTCGCCGCCCTCCGTCGGGTAGCGCAGGATGAAGCCGTCCGACGTGGACAGCTCCCGCTGGATGGCCTCGATGGTGCCGATGACCCGCTTGTCGTCCGGCGGCAGGAAGCCCATCTGCGGGATCAGCAGCAGCGAGGCGTCCAGCTCCTGGGAGCCGTAGGACTGCGTGAAGGTGTTGCGTTCCTTGTCGTAGCCCTTCTCGCACACGTCCCGGTGGATGTCGTCGCGCAGTTGCTTCCAGCGCTCCAGCGGGCCGTCGGCGTCGCCGGACTCGATCAGCTTGATGGTGCGGTCGACGGCGACCCAGGCCATCACCTTGGAGTGCACGAAGTGGCGGCGCGGGCCGCGCACCTCCCAGATGCCCTCGTCCGGCTCCTGCCAGTGGTCCTCCAGGTAGCGGATGAGCTTGAGCTGGAGCACGGAGGCGTAGTCGTTGCGGGCCAGGCCGGTCATGTGGCCCAGGTGGAGGGCCTCGGTGACCTCGCCGTAGACGTCGAGCTGGAGCTGGTGCGCGGCGCCGTTGCCGACCCGGACCGGGGTGGAGTTCTCGTAGCCCGGCAGCCAGTCCAGCTCCGCCTCGCCGAGCTCGCGCTCGCCGGCGATGCCGTACATGATCTGCAGGTTCTCCGGGTCGCCGGCGACCGCGCGCAGCAGCCACTCGCGCCAGGCGCGGGCCTCCTCGCGGTAGCCGGTGCGCAGCAGCGAGGACAGGGTGATCGCCGCGTCCCGCAGCCAGGTGTAGCGGTAGTCCCAGTTGCGGACGCCGCCGATGTCCTCCGGCAGGGACGTGGTGGGCGCGGCGACGATGCCGCCGGTGGGGGCGTACGTCAGGGCCTTGAGGGTGATCAGGGAGCGGACCACGGCCTCCCGGTAGGGCCCGTGGTACGTGCAGTGCTCGACCCAGTCGCGCCAGAAGTCCTCGGTGGCCTCCAGGGACTGCTCGGGCTCGGGCAGCGGCGGGGGCTCCTTGTGCGAGGGCTCCCACGAGATGGTGAACGCGATCCGGTCACCCGGCGCGACCGTGAAGTCCGCGTACGTGGTGAGCGCCTTGCCGTACGTCTCGGCCTCTGTGTCGAACCACACGGAGTCGGGGCCCGCGACGGCCACCGTGCGGCCCTCGTGCTTGTGCACCCACGGGACCACCCGGCCGTAGCTGAACCGCATCCTGAGCTCCGAGCGCATCGGCACCCGGCCGGAGACGCCCTCCACGATGCGGATCAGCTGGGGCGCGCCGTCACGGGGCGGCATGAAATCGGTCACCCTCACCGTGCCGCGCGGGGTGTCCCACTCGGACTCCAGGATCAGCGAGTCACCGCGGTAGCTCCGCCGGGCCGCGGTCGGGGGCTCCGCGCCGGGGGCGTAGGCCGGTCCCATCCGCCAGAATCCGTGTTCCCCGGTTCCCAGCAGACCGGCGAAGATGGCATGCGAGTCGAAGCGGGGCAGGCACAGCCAGTCGACTGTGCCGTCCCGGCAGACCAGTGCGGCGGTCTGCATGTCTCCGATGAGTGCGTAGTCTTCGATGCGCCCGGCCACGTGCAACTCCAGTCGAACGGCCACGTCACCCCGCATGGGGGCGGTCGCTAGTGCGGTCAAGGGGGGTCAGGGGTGAGTCATGTGTCGTTGAGCCATGAAGCAAAGCAGCCGTCGGGCCGTGAAGCCAAACGCTGTGCCACGAAAGACAATTGTTGCCCAACGAACTGACGAGCTCTCGTTGTTCCGGTGCTGACGGGCGAGGGGTGGTGCCGTGTCGCCGGGCGGGCTCGGCAGCGAACGTCCGAGCAGGATACGACGCACGTAGATGATCTGTGTGCCGCTCCGGACAACGCGCCTCCGCCGAACGGGTGACCGCCGGGTGAGGAATCGGTGAGCCGCGCTCCTGGGTGACGGGATGTGCGCGGAGGGTGGCCGGAAGCCACCGCCCCGCGGCGCTGATACGCTGGTAGCCCGTGGACCGGTGGGAGAAGAACCCCGGAACCGCAGCGACGGCGCCGCCGACGGCAACCCGGTTCGACCGGGTCGGACGACGAACGCACCGCACCCCAGACCGCGACCACGGGAGCCCCCTCTTGGCCATGCCGCCCAAATCCTCGACGACCAAGCACATCTTCGTCACCGGGGGTGTCGCCTCCTCGCTCGGCAAGGGGCTGACCGCCTCCAGCCTCGGCATGCTGCTCAAGGCACGGGGTCTGCGCGTGGTGATGCAGAAGCTCGACCCGTACCTCAATGTCGACCCTGGCACGATGAACCCCTTCCAGCACGGTGAGGTGTTCGTCACCAACGACGGTGCCGAGACCGACCTGGACATCGGACACTACGAGCGCTTCCTCGACCGCGACCTCGACGGCTCCGCGAACGTCACCACCGGCCAGGTGTACTCCACGGTGATCGCCAAGGAGCGGCGCGGCGAGTACCTCGGCGACACCGTGCAGGTCATCCCGCACATCACCAATGAGATCAAGCACCGCATCCGCCGCATGGCGACGGACGAGGTCGACGTCGTGATCACCGAGGTCGGCGGCACCGTCGGCGACATCGAGTCGCTGCCGTTCCTCGAGACCGTCCGCCAGGTCCGGCACGAGGTCGGCCGGGACAACGTGTTCGTGGTGCACATCTCGCTCCTGCCGTACATCGGTCCCTCGGGCGAGCTGAAGACCAAGCCCACCCAGCACAGCGTTGCCGCGCTGCGCAACATCGGCATCCAGCCGGACGCCATCGTCCTGCGCTGCGACCGTGAGGTACCCACGGCGATCAAGCGCAAGATCTCCCTGATGTGCGACGTCGACGAGGCTGCCGTGGTGGCCTGCCCCGACGCCCGCTCGATCTACGACATCCCCAAGGTCGTGCACGCCGAGGGCCTGGACGCCTACGTCGTCCGCAAGCTGGACCTGCCGTTCCGCGACGTGGACTGGACGACCTGGGACGACCTGCTCGACCGCGTGCACAAGCCCGCGCACGAGATCACCATGGCGCTGGTCGGCAAGTACATCGACCTGCCCGACGCCTACCTCTCGGTCACCGAGGCCCTGCGGGCCGGCGGCTTCGCCAACCGGGCCCGCGTGAAGATCAAGTGGGTCACGTCCGACGACTGCAAGACCCCGGCCGGCGCCAAGGCACAGCTCGGTGACGTCGACGCGATCTGCATCCCGGGGGGCTTCGGCGAACGCGGTGTGACCGGCAAGGTCGGCGCGATCAAGTACGCCCGCGAGAACAAGATCCCGCTGCTGGGCCTGTGCCTGGGCCTGCAGTGCATCGTGGTCGAGGCCGCGCGCAACCTGGCCGGCATCGAGGACGCCAACTCCACCGAGTTCGACCCCGCCACCGCCCACCCCGTCGTCTCCACCATGGCCGAGCAGCTGGACATCGTGGCCGGCGAGGGCGACATGGGCGGCACCATGCGCCTCGGCATGTACCCGGCCAAGCTGGCCGAGGGCTCGATCGTGCGCGAGGTGTACGACGGCAAGGAGTACGTCGAGGAGCGGCACCGCCACCGCTACGAGGTGAACAACGCCTACCGCGCGGAGCTGGAGAAGAAGGCCGGCATCCTCTTCTCGGGCACCTCTCCGGACGGCAAGCTCGTCGAGTACGTGGAGTACCCGCGCGACGTCCACCCCTATCTGGTCGCCACGCAGGCGCACCCGGAGCTGCGCTCGCGCCCGACCCGCCCGCACCCGCTCTTCGCCGGGCTGGTCAAGGCCGCGGTCGAGCGGAAGACGTCGAAGTAGCAAACCGGTTGTACGGTGGCCGGGGCACGCGCACTCAACAGCGCGTGCCCCGGCTTTTCGCGTACGTCTGGAAGGGCAGGTCAGCATGGCGGGCAGCACGATCACGGACAGCCACGAGGAGTGGGAGGTCCGGCGGACCGAGACCCCCTTCCGGGGCAAGAAGACCTCCGTGCGCACGGACGAGGTCGTCATGCCCGACGGCTCCGTCGCCTCCCGCGACTACCAGGTCCACCCGGGCTCCGTCGCCGTCCTCGCCCTGGACGACGAGGGACGGGTCATCGTCATCCGGCAGTACCGGCACCCGGTGCGCGAAAAGCTGTGGGAGATCCCGGCCGGCCTGCTCGACGTCCCCGGCGAGAACCCGCTGCACGCCGCGCAGCGTGAGCTGTACGAGGAGGCGCACGTCAAGGCCGAGGACTGGCGGGTGCTGACCGACGTCTACACCACGCCCGGCGGCTGCGACGAGGCCGTGCGGATCTTCCTGGCCCAGGGCCTCTCCGAGGCCGAGGGCGAGCGCTTCGAGGTCGAGGACGAAGAGGCCGACATGGAGCTGGCGCGGGTGCCCGTCGCGGACCTGGTCCGGGGCGTGCTCGCCGGCGACCTGCACAACAACTGCCTGGTCGTGGGCGTGCTCTCGCTGGTGGCCGCGGAGCAGGGCGACGGTCTCGACACCCTCCGTCCGGCCGAGGCACCGTGGCCGGCGCGTCCGTTCGAGACCTGAGAACTCCGAGGACCCGCACCGGTGTGACCATCGGTTGATCCGATCGGGGGACGTGCCCGCCCTGCTCCGCCGGGAACGCCGCAGCGCGTGAACTAGGCTCGGGAAACGCCCGAACCGGAGTTCCGGCGGGCGCCGGTGCGCGGTGGATCGGGAGTGTGGCCCGTGACGGATCAGGCGGTGGACACGGACGGCGTACGGCTGTCGGAGGACCCTGCTGAGGAGAATCGGTTCCTGGGCCGCACCCGGGAGTTGAAGGAGCTGCGCGCCGACATCGAGCGCGCCGGTCTGGACACCCTCTCCGGCCGCAAGGCCCCCCGCGCGCGGGTGCTGCTCATCGCGGGCCGACCCGGATCCGGCCGCACCGCGCTCGCCGAGGAACTGGCCGCCCAGGTCGCGGACGCCTACCCCGACGGCGTGCTGCGCGCCCGGCTGAGCGAGCCGGACGGCACCCGCGTGCCGGTGGGACGGATCGCCCGGGAACTGCTCACCGAGCTGGAGTGCGCCACCCCGCCCGGAGCCGACGAGGACGACCTCGCAGAGGCCCTGCGCACCGCCCTCGCCGACCGCAGGGTCCTGCTCCTGCTCGACGACGCGGCCGACGCCGAGCAGGTCGACGCCCTGCTTCCGGACACCCCGGAATGCCTGGCCGTGGTCGTCGCCCAGGGCCCGCTGACCGGCATCGCGGACGTCCGCCCGTGCACACTGGGCGGCCTGGACACCAAGTCGGCGGTGGAGCTGCTGTCCCGGCACACCGGGTCGGTGCGCATCACCGTCGATCCCCGGGCCGCCGAGCAACTGGTCGAGGCGTGCCAGGCCCAGCCGGCCGCGCTGACGCTGGCCGGCGGCTGGCTCGCCGCCCGGCCCCAGGCGGCCGTCGCCGACCTCGCCAAGCACGTCCGCGCGGAGGACGGTGAGGGCACGCCGCTGAGCCGGGTCTTCCGGGTCGCCTACGCCGCGCTGCCGAGCCCCGCCGCCCGGATACTGCGACTGCTCTCCCTCGCCCCCGCCGGGATGGTCGACCCGCACACCGCCTCGGCGCTCGCCGGCTGCTCCGTGAACGGCGCCCGCACCACCCTGGACGACTTCGTGGCCCTCGGCATGCTGCGCGCGGTCGACTCGCCGCTGCCCGAGTACGAGGTGCCGGGGTGCCTGCACGACCGGCTGCACGCCCTCGCCGAGACGCACGACCGGCCCGCCGAGCTCCAGCTCGCCCGCGCCCGGATGCTGGAACGGACGGTGCGGCTGCTCCAGTCCTGCCGGGCGGTCACCGAGACGGACAGCCCGCAGGCCCGCGAGAAGCTCTTGGACATGCCGCGCGCCCTGCGCTTCCCCACCCCGAGGGCCGCCGCCGACTGGCTGCGCGCCCGCCGGCCCGCCCTCCTGGCCGCGGCCCGGCTGGCGGTCGCCGACGGGGAGCTCGACACCCTCGCCCGCCGGCTGATGTCCCAGCTGGTGCGGGCCATGGTCGCCCACTTCGGCACCCAGGCCGCCGCACCCGACCTGTACGGTATCCACCGCCTCGTCCTCGACGTGGCCGAGCGCCGCGAACTGCCCCGTGAGCAGGCGGCGGCCCTGCTCAACCTCGCCGACCTGGACGCCCGCACCGGCCGCACCGCCGAGGCCCTGGTGCGCTACCGGGCCGCACTGGACGCCGGACGCGAGGCGAACGACCCGTACGCGACCGCCCGCGCGATGGAATCCGTAGGCGGAGCCCATCTCGAGCTGGGGGACTACGACCGGGCCGCCGACTGGTTCGGCCGCGCCCTCGCCCAGCGCCTGGCCCGCGACGAGCGCGCCGACGCCGCCCGGGTGTACGGCCGCCTCGCCACCGCCCACACCTACGCGGGCCGCTACGGCGAGGCGCTGCGGGGCTGGCGAGCCGCGGTCGCCGGGTACCGCAGGACCGGCGACGTGGCCGCCCACGCGCGGGCTCTGAGCGAACTGGCCCGTGTCCAGGAGTACGCCGGACGCCCCGGGGAGTCGCTGCGCACCTGCCAGGAGGCCGTCGAGTGGGCCCGCCGGGCCGAGGACGTCCGGCTCCAGGCGGCACTGCATCTGCGGCTGGCCGACACGCTCGACCGGCTCGGCGACCCGACGGCGGCCGGTCTGCAGCGGGGCACAGCAGATCGCATGCTGAGGGAAGATCACACCGAAGCCTGCGAAATCCGCAGCGCAGCGTCTGAAGATTGATGCTTTGAAAGGCTAGACAGCAGGAACACCTTCATTAGACTGGCTCTGCCGCACGTTCTTGCGGTGTCTCCCGTTGTGCCCATGTGTGCGCGGGTATGTGTAGCTATAGCCCCATCCTCTGAGCCAAGGACCGTGATCGACGTGAAGGTCGGTATCCCCCGCGAGGTCAAGAACAACGAGTTCCGGGTGGCCATCACCCCCGCCGGCGCGCACGAGCTGGTGCGCCACGGTCACCAGGTCGTCATCGAGCGTGACGCCGGTGTGGGCTCCTCGATCCCCAACGACGAGTACGTCGCCGCCGGCGCGCGGATCCTCGACACCGCCGACGAGGTCTGGGCCACCGCCGACCTGGTGCTGAAGGTCAAGGAGCCCATCGCGGAGGAGTACCACCGCCTTCGCAAGGACCAGACGCTCTTCACCTACCTGCACCTGGCCGCCTCCAAGGAGTGCACGGACGCGCTGATCGAGTCCGGCACCACCGCCATCGCCTACGAGACGGTCGAGCTGCCGAACCGCGCGCTGCCGCTGCTCGCCCCGATGTCCGAGGTCGCGGGCCGTATCGCCCCGCAGGTCGGCGCCTACCACCTGATGGCCCCCAACGGCGGCCGCGGCGTGCTGCCCGGCGGCGTGCCGGGCGTGACCCCCGCCAAGGCCGTCGTCATCGGCGGCGGTGTCTCCGGCTGGAACGCCACCCAGATCGCCGTCGGCATGGGCTTCGACGTGACCCTGCTCGACCGCGACATCAACAAGCTGCGTGAGGCCGACAAGATCTTCGGCACCAAGGTCAAGGCCGTCATGTCCAACTCCTTCGAGCTGGAGAAGGCCGTCGTCGACGCCGACCTGGTCATCGGCGCGGTGCTCATCCCGGGCGCCAAGGCTCCGAAGCTGGTCACCAACGAGCTGGTCTCCCGCATGAAGCCGGGAAGTGTTCTTGTCGACATCGCGATCGACCAGGGCGGCTGCTTCGAGGACTCCCACCCGACCACGCACGCCGAGCCGACCTTCAAGGTCTACAACTCGGTCTTCTACTGCGTCGCCAACATGCCGGGCGCGGTGCCGAACACCTCCACCAACGCGCTGACCAACGCCACGCTGCCCTACATCGTCGAGCTGGCGGACCGCGGCTGGGCCGAGGCGCTGCGCCGCGACTCCGCGCTGGCCAGGGGTCTCAACACGCATGACGGCAAGGTGACTTACCGCGAGGTCGCCGAGGCGCACGGCATGGAGTTCGTCGACCCGGCCACCCTGCTCGCCTGAGTCACCAAACGGTAAAGGCGATACGTCAACAGTCGCCGTCAACCCCGCACGCCCGGCCGGGCCTTGTCCGACAAGGTCCGGCCGGGTGTGTGTATGGTCACTTTGCGATTCTCGGCCAACTCGCCTCGAACGTAACGCTTCAACCGATTCGCGCACCGGTGAAACCTGCTGTGCGACGGCCGTACGCCCTTGACAGGGGGGATGTTCCATTGCCGACACATCGGGCCGGGTCCGGCGGATTGTGTTGCTGCGGACGGTCGACACGCCATAGAGTCGCCGAACGTCGGCATGGTGCCACGCTGACCTGTCTAGAAGTTTCCTGGTCACCAAGGAGGTAAGACGACTTGTGAATGAGTCGACATTTACTCCCGGGGGTGGTCAACCAGGAATGCCTGCACGGGCCCACGGCCCCGGGCGTCTCGAGGCTGTCGGCTCCGTCGCTGTACGTACCTTCGCAGCCGCCCACCCGAGTCCGCAGGCAACTCAGACAGCACACATGAGTATGGATGGCCAACACGTGAACGCCATGGCCGGCGACGGAAGTGGCGCGCCCCGCAACCACTTCGCCGACTACGACGAACTGCCCGAGGGGCACTTCTACGATCCGGACGCGGAGTACGAGCCCGATCCCGAGTACGCGGCGACGCTCGCGCCCGACGCAGCCCGTCAGCGCCGTGAGCGCATCGGTCCCACCGGACGCCCGCTGCCGTACTTCCCGATCCCCGGCCCGCTGACCGATCACGGCCCCGCCAAGATCATCGCGATGTGCAACCAGAAGGGCGGCGTCGGCAAGACCACGTCGACCATCAACCTGGGTGCCGCGCTCGCCGAGTACGGGCGCCGGGTGCTGCTCGTCGACTTCGACCCGCAGGGCGCGCTGTCGGTCGGTCTCGGCGTCAACCCGATGGAGCTCGACCTCACCGTCTACAACCTGCTCATGGAGCGGGGCATGGCCGCCGACGAGGTGCTGCTGAAGACGGCGGTCCCCAACATGGACCTGCTGCCCAGCAACATCGACCTGTCGGCGGCCGAGGTCCAGCTGGTGAGCGAGGTCGCGCGCGAGTCCACCCTGCAGCGGGCGCTGAAGCCGCTGATGGACGACTACGACTTCATCGTGATCGACTGCCAGCCCTCGCTCGGCCTGCTGACGGTGAACGCCCTGACGGCCGCGCACAAGGTGATCGTGCCGCTCGAGTGCGAGTTCTTCGCACTGCGCGGTGTGGCGCTGCTGACCGAGACCATCGAGAAGGTCCAGGAGCGGCTCAACCCCGACCTGGAGCTCGACGGCATCCTCGCCACGATGTACGACTCGCGCACCGTGCACAGCCGTGAGGTGCTCGCGCGGGTGGTCGAGGCGTTCGACGACCACGTCTACCACACGGTCATCGGGCGCACGGTCCGCTTCCCGGAGACCACGGTCGCCGGTGAGCCGATCACCACGTACGCCTCCAACTCCGTCGGTGCCGCCGCCTACCGCCAGCTCGCCAGGGAGGTGCTCGCCCGGTGTCACGCCGAGTGAGTCTGCCGGGGGCCGACGAACTCTTCCGTACGACAGGGGGAACGGCGCTCCAGGCGTCCTCCCCGCGGCGACCGGCGAACGGGGAAGCCCGGGTACCGGCACCGGCGGGGGAGAGCGACCAGGCCGCCGCCGAGGACGCACCGCAGTCGGTGCCCGCGCAGGGCGGTGACGGCGAGGGCGCGGAGCACGCCGCTGCGGACGCGGAACAGGGCTCGGCGGGTGAGTCGCGCAGCCGAGGCACGGAGCGCTCCGCGCGGGGCGCCGGAGCGGGCGGGGGTGCGCAGGAAGGTTCGGCCGCCGCCCAGCCCCAGTCGCGCAAGCGCGGCCGGGCCGCCGCCCGTCGGCCCAGCGGCCGCGAGCGCCACGACGAGAAGATCACCGTGTACGTCTCCGCCGAGGAGCTGATGGACCTCGAGCACGCCCGCCTGGTGCTCCGGGGCGAGCACGGACTGGCCGTCGACCGCGGCCGCATCGTCCGCGAGGCCGTCGCCGTCGTCCTCGCCGACCTGGAGACCCGGGGGGACGCCAGCATCCTCGTACGACGGCTGCGGGGACGGTAGCGGTAGCCTGCGGGGGCCATGACCTCGTACGACGCCTCCCGCCCCGGTGCCCGCGCCGGCCGTCGGCGTGCGCTGGGCCGGGGGCCGGGCGAGCGGGCGGCCGGGCCGGTTCCGGACGCGTCCGGCGCGACCGAGGGGGCCGAGCCGCCTGGAGAGGCGCCCGTCGGAGCGGGGCCGTCCGGCCAGGCCGGTCCCGAGATCGTTCCAGGGTCCGGCGCAGTACCCGGGCGGTCGGGTCACGCTGGTTTCGAGACGGGCGCCGGGACCACTGCGGCCTCTCGGACCGGCTTCGAACCCGCAGCCGCCCCCGACACGGACCCCGGGACCACCGTCGCGACCGGGGCCCAGACCGGGACCGGCCCCGAGCCCGACGTCCCCGGTCGGCCCGGGGGCGTCGGCCCCGCGGTGCCGGTGGCGGCCTCGTCCGCGCTCGCGGATGCCTCGCGGCGGGGCACGGCAACGCCTCCGCGGGTGCCCCGCGCGACGGCCGGTTCCGGGCCCGAGCAGTCTCCTGGAGGCGGCCTCGGCTCCCCACAGGGCGCTGGGCCGCCCGTGGACGCGCGGGCACCGGACGGTCGGCCTACGGGGCACGCAGGGCTTCCCCGCACCCCGCGGGGCGACGACACCCGGCGGTCGGCGGAGGCGGACGTGGAGGTCACGCACGCCCTCCCCGAGGCCGCGCCCGGCGAGGGCGACGGGGTCTTCACGGTGCGGCTCGCCAACTTCGAGGGGCCGTTCGACCTGCTCCTCCAACTGATCTCCAAGCACAAGCTGGACGTCACCGAGGTCGCCCTGTCCAAGGTGACCGACGAGTTCATGGCGCACATCCGCGCGCTGGGCCCGGACTGGGACCTCGACGAGACGACCGAGTTCCTGGTGGTCGCGGCCACACTGCTCGACCTCAAGGCGGCCCGGCTGCTGCCCGCCGCCGAGGTGGAGGACGAGGCCGACCTCGCGCTCCTGGAGGCCCGCGACCTGCTCTTCGCGCGGCTGCTCCAGTACCGCGCGTACAAGCAGATCGCGGAGATCTTCAACGAACGGCTGGACGCCGAGGCCCGCCGCCACCCGCGCACCGTCGGCCTGGAACCCCACCACGCCGAGCTGCTGCCCGAGGTCGTGATCAGCATCGGTCCGGAGGGGTTCGCCAAGCTCGCCGTGAAGGCGATGCAGCCCAAGCCCAAGCCGCAGGTGTACGTCGAGCACATTCACGCGCCGCTGGTCAGCGTGCAGGAGCAGGCCGGGATCGTCGTCGCGCGGCTGAAGGAGCTGGGCGAGGCCAGCTTCCGGGTCCTGGTCGAGGACACCGAGGACACGCTGACCGTCGTGGCCCGCTTCCTGGCGCTGCTGGAGCTGTACCGGGAGAAGGCCGTCGCCCTGGACCAGGAGACCGCACTCGGCGACCTGCTGGTGCGCTGGACCGGCGGGGACGGGGACACCGAACCGGTGGTGACCGACGAGTTCGACCGGCCGCCCGAGGCGCCGAAGGAGGAGCAGAAGGCGTGAGCGAAGAGATCACCGAGGCCCCGGGCGGGCCGGCCGCCGTCGCCGCCCTCGACCTGAAGCCCGCGCTCGAAGCCGTCCTCATGGTCGTGGACGAGCCCGCGACCGAGGAGCACCTGGCGAAGATACTCCAGCGGCCCCGGCGGCAGATCGCGGACGCCCTGCGCGAACTGGCCGACGAGTACACGGTGCAGGGCCGGGGCTTCGAACTGCGCCTGATCGCGGGCGGCTGGCGCTTCTACAGCCGCCCCGAGTACGCGGCCGCCGTCGAGGGCTTCGTCCTGGACGGCCAGCACGCCCGCCTCACCCAGGCCGCCCTGGAGACCCTCGCCGTCGTCGCCTACCGCCAGCCGGTCAGCCGCAGCCGCGTCTCCGCGGTGCGCGGTGTGAACTGCGACGGTGTGATGCGCACCCTCCTCCAGCGGGGTCTGGTGGAGGAGGCGGGCACGGAACCCGAAACAGGTGCGATCCTGTACGTGACGACGAACTACTTCCTGGAGCGGATGGGCCTGCGCGGCCTGGACGAGCTCCCGGAGCTCGCGCCCTTCCTCCCCGAGGCGGCGGCGATCGAGTCCGAGACGCTGGAAGGGGTCCCGTCGTTCGATCCGGACGCCCCGGATTCCGAGGACGCAGACGACAAGACGGAACTTTGATGCGAAGCAGCAGCGGCAGGAACAGCAGCGGAAACAACGGCGGGAGCCGTGGTGGCAACAGCGGCGGCCGCGGCGGGAGCAGCGGTGGCCGCGGTAACTACCGCGGCGCCGGAAACAACCGCGACGACAAGCAGGGCGGTCGTCCGAAGAAGCCGCGCCCGGAGGAGCGGCGCTACGACGTGGGACCCGGCGCCACGAAGGACGGCCCGAAGTCGGGCCGCGGCCCCTCGGCCCGGGGCGGCGCCAAGGGCGGGCCGAAGAAGCCCTTGCAGCGGGGGCGCTCGGTGCCGGCCACGTCCCGCGAGTACGAGGCGCGGGCCGAGGAGCGCAACCGCGAGCGGTACGCGGGCAAGAAGGACGTCAAGCTGCCCAGGACCTTCCCGGGCGCCGAGCAGGAGGGCGAGCGGCTGCAGAAGGTTCTCGCGCGCGCGGGCTACGGCTCCCGGCGGGCCTGCGAGGAGCTGATCGAGCAGGCGCGCGTCGAGGTCAACGGCGAGATCGTCCTCGAGCAGGGCAAGCGGGTCGACCCGGAGAAGGACGAGGTCAAGGTCGACGGCCTGACCGTCGCCACGCAGTCGTACCAGTTCTTCTCGCTCAACAAGCCCGCCGGTGTCGTCTCCACCATGGAGGACCCGGACGGCCGCCAGTGCCTCGGCGACTACGTCACGAACCGCGAGACCCGCCTCTTCCACGTCGGCCGGCTCGACACCGAGACCGAAGGCGTCATCCTGCTCACCAACCACGGCGAGCTGGCACACCGTCTGACCCACCCCCGCTACGGCGTGAAGAAGACCTACCTCGCGCACATCGTGGGTCCCATCCCGCGTGACCTCGGCAAGCGGCTGAAGGACGGCATCCAGCTGGAGGACGGCTACGCGCGCGCGGACCACTTCCGGGTCGTCGAGCAGACCGGCAAGAACTACCTGGTCGAGGTCACCCTCCACGAGGGCCGCAAGCACATCGTCCGCCGGATGCTGGCCGAGGCCGGC
Organism: Streptomyces mutabilis; assembly: GCF_014649815.1. GTDB lineage: Bacteria > Actinomycetota > Actinomycetes > Streptomycetales > Streptomycetaceae > Streptomyces > Streptomyces mutabilis. Next base: position 213,849 of record NZ_BMTT01000011.1, on the reverse strand, counting down.
TTCCCGGTCGACAAGCTGGTGCGCACCGCCTTCGGCCCGATCACGCTGGGCGACCAGAAGTCGGGCTGGCTGCGCCGGCTGTCCAATACGGAGGTCGGGATGCTGATGCAGGAGGTCGACCTCTAGCCAGCCGTACGGGCTTGTGCGCCTGAGCCACCCTCTTTATAGTCGTAGTGACTATTAAGGGGGTGGTCAGTCATTTACGGTTACGACAAGCACGCCTTCGAGCCTTTCGCCGTCACCGTCGACCTCGCCGTCCTCACGCTCCGCGCGGACGCGTTGCACGTGCTGCTCGTCGAACGAGGGCAGGAGCCGTACGCCGGCCGCTGGGCGCTGCCCGGCGGCTTCCTGCTGCCCGAGGAGTCGGCGGAGACGGCGGCCCGGCGCGAGCTGGCCGAGGAGACCGGCCTCGCGGACGTGACCGACCTGCACCTGGAGCAGCTGCGCACCTACAGCGAGCCCGACCGCGACCCCCGCATGCGGGTGGTGTCCGTCGCGTTCGCCGCGCTGCTGCCCGACCCACCCGCACCGCACGGCGGCGGTGACGCCTCGCAGGCCCGCTGGGTGCCGTACGACGCCGCGGTGGACCTGGCCTTCGACCACGACCGGATCCTGGCCGACGCCCGGCGGCGCGTCGGCGCCAAGCTGGAGTACACCTGCCTGGCCACCGCCTTCTGCCCCGCCGAGTTCACGCTCGGCGAGCTGCAACAGGTCTACGAGACGGTGTGGGGCACGGCCCTCGACCGGCCCAACTTCCGCCGCAAGGTGCTGGCGACCCCGGGCTTCGTCGAAGCGGTCCCCGGCGCCGCCCGCCTCACCGGGGGCCGCGGCAAACCGGCCGCGCTCTACCGCGCGGGCCCCGCCACCACCCTGCACCCGCCCCTGCTCCGCGCCCCTCGGGAAGGACGCCCCGCATGACCACGACCACCGTCACCAAGCGGGCCGCCACTGGAGCGCTCACCGGGCTCGCCCTCGGCGACGCGCTGGGCTTCCCCACCGAGTTCAACGACGTGCCGTCGATCCTCGCCGAGTTCGGCCCCTGGCGGGAGATGGAGCTGCCCCGGCCCGCGATCGTCACCGACGACACGCAGATGACGCTGGCGCTGGGGAAAGGGCTGCGGACGGCGATGGACCGGGGCCTGCTCGGGCCCAAGCGCATGGAACGGCCGGTGCGCGACGCGTTCGTCGACTGGTACCAGTCACCGGAGAACAATCGGGCGCCGGGCAACACCTGCCTCCGCGCCTGCAACCTCCTCAAGAGGCCGGACCGCCCCTGGCAGGACGCCAGCCAGGTCCACTCCAAGGGCTGCGGCGCCAACATGCGCGTCGCCCCCGTCGGACTCGCCCCCGGTCTCAGCGACGAACAGCGCGCGGGCGCCGCCCAGTTGCAATCGGCACTCACCCACGGGCACCCGACCGCGCTCGCCGCCTCCGACCTCACCGCGCACGCCGTACGGCTGCTCGCCGAGGGAGCCGAGCCGACCGGACTGGTCGGGCTGCTGCGGTCGTACGCCTACGACAACCGCACCCGCTACCACGAGCGCTGGCTCGGCGACCTGTGGACCCGCGCCCAGGACCCGACACCCGAGCACTTCATCGCCCGCGGCTGGGACGAGTGCCTGGCGATACTCGACCGGCTCCGGGAGGCGGTGCGCACGGTCTCTCCGGAGACCGACCCGTGCCTGGTGGTCGGCGAGGGCTGGATCGCCGAGGAGGCCATGGCGGCCGGGCTGCTCTGCTTCCTGCTCTTCGTCGACCAGCCGCTGACCGCCCTGCGCCGCGCCGCCTGCACCTCCGGCGACTCCGACTCCGTCGCCAGCCTCGCGGGCGCCTTCGCCGGTGCGTACCTGGGCGCCGACGCCTGGCCCGCCGAGTGGGCCGACCGCATCGAGTACCGGGCCGACCTGCTCGCCCTCGGAGCGCTCTGGGACGCTTGAGCAGCGCATGATCGACGCCCTCGACGTCCTTGGCCCCGGTGGTGGCCGAACAGCCCTTTCCGGTGCTGTTCGCCACCGTCTCCGGCGCCCACCTCTACGGCTTCCCCTCCCGCGACTCGGACGTCGACCTGCGCGGCGTCCACCTGCTGCCCGCCGCCGACCTGGTCGGCCTGCGCGAGCCCGAGGAGACCCGGTCGCGGATGTGGGACCGGGAGGCGTCGAGATGGACCTGGTCACGCACGACCTGCGCAAGTTCGTACGGCTGATGCCCCGGCGCAACGGCTACGTGCTGGAGCAGCTGCTGTCGCCGCTGGCCGTGCACACCACCGACGCCCACCGGGAGCTGGCCGCGCTCGCGCCGGTCGTCCTCACCTCTCATGAACACCCAGTGGCGGCTGTTCGAGAAGACCGGCGAGCTCAAGCCGCTGCTCTACACCTTCCGGGTGCTGCTCACCGGCATCCACCTGATGCACTCCGCCGAGGTGCAGCCCCATCTGCCCACGCTCCTCGGGGAGGTCGACGCCGCCCCGGACTACCTGCCCGAGCTGATCGCCGCCAAGGCGGAGCGCGAGCACGGGGACGCGGGCGTCGACCACGCGCGCGTGCGGGCCGACGTCGAGCGGCTGCACGGCGTGCTGGACGAGGCGCAGGCGGCGTCAGCGCTGCCCGACGCCCCCACCGCCTACGACGCGCTGCACGTCTTCGCCGTACGGACGCGGCTGGAGAGCTGAGGTCCGGCGGACGCGGACGAGGAAGTCCTCGACGCGGCGCCGGTCCGGTTCGGCGGGCAGCGGGCTGCCGGGAGCGGCCCGCTCGGCCTCTTCCGCCAGGCGGGTCATTCGGGACTGGACCTCCGGCCAGGGAACCTCGCCGCGCTTCACGGCTAGCAGCGGCTCGCGTCGGTCGCCGACGTCGACGGTGAGGGCGCCCGTGCGCAGCAGGTCGCGGGCGGACGTCAGCAGCCGCAGCAGGTGCATCGCGTGCTTCCAGCGCGGGGCGCCGTGGGTGCGCACGTCGGCGTGGAGCTTACGGCGTTGGCCGTGCGCGTACCGCGTGAACGTCTCGTGGACCCGGCGGGAGAGGAACGCGCCGCGCAGGGCGAGGAGTTCGCGCCCGGTCTCGTCGGCGTACTCGACGAGCGGGGAGTGCAGGCACTCCAGGATGTTCGGGTTCGCGCGCAGGGCCAGCTCGCAGAAACGCTCCAGCTCCCAGCTGAACTGCTCCTCGGCAGGGCCCTCCGCGTGCGTCGGCGGCTTCTCGAAGCGCCAGAACAGGGGCGTCGGGGCGAGGAACACACCCCGGCGGTCCGTGTCGCTGTCCTCCGTGGCCAGACCGAAGGCGCGGGAGCCCATGACACAGGCGTAGACAGTGTGGTCGCGCACCAGGGTCTCGGGTTCCATGCCGGGAGCGTACGCGGGCGGTTCACGCCGGCCGGACCGAATTTCCCTCCACCGCGATCCGCTCCTCGGGCAGGGGCCGCGTCGCCGGCCCGTGCTCCACCGAGCCGTCGGTGATGCTGAACCGGCTGCCGTGGCAGGCGCAGTCGATGGTGCCGTCCCGCACCTCGGACACCAGGCAGTTCTGGTGCGTGCAGACCGCCGAGAACGCCTTGAACGTACCCTGCTCCGGCTGGGTCACCACGATCTTCTCGTCCGTGAAGACCCGGCCGCCGCCGACCGGGATGTCGCTCGTCGTGGCCAACTCCTGCCCCGGCGAGGCGGCCGAGGAGCCGCCGTCGCCGCCTCCGTCACCGCAGCCCGCGGCGAGCGCCGCCGCGCCCGTGCAGAGGAGGACCGTGCGGCGGGTGGGGGTGTGGGGCATCTCGCACCTCCGGGGGAGAGGGTTCCGGCCGGGACAGCGTCTCAGGAGACGGGCGCCCGGAGCCGGTACGCGGCGGGCTGACTAGGCTGGACGGACCAAGAATCGATACGCACGTCAGCAAGGAGCAACGCCGTGGCGGTACGAGCGGTCCGGGGCGCCGTCCAACTGGAGCGGGACGAGGCCGAGCACATGGGCCGGCAGGTCGCGGCCCTGCTGACGGCGGTCCTGGAACGCAACGGGCTGACCGGCGACGACCTGATCAGTATCTGGTTCACGGCCACCCCCGACCTGCACAGCGACTTCCCGGCCGCCGCCGCGCGGGGCCTCGGCATCACAGACGTCCCGCTGATCTGCGCCCAGGAGCTGGACGTAGAGGGCGCCATGCCGCGCGTCGTCCGGATCCTCGCGCACATCGAGTCCGACCGGCCCCGGGCCGAGATCTGCCACGTCTACCTCGGCGCCGCCGCGGCCCTGCGCAAGGACATCGCCCAGTGAGAACCGCACTCGTCATCGGCACCGGCCTCATCGGCACCTCCGCCGCCCTCGCCCTGACCCAGCGGGGCGTCACCGTGCACCTCGCCGACCACGACCCCGAGCAGGCCCGGACGGCCGCAGCGCTGGGCGCCGGCACCGACGAGGCGCCGGACGGGCCCGTCGACCTCGCGATCGTCGCCGCCCCGCCCGCACTCGTCGCCGACGTGCTCGCGGACGCCGTGGGGCGCGGCGCCGCCCGCGGCTACATCGACGTGGCCAGCGTCAAGGGCGGCCCCCGGCGCGAGCTGGAGGCACGGGGGCTCGACCTCTCCGCCTACATCGGCACGCACCCCATGTCCGGCCGCGAGAAGTCCGGGCCGCTGGCCGCCACCGGCGACCTCTTCGAGGGCCGGCCCTGGGTGCTCACCCCGACCCGGGACACCGACACCGAGGTGCTGAACCTCGCCCTGGAACTCGTCTCGCACTGCCGCGCGGTACCGGTGGTGATGGACGCGGACGCCCACGACCGTGCTGTGGCCCTCGTCTCCCACATGCCCCACCTGGTCTCCAGCATGGTCGCGGCCCGCCTCGAGCACGCCGAGGAGGCCGCCGTACGGCTGTGCGGGCAGGGCATCCGCGACGTGACGCGGATCGCCGCCTCCGACCCCCGGATGTGGATCGACATCCTCTCGGCGAACCCGGGGCCGGTCGCCGACCTGCTCGGGGACGTCGCCGCCGACCTGGAGGAGACCGTGCGGGCCCTGCGCGCCCTCCAGTCCTCCGACGACGTCAAGCGCCGCGAGGGCAGCGCCGGCATCGAGGCGGTGCTGCGGCGCGGCAACGCCGGACAGGTGCGGGTCCCCGGCAAGCACGGCAGTGCGCCCCGGGTCTACGAGACCGTGGCCGTCCTCATCGACGACCAGCCCGGCCAGCTGGCCCACATCTTCGCCGACGCGGGCCGGGCCGGGGTCAACATCGAGGACGTGCGGATCGAGCACGCGACCGGGCAGCAGGCCGGTCTGGTGCAGCTCATGGTCGAGCCGAGGGCCGCCGCCGTACTGACGGCGGCACTCAAGGAGCGGGGCTGGGCGATCCGGCAGTGACCGCGGGCGCCGTACGGCTGTAAGAGGCGTCCTGCGAGCCCGGTAACCTTGTGCGGGACGCGTTCGCGTCCCGCACACCACTCACCGCACCGCACCAGGAAGGTGTCCCCACGTGGAAAACGGCGCCGCCCCGACCGCCCCGGCCGTGATTGTCGCCATCGACGGCCCCTCCGGCACGGGCAAGTCGAGCACGTCGAAGGCCGTCGCCGCCCAGCTCGGCCTGAGCTACCTGGACACCGGCGCCCAGTACCGGGCGATCACCTGGTGGATGGTGACCAACGGCATCGACACCGACGACCCGCACGAGATCGCCGCCGCGGCCGGCAAGCCCGAGATCGTCTCCGGCACCGACCCGGCCGCCCCGACCATCACGGTCGACGGCACGGACGTGGCCGGCCCGATCCGCACCCAGGAGGTCACCGCCAAGGTCAGCGCGGTCAGCGCCGTCCCCGAGGTGCGGACCCGGATCACCGAGCTGCAGCGCACCATCGCCGCCGGCGCCCCGCTCGGCATCGTCGTCGAGGGCCGCGACATCGGCACGACCGTGCTGCCGGACGCCGACCTGAAGATCTTCCTCACCGCCTCGGCCGAGGCCCGCGCCGCCCGCCGCAGCGGCGAGCTCAAGGGCGCCGACGTCAACGTCACCCGCGAGGCCCTGATCAAGCGGGACGCGGCCGACTCCAGCCGCAAGACCTCGCCGCTGGCCAAGGCCGACGACGCGGTCGAGGTGGACACCACCGACCTCACCCTCGAGCAGGTCATCGAGTGCGTCGTCACCCTCGTCGAGGAGAAGCGGGCGGAGAAGTGACCGAGGTCCCGTCGGCGCGGGGCGCCGAGGTCGGGCGGCGCATCGGCGTCGGCCTGATGTACGGGTTGTGGAAGCCGCGCGTGCTGGGCGCCTGGCGGGTGCCGGCCGACGGCCCGGTGATCTACGCCGTCAACCACTCGCACAACATCGACGGCCCGATGGTCATGGGCGTCGCCCCCCGGCCGACGCACTTCCTGATCAAGAAGGAGGCGTTCGTCGGACCGCTCGGGCGCTTCCTGACCGGCATCGGCCAGCTCGAGGTGGACCGTCACTCCACCGACCGCACGGCCATCGCCCGCGCCCTGGGCGTGCTGGACAACGGCGGCGTACTGGGCATCTTCCCGGAGGGGACCCGGGGCGAGGGCGACTTCGCATCGCTGCGCGCCGGGCTCGCCTACTTCGCGGTGCGCAGCGGCGCCCCGATCGTCCCGGTCGCGGTGCTGGGAAGCACCGACCGGCCCGGACGGTTGATAAAGGCGCTGCCCCCGCTGCGCTCCCGGGTCGACGTCGTCTTCGGTGACCCCTTCGACGCGGGCGACGGCAGCGGACGGCGTACCCGCAAGGCCTTGGACGAGGCAACCGAACGCATCCAGAAGCAGCTCACCGCGCACCTGGAAAACGCCAGGCGGCTCACGAGCCGCTAGGCGACACTTGAGTAGTGGATCACCCGGAACTGGGGGTTTTCCACCGATCACCACGATGAACGAGGTACGGACTTCATGAACGACCACATCCACTCCGAGGGCTCGGGCGAGGAGCACGACCACGGGGCGCTCGGCGACGCCGAGTACGCGCAGTTCATGGAGCTCGCCGCCGAAGAGGGCTTCGACATCGAGGAGGTCGAGGGCGCGATCGAGGAGGCCGGGCACGGCCCGCTGCCCGTCCTCGCCGTCGTCGGCCGCCCCAATGTCGGCAAGTCGACCCTGGTGAACCGGATCATCGGCCGCCGCGAGGCCGTCGTCGAGGACAAGCCCGGCGTCACCCGCGACCGCGTCACCTACGAGGCCGAATGGGCGGGCCGCCGCTTCAAGGTCGTCGACACCGGCGGCTGGGAGCAGGACGTCCTCGGCATCGACGCCTCCGTGGCCGCGCAGGCCGAGTACGCGATCGAGGCCGCCGACGCCGTTGTCTTCGTCGTGGACGCCAAGGTCGGCGCCACCGACACCGACGAGGCCGTCGTACGGTTGCTGCGCAAGGCGGGCAAGCCCGTCGTGCTGTGCGCCAACAAGGTCGACGGCCCGAGCGGCGAGGCCGACGCCTCCTATCTGTGGTCGCTGGGGCTCGGCGAGCCGCACCCGGTCTCCGCGCTGCACGGCCGTGGCACCGGCGACATGCTGGACAGGGTCCTGGAGGCCCTGCCCGAGGCCCCGGCGCAGACCTTCGGCACCGCCGTCGGCGGCCCGCGCCGCATCGCCCTGATCGGCCGACCCAACGTCGGCAAGTCCTCGCTGCTCAACAAGGTGGCCGGCGAGGAGCGCGTCGTCGTCAACGAGCTGGCCGGCACCACCCGCGACCCGGTCGACGAGCTGATCGAACTGGGCGGCGTCACCTGGAAGTTCGTCGACACGGCGGGCATCCGCAAGCGCGTCCACCTCCAGCAGGGCGCCGACTACTACGCCTCGCTGCGCACCGCCGCCGCCGTCGAGAAGGCGGAGGTGGCCGTCATCCTCATCGACGCCTCCGAGTCGATCTCGGTCCAGGACCAGCGGATCGTCACCATGGCCGTCGAGGCGGGACGCGCGATCGTCGTCGCCTACAACAAGTGGGACACCCTCGACGAGGAGCGCCGCTACTACCTGGAGCGGGAGATCGAGACCGAGCTCGGCCAGGTGGCCTGGGCCCCGCGGGTCAACGTCTCGGCGCAGACCGGTCGGCACATGGAGAAGCTGGTCCCGGCGATCGAGACGGCCCTGGCCGGCTGGGAGACCCGCGTACCGACGGGCCGCCTGAACGCCTTCCTCGGCGAACTGGTCGCCGCCCACCCGCACCCCGTGCGGGGCGGCAAGCAGCCGCGCATCCTGTTCGGCACCCAGGCGGGCACCAAGCCCCCGCGGTTCGTGCTCTTCGCCTCCGGCTTCATCGAGGCGGGCTACCGGCGCTTCATCGAGCGCCGGCTGCGTGAGGAGTTCGGCTTCGAGGGGACGCCGATCCACATCTCCGTGCGAGTGCGTGAGAAGCGCGGCGCGAAGAAGAAGTAGCGGCGCACGACGCGACGAGAGAGGGCGCCCCCGGCCGGGGGCGCCCTCTCTCGTCGCTGGGGTGGCCGTCAGTCGCCCGAGCGCGGGGCGGGCGGCAGCGCGGCCGGGACGTGGTGCGTGCCGACGCGCTGCCACACCGACTGCTGGCCCACGCGGGCGCTCTGGGCCCCGGCGCTGTAGACGCTGTAGGAGCCCCTGCTGCGGGGGAGGCTCCTGAAGGACGTGAATCCCAGCTCCTCCTCGCCGCTGCGATCACCCGGGAGCGATCGGAAGGACCTGACGTACTCGGCGTAGAGCGCGTCGTAGATCGGCGTGGCCGAGGGGCCGCACTGGCGGTGGAAGGCGTCGTATGCGTACACGTATGTCCAAACGACACCGGGCTGGAAGGGATGCGGCCGGACGGTGACCGACTGGCGCCGTACGCGCGGACGGCGCTCAGGTTCCCGCCAGCGGCAGTGCCGCCGCGACCAGCTGACCGTTGGCCGCCGCCTTGTCGAGGGCGTCCCGCAGCAGGTCCTCGCGCGGCTGCCGTCCGATCGAGCCGACGGGCGCCGCGAACAGCAGTACCTGCTGGTGCTTGCTGGCCGCCGTGCGCCAGCCCTCGGTGACCTGGAGGGGCTGGTGCGCCTGCCACCAGGCCACCGGTCGGCCGCCGTTCGTTCCGGGCTGGAGCACCGCGTGCAGCTGGCCCATCGCGAGCAGCACCGACCAGCCGTGCAGCACGGTCGGCGTGGTGGACAGCTCGGTGACCGGCAGGAAGCCCTGCTCGATGAGGAGCGGCAGGAAGTCGTCGCCGGAGCCGGCCGTGCCGGGGCGGGCGATGGGGGCGGTGGGTTCCACCACGAGGGCCGGGTGCAGCTCCCCGGCGATCAGGATCAGTCCGCTGGTGACGCCGAGCACCGCCTGCTCGGGCGCCACATTGCCGGGAGCGGCCTGCTCGGGCCGGGGCGGGGCCTGGTCCGGCTGGGGGCGGGTCTGGTCGGCGTTGATGGACCGCACGGCCCCCTGGAGTTGCTCCTCGGTGACCTTGACGACCTGCGAGGGCAGGCAGCCGGCGTGGGCGAAGGCGAGGACGGCCGTTTCCTCGCCGATGAAGAGGACGGTGCTGGTGCGCTCCTGTTCGCAGTCGCCCGGGGTGCGGCAGGACGTGCAGTCGTAGCTGCCCGGGGCCGATTCCCCGGAGAGCAGGCGGTCGGCTTCTTCGTCGCCGATCTCGGCGCGTACGTCGTCGCTGACGTCGAGCATGCGCGGCACGGGTGGCTCCCTCGGGATGCGGTGCGTGGCCGGACCGGGTGGCTCCCGGGCCGTGGTCCGGGCGGTCCCCGGCTCATGCAGAAGACAACGGGCGATCTGTGGCGGGAGTAACGCCCCATGGCCAACGGAATCGAACCATGCGGCACGCGTGGCCGCCTGTCGGCCCGCACCGCCCGGGGGGCTCAAGTAGCGGGAGCAGCGGGCTTGTTGGGACGGTCGGACGGGTGCCGGACCCGGTGCTCCGGGGTCGACAAATCGGGAAATCAGCGAATGAACCGGGTGACCGAAAAGCACCTCGGTCGTGACCACATCGCAATCGGACACGGACAACCAGAAGGCGGAAATCCGGGTCTGACCGGACGACGGGACACCCAGGGAGGAACCGCACCGCATGACGCCGCCGACCCCACCGGCCGCCCCACTGCGCGCCGACTGCATCGGCGACTCCGCGGGCGGTCTGACCTTCGACGTCGCCGTACCAGGGGACTTCGGGACGCCTCTTCTGCTCCTGCGCCGCCGCGATTGCGAGGCCGCCGAGGACACGGTGAGCCTCCCGCTCGCCCCGGCCGCCGAGGGCCGGCTGCGCGCCGCGCTGCCCAGCAGCGTCGCCCTGCCCGAGGGCCGCTGGGACGCCTACGCGCGGGTGTCCGACCGCGAGCAGCCGCGCCGCCTGGTGCCCGGCGTCACCGACCTGCGCTCCCTCGCCGACCGCACCCCGAGCGGACTGCTCGGCCACGTCGCCGTCCGCATCCCGTACGCCACCCGGCAGGGCAACCTCACCGTCCGCAGCTGGCTGCGCGCCCCGCACGCGGAGACCGGGGAGCTGCGCCTCGCGAACGACGGGCTGACCGTGCACGGGCGGGTGTACGGCACTCAGCTCGCCCACGGAGCCCACGCCGAACTGCGGGCCCGGCCAAGCACCGGCGAGGGCGGTGTGCGCCGGCTGGAGCTCGCGGCCGACCGGTCGGAGTTCGGCTTCACCGTGCCCTACGGCACGCTCGTGCCGGGCGTCTGGGACCTGTGGCTGCGGCCCACCGGTGACCCGGGCCCCGCCGTCCGCGTCGCGCGACTGCTGGACGACGTCGCCGACAAGCACCCCGTCTTCACCTATCCACGCGCGCGCGTACGGACGCGGTACGGCCCCGCGGAGGCCGGGCCGTACTACACCCGGGACAACGACCTGTCGGTGTCCGTCACCGCTCCGGAGCTGTGACGGTCGCGGACGAGACCTGTCCGCGACCACTGGCGGGCTCGGCGCCATGCCGCTGCCTGCTGCGCACGGCGTCGGGAGCCCGGACGGCATCGTGAACCACGTGCTGCTGCTCGGGTTCGACTTCGAGGTGCTGGAGCCGGCCGGGCTGACGGAGGCGATCAGGACGGCAGGCGAACGGCTCACCCGCGCCCTGGGCCGGGCCGGCGGATCCGGCGGTGCCGGGGAACCTGTGAGCGGGCGATGCGTTCGCTGTGCAGGTACCCGATATCCGCAAGCCCGTTCGGTGATGCTCGCACGCGGAATACGGCGAGCCCCCGGGTTCTTTGCGCGCCCTTTCCGGCCCTCTATTCGAAGGGTCGGTGCGACACGCGGGAATTCACCTGGCATGCCCACGGAAGGTGCCGGAAGCCCTCCGTCCGGGTATGGAGTTCGGTCGAAACGCTGCCCATGATCCTGTGACAGAAATGTGACCGGACAGGTGTCTGTGCGTCCGGTTACCGACCTGGGCTTCCCCGCTCGGGGAGGAGGGCATAGCGTGACGGCATGGCACCGATTCCGACACCCCCGGCCGAGCCCCAGGACAGCCCGGACACCTATGTGGGCCTCGAATCCGAAGCGGCCGAACGGCTCGCCCGGAAGCGGGGCTGGTCGACGGTGCGGTCACTGGCACCGGGGACGGTCATCACGATGGAGTACCGCGTGGGACGCCTCAACTTCGAGGTGAAGGACGGCCGCGTGGCCCGCGCCTGGAAGGGCTGACGCCTGGGGAAAGCTGCGCGTACCGGCTCCCGCGGCGTCGTGCGAGGGGTCAGTTTCCCGACAAGGGACGGGCGGCCGGGGCCGTGTTGCGCGGGTGGCGGTCGGCGTGCGGCGGCCGGCGGCTGCCGGCCGGGGTCACCGGCGTACGGTCCGAGCGGGTGGTGTGCGGGCCCGGGGCCAGGTGCACGGGCGTCCGGGTGCGGGGCGCGGTGACCGACTCGCGCACCGGGACCTCCTCCCGCCCGGGGCCGAGCGGCACGGGAGCCACGGGCGTACTGACCGGCTCCTTCGCCGGTCGCGGGCGGCTGAGGCGGGCGAACCAGCGGTCGCGCAGGTCGAGGATCCAGGCCTCCGCACGGGTGATCAGCGGCTCGAACCACGGCAGCGCCAGCAGGATGAGCAGGCCCGCGGCCCAGCCGAGCAGCACGTCGCTGAGCCAGTGCGTACCGAGGTAGACGGTGGACATGCCCACCCCGAGCGAGGTGACCGCGGACAGCGCCGACAGCCAGCGCCGCGCTCTCGGCGTCGAGGCCAGATACGCCAGGATGCCCCAGGTCACGACGGCGTTCGCGGTGTGACCGCTCGGAAATATATCGCCGCCGAGCCACATCTCGTTCGAGCCGATCGTGGTCGCGTAGTGCGGTCCGAGCCGGCCCATGCCGATCTTCGCGGCACCGACCGTGACGTTCAGCAGGAGCAGGGAGACCCCGAGCGCGAGCAGGGGGCGCAGCGTGTGCTGCCGCCAGGAGCGCCAGCCGAGCCAGGCCGTGACCATCACCGCGGTGGGGCCGCGCTGGCCGAGGACCACGTAGTAGTCGACGAACGCGTGGATCTCCGGCCACTGCTGGTACGGCCGGAAGAACATGACCTGCCAGTCGAGCCGGACCAGCCACGAGGTGATGAGCACCGCCCACACGATCGCGATGTAGAACGCGAGGGTTCCGGCGAACAACGCAATCCGGTGCCGGCTCATCTCCGGCACATCAAGGTGGACCGGCCGTTCCGGCTCCCGGTCGAGTCTCGCGAACACCCGATCCAGACGGGTGAGGCTACGTTCGGTACGCACCCAATCGACGTTACAGCGAGTGAGGAGTGATCCCCGCCGAATCAACGGCTTTGTGATGACGATGTGATGTGGGATTCCTCTCAGGCGGCGTTCCAATTCCGAGGAATCCGCAATCCGGTTCGGTTGTGGACTTCAATTCCTTTGATCGGCCCGGTCTGCGGTTTTATCGTGCTTATGAATTCGTTCACCGAATGCTGGTGCGGAATTACCCCGATGGTCATCGGGAACCCGGCCGGTCAGGGCGGGCCGGAGCCGGTGAGCCAGAATCCCCCGTACGCCGCGGACGCGACCGCCACACCGCTCACGATCAGCGCTGACCTGGAGGTTCGCAGCCGGGCCAGGGCCAGGGCGAGCGGCAGCAGCAGTGGGAAGGCGGGCAGCAGCAGCCGCGGCTTCGAGCCGAAGTAGCTAGACGCGCACAGGGCGAGGGCGACGACGATCCCCGTGTACACCAGCAGCGGGAGCGGCTGGCACTGCCTTACGCCGGCGACGTACAGCCCGATCAGCAGTACGACCCCGCTCACCAATGCCACGCCCGCCAGGGCCGACGGGAACGACGTGAACCTCCCGGCGACGAAGCGGGCGAAGGCCACCCCTCCGTCGAAGCCGTTGCGCCAGCCGGCCTGGACGTCGAGATAACCGAACGGGCCCTTGCCGGTGCGGTGGCCGACCCACAGGACGTAGCCGGCGGCGCCCAGGGGCGCAAGAACCGCGCCGAGTACGCGCCGCGCGCCGTCGCCGGGGGCGCGGCCCGCGTCGGGGGCGCCGTCCGGGGCGGTGACGCTCCGGGTTCCCACGAATGCCACGACCGCGGCCGTCCACACCGCCGCCGCCACCGCGAGCCCCACCGGCCGGGTCAGCCCGGCCAGCGCGGCCAGCAGCCCCGCCGTCACCCAGCGTCCGGTCAGCACCGCGTACAGCGTCCAGGCGGCCAGCGCCGTGAACAGGGACTCGCTGTAGGCCATCGACTGCACGATCCCGACCGGCAGCACGGCCCACAGCAGTGCCGCGCACACGCCGGCGCGGCGGCCGTACAGATGTTCCGCCACCGCGAAGATCCCCCAGGCCGCGGCGAGCGAGGCGAGAAGGCTCACGACGAAGCCCGCGTCCGCGTACGACAGTGGCGAGACCGCCGCGCCCAGCCGCTCGAGCCAGGGCAGCAGCGGGAAGAAGGCCAGGTTGGAGTGCACGTCGCCGTTCGGCAAGCGCACCTCGTACCCGTAGCCCAGCTCGGCGACCCCGGTGTACCAGAGCGAGTCCCAGCGGGCGGTCAGCAGTGTGTACGCGCTCTTGTCGCGCGCGGCGCTCCACAGGGCCAGGACGAGCAGGCCCAGGGCGCGTACTGCCGCGTAGCCGAGGAGCGCCGGGGCGGCCCGGCGCAGGGCACCCGGGCGGCCCGACGTGCGCGTTTCAAGATCGGTCACGGGCGCGATTATCCGCCGGGCCGGGTGCCGGCCGACCGGCCGGGGCGAGCGCGCCGTGGCCGCAGTGGCGCATGCCACACGGGTCACGCGGGATGTGTGAGGCCCACCACGTGTGCGGTGCTCGGTCTCGCGTACCCTGACGAGTCACTCGCGTTCCGTTGCACGGCCCGGAGACCCCGCTCCTCTCCGGCCGAGCCGCCGGGGAGTCCCCACCCCGCAGCCCGCCGGACGCGAGGGAATCTTGGAGGTACGTACATGTCCGGGACGACCACGGCTGCCGCCGCGCTGCGCCGCCGGGCGGCCGGGGCCGGGGCCAACCGCTGGGTGGTTCTGGTCGTCCTCTGCGTCAGCCTGCTGCTCGTCGCGGTCGACGCCACCGTGCTGCACGTGGCGGTCCCCGCCGTCACCGAGGACCTCAGGCCCGGCGCGATCGAACTGCTCTGGATCGTCGACGTCTACCCACTCGTCTGCGCCTCGCTGCTGATCCTCTTCGGCACCCTGGGCGACCGGGTGGGCCGCAGACGGGTCCTCCTGCTCGGCTACGCCCTGTTCGGCGTCGCCTCCGCACTCGCGGCCGTGGCCGGCGGCGCCCAGGTGCTGATCGCGGCCCGCGCGCTGCTCGGTGTCGGCGGCGCGATGATCATGCCGGCGACGCTGTCGATCCTGCGGCAGGTCTTCCCCGACCGGCGGGAGCGGGCGCTCGCCATCGGCATCTGGAGCGCCGTGGCCGCGGTCGGCGCGGCGGTCGGGCCACTGCTCGGCGGCTTTCTGCTCGAGCACTTCTGGTGGGGCTCGGTCTTCCTCGTCAACATTCCGCTGATGCTGGTCAGCCTGCCGGTGGGGCGATTGCTGCTGCCCGAGTCGAAGGGCGACCGCGCCGGCCCCTGGGACGTGGTCGGTGCGCTGATGGCGGCGGCCGGGCTCTTCGGGGTGGTCCTGGGGGTGAAGCGGCTGGGCGGCGGCGAGCCGGTGGCGAGCGTGTTCACCCTGCTGCCGCTGGTGGCGGGCGCGGCCCTGCTGGTCGCCTTCGTACGGCGGCAGCGGCGGCGTCCGCATCCGCTGGTGGACCTGCAGATGTTCCGGCGGCCGGCGTTCAGCACGTCGGTGGGGTGCATCGTGCTGGCGATGCTGGCGCTGGTGGGCCTGGAACTGATCGCGGCGCAGTACCTGCAGCTCGTGCTCGGGCTGTCCCCGCTCCAGACCGGGCTGCGGCTGCTGCCGCTGACCTTCGCGGCGATGGCGGCGGGGCTGGCCGGCGCGCGGATGTTGCGGCGGTTCGGGCCGCGGCGGATGGTGTGCGCCGGCTTCTGCCTGACGGCCTTCGCGGTGCTGCTGCTGACCGCGATGGGCCGGGCCGACAACTGTGCGCTGCTGGTCTCCGGGTTCGTGCTGCTCGGCTTCGGCCTTGAGACGACGCTGTTCGGGGCGTACGAGTCGATGCTGAGCGAGTCGCCGCAGGAGCAGGCCGGCGGGGCGGCGGCGATCGGCGAGACGTCGTACCAGCTGGGCGCCGGGATCGGGATCGCGCTGCTGGGCAGCGTGATGAACGCGGCGTACGCGCCGGGGGTGACGGGGGGAGTGCCCGGGGTGCCGGCGTCGGCGTCGGTGGCGGCGGGGCATTCGCTGGGGGAGGCGTACGAGGTCGCCGCGCAGCTCGGTGGGCCTGCGGGGGTGGCGCTGCGGCGGGCCGCGGGGGACGCGTTCGTGCACGGGCTGCATGTGACGTTGGTGGTGAGTGCGGGATTGCTGCTGCTGGGCGCGGTGATGGCGTTGCGGTTGCCGCGGGTGATGCAGTGCGAGGCGGTTCCCGTGCCGGCGCCTCGGGACGCGGTGGAGACACGCGTCTCCGTGTGACCGCCGGGGGTTCCCCACCCACGCACCACCCGTTCACCGCCGACCGGGAGGCGGGCGTCGCCCGTGGGCGGCCGGTCATCGGTCCGACAGGGCGTCGCCGATCCACCGCTCCCGGCCACCACTCACCGCGAGCCGCCGGGGATGGATCACCCCCACAGGCGACATCCGCCTCGCTCCTGACGGTGAACGGGTGGTCCGCGGGGTGGAGGCGGGCATGGTGGACGTGCGGCACCGTGCGTCGTAACGTCGGCACGAGAACTGTGACTAGCAGTGCTAGTTTTGAATAGCCCCGGAGGGTGTTCCATGGCCGCGTCCCCCAAGTTGCCCGCCTTCGACCCCGCCGACCCCCTCGGCGTCGACGACCTCCTGGAGCCGGAGGATCTGGCCGTCCGGGACACGGTGCGGGACTGGGCCGCCGACCGCGTGCTGCCGCACATCGCGGACTGGTACGAGAAGGGCGAGCTGCCCGGGATCAGGGAACTGGCGCGCGAACTCGGCTCCATCGGCGCGCTCGGCATGTCGCTCGACGGCTACGGCTGCGCCGGCGCGAGCGCCGTCCAGTACGGGCTGGCCTGCCTGGAGCTGGAGGCGGCCGACTCCGGCATCCGGTCGCTGGTCTCCGTGCAGGGCTCCCTCGCCATGTACGCCATCCACCGCTTCGGCAGCGAGGAGCAGAAGCAGACCTGGCTGCCGCGGATGGCCGCCGGCGAGGTCATCGGCTGCTTCGGCCTGACCGAGCCCGACCACGGCTCCGACCCGGCCAACATGCGAACCCGCGCCAAGCGCGACGGCGGCGGGGACTGGGTGCTCGACGGGCGCAAGATGTGGATCACCAACGGTTCGGTGGCCGGTGTCGCCGTCGTCTGGGCGCAGACCGAGGAGGGGATCCGCGGGTTCGTCGTACCGACCGACAGCCCCGGTTTCTCCGCGCCCGAGATCAAGCACAAGTGGTCGCTGCGGGCCAGCGTCACCAGTGAGCTGGTCCTGGACGACGTACGGCTGCCCGCCGACGCCGTACTGCCGGAGGCCACCGGACTGCGCGGACCGCTCAGCTGCCTCACCCACGCCCGCTACGGCATCGTGTGGGGCTCGATGGGCGCGGCCCGGAGCTCCTTCGAGGCGGCCGTGGAGTACGCCAAGTCGCGGGAGCAGTTCGGACGCCCCATCGGCGGCTTCCAGCTGACCCAGGCCAAGCTCGCCGACATGGCGGTCGAACTGCACAAGGGGATTCTGCTCGCCCATCACCTGGGGCGGCGCATGGACGCCGGCCGCCTGCGTCCCGAGCAGGTCAGCTTCGGCAAGCTCAACAACGTGCGCGAGGCCATCGACATCTGCCGGACGGCGCGGACGATCCTCGGCGCAAACGGGATCTCCCTGGAGTACCCCGTGATGCGGCACGCGACGAACCTGGAGTCGGTGCTCACCTACGAGGGCACCGTCGAGATGCACCAGCTCGTGCTGGGCAAGGCGCTCACCGGACTCGACGCCTTCCGGTAGCAGCCGGCGGGACGGACCCGGAGGTCCGGCGGGGGGCGGGGCCGTGGTGCGCGGCCCCGCCTCAGCTCTGGTTGAAGAAACCGTCGGAACGGTGCGCGGCGGGCTCGCCGCTGATGACCTGAGTGTCGGCCGGGCTCAGCAGGAACACCCGGGTGGAGACCCGCTCGATCGAACCGCGCAGGCCGAAAATCAGCCCGGCCGCGAAGTCGACCACGCGCTTGGCGTCGGCCCCCTCCATGGCCGTCAGGTTCATGATAACCGGGACCCCGTCCCGGAACAGCTCGCCGATCGACCGTGCGTCCCGGAAGCTGTCCGGGGTGACGGTCGCGATGCGGCGGCCCCTCTCCTCGGCCACGTCCGAGGCCACCTTGACGCGCGGGTCGGTGACCCAGGCGTCGCCGGGCTCGTTGCCCTCGGAGTAGTCGTCGTCGTAGTAGCGCTCGTCATCGTTGTCGTCGACGAGGCCGAGCCACGCACTCGCCTTGCGTACCGATCCCATGGACGCCTCCTCTCACAGCGGTCTTCCGTGCTTCCGCATCCCTATGGTCATCCATGATGCGGACGTCGCGCCAAGTGGACAGACGCCGCGCGGGGGGTTTGTGACGGTACTGGTGCACAGCGATTCCGTCGAGAGTCCTTGTGTCCCAAGGGCCGTTTCCCAAACGGAGGCTGACTGTGAGTGAAATATGATTCTTCTCGGCGGACGGGTGAGAGGGGGTGCGTACGGGTGAACGCGGCGGTCGGTACGATGCCGCAGCTCAGCGTCGTACGCACCACGGGGGAAAGTCGTGTTCGGAATCGTCAGGCCGTGCAGGCACCGGCTCGGGGAGAGCCTCACGAGTCAGTGGATGGCGCATTTGTGCGGGCTGTGTCTCGCGCTGCGCAAGGATCACGGACAGTTCGCGCGCATCGTGACGAACTATGACGGGCTGCTCATATCGCTTTTGACGGAGGCTCAGGCCGAGCGGGGCGGCGCGGGCGCCGGGCGGCGTACGGCGGGTCCCTGCCCGTTGCGCGGGATGCGGACCGCTTCCGTCGCACACGGTGAGGGCGCCCGGCTCGCGGCGGCCGTCTCGCTGGTGCTGGCCTCGGCCAAGGTCCGCGACCATGTCGCCGACCGGGACGGGATGCTGGCGCGGCGTCCAGTGGCCCTCGCCGCCCGCCGGATCGCCACCGGCTGGGACGCGGCCGGTGCGCGCGGCGGCAGCGCCGTCGGATTCGACACCGCCGTACTGGTCGACGCCGTGGACCGGCAGGGCGGCATCGAGGCGCTCGCCGGGCCCGGCACGCCGCTGCTCACCGTCACCGAGCCGACCGAGACCGCGACCGCAGCCGCGTTCGCGCACACCGCGCATCTCGCCTCTCGCCCGTACAACGCCGAACCGCTCGCCGAGGCCGGGCGCCTGTTCGGCCGGCTCGCCCACCTCCTCGACGCCGTCGAGGACAGGGAAGCTGACGCCGCGTCGGGTGCCTGGAACCCGCTCACCGCCACCGGGACCCCGCTCACCGAGGCCCGTCGGCTCGCGGACGACGCCCTGCACGGCGTGCGGCTCGCGCTGCACGAGGCGGAGTTCACCGACGGGCGGCTGGTGCACCGGCTGCTCGTGCACGAGTTGGCCAACTCCGTCGACCGCGCCTTCGGCAACGTCTCCTGCGTGCACGGCAGCCACCACCCGTACGCCCCGCCCGGCACTCCGGGTGCCCCCGGTGGCCCCGGTGCGCCGATGCCGCCGGAGCCACCGCGAGGCAACCGGCGCGGACTGCTCGCGGGGTGCGCGGTGTGGGTGGGGCTGGCCTGTACGTGCCAGATGTGCTGCGGCACCTACCACGACCCGTGGAGCGGAGAGCGCAAGGAGGGGACGTGCGCCAACTGCGACTGCAGCGGGTGCGGTGACTGCTGCAGTTGCTGCGAGTGCTGCGGCAACTGCTGCGGCGGCGACGGGTGCGGCTGCGACGGCTGCGACTGCGGCTGCAGTTGCTGAGGCGCCCGGCGTGCGGGGGTCGGTCCCATGGCGACCCCCAGCCCGGCGGGGTCGGCAGAGGTCGCTCAAAGGTGGTGCAAAGGTCGACGGCCGAAAGTGCACTCTTGCGCCGACCGGCCGTTCGGCCGAATACTCCAACATCAGCGCTTGTCAGGGGCACGACGCATTCGGAACCCGGACGTCCGTCCCTGGCTGCGCCTCACGGGCCCGACCCCACAAGAGGGCCCCCGACTTCCTTTGTGGAGGAACGAAAAGTGAGGATCAAGCGCACCACCCCCCGCAGCGGCATCACGAGACGGACTCGGCTGATCGCCGTATCCACCGGCATCGTGGCCGCAGCCGCGATCGCGATCCCCAGCGCGAACGCCTCGGAAACGCCCGCCGCCTTCAGCGCCGCCGAGCTGAACAGTGCCAGCGGCGCGGTGCTCGAGGCCGACGTCCCGGGCACCGCCTGGGCCGTCGACAGCAAGTCCGGCCAGGTACTCCTCACGGTCGACAGCACGGTCTCCCAGGCCGAGATCGCGAAGATCAAGAAGGAGGCCGGCGACAAGGCCGGCGCCCTCAAGATCGAGCGCACTCCCGGCACGTTCAACAAGCTCATCCAGGGCGGCGACGCCATCTACGCCAGCAGCTGGCGCTGCTCCCTCGGCTTCAACGTCCGCAGCAGCAGCGGCGCCGAGTACTTCCTGACCGCCGGTCACTGCACCGACGGCGCCGGCACCTGGTACTCCAACTCAGGGCGTACCTCGGTCATCGGCTCGACGGCCGGGTCCAGCTTCCCGGGCAACGACTACGGCATCGTCCGGTACAGCGGGTCCGTCAGCCGGCCCGGTACCGCGAACGGCGTGGACATCACCCGCGCGGCCACCCCGAGCGTGGGCACCACCGTCATCCGCGACGGCTCCACCACCGGTACCCACAGCGGCCGGGTCACCGCCCTGAACGCCACCGTCAACTACGGCGGCGGCGACATCGTCTCCGGGCTGATCCAGACCACGGTCTGCGCCGAGCCCGGCGACTCCGGCGGCCCGCTCTACGGCAGCAACGGCACCGCCTACGGTCTGACCTCCGGCGGCAGCGGCAACTGCTCCTCCGGCGGTACGACGTTCTTCCAGCCCGTCACGGAGGCCCTGAGCGCCTACGGCGTCAGCGTCTACTAGTCCGTCGGGCATCCGTCGGGCCGCGCGGTCCGTCGAACCGAGCGCAGCCAGCAGCGCGACGAGCCCCCGCACACCGGCCGTGTGCGGGGGCTCTGCCTTGTCCGGACGTCCGGGAGCCGCCACCGCGTGTAGACGCACGGTTGGGGGCCTTCGCGCAAGAGGTGAATCTCGGCCAGGGGTCGGCTTGTGCCGCCGGTCGCCGGTTACTGACTCGTAGCGTTTGCTGGAGCGTTCGTCACACGAATCCTGCTGGAAGGGACATGAATGGTGAAGGTCGTGTGTGCGCGCTGAAGTTGTCGTGCGCACGTCCTGAAGTCGACCTTGTGTGCCCACTGTGGGGTTGGAAGAGTTGGCGCTCGTCAACCAGCCTTCCGGCCCGCGAGGTCCCCACAACGTCTCGGGCCGACCCCCCACAGGAGGACGTGAGTTGAAGCACCGACGCATACCCAGGCGGCGGGCCGCCGTGGTTGGTGCGGGTATCACCGCACTGGTCGCCGCGGGAGTCACCTTCCAGAGTGCGAACGCCAGCGAGACCCCGGAGGCATCCGCCCCCGAGACCCTGTCGGTCACGGCGGCCGGAAAGCTCGCCTCCAAGCTGCTCGGCGACCTCGGCGCCGACGCGGCGGGCACGTACTACGACGCACGGGCGAAGAGCCTCGTCGTCAACGTGCTCGACGAGAACGCCGCGCAGACCGTCGAGGAGGCCGGCGCCAAGGCGAGAATCGTCGAGAACTCGCTCGCCGACCTGAAGAGCGCGCGCACCACCCTCACCGAGGACGCCACCATCCCGGGCACCTCCTGGGCGACCGACCCGACCACCAACAAGGTCGTCGTCACCGCCGACCGCACGGTCTCGAAGGCCGAGTGGGCCAGGCTGGCCGAGGTCGTCGACGGGCTGGGCGCCAAGGCCGAGCTCAAGCGGACCGAGGGCGAGTACAAGCCCTTCGTCGCGGGCGGCGACGCCATCACCGGCGACGGCGGGCGCTGCTCGCTCGGCTTCAACGTGACCAAGGGCGGGGAGCCGTACTTCCTCACCGCCGGTCACTGCACCGAGGGTGTCACCACCTGGTCGGACTCCTCCGGGAACGTCATCGGCGAGAACGAGGCGTCCAGCTTCCCGGGCGACGACTACGGCCTGGTCAAGTACACCGCCGAAGTGGACCACCCGAGCGAGGTGAACCTCTACGACGGCTCCTCCCAGGCCATCTCGGGCGTCGCCGAGGCCACCGTCGGCATGGAGGTGACCCGCAGCGGCTCCACCACCCAGGTGCACTCGGGCACGGTCACCGGCCTGGACGCCACCGTCAACTACGGCAACGGCGACATCGTCAACGGCCTGATCCAGACCGACGTCTGCGCCGAGCCCGGCGACAGCGGTGGCTCACTCTTCTCGGGTGACCAGGCCGTCGGCCTCACCTCCGGCGGCAGCGGCGACTGCACCTCGGGCGGCGAGACCTTCTTCCAGCCGGTGACGGAGGCCCTGTCGGCCACCGGTACGCAGATCGGCTGAGCTGCGCCCGCACCCGTGAAGTACCTCTGAGGTACCGCTGAAGTCCCGCCCCGCGCGCGAGGGGCGGGACTTCAGCGTGCCTGCGGCGGGTCAGCCGGCCTGCGTGGGCAGTTCCGTCTCCTGCCGTCGGCTGCGCAGCACCGCCGCCAGCAGCGTGATCACCGTCCCCGCGACCGCCCACGCCCACAGCACCAGCAGGGACACGGTCTCGGCGTTGCCCTTGAAGTAGGCGATCGAGCGGGCCGCCCAGGTGCCCGCGCCCGGCGGCAGCCACGGGCCGATCTCCTTCCAGAACGGCGGCAGCATCGGCAGCGGGAAGGCGCCGCCCGCGCTCGGGTTGCCGGCGATCACCACCAGCAGGATCGCCAGCCCGATGCCGACGACCCCGAAGACGCCCTGGAGGGCGAGTGTGGCGGCGCCCACCGCGAACGTGATCAGCGCGCCGAGCCCCCACAGGTCCACCACGCTGCCGGGCAGCGCATCCAGGATCGGCCCGACGATCACCGCGCCGCCCAGTCCGCCGACGATCGACACCAGCGCCATGGCGATGATCCGGATCGCCGCGCGGACCGGGTTGGCCGGCCGGGCCCCGGTGCTGATCGCCAGGATCGAGGCGCACAGGTAGCCGCCGACGCACCACCCCACGACCAGGTAGAAGGACGACAGCCCGTCGAAGTCCCGGGCCGAGGCAGGGGCCACGTCGACGGTCCGCACCGTGCGGCCCTCGGCCCGCTCCACCTCGGCGACCAGCCCTTCCAAGGTGGTGGCGAGGACGGTGCCGCCGCCGGAGGCGACCAGCAGGGTGTCCCTGGTGCCGTCCGGGTTCACGATCAGGGCGCCGTCGATCTCCCGGTCCGTGATCTGCCGCCGGGCGCTCTCCTCGTCGGCCACCGCGCGCGGGTCCAGCGGCGACCCGGGCAGTCGCTCCAGCCTGCCCACGGTCTGCTCGGCGGCCGCCGCCGGAGCGGCCACCCCGAAGGGGACGTCCCTCGGCTTCGGGTCGTGCAGTGCGCCCACGTAGGAGGCGATGAACAGCAACTGGAGCGCGATCACGCCGAGCACGAGCAGGGTGGCCCGCGGGGTGACGGCGTCCTTCACCTCATCGAGGAAGGAGCTTCTCCGGGGGCCGGTGACAGGGGTGTGCGACATGTCCCCACGGTCCGGGCCGACCGGCGTTTGCGCAGGTGGGGCGGGGCCGAACGGATGTCGCACACACATTCGAAAATTGGTCTATGGTGGGGGTGAGGCTGTTGGGAACAGACGTTCGATAGGGCGTCGGTTCATGAGATCGGGAGGTGCGTGTGCCGGGTTTCACGCATCTGCACACCGTCTCCGGGTTCTCCGCCCGCTACGGCGCCTCCCACCCGGAGCGGCTGGCCGAGCGCGCCCTCGAGCGGGGCATGGACGCCCTCGCCCTCACCGACCGCGACACCCTCGCGGGCACGGTCCGCTTCGCCAAGGCCTGCGCGAAGGCGGGCGTCCGTCCGCTGTTCGGTGCGGAGCTGGCGGTGGCCGCCCCCGAGCGGGAGGCGGAACGCACGGAGACCTCCGTACGACGGGACCGGCGCCGCGCCCCCGTGCGCGGAGGTGCCTTCGTCGACGAGTCGGCCCCGCGGGTGACTTTCCTCGCCCGCGACGGCGCCCGCGGCTGGGCCGGCCTGTGCCGGCTGGTCTCCGCCGCCCACACGGCCGAGGACACCCCGCTGCTGTCCTGGTCCGACAACCGCGCCGACGGCCTGACCGTCCTGCTCGGTCCGGACTCCGACGTCGGCCGCGCGCTCGCCGCCGGCCGTCCCGACCGCGCGGCCCGCCTCCTCGCCCCCTGGCGGGAGGTCTACGGCGACGCCCTGCGCCTGGAGGCCGTCTGGCACGGCCGCACGGGCACCGGCCCCGGCTCCCTGCGCCTGGCCGCTCGTACCGTCGGCTTCGCCGCCGAACAGGGCATCCGGCCGGTGCTCTCCAATGCCGTCCGCTACGCCGACCCCGGCCAGGGCCAGGTCGCCGACGTCCTGGACGCCGCCCGCCGCCTCGTCCCGATCGACGCCACCAAGGAGCTGGACTCCGGCGAGGCCTGGCTCAAGGACGCCGGCGCCATGCGGCACGCCGCCGAGCGGATCGTCGAGGCCGCCGGCTTCCGGCGTGACACCGCCCACCGCCTGCTGGAGCAGACGCAGGCGACCGCCGCCGAGTGCCTGGTCGACCCCGAGGACGACCTCGGCATGGGCGCCGTCCACTTCCCCGAGCCGCACCTCGTCGGAGCCGGCCGCCGCACCGCCCAGCGCGCGCTCGCCTCCCGGGCGGCGGCGGGCATGGTGCTGCGCGGCTACGACCGGCGGCGCCACTACTGGGAGCGGATGCACCACGAGCTGGACATCATCGCCCACCACGGTTTCGCCTCGTACTTCCTCACCGTCGCCCAGGTCGTGGACGACGTGCGGCACATGGGCATCCGGGTTGCCGCGCGCGGCTCCGGCGCGGGGTCGCTCGTCAACCACCTTCTCGGCATCGCGCACGCCGACCCGGTCGAGCACGGGCTGCTGATGGAGCGGTTCCTGTCCAAGGAGCGGGTGGTCCTGCCCGACATCGACATCGACGTGGAGTCCGCGCGCCGCCTGGAGGTCTACCGCGCGATCATCGGCCGGTTCGGCACCGAGCGGGTCGCCACGGTCGCCATGCCGGAGACGTACCGGGTGCGCCACGCCATCCGCGACGTGGGTGCCGCCCTGTCCATGGACCCGGCCGAGATCGACCGCGTCGCCAAGTCCTTCCCGCACATCCGCGCCCGCGACGCCCGCGCGGCGCTGGAGGAACTGCCCGAGCTGAAGGAGCTGGCGGGGGAGCGGGAGAGGTACGGGAAGCTCTGGGAGCTGGTCGAGGGCCTCGACGCCCTCCCGCGCGGGGTCGCCATGCACCCCTGCGGCGTCCTGCTCTCCGACGCCTCCCTGCTCTCCCGCACGCCGGTCGTGCCGACCAGCGGTGAGGGCTTCCCGATGGCTCAGTTCGACAAGGACGACGTGGAGGACCTGGGGCTGCTCAAGCTGGACGTGCTCGGCGTGCGGATGCAGTCGGCGATGGCGCACGCGGTCGCCGAGGTGAAGCGGGTGTCGGGCGCCGAGGTCGACCTGGACGCCGTACCGGAGGGCGATCCGGCGACGTACCGGATGATCCGGTCCGCCGAGACGCTGGGCTGCTTCCAGATCGAGTCGCCCGGCCAGCGGGACCTGGTCGGCAGGCTCCAGCCGTCGACCTTCCACGACCTCGTGGTCGACATCTCGCTCTTCCGGCCGGGGCCGGTCGCCGCCGACATGGTGCGGCCGTTCATCGAGGCCCGGCACGGGCGGGCGCCGGTGCGCTACCCGCACGAGGACCTGGCGGAGCCGCTGGAGGGGACGTACGGGGTCGTCGTCTTCCACGAGCAGATCATCGACATCGTGGCCATCATGACCGGCTGCGGGCGCGGCGAGGCCGACCGGGTGCGGCGCGGGCTGTCCGATCCGGAGTCGCAGGGGCGGATCAAGGTGTGGTTCGCCCAGCACGCGACGGCGAACGGGTACGACGCGGAAACGATCCAGCGGACCTGGGAGATCGTCGAGGCCTTCGGCAGCTACGGCTTCTGCAAGGCGCACGCGGTCGCCTTCGCCGTGCCGACCTACCAGTCGGCGTGGCTGAAGGCCCATCACCCGGCCGCCTTCTACGCGGGGTTGCTCACGCATGACCCCGGCATGTACCCGAAGCGGCTGCTGCTGGCGGACGCGCGGCGGCGCGGGGTGCCGATCCTGCCGTTGGACGTGAACAGGTCCGGGGTCGCACACAGGGTCGAACTGGTGTCTGAATCCCGGCGTTCCGAGGGGACCGTCTGGGGTCTGCGCCTCGCCCTCTCGGACGTGCACGGCATCAGCGAGGCCGAGGCGGAACGCATCGCCGAGGGGCAGCCCTACGCCTCCCTGCTCGACTTCTGGGAACGGGCCCGCCCCAGCAGGCCGCTGGCCGGACGGCTCGCCCAGGTCGGCGCGCTGGACGCGTTCGGCGCCAACCGCCGCGACCTGCAACTGCACCTGACCGAGCTGCACCGTGGCGCCCGGGGCGGACGCGGCGACCAGCTCCCCCTGTCCGGCGGCCGCAGGACCGCCTCCGCCGGACTGCCCGACCTCACCTCGGCGGAGAAGCTCAGCGCCGAGCTGGGCGTGCTCTCCATGGACGCCTCGCGCAACCTGATGGACGATCACCGCTCCTTCCTGCGCGAGCTCGGCGTGGTGTCGGCCAAGCGGCTGCGCGAGGTCCAACACGGGGAGACGGTGCTGGTCGCGGGCGCCAAGGCGGCCACCCAGACACCGCCGGTCCGCTCCGGCCGCCGGGTCATCTTCTCCACCCTGGACGACGGCTCCGGCCTGGTCGACCTCGCCTTCTTCGACGACTCGCACGATACCTGCGCGCACACCGTCTTCCACTCCTGGCTGCTGCTGGTGCGCGGGGTGGTGCAGCGGCGCGGCCCGCGCAGCTTCAGCGTGGTCGGCTCCGCCGCCTGGAACCTCGCCGACCTGCTGGAAGTGCGCCGGGAGGAAGGTCTGGAAGGCGTCGCGGCCCGGCTGGCCGGAGCGGGCGGTGACCAGGGTGACGACCCCGAGGGCGGCCCGGCGCGCCGCCGTCTCGCCGGTTCGGACGGACAGCCCGCGCCGACCGGCTCCGCGGCCCAGGACCCGATGGAGCGGCGGAAGATCCGCATGTCCACCGGGTACGAGATGCACCCCTGGGCCGATCTGCGTCCCGCGGGCGAAGACCCCGCGGTCGGAAGGAAGTTGTGGCACCAGAGCCCGGGGAGTGCGGGATGACCATCCTCTGCGTACGTTTCCAGCTGCCGCCCATGTACGAGGCGGCCCTGCCCCAGCTGCTCGGGCTGCTGGAGGAGTTCACGCCGGTCATCGAGGCGCTGCCGCCCGACGGTGCGCTGGCCGACCTGCGCGGCGCCGAGCGCTACTTCGAGCGGGACGCCGTGGAACTGGCCTCGGTGATCCGCGTCCGCGCCCTCGCGCTGTACGGCGTCGACTGCGTGATCGGCGCCGGTCCGGGCCCGATGCTCGCCCGCATGGCCCTGCGGGACGCCCGGCCGGGACTGACCCGCGCGGTGCCGGAGGGCGAGGAGCGGGACTTCCTCGCCGGCAAGCCCGTCGCCGCGCTGCCCGGCGTCGGCACCGCGACCGCCCGCACCCTGTGCGAGTACGGCCTCGACACCCTCGGCCGGGTCGCCGCCGCGCCCCCTTCCACGCTCCAGCGCCTGATCGGCGCGAAGGCCGGCCGCGAGCTGCACGAGAAGGCGCAGGGTGTCGACCGGGGCCGGGTGGTCCCCAACGGCATCTCCCGGTCGCTGGCCGCGGACCGCCCCTTCGACCGGGACGAACTCGACGCCGGCCGCCACCGCCGCGCCCTGCTGTCGGCCGCCGAGGAGCTGGGCGCCCGGCTGCGCGCCGTGGACAAGGTGTGCCGCACCCTCACCCTCACCGTGCGCTACGCCGACAGGTCGGCGACCACCCGCGGTCGCACCCTGAAGGAACCGACCGCGCACTCGGCGGCGCTGACGCGCACCGCGTACGACATGTACGAGGCGCTCGGTCTCCAGCGCGCCCGGGTCCGCTCGATCGCCCTGCGCGCCGAGGGGCTGGCCCCCGCCGAGCAGGCGGCCCACCAGCTCACCTTCGACCCCGTGGACGAGAAGGTCCGCCGGATCGAGGAGGTCGCGGACCGCGCGCGGGCGAAGTTCGGGCCGCGGGCGGTGATGCCGGGGTCCCTGGCGGCGTGACCCCTCCGCGGGTCAGTCGGCCCACGGGGGAGTGATCAGGGTGCCGTCGGCCAGCTCCGCCTCCAGGCCGACGGAGGCGGTGACCCAGGAGGTCGCGGTCCGGCCGGTGGGGTTCTCGACGGCGAGGGTCGTCCCCCGGTTGACGATCACCGTGTCACCCGCGGTGACGCGCTCGGTGCGGCCGTCGAGGGTGATCAGCAGTTCGCCGGTGAGGAGGTGGAAGACCTCCTCCCGGCTGACGGTGTGCGCGGGTGCCTTCGTACCCGTCGGGATCTCGCCCCGCCAGGCGCACAGCTCCTTGCTGCCGGTGCGGGGAGCACGCGCGTGCGCTGGGCATGCCCGAGGTCAGGCTCTACACGAACGCCGTGATGTGGGAGAACCAGGAGATCTGCCCGAAGAACGGGTACGAGGTCGTGGAGCGCCGGGTGGACGGGCCCTACGACCGTGTCCACTACCGCAAGCGGCTGCCGTGACGCGTCTCGTGATGTGACCGACCGGCCCGGTCAGCTGTCCGGCCACCATGTGCGCGCGATGTCCTTGCGGACCTCCGGGCGCCCCGAGGGGCGCTCGTCGGCCTCCTCGCGGACCAGGCGGGCGTCGGTCTTCTTCAGGGGCTTGTGCACGGTCAGACGGCGCATGGCTGCCTCCTTACGGATCCACCGGGTTCCGCGTTCTCACGGAGGTAGACCCTTTCCCCGAGACTTGCCCATCGATGCGTCCCTGTCAGTGGCGGTTGTCACCTTCCCGCGCCCGACCGTGTTGTCAGTGCCCGGTGTCACCCTGGGTGCATGGGCAGTTACAGTGACGGTGCGAGCACGTTGAGCGGCACACCGGACATCGACTGGGACGCGCGGGCCGCCGTTTTCGACGACGAGCCGGACCACGGCCTGCGGGACCCTGAGGTGCGCCGGGCCTGGGCCGCGCGGTTGAGGTCCTGGCTGCCGGAGCGGCCCGGCGACCTCCTCGACCTGGGCTGCGGCACCGGCAGCCTGTCGCTCCTCGCGTCCGAGCAGGGGCACCGCGTCACCGGTGTCGACCTGTCCCCGGCCATGCTGCGGCAGGCCAGGGCCGAACTGGCCGGTCGTGACGCGGTGTTCCTCACCGGTGACGCCGCGGCGCCCCCGGTGGACGGGCAGCGCTTCGACGCCGTGCTCGTCCGGCACGTGCTGTGGGTGCTGCCCGACCCCGCCCGGGCCCTGCGGCACTGGCGGGAGTTGCTGCGTCCGGGAGGGCGGCTGGTCCTGGTCGAGGGCGTGTGGGGGACCGTCGCCCCGGTCGGCATACCCGCCGGCCGGCTCACCGCGCTCCTCGCCCCGGTCGCCGGAGGGGTGCGCGTGGAGCGGCTGTCGGACGACCCGGCGCTGTGGGGGAGGGAGGTGGCGGACGAGCGGTACGCGGTGGTGGCGACACCCGGGTGAGCCGGGCCGGCCGCTATGCCAACAGGTCCTCGAAATGCTCCCCGTGGGCCAGGCGTTCCAGTTCGTCCAGTGCGGCCACGGCGGCGGCAGCGGACTTGGGGTCGCGTTCCGCCAGGCCGCTCTCGGCGAACTCGTCCTCGTCGAGGCGCCGTACGTCCGTGCCGTCCGCCGAGCGCCAGAGGTCCAGGTCGAGGTCCTCGACGACCAGTTCGGTGCCCGTGAGCACGGCGGGGCGGGTGATGTCGCAGTACCAGCCCTTGAGCGCACCGTCCGCCGTCCGGACCTCCTTCACCGAGTACCACCGGTCGCGCCAGTAGTACTCGGTGAAGACGTCGCCGGCCTCGAAGCGCACGAAGCCGAAGTCGCGGACGCCGGCACCGGCCCAGGGGGCGTTGACGGCGAGGCGGGTGCCGTCGTCGCGCAGCAGCACACCCGGGTACCGGATCTTCGTACGGCCCGCCTTGACCAGGACGACGTCCACCTCCGCCGGTGCCTCAGCCGAGTTCGCGGACATGGCGCACCTCCGTCCCGCAGGTCTCGTACCCGAGCCACTTGTTGACGGCGAGCATCGGGCCGTTGTCCGTGTCGTTGCCGGTGAGGGCCTCCGTGCACCCGGCGGCGCGGGCCCGGCGCAGGGAGTCGGTCTTGGTGAGCTTGGCCAGGCCCCGGCCGCGGTGGGCGCGGACGGTGCCGGTCATCGCGGTGGAGTACCGGGTGCCGCCGTCCGTGTAGGCCACGCTGAAGGCGACGGGGCGGCCGTCGACGACCGCGACCGAGGTCAGCTCACGGTTGAGCAGCGGGTGCCGCCAGGTCTCCGCGAGCCAGGCCTCGTAGTCCGTGAACTCGACGTCGACGTCGCTCGGTTCGTCCGCCAGCGTCTCCGCGTCCAGTTCGAACATCGGGCGGGGATCGTCCGCGAAGTCGGCCGCGGTGCGGAGTTCGACGCCCGGGGGAGGGGGTGGCGGGTCCGGCAGCGTCGCGTTCGCCAGGTCCAGCCGGAGGAAGTGGGCGGAGCGCCGCCGCGCGTAGCCGTGCCGCAAGGCGAAGGCCAGGTCGGCGGGCTCGTCCAGCACCCACGCGAACAGCTTCGTCGCGCCCTCGGCGGCGAGGTACTCCTCGGACGTGCGCACCAGCAGCCCGCCGGCACCGCGCCGGACCCTGTCCGGGCGGACGTAGACGTTGAGGTACCCCTGGCCGGGCTCCGGACTGTCGTGGACCAGCCCGATCTGGGCCGTGCCGATCGTCTCCCCGTCCTCCTCCGCGACCAGGGACCGGCTCCGGGCGTCCGGGTGCGTGTGGACGAGGCGGTGGACGACGGCCTCCGGCGTCCACAGGATGTACGGCAGGGCCAGATGCCGGACATGTGCGAAGGCCGCGACGTCGGCCGGATCGTCAGGACGCAGATCGCGTACGAGTACGGTCATGTGGGCGCACGCTACGGCGGACGGGCGGTCGGGTGCCTCTCATTTTCCGGGGATACGGGACAATCGCCGGGTGACCTTGCAGATCCACATCGATGACGGCCCCCCGCCCTACGAGCAGGTGCGGGCGCAGATCTCCGAACAGGCGCGGTCGGGGGCCCTGCCGGTCGGCTACCGGCTGCCGACCGTGCGCGGACTGGCCGAGTCCCTCGGGCTCGCCGCGAACACGGTCGCCAAGGCGTACCGGGCGCTGGAGGGGGACGGGGTGATCGAGACGCGGGGGCGCAACGGAACGTTCGTCGCCGCCGCGGGCTCGGCGGCGGAGCGGGAGCTGGCCTCCGCGGCCCAGGGCTATGCCGAGCGGGCTCGGCGGCTCGGGGTGGCGGAGGAGGACGCGGTGGCCGCGGTGCGGGATGCCCTGCGGGCGGCTTTCGGGGACTGAGCGCCGTTTCGGCGGGGCCGGTGGGCGGCTGCGGGTTCGTTGTGGCCGGTCGCGCCCGCGCGGCGGAGCCGCAAAGTGTCTCAGCCCCGCGCCCCCAGCGGTGTTCGGGTGACCGCGAGGCCAGAAGTACGCGCCAGTCGGGCGAAAGTCTGTGCGTCGCTCACCGCCGCACCGTTCGGGTCGTTGTTGAAGTACGCGTAGACGTCCTGCCGGGGCCAGGTGTCCTGGATGCGCTGGACCCACGTCATCAGCGACCGGCGGCCGTAGTGCGGCCAGGCTGCCGCCCGGCCCTGGTGGAAGCGGACGTAGCCCCAGTCGGTGGTGCGCCACAGCGGGGTGACCGGGCGCGCCAGGACGTCCGCCCAGCACAGGGCCGCGCCCCGGGAGACCAGGACCTCTCGCACCTCGGGTGTCCACCAGGACTCGTGCCGGGGTTCCACCGCCACCCGGGTGCCCGGTGGGAAGCAGGCGAGGCAGGTGTCCAGGAGGGCCGGGTCGGCCCGCAGCGTCGGGGGCAGTTGCAGCAGGACCGGGCCGAGACGGTCGCCGAGGCCCGCCGCGTGGGTCATCAGG
Organism: Streptomyces mutabilis; assembly: GCF_014649815.1. GTDB lineage: Bacteria > Actinomycetota > Actinomycetes > Streptomycetales > Streptomycetaceae > Streptomyces > Streptomyces mutabilis. The sequence goes on along the minus strand of NZ_BMTT01000011.1, from coordinate 182,141 downwards.
CGGTCGACGGGCTCCTCGGGCTCCCGCAGGCGTTTGATGTGCGTGAGGTAGCGGCTGGCCTTGACCGCGACCGTGAAGTCCGCCGGCACCCGCTCGCGCCACGCCTCGAACGTCTCCCGGGACGGAAGCCGGTAGAAGGCGTTGTTGATCTCGACCGTGGCGAAGGCCTCCGCGTACCGCTCCAACCACAGCCGTACGGGCAGGCCGGGCGGGTAGAGAACCTCCCGCCAGTCCCGGTACTGCCAGCCCGAGGTGCCGACCAACAGGGTCATACCCTCATCAAAGCAGCTACAGGTAGAGCCCGGCCTCCGCGCCGTCCCGCGGCTCCGGCAGCGTGGTCGGCGAGGTGCCCCGGCGCAGCGCGTACAGCTCCGCCAGCGTCGCGCCCTCGCGGCCGATCCCCTCCTCGGTGCCGAGCCACTCCACCGCCTCCCGACGGGTCAGCGGGCCGACCTCGATGCGGGCCAGGCAGCGGCCGGGGCGGACGACTGCGGGGTGGAGGCGTTCCAGGTCCTCGTTGGTGGTGACGCCGACCAGCACGTTGCGGCCCTGCCCCAGCAGCCCGTCGGTCAGGTTCAGCAGCCGGGAGAGGGCCTGGCCCGCCGTGTGCTTGGCCTCACCGCGGATGAGCTCGTCGCAGTCCTCCAGCAGCAGCAACCGCCAGCGGCCCTTGCCCGCCGCGTCCTCCTCGCCGATGGCGATGTCCATCAGATAGCCCACGTCGGAGAAGAGCCGCTCCGGATCCAGTACGCAGTCCACCTGGCACCAGTCCCGCCACGAGCGGGCGAGGGTGCGCAGCGCCGAGGTCTTGCCGGTGCCCGGCGGACCGTGCAGGAGCAGCAGCCGGCCGGCGATGTCCTCGGGCGTCGTCTTCATCAGGGTGTCCATCGCGTCCGCGACCGGGGCCGTGTAGTTGGTCCGGACCTCGTCCCAGGTGCCCGCGGAGATCTGCCGGGTGGTGCGGTGCGGGCCGCGGCGCGGGGAGACGTACCAGAAGCCCATCGTCACGTTCTCCGGCTGCGGCTCGGGTTCGTCCGCCGCGCCGTCCGTCGCGTCGGCGAGCACCTTCTCGGCCAGGTCGGCGGTGGTCGCCGTCACCGTGACGTCAGCGCCGCGGTTCCAACGCGAGACCAGCAGGGTCCAGCCGTCGCCCTCCGCCAGCGTCGCGCTGCGGTCGTCGTCGCGGGCGATCCGCAGCACGCGCGCGCCGGGCGGCAGCAGCGTCGCCCCGGACCGCACGCGGTCGATGTTCGCCGCGTGTGCGAAGGGCTGCTCGCCCGTCGCGAAGCGGCCGAGGAACAGCGCGTCGACGACATCGGACGGGGAGTCGCTGTCGTCGACGTTGAGCCGGATCGGCAGGGCGTCGTGCGGGTTCACGGACATGCCGCCATGATCCGGCACCCGGCCGCCGCGTGCACCCGGTTTCCCGGGCACACGCGGCACGCCGAGTGCGAACGGCGCAGGGCGAGGGGTGCCGGGGCCGGTGGTTCAGCCACCGGCACCCGGCATCCGCTCCCGCAGCCGTCCCCGTGCCCGCCGTGCCCCGCGCAGTACGGCGTACCCCTTGGTGAGGGCCCGGTCCCGGGCGAAGGTGCGGGCGATCGCGCGGCCCTCGATCAGCCGGACGAACTCTTCCGGCCCCGTACTCCTGCGCACGGTGACCCGCCGCAGGGCGTACGGCCCCTGGACCCGGCGGGCCAAGCCGTTGCCGACGGCGAGCGCCTGCGCGTACCCCGTCTCGCGCACCACCCGCCGTACCCGGCGGTCGGAGTAGCCGTACGGGTAGGCGAAGGAGGCCGGTACGGCGCCCAGTTGGTCGGCGACGATCTCCTTGCAGTGGATCAGCTCGAAGCGCAGCAGCTCCTCGTCGAGCTGGTCGAGCTGCGGGTGGGTGTGGCTGTGCCCGCCGATCTCCACGCCGGCGGCGGCCAGTTCGCGGACCTGGTCCCAGTCGAGCATGGTGTCCAGGGCGCCCCCGGTGTCGTACGGGCCGCGCAGCCAGCCGGTGGAGACGAACAGCGTGGCCGGGAAGCCGTGCTCGGCGAGGGCGGGCAGGGCGTGCCGGTGCACGCCCTCGTAGCCGTCGTCGAAGGTGATGAGAACCGGCCGCTTCGGCAGCGGGCGGCCGGAGCGCCAGGCGGCGGCCAGTTCCGCCGTGCCGACCGGGGTCAGGCCCCGGTCGGCGATCGCCGCCATCTGCTCGGCGAAGGCATCCGGGGCCACCGACAGCGCCCGGGTGGCGTCGCCCGGGTCGGCCGCGACCGCGTGGTACATCAGGATCGGCACGCGCGTGTCGGCCTCGTGGACCTCCTCAGCCATGCGCGCGCCCCTCGACGGGCGCCACGGAGAACGAGTCCCCGCCCCGCCGCGCCCGCACGCTCCCCACCACGTAGCCGCCCGCCGCCGTGAGCACCCCGGCGACGATCGCGCCCGCCCGTCCCGCGCCGCCCGGCCGGGCCAGCACGGCGTCGAGCAACCCGCGCACCACGCCGGCCGGCAGGACCCGGGTGGCGTAATGGCGTTCGGACTCCAGGCCCTTGTCCGCGCCGACGCTGCGGGCCACCAGGGCCTTGGACAGGCCCTCGGCGTAGGTGCGGGTGCGGAAGTAGGCGAAGTGCTCGCGCGCCTCCGGCACCCGGTGGTGGATCACCGCGCGGTCGTCGATCAGCAGCACGGCGTCGGGCCGGGCGCGCGAGAGCCGGATGCACAGCTCGGTCTCCTCGCAGCCCAGCGGGCGCTTGTCGCCGTCGCGCCCGATACCGGTGGCGAAGCCGCCCGCCGCCTCGAACGCCTCACGCCGGAAGGAGGCGTTGCCGCCCAGCACGTTGCGCACCCGGACCCGGCCGGGCGGCAGGCCCCGGTACGTGCAGCCCACCACCCAGTCGAACTCCTCCGGGAACCAGACCGGCCGGCGCCCCGACGCCCAGATCGGCACCGTGCGCCCGCCGACCGCGACGACCGCCGGGTCGGCGTACCCCTCGGCGAAGTGCCGCAGCCAGTCGCGTTCGGCCACGGCGTCGTCGTCGAGGAAGGCGATCACCTCCCCGCGCGAGGCGGCGATGCCGGTGTTGCGGCCGGCGGACAGGCCGCGGGGGCCCGCGTTGGCGAGCACCCGCACGTCCTGCCGCTCCTCGTACTCCTTCAGCAACCGTTCCCGTAGCGCCTCGTTGTGGTCGACGACCAGCAGCGTCTCCCGCGCCGGGTGGGACTGCGCCCGCACCGAGGCGACCGCCGCGAGGATGTCGTCCCAGCGGTCCTCGGTGTAGACGCAGATCACGACGGAGATCGTGAGGGAGGCGTCCGTACCGCTCAAGACGCCTTCCTACGGACCGGGACGACCGGGGCGGCCGTGCCGACCGGGCCGACCGAGGCGAGCGTCGGCGCGTGCGTACGGCTGCGCAGCGCACGCCGGTTGGAGCGCTCGTCGAGGATCACCCTGAGCACCCGCAGCCCGTCCCGCACCGCGCGCAGGTTGCTGACACCGTGGATGCGCAGGTACTCGTGGCTGGGGATCTCCTGCACCTTCAGGCCGGCCTTGACGACCCGGATGTTCATCAGGGTCTCCACCTCGAAACCGGTGCAGTCGAGGTCGATCTTGTCCAGGCAGTGCCGCCAGAACGCGTTGTAGCCGTAGCACAGGTCGGTGTAGCGGGCGCCGAACTTCCGGTTGACGACCGCGCACAGGGCGCGGTTGCCGAGCTTGCGGACGAAGGTCATGTCGTCGGTGCCGCCGCCGTTGGCGAAGCGCGACCCCTTGGCGAAGTCCGCGCCCGAGACCAGCGCGGAGACGTAGGAGACGATCTCCTGGCCGTCGGCCGAGCCGTCGGCGTCGACCATCACGATGATGTCCCCGGTGCACGCCTTGAAGCCGGTGATCAGAGCGTCCCCCTTGCCCTTGCCGCGCTGTTCGACCACCTTGACGTCCGGCCACAGCTCCCGGGCGACCCGCACGGTGTCGTCCGTCGAGTTGCCGTCCACGAGGACGACCTCGTGGATCCAGTCGGGCAGCGTCTTGAAGACGTAGGGAAGGTTCTCCGCCTCGTTCATGGCGGGTATCACCACGCTCACCGGCGGTGCTATCGCCAGGTGCGAGGAGACGGGCCGGTACTTCTCGGCGGGAGACGGCTCGGAGGACGGATCGGACGACGGTTCGTTGCCCGTCGACGCCGGCTGCAGAACTGAGCTCATGAGTCTGGTCCCTCTCGTCCGGCGGACCGCCCGCCCCAGGGGCGGTCCGGCTCTGTATCCGGTTCGAAAGGGGGGTTCTCACCCACGCGCGACGGGACAAATCTCCGTGCGTGCCAGGTGAGCTGGCAAAGCCTGTCGGCGCCGCGAGAAAACGACGGCCGACCGCGCGGCACGGCCCGGCCACCGAAGCGGTCACCGGGCACGGCACCCCCCTACCGCGCGTCCCGTGCCGGTCCGCCGCGGCCTCGAGCCCTCCCCTGGGCCGCTTGCCGACGTACCGATGCGGGAGATGTATGACGGTATTGACGATTGAACCCGTATGGCAAGACCTGGAACCAAGTCTCACGTTTTTGTTGGTTTGCCGTCATCCGTTCTTCTTGAAGGGCGATTCCGTGCGGCGCGGGTCTCCCGGACCGTTCCGCTTTGCCCCCCGAAGCCCAAGATGCCGGGCCTCAATGTGGCCCAGTGCTCGGGGAACCGTCAAGACGGCACTGGCGTTCCCACCGGTTTTCGTCCGATTTTGAACGACCATCAGCCATTCATTGGCATGGACACTTCCTGTCAACACGCGTAGCTGCTACCACGGTTGACGGCAGAGGTCCTGCTAAAGGAGGTTCCATGAGACGTTCCCGACTTGTCGGCCTACTGAGTTCGCTCCTCCTCGCCGCCGGCGCCGCCCTCACCGGGGCCGCGACCGCGCAGGCCGCCCAACCCGCCGTCGCCGACGGCTATGTGGCGCTCGGCGACTCCTACTCCTCCGGCGTCGGAGCGGGCAGCTACATCGGTTCCAGTGGCGACTGCAAGCGCAGCACGAAGGCCCACCCCTACCTGTGGGCCGCCGCCAACTCACCCTCCAGCTTCGACTTCACCGCCTGCTCAGGCGCCCGTACGGGTGATGTTCTCGCCGGACAGCTCGGCCCGCTCAGCTCCGCCACCGGCCTGGTGTCGGTCAGTGTCGGCGGCAACGACGCCGGCTTCGCCGACGTCATGATGACCTGTGTCCTCCAGTCCGACAGCTCCTGCCTGTCGCGGATCGCCACCGCGAAGGCGTACGTCGACTCGACGCTGCCCGGCAACCTCGACAACGTCTACTCCGCGATCCGCGACAAGGCCCCCAACGCCCACGTCGTCGTCCTCGGCTACCCGCGCTTCTACAAGCTCGGCACCTCCTGCGTCGGCCTCTCCGAGTCCAAGCGGAAGGCGATCAACGACGCCGCGGACCACCTCAACACCGCGATCGCCAAGCGCGCCGCCGGCCACGGCTTCACCTTCGGCGACGTACGTCCCACCTTCACCGGCCACGAGATCTGCTCCGGCAGCTCCTGGCTGCACAGCGTGAACTGGCTCAACATCGGCGATTCGTACCACCCGACGGCGGCCGGTCAGTCCGGCGGCTACCTGCCGGTCCTCAACGGCGCCGCCTGACCCGGCCGTCCGTCACGGACCCAGTCCGGAAGGAGACGGAGAAGAAGAGGAGGAGGCCCCGCCCGTCGGGGTCTCCGTCCCGGGCTCCTTCTCCGTCTCCGTCCCGCACGCAACGGAGAACGCCACCGCGTTCGACGTCGCCTCCACCGGCTCCCGCACCTCCACGCGGACCGCCCCCTCGAACGCGCCGCTCTCCTCGTCCGTCGTCACGACGACCGTGTCCTGGCGAGAAGGTTCACCGCCTGCGGGGAAGGACAGCGTCCGCCACCCGGGATCGGACACCGCCCCGTCCCCGGTCACCCAGCGGTAGCCGACCTGCGCCGGCAGCCGCCCCACCGTGAACGTCGCCGTGAAGGCCGGCGCCCGGTCGTGCTTGTGGCTGAGGCGGTCCCCGTGTCCGTGCGCGTGCCCTCGGTCGTGCGGGCGCTGTCCGAGGACGCCGCCCGGCCGGCCTGGCCCACGGCCGCCCCGTCCCCGGCCGTCCCTGCGCGACCGCGTCCTGGCCGCCGTACGCACCACCGCGCAGGAACCCGCGCCCGGACGTGGGCCCGCCCGCCGGCTGCCACCCCACGCGTGGGGCGGCCGGCCCGCGCCGGAACGTTCCCGTCCGTCCCGGCCGCGCCCCTTGCCGGTGCCCTTCGCCACGGTGACGTCCGCCGCGGCCGCTCGTGGTCGCCTCGCTCTTCGCCGTGCAGGCGAACCGGACGCAGGGCGAACTGGACACCGCGCGGGAGACGGGCACGTGAGATCGCCCACGTTTTCGCCGCTCCTGACGCACGCGCGACCAGCGAGGAGGACGGCCGGGGCGGCAGTACCGGAGTGGTTTCTTCCGCATCCGAGGGGCGCGCGGTCGTCACCCTGAGCGGATACGGCGAGCCGCCCGGCGGCCGCGTGCACCAGCTCTGGCTCGTGCGCCCGGCGCCGAAGCGCGCTCCCTGGGCCTCTTCGACGCCGACACGCCCCTGGTCGCCTCCGGCCTGAACCGGTAGGCCACCTCACTCGCGGTGACGGTCGAACCCGGCGGCGGCTCGGACCGGCCGACGAGCAGGCCGGTCCTTCAACTCACCCTGAAACCCGTTGGATTCGGAGAGTGATCGTCAACCCCCTTACGGGGAAGGTGAATCCTGCGACCGCGATACACGCATGCCGTACCGGGGCGATAGGGTTACCCTGCCCGGGCCGGGCGGACTCGTACGGGTGGGGAGTGACATGGAACAGATAACAGTGCGCAGCAGGGCCAGGGTCCCTGCGATCACCTGCGGCAGCAGCGCGACCAGCTCGCGCCTCGACCGCCATCTCGCGGTGCTCGGAGGGCCTGCCCTCCCGCAGCGGGAGACGGTGGAGGCGACGTCGCTGATGCGTGAGCTGACCGCGCGTGAGCCCGCGCACAAGCGCAGCGGCAGGGGCGCCAGGGTGCGCCGGGTCTCGCTGTTCGCGCCAGTGCGGCGACTGCGCCGCTCGCTGTTCGGCGGCAACTGAGGCCCGCGCTCCGGCGGTCACACCGTCCCGGCGCGGCGCCGCGCACTCGTCCGTCATCCCCACGGCACGCAGCGGCGCCCCGGTGTGGTCCCGAGCGCGGGTGTCACCCGTATGCCCGGCTCCGGCGGACGTCCGCTCCGTGCGTCTTTCTCTCGCGTACGTCCGCTCCGTACGTCTGTCCCGTCCGTGCGTCCGCGTTCTCACGGCGTCCCACGCCCGCCGCTCCCGCACGTCAGTCCCGCCGTCTCCCCGTCCGGCGGTGACCCCCGCCGGCCCGCTCAGTCCTTTCCGCGCGCGTACCGGCGGACGGCGAGCGGGACGAGCACCGCCAGCAGGACCGCGGCGTCGTGACGACGTACGTCACCAACGAGATCTCCACGGCCGAGCGCACCCGCTCGCTGCCCTGGTCCGAGGAGCGGGAGAACGCGACACGCATCGCCTACCTGGGCGCGCAGCTGGCGAGCGGCGCCTACCCGCGGCTGGCGGCGTCCTTCGGGGAGGGCGCCGGGCCCATCGACCTGGAGGCGTCTTCGAGCGGGCGCTGACGCGGGTGCTGGACGGCTTCGCCTGATCCGGAGAGGCCGGGGGACGCAAGGGGCCCGGGGTGCCCGACGTGCTACAGCAGCGCCAGCTGTCCCTCCGGACCCTCCTCCTGCCCGTCCAGCACGGACGCCGGCCTGCGGGCCGCCGCAGGAACCGGAAACACGCCCGCCGCGCGTAGCTCGGCGGCCGTGACCTCCTCCGTCACCTCCAGTTCCCCGCACCGCGGGCGCGCTTCGGCGAGCAGCGCGAGGACCGTGATGAGCTCCAGCAGCTCCGACGTCCAGGTCTGAGGCCAGGTCGCCGGGCGGACCGCCGCCAGTGTCCCGGGCGCACCCTCCGCGGTGCGGGCCGCGAACCACTGCTCCAGCACCCGGGCCCCGCTCACCTCGAAGTCCCAGGCGCCGGGCGGCACGGGGGAGATGCGGCCCTCGTCCAGGTACAGGGCCTCCTCGTCCCGGTCGTAGCGCAGCGTCAGCGGGCGCGCGGGCAGCGGGGCGCGGACGTAGGGGCGACGGCCGCCGGGCAGCTTGGGGCGTTCACCGTCGCGGCGCATCAGCCACAGGACGCGCCGGCCCAGCTCCACTCCGCGCTCCCACAGCGCCGGGTCCGCGGTGAGCGGGACGCGTGAGCCCTGCCGTACGGTCGCCACGGCCCAGGCCAGTACGTCGAGCGGTTCGGGACGCCGGCCGAGGCGGGCGCCCAGGTGGTCGAGGAGGCCCGGTGCGAGATTCGGCTCCGTTCCGCCGGGACGGCGGTACAGCGGCCGGACGCGGGCGGGACCGAACACGGGCGGCCGGGAGGTCGCGAGAAGCAGGGGAGGGCCGGCGGCGCCGGGTGCCTCCACTGCGAAGACCTGCGGCTCGTCCGCCACCCGCCACAGCTCCGGACGGGACGCGTCGATCAGCCGCTGGTCCGGGATCAGCCACTGCTCGTCGAAGGGCGCGCGCAGCACACGGACCGGTTCCGGGCACGGTCCCGAGGCGCGCACGAGCTTCTCCGTGCCGCCGGACGTGCCCGGCAGCCGCCCGACCGCCGTGTGCAGCGTGCGGGAGCGCGTCGGTTCCAGCAGGGCCTCGCGGTCGGCGCCCTCGGCCTTCATCAGGGCGTCCCAGCGGGCCTTCAGGGATGCCGCGTCGGGGGCCGCCGGCCACCCCCGGCCGAGCCGCGGCGGTGCGACGGACCACGGCATGAGGTCCGCCAGGTGCGGAGCATCGTCGTGCGTCACGCCGGGCATCGTACGACGGGGCGGCACGGCCTCATGTGGCATCCAGGGTGACCGTGAAGGAGAAGCGGTCGCCCCGGTAGTGGATGACCGCCACGTCCAGTACCCGGCCCGCGGTGTCGTAGGTGACGCCGGTGTAGTGCAGGATCGGGCTGAGCAGCGGCACTTCGAGCAGCCGCGCCGTCTCCGGGTCGGCGAGCCGTGCCTCCACGGTGTCCGTGATCCGGCTGATGTCCATGCCCACCACGTCCCGCAGCACCTTGGTCATCGGCGCGCGGACCAGGTCGTCGGGGTCGATACGGGCGGCCACTTCGGGACGGACGTAGTTGCGGGCGTGGTTGGTGGGCTCGCCCGTCTGCTCGTCGCAGCGCAGCCGGTGGTACGTCCCCACCTCGGACGACTGCGGGAAGTACTCGGCGACTTCGGGCGGCACCGGACCCGTGCCGTGGTCCAGCAGCTCGGCCTTCATGCCGGACTGCTGGGCCACGATCGCGTCCACGGAGCCCAGCAGCCGCACCGGGGCGCCCCGCCGGGCGTCCGGCTCGATGAAGGTGCCGCGCCGCCGGTGGCGGGTGATCAGGCCCTCGTCCTCCAGCTCCTTCAGTGCCTGCCGCATGGTCAGCACGCTCACCCCGTAGTGCCCCGCCAACTGTTCCTCCGTGGGCAGGCGCAGCGGGTCCCGGGGCGAGCGGCCCAGTATCGACGCGCGCAGCGACTGCGACACCTGATACCAGAGCGGCAGCTTGCGGTTCAGCACGATGGAGTCCGGGGCGAAGGAGGTCACGGGCCATCCGTACCGGTAGTGAATCCTCAGTGCAAGGGGCGGAAGTGACGCTCCATGCCCTGCCAGACGTCGTCGTAGCGCCCTTGCAGGTGTTCGGCGCGGGCCGCCTGGGGCGTGAGCGTCACCGGCCAGCGGGTCTCGAACATGAACGCCAGCCCGTCGTCGATCCGCTGCGGCTTCAGCTCGGCGGCGCTCGCCCGGTCGAAGGTCTCCCGGTCCGGGCCGTGCGCCGACATCATGTTGTGCAGCGAGCCGCCGCCCGGCACGAAGCCCTCCGCCTTCGCGTCGTAGGCGCCCTCGATCAGGCCCATGTACTCGCTCATCACGTTCCGGTGGAAGTACGGCGGCCGGAAGGTGTCCTCGCCCACCAGCCAGCGCGGCGCGAACACCACGAAGTCGACGCCCGCGAGCCCCGGGGTGTCGGAGGGGGAGGTGAGCACCGTGAAGATCGACGGGTCCGGGTGGTCGTACGAGATGGTGCCGATGACGTTGAAGCGGCGCAGGTCGTAGACGTACGGCACGTGGTTGCCGTGCCAGGCGACCACGTCGAGCGGGGAGTGGTCATAGGTCGCCGCCCAGAGGTTGCCGCAGAACTTGTTGACCACCTCGACCGGCCCCTCGACGTCCTCGTACGCGGCGACCGGCGCGCGGAAGTCCCGGGCGTTGGCGAGCCCGTTGGCGCCGATCGGGCCGAGGTCGGGGAGCTGGAAGGGGGCGCCGTAGTTCTCGCAGACGTAGCCGCGCGCGTCGGCGTCCAGCAGCTGCACGCGGAAGCGGACCCCGCGCGGGATCAGCGCCACGTGGCCCGGCTCGGCGTGCAGCAGACCGAACTCGGTGCGCAGCAGCAGGCCGCCGCGCTCCGGGACGATCAGCAGCTCGCCGTCGGCGTCGCTGAAGACGCGCTCCATGGACGACGTGGCGTGGTACAGGTGCACGGCCATGCCCGTGCGCTGCGTGGCGTCGCCGTTGCCGCCCAGCGTCCACAGTCCCGCCAGGAAGTCGGTGCCGGCCCCGGGCTCGGGCAGCGGGTTCCACCGGAGGCGGTTCGGGTCCGGGACCGCCTGGGCGAAGGGCGCCGTGCGGATCGCCCCGTTGCCCGTACGGGTGAAGGGCGGGTGCGCGGCCGACGGGCGGATCCGGTACAGCCAGGAGCGGCGGTTGTGCGCCCTCGGCTCGGTGAACGCCGTACCGCTCAGCTGCTCCGCGTACAGCCCCAGTGGGGCCCGCTGCGGCGAGTTCCGGCCCTCGGGCAGCGCGCCCGGGACGGCCTGCGAGCTGTGCTCGTTGCCGAAGCCGGACAAGTAGGCCAGCCCCTCCGCGGTCTTCCGCGCGTCCCCGCTCATCGATCGCTCCCTCGCAACCCGTGTCCCACCCGATTCCTATGGGACACCGTAGGATTGCGGTTTCCCGGGCGCAAGAGGTCGCGCGGGCTTCGGCTCTCATACTGGTCCCTCCGGAGGAGGATGGCGGGAACCAGACTCCCGGGGGATTCGCACCGTCGGACCGGTGTTCTAGTCTCCCGTCATGTCGTGGACGCGGGGAGTGCTCGCCGTGCTCGCGGTCTGTGTCCTGCTGTTGACCGGATCCGCGGGCTGCGGTTCCAGTGATACGGGCGATGCGGAGGCCCGGGATTCGGTCACGCCGGTGGGCAGGCTGCTCGACGTCACCGACGAGGAGGGCCGGCGCTACCGGGAGGTGGACGCCGAGGACGCGCCGGAGGTCGGCATCGAGGTGCAGCCGGCCGGCGACGACAGCTGGGACGTACGTCTGACCGTGCGCGACTTCAGGTTCTCGCCGGCGGGCACGGAAGCCAGGGCGGTGGCCGGCCGCGGCCTCGCCCACCTCTTCCTCGACGGCGACCTGATCACACGCCTGCGCGGCCCCTACCACCGCTTGGACGCGGCCCTGGTCCCGCGCGGCACCCACCAGCTCACGGTCCGTCTGTACGCCGACGACGGCACCGGCTGGGCCGTCGACGGCAAACCCGTCGAGAGCACGGCCGACATCACGGCGTCGGACGCGGAGCCGACCGAGGCGACGCAGCCGGAGGAGATAACGGAGGACTCGGGGAGCCGGACGCCGCCCGACCCCGCGGCGGCAGCCCGATGAGTACGGTCACTCCTTCCCCGCGTGCCGGAGGGCACAGTTCACCGGAGCGCGGCAGGAGACCATCATGAGGACCGTGTCCCAAGCGACCCCGCTCCGCCGCGCCCCCGTGCAGCGGCGCAGCGCCGAACGGCTGACCAGGATCCTCGACGCCTGCGCCGACCTTCTCGACGAGGTCGGCTACGACGCGCTGAGCACCCGCGCCGTGGCGCTGCGCGCGGACGTCCCCATCGGCTCGGTGTACCGCTTCTTCGGCAACAAGCGGCAGATGGCCGACGCTCTGGCCCAGCGCAACCTGGAGCGCTACGCGGAGCGCGTCACCGAGCGGCTGACGGAGTCGGCCGACGACGGCTGGCGCGGGGCGCTGGACGCGGTGCTCGACGAGTACCTGGCGATGAAGCGCACCGCGCCGGGCTTCTCCCTGATCGACTTCGGCAACCAGATCCCGGTGGGGGACCGCCACGCCGTTCCCAACCACCGCGTCGCCGACCGGCTCACCGAGCTGCTCTCCGGCTACCTGGGCCGCCGCCCCGACGACGATCTGCGCCGCACCTTCCTCGTCGCCGTGGAGACCGCCGACACCCTCGTGCAGCTGGCCTTCCGGGTCGCACCCGACGGCGACGAGAAGATCATCGGAGAGACGCGTGCGTTGCTGCGGGCGTATCTGGGCCGGGTCCTGGACTGACGGGCCGATGGTGTCCGGCTGTTCACGCAGCCGTCGGCGCAAGGGCTCCCCAACATGCCTACCGGTCGGTATGCTCGCGGCGAAGCGTCAACGCCGCCCCTTTCCCGGGAGGACCCGTGTCCCGCACCGCCCTGCGTATCTGCCCCCTGTGCGAGGCCACCTGCGGCCTGGCGCTCACCGTCGACGGCACCGCGGTCACCGCCGCCCGCGGCGACCGCGACGACGTCTTCAGCCGCGGGTTCATCTGCCCCAAAGGTGCCGCCTTCGGGGCCCTGGACGCCGACCCCGACCGACTGCGCACGCCCCTGGTGCGCAGGGGCGGCGAGCTGCGCGAGGCCACTTGGGGGGAGGCGTTCGACGCGGTCGCCGCCGGTGTCCGGCCCGTCGTCGAGCGGTACGGGCCGCACTCCGTCGGCGTGGTCCTCGGCAACCCCAACGTGCACACCGTGGCCGGCGCCCTCTACCCGAACCTCCTGCTCGGCGCCCTCGGCACCCACAGCCTCTTCACCGCCTCCACGCTGGACCAGATGCCCAAGCACGTCTCCAGCGGCCTGCTCTTCGGAGACGCGAACGCCATCCCGGTCCCCGACCTCGACCGCACCGACCACCTGCTGCTCATCGGCGCCAACCCGATGGAGTCCAACGGCAGCCTGTGCACGGCGCCCGACTTCCCCGGCCGGCTCAAGGCACTGAAGGCCCGCGGCGGCACCCTCACCGTCATCGACCCGCGCCGCACCCGCACCGCCAAGCTCGCCCACCGGCATGTGGCGATCCGGCCCGGCGCCGACGCCCTGCTCCTGGCCGCCATGGCGCACGTGCTCTTCGCAGAGGACCTGGTGGACCTCGGCGCACTCGCCCCGCACGTCGAGGGCGTCGACGAAGTCGGGGAGGCCCTGCGCGACTTCACCCCCGAGGCCGTCGCCGCCGCCTGCGACGTGGACGCCGGCGTGACCCGCGCGCTCGCCCGCGAACTCGCCGCCGCGCCCACCGCCGCCGTCTACGGCCGCATCGGCAGCTGCACCGTCCCGCACGGCACGCTCGCCAGCTGGCTCGTGGACGTCCTCAACATCATCACCGGCAACCTCGACCGGCCCGGCGGCGCCCTCTTCCCGCAGGCCGCGACCGACAGGACCCCGCGCCCCGCCGGGCCAGGCCGCGGCTTCGCGCTCGGCCGCTGGCACTCCCGGGTGAGCCGTCACCCCGAGGCCAAGGGCGAACTGCCCCTGTCCGCCCTGGCCGAGGAGATCGACACCGCGACCGACGAGGGCGAGCCGGTCCGCGCGCTGCTCACGATCGCCGCCAACCCGGTCCTTTCCGCACCCGACGGCGACCGCCTCGACAAGGCGCTGGCCTCGCTCGACTTCATGGTGAGCGTCGACCCGTACCTCAACGAGACCTCCCGCCACGCGCACGTCGTCCTGCCGCCGCCCCCGCCGGCCCAGAGCCCGCACCACGACTTCGCCCTGAACACCCTGGCCGTGCGCAACCAGGTCCGCTACTCCCGCCCCGCCGTGCCGCTGGAGCCCGGGCGGATGGCCGAGACCGAGATCCTGGCCCGGCTCACCCTGGCCGTCGCCGGCCGGCACGGCACCGACCCGGCCGCCGTCGACGCCATGGCCGTCCGGCAGACCCTGGGCAAGGCCGTCGGCGACCCGCACTCACCCGTCCACGGACGCGACCCCGGTGAACTGGCGGCGCAGCTCACCGGCGAGAACGGCCCCGAGCGGCGCCTCGACCTGATGCTGCGCCTCGGCCCCTACGGCGACGGATTCGGCGCACGGCCGGACGGGCTGACCCTGCAGCGGCTGCTCGCCCACCCGCACGGCATCGACCTCGGCCCGCTGCGTCCCCGGCTCCCCCGGCCCCTGAAGACCCGCAGCGGCAGGGTGGAGCTGCTCCCGGGGCCGATCGCCGCCGACCTGCCGCGTCTGGGGCAGGCCCTGGCCGAGCGCCCCGCAGGGCTCCTCCTCGTCGGCCGCCGGCACCTGAGGTCCAACAACAGTTGGATGCACAACGTCCCGGCCCTCACCGGCGGCTCCAACCGCTGCACCCTGCACCTCCACCCCGACGACGCCGAACGGCTCGGGGTGCGCGACGGACAGCCCGTACGCGTGAAGGGCGCCGGGGGAGAGGTGACCGCACCCGCCGAGGTCACCGACACCGTCCGCCCCGGCGTGGTGAGCCTGCCGCACGGCTGGGGCCACGACCGCCCCAACACCCGTCTCACCCACGCCGCCACCGTCCCCGGGGTCAACGTCAACCAGCTCCTCGACGGCGGCACGCTCGACCCGCTCTCCGGCAACGCGGTCCTCAACGGCGTACCGGTGGAGCTCGCGCCGCTGACCGACGCACAGCTGTGACCTGGAGTTTTGCGCTTATTGCTCGCGTGTCAACATCTTGTTAACGCCGCTTCACGCCACCTAACGTCGCTCGCACCGCCTGCCCCGGTGGGATGTTCAAGGGCGAACGTTAGGTACTCACACATGCTGACCATCCTCGGCTTCGCCATGATCGCGACCTTCCTGGTCCTGATCATGATGAAGAAGATGTCGCCGATCGCGGCGCTCGTGCTGATCCCCGCGCTGTTCTGCGTGTTCGTCGGCAAGGGCGCCCACCTCGGTGACTACGTCATCGACGGCGTGTCCAGCCTCGCCCCCACCGCGGCGATGCTCATGTTCGCGATCGTCTACTTCGGGGTGATGATCGACGTCGGGCTCTTCGACCCGGTCGTCCGGGCCATCCTGAGGTTCTGCAAGGCCGACCCGATGCGGATCGTCGTCGGTACCGCCCTGCTCGCCGCCATCGTCTCGCTGGACGGCGACGGCTCCACCACCTTCATGATCACGGTCTCGGCGATGTATCCGCTGTACAAGCGCCTGAAGATGAGCCTGGTGGTGATGACGGGTGTCGCCGCGATGGCCAACGGTGTGATGAACACCCTGCCGTGGGGCGGCCCGACCGCCCGCGCGGCCACCGCTCTGAAGGTCGACGCCACCGACATCTTCGTCCCGATGATCCCGGCCCTGGCCGTCGGCCTGCTCGCGGTCGTCGTCCTGGCGTACGTGCTCGGTCTGCGCGAGCGCAGGCGGCTGGGCACGCTGACGCTGGACGAGGCGCTGGTGCGCGAGGCGGAGAGCGAGACGGTGCTGGTCGGGGCGGGCTCGGGCGCGAAGTCCGGTGCCGAGTCAGAGTCCGGTGCCAAGCCCGGCACGGGTTCGAGTGCGGGTGCCGGCGCGGCCTCCGGCAGCGACGGCACCGATGGTGACGCCGCCCGGGACGCCGAGTCCGACGACGCATTCCAGGGCCTCGACCCCGAGCGCGCCACCCTGCGTCCCAAGCTGTACTGGTTCAACGCGCTGCTCACGGTCGCGCTGCTCACCGCCATGATCATGGAGCTGCTGCCGATCCCGGTGCTGTTCCTGATCGGCGCCGCGCTGGCGCTCACCGTCAACTTCCCGCACATACCCGACCAGAAGGCCCGGATCGCGGCCCACGCCGACAACGTCCTCAACGTCTCCGGCATGGTCTTCGCCGCCGCCGTCTTCACCGGCGTCCTCACCGGCACCGGCATGGTCGACCACATGGCCAACTGGCTCGTGGACACCATCCCCGACGGCATGGGCCCGCACATGGGCCTGGTCACCGGTCTGCTGAGCCTGCCGCTGACCTACTTCATGTCCAACGACGGCTTCTACTTCGGCGTCCTGCCGGTGCTCGCCGAGGCCGGCCAGGCGCACGGCGTGTCGACGCTGGAGATCGCCCGTGCCTCGATCGTCGGCCAGCCGCTGCACATGTCCAGTCCGCTCGTCCCGGCCGTCTACGTCCTGGTCGGCATGGCCAGGGTCGAGTTCGGCGACCACACGAAATTCGTCGTGAAGTGGGCGGTCCTGACGAGCCTGGTCATCCTCGCGGCGGGCATCCTGTTCGGCATCATCTGATCATCGGTCCGGATCCGGTTCCCTGGGGACTCCGTGGAGGAGGCGCCCGGGGACCCGGCGGTTCGGACACCGGCAGCGCGGGAAGGGAACGATCATGGCGCCCGGTGGGAACCGCGGCTGGCTGCTCCGTCTCGTCATCGCCTTCGGCTTCGCCCAGGGGGCGGTTTCGATGGCCCGGCCCGCCGTCTCCTACCACGCCCTCGCGCTGGGCGCGGACGAGCGGGCGGTCGGCGTCATCGCCGGTGTCTACGCGCTGCTGCCGCTGTTCGCCGCCGTCCCGCTCGGCCGCCGCACCGACCACGGCCGCTGCGCGCCGCTGCTGCCCGTCGGCGTGGTGCTCATCGCCGGCGGCTGCGCGCTGAGCGGCGTCGCCGGTTCCCCGTGGGCGATGGCCCTGTGGAGCGGCGTCATGGGCCTCGGCCACCTCTGCTTCGTCATCGGCGCCCAGTCGCTGGTCGCCCGCCAGTCCGCGCCGCACGAACAGGACCGCAATTTCGGCCACTTCACCATCGGCGCCTCGCTCGGCCAGTTGATCGGGCCGATCGCCGCGGGCGCCCTGATCGGCGGCCACGACATGGCGGGCAGCAGCGCGCTTGCCCTGGTGGTGGCGGGCGTCGGCGCGGCGGTCGCCTTCACGTCGCTGTGGCGCATAGAGCACCCGGGCGCCGCCGAGTCCCGTACGGAGGCGGGCGCGCGCGTGCCCGTGGGCAGCATCCTGCGCGCCCGCGGCGTACCCGCGGGCATCCTGATCAGCCTGTCCGTGCTGTCCGCCACCGACATCCTCACCGCCTACCTGCCGGTGGTCGGCGAGCACCGGGGCATCTCCCCGGCCGTGATCGGCGTCCTGCTCAGCCTCCGGGCGGCGGCCACCATCGCCTGCCGGCTGGTGCTGACGCCCCTGCTGCGGCTGCTCGGCCGCACCGCGCTGCTCACCGTCACCTGTCTGCTGGCCGCCCTGCTGTGCGCGGGTGTCGCGCTGCCGGTGCCGGTGTGGGCGCTCGCCCTGATGCTGGTCGTCCTCGGCTTCTGCCTCGGCGTCGGCCAGCCGCTGTCCATGACGACCGTCGTCCAGGCTGCCCCCGACGACGCCCGCTCCACCGCCCTCGCCCTGCGCCTGACCGGCAACCGCCTCGGCCAGGTCGCCGCACCCGCCGCGGCCGGCTTGATCGCGGGCGTCGCGGGCGTCGCCGCGCCGTTCGTGATGCTCGGCGCGCTGCTGCTCCTGTCCTCGGGCGTCGCCCTGCGCTCCCCGTCCGCCGAGGCGGACGCCGACGGTGGGATCCGGCGACGGACTGGCAAGATGGCGCGGACCGCTTCGGAAAGCAGGGAACGAGCATGATCCTCATCCTCTTGTCCGCCGTCCTCCTCCTGGTCGTGGGCGGCTGCGTCTGCGTGGTGTGGGCGGCCCGGGGCGGCCCCCGCTGGACGCGGGTGGTGGCCAAGGGGACGCTTCTGGCGGGCGAACTGGTGCGCGCGCCGGGCCGCGGCAACGGCCGCGGATCGGACGACTGAGGCGCGGTCGCTCACTGCTCCTGAATCCAGCCGTCCGCTTTCTCACCAGATGGACACCCGCACCGAGATTGAGTCCGGCGTCTTCCCTCGGCCGCGCACATTCCGTTAACTTCCGTGACTCACGCGCCCCGTACGACCCGCACGAGGGCGTCCGACCGCGGAGCACCAGCGCTCAGTGAGCCCCCGGGGGCACCTCTCATGACACGCGCCATCTCCCTGCACGACGTGAGCAAGACCTACGCGCGAGGCGTCCGCGTGGTGGACCGGCTGTCGCTGGACATCGCGCCCGGCGAGTTCCTCGTCCTGCTCGGGCCCTCCGGCTGCGGCAAGTCCACCGTGTTGCGCATGATCGCCGGCCTGGAGGAGATCACCGAGGGTCGGCTGCTGCTGGACGGGGCCTGCGCCAACGACCTGCTCCCCTCCGAGCGGAGCATGGCGATGGTCTTCCAGAACTTCGCCCTCTACCCCAACATGACGACCCGCGGGAACATCGGCTTCCCGCTGCGCGTCGAAGACCCGCAGGGCGACCACGGTCCCCGCGTGGACGCCACCGCCCGCATGCTGGGCATCGAGGACCTCCTCGACCGCTTCCCCGCCCAGCTCTCCGGCGGCGAACGCCAGCGCGTCGCCATGGGCCGGGCCATCTCCCGCCACCCCAGTGTCTTCCTGATGGACGAACCCCTGTCCAACCTCGACGCCAAGCTCCGCAACCACCTGCGCGCCGAGATCACCAAGCTCACCCGCGAACTGGGCGTCACCACCGTCTACGTCACCCACGACCAGTCCGAGGCCATGTCCCTCGGCGACCGCGTCGCCGTCCTGCGCGGGGGCGTGCTGCAACAGGTGGACAGCCCCCGCGCCGTGTACGCCCTGCCGCGCAACGTCTTCGTCGCCGCCTTCATCGGCACCCCGCGCATCAATCTGCTGCGTGGCCTGGTCCGGGCCCCGCTGGACGGCGCGATGACCATCAGTCTGGGCAAGCAGTACCTGCGCCTGCCCGAACCGCTCTCGCTGGACCACCAATTGCTCCGGGTCCAGCAGGGCCGCGAGGTCATCGTCGGCCTGCGCTCGGAGGCCGTGCGGATCGCCGATCCCTCCTCCGCCCGCCCCGGTGAGGTGCTGCTCACCGGTCTGGTGGAGCACGTCGAGTTCCAGGGCCACGAGGTCCTCGTCCACTTCAACACCGGTTCGCGGCCGGCCGTCGTTCCCGAACTGGAGGCCCCCCGCCCCGCCGCCCGCCGCCCGGTCCGCCGCCGTCGCGACGGCACGGTCCTGAACCGGCTGAGGGAACGGGCGGGCGCCCTGCGCGCCGGTCCGGTGGTGGTCATGGACGAGCCCGTGTCCGGCCCCGACGCCGAACCCGCGGTCGCCGCCCCCGACGGACGCCTCCCCGGCGACCTGATCGTCCGGACCACCCCCGACATCGACCTGCGCCACGGCATGCAGGTTCCCCTCCTGGTCGACCTCGCCCACCTGTTCGTCTTCGACCAGCACGGCGACCGGATCTGCCCCGCCCCGGCGCGGCTGCCGGACCTGGAGGAGTGAGACCGCCGGGACTCCCGCCCGCCGGAAGGGTGAGCCGCGCCACCATCGAGGCCGCCCCTGGTGCCGTAAAACTATCGGCGCTAGTTTGGGCTCGGACGACGAGGCCCGCCCGGAAGGAACCCGATGAAGGCACACGACGGCATGTACATCGACGGCGCCTGGCGAGACGCCGACGGACGGGACACGACCGACGTCGTGAACCCGGCCGACGAGCAGGTCATCGGCCGGGTCCCCGCCGGCACCGCCCTGGATGTCGACACCGCCGTACGGGCCGCCCGCGCCGCCTTGCCGGCCTGGGCCGCCACCCCGCCCGCCGA
Organism: Streptomyces mutabilis; assembly: GCF_014649815.1. Taxonomy (GTDB): domain Bacteria; phylum Actinomycetota; class Actinomycetes; order Streptomycetales; family Streptomycetaceae; genus Streptomyces; species Streptomyces mutabilis. The sequence continues at coordinate 162,397 of NZ_BMTT01000011.1, read as the reverse complement.
GCGTGCCGCCCGCCTGGCCGCCCTGCGGGACGTGCTGGTGGCCCGCAAGGACGAGATCGCCGAGACCGTCACCGCCGAGCTGGGCTCACCGCTGAAGTTCTCACAGGCCGTGCACGCCGGCGCCCCCATCGCGGTGGCCGGTTCCTACGCCGAGCTCGCGGCGACGTACGGCTTCGAGGAGAAGGTCGGCAACTCCGTCGTCCACCACGAGCCGATCGGCGTCGTCGGCGCCATCACCCCCTGGAACTACCCGCTCCACCAGATCGTCGCCAAGGTCGCCCCGGCGCTCGCGGCCGGCTGCACCGTCGTGCTGAAGCCCGCCGAGGACACCCCGCTCACCGCCCAGCTCTTCGCCGAGGTGGTGCACGAGGCCGGCGTCCCCGCCGGCGTCTTCAACCTGGTGACCGGCCTCGGACCGGTCGCCGGACAGGCACTCGCCGAGCACCCGGGCGTCGACCTGGTCTCCTTCACCGGCTCCACCGCCGTGGGCCGCCGGATCGGCGCGGCCGCCGGCGCCGCCGTCAAGAGGGTCGCCCTCGAACTCGGCGGCAAGTCAGCCAACGTGATCCTCCCGAGCGCCGACCTCGCCAAGGCCGTGAACGTCGGCGTCGCCAACGTCATGTCCAACTCCGGCCAGACGTGCAGCGCCTGGACCCGCATGCTGGTCCACCGGGACCAATACGACGAGGCCGTGGAGCTGGCCGCCGAGGCCGCCGCCAAGTACGGCGACCGGATCGGCCCCCTCGTCAACGCCAAGCAGCAGGAACGGGTGCGCGGTTACATCCTCGCGGGCGTCGCCGAAGGCGCCCGCCTCGTCGCCGGCGGCCCCGAGGCACCGCGCGAGCGGGGCTACTACGTCAGCCCCACCGTCTTCGCCGACGTCACCGAGGGGATGACGATCGCCCAGGAGGAGATCTTCGGGCCCGTCCTGTCCATCCTCCGCTACGACGACGAGGACGACGCCGTGCGGATCGCCAACGGCACGGTCTACGGCCTCGCAGGCGCGGTCTGGGCCGGCGACGAGGCCGAGGCGGTCGCCTTCGCTCGCCGCATGGACACCGGCCAGGTCGACATCAACGGCGGCCGCTTCAACCCGATGGCCCCCTTCGGCGGCTACAAGCAGTCCGGCGTGGGCCGCGAGCTGGGCCTGCACGGCCTCACCGAGTACCTCCAGACCAAGTCCCTCCAGTTCTAGCCAGGGGAGCAGCCCACGCCATGGCCGTCCGCACCGCTGTCCGCGCCGCCGTCGTACCCGCCACAGGTGCCCCGCTGGAGGTCACCGGGATCGAGTTGCCGGAGCCCGGCCCGGGCCAGGTCCGGGTGAAGCTCGTCGCCGCCGGGGTCTGCCACTCCGACCTCTCCCTGTCCAACGGCACCATGCGCGTGCCGCTCCCCGCCGTCCTCGGTCACGAGGGCGCCGGCACGGTCCTCTCCGTCGGCGAGGGCGTCGCCCACGTCGCACCCGGTGACGACGTCGTCCTCAACTGGGCCCCGTCCTGCGGCGCCTGCCACGCCTGCTCGCTCGGCGAGGTCTGGCTCTGCGCCGACGCCCTGGCCGGCGCCGCGAACACGCACGCCCGCCGCGCCGACGACGGCACCGACCTGCACCCCGGCCTGAACGTCGCCGCGTTCGCCGAGGAGACCGTGGTGGACGCCCGGTGCGTGCTCCCGTGCCCCGACGGCATCCCGCTCACCGACGCCGCGCTGCTGGGCTGCGCCGTCCTGACCGGCTACGGCGCCGTCCACCACTCGGCGCGGGTCCGCGAGGGCGAGACGGTCGCGGTGTTCGGTGTCGGGGGAGTGGGCCTCGCCACCCTCCAGGCGGCCCGCATCGCGGGCGCCTCGAAGATCGTCGCCGTCGACGTGTCCCCGGAGAAGGAGGATCTGGCCCGCGCCGCCGGCGCCACCGACTACCTGATCGCCTCCGACGACACCGCCCGCGAGATCCGCGCCCTCACCGGCAAGCAGGGTGTGGACGTCGCCGTCGAGTGCGTCGGCCGCGCGGTCACCATCCGCACCGCGTGGGAGTCCACCCGGCGCGGCGGACGCACCACGGTCGTCGGCATCGGCGGCAAGGACCAGCAGGTCACCTTCAACGCCCTGGAGATCTTCCACTGGGGCCGCACCCTGTCCGGCTGCGTCTACGGCAACGCCGACCCGGCCCGCGACCTCCCGGTACTGGCCGACCACGTCCGCGCCGGCCGCCTGGACCTCGGCGCCCTGGTGACCGAACGCATCGCCCTGGAGGGCATCCCGGCCGCCTTCGAGAACATGCTGGCGGGCAAGGGCGGGCGGGCGCTGGTCGTCTTCTAGCGCCGGTCCTCCGCATCCTCGCGGCGCGGTTCCGGGGCTTTCGCGTGCCCCGGAACCGCCGCGCGCCGACGGGAGCGCGACACCGCCACGCCGGCCAGGCACAGCGCGCCGCCCGCCAGCGTGAGCAGCCCCGGCACCTCGCCCAGCGCCAGCCACGACATCAGCACGACGAGGGCGGGCACGGCGTACGTGGTCGCCCCCATACGGCCCGCGGTCGTACGGGCCAGGGCGTAGGCCCACGTCGTGAACGCCAGCGCGGTCGGGAACACGCCCAGGTACACCATGTTGAGCGTCGCGGTGACCGGCGCGTCGGCCGCCTCGTGCACCAACCGCCCCAGGAACGGCAGGCAGAGCACCGCCCCGACCAGGCACCCGAACGTCGTCACCTGGAGCGCGCTCGCGTGGCCCAGCGCGGGCTTCTGCGCCACGACGCCACCCGCGTACGCCACGGCCGCCAGCAGGCACAGCACCACCCCGAACAGCGAGGAACCGCCCTCACCGGACATCGACAGGCCCACGGTCACCGCACCGGCGAACGACACCGCCATCCCCGCCAGCAGCCTCGGCGGCAGCGCGTCCCCGAGCAGCCGGGCGCCGAGCAGGGCGATGAGGATCGGCCCGACGTTCACCACCAGGGCGGCCGTACCGGCGTCCACCTGTTGCTCGCCCCAGTTCAGGACCACCATGTAGAAGCCGAACCACAGCAGCCCCGATATCGCGATGCCCCGCCAGGCGGAGCGCGGCGGCAGCCCCTCCCGGCGCACCGCACAGATCACCCCGAGCGTCAACACCCCCGACAGCAGCCGCCCGAGCGCCAGCGCGCCGGGCGAGTACGCCTCGCCGGCACTGCGGATCGAGACGAAGGCGGAGGCCCACAGGACGACGGTGACCGTGGCGGCGCCGGCCGCGCGGAGGTCCGGGCGGCGGGACGGGGCGGTGCTCATCATGCTCCCGAGGCTAGGAAGGAAGGGACGGGACTACCGGCGGATTCCGGACGGGAACCGGCGCCGCTCAGCGCAGCACCACGGGATCGATCCCCAGCAGCCCGGACAGCGCCTCCTCGCCCGCCGCCGTCACCTTCACCGCCCGCTCGGACCCGATGCGCACGCACCAGCCCGAGTCCAGGGCGTGCCGGCACAGCGCCGCGCCCGCGACGCCCGCCAGATGGGGACGGCGTTCGGTCCAGTCGAGGCAGGCGCGGGCCAGGGGGCGGCGACCGGTGGGCTTCAGGGCGATCCCGGCACCGTCGAACCAGTCGAGCCCCGCGTCCGTGAGCGCGAAGCCGGTGTCCTGGCGCAGCAGCCCGCGCCCGGTCAGCGCGTCGGTGACCGCGATCCCGAGGCGCCCGGCGAGATGGTCGTAACAGGTGCGGCCCCGGGCCATCGCCGAACCGGCGCTCGACGCTCGCAAGGTGCGCGGGCGCCGCGCCCGAGGCGCCACCTGGGCGGCCAGGTCCTCCACGAGCTGTGCGACCCGCTCGTCGGCCAGCCGCACGTACCGGTGCCGCCCCTGCCGCTCCTCGGCGAGCAGCCCGCCCGCGACGAGCTTGCCCAGGTGCTCGCTCAACGTCGACGCGGCCACCCCCGCGTGCCGGGCCAGCTCACCGGCGGTCCACGCCCGCCCGTCGAGCAGGGCCAGCAGGCAGGCGGCCCTGGTCTCGTCGGCGATCAGCCCGGCCAGCCGCGCGAGCATCGGCGCTTCGGCGTCCTTGTCGGTCATGCCTCCCAGGATGCGGTACGCACGGTTCGGCCGGCGCCGAAGTGTCCTCACGCGCCCCGCGCCACCTGCGCGTACTGCTGCGCCAGCCCGTCCAGCAGCGCTGTCAGCCCGGTCTCGAACGCCCGCTCGTCGATCTTCTCCTGCTGCTCGGCAAGCAGGTGCGCCTTGCCGAGGTGCGGGTAGTCGGCGGGGTCGTACGCGCTCGCGTCGTCGGGGAAGCCGCGGGCGAAGGAGCCGAGGGCCGAGCCCATGACGAAGTACCGCATCAGGGCGCCGATGGAGGTGGCCTGGGCCGGCGGCCAGCCCGCCTCGACCATCGCGCCGTAGACGGCGTCGGCAAGGTGCAGCGCGGCCGGCCGGCGGCCGGGGCCGTGGGCCAGTACCGGGACGATGTTCGGGTGGTCGCGCAGGGCCGCCCGGTAGGAGACCGCCCAGTCGTGCAGCGCGGTCCGCCAGTCCCGGCCGTCCTCGAACATCGACAGGTCGACCTGCGCGCTCACCGAGTCGGCGACCGCCTCCAGGATCTCGTCCTTGGTGCGGAAGTGGTTGTAGAGCGAGGGGCCGCTGACCCCCAGCTCCGCCGCGAGCCGGCGGGTGGAGACGGCCGCGAGGCCCTCCGCGTCCACCAGCGCGCGGGCCGTCTCGACGATCCGGTCGGTGCTGAGCAGGGGCTTGCGCGGTCGGGCCATGGCGCACATAGTAGGGCTGCGCGCAGAAACTAGCAGTGCTAATTTAAATGTACGGCTTTCAAGATTCTGAAGTCCCTTGAAGTGTCGGCATTCAAGATTCCTTTCCTGTGGGGTGACTCGGCATGAACCTGGAGCTCAGCGAGGAGCAGACCGCCGTACGGCAGCTCGCCCGGGACTTCGTGGAGCGCGAGATCGCCCCGAACGTCGTCGCCTGGGACCGTGCGGAGGAAGTCGACCGGGCCATCGTGAAGAAGCTCGGCGAGGTCGGCTTCCTGGGGCTGACGATCGACGAGGAGTACGGCGGCTCCGGCGGCGACCACCTCGCCTACTGCCTGGTAACGGAGGAGCTGGGCCGGGGCGACAGCTCCGTGCGCGGCATCGTCTCCGTCTCCCTCGGCCTGGTCGCCAAGACCATCGCCGCCTGGGGCGACGAGGAGCAGAAGCGGCGCTGGCTGCCCGGCCTCACCTCCGGCGAGTACGTCGGCTGCTTCGGGCTGACCGAGCCCGGTACGGGGTCGGACGCCGGGAACCTGTCCACCCGCGCGGTGCGCGACGGCGACCATTACGTCATCGACGGCACGAAGATGTTCATCACCAACGGCACCTGGGCCGACGTGGTGCTGCTCTTCGCCCGCTCCACGGACGCCCCCGGCCACAAGGGCGTCTCCGCCTTCCTGGTCCCCACCGGCACTCCCGGCCTGACCCGCCGCACGGTCCACGGCAAGCTCGGGCTGCGCGGCCAGGCCACCGCCGAACTGGTCCTGGAGGACGTCCGGGTCCCCGCCTCCGCGATGCTCGGCTCCGAGGGCAAGGGCTTCTCGGTCGCCATGTCGGCCCTCGCCAAGGGCCGGATGTCGGTCGCGGCGGGCTGCGTCGGCATAGCCCAGGCCGCGCTGGACGCGGCCGTGCGGTACGCGGGGGAGCGCGAGCAGTTCGGGAAGACCATCGCCCACCACCAGCTGGTGCAGGAGCTGATCAGCGACATCGCCCTCGACGTGGACGCGGCCCGGCTGCTGACCTGGCGGGTCGCCGACCTGATCGACCGGGGGCAGCCCTTCACCGTCGAGTCCTCCAAGGCCAAGCTCTTCGCCTCGGAGGCCGCGGTGCGCGCCGCGAACAACGCCCTCCAGGTCTTCGGCGGCTACGGCTACATCGACGAGTACCCGGCCGGCAAGCTGCTGCGCGACGCCCGCGTGATGACCCTCTACGAGGGCACCAGTCAGATCCAGAAGCTGGTCATCGGGCGTGCGCTGACCGGGGTCTCGGCCTTCTGAGGCATGTGCGGCGGCTCCTGAGTACCAGAACTGAGTACGCCGGCGGATGTGGCCCGTGCCACGTCGGCCGACCCTTGTCCCCATGAGTGACACACCGGTCAAGCAGCAGAGCACGACGGCCTTCTACGGGCAGGCCGTGGCCTCGTTCGCGGTGGCGATGATCGCCACCGCCGTCGGCATCTACAACCTCCAAGCCGACGCCTGGGTGCGTGCCTTCCTCGCCGTCGCCGTCCTCTACCTGGTCACCTCGGCCTTCACGCTGGCCAAAATCATCCGCGACCGACAGGAGGCCGGCCAGATCATCAGCCGTGTCGACCAGGCCCGGCTGGACAAGCTCCTCGCCGAGCACGACCCCTTCGAAAAGCTGGGCTGACGTGCCCGCCGGGCGCCGCGCTAAGCGACCGCTCATACTCGACGGTATGGTGGTGCTCCTGTCACCGAGAGGGGCGAACGAGCGATGAGTACGGCGGCCGAGACGACGGGCGGCGACATCGAGCCGTGGGAAGAGGTCACCCCGGACGCGGCCCGGCGGCTCCTGGTCGCCGCCGTGGAGGCCTTCGCGGAGCGCGGTTACCACGCGACCACGACCCGCGACATCGCCGGGCGGGCCGGTATGAGCCCGGCCGCGCTCTACATCCACTACAAGACCAAGGAAGAGCTGCTGCATCGCATCAGCCGCATCGGCCACGACCGGGCGGTCGGCATCCTGCGCACCGCGGCCCAGGGCGAGGGCGGCGCCACCGAGCGGCTCGCCGACGCCGTGAGCTCCTTCGTGCGCTGGCACGCCGGGCGGCGCACGACCGCGCGGGTGGTCCAGTACGAGCTGGACGCGCTCGGCCCCGAAGCCCGCGACGAGATCCTCACGCTTCGCCGGCAGTGCGATGCCGCCGTGCGCGGCATCATCGAGGACGGTGTGGCGACGGGCGAGTTCGACGTGCCGGACGTCAAGGGCACCACCCTGGCGGTGCTGTCGCTCTGCATCGACGTCGCCCGCTGGTTCAACGTGAACGGCCCCCGCACGCCCGACGAGGTCGGCGCGCTCTACGCCGACCTCGTGCTGCGGATGGTGGGAGCCGAACCGGCCGGCTCCGCTCAGAGGTAGTAGCGGGAGACCGACTCGGCGACGCAGACCGGCTTGTCGCCGCCCTCGCGCTCCACGGTGAAGGCGACGGCCACCTGGATGCCGCCCTTGACGTCCTCGACGCCGGTGATCGTCGCCGTGGCGCGCAGGCGCGAGCCGACGGGGACGGGGGAGGGGAAACGGACCTTGTTGGTGCCGTAGTTGACGCCCATCTTCACGCCCTCCACCTTGATCAGCTGCGGCCCGAAGAGCGGGAGCAGCGACAGGGTCAGGTAACCGTGCGCGATGGTGGTGCCGAACGGCCCGGCGGCGGCCTTCTCCGGGTCCACGTGGATCCACTGGTGGTCGCCGGTCGCCTCGGCGAACAGGTCGATCCGCTTCTGGTCGACGTCCAGCCAGTCGGTGTACCCCAGTTGCTCGCCGACCGCCGCCTTCACCTCGTCGGCGGATGTGAAGATCCTCGGCTCTGCCATGTCCCGGCCTCTCTGCTCTCGCACGACTGCGAACGTCTACCTAAGCGACTGCTTAGCATGGTCGCCGGCGGGGCCGCTGTCAACGGACCGGTGGCGCCCACGCGGGTGACGGGGTCGGTAGGGTTCGGGGAGTGCCTCAGATTCCCGAGAAGATTCACGAGCTCACGGTCGGCCAGCTCGCCGCGCGCAGCGGCGCCGCCGTCTCCGCCCTGCACTTCTACGAGTCCAAGGGCCTGATCAGCAGCCGCCGCACCTCGGGCAACCAGCGCCGCTTCAGCCGTGACGCGCTGCGCCGGGTCGCCTTCGTGCGCGCGGCACAGCGCGTCGGCATCCCGCTCGCCACGATCCGCGAGGCGCTCGCCGAGCTGCCGGAGGAGCGCACGCCCACCGAGGAGGACTGGGCCCGCCTCTCCGAGTCCTGGCGCTCGGAACTGGACGAGCGCATCAAGCAGCTGAACCGGCTGCGCGACCACCTCACCGACTGCATCGGCTGCGGCTGCCTGTCCCTGGAGACCTGCGTCCTGTCCAACCCCGACGACGCCTTCGGTGAACGCCTCACCGGCTCCCGCCTGCTGGTGGAACGCCGCGACAACCCGGCCCCCGCGCCCGCGAGCCGCGCCCGCGAACGGGAGGCGGAGTGCTGCAACTGACGCGCGGGCCGGGAGCGGGCGAGAGCGACCGGCCGGCCTGACGACGAGCACGCCTCGACGCTCGGCCGACCTACCCTGCCCGTCACTGCCGCGCGCCGCCGCACCCGTACCGCCGCGCCGACGCCCATTCCGCCGACCCGGCGGCGACCAACTCGGCGTTGGACGCGGCCCGGCGGCCACCGCTTCGGCCGCCGAGTCCGCGATGGCCTGCGGTGAGAGCGGCACGGTGGCACCGTCCGCGCTCCCGCGGGCTCCGTTCACACAGACCGGCACCATTCCCCCACGGTGCCGGTCACCACTGACAACACTCGTCGGCCGCGACCCCGTTCGGGCCGTCGGGGGTGCGGCATCCCCTGCACACCCCCGGGCCGGCTACGCCGACATCAGCAACTGTCCCCGCCGGGCGTCCGCCAGCGCGTCGGGGGTGAGGACGGGCCGCGGAACGAGGATTCCGCAGTCCGTGCAGACGGGGCCCGCCGAGGGCTCGTGGTCGAGGCCGTACTTCCAGACGAGGCGCTCCCCCTTGCAGACCGGGCACACCGACCCCGGCTCACGCTCCAGCGCGGAGATCAGGCGGCGCAGCACCTCGGCCAGCGGCCCGTCCGGGTACACCCGGGGATCGTCGCACCAAGCGACCCCGAAACCGCCCCAGGTCAGCCGGTGCCAGTCGTCCACACTGCCCGGCCTGCGCAGACCGTCGTGCTTCTCCTTCCTGCGCCGCTCGGCGAACTCGACCTCGTAGGCCAGCCACACCGAACGCGCCGCCTCCAGCTCCTCCAGTGCGGCCACGAGCCGCACTGGATCCGGGGAGCGGTCCTCGGGGCCGAAGCCGGCCCGGGCACACAGGTGGTCCCAGGTCGCCCTGTGCCCGTAAGGGGCGAACCGTTCAAGGCACTTGCGCAGCGAATAGCGCCGCAGCGCCAGGTCGCACCGTGGATCGCGGACCTGTCTCGCGAGACTCCGGAAACCGGCCATCGCCCTGCACCTCCGTCACACCTGCACCTGCACTTCGGTCACTTCGGCGTCGTCCAGCGGACGTCGCCGAATAGACGTATCGACAGGCGATTCGGCTCCATCCGAATTTCGATGCCCCTCATAAGCCGGCCCACCCGCTCCTCGAAAAGTGACGCATGTTCATCTTCCAACTCGGGGATACCGGCGGTAACGTCCGGCCCACCCCCGTCGGGAGGAGCTGCCATGCCACGGCGCACCCCACGCAACGCCCTCGACAGACTGAGAACTCCCCGCGGCTTCCACGGGTTCCTGAAGAGCGCATCCGTATGCGTTCTCGTCGCCGGCCTTTTGTCACCGCTTTCCCCGGCGACGGCCGCAGACACGCGGGCCCCCGCCGCAACCACCGCCCAGGCGGCGGCGAGCGACCACTGCGGCGGCCGGTGCTCCGACATCCTGCCGCCCGGCCAGAACGGCAACGCCACCCTCGCCCAGATACTCCTCAACCAGGCGTTCGGCACCCAACCCGCCCACGCCGACGACCAGCTGGGGCCCTACGCGAACCTCGCCACCGGCTACTCCGGCCTCACCAATGACAAGATCAACACCTTCTTCAACGACGCCTCCTTCGGTGTCCCCGATGACCAGGTCGCCTCCACCGTCCGCCCCGCCGGCCGCGACGACGTCACCATCGTCCGCGACAAGAAGACCGGCGTGCCGCACATCACCGGCACCACCCGCTACGGCACCGAGTTCGGCGCCGGCTACGCGGCCGCCCAGGACCGGCTGTGGCTGATGGACCTCTTCCGGCACGTCGGACGCGGCCAGTTGACCCCTTTCGCCGGCGGCGCCCCCGCGAACCAGGGCCTGGAACAGCAGTTCTGGCGCAGCGCCCCCTACACGGAGGCCGAGCTGGAGGCCCAGATCGTCAGCGCCGCCGACGAGGCCGGCGAGCGCGGCGAGCTGGCCCTGGCCGACGTTGACGCCTACGTCGCCGGCGTCAACGCCTACATCGACGCCTCCGACAAGGGCCGCTACTTCCCCGGCGAGTACGTCCTGACCGGCCACAAGGACGCCATCACCAACGCCGGCACCATCGAGCACTTCAAGCGCACCGACCTGATCGCGCTGGCCTCCGTCATCGGCTCCCTCTTCGGCGCGGGCGGCGGAGGCGAGGTCGGCAACGCGCTCTCCCTGCTCGCCGCCCAGGAGAGGTACGGCGTCGCCGAGGGCACGAAGGTCTGGGAGTCCTTCCGCCAGCGCAACGACCCCGAGGCGGTCCTCACCCAGCAGACCGGCAGCTTCCCGTACCTGACCAGGCCCGAGGACCCGCAGGGCCGTGCCCTGCCCGACGCCGGCTCGGTCGAGGCGGAACCACTGGTGTACGACCGCACGGGCAGCGCCGCCGCGTCGAACGCGACCGGTGCCTCCGCCACTGCCGCCGACGCGGCTCTCTCCTCGGCCCGGCGCGGCATGTCCAACGCCCTCGTGGTCAGCGGCGAGCACACCGCGAGCGGTCACCCGGTCGCCGTCTTCGGCCCGCAGACCGGCTACTTCGCGCCCCAGCTCCTCATGCTCCAGGAGATCCAGGGCCCCGGCATCAGCGCCCGCGGCGCCTCCTTCGCGGGTCTGAGCATGTACGTCGAACTCGGCCGCGGCCAGGACTACGCGTGGAGCGCGACCACGTCGGGCCAGGACGTCATCGACACCTACGCCGTCGAGCTGTGCCAGGACGACTACCACTACGTCTACCGCGGCACCTGCACACCGATGGAGAAGGTGGAACGGAAGAACGCCTGGAAGCCCACCGTCGCCGACGGCACGAAGGCCGGCTCCTACACGATGCGGGTCTGGCGCACGAAGTACGGCCCGGTCGAATACCGCGCCACGGTCGGCGGCAAGAAGGTCGCGTACACCTCCCTGCGCTCGTCGTTCCTGCACGAGGCCGATTCGATCATCGGCTTCCAGATGCTGAACGACCCGGAGTACCTGAACGGCCCGGAGCGTTTCCGGAGCGCGGTGCAGCACATCAACTACACCTTCAACTGGTTCTACGCCGACTCCGAGCACACCGCGTATCACAACAGCGGCGACAACCCGGTACGGGCGGACGGCGTCGACGCCGACTTCCCGGTCCGGGCGCGAGCGGCGTACGAGTGGCGCGACTGGGACCCGGCCGATAACACGGCCCGGTACACTCCTGCGGCGGCCCACCCGCAGTCACTGGACCAGGACTACTACGTCTCCTGGAACAACAAGCAGGCCAGGGACTACACCACCGCCCCCTGGGGCAACGGCTCCGTTCACCGCGGCAACCTGCTCGACGACCGCGTGAAGAAGCTGGTCGCCGAGGGCGGTGTCACCCGGGCCGCGCTGGTGAAGGCGATGGCCGAGGCGGGCCTCGCCGACCTGCGGGCCGAGGGCGTCGTGCCCGACCTGCTGAGGGTGATCGAGTCGGCGCCGGTCACCGACCCCGCGGCGAAGACGGCCGTGGACCGGCTCGAGGCGTGGCGGGCGGCGGGCGGCCTGCGCACGGAGACGTCGGCAGGGTCGAAGGAGTACGCCCACTCCGACGCCATCCGCACCCTGGACGCCTGGTGGCCGCTGCTGGTGAAGGCCGAGTTCGAACCCGGCCTCGGCAGCGACCTGTACACCGCCTTCACCCGCAACCTGCCCGTCGACGAGTCCCCGTCCGCCGCCCACGGCCCGACCGGCGCCCACGCCGGCAGTGCCTTCCAGTACGGCTGGTGGAGCTATGTCGACAAGGACATCCGGTCCGTGCTCGGCGATCCCGTCAAGGGGCCGCTGGCACGCGAGTACTGCGGCGGCGGTGACCTCGCCGCCTGCCGGGACACCCTGGTAGCCACCCTGAAGGAGGCGGCGGGCCGGACGGCCGCCCAGGTCTATCCCGGCGACGACAACTGCGCGGCCGGCGACCAGTGGTGCGCCGACTCGGTGATCCACCGCACCCTCGGCGGCATCGAGCACGGCGGCATCAGCTGGCAGAACAGGCCGACCTACCAGCAGGTCGTGGAGTTCACGTCCCACCGGTGACCGGCCGCTCCCACGGTCACCTGTAGAGGAGGTACTGGCGGCGTGTCCCGCGGAACGCCGCCAGTTCCCCCTGCCAGGCGCCCACCACCTCGTCGGTGTCCGCGCCGGCGTCGATCATCGTGCGCACCTGGGTGGAGCCGGTCAGCTTGTCGATCCAGTTGTCCGGCCGCCAGGCGAAGCCGTCCCACGACTGCTTCGCGGTCACCAGGAGCGCGATCCCCGTGCGCACCGGGTCGAAGGCGGCCCGGTCGTGCACGTGGAGCTGTACGCCCCCGACGGTCTTACCCTGGAACTTGGAGAAGGTGGGCGCGAAGTACGCCTCTCTGAAGCGCACGCCCGGCAGGCCGAGCGCTTCGACGGCCGCGGCCCAGCTCCCGTCGATGCCCTCTGCGCCGATCAGTTCGAACGGGCGGGTGGTACCGCGCCCCTCCGACAGGTTCGTGCCCTCGAACAGACACGTCCCCGAGTACACCAGCGCGCACTCCGGCGTCGGCATGTTCGGGCTCGGCGGCACCCAGGGCAGCCCGGAGGCGTCGTAGAACTCCGAACGCTTCCAGCCCGACATCGTCACGGTCTCCAGGGACACCGGCTCGGTCAGGAACTCGCCGTTGAAGAGCCGGGCCAGCTCGGCGACCGTCATGCCGTGGGCCTGCGCGATGGGCTTGCGGCCGACGAAGGTCGCGAACTGCTCGTGCAGGACCGGGCCCAGGGCCGCCCGACCGGTCACCGGGTTGGGCCGGTCCAGGACCACGAACCGCTTCCCGGCGAGCCGGGCCGCCTCCATGCAGTCGAACAGCGTCCAGATGTAGGTGTAGAAGCGCGCGCCCACGTCCTGGATGTCGAAGACGACGGTGTCCACACCCGACGCCGTGAAGACGTCCGCGAGCGGCTGCCCGCTCTTCAGGTACGTGTCGTAGACCGGGAGCCCGGTCGCGGGGTCGTCGTAACGGCCCTCGGAGCCGCCGGCCTGCGCGGTGCCGCGGAAGCCGTGCTCGGGGCCGAAGACGGCGATCAGGTCCACGCGGTCGTCGGCGTGCATCACGTCCACGATGTGGCGCACGTCCCGGGCGATGCCGGTCGGGTTGGTCACGACGCCGACCCGCTGCCCGTCGAGCGGGGCGTAGCCGTCGTCGGCGAGGCGCTCGAAGCCGGTGCGCAGCCGGCGGCCGCCGTGGCCCTCCGGTGCCGCCTGCGCCGTGCCGGTCGCGGCGGCCGTGGTGGTGGCCGCCACCGCGGCCGTGGTGGCGAGCAGGGACCGTCTGGACAGCGTCATGCGGTGACCTCCGTGATCGCGGCGGGTGTCATGCGCACGCACGCTAACCCGCGCCCCGGGCCGTACGGAATGGAGTAGACCGCGGTTCGCCTCTTCCGTCCTACATACCGACTGGTTAGTCTGGCGCTGCAGCAGAGCCCTCCGTGGTGTCGCAGCCGTGTCGAAGGAGACCGATGGTGGAAGCCGTACAGGATGCCGGGGTCGTGGTCACCGGGGCGGGAGGCGGCATCGGGGCCGCGCTGGCCCGCCGCTTCGCCGCGGAGGGGGCCCGGGTCGTCGTCAACGACCTGGACGCCGACCGGGCGAAGGCCGTCGCCGACGAGATCGGCGCCGTCGCGGTCCCCGGCGACGCATCCGCGATCGTCACCGAGGCCCGCGAGGCGCTGGGCGGCGCGGTCGACGTGTACTGCGCCAACGCGGGCGTGGGCTCCGGCGGTTCGGAGGCCGCGGACGAGGCCGTCTGGGCGCTCGCCTGGGACGTCAACGTCATGGCCCACGTACGGGCGGCGCACGAGCTGATCCCCGACTGGCTGGAGCGCGGCAACGGCCGATTCGTCTCCACCGTCTCCGCGGCCGGCCTGCTCACCATGATCGGCGCCGCGCCCTACAGCGTCACCAAGCACGGCGCCTACGCCTTCGCCGAGTGGCTGTCCCTCACGTACCGCCACCGCGGGATCAAGGTGCACGCCATCTGCCCGCAGGGCGTGCGCACCGACATGCTCACCGCGAGCGGCAGCGCGGGGGAACTGGTGCTCCAGCCCACCGCGATCGAACCGCAGGACGTGGCGGACGCCCTCTTCAAGGGCATCGAGGAGGACCGCTTCCTGATCCTGCCCCACCCCGAGGTCGCCGAGTACTACCGGGCCCGCGCCGCCGAGCCCGACCGCTGGCTGCACGGCATGAACCGCCTCCAGCGGCAGTGGGAGGGAGCTACGGCCCGATGACCGCCTCGCGTTACGCCGCCAAGCCCTGGCTGGACCTGCTGACCGACGCCCGAAGGCGCCGCTGGACTTCGGACGCCTCCCTGGTGCACGCGTAGCGCCGGGCCGCCGCCGAGGCACCCCACCGCACCTTCCTCGCCTACTTTCGACGGGCGCCTCACCTACCGCGCGGTGGACGAGCTGAGCGACTCCGTCGCCGGGCACCTCGCCGCGCGCGGCCAGGAGCGCGGCGAGCGGGTCGCGGTCCTGCTGCAGAACTCCCCGCACTTCGTGCTCGCGGTGCTGGGCGCCTGGAAGGCGGGGGCGGTGGCCGTACTCGTCAACCCCATGTACAAGGCGGGGGAGGTGGGCTGCCGAAGACGGCGAGTGGGAAGATCCTCCGTCGGGAACTGGCGTTCCTGTACGCAACAGGACGAACATCGAACGGACACTGAAAAGGAAAGGCAGGTGACGGCAGTGCCCAGGACCACGGACGGGGACGGCACTCCGGTGCCGCAGCGGCTCCTGGCCGCCGCCACCCGGCTCTTCGCGGAGCAGGGCTACGACCGCACCTCGGTACAGGAGATCGTCGAGGCGGCCGGCGTCACCAAGGGCGCCCTCTACCACTACTTCGGCTCCAAGGACGACCTGCTGCACGAGGTGTACGCGCGCGTGCTGCGCCTCCAGCAGGAACGCCTGGACGCTTACGCGGACTCCGACGAGCCGGTCGAGAAGCGGGTGCGCGAGGCGGCGGCCGATGTCGTCGTCACCACCATCGACAACCTCGACGACGCGTCGATCTTCTTCCGCTCCATGCACCAGCTGAGCCCGGAGAAGAACAAGCAGGTGCGCGCCGAGCGCCGGCGCTACCACGAACGCTTCCGCGCGCTCATCGAGGAGGGCCAGCGGGCCGGCGTCTTCACCAAGGAGACCCCGGCCGACCTGGTGGTGGACTACCACTTCGGTTCCGTCCACCACCTCTCGACCTGGTACCGTCCCGACGGCCCGCTCAGTCCGCAGGAGGTCGCCGACCACCTGGCCGACCTGCTGTTGCGGGCCCTGCGCCCGTGAGGTGGTCGGCGAGGGCCGCCGCCGGATTGCGCGGCCGCGGCCCGCGCCCGGCCAGGACGACGGTCCGGCCCGGCTCCGGCTGCCGGAGCTCCACGCACGGCAGCCCGGCGCGCTCGCCGATCTGGAGGCATGCTTCGCAGACCGTCCCTCTGGCTCCGCCTCGTCTCCTTCGCCCGCGCGCGGACCACCACCCCTCCGGCGGCTACTGGCCGACGCAGGGGCGCCCTACAGGTACTTCTTGATCTCCCGCCGTGCCAGCGAGCGCTGGTGCACCTCGTCCGGGCCGTCGGCGATCATCAGCGTCCGGGCGCCCGCGTACAGCTCGGCGAGCGGGAAGTCCTGGCTCACGCCGCCCGCGCCGTGCAGCTGGATCGCCCGGTCGATGATCTCGACCACCGCGCGGGGCGTGGCGATCTTGATGGCCTGGATCTCGGTGTGGGCGCCCCTGTTGCCGACCGTGTCCATCAGCCAGGCGGTCTTGAGCACCAGCAGCCGCAGCTGCTCGACGGTGACCCGGGCGTCCGCGATCCAGTTGTGCACGACGCCCTGCTGGGCCAGCGCCTTGCCGAAGGCCTCGCGGGACACCGCGCGGCGGCACATCAGCTCGATCGCGCGCTCGGCCATGCCGATCAGCCGCATGCAGTGGTGGATGCGGCCCGGACCGAGGCGGGCCTGGGCGATCGAGAAGCCGCCGCCCTCCTCGCCGATCAGGTTCGACACCGGCACGCGCGCGTGGTCGAAGGTCACCTCGGCGTGGCCGCCGTGGTAGTGGTCCTCGTAGCCGAAGACCTGCATCGCGCGGTCGACGGTGACGCCGGGCGTGTCGCGCGGCACCAGCACCATGGACTGCTGGCGTCGGATGTCCGCGCCGTCCGGGTCGGTCTTGCCCATCACGATGAAGATCTTGCAGTCCGGGTTCATCGCCCCGGAGATGTACCACTTGCGGCCGGTGATGACGTACTCGTCGCCGTCCCGCTCGATGCGCGTGGTGATGTTCGTGGCGTCCGAGGAGGCCACGTCCGGCTCGGTCATCGCGAACGCCGAGCGGATCTCACCGGCGAGCAGCGGCTCGAGCCACTGCTTCTTCTGCCCCTCGTCGGCGAACTGGGCCAGCACCTCCATGTTCCCGGTGTCGGGCGCCGCGCAGTTCGTCGCCGTCGGCGCCAGCTGCGGGCTGCGGCCGGTGATCTCGGCGAGCGGGGCGTACTGGAGGTTGGTGAGGCCGGCGCCGTGCTCGGCGTCGGGCAGGAAGAGGTTCCACAGGCCCTGGCGGCGGGCCTCGGCCTTGAGGTCCTCCACGACCTGCGGCGTGTCCCAGGGGGAGGCGAGGCGGGCGCGCTGCTCGTGGGCGACCTGCTCGGCCGGGTAGACGTGCTCGTCCATGAAGGCGAGCAGCTTGGCGCGGAGTTCCTCGGTGCGTGCGTCGAACGCGAAGTCCATGGCGGGTCAGCCCTCCTGAAGGGTGGTCAGGCCGTGCTCGATGAAGACGGGGACGAGGTCGCCGATGCGGTCGAAGCCGCGGCCGACCGTCCGGCCCAGCGTGTAGCGGTAGTGGATGCCCTCCAGGATCACGGCGAGCTTGAACCAGGCGAACGCCGTGTACCAGGCGACGGCGGACACGTCGCGCCCCGAGCGCGCGGCGTACCGCTCGATCAGCTCCGCGGGGGCGGGATGGCCGGGGGCCTGGGCCGTGGTGGAGACGGGGGAGTCGGGCATGCCGAGCGGGCTGCCGTACATCACCAGGAGGCCCAGGTCGGTGAGCGGGTCGCCGAGGGTCGACATCTCCCAGTCGAGGATCGCCCGGATCTCGTCGTTCTCCCCGCCGATCAGGACGTTGTCGAGGCGGTAGTCGCCGTGCACGACGGTGGGGGAGGGGGAGCGGGGCAGTTCCCGGCCGAGGGTGGCGTGCAGCTCGTCGATGCCGGCCAGGTCGCGGTTGCGGGAGGCGTCCAACTGCTTGGCCCAACGGCGCAGCTGGCGGTCGAGGAAGCCGGCGGGGCGGCCGAAGTCGCCGAGGCCGACCTCGGCGGGGTCCACCGTGTGCAGGCCGACGAGCGTGTCGACCAGGTTCAGCACGGCGGCCCGGGTGCGCTCGGGGCCGAGCGGGGCGAGCTGTTCGGCGGTGCGGTACGGGGTGCCCTCCACGAACTCCATGACGTAGAAGGGCGCCCCGAGGACGTCCTCGTCCTCGCAGAGCAGGACCGGCCGCGGCACCGGTACGTCGGTGGGGTGCAGGGCGCTGATCACGCGGTGCTCGCGCCTCATGTCGTGGGCGGTGGCCAGGACATGGCCCAACGGGGGTCGTCTCACGACCCAGCGCGCGGTACCGTCCGAGACCGCGTACGTGAGGTTCGACCGTCTGCCCTCGATCAGTCGGCCGGACAGCGGGCCGGCCACCAGACCGGGCCGCTCGCGGTCGAGCAGGCCGCGCAACCGGTCGAGATCGAGTCCGGGCGGGTGGTCGGGGCTCATTCGTCGCTCCTACGGGCAGGTGAACAGTACCCGACTCATGATGCCGACCGGTCGGTATGGCGTCCAGAGGAGGAGCGGAACGTGTTCGGGGCCACGGTGGGCCCCGATGGGTGAGGTGTTGGTGTTTCGAGCGGCCGGCTTCTAGTGGTCGTCCCAGTGGCCTTCGTGCGCCGCGTGGCGGTGGCCGTCGTGCAGGTAGTCGACGTGGTCGCCGTGCGGTACGCGCGCGTGCCCGCAGCCCTCGCCGTGCCGGTGGTCGTGGCTCACGTGCGCGGTGTGCCCGGCGGGCTCGCACTCGTCCCAGTGGCCGCCGTGCGCGCGGTGCAGATGGCCGTCGTGCGCGTAGTCGACGTGGTCGCCGTGGGGTACCTCGATGTGGCCGCACTCCGGGCCGTGTACGTGGTCGTGGGCGACGTGTTCCTGGTGGAGAGTGGTCATGGCGCTCACCTTAAGGGTGGATATCCAGACATTCGGCTTGCGTGGTGCCCGGGTACCCCGGAGGGTCGAAGCCATGAAGGCGATCAGTTACGCACGGTACGGCGGTCCCGAGGTGCTGGAGTACGGAGAGGTCCCCGATCCCCGGGTCGGGCCCGACTCGGTGCTCGTGAAGGTGCGGGCCGCCGCCGTCAACCCCGTCGACTGGAAGTGCCGGGACGGTCATCTCGACGCGATCCTCCAGCCCGTCTTCCCGGTGGTCCCCGGGTGGGACGTGTCGGGGGTCGTGGTGCAGCCCGGGGCCTCCGTCACGGAGTTCACGGTCGGGGACGAG
The DNA here is from genome assembly GCF_014649815.1 of Streptomyces mutabilis. GTDB lineage: Bacteria > Actinomycetota > Actinomycetes > Streptomycetales > Streptomycetaceae > Streptomyces > Streptomyces mutabilis. The sequence goes on along the minus strand of NZ_BMTT01000011.1, from coordinate 143,688 downwards.
GTCGTCGGGTACGTCCGCGAGGACTTCCTCTCCCGGGGCACCTTCGCGGAGTACGTGGCGGCGCCCGTGCGAACCCTCGCGCGCAAGCCGCGCAACCTCTCCTTCGAGGAGGCGGCCGGGCTGCCGCTGACCGGGCTGACCGCGTACCAGGTGCTGACCGAGGCGCTGCGGGTGAAACGGGGTGAGACCGTCCTCGTGCACGCCGCGGCGGGTGGGGTCGGTTCGATCGCCGTCCAGCTCGGGCGGCATCTGGGGGCGCGGATGATCGGTACGGCGAGTGAGCACAACCACGACTTCGTGCGGGGGCTGGGCGGGGAGCCGGTGGCGCACGGGGAAGGGCTGGTTGAGCGGGTGCGGGGGCTGGCGCCCGAGGGGGTGGACGCGGTGTTCGACACGGTCGGCGGCGAGACGCTGAAGGTCTCGGCGAACCTGCTCGCTCCCGGCGGCCGGCTCGTGTCGATCGCCGACGCGGACGCCGTCGACTACGGAGGGCGGTACTTCTTCGTGCGCCCCGACGCGGAGGATCTGCTGCGGCTGACCGAGTTGGCGGAGCAGGAGGTGGTGACCGTGCACGTGTCGGAGACGTTTCCGCTGGAGCGGGCGGCGGACGCGCACCGGCGGAACCAGGAGGGTCGGACGCGGGGGAAGATCGTGGTGACGGTGGACTGGTCCTGACCGCTCCTCACCGGCGTGGTCGGTGGTCGGCGGGGCCGGCCCTAGAGGACGAGCAGCGCGCCGCACAGCGCGAGTGCCACCGTGCACAGGGCTGCCGCCGTGGCGTAGGGCGGGGTCAGAGGGCGAGGTCTGGGCGTCGCCGAGAGGGTGCGGATGCGCTCGTGGGCGATGCGCAGGAAGACCAGCCAGAGGGCGCAGCACAGGGCGGCGGCGACGACCGAGGCGGGGGTCGCGCCGCCGTGCAGCACGGTCTTCGCGGCGAGTACGGCGACGACGGTGCCGGAGAGGGTGGTGCGGCGCCAGGCGAGGCGGGTGCGCTCGGGCTGGAGACCGGGGTCGCGGCAGGGGCCGGGGACGGGGTCGGGCGTGCCGGTGGTCACCGTCAGCCCTCCCACCCGACGAGGACCACGACGACCATCGCCACGGCGACCACGGCGACGACCATGCTGAGCAGGGCCGGGAAGCGGGAGACGGGGAGGTCCTCGCCCCGGCGCATGGCGCGTTCGCAGCGCACCCAGTGGTTCACCGCGCGCAGCGAGCACAGGACGCCGGCCGCGAGCAGCGCGAGGGCCAGCCCGACCCGCCAGCCCCAGCGCAGGTCGGGAAGGAACTGGTCCACCGCGAAACCGCCGCCGATGAGGGCGAGGGCGGTGCGCAACCAGGCCAGGAAGGTGCGCTCGTTGGCGAGCGAGAACCGGTAGTCGGGGGTGTCGCCCTCCTGTCGGACCTCTTCGGGCGCGAACCAGAGCCGGACGTTCCGCACGAATTGGATCACGCGGGGACCCTATCGGGAGGGGCGCTCTTGGCGGTGGGGCGGGGGATGCCCGCGGGTTGCCTCCGGCGGCCGGGCGGCGGCCGGCGGCGGACCGGCGCGCAGGGAGGCGCCGGCCCGCGCCGCCCCTGAGCTCACCCGGTCCGCCGAGCCCGCAGCCGCGAGTACGCCGCGAACCCGTCCGGCACCCATTCCCACTCCCCGAGCCTGACCTCCACCTCCGCCTCCGTGAGGAACCCGTGCCACGCCACCTCCTCCACCTGCGGAGCGACCGGTCCCTCCCAGCGCACCTCGTACACGGCCGACCACCAGGTCCGCCCGGCGCCGTCGTCGTACAGGAACTTGAAGAGGTACTCCGGGCGCGGCAGCCCGGTCACCCCCAGTTCCTCCTCCGCCTCCCGCAGCGCCGCGTCGTCGTAGGACTCGCCCGCGCCCACCACCCCGCCGACGAACATGTCGTAGAGGGACGGGAGACCAGCTTCGTCGCCGTGCGGCGGTGGACGAAGACACGGCCCCCGGCGTCCCGGACCCACACGAAGACGCAGCGGTGGCACAGTCCCCCCGCGTACACGTCACCCCTGCGGGCCTGCCCCACGACGTGGTCGTCCTCGTCGACGACGTCCAGGATCTCGTCAGCAGCGCTCATGCCTTCCATCCAAGCAGCGGACGTTCCTCCGGCGTCGCTCCAGGGGCCGCTCGTGGGCCGGCGACGACCTGCGCACAGCGGTGTCACACCGCAGACGCCCTGCGGACAAGTTGCTTTTTCTACAAGCGAGTTGACGCGTGTAACGCGTGGTCGGGCCTTGACGCCGAGCCTTGGCGGCCGGTTTGCTGTGAGTGATCAGTGCATGGCAAACCGGCTACGACGACCCAGCGCGTCGCGTGAGGAAGATCCCGCGGTGTCCCCACCTCCGCCTCCCCTCGGCCGCGGCCGCAGACGCGCCGCCCAGGCCTTCGACGAGGCCCTCGACGACGCCGAACTCGTCGCCGCCCGCGCGGCCCTGGCCCAGGGGCGGTGGCAGTCCGCCCGGTCCCTGCTGGTCCACACGGGCGACGACTGGGACCGCCGGGGGCACCGGGTGACCGTCCTCGCCAAGGAGACCTACTGCGCCGCCTGGGCCCGCGAGTGGCTGCTCGCCGAACCCGACTCCGCCGACGCCTCACTGCTGCTCGCCGTGGCTCTGGTGCACCGCGCCCTGCGCGGCAAGGAGAAGCCGGGCAAGGCGAGGGACGCCTGCCGGGGCGCCGCCGAGCTGCTGCCGTACGACCCCACCCCCTGGCTCGGGATCCTCCTGCTGGAGCGTTCGCTCGGTGCCGACGACGAGGCGGTACGGGCCTTCGAGGCGGTGCGCGGGCGGTACGCGGACCACCACCACGCCCACCACCTCATGGTGGCCCGGCTCGCCGAGTGCGGCGCCGACCGGGGCCCCGATCCACTGCACGAGGTGTACGACTTCGCCTCCTGGGCCGCCGAGCAGGCCCCCGCCGACTCCCCGCTCGCCATCCTCCCGGTGGTCGCGCACGCCGAGCGCTACCGCGTGCTGGCCGCGGCCGGGCACCAGCCCGCCGATCCGAACGCCTCCGGGCACTGGGCCGACCGCCGCGCCCGGCTGGTGATGAAGGCGGCCTTCGACTGGTGGCTGGAGTGGGAGCAGGACGGTCACCCGCGGCGCCTGATCGACCTCAACTTCCTCGCCCACGCCAAGTCCTGCGAGGGCCGCGGGGCCGAGGCCGCCGCCCTGTTCCACCGCATCGGCGAGCACCCCACGCCCGCGCCGTGGTCGTACCCGGACCGCGATCCGTACCCCGCCTTCCGGGCCGCCCGCGCCGGCGCGCTCGGCACGGCCTGACATCCGCCACGAACACGAGAGAAGGTCGGTCCCCCGATGACCACGGGCAGTTCGAGCACGAGCAGAACCGCGAGCGGTGGCACGATCAGTACCTTCAAGGGCCGGGAGCGGGCGCTGCGCGCCGACCGGCTGGGCACGGGGGGCCTGCTGCTCTCCGTGCTGGCCGCCACCGCGCCGCTCATGGTGGTGGCCGGGGTCATGCCCACCACGTTCGCGGTGATGGGCATCGTCGGGCAGCCGCTGCTCTTCGTGGTGCTGGGCGTGGTGCTCATCCTCTTCAGCGTCGGGTACGCCGAGATGAGCCGGCACGTGCACAACGCGGGGGCCTTCTACGCGTACATCTCCCGCGGGCTCGGCGGCACCGCCGGCGCGAGTGCCGCCCTGGTCGCCCTGGTCGCCTACAACGCCCTCCAGGTCGGCATCTACGGCATCTTCGGCTTCGAGGTCTCCGGGCTCCTGGCCACCTACGCCGACCTGGAGGTGGCCTGGTGGATTCCGGCGCTGCTGGCCGTGCTCGCGGTCGGCACGCTGGGCCGGTTGAAGATCGACGTCAACGCGCGCGTCCTGGGTGTGCTGCTGTTGATCGAGGTCGTGCTGGTCGTCGTGTTCGACATCGCCGCCGTCGCCGATCCGGGGGCGCAGGGGCTGTCGTTGCGGGCCTTCGACCCGGAAACCCTGACGGGGGCGGGAGTGGGCACCGCGCTGTGCTTCTGCATCGCCGCCTTCCTCGGCTTCGAGCAGGCGCCCGTGTACGCGGAGGAGACCAGTCGGCCGCACGTGCTCGTTCCGCGTGTCATGTTCCTGGCGGTGGGCGGGGTCGCGGTCTTCTTCGCGCTGAGCAGCTGGGCCCTGACCGTCGCGACCGGGCCGGACGAGATCGTCGGGACCGCGCGGGAGCAGAGTGCCGGACTGCTGTTCTTCCTGACCGAGTCCCGGCTCGGCGGGGCCTTCACCGACGTACTGCACGTCCTGTTCGTGACCGGCATGTTCGCCGCCCTGCTCAGCTTCCACAACGTCGTCGCCCGGTACGCCTTCGCCATGGGGCGTGAAGGGCTGCTGCCCGCGGCCTTCGGACGGGCCAGCGGTTCCAGCGGCGCCCCGGGCACCGGATCGCTGCTCCAGACCGCCGTGTCCGCCGTCGTCGTCATCGGCTTCGCCATCGCCGACGACAAGCCGAACGGCGACCCGACCCAGCCCGTGCTGCACCTCTTCACCTGGGGTGGCAACATCGGTGCCCTCGGCGTGATCGTGCTGATGGCCGCCGCGTCGTTCTCCGTCGTCGCCTTCTTCGTACGGCGTGGCGCCGCCGGCACCCAGGGCGTACGGCTGGCGACCTCCACCGTCGCGGGCGTCGCCCTTTTGGTGATCGCCGGTTACACGGTCAAGGACTTCGACGTCCTCGTCGGCGCCGGCCCCGGCTCCTCGCTGAGCTGGATACTGCCGGGCATCATCGGCCTCGCCGCGGCCGGCGGTCTGGTGCAGGGCATGGTGCTGCGGACACGGGCGCCCGAACGGCACGCCCGGATCGGCCAGGGCAACGAGGCGTTCCAGCTCGACAAGGAGGCGTCCTCCTGAAACTCAGGGGGACGCGGAGGGCGTGAGCGGGTCCGGGGCGGCGAGCACGAACGCGTCCTCCCGGGCCCCTTCCGTACCGCCGTACCGGACGCGCACGTCGAGCGCCGTGGCGTCCTGGGTCCTGTCCGGCGGCCCGACCTCACCGGTGGGGCAGGAAGCGGCGATCACCGCCACGGTCCCGGCGAGGCACAGCCCCGCGATCCGCGTGCCCAGCGAAATCCCCATGCCGCCCCCCGACGTGACCGCCCCGGAAGCGTGCCGGGGGGCTCCCGTCATCCGGGCGCACGCCCCGCCGGGGAAGTGGCTCAGGCGGCGGAGTCGGTGCCGCGGTCCGGCAGCACCTTCCGAGACCGGCCGCGGTCCGCGGCAAGCGCGAACGCCGACTCCACCGCCCGGACCGGCACCACCGCGCTGACCGGCGCGTCGAACGCGGGCTCGGAGCGAGCAGGTGCAGCGCCCCGTCGAACCCGTCGTCGGAAGCGGAACGCCCCGCGCGGCTCGATCTCCCGGCTCACCATCAGGTTTCCCACGAAGGGGGCTCTGCCCCGGCAGCCGGCCTCCGCCGGACCCGGGGCCGGCGCCGGCCCGATGCCCCGGCGGGAACCGGTCACCGGGGCGGCGCGCCCGCCGGTGTCGCAGAGAGGACGGGCCGTCGTCCTCGTACCCCTAAATGACCAGTGAGAGGAGCAGGACCAGGGCGCCCGCGACCACCGAGATGATCGTCTCCATGACGGACCAGGTCTTGATGGTCTGGCCGACGTTCAGGCCGAAGTACTCCTTCACCAGCCAGAAGCCGGCGTCGTTGACGTGGCTGAAGAACAGCGAGCCGGCGCCGATCGCCAGGACCAGCAGGGCCGCGTGGGTCGTCGACATGTCGGCCGCCAGCGGCGCCACCAGGCCGGCCGCCGAGACGGTCGCCACGGTCGCCGAACCGGTCGCCAGCCGGATCGCCACCGCGATCAGCCAGGCCAGCAGCAGTGCCGGGATCGACCAGTCCTCGGAGATCTCCAGGATCATCCGGCCCACGCCGGAGTCGATCAGCGTCTGCTTGAAACCGCCGCCCGCGCCGACGATCAGCAGGATGCCCGCGATGGGCGCGAGACCCTTCTCGACCAGGCCCGAGAGGCGGTCCTTGCCGAATCCGGCCGGACGCAGCAGCGTGAAGATGCCGACGATCACGGCGGCGAGCAGGGCGACCAGCGGGTTGCCGATGACGTCGAAGGTGCGCTGCACCACGTTGTCCGGGTCGTCGACGACGATGTCGACCAGCGCCTTGGCCAGCATCAGCACGACCGGCAGCAGGATCGTCGCGAGGGTGGCGGCGAAGCCGGGACGCTTCTCCAGCTCCTCGGAGGCGCGCTGCGGGATCATGCGGTCGGGAGCGGGGACGTCCACCCAGCGGGCCGCGTACTTCGAGAACAGCGGACCGGCGATGATCACCGTCGGGATGGCGATCAGGACGCCCAGCGCGAGCGTCACACCGAGGTTGGCGCCGAGCGCGTCGATCGCGACCAGCGGGCCGGGGTGCGGCGGGACCAGACCGTGCATCACGGACAGGCCCGCGAGGGCCGGGATGCCGATGCGCATCAGGGAGTAGTTGCCGCGCTTGGCGACCATCAGGACGACCGGGATCAGCAGCACGATGCCGACCTCGAAGAACAGCGGCAGTCCGATCACGGAGGCGATCAGCACCATCGTCCACGGCATCGACCGGGGGGTCGCCTTGGCGAGGATGGTGTCCACGATCTGGTCGGCGCCGCCGGAGTCGGCGAGCATCTTGCCGAGGATCGCGCCGAGGGCGATCAGCACGCCGACGCCCGCGACGGTGGAGCCGAGTCCGGCGGTGAAGCTGGTGATGACCTTGTCCAGCGGCGCCCCGGCGAACGCGCCGAGCGCCAGTGACCCGATGGTCAGCGACAGGAAGGCGTGCAGCTTGAACTTGGTGATGAGCAGAACGATGACGGCGATGCCCAGGAGCACGGCGATGCCCAGCTGGGCGTGGCCGGCCGAGGTGATGGGCTCGACGGTGTCCGCTGCCAGCATCTCGACGCTGAGTCTGGTCACGGTGGTTCCCTTGCGGTGATGGGGATTCGGGGGAGGGGTCGGGGCCGTGTCCGCAGGGGCGGCACGACCCCGGGGGAGGCGTGGGGGTTACCGGATCGCCGGATTACCGGGTCGGTTCGGAGAGATCCTCGAGGGCGTGCACCGCCCGTTCGGCGATCTCCTCCGGGGTGCCGGCGACGTCCACCGCGACTCCCGCCTCGTCCGGCTCCAGGGGCTGGAGCGTGGCGAACTGGGAGTCGAGCAGGGCCGTCGGCATGAAGTGCCCCTGCCGGTGCGACATCCGGTCCTCGATCAGCTCGCGGCTGCCCGTGAGGTGCACGAAGACGACACCGGGAGCGGCAGCTCGCAGCCGGTCGCGGTACGACCGCTTGAGCGCCGAACTGCTCACCACCCCGCCGAGCCCCGCCCGCCCGTGAGCCCAGCCGCCGATGGCGTCCAGCCACGGCCAGCGGTCCTCGTCCGTGAGCGGGGTGCCGGCCGTCATCTTGGCGATGTTGGCCGGCGGGTGGAAGTCGTCGCCCTCGGCGTAGGGAACGCCGAGCCGGGCCGCGAGCAGGGGACCGATGGTGGTCTTCCCGGTGCCCGCTACGCCCATGACCACGACGACGTGGGGGGTGTGCAGTCGCTGCATCGCACTCTCGCTGTCTGCTGTCTTCGTCGACACGTGATGTCGACGCAACTGAAACCCATTAGGTACGACGAATTCAAGAGGCTGTGACATATAAGTCTGACTTTTTGCTCCCGTGACCTGCCCCGTACTCTGAGTGCATGAGCACACCGGGCCGGGGGCTGCACGGCCGCGTACTGGACACCCTCGGGCCCGCGATCACAGCGGGCGAGTACCCTGCGGGCAGCGTTCTGCGCACGGACGAACTCGCCCAGCGTTTCGAGGTGTCGCGCTCGGTGATGCGTGAGGCCGTGCGGGTACTGGAGTCCATGCACCTGGTGGAGTCGCGCCGCCGCGTGGGCGTGACCGTCCTGCCCGAGTGCGAGTGGAACGTCTACGACCCGCAGGTCATCCGCTGGCGCCTGGCCGGCTCCGAGCGCCCGCGCCAGCTGCGCTCCCTGACGGTGCTGAGGTCGGCGGTCGAACCGGTGGCCGCGGGCCTGGCGGCGCGGCTCGCGACGCCGGAGCAGTGCGCCGAACTGACCGAGTGCGCGCTCGGCATGGTCGCCAACTCACGCGGCCACCAACTGGAGCAGTACCTCTTCCACGACGTGGCCTTCCACCGCGTCATCCTGACCGCCTCCGGCAACGAGATGTTCGCCCGACTCGGCGGCGTCGTCGCCGAGGTCCTGGCCGGCCGCACGCACCACGACGTGATGTTCGAGGATCCCGATCCGGCCGCCGTCACCCTGCACGTCAAGGTCGCCGAGGCGGTGCGCGCCCGGGACGCCGAGCGCGCCGAGCGGCTGACCCGGGAGATCACGGTGGGGGCGCTGCACGAACTGGACATCCTGGCACCCTGACCGACGGGGCGGGCACCGGTCGGTCCGGGGGTCGTGTCAGTCGAGGAACTCCCCGTCCACGTACACCCACGCCCCGTCCACCCGTTCGAACCGGCTCCGCTCGTGCAGCGCACCGCCGCGGTAGGACGCCCGGAACGTGACGGTCCCGGTGGCGTGGAACGCGGAACCGTCGGCCGCGTCCAGGATCTCCAACCCCGTCCAGCGCATGCCCGGGTCCAGGTCCAGGCGGGCGGGCCGGGTCCTCGGGTGCCAGGTCCGCAGCAGGTATCCAGCGTCGCCCTTGACGAAGGCGCTGTAGCGGGAACGCATCAGCGCCTCGGCGGTCGGCGCGGAGGCGGGCCCCGCGTGGAAGCGGCCGCAGCATTTCTCGTAGGGCTCGGGCAGCCCGCAGGGACAGGAAGGCGTGGTCATGACGGTCATTGTGCCCGTTGCTCGCGTCGCCGGGAAAAGCAGAAGACCCCTGCTCGGCAGGGGTCTTCACTGGTGTCCGAGGGGGGACTTGAACCCCCACGCCCGATAAAGGGCACTAGCACCTCAAGCTAGCGCGTCTGCCATTCCGCCACCCGGACAAGGTGTCTGTCGTGCGGGCTGCTGCCCGCGGCGACGACGTAAACATTACCAGGCTTTCCGGGGCGGCCGATCACCCCCTCCTTGGGCGCGGACGGCCGGAGGGGGAGGATGAGGGGGACCCACCAGCGGGGACACCCCAGGGCACCAGCAGGGACACCAGCAGCGACAGCGGGAGGAAGCACGTGAGCGACTCGGGCACGGCCAGGAGCGTCACCGGCGAGGACGAGGTCGTCGACCTCTGCCGCGAGCTGATCCGGATCGACACCAGCAACTACGGCGACCACTCGGGTCCGGGCGAGCGCAAGGCGGCCGAGTACGTCGCCGAGAAGCTCGCCGAGGTGGGACTCGAACCGCAGATCTTCGAGTCCCACCCCGGGCGCGCCTCCACGGTGGCCCGGATCGAGGGCGAGGACCCGTCCCGGCCCGCGCTCCTCATCCACGGCCACACCGACGTCGTCCCGGCCAACGCGGACGACTGGACCCACCACCCCTTCTCCGGCGAGATCGCCGACGGGTGCGTGTGGGGACGCGGTGCGGTCGACATGAAGGACATGGACGCGATGACCCTCGCGGTCGTCCGCGACCGTCTGCGTACCGGCCGCAAGCCCCCGCGCGACATCGTGCTCGCGTTCCTCGCGGACGAGGAGGCCGGCGGGACGTACGGCGCCAAGCACCTGGTGCACAAGCACCCGGAGCTGTTCGAGGGCGTCAGCGAGGCGATCGGCGAGGTCGGCGGCTTCTCGTTCACCGTGAACGAGAAGCTGCGGCTCTACCTCGTCGAGACCGCCGAGAAGGGCATGCACTGGATGCGGCTCACCGTCGACGGCACGGCCGGCCACGGCTCGATGACCAACGACGACAACGCGATCACCGAGCTGTGCGAGGCCGTGGCGCGGCTCGGCCGGCACAAGTGGCCGGTCAGGGTCACCAAGACCGTACGGGCCTTCCTCGACGAGCTCTCCGACGCGCTCGGCACCGAACTCGACCCCGAGAACATGGAGGAGACCCTCGCCAAGCTCGGCGGCATCGCCCGGATGATCGGCACCACCCTGCGCAACTCGGCGGCGCCCACCCAGCTCGGCGCCGGTTACAAGGTCAACGTCATCCCCGGGCAGGCCACCGCGCACGTCGACGGCCGCTTCCTGCCCGGCTACGAGGAGGAGTTCCTCGCCGACCTCGACCGCATCCTGGGCCCGCGCGTGCGGCGCGAGGACGTGCACGCCGACAAGGCGCTGGAGACCGACTTCGACGGCCGGATCGTCGACGCGATGCAGACCGCCCTGCGCGCCGAGGACCCGATCGCACGGGCGGTGCCGTACATGCTCTCCGGCGGCACCGACGCCAAGTCCTTCGACGACCTCGGCATCCGCTGCTTCGGCTTCGCGCCGCTCAAGCTGCCGCCGGAGCTGGACTTCGCGGGCATGTTCCACGGGGTGGACGAGCGGGTGCCGGTGGAGGGACTGCAGTTCGGCGTGCGGGTGCTCGACCGCTTCATCGACGCGTCCTGACCTCCATGACGTATTCGGTCGCGCGTGCGGGGTGCGACCAGGAAGGGTGAATGCGCTCATAGGCTCGTAGCCTCATTACTCCCTCCTCGTTACAGGTGATGCGATCAGCAACCTGGATCGCTTTTGCCAACTAGGAGGAATAATGCTCAAGAAGGTCGTCGCCGTCGCGGCTGCCACCGGTGGTCTGGTCCTCGCGGGTGCGGGCATGGCCGCCGCCGACTCCGGTGCCCAGGGTGCCGCCGTGCACTCGCCCGGCGTCCTCTCCGGCAACGTCGTTCAGGTGCCCGTTCACGTTCCGGTGAACCTCTGCGGCAACACGGTCTCCGTGATCGGCCTGCTGAACCCCGCCTTCGGCAACGTCTGCATCAACAAGTGACGTTGTGCCTCGCCCCGTGAGGGTCTGAGTCCGCCGGCCCCGGAGCGCGCGCCATGCGCTCCGGGGCCGACGGCCTGCACGGGCCTTCCGGGAGAGGGAAACGACGGCAACGCCGGAATCCCCGGTAACCACGGGATTTCACGGCCTACTGGCCTCGGTACATCCGGGCCTGAGGACTACGGGACTAGGGCAAGGCAGGGATTCAGGAAATGCGACAGGTCACCCGCAAGGGCCTGATGACTATGGCGGCGGCCACCGGCGTGATCGCCGCCGCGGGCGGCGCCGCCCACGCGGACTCGGGGGCGCACGGCTCCAGTTCGGGTTCGCCCGGCGTGCTGTCCGGCAACACCGTGCAGGCGCCGGTGCACGTGCCGGTGAACGTGTGCGGCAACACGGTCAACGTCGTCGGCATCCTCAACCCGGCGATGGGCAACTCGTGCGCCAACCAGGGCGGCGGTGCCTCCGGCGGACACGGCGACTCCAAGAACCAGTCAGGCGCGCACGGGGGCTCGCACGCCGACGGACACGCCGGCGACTCGCCGGGCGTCGGCTCCGGCAACACCGTGCAGGCGCCGGTGCACGTGCCGGTGAACGTGTGCGGCAACAGCGTCGACGTCGTCGGCGCCCTCAACCCGACCACCGGCAACGACTGCGGCAACGGGGGTGGCGGAAATCACTCCACGCCGCCCGAAAAGCCGGGTGACCCCGGTGACCCGGCCGGCCCGGGTGAACCCGGTGACCCGGGTGACCCTGGGGACCCTGGGGACCCGAGTGACCCCGGTGACTCGGGCGAGGACACTCCGGGCGGTTCCTCGGACGGCAACCAGCCGGACACCCAGACCGTCGCCCAGCCCCAGGGCAACGCACAGCTCGCCGAGACCGGCAGCGACCTGCCGCTGGGCCTGGCCCTTCCGGTGGGCGCGGGTGCGCTGCTCGCGGGCACGGTGCTCTACCGCAAGGCACGCGCCTCGGCCTGACGCGCCCCGTGCGACGGGGGCGGGTGGCCCGCACGAACAGCGGGCCCCGCACGGCGGGGCCGGCTCGACCGGGCACCCGTGCCCGGTCGAGCCCGGTCACCGGGCTCACCAGGTGGCGCGTACCTGGCGGATGATCCGCCGCCGCAGCCGCACCCTGCGGCTGCCGTCGCGCAGCAGACTCAGGCGGTACAACTCCCAGTGTCCGTACTCGGCGTGGTCGGTCAGCAGACGCGTCGTCTCCTTGCGGGAAACCCCGCGCGGCACGTACACGTCGACGAATTCGTATTCCGGCATCGAATCTATTGTGCGGGCTGGGGCCCGGTACGGATAGCGTCTGCACTATGTCTGATGCTGCGCAGCCCACCGCTGCCGAGGTACGCGCCGCCGCCGAGGCGGTCAAGACCGCGCTCGACCGCCACCTGGCCGCGGTCGAACGCCGGTCGGGGGAGGACGACCCGGCCGTCTACGACGCGTTCAACCAGCTGGCCGCGGCCGCGGAGGCGTACGACGAACTGCTGTACGACCGCTACGACGAGGTCACCCCCTTCGAAATTCCCGGCGCGGACGACTCCCTGCCGCCGTACACGGGACCCGAGGAACCGAGCGCGCTGAGCGTACTGATCCGCCGTGACTACGCCGTGGCCGAGCCACAGCGGCTGATGGCCCAGGCACGGCGGGTCGGGGCCGCTGACGAGGAGGAGGAGGGAACGGCGGCCTCCGGCACGGTGCACGGTGCGCTCGGTCTCCTGTTCGGCGAGTTCGAGCCCGACGAGATCGCGTCCCGGCACAAGGATTTCGGCCTGGAGGAGGGTGACTCCACGCTGTGGGTGACGGCCGCGGATGAGACGGCCGAACCGGGGGAGTGGCTGGAAGCCCCGTTCGAACAGGTCGACCCGCAGCGGGTGGTCTGCCGATTCGACGTCAGCGCGGTATTCGACGACGAGTTCGACGACGACATCGAGGAGGACCTCGACGCGGATCTGGAGACGGATCCACAGGGGGATCTCGACGGGAGGCCGGATCCGGATGAGGGCGGCGAGCCGGCGCGGCTGGAGGCGGACCGCCGGGGGCCGTGAGCGACGACGCACCGGACCGGGCGGCGGCGGTCGACGGGGATTCCCTTGACCGCCGCCGCCATCGGAGTGTCGGCCCCGGTCAGTCGGCCACCGGAACCTGCGGCGCGAGCAGCACCGGCAGCCGGGTCGTGCGCGGCTCGGCCGGACCCTCGGCCACGGCCCGGGGCAGCGCCTGCTCCACACCCTGCACCACGGACAGATGACGGACGGCCCGGCCGAACGCCGTGTAGATCCAGGGGCGGCTGAGAGCCTGCGCGGCGTCGCCGGGCAGGACCACGACCACCGCCGGCCACCGGCCGCCCACCGCCTGGTGCGCGGTCAGCGCCCATCCGTGCCGCACGGACCGCTCCACCCGCTCCTGCGGCACGACGACGGTCTCGCCCGCGCAGGACAGGTGCAGTCCGTCGGCGTCGGCCTTCACGACCCGGCCCGGCAGCGTACGACCCGGCACGGGGGAGTAGGCGACACGGTCGCCGGGGTCGAAGCCGCCGAAGCGGCCGGGGCCCGGGTTCAGCCGCTGCTTCAGTACCGCGTTGAGCGCCCGGGTGCCCGCCGCGCCGCCGTGACCCGGTGTGATCACCTGGGTGTCCTCGGCGGGGACGCCGATCGCGCGCGGCACCGAGTCCGCGACGAGCTGGACGGTGCGGTGCACGGCCTCGCCGGCGTCCCGCACCGGCACGATCACGACCTCCTTGCCGGGCGCGTCCACCTGAACGAGTTCGCCGATGCCGATGCCGGAGACCAGTTCGCCGAGCGGGCCGGGATCCGGACGCCTGGAGGCGACCTGCGGGCAGACCCGCGCCGCCAGCAGGTCCGCGAAGACCCGTCCCGGGCCCGCGGACCACAGCACCGCCGGGTCGCCGGCCAGTACCAGCCGCGCCCCGTCCGGCAGGGACTCCACCAGCAGGGCACCCGCCTCGACGTCCAGCTGCGGTGCGTCGAGCAGCACGAGGAGATCGAGGTCCAGCGCACCGTCGGCGTCCCGGCCAGGCCCCTCGGTGCCGGCCAGCAGCCCGGCCAGCGTGACGGCGGCGGAACCTTCCGGGGCGGGAGCGGGGGCGGTCAGGTCGGAGTCGTGGGCAGCGGGCGAGGTGCCGCCGCCCGGCTGGGCGGCGAAACGGTCACGGCCGAGCGGGCCCGGCGCCGCGGCCCAGGCGCGCAGGCCGAGCTCCCGCGCGGCGCGCAGCAGGGCGGCCAGCTCGGCCAGGGACGCCTCGCCGCCGGTGTGCAGGACCAGTCCGTGCCCCGCGACGGCGCGGATCAGGTCGGCGGCGGCACCCTGCGCGGAGTCGGCGGCCCGCTCCCAGTCCGCGGCGGAACCGTCCTGCTTGGGCGCGGAGTCGACCAGCCGTGCCAGGCCGTCCGCGAGGCTCTCCTCGGCGAGCGCGAACCGCTCCAGGCCGATCAGGACCCGGACCGGGCGCTTCTCGTCCTCGTCCGGAGCCTCCGTCCCACCGGTCCCGCCGGACGCGGGCTCCGGACGGGCCCCGGGATCCTCCACGGCGTCCTGGAAGGCCAGCGCCTCACCTTCAGCGAGCGTGCTCTGTACGGCGGCGTCGGGGTCCGGCAGGCCGCGCTGGGCCAGCGTGGCCGTCAGCCGCGGCAGCTCCAGGGCCGTGTGTCCGGCGAGGGCCGCCTGCTCCAGCAGCCACACGGTGACCGCACGGCCGCGGCGCTCGTCGTCCGGGCCGCACGCCGCGCCGAGCAGGGCCCGGGCGAACCCGTCGGCCTGCTCCGGCCGTACTCCGCCGACCCGCAGCAACTGCCAGGGGTCCGCGCGCAGCGCCTCCTCCGCCCTCTCGCCGAGCAGTGCGGCGGTCTGCGGTGCGAGCGCCTCGGGGGCGCCGCCCTCGGCCAGTACCCGGCGCACGGCCTGAACGGTCTCCGGCGCAGGGCCCGCGTGGCCGGCGGCTTGCTCGGCCCGCACCGGCCGGCGGCGTGGAGCCGTCTCGGGGGCGGGGCGGCGCGGCGCGGGGGTGGAGTCGCCGAAGACCGTGGCCGCGGGCTTATCGCCGCTCTCCACGGCCCGTACGGCGGCGAGCAGGTCGGCCGCCGTGCCGCTGAGCTTGCCCCCGGCGTCGATCGCCCCCCGCTTCTCGGCCTTCCGCCGCGCGATCCGCTCCCGCTCGACCTGTTGGGCCGCCAGCTCCGCCTCGGCCTCGGAGACCTGGGCGGCTTCACCGTCGCCCTCCACTGTGCCGGCCGGCGACCCCGAGGCGCCCTCGCCACCGATGCCGCCGGGCTCCGACGACTCCCCGGCCGACCCGGCGTCCTCGACGACCCCGCCCTCCGCCGGCCCGGTGGTGCCGCCTTCGTCGCCCGCCGGGCCCGCCTCGACGGCCGGCACACCGGCGGAAACCACGCCCCGGTCCCCCGTACCGGCGTCGCCCGCACCGTCGCCGACGGGCCGCCCGGCGTCCGCGTGGCCCGCGTCGGCCTCGTCCGTCGTGCCCGGCGTCTCCGGCCCGGCGTCCACGGTGGCCGTGGGGTCCTCGGAGGTGGGCTCGGGCTCCGTGCTCACAGCGTGCTCCAGTCGTGATCGGGATAGCGGTGCACGGGCGCCGACACATCGTCGAGCGCCCGGCAGATCTCGTCAGGAAGACTAAGGGTCTCCACTGACAACGCCGCCGTGAGCTGCTGCGCGTTGCGCGCGCCGACGATCGGCGCGACCACGCCCGGCCGGTCCCGGACCCACGCCAGCGCCACCTGGAGCGGCGTCACCGCGAGCCCGTCGGCGGCCGTCGCCACCGCGTCCACGACGTGACCGGCCGTGTCGTCGAGGTAGGGGGCGACGAACGGAGCCAGATGGTCCGAGGCGCCCCGCGAGTCCGGTGGCGTCGCGTCCTTGCGGTACTTGCCGGTGAGGACCCCGCGGCCCAGCGGGGAGGAGGGCAGCAGGCCGATGCCCAGGTCCAGCGCGGCAGGCAGCACCTCCCGCTCGATGCCCCGCTGGAGCAGCGAGTACTCCATCTGCGTGCTCGCCAGCCGGTTCCGCACGCCCGGCGCCGCCAGCTGCCAGGTCGCCGCCTTGGCCAACTGCCAGCCGCAGAAGTTCGATACGCCCGCGTACCGGGCCCGGCCGCTGCTCACCGCCACGTCGAGGGCGTGCAGCGTCTCCTCCAGCGGCGTGTGCGGGTCGAAGGCGTGCAGGTGCCACACGTCGACGTGATCCGTGCCCAGGCGGGCCAGCGAGGCGTCCAGCGCGGAGAGCAGGTGGGCGCGAGAACCGTCGAAGCGGCGGCCGGGATCGGGCACACTGCCGGCCTTGGTCGAGAGCACCAGGTCCCGGCGCGGCACCAGCCCTTCCATGAGCCGTCCGAGCAGGTACTCGGCCTCCCCGTCGCCGTACACGTCCGCGGTGTCGACGAGGGTCCCGCCCGCTTCCCAGAAGGTCTTCAAGAGGTCGGCGGCGTCATGCTCGTCGGGGCCCCGGCCCCAGGTCAGGGTGCCGAGACCGATGCGGGACACGCGCAGGCCGGTGCGGCCGAGATGCCTCTGCTCCATGAACGCCGACATTACTGGCCACGGCTTGCGCTGTGGGGGCCTGTGGACAACCGAATCGCCGCGCTAAGGTCGGGGCACAGAACACGTTACTGATCGGTAAGGGGAATCGGCCATGCAGCTCGGGATCAACCTCGGCTACTGGGGTGCCGGAATGGACGCGGACAACCTGGCCGTCGCCCAGGAGGCCGACCGGCTCGGCTACGCCGTCTGCTGGGCCGCCGAGGCCTACGGCTCCGACGCGGCCACCGTGCTCACCTGGGTCGCCGCCCAGACCGAGCGCATCGACGTGGGTTCGGCCATCTTCCAGATCCCGGCCCGCCAGCCCGCGATGACCGCGATGACGGCCGCCACTCTGGACTCCCTCTCCAAGGGCCGCTTCCGCCTCGGCCTCGGCGTCTCCGGTCCTCAGGTCTCCGAGGGTTGGTACGGCGTCAAGTTCGACAAGCCGCTCGCCCGCACCCGCGAGTACGTCGAGATCGTGCGCAAGGCGATGACCCGGGAACGGCTCTCCTATGAAGGACAGCACTGGACGCTGCCGCTGCCCGGCGGCCCCGGCAAGCCGATCAAGCTGACCGTGCACCCGCAGCGCGAGCACATCCCGCTGTACATCGCCGCCATCGGCCCGAAGAACCTGGAGCAGACCGGCGAGATCGCCGACGGCGCCCTGCTGATCTTCCCCTCCGCGGACCACCTGGAGGAAACCGCGGTCAAGCACCTGCGGGCCGGGCGCGAGAAGGCCGGCAAGACCCTCGACGGCTTCGACGTCTGCCCGACCCTGCCGCTCGCCCTGGGCGACGACAAGGACGTCGCCGCGCTCGCCGACACCTTCCGCCCCTACACCGCGCTCTACGTCGGTGGCATGGGCAGCCGCAAGCAGAACTTCTACAACCAGCTCGCGCAGCGCATGGGCTACGAGGCCGAGGCCGCCGAGATCCAGGACAAGTACCTGTCCGGCGACAAGGAGGGCGCCGCCGCGGCCGTACCGCACGAACTGATCGACCAGACCACCCTGCTCGGCTCCGTCGACCGCATCGCGGACCGGATGAAGGCCTACGCCGCCGCCGGCGTCACCACCCTGACGCTCGCCCCCGCCGGGTTCACCCTGGACGAGCGGATCGCCGCGCTCCGCGCCGGCACCGAGGCCCTGGAGCGCGCCGGACTGGCGTAGCGACTCAGGAGCGACCCAGAAGGTTCTGCGGCCGTGGTGGGGGCTCGGGGGTCTTCCCCGCCACGGCCGTCACGAGGAACAACGTCCCCACGCGCGCGGAGTTACGCCTCCTTCCGTTCCCGGCCGTCCTTCATTTGACTGAGTTGTCCGCCGTACCTGTTGCCGCGCCTCAGTTCCCGCCCTTGACTCGTTGTTCGCGGAGTCTGCGGAACCTGCGCAATCCTGCAGCGGCAGAGAGGTGCCAGCGATGCTTTCGGCCAAGAGTCTGTTCCAGGAGATCCTCGACAACGACGAGTCGTTCCGTCTCTTCTGCTCCATCGCGGCCAGCGGCGAGTCCCAGGGCGGCTGGGAGAACGCACGCATCGCGGCGCTGGTGCCGGAGAGTGAGCGCGCCCTCGCCCCCAAGATCACCCGGCACGGCGCGGACGAGGACAAGCACGGGCGGATCTTCAACGCCCTGCTGAAGAAGCGCGGCCTCGAACCCGTCGAAGTACCGCCCGAGACCGACTACACCATGCTCCTGGAGCGGCACGGCATCGGCCTCGCCCACGACAAGCTCAAGGCCGACCAGCCCCTCACGGTGCGGGACATCATCACCTACCTGGCGCACAGCAGGGTCACCGAGCAGCGCGCGGCCGAGCAGATGGCGATGCTGCTCAAACACTTCGGGGACCACCCGGACCTCGGCCGGGCCGTCCGCATGATCTCCGCCGACGAGGACAACCACCTCGCCTACTCCCACGAGGAACTGCTGCGCTACGCCGCCGCCGGACACGGCCGCTGCATCCAGGCGACGCTGCGCGAGTGCGCGCTCGCCGAGATCCGCGTCCACCGGGACGTCAGCCTCGGCGTGATGGCCCGCATGGGCCGCCTCCTCGGCTGGTCCCGCGCCAGGTCAGGGCTGCTCGCCGCGGGCATCCACGCGATGTACGCCTACGAGCGCCTGGCCGGCTGGCGCCGCATGGTGACCCTGCGCACGCCCGCACGGCGCGGCGCGCTCGGCGGACCCGCAACCGCGGCCCCCGAGGTCGCCTGACCGGCACGACCCCCACTCAGAGCCAGCCCCGCCGCTTGAACAGCCGGAACAGCAGCACCTCCAACCCGGCCATCAGCACGATCACCGCCGGATACCCCCATACCCAGCGCAGTTCCGGCATGTGCGCGAAGTTCATGCCGTAAACCCCCGCGACCATCGTGGGGACCGCGGCCATGGCCGCCCACGCGGAGATCTTCCGCATGTCGTCGTTCTGCCGGACGCTCGTCTGCGCCAGATGCGCCGACAGGATGTCCGAGACCAGCCGGTCCAGGCCCTCCACCGACTCGTTGACGCGGGAGAGGTGGTCGCTGACGTCCCGGAAGAACGGCCGCGCCCTGTCGTTCACGAACGGAACCACGGCGCCGAACGCGCCCGTCCCGGCCAGCCGGGCCAGCGGCGGCGCCAGGGGGCCGGTCGCCCGGCGGAACTCCAGGATCTGCCGCTTGAAGTTGTAGATCCGTGACGCGGTGTGCCGCGAGCCGCCGCCGTCCGGCGAGAAGACCTCCGCCTCCAGCTCCTCCAGGTCGTTCTGCAGTTCCGCCGCGACGTCCAGGTAGTGGTCGACGGCGGCGTCCGCTATCGCGTACAGCACCGAGGTCGGCCCCTTGCCGAGCAGTTCGGGCTCGTGCTCCAGACGCTGCCGGACGGCCTTCAGCGGGGAGCCCTCGCCGTGCCGGACGACGACCACGAAGGCGTCACCCAGGAAGATCATGAGCTCGCCGGTGGACACGGTGTCGCTCTCCGGCTCGTACACCACCGGCTTCAGGACGGCGAAGAGCGAGTCCTCGTAGACCTCCAGCTTCGGCCGCTGGTGCGCCTTGAGGGCGTCCTCCACCGCCAGCGGATGCAGCGCGAACTCCTCGGTGACCAGGTCGAACTCCTCCTGGGACGGCTCGTGCAGCCCGATCCAGACGAAGCCGCCCGCGGACCGCGCCTCGCCGAGCGCGTCGGAGAAGTCCTCAGGCCCGTCCGTGCGGCGCCCGTCCCGGTAGATGGCACAGTCGACGATCACCGAACGCATTCTCCCTTCGCCCCGGCGCCCCAGCACCGCGCCGTACGCCTACCCTGTCCGCATGCCCACGCTGATCCTGGTCAGGCACGGACGATCCACCGCCAACACCGAGGGACTGCTCGCCGGCTGGACGCCCGGCGTCGCCCTCGACGAACGCGGGACCGCCCAGGCCGCCGCGCTCCCCGGCCGCCTCGACGGCCTGCCGCTGTCCGAGGTCGTCTCCAGCCCCCTGCAACGCTGCCAGGAGACGATCCGGCCGCTGCTCGACGCCCGGCCCGGGCTGCGGTCACACACCGACGAGCGGATCGGGGAGTGCCACTACGGCGACTGGTCCGGCCGCAAGCTCGCCGAGCTCAAGGACGAGCCCCTGATGGAGGTGGTGCAGGCGCACCCCTCCGCCGCCGCGTTCCCCGGCGGCGAGTCGATGCGCGCGATGCAGACCCGCGCCGCCGAGGCGGTCCGCGAGTGGAACGCGCGCGTGGAGCGCGACCACGGCGCCGACGCCGTCTACCTCATGTGCTCCCACGGCGACATCATCAAGTCCCTGGTCGCGGAGGCACTGGGCCTCCACCTCGACCTCTTCCAGCGGATCTCCGTCGAGCCCTGCTCCGTCACCGCGATCCGCTACACCCGGCTGCGGCCGTTCCTCGTCCGCCTCGGCGACACCGGCGACTTCGCCTCCCTCGCCCCGCGCGAGGAGCCGCCGGGCGACGAGGCCACCGTCGGTGGCGGTGCGGGCGCACCGTGATCGTCGGCCGCAGTAGGGTGAAGCGACCGCAGCAGTGACCGACCCCGCCCACCCGCTTCTTACGACTTCTCATGGAGACAGGACGTGTCCCGTCAGGTGTTCCTCTACGACCAACCGGAACGTTTCGTGGCCGGCACGGTCGGACTGCCCGGGCGCCGTACGTTCTTCCTCCAGGCCTCCGCCGGCTCCCGGGTGACCAGCGTGGCCCTGGAGAAGACCCAGGTGGCCGCACTCGCCGAGCGCATGGACGAACTCCTCGACGAGGTCGTACGGCGCAGCGGCGGCAGCACCGCCGTCCCCGCCGTGGCTCCCACCGGGCCCGCCGACACAGCGCCTCTGGAGACGCCCGTCGAGGAGGAGTTCCGGGTCGGCACCATGGCGCTGGCCTGGGACGGCGAGGAACAGCGCATGATCGTCGAGGCGCAGGCCCTCGTGGAGCTGGACGCCGAGTCCGAGGAGGACCTGGCCGAGGCCGAGGAGCGGCTCCTCCAGGACGAGGAGAACGGCCCCCCGATGCTCCGGGTCCGCCTCACCGGCGCGCAGGCCAGGGCCTTTGCCAAGCGTGCCCTCGACGTCGTCAACGCCGGGCGGCCGCCGTGCCCGCTGTGCAGCCTCCCGCTCGACCCGGAAGGACACGTATGTCCGCGCCAGAACGGATACCGCCGCGGAGCGTGACCACCGACACGGCGGCCGCCGACCTGCTCGCCCAGGGCGAACTGACCGTGCGCGGACGCATCCGTGACGCCTCCAACGCGGCCCTGTACTGCACGGTGACCCACGAGGGCCGCGAGGCCGCCTGCGTCTACAAGCCGGTCGCGGGCGAGCGGCCCCTGTGGGACTTCCCCGACGGCACCCTCGCCCAGCGGGAGGTCGCCGCCTACGAGGTCTCCGAGGCGACCGGCTGGGGCCTGGTCCCGCCCACCGTGCTGCGCGACGGGCCCTACGGAGAGGGCATGGTCCAGCTGTGGATCGAGGCCGTCCCGGAGACGGAACTGCTCGCCCTGGTGGACGCCGAGGAACCCGGCCCCGGCTGGAAGGCGGTCGCCCTGGCGGAGGTCGGCGAGGGACGCACCGCGCTGCTCGTGCACGCCGACGACGAGCGGCTGCGCCGGCTCGCCGTCCTGGACGCCGTGGTCAACAACGCCGACCGCAAGGGCGGCCACCTGCTGCCCGCCGCCGGGGAGCGGCTGTACGGCATCGACCACGGCGTCACCTTCCACGCCGAGGACAAGCTGCGCACCCTGCTGTGGGGCTGGGCGGGCGAGCCGCTCACCGATGAGGCCCGGGCCGCGCTCGACGGCCTCAAGGAGGCCCTCAAGGACGGCGCGACCCTGGCCACCCGGCTCGGTGCCCTCATCACCTCCGCCGAGCTCGACGCCACACGCGCGCGGGTCGACGCCCTGCTCGCGTCCGGCAGGCACCCGGAACCGGGCGGGGAGTGGCCGGCCATCCCGTGGCCGCCGGTGTAGGCACCCCGCCGCACCAGCGGCGTGTGCGGGTATCGCAACGCACAACGGCCGGTCAGGCGCAAGACCGCCTTACCGGCCATCCGGCCCGGTCCGGTTCGTGTACGGGACACCCGTCCGGTTAGGCTCATGGCATGCATGCCTGGCCCGCTTCCGAGGTCCCCGCCCTGCCTGGTCAGGGTCGCGACCTGAGGATCCACGACACCGCGACCGGCGGCCTGGTCACCCTCGACCCCGGTCCCGTCGCCCGTATCTACGTCTGCGGCATCACGCCGTACGACGCCACCCACATGGGGCACGCGGCGACCTACAACGCGTTCGACCTCGTGCAGCGCGTGTGGCTCGACAACAAGCGGCAGGTCCACTACGTCCAGAACGTCACCGACGTCGACGACCCCCTGCTGGAGCGGGCCGTGCGCGACGGCGTCGACTGGACCGCCCTCGCCGAGAGGGAAACCGCCCTCTTCCGCGAGGACATGACGGCGCTGCGGATGCTGCCGCCCCGGCACTACATAGGCGCCGTCGAGGCCATACCCGGCATCGTCCCGCTCGTCGAGCGGCTGCGTGACGCGGGCGCGGCCTACGAGCTCGAGGGCGACATCTACTTCTCGGTCGAGTCCGACCCGCACTTCGGCCAGGTGTCGCACCTGGACGCCGCCGCCATGCGGCTGCTCTCCGCCGAGCGGGGCGGCGACCCGGACCGGCCCGGCAAGAAGAACCCGCTCGACCCGATGCTGTGGATGGCGGCCCGCGAGGGCGAGCCCAGCTGGGACGGCGGCTCGCTCGGCCGCGGACGCCCCGGCTGGCACATCGAGTGCGTGGCCATCGCCCTCGACCACCTCGGGATGGGCTTCGACGTCCAGGGCGGCGGCTCCGACCTCGCCTTCCCGCACCACGAGATGGGCGCCTCGCACGCCCAGGCGCTCACCGGCGAGTTCCCCATGGCCAAGGCGTACGTCCACGCCGGCATGGTCGGGCTGGACGGCGAGAAGATGTCCAAGTCCAAGGGCAACCTGGTCTTCGTGTCGCAGCTGCGCCGCGAGGGCGTCGACCCGGCCGCCATCCGGCTCACGCTGCTCGCCCACCACTACCGCTCCGACTGGGAGTGGACGGACCAGGTGCTCGAGGACGCCCTCGCCCGTGTGGACCGCTGGCGCGCCGCCGTCTCCCGGCCCGACGGCCCGCCCGCCGAGGCGCTGGTCGAGGAGATCCGCGAGGCCCTCGCGAACGACCTGGACTCCCCGGCCGCGCTGGACGCCGTCGACCGCTGGGCCGCGCTCCAGCAGGCAACCGGCGGCACCGACACCGGCGCGCCCGGCGTGGTGTCCCGAGCCGTCGACGCGCTGCTCGGCGTCGCTCTGTAGGCGCGGACCCGCACGTGACGGGGGGCGCTTCCCATCCGGAAGCGCCCCCCGTCACGTGCGGTCAGTCCTCCGACGACTCCTCGTCGTCCCCGCCGGTCCTCGGCGGCTTGGGCGGGCGGGTCCGCCCGCTCGGATTGTCCCGCAGATACGGCGTCCCGGGCGTCGTGTCCCCGTCCGCCGTGGCGTGACCGCCCGGCTGGCCCGGTCCGGAGCCGTCCCGGCGCCGCAGGTACCGCTCGAACTCGCGGGCGATCGCCTCGCCCGACGCCTCCGGCAGCTCCGCGGTGTCCCGGGCCTCCTCCAGCGACTGCACGTACTCGGCGACCTCACTGTCCTCGGCCGCCAGCTGGTCCACGCCCACCTGCCAGGCGCGCGCGTCCTCGGGCAGTTCGCCCAGGGGGATGCGCACGTCGATCAGGTCCTCCAGCCGGTTCAGCAGGGCCAGCGTCGCCTTCGGGTTCGGCGGTTGCGACACGTAGTGCGGCACCGCCGCCCACAGCGACACGGCCGGTACGCCCGCGTGCGTGCACGCCTCCTGGAGGATGCCGACGATGCCCGTGGGCCCCTCGTATTTGGTCTCCTCCAGGTCCATGCGCCGCGCCAGGTCGGCGTCCGACGTCGTCCCGCTGATCGGCACCGGACGGGTGTGCGGGGTGTCGCCCAGCAGGGCGCCCAGGACGACCACCAGCTCGACGCCCAGCTCGTGGGCGAAGCCGAGCAGTTCGTTGCAGAACGAGCGCCAGCGCATGGACGGTTCGATGCCGCGGACCAGGACCAGGTCGCGCGGTTTGTCACCGCCGACCCGGACCACCGACAGTCTGGTCGTCGGCCAGGTGATCTTGCGGACGCCGTCCTCCAGGAACACCGTGGGCCGGTTGACCTGGAAGTCGTAGTAGTCCTCGGCGTCCAGCGCCGCGAACACCTCGCCCTTCCACTCCCGGTCGAGATGCGCGACCGCGGTGGAGGCGGCGTCGCCGGCGTCGTTCCAGCCCTCGAACGCGGCCACCATGACCGGGTCGACCAGCTCGGGAACCCCCTCGAGCTCGATCACCCAGCGCCTCCTTCCGACGTGCCCTCGCGTACCCCCCAACCTTACGGCGTGCCGAGGGGCCGCCCGCAGCCCCCGTGCACGGGGGAGTGAACGGATCACTGCCCCGTTCCCGCGGGTCGGACACCCCGCCGGGGCCGGGTTCAGCGGCCGGCGCGCAGCCACTGCTCCACGGACGCGATGTGCACCGTCGCCCAGGAACGTGCCGCCTCCGCGTCCC
This sequence comes from Streptomyces mutabilis, assembly GCF_014649815.1. GTDB lineage: Bacteria > Actinomycetota > Actinomycetes > Streptomycetales > Streptomycetaceae > Streptomyces > Streptomyces mutabilis. The sequence continues at coordinate 119,209 of NZ_BMTT01000011.1, read as the reverse complement.
GGTCCCGCAGGGCGTCCAGGATCGCGCGGTGCTCGCGCAGGGTGCGGGCGACCGCGTCCTCCTGCGTCAGTCCGCGCCAGACCCTGACCCTGGTGGTCGGGCCGGACAGGCCGTCCAGCAGCGAGCACAGCACCGAGTTGCCCGAGCCCCGCACGATGGCACGGTGGAACTCGAGATCGGCGGCGACCAGATCCTCCACCGACGGTTCGGCGCCCAGCGCGTCCAAGGCGGCGCCCAGCGCGTCCAGTTCCGCCCCGGTGATCCGGGAGGCCGCCATCGCGGTGGCGGCCGGCTCCAGGATGCGGCGTACGGCGAGGAACTCCAGCACCGTGTCGTCGCGGTGGAAGTCGACGACGAACCCGATGGCCTCCAGGAGCAGTTGCGGATCCAGGCTGCTGACGTAGGTGCCGTCGCCCTGCCGCACGTCCAGGATCCGGATCAGCGACAGGGCGCGAACGGCCTCCCGCAGGGAGTTGCGGGACAGCCCGAGGCCGGCCGCGAGTTCGCTCTCCTTGGGCAGCCGGTCGCCGGGCGCCAGCCTGCCGGAGACGATCATGTCCTTGATCTTCTCGATCGCCTCGTCGGTGACCGCCACGGCCGACCTCCCCGCGTTCCCGGGATGCCCCTCGGACAGACATCCGATGTCTCACGACATTATGAGACCGTGCACCGGCACGATGAGACCCGTGCCCGGCCCCGGGGGTGCCGGGGCCGGGCACGGGTCACTCCGTCGGTTCTATTTCTTGTCGAGCAGGTCCTGGACCTTCGCGCGGACGTCGTCCGTGGCGAGGCCGCGGATCGTCAGGGTGGTGCGGCGGCGCAGCACGTCGTCGGGCGTCTCGGCCCACTCGTGGTCGCGGGCCCACACGACCTGCGCCCAGATCTCCGGGGCGTCCGGGTGGACGCGCTCCGCCAGCTCGGGGCTCTCGTTCGCGAGCCGGGCGATGTCGAAGGCCAGCGAGCCGTAGTGGGTGGCCAGGTGCTTGGCGGTGTCCGCCGCCATGCGCGGGCCGGGTGCCGGGCCGTCCACCAGCAGCCGGTGGGCGACCGCGCGCGGGTTGGCGACGCCGGGCAGCGGCAGCTTCTTCGGCAGCGAGGAGACCGGCTCGAAGTCGTCGCCGAGGGGGTGGCCGGGCAGCGCCTCCAGCTTCTTCATGACGGTGCGGCCGATGTGGCGGAAGGTGGTCCACTTGCCGCCCGCGACGGACAACATGCCGCCTCGGCCCTCGCTGACCACCGTCTCGCGCTTGGCCTTCGCGGTGTCGCCGGGGCCGCCCGGCAGCACGCGCAGACCCGCGAAGGAGTACGTGATCAGGTCCCGGTCGAGCTGCTGGTCGCGGATGGAGAACGCGGCCTCGTCGAGGATCTGGGCGGTGTCCTTCTCGTTGACCGCGACGTCCGCCGGGTCGCCCTCGAACTCCTCGTCGGTCGTGCCGAGCAGCAGCATGTCCTCCCAGGGGAGGGCGAAGGTGATGCGGTACTTGTCGATCGGGGTCGCCAGCGCGGCCTTCCAGGGCGCGGTGCGCTTGAGCACCAGGTGCGCCCCCTTGGACAGGCGGATGGACGGGGCCGCGTTCGGGTCCTCCATGCGACGCAGGTGGTCGACCCAGGGGCCGGTGGCGTTGAGCACCAGGCGGGCGTTCACCCCGAACTCGTCGCCCGTCAGGCGATCCTTCAGCTCGGCACCGGTCACCCGGCCCTTGGTGAAGCGCAGACCGGTGACCTCGGCGTGGTTGAGGACGACCGCGCCGGAGTCGACCGCCGCGCGGACCGTCATCAGCGCCATGCGGGCGTCGTTCATCTGGTCGTCGCCGTACACGGCCACGGCCTTGAGGTTGTCGGTGCGCAGCTCCGGCACGTCCTGCGCGGCCTTGGCCGGGGAGAGCAGGTGGCCGACGCCGTCACCGAAGGCGGACAGCGCCGAGTACGCGAAGACGCCCGCGCCGAGCTTCGCCGCGCCGTGCGGCCCGCCCTTGTACACGGGGAGGTAGAAGGTGAGCGGGTTCGCCAGGTGGGGGGCCACCTGGCGGGAGACCGCGCGGCGCTCGAAGTGGTTCTCCGCCACCAGCTTCACCGCGCCGGTCTGCAGGTAGCGCAGACCGCCGTGGAGCAGCTTGGAGGAGGCGGAGGAGGTGGCACCGGCGAAGTCGCCGGCGTCGACCACGGCCACCCTGAGGCCGGACTGCGCGGCGTGCCAGGCGGTGGAGATGCCCAGGATGCCGCCGCCGATCACGAGGAGGTCGTACGACGCCTTGGAGAGCTGCTCCCGGGTCTCGGCCCGGCTCGGGTTCGAGCCGGAGGCCGGGTGCGTCCCCAGGGCAGGCACGGACTGCAGGGTGGACTGAGTGGTCATTGCGGTTCTTACTCCTCGTCCTCGAGCCAGCCCATGGTCCGCTCGACGGCCTTGAGCCAGCTCTTGTACTCACGGTCGCGGGTCTCCGCGTCCATGCGGGGGGTCCACTCGGCGGCCCGCCGCCAGTTGGCGCGCAGGTCGTCGGTGCTGTTCCAGAAGCCCACGGCCAGGCCGGCGGCGTAGGCGGCGCCGAGGCAGGTGGTCTCGGCGACCATCGGGCGCACCACGGGGGCGTCCACGAAGTCGGCGAGGGTCTGCATCAGCAGGTTGTTGGAGGTCATGCCGCCGTCGACCTTGAGGGCAGTCAGCTCCACACCGGAGTCCTTCGTCATGGCGTCCGCGATCTCCCGCGTCTGCCAGGCGGTGGCCTCCAGCACGGCGCGCGCTAGGTGCGCCTTGGTGACGTACCGGGTCAGGCCGGCGATCACACCGCGGGCGTCGGAGCGCCAGTACGGGGCGAACAGGCCGGAGAAGGCCGGTACGAAGTAGGCGCCGCCGTTGTCCTCGACCGTGAGGGCGAGGGTCTCGATCTCGGCGGCGGTGGAGATCAGGCCCATCTGGTCGCGCATCCACTGCACCAGCGAACCGGTGACGGCGATCGAGCCCTCCAGGGCGTAGACCGTGTCCTGGTCGCCGATCTTGTAACCGACCGTGGTCAGCAGGCCCGAGTACGAGTTGATGATCTTGTCACCGGTGTTCATCACCATGAAGGTGCCGGTGCCGTACGTCGACTTGGTCTCGCCCTCGGAGAAACAGGTCTGGCCGAACAGGGCCGCCTGCTGGTCGCCGAGCGCGGAGGCGACGGGGATGCCGCCGAGCAGCTCGCCGAGCCTGCCGCCATTGATCTCGCCGTACACCTCGGCGGAGGAGCGGATCTCGGGGAGCATCGGCGTCGGCACGCCGATCGACTCGGCGATTCGCTCGTCCCACTGCATGGTGTGCAGGTTCATCAGCATGGTGCGCGAGGCGTTGGTGACGTCGGTGACGTGCTTGCCGCCGTTCACCCCGCCCGTCAGGTTCCAGATGACCCAGGAGTCCATGGTGCCGAAGAGCAGGTCGCCCGCCTCGGCGCGCTCGCGCAGGCCGTCCACGTTGTCGAGCAGCCAGCGCGCCTTGGGGCCGGCGAAGTAGGAGGCCAGGGGAAGGCCGGTCTCGCGGCGGAAGCGGTCCTGGCCGACGTTTCGGCCGAGCTCGCGGCACAGGGCGTCGGTGCGGGTGTCCTGCCAGACGATGGCGTTGTGGACGGGCTCGCCGGTGTTCTTGTCCCAGATCAGCGTGGTCTCGCGCTGGTTGGTGATGCCGATGGCCTTGATGTCGTCGCGGGTGATGCCGGCCTTCTCGACGGCCCCGGCGACGACCTCCTGGACGTTGGTCCAGATTTCGGTGGCGTTGTGCTCGACCCAGCCGGGCTTGGGGAAGATCTGCTCGTGCTCCTTCTGGTCGACGGAGACGATGCGCCCGTCGCGGTCGAAGACGATGCAGCGCGAGGAGGTCGTGCCCTGGTCGATGGCGGCGATGAAGGGGCCTGCGGTGTGAGCGTCGGTCACAGTGTGCTCCTGGGTTTCCGTGGTGTGGCGGCCGGTGCGTACGGCGCGTGATCTGCGGCTCGATGATGGCCGAGCGGAGGTCCGCTCAGGCGAACGCGACGTTGTAGACACCTCCGGCGAGCGCACCGCCGATCAGCGGACCGACGACCGGGATCCAGGCGTAGGCCCAGTCGGAACCGCCCTTGTTGGGCAGGGGCAGCAGGGTGTGCACGATGCGCGGACCGAGGTCGCGGACGGGGTTGATCGCGTAACCCGTCGGGCCACCGAGGGACAGGCCGATCGACACCACGACGAACGCGGTGATCAGGGCGCCCAGGACGCCGAGGCCGTCGCCCGCGTCGTTCAGGCCCTGGGTCAGGATGGCGAGCAGCAGGACGAAGGTGCCGATGATCTCGGTGGCGAGGTTCTGGACCGTGTGCCGGATCTCCGGGCCGGTGGAGAAGATGCCCAGCACGGGGCCGGCGCCCTTCTCCTGTGCCTCGACCGACTTGGCCGTCGTGTCCTGCGCGCCGGGGCCGCCGACGATCTCGCGGTCGGTGAGGTGGGCCTGGAACTGGCCGTAGTAGGCGATCCAGACCAGGACCGCGCCGATCATGGCGCCGAGGAGCTGACCCGCGAGGTAGGTCGGCGTGTTGCTCCAGTCGCCGTCCTTGATCGCGATGCCGACCGTCACGGCGGGGTTGAGGTGGGCGCCGGAGAGCGGACCCGATATGTACGCCGCCGTCATGACCGCGAAGCCCCACCCGAAGGCGATGGCGAGCCAGCCGGCGTTGCGGGCCTTGGAGGCCTTGAGCGTCACGGCGGCACACACGCCGCCGCCGAGCAGGATGAGTATGGCGGTACCGATGGTCTCGCCGATGAAGATGTCGGAGCTGGACACCCGCGACTCCTTTGTCCTTCGTCCAGGGGAAGCCGAACCCCCGGGTCCCTCCGGGTGTTCTGGCGCCCTCGGTGTGAGAGCGATGGCGGCCCTTGGCGTTGTCACACTCTAACGCGTATTACCGGTAGGTGTTCGACAATGCCGACCGATGGACGCGAGTCTCGCCGCGGCGTCACGCATGCGTCAAGAGCTGTGTTATCGAAAGCACGATCGTTATTGATCGTCGCGAGTTATCGGTCCCGGGGGCGGGACGGCGGTGCCTGACCTCCCAGGGAAACGCCGAAGGACCGGAACGCCGTACCGCGTCCCGGTCCCTGTCCGTGCCCCGCTAGAACCGTCCGGCGCCCAGGTCCCGCGACACCGCGCGGGCACAGTCCCGTACCGCCGCGACGAGCTCGGGACGCAGCTCGCCCTCCCGGCACAGCCGTTCCACGGCACCCGTGATGCCGACCGCGCCCACCGGCATGCGCCTGCGGTCGTGGATGGGGGCGGCGATGGACGCGACGCCCTCCCAGGTCTCCTCGACGTCGGCGGCGTAGCCACGCGCGCGCGTGATGTCCAGGATGTGCTCGAACCCGTCCGGCTCGCAGACGGTCCGGTCGGTGTACGCCTTGCGGTCGGCTTCCAGCGCCTCGCTGTGCGCCACCGGGTCGTACGCCGACAGCACCTTGCCCAGCGCCGTGGAGTGCAGCGGCTGCATGCCGCCGATCTCCAGGACCTGCCGGCTGTCGTCGGGGCGGAAGACGTGGTGCACGATCAGGACGCCCTGCTGGTGCAGGACCCCGAGGTGGACGCTCTCACCGCTGGAGCGCGCAAGGTCGTCCGTCCACACCAGGGCGCGCGCCCGCAGTTCGTGCACGTCGAGATAGGTCGTGCCCAGGCGCAGCAGTTCGGCGCCCAGCTGATAGCGCCCGGAGGCCTCGTCCTGCTCCACGAAGCCCTCCTGCTGGAGGGTGCGCAGGATGCCGTGCGCGGTGCCTTTGGCCAGACCCAGCGACGAGGCGATGTCCGACAGGCCGAGCCGCCGCTCGCCGCCCGCGAGCAGGCGCAGCATCGCGGCCGCCCGTTCGAGCGACTGGATGTTCCGTGCCATCGACGTACTGCCTCCGTCCCCTTCGACTGCCGACCTCGGCGTCGCTGACGTCGTTCGGCAATGCCGAACACTACCGGTCGATGCCGACCTCCCGCTAATGGTTGGCGGGCAACTGTTGCACCCCGGCCGGTTCCCATCGCCCCGGACCCCGCGTCCGGGAACGGGCCCCGGACGGCCTCCGGGCCGTTCCCCGGCGGATCCTCCGGGGTCGTCCACCGGCGGTCCCCGGGTCGTCCACGGGTGGATCCCGGGTCGTCCACGGGTGGATCCCGGGTCGTCCACCGGTGGATCCCCGGGCCGGAAAGTCACCCCTTCGGCGGGCTTGTGATCCGCCATCCTCGTCCGTCTCGTGGACGCCTCGACCACCAACCTCCGGTCCCGGCTACCCTGGCGGCGTGCGTTCTCCCCCGGCACGTCCCCTGTGGACGGCACCGGGCAGCGCAAAGCCGACAGCCGTCGCATCATAGGGAGCCCTTTCATGGCCTCGTCGCCAGCCACCCCGCCCGCCGACACCCGGACCCGCGTGTCCGCCCTCCGAGAGGCCCTCGCCACCCGCGTGGTGGTCGCCGACGGCGCGATGGGCACCATGCTCCAGGCGCAGAACCCCTCGCTGGACGATTTCCAGCAGTTGGAGGGGTGCAACGAGGTTCTGAACGTGACCCGCCCGGACATCGTGCGTTCGGTGCACGAGGAGTACTTCGCGGCCGGTGTGGACTGCGTGGGGACCAACACCTTCGGCGCGAACCACTCGGCGCTCGGCGAGTACGACATCCCCGAACGCGTCCACGAGCTGTCCGAGGCCGGTGCGCGGGTGGCCCGCGAGGTCGCCGACGAGTTCGCCGCCCGGGACGGACGGCAGCGCTGGGTGCTGGGCTCCATCGGCCCGGGCACGAAGCTGCCCACGCTGGGCCATGCCCCGTACACCGTCCTGCGCGACGCCTACCAGCGCAACGCCGAGGGCCTGGTCACCGGCGGCGCGGACGCGCTGCTGGTGGAGACCACGCAGGATCTGCTGCAGACCAAGACGTCCGTGCTGGGCGCCCGGCGTGCTCTGGAGGCCCTCGGCCTCGACCTGCCCGTCATCGTGTCCGTGACCGTCGAGACGACCGGGACGATGCTGCTGGGCTCGGAGATCGGTGCGGCGCTGACCGCGCTGGAGCCGTTGGGCATCGACATGATCGGCATGAACTGCGCGACCGGTCCGGCGGAGATGAGCGAGCACCTGCGCTACCTCGCACGCCACTCCCGCGTGCCGCTGACCTGCATGCCGAACGCCGGTCTGCCGGTCCTGGGCAAGGACGGCGCGCACTATCCGCTGACCGCGCCGGAGCTGGCCGACGCCCATGAGACGTTCGTGCGTGAGTACGGCCTGTCCCTGGTGGGCGGCTGCTGCGGCACCACGCCCGAGCACCTGCGCCAGGTCGTGGAGCGGGTCCGGGGCGCCGCGCCGACTGCCCGTGACCCGCGTCCGGAGCCGGGCGCGGCGTCGCTCTACCAGACGGTGCCGTTCCGGCAGGACACCTCCTACCTGGCGATCGGTGAGCGGACCAACGCCAACGGGTCGAAGAAGTTCCGTGAGGCGATGCTGGAGGGCCGCTGGGACGACTGTGTGGAGATGGCCCGGGACCAGATCCGTGAGGGCGCGCACATGCTCGACCTGTGCGTGGACTACGTGGGCCGGGACGGCGTGGCGGACATGGAGGAGCTGGCCGGCCGGTTCGCGACCGCATCGACGCTGCCGATCGTGCTGGACTCCACCGAGGTCGACGTCATCCGCGCGGGCCTGGAGAAGCTGGGCGGCCGGGCGGTGATCAACTCGGTGAACTACGAGGACGGAGACGGCCCCGAGTCCCGGTTCGCGAAGGTCACCCGGCTCGCGCAGGAGCACGGGGCGGCGCTGATCGCGCTGACCATCGACGAGGAGGGCCAGGCCCGCACCGCCGAGAAGAAGGTCGAGATCGCCGAACGGCTGATCGCCGACCTCACCGGCAACTGGGGCATCCACGAGTCGGACATCCTCGTCGACTGTCTCACCTTCACCATCTGCACCGGTCAGGAGGAGTCCCGGGGCGACGGGATCGCCACCATCGAGGGCATCCGCGAACTCAAGCGCCGCCATCCGGATGTGCAGACCACGCTGGGCCTGTCGAACATCTCCTTCGGCCTCAACCCGGCCGCCCGCATCCTGCTCAACTCCGTCTTCCTCGACGAATGCGTGAAGGCCGGCCTGGACTCGGCGATCGTGCACGCCTCGAAGATCCTGCCGATCGCCCGGTTCGACGAGGAGCAGGTGCAGACCGCCCTCGACCTGATCTACGACCGCCGCGCCGAGGGCTACGACCCGCTGCAGAAGCTGATGCAGCTGTTCGAGGGGGCGACCGCGAAGTCGCTGAAGGCGTCCAAGGCCGAGGAGCTGGCGGCGCTGCCGCTGGAGGAGCGGCTCAAGCGCCGCATCATCGACGGCGAGCGCAACGGCCTGGAGGCCGACCTGGACGAGGCGCTGACGCAGCGTCCGGCCCTGGACATCGTCAACGCGACGCTGCTGGACGGCATGAAGGTCGTCGGTGAACTGTTCGGTTCCGGGCAGATGCAGCTGCCGTTCGTGCTCCAGTCCGCCGAGGTCATGAAGAGCGCGGTGGCCCACCTGGAACCGCACATGGAGAAGACCGACGACGAGGGCAAGGGCACGATCGTGCTGGCCACCGTCCGCGGTGACGTGCACGACATCGGCAAGAACCTCGTCGACATCATCCTCTCCAACAACGGCTACAACGTCGTCAACCTCGGTATCAAGCAGCCGGTCTCCGCGATCCTGGAGGCGGCCGACGAGCACCGGGCCGACGTGATCGGCATGTCCGGGCTCCTGGTCAAGTCCACGGTGATCATGAAGGAGAACCTGGAGGAGCTCAACCAGCGGGGACTGGCCGCCGACTACCCCGTCATCCTCGGCGGCGCCGCCCTCACCCGCGCCTACGTCGAGCAGGACCTCCACGAGATCTACGACGGCGAAGTCCGCTACGCCCGCGACGCCTTCGAGGGCCTGCGCCTGATGGACGCCCTGATCGGCATCAAGCGGGGCGTGCCCGGCGCCAAGCTGCCCGAGCTGAAGCAGCGCCGTGTGCGGGCCGCCACCGTCGAGGCCGAGGAGCGCCCCGAGGAAGGGCACGTGCGCTCGGACGTGGCCACCGACAACCCGGTCCCCGAGCCGCCGTTCCGCGGCACGCGCGTGGTCAAGGGCATCCAGCTCAAGGAGTACGCGTCCTGGCTCGACGAGGGCGCCCTGTTCAAGGGCCAGTGGGGGCTGAAGCAGGCCCGTACCGGCGAGGGACCCTCGTACGAGGAACTGGTCGAGACCGAGGGCCGGCCGCGGCTGCGCGGCCTGCTGGACCGGCTGCAGACAGAGAACCTGCTGGAGGCGGCCGTGGTCTACGGCTACTTCCCGTGCGTGTCCAAGGACGACGACCTGATCGTCCTCGACGACGACGGCAACGAGCGCACCCGGTTCACCTTCCCCCGTCAGCGGCGCGGCCGGCGGCTGTGCCTGGCCGACTTCTTCCGCCCGGAGGAGTCCGGCGAGAGGGACGTCGTCGGTTTCCAGGTCGTCACCGTCGGCTCCCGCATCGGCGAGGAGACCGCCCGGATGTTCCAGGCCAACGCCTACCGGGACTACCTCGAACTGCACGGCCTGTCCGTCCAGCTCGCCGAGGCACTCGCCGAGTACTGGCACGCACGCGTCCGCGCCGAACTCGGCTTCGGTGGGGAGGACCCGGCCCAGATGGAGGACATGTTCGCCCTGAAGTACCGGGGCGCCCGCTTCTCCCTCGGCTACGGCGCCTGCCCGGACCTGGAGGACCGCGCCAAGATCGCCGAGCTGCTCCAGCCGGAGCGCATCGGCGTCCACCTGTCGGAGGAGTTCCAGCTCCACCCCGAGCAGTCCACCGACGCCATCGTGATCCACCACCCGGAGGCCAAGTACTTCAACGCCCGCTAGGCGCCCCGTACAGCTTCACGGGCCGCATAGGGCGTTCCCGCCCCGCACGACGTACACTGGTCGGTCCACTGCAGGCCGGTTCCCCACGTGGGAACCGGCCTGATCGTCCCTTCAAGGAGGTACGTGGATGACCAGTACGGTCCCCGCGCTCGGAACCCGTACGGCCGAAGGCTCCGCCCTGCAGGCCGTGCTCCTCGACATGGACGGCACCCTGGTGGACACCGAGGGCTTCTGGTGGGACGTCGAGGTCGAGGTCTTCGCCTCCCTCGGCCACACCCTCGACGACTCCTGGCGTCACGTGGTCGTCGGCGGCCCCATGAGCCGCAGCGCCGGATTCCTGATCGAGGCCACCGGGGCCGACATCACACTCGCCGAACTCAGCGTGCTGCTCAACGACGGCTTCGAGAAACGCATCGGCCGCACCCTGCCGCTCATGCCGGGAGCCGCCCGGCTGCTCGCGGAGCTGTCCGCGCACGAGATCCCCACCGCCCTGGTCTCCGCCTCCCACCGGCGCATCATCGACCGCGTGCTGGCCTCACTGGGCCCCCATCACTTCGGCCTGACCGTGGCCGGCGACGAGGTACCGCGGACCAAGCCCCACCCGGACCCGTACCTGGCCGCCGCGGCCGGCCTGGGCGTGGACCCGGCCCGGTGCGCCGTCGTCGAGGACACCACCACCGGCGTCGCCGCCGCGGAGGCCGCGGGCTGCCACGTCGTGGCGGTGCCCTCCGCCGCCCCCATCACCCCGGCCGCCCGGCGTACGGTGGTCCGCTCGCTGGAAGACGTCGACCTGACATTTCTCCGCGGCCTGATGACACAAATGCGCTAGACGTTCACCCAGCGTGCGGCGGCGTTAACGCGGCAATTCCCGGAACATCCCGGCGTGAGAACCCGGGAGACAACACGAGGAGCGGCGCGTGAATTACGGCCACCGCGAACGGCCGAATTGTGACCCGCACCCACCACCATGCATGTGTGACGTTTGACACGTTGTCAGGGGTCGACAGGCGGGCGTAGGTGTGCTTCCTCGCGCTTGGCGAACGTTGTCGAGGCGCCCTTGTGTCCCGATTGGTGAAACGCTGCACTAATCCTTCCACTGTCGGGTTTTCGGTGCGTCCACACCCGGTTTCGCTCCGTGATGAGCGCTCAACTCCGGTGGCTGCGAACCCCCGTACGGGCGCGGACTAATCTCGTCGCGAGAACATCGGCCACTACCCCCGTGATCCGCCGCGACACCCCTGCATGCCGGATACACGGACCGACAGCTCTGGAGAAACTCGAGCATGAACCGCAAGACTTTGGTGCTGCCGGCCGTCGTCGGCCTGCTCGCGCCGGTGCTCGCCGCCTGTGGCGGGTCCGACAGCGGCAGCGGCGGCGGGGACGCGATCGTCGTCGGCACCACGGACCGGTTCACCGCCTCGGAGGAGGCGCCCGCGCCTCTCGACCCGGCGTTCGCCTACGACGTCGGCCTCTGGAACATCCTGCGTCAGACCACGCAGACCCTGATGATCCAGCCTCGTGGCGACGGTGAACCCGTACCCGAGGCAGCCGAGAAGTGCGGATTCACCGATACCGGAAACGAGCGCTACGCCTGCACCCTGCGTGACGGCCTGAAGTTCGCCAACGGCGACGCCATCACCGCGGAGGACGTGAAGTACTCCATCGAGCGCGCCCTGTCCATCAAGGCCGACAGCCAGGTGTACGCCCTGCTGTCGACCGTCGACACCGTCGAGACGCAGGGCGACCGCGAGGTCATCTTCCACCTCAACACCGCCGACGCCACCTTCCCGTACAAGCTGTCGACCCCGGTCGCCGGCATCGTCAACAAGGACGACTACGAGAAGGGCAAGCTGCGCGAGGGCTTCGAGCTGGACGGCTCCGGGCCGTACACGATGAAGGCCGAGACCGACGGCGACGAGATGACCAAGGCCGTGTTCACCAAGAACCCCAATTACAAGGGGAGTCTCGAGGTGAACAACGACAAGGTCGAGGTCGTGTCGTTCAACGACGCCGAGGCCATGGGCGCCGCGCTCGACAAGGGCGACATCGACGTGATGACCCGCGCCATGACGCCGGACCAGATCCGGAAGCTCTCCAACTCCACGGACAGCAACGTCGACCTCATCGAGGTGGCCGGCCTGGAAATCCGCTACCTGGGCTTCAACACGGACGCGCCGACGGTGAAGGACAAGGCCGTCCGCCAGGCGATGGCCCAGCTCATCGACCGCAGCGCACTCGTCTCTCAGGTCTACGGCTCCCAGGCCGAGCCGCTGTACTCGATGGTCCCCGCCACCATCACCGGTCACTCCAACTCGTTCTTCAACAAGTACGGCGACCCCAGCGTGCCCAAGGCCAAGGCGATGCTCGAGGATGCGGGCATCAAGACGCCGGTGAAGCTGACGATGCACTACACGACGGACCACTACGGCGCCGCGACCAAGCAGGAGTTCGAGCAGCTCCAGAAGCAGCTGAACGACAGCGGTCTCTTCGACATCGACATCGAGGGCCAGCCCTGGGACAAGTTCCGCCCGGCGGAGCTGGACGGCGAGTACGACGTCTTCGGCATGGGCTGGTTCCCCGACTTCCCGGACGCCGACAGCTTCATCGCGCCGTTCCTCGACAAGGACAACACCCTCAACTCGCCCTACGCGAACCAGGAGATCCGCAACACCCTGATCCCCGAGTCCCGTCGTGAGGCCGACCGGCTCTCCGCCGTGGACAGCCTCAACCGGATCCAGGAGATCACCGCGATCGACGTCCCGGTGATCCCGCTCTGGCAGGGCAAGCAGTACGTCGCCGCCAGGGACGACATCACGGGCACGGCCTACCTCCTCAACTCCTCCTCCACCCTCCAGGTGTGGGAGCTGGGCCGGGGCGTGAGCGGCTGACCCCGCCGGACGAAATCCCGAAGGGCGCCCCTCCGACGAGGAGGGGCGCCCTTCGGGATTTCGTCACGTGCCCGTGCGCAGCGAGCGCGGCGGACTACTGTGCGCCGGGGCGCACCAGACCGCTCTCGTAGGCGTACACCGCCGCCTGCACCCGGTCGCGCAGGCCCAGCTTGGTCAGCACATGACCCACATGCGTCTTGACGGTGGTCTCGCTGACGAAGAGGTCGGCGGCGATCTCCGCGTTGGACAGACCGCGCGCCACCAGCTTCAGCACCTCCACCTCACGCTCCGTCAGCGTGTGCAGGGTGTCCGGCACCGGCTCCTCCCCGGAGGGCAGGTGCGTGGCGTACTTGTCCAGCAGTCGCCTGGTGATGCTCGGCGCGAGCATCGCCTCGCCGTTCGCCACCACGCGGATCGCCTGCACCAGTTCGCCCGCCGGGGCGTCCTTCAGCAGGAACCCGCTGGCGCCCGCCTTCAACGCCTCCACCACGTACTCGTCGAGGTCGAACGTGGTCAGCACCAGCACCTTCGCCGGACCGTCCCGCTCGGGCCCGGTGATCTGCCGGGTCGCCTCCACACCGTCCATCCGCGGCATGCGGATGTCCATCAGCACTACGTCGGGCTGCAGCGCCCGCACCTGGTCGAGTGCCTGGAGGCCGTCTCCGGCCTCGCCGACGACCGCGAGGTCCTGCTCCGCCTCCAGAATCATGCGGAAGCCCGTGCGCAGCAGCGGCTGGTCGTCGACCAGTAGGACGCGGATGGCCACGTAAGTCTCCTTCGCTAGTCCGGCCCCATTCTGCCCTGCTCGGTGTTGCCGGACTCGGCCGCCCTCACCGGCAGCGGGTAGGGCGGGGGAGTACCGCCGAACTCCGGGCAGTGCGCCTGGTGGTCGCACCAGCCGCACAGCTTGGTGGGACGCGGCCGCCAGTCACCGGTTTCCGTCGCGAGCCGGATGGCCTCCCACAGTGCCAGCAGCTTGCGCTCGACCCGCTCCAGGTCGGCGAGGACGGGGTCGTAGGTGAGCACGTCACCACTGCCGAGGTAGACGAGCTGCAGGCGCCGCGGCACGACCTTCTTCAACCGCCAGACGACCAGCGCGTAGAACTTCATCTGGAACAGCGCATTCTCGGCGTACTGGGGCCGGGGCGCCTTGCCCGTCTTGTAGTCGACGATGCGCACCTCACCGGTGGGGGCGACGTCGACCCGGTCGATGATGCCGCGCAGCCGCAGCCCGGAGTCCAGCTCGGCCTCGACGAACAGCTCCCGCTCGGCGGGCTCCAGCCGGCTCGGATCCTCGAGGGTGAACCAGCGCTCGACGAGCCGCTCCGCTTCGCTCAGCCACTGTGCCAGACGCTCGCCCTCCGGGTCGTCCGCGAACAGCTCACCGAGCTCCGGCCGACTCTCCCGCAGCCGGTCCCACTGGCCCGGGACCAGCGACTTCGCCCGCGGCGCGGTGCGCTCGGCCGCCGGAGCGTCGAAGAGCCGCTCCAGCACCGCGTGCACCAGCGTGCCCCGTGTCGCCGCCTCGCTCGGCTTCTCCGGGAGGCGGTCGATGACCCGGAACCGGTACAACAGCGGGCACTGCATGAAATCGCCGGCCCGGGAGGGCGAGAGCGACGCGGGCGCCGTGGCCACGGGCGCTGGGGCCGCGGCCGGTACCGCCGTGTCCGTCACCGCGTCCGCGTGGTCCGCCGCCGTCACCGTCGGCCCGGCGGGTGCGCCGGTGTCCTCGGTGACATCCCCGATACTCGTCTCCATGCCCACAGACCCTACGGCCCGCCACTGACAGTCACCCAGCCCGCGGTCGTGACCCGTGCGACGGAAGGGAACCAGGGGGGTGCCGGGGCGGAACGGGCCGCGGCGGACGCATACCATCGACACGAGTACCCTCCCGCCCGGCAGGCGCGGGAGACGCTTCGAACGAGGGGACACCGTGGACGTGAGCGGCGGGAGCGGGCGGCCGCGGCCCGGCAACGACGAGTCGGCCGAGCCCCAGGCAGAACCCACTGCCCCGGCCTCCGGCTCCGCCCGGCCGGAGCCCGCGGACACCGGCCCGCCCGGAGAACGGTCCGCGGACCGGCCGGGGCCGGCGGACGAGCACCACGGACAGCCCGTCCCGACGGTGCCCGAGCCCACCGGAGCCCATCCGCCGACGGGAGACTCCGGAACCCGAGCCCCGAAGCCGGGAGCCCCAGGAACGCCGGACACCGAGCCCCCCGGCCCCGAGCCGCAGGGTTCCCGGACCCCCGCCCCGGGGGCGGGGGTTTCCGGGACACCGGGCCCCGGGACGCCCGAGGCCGTGGCACCTGAGGCCAAGAAGCCCGAGACCGGGGCCCAGGGGGCGAGGATGCCCGGCGCCACCCGCCCCGACCCCCACACCGACGGCGGAGCCGGGCCGGGGAAGCCTCCGCAGCGCAAGCCCGAACCCGGGGGCGGGCTGCTGATGGGCCGAGCCTTCGGCGTACCCGTGTACGTCGCGCCCAGCTGGTTCCTGGTCGCCGCCCTGATCACCTGGGTCTTCGGCGGACAGCTCGACCGCGTGCTGCCCGAGCTCGGCGCCGCCCGCTACCTGGTCTCCCTCTTCTTCGCCGTCGCCTTCTACGCCTCCGTCCTGGTCCACGAGTTGGCCCACACCGTCGCCGCCCTCCGCTTCAGGCTCCCGGTGCGCCGCATCCAGCTCCAGTTCTTCGGCGGCGTCTCCGAGATCGAGAAGGAGGCCGAGTCCCCCGGCCGGGAGTTCGTGCTGGCCTTCGTGGGCCCCCTGCTCTCCCTGGTCCTCGCCGGCGTCTTCTACGCCGCCCTGCTCCCCGTCGAACCGGACTCGGTCCCCGGCGTCCTGCTGGCCGGCCTGATGATCTCCAACCTCCTGGTGGCCGCCTTCAACCTGCTGCCCGGCCTCCCCCTCGACGGCGGACGCATGCTCCGCGCCGTCGTATGGAAGATCACCGGCAAGCCGATGAGCGGCACCATCGCCGCCGCGTGGATCGGCCGCGCCCTCGCCATCGCCGTCCTGATCGGCCTGCCCCTGCTCACGCAGTCCCTCGGCTCCGACGCCGCGGACGACGTCGGCATGGACACCGTCATGGACGCCCTGCTCGCCGCCATCCTCGCCGCGATCATCTGGACCGGCGCCGGGAACAGCCTCCGCATGGCCCGCCTGCGCGAACACCTCCCCGAACTGCGCGCCCGTGCCCTCACCCGGCGCGCCGTCCCCGTCCCGGCCGACACCCCCCTCTCCGAAGCGCTGCGCCGCGCCAACGCCTCCGGGGCCCGCGCCCTGGTCGTCGTCGACGCCGACGGCGCCCCCGTCTCACTGGTCCGCGAGGCCGCCATCGTCGGCGTACCGGAGCACCGCCGCCCCTGGGTCCCGGTGAGCACCCTGGCCCAGGACCTCACGGACGGCATGCGCGTCTCCGCAGAGCTGTCCGGCGAGGAACTCCTGGACGCCCTGCGCGCCAACCCGGCCACCGAGTACCTGGTCGTCGAGGAGACCGGCGAGATCTACGGCGTCCTCTCCGCGGCCGACGTCGAGCGCGCCTTCGTCAAGGCCATGGCCCGCCCCTCCTGACCATCGGCCCCGACACCGGAGCGGCCCACCGGCCCCGACAACCGGCCCGATCACCGGCGTGGTCGGCGGCCCCGCCCGGGACCGGTAGGCTGGTCACATGTCCGAACCGACCGGTGCCGCCCGCAGGCGCGGGCCCTTCAAGGTCGGGGACCAGGTTCAGCTGACCGACCCCAAGGGCCGCCACTACACGTTCACGCTCGAGGCCGGGAAGAACTTCCACACCCACAAGGGTTCCTTCCCCCACGACGAACTGATCGGCGCTCCCGAGGGCAGCGTTGTCCGCACCACCGGGAACGTCGCCTACCTCGCGCTGCGCCCCCTGCTCCCCGACTACGTCCTTTCCATGCCCCGCGGGGCAGCCGTCGTCTACCCGAAGGACGCGGGACAGATCCTCGCCTTCGCCGACATCTTCCCCGGCGCACGCGTCGTGGAGGCCGGCGTCGGCTCCGGCTCCCTCAGCAGCTTCCTGCTGCGCGCCATCGGCGACCAGGGCATGCTGCACTCCTACGAGCGCCGCGAAGACTTCGCCGACATCGCGAAGCAGAACGTGGAGCGCTACTTCGGCGGCCCGCACCCCGCCTGGCAGCTCACCGTCGGCGACCTCCAGGACAACCTGTCCGACACCGACGTCGACCGCGTCATCCTCGACATGCTCGCCCCCTGGGAGTGCCTGGACGTCGTCAAGAAGGCACTCGTGCCCGGCGGCATCCTGTGCTGCTACGTGGCCACCACGACCCAGCTCGCCCGGACCGTCGAGTCCATCCGTGAGATCGGCTGCTTCAACGAGCCGACCTCCTGGGAGACCATGATCCGCAACTGGCACGTCGAGGGACTCGCCGTCCGCCCGGACCACCGGATGATCGGCCACACCGGCTTCCTGCTCACGGCCCGCCGTCTCGCCGACGGCGTCGAGCCGCCCATGCGTCGACGCCGCCCTGCCAAGGGTGCCTACGGCGAGGACTACGACGGTCCCAACGCCGGCGGCGGTTCCGGCCGCTGAGACGGCCCGGTGCCGCGTACAACGTACTGACGCCGTGGTGGAGTTCCCGGGCCCGTCCGGGAACTCCACCACGGCGTCGCCATGTTGCCGCGCCCCGACGACAGGACGGCAGGGGCGCCGGGACCACGAAGGCGACGGGACGCAGGGCCACCGACGACGGGAGCGCCACCGGACCCGGAAAAGGCGCCGGGTACCCACCCCGCCGTTCCCCCGCACTGTGACGTGTGGCACGATGCTGGCCACCCCCCGCCGGCACAGCCCTCACAGGAGACACTCCTCGTGCAGCACCCCGCCGTTCCGGACCTGTCCCACACGCACACCCGCCCGATCCACTGGGTCGCCACCGCCACGGCCCTCGCCGCAGTGGTCGCCCTCTCCTCGGTCCTGCAGCCCGACGCCGCGACGGCGGCACAGCCCCCCGGCACCGAACAGAAGGACACCCCCGCGCACACCGTGCCGCCCGACCCGGCCGCCGTGGCGTTCCCGCTGGAGTGCGGCCCGGTCAAGGCCGTGGTGCAGAAGAAGTCCTCCGGCGACCTGGACGGCGACGGCCGCCCCGAAACGGTGGCCGTAGTGCACTGCGACGCGCCCATGGGCACCCCGCCCGACGCCGTGTACGTCCTCACGCGAGACGCCGACGGCGGCGAGCCCCGCGTCGTGGCCACCCTCGTGGACCCGGCCGACCGCCGGACGGTCACCGACTTCGCGGTGCGCGGCGGCGGCGTCCACGCCACACTGCTCGGCTACTCCTC
Organism: Streptomyces mutabilis; assembly: GCF_014649815.1. Classification (GTDB taxonomy): domain Bacteria; phylum Actinomycetota; class Actinomycetes; order Streptomycetales; family Streptomycetaceae; genus Streptomyces; species Streptomyces mutabilis. The sequence continues at coordinate 101,137 of NZ_BMTT01000011.1, read as the reverse complement.
GGCCGACGTACCCAGTTGCTGCCCCGACGTCACCGACGTGGTGAAGTGGCATTGGAAGAACGGCACGTTCGTCCGCGACACGCCGTCCCAGGCACGCACCGTATGACCGATGCCCCCTGCGCAAATAGCGTGACCCTACCGACAGCGGTCACTCAGCGTGCGGATCGAGTGACATTTCGGTCACTCCGCGTCCGGGCCGTAGACTTCGGCCCTGTCCGAAACACGACGCACATGGATGCACTCGCCCGGACACTCCTTCGCCGAGTCGACCACGTCCGTGAGAAGCGGCAAGGGCACAGGCGTTGCCGCCCCCGGACTCTGCAGAAGCTCGTCGTCCCCGCCCTTCACATAGGCCAGACCATCGATGTCCAGCTCGAACACCTCAGGCGCGTACTGGGCACAGATGCCGTCACCGGTACACAGGTCCTGGTCGATCCAGACCTCCAGAGCCTCGCCGTCGACTCCGGCCTCCTGCTGCACGCTCATCTCTCCTGCCGTTTCCTGCGCCGGGCCGACCGGGAATCCGGCCAGCTCTGACGGGTGTTGAACGCTTCGACCCTACCTTCGCCTGGGTTCCATCCACGTTCCGTGGGTATTCCCCTGGCGTGAGGGAGAGCGCAAGGGTGAAGATCGGACACACCCCGACAGTCTTTGTGATCTAGGGGTTTCAATCGACACCCACCCAGGTAGGGTCTGGAAGCGTCCAGCTCCCCTTGGAGGAGGTGAGGACCGTGGCAGCCCACGACGACGACATGAACCGCGGCATCCGCCCGGGACGCGGGTCCGACGACCCGGCCGGGCAGGTGGCCTACCTTGAGCAGGAGATCGCCGTCCTGCGACGCAAGCTCGCCGAATCTCCGCGACACACGAGAATCCTCGAAGAGCGGATCGTCGAACTGCAGACCAACCTGGCCGGCGTGTCCGCCCAGAACGAGCGACTCGCCAGCACTCTCCGCGAGGCCCGCGACCAGATCGTGGCCCTCAAGGAGGAAGTCGACCGGCTGGCCCAGCCACCGGCGGGTTTCGGCGTCTTCCTGCAGGCCAACGAGGACAGCACCGCCGACATCTTCACCGGCGGCCGCAAACTCCGGGTGAACGTCAGCCCGAGCGTCGAGCTCGACGAACTCCGACGCGGCCAGGAAGTGATGCTCAACGAAGCACTCAACGTGGTCGAGGCCATGGAGTACGAGAGCGTCGGCGACATCGTCACCCTCAAGGAAATCCTCGAGGACGGCGAACGCGCCCTGGTACTCGGGCACACCGACGAAGAAAGGGTCGTGCGGCTCGCCGAGCCGTTGCGGGGCGTCACCATCCGCCCCGGCGACGCCCTTCTGCTCGAACCCCGATCCGGCTACGTCTACGAGGTCGTCCCCAAGAGCGAGGTCGAAGAACTCGTCCTCGAAGAGGTCCCCGACATCGGCTACGAACAGATCGGTGGCCTCGGCGGACAGATCGAGATGATCCGCGACGCGGTCGAGCTCCCCTATCTCTATCCCGACCTGTTCAAGGAGCACGAGCTGCGTCCCCCCAAGGGCGTCCTGCTCTACGGACCCCCCGGATGCGGCAAGACACTCATCGCCAAGGCGGTCGCCAATTCACTGGCCAAGAAGGTCGCCGAAGTGACCGGCCAAGCCGCCGGCAAGAGCTTCTTCCTCAACATCAAGGGACCCGAGCTCCTCAACAAGTACGTCGGCGAGACCGAGCGGCAGATCCGCCTCGTCTTCCAGCGAGCCCGCGAGAAGGCCAGCGAGGGCACCCCCGTCATCGTCTTCTTCGACGAGATGGAATCCCTCTTCCGCACCCGCGGCTCCGGCGTCAGCTCCGACGTGGAGAACACCATCGTCCCGCAGCTGCTCGCCGAGATCGACGGCGTGGAAGGCCTGCAGAACGTGGTCGTCATCGGTGCCTCCAACCGCGAGGACATGATCGACCCCGCCATCCTGCGGCCCGGCCGACTCGACGTGAAGATCAAGATCGAACGTCCCGACGCCGAAGCGGCCAAGGACATCTTCGGCAAGTACCTCACCGAGCGTCTCCCGCTGCACGTCGACGACCTCGCCGAACACGACAAGGACAAGGCAGCCACCGTCCAGAGCATGATCCAGACGGCGGTGGAACAGATGTACGCCGAATCCGAGGAAAACCGCTTCCTGGAAGTCACCTACGCCAACGGCGACAAGGAAGTCCTTTACTTCAAGGACTTCAACTCCGGCGCCATGATCGAGAACATCGTGGGCCGCGCCAAGAAAATGGCGATCAAGGACTTCCTGGAAAAGAACCAGAAGGGCCTTCGCGTCTCCCACCTCCTCCAGGCCTGCGTGGACGAGTTCAAGGAGAACGAGGACCTCCCCAACACCACCAACCCGGACGACTGGGCCCGCATCTCCGGAAAGAAGGGCGAACGGATCGTGTACATCCGTACGCTCGTCACCGGAAAGCAGGGCGCGGACACCGGACGCTCCATCGACACGGTGGCCAACACAGGTCAGTACCTGTAAAAGGAAGGGCGGCTGCGGGTCCCCTCAGCGGGTACCCGCAGCCGACTGCTTTCCGGAGCCCCGACTGGAGCAAGGCAATGCCGCAAATGATCTCCCCACCAGCGCAAAGGCGTTCTAGGCTCTTCCATACCGCCGAGTCGCGCAGTGCGGGGACGGGCACCGCACACGCATCGGAGCGCCAGCGGTACGCGAGCGGCGCCCACCACGGGCACCGCCGGGCAAGGAGGGCCGCATGACCGTACGGCGAGTAATGGGCATCGAGACGGAGTACGGGATCTCCGTCCCCGGCCACCCCAACGCCAATGCCATGCTCACCTCATCCCAGATCGTCAACGCCTACGCGGCGGCGATGCACCGGGCCCGCCGGGCCCGCTGGGACTTCGAGGAGGAGAACCCGCTGCGGGACGCGCGAGGCTTCGACCTCGCCCGAGAGGCCGCCGACTCCAGCCAGCTCACCGACGAGGACATCGGCCTCGCCAACGTCATCCTCACCAACGGAGCACGGCTCTACGTCGACCACGCCCACCCCGAATACAGCGCTCCGGAGGTCACCAACCCCCGCGACGCCGTCCTCTGGGACAAGGCCGGCGAACGCATCATGGCCGAAGCCGCCGAACGCGCCGCCCACCTGCCCGGCGCCCAGCCCATCCACCTCTACAAGAACAACACCGACAACAAGGGCGCCTCCTACGGCACGCACGAGAACTACCTGATGAAGCGGGAAACCGCCTTCTCCGACATCGTGCGCCACCTGACGCCCTTCTTCGTCTCCCGCCAGGTCTTCACCGGCGCCGGCCGCGTCGGCATCGGACAGGACGGCCACGAACACGGCTTCCAGCTCAGCCAGCGCGCCGACTACTTCGAGGTCGAGGTCGGCCTGGAGACGACACTGAAGCGCCCCATCATCAACACCCGCGACGAGCCCCACGCCGACGCCGAGAAGTACCGGCGCCTCCACGTGATCATCGGCGACGCGAACCTGTCGGAGATCTCGACCTACCTGAAACTGGGCACGACGGCCCTGGTCCTGTCCATGATCGAGGACGGCTTCATCGCCGTCGACCTCGCCGTCGACCAGCCCGTACGGACCCTCCACCAGGTATCGCACGACCCGGCGCTCAAGCGCCTGGTCACCCTCCGCAGCGGCCGCACACTCACCGCGGTCCAGCTCCAGATGGAGTACTACGAGCTGGCCCGCAAATACGTGGAGGAACGCTACGGCGCCGACGCCGACGACCAGACCAAGGACGTCCTCGGCCGCTGGGAAGACACCCTGAACCGGCTCGAGAACGACCCGATGAGCCTCGCCGGCGAACTGGACTGGGTCGCCAAGCGCGAACTCATGGAGGGCTACCGGCGCCGCGACGACCTCGACTGGGACGCCGCCCGGCTCCACCTCGTCGACCTCCAGTACGCCGACGTACGGCCCGACAAGGGCCTCTACAACCGACTGGTGGACCGCGGCCGCATCAAGCGGCTGCTGGACGACAACGAGGTCGAGCGGGCCCGCACGAAGCCGCCGGAGGACACGCGCGCCTACTTCCGCGGGCGCTGCCTGGAGCAGTACGCGGACGACGTCGCGGCGGCCTCCTGGGACTCCGTGATCTTCGACCTGCCGGGGCGGGACTCCCTCCAGCGGGTCCCAACCCTGGAACCGCTTCGCGGAACGCGTAATCACGTCAAGGAACTGCTGGACCGTTGCCGTACCGCGGAAGACCTGGTCAAGGTCCTGACCGGCGGGTGAGTGGACGGAACGGTACACGAACGAGACCGGCGGACGGGGTGGAAACCCACCCCGTCCGGGAACCATCGAGATGGCCCCCGTTCGTTGGAGAAACGCGGGGCCGATGTCGGACCCGGCTTGTAGGGTCTGATCTTGACCGAGCAACTGTGTCGGGCGAACCGAGCGGGGTGAGGGTTATGGCGACCAAGGACACCGGCGGCGGACAGCAGAAGGCCACGCGGTCCACCGAGGAGGTCGAGGAGCAGGCGCAGGACGCGCAGGCCTCCGAGGACCTCAAGGAACGCCAGGAGAAGCTGAACGACGACGTGGACTCCGTCCTGGACGAGATCGACGATGTGCTCGAGGAGAACGCAGAGGACTTCGTTCGCTCGTTCGTTCAAAAGGGCGGCGAGTAGCCTTCGAAATGAAGGCTGCAACGGGCGGGCGCTTGTCGATCGAAGAATCTGGTAGGCGTTGCTCGCGGTGCAAGGACCATAAGCCGCGGGCAGCGTTCGCACGGAACAAGGCGATGCGTGACGGGCTGCATGCCTACTGCCGAGAGTGTGCTGCGGCCTGTCACCAAGAACGCCAGTTGGCCAAGGGGCGCAACGTCCGCCCGCGAGTGGACGTGCCCGAGGGACATAAGCTCTGCCGGACGTGCGGGGATATCAAGCCCCACAGCGAGTGGACCCGGAACCGCACAGCTCCAGATGGTCCGGCGACGCTCTGCAAGTCCCGCGAAGCGGCGCAGGGGCGAGCAGGTCGTCCGAAGCGCCAGTACGGAAGCACCGAAGCGGAACGTGATGCCCTGATCGCAAGTCAAGGCGGCGTCTGCTGCATATGTCTTGCGGCCCCCGCCGCACATGTGGATCACTGCCACGGGACGGGTAGGGTCCGTGGCGTACTGTGCTTCAGCCGCAACGCAGCCCTGGGGCAGTTCAAGGATCGGCCCGATGCCATAAGGCGGGCTGCAGCTTACGTGGAAGGAATCGCGTGGAAGCCAACACTCGTAGCACCGGGCGTCTACCAGCTGCCTTCCTGACGCCTGGGTCCTCCTCCTTCATGGACTTCCTCGGCGAGCACCAGCCGGAGCTGCTCCCGGGCAACCGGCAGCTGCCGCCGGTGCAGGGTGTCGTCGAGGCGCCGCACGGGACGACGATCGTGGCGGTGACGTTCCCCGGCGGTGTGGTCCTCGCCGGTGACCGGCGGGCCACGATGGGCAACATGATCGCCCAGCGGGACATCGAGAAGGTCTTCCCGGCCGACGAGTACTCGGCGGTGGGCATCGCGGGTACGGCGGGACTGGCCGTGGAGATGGTGAAGCTGTTCCAGCTGGAGCTGGAGCACTTCGAGAAGGTCGAGGGCGCGCAGCTGTCCCTGGAGGGCAAGGCGAACCGTCTGTCGACGATGATCCGCTCGAATCTGGGCATGGCGATGCAGGGGCTCGCCGTGGTGCCGCTGTTCGCGGGGTACGACGTGGATCGCGGCCGGGGGCGGATCTTCTCGTACGACGTGACGGGCGGGCGGTCGGAGGAGCAGAGCTACGCGACCACCGGGTCGGGGTCGATCTTCGCCCGTGGTGCGATGAAGAAGCTCTACCGGGAGGACCTGACCGAGGAGCAGGCCACGACGCTCGTGGTGCAGGCGCTCTACGACGCGGCGGACGACGACTCGGCGACCGGTGGTCCCGACGTCGCGCGCCGGATCTACCCGATCATCACTGTGATCACCCAGGACGGCTTCCGCCGGCTGAGTGAGGACGAGGCGTCTCAGCTCGCCCGTTCGGTGCTGGAGCGGCGGCTGGAGCAGCCGGACGGTCCGCGGGCCGCGTTGCTGTAGCGGGCGCGGTCGGTCGTGTTGTCAGGTGGTTCGGTGACTTCTTCAGAAAGGGACGGATAACCGGTGTCGACGCCGTTCTATGTCTCACCCCAGCAGGCGATGGCGGACCGGGCGGAGTACGCCCGCAAGGGCATCGCCCGTGGCCGCAGCCTGGTCGTGCTGCAGTACGCCGACGGCATCGTGTTCGTCGGTGAGAACCCGTCCCGTGCGCTGCACAAGTTCAGCGAGATCTATGACCGGATCGGTTTCGCGGCCGCCGGTAAGTACAACGAGTACGAGAATCTGCGCATCGGTGGTGTGCGCTACGCCGACCTGCGTGGTTACACCTACGACCGGGATGATGTGACGGCCCGCGGTCTGGCCAACGTCTATGCGCAGACGCTGGGCACGATCTTCTCCAGCCAGGCCGAGAAGCCGTACGAGGTGGAGCTGGTCGTCGCCGAGGTCGGTGACAGCGCCGACGGGGATCAGATCTACCGGTTGCCGCACGACGGTTCGATCGTGGACGAGCACGGTTCGGTCGCGGTCGGGGGTAACGCCGAGCAGATCAGCGGGTACCTGGATCAGCGGCACCGTGACGACATGACGCTGGCCGAGGCGCTGAAGCTGGCGGTGCAGGCGCTGTCGCGGGACACGAACGGCAGTGAGCGGGAGATTCCGGCGGAGCGGCTGGAGGTCGCGGTGCTGGATCGTACGCGGCCGCAGAAGCGGAAGTTCAAGCGGATCGTGGGGGCTCAGTTGTCGCGGCTGCTGGATTCGGGGGCCGGTGCCGGAGCTGCCGAAGACCTGTCTCTGCCGGACGAGGACGAGGGCGGGGACAAGGGCGAGGAGTAGCGGGCGGCCGCTGCCGAGAGCTTTGGAGCGGCGTCGGGCCATGTGCCCGGCGCCGTTCAGTCTTGCGGTGGCGGTGCTGTGGAGCCCCGTACGACCAGGTGTACCGGGATGTCGCCCTCCTGGGGCGTCTGTCCCTCCATGACCGCCAGCAGGGCGTGCATTCCGCGTTCGCCGAAGAGTTCCGCGTCGAGGCGCACGGTGGTCAGCTCGGGGTCGATGGCGGTGGCGAGGCCGAGGTCGTCGAGGCCGGTGACGGACAGGTCGTCGGGGACGCGGAGTCCGGCCCGGCGGGCGGCCTTGTAGGCGCCTGCCGCCAGTTTGTCGTCGTCGCAGACGAGTGCCGTGGGCCGGGGGCCGGGGGCCGCCAGGGCGGTCTCCGTGGCGGCCTGGGCGCCTTCGATGGAGATGGGGGCGTGGGCCGTGCGCAGGGTGGTGCCGGGGGTGCCGGCGAGGCGTGCGGCCAGTTCGCGGGCGCGGATGTCGAAGGTCCAGGACGGGACGTCGGCGGCGAGGTGCAGGAAACGGCGGTGGCCGAGGGCGAGCAGGTGTTCCGTGACTTGGCGGATGCCGTCGGTGATGTCGAGGTTGACCGTCGCGGCGCCCAGGCTGCCTTCCGGGTCGCTGTCGAGCATGACGAGGGGGAGTTGGTCGCCGCGGATGGCGGTGAGTGCGTCGGCGGCCATGGAGGAGGCGATGACGCCGTCGAGGGCGGCTCGGGCGGAGGCGAAGGGGTCTCTCGCGGGGCCGACGCCCTCGGGGGATGGGTAGAGGACCACACCGAAACCGTGTTCGGCGGCGATGCGTGCGGCGCCGGTGTAGACCTCCGCGAAGAACTCGGTGGTGAGTGCGGGCACGACCAGGAGGACGGTGCGGGTGCGGCCGAGGCGGAGGTTGCGAGCGGCGAGGTTGGGTCGGTAGCCGAGTCGGTGGGCGGCGTCGCGGACCCGTTGTGCGGTGGGTTCCGAGACGCGGCCGCGCCATTTGTCGCCGAGGACGAGGGAGACGGCGGCCTGGGAGACGCCGGCGGCTTGGGCGACGTCCCGGCTCGTGGGGCGGGTGCTGCCTCGTGCCACCGTTCGCCTGCGCTTTCGTCTGGACTCGTGAACAGCCGCCATGGTACGTATGACGGGACACGTTATACGTAAAACTTCACGGGGTCCGTTCGGAAGGGGCTGGTCGTGGTCGCCGGGTACCTGGACATTCTTCGGGCGCGGCACGCCGTCCGGCTGCTCGTCGGGACGCTCGTGGGGCGGCTGCCGAACGCGACGGCGGCGATCGCGATCGTGCTGTTCGTGCGGGCGGAGGGCGGTTCGTACAGCCTCGCGGGTGCGCTTGCCGCGGTGTACGGCGTCGCCAACGCCGTGGGCCAGCCGGTGCTGGGGCGGCTCGTGGACCTGCACGGGCAGCCGCGGGTGCAGTTGCCGGCCGCGGTGCTGTCGGCGCTGGCCATGGGCGTCTTCGCCTTCTCCGGGACCGGGCAGGTCGCCGTCGCGTACCTCGCCGTGGGTGCCGCGGGGCTGTTCACACCGCCGCTGGAGGGCGGCCTGCGGGCTTTGTGGCCCAGCGTCCTGCGCAAGGAGGACCAGGTCCACACGGCGTACGCGATGGACGCCGTGGCCCAGGAGGTCATGTTCACCGTCGGGCCGCTGCTGGTGACGGTGTGCGTGTCGCTGTGGTCGCCGCAGGTGGCGCTGCTGGTGCTGAACGTGGTGGGTGTCCTCGGGGCGCTGTCCGTGGTGGTGTCTCCGCCTTCGCGTGCGTGGCGGTCGGCGCCGCGCCAGGCGCACTGGCTGGGTGCGCTGCGTTCGGCGGGGCTGCTGGCGTTGCTGGGTGCTTTCCTGTTCATCGGGATGGCGCTCGGTTCCATCACGGTTGCCTCCGTGCCGTATGCCGACGACCACGGTGGCGACGCCGTGTACGGCTGGCTGATGGCGGCCCTGGGGCTCGGTGCGCTGATCGGGGGAGCGGTGTACGGGGCCCGGCAGTGGACGGGTGACCCGGCGCGGCGGCTGCGGCTGCTGGTGGCCCTGCTGGCGGTGTGCTACCTGCCGTTGACGCTGACGCCGGGCGTGGTGGCCATGGTGCTGCTCACCGTGGTCGCGGGTGTCTTCCTGGCGCCGTGCATCGCCTGCGCGTTCGTCCTCGTCGACCTGCATGCGCCGCGGGGCACGGTGACGGAGGCGTTCTCGTGGCTGGTGACGACCTTCACGGTGGGCGCCTCGGTGGGGACGGGCCTGGCAGGGCCGGTCGTGGAGCACGGCGGGGCGCAGTGGGGGTTCGCCGTGCCCGCGGCGGCCGGCGGTGTGTCGCTGCTCGTCCTGCTGTGCACCGGAGGGGTCCTCACAGTTCCCGCGAGGGCAGCGGTGGTTGCGGCTTCATCGGAAAATGATCCGAACCGTGCCGTCGAACCCCGTTTCAGTTCGGGTCATCAGGCGTAATGTTCAGTCATGGACCGCCGCATTTTCGGGCTGGAGAACGAGTACGGCGTCACGTGCACGTTCAGGGGACAGCGCCGCCTGTCGCCTGACGAGGTGGCGCGGTACCTCTTCCGCCGTGTCGTGTCATGGGGCCGCAGCAGCAATGTCTTTCTGCGCAACGGGGCCCGCCTCTATCTCGACGTGGGATCGCATCCGGAATACGCCACACCCGAATGTGACAACGTGATCGAACTCGTCACCCACGACAAGGCGGGCGAGCGCATTCTCGAGGGACTCCTGGTGGACGCCGAACGACGCCTGCACGAGGAGGGAATCGCGGGCGACGTCTACCTCTTCAAGAACAACACCGACTCCGCGGGCAACTCCTACGGCTGTCACGAGAATTACCTCGTGGCCCGGCACGGGGAGTTCTCGCGGCTCGCGGACATCCTCATCCCGTTCCTGGTGACGAGGCAGTTGCTGTGCGGTGCGGGCAAGGTGCTGCAGACGCCGCGGGGCGCCGTGTACTGCGTCAGCCAGCGGGCCGAGCACATCTGGGAGGGCGTCTCCTCGGCGACGACCCGTTCGCGGCCCATCATCAACACCCGCGACGAGCCGCACGCGGACGCCGAGCGCTACCGGCGTCTGCACGTCATCGTGGGCGACTCGAACATGTCCGAGACGACGATGCTGCTCAAGGTCGGTGCCACCGACCTGGTGCTGCGGATGATCGAGGCGGGCACCGTGATGCGTGACCTCACTCTGGAGAATCCGATCCGGGCGATCCGTGAGGTCAGCCATGACATCACCGGGCGGCGGAAGGTTCGCCTGGCGAGCGGCCGGGAGGCTTCCGCTCTGGAGGTGCAGCGGGAGTACTACGAGAAGGCCGTGGACTTCTGTGAGCGTCGCGGTATCCGCACCGGCACCGTCGAGCGCGTGCTGGAGCTGTGGGGCCGGACGCTGGACGCGATCGAGACCGAGGACCTCGACCGCATCGACACCGAGATCGACTGGGTCATGAAGTACAAGCTGCTCGAGCGGTACCGGGCCAAGCACAACATGACCATGTCGCATCCGCGGGTCGCGCAGATAGACCTCGCGTACCACGACATCCACCGCCGTCGTGGTCTTTACTACCTGCTGGAGAAGAAGGGGCAGGCCGCCCGAGTCGCCAACGACCTGAAAATCTTCGAGGGCAAGTCCGTGCCGCCGCAGACCACTCGGGCCCGGCTGCGCGGTGACTTCATCCGGCGCGCTCAGGAGCAGCGTCGGGACTTCACCGTCGACTGGGTCCATCTCAAGCTCAACGACCAGGCGCAGCGCACCGTGTTGTGCAAGGACCCGTTCCGTTCGGTGGACGACCGGGTGGAAAAGCTGATCGCCGGGATGTGAGCCGGGCGGGCCGGGCGAAAGGGTGAGACGCACGTTTCCCCCGTGAAGGGGCGGAACGTCACAGGGGCACCGTACGTTAGCCGTACGGTGCCCTTCTCACGCCGTAGAGTTGCGCGCACGCCGTCCATGACATGTACACCGATCGATACCGATACGAGGCCCCCACCGTGCGCCGACGCTCCCTCCTCATCGCCGTTCCCGCCGGACTGGTCACGCTCGCCGCCTGCGGCGACGAGGACTCCGGCTCGAGCAACGCCGGCGACAGCGCGACGCCCGAGGCGTCGGCCACCTCGGCGGCTCCGGCTCCGAAGATCGTCGACGGTCCGTTGCCGGCGATCACCGCGGGGACGAAGTTCGGTGAGAAGCCGACCGTCGCCAAGGGCAGCGGGGAGCCCTCCAAGGACCTCGCGGTGAAGACGGTCATCGCCGGCGGCGGCAAGGCCGTCGCGGAGAACGACTTCGTGTCGGCGGACTACCTGGGCCAGGTCTGGCAGAGCGCGAAGGTCTTCGACAACTCCTACGACCGCAAGACCCCTTTGATCATCCAGCTTTCCCAGGACAGCATCATCGACGGCTGGCGGTACGCGCTCACCGGCAAGAAGACCGGCAGCCGCGTCCAGTTCTCCGTGCCACCCACCTGGGGGTACGGCGAGCAGGGCAACGAGCAGGCGGGCATCAAGGGCGACGACACGCTGGTCTTCGTGGTCGACGTGCAGGACACCTTCAACGCCAAGAGCTCGGCCAAGGGCAAGAAGGTCCCCCAGGACGACGCCGCGCTGCCCGAGGTCGGCACCGACACCGACGGCAAGGCGCCCTCCATCGAGGTGCCGGAGGCCGACGCGCCGAAGAAGCTCGTCGCCGAGTACGTGCTGGAGGGCGACGGCGCGGAGGTCGGCGCCCAGGACACCGTGCTCGTGCAGTACAAGGGCGTGGTCTGGGACGGCGGCAAGGAGTTCGACTCGACGTACGGCAGGAAGCAGCTGACGTCGTTCTCGCTCCAGCAAGTCGTCAAGGGCTGGGCGCAGGGGCTGACCGGCAGGAAGGTCGGCAGCCGCGTCCTCATCGTCATCCCGCCGGACCTGGGGTACGGAGACAACCCGCCGCAGGGCAGCGGCATCGAGAAGGACTCCACGCTGGTGTTCTCCGTCGACATCCTCGCGAAGATGTGACGCCCCGGAGATGTAAGACTTGGGGACGTTGCCTTTCCGCAGACAAGCAGGAGCTGAACACGTGAGCATCGACAAGCCCGAGGTCGACTTCCCGGGCGGCGAGCCCCCGGCGGACCTCGAGATCAAGGACATCTGGGAGGGTGACGGCCCGGTTGCCGAGGCCGGTCAGACAGTGACCGTCCACTACGTGGGCGTGACCTTCAGCACGGGCGAGGAGTTCGACGCCAGCTGGAACCGCGGTACGCCGTTCCGCTTCCCGCTCGGTGGCGGCCGCGTCATCGCGGGCTGGGACCAGGGCGTGCAGGGCATGAAGGTCGGCGGCCGTCGTCAGCTGACCATCCCGCCCCACCTCGCCTACGGCGACCAGAGCCCGACCCCGGCGATCCCGCCCGGCTCGACGCTGATCTTCGTGGTCGACCTGCTCGGAGTCTGATCGGAGTCCGAAGTCCGATCGATGTCCGAGGGACAGCGATCAGAGCCGGTCACCTGGGGTCCATGCCTGTCCGGGCATGGGCCCTCGGCTTTTGCCGGGCCACCGCGGGGCGGTACGGTCATCCGTCGTAAGCACCATAGGGAGAAGGGCGTCGATGGCCATTGCCAAGGCCGAGCGGCTGATGAACCTGGCGCTGTGTCTGCTGGGGACGCGGCGGCCACTCAGCAAGCGTGAGCTGCGCCAGTCCATCGAGGCCTATCTGGAAGCGGGCTCCGACGACTCCTTCAACCGGATGTTCGAGCGGGACAAGGACGACCTGCGGGAGCTCGGGCTGGTCATCGAGACCGTCGAGAGCCTCGAGGGCGAGGTGGGCTATCTGGCCCGCCGCGACAGCAACCGCCTGCCGCCGATCACCCTGGACGCCGAGGAGGCCGCCGCGCTGGGGCTCGCCGCCAAGGTGTGGCAGCAGGCCCGGCTGGCCGGTGCCGCGAGCGGTGCCCTGCAGAAGCTGCGGGCGGCCGGTCTGCCCGAGGACGTCGACCCGTACGAGGCGCACAGCGCGCTGGAGCCCCGTATCCCGGTGCACGAGGCGGCCTTCGAGCCGCTGATGCTGGCCTGCCGCGACCGCCGTCCGGTCGTCTTCGACTACCGCAAGGCCAACGCCGCCCAGCCGGAGCCCCGGCATGTGGAGCCGTGGGCGCTGGAGTGCTGGCGCGGCCACTGGTACCTGGCCGGCTTCGACCGCGATCGCGGTGCGGAGCGGGTGTTCCGGCTGTCGCGGATCACCGGCAGGGTGCGTTCGCGCGGCGCGCGGTTCTCCGCGCCCGTGCCCGACGTCGTCACCGTGCGCGAGACGGTCGCGAGCTGGGCCGGGGAGACCGCCGACCGTTCCGCGCTCATCCGGCTGCGCACGGGCGCCGGCTACCCCCTCCGGGCGAAGGCCACCGCGGTTCGGGAACTCGGTGACGGCTGGGACGAGTTGGAGATTCCGTACGGGCACGGCCTGGACGCCTGGCTGGTGGAGTTCGGGCCGGACGTGGTGGTGCTGGAGCCGGCGGAGTTGCGCGCGGACGTGGTGGACCGGCTGCGTGCCGTGGCCAAGGGCTGAGGGGGAGCGGACAACACTGTGGCAGGCAAAGCGGTCAGGCCCGTGAACGCCATCGACCAGACCCGACGGATGCTGTCCCTGGTGACGTATCTGCGTGAGCGTCCCGGTGCCCGCGTCGAGGACGTGGCGCGCGCCTTCGGCATCACCGAGGACGAGCTGGTCTCCGATCTCGACGTGCTGCCCATGTGCGGCACCAGCTTCCGCGGCGGCGATCTGCTCGACATCGACACCGACGGCGAGCGCATCTGGTGGCACAACCCGGCCGCACTCGGCGCGGACGCCGCCGAGCCGTTGCGGCTGGCCGCCGACGAGGCGACCGCGCTGCTGGTGGCCGCCCGGGCGGTCGCGACTCTGCCCGGCCTGCGGGAGAGCGACCGGCAGGCGCTGCTGCGGGCGACGGCCAAGGTGGAGACCTCGGCCGGCGAGGCCGCGGGTGCCAGTTCCCGCCTGTCCGTCACCTTCGAGTCCGAGGGTGGCGTCTTCGCCGACGTCGACCGGGCGATCTCCGAGCGCCGCCGGCTGTGGATCCGCTACTACTCACCGGCCCGCGACGAGGTCACCGAGCGGGAGATCGACCCCATACGCCTGGTCAGCGTCGGCCACACCTACGTCGAGGCCTGGTGTCGCCGCTCCGAGGCGCGGCGCACCTTCCGGCTCGACCGGGTCGCCGAGATCCGCATCCTGGACGAGCCGTCCGCGCCGCCCGAGGTGGAGCTGCGGGACCTGTCGGAGGGGCTGGTGCAGCCGGCCGCCGAGGACCCCGAGGTCGTCGTCGAGGTCGGTCCCGGCGGACGCTGGGTCGCCGAGTACTACCCGCACGACAGCGCTGATGAACTCCCCGACGGCGGCCTGCGCATCACCCTGCGCACCCCCGACCCGGCCTCCCTGCGGCGGCTGGCGCTGCGGCTGGGGCGCGACGGCCGGATCGTCTCCCCGCCCGAGCTCGCCGACAGCGCCCGGCAGGCGGCTCGCGAGGCGCTGGCGGCGTACGACGGGATCGAGGCGGCCGGGGTGCCGCGCGGGCCGGGCGAGGGACAGCACGACAGGCAGGAGCGAGGACTGTGAGCGAGTCCGTGGGGCCGGGGATGCCGGGCATGACGGCGGCGACCGCGTTCGCCGGCATGAGACGCGTCCCGCCGGTCGTGTTCAAGGCGGGCTGCCCGGACTGCCGCGGCCGCTTCGAACTCGCCGCGAGCGCTCTGCGCCTGGCCATCGGCGCCACGAGCCGCACCACGTTCTACTCGTTCACGTGCCCGGAGTGCGGCGCCGCCGTCCGCAAGCCGGCGGGGGAGCGGGTCGTGGAGCTGCTCACCGGCGGCGGGGTCAGGACCCTGCGGCTGCACTCCACCGTCTAGGGTCGGCGTCATGTTCTGGCCGATGTTCGCCGTTGCCGTGGGTTTTCTTGGTCTCGCCGTCCTAGCGGTGTTCGCCGTGAAGGTGTTCGTGGAGGCGCAGCGTCTGGGGAGGCAGGTGACGGACTCGGCTCGCCGGATCGGCCGGGCCGCGGAGGACCTGGAACGGGCCACCGAGAGCGCCGCCCGTGCTGTGGACGCGCTGTGAGTCGCGAATCGGGGCACTTCGCCCTGTCACCGCGCAGAGGGCGCCAGGTACGCTGCTGGTCGCGGTCCGGAGAACGAGGCCCGGCCGCGGACGGGAGTATGCACAGGGATTGCCTCACGTTCACCCCTGAGCGTTACGATCGCTGCACAAGACGATCGACTGGACGCGTGTCCGACCGATCGGACAGCCACCCCCACCCAGCCGCCTCGGTGAGAAGGTAAAGACTTATGTTCGGAAGGCTCGGCGCCCCCGAGATCATTCTCATCCTCGTCGTCATCATCCTGCTGTTCGGCGCGAAGAAGCTTCCGGACATGGCGCGCTCGCTGGGCAAGTCCGCCCGCATCCTGAAGAGCGAGGCCAAGGCGATGAAGAGCGAGAGCAAGTCCGACGACTCCGCTCCCGCTGACCCGCCGAACCCCGAGGAGTCCGCGGCGAAGCGCACCATTCAGGCCGCCCCCGGCGACGTGACCAGCTCCCGGCCGGTCACCGAGCCGACGGACACGACCAAGCGCTGACGCAGGGCCGGTGACCTCCGGCCCGCCGCACGAGATGGGAACGTGGGTTGCTGAAGTCTGCCCGCAGCAAGGAGAGGGACCCCGAAGGGCGGATGCCCCTCGCGGAGCACCTTCGTGAGCTCCGCAACCGGCTCGCGAAGGCGCTGCTGGCCATCGTCGTCGTCACTGTGGCCGCCGCCTTCTTCTACCAGGAGATCATCAACGTCCTCACCGAGCCGATCCTCGAGTCGATCGGCTGTGAGAAGTCGTTCGCGGAGCTGGCCCAGTCGCAGGACGGCGCGGAGCCGTGTGCGCAGATCACCATCAACGGTCTCCTCGGCCCCTTCACCCTGGCGCTGAAGGTGTCCCTGACGGCCGGCATCGTGCTGGCCTCTCCGGTCTGGCTCTACCAGCTCTGGGCGTTCGTCGCCCCGGGCCTGCACAAGGGCGAGAAGAAGTACGCCTACGCGTTCGTCGGCACCGGCGCCCCGCTCTTCCTCGTCGGCGCCTACTTCGCCTACGCGGTGCTGCCCACCTCGGCGAAGGTGCTGATCGAGTTCACGCCGAGCGACGTCGACAACCTGCTGCCGCTGGACGAGCTGCTCGACCTCGTCACACGCATGGTCGTCGTCTTCGGCCTCTCCTTCGAGCTGCCCCTGCTGCTGGTCATGCTCAACCTCACCGGAGTGCTGACCGGCAAGCGGATGCTCGGCTGGTGGCGCGCCATGATCATGGGTATCACGCTCTTCGCGGCCATCGCCACGCCGAGCACCGACCCCCTGACGATGCTCATGCTGGCGGGTCCGATCTGGGTGCTGTACTTCGCCGCGGTCACCATCTCCCTGTTGAACGACCGCCGCCGGGCCCGTCGCGAGGCCCTGGAGCCCGACGACGACGAGGCGTCCGAGCTCGACCTCACCCCCGATGACATCGGCGAGGTCGAACCGGTGACGACCGCTCGCGCCCTGCCCGAGCAGACCACGAAGGACCGGGTCAACGGCTACGACGACGTGACCTGAGGCACACCGGGGCGGTGGCGACGCGTGTCGCCGCCCCGCGGGAGCGCTTGCGGAGCCTCCACGGAGCCCCCACGGGGCCGATCCGGATAATGATCGTCCTGTTGTCAGTGCGGCCCGGTACGCTCGAAAGCACGATGACAGAGGATCTCTCTCCGGCCGAGCGGTATGCGGCAGCGCGGCGGCGCGCTGTCGAGCAGGCCACCGCGCTCGCTTCGTTCCGCGAGATGTACGACTTCGGCCTCGACCCCTTCCAGATCGAGGCCTGCCAGGCACTGGAGAGCGGCAAGGGCGTGCTGGTCGCCGCGCCCACCGGCTCCGGCAAGACGATCGTCGGCGAGTTCGCCGTCCACCTCGCCCTCGAGCAGGGCAAGAAGTGCTTCTACACGACGCCCATCAAGGCGCTGTCGAACCAGAAGTACGCCGACCTGTGCCGCCGCTACGGCGCGGACAGGGTGGGCCTGCTCACCGGCGACAACAGCGTGAACTCCGACGCCCCGGTGGTCGTGATGACCACCGAGGTCCTGCGGAACATGCTGTACGCGGGCTCGCAGACCCTCCTCGGTCTCGGGTACGTGGTCATGGACGAGGTGCACTACCTCTCCGACCGCTTCCGCGGCGCCGTCTGGGAGGAAGTGATCATTCACCTCCCCGAGTCCGTGACCCTGGTGTCGCTCTCGGCCACCGTGTCGAACGCGGAGGAGTTCGGCGACTGGCTGGACACCGTGCGCGGCGACACCCAGGTGATCGTCTCCGAGCACCGGCCCGTGCCGCTGTTCCAGCACGTCCTGGCCGGACGCCGGATGTACGACCTGTTCGAGGAGGGAGAGGGCCACAAGAAGGCCGTCAACCCCGATCTCATGCGCATGGCGCGCCTGGAGGCCACCCGCCCCTCCTACCAGGACCGGCGGCGCGGCCGGCACATGCGCGAGGCCGACCGCGAGCGGGAGCGCAGGCAGCGCTCGCGCATGTGGACGCCCGGCCGGCCCGAGGTCATAGAGCGGCTCGACGCCGAGGGGCTGCTGCCCGCCATCACCTTCATCTTCAGCCGGGCCGCGTGCGAGGCCGCCGTGCAGCAGTGCCTGTACGCCGGGCTCCGGCTCAACGACGAGGAGGCGCGGCACAGGGTCCGCGCCCTCGTCGAGGAGCGCACCTCCTCCATCCCCACCGAGGACCTGCACGTCCTGGGCTACTACGAGTGGCTGGAGGGTCTGGAGCGGGGCATCGCCGCCCACCACGCGGGCATGCTGCCGACCTTCAAGGAGGTCGTCGAGGAGCTGTTCGTCCGCGGTCTGGTCAAGGCCGTCTTCGCGACCGAGACCCTCGCCCTCGGCATCAACATGCCCGCCCGCTCGGTGGTGCTGGAGAAGCTCGTCAAGTGGAACGGCGAGCAGCACGCCGACATCACCCCGGGCGAGTACACGCAGCTCACCGGCCGGGCGGGACGGCGCGGCATCGACGTGGAGGGCCACGCCGTCGTCCTGTGGCAGCGCGGCATGAACCCCGAGCACCTCGCAGGACTGGCCGGCACGCGCACCTACCCGCTGCGCTCCAGCTTCAGGCCGTCGTACAACATGGCGGTCAACCTGGTCGAGCAGTTCGGCCGGCACCGTTCTCGGGAACTGCTGGAGACGTCCTTCGCGCAGTTCCAGGCGGACAAGTCGGTCGTCGGCATCTCCCGGCAGGTGCAGCGCAACGAGGAGGGGCTGGAGGGCTACAAAGCCTCCATGACCTGCCACCTCGGTGACTTCGAGGAGTACGCGCGGCTGCGCCGCGAGCTGAAGGACCGCGAGAACGAGCTGGCCCGGCAGGGCGTCAACCAGCGGCGCGCCGAGGCGGCCGTGGCGCTGGAGAAGCTGAAGCCGGGCGACGTCATCCACGTGCCGGCGGGCAAGTACGCGGGCCTCGCGCTGGTGCTGGACCCGGGCCTGCCCGCCGGGCGGTCCAACGGCCACCGCGGCTTCGAGCACCACGACGGGCCCCGCCCACTGGTGCTGACCGCCGAGCGCCAGGTCAAGCGGCTGGCGTCGATGGACTTCCCGGTGCCGGTGGAGGCGCTGGAGCGGATGCGCATCCCGAAGTCCTTCAACGCGCGCTCGCCCCAGTCCCGCCGCGACCTCGCCTCCGCGCTGCGGACCAAGGCCGGGCACATCCCGCCGGAGCGGGCCCGCAAGAAGCGTTCCCAGGCCGCCGACGACCGGGAGGTCGCCCGGCTGCGCAAGGCCCTCCGCGCCCACCCCTGCCACGGCTGCGACGACCGCGAGGACCACGCCCGCTGGGCCGAGCGCTACCACCGTCTGCTGCGCGACACCTCGCAGCTGGAGCGCCGAATCGAGGGCCGTACGAACACCATCGCCCGCACCTTCGACCGGATCGTGGCGCTGCTGACGGAGATGGACTACCTGCGCGGCGACGAGGTCACCGAGCACGGCAAGCGCCTCGCGCGGCTCTACGGCGAGCTGGATCTGCTCGCCAGCGAGTGCCTGCGCGAGGGTGTATGGGAGGGCCTGTCCCCGGCCGAGCTCGCCGCGTGCGTCTCGGCGCTGGTCTTCGAGTCCCGGGTCGCCGACGACGCGATGGCCCCGAAGGTGCCCTCGGGCAAGGCCAAGGGCGCGCTCGGCGAGACCGTCCGCATCTGGGGCCGGCTCGATGCGCTGGAGGAGGAGTTCCGGATCAGCCAGACCGAGGGCGTCGGCCAGCGGGAGCCGGACCTCGGCTTCGCCTGGGCCGCGTACATGTGGGCGTCCGGCAAGGGCCTGGACGAGGTGCTGCGCGAGGCGGAGATGCCCGCGGGTGACTTCGTGCGGTGGTGCAAGCAGGTCATCGACGTCCTGGGCCAGATCGCGGCCGCCGCCCCCGGCGAGGGGTCGACGGTCCCGAAGAACGCGCGCAAGGCGGTCGACGGGCTGCTGCGCGGGGTGGTCGCCTACTCGTCGGTGGGCTAGTCACCGTCCCTCAAAGGCCCGGCGGTTCCACCGCCGGGCCTCCGTGCGTAGGGGCACGGCCGACGCGCGCACGCCTCTCTTTCCCTCATCACGGTGAGTGATTTTCGTATGGTCATTTGCTGTTACGGTGCGTGTTCGAATGATCTCCCACCGTGCAAATGGGTCCGAGGCTACTCCAGTCCCCCCGCCCGTTTCAGGTGCTTGCTGAATATGACACGGCGATGATCCGCTCGGACTAAGCTCGCCCGCAGCGCACCGAGTTGAGGTGGAATCGCGCGCTTGTTCCCAATAGCGCCGAAGGTCCCGACAACTCCCAGAGATACCCCGCTGCAAGCTTCCCCATCCCCGCCGATTCGTTTCAGAGGGCCTACATGGTGAGTGTTGATTCCCCTCCAGGGCGCCGCGAACTTCCCTACGCGCGCACGCTGTTGCTGCCGGCCATACTGATGGCCGCGGCCACCGGGGCCGCCGTCGCCCTCGTGACGGAACCGGCCCGGCTCGCCGTCGGCCTGTGCGGCGCCCTCGCCACGCTGCTGGTGGTCCTCGCGGGCGTCGAACTCGTGCGCCGCGGCCGTGCGATGCGGGTGATGCGCGAGGAGCACGCCCGTCACAACGCGTACCTGGAACGCCGGGCCGCGAGCCACTACGACGAGATGGTCCGGCTCGGGAGCGAAGTCATCCCCAACGTGCTGGACTTCATGCGTTCGGGCAGCACCCCCCGTGAGGTGATGCGCCGCCTCGGCGAGGTCGACCCCTCCTACACCGAACTCGGCGAGCCCCAGCGCAAGCTGATCCGCATGGTGTGCGACATCGTCGACCACCAGGACTCCATGCGCGAGTCCGCCGAGCGTTCCTTCGTCGACATCGCCCGCCGGGTCCAGGCGATCGTCCACCAGCAGAACAAGGAACTCCGCGAGATGGAGGAGGACCACGGGCGCAACCCCGAGGTCTTCGACGACCTGCTGCGCATCGACCACGGCACCGCGCTGATCGGCCGCCTCGCCGACTCGATCTCCGTCATCGGCGGCGGCCGCCCCGGCCGCCAGTGGCCCGAACCGGTCGCCCTCTACAGCGTGCTGCGCGGCGCCATGTCCCGGATCCTGCAGTACGGCCGGATCAACCTCGCCTCCATCGCCAAGGTCAACATCAAGGGCACCGCGGTCGAGCCGGTCATCCACGCCGCCGCCGAACTCCTCGACAACGCCACCCGCTACTCGCCGCCCGGCGCCAAGGTGCACGTCACCGCGACCGAAGTGCAGAGCGGCGTCTGCATCGAGATCGAGGACGCGGGTGTCAGCCTCAGCGAGGAGTCCCGGGCCCGCATCGAGGGACTGCTGGAGGACGCCAAGCGCGGCACCGACGTACAGGACCTCGCCCAGCACCCGCGCCTGGGCCTGTCCGTCGTCGGCCGGCTGTGCACGCAGTTCGGCATGGACGTCTCGCTGCGCGCCTCCGCGTACGGCGGCGTCCGGGCCATCCTCATCGTGCCCAGCAAGATGATGACGACCGAACCCGGCGTCGGTCTCGCCCACGGCATCGGCGCCACCTCCATCCCCACCCCCGGCCCGGACGCCCTCCCCGGCCCCGAGCGCCGGCCCAAGAAGCGCCGCCCCACCAGCCCCCGCATCCCGGCAGGCGTCCTGCTGGAGGACGACGTCCCGGAGGTCACCGAGTGGACGGCGGGCGGGCTTCCGCAGCGCCGCAGCCGGGTCAAGATGCCGCTCAGCCAGCGCCTGGCCGAACAGGCCAAGTGGGAGCGCGAGGACGCCGAGCGCGAGGCCCGCCTGGCCGCCGAGCGGGCCCGCAACGGAATTCCGGCGCCCGCCCCGGAACCCGAACCCGAGAAGACCGAGGAACTCCCGCCGGGGCACTGGATCGGCGCCTTCTGGGAGGGCCTCAAGCAGCACCCGGGCATCACCCAGGCCCACCAGCAGTCCACCAGCAGTGAGCCGGCCCACGCCCCGGCCGACGACGAGGGGAACCTCAAGTGATCGAGCAACAAGGCAAGTTCGACTGGATGCTCAAGGATCTCTACGACGGGGTCCCGGGCATCGAGATGATCGTGGTGCTGTCCGCCGACGGCCTGCGCATCGCCCGCTACTCCGGTGATCCGGACGCCGCCGACCGGGTCGCCGCCGCCTGCGCGGGTCTGCAGAGCCTCGCGGGCGCGGTCGCCCAGGAGATCCCGACCAGCGACGGCGACATGAAGATGGTCCTGATCGAGATGAACGGCGGCTACTTCTACCTGATGGCCGCCGGCCCCAACGCCTACCTCGCCGTCCTCTCCGACGTCCGCTGCGAGCCCGGCCGGATGGGTCTCAGCATGGCCGACCTGGTCGCCCGGATCGGACCCCACCTGACCAGTCCCGCCAGGCGCAACGGGCAGACCGTATGACGCCTCCCCAGCGCCAGCGGCGATCCCCCGGGCAGGGGAACCCGGCCCCGTTACCCGCCTCCGGCACGGCCAAGGAAGGCGAGAACCACAATCCCGAGCGGCTGTTCGTCATCGGCGGGGAAGGAGCCGGCGATCGCGCCGACATCGACCTGGTGACGCTGATCGTGGCCCGCACCGAGCCGCCGGTGTCCGCCACCCCGGAAGAGGCGGCCCTGCTGCGGCTGTGCGTGGCGCCCCTGTCCGCGGCCGAACTGTCGGCCTACCTGAGCCTGCCGTTCAGCGTGGTGACCGTGTTGCTCACCGACCTGCTGGCGAGGGATCTGGTGCAGGCCCGCGCCCCGATCGTCCGCAAGACGGTCGCCGACCGAAACCTCCTCGAAGCGGTGATGCATGGACTTCAAAAACTCTGACACGATCCCGGGCCCGCGCACCGAGGACCGGCTGCCGCACACGGCCGAGGCCGCAGTGAAGATCGTCATCGTGGGCGGCTTCGGGGTCGGCAAGACCACCATGGTCGGCTCGGTCAGCGAGATCAGACCGCTGACCACCGAGGAGACGATGACCCAGGCGGGCATCGGGGTCGACGACAACTACGGTTCCGCCTCCAAGACCGCCACCACGGTGGCCATGGACTTCGGCCGCATCAGCATCACCGACGAACTGGTCCTCTACCTCTTCGGCACGCCCGGTCAGGAAAGGTTCTGGTTCCTGTGGAACGGGCTGTTCGAGGGCGCCCTCGGCGCGGTCGTCCTCGTCGACACCCGCCGCCTCGAGGTCAGCTTCGACGTCATGGGACGGCTGGAGGAGCGCGGCGTTCCCTTCGTCGTCGCCGTCAACTCCTTCCCCGACGCGCCCCGCTACGCCGTGTCCGAGCTCCGGACCGCGCTCGACCTGCCCGAGGAGATCCCCATCCTCGACTGCGACGTACGGCGCCGCGCCTCCAGCCGGGACGTCCTGCTGACCCTGATGCGCTTCCTGCACTCCCTCGCCATGAAGGGCGCGCTCACCTGAACCGGCGAGGCCCGCCGACCCCTCCCTACCCACACCTCTGTTGCGGAGCGACACTGTGACGCCTGAACGCCACGCCCCCACCGGAACGGGCGACCCCCTGCTCGAACCACCACCCGGCTGCCCCGCGCACGGCCTCGGACCGGGCGGACTGCACCGGCTGCACGAGGCCGACGACCTGGACGAGCTGTACGAGAAGCTGCGCGAGCAGCACGGGCCGGTGGCACCGGCGCTGCTCCACGACGACGTACCGATGTGGGTGGTCCTCGGCCACGCCGAGAACCTGCACATGGTGAGCACACCCGCCCAGTTCTGCCGCGACAGCAGAATCTGGACCCCGCTCAACGAGGGCGTGGTCAAGCCCGACCACCCGCTGATGCCGCACATCGCCTGGCAGCCCATCTGCTCCCACGCCGAGGGCGAGGAGCACAAGCGGCTGCGCGGCGCCGTCACCAGTGCCATGGCCGACATCGACTACCGGGAGCTGCGCCGCCACATCAAGAGGTACACCCAGCGCCTCGTCAACCGGTTCTGCGAGGAGGGCCGCGCCGACCTCGTCGGCCAGTTCGCCGAGCACCTGCCGATGGGCGTGATGTGCCACCTCCTCGGCATGCCGGACGCGTACAGCGACCGGATGGTGGAGGCGGCACGGGACACGCTCAAGGGCACCGAGACCGCGATCGCCAGCCACGCCTACCTCATGGAGGCCCTGGGCAGGCTCGCCGCCGAGCGCCGGGCCCGCCCCGAGGACGACATCGCCGGCCGGCTCGTCACCCACCCGGCCGGACTCACCGACGACGAGGTCAGGGAACACCTGCGGGTGGTGCTCCTGGCCGCCTACGAGGCGACCGTCAACCTCATCGCCAACGTACTGCGCGTGGTGCTCACCCACCCGGGCTTCCGCGCCCAGCTCAACGGTGGTCAGATGCCGGTGTACGAGGCGGTCGAGCAGTCCCTGTGGGACGAGCCGCCGTTCAGCACCGTCTTCGCCTACTTCGCCAAGCAGGACACCGAACTGGGCGGTCAGCGCATCCGCGCGGGCGACGGGCTGCTGCTCGGCATCGCGCCCGGCAACGTCGACCCGCGCATCCGTCCCGACCTGGACGCGAGCATGCAGGGCAACCGCGCCCACCTCGCCTTCGGCGGCGGCCCGCACGAGTGTCCGGGTCAGGACATCGGGCGGGCCATCGCCGACGCGGGCATCGACGCCCTGCTGATGCGGCTGCCCGACGTGCAGCTCGCCTGCGACGAGGACGAGCTGAGGTGGCGCTCGTCGATCGCGTCCCGGCACCTGGTGGAGCTGCCCGTGCGGTTCGAGCCCAAGGCGCAGCAGGACATCAGGCAGCAGCCGAGCCACGCCCCGGCCCCGGCACAGCGCACGGCCTGGCACGTCGGCATCCCGCGCCCGGAGGAGCGCCCGGAACCGAAGGCGCCCGCGCACCCGCCGGAGCCCGTGTCGTTCACGGCCGGGCGGCCCCAGCCGGGGCCCGAACCGCAACATCCCCGTCCGCGCGGCGCCTGGCAGCGCTTCCTGCTCTGGTGGCGCGGCTACTGACGGCCCGGCCCGTCGGCGTGCGCCGCCCAGTCGGCGTACGCCGTCCAGGCTTCCAGGCACCGGGTGCTGCGGAACAGATGATCGTGCCCCGTGATCGGATCGGTGAACGCCAGTTCCCGTGCCAGCAGTTGCAGCGGGCGCCGGAAGTCGCCGGGCGGCACGGGCGGGGCGGCCACGGGGTAGAGGGGGTCGCCGAGGATCGGCAGGCCGAGCGCGTTCATGTGGACGCGCAGTTGGTGGGTCTGTCCGGTGCGGGGCACGAGCCGGTACCGGCCCAGAGCGGGCCCGGGGCCGGGGCGGTGCTCGATCAGCTCGACGCGGCTCACGGCGTTCGGCTCGCCCTCGACCTCCCGGGCGGCCAGGACGCCGCGTTCCTTCAGGATTCGGCTGCGTACGGTCCGGGGCAGGGCGAGCGCGGGGTCGTACGGGGCGACGGCCTCGTACGCCTTGTGCACCAGCCGATCGCGGAACAGGCACTGGTACGCGCCGCGTTCCTCGGGGCGCACCGTGAACAGCAGCAGTCCCGCGGTGAGCCGGTCCAGGCGGTGCGCGGCGCCGAGCGACGGGATGCCCAGCTCGCGGCGGAGCCGGGCGAGCGCGGTCTCGGTGACGTGCCCGCCGCGCGGGGTGGTGGCCAGGAAGTGCGGCTTGTCGACGACGACGATGTGCTCGTCGCGGTACACCGTCTCCAACGGGAAGGGCACCGGCACCTCGGCGGGCAGCTCCCGGTGGAACCAGAGGAACATCCCGGACTCGAACGGAGCGTCCCCCGGCACCGGCCGCCCGTCAGCCCCCACGAACGACCCCGCCTCGAACATGCCGTCGACGACGCCGGGGCCCGCGCCGGACAGCCGCTCCGTCAGGTGCTCCCGCACCGTGGACCACGGCCCGTCCGGGGGCAGGCGGAGCCGCACCGCGTCGACCCCGTCGCGCTGGGGGAGGGGTGAGGGCGGGGGAGAGGAGCGGCGTCTCATCGCCTGCCAGGGTACGAGGCGGCGGGCCGGGGCCGGGGATCCGGTGTACCCAAGTGCCGGGGATCCGGTTGGCCCGCTCCGGAGTCCGGTGGGCCCGCTCCGGAGTCCGCTGGGTGCGCCCAAAAATCCGCTGGGCCGTCGGCCGGACCCGTTGGCAGGATGCGCCCATGCCCTACCTGACGAGTCCCGTCCTGCCCGCCGGCACCCTCTCCCGTGCCCCGCAGCCGACGCTCCCCACCGGCGACGGCTTGCTGCTGCGCCCGTGGCGGGCCGAGGACGCGCCCGCCGTCCACGCCGCCT
The DNA here is from genome assembly GCF_014649815.1 of Streptomyces mutabilis. Classification (GTDB taxonomy): domain Bacteria; phylum Actinomycetota; class Actinomycetes; order Streptomycetales; family Streptomycetaceae; genus Streptomyces; species Streptomyces mutabilis. Next base: position 75,477 of record NZ_BMTT01000011.1, on the reverse strand, counting down.
TCCAGGACCCGGTGATGCACCAGTGGCACCTCCGCGCCGCCCATTCCGAGGAGGAGGTGCGCGGCTGGATCGCCGAGTGGCAGCGGGGCTGGCAGCAGGAGCGGAACGTCCAGTGGGCCGTCGCCGACGCGGCCGACGACTGGCTGCTCGGCCGGGTCGCGCTGCGGCAGGTGCTGCTGGGCGACGGGGTGGCCGAGGTCGCCTACTGGACCACGGCGGCGGCCCGCGGCCGGGGCGTCGCCGCCCGCGCCACCGAGGCTCTGGCCCGCTGGGCGCTGGACGACATCGGCTTCCAGCGCCTGGAACTGTCCCACGCCGTGGCCAACGAGGCCTCCTGCCGGGTCGCCGCCAAGGCTGGCTTCGCCCTGGAGGGCACCAAGCGCAGTGCCCTGTTGCACGCCGACGGCTGGCACGACATGCACCTGCACGCGCGGGTGCGCGGCGACTGAGTGGGGGAGGCGGGCGCCGGTGCCACCGGGGCGCTACGCCGCCGAGGCCGTGCCCTCCTGCTCCGCCTCGATGCGGGCGTTCCACTCCGGCTTCGACGCCTGCCAGCCGTCCTCGTTGTGGCCCAGGCGCCAGTAGCCGGAGATGGAGAGGTCCTCGCGCGGAATCTCCCGCTCCACCCGCAGGAACCTGCGCAGCTCCTTCACGCAGGCGGCCTCGCCGTGCACGAAGGCGTGCACCCGGCCCTCGGGGAAGTCCAGGCCGCGCACGGCCTCGACCAGGGCCTGGCCCACCGGACGGTCGCCGCGGTGCAGCCAGACCACCTCCACGTCGGAGTCGATCTTCTGCTCCTCCTGTTCCCCGTCCACCTCTATGAAGGCGAAGGCGCGGGCGCCGTCGGGCAGCGCCTCCAGGGACCGGGCGATCGCCGGCAGCGCGCTCTCGTCACCGGCGAGCAGGTGCCAGTCGGCGGTGGGATCGGGGGCGTAGGCGCCGCCAGGGCCCAGGAAACGAACGGTCTCGCCCGGCCGGACGCGCTTCGCCCAGGGCCCGGCCAGCCCCTCGTCGCCGTGGATCACGAAGTCCAGCGCCAGCTCGCGGTGCTCGGCGTCCCAATGGCGCACCGTGTACGTCCGGGTCACCGGCCACTGCTCGCGCGGGAACTCCTCACGGATGCGTTCCATGTCGAAGGACTCCGGATAGGTCACGCCCTCCGGCGGGAACAGCAGCTTCACGTAGTGATCGGTGCAGGTGTCCGCGGAGAAGGCGGAGAGGGCCTCGCCGCCGAGCACCACACGCTGCATGTGCGGGGTGAGCCGCTCGGTGCGCACGACCTGCGCGGTGTGCGGCTTGCGCGGCTTGCGTCCCGGACGGTCTGCCATGACGGCCTCCCTGCTCCCTGCGTGAGGGCTCCCTGAGTTAGGTTTACCTAAGTTAGCATCCCTGTCCCGGCTGTCGCGTCACGTGTGACGGTCTCAGGGCCCCACCCGCACGCAAGGTACGGCTTCCCCTGCTCGGGACTCCGATTCACCGCGCACGGCTCCGCCCGCCCCGTACGGCACCGCTCAGGCGGAGAGTGTCGCCAGCAGCCGCTGGAGGGACCGGCCCAGCCCCCAGCGCGCCGCCAGCCCGTCCAGTGCCGCGGCGTCGCGCGGCGCGCGCGGCAGCGCGGTGTCGACGTCCGGCAGCGGGACGTCGTCGGCGACCCGGACCACCTTCGGGGCGACCGCGAGGTACGGCTCGGCCTCGGTCAGGCGCTTGCGCTGCGAGGGCGTGAGCTTCGCCCGGGGGTCGTGGACGGCGGCCTGGATCCCGGCGAGGTCCCCGAACTCGGCGAGCAGTTTGGCCGCCGTCTTCTCGCCGATGCCCGCCACGCCCGGCAGGCCGTCGCTCGGGTCGCCCCGCAGCAGCGCCAGATCGGCGTACCCGCGCCCGTCGACGCCGTACTTCTCCCGCAGCGCGGCCTCGTCGGTGAGGGCGAGGGTGCCGACGCCCTTGAGGGGGTACAGCACGCGCACGCCCCGCGCGTCGTCCACGAGCTGGTAGAGGTCCCGGTCGCCGGTGACGATGTCGACGGGGCCCGCAGCCCGCGCGGTGTAGGTGCCGATCACGTCGTCCGCCTCGTACTCCGGGACGCCGACGCGGGCGATGCCGAGCGCGTCGAGGACGGCCTCGATGACCGGGACCTGCGGCGAGAGGGTGTTGGGGACCTCCTCGGTGTCGGGGCCCGACGCCTGCTCCTCGGCGACGCGGTGCGCCTTGTAGGTGGGGATCAGTTCCACCCGCCACCGCGGTCGCCAGTCGGCGTCCATGCAGGCGACCAGGTGGTCGGGCCGGTGGTCCTTCACCAGGCGGTCGATGAAGTCGAGGAGTCCGCGCACGGCGTTCACGGGTGTGCCGTCGGGGGCCTTCACGGAGTCCGGCACGCCGAAGTAGGCGCGGAAGTAGAGAGAGGCGGTGTCGAGAAGCATCAGTCGTCCGGTCACGCCTCGCATCATGCCGCAGCGAAGGTGGGCGAGTGAGGGAGGGTGTGTGAACTGGATCACTAAAATGTTTGCCCCGTAAGGATCGGGGCAGGCGCGCAGCCGGGCCGAAGCTGGTTGATGCATTCAACTGTTAGCGAGTCTTCGAATCGACGATCCCTCGCTCGACGAGTCTGCGCATGAGCGAGTTCTCACGCCCCTGTCCCTGCCCCCGATCCAAGAGGTAAGCGTGTCAGCGAGGCTAGAGGCCGAGAACCTGTACAAGGTCTTCGGCAGAAAACAGGACCAGGCTGTCGAACGACTGCGCCAGGGAACCGACCGGAAGGAACTGCACGCCGGCGGCACCACGGCCGCCGTCATCGACGCGTCCTTCACCGTGGAGCCCGGCGAGATCTTCGTGGTCATGGGGCTGTCCGGGTCCGGCAAGTCCACGCTGCTGCGCATGCTCAACGGTCTGCTGGAGCCGACCGCCGGGCACGTCCGATTCGGTGGTGAGGATCTCACCGAGATCAGCGGGCGCCGGCTGCGCGAGGTCCGCTCCCGGAAGATCAGCATGGTCTTCCAGCACTTCGCGCTCTTCCCGCACCGCAGCGTCCGTGACAACGCTGCCTACGGTCTCGAAGTGCAGGGCGTGCCCCGCGCCGAGCGCGAACGCCGCGCCGACGAGGCGCTCGCCCTGTGCGGCCTGGCCGGCTGGGAGAAGTCCTGGCCGGACGAGCTGTCCGGTGGTATGCAGCAGCGCGTGGGCCTGGCCCGTGCGCTCGCCACCGACGCCGACCTGCTGCTGATGGACGAGTCCTTCAGCGCCCTCGACCCGCTGATCCGCCGCGACATGCAGGATCAGCTGATCGAACTGCAGAAGACCCTGAAGAAGACCATCGTCTTCATCACCCACGACCTCAACGAGGCCATGCGCCTGGGCGACCGCATCGCCGTCATGCGGGACGGCCGGATCGTGCAGATAGGCACCGCGCAGGACATCCTCATACGTCCCGCCAACGAGTACGTCGCCTCCTTCACCCAGGACGTCGACCGCTCCCGCGTGCTCACCGCCGGTGCCGTCATGGAGACGGAACTGCGCGGCGACGAGGCCGACTGCGCCTGCGAGACGGCCACGCCCGCCACCCCGTTCACCGAGCTGTGCGCGATCAGTACGCGCGTACCCCACCCCGTCGCGGTGCTCGACGGTGACGGCGACCTCGTGGGCGTGGTCCCCTCACGCCGCCTCATCGGCTTCCTGGGCGACGAGCGGGGCGAGGCCGGTACCTGCGACTCCCCGCGCGACAAGGGGGGCGAGAAGGTGATGAGCCGTGCCTAGGATTCCGCTCGGCGACTGGGTCAACGAGGCCGTCGACTGGCTGCTCGACCACGTCGCGTGGCTCTTCGACTTCCTCAAGACCGTCTTCACCGGCACCTACGACGGCATCAACGCCGTCCTCCAGGCGCCCGAACCGCTGCTCCTCGTCGGTATCTTCGCGGTCATCGCCTTCTGGCTGCGCGGCACGCTCGCCGGTGTTCTCACCTTCCTCGGATTCGCGTTCATCGTCTCCATGGAGCTGTGGGAGAACGCGATGATCACCCTGGCGCTGGTGCTCGTCGCGACCATCATCGCGCTGGTCGTCGCGGTGCCCGTCGGCATCTGGGCGGCCCGCTCCGACCGGGTCAGCGGCATCGTCCGGCCCGTGCTGGACTTCATGCAGACGCTGCCCGCGATGATCTACCTCATCCCGGCGATCCTGTTCTTCGGCACGGGTGCCTCCGCGGGCATCGTCGCCACCCTGATCTTCGCGCTCGCCCCGGGCGTGCGCATGACCGAGCTGGGCATCCGCCAGGTCGACAAGGAACTGGTCGAGGCCGCCGAGGCCTTCGGCACCTCCCCCCGCAACACCCTGCTGCGCGTCCAGCTCCCGCTGGCCCTGCCGACGGTGATGGCGGGCGTCAACCAGGTCATCATGCTCGGCCTGTCCATGGCCGCGATCGCCGGCATGGTCGGCACCGGCGGCCTCGGCGGCGACGTCAACGAGGCCATCGGCCAGCTGAACGTCGGACTCGGCTCCGAGTCCGGTGTCGCCATCGTGATCCTCGCGATCTACCTGGACCGCATGACCAGCGCCCTGGGGACCCAGGTCTCGCCGCTCGGCCGCCGCGCCGCCGCCAAGGCCCGCAGCACGGGCGGCCTGAAGATCTGGTCCTACCGGCCCCGCCCGCAGGTCGCCGTCATCGGCGTCGTGATCCTGGCCCTCGTGGCCGGCGGCATGGGCATGTTCGGCGGCTCCGGCGACACCGAGAGCGTCGCCGACGGCAAGAACGTCGGCCAGGGCAAGAAGATCACCCTCGGCTACGTCCCCTGGGACGAGGGCGTCGCCTCGACGTTCCTGTGGAAGGAGATCCTCGAACAGCGCGGCTACGAGGCGGAGGCCAAGCAGTTCGACGCCGGGCCGCTCTACACCTCCCTGGCGCAGGGCGACATCGACGTCGTCACCAACTCCTGGCTGCCCACCACCCACGAGCAGTACTGGAAGAAGTACGGCGACCGGCTCGACGACCTCGGCTCCTGGTACGACGAGACGTCCCTGGAGCTGACCGTCCCCGCCTACATGAAGGACGTCAACACGCTGGCGGACCTCAAGGGCAAGGCCGACCTCTTCAACGGCAGGATCACCGGCATCGAGTCCAGCGCCGGTGAGATGGCACTGCTGAAGAGCAAGGTCATGGGCGCGTACGGCCTTCAGGACGAGTACAAGGTCGTCGACAGCTCCACCCCGGCGATGCTGGCCGAGCTGAAGCGGGCGATGAGCAAGAAGGAGCCCATCGTCGTCACGCTCTGGTCCCCGCACTGGGCGTACAACGACTACGACCTGAAGAAGCTGAAGGACCCCAAGGGCGCCTGGGGCGAGGGCGACGGCGTGCACCTGCTGTCCCGCAAGGGCTTCGCCGCCGACGATCCCACCGCCGCCCGGTGGATGAAGGACTTCAAGCTCACCGAGAAGCAGCTCACCAGCCTCGAGGCCGAGATCAACAAGTCCGGCAAGGGCAAGCAGCAGGAGGCCGTGCGCACCTGGCTGAAGGCCAACCCGGGAGTCGTCGACAAGCTCGCCCCGGTCGAGGGCGGCTCCGGCGCCACCCCGGCCGAGGCCAAGCGTCCGCTGGACGTCGCCTGGTTCCCGTGGGAGGAGGACGTCGCCGTCACCTACCTGTGGAAGAACGTCCTGGAGCGGCGCGGCTACAAGCTGAACCTGAAGCAGATGGACGTCGGCCCGGTCTACACCGGCCTGGCCACCGGCGACCTGGACCTCAACTTCGACGCCTGGCTGCCCCACGCGCAGAAGAACTACTGGGACAAGCACAAGAACAACCTCACCGACCTGGGCACCTGGTACGAGCCGACCTCACTGGAGATCGCCGTGCCCTCGTACGTGAAGGACGTCAAGTCCCTCGCGGACCTCAAGGGCAAGGCCGACCTCTTCGACGGCAAGATCATCGGCATCGAGCCCGGCACCGGTCAGATGCAGCTGGTCAAGAACGACGTCATGCCGGCCTACGGCCTTCAGGACGAGTACGAGGTCGTCGACGGCTCCACGCCGGCGATGCTGGCCGAGCTCAAGCGCGCGCTGGCCAAGAAGGAGCCGATCGCGGTCACGCTCTGGTCCCCGCACTGGGCGTACAGCGAGTACGAGCTGACCAAGCTGAAGGACCCGAAGAAGTCCTTCGGTGCGAACAACACGATCCACACCATCTCCAGCAAGGCGTTCCCCGAGCAGTACCCGCAGCTCACCGAGTGGATCAAGAACTTCCGCATGAGCGAGGACGAGCTCGGCACCCTGGAGGCGGAGATCAAGGACCGCGGCCAGGGGCACGAGGAGGAAGCCGTGGCCGCCTGGCTCGAGGAGCACCCGGGCATGGTCGGCCGGATGACCCCTCAGTAGTACGACCGTGACGGCACCGGTGCGGCCTGCCCGTGCCGGCCGCCCCGAGGGTGGGCCCGGGACACGCTTCGCTGCGAAGACGCGTCCCGGGCCCACCCCTTTGACGTGCGGCCGGGACACGGTAAGGATTCGGTCAACCACGGAGCGCCAACCGACCGCCCGAGCCTCACTTCACCGGGGCAGGGAGAGGCTGGCGGGAACATGCGGGACCGTCCGGGCCTTGAACCGGTAAGGCTTCCGGCAGGGCGGACGGGAGGCCCGAGGGATGGCGAGAAACGTGAGGTCGCGGCCACCGCACCGTGACGTCGACGTGACGGCCGCATGAAACGGTTTGCCGAACATGCGTAGGGTGCAGAGAACTCATCAGGGAGACGGCGCCCGCACCCGGGCACCGCGACGGTACGACGACGGGTGAAGGAGGGAGCCGGAGCGATGGGCGACCACAAAGATCAGCAGCTGCGAGTGGGCGCGGCCGTACGGCGGCGGCGCCGGTCCCTGGAACTCACCCTCGCCGTAGTCTCCGAGCGCAGCGGCCTGTCCGTGCCCTTCCTGAGCCAGATCGAGAACGACCGGGCGCGGCCCAGTCGGAGCTCCCTGGAGAAGGTGGCCGACGCGCTGCGCACCACCGCCGTCGAACTGCTGGCCGCCGCCGACCCCGCGTGCAGCGTGGACGTGGTCCGGGCCGAGGACCCCGACCCCGAGCTGGCGCCCAAGGTGCGTTCGCTGGTGCGCGGACACCACCAGATGCACGCCTCGGAGTTCACCGGCGACCACGACGCGGGCCGTGAACTGCAGTACCGCAACGACCAGTTGATGTTCGTCGCCGAAGGCGCCGTGGAGATCGAGGCCGAGGGCCGCGCCTACCGGCTCGGACGCGGCGACACGCTGTACCTGACCGGCGGGGTGCGGCACCGCTGGCGGGCCACGGTGCCCGACACCCGGCTGATCGTGGTCGCCGTCGCCGAGCACATCGAGGCGGTGCGCGGAGGGCCCCGCCGGTGAAGGCGACGCCGGAAGGAACGCGCCGGTGAGGGTCGTCTCCCTGGTGCCGTCGCTGACCGAGGCCGTGGCCCGCACGGTCCCGGGCGCCCTGGCCGGCGCCACCGACTGGTGCACGCACCCGGCGGACCTCGACGTCGTGCGCGTAGGCGGCACGAAGAACCCGAAGACCGACCGCATCCTCGCCCTCGCCCCCGACCTGGTGGTCGCCAACGAGGAGGAGAACCGCGCCTCCGACCTGGACGCGCTGCGCGCGGCGGGCGTCGAGGTGCTGGTGACCGAGGTGCGCACGGTGGCGCAGGCCTTCACCCAACTTGACCGGGTGATCACCGCCTGCGGGGCGCCGGCCCGACCGCGGTGGCTGGAGGAGGCGCAGGCCGCGTGGTCCGACCTGCCCCGCCCCGGGCGGCGCACCACGGCCGTCGTACCGATCTGGCGCAGGCCCTGGATGGTCCTGGGCCGCGACACCTTCGCCGGCGACGTACTGGCCCGCCTCGGCGTCGACCACCTGTACGCCGCTCACACCGAGCGTTATCCGAAGGTCTCCCTCGAGGAACTGCGGGCGGCCCGCCCGGACCTGGTGGTCCTGCCGGACGAGCCGTACCGCTTCACCGCCGACGACGGCCCGGAGGCGTTCCCCGGCCCGCCCTGCGCCCTCGTCGACGGACGGAGCCTCACGTGGTACGGGCCGTCGCTGGCCGAGGCGCCCCGGGTGCTGGGCGCGGCCCTGCGAGCAGCGCGCCGCTGAGCAGGCCGCGTGCGGTGTGCACGGCCGCCACCGCCCAGGCGCCGACGAGGACGGCGTACAGGACTACGGTGAGCGCGTCGTGGACGGCGAGCCCCGTGTGCCGGGCCAGCGCCTCGGCGCCGGTGACACACGTGCCCACCGGGAAGGTGAACGACCACCAGGTCATCGAGAAGCCCATGCCCTCCCGCCGCGCCCGAACGACGTGCGCGACGGCGAGGCACAGCCACATCAGCGCGAAGCCCATCACGGGCACGCCGTACAGGACGGCGAGCACCCCGAAAGCCTCCGCGTACGGGTCCGGAACGACCCCCGGGGCGACATCCGCGAACCTCCCGACGGCCGTCGTCGACTGCCCGAGCGGGCCCAGCACCAGGAACAGCGTCGGGGTGAGCGCGAGCGGCAGCGGGCCGCCGGTGAGCAAGCGTTCGAAGATCACCGGCAGGGTCACCAGGGTCGCGAGCAGACTCACCCCGAACATCGCGACGCAGGCGAGCAGCAGCGTCTCGCGGGGCTGCCCCGGCGGGAGGTGCGGCACCAGCAGCGGCCCCATGGCCGCGGACACCATCGGCGCGACCAGTGGCAGCAGCCACACGGGACTCGCCTGCCCCGGCTCGATCCGGTGCCGTACGGCCATCAGGTACGGCACGGCGACCGCCGCCGCCAGTCCGACGGCCGTACCGGCGGTGAACAGCACGGTGTCCAGGGCCACCGCGGCCGAGGTGCCGATCCAGTCCCGGCCGACGGTCACGGCGCCGCCGCCGACGGACAGCAGGGCCATCGACAGACAGCCGTAGAACGGGGCCGCTGCCGGGTCGAGCAGATGGGCGCGGGCCTGGTCGCGGTGGTGGACCCAGTGCAGGGAGCGGGCCACCAGGAGGGCCGCCAGCAGGACCAGGGACAGTGCCCAGACGGATGTGCACGCGGTCCGCAGCCCGGGCACGTGCCAGGGGAGCGCGGCTCCCGCGGTGCCGACGATGGCGGTGCCCATGACGCAGGCGTACCAGTTGGGCCCGAGGTGACGGACCGCCGGGACGCGCCGGGCCGGGGCGGAGGCGGATGGCAGGGGCTGGGCTGCGGTGACCATGCGTCCACCGTCCCGGTGGCCGAAGCCTCTGACCAGGGACCATGTCTCTATGAGGGCATAAGCTGGGGTTATGGGCAGCAGTGCGGGCGGTACGAACGGTACGGGCGACACGGAGGGCGGGCAGGACGTACGGGAACGGCATGTGACGGGCTCACTGGCCCATCGGGTACCGGATCTCGGGGCCCTGGAGCTGTTGCTGGCAGTGGCTCGCCTGGGCAGCCTCGGCGGGGCGGCACGCGAGCTGGGCATCACGCAGCCCGCTGCCAGCAGCCGCGTCCGCTCGATGGAACGGCAGTTGGGGGTCGCCCTGGTCGACCGCTCGCCGCGCGGTTCCCGGCTCACCGACGCGGGCGCACTGGTCACGGACTGGGCACGCCGGATCGTGGAGGCGGCCGAGGCGTTCGACGCGGGCGCGCAGGCGTTGCGGGACCGGCGGGACTCGCGGCTGCGGGTGGCGGCGAGCATGACGATCGCCGAGTACCTGCTGCCGGGCTGGCTGGTCGCGCTGCGCAGCCAGCTGCCGGACACCGCGGTGTCGCTGCTCGCCGGCAACTCGACGGCGGTGGCGGAGCGCCTGCTGGCCGGCGAGGCCGACCTGGGCTTCGTGGAGGGGGTGAGCGTCCCGACGGGCCTCGACTCCGCGGTCATCGCCCATGACCGGCTCATCGTCGTGGCGGCACCGGGCCACCCGTGGACCCGGCGTCGGCGTCCGATCGAGGCGGCGGAACTGGCGGCGACCCCGCTGATCCTGCGGGAGAAGGGCTCGGGCACCCGGCAGGTCCTGGACGCGGCCCTGGGCGGCCTGGCCCGCCCCCTGATCGAACTCTCGTCGACCACCGCGGTGAAGGCCGCCGCCGTGAGCGGCGCCGGTCCCTCCGTCCTCAGCGAACTCGCCGTCGGCGAGGAGCTGAGCACCCGGCGCCTGGTCAGCGTGCCGGTCGCGGACGTCGCCCTGGCCCGGGACCTGCGCGCGGTGTGGCCCACGGGCCACCGCCCGACGGGCCCGGCCCGCCGGCTCCTGTCCCTGACCCGGGCGTAGGGCCGCCGCGCCTGTCCTCGACCCGGGCACGGGGCTGGCCGTGGCGCACAGGCCGGTGCCGGACGCCCCGCGAGTCTCAGTCGGCCGGCGGAGCGGGGACGGCTCAGGCCCCGCCCGCCGCCTCCACCAGCGCCCGCATCACCCGTACGTCCTCGCCCATCTCCGGATGCCACTGCACCCCGAGGACCCAGCCGGGGCCGGACGGCAGCTCCAGGGCCTCCACGGTGCCGTCCGCCGCGTGGGCCGAGGGGACCAGCCCCGTCCCGAGTCGGTCCACCGCCTGGTGGTGGTACGTCGGCACGAACATCTCCTCGGGCACGACACCGGCGTACAGCGTCCCGGGCACCGGCGCGACCGGGTGGCCGCCGAAGACGCCCACCACCTCGGCGTGCCCCTCGATGTGCTGGACCAGGGTGCCGCCGAGCGCGACGTTGAGCAGCTGCATGCCCCGGCAGACGCCCAGCAGGGGGACGCGCGTGGCCAGGGCCGCCTCGATGAGCGCCAGTTCCCAGGTGTCCCGGGCCCGGGCGGGCGGGCCGGTTCGCGGGTCGGGTTCGGCGCCGTACCGGACCGGTTCCACGTCCGGGCCGCCCGCGATCACCAGCCCGTCGAGGCGGGCGACCGTGGCGGCGGCGTGCTCGGGCGCGTCCGGCGGGAGCATCGCGGCCAGTCCGCCCGCCCGCTGCACGAGCCGCGGATACCCCGCGGGCAGCAGCGCCGCCTCCAGCTCCCACACGCCCCAGCGCGCCCCAGACTCCAGGTACGTACTGACGCCGATCAGCGGCCTGTCCGCCATCGTCGACCTCCCCCGGCCTACCCGCAATGGACCGTACGCATACCTTTGCCGGGACAGGCTCCCGAGGCAAGACGCCCGCCCGCGCTCACGCCAGGAACCCGCGCAGCAGCGCCGCCGTCCCCGCGCAGTGCTCCCGCGTGATCTCCCGCGCCCCCTCCGCGTCGCCGTCCAGCACCGCCTCCACCAGCGCCGCGTGCTGGCGCTGGGAGTGCTCCAGGTTGCGCACCAGCAGTGGGATGCAGTCCAGCAGGGCGTTCAGAGTGGCCCGGACCGCCGCGTACTGGGCGGCCAGCGCGGGCGAACCGCACAGCTCCGCCAGGGTGAGGTGCAGCATCGTGTCCAGCCGCCGGTACTCCGCCGGCGGCGCCTCCCCCGTGCCCGCCAACGCCGCCCGCAGCCGCGCCGCCTGCGCGCCGGTCAGCCCGTGCGCCGCGCACAGCCCGGCCGCGCCCACCTCCAGCACCTCCCGGAAGCGCAGTACGTCCTCGAGGTCGACCCCGGCGACCCGGCGCCGCAGTTCGCCCTCACCGCCCGCGTCCGCCCGCGCCAGCACGAACGTCCCGCCGTAACGCCCCCGCCGCGCCTCCACCAGCCCCTGGTCCTGGAGCACCCGCAGCACCTCCCGCAGCGTCACCCGGCTGATCCCCAGCCGTTCCGCCAGCTCCCGCTCGGCGGGCAGCCGCTCACCACCGGACACCAGGCCCAGCCTGACGACCTGGAGGATCTGCTCCAGCGCCTCCTCGAACCCGTTGCCGGCCCGCACCGGCCGCAGCACCGGCGCGAGCCGGTCCGGCACGCTCCCCGGGCCTTCCTCCGGCATGCGGCCGCGCCCCCTTTCCAAGCAATGGTCTCCGGCAATACCTTATGGCTCCCGGCCGAAGGAGGCTCCCCCCGTGGCAGCAGACCGCACACCCCCGCTCGCGGTCGAGGAACTGCACGCGCTCGTCGCCGCCGGTGACATCGACACCGTCGTCCTGGCCTTCCCGGACATGCAGGGACGCCTCCAGGGCAAGCGGTTCGCCGCGCGCTTCTTCCTCGACGAGGTCCTCCGGCACGGCACCGAGGGCTGCAACTACCTGCTCGCCGTCGACGCCGACATGAACACCGTCGACGGCTACGCGATGTCCTCCTGGGACCGCGGCTACGGCGACTTCGCGATGCACGCCGACCTGGCCACCCTGCGCCGCCTGCCGTGGCACGAGGGCACCGCGCTGGCCGTCGCCGACCTGGCCTGGGAGGACGGCTCCCCGGTGCTCGCCGCGCCCCGCCGGATCCTGCGCCGCCAGCTGGAGCGCCTCGCCGAACACGGCCTCACCGTGCAGGCCGGCACCGAGCTGGAGTTCATCGTCTTCCGCGACACCTACGAACAGGCCTGGGACGCGAACTACCGCGGCCTGACCCCGGCCAACCAGTACAACGTCGACTACTCCGTCCTCGGCACCGGCCGCGTCGAACCCCTGCTGCGCCGCATCCGCAACGAGATGGCCGGCGCCGGTCTCACCGTCGAGTCGGCCAAGGGCGAGTGCAACCCCGGCCAGCACGAGATCGCCTTCCGCTACGACGAGGCCCTGGTCACCTGCGACCAGCACGCGGTCTACAAGACCGGCGCCAAGGAGATCGCCGCCCAGGAGGGCATGTCCCTCACCTTCATGGCCAAGTACAACGAACGTGAGGGCAACTCCTGCCACATCCACCTCTCCCTCGCCGACGCCGACGGACACAGCGTCATGGCCGACGGCCCCGGCATGTCCGAGGTCATGCGGCACTTCCTCGCCGGACAACTCGTGGCGTTGCGCGAGTTCTCCCTCCTCTACGCCCCGCACATCAACTCCTACAAGCGCTTCCAGCCCGGCTCCTTCGCCCCGACCGCCGTCGCCTGGGGCCACGACAACCGCACCTGCGCCCTGCGGGTCGTCGGCCACGGCCGCTCGCTGCGCTTCGAGAACCGGCTCCCCGGCGGCGACGTCAACCCGTACCTCGCGGTGGCCGGCATGGTAGCGGCCGGCCTGCACGGCCTCGAACAGCGGCTGGAGCTGCCCGAGCCCTGCCCCGGCAACGCCTACGCCGCCCACTTCGAACACGTCCCCACCACGCTGCGCGAGGCCGCCGAGCTGTGGGAGAACAGCGCCCTCGCCAAGGCCGCCTTCGGGGACGAGGTCGTCGCCCACTACCGCAACATGGCCCGCGTCGAACTCGACGCCTACGACGCCGCCGTCACCGACTGGGAACTGCGCCGCTCCTTCGAACGCATGTGAGGCCCCCTTGACCCACTCGCCCCATGAGCCGCACGAACTGCGGGTCCTGAACCCCGCCACCGAAGAGGTCGTCGCCACCGTCCCCGCCGCCTCCGCGGCCGAGGTGGACGCCGCCGTCGCACGGGCCGCGCGGGCGCAGACCGCCTGGGCCGCCCTCGCTCCCGGTGACCGCGCCCGGCTGCTGCGCCGCTTCGCCGCCGCCGTCGACGACCACCTGGAGGAACTGGCCCGGCTGGAGGTCACGGAGGCCGGGCACACCCTCGGCAACGCCCGCTGGGAGGCCGGTAACGTCCGCGACCTGCTCGACTACGCCGCCGGGGGAGTGGAGCGGCTCACCGGCCGGCAGATCCCGGTCGCCGGCGGCCTGGACGTGACGTTCCTCGAACCGCTCGGCGTGGTCGGCGTCATCGCCCCCTGGAACTTCCCGATGCCGATCGCGGCCTGGGGCACGGCACCGGCGCTGGCGTCGGGCAACGCGGTCCTCCTCAAGCCCGCCGAGACGACCCCGCTGACCGCGCTGCGCCTGGCCGAACTCGCCTTGGAGGCAGGTCTTCCCGACGGACTGTTCCAGGTACTGCCGGGACGCGGGCCGGTCGCGGGCGACGCGCTGGTCGAGCACCCGGGCGTCGCGAAGATCGTCTTCACCGGGTCGACGGCCGTGGGCCGGCGGGTGGCCGCCAAGGGCGCGGCCCTCCTCAAGCCCGTCACCCTCGAACTCGGCGGCAAGAGCCCCAACATCGTCTTCGCCGACGCCGACCTGGAGGCAGCCGCGGCCGCCACCCCCATGTCCTTCCTGGACAACTCCGGCCAGGACTGCTGCGCCCGCACCCGCATCCTCGTCCAGCGCACGGTGTACGACCGCTTCCTCGCCCTCCTGGCCCCCGCGATCGAGTCGGTCCGCGTCGGCGACCCGGCCGACGAGGGCACCGACATGGGCCCGCTCATCTCCCGCGCCCAGCTGGACCGCGTCCGCTCCTACGTCCCCGACGACGCCGACGGCATCCGCGGCAAGGCACCCGAGGACGGGCCCGGGTTCTGGTTCCCGCCCACCGTCCTCATCGGTGTCGACGCGCACGCGCCCGTGGCCGTCGAGGAGGTCTTCGGGCCCGTCGCCGTCGTCCTGCCCTTCGACGACGAGGCCGACGCGGTGCGCCTGGCCAACGCCACCGACTACGGCCTGTCCGGCTCGCTGTGGACCCGGGACGTCGGCCGCGCCCTGCGCGTGTCGAGCGCGGTGCGTGCCGGGAACCTGTCGGTCAACTCCCACTCCAGCGTCCGCTACTGGACGCCGTTCGGCGGCTTCAAGCAGTCGGGCCTCGGCCGGGAACTGGGGCCGGACGCGCTGACCGCCTTCACTCAGACCAAGAACGTCTTCATCAGTGACATCCCGTCGAGCACGGAGGACCCCGCACAGTGAGCGAAGACATCGTCTGCCGCAGGCTCGTGGACCGTACCGCCGTCGTCACCGGAGCGGGCAGCGGCATCGGCCTCGCGACCGCCCGCCGGCTCGCCTCCGAAGGTGCCCACGTCGTCTGCGGCGACGTGGACGAGACCCGGGGCAAGGCGGCGGCCGAGGAGACCGGCGGCACCTTCGTCGAGACCGACGTCACCGACCCGGAGCAGGTGGAGGCGCTGTTCCGGACGGCGTACGACACCTACGGCAGCGTCGACGTCGCGTTCAACAACGCGGGCATCTCGCCGCCGGACGACGACTCCATCCTGGAGACCGGCCTGGAGGCGTGGAAGCGAGTCCAGGAGGTCAACCTCACCTCCGTCTACCTGTGCTGCAAGGCCGCCATCCCCTACATGCGGCGCCAGGGCAGGGGCTCGATCATCAACACCGCGTCCTTCGTCGCGCGGATGGGCGCCGCCACCAGCCAGATCTCGTACACCGCCTCCAAGGGCGGCGTCCTCGCCATGTCCCGGGAGCTGGGCGTGCAGTTCGCGCGGGAAGGCATCCGCGTCAACTCCCTGTGCCCCGGCCCGGTCAACACCCCCCTGCTGCAGGAGCTGTTCGCCAAGGACCCGGAGCGGGCCGCGCGCCGCCTCGTGCACATCCCGCTCGGCCGGTTCGCCGAGGCGGAGGAGATCGCCGCGGCCGTCGCCTTCCTGGCCAGCGACGACTCCTCCTTCGTGAACGCCACCGACTTCCTGGTGGACGGCGGCATTTCCGGGGCGTACGTCACACCGCTGTAGCCGGGCGCGGGCGGCGTCCTACAGTGCCGGGATGAGCATGACGCCGCCGTCCGGCTGGTACCCCGATCCGTCGGCCCCGCACCAGGAACGCTGGTGGGACGGAGCGGCCTGGACGGAGCACCGGCGGGTGCCCGGTGCCGCCGGGTACGCGGCCCCCCAAGCGCCGCCGCCGTCGCCCCTGCCGCCCTACGCGGCCGGCCCCGGGCAGTGTCGCCCGGCCGGTGGTAACGGCCGTGCGAAAGCGGTCGCCCTCACCACCGCCGGGGCCGTGCTGGTCTCGGCGATCGTCACCGGTGTCCTCCTCCTGGGCGAGGACGACGGCGGCACACCCGGGACGCAGAACCCGCCGGTCTCGTCCCCCGCCACCGGCCCGGCACCGGTGAGCACCGCACCGATTCCCTCGCAACCCTCCGCGGACGCCCCGGCCGTGGTCGAGGACCCGCTCAACGGCATCACCTTCCCGCTGCCGGACGGCTGGGTGAGGCCCCAGCACATGGCCGAGGACGACGTCATGATGACCACCGAAGGCACCTACGACTGCCCCGGCGACGGCGGCGTCTGCCGACACGGCCTGGTCATCTCCCGCACCGTCACGGGCAACGCCGAGTCCTCCCCGAAGGCGCTCGCGGAGCAGGACATCGAGGACGCGGCCGACGACGCCTACGACCGCGACCCGGTCGGCGACAAACCCTTCGGCGGCATCGAGTCCCGCGAGCGGGTCGGGGCCGGCCCGGTCGCGGTCGCCGGACGCGCCGGGTACTACGTCCGCTGGCGGGTGACGACGGCCGAGGGCCCCGGCGGCTACGTGCAGTCGCTGGTCTTCCCCTCCACCGTCGGCACCGAGTCCCCGATCGTCGTCCGCTACGTCTTCGACGCGGGCGAGGAGGGACCACCGCTCGCCACGATGGACGAGATCACCGACGGCATTCGCCCCGCCGGCGACGCGGACACGGGCGGCGGCGTGGGCAGCGGCATCGGACCGACGGACTGAGCCGCAGGGCCGCGCTACAGGAAGGCGTGGCCCTCGCCCCGGTACGTCGGCACCGTCGCCGTCACCGCGTCCCCCTCCACCAGGTGCAGGGCGTCGAACCGCTCGCACAGCTCGCCGGCCTTGGCGTGCCGGAACCACACCTTGTCGCCGATGAGCAGATCGTCGGCGGGCGTGCCGAGCAGCGGCGTCTGCACCTCGCCGGCGCCCTCCTGGGGGTCGTAGCGCAGCCCCTCGGGGAGGTAGGGCATCGGCAGCCGGTCCCTGCCGGCCGCACCGGAGGCCGGGTAGCCCCCGCCGAGCACGGTCACCACTCCGACTCCCGGGCGCCGTACGACGGGCTGGGCGAACAGGGCCGCCGGACGGCCCCGGAACGACGTGTAGTTGTCGAACAGTCGCGGCACGTACAGTCCCGACCCGGCGGCGATCTCCGTGACCGCCTCCTCCGCGGCGGTGTGCTGCACGCTGCCCGTGCCACCGCCGTTGACGAACTCCAGGCCGGGCACCACGGCCCGGACCGCACGCACCACCGCCGCGCGCCGCTCGGCCAGCTCGCGGCGGGCCGCGGCCTGCATCAGCCGCACGGCGCGAGACCGCAGCGGTCGGCCGGCCAACGCGTCCCCGACACCGGCCACATGCCCCTCGTACGCCATGATGCCGACGACCTCGAACCCCGGCCGGCGGGCCACCGCACGGGCCAGGTCGGCGACCTGGGCGGGGGAGTGCAGCGGGGAGCGCCGGGCCCCGACCCGCACCCGCCCGCCGAACAGCTTCAGCGAGGTGTCCAACTCCAGGCAGACCCGCACGACTTCCCGGCCACCGTCGCGCGCCGCGTCGATCAGGTCGAGCTGCGCCGGGTCGTCGATCATCACGGTGACGGCCGCGGCGAGCTTGGGGTCGGCGGTCAGCTCGGCGTACCGGGCGCGGTCGGCCGACGGATAGGCGAGCAGCACGTCCTCGAAACCGGAGCGCGCCAGCCACAGGGACTCGGCCAGTGTGAACGACATGAGGCCCGCGAAGCCGTCCCGTGTCAGGGCCCGTTCGAGGAGTGCACGGCAGCGTACGGACTTGCTGGCGATCCGGATCGGCTTCCCGCCGGCCCGGCGGAGCAGGTCGTCGGCGTTCGCGTCGAAGGCCTCCAGGTCCACGATCGCCACGGGGGCGTCCAGATGGGCGGTGGCCCGGTCGTAACGGGCCCGGTCAGCGGCGCGCGCAGTCATGACCGCAGCCTGCCAGACAGGATTACCGCAGGGTAGGGGACGTTCCGGGCCAATGCCACGGGCGCGCGGACTGGTTCCCCGCCGGGCGGGGTCACGCCGTAGAGTGACGCGCACGCACGGCGGGACGACCCCGGCGGCCGGGGCTCCGGGCTCCGCGCCGGATGGGGATCCTCCCGTGCGGGTAAGCGTGCCCGGGACGGACCGTTCCGCGCCGGGCCGGGGCAGGAGACCACATCACCGGCCCGCGCCGGAGAAGCGGCCCGGGCCCGAGGGAACGGGGGGTGCATGAGCACGGAAGCGCGCCGCGCCTCCCAGCCCCCACGCCCCGCCGTACCACCCGGACCCACGGCACCGTCCGCCCCCGCGAATCCGCCCCGCCCGGGCACCCCGCCGCGCCCCGGGACGCCGCCTCCGGCACAGACGCCCCCGCCGCCCCGGGCCTCCGCCCGCTTCCCGGACGTCCCGCCGAGCGTCGGCCAGGAGACGACCGACGGCCCGGAGACCGTCGGCAAGGAGACCGTCGGCCCAGAGCTTCCGGGTGAGAGCGGCAGGCCGCGGCCGGAGCGCCCGGCGGCGCCACATACCGGCGGGTCCGCACCCGTCGACCCCGGAACGCCCGCCCGGCCCCCGCGGGCACCCGCCGTCCCCGAGACGCCACCCCGGCGCCCCGCCGCACCCGCGGAAAGAGCCTCCGAGACGACCAGGCGCCTCCGGCCGATCCCAACGGAGCCCGACTCGGAGCGGTCACCCGCACCCGCCCCGGCGCCCGCCGGAACACCGAGGCCGGCGTCCCGCCCGGTGGACACCGCCACCGCCCCCCACCCCGCGCTGTCCTGGGCTGCCCCGACCGCCCCCACCGCCTCGGGCAACGCCCCCCGGGTGTCGTTCGGGCAGCCCGAGGGGTACGACGGACTCGCCCGGCCGCGTTCGCTCGGCGGGCGCGGGCGGCCACAGGCCACGGCCGCGGCCGTCTGCCTCGTGCTCGGGCTGGGACTGGTCACCGGTGCCGTCACCGGCAGCTGGCTCGCCGGGGACTCCGGGGACGACGGCGCGCACAGCGCGTTCACCGCGGCCGGGGACCTGTGGCACAGCGTGCCGGTCGACCAGCTCTTCCCGCCCACCGTCCGGGGGCACGGCGCCGGACCCGGTGGCGCCGACCGCACCTGGACCCGGGTCGCCGTCGCCCCGGACAGCGACTGCGCGGGCGCGTTCGACCCGCTGCTGGCCAAGGTCCTCGACCCGGTCGGCTGCGCACGCCTGGTACGCGCCACCTACGCCGACGCCACCCGGAGCCACGTCACCACCGTCGGCCTGCTCTTCGCCAAGGCCGACGCCGCCGCCATGACCGCACTGGCCGGCCGGTTCGAGAAGGAGGACCTGGGCCGCCGCACGGACCTCATGCCCCTGCCGTACGCCGCCGAGGACAGCGTCGCCGCCGGATTCGGCGCGCCGCAGCGGGCCTCGTGGACCGTCTCCGTCCTCACCGACGCCCCCGTCGTCGTCTACGCCGTCTCCGGCTGGGCCGACGGACGCACCGTCGACGAACCCGAGCCCGCCGAGGAGGCCATGGAAACCGGCGCCACCTCGGCCCCCGCCCAGGCCGGCCTCGGCCACGAGGCGCAGGGCCTCGCCGACCGCGTCGAACGCGCCCTGCGCAAGAACGTCGGCACGCCCACGGAGCACCCCTCGTGAACACCGACGCGACCCGTACGACGGGAACCCTGAGCCTCCTCCTCGCCGCCGCCCTCGTCCTGGTCCCGGCACCGGCCGCGCACGCCGACGGCATCCGCGCCCAGCAGTGGGCCCTGGACGCCATGCACACCCAGGAGGCGTGGAGGACCACCAAGGGCGCCGGCGTCACCGTCGCCGTCCTGGACACCGGCGTCGAGGCCGACCACCCCGACCTGGCCGGCAACGTCCTCACCGGCAAGGACCTGGTCGGCTTCGGCGCCAGCGAGGGTGAGCGCGCCTGGGCCCGGCACGGCACCGCCATGGCCGGGATCATCGCCGGTCACGGACACGGACCGGGCAACGCCGAGGGCGTCATGGGCATCGCCCCGGAGGCGAAGATCCTTCCCCTTCGGGTGATCCTGGAGGACGGCGACCCCTCCCGCACCAGG
The DNA here is from genome assembly GCF_014649815.1 of Streptomyces mutabilis. Classification (GTDB taxonomy): domain Bacteria; phylum Actinomycetota; class Actinomycetes; order Streptomycetales; family Streptomycetaceae; genus Streptomyces; species Streptomyces mutabilis. The sequence goes on along the minus strand of NZ_BMTT01000011.1, from coordinate 55,677 downwards.
GCGCGCAAGACCCGCGGCAACGCGCTGGCCGAGGGCATCCGCTGGGCCGCCGACCACGGCGCCGACATCATCAATCTGTCCCTCGGCGACGACTCCGCCTCCGCCCACCCCGAACCCGCCGAGGACGAGGCCATCCAGTACGCCCTGGGGAAGGGCGTGGTCGTCGTCGCCTCGGCCGGCAACGGCGGCGAGAAAGGCGACCACATCTCCTACCCGGCCGCCTACCCGGGCGTCATCGCCGCGACCGCCGTGGACCGCTACGGCACCCGCGCCTCCTTCTCCACCCGCCGCTGGTACGCCACGGTCAGCGCCCCCGGCGTCGATGTGATCATCGCCGACCCCGACCACCGCTACTACGAGGGCTGGGGCACCAGCGCCGCCTCCGCCTTCGTCTCCGGCGCCGCCGCCCTGGTGAAGTCGGCCCACCCGGACCTCACCCCCGCCCAGGTCAAGGACCTCCTGGAAGACACGGCCCGCAACGCTCCCGCCGGTGGTCGCGACGACTCCCGCGGTTACGGCTTCGTCGACCCCGCCGCCGCCATCGAGGCGGCCGGACGGCTGAAGCCGGAGGGCCTGAAGTCGGCGGCGTACGGCGAGAAGTACTTCGGCCCGGGCCCGGACGCCCCCGCCTCCGACGACGACACCTCGGCCTGGGCGGGCCCGCTCGCGGGCAGCGCGGGCGGTGTCATGATCGTCGCGGCCGTCGTCCTGTGGCGCGGCCGCCGCGAACGCTACGACGACTTCTGACCGACGCGGGTCCCACCGGCCTCCGTGAACACCGACACCGCCGCCCGCGCCGCCGCCTCGGTCAGCGCGATCCCCTCAGCCAGGGTCGCGCTGCCCCGGGACACCACCGCCACCAGACGGTCCCGGCCGTCGGCCGTGACCCGTCCGATGCTGTTCACCACCCACAGCCCCGTGGTGCTGCGCCGCAGCCAGCCGTTCTTCAGCGACCACGCGGAACCGTCCGCGCCACCGTCGGCCGCCGCCGACACACCCCACCGCTGACCGTCGACGACCGACCCCATCAGCCCGCGTACATACGCCCGTGCGGCCTCGCCCAGCTCCGAACCGTCCGCCACGAACACCTGCCGCAGCAGCGTGACCTGGTCGGCGGCCGTGGTCCGCGTCAGCCCCCACAGCGGTCCGTCGCCGCCCGCGGTACCCGTGAGTCCGAGGCGCTCGTTCGCCGCGTCCAGTCCGTCCGCCTCACCGATCGTCCGCCACAGCGCCGAGGTCGAGTCGTTGTCGCTCTTCTCGATCATGGCGGCGGCGTACGACTTCTCCGTGGCGGTCAGCGTCCGGCCCGCGTCCTCGGCCCGCAGCAGCAGCGCCGCCAGGATGTCGACCTTGACGATGCTCGCCGTGTCGAAGACCCCCCTGCCGTACGAGGCGCCCTCGCCGGACGCCGGGTCGAGCACCGCCACCGAAACCTCGGCGCCGTCCGGCACGGTCACCGACGCCATGGCGGCGGCCAGCACCGCGTCGCGGTCCACGACCGGCTCGACCGTCTCCACCGATGCCTCCCCCTCCGCGCGCGCCGAGGCCGACGACGATACGGCGCCGCCGGCACCGGGGCGTGCGTGCCCCTGCCGGTACACGGCCCCGGCGGCCGTACCGCCCACGACGACGCACGCGACCAGGGCGGCACACACCCGCGCGCGCCGCCGCCCGGCAGGTCGGTCACGTCGGGCACGCCGGGTTCTGTAAGAGGACATGCCCGCGATGCTTCGGGCGTTGGCTGTGCGGTCCTCGGGACGGACGTGAATAGTCGGTCAGAGATCCCTCAGAGGCCCGTGAGGAGTGTCCTTCGCTCCCCGATAGGCTCAGGGACCGTGGCGAACAAGAACATCCCCGACTCCGCCTTCTCCGACGACGACGGCTCCGCCGACCCCCGGCTGAGCACGGCGCTCGCCGCGTGGGCCGAGGACCGCACCGCCCTGGCACCCGTGCTGGAGGCGCTCAAGGGCGCTCGCCTGCTCGTGCCCGTGGTCGCCGTCCTGGGCGAGGTGGAGGAGGACGAGAACGGGCTGCGCCGCGAGAAGACCAGCGACATGGCCGTACCGACGCTGAAGGCCGGTGGCCGGACCGCGCTGCCCGCCTTCACGTCCACCGATTCGCTCGCCCGCTGGGACCCGAAGGCCCGTCCCGTCGCCGTCCCCGTGCACCAGGCGCTCCAGGCCGCCGCGCACGAGAAGGCGGACACGGTCGTCCTCGACCTCGCCGGACCGGTGCCCTTCGAGCTGACCGGGCGGGTGCTGCTGGCGTTGGCGGAGGGCCGTACGACGACCGACCCGCTCGCCGACCCGGCCGTCGCCGAGGCCGTGCGCGTCGCCCTGGCCGCCGAGCCCGCCGTGCTGCGGGCGCACCTCGGTCCGGGCCGGGCAGACGGCATCCTCGCGCTGCTCCTGGACCCCGGTGCCGAGCCGGCGCGGGCCGCCCGTGCCGTCGCCGAGCGGCTGGCAGCCGACGAGACACTGAGGGCCCGCCTGGTGCGCGGCCTCGACCTGGCACTGCTGCCGGCCGGGGCGACGCCGCCGGGCGATCCCCTGTACGTACGGGGGTAGCTCCGGGTCGGCCGGAGCCGTTCAGCCGTAGACCGGGCCGGTGTACTTCTCGCCCGGGCCCTGGCCCGGCTCGTCCGGGACCAGCGACGCCTCGCGGAAGGCCAGCTGCAGCGACTTCAGCCCGTCGCGCAGCGGCGCCGCGTGGAACGAGCTGATCTCGGTCGCGGTCGCGTCCAGCAGACCGGCCAGCGCGTGCACCAGCTTGCGGGCCTCGTCCAGGTCCTTGTGCGCCTCGCCCTCCTCGGTCAGTCCGAGCTTCACGGCGGCGGCGCTCATCAGGTTGACGGCGACCGTCACGATCACCTCGACCGCCGGCACCTCGGCGATGTCGCGGGTCATGGCGTCGAAGTCGGGATTCGCCGAGGATTCGGCAGGGGTCTCACTCATGCCGCTCACGATAGGCGCAGGACGGCCGGCGGCCCCACTCGGTCTCGGTTAGCCGTTCCCCCGCCGAGCTGCTAACCTTGTGTAACGACCGGTCGGACACGCACGCCCCCACGGCAGCGGGCCCGGCCCACAAGTGGAGGCTCCGAACTCCCACCTGGCCATCCTCAGGATGGCGGGTCACCGGTCAGGCGGTCCCGCCCCGGCGGCGGCGACCAGCCCGAAATCGCGCCCCGCGATCACACCGCGGCGGTGCTCCGGTAGTAATGAGGAGCCCCGCCTGTGATCGTCCGGGGCATTTTTGTTGCACCGGCGCGGTTAGGTCTATCGAACACAGACGTTACGCGGCTGTCCGCCAGACCGTCGCGTGGTGCTACCGAGGAGGATCCATCAGCGCCGAGCCCCGCATCAACGACCGGATTCGCGTTCCCGAGGTGCGACTTGTCGGTCCCAGCGGCGAGCAGGTCGGGATTGTCCCGCTTGCCAAGGCCCTGGAGCTTGCGCAGGAGTACGACCTCGATCTCGTCGAGGTCGCGGCGAACGCCCGTCCGCCCGTGTGCAAGCTCATGGACTACGGGAAGTTCAAGTACGAGTCGGCCATGAAGGCCCGTGAGGCGCGCAAGAACCAGGCGCACACGGTCATCAAGGAGATGAAGCTCCGGCCGAAGATCGACCCGCACGACTATGACACCAAGAAGGGTCACGTCGTCCGGTTCCTCAAGCAGGGCGACAAGGTCAAGATCACGATCATGTTCCGTGGTCGCGAGCAGTCCCGGCCGGAGCTCGGCTACCGACTGCTGCAGCGTCTCGCGGAGGACGTGGCCGACCTGGGGTTCGTGGAGTCGAACCCGAAGCAGGACGGCCGAAACATGATCATGGTCCTCGGTCCGCACAAGAAGAAGACCGAGGCGATGGCCGAGGCTCGCCAGGCGCAGGAAGCCCGCAAGGCGGACGCGAAGGCCAACCCCGGCAAGTCGCAGAACGCCGCGGAGACCGACGAGGTGGACGCCGAGGCTCCGGCCGAGGCTCCCGCCGAGGCGTGACTCCGGGGGACTCCCCAGGTCCCCAGGACGTAACCGATACAAGCGACGCTCCACCGTGCCCGGTTTCACGACCGGGCACCGGAGCGCCACCGACGAGGAGAGAACGGCGCTATGCCGAAGAACAAGTCGCACAGCGGTGCCAGCAAGCGCTTCAAGATCACCGGCTCCGGCAAGGTGCTCCGTGAGCGCGCCGGCAAGCGCCACCTGCTCGAGCACAAGTCGTCCCGCGTGACGCGTCGCCTCACCGGCAACGCCGAAATGGCCCCGGGCGACGCCGCGAAGATCAAGAAGCTTCTCGGCAAGTGACGTACGGGCGCCGCTGAGCGCCGTACGGCAGGACCGGGACCCATTCGATACCGGGCCGCGTGAGGACAACCGCGGCCCCGCTACAAGGAGTAAAAAGTGGCACGCGTCAAGCGGGCAGTCAACGCCCACAAGAAGCGCCGGGCGATCCTCGAGCAGGCCTCCGGCTACCGCGGTCAGCGTTCGCGCCTGTACCGCAAGGCCAAGGAGCAGGTCACCCACTCGCTGGTCTACAACTACAACGACCGCAAGAAGCGCAAGGGTGACTTCCGCCAGCTGTGGATCCAGCGCATCAACGCCGCTGCCCGCGCCAACGGCATCACGTACAACCGCTTCATCCAGGGTCTGAAGGCCGCCAACATCGAGGTGGACCGCAAGATCCTGGCCGAGCTGGCCGTCAACGACGCGGGCGCGTTCGCCGCGCTGGTCGAGGTCGCGCGGAAGGCGCTGCCGAGCGACGTCAACGCGCCGAAGGCGGCGTGACGCTGCGCCGGCTCTAGCCGACGTCGAAGGACCCGCAGGCTTTGAGCCTGCGGGTCCTTCGGTTGCCGCCGTTCGGTCCGTTGAGTGCCGCGGGTCCGTTGTGGCTTGTCGCGCAGTTCCCCGCGCCCCTGGGGCGTCGCCCCTCGCGGCGAGACAGTCGCACCCCGCGTCGAGACATTTGTGAAGGTGATGGAACACATGGCGCCCGCCGCCCCCGAGCTGATCTCCCCCCGTTCCCCCCGTGTCCTCGCCGCGCGGCGGCTGGCCAAGCGGAACTTCCGGGGGAAGGAGCGGCTGTTCCTGGCCGAGGGGCCGCAGGCCGTGCGGGAGGCCGCGGGGTACGGGAAGACGCTGGTCGAGCTGTTCGCCACCGTCGAGGCCGCCGAGCGCTACGCCGACATCATCGGGGCCGTCCGGGGCGCCGGAGCCCGGGTCCACCTCGCCGCCGAGGCGGTGATCGAGGACATCTCCACCACCGTCACGCCGCAGGGGCTCGTCGGGGTCTGCCGGTTCCTGGACACCCCCTTCGACGAGATCCTCGCCGCCCGCCCCAAGCTCGTCGCCGTCCTCGCCCACGTCCGCGACCCCGGCAACGCCGGCACCGTGCTGCGCTGCGCCGACGCCGCCGGCGCCGAGGCCGTCGTGCTCACCGACGCCTCCGTCGACCTCTACAACCCCAAGGCCGTACGCGCCTCCGTCGGCTCGCTGTTCCACCTGCCCGTAGCCGTCGGCGTGCCCGTCGAGCAGGCCGTGGCGGGGCTCAGGGACGCCGGGGTGCGGGTCCTCGCCGCCGACGGGGCGGGCGAACACGACCTCGACGCCGAACTGGACGCGGGCACCATGGGCGGACCCACGGCCTGGGTCTTCGGCAACGAGGCCTGGGGGCTCCCGGAGGGGACCCGCGCCCTCGCCGACGCCGTCCTGCGCGTCCCGATCCACGGCAAGGCCGAGAGCCTGAACCTCGCCACCGCCGCCGCCGTATGTCTCTACGCGTCGGCGCGTGCACAGCGCGCCGCCGGAGGGTGCCGCTCCGTCACCGAGAGCTAGTAGGGTGACCAGCTCAGGGCCCCCGCACGGCTGAGAGGTGGGGTACGGGGATGAGCGTCGGCACGAGCAGCGCACCGGGAGCACGTCACGCGCCGCGTCCGCCCGCGCCCCGTACGCCCGGCGATCCCGTCGGCCTCGGCATCGACCCCGACCAGTTGCCCGACGGCCTCGTCGTCGCCGACGAGCACGGCCACGTCACCTGCTTCAACGCCGCCGCCGCGCGCATCACCGCCGTCCCCGCGGCCGAAGCCCTCGGACAGCCGCTGGAGAAGGCGCTGCCCCTGGAGGACCTGGAGGGCGGACGCTGGTGGCAGCTGACCGACCCCTACGGCGGCCTCGCCATCCGCGTCCGCCAGCCCGAGCGGAACCTGCTCCTGCCCGGAGGCCGGGAGGTCCTCGTCTCCGCGCGCTACGTCCGCGCCGAACGCCTCGGCCCCGTCCGCCGCGTCGTCGTCACCCTCCGCGACACCGAGGCCCGGCGCCGTACCGAGCGCAGCCACGCCGAGCTGATCGCCACCGTCGCCCACGAGCTGCGCTCCCCCCTCACCTCCGTCAAGGGCTTCACGGCCACGCTGCTGGCCAAGTGGGAGCGGTTCACCGACGACCAGAAGCGGCTGATGCTGGAGACCGTCGACGCCGACGCCGACCGGGTCACCCGCCTCATCGCCGAACTGCTCGACATCTCCCGCATCGACTCCGGCCGGCTCGAGGTGCGCCGCCAGCCCGTCGACATCGGTGCCGCCGTCGGCCGCCACATCCAGGCGTACGTCGCCGCCGGCCTGGAGGCCGGCCGCTTCCTGCTCCGCATCGCCCAGCCGCTGCCCGACCTGTGGGCCGACCCCGACAAGATCGACCAGGTGCTCAGCAACCTGCTCGAAAATGCCGTGCGGCACGGCGAGGGAACCGTCACCATTGACGTCACGCCCACGGCGTCTCCCCGCGAAGGGGAGGAAACCGGCACGTCGGTCACGGTGAGCGACGAAGGGGCGGGCATCCCGGAGGAGTCCATGAACCGCGTCTTCACCCGCTTCTGGCGGGGCAGCAAGCGCGGCGGCACCGGCCTCGGGCTGTACATCGTCAAGGGCATCGTCGAGGCCCACGGCGGCACCATCACGGTCGGCCGCGCCCCCGGCGGCGGCGCCGAGTTCCGATTTACCCTGCCCGTGGCGGCACCGGCGTACCTCACCTGAGAGCACCAGAGGCGGCCGACTACCCCCACGGGCGTAATCAGCGTTCCACAGCCCCGTTAGACTCGGTCTTTGGCACCTTTGCGTCCAGTTCCGCAGACGAAGCGTCTCCCGTTCCGTCTCCGGACCGTAGACGGGGCGTTCCAGCCAGCCAATCGGAAGCACGGGAAGAGATGTCGGCACCGAATAAGTCGTACGACCCTGTCGAGGTCGAGGCGTTGAAACCGGAAGAGATCGAGCGCATGCGGGACGAGGCGCTCGCCGCCTTCGCCGCCGCGGACTCCCTCGACGCGCTCCAGGAGGCCAAGGTCGCCCACACCGGCGGCACCTCCCCGCTGTCGCTGGCCAACCGCGAGATCGGCGCCCTGCCCCCGCACGCCAAGGCCGAGGCCGGCAAGCGCGTCGGCATGGCCCGCGGCGCCGTGAACAAGGCGCTGGCCGCTCGCCAGGAGGAGCTGGAGGCCGAGCGCGACGCGCGCGTCCTGGTCGAGGAGGCCGTGGACGTCACGCTGCCCCACGACCGCGTCCCGGCCGGCGCCCGGCACCCGCTCACCACGCTCTCCGAGCGCATCGAGGACGTCTTCGTGGCCATGGGCTACGAGGTCGCCGAGGGCCCCGAGGTCGAGGCCGAGTGGTTCAACTTCGACGCGCTCAACATCGGCCCGGACCACCCCGCCCGCGGCGAGGCCGACACGTTCTTCGTGCAGGGCCCCGAGGGCGGCACCGAAGCCGGCGTGGTGCTGCGCACCCACACCTCGCCCGTGCAGATCCGCTCCCTGCTCGACCGTGAGCTGCCGGTCTACGTGATCTGCCCCGGCCGCGTGTACCGCACCGACGAGCTGGACGCCACGCACACCCCCGTCTTCCACCAGGTCGAGCTGCTCGCCATCGACGAGGGCCTGACCATGGCGGACCTCAAGGGCACCCTGGACCACATGCTCCAGTCGCTGTTCGGCGCGGAGATGAAGACCCGGCTGCGGCCGAACTTCTTCCCCTTCACCGAGCCGTCCGCCGAGATGGACATGCTCTGCTACGTCTGCAAGGGCGCGTCCGTCGGCAACCCCGACCGGCCCTGCCGCACCTGCTCCAGCGAGGGCTGGATCGAGCTCGGCGGCTGCGGCATGGTCAACCCGCGGGTGCTCACGGCCTGCGGCGTCGACCCGGAGAAGTACAGCGGCTTCGCCTTCGGGTTCGGCATCGAGCGGATGCTGATGTTCCGCCACAACGTCGAGGACATGCGAGACATGGTCGAGGGTGACGTCCGGTTCACCCGGCCGTTCGGGATGGAGATCTGATGCGGATCCCGCTTTCTTGGCTGCGGGAGTACGTCGACCTGCCGGCGACGGAGACCGGCCGTGACGTACAGGCCAAGCTCATTTCGGCCGGACTGGAGGTCGAGACCGTCGAGTACCTCGGCGCCGACCTCAAGGGCCCCCTCGTCGTCGGCCAGGTGCTGACCATCGAGGAGCTGGAGGGCTTCAAGAAGCCGATCCGCTTCTGCACGGTCGACGTCGGCCAGGCCAACGGCACCGGTGAGCCCCAGGAGATCGTCTGCGGCGCCCGCAACTTCGCCGTAGGCGACAAGGTCGTCGTGGTCCTGCCCGGCGCCACCCTGCCCGGCGGCTTCTCGATCAGCGCCCGCAAGACCTACGGCAAGACGTCCCACGGCATGATCTGCTCCAGCGACGAGCTGGGCATGGGCGACGACGGCACCCACGGCATCATCGTGCTGCCGCCGGAGACCGAGGTCGGCAAGGACGCCATCGAGCTGCTGGAACTGGTCGACGAGGTCCTGGACATCGCCGTAACCGCCAACCGCGGCGACTGCCTGTCCATCCGCGGCGTCGCCCGTGAGACCGCCATCGCCTACGGCCTGCCGCTGCGCGACCCGGCCCTGCTGGACGTGCCCGCGCCGAACGCCTACGGCTACCCGGTGAAGATCGCCGACCCGAGCGGCTGCGACCGCTTCACCGCCCGCACGGTGACCGGCCTCAACGCCGAGGCGCGCTCCCCGATCTGGCTCCAGCGCCGGCTCCAGAAGGTCGGCATGCGCCCGATCTCCCTCGCCGTCGACGTCACGAACTACGTGATGATGGAGCTGGGCCAGCCCCTGCACGCCTACGACCGCTCCTTGGTCCGGGGCACGATCGGCGTGCGCCGGGCCGAGGAGGGCGAGAAGATCGTCACCCTCGACGGCGTCGAGCGGAAGCTGCACGCCGAGGACCTGGTCATCACCGACGACCGCGGGCCCATCGGTCTCGCCGGTGTCATGGGCGGCGCCAACACGGAGATCGCCGACCACAGCGACGCCGAGAACGCGACGAGTGACGTGGTCATCGAGGCCGCCCACTTCGACCAGGTGTCCGTCGCGCGCACGGCCCGCCGGCACAAGCTGTCCTCCGAGGCGTCCCGGCGCTTCGAGCGGGGTGTCGACCCGCAGGCCGCCGCCGCTGCCGCGCAGCGCACCGTCGACCTGCTGGTGCTGCTCGCGGGCGGCACCGCCGAGGCCGGGGTCACCGAGATCAGCGCCCCGCCCGTGCCGCACACCGTCAGCGTCCCGGCCGACCACCCGGACAAGGTCGCGGGCGTGGAGTACGGCCGCGAGACCGTCGTACGCCGCCTCCAGGAGGTCGGCTGTGACGTGTACGGGCAGGACGAGCTGATCGTCACCGTCCCGTCCTGGCGGCCCGACCTCACCGACCCCAACGACCTCGCCGAAGAGGTCATCCGCCTGGAGGGCTACGAGAACCTGCCCTCCACGCTGCCCAGGCCCCCGGCGGGCCGGGGCCTGACCGCCCGCCAGCGCCTGCACCGCCGCGTCGGGCGTGCCCTGGCCGGTGCCGGTTACGTCGAGGCGCTGAACTACCCGTTCGTCAGCGAGCAGGTCTTCGACCAGCTCGGGCTGGACGCCGACGACCCGGCGCGCCGCGTCGTCAAGCTGGTCAACCCGCTGAGCGACGAGGAGCCCGCGCTGCGGACCTCGCTGTTGCCGGGCCTGCTCGGCGCGCTGCGCCGCAACGACGGCCGGGGCTCGCACGACCTGGCCCTCTACGAGACAGGCCTGGTCTTCCACCCGCGCGACGAGCAGCGCGTCGCCGCGAACCTGCCTGTCGACCGGCGCCCCAGCGAGGACGACCTCGTCGCGCTGGACGCCGCGCTGCCCGACCAGCCGCGGCACGTCGCCGTCGTCCTGGCCGGCGCCCGTGAGCAGTCCGGCTGGTGGGGCAAGGGCCGTCCGGCCGACTGGGCCGACGCGGTCGAGTCCGCCCGCACCGTCGCCCGCGAGGCCGCCGCCGAACTGGGTGTTCGCAAGGGTCAGTACGGGCCGTGGCACCCGGGCCGCTGCGCCGAGCTGTTCGTCACCGTGGACGGCGAGGACCGCGTCGTCGGACACGCCGGTGAGCTGCACCCGCGCGTCGTGAAGACGCTCGGCCTGCCCGCGCGCACCTGTGCGATGGAGCTGGACCTCGACGCGGTGGCGGGGGTCGGCGACGACACCCCGCAGGCGCCGGGCATCTCCACCTTCCCGGTCGCGACGCAGGACGTCGCCCTGGTGGTCGACGAGTTCGTCCCGGCCAGTGAGGTCGAGGCCGCGCTGCGCGAGGGCGCCGGCGAACTGCTGGAGTCCATCCGGCTGTTCGACGTCTACGGCAACGCGGAGCAGCTGGGTGAGGGGCGCAAGTCCCTGGCGTACGCGCTGCGCTTCCGGGCGGGGGACCGGACGCTGACGGTCGACGAGGCGTCGGCCGCCCGCGACGCGGCGGTCGCCCTCGCGGGCGAGCGGGTCGGAGCGGTGCTGCGTAGTTAGGGTTCGCGTCCGCCCGAGGAGCGGGGGGCTTCTGCCGATCGGCGGCTGCGGGCAGTCGGTGGCCGGTCGCGCAGTTCCCCGCGCCCTTGGAGGGACGTCACCCCGAGGCCGACAAGGGGCGCGGGGAACCGCGCGGGCAACCACGACGCACCCGTACTCGACAGCGCATCCGTCGCGCAACGGCGTTGAGTCGCCCCGCACAGCCGGCGGAGCCGTCCGCCCCGCCACGGAGTGTCGGGCAGGCAGCTGGGCGGACGGCGTGGGAACGGGCCGCCGCACTGTACGAGGGGGAGCCGGCGACCCGGCCGGCCTCTTTCGAGGCCCTTCGGTCAACCGGCCCGGCACTTCCCGCGACAGCGCGCGCACGCTGCGGATGCGCGTACTCCGTTCGCACCCCGTGTGAAGGCCGACGCATCACGCTGTCGGGCAACGAGTCAACGGGGGGCGCCCATGCAACCCAACACCCTGCTCGACGCGATCCTGGACGAGGCCGGGGTCTCGCACGCGGGACTGGCCGCACGTCAACCAGGCCGGGCGGGCCCGCGGGCTCTGTCTGAGATACGAACACACCGCCGTCGCCCGGTGGTTGAAGGGACAGCGGCCCCGCGGGCAGGTGCCCGACCTGATCTGTGAGGTCCTCGCGGCCCGGATGCACCGGCCCGTCACCCTCGACGACATCGGCCTCCCGTGCCCCGGCGAACCCGCCACCGCGCACACCGGCTCGCTGTCCGGCTTCGTGGAACGGGCGACCGTCCTGTGGCGCTCCGACCAGCAAGAGCGCCCGCACATCCTCGGCGCTCCCGCGCTCACCGGCACGCCCGCCGTGATGCCGGTGTGGGAGTGGGAGAACCCGCCCGAGGACGTGGACGTCTCCCGCGGCGGGCGGCACCGGGTCACCCGGCCGACCTGGAGATGCTGCGCTGTTCACACGGCGTGTGCGCACCTGGCTCGCACATGCCGTCCGCACACTCTCCCCAGGCGCCCACCAGGCGAGTTGACTCACCATGCGCATGCAAGGGACGTGAGACGACTACGGAGAGGAGCGGTTCGCCCGCGGGCCCGGCACCTCGTCAGGTGCCGGGCCCGCGGATCGTCACCCTTCGTGTCAGCCGTGGTCGACGGCTCCGGTCTTCAGCCGTACGTGTAGAAGCCCGAGCCGCTCTTGCGGCCCAGCCGGCCCGCGTCGACCATGCGCTGGAGCAGCGGGGGAGCGGCGTACAGCGGCTCCTTGTACTCCTCGTACATCGAGTACGCGACCGAGGCGACCGTGTCCAGGCCGATAAGGTCGGACAGCTTGAGCGGGCCCATCGGGTGGGCGCAGCCCATCTCCATCCCGTTGTCGATGTCCTCGCGGCTGGCGATGCCCGACTCGAACATCCGGATCGCCGAGAGGAGGTACGGGATCAGCAGCGCGTTGACCACGAAGCCGGAGCGGTCCTGGGCGCGGATGGAGTGCTTGCCGAGCACCTTCTCGGTGAACAGCTGCGCCCGGCTGAGCGTGCCCTCGGAGGTGGTGAGCGCCGGGATCAGCTCGACCAGCTGCTGCACGGGGGCCGGGTTGAAGAAGTGGATGCCGATGACGTGGTCGGGGCGCGAGGTGGCGACGGCCAGCTTCACCAGCGGGATCGAGGAGGTGTTGGAGGCCAGGATGGCGTCCGGCCGGGTCACGACCTGGTCCAGCACCTGGAAGATCTCGGTCTTGACCTGCTCGTTCTCGACGACGGCCTCGATCACCAGGTCCCGGTCGGCGAACTCGCCGAGGTCGGTGGTGAAGCTCAGCCGTGCCTGCGTCGCGTCCCGCTCCTCCTCGGTGATCTTCCCGCGCTCGGCGGCCTTGGTGAGCGAGTTGTACAGCCGGGTCCGGCCGATCTCCAGCGCCTCACCGGTGGTCTCGGCGACCATCACGTCCAGACCGGAGCGGGCGCACACCTCGGCGATGCCCGCTCCCATCTGACCGCAGCCCACCACGCCGACGCGTGCGATATCTCCCGAGATGCCGGTCACATCGTCCCTTTCGCTGACTTCACGGCTGTGGCAGCAGGCACGCCGGGGTCCCGGTGCCTGCTCCGATCGAGCACGTTACCTCCGAATGGCCACGGATCCGTCCCCCGGGTCGGGCATGCTGAGGGCCCGTACACGATCCGTGACCGCGCGGATCCGCAGCGTTCAGGAGGTCTCCCCATGGGCGGTGTCTCGCGTCGTGCCTTCGCGGTGGCGGCGTTGTCGGCGTTCACGATGGCGTCCCGGGCGTCGGCCGCCCCGGCTCCGCCGACCGCACCGGACCCCGCCGCGGGGGCCCGCGCGGGCGGTGCCGTCACCGCCGGGATGCGAGGCATGTGGCTGGCCACGGTGGCGGGCCGGGACTGGCCCACCCGCGCGGGGCTGCGCGCGGCCGAGCAGCGCGCCGAGCTGATCGAGCACCTCGATACGGCGGTGCGGCACGGCCTCAACACGGTGATCTTCCAGGTACGGCCCACGGCCGACGCGCTGTGGCCCTCGGCGTACGAGCCGTGGTCCGAGTACTTGTCCGGCAGCCAGGGCCGGGACCCGGGCTGGGACCCGCTGGGCACGGCGGTCACGGAGGCGCACGCCCGCGGCCTGGAGCTGCACGCCTGGTTCAACCCGTACCGCGTCGCCACGCACGACGATCCGAGCCGGCTGGTGCCGTCCCACCCCGCGCGCGAGCACCCCGAGTGGGTGGTGCGGTACGGCGGGAAGCTCTACTACAACCCCGGGTTGCCCGCGGTCAGGGCCTTCGTCCAGGACGCGATGATGGACGCGGTCGAGAAGTACGCCGTGGACGGCGTCCACTTCGACGACTACTTCTACCCGTATCCGGTGGCGGGGCGGAGCTTCGACGACGGCGGGACCTTCGGCACGTACGGCAGCGGCTTCTCGACCAAGGCGGCCTGGCGGCGGAACAGCATCGACCTGCTGGTGCGCGAGACCGCGGACCGGGTGAAGAAAATCCGGCCCTCCGCCCGCTTCGGCGTCAGCCCCTTCGGCGTGTGGCGCAACGCGACCACCGACGCCGAAGGCTCGGACACGAAGGCCGGCGTGCAGACCTACGACGACCTGCACGCGGACACCCGCAAGTGGGTGCGCGAGGGCTGGATCGACTACATCGTCCCGCAGCTGTACTGGAACATCGGCTCGGAGGCCGCCGACTACGCCAAGCTCCTCCCGTGGTGGGCGGAGGTCGCCAAGGGAAGCCGGACCGAGCTGTACGTCGGCGAGGCGCTGTACAAGGCCGGCGACCCGGCGCAGGGCGCCGCCTGGCAGGACCCGGCCGAACTCTCCCGGCACCTCACGCTCGCCCAGCGGCACCCCGAGGTCCGCGGGCACGTCTTCTTCTCCGCGAAGGACGTGGCGGACGACCGGATCGGCGCGATGGCACGGGTCGGCGCCGACCACTACGCGCGGCCGTAGCCCGCGCCGACAGGGCCTCGGCTACAACCGGATCTCCCTGTGCCGGATCTCCGAGTCGGGACCGGGCGAGCACACCGCCTCGTGCCCGTCCTCGAACCGGACCCGGTACGGGGGAGCGCCTTCCCTGCCAATGACTTCGACGATCTCCGCGACCTTGTCGTGCTCACCCACCACCCGGCCGTGCTGGATCAGTTGGTCGCCCTTGGTTGCGTGCATCTGTGAGGCCTCCTCACGCGTGTGCCGCGGGTGTGCCGCTCAGCCCCGGGCCCGCTGGGTGACCGCGATGCACACCAGCACTGCCGCGGCGGTCAGCGGCGCGGCCACCGTCAGGTGCTCGCCCAGGAGAAGTACCGACCACACCAGTGTGAGCAGCGGCTGGGCCAGCTGCAACTGGCTGGCCTTCGGAATGCCGATGGCCGCCATGCCCCGGTACCAGACGACCAGCCCGAGGAACTGCGAGCCCACCGCCACCCACAGCAGCCCGGCCACACCGTGCGCCGTCAGGTGCACCGGCTCGAACGACAGGGCCACGGCCGCCATCGGCACGGTCGCCGGCACGCACAGCACCAGCGCCCAGCCGATGACCTGCCAGCCCGGCATCACCCGGGCCAGCCGCCCGCCCTCGGTGTAACCGGCCGCGCACACCAGCAGCGCCCCGAAGAGATAGGCGTCGGCCGTGGTCAGCGCCCCGCCGCTCTGCTGCACCGTGAACGCGATCACGGCCGCCGCGCCCGCAAGTGCCGCGATCCAGAAGGTTCGCGAGGGGCGGGTGCCGATGCGCAGGGCGGACAGCAGCGCGGTGGTCAGCGGAAGCAGGCCGACCACGACGGCGGCGTGCGCGGTGGTCGAGGTCTCCAGGGCGAGCGTGGTCAGCAGCGGGAAGCCGAGGACGACGCCCGCGCCCACCACCGCCAGCCCGAACCAGTGGCGCCGCTCGGGCACGGGCACGCGCAGGGCCAGCAGACAGCCTCCGGCGATCACCGCCGCGAGGATGCTGCGCACGGCGATCAGGGACCAGGGGCCGAAACCCTCCAGGCCCCAGGCGGTGGCGGGGAAGGTGAGGGAGAAGGCGACGACACCGAGGGCCGCCTGGAGGGTCCCGAGGGAGCGGGTGCCGGACTCGGTGCCCGAGCCGTCCACTGCTATCGTCGTCGGGTTGGTAGCGCTACTCTGTGCTCTCATGCAAGAGCGTAGCAGCGTCGCTGACCTGGCGAACCAGCTGAGGATTGAGCTCGACCGCTACTCTCCCGGCGGAAAGCTCCCGTCCAGCCGGGCCCTCGTCGACCGCTTCCGGGTCAGCCCCGTGACCGTCTCCCGTGCCCTGGCGCAACTGGCCGCCGAGGGGCTGGTGGTCACCCGGCCCGGTGCCGGGGCCTTCCGGGCCCGGCCGCGCTCCTCCGCGACACCCGGCGGGGACACCTCCTGGCAGGAGGTCGCGCTCAGTGCCGACGGCGCCGCCGACCTCGTACCGCGCTCGGTGGACGCGTCCGGGGTCCTGGTCTCGCTGGCCGCCCCGCCGCCCGGCGTCGTCGAGTTCAACGGCGGCTACCTGCACCCCTCGCTGCAGCCGGAACGGGCGATGGCGGCGGCGCTGTCCCGGGCCGGGCGGCGGCCGGGAGCGTGGGGCAGGCCGCCGATGGAGGGGCTGCCGGAGCTGCGGGAGTGGTTCGCGCGCGGCATCGGCGGGGCCGTTACGGCGGCCGAGGTGCTGGTCACCTCGGGCGGCCAGTCCGCGTTGACCACCGCCCTGCGCGCCCTCGCCCCGCCCGGCGCCCCCGTCCTCGTCGAGTCCCCGACGTACCCCGGCATGCTGGCCATCGCGCGGGCGGCCGGTCTGCGCCCCGTGCCGGTCCCCGTGGACGCCGACGGCGTGCGCCCGGCCCTGCTCGCCGACGCCTTCCGGGCGACCGGCGCCCGCGTCTTCGTCTGCCAGCCCCTGTTCCAGAACCCGACCGGTGCCGTGCTCGCCCCCGAGCGGCGCGGCGAGGTGCTGCGCACCGCCCGCGCGGCCGGAGCCTTCGTCGTCGAGGACGACTTCGTACGGCGGCTGGTGCACGAGGACGCGGGACCGCTGCCCGCCCCGCTCGCCGCCGACGACCCGGACGGCGTCGTCGTGCACGTCTGCTCGCTGACCAAGGCGACCTCGCCGAGCTTCCGGGTGTGCGCCCTGGCCGCGCGCGGGCCGGTGCTGGAGCGGCTGCGGGCCATCCAGGTCGTCGACACCTTCTTCGTGCCCCGCCCTCTCCAGGAGGCGGCGCTGGAGCTGGTCGGCTCGCCCGCCTGGCCCCGTCATCTGCGCGCCGTCTCGGCGGAGTTGAAGGCCCGGAGGGACGCGATGACGACCGCCCTGCGCCTGCACCTGCCTGAGATCTCCCTGGCCCACATCCCCTCCGGCGGCTACCATCTGTGGCCCCGGCTGCCCGAGGGCACGGACGAGGCCGCCCTCACCGCGGCCGCCCTGCGGGCCGGTGTGGCCGTCACCCCGGGACGCCCGTACTTCAGCGCTGAGCCCCCGGCCCCCCACCTGCGGCTGAGCTTCGCGGCGGTGGCGGGTGCGGGGGAGATCGCGCAGGGGGTGCGGCGCCTGCGCGCGGCCTGCGCGGAGGTGTGGGGGCGGCATCCG
Organism: Streptomyces mutabilis; assembly: GCF_014649815.1. Classification (GTDB taxonomy): domain Bacteria; phylum Actinomycetota; class Actinomycetes; order Streptomycetales; family Streptomycetaceae; genus Streptomyces; species Streptomyces mutabilis. Next base: position 38,803 of record NZ_BMTT01000011.1, on the reverse strand, counting down.
TGAGCCGGCGCTCGTCAGCCGGGCATCCACGGCCGCCGCCCCTGAATGGGCCGCCGCCGTCCCGCCGCCCCCGCGACCGTCCCCCGCATGACCGCCACACCGAGCCTCCCCGAGGGCTACGAAATCTCCAACGACCCGCAGCGGATCGACGCCGAGCGCGCGCACCGCCGGCTGTCCACCGACGCGTACCGGGCGCTCGGACGGACCCGGGAGAAACAGGACCGCGCGATCGAGGGCTCGCTCGACTTCGGTCTCTACGAGGGACTGTCGGGGGAGCAGGTGGGCGCACACCCGGGTGGTCACCGACCGGGCGACCTTCGCCTGGCTGTGCGATGTGTAAGTAGACCCCTCGGCGCGCGGGAAGGGTCTCGGCACGGCGCTGGTCGCGGCGGTGCGCGAGCGACTGCGGCGGTACGGGCTGCGGCGTCCTGCTGGCCGCGCACGACGCGCACGGGGTGTACGAGAAGCTCGGGTTCAGGGCCCTGGACCGGCCGGACCAGTGGATGGCGCACACCTTCGGCCCGTGAGCCGGGGCGTACCCACGGTGACCCACAGGTGACACCCCTTGACCCGTGTACCCCTGCGCAGCACCATCACCGCATGGCGCTTCGGGTCACGTTCGTCGCGGCCGCGCGCAGCTCACCGCTGCTCGCGGAGCGCTTCGACGACGACCGGCCGCTGGACCGGGCCGGCTGGGACGAGGTACTGCGCGTGACGGGCGTCCTGCTGCCGCTCGCGGCGGCCGAGCTGCGCTACTGCTCGCCCACGCCCCGCAGCCGGGCCACCGGCGACGCCATCGGCGTCTCCCCGCTGGCGCAACCGGCGCTCAGGGAGTGCGACATGGGGCGCTGGCGCGGGCTGACCCTCGGCGAGGCCATGGCCCGTGAGCCGGCCGCCGTGGACGCCTGGCTCGCCGATCCGCGCACGGCACCGCACGGCGGGGAGTCGCTGCTGGCCTTCATCACCCGGGTCGGCGGCTGGCTCGACACGCGTCCCGGCGGGGACGGGGACCGCATCGTGGCCGTGGCCGAGCCGTCCGTGATCCGGGCCGCGCTGGTCCACGTGCTGAAGGCGCCGCCGTCGACGTACTGGAACCTGGACGTCCGCCCCTTGTCGACCTCCACCGTCACGGGCCGCGCGGGCCGCTGGAACCTCCGCTTCGAAGGCGCGCCGGCCTAGAAGGCTGATGAAGATCTTGGTGAGGGGCTGTCCGGCCGTCAGGCCGGACAGCCCCTCCGGTCATGCACCGGCCGGTGCGATGTGCCAGGTACCACTGGTGTGGGTGAGTCCGAGGTTGATCAGTCGGCGGATGTTGAGGGCGGCGGCTCGGGTGTGGAGCCAGGTGTCGTTCTTGAGGGTGCCGCGGTAGCGCAGGCGCCGGTTGCCATGGTGGACGAGCCAGGCGACGGCGCGTTCGACCGGGGGGCGCCAACGACGGTAGTCGGCTTGCCAGCCGGGGTCGGTGGCGGCCTGGTGGCGGGCGGCTGTTTGGAGGTCGTGGTGCGGGCGGATGGTCAGGATGCGTCCGGCTCTGGCTTTGGTGCACTGCTCGCGCAGGTGGCATCCGGTGCACAAGTCGCCGAAGGAGGCTTTGCGTCTGGGTGACGGTGTCCTGGGTGGCGACCGCGTCGTCCAGCACGGTGGAGTCCAGCGCCCGGCGGTGCTTGCCCTTGAGTACGCCGGTGGCCGTCACGACCTCGCGCACGGCCTCGAAGATGCGGTTCGGGCGGGCGGAACGGGCCAGCCGGCGGCGGAAGTAGGCCGGCAGCGACGGGTCGAACGCCATGTCGTGAAGGCCCAGCTCGCAGGCGGCCTTCCACCGCAGGTCGCACCGCAGTTCCTGCACCGTCTCGAAGTCCGACAGCCCGTGCAGGGCCTGCAAGGTGATCGCGGCGGCCAGGATCTGCGGCGGCATGCTCGGCCGCCCGTTCGCCGACGGATACATGTCCACGAACATCGCCGCCGGGAACAGCTCGCCCCGGTACTCGGCCAGGAACGCGAACACACTCCCGACCGGGATCAACTCCCGGCATCTCCCACACGTCCGGCCCGACGCTCTCGTCCACCCACTCACCCATCGCCACACGACGAGTCTGGCCCTACCGCTCACGCGGCAGGGCCAGAACCCAAGATCTTCACGAGCCCTCTAGGGCCTGTCTGACAGGCCCTGGCTATGCCGCGGCCTTCTCGCGCGTGTAGTCCGTGACGAGCAGCAGGTCCTTCGCGGGCCCGCCCACCCGCCACACGGTCCGCCAGTGGTCCGCGTCCCGGACGGTGAACTCGCCGCGGTACAGGTCGGCGGCGCACGGATGGTCGGCGACGTGGTGGCCCGACGTCAGGTCCAGTGCGTGGAAGGGGCGGCCGTCCGCGAAGCGCACGTCGGCGGCCCCCGGCCCCGCTCCCGGTTCGTAGCGCAGCGTCCGCTCGGCGGGGCGGGTCACGCCCTGCCAGGTGAAGGTCCCGGTCTCCCGGCTCAGCAGCCCGCCGCCCGCGAGCGCGTCGAACGCCGTCGACCCCTCGAAGCGGCCCTGAGCCCCGCTCGCCAGGTCCCGCACCCTCCGCTCGGTGCGCCACCGGCCCGCGAGGTACGCGAACACGTCCGGCACCGGCCACAACTCGCCCATTTCCACCAGCTTTCCGTCTCCGGCCCCCTGGTTGCCGCGCGACCCATTGACGCGCCTCCGCCCCCTACCTATCTTGCCGTTCGAAGTGCTGACCAGTGTCCGATATTTCGAATGACCTAGTGAGAGCCGCGGAGTATCCATGTCATCCATGTCAGGCACCCGCTGGAGACTCGGTCTCGGCATAACCGCCCTCCTGACGGCATCGGCCCTGCTGCCGTCCCCCGCACACGCGGAGGCCGCCGCCGACTACACGATCACCGTCGACCCGTCCGCCGAGGGCGCCGCGATCGACGACACGATGTACGGCGTCTTCTACGAGGACATCAACCGGGCCGCCGACGGCGGCCTGTACGCCGAGCTCGTGCAGAACCGGTCCTTCGAGTACTCGACGGCCGACAACGCCTCGTACACACCGCTCACCTCCTGGACGGCCGACGGCACCGCCGAGGTGCTGGACGACGCCGGCCGCCTCAACGAGCGCAACCGCAACTACCTGGCCCTGGGCGCCGGTTCCTCCGTCGCCAACAGCGGCTACAACACCGGCATCCGTGTGGAGAAGGGCAAGAAGTACGACTTCTCGGTGTGGGCCCGCGCCGAGAGCGGCACGACCCTCACCGTCACGCTCAGGGACGCGGCGGGCACGCTCGCGAAGGTGCGCGAGATCGCTGCCGAGGGGGAGTGGCGCAAGTACACCGCCACCTTCACGGCCACCCGCACCAGCAACCGAGGCCGCCTCGCCGTCGCCACCACCGCACCGGCCGCCCTGGACATGGTGTCCCTCTTCCCCCGCGACACCTACAAGGGGCAGTCCAACGGTCTGCGCAAGGATCTCGCCGAGAAGATCGAGGCCCTCAGCCCCGGCTTCCTGCGCTTCCCCGGCGGCTGCCTGGTCAACACCGGCTCCATGGAGGACTACAGCGAGGCGAGCGGCTGGCAGCGCGAGCGCAGCTACCAGTGGAAGGACACCATCGGCCCGGTCGAGGAGCGCGCCACCAACGCCAACTTCTGGGGCTACAACCAGAGCTACGGCCTCGGCTACTACGAGTACTTCCGCTTCGCCGAGGACATCGGCGCCATGCCGCTGCCCGTCGTCCCCGCGCTGGTCACCGGCTGCGGCCAGAACAAGGCCACCGACGACGACGCGCTGCTGAGGCGGCACATCCAGGACACCCTGGACCTCATCGAGTTCGCCAACGGTCCGCGCACCAGCGAGTGGGGCGCCAAGCGCGCCGAGATGGGCCACCCCAAGCCCTTCCACCTCACCCACATCGGCGTCGGCAACGAGGAGAACCTGCCCCGGGAGTTCATGGCCCGCTTCAAGGAGTTCCGCGCCGCCATCGAGTCCGAGTACCCGGACATCACCGTCGTCTCCAACTCCGGTCCGGACGACTCCGGAGCCACCTTCGACACCGCCTGGCAGCTCAACCGCGAGGCCGGCGTCGACATGGTCGACGAGCACTACTACAACAGCCCGCAGTGGTTCCTGCAGAACAACGACCGCTACGACTCCTACGACAGGAACGGCCCCAAGGTCTTCCTCGGCGAGTACGCCTCCCAGGGCAACGCCTGGAAGAACGCCCTCGCCGAGGCGGCCTTCATGACCGGCCTGGAGCGCAACGCGGACATCGTCAAGCTCGCCTCCTACGCCCCGCTGCTCGCCAACGAGGACTACGTGCAGTGGAGCCCGGACATGATCTGGTTCAACAACCACGCGTCCTGGGGCTCGGCCAACTACGAGGTCCAGAAGCTCTTCATGAACAACACCGGCGACCGGGTCGTCCCGTCCACGGCGACCGGCACCCCGGCCGTCAGCGGCCCCATCACCGGTGCGGTCGGCCTGTCGACGTGGGCGACCAGCGCGGCGTACGACGACGTGCGGGTGACGTCGGCGGACGGCGAGACCCTGCTGTCCGACGACTTCTCCGGTGACGCCTCGCAGTGGACCCACACCGGCACCGGATCCTGGACCGTCCAGGACGGCGCGTACGTGCAGACCGACACCGCGGCCGAGAACACCATGGTCACGGCGGGTGACCCGGCCTGGAAGGACTACGACCTGCACGTGAAGGCCACCAAGAAGTCCGGCAACGAGGGCTTCCTGATCGCCTTCGGCGTCAAGGACACCGGCAACTACTACTGGTGGAACCTGGGCGGCTGGAACAACACCCAGTCCGCCGTCGAACAGGCCTCGGACGGCGGCAAGTCGACGCTCCTGTCGAAGGCGGGCTCGATCGAGACGGGCCGCGCCTACGACATCGACGTCAAGGTGCGGGGCCGCCAGGTCACCCTCTACCTCGACGGGAAGGAGTGGGGCAGCTTCACCGACGACAAGCCGGCCGAGCCGTTCCGCCAGATCGTCACCGAGGACGAGCGCACCGGCGAGCTGATCGTCAAGGTCGTCAACGCTCAGGACACGCCGGCCCGCACGGCGGTCGACCTCGGCGGCGCGAAGGTCGCTCCCAAGGCCCGCGTCACCACGCTGGCCGCCGACCAGGACGCGGTCAACACGGAGACGGACACCCCGGTCACGCCGGTGCGGTCCACCTTCTCGGGCGTGGCTGACGAGTTCACGTACACCTTCCCGGCGAACTCGGTGACGTTCCTGCGGATCAGGCAGCGGTAGTCGTCGAGCGGGCCTGGGGCGGCCTCACCAGTACGCGCGGTCGTCCCAGGCCTCGAACCCGGCGGACTCCAGCGGGTCGTCCTCCTCGTCCGGGCCGGCCAGCCCGTGGGTGACGAGCCGGCCGCGCTGCCAGGCGACCAGGGTGTCGACCAGGCCGCCCTCCAGCGGCGCCCCCTGCGGGGCGTGGCGCGGCCAGACGACCAAGGGCCACGCGTCGGGGTCGTCGCCCTCGGTGAGCCAGCCGAGGTGGTCGGCGTCGATGGAGTTGGCGAAGGGCAGGAAGCCGCCGGGCTCGGGCCAGAGGGAGAGCGGGTACTCCTCCGGGTACCCGCTCCCGAGCGAGCGGTACGCCTCCAGGACCTCCTCCACATGGGTGACGAAGCGCCGCTCGCCGGTCCGCAGGGGCGTCAGGAAGCGCAGCCACTCGCTCCAGCAACCGGCGCCGTAGACGTCCATCAGCCGCGTGTACTCGCCCGGCAACCGCGTACCCAGCTCCGCGAACAGCCTGTCCCAGGTGCCGCCGCCGAGGTACGGGTGCTCGGGCGGCGGTGACAGCAGACGAAGGGCGTCCAGCCCGGCGCCGGTCTCCAGGGCGACCTGCCGCTCCTCGGCGGTGAGCCGGGGCGGGACGGGCTCCGGCGGCGTCCAGGGGGCGGCCGTGGGCAGGAAGGCGGTCCGGGCGACGCGTCCGGGCAACGGGCCCATCAGCGGGCCGGGCGGGGAGGGCAGCTCCCAGCCGTCGCGGACGGCGTGCCGCAGGTACTCGGTGAGGGTGAGGTCGTACGCGTGCCAGTCCCGCAGCCCACTGCCCGGCACCGAGCCCTGGTGCCGCACGACGACGGTCCACTCGTCCGGGTCGGTGGAGACGGACGTGTCCCAGAAGAGCGTGTCGGAGCCACGGGTGACCCCCCAGGCCAGGAGCCCGCCCGGCTCGGGGTGGATCGCGTGGCGCTCCGCCTCCGGCTGGTCCCGGGCCTCGATCCGAGCCTCGCGGTGCGTCTCGCGCAGCCACTGGCCGTAGTCGAACCGGCCCTCCTCCACGCAGGGCACGTGGATCCAGAAGAACTCGCCGAAGTCCAGCGGCCCGTACCGGTCGGCGAGCCGCTTGTACTCACCCGGCAGCCGAACCCCGAGCCACTCCTCGACGGCTGCCCAGTCCACGGGTACGGGAGCGGGCGGCCGCTCGCCGTCGGGTGCGGTGAAGTCGGCGAGATCGACGGTCACACGGTCCTCCGGTGCACTGTGGTGATCGGCTGCGAAGCCCGCCGATCATCTCCCACGGTCACCGGTGGCAGAAGACGCACCCCTCCCAGTACGGCAGTCCGCTCAGTACCCGGTGCCGTACGCAGCAGGCGACGAGGTGGCGGTTCGGGAGCCCGTCGCGGTCGCCGGGATCGGTGTCCGTGGGGTCGAACGACAACGGCCGGGGCCAGCACGTCGACCAACGCGGCGGTGGCGCCGTCGGACAGGTACAGGGTGTCGTGGCCGGCGCCGAACGTATTGCCCATGGCGGGAAGGCCACGGCCGACGCCGTGCTCCCGGAAGCGGATTGCATAAAAGTGCGGCGGTACGTATAGTCATGCCATCAAGGATGGAGGATGTCATGGCGGTACGTGCGGCGGTGGCCGGAGCGAGTGGGTACGCGGGCGGTGAGCTGCTGCGTCTGCTGCTCGCACACCCCGGCGTCGAGATCGGTGCCCTGACCGGCAACTCCAACGCGGGACAGAAGCTCGGCGCGCTGCAGCCGCACCTGCTGCCGCTGGCCGGCCGGGTGCTGGAGCCGACCACGCCCGAGGTGCTCGCCGGGCACGACGTCGTGTTCCTCGCGCTGCCGCACGGGCAGTCCGCCGCCGTCGCCGAGCAGCTCGGCCCGGACGTGCTGGTGATCGACATGGGCGCCGACTTCCGGCTGCAGGACGCCGGTGACTGGGAGAGGTTCTACGGCTCCCCGCACGCCGGCACCTGGCCCTACGGCCTCCCCGAACTGCCGGGGGCCCGCGCCGCGCTGGAGGGGTCCAGGCGTGTCGCGGTTCCCGGTTGCTACCCGACCGCCGTCTCCCTGGCGCTCTTCCCGGCGTACGCCGCCGCGCTCGCCGAGCCCGAGGCGGTGATCGTCGCCGCCTCCGGCACCTCCGGCGCGGGCAAGGCGGCCAAGCCGCACCTGCTGGGCAGCGAGGTCATGGGCTCCATGTCGCCGTACGGCGTCGGGGGCCTGCACCGGCACACCCCCGAGATGATGCAGAACCTCGGCGCGGTGGCGGGGGAACCGGTCACCGTCTCCTTCACTCCTACCCTCGCGCCGATGCCCCGCGGCATCCTCGCCACCTGCACCGCCAAGGCGAAGCCCGGCGTCACCGCCGAGGCCGTCCGCGCCGCCTACGAGAAGGCCCTCGCCGACGAGCCCTTCGTGCACCTGCTGCCCGAGGGCCAGTGGCCCGCGACCGCGTCCGTCTACGGTTCCAACGCCGTTCAGGTGCAGGTCGCGTACGACGCCGCAGCGGGCCGCATCATCGCGATCAGCGCCATCGACAACCTGGCCAAGGGCACCGCGGGCGGTGCCGTCCAGAGCATGAACCTCGCCCTCGGTCTAGACGAGACCACCGGACTGACGACGATCGGAGTCGCGCCGTGAGTGTGACGGCAGCAAAGGGATTCACGGCGGCGGGCATCGCCGCCGGGATCAAGGACAGCGGGAACCCCGACCTGGCCCTCGTGGTCAACAACGGCCCCCGACGCGCCGCCGCCGGTGTCTTCACCTCCAACCGCGTCAAGGCCGCGCCGGTCCTGTGGTCGGAGCAGGTGCTCAAGAGCGGGCAGCTGTCCGCGGTCGTCCTCAACTCCGGCGGCGCCAACGCCTGCACCGGCCCCAAGGGCTTCCAGGACACCCACGCGACCGCCGAGAAGGTCGCCGAGGTGCTGGGGACGGGCGCGGGCGAGGTCGCCGTCTGCTCGACGGGACTCATCGGCGTACTGCTGCCCATGGACAAGCTGCTCCCCGGCGTCGAGACCGCCGCCGGTCAGCTCTCCGAGCACGGCGGCGAGAAGGCCGCGATCGCCATCAAGACCACCGACACCGTGCACAAGACCTCCGTCGTCACCGAGGACGGCTGGACCGTGGGCGGTATGGCCAAGGGGGCCGGCATGCTCGCGCCGGGCCTCGCCACCATGCTCGTCGTCCTCACCACCGACGCCGACCTGGAGGCCGACGCCCTCGACAGCGCGCTGCGCGCCGCCACCCGGGTCACCTTCGACCGGGTCGACTCCGACGGCTGCATGTCGACCAACGACACGGTGCTGCTGCTCGCCTCCGGCGCCTCCGGCGTCACCCCGGCCCACGACGACTTCGCCGAGGCCGTCCGCACCGTCTGCGACGACCTCGGGCAGCAGCTCATCCGGGACGCCGAGGGCGCCAGCAAGGACATCAAGGTCGAGGTCGTGAACGCCGCGACCGAGGACGACGCCGTCCAGGTGGGCCGCACCATCGCCCGCAACAACCTCCTCAAGTGCGCCATCCACGGCGAGGACCCCAACTGGGGCCGCGTGCTCTCCGCGATCGGCACCACCTCGGCCGCCTTCGAGCCGGACCGCCTCAACGTCGCCATCAACGGCGTCTGGGTCTGCAAGAACGGCGGCGTCGGGGAGGACCGCGAACTGGTCGACATGCGCTACCGCGAGGTCCACATCGTCGCCGACCTCGCCGCCGGCGACGCCACCGCCACCATCTGGACCAACGACCTCACCGCCGACTACGTCCACGAGAACAGCGCCTACAGCTCATGAGTACGACGAGGAAGCACACCGCGCTCCCCAAGGCCCAGATCCTCATCGAGGCGCTGCCCTGGCTGACTCGCCACCACGGCAAGACGGTCGTCATCAAGTTCGGCGGCAACGCCATGATCGACGAGGACCTGAAGGCCGCCTTCGCCCAGGACGTCGTCTTCCTGCGCCACGCCGGCCTCAAGCCCGTCGTCGTGCACGGCGGCGGCCCGCAGATCAGCAAGGCGCTCGACAAGGCCGGCATCGTCAGCGAGTTCAAGGCCGGGCTGCGCGTCACCACCGAGGACGCCATGGACGTCGTACGGATGGTGCTGGCCGGGCAGGTCCAGCGCGAGCTGGTCGGGCTGCTCAACCAGCACGGACCGCTCGCCGTCGGCCTCACCGGCGAGGACGCGCACACCATCACCGCCACCAAGCACCGGCCCGAGATCGACGGCGAGTCCGTCGACATCGGACGGGTCGGCGAGATCACCGAGATCGACACCGGTGCCATCGAGGCGCTGCTCGCCGACGGCCGCATCCCGGTCGTCTCCTCGATCGCCCGCTCCCAGGACGACGGACATGTCTACAACGTCAATGCTGATACGGCGGCTGCGGCACTCGCTGCGGCGCTCGGCGCCGAGACTCTCATGGTCCTCACCGACGTCGAGGGCCTGTACGAGGACTGGCCGAACTCCGACGAGGTGATCAGCCGTCTCACCGCCGTCCAGTTGGAGAAGCTCCTGCCCGAGCTGTCCAGCGGCATGGTGCCGAAGATGGAGGGCTGCCTGCACGCCGTACGCAACGGCGTGACCACCGCCCGGGTCATCGACGGCCGGGTCCAGCACTCGATCCTGCTGGAGATCTTCACCGACGAGGGCATCGGCACGATGGTCGTGCCGGACGGACAGGGGGAGTCGTGAGCAACGCCGGGGGACCGAACACAGGGGAAGCCGTGGGCAACGAAGAGCTGACCGGGCGCTGGCAGGGCGCGCTGATGAACAACTACGGCACGCCCAGCCTGCCCCTGGTGCGCGGCGAGGGCTCGCGGCTCTGGGACGCCGACGGCAAGGAGTACCTGGACTTCGTCGGCGGCATCGCGGTCAACGCACTCGGCCACGCGCACCCGGCGGTGGTCGAGGCGGTGAGCCGGCAGATCGCCTCCCTCGGCCACGTCTCCAACCTCTTCATCGCCGAGCCGCCCGTCGCGCTCGCCGAACGGCTGCTCCAGCGCTTCGGCCGCGACGGCAAGGTCTACTTCTGCAACTCCGGCGCCGAGGCCAACGAGGGCGCCTTCAAGATCGGCCGGCTGACCGGGCGCCCGCACATGGTCGCCACCGACGGCGGCTTCCACGGCCGGACCATGGGGGCGCTGGCGCTGACCGGCCAGCCCGGCAAGCAGGCGCCCTTCCTGCCGCTGCCCGGCGAGGTCACGCACGTCCCGTACGGCGACCCGCAGGCGCTGGCCGCCGCGGTCACCGAGGAGACGGCCCTGGTGATCATCGAGCCGATCCAGGGCGAGAACGGCGTCGTCGTCCCGCCCCCCGGCTACCTGAAGGCGGCCCGCGCCATCACCGCCGCCACCGGCGCGCTGCTCGTCCTGGACGAGGTGCAGACCGGCGTCGGCCGGACCGGGCACTGGTTCGAGTACCAGGCGCACGAGGGCGTCCTGCCGGACGTCGTCACCCTGGCCAAGGGCCTCGGCGGCGGCCTGCCGCTCGGCGCGACCGTCGCCTTCGGCCGTGCCGCCGAGCTCCTCCAGCCGGGTCAGCACGGCACGACCTTCGGCGGCAACCCGGTCGCCTGCGCCGCCGGCCTCGCCGTCCTCGACACCATCGCGGACGAGGGGCTGCTGGACAACGTCAAGCGGCAGAGCGAGAAGATCCGCGGCGCGGTCGAGGCGCTGGGCCACCCGTTGATCGCCCACGTCAGGGGCGCCGGACTCCTCCTGGGTATCGTGCTCACCGAGCCGCTCGCGCCCCAGGTGCAGCAGACGGCTCAGGACGCCGGAATCCTGGTGAACGCGCCCGCACCCGATGTCGTACGGCTGATGCCGCCGCTGAACCTCGGCGACGACGTGGTGGACGCGTTCCTCCGGGCGCTGCCCGGCATCCTTGACCAAGCCGCCGACGCGGCCCACGGGGACGGACGATCCGGAGAATGAGACGACGATGAGCCAGGCGCAGGAGCACGAGCAGACCGGTGGGCCTGCCGTACCGCAGACCCGCACCGCACGGCACCGCCGGATCGTGGACATCCTCAACCGGCAGGCGGTGCGCTCGCAGAGCCAGCTCGCGAAGCTGCTCGCCGACGACGGGCTGACCGTCACGCAGGCGACGCTCTCCCGGGACCTGGACGAGCTGAACGCGGTCAAGATCCGCAACAACGACGGCGACCTCATCTACGCGGTGCCCAGCGAGGGTGGTTTCCGCACCCCGCGGGCGCCGCTCGGGGAGTCGGCGAAGGAGGAGCGGATGCGGCGGCTCTCCGCGGAGCTGCTGATCTCCGCGGAGGCGTCGGCGAACCTCGTGGTCCTGCGGACTCCTCCGGGGGCGGCGCAGTTCCTCGCCTCGGCGATCGACCAGGCGGAGCTGCACGACATCCTGGGGACGATCGCGGGTGACGACACGTTGCTGCTGATCAGCAGGGAGCCGACGGGTGGGCAGGCGTTGGCGGACCATTTGCTGCGGCTGGCTCAGAACGGGAGCTGAGCGCCGCGGAGGCTGCCGGGGGGCGGTTGCGGGTGGGCGGTGGCTGGTCGCGCAGTTCCCCGCGCCCCCGGGTGCGCTGCAGCGAGGCCGGCCACAGCACCCCCCGCGGCTGCGGGTGAGTGATACGCGGGTACCTCAGCCCAAGCGGGCGGCCAGCCCTCCCGTGCACCGCACCTCGCCCCTCGCCGTCACCAACAGCGCCTCCACCCCGTCCAGCGACTCCAGCCACCGCAACCCCTCCCGCGCCCCCCTCGCGAACGCCGCCGTGGCCCAGCAGTCCGCCCACGTCAGCCGGGCCGCCACCACCGTCACCGACACCAGATCGGTTACCGCGGACCGCCCCGTGCGCGGATCGACGACGTGCGCGCCCCGCTCCGCCGAGCCGGACGTCGCCACGGCCAGCTCCGGCGCCCCCGCCGCCGACACGGCCGCCGCCAGCCCACCCGGACGCAGCGGGTCCGACACGCCGACCCGCCACGGCCGCCCCGCCCCCGGCGTACCGAGCAACTGCACGGTCCCGCCCCCGTTGACGCTGACGCCCGTCGCACCGGCCGCCGCGACCCGCCGGGCGGCACACTCCACGGCCCAGCCCTTGACGATCCCCGTCGGATCCGGCCGCCCCCGGTACGACGTGCTGAACCAGCCGTCGCTCACCCGTTCCGCCTCAGCGGCCAGCTCCAGCACCTCGGCGACCTCGTGCGCGCACCGTGCGAGCGTCGTCTCACCGCCTGCCAGCCGGGAGACCTCACTGTCCTCCCGATAGGTGCTGAACACCTCGTCGACCCGCCGCAGTTCCGCTGCCGCCTCGTCCAGCGCGACCCGGTCGGAGCCCACCCGCCGCTCGAGCGCCGGCACGCGCGCCATCTGGAGCACCACCAGTGCCATCAGGTACCCGGCGAGCAGGCCCGTGATCCGGCCCGCGTTCAGGATCATGCCGGTCCGGTCGGAGATGGCGGGCGTGTTGCGCCACCACAGCCACAACACGCCCGCCGCGCCCGCCCACACGACGAGCAGCAGAGGGACGGCGGGGGAGCGGCGCGGACGGATGCGCCGCATCGTCTGACGGCGGGCGGCACGGCCGCCGGCGAGCGTGGTGGTCACGGTTCCTCCGTGGGGACTTGACCCTTGGCCCACAGATACGCGCCGTGCCGGCCGAGCGTTCAGCGTCCGCCGGGCCGTCGCCGTTCAGTAGCGCGTGATCGCCGTCGCCCCGCCCGAGGTGCCGATGGCGATGTGCGGGCGCTCAGACGGCTCCGCCCACCCCAGGATGCGCCGCATCGCCTCCTCGGGCACCGACACGCAGCCCGCCGTCGCCCCGCCTCCGTTCACGTGCAGGAAGATGCCCGCACCGCGGCCGCGCACCGGGCGGTGGTAGTTGAAGCCGACGACCAGCGCGTGGGCGTACTGCTCCGTGTAGGTGATCAGGTGCTCGGCCTCGGTGGCGCGGCAGTCGGCGGGGCGGGGTTCGGTCCAGCGGTTGTAGGCGCGGGAGGCATTGTCCTGACACCACCAGGAGTTCTCGCGGACGGGGCGGTACCGGTAGGCCGTCCCGTGCGGCGCGGGCTCGATGCCGAAGGCGTACGGCAGGTCGTACAGGCCGGTCGGGGTGGTGTTCGTGCCCTGCTCGCGCGTCGACCCGTCGGTCAGCCCGCCCGCGCCGAAGCGGGCCGGTGCGGAACCGGCCTTCACCCACCGACCGCCGCCCCCGCGCTCCCACCAGGTCACCCGGCCATCGGTCGAGCCGGTGCCCGGCGCGACCGCGGTGATCAGCTGGGTGCCGCCGCCGGTGTCCGCCATCCGGGCCGGCAGCGGCCGCGGAGCGGACCCGCCGGCGGGCGCGGCACCGGGCACGAGCAGGGAGGCGGAGAGGAGGGCGGCGACGACACCGGGACGCATGGCTCAGACGGTAGAGGGGGGCAGCGGCAACGGCAGCCCGGGAAGTCCGTCCAGGCTCGTCGCGATGTGCTCCTTCTTGGTGAAGTACGCGCTGAGCGAGGCGTCGTCCTCGCGGGCGAAACGCTTGCCGTGCAGGTCCCGGTCCGACTCGTACGCCATGAAGGGGACCGCGTAGCCGCAGGAGTCCCGGATGAGCTCGGCGGTCACGACGATGACGGCGCGCAGCCCGTGCGCGCTCGGGTCGATGTCCGGGAAGTGGGTGAGAAGTTCCGGGAAACGGGGGTCGTCGCGGAAGACCGGCTCGCCGCGGCCGTGCACCCGGACGATGTTCGGCGGCCCCTGGAAGGCGCACCACATCAGGGTGATCCGCCCGTTCTCACGCAGGTGGGCGATGGTCTCGGCGGTGGAGCCGGCGAAGTCGAGGTAGGCCACGGTGAGGTCGTCCAGGACGGCGAAACTGCCCGTGAGGCCCTTGGGGGAGAGGTTGACCGTGCCGTCGCCGGACAAGGGTGCGGTGGCGGTGAAGAAGAGGGGCTGTGCCTCTATGAAGGTGCGGAGCCTGCCGTCTATGCGTGCGTGAGTCTTTCCCATGTCTAACGATTATGGGTGGCGGTCGTACGCCTGTCCGGGAATCCGGTCGGCGGTCCCGCCATCCGGACGCGAACCCTGGCAGGCTGTGCCCGCACCCGCACCCGCACCCGCACCCGCGCCGGGCGAAGCCGTGGCCGTCCCGGCCGGCGTTCCACGGGGCGGCCACGGCGACTGTGCCCGGCCAGGGGGATACGGGCTCAGGGCCCTGCGCACTCAACCGGCCACTGAATTGACGAATCATGCAGTACTCTGCATACTCATGCATGCCACCGGAGGCAACCGTGCGGAAGCGGTGGCACATCGACGGCCTTGAGGAGCGACCCAAGTGAGCAGCAACAGCGGTGACGTCCGGCTCTGGGGCGGCCGTTTCGCCGACGGTCCCGCCGAGGCGCTGGCGAAGCTGTCCGCGTCCGTCCACTTCGACTGGCGGCTCGCGCCCTACGACATCGCCGGCTCGCGTGCCCACGCGCGCGTGCTGCACAAGGCGGGGCTGCTCACCGAGGACGAGCTGACCCGGATGATCGCCGGTCTCGACCAGCTGGAGTCCGATGTCGCCGACGGTTCCTTCACCGGCACCATCGCCGACGAGGACGTCCACACCGCCCTGGAGCGGGGCCTGCTGGAACGCCTCGGTCCCGACCTCGGCGGCAAGCTGCGCGCCGGCCGGTCCCGCAACGACCAGGTCGCGACCCTCTTCCGCATGTACCTGCGGGACCACGCCCGTATCGTCGGCGGCCTGATCGCCGAACTCCAGGACGCGCTGATCGGCCTCGCCGAAGCCCACCCGGACGTGGCGATGCCCGGCCGCACCCACCTCCAGCACGCCCAGCCGGTGCTCTTCGCCCACCATGTCCTCGCCCACGTCCAGGCGCTCGGGCGGGACGCGGAGCGGCTGCGCCAGTGGGACGAGCGCACGGCCGTGTCGCCGTACGGCTCGGGAGCGCTCGCGGGCAGCAGCCTCGGCCTGGACCCGGAGGCGGTCGCCGCGGACCTCGGCTTCGAGCGCGGCAGCGCCGGCAACTCCATCGACGGCACGGCCTCCCGCGACTTCGTCGCCGAGTTCGCCTTCATCACCGCGATGATCGGCGTCAACGTCTCCCGGATCGCCGAGGAGATCATCTTGTGGAACACGAAGGAGTTCTCCTTCGTCACGCTGCACGACGCGTTCTCCACCGGCTCGTCGATCATGCCGCAGAAGAAGAACCCGGACATCGCCGAGCTGGCCCGCGGCAAGTCCGGCCGCCTCATCGGCAACCTGACCGGCCTGATGGCCACCCTCAAGGCCCTCCCGCTCGCGTACAACCGAGACCTCCAGGAGGACAAGGAGCCGGTCTTCGACTCCATCGACCAGCTGGAGATCCTGCTCCCCGCCTTCACCGGCATGATGGCCACCCTCACCGTGCACCGTGAGCGGATGGAGGAGCTGGCCCCGGCCGGGTTCTCGCTCGCCACCGACATCGCCGAGTGGCTGGTGCGGCAGGGCGTGCCGTTCCGCGTCGCGCACGAGGTGGCCGGCGAGTGCGTGAAGGTCGCCGAGGCCGAGGGCAAGGAGCTGGACGAGCTGACCGACGAGCAGTTCGCGAAGATCTCCGCCCACCTCACCCCCGAGGTCCGCAGCGTCCTGAACGTCCCCGGCGCCCTCGCCTCCCGCAACGGCCGCGGCGGCACGGCGCCCGGCGCGGTCGCCGTCCAGCTCGCCGAGGTGAAGGAAGACGTGGCCGCCCAGCACGCGTGGGTGGACGCCAAGAAGTAGCACCCGGTGTGCCCGGGGGGCATCGCGGTTACGTTGGTCAACAGCTTCAAAAGCTCAGCAGCCGACCGAACGGAGTCCGCGATGCCCTTCGCCCGCCTGGCCGCGGCGACCACCCCCACCTGCAACATCGGACTGGGTCTCGCCGCCGTCGGCCGCCCCGGCTACATCAACCTCGGCCGCGACCGGGACCTGCCGGCCGACCGCACCGTCGAGGCGATGCGCGAACGCACCCACGACCTCCTCGACGCCGCCTACGCCCAGGGCGTGCGCTACTTCGACGCCGCCCGCTCCTACGGCCGCTCTGAGGAGTTCCTGGCCGGCTGGCTCCGGGAACGCCCCGATGTCGACGACGTCGTCGTCGGCAGCAAGTGGGGCTACACCTACACGGCCGACTGGTCCGCCGACGCCGAGCAGCACGAGGTCAAGGACCACGGCGTCGCCACGTACGAGCGCCAGCGCGCCGAGAGCGACGCCCTGCTCGGTGACCGACTGGACCTGTACCAGATCCACTCGCTCACCCCCGACAGCCCGGCCCTCACCGACAAGGACCTGCACGCCAAGCTGGCCGAGGCCGCCGCGCGCGGCGTCAGCGTAGGCTTCTCCACCAGCGGTCCCGCCCAGGCCGACGCCATTCGCGCGGCGCTCGCCGTGACCGTCGACGGCGAACCCCTCTTCCGCACCGTGCAGTCGACGTACAACATGCTGGAGACCTCCGCCGGGCCCGCGCTCGCCGAGGCGCACGACGCCGGACTCACCGTGATCGTCAAGGAGGGCATGGCCAACGGCCGCCTCGCGGAGCCGTACGCGCCCGAGGCACTGAAGGCGGTGGCGGAGGAGACGGCCCTGGGCTGTGACGCGGTCGCCCTGGCGCTGATCCTGCGACAGCCCTGGGCCGGCGTGGTCCTCTCCGGCGCGGCGACCGTCAACCAGCTCGGCTCGAATCTGCACGCCGCCGTGGTCGACCTCGACGAAGACCAGGTGGCACGCCTCGGAGCACTCGTCGAGGACCCGCAGGCGTACTGGGGGCGGCGCGGGCAGCTGCGCTGGCACTGAGCCTCGCCTCTTCGAGACCGTGACTGACCTGAGAGGTGAGTCACCCTTGCCCAGTGTGAGACATGAATGTCTCATGTGGGTTATCGTCGTCTCATGGCCGTCGATCCAGAACAGGTACTGCGCAGCGCCGCGGCCCTGCTGACCCGGAAATCCACCGCGACCATGGACGAGGTCGCCAGGGCCGCCGGGATCAGCCGGGCCACGCTCCACCGGCACTTCGCCGGACGCGACGCCCTCGTCAAGGCGCTGGAAGAGCTCGGCATCGCCGAGTGCGAGGCCGCCCTGGATGCGGCCCGCACGGACGACGGACCGGCGGCCGACGCGGTGCGCCGGCTCGTGCGCGGGATCGAACCCGCCGCCGCGCTGCTCGCCTTCCTGCACACCGAGAACCAGCTGTTCGAGGGCGAGGAGCAGAACGCGGGCTGGGCCCGCATCGACGCCGGGCTCACCGACCTGTTCCGACGGGGCCAGGAGAGTGGGGAGTTCCGCATCGACCTCACCCCGGCCTGGCTCACCGAGGCCCTCTACGGCCTGCTGGGCGCGGGTGCCTGGGCCGTGGCCGCGGGCCGCGTGGCCCGCAACGACTTCAACCACATGATCGTCGAGCTGCTGCTCGGCGGCGCGCTTCGGAGAGAGTGAACCATGACCCGCACCCTGCAGTCGGCGCAGTCCACCGAGGCGGTGAAGCGCCCCGGCCGCTGGCTGGCGCTGTCCGTCCTCGTGCTGGCCGTACTGCTGGTGGCCGTCGACGCGACCGTGCTCGGTCTCGCGACCCCCTACATCAGCGAGGACCTCGCCCCCTCCGGCACCCAGCTGCTGTGGATCGGCGACGTCTACTCCTTCGTCATCGCCGGACTGCTCGTCTCCATGGGCAGCCTCGGCGACCGCATCGGCCGCAAGCGGATCCTGCTCATCGGCGCCACGGCGTTCGGCGCGATCTCCGTCCTCAACGCCTACGCGCACACCCCCGAGCTGATGATCGTCGCCCGGGCCCTGCTCGGCGTCGCCGGCGCCACCCTGATGCCGGCCACCCTCGCCCTGATCCGCAACCTCTTCCACGACCCGCGCGAGCGCAGCCTCGCCGTCGGCATCTGGGGCGCGGCGGCCTCGGCCGGTGCGGCGGTCGGCCCGGTCGTCGGCGGCTTCCTGCTGGAGCACTTCTGGTGGGGCTCGGTCTTCCTGATCAACCTGCCCGTGATGGCCGTCCTGGTCGTCGTCGGCATCAAGCTGCTGCCGGAGTCGCGCAACCCGAACCCGGGCCCGTGGGACCTGCTCAGCGTCGTGCTCTCGCTGGTCGGCATGGTCGGTGTCGTGTACGCCGTCAAGGAGGCCGCCGCGCACGGGTTCGCGTGGGCCACGCTCGCCGCGGGCCTGCTGGGCGCCGCCGCGCTCCACGGCTTCGTCCGCCGCCAGCTGACCATGCCGGCCCCGCTGCTCGACATGCGGCTGTTCCGCAGCCGCGGCTTCAGCGGTGCGGTCCTGGCCGACCTGCTGACCATCCTCGGCCTGTCCGGGCTGGTGTTCTTCCTCTCCCAGTACCTGCAACTGGTGCAGGGAAGGCGGCCGTTCGAGGCGGGCCTGGCAGAACTGCCCGCCGCGATCGGCGCGGTGGTGGCGGGCCTGATCGCCGGTCGCGCCGCACGGCGCTTCTCGGTCCGCGCGGTCGTCTCCGGCGGACTGGCCGCCGTGGGCCTCGCGCTGGCCGTGCTGACCGTCATCGGCCAGCACACCGGGTACCCGCTGCTCGGTACCGCCCTGCTGGTCGTCGGCGTCGGCGCCGGGCTCTCCTTCACCGTCACCGCCGACGTGATCCTCTCCAGCGTGCCCAAGGAGCAGGCGGGCGCGGCCTCCGCGGTCTCGGAGACGGCCTACGAACTCGGCGCCGCCCTCGGCATCGCCGTGCTCGGCTCCATCGTGACCGGCGTCTACCGCGACTTCACCGGCCCGGCCGGCACCCCGGCCGCGGCTCACGAGTCACTGGGCGGCGCGGTGGGGGGCGCCGCGCACCTGCCGGTCCGGTCGGCCGGGGCCCTGCTGGACGCCGCCCGCCAGGCCTTCGTCGACGGCCTGACCCTCGCGGCGGGCGTAGGCGCGACGGTCCTGCTGGCGGCTGCCGTGGCCGCCTGGTTCCTGCTGCGCGGCCAGCACCTGGAGGACCGGGTGGAGCACCCGTAGCCGTACGGCGGCCGTAGGGCCGTGGACGTGGACGTGGACGGCGGGCCGCTCACCGAGCGACCCGCCGTCCCATTCGTTCGTCTTGCGTGTCCGTGCGTTCCGCAGCCCTACGCCGCCTTCGCCTTGCTCGCGTACATGTCCACGTACTCCTGGCCGGACAGCCGCATGACCTCGGTCATCACGGAGTCGGTCACGGCCCGCAGGACGTAGCGGTCGCGGTCCATGCCCTCGTAGCGGGAGAACTCCATCGCCTCGCCGAAGCGGACGGTGACCTTGCCCGGTCGCGGCAGGCCCGCGCCGCCCGGCTGGAGCTTGTCGGTACCGATCATGGCGAACGGTACGACGGGAGCGCCGGTCATCAGCGTGAGCCGCGCGATGCCGGTGCGCCCCCGGTAGAGGCGGCCGTCGGGAGAGCGGGTGCCCTCCGGGTAGATGCCGAAGATCCTTCCCTCGTCCAGCACCCGGCGGCCGGTCATCAGCGCCGCGACCCCGCCCCGGCCGCCGTCGCGGTCGACCGGGATCATGCCGACGCCGGTGAAGAACCAGGCCATCAGCCGGCCCTTGAGGCCCTTGCCGGTGACGTACTCGTCCTTGCCGATGAAGAAGACCTGCCGGTCGCAGACGAGCGGCAGGATCATCGAGTCGATGAAGGTGAGGTGGTTACCGGCCAGGATCACCGGGCCGTCGCCCGGGATGTTCTCCACACCCTCCACCCGTGGGCGGAACATCAGGCGCATGATCGGACCGAGCACTGCCTTGATGAGCGCGAAGCGGGACAACGGGTCCTCCGGTGTCGGGGATGCGGTATGAGTCTGTGCAGGTGAGGACATTACTCGCGGCCCAGGGGGTCGCGCACGTCGGGTCACCCGGGCGTCACACGGTGTTGACATGCGTTCACCTGCGGTGCAGGGACGTTGCGCGGAGGCGACGGTTGCCGGGGATGTGAGGCAGCTCGCTCCCGCGGGCTCGCGAGCCACCGTCACGACGGGACTCGCGGCCACCGACCGCGTACTCCGGCCCGCCGGTCCGAAGCCGACGGCACGTCACCCGTCCCGTCCCACCGGCCACTCCACGCCCGTACGACATCCCGACGCACCCGCGTGTTCCCGCCGCGGTCTCCCACCCGTCATGTATGCGCCCCTACGATCGGCCCGCACCGACGGTCAACGACAGGGAGGCCCTGATGGGAACGCAGGAGTCGGACGAGCAGACGGGCGGCACCGGACGGCGGGCGCTCCTCGGGGCGGCGGTGCTCGGCGCGGGCGGAGCCGTACTGGGCCTGCCCGGCACGGCGAGAGCCGCCGACCCCCGGCACGGCGGCGGACGCGGAAGCGGCGTGAAGGGCCTGCCCGTGCCGACGGTCATCGGCCACCGCGGCGCCAGCGGCCACCGCCCCGAGCACACCTTCGGCGCCTACGAACTCGCCCTCGACATGGGCGCCGACATCGTCGAGGCCGGCGACCTGGTGCCCACCAAGGACGGTCACCTCGTCTGCCGGCACGAGCCGGAGATCGGCGGCACCACGGACGTCGCCGACCACCCGGAGTTCGCCGACCGCAAGCGCACCAAGCTGCTCGACGGGGTCTCCACCACCGGCTGGTTCACCGAGGACTTCACCCTCGCCGAACTCAAGACGCTGCGCGCCACCGAGCGCATCCCGGCCAACCGCCCGCACAACACCCTCTACGACGGCCGCTGGGAGATCCCCACCTTCGAAGAGGTGCTCCGCTGGCAGAACGAGCAGACCCGCAAGCGCGGCAAGCAGGTCTGGATCTACCCCGAACTCAAGCACCCCACCTACTTCCGCAAGCTGGGCCTGGGCACGGAGGAGCGACTCGCGCGGCTCTTGCGCAAGTACGGCAAGGACCGGAAGAACTCGCCCGTCATCATCCAGTCCTTCGAGCCCACCAGCATCCAGCGGATGAACAGGCTCGTCGGCAACCCCCTCGCCGTCCTGCTGTCCGGCGCCAAGAGCCGCCCCTGGGACTTCGTCGAGAACGGCGACCCGCGCACGACCGCCGACCTCATCACGCCGGAAGGGCTGAAGGAGATCGCCTCCTACGCGCAGGGCATCGGCCCGACCCTGGACCTGATCATCCCGAAGGACTCCGCCGGGCGGCTCACCGAGCCGACCACGCTGGTCCGCGACGCGCACCGCGCGGGCCTGATCCTGCACCCGTACACGATGCGCAACGAGAACCCCTTCCTGCCCGCGGACTTCCGCAAGGGCAGCGAGCCCGACGCCTACGGCGACGTGTTCGGCGCGTTCCGGGCCTACTTCGCCACCGGCATCGACGGTGTCTTCACCGACCACCCCGACACCGGCGTGCTGGCCCGCGAGGACTTCGTCAACAGCTGAGCGCAGGACCCCGGTTGGGGTGACCTTCGGCCGCCCGGGCAACCCACCGCCCGGGCGGTCGCGTCGACCCGCATATGACACCCGACCTGGTCGCCTCTCTGTACCCCTTGCTCACCGCCGAGGCCTCGGCCGAGGCATATGCGTCCGGAACCGAGCCCGGCGACCTGGAACAGGCCGTCTGGCTGCGCCTCCTCGAACGGCTGGAGGTCGAAGGGCCGCCCCGCGACCCCCACGACTGGCTGCGCAGCGCGGTCCGCAACGAGGCCCGCCGCAGCCGCCGAACCAGCCGCGACGAGCGGCCGTACGAGACAGAACCCGCCGGCGATGCCGAGCACGAGCCGGAGCAGCTCGCCCTCGCCGCCGCCCGCCGCCGTGCCCTGCGCGACGTCGTGCGCCGGCTGCCCGGCCGCTGCCCCCGGCTGATCGAGGCCCTGCTGTCGCCGAAAGACCTCACATACCGGGAGATCGCGGGGGAGTTGGGTATCTCACAGGGCAGTCTTGGACCGGAACGTTCCCGATGTCTGGGATGTCTGCGTCGATTGCTGACGCCGGAGGTTGCGGCCCGTTGAGGACGGGGATAGGAGTGGGGGACCACAGCGGATCAGGTGAGCGGGAGGCATGCACACATGGGCATGAGCGTGACCATCTCGGCGGCGACCGAGCAGGATGCCGAGCAGATCTTCCGGCTGCAGTACCTCTGCTTCCAGAGCGAGGCGGCGCTGTACGGCAACTACCGCATCGACCCGCTCGTCCAGACCCTCGACTCCGTGCGCGAGGAGGTCGCCGGCGACTGCGTCTTCGTCGCTCGGCTCGGCGACGAGGTCGTCGGCTCGGTGCGCGGGCGGGTGACCGAGGACGGGGCCGCGTCCATCGGCAAGCTCTGCGTGCACCCACGGCTCCAGGGGCACGGCATCGGCGCCCGGCTGCTGCGGGCCGCGGAGTCGGCGCTCGTCGAGGAACGCGGTGCCAAGCGCTTCCGCCTGCACACCGGGCACCGCAGCGAGAGCAGCCTGCGGCTGTACCGGCGGGTCGGCTACGAGACGGTGGGGACGGCGCAGGGTGCGGACGGCGTACCCATGATCGTCCTGGAGAAGGCGGCCGGAACCTACGCGACCACCGCCTGAGCGGCGCGTGCCACCGGGTCCGTCGCTACGCGGTGCGGGCCCGGCGCAGCCAGTACAGGGCCGACAGCGGCAGCAGCACCGGGATGAAAAGGTAGCCCATCCCGAAATCCGACCACACGGTCGCGTCGGGGAAGGCGGACGGCTCCACCAGTGTCCAGGTGCCCACCGCGAGGACGCCCACCAGCTCGGCGGCGCAGCACACCAGCGCCGCCTTGCGGGCCGTCTCGCCACCGCGCACCAGGGTGCAGGTGATGAAGCCGTAGACGACACCCGCGAGCGCCGAGAGCGTGTAGGCGAGCGGCGCCCGGTCGAACTCGGTAGCGATCTGGTACACCGAGCGCGACACCGCGCCGACGACCATCACGCCGTACAGCCACACCAGCAGGATGCCCGGGCCGCCGATCAGTCGCTGCCGGCCCGCCCGCTCTGGTGTCGCCACCATCTCAGCCTCCCCAGATGTCATAGAGCCGCACCTCGAGGACGGCGAGGACGACGCCACCGGCGGCCACCGTCACCGAACCCCAGCGGGTGCGCTCCGCCAGCGACATGAAGCCCGCCGCCGGGACGCAGGCGAAGGCGCCCAGGAGATACGCCACGAAGATCGTGGTGCCCTGCTCCGGCTCCTCGCCCCGCGCCAGCAGTACGGTCCCCGCGACCAGCTGGATCAGCGCCAGCACCGAGACCACGGCCATGCCGATGAAGTGCCAGTCCTTCGTCGGCTGGTCACGGTAGGCCGCCCAGCCGCACCAGGCGGCGAGCAGCAGCGCGGCGACGCCGGTCACCAGCGTCAGGACGTCAAGCATGGCGCCGACCCTATTACGCCCCAAAAGCCCCGCCGCCTCCGACCCCGCTCGCGCCGCCCCGCCCGTGCCGCCCCGGAAGCCGCGAGGGGCGGGCCACGGAGAAGGCGGTGCCGGCTGCGTCCACCGTGGCGTTGGCCACAGACCGCCGGGTCGCCGGACCCGCACCCCGCACGGCGGTCACCGACGCGCACGCCTTGTCGGAACTGGTCATACGGATCGGAGGGCGGGGCCGGTGTCGCGTCCCGCCGCCGGGCCCGGCGTCCGGTCACCGCCCACGGGTGTCCAGCATCCGGACGGTCGTCTCCGGTCAGGACCGCCCGTCTGCTTTACTGATCGCATGAGCACGACGAGCGACCGCACCCCTGCGACCGAGGCGACGATGACGCCCGGTGCTCGTTGTATGTGTCGAATGTGCGCCTTCTAGAGGGCCCCTGCACCACCTGAGCCTCGCGCCCCGAAGCGAGCGCCCGCTCGAGTCCGTCCCCGCGCTCCGCGCCCGCGGCCGAGCCACGCCCCGCGCACACGTTTCTCCCCGGTTCACCGCCACCGCGCATCGCCACCGCGAGAACCGTGCCGCGTTCCGAAGGTCCCCCCGAACCCCGAAGAACAACGCCCCCCGTGCCCGGCGCACACCAGCGCGTCGCGCACTCGACAGTGACGGAAACCCACGTGATCACCACATCGGGCCTGACCAAGGTCTACCGCTCCCGCGGCCGCGAGGTCACCGCCCTGGACGGCGTCGACCTGCACGTCCGCGAGGGCGAGGTGTACGGCGTCATCGGCCAGTCCGGCGCCGGCAAGTCCTCGCTCATCCGCTGCGTCAACCTCCTGGAGCGCCCCACCGCCGGCACGGTCACCGTCGCCGGCCAGGACCTCACCGCGCTGGCGGGCCGCGGCCCCCGCGCCGGCAAGGAACTGCGGCAGGCGCGCAGCCGTATCGGCATGGTCTTCCAGCACTTCAACCTGCTCTCCTCCCGGACCGTGCAGGACAACATCGAGCTGCCGCTGGAAATCCTCGGCAAGACGGGGCAGGAACGTTCCCGCAAGGCGCTCGAACTGCTCGACCTGGTCGGTCTCGCCGACAAGGCCAAGTCCTACCCCGCCCAGCTCTCCGGGGGGCAGAAGCAGCGGGTCGGCATCGCCCGCGCCCTGGCCGGCGATCCCAAGGTGCTGCTCTCCGACGAGGCCACCAGCGCCCTCGACCCGGAGACCACCCGCTCCATCCTCCAGCTGCTGCGCGACCTGAACCGGCAGCTCGGACTGACCGTCCTGCTCATCACCCACGAGATGGACGTCGTCAAGAGCATCTGCGACTCGGCCGCCCTCATGGAGAAGGGGCGCATCGTCGAGTCCGGCACCGTGAGCGACCTGCTCGCGACGCCCGGCTCCGCACTGGCCGCCGCCCTCTTCCCGGTCGGCGGCGACCCGTCCGGGGACGACCGCACCGTCCTCGACGTCACCTTCCACGGCGAGGCCGCCACCCAGCCGGTCATCTCCCACCTCTCCCGGACCTACAACATCGACATATCGATCCTGGGCGCCGCCATCGACACCGTCGGCGGGCTCCAGGTCGGCCGCATGCGCATCGAACTGCCCGGCCGCTACGAGGACAACGTCGTACCCGTCGGCTTCCTGCGCGAGCAGGGCCTCCAGATCGACGTGGTGAACAACGACGCGGTCGGCGACGGCCAGCCGCTGCTGGTGAAGGAAGGTGCCAAGTGACCTGGTCCGAGATGCAGCCCCTGCTGGAGCAGGCCGGTCAGGAGACCCTGATCATGGTCGGCTGGTCCACCCTGCTCGCGGTCGTCGGCGGACTCCCGCTCGGTATCCTGCTGGTCCTCACCGACAAGGGCGGCCTGCTGCAGAACACCGTGGTGAACAAGGTCATCGGGCAGGTCGTGAACATCGGCCGCTCGCTGCCGTTCATCATCCTCATGGTCGCGCTGATGACCTTCACCCGCTGGGTGACCGGCACCACCATCGGCAGCGAGGCCGCGATCGTGCCGCTCGCCATCGGCGGCATACCGTTCTTCGCGCGCCTGGTCGAGACGGCCGTCCGCGAGGTCGACGGCGGACTCGTCGAGGCCGTCCAGGCCATGGGCGGCAACACCTGGACCGTGGTCCGCAAGGTCCTGGTCCCCGAGGCGCTCCCGTCGCTGATCGCGAGCACCACGACCACGATCATCGCCCTCATCGGCTACTCCGCCATGGCCGGCACCGTCGGCGGCGGCGGCCTCGGCGACCTCGCCGTCCGCTACGGATACAACCGCTTCGAGTCCGGCCTGATGTGGGTCACCGTCGCGATCCTCGCCGTCGCCATCTCGCTCATCCAGTTCGCCGGCGACGCCACCGCCCGCGCCCTGCACCGCCGCGGCGGACGCTCCGGAGCCGCCCCCCGGCTGCGGCTGCTGAAGACCGAGGAGCCCGCCACGGCCGACGTGAGCAAGGTCGCCTGAACGACCGCCCCCCAGACTCCCCGTATTACCCGAGACGGGGTCGCACCACCAAGGAAAGGCACTTTTCGTGCGTAACACCGCCAAGATCACCACCGCCGTCCTCGCCGTCGGAGCCCTCACCCTCGGGCTCTCCGCCTGCGGCTCGGACAAGGACACCGCCTCCGACACCTCCGGACCGCTGGTCGTCGCCGCCAGCCCCGTCCCGCACGCCGAGATCCTCAACTACGTCAAGGACGACCTGGCGCAGAAGGCGGGGCTCGACCTGGAGGTGAAGGAGGTCACGGACTACGTCACGCCGAACACCTCCACGGAGGACGGCTCGGTGGACGCCAACTTCTTCCAGACCACCCCGTACCTCGACGACTTCAACAAGAAGCGCGGCACTCACATCGTGTCCGTCGTCGACGTGCACCTGGAGCCCCTCGGCCTGTACTCGAACAAGGTCGACAAGGCCGCGGACCTGAAGAGCGGTGCGACCGTCGCCGTCCCGAACGACACCGTCAACGAGGGCCGCGCCCTGCAGCTGCTCGCCGCGAACGGCCTCATCACCCTCAAGGACGGCGTCGGCACCACGGCGACCCCCGCGGACATCACCGAGAACCCGAAGAACCTCAAGTTCAAGGAGCTGGAGGCGGCCACCACGCCGCGCTCCCTGGGCGACGTCGACGCCGCGGTCGTCAACGGCAACTACGCCATCGAGGCCGACCTCAAGCCGGCCGAGGACGCCCTGGTCCTGGAGTCCGCCAAGGACAACCCGAACAACAACCTCCTCGCTGTCAAGGAGGGCCAGGAGGACGACCCGCGGGTGAAGAAGCTCGCGAAGCTCCTCACCTCGCCCGAGGTGAAGAAGTTCATCGAGGACAAGTACGACGGCGCCGTGCTGCCGTCGTTCTGACCCCCTCCACCCGCACCACGGGGTCCGCTCCGCCGGAGTGGACCCCGTGGTGCGGTTGAGTGCTTTCATGCTGCATGCTGGGCAGTTCGAGCAGGCCCTGACGGCTACACAGGTTACGGAGCGGCGCATGACGAGCACCTTCCCCAACATCTCCATCAGCACGGAGCGGTTGGTGCTGCGCCCCCTCGACGAGGACGACGTCGCGGCTCTCGCCGCCATGATGAACGACGAGCAGGTCGCCGCCTGGACCCACGCCCCGCAGCCCTTCACCGAGCAGGACGCCCGCACCTGGATCGGTGACCGCGCCCCCGCCGAGCGCACGGCGGGACGGGGACTCGACCTGGCCGTCACCGAGTTCCTCACCCAACGGCTGGTCGGCGTCATCCAGCTCACCAAGACCAACTGGCACGTACGGTCCACCGAGATGTCGTACATAGTCGCCCACTGGGCGCGCGGCGAGGGTTACGCGTCTGAGGCGGCGCTCGCCACCGCCCAGTGGCTCTTCGGCGACCAGAAGTTCGAGCGCGTCGAGCTGCGCACCGCCGCCGACAACACCGCCTCCCAGCAGGTCGCCCAGAAGATCGGCTGCATCAGCGAGGGCGTCCTGCGCAACGCCTGCATAGCCCGCGTCCACACCGACGACGACGTGTGGACGGACGTACGCACCGACTTCATCGTGTGGAGCCTCCTGCCGGAGGACCTCGAGGGAGCGACCGGGCCGCTGACCGACGACGGCGGTTTCGGCACCTTCCCCGACTGGAACTGATCCATGGGGCCGGTGGCGCCGACGCCCCGCCCCGAGTCCGCAGCGGGTACCCTCACGGGGCGCACCCGCGAACGGTTCCGCGACACGACCCGCAAGACCCCTGGAGACTGACGACGATGGCCGACCGGGTCACGGTGATCGGCTGGGACGGTTCGCCGCTGACCGCCGCGGCACGCTCCGCGCTGGGCGCGGCCACCCTGGTGGCAGGCGCCGCCCACCACCTGGCACTTCCCGAGGTACCGCCCGCCGCGGAACGCATCCGCCTCGGCAGCGTCGCCCTCGCCGCCCGCCGCATCGCCGCCCACCGCGGCACCGCGGTCGTGCTCGCCGACGGCGACCCCGGCTTCTTCGGCGTCGTACGCACCCTGCGGGCCCCCGAGTTCGGCCTGGAGGTGGAAGTCGTCCCGGCCGTCTCCTCCGTCGCCACCGCCTTCGCCCGCGCAGGCATGCCCTGGGACGACGCCCACGTGGTCGTCGCCCACCCCCGCACCCTGCGACGCGCGGTGAACGTATGCCGGGCCCACACCAAGGTCGCCGTCCTCACCTCCCCGGGCGCCGGTCCCGCCGAACTCGGCCTGCTGTTGGAGGGCATCCACCGCACCTTCGTCATCTGCGAGGAACTCGGCACCACGCGCGAACAGGTCACCGTCGTCACCTCGGAGAAGGCGGCCGACCACACCTGGCGCGACCCGAACGTCGTCATCGTCGTCGGCGGGAGCACCGGCCCGGGCGCGGCGGGCGACGGCACCGGCTGGATCGCCGGCCGGGGGCCCGCCGCCGGGCCGCGCGGCTGGTCGCTGCCCGCCGAGGCGTACGGCGGTGACCTCGGCGAGGGAGAGACCGAGCTGCTCCGCACGGCCCAACTCGCCCGGCTCGGGCCCCGCCTCGGCGACCTCGTGTGGGACATCGGCTGTGGCGGCGGCGCCTTCGCCACCGAGGCCGCCCGCGCCGGCGCCGCCGTTATCGCCGTCGACCGGGACCCGGACGCCTGCGCCCGCACCGAGGCCACGGCCCGACACTTCGGAGTCCAGCTCCAGATCGTGCACGGCACCGCCCCGCACGTCCTGGAGAACCTCCCCGAACCCGACGTCGTGCGTGTCGGCGGCGGGGGAGCGGCCGTGGTCTCCGCGGTCGCCGACCGCCGTCCGCAGCGCATCGTCGCGCACGCCGCGACCCGTGACGCGGCCGAACTCGTCGGCAGGGACCTGACGGAACACGGCTACCGGGTCGAGTGCGCCCTGCTGCAGTCCGTCGGACTCGACACCCGGGCCTGGACGGAGACGGAGCGGAGCGTTGTGTTCCTGCTCAGCGGGGTACTCCCGGACCGCGCCCCGTGATCGGTTAGTCGTACCGCGCGGGGTAGGCTGGCGGATTGTTGTGCCGCACCCGGACACCCGACCATTCATCGGTCGATGTCCGTAAAAGCCCGCCTGTTGCGGAGTCCGGTGTGGTACGGCAGCACCGGAGGACGCGCAACGTGGCGCAGTCCACAGCGGGCCGTCGCGGATCAAGCTGTCGTGACGGGGCAACGACCGCGACAATGCCACTCAATGGCTTTGTCGTCATTTCCGACGGGTCGTTCGTGCCGCTGGGCACGCACGCTCGTTCTCACTACGGGGCGGTCGGTGCGCCGTCCCGGGCGAGCTGGTCGTAGAAGCACTAACCGATGGGCGAGGGGTTACGCATGACCGACACCGGCCAGATCCCGGGCGAGGGGCTGCCGGAGAACGCAGGCATGGTGGAGCAGCCGGGCGTCCCCGCACCCGGCGCGTACACCTACCTCTCCGAGACCACCGCCGAGGACGAGGACCTGTTGTTGCTGCCGGGAGCCCAGAGCGCCTGGGGCAACGAGGTCGCGCCGCCCGCGCCGGAGCCGGTCGTCGAGACCGTGCACCAGCCGGGCCCGCACGAGACGTCCGGCCGCGACAGCGGCTCGGTCGACCTCGGCGGCGTCCGTCTGCCCGAGCCGGCGCACGAGCCCGCGTCCGCCCCCGCCCCGCCGCGCAGGCCGCTGCACCTCGGTCCGCCGATCCCCGACACCTCCGCCAGCCCGGTCCGCTCGCTCGCCGACCGCGGCCCCGCCGACGCGCCGGTGCGCCACACCGGCCCGGCGACCTCCGGCCCCGAGTACCTCGACGTCCCCCAGGCGGCCGCGATGCCTCCTCAGGGTGCGGCGCCCTGGGACGCGCAGGCGGCTGCGCAGGCCCAGCAGCCGGCCGAGGCGCCGGTGGGCACCGGGACAGCTCGTGCGGAAACGGTTATTCCGGCAGCGGACCGGGCCCCCGAGCCGGTGGGCGCCGCCCAGGCCCTCGTGGCCCGCGTGGCGACGGAGGCCGTGGCGGCGACGGGCGGGGAGACCGGCGAGACCGAGGGTCCGGCCGCGGACGCCCACGCCGAGGTCTCGGACCGGACCGGGGGTGCGCCGGGAGACGCCGACGGTGCCGGCGCCGTGTCGGGTGACGGGACGACGTACGGCAGGGAGACTCCGGCCGGCGGTGACGAGGTGCGGGAGGCCGTGGCCGAGCCCGTGGTGGCTCAGGCGCCTGTACCCGAGGTCGTGGCCGACGCCGTTGCGGAAGAGACTGCCGCGCCCGAGGTCGTGGCCGACGCCGTTGCGGAAGAGACTGCCGCGCCCGAGGTCGTGGCCGACGCCGTTGCGGAAGAGACTGCCGCGCCCGAGGTCGTGGCCGACGCCGTCGCGGAAGAGACTCCCGCGCCCGAGGTCGTGGCCGACGCCGTCGGGGAAGAGGCTCCCGCGACGGACACCGTGCCCGGTCCCGAGGCCGAGCAGGCGTCCGCGGCGGTCCTCCCGGAGACGGGAGCGGAGGAGGCCGCCGCGCCGGACCAGGCGTCCGACCAGGCTCCGGCTGACGAGGCGGGCGCCGTGGAGCCCGCGGCCGATGCCGTACAGCCGGTGGCCGATGCCGTTCACCCCGTGGCGGAGGCCCCTGGGCCGTCGGTACCGCAGACCGAGGCCGCCGAAACAGCTGATGCCGCCGAGACCGCCGAGGGGACTGTGCCGGAGCCCGCGCCGGCGGAGCAGCCGACCGAGTTCTCCGAAGCCGCGCAGCAGGGTGCGCCGCCGCAGGGAGCCGACCCCGCCGCGCAACCGGTCGAGCCGACCGGCGTCCCGGAGGCGGGTCAGGCGGTGCGGCGGGCCGAGATTGCCGAGGACGTGCAGGAGGCCGAGTCGACGCAGGTCCCCGGCCCCGCGCAGGTGGTCGAGTCGTCCCGGGCACAAGACGTCGCGGAGACGGCGCCCCAGTCTCCCGAGCCCGTACCGACGGTGGCCGAGCCGACCGACGTTCCCCAGCCCGTACAGACGGCCGAGCCCACCGAGGTCCCCGAGCCCCAGGAAGCACCGCCTGCCGAGGCGCCCGTGGCCGAGCCCGACCGGGCCGCCTCCGTCGTCGCGGCCGGTCAGGCACCCGGCGAGTCCGCCGCCGAACCCGCCGGGCACCAGCCGTTCCCGCAGACCGCGGCCGCCACCGGGCAGCCCGCAACGGCGCCGGAGACCTCCGCACAGCCGACGGACACCGCACAGCCCGTCCAGGCGGTGGAGGACCGCCCGCACGCGGACGTGCAGGCCGCACCCGAGCAGGTCGCACCCCAGCCCACCCCACCCCAGGACGCCGGCACGCACTCCGTCGCACACCAGCCGGAGCCCCAGCCCGTCGCCGATGCCCAGCCGGACGCCCGGCCCGCCCCGGACGCCCGGCCCGCCCCGGACGCCCGGCCCGCCCCGGACGGCCAGTCCGCCCCGCGTGACGCGCAGTTCGCTCAGGGCCCTCAGTCCCTCGTCGGCACCGACGTACCGCCGGAAGCGGACGCTTCGCACCCCGCGCCCGAACCGGCGGTGGCCGACGCGGCATCGGCGGACGGCGTCCGGTCCGAGCCGCACCCGGACCAGCCCGCGGAGCAAGGTCCCGACCAGCCCGTGGGCCAGTTCGTGCCGGTCGACGGCGGGCAGGTCCCGACCAACCCGCATCTCGCGCCGACGCCCCACGAAGCGCTCGTCGTACCGCCGCAGACGTGGGAGACCCAGGCGGCTCAGGCTCCTCAAGAGGCCCCGGGCACCCAGGACGCCCCGCAGGCCTCGGAGCCCGTGGCCCCGGTCCCCGCCCCGCGCGAGGCCGACCCCGAAGTCGCCCAGAACGCCGACGACCTGGACACTCGAGCCGCCGACCAGGAAGACCCGCACGACGTGAGCGCGACCGCGGAGGCGGAAGTACGACAGTCCACCGGCCCGGCGGCCCCCGCCTACGCCGACGCCGAACGCGAGGCCGTCCTGAAGGTCATGCGCGAACGCCGCGACATCCGCAACGGCTTCCGCAGCGACCCCATCCCGCACGAGGTGCTGCTCCGCGTCCTCGAGGCCGCCCACACCGCGCCCTCCGTCGGCCACTCGCAGCCCTGGGACTTCGTCGTCATCCGCTCCGCCGACACCCGCCGCGCGATGCACGAACTGGCCATGCGTCAGCGCGACGCGTACGCGAAGTCGCTGCCCAAGGGCCGGGCCAAGCAGTTCAAGGAACTGAAGATCGAGGCCATCCTCGACACCCCGGTGAACATCGTCGTCACCGCCGACCCGACCCGCGGCGGCCGCCACACCCTGGGGCGGCACACCCAACCCAAGATGGCGCCGTACTCCTCCGCGCTCGCCGTCGAGAACCTGTGGCTCGCCGCCCGCGCCGAGGGCCTCGGCGTCGGCTGGGTCAGCTTCTTCGACGAGCGGGAGATGGTCCGCGCCCTGGGCCTGCCCGAACACCTGGACATCGTCGCCTACCTGTGCGTCGGTTACGTCGACGAGTTCCCGGACGAGCCCGAGCTGATGCAGGCCGGCTGGTCCAAGCGCCGCCCGCTGTCCTGGGTGGTCCACGAGGAGACGTACGGCCGCCGCGCCCTGCCCGGAGAGGAACCGCACGACCTGCTCGCCGAGACCGTCGCACAGATCCGCCCGCTCGACGCCAAGGCGCTCGGTGAGGCATGGGAGCGCCAGAAGCGCATGACCAAGCCGGCCGGGGCGCTCGGCATGCTGGAGATCATCTCCGCGCAGCTGTCCGGCCTGTCCCGGCAGTGCCCGCCGCCGATCCCGGAGCCCGCGGCCGTCGC
Source organism: Streptomyces mutabilis (assembly GCF_014649815.1). GTDB lineage: Bacteria > Actinomycetota > Actinomycetes > Streptomycetales > Streptomycetaceae > Streptomyces > Streptomyces mutabilis. The sequence continues at coordinate 6,106 of NZ_BMTT01000011.1, read as the reverse complement.
GGTCTTCGCCGGCGACCACGGGGTGCACGCCCAGGGCGTCACCCCCTGGCCGCAGGAGGTCACCGCCCAGATGGTGGCCAACTTCCTGGGCGGGGGAGCCGTCTGCAACGCCTTCGCCACCCAGGTCGGCGCCGAGGTGTGCGTCGTGGACGTCGGGGTCGCCGCCGACCTGCCCGCGACGCCCGGCCTGCTGCCCCGCAAGGTCCGCGCGGGCACGTCCGACATGACGGCCGGCCCCGCGATGACCCGCGAGGAGGCCAAGCAGGCCATCGAGGTCGGTATCGAGACTGCCCGCGACCTGGTGGCGGCGGGCAACAAGGCGCTGCTCACCGGCGAGATGGGCATCGCGAACACCACCGCCTCCGCCGCGCTCATCTCCGTCTTCACCGGCGCCGACCCGGCCGAGGTCACCGGCCGGGGCACCGGCATCAACGACGAGACCCTGGTCCGCAAGACCGAGGTCGTGCGCCGGGCGATCGAGGTGCACCAGCCCGACCCGGCCGACCCGATCGGCGTCCTCGCCGCGGTCGGCGGCTTCGAACACGCGGCCATGGTCGGCCTGCTGCTCGGTGGCGCCTCCCTGCGCACACCGGTGATCCTGGACGGCGTCAGCGCCGGTGCCGCCGCACTGGTGGCCCGCGCGATCGCCCCCGAGGTCCTGGCGGCCTGCATCGCGGGTCACCGCAGCGCCGAGCCCGGCCACGTCGCCGCGCTCAACAAGCTCGGCCTGCGCCCCCTGGTCGACCTGGACCTCCGCCTCGGCGAGGGCACGGGCGCGCTGCTCGCGCTGCCGATGGTGCAGAGCACGGCGCGGGCGATGCACGAGGTCGCGACCTTCGACTCGGCGGGCGTGACGGAGAAGTAGCCACAGCGGGGCGGGCGGCGCGACCGGCTGTTCCGCGCCGCCCACCCCCGTGGGCCCCGGACCCCGCCGTACACCGGACCGGCCTCGTACCGCCCGTGCCCGTCTCCTAGAATCCGCACGTATCCCCACGTGACCCCACGTATCCGCACGTCAGGGCCGCTCCGATGCCGCAGCGCCGCCCGCCGCACCGCCAGGACGAGGAGCGCTCCCGCATGGCTGAACACCCCGCCTACCCCGTAGGCCTCCGTCTGACCGGCCGCCGCGTGGTGGTCCTCGGCGGCGGTCAGGTCGCCCAGCGCCGCCTCCCGGCCCTCCTCGCCGCTGGCGCGGACATCCGCCTCGTGTCCCCCGACGCCACCCCCTCGGTCGAGGCCATGGCCGACGCGGGCGAGATCACCTGGGAGCGGCGCCCGTACGAGGAGGGCGACCTGGCGGACGCCTGGTACGCCCTGATCGCCACCAGCGACACCGCGGCCAACGCCGCCGCCTCCGCCGAGGCCGAGCGGCACCGCGTGTGGTGCGTCCGCTCCGACGACGCCGACCGGGCCACCGCCTGGACCCCGGCGACCGGCCACAGCGAGGGCGTCACCGTCGCCGTGCTCACCACGGACGCCCGCGGCCGGGACCCCCGCCACACCGCCGCCATCCGGGACGCGGTCGTCGAGGGCCTGCGCGACGGCACCATCGTCGCCCCGCACCACCGCACCCGCACCGCCGGAGTCGCCCTGGTCGGCGGCGGACCCGGCGACCCGGACCTGATCACCGTCCGGGGCCGCCGTCTGCTCGCCGAGGCCGACGTCGTCATCGCCGACCGGCTCGGCCCGCGCGACCTGCTCGCCGAGCTGCCGCCGCACGTGGAGGTCATCGACGCGGCGAAGATCCCGTACGGCCGCTTCATGGCCCAGGAGGCCATCAACAACGCGCTGATCGAGCACGCCGAGCAGGGCAAGGCGGTCGTACGGCTCAAGGGCGGCGACCCGTTCGTCTTCGGCCGGGGCATGGAGGAGGCACAGGCGCTCGCCGAGGCGGGCATCCCCTGCACGGTCGTTCCCGGGATCTCCAGCTCCATCTCGGTCCCCGGCGCCGCCGGCATCCCGGTCACCCACCGTGGCGTCGCCCACGAGTTCACCGTGGTCAGCGGCCACGTCGCCCCCGACGACGAGCGCTCCCTGGTCGACTGGCCGTCCCTCGCCAAGCTCACCGGCACGCTCGTGATCCTCATGGGCGTGGACAAGATCGGCAAGATCGCCGAGGCCCTCGTCGCACACGGACGGTCCCCCGAGACTCCGGTAGCCCTCGTCCAGGAGGGCACGACGGCCGCCCAGCGCCGGGTCGACGCCACCCTCGGCACGGTCGCCGAGACGGTCGTCGCGCAGGAGGTCAAGCCTCCCGCCGTCATCGTCGTGGGCGAGGTCGTCGGCGTCGGCCCGCACGGGACGGCGTGACATGGCCGACCTCATCACGATCCACGACCCCGACGACCCGCGCCTGCACGACTACACCGGCCTGACCGACGTCGAACTGCGCCGCCGCCGCGAACCCGCCGAGGGCCTGTTCATCGCCGAGGGCGAGAAGGTCATCCGGCGGGCCGGCGAAGCGGGCTACGGGATGCGCTCGATGCTGCTCTCCGCCAAGTGGGTCGACACCATGCGCGACGTCATCGACGAGGCCCCCGCACCGGTGTACGTCGTCGACCCGCAGCTCGCCGAACGCGTCACCGGCTACCACGTGCACCGCGGCGCGCTCGCCTCGATGGCGCGCAAACCGCTGCCCGCGGCGGCCGACATCCTGACCACCGCCCGGCGCGTGGTCGTCATGGAGTCGGTCAACGACCACACCAACATCGGCGCGATCTTCCGCTCCGCCGCCGCCCTCGGCATGGACGCGGTACTCCTCTCCCCGGACTGTGCGGACCCCCTCTACCGGCGCAGCGTGAAGGTTTCGATGGGCGCGGTCTTCTCGGTTCCCTACGCCCGCCTCGACACCTGGCCCGCCGGACTGGCGACGGTGCGCGAGTCGGGCTTCACGCTCCTCGCCCTCACCCCCGACGAGCGGGCGAAGTCCCTCGACGAGGTCGCCCCGCACCGCATGGACCGGGTGGCCCTGATGCTGGGCGCCGAGGGCGACGGCCTGTCCCGGCGGGCCCTGGCGGCATCCGACGAACGGGTCCGCATCCCGATGTCCCACGGCGTCGACTCCCTGAACGTGGGCGCGGCGGCGGCGGTCGCCTTCTACGCGGTGACGACGGGCCGGCCCACGGCGTAGACGTCGGCTACGGGATTCGTCCGGCGGTCCGCCGTCCGGCGTCGACGCGGCCGGAGGGAGCCCGCCGGGCGGGGCGCGCGCCCGCGGCCGGCCTCTACCAGAGGACCGTTGACGAGGCCGACGGGGTGACGCGCCTACGGGCCGACGCGACCGACGGGCCGACGATCCGGCCCACGCGCCGCCCCCCCCGCACGAGGACCGCGTCATCCGATCCCCGGCCGCCGGGCACATCCGGAGCCTCAGAGACCGGGTACCTGCCCCTGACCGGGCGTGTCATCCCGTACGTCCACCCGCTCCTGTGCCGCCCGCACCCCGTCCCGCTCGTCGCCGAGTCCCCGAGACGGCCCCTGACAGCCCTGCGCGGCGGCGATGCCGAGCGCGACCAGCAGCGTCACGACCACGAACACGAACAGCCGCTGCCGCAGCAGCCGCGGGTTCGCGGGCCGCCGCCAACCGGTCCCCGTGGTCCGCGGCGCCGTACGGCCGGCCCCGCTGCGCGGCGCGGACCGGCCCCCGCTGTCGTGACGGGAGGCGCTCCCGTTGCGTCCCGTGTTGCTGCGGGATCCGCTCCCGGTGCGTCCCGTGTTGCTGCGGGAGGCGGGCGTGGGCCGCGAGCCCCCCCGTGAGCCCGTACCGCCTCCGCGCGACGCGTTGCCGCCCCGGGCCGAGGCCCCGCCCCGCGACGGTGCGCCACCGCGCGAAGGCGTGCCGCCGCGTGACGCGTCGGCCCCGCGGGCGGGCCCGGGGCCCCGGGACCCGGAGGTGTTCCTCGGGGCGGGGGTGCCCTGCGCACCCGGTCGGCCCTGTGGACGCCGCTGCGCACGTTCCGGGTAGGTGTCGGCGAGCCGCCCCGTCGGCAGGTCCGCCTCCGCGCTGCGCGGCGCCGGCGGCCGTACGTCGGCCAGGCCCTGGGCCTCCCGGGCGGCGATCTCCTTGAGCCGCAGAGACAGTTGCAGTGTGCTCGGGCGCTCCTCGGGGTCCTTGGCCAGGCAGGCCCGCACCAGCGGGGCAAGGGCGTCCGGGACGCCGTCCAGCTGGGCCTCCTCGTGCACCACGCGGTACAGCATCACCTCGGAACTGCCGTGCCCGAAGGGCGAGTCGCCCATCGAGGCGTACGCCAGTGTGGCACCGAGCGAGAACACGTCCGTGGCCGGCGTGACCGCCGCCCCGCGCACCTGCTCCGGCGCGAGGAACCCGGGGGACCCGACCGCGGTGCCGACGTGCGTGAGTGTGGAGGCACCCGTGGCCCAGGCGATGCCGAAGTCGATGATCCGCGGCCCCTTCGGGGACAGCAGGATGTTGGACGGCTTCAGGTCCCGGTGGACCACGCCGGCCTCGTGCACCGCGACGAGCCCCTCGGACAGGGCGGCGCCCACAGCGGCCACGTCGGCCGCACCGAGCGGGCCTCCGTCGACGACCTTGTCGTGCAGGGAGGGGCCGGGCACGTACTGCGTCGCGAACCAGGGGCGGTCCGCCTCCAGGTCCGCGGCGACCAGCCGCGCGGTGCAGCCGCCCCGGATGCGCCGGGCCGCCGAGACCTCGCGGGCGAACCGCGACCGGAACTCCTCGTCCTCGGCCAGATCCGGCCGGATGACCTTGAGCGCGACCCGCTGCCCCTTCTTGTCGGAGCCCAGGTAGACCACGCCCATTCCACCCGCGCCGAGCCGCCTGTGAAGCCTGAACGAGCCGACGACGCGCGGGTCCTCGCGCCTCAGGCGCATCATCGCCATGTTCATCCCCGCTGCCCGGTCCCTGTGACGTGCCACAGCTTACGTTTCCATGGCCGCCCGCGCGCAGAGGCCGCGCCCTCTCGGGGCGAGGGATTGTCAGTACCGGGTGGGAGAGTTGAGGAACGGTCAGGGAACGCGAGGTCCGTCCGGCCGGGGTGGCGCCGGCCTTCCCAACCAGCCGCCGCGGTGCGGGCATTGGGCCGGGCGCGGGTGAGCGGGCGGAAGTGGCGGAGACCCCGTGGCGACGGCACGCGCGCGCCGTGGTGGCGTGCGGGGACGAGCGGTGGAGGGAGGCGGGCGTACGCCGGGGCGTGGCCGGAGAGAGCGATGTCACCGGACAGTACGGATGAACAGGGATACTTCGGGCGCCCCCTCGGGGAAGACCCCGAGGCCCGGGACCCGGTCTCCACCCAGAGGAGTACGTACCGGGGCATGGCTCATCCTCCGGGAGGCCCGGCAATCGGTACGAGGGCATGACGTCCGGTGACCGCCGGGCGCCTAGATTTGAGGTCAAGCGGCGGGTGCAGCACTCGTCCCCCGAGGTCAGACGCCCGCCGCTGCCAAGACAACGGAAACGGTCAGGAGAGGGACCATGGCCCAGACGGTACCGCGGACGCTGGTCCGCACACGCGGAAGTCGCCGTCAGGGACGCCGTCACCCCTTGGTGGCGACGGTCATGGCCCTGCCCCTGGCGGCCCTGCTCCTCCTCGTCTTCGACGGGTGGGAGACGGTGGCCACACAGGCGTCGTCCGTGGGTGTGATGCTGGGGCGCTGAGCGGCGACCCCAGGCCCGGAAGAGCGGTCCGGGCGGGGACATCCATCCATGAAACCCCGTGGGGACGGGGGTGCGGCGGACGGCAAAATGCCGGCGCAGCTGGGGAGCTGCGCCGGCATTGCTCTTCCCGCCCGGGAGCTCCCGGCCCGTCGCCGGGGCTTCCCGGCGCTGCGAGCCGATGTGCGACGCGGCGTCGGTGCCTCCGAGCTTCGGCCACATGCTCTTCTCCAGCTGAGCCGGCTGATCCGAGCGAAAACCACGACGAAGCCCCCGGACCGTGCGAGACGGCCGGGGGCTTCGGTGAGTGTGGACGATACTGGGATTGAACCAGTGACCTCTTCCGTGTCAGGGAAGCGCTCTCCCGCTGAGCTAATCGTCCTGGGAGCACCAGGTGCGGTACTGCGTGCGCGATACTGGGATTGAACCAGTGACCTCTTCCGTGTCAGGGAAGCGCTCTCCCGCTGAGCTAAT
>NZ_BMTT01000010.1 GCF_014649815.1 Streptomyces mutabilis | reverse complement strand
CCCCACCATGTCCAGCACAACGAAACCGACCAGCTCAGGCAACGATTTCTAACTGGAGTACTAGGACACGCAGTGGGGGCGGGGCCGCTCTCGCGAGCCCCGCCCCCCCCACTCGGTTCCGTGTCAGTGCCCCTGGTTGTACGGCTGCTGGTAGCCCTGCGGATCGTACGGCTGCTGCGGGTACTGCTGGTACTGCTGGGCGTAGGGCTGCTGCTGCGGCTGCTGGTACTGCTGCGGCGGCTGCTCGTACGGGGCGACGCGGCGGAGCTGGGTCGTGGCGTCGTCCATCACCGGGTACGACGGCTGTGGCTGCTGGCCCTGGGGCGCCGGGGGCTGGACCGCCGGTGCCTGCTTCTTCTTCTTGCGCTCGCGCAGGTACTCGATGGCGATCGGGACGACCGAGAGGACGACGATCAGGACCAGGATGGGCTCGACGTTGGTCCGGATGAGTTCGATCTGCCCGAGCCAGTAGCCCGCCAGGGTGACGCCCGTGCCCCAGGCGATGCCGCCGATGACGTTGTACGTGAGGAACGTGCGGTACTGCATGCGGCCGGCGCCCGCCACGATGGGGGCGAAGGTGCGCACGATCGGCACGAAGCGGGCCAGGACGATCGCCTTGGGCCCGTACTTCTCCATGAACTCGTGGGCCTTGTCCAGGTTCTCCTGCTTGAAGAGCTTGGAGTTCGGGCGGTTGAAGAGCTTGGGGCCGAGGAACTTGCCGATCATGTACCCCACCTGGTCGCCGATGACGGCGGCCAGCACGATCAGGGTGCACACCAGCCACAGCGGCTGGCTGATGTACTCGCCCTGGGCGACGAAGAGGCCCGCGGTGAACAGCAGCGAGTCACCGGGCAGGAACGCGAAGAGTCCGGACTCGGCGAAGACGATGAGCAGGATGCCCGGCAGAGCGAAGGTCTCGATCAGGTAGTCCGGGCTCAGCCACTCGGGGCCGAGCGCAAGCGTGGTCACGGGAATGTGGCTCCTGCACTATGGGGCGGGCGGGGGCTGGCTGCCCAAACGTATCAACGCAGCCGTCCGGTTCCAGGTTCCACGGGACGGCTGGGGGTGCACTGCCCCCCCCCGCCCGGGGAAGCCTGAGAACCATGGGGATTGAAGAATACGGCGGCGGACAGGGCCCTCGGCCCGAGGTGCTCGTCGTGACCACGAACGACCTGCCGGGACATCGGGTGCAGGAGGTGCTCGGGGAGGTATTCGGTTTGACCGTGCGCTCCCGGCACCTGGGGAGCCAGATCGGCGCCGGGCTGAAGTCGCTGGTCGGCGGCGAGCTGCGCGGGCTCACCAAGACGCTGGTGGAGACCCGTAACCAGGCGATGGAGCGGCTGGTCGAGCAGGCACGCGCGCGGGGGGCCAACGCCGTGCTGGCCTTCCGCTTCGACGTGACGGAGGCGGCGGACGTGGGCACGGAGGTGTGCGCGTACGGGACGGCGGTGGTCGTGGCCCGGGAATGAGCCCCGGGCCACGACCACCGCTCAGGAGGTGTGCCGGACGGCGTTGGCGAGGATCGCGTCGCGCATGTAGGCGGCGAGACCGGGTTTGGCGGCGTCGATGTTTCGCGTGAAACGTTCGTCCGAGACGAACATCTCGCCCAGGCAGGTGTGCATCTCGTACCCGCAGTCGTAGTGGTTGCGGGTGATTCCCTGCCGGTGGTCCTCGGCGGCGTCCATGGCCGCCTCCGAGTCGGCGGGCTCTCCGGCCTCCATCAGCGCGACGAAGCGCCGGGTGAGTTCGTCGGCCTCGTTCTGGACGCGCTGCCAGTCCTCCTTGGTGTACGAGGCGGTCTTCTCCTTGGACTGGCGGTAGGCGTCGGTGTTTCCCCAGCGCTCCTGGACCTCCTCCTCGTACTGGTCGGGGTCGAAGTCGCCGAAGACCTCGAACTTCTCCTCGGGCGTGAGGTTGATGCCCATGCTGCGTGCCTCCATGGCGTGCTCCACGGCCGCCGCCATCTTCTCCAGCTTCTCGATCCGGGCGGTCAGCAACTCGTGCTGGCGGCGCAGGTGTGCGCGCGGATCCGCGTCCGGGTCGTCGAGCAGGACGGCGACCTCGTCGAGCGGGAAGCCCAGCTCCCGGTAGAACAGGATCTGCTGCAGCCGGTCGAGGTCGGCGTCGCTGTAGCGCCGGTGGCCCGCGTGGCTGCGCTCGCTCGGGACGAGCAGGCCGATGTCGTCGTAGTGGTGCAGGGCGCGCACCGTCACTCCGGCGAAGCCGGCCACCTGTCCCACGGAGTAGCTCACTTCCGCTCCCTTCTCTGACGCCCTCCACGCTGCCGCCTCACGCGACGTGAGGTGCAAGCCCGAGTGCGGGGTCCGGGACCCGGACCTACCGTCGGCTGCATGCCATTGCACCAGGGACCCCACGAGTCCCACGACGACGGCCGTGACCGGAGCCGGTTCGCCGTCAACCCGTTCCACGCGGTGACGAACCCGCTCGGCGGCATGACCGAGGCGCCGACCCACCGCCTCCCCGACTCCCCGCTGCCCCACCAGACGGCGTACCGGCTGGTCCACGACGAGCTGATGCTGGACGGCAGCGCGCGCCCAGCCGGGCCACCTTCGTCACCACCTGGATGGGGCCGCAGGCCGGGGTGCTGATGGCCGAGTGCCGGGACAAGAACTTGATCGACAAGGACGAGTACCCGCGCACCGCCGAGCTGGAGCGGCGCTGTGTGGCGATGCCCGCCGACCTCCGGCACGCGCCCGACCCGTCGGCGCCGCGGGCTGCCGGTGTTCGCCTTCACGACGGCCGACGACGTGACGTCGTACGACGTGTTCGACGTCTCCCGGCTGCGGGAGGGCGGCTGGCTGGTGCCCGCCTGCACCTTCCCGCCGCACCGCCAGGACCTGTCCGCGCTGCGTGTGGTGTACCGCAACGGCTTCTCGGCCGACGTGGCGGACCTGTTGGTGGAGGAGCTGGAGCGGCTGCTGCCCCAGTTGCGCCGGCAGCCGCACCCGCTGACCCGGGACAAGGGTGCGGCCACCGGTTGCCACCATCAGCGGCTGTCGTTCGGATCCCGCCGCAGACGGCTGCCCACAGCGGCTGAGCCGGGCGAACCGCCGCACCGCCAGCGGGAAGAACACCGCCACGAGGGCGAGCGGCCACCCGACCGCCGCCCACACGTGCCCCGCCTCGCCGCCGGGGCCGCCGAACAGGTCGCGTACGGCGGTGGCGGTGTGGGACACCGGGTTCCACCCGACGAGCGTGCCCAGCCAGCCCGGCATGGCGTCGGGGGTGGCGAAGGCGTTGGAGAGGAAGCCGACCGGCCAGACCAGTATCTGTACCGCCTGCACCGTCTCCGGCTTGCCGGCGACCGGGGCCAGGTGGATGCCGACCCACAGCATCGCGAACCGGAACAGCAGGAGCAGGCCCACCGCGCCCAGGGCTTGTCGCCGTACTTCTTGCGTGCGCCTTCGAGGGTGATCGCCGCGTCGGTCACTCGGCCTCCCTGATTAGTAAAACTTGACTACTAGCCCAGGGGAGGTATGCCCGTCGAGGGGGTTAGTCGAACTTGATCAGTCGACCGAGTTCGTCAGTCCCGGTCGCCGGGATGCCGCTATCCCGCGCCGTACGGGTTCTCCTCGCCCTCGCCGAGGACGCCGACGAACGGCTCGCCCTCCCCGGCGAAGGTGTACGCGCCGCCGCGGATGCGCTCGATCAGCGCGCGGGTCCACTCGGCGCCGGTGTCGGCTGAGTGCACCCAGAAGTGCATGATCTCGCCGATGTGACCGAGCTGCCCGGGCCCCTCCTCGGGCGTGTAGTACTCGGTGACGGACCTGCGCCACTCCTGGATGGCGAGGATCCGCTCCTCCAGCAGGCCGAGCACCTCCTCGCGCCCGAGGTCGACCATGAAACCGAGCCCGGCGGAGAGCACGTCGGGCTTCTGGTCGTACGCGGTGAGGGACTCCCGCAGCAGCGTGAAGTACTCCTCGGCACCCTGCGCGGTGATCTCGTACTCGGTGCGCGGCGGGCCGCCCGCGGTCGACGGAGCGATCTCGTGCGCGACCAGCAGGCCCTGCTTCGCCATCTGCTTCAGCGCGTGGTAGATCGAGCCGGGCTTGGCGTTGGACCACTCGTGCGCGCCCCAGTACTCCAGGTCGTTGCGCACCTGGTAGCCGTGGGCCCGCCCGTGCTGGCGCACCGCGCCGAGCACCAGGAGTCGGATCACTGACATGGCACCCAGCGTAGGCGGGAGCGGGGACGGGTCACGCCCCGGTCCCGCCCCCGCGCCGGACCGCCCGTACTCAGAACGGGAAGCCGCTCCGCCCGTGCTGCACCGAGATCCACTTCTGCGTGGTGAAGGCGTCCAGCATGGTGTCGCCGTTGAGGCGGCCGATGCCGGAGTGCTTCTCGCCGCCGAAGGGCACGATCGGCTCGTCGTGCACGGTGCCGTCGTTCACGTGGAACATGCCGGTGTCGATCCGCTTGGCGAAGTTGACGCCGCGCTCGGTGTTCCCCGTGTGCACAGCGCCGCTCAGGCCGTACGGGGTGTCGTTGACCAGACGTACGGCCTCCTCCTCGCCGTCGAAGGGGACGAGGAAGGCGACCGGGCCGAAGACCTCCTGCTTCAGCAGGGCGGAGTCGGCGGGCAGGCCGGTCAGGACCGACGGCTCGACCAGGTTGTCCGTGGTCGTGCCGCGCACCAGGGCGGTGGCACCCTCGGCCAGCGCCTGCTCGACGACAGCCGAGATCGCGTCCGCCTGCGAGGAGTTGATCACCGGGCCGATGACCGTCGAGGGGTCGCGCGGGTCGCCGGTCTTGAGGCCGGCCACCTTGGCGACGAACTTCTCGGTGAACTCGTCGGCGACCGAACGGTCGACCAGGACACGGTTGGCGGCCATGCAGACCTGCCCCTGGTGCACGAACCGGCTGAAGACGGCGGCGTCCACCGCGTAGTCGACGTCGGCGTCGTCGAGGACGACCAGGGCGCTGTTGCCGCCGAGTTCGAGGACCGAGCGCTTGAAGTTCGCGGCGCAGACGGTGGCCACGTGGCGGCCGACCTTGTCCGAGCCGGTGAAGGAGACGACCTTCGGGACCGGGTGCTCCAGGAAGGCGTCGCCGATCTCCGCGATGTCCGTGACGACGACGTTCAGCAGGCCGCCCGGCAGGCCGGCGTCCTCGAAGAGCTTGGCGACCAGGGTGCCGCCGACCACCGGAGTGTTCTGGTGCGGTTTGAGGACGACGCCGTTGCCGAGGGCGAGGGCCGGGGCGACCGACTTCAGGGAGAGCAGGAAGGGGAAGTTGAAGGGGCTGATGACGCCCACGACACCGACCGGCACCCGGTAGACGCGGTTCTCCTTGCCGTCGACCGGCGAGGGGATGATCCGGCCCTCGGGGCGCAGCGACAGGTGCACGGCCTCGCGCAGGAACTCCTTGGCGAGGTGCAGTTCGAAGGCCGCCTTCAGGCGGGTGCCGCCGAGCTCGGCGACGATCGCGTCACCGATCTCCGCCTCGTGGTCCTCGACCAGGCGCAGCACCTTCTCGAACACCGCGCGGCGGGCGTACGGGTTCGTCGCCGCCCAATGCTTCTGCGCGCGCTCGGCGGCCCGGTAGGCCTCGTCGACCTCGTCGACCGTGGCTATGGTGATCGAGGCCAGCTTCTCGTTGTCGTACGGGTTGAAGTCGATGATGTCCCAGGAGCCGGTGCCCGGTCGCCACTCGCCGTCGATGTACTGCTGGGCGAGGTCGGTGAAGTACGACGACATGTGATCCCTCAATCCCCATAGCTGCCGCCGCGTCCGCACGAGCAAGCGGCCTGATTGAGCGTCATCGTACTTATGTTTCAGGAGAGTTGGAGAAGACCTCGCAGAAGGTCCCGGCTCTCGTCCGGCCCCGGGCTGTCCTGCTGGAGTTCCTTCAGCGCGGTCTCGTACTGGGTGACGTCCTCGTGCTTGTCGAGGTACAGCGCGCTGGTGAGCTGCTCCAGGTACACGACGTCCGAGAGGTCGGACTCTGGGAAGCTGAGGATCGTGAACGCGCCGCTCTCGCCGGAGTGCCCGCCGAAGCCGAACGGCATGACCTGGAGGCGGATGTTGGGGCGTTCGGACATCTCGATGAGGTGCTGGAGCTGCCCGCGCATCACCTCGCGGTCGCCGTAGGGACGGCGCAGCGCGGCCTCGTCCAGGACGATGTGGAACTCGGGCGCGTTCTCGGCGACGAGGTGCTTCTGCCGCTCCAGGCGCAGGGCCACCCGGCGTTCGACGTCCGCCTCGCCGGCGCCCTTCATGCCGCGCCGGACGACCGCGCGGGCGTACTCCGCGGTCTGCAGCAGGCCGTGCACGAACTGCACCTCGTAGACCCGGATCAGCGAGGCGGCACCCTCCAGGCCCACATAGGTGGGGAACCAGCTGGGCAGCACGTCGGAGTAACTGTGCCACCAGCCCGCGACGTTGGCCTCCTTGGCCAGCGAGAGCAGGGAGTTGCGCTCCTGCTCGTCCGTGATGCCGTACAGCGTCAGCAGGTCCTCGACGTCCCTCGTCTTGAAGCTCACCCGGCCCAGCTCCATCCGGCTGATCTTCGACTCGGAGGCGCGGATCGAGTAGCCCGCCGCCTCCCGCGTGATCCCCCGCGTCTCACGCAATCGCCTGAGTTGTGATCCGAGCAGCATGCGCCGCACCACCGATCCGGGCTCTCCCGCGCTCACCTTCGCCAGCCTCCCCAACCGTCTCCAGGGGCGAAGTCTGCCACTAAAACACTCCGAGCAGTACTCGCCCGGTTACGGAAACGGAAGGGAGCCCAAGGGAACGCGCAGATCATGCACGGAACCACCGGGAACCGGCCGCGAGACGGGATGAAGGGCAGGCGAAGATGACGGAAAAATTGACCAACAAGCGGTACGGGCAGGCCCATTTCGGTCGCGTGCACGTGCATCTGCCCTTGCATCTGCGGTACGCATCGGAAACCATGGTCCCGCACCACCGCGCCGCATCGCTACGGACCGCGAATTTCGGGGGAGTGCCTCGCATGGGGACGAATGGATCGACCATGCTCGAGCCGTTACGGCAGGGCCTTCCGCCACTCGACCCCGCGGCCGTGTCCAACGCCGCCTCCTGCGCCCTCCCGCCGCGCTTCGAGGCGGTGCGCGAGGCCAGGAAGTTCACCCGCAGAACGCTCGACGGCTGGGGCATGAGCGACCGCTTCGACGACGTCTGCCTCGTGGTCTCCGAACTCGTCACCAACGCCTTGCGCCACGCGCTGCCCGCCGACACGCCGCGTACGTCCGAACACAACGGCCCGGTCCGGCTGCACCTGATGCGCTGGCCCGAGCGGCTGGTGTGCGCGGTGCGCGACCCCAGTCACGACAGCCCGGTGGCGCGCGAGACGGACGACTTCTCGGCGGAGTCGGGCCGGGGCCTGTTCCTCGTCGACTCCTTCAGCGACAGCTGGGGCTGGCACCCGCTCGCCGGCACGCTCGACGGCAAGGTGGTCTGGGCCCTGTTCCGGCTCGGGCGGCCCGACGGGGGGACCGGCCCGGCCTACGAGTGACGACGGACCGCGGCGCCTTCACGTGCCGCGGTTCTCCGCGTGTCGGCCGGCGGCCGGGCCGTGTCGGCTCGCGACCGGGACAGGTCAGCCGGCGACCGCACGTGTCAGCCGGCGACCAAGTGGTCGAACTCGCCGTCCTTGACGCCCAGCAGCATGGCCTCGATCTCGGCGCGCGTGTAGACGAGCGCGGGCCCGTCGGGGAAGCGGGAGTTGCGCACCGCCACCGCGCCGTCGGGCAGCCGCGCGAACTCCACGCACGACCCCTGCGAGTTGCTGTGCCGGCTCTTCTGCCAGGCCACGTCGTGCAACTGCGTGGCTGCCATGCCGTTGTACACGCCGGACGCGTCGTCAGCGGCGTACACGTCGTACACGTCGTGGTCCACAGGTCGCTCCCCGGTGGTGCACTGGCTGATGTGGCCATTGATGCAGTGGTCAACTGATCTGGATCATAACCCGCTCACGTGCGAATGCATCAGCAAATGCACGTGCACGCGCGGTGCTCCCGCGGTTACGGCTTCGACGACCGCTTGACCGAGTCCCGCACTCTTTGACGCCCGCTCCGAAGAACTCGTTCCCGCGTATGCCCCCGGATACGAAGAACATGCAACAACATGCAACGAAACCAGGGGCCCGCTCCGACGAGCGGGCCCCTGTGATACGGCGCCGGTAACGGCTCGCGACGCAGGTCAGCGCGTTGAGTACGGCAGCAGCGCCATCTCCCGGGCGTTCTTGATCGCCCGGGCCAGTTGCCGCTGCTGCTGGGACGTCACGCGGGTGACCCGGCGGCTGCGGATCTTGCCGCGGTCGGAGACGAACTTCCGCAACAGGTCGGTGTCCTTGTAGTCGATGTACGTCACTCCGGCCCGGTCCAGCGGATTGGGCCGCTGCTTGGCGGGCTTGCGGTCGTTCTTGCGGGGCATGGGCTCTCAGACCTCCAGGAGGGTGTCGAAGGCGGACGGCAGGCGCTCCCAGGCGGCCTGTCCGGCGGCGTACTCGGCGTCGGTCAGCAGGCAGGCCTCCAGGAGCCGTTCCAGGCCGTCGCGGTCGAGGCCGGGGGACGTGAAGACCAGGTGCTGGCAGCGGTCGCCGTGCTCGGGGTGCCAGTCCAGTGCGGCGGCGGCGCGGCGCACCGGCGGCACCAGCTCCCAGGCCGCGTCGGGCAGCGAGGCGAGCCACGGCCCCGCGCTCTCCACGCACAGCGCTCCGCCGGCGGCGTCCCAGTGCAGCAGCGTGTCCGCCTTGTCGGCGAGCCAGAACCGGCCTCGGCTGCGGGCCGCGGCGCAGGTCAGGTCCTCCAGCGCCGCGTAGAGCCGCTCCGGGTGGAAGGGCCGGCGGCTGTGCCACACCAGGGTGGTGACGCCGTGCGCGTCGGCCTCGGCGGGCAGCAGGGCGCAGGCCGGGTGCTGAGCGGCGGCGGCGGCCTCCACGTCGAAGCCGGCGAGGGCGGCGCGCGCCAGCTCGGACGGGCGGCTCGGCTCGGACAGGCGGGCCGATGCGGACGAGTGCGGTGGCCCGGACGGCGCGGGCGGGGCGCCCGCCGGGTCACCGTGGCCGATCGGGACCCGGCGGGCCGTCGGGTGCAGCTGGGCCAGCAGTTCGCGGTCCTCGTCGTCGGCCTCCGGGGAGTCGGCGAGGGCGAGGACGGGGGCGTACTCCAGCTGGCGCGCGAAGGTGTCGGCGACGGTGCGCTGGTCGGTGGCCGCGGCGGCGAGGCCGCCCTCGGCGAGGTCGTCGCCGTTGCCGAGGTACGGCAGCACCAGCGCCGGATCGACGGCGGTGATCACGCCGGTGACGGTGAAGCCGCCGGCCGTCACCACCTCCGCCATCGCCCTGGGCTCCACGGAGTCCCACAGCTCGACGACCGCCAGCGGGGTACCACCGGCGCCCGCGAGGCGTGCAAGTTCGGGGACGAGGTCCTCGCGCAGGGCGCAGCAGGCGCAGTCGTTGACGAGCGGCGCCTCGTCGGCGGAGAGGATGCCGGCGGCGTCCCGCACGGTCCGCACGACCGTACCCGCGGTGGCCGTCGCCAGGTCGTGGTGGAGGACGACGCTGCCGGGCACGTCGGCGAGGAGCCGGGCCACGGCCGCCTTGCGGGCGTCGACGTGCAGCCCGCCGACGATCACCACGGGCATGACCGGGCGGTCGGACCCGCTCATGCCCCGTCCCGCTTCCCGTACCGGCGCTCGAATCGCTCCACACGGCCGGCGGTGTCCAGGACACGGGCGGTGCCGGTGTAGAAGGGGTGGCTGACGTTCGAGATCTCGACGTCGACGACCGGGTAGGTGTTGCCGTCCTCCCACTCGATCGTGCGCTCGCTGGTCATGGTCGAGCGGGTGAGGAAGGCGTAGTCGGCGGCGCGGTCGCGGAAGACGACCGGGCGGTACTCGGGGTGGATGCCCTCGCGCATGACGGGTCAGCGCTCCTCTCGGAAGTCGACGTGGCGGCCGGCGACCGGGTCGTACTTGCGCAGGACCAGTCGGTCCGGGTCGTTGCGGCGGTTCTTGCGGGTGACGTAGGTGAAACCGGTCCCGGCGGTGGACCGGAGTTTGATGACCGGGCGGAGTTCGTTGCGTGCCATGGCTGGTATCTTACTGAAAATGAATTCCATTAACAGCTAGGGGTCCTCCGACCCGAAGGAGAGGTACGTCACCGTGTCCGCCCACTGCATGCTGACCGGGGCCCGGCCCGGCTTCGGCAACCGCGTCTCGCACTCCCACCGGCGGACCTCCCGCCGCTTCGACCCCAACGTCCAGACCAAGCGCTACTGGCTGCCGAGCGAGAACCGGCACGTACGGCTGCGGCTCAGCACGAAGGGGATCAAGACCGTCGACGCGATCGGCGTCGAGGCGGCCGTGGCGCGCATCCGTGCCCGGGGAGTGAGGATCTGATGGCGAAGAAAAGCAAGATCGCTAAGAACGAGCAGCGACAGCGGACCGTCGCCCGGTACGCCGAGCGCCGGGCCGAGCTGAAGGAGATCGTCCGCCGGCCGTCCTCCACGGAGGCCGAACGGCTCGCCGCCCAGCGGGAACTGCGCAGGCAACCCCGCGACGCGAGCGCCACGCGCGTGCGCAACCGCGACCAGGTCGACGGCCGCCCGCGCGGTTACCTCCGCACCTTCGGGCTCTCCCGGGTGAACCTGCGTGAGCAGGCGCACGCCGGTCACCTTCCCGGGGTGCGCAAGTCGTCCTGGTAACTTGCGGCTGTCTTGGGGCCGAACGGCCGCCCGGCAACAGCTTGGAGCTTCCGGTGACATGGGTGACTGTGGGCAGTACGGCGAGCACGGCGAACGCGACGAGTGCGGCTGCGGGTACGGGTACGGGTACGCCCGAGGGTGCAGCCACGGGTACGTCCGAGGGTGCCCCGAGTCCGCGCGGGCGGTCGGCCCGGCGGTCCGTGCGGGCCGCGGCCGTGGCCGTCGGGCTGATGGGCGCGCTGGCGGTGACCGCGTGCACCGACGGCGGTGACTCCGACGGCGGCGGCTCCGGCGGTGGTTCCGGTGGCGGCTCCGGCGGCGGTGACAAGTCGTCGGCGGCGCCAACCGCATCCGCGAGCGCGGAGACCGGTGGCGGCTCGGGCGGATCACCCTCCGCCGCCGGGGAACTGGAGGGCAGTTGGCTGGCCACCGCCGACGGCCAGGCGGTCGCCCTGATGGTCACCGGCGGCAAGGCCGCCCTCTTCGCCACCGGCGGGACCGTGTGCAGCGGCACCGCAGGCGAGGCTTCCGGCACCCGCACGATCCGCCTGAAGTGCACCGCGGGCAGCGACGACCGGGCGACCGGCACGGTCGAGTCGGTCGACGACACCTCGCTCGTAGTGACGTGGGAGGGCGGCGTAGGCGAGGAGACGTACACCAGGTCCGAGGGCGGTTCGCTGCCTCCGGGCCTGCCGACCGAGGGCCTCGGCTCCTGAGCCGTTCCGGCACTCCGTAGAAGCTAGCGCAGCGGCCGTCGGCGCTCGACCCGGGCGTCGTCGGCCGCGCGGGTGCCCTCCGTCCAGCCCGCCGCGTCGGAGACACCGCGCAGCCGGGTCGTGGTCGTCTCCGGGAACAGTCGCTCCAGCCGGTCGGTGACGGCGACCTCCCGGGAGGCGAGCACCGGCAGGAGGTCCACGTCCGCCACCGCCCCGCTCTCGGCGGTGGCCGCGTCCGCCGCCGCCCGCAGCCGGGTGCCCGCGCGGTGCGCGTAGGCGGCGAGGAACGACTGCCGGAAGGTCTTGGTCCGCTTGCGTCCGCCGGCGCGCTGCGCCGCCTCCGCCCTCGCCATCGCGGCCTCGGCCTGCACCAACAGCGAGGTGTAGAGGAGTTCGACCGCCTCCAGATCGCCCTCGAAACCGACGACGGTGGAGAAGCCGAGCGGTTCGTTCCACACCGCGCGACAGTGATTGGCGTCGGCCACCGCGTCCAGCAGCACCGCCTTGGCCTGTTCGTACGGCGGCTCGACCCCGATCCGGCAGGCACCCGGCGCGTCGGGCGCGGGGGCGCCGGCCGCCAGCAGCGCCTCGTCGACGCTGTGCCGGGCCATCAGCTCCTGCGCCTTGGCGCTCAGCGCCTCCGCCTCCTCCGGATACCCGGTCGCCTCCGCCTTGGCGAGCAGCGCGCGGATGCGGGCGAGGGCGCGGGACTCGGGCCGGGCCTCGCCGCGGGGTGCGCCCGGCGTCCGCGGCGCTTCCAGCGGTTCGAGCTCGGGCAGCCGCAGCAGCAGGCGGTACAGCTCCAGTACGGCCGTGGCGTGCGAGAAGCGGTCGGTGCGGGGCGGCGCCTGGTCCGGTACGGCGTCGAGCTGGGCGGCCCAGCGTGGCCCGCGCGGGCGGTCGTCCGGCGCCTGGGCGCGGATCAGCGCCGCCACCAGCCGTACGTGCGGGTCGTCCAGCTCGCGCCGCACGATCCGTACGAGGTCGGCGGGCTGCCAGCCGCGCCGCCAGGCGGTCGTGACGAACTCCTCGCCCCGCCGGGCCAGTTCGGCGTCCGCCACCCGGTCGGCCGCCAGCAGCGATGCGGCGGCGTCCAGGGCGGTGTCGCCGCTGTCGTACAGGGCGGCCTCGAAGGCACGGTCGACGGTGTGGGACGTACTCACCCGGCGATGGTGCCACGGCCGCCCAAGGACCCGGTGACCACCACCGCCTGTCAACCACGGGTTGACGGTCGAGGGGGCGCAACCTACGGTTGACACATGACGACGAACCCGAGCATCACGTCATCCGTACGCCTCGACGAACTCATCACGGCGATCAAGAAGGTGCACGCGGAGCCTCTCGAACAGCTCCAGGACGCCGTCATCGCCGGTGAACACCTCGGTGAGGTGGCCGACCACCTCATCGGCCACTTCGTGGACCAGGCCCGGCGTTCGGGCGCGTCCTGGACGGACATCGGCAGGAGCATGGGCGTCACCCGGCAGGCCGCGCAGAAGCGCTTCGTGCCCAAGGAGTCCGCCGACCTGGACGCGAGCCAGGGCTTCACCCGCTACACGCCCCGCGCCCGCAACGCCGTGATGGCCGCCCACAACGCGGCCAAGACCGCCGGAAACACCGAGGGCCTGCCCGAGCACCTGGTCCTCGGCCTGCTCACGGAGGACGAGAGCCTCTCCGCCAAGGCGATCGCCGCGCAGGGCGTGACGCTGGACGCGGTGCGGGAGGCGGCTACCGCGGCGCTCCCGCCCGCCGCGGCGGAGGTTCCGGAGCTGGTGCCCTACGGCCCCGCCGCCAAGAAGGTCCTCGAACTCACCTTCCGCGAGGCCCTGCGCCTCGGCCACAACTACATCGGCACCGAGCACATCCTGCTCGCCCTGCTGGAGCACGAGCACGGCGAGGGCGTGCTCAGCGGCCTCGGCCTCGACAAGGAGACCACCGAGCGGTACGTCACCGACGCGCTGGCCCAGTTCATCGGGGTGACCCGGGAAGCCCAGGGGCCGGACGGAACGGAGGCCGAGCAGGAGGAGGGCTGAGAACCGCGCCCCGGCCACGGCGGGGCGGTTGTCAGTGCCGCCTGCGACACTCGCGACATGGCCGACCGGTGGGCACTCGCCGTGGCCGAGGACGGTGGCGTGGAGGTCGCCCCCCTCGGCCCCGGCGGGCTGCCCGCGGGACCGGTGCGGCGGGAGGCCGGACCGGCCGAGGCGGTGCGCGCCCGGCCGGACGTCTCGCGCTGGGTGTGGCGGTCCACCTCCGAGATCTACCCGCGCCTGCTCACCGCGGGGGTGCGGGTCGAGCGGTGCTACGACGTGGAGGCCGCCGAGTCCCTCCTGCTGGGCCACGAGGGACACCACGGGCAGCCGCGCTCGGCCGCTGCCGCCCTGGCCCGGCTGCGCGGCGGCCCCGTACCGACCGATCCGCCGCAGCGCTCCGCCGAGCCCCGCGCCCAGTCCTCGCTCTTCGAACCCCGGGGACTCCACCTCCCCCTGGACGACCTGCTCGCCGTCTACGCCGAGCAGCAGCGCCGGCACGACCGGTCCGCCAACCCCGACCGGATGCGGCTGCTCACGGCCGCCGAGTCGGCCGGCACGCTGGTGGCCGCCGAGCTGAACCGCGCGGGACTGCCCTGGCGGGCCGACGTGCACCGCGAGGTCCTGTACGACCTGCTCGGCGAGCGCTACGCGGGCGGCGGCGAGCCGCGCCGCCTGGCCGAGCTGGCCGAGGAGGTGTCCGCGGCGTTCGGGCACCGGGTGCGGCCCGACCTCCCCGCGGACGTCGTCAAGGCGTTCGCGCGGGCCGGTATCAAGGTCGGCTCCACCCGCCGGTGGGAGATCGAGTCCGTCGACCACCCGGCCGTGAAACCGCTGATCGAGTACAAGAAGCTCTACCGGATCTGGGTCGCCCACGGCTGGTCCTGGCTGCAGGACTGGGTGCGCGACGGACGCTTCCGGCCCGAGTTCCTGGCCGGCGGCACCGTCACCGGCCGCTGGGTGACCAACGGCGGAGGCGGACTCCAGATCCCCAAGGTCATCCGCCGGGCCGTCGTCGCCGACCCCGGCTGGGTCCTGGTCGTCGCCGACGCCGACCAGATGGAGCCGCGCGTGCTCGCGGCGATCTCCCGCGACCCCGGGCTGATGGAGGTGGCCGGCCGCGAGAGCGACCTCTACCAGTCGGTGTCCGACCGCGCCTTCTCCGGCGACCGTGCCCAGGCCAAGCTCGCCGTCCTGGGCGCGGTCTACGGCCAGACCTCCGGCGACGGCCTCAAGAACCTCGCCGCGCTCAGACGCCGCTTCCCCCGTGCGGTGGCGTACGTCGACGACGCGGCCCGCGCGGGCGAGGAGGGACGGCTCGTGCGGACCTGGCTCGGGCGCACCTGCCCCCCGGCCGCCGGGGCCTTCGACGAGGTGCCCGAGGAGGCGGGCATCCCCCAGGCACAGCAGCCGGACACCCCCGCGCCGCAGGAGTGGGTGCCGGGCTACGCCTCCACCAACGCCCGCGCCCGTGGGCGTTTCGCCCGCAACTTCGTGGTCCAGGGCAGCGCCGCCGACTGGGCCCTGCTGCTGCTCGCCGCGCTGCGGCAGTCCTGCGCCGACAAGGCGGCGGAGCTGGTCTTCTTCCAGCACGACGAGGTGATCGTGCACTGCCCGAGGGAGGAGGCCGACGCCGTCGTCGCGGCGATCCGGGAAGCGGCGGAGCTCGCAGGCCGGCTGACCTTCGGCCCGACACCGGTGCGGTTCCCGTTCACCACGGCGGTGGTGGAGTGCTATGCGGACGCCAAGTGAGCGGCGCGCGGGCGCACCGACCGCCGTCAGATGACGGGTGGTCTGCCCAGCCGCGTGAGCCGTCCCACGGTGCGCCACCGCATCGGCCGCCGCTCCCCCGCCGGCCTGCGCACCCCTTCCACGAACCCGCCGAACCAGGCCCGCAGCCCACCCAGTGACCGGTTGCGCGCGACCGTCAGCAGCATCCACACGCCGAGGTGGACGGGGATGAGCGGCAGCGGCAGCCGACGGCGGGCGAGCCAGACCCGGTTGCGGGCGTTGACCCGGAAGTAGATGGCGTGCCGCGCGGGCGAGGTCTTCGGGTGCTGGAGCAGCAGTTCGGGCGCGTAGAGGATGTGCCAGCCGGCGTCGGCGGCGCGCCATGCGAGGTCGGTCTCCTCGTGCGCGAAGAAGAACTCCGCGGGCCAGTCGCCGACCTCGTCGAGCATCGCCGTCCGCAGCGCGTGCCCGCCGCCGAGGAAGCCGGTGACGTACCCGCCCCGCAGGGGATCGGAGGCGCCGACCCGGGGGACGTGCCGCTGCTGTGTCTCGCCGTGCTCGTCGGCGATCCGGAAACCGACGATGCCGAGCCGGTCGTCGGCGGCGAACAGTTCCCCGACGCGCCGCAGCACATCGGGGTCGACGAGGAGACCGTCGTCGTCCAGTTCCACGACCACGTCCGTGTCGCCGAACTCCCGCAACCGGGCCAGCGCCACGTTCCGCCCGCCGGGACAGCCGAGGTTCTCGTCGACCTCGATCGTCGTCACCTCACCGGGCAACGACAGCCGTGCGGCGAACTCGGGCAGCGGGCAGCCGTTCCCGACGATCACGATCCTGGCGGGCGGGACGTCCTGCCCGGCCACCGACGCCAGCAGGGCGTCGACCTCGGCGGGCCGGTTCCCCATGGTGACCACGGCGACGGCGATCCTCGGCGCACCCGCGCCCCGGCCCGGCCCCCGGCCTGCGTCCTCGCCCATGCCCTCACCTCGTTCCGCCGACAACGTGTGCGCGATGCTAACCGTTCACGACCCCGATTCACGGCGTACGCCCGCCCGTGGTCCCGCGGTTCGCCACATTGGCCGCGGCCACCGGTACCGGCCCGCATGGGCGGCGGTCCGGCGGCCGTCCGGTCTCCCACCCGGCGGAGCAAGCAAAAACCCCAAGCCGGAAAAGCTCCGGCCTGGGGTTGCAATGGAGCCGCCTTCGGCATTCGAACCCGAGACCTACGCACTACGAGTTGTCCGATCTTGGTCCGGGGGTGGTGAGCCCCACAGTGAGACCACGGCAACTCCTCCAAGCTGACCGGACCAGACAGGGGCCGCATACAGCGGCACCCATGGTCCCCTCAGCGCTGGCTCGGGACGGCGGTGTACAGCAGTCGGAGACCGTGCAGAGCGGCATGGAACGCAGCTGCGATCTCGCGTGCCCTCTGCTCAGTCTCGATCGACCACATGGCCCTTCCAGGCCGTGACATAGCGCGATTGTCGCTGCTCGGTCCGGCATTGAGCGTGATGCTCCGTGTGTCGTCGTCTGCTGCTGTGGGTGTACCTGTTTGGCGCACCCCAACAGGCGGGCAGCGTAGGGTCGGTGGCTTTGGTCAGCCTCTTGCCGGCAGCTTCACGAACCGCCCTCGCAGCCGCCCGGCGGTATTGCGCTGTACCTGACAAGAGTCGATGATGAAGCGCGAACTTGGTGTGCGCTTCGCGGGTTGGTTCGGCCCGGCAGACTCGCGGAGCTCGGTCGGGCGGGGCCCTGAGCGGAGTGGACGATGAACCGGACGAAAACGATCTTGCGCAGACTCGGCGCGATGGCGACCGCGGCTTTCGCGGTCGCGGGGCTGCCGCTGGCAGGTGCCTCTCCCGCGTCGGCAGCGGACTATTACTACGAGCTCCCCTACCCTGCAGGGGAAGCCTACAGAGTCACGCAGGGTCCGGAGGGTACGTATTCGCACACGGGCCCGTACAACGAGTACGCCTGGGACTTCGCCCTCCCCGAGAACTACGAGGTTTCCGCCGTGCAGGCGGGCACGATCGTCTACTCGAACTGGTCGCCGTACTGGGAGAACGGCATCGAGGTGATAATCCGCCACTCGAACGGAACCTGCAGCCACTACGCGCACCTGAACCGGGCGATCTACAACGCCGGCACCTGGGTACCGCAAGGCCGGGTCGTCGCCTGGTCGGGAAACACGGGGAACTCCAGCGGACCCCACCTGCACTACCAAGTGATCAACTGTGACACGCGAGTAGGTATCAGCTCCACCCTTCAGGGCTGGACACCTCCCACCGGGTCCTGGCCGCAGAGCGTGAATTACTACGCCTGACCGGAAACGGCCGACCCCGGCACACAGTGCGTCAGGCCCGGTCTTCCATGAAGGAAAACCGGGCCTGCTCTGCTGTGTCTGCAGTCGGGGTGAACCCACGACCTCCTTCGTCCCGAACGCGATCAGATGCGTCTCCTACGAGTCATCAGCGTTCCAGCACACGTCGGACCGCCCGTGGTCACGTCCACAATCGTCCGCTGCATTCCATGGGTGTCTACCTCGCTCGGCCCTCTCACCGAACCATCGACAGGCTCTGAGGTGCAGCCCTCGCCTACCTGCGCGAGCAGTGCGCCCTCATCGTCGGGCCGACCGGATCGGGCAAGACCGACATGGTCCACTCGATCCTGACCGGATTCGCCCGCGCCGACGACATCCTGACCTGGGTGATCGACCTCAACGCCGGATCAGCCGGCCTCCCATGGGTCCTGCCCGCCCTCGAACTGCGAGGTGACGACCGGGGACGGCAAGCCCGCGCGGCCGGGCGTGGACTGGCTGGCCGGGACGTTCGAGGAGGCCATGACGATGCTGGAGGCTGCGGTCAGGGTCGCCAAGCAGCGCAAGATGGACTACCAGGACGTACTCGCCCGCACCAACACCGACCTGCTGCCCATCAGTGCGTAGATCTCGCAGATCGTGCTGGTCATCGACGAGGGCGCAGAGATCCTGGCCAGCCCGGACCGGCAGGTCCGCAAACTCGGCGAGAAGATCCTCGAAGTGATACGGATCACCCGCGCCATGGGCATCCGCACCGTGCTGACCAGGAAGAGGCCTAACGCCGTGCCGATCCCGCCCGTCTTGGTTCCCCTCCTGCACGACCACAAGGCACGGAAGGAAGCGGCACGGGAAGCCGCCGGGGAACTGTGGCAGGAGCACGACGTCGTGTTCTCGCGCCCGGACGGCCGGCCGCTACGACGGGAGCCGCCACACCGTCGGCACGATCCTGAATGAGCTGGGCGTCGACATGCCCATCATGGAAATTCTGCGGCACACGCAGATCAGTCAGACTCGGCGGTACGTCAAGGGCCGGTCGCACCTGTCCAAGGACGCCATGCGGCGGATGGGCGAGTTCTTCGTGCCACCGCCGCCGCCTCCGTCGGCCCCGAATCCGGGCCCCACCGAGACCAGAACTGAGACCGCCGATACTCGCGCGGCGCGCTCACAGCGGCGCCGCCGCATCCGCCGAAAGCAAAAGCCCCAGATCACGGCGAGTGAGTTCTGGGGCTTCCACAGAGCCGCCTTCGGGATTCGAACCCGAGACCTACGCATTACGAGTGCGTTGCTCTGGCCATCTGAGCTAAGGCGGCGCGCTGCGCACCATGGTGCGATCAGCAACGTCGGTAAGTCTACACAGTTTCCGAGGGTGCTTCGTACCCGCCCCAAAGGCCTGGGCTCCGGGGCGGGCGGGACGGGCTTCAGCGGGCTTCCGGTGCGGTCACGAGCAGCGTTTGCCGTCTTCCGGCGCGGTGCCGCGCAGCAGGTACGTGTTGATCGCGGTGTCGATGCAGGCACTGCCCCGGCCGTAGGCGGTGTGGCCGTCGCCCTCGTAGGTGAGGAGGCGGCCGGAGGAGAGCTGGCCGGCCAGTGCCTCGGCCCAGCGGTAGGGGGTGGCCGGGTCCCGGGTGGTGCCGACCACGACGATCGGGGTGGCACCGGCGGCCTCGATTCGGTGCGGCTCGCCCGTGGGCTCGACCGGCCAGTACGCGCAGTTCAGGGAGGACCAGGCGAGGCCCTCGCCGAAGACGGGGGACGCCTTCTCGAAGTCGGGGAGCGCGTCGCGCACCTCGCCGGGGGAGGAGAAGGCCGCGGGGAGGTCGAGGCAGTTCACGCTGGCGTTGGCGAACATCAGGTTGCTGTAGCTGCCGTCGGCCCCGCGCTCGTAGTAGCTGTCGGAGAGGACCAGCAGGCCGGCGCCGTCGTTCTCCTTCATCGCCGAGGTCAGGGACTCGCGCAACTGCTGCCAGGCGCCCTCGTCGTACATCGCCGCGATCACGCCGGTCGTGGCCAGGGACTCGGTGAGCTTGCGGCCGTCGGCGTCGCCCGTGGGGACCGGCTCGGCGTCGAGGTCGTCGAAGAAGGCCTTCAGGTTCTTCCCGGCCTGGCCGGGCGTGGTGTTCTTGTCCCCGAGGGGGCAGTCCGGCTGCTTCACGCAGTCCTTCGCGAAGGACTGGAAGGCCGTCTCGAAGCCCGCCGTCTGCTCCAGGTTCAGCCGGCGCGCCGGCAGGGAGGGGTCCATCGCGCCGTCCAGGACCAGGCGGCCCGCCCGGTCCGGGAACAGCCCGGCGTACGTCGCCCCGAGGAACGTGCCGTACGACGCTCCGACGTAGGTCAGCTTCTCGTCGCCCAGCACCGCCCGCAGGATGTCCATGTCCCGGGCCGCCTCGACGGTCGACACGTGCCGCAACAGCTTCGGCGCGTCCGCCCCGCAGCCCTCGGCGAACTCCTTGTACGCGTCGACCAGCTTGCCCGCCTCGCCCTCGTCGTCCGGTGTGACGTCCGTCCGGGTGTAGGCGTCCATCTCGCGGCCGTCGAGGCACTCGATGGGCTCGCTGCGGGCCACACCCCGCGGGTCGACCGCCACCATGTCGTACTGGGCGCGGACCTCCTTCGGGTAGCCGATGCCCGCGTACTGCTGGAGGTAGCCGATCGCCGAGCCGCCCGGGCCACCCGGGTTCACCAGCAGTGAGCCGAGCCGCTCGCCCGGTCCGGTGGCCTTCTTGCGGGCCACGGCGAGCCGGACGTCCCCCTCGGTCGGCTTCGCGTAGTCGAGCGGGGCCTTCATGGTGGCGCACTGGAAGCCGGGGACGCCGCAGTCGCGCCAACCGAGCTTCTGCTCGTAGTACGGCGCCAGCTCGGAGGGGGTCGCCCGCGGCAACGCGGCCAGGGAGATTTTGGCCGCCTGCGTCGCCCCCACCGCCTCGGCCGCCGCCCCGGCGGAGGTCGACGCGCCACCGGCCGAGCAGGCGGTGGCGAGCAGCGCGGCGGCGAGCAGCGTGGCTCCGGTACGGGTCCTGCCGATGCGGGTCCTGCGGTGGGTGCGCCTTGTGTGCATTCAGCGAGCGTAACTCTCCGCGACGGCTGCGCCGCTCAGCGTGCTCGACGTGCCTCGTACGAGTTACGCGGTCAACCGGGCCCGCCCGGTCCAGCCAGGTCGGACCGCCCGGCGGGGTCAGCCCGGGTCAGCCCGATCTCAGGGCCATCGTCATCGCCTCCACGGCCAGCAGCGGCGGCACATTGCGGTCGAGGGCCTCCCCGCAGGCGGCGATGGCCTCGATGCGGCGGAGGGTGGCCTCCGGGGAGCTGCCGCGGGCGATGCGCTCCAGGACGTCCTCGGCGTCGGCGTTGGCGATCGCAGCGCGGGAGCCGAGCTGGAGCGCGAGCACGTCGCGGTAGAAGGCGGTGAGGTCGGCGAGGGCGAGGTCGAGGCTGTCGCGCTGGGTGCGCGTGCGGCGGCGCTTCTGGTTGTCCTCCAGGTCCTTGACCACGCCCGCCGTGCCCCGCGGCAGACGGCCTCCCTGGGCCGCGCCGAGGGCCGCCTTCAGTTCCTCGGTCTCCTTGGTGTCCATCTCCTCGGCCAGCCGCCTGGCGTCCGCGGCCGCCGCGTCGACCAGCTCCTGAGCCGCCTTGAGCGCGCTGCCGACGTCGTCGACCCGCAGCGGCAGCTTCAGCACGGCGGCCCGGCGCTCGCGGGCGGTCGGGTCGGTGGCCAGGCGCCGGGCGCGGTCGACGTGGCCCTGGGTGGCGCGGGCCGCCGCGGCGGCGACGTCCGGCTCGATGCCCTCACGGCGTACGAGCATGTCGGCCACGGCCTCCACCGAGGGAGTGCGCAGGTTCAGGTGGCGGCAGCGGGAGCGGATGGTGGGCAGGACGTCCTCGACGGACGGGGCGCACAGCAGCCAGACCGTCCGCGGGGCCGGCTCCTCGACGGCCTTGAGGACGGCGTTGGCGGACTTCTCGTTCAGCCGCTCGGCGTCCTCGACGAGGATGATCTGCCAGCGGCCGTTCGCCGGTGAGGTGAAGGACTTGCGGACCGTGTCCCGCATGTCCGCGACACGGATCTCGGCGCCCACGGCGGTCACCGTGCTGACGTCCGCGTGGGTGCCGATGAGGGCGGTGTGGCAGCCGTCGCAGAACCCGCAACCGGGGACGCCGCCGAGCGCCCGGTCGGGGCTGACGCACTGGAGCGCGGCGGCGAACGAGCGTGCCGTCTGCGTCACCCCGGAGCCGGGCGGTCCGGTGAACAGCCAGGCGTGCGTCATGCTCGACGTCTCGGGCAGCGGGCCGTCGGCCGCGGCGGCGGTGACGAAGGCGTCGGCGTCCCGGGCAGCGGCGGCGAGCTGCTCGCTCACCTTCTCCTGCCCGACGAGGTCGTCCCACACGGTCATGGGTCACGCCGTCCTTCCGTCACACTCCGCCGTCGTACTGCGCCGCACCCCGCACTCGCGTCGCGCCCTCCATTGTGCGGGGCGGCACTGACAACGGGCGCCGGGCCGGGGCGCCGACGGCTCAGCGCCGGCCCCGGCCGTCCTTGCCGCGGCGGCCTCCGTCTCCGCGGCCGCCCGCCTCGGGGTCGTCCCCGTCGCGCGGGCCGAGCAGCTCGTCCGCCAGCGTCGGCAGGTCGTCCAGCGGGGTCTCCTCGGCCCAGTCGGACCGCCGCCTGCGGGGCGGTGCCTGGTCGGGGTCGACGCGGGGCAGTTCGCGGGTGCGGTCCTGGGGCTCCCCGGACCGGTCGGAACCGGCGGCCGGTTCCTCCTTGCGGAAGTAGTCCGACGGCACCCGGTCGGCCGGGTCCTCCGCGCGTACGGGCGGCAACACGGCCGTCTCGTCGGCGGCTGACGGCGTGACGGGCGGCAGGACCGCCGTCTCGTCTTCGGCCCGCGGCTCCACCGCCGGCAGGACCGCCGTCTCGTCCGCCGCGCCTGTCGCGGCGGGCGGCTTGGGCAGCTCTGCCGTCACCTCGGACTCGGACTCTCCGGGCGCCCCACCGTCACGGGCGCCGCCCTCACCGGCGTCGCCGTGCGAGTCCTCCGGGTCCCGCACCGGACGCAGTACCGCCGTGTCCTCCGCCGGACCGCCGGACGCGTTCGCCGGGGTCACGATCGGGGTCGGCACGGTCGCCGCGTCCGAGTGGTGCCGTGCGGGCGGAGCCGGGCGGGGCGCGTCGGCCGCAGGGGGAGCCGTCGGCTTCGGGCCGGCCGCGGCCGCGGCCGCCGCCTGCTCCG
Source organism: Streptomyces mutabilis (assembly GCF_014649815.1). Classification (GTDB taxonomy): domain Bacteria; phylum Actinomycetota; class Actinomycetes; order Streptomycetales; family Streptomycetaceae; genus Streptomyces; species Streptomyces mutabilis. Next base: position 248,596 of record NZ_BMTT01000010.1, on the reverse strand, counting down.
CCGCCCGGCGTGCCAGCTCGGCCCGCATCAGCGCCTCCTCGGCCTTGCGCTGCTTCTCCAGGCGGAGGGCCTCGGCCTCGGCCCGCAGCCGCTCCTCCTCCTCGGCCTGCTTGCGGCGGCGCGCATCCTCCTCGGCCCGCGCCTTCTCCTCCGCGAGGAGCCGCGCCCGCTCCTCCTCGGCCTTCCGGCGCGCTTCTTCGGCCCGCTGCCGGGCCTCCTCCGCCTGCCGCTCGGCCTCGCGCCGCTGCGCCTCCTCCAGCTCGCGCCGCTTGCGCTCCTCCTCCTCGGCACGCAGCCGCTCCAGCTGTTCGAGGCGCTCGCGCTCCAGGCGCTCCTCCTCGGCCTTGCGCGCGGCCTCCTCCTCGGCCTTGCGCCGCGCTTCCTCCTCGGCTCTGCGGCGTGCCTCCTCCCGGGCCTTGATCTCGGCCTCGGACAGCGGCAACACCTGGTCGAGCCGGTGGCGCACGACGGTGGTGACGGCCTCGGGCTCCTGCCCGGCGTCCACCACCAGGTAGCGCCCGGGGTCGGCGGCGGCCAGGGCCAGGAAGCCGGAGCGCACGCGCGCGTGGAACTCGGCGGGCTCCGACTCCAGCCGGTCCGGCGCCTCGGTGAACCGCTCACGCGCGGCCTCCGGCGAGACGTCCAGGAGCACGGTCAGGTGGGGTACGAGCCCGTCGGTCGCCCAACGGTTGATGCGGGCGATCTCGGTCGGCGACAAATCACGCCCGGCGCCCTGGTAGGCCACCGAGGAGTCGATGTACCGGTCGGAGATGACCACGGCGCCGCGCTCCAGGGCGGGCCGGACCACGGTGTCGACGTGCTCCGCGCGGTCGGCGGCGTACAGCAGCGCCTCCGCGCGGTGCGACAGGCCGGCGCTCGACACGTCGAGCAGGATGGAGCGCAGGCGCTTGCCCACGGGGGTCGCCCCCGGCTCACGGGTCAGCACGACCTCGTGCCCCTTGCCGCGGATCCACTCGGCGAGGGCCTCGGCCTGGGTGGACTTGCCGGCGCCGTCGCCGCCCTCCAGGGCGATGAAGAATCCGTTCGCCGCGGGTGCCGGCACCGGGTCGTCGCCGCCGAGCAGTGCGTCCCGCAGGTCCTGCCGCAGCGGCACCCCGGAGCGGTCGTCGACCTTGGCGAGCACCAGTGCGGCCACCGGCAGCAGCAGCGCGCCGGCCAGCATCAGCGTGAACGCGGCGCCGCCGTGCGCGAAGACGAACTTGCCGTTCTCCAGCCGGTGCGGTCCGATCGCCGCCGCCACCACGGGGGCGACGATCGCGCCGAGCGCCACGTACACCCGGACGACCGCGTGCAGGTGGTCGGTCGTCCGCGCCCGGCGGTGGTCCTCGGTCTCCTGGTCGAGCAGTGTGTGCCCGGTGTTGGCGGACACGCCCGACGCCGCGCCGGCCAGCGCCAGGAGCAGCAGCACGGTGGTGTCGTCCGGGACGAGCCCGGCGGCCAGCAGGGCGACGCCGGCGAAGGCGATCGCCAGCGCCAGCAGCCGCCGGCGCGACAGGGACGGCAACAGGGCGGGCGCCGTACGGATGCCGACGACGACCCCGCCGGTCAGCGCGCCCACCGTCAGCCCGTACAGCACCGGGCCGCCACCCAAATCCTTGGCGTGCAGCACCGCCACGGCGACCGCGGCGGCCACCACCGCGGCAACCGCCGCGCAGGCGAACACCAGCAGGGGCAGGGCGCCGGTGCGGCCCTTGTCGGCGCCCGTCCCGCTCTTGGGTCGGCGCATGCCCTCCAGCGGCGACCGCGCGCGCGGGGTGCGCACCGAGGGCAGCTCCAGGAAGCTGACGACGGACAGGGACGCGGCGAACAGCCCGGCCGCGACGTACGAACCGAGCGCCGCCTGGTGCTCGGCGAACCAGTCCACGCCGGCGCCCAGCAGGTTGTTGAGGAGACCCGCGACGACCAGCACGGCACCGGCGAGCGGCACCGCCACGAACCCCGTGCGCAACGACAGGCGGCGCAGCGCGTCCATGTGGTCCGGCAGCGGCCGTACCGTCGCGCCCTCCGGGGGCGGCGCGGGCAGCAGTGCGGGCGCCGCGCTCTCCCGGCACACGGTCCAGAAGCGCTCGGCGACCCCGGTGACGAAGACGGTCACCAGGAGGTAGGCCAGCGCGTCGTCCGGCGTCCAGCCGATCCAGAGCGGCGCCACGATCAGCAGGGCGGCCCGCAGCCCGTCGGCGCCGACCATGGTCCAGCGGCGGTCGAGCGGGCCGTCCGGAGAGGTGAGCGAGGTGAGCGGGCCGAGCAGGACGGCGCCGAAGAGCAGCGTCGCGAGGATGCGTACGCCGAAAACGGTCGCCACTGCGAACGCCACGCCCCGGTAACCGCCGCCGAAGGAGCCCGCGCCGATCGCGGCCTGCACGGCGAGGAGGACCAGCACCAGGAGGGCGAGGATGTCGCCGACACCACCCACGAGCTGTGCACTCCACAACCGCCGCAACCGCGGTCGGCGCAGCAGGGCGCGGACGGCACGCTCGCGGGAGTCCGCGACGAGGGCGTCGTCCGGGTCGGGGTGAGGGGCCGTTGGCTGCTCGGCTCGCGTCATGCGTTCAGCCTATCGGTCGTCACCGACAGTCCGACGTTCCCGGCCGAACGTACGCACGCCCCGGCACCGAAAAGGCGCCGGGGCGTTCGCTCAGCGAACGACGGGTGCCGCCGCACGGTGCCCTGAGACCGGATCAGTCCTCGGACGTCTTGGCGGCGGTCGCCTTCTTGGCCGCCGTCTTCGTGGCCGTCTTGGTGGCCGTCTTCTTCGCCGCGGTCTTGGCCGTGGTCTTCTTGGCGGCCGTCGTCTTCGCCGCCGCCGTCTTCTTCGCGGCGGTCTTCTTGGCCGGAGCCTTCTTGGCGGCCGTCTTCTTCGTGGCCTTCTTCGCCGTCTTCTTGGCGGGGCCCTTGGCGCGCTTCTCGGCGAGCAGCTCGTAGCCGCGCTCCGGCGTGATGTCCTCGACGCTGTCGCCGGAGCGCAGGGTCGCGTTGGTCTCGCCGTCGGTGACGTACGGGCCGAAGCGGCCGTCCTTGACGACGACCGGCTTCTCGCTGACCGGGTCGGTGCCCAGCTCCTTCAGCGGCGGCTTGGCCGCGGCCCGGCCACGCTGCTTGGGCTGGGCGTAGATCGCCAGCGCCTCCTCAAGCGTGATCGTGAAGAGCTGCTCCTCGGACGTGAGGGACCGCGAGTCCGTGCCCTTCTTCAGGTACGGGCCGTAGCGGCCGTTCTGCGCGGTGATCTCCACGCCCTCCGCGTCGGTGCCGACGACGCGCGGCAGCGACATGAGCTTCAGGGCGTCGTCGAGGGTCACCGTGTCCAGGGACATCGACTTGAACAGCGAGGCCGTGCGCGGCTTCACGGCGTTCTTGCCGGTCTTCGGGGTGCCCTCGGGCAGCACCTCGGTGACGTACGGGCCGTAGCGGCCGTCCTTGGCGACGATGGCGTGGCCGGTGGCCGGGTCGGTGCCCAGCTCGAAGTCGCCGCTCGGCTTGGCGAGCAGTTCCTCCGCCAGCTCGACGGACAGCTCGTCCGGCGCCAGGTCCTCGGGGACGTCGGCGCGCTGGTGGTTCTCGGCGTCCTTCTCGCCGCGCTCGACGTACGGGCCGTAGCGGCCGACGCGCAGCACGATGTCGTCGCCGACGGGGAAGGAGGACACCTCGCGCGCGTCGATGGCGCCGAGGTCGGTCACCAGCTCCTTGAGGCCGCCGAGGTGGTCCCCGTCGCCGTTGCCGGCGTCGGCGGCGCCGCCGTTGCCGGCACCGTCGCCCTCGCCGAAGTAGAAGCGCCGCAGCCACGGCACGGCCTGGGCCTCGCCGCGGGCGATGGCGTCGAGGTCGTCCTCCATCTTGGCGGTGAAGTCGTAGTCGACGAGCCGGCCGAAGTGCTTCTCCAGGAGGTTGACCACGGCGAAGGAGAGGAAGGACGGGACGAGTGCCGTGCCCTTCTTGAAGACGTAGCCACGGTCCAGGATGGTGCCGATGATCGACGCGTACGTCGACGGGCGGCCGATCTCGCGCTCCTCCAGCTCCTTGACCAGCGACGCCTCGGTGTAGCGGGCCGGGGGCTTGGTGGCGTGGCCGTCGACCGTGATCTCCGCGGCCGTCAGCGCGTCGCCCTCGGCGACCTGCGGCAGCCGGCGCTCGCGGTCGTCCAGCTCGGCGTTCGGGTCGTCGGCGCCCTCGACGTAGGCCTTGAGGAAGCCGTGGAAGGTGATCGTCTTGCCGGACGCGCTGAACTCGACGTCCCGGCCGTCGGAGGCGGCGCCGCCGATCTTCACGGTGACGCTGTTGCCGGTCGCGTCCTTCATCTGGGAGGCGACGGTCCGCTTCCAGATCAGCTCGTACAGCTTGAACTGGTCGCCGGTCAGCCCGGTCTCGGCGGGCGTGCGGAAGCGGTCGCCGGAGGGGCGGATCGCCTCGTGCGCCTCCTGCGCGTTCTTGACCTTGCCGGCGTACGTCCGCGGCTGGGCGGGCAGGTAGTCGGCGCCGTACAGCTGCGTGACCTGGGCGCGGGCGGCGGCGACCGCCGTGTCGCTCAGCGTCGTCGAGTCCGTACGCATGTAGGTGATGTAGCCGTTCTCGTACAGCTTCTGCGCGATCTGCATCGTCGCCTTGGCGCCGAAGCCGAGCTTGCGCGAGGCCTCCTGCTGCAGCGTGGTGGTACGGAACGGCGCGTACGGCGAGCGGCGGTACGGCTTGGACTCGACGGAGCGCACCGCGAAGCGCGTGTTCTCCAGCGCGGCGGCGAGCGCGCGGGCGTTCGCCTCGTCGAGGTGGAGGGTGTTCGCGCTCTTCAGCTGCCCCAGGGAGTCGAAGTCGCGGCCCTGCGCGACGCGCCGGCCGTCGACGGTCTGCAGGCGCGCGACCAGCGACGACGGGTCGGAGGCGGCGCCCGCGCGGCCGGTGGCGAAGGTGCCGGTGAGGTCCCAGTACTCGGCGGAGCGGAACGCCATGCGCTCGCGCTCCCGCTCGACCACGAGCCGGGTCGCGACGGACTGGACGCGGCCGGCCGACAGGCGCGGCATGACCTTCTTCCACAGGACCGGCGAGACCTCGTAGCCGTAGAGGCGGTCGAGGATGCGGCGGGTCTCCTGGGCGTCGACGAGCTTCTGGTTGAGCTGGCGCGGGTTGGCGACGGCGGCCCGGATGGCGTCCTTGGTGATCTCGTGGAACACCATGCGCTTGACCGGGATCTTCGGCTTGAGGACTTCCTGGAGGTGCCAGGCGATGGCCTCGCCCTCGCGGTCCTCATCGGTGGCGAGGAAGAGCTCGTCGGAGTCCTTCAGCAGGTCCTTGAGCTTCTTGACCTGTGCCTTCTTGTCCGCGTTGACCACATAGATCGGCTGGAAGTCGTGTTCGACGTCCACGCCGAGGCGGCGGACCTCGCCGGTGTACTTCTCCGGCACCTCCGCGGCGCCGCTGGGAAGGTCGCGGATGTGCCCGACGCTCGCCTCGACGACGTATCCAGGGCCGAGATAGCCCTTGATCGTCTTCGCCTTGGCAGGCGACTCGACGATGACGAGTCGGCGGCCGCCGTTCGCGGTCTCGCTGGTCGGGGACAACTTCGCTCTTCTCTCCGGTCGACGCTGGGGCCTCCCCAGGCAGTGCTCCCGGGGTCGGGTCGTGCTGCGTTTCGGTCGTGTCGCTGCGGAGTGTGACGGTACCTCCCGCCCCCGTGTCAAACAGGAAAAGCCCGCAACGGCCACTCGAACGGTAACCCGACGAACCCTGTTCCTGCCGCCGGAGTACTGACCGGCCCTGACGCGTGTATCCGAAGTGCGACCCCCCGGCTACCCGGGCGGGGGCGCGGCCGGCGTCCGGAACCGGCCCCTCAGACGCGGGTCAGGCACCATGCCCCGACGGCCAGCGCGACGACTCCGGCGAGGCTCGCGACGGTCGCCGATGCGACGGGGCTCACACCGTGCGCGACGGGTCGGCCGTGCCGCACCCGTGTCGCGGTCCACACCAGCAGACCGGCCCCGAACAGGGCGAACACCAATCCCGCGAAGATCGCCGGCCCGCTCTCCATGGTCCCCGTGCCCCTTTGCTCCAGACCTGCGTGTGCAGCCTCGTGGAGGCTGCCACGCACGGGCGGCGGGCAGGCGAACCCGAGGTGAACGGGGGGCCGACGGGTGTCCGCCCGTGGCTCGTTTCTCGCGCACGGCCGGGAAGCCGGGCGACGGGGACCGCCGGCCGCCCGGTCTACGCCGGTTCGATGAATCCCTGCTCCACCAGCAGCCGGATCTGGGCGGGCGTGCGGTCGCGCAGCGCCACCGGGTCCTCGCCGACCAGTTGGGCGATGGCGTCCAGGATGCGGCCGGCACTCATGGTGCCGTCGCAGACGCCCGCGAAGCCCGCGCCGACGGTGTCGATCCGGGTGGCGCGGCGCATCCCGCGGTTCTGCCGCAGGACGACGTGCTCGGGGTCCTCGGCGCCGGGCAGGCCGACCTGTTCCTGGACGACCTCGCCGGCCAGTGCGAAGCGGGCCTCCAGGAGGGCCGCGTCGTCGTGGGCGCGCAGGTAGTCGACGCGGTCGAAGTGCGCGCGGACCGCCTCGCCGAGGGGCTGCTCGACGGGGTGCGGCCACTCCTCGGCGGTGATCGCGGGCTCCGCCGCGGCGGTGCGGCGCAGGGTGATCCAGCCGAAGCCGACGGCCTTGACCTTGCGCGCCTCGAACTCGTCCAGCCACGCGTCGTACCGCGCCTGGTACTCGGCCGGGTCGGCGCGGTGGTCACCGGCGTCCCTGAGCCACAGCTCGGCGTACTGCGTGATGTCCTGCACCTCGCGCTGCACGATCCAGGCGTCACAGCCGCGCGGCACCCAGGAGCGCAGCCGGTCCGTCCAGTCCTCCCCCTCCACGTGCTGCCAGTTGGCGAGGAAGTGCGCGAACCCGCCCTCGTTCAGCTTCTCCCCCGTCTCCTGAACGAGCGAGCGGCACAGATCGTCCCCGGCCATCCCGCCGTCCCGGTAGGTGAGCCGGGCGCCGGGCGAGATCACGAAGGGCGGGTTGGAGACGATCAGGTCGTACGTCTCGTCGTCGCGGACGGGCTCGTAGAGGGAGCCCTCGCGCAGGTCGGCGTCCTGGGCACCGGAGAGGGCGAGGGTGAGCGCGGTGATGTGCAGGGCGCGCGGGTTGACGTCGGTCGCCGTCACACGCGTGGCGTGGCGGGAGGCGTGCAAAGCCTGGATGCCGGAGCCGGTGCCGAGGTCCAGGGCGGTGGAGACGGGCGTACGGACGGTGAGGCCGGCCAGCGTCATGGAGGCGCCGCCGACGCCGAGGACGACGCCCTCGGCGTGGTTGCCGATGCCGCCGGCGCCACCGACCGCGCAGCCCAGGTCGGAGACGATGAACCAGTCCTCGCCGCCCGGCCCGCCGTACGGTCGTACGTCCACGGTGGCGGCTACCTCGTCGTCGCCCGCGCGCACCAGCCAGCCGCTCTCCAGGCAGGCGTCGACGGGCAGGACGTCCGCCACGCGCGCGTGGGGCACGGGTTGCTGGAGCAGGAAGAGCCTGACGAGCCGTTCGAGCGGCGTGTCGCCGCGGGTGGCCCGCAGCGCGGGCACGGTCTCGCTGCGTGACAGCGCCGCGTAGGCGGGGGCGCCGAGCAGCTCCAGCAGTCCGTCGGCGGTGAAGGACGCGCCGAGCAGGGCGTCCCGCAGCCGGGCGGTGACGTCGGGGCGGTCGGCGGAGGGCAGGGGGGACAGGCTGGCGTTACTCACACCACCATTGTGGCCCGCCGGTCGCCCCCTGCCTCCGGAGCGGACGTCAGCCGGCGGCCGCCGACGGCGTCACCGAGGCCGACTTGCAGCTGGCCTGCTTGGCCATCGCCTGGCCGACGTCGCCCTCCTCCAGGGTCCTCAGCGCGTCGCTGCCGCTCTTGCTGAGCTTGTTGAGCTCGGTCGCGATGTCCTTGAGGCCGTCGGCGAACTTCGCCTGGTCGTCGGTGTCCAGGGCCTCCACCTGCTTCTTCAGGGAGGCGTACGACGAGGAGAGGCTGTTGAGCTCGGTGACGGCGTCCTTCTGCTTCTTCTCACCGTCCTCGACGTCCGGGGCCCCGGCCTTCTGGACGGCGCTGCCCATCGCCTTGTAGGCGTCGGACATGTCCTGGAACGCCTGCGCGTCGGTCTTCTGGACCTCGGCGGGCGTGCTGTTGTCCGACGTCTCCTTCTGGATCGCGGCGTTGGCGGACTCGATCTTCTTGGCCTGCGGCTGTACCGCGTCGCAGACCTCCTTCGCCCAGGCGTCCAGCTTCTCGTTGCCGTCGTCGCTGCTGCTGCATCCCGTCAGCGCCAGTACCAGTACCGCACCGCCGGACAGTGCGGCCGCGAGCTTCTTGTTCACCGGATTGGTCCCTTCCATGGCTCTCGGCCCCGGAACATACACGCCGGATGGAGGACATCCGCAGGACGAACATCCGTTAAGACCGTATTGCAGCCATTTGCACCAAGAGAGATAAGGCTCACGGTGAAGAGTGTGCGCCCGCACGAGACGGGCGGACGACGCGCCAACACGCGCCGCCCGCCCGCCCCTTGATCTGCGCTCCGTAAGCAGCAGTGCGGCGGTGACTACGAAACCACCGCCGGATCGGCCGACTTGGGAGTCGGGTCGGCGTCGTCCTCGTCACCCATGGCGATGCCCCGCCGTTTGGAGGCGTAGACCGCCGCGGCGATGACGCCGAACGCGACGACGGCGATCAGCACCCGCGCGGCGATGCTCTCGTCGGCGCCGTAGGAGAACTTGATGACCGCCGGCGCGATGAGCAGCGCCACCAGGTTCATGACCTTCAGCAGCGGGTTGATCGCCGGGCCCGCGGTGTCCTTGAACGGGTCGCCGACCGTGTCGCCGATCACAGTGGCGGCGTGCGCCTCGCTGCCCTTGCCGCCGTGGTGGCCGTCCTCGACGAGTTTCTTGGCGTTGTCCCAGGCGCCACCGGAGTTGGCGAGGAACACCGCCATGAGCGTGCCCGCGCCGATCGCACCCGCCAGGAACGCGCCGAGCGCGCCCACGCCGAGCGTGAAGCCGATGAAGATGGGCGCCATCACGGCGAGCAGTCCGGGCGTGGCGAGTTCCCGCAGGGCGTCCCTGGTGCAGATGTCGACGACCTTGCCGTACTCGGGTTTCTCGCTGTAGTCCATGATTCCGGGCCGCTCCCGGAACTGGCGCCGCACCTCGAAGACCACCGCGCCCGCCGACCGCGACACCGCGTTGATCGCCAGCCCCGAGAAGAGGAAGACGACCGCCGCGCCCGCGATGAGCCCGACGAGGTTGTTGGGTTGCGAGATGTCCATCATCAGGCTCATCGGCGCGCCCTCGCCGCTGAGTTTCTCGCCCACGTCCGCCGCGCCGGTGGTGATGGCGTCGCGGTACGACCCGAAGAGGGCCGCGGCGGCGAGTACGGCGGTGGCGATGGCGATGCCCTTGGTGATGGCCTTGGTGGTGTTGCCGACGGCGTCCAGGTCGGTGAGGACCTGGGCGCCGGCGCCCTCGACGTCGCCGGACATCTCGGCGATGCCCTGCGCGTTGTCGGAGACCGGGCCGAAGGTGTCCATGGCGACGATGACACCGACCGTGGTGAGCAGGCCGGTGCCGGCCAGTGCCACGGCGAACAGCGCCAGCATGATGGACGTACCGCCGAGCAGGAACGCCCCGTAGACGCCGAGGCCGATCAGGAGGGCGGTGTAGACGGCGGATTCGAGACCGATCGAGATACCGGCGAGGACGACGGTGGCGGGACCGGTGAGCGAGGTCTTGCCGATGTCCCTGACGGGGCGTCGGGTGGTCTCGGTGAAGTAGCCGGTGAGCTGCTGGATCAGGGCGGCGAGCACGATGCCGATGGCCACCGCGACGAGCGCCAGGACCCGCGGGTCGCCGTCCCGGCCCGCGATCGCCGCGTCGGTGACGCCGTCCAGCTCCGAGTACTTCCCGGGGAGGTAGACGAAGACGGCCACCGCCACCAGCACCAGTGAGATCACGGCGGAGATGAAGAATCCCCGGTTGATCGCGCTCATGCCGCTGCGGTCGGACCTCCGGGGTGCCACCGCGAAGATGCCGATCATGGCGGTGATCACGCCGATCGCCGGCACCAGCAGCGGGAACGCCAGGCCGGAGTCGCCGAAGGCCACCTTGCCGAGGATCAGCGCGGCGACCAGGGTCACGGCGTACGACTCGAAGAGGTCAGCCGCCATGCCCGCGCAGTCGCCGACGTTGTCGCCCACGTTGTCGGCGATGGTCGCGGCGTTGCGCGGGTCGTCCTCCGGAATGCCCTGCTCGACCTTGCCGACCAGGTCGGCGCCGACGTCGGCGGCCTTGGTGAAGATGCCGCCGCCGACGCGCATGAACATCGCGATCAGCGCGGCACCGAGGCCGAAGCCCTCCAAGACCTTCGGCGCGTCGGCCGCGTAGACCAGTACCACGCAGCAGGCGCCCAGCAGGCCGAGCCCCACCGTGAACATGCCGACCACGCCGCCCGTACGAAATGCGATCTTCGTAGCCTTGTGCGCGACGACGGTGAGATCCTTTTGCGGTTCGCCCGGGGCGGGTGTCGCTTCCCGCGCCGCCGCGGCGACGCGCACATTGCTGCGCACGGCGAGCCACATGCCGATATAGCCGGTGGCCGCGGAGAACGCCGCGCCGATCAGGAAGAAGATCGATCGCCCGGCACGTTGATTCCAGTCGTCCGCGGGCAGCAGCATGAGCAGAAAGAACACGGCGACGGCGAATACGCCGAGCGTGCGAAGCTGCCTGGCCAGATAGGCGTTGGCACCTTCCTGGACGGCCGCCGCGATCTTCTTCATGCTGTCGGTTCCCTCGCCCGCAGCGAGCACCTGGCGTACCAGGACTCCCGCGAGCACCAGCGCGGCCAGTGCGACGACCGCGATGACCGCGACCAGGGCACGGTTTCCGTCGGTCAGCACGGCGGCCGCGAGGGAGGAGGGATCACCCAACTGATGAGGGGTGGAAAGCTCCGCCATTCGTCCTCCTTGACGCTTGGGCTGAGCTCAAGATGTGGACGGGATTGTAGGTACCGGAACCTGATCAAAACAGTGCACGACAAATGGAATTGACCTGTCAACCGGAAGGACCACGTAAGTAGTAATGCCCTTCCGGCATTAATGCCGTGATCCTTCTTCCCGTGCACCTGATCGCAATTGATCGTGAAGGAATTCACTTGATGCCCACACGGCCCCACTGTATGTCCGCGCATGACGAAGGGCCCCAGGACGTGGGGCCCTTCGGGTGAAACGGGGGTCAGACCGGCGGGAGCACCGCCGGCGCCGTCGGCCAGGTCATGCGAATCAGTCCGCCGTCCTCGCCGGCCGTGACCTTTACGTCGTCGACGAGTCCACTGATGACCGCGAGGCCCATCTCGTCCTCCTCGGCCTCCGCGTCGTCCACGGCGGCACCCGGGGCTCCGGCCCCCGGTGTCGCGTGCGGCGCCTCGTCGCCGACCTCGATGGAGAACTGCTTCTCCTCCTCGATCAGCGACACCGTGACCGGCGCCGTGATGCCGACGTGCTGATGCAGGCCCACAGCCCGGGTGCAGGCCTCGCCGACGGCGAGCCTGACCTCATCGAGGACGGCCTCGTCCACTCCGGCCCTGCGTGCCACCGCGGCCGCCACCAGACGGGCGGTGCGGACATGCTCGGGCAGCGCGCTGAAGCGGAGTTCGACGGTGGCCATGCATCCCCCTCGGAACTACGGGCGTGCTGTCGGGGCCCGGGCCGCCGACAGCCCGGACCTCCTCGTTCTACTGCCGTCCCGGGCCCACGGGCCCGGGACCGGTCGTCAGTCGGTGGCCGCCACCGCTTCCTCGACCGAGGTGTGAATGGGGAACACCTTGGTGAGGCCGGTGATACGGAAGATCTTGAGAATGCGCTCCTGGTTGCAGACCAGGCGCAGCGAGCCCTCATGGGCACGCACCCGCTTCAGTCCGCCGACCAGTACGCCGAGCCCGGTGGAGTCGAGGAAGTCCACGCCCTCCATGTCGACGACGAGGTGGAAACTCCCGTCGTTCACGAGCTCGACCAGCTGCTCACGCAGCTTGGGCGCGGTGTATACGTCAATTTCGCCACCGACCTCGACGACCGTACGATCGCCGACGGTACGGGTCGACAGGGACAGGTCCACGGATCCTCCAGCACCTTGCTATCGAGCGGTCGTCCCTCGCGACACCTCGGCTTGAAGCCCCCAGGACGGTTCGCCAGCCGCGATGGCATTCAATCACTTACCGGCAGGCGTGCACGACGCCTTGGTCCCATTGTCCGTCACGCCAGTGACAGACTCGGTGCCGATGGCCAAGAAACACCGACCCGATCGACCCCCGGCGGAGCCCGGCTCCCGGCCGGAACCGGGCATGCTCCTGGACCGGCTCGCCGCGGGACCGAGCCGGGCTGCGCGCATCACTCATACGGAGCACCTGCCCCCGCGTGCGGGCCGTCATGCCGTCTGGCCGGACCGAATTCGCCCGGAGGTCGTCGCGGCGGTGCGGGCCGCGGGCATCGAGCACCCGTGGGCCCACCAGGCACGCGCCGCCGAACACGCCCTCGACGGTGACTCGGTGGTCGTCGCCACGGGGACCGCGTCCGGCAAGTCCCTGGCGTACCTGGTGCCGGTGCTGTCGACACTGCTGGACGGCTCCGAGGCCCCGAACGGGCGTGGCGCCACCGCCCTGTACCTGGCCCCGACGAAGGCGCTGGCCGCCGACCAGTGCCGTTCGGTGAAGGAACTTTCACAACCTCTCGGCACATCCGTTCGAGCCGCGGTGTACGACGGCGACACGCCGTTCGAGGAACGCGAGTGGATCCGCCAGTACGGCACCTACGTGCTCACCAACCCGGACATGCTGCACCGCGGCATCCTGCCGTCACATCCCCGCTGGGCCTCCTTCCTGAAGGCGCTGAAGTACGTCGTCATCGACGAGTGCCACACCTACCGGGGCGTCTTCGGCTCCCACGTCGCCCAGGTGCTGCGCAGACTGCGCCGATTGTGCACCCGCTACGGCGCGTCCCCGGTCTTCCTGCTCGCCTCCGCCACGGCGGCCGAGCCCGCCGTGGCCGCCCGCCGGCTCACCGGGCTGCCGGTCGTCGAGGTCGCCGACGACGCCTCACCGCGCGGTGAACTGGTGTTCGCCCTCTGGGAGCCGCCGCTGACCGAGCTGGAGGGCGAGAAGGGCGCGCCGGTCCGCCGCACGGCCACCGCCGAGGCCGCCGACCTGCTCACCGACCTCACCGTGCAGGGCATGCGCTCGATCACCTTCGTGCGGTCCCGGCGCGGCGCCGAGCTGATCTCCGTGATCGCCCAGGAGCGCCTGGCCGAGATCGACCGCTCGCTGGCCGGGCGCGTCGCGGCGTACCGCGGCGGCTACCTCCCCGAGGAGCGCCGGGCCCTGGAACGCGCCCTGCACTCCGGCGAACTCCTCGGCCTCGCCGCGACCAACGCCCTCGAACTCGGCCTGGACATCTCCGGGCTGGACGCCGTGGTGATCGCCGGATATCCGGGCACCCGGGCGTCGCTGTGGCAGCAGGCAGGACGGGCAGGACGGTCCGGGCAGGGGGCGCTCGCGGTGCTGGTCGCCCGCGACGACCCGCTGGACACCTTCCTCGTCCACCATCCGGAGGCCCTGTTCGACCAGCCCGTGGAGTCCACGGTCCTCGACCCGGACAACCCCTACGTCCTCGCGCCGCACCTCTGCGCCGCGGCGGCCGAGCTTCCGCTGACCGACGAGGACCTGCCGTTGTTCGGCCCCGCCTGCGAGGAACTGCTCCCCCAGCTGGAGGCCGCGAAGCTGCTGCGCCGCCGGACCCGGGCCTGGCACTGGACGCGCCGGGAGCGGGCCGCCGACCTGACCGACATCCGCGGTGAGGGCGGACGGCCGGTCCAGGTCGTCGAGGCCGGGACGGGGCGGTTGCTGGGCACGGTGGACGCCGGCGCCGCCCACACGACGGTCCACGAGGGCGCCGTCCACCTCCACCAGGGCCGCACGTATCTCGTCCGGTCGCTGGACCTGGAGGAGTCCGTCGCGCTGGTCGAGCAGGCCACGCCCGCTTACTCGACGGTCGCCCGCGACACTACGGCGATCTCCGTCCTGGAGACCGACACCGAGGTCCCCTGGGGCGACGGACGCCTGTGCTACGGCTCCGTCGAGGTCACCAACCAAGTCGTCTCCTTCCTGCGTCGGCGTCTCATCACCGGCGAAGTGCTGGGCGAGACGAAGCTCGACCTGCCTCCCCGGACGCTGCGCACCCGCGCGGTGTGGTGGACGGTCACCGAGGACCAGCTGGACGCGGCCCGGATCAACCCGGAGATCCTCGGCGGCGCCCTGCACGCCGCCGAGCACGCCTCGATCGGCATGCTGCCCCTCTTCGCCACCTGCGACCGCTGGGACATCGGCGGCGTGTCCGTCCCCCTCCACCCCGACACGCTGCTCCCGACGGTCTTCGTGTACGACGGCCACCCCGGCGGGGCGGGCTTCGCCGAGCGGGCCTTTCACACCGCCCGCGAATGGCTCACCGCCACCCGGGAGGCCATCGCCTCCTGCGAGTGCGACGCCGGCTGCCCGTCCTGCATCCAGTCCCCCAAGTGCGGCAACGGCAACGACCCGTTGCACAAGCGAGGGGCCGTACGGCTGCTCACGGTGCTGCTCCGAGGAGCCGCGGACGGGACGTCGGGACGTGCGGCGGGAGGGGGACGGGACGGTGGCCGGGGTCCCACCGCGGAGCCGACGGTTGTGACGTCGGCGGAGGCAAAGCCGACGGCAGCGGGGCCGATCGAGGCAGGACCGACGGAGGCGGCGTCGGCCGAGGCGAGGCAGGCGGAGACGGGACGGGGCGAGCCCGCCCCCTGAGTCCCGCCGGGGACCTCACCGACGCGCCCCCGCCGACGGGTCCTCACCGACGGTCCGCCACCGACGTCGCCCCCGCCGAGGGTGTCTCCACCGCCGGCCCTGCCCTCGCCCGGACCTCCGACGCGAACGGCCCCCAGCCGGCTGCCACCCTCACGTCGGAGACCTGGCCGGTAAGCACGCACCGCACCAGCCGCGTCGCCTGGGCAGCCGCGATCCGTTCCGCCCGGGCACAGGCCGCCGTACCGCCCCGCGCCCAGTGGTCCGCCGCCGCCAGCGCCGCCAGATCGGCGCCGCCGGCCGCACGGTGCCGGGCCGCAACCGCCTGGCCGAGGGCCAGGACGACGCCGAACACCAGGCACAGAACGGCGACGGCGCCGACGCTCCAGACGGTGGCGGCCCCCTGGTCGGCGCTTCCGGCCCTGCACCTCACGGCGCACCCCCCGCCGTCTCCACCGACGCCACGGCCTCCTCCCGTACCTCGAAGGGCAACCCGTGCAGCGCCGGCGGCTCGGCCACCACAACCACACGGACCCGGTCCCCTTCCCGGCTGACCGTGACCCGCGCCCCGCGGGGTGCCGCCTCCCGGGTGATTTCGGCAACGGCGTCGGCCGGGTCCTGTCGGGCCGCCGCGCGGGCGCCCGTCCGGGCCGCGTCCACGCACTGGATCTGCGCGGCCACCACGAGCAGCCCCCACGCCAGCGCCATCGCGAACACCACCAGCACGGGCAGCACCACGGCTGTCTCCGCCGTCACGAAGCCCCTGTCCGAGCCGCGGGAGCACGTCCTGGCGCCCCGCTC
Organism: Streptomyces mutabilis; assembly: GCF_014649815.1. Lineage (GTDB taxonomy): Bacteria > Actinomycetota > Actinomycetes > Streptomycetales > Streptomycetaceae > Streptomyces > Streptomyces mutabilis. Next base: position 232,949 of record NZ_BMTT01000010.1, on the reverse strand, counting down.
ACATCCGCGCATCGAGTGCCTGCTTCACGATGCCCTGCAGTTCCGCGCTGACCGCCCCGCTCGTCACCACCTTGTAAAGGACCACGGCGAACGCCACCGCCGCGACGATCCCCATCGCGTACTCGGAAGTGACCATTCCCGCGTCCCGCCCCGCGGCCCGCCGGCGCCGTGCCGAACACATCGCACGCGTCAGGGCACTCATTCGCGCCCGTACCACCTGATACATCACAACCCCCGTAAGGTTTTTTTCCGTCGCTCATTCGCTGGTCCACCGGTCTCGCTCGTCCACCGGTCCCGTGCGCCGGCCCGCGCCGGCCCGCCCCTCCCGTCAGCCACCACCTCCCCCGTCGCCCAACACCCCGCCCGCTAGCCCGATCACCACCGGCAGTACGCCCACCGCGATGAACGCGGGCAGGAAGCACAGACCCACCGGCGCGGTGACCATGACGGCCGCCCGGCGGGCTCGTGCCGTCGTGGTGCGGGCCCAGTCGGCGCGCGCCTGGGCGGCCAGCCGGGCGACCGGGCGGGCAGCGGGCAGACCGGACACGTCGGCCCGTTCCAGCAACCGCGCCAGGGGAGCCGCGCCCGGCAGCGCGGCGAGCCCCCGCCAGGCACCTGCCGGCTCACCACCGAGCCGCACCTCCGCCGCTCCACGGCCCAGCGCGTCCCCCACAGGTCCGCCGAGGGCATCGCCCACCGCCTGGGCCGCGGCCACCGGCCCGGCGCCGGCCGCGACACAGGCCGCGAGCAGGTCGGCCGCCAGAGACAGTTGGCGAGCGGCCTCGGCGGCGACGGTTCGCGCCGCGGCCGTACCGGCGGCCGTCCGCCGGGCTCGCAGGCGCCACAGCACCACCGCACCCGCCAGGCCCACCGTCACACCGACGACACCCCCGACCAGGGCCCATCCCGCACCCACCACGGCCACCAGCGGCAGCCGGTCGCGCGCCGCGCCGAGCACCTCGGCGTGTCGTGGGTCGGCGCGAGTTGCCGGCGGGGCCAGGAGGCCGGTGAGCCGCCTGCGCACGATCCGCTCCCTCCGCAGGGCTACGAACCCGTGCGCCAGCCATCCGGCGACCAGCACCGCCCCCACCGCCGCTTCCAGCCTGTGGACGACTTCCCCGCTCACGACGCCGCCTCCGCCTTCCGCACGATCCGCGTCACCCACCACACGCCCAGGCCCTCCAGGACCCCGCCGGCCAGCAGACAGCCCAGCCCGGCTCCCGTGTGCAGCAGTACGCGCAGCGGGTCGGAACCGAGGGCGGCGCCGAGCAGGAGGCCGAAGACCGGCAGGCCGGCGAGCATCACCGCCGTGGCGCGTGCGCCCGCCAACTGGGCCCGCAGGTCGGAGCGCTGGTCCCGTTCGGCGCGCAGGGCGCCCTCCAGCCGGTCGAGTCCGGCCGCCAGTCCGGCGCCCTGGTCGACGGCGACCCGCCAGCACGCCGCCAGGCCCCGCAACCCCTCGGCACCCGGTTGCCGCGCCGCCGCCGCGAGCGCCCCCGGCACGTCCCCGCCGAAGCGGGCCGCGGCCAGCACCGCTGCCTGCCCGTCGCCGAGGCCTCCGGAGTCGTTCACGGCACACAGCAGTGCCTCCCCCGGCTGCCGCCCCGCCCGCACCTCCCCGGCGAGGACTCCGCACAGGGCGATCACCGCGTCCTGCCGGCGCTCCCGGATCCGCCGCGCCCGGCGGGCCAGGCGCGTCCGCCGCAGCAGTGGCACCCCGGCCGCCCCCGCGACGACCGGCAGCACCGAGTCGCCCGGTACCGCCAGCAGCAGCCCGGTTACCGGCGCCCACCACTCGGGCGTCAGCCGGCCACGGACACGCAGCACCGCGTCCGTCATCCATCGCCCCGGTGGCGGCGGCCCGGTACCGCCCGTTCCGTCACCGGCGAGCACCAGCCGCGCGCGCCGCGCTCCGGTGCGCCACCCACTCCCCACCAGCCATGCCGCCGCGCCGAGGCACCCCAGGGCCACGCCCGTCGAGAACTCACCCGTCCCCGTCACCTGTACGCCTCCTCTCCACGTGCTCGTGGCCGAGCCCGTCGGCGCGCAGCAGCCCCCGCAGCCGCTCCCAGCCGCGCTCGGCCGCGAAGGCCTCCGCTTCCCACCGCAACGCCGGCACGGTCCGCACCAGCCCCGACGGATCACGCTCCAGTACGTGCACCTCGGCGATCCGGCGACGTCCCGCCCGGTCCCGGGCCAGGTGCAGGACCACAGACAGGGCCGCGGCCAGCTGGCTGTGCAGCGCCGCGCGGTCCAGCCCAGCGGCCGTGCCGAGCGCTTCCAGCCGGGCCGGCACGTCGGCGGCTGCGTTGGCGTGCACCGTCCCGCAGCCGCTGTGACCGGTGTTCAGCGCCGCCAGCAGGTGGGCCACCTCGGCGCCGCGCACCTCGCCGACGACCAGCCGGTCCGGCCGCATGCGCAGCGCCTGCCGCACCAGGTCCTCCAGGGTGACCAGGCCCGCGGCCTCCTGGTTGGCGGGTCTGGTCTCCAGGTGGACGACGTGCGGGTGGTCGGGCCGCAGTTCCGCCGAGTCCTCGGCCAGCACGATGCGCTCGTCCGGCCGGGCGAGGCCGAGCAGCGCGCTGAGCAGCGTCGTCTTGCCGCTGCCGGTGCCGCCGCTGACGAGGAAGGACAGCCGTGCCCGCAGCAGCGCGCGCAGCACGCGGTCACCTCCGGGCGGCACGGTGCCCGCGGCCGCGAGCTCGTCGAGCGTGAACGCACGGGGCCGTACCACCCGGAGCGACAGGCAGGTGCAGCCGACGGCGACCGGGGGCAGCACCGCGTGCAGCCGGGTGCCGTCGGGCAGCCGTGCGTCCACCCAGGGCCGGGCGTCGTCCAGCCTGCGCCCGGCGACCGTGGCGAGGCGCTGCGCGAGCCGCCGTACCGCCCCGGCGTCCGGGAAGGCGACCGACGTCAGCTCCAGGCCGCCGCCCCGGTCCACCCAGACCCGGTCCGGGGCAGAGACCAGTACGTCGGTCACCGACGGGTCGGCGAGCAGCGGTTCCAGCGGCCCACTGCCGACGAGCTCCGACCTCAGCTGTGCGGCGGCTCCGAGGACTTCGGCGTCCCCGAGCACCCGTCCCTGCTCCCGCAGGGCCTGCGCCACCCGCGCGGGCGTGGGCTCCGACCCGTGCTCGGCGAGCCACCGCCGCACCCCGTCGAGCATCCCCGAAGCCGGGCCGGGGCCGACGGGGGACACCGCGGTCGGCGCCCCATCGGCGACCGACCCCGGCAGGGGCCCTCCCGCGGCCGCACCCGCGTACGCCCGGTCCGCCGGCACCGCTCCCGGGGCCACCCGGACGGCCCACCCCGGGGCGCCGCTCCGCGGGGCCGGCCGCGCCACCGCCCCCTCGAACTCCGCCGCCGTTGCCTTCACGCCGCCCCACCCCCCGTCTCCACCAACGCCCGATCCCAGAACTCCCGGCAGAAGCGCGCCAGCGGTCCGCGTGCGGACCCGCCGGGAGGGCGCTTGCCGTCGGCGGCGCGCAGGAGGCCGGCCTCGACGGGAACCTCGCCGGTCAGCGGCAGCCCGAGCAGCCGGGCCACCTCGCGGTCGTCAAGGCCGGAGTCGTACGGCCCGCGCGTCACGACGCGCAGATCACGCAGGACCATGCCGACCGCGGCCGCCACCCGGCCGGCCGCCGCGACGGCCCGCAGTTCGGCCGGGACGACGAGGAGGCCGACGTCGAGCTGGGCGAGGACCTCGGCGACGCCGTCGTCGATCCGGCGCGGCAGGTCCACGACGACCGTGCCGCCCCTGCGCCGGGCCGCGGCGAGCACCGCGCGTACGGCCTGGGGCGGCACGGCGACGCAGTCGCCGCGGTCCCAGCTGAGCACCCGCAGCGAATGCAGCTCGGGCAGCGACTCCTCCAGGGCGCCGCCGCCGACCCTGCCTCGCGAGGCCGCGAACGCGGGCCACCGCAACCCCTCGGCCGTCTCGCCGCCGAGGAGGACGTCGAGGCCGCCGCCCAGCGGATCGGCGTCCACCAGGAGGCTGCGCAGCCCCTCCCGCGCGGAGGTGACGGCAAGCGCGCAGGCCAGCGTGGACGCCCCGGCGCCACCCCGGCCACCGATCACTCCGACGGTGAGAGCGGGCCGGCCGACGCCCTCGGCGACGTCGGCGATGCGGTCGACGAGCCACTGTTCGCCGTCGGGCAGCACCAGGACGTGGTCGGCGCCGATTTCGACGGCCCGCTGCCAGACTCCGGGGTCGTCCTGATCGCGGCTCACCAGAACCACCCCGCGTCTCCGCGCGGCCCCGCGGGCCCGCCGTGCGGCGTCGTCGCCGACGAGGACGAGTGGCGCGGCCTCCCAGCCGCCAGGCCACCCGGACCTCGGGGACGGCGCGGGCGCCTCGGACCCCGTCGGCACCGAGTGGTGCACTTCCGGTGTCGCGCCGGCCGCCGCGCACAGGCGCAGCAGGTCGTCGAGGAGTTCGGTGTCCTCGGTGACGATCAGTGGCCCGCCCTGGCGCCCTCCGGCGGCGTGCGGCGGGTCGTCATGGGTGATGGTCCCCGTCATGTTCCGTGTCCCCCTTCGCCGCGACTTCCGCAGTCGCGGTCCCGTCCCGTTCGCCGCGACATCCGTGGTCGCGGTCGTGTCCCGTATCTCGCACAGCCCCTGCGGCCCGCCTTTCCGGCGGTTCGTAGAACCGGTCGGCCATACGCGTCCGGCAAAGGCAACCGGCCCTGGAACTCGGCACGGTCCGGACGCGTGGGAATCACGGTGCAGCGATCCTGGAAATCATGTGGATCTTGGTCGAAAACTGTGGACAACTCGATGGATGTGAATATCGCCGTCACCCGAACCGGTGAGCCCCGCACCACTCCGTTCCGACCCGCGCGCAGTGCCCGCAGAGCAGCCTCACGACTACCCTCCGTAGTCAGTCATGGCCATGACAAATATGCCTCGCAAGCGTCACCACGGCACGGACGCTGGGTGCGCCGGAGGGAGGAAAACCCATCCGGACATGCGACGACCCCCGCCGGGGGGGAGAGCGGGGGTCGTCTCCACGGCCGACTCGGGGGGGGAGGAGTCGGACCGGGTTAGCACGGTCGCGAACGATCCGTGACTTCCATGGTGTACCCGAGAGGCCTCTCAGGCAAACCCACGCGCCCCACCTTACGCCGAATGGGCTGCGCCTATGCTCGGGGTCGTGGAAAACCACTCCTCGCCCCACTCCATGGCGCACTCCTCACCGCGCACGGCGGCCTTCTTCGACCTGGACAAGACGGTCATCGCGAAGTCGAGCACACTTACGTTCAGCAAGTCGTTCTACCAAGGCGGGCTGATCAACCGCAGGGCTGTCCTGCGCACCGCATATGCCCAGTTCGTCTTCCTCGCGGGCGGCGCCGACCACGACCAGATGGAGCGGATGCGCAAGTACCTCTCCGCCCTGTGCCGCGGCTGGGACGTCCGGCTGGTCAAGGAGCTCGTCGCCGAGACCCTGCACGACCTGATCGACCCGATCATCTACGACGAGGCCGCCTCCCTGATCGAGGAGCACCACACCGCCGGCCGCGACGTCGTGATCGTCTCCACGTCGGGCGCCGAGGTCGTCGAGCCCATCGGTGAGCTCCTCGGCGCGGACCGGGTGGTGGCGACCCGCATGGTCGTGGGCGAGGACGGCCGCTTCACCGGCGAGGTGGAGTACTACGCGTACGGCCCCACCAAGGCGGAGGCGATCCGGGAGCTGGCCGAGTCCGAGGGGTACGACCTCAGCCGCTGCTACGCCTACAGCGACTCGGCGACCGACCTGCCGATGCTCGAGTCCGTCGGTCACCCCCACGCGGTGAATCCGGACCGGGCGCTGCGTCGCGAAGCCCTCGCGCGCGACTGGCCGATCCTCGATTTCCACCGTCCGGTGCGGCTGAAGCAGCGCATCCGGGGGTTCTCCGTTCCGCCGCGACCGGCGCTCGTCGCGGCCGCCGCGATAGGCGCCGCCGCGGCCACCGCGGGCCTCGTCTGGTACGCGAGCCGGCGCCGGTCAGCGGCAGCGGCCTGACCCCCGACCCGCCCCCCGCCCGCACGCGCCGATGTGCGTGCGCGGATTCTCCGACCCGCCCTTTCACCCGCGTATGAACGCAAACGTAAAGAAGTTCGGTATGCACTTCCGCTTGCTCCGGCGCAGGAGTACAAAGGAGTCAACGGCCCGCGAGACCAAGGACATCCGAAAGGATCACCTTAAGAACGCAATTGGCCCCACGGACCGAGCATGGACATCGGGCACCCACGCGACGTCGACCCGTCGATTACGGGCCAGCCGCACCAGGTGACGGGCAAAGTCCCCGACCTGATGGGCAACACATCGAGGACGCTTGGTACCCCGGTGGTCATGCCAGCGGCGGTACGAATTCTCGTACCGCCGCATTTGCGTTCTTGCGCGCCGGGCTCTGCCCCGCCGTCACGCCGCCCCGCGTTGAAGCGCCTCGCACACCGCCGTCGACTCGCGCGCGCCCAGCTCGACCGCCCGGCCGCAGTGCGCGATCCACGCGGCCATGCCCTCCGGCGTCCCGGAGGCGTAGCCGTCCAGCGCTGCCAGGTAGGCCGCGCGGCCCAGTTCGGCGTGACCGACCTCGGCGGCACAGACGGACTTCGGGTCGAGGCCGCTGCCGATCAGGACGATGCGTTCGGCCGCGCGCGCGACCAGACCGTTGTGCGAGGTGAAGGGCCGCAGCGCCAGCAGCTCGCCGTGCACGACGGCCGCCGTCACCAGCGCCGGCGCGGAACCGCCCGCCATGACCAGCCCGGCCAGGCCGTCCAGCCGGCCGTGCACCTCCTCGGCGCCCGGCAGCGGCAGCTCCACGAGCGGCTCGGCCACCGCCTCGCCCTCCTGGCGGGGCCGCCCCACCTGGTCGGCCTTGTCCGCCGCGGCCACCAGGTGCAGCCGGGCCAGCACACGCAGCGGCGACTGGCGCCAGATGGACAGCAGCTGCCCCGCCTCGGCGGTCAGCCGCAGGGCCGCGCCCACGGCGCGCGCCTCGTCGTCACCGCTGAAGTCGCTGCGCCTGCGCACCTCCTCCAAAGCCCAGTCCGCCCCGGACAGCGCCGCCGAACCCCGGGCGCCGCGCAGTGCGGCCTCCGAGGTGATCGCGTTGCTGCGACGCCGCATGATCCGGTGGCCGTAGACCCGGTCCACGGCCTTGCGCACGGACTCGACGGACTCGGCCACGCCGGGCAGTTCGCCCAGGGCCGCGAGCGGATCGGCGGTCGCGCCTGTCGTACTCATGAGTACGACATTACGCACCCCTGTGCTCCGCCCCACGAATGAGTGGTCTTCTTCACCTTCCCCGGACACTCGCGTCACGGACAGCCAACACTTCGCTACGCTTGGTGAACATGAAAATTGCTTTCGTCGGGAAGGGCGGCAGCGGCAAGACCACGCTGTCCTCCCTGTTCATCCGCCATCTCGCCGCCGCAGGTGCGCCCGTCGTCGCCATCGACGCCGACATCAACCAGCACCTGGGAGCCGCGCTGGGCCTCGACGAGGCGGAGGCGGCCGGGCTCCCCGCGATGGGCGAGCACCTGCCGCTGATCAAGGACCATTTGCGCGGGACCAACCCGCGGATCGCCTCCGCGGCGACGATGATCAAGACCACTCCACCCGGCGGGGGCTCGCGCCTGCTGCGGGTGCGCGAGGACAATCCGGTCTACGACGCCTGCGCCCGGTCGGTGGAACTCGACGCCGGGACCGTCCGCCTGATGGTCACCGGGCCCTTCACGGAAGCCGACCTGGGAGTCGCCTGCTACCACTCCAAGACGGGAGCGGTGGAGCTGTGTCTGAACCACCTGGTCGACGGCCGTGACGAGTACGTGGTGGTCGACATGACCGCGGGTTCGGACTCGTTCGCCTCCGGCATGTTCACCCGCTTCGACATCACGTTCCTCGTCGCCGAGCCGACCCGGAAGGGCGTCTCCGTCTACCGCCAGTACAAGGAGTACGCCCGCGACTTCGGCATCAACCTGAAGGTCGTCGGCAACAAGGTGCAGGGGCCGGACGACCTCGACTTCCTGCGCGAACAGGTCGGGGACGACCTCCTGACGACCGTCGGCCACTCGGACTGGGTGCGCGCCATGGAGAAGGGCCGCCCGCCCCGGTTCGAGCTCTTGGAGGACGCCAACCGCCGCGCGCTGCACAGGCTGGGCACGGCCGCCGACGCGACGTACGACTCGCGGGACTGGGACCGCTACACGCGCCAGATGGTCCACTTCCACCTGAAGAACGCCCGCAGCTGGGGCAACGAGCGCACCGGGGCCGACCTGGCGGCGCAGGTCGACCCCGGCTTCGTCCTCGGGGAGGCGGCCGTCGCCCCGGCGTGACACCGGCGCCATCGGCCCTCGGGGGCTCGCGCCCGCCCCGCCGGGCGGCTACGGCTTGGCGGCCGGGGCTCCGGGAACGCCCTTCGGCGCCGGGGCGGGGTCGGCCGACAGGAAGGAAGCCCAGCCCTTCTTCGGTGCCTCACCGACGTCCAGGGTGCGCAGCTTCTTCAGCACCTTGGGGTCCTGGGCGTCCAGCCAGTCCACGAGCTGCCGGAAGGAGACGCAGCGCACCTCGTCCTTGGTGCACACATTCTCGACGACCTCCTCGACGGCGCGCATGTAGGTGCCGCCGTTCCAGGACTCGAAGTGGTTGCCGATGATCAGGGGTGCGCGGTTGCCGTCGTAGGCGCGCTGGAAACCCTGGAGCAAGCCGTCGCGCATCTGGTCGCCCCAGAACTCGTGCTTGGCCGGGTCGCCCTGGGTGGTGGTGCCGGACTGGTTGACCATGAAGTTGTAGTCCATGGTGAGCTGCTCGAAGGTGTGCCCGGGGAAGGGCACGAGCTGCATCGACACGTCCCAAAGGCCGTGCTTCTTCTTCGGCCAGACCTGGTTGTTCACGCCGCTGCTGTCGTAGCGGAAGCCCATGTCACCGGCGGCCTTGACGAAGTTCTCCTGCCCCTCGAGGCACGGGGTACGGGCGCCGATCAGCTCCTTGTCGTAGTCGAAGGGCAAGGGCGCCGCGTTCTTCGACCCGGTGTTGGTCTTCCAGGTCTTCACGAACTGCTTGGCCTGCCTGATCTCGGCCTTCCACTCCTCCACGGACCAGTCGCCGACCCCGCCGGGGCCGCAGAAGTGCCCGTTGAAGTGGGTGCCGATCTCGTTGCCCTCCAGCCACGCCAGCCGCAGCTGCTCGACGGTGTCGGCGATGCCCTGCTCGTCGTTGAAGCCGATGTCGGAGCGGCCCGGGGAGTGCTGTGGTGCCCGGTACAGGTCCCGCTTCTCCTCCGGCAGCATGTACACGCCGCTCAAGAAGTACGTCATCGTCGCGTTGTTCTCCTTGGCCACTTCACGGAAGTGGGAGAACAGCTTCTGACTGTCCTCGCCCGCGCCGTCCCAGGAGAACACCACGAACTGCGGGGGCTTCTGGCCGGGCTTGAGGCGCTCGGGCCGGGGCAGGTGCGGCTGGGCCCCGGTGTACGCGGTGGAACCGTCGCCGATCAGGCGGACCGCGTTCTTGGGTGCCGGCGCCGCCTCCCCCTTCTCCTTCTGCGGACCCCGCGTGCCTTGACCGGAACCGGTACCGCTGTCGATCGCACAACCGGCGAGCGACGCGGCGCAGACCGCGGCGGCGATCACGGTGCGCGCGGCGATCCTGTGGGTGGCGGCCATGTTCCGCCCACCTTCTTCCTTCTCTCGGGACCAACGCCGACGACGGCGATGTCGGGTGCTGAGCCGGGACGTGGCGTCAGCGCCGTCAAGGTGGCACGCATGCGAGAAGGAATTAGTACGACAAGCCGATGAAATGTATGGATTCACTCACTTGAGCGGCGCATTACTCCATTTGCGCGAAAAGTCTATGCCCCCCCTTTACTCTGAATTACGATCTATTTACTGAGCGCAATCGCCAGCGCGTTCACAGCGCTCATCACGTACGCACCGAGCGTCCGCCGGGCGCTCGGTATCCCGCCGCTGTAGGAGACGGGAAAAGATGTCATCCTGCGTCCCCGCCCGCGCCGAATCGGCCCGGACCGAGCACGTCCACCCACCGCACAGTCCGCCGCCCGGCGGCCGCGGGCACTTTCGCCTCGCGGGCGCCGACGTGTCGGCCTCGATCGCGGTCTTCCTGATCGCCCTGCCCCTCTCCCTGGGCATCGCCCTCGCCACCGGCGCCCCCCTCCAGGCCGGCCTCGTCGCCGCCGCGGTGGGCGGGATCGTCGTCGGATGGCTCGGCGGCTGCCCCCTCCAGGTCAGCGGACCCGCCGCCGGGCTCACCGTGGTCACCGCCGACCTCATCCAGCAGTACGGATGGCGCACGACCTGCGCCATCACGGTTCTCGCCGGTATCGCCCAACTCGGCCTGGGCTGCCTGCGCGTGGCACGCTCCGCGCTCGCCGTCAGCCCCGCCATCGTGCACGGCATGCTCGCCGGCATCGGCGTCACCATCGCCGTCGCCCAGCTGCACATCGTCCTCGGCGGTACCCCGCAGAGCTCCGTGCCGGACAACCTGCTCGCGCTGCCCGCCCAGTTGGCGAACCTGCGCCCCGCCGACGTGGCGGCGAGCGTGCTGACCCTGACCCTGCTGTTCCTGTGGCCGCGCGTCCCGGGCAAGGCCGGCCGATTGCTGGGCAAGCTCCCCGCCGCCCTCATCGCCGTCGCCGGCGCCACCGCGGTCGCGGCCCTCGCCGGGCTCCGCCTGCCCAAGGTCGACCTGCCCTCCTGGAGCAGCCACGCCCTGGCCACGCTGCCCGACGGCCCGGTGCTCGGCCTGGTCGCCGCCGTGCTCACCACCACGCTGGTGTGCAGTGTGCAGTCCCTGCTCGGCGCGGTCGCCGTCGACAAGCTGGTCTCCGCCCGGCCCGGTCTGACCGGCCGGGTCAAGCGCTCCGACCTCGACCGTGAGCTGCTCGGACAGGGCGCAGGCAACATCGTCTCCGGCGCGCTCGGCGGGCTGCCCATCGCCGGTGTGGCCGTACGCAGCACCGCGAACGTGTCCGCCGGCGCCGTCAGCCGGAACTCCACGATGCTGCACGGCGTTCTCGTACTGATCGCCACGCTGCTGCTGGTTCCGGCCCTGGAGCTCATCCCGCTCGCCTCGCTCGCCGCCCTGGTCATGGCCGTCGGCCTGAAGATGGTGTCGCTGAACCACATCCGCACGGTGACCCGCCACCGCGAGGTGCTGGTCTACGCCGTCACCACCGGCGGCGTGGTGTTCTTCGGCGTCCTGGAGGGCGTCGCGCTGGGCATCGCCGTGGCCGTCGGCGTCGCCCTGCACCGCCTGACCCGCACCCGGATCAAGCATGACGAGACCGACGGGGTCCACCACGTGCACGTGCGCGGCCAGTTGACGTTCCTCGCGGTGCCGCGGCTCAGCCGGGTCCTGCATCAGGTGCCCCAAGGGGCGGACACCGTCGTGGAACTGGACGGGTCGTTCATGGACCACGCGGCGTACGAGACCCTGCAGGACTGGCAGAAGACGCACACCGCGCAGGGGGGTCGCGTCGACATCACCGGCCGCCGCCCCGGCACCCGCATCTCCGAACCGGCCGACACGGACGGCTGCCGCTGCCGCCCCTGGACTCCCTGGCGCAACCACCAGTGCGAGCCCCCGCAGCCGACGCCCCCGTCCGGCGCCGACGGGCAGGGCGAGACCGGCACGGACACCGAGGCGGTGACCGGACCGCCCGGCCGACCGAGCGGACAGAGCGTGGCGGACGGGCCGGACGGGTCGGACGGCTCCGACGGGCGGGGCAAGCTCACCGGTACGGGTGTCACCGGTGCTCCCAGCGGCCGCGGCGGCCCCAGCACCGGGGAACTGACGCGTGGCATCAGCGGCCGCGAACTGGCGCGTGGCATCAGCGCGTTCCAGCGCAACACCGCGCCGTTGGTCCGCGGCGAGCTGGCCCGGCTGGCCCGCGAGGGACAGCAGCCCTCCCAGCTCTTCCTGACCTGCGCCGACTCTCGGGTGGTCACCTCGATGATCACCTCGAGCGGACCCGGCGACCTCTTCGTCGTGCGCAACGTGGGCAATCTCGTCCCGCTGCCCGGCGAGGAGAGCGGCGACGACTCCGTGGCCGCCGCGATCGAGTACGCGGTGGACGTGCTCAAGGTGCGGTCCATCACGGTGTGCGGGCACTCCGGGTGCGGGGCCATGCAGGCGCTGCTCAGCGCCGAGCCCGGCGGCGCGCAGACCCCGCTCAAGCGGTGGCTGCGGCACGGGCTGCCGAGCCTGGCACGGCTCCGCGAGGACCCGGAGAGCCCGTCCGAGGACGCGCAGTCCTGGCCTCTGCTGGCCGGACGCCCGCCCGCCGACGCGGCCGAGCGGCTCTGCCTGGCCAACGTGGTCCAGCAACTGGAGCACCTGCGCGCCCACGACGCGGTGGCCCGAGCCCTGAGCGCGGGAGACCTGGAGCTGCACGGCATGTACTTCCACGTGGGCGAGGCCCAGGCGTACCTGCTCTCCGGGGATCCCGTGAGCGCCGCGGACGGCGTGTTCGAACTGGTCCTGGAGACCGACCTGACCGCCTGAGCGGTACGGGAGCCGAGGCGCGGGGAGTGTGAGCGTCGTAACAGACGCTGAACCCCGCGCCGTCGGCGTGCGTGGGTACTGATGACCACTGGCCACCAGCACAGGCGACGCCAGACAGGTCTAAACCAGTTGCCCGTCGACCCTTGTCATCGGCCCCCCGGGTCTGATGAGCTGTGGCCTGGGACACAACGGACAACCCTGAGAACGGGAGATGTCGTGAGCAACGAATCCTTGGCCAACCTGCTCAAGGAAGAGCGCAGGTTCGCGCCGCCCGCCGACCTGGCCGCGAACGCCAACGTCACGGCGGAGGCGTACGAACAGGCCAAGGCCGACCGGCTCGGCTTCTGGGCCGAGCAGGCCCGTCGGCTGGCCTGGGCCGAGGAGCCGACCGAGACCCTCGACTGGTCGAACCCCCCGTTCGCCAAGTGGTTCAAGGACGGCAAGCTCAACGTCGCCTACAACTGCGTCGACCGCCACGTGGAAGCCGGCAACGGCGACCGCGTCGCCATCCACTTCGAGGGCGAGCCCGGCGACAACCGCGCCATCACCTACGCCCAGCTCAAGGACGAGGTCTCCAAGGCCGCCAACGCCCTGCTGGAACTCGGCGTGCAGAAGGGCGACCGGGTCGCCGTCTACATGCCGATGATCCCGGAGACGGCGATCGCGATGCTGGCCTGCGCCCGGATCGGCGCCGCCCACTCGGTGGTCTTCGGCGGCTTCTCCTCCGACGCGCTCGCGACCCGCATCCAGGACGCCGACGCGAAGGTCGTCATCACCTCCGACGGCGGCTACCGGCGCGGCAAGCCGTCCGCCCTCAAGCCCGCCGTCGACGAGGCCGTCGAGCGCGCCGGCATCGTCGAGCACGTGCTCGTCGTCCGCCGCACCGGCCAGGAAGTCGCCTGGGACGACTCCCGCGACAAGTGGTGGCACGAGACCGTCGACCGGCAGTCCGCCGAGCACACGCCGGAGGCCTTCGACGCCGAGCACCCACTGTTCATCCTGTACACGTCCGGTACGACGGGCAAGCCGAAGGGCATCCTGCACACCTCCGGCGGCTACCTCACGCAGACCGCGTACACGCACTGGGCCGTCTTCGACCTCAAGCCTGAGACCGACGTCTACTGGTGCACCGCCGACGTGGGCTGGGTCACCGGCCACTCGTACATCGTCTACGGCCCGCTCGCCAACGGCGCGACGCAGGTCATGTACGAGGGCACCCCGGACACCCCGCACCAGGGCCGCTTCTGGGAGATCGTGCAGAAGTACAAGGTCTCCATCCTCTACACGGCGCCCACCGCGATCCGGACGTTCATGAAGTGGGGCGACGACATCCCCGCCAAGTTCGACCTGTCCTCCCTGCGGGTCCTCGGCTCGGTCGGCGAGCCGATCAACCCCGAGGCGTGGATCTGGTACCGGAAGACCATCGGCGCGGACGCGACCCCGGTCGTCGACACCTGGTGGCAGACCGAGACCGGCGCGATGATGATCACGCCGCTGCCGGGCGTCACCGAGGCCAAGCCGGGCTCCGCCCAGCGCCCGCTGCCCGGCATCTCCGCCACCGTCGTGGACGACGAGGCCAACGAGGTGCCGAACGGCGGGGGCGGCTACCTGGTCCTCACCGAGCCGTGGCCGTCGATGCTGCGCACCATCTGGGGCGACGACCAGCGGTTCATCGACACGTACTGGTCGCGCTTCGAGGGCAAATACTTCGCCGGCGACGGCGCCAAGAAGGACGAGGACGGCGACATCTGGCTGCTCGGCCGGGTCGACGACGTCATGCTGGTCTCCGGGCACAACATCTCCACCACCGAGGTAGAGTCCGCCCTCGTCTCCCACCCGTCGGTCGCCGAGGCGGCCGTGGTCGGCGCGGCGGACGAGACGACCGGGCAGGCGATCGTGGCCTTCGTGATCCTGCGGGGCACGGCGGCGGAGTCCGAGGACCTCGTCACCGAGCTGCGCAACCACGTCGGCGCCACGCTCGGCCCGATCGCCAAGCCCAAGCGGATCCTGCCGGTGAGCGAGCTGCCCAAGACCCGCTCCGGCAAGATCATGCGTCGCCTGCTGCGCGACGTGGCGGAGAACCGGCAGGTCGGTGACGTGACGACGCTGGCGGACTCCACGGTCATGGACCTCATCCAGTCGAAGCTGCCCGCGGCGCCCAGCGAGGACTGAAACGCCCACATGAGGGGCACCCGGCGCGAGACCCGCCGGGTGCCCTTTTCGTGCGCTATGTCCCGTTGCGTACCGTCACGAAGGTCACCCGGCAGTGCCACGGCAGTTTAGGTAGGCTAAGGAACGCGTAAGAAGCTCTACAAGATCCTCATGGTGTGCCGGGAAGTCTGGTCGGCAAGCGTGTCCGTGCTGCCCAACAACCGGAGGACCTTCCTGTGACCGCGCCCCACACCCCCCGCAAAGCCTTCGGACGGCTGTCCCTCCCCGAACGGAACTACGTCGCCGAAGCGCTGCGCACCGAAACCGTCGGCGGCGTCCTGCTGCTCATAGCCGCGATCGCCGCACTGGCGTGGGCGAACATACCGGCGCTGGGCGACAGCTACGAGAGCGTCAGCCACTTCCACTTCGGGCCCGAGGCCCTCGGGCTGGACCTGTCGGTCGCGCACTGGGCCGCCGACGGACTGCTCGCGATCTTCTTCTTCGTCGCCGGCATCGAGCTGAAGCGCGAGCTGGTCGCCGGAGACCTGAAGGACCCGAAGGCCGCCGCGCTTCCGGTGGTGGCGGCGCTGTGCGGCATGGCCGTACCGGCCCTGGTGTACACGCTCACCACCACCGCGGGCGGCGGCTCCCTGGCCGGCTGGGCCGTGCCCACCGCCACCGACATCGCCTTCGCGCTCGCCGTGCTCGCCGTCATCGGCACCTCCCTGCCGAGCGCCCTGCGCGCCTTCCTGCTGACGCTCGCCGTCGTCGACGACCTCTTCGCGATCCTGATCATCGCGGTCTTCTTCACCGACAGCCTGAACTTCGCCGCGCTCGGCGGCGCCGTCGTCGGCCTCGCGGTCTTCTGGCTGCTGCTGCGCAAGGGAGTGCGCGGCTGGTACGTGTACGTGCCGCTCGGCCTGGTGATCTGGGCGCTGATGTACAACAGCGGCGTCCACGCCACCATCGCCGGTGTCGCGATGGGCCTGATGCTGCGCTGCCACACCCGCGAGGGTGAGCGGCACTCCCCGGGCCAGCACATCGAACACCTCGTCCGCCCCCTGTCGGCGGGTCTGGCCGTGCCGCTGTTCGCGCTGTTCAGCGCGGGCGTGTCGATCTCGGGCGGGGCGCTGGCCGACGTGTTCACCAAGCCGGAGACCCTGGGCGTGGTCCTCGGGCTCGTCGTCGGCAAGACGCTGGGAATCTTCTGCGGCACCTGGCTGACGGCGCGCTTCACCCGGGCCTCGCTCAGCGACGACCTCGAATGGGCCGACGTGCTCGCGGTGGCGACCCTGGCCGGCATCGGCTTCACCGTGTCGCTGCTGATCGGCGAGCTCGCCTTCGAGGGCGACGCGGCGCTGACCGACGAGGTGAAGGCCGCCGTCCTGACCGGTTCGCTCGTCGCGGCCCTGATGGCCACCGTCCTGCTGAAGGTGCGTAACGCCAAGTACCGCCGTCTGACCGAGGCGGAGGAGCGCGACGAGGACCTCAGCGGCGTCCCGGACATCTACGAGGAGGACGACCCCGCGTACCACCTGCGGGTGGCCGCCATCTACGAGAAGAAGGCCGCCGAGCACCGCCGGATCGCCGAGGAGATGGAGTCGGCGCGGCTTGCCGAAGTGCCGGGCGGGGCAGGCGATGAGGGCGACGGTCCGGCATGATCTGACGAGACGGTACAAAAGACGGACCGTACGCGGTCGGCCGCAGCAGGCGGGCACCCGGCACGGAACCGTACGCAGATCAGCCAGCAGAAGAGGGAGACCGCGATGAGCGCACCCGACGGCAGCCCGGTCGGCACCGAACGCAGCATCGGCCAGCTGTTCGCCTCGGCGACCACGGAATTGTCGGCGCTCGTGCACGACGAGATCGCGCTGGCCAAGGCGCAGCTGAGGCAGGACGTCAAGCGCGGGGCGACGAGCGGCGGTGCGTTCTCGCTGGCCGGCCTGCTCCTGGTGTTCTCCCTGCCGATGCTGAGCTTCGCGCTGGCCTACGGCATCCGGACCTGGAGCGGCTGGAACATGGCGGTCTGCTTCCTGCTGTCCTTCGCGGCGAACGTCCTCGTCGCGGGCCTGCTCGCGCTCATCGGTGTGGTCTTCGCGAAGAAGGCCAAGAAGAGCAAGGGCCCGCAGAAGGTCGCCGCCTCGGTGAAGCAGTCGGCGGGCGTGCTGCAGAACGCCAAGCCGCACCCGCGTCCCGAGCTGCCCGCGGACCGCTCCCCCGAAGCCATCGAGGCTGTGGCACGCTCGTCCTCATGACGGATCCCGCCACACCGATGGGCCAACCTCCCTCGGCGCAGAACCCGGCCTCGGTCGTACGCCTCGACATCCCCGGCGGGCGCGAGGTGACCCACCGGGACGTCGCCGCCAACGGTGCCCGCTTCCACATCGCGGAGCTGGGTGACGGGCCGTTGGTGCTGCTGCTGCACGGCTTCCCGCAGTTCTGGTGGACCTGGCGGCACCAGCTGACGGCGCTCGCGGACGCCGGTTTCCGCGCCGTCGCCATGGACCTGCGCGGCGTCGGCGGCAGCGACCGCACCCCGCGCGGCTACGATCCCGCCGGCCTCGCCCTCGACATCACCGGCGTGGTCCGCTCGCTCGGCGAGCCGGACGCCGCGCTGGTCGGCCACGACCTCGGCGGCTACCTGGCCTGGACGGCCGCCGCCATGCGGCCCAAGCTCGTACGGCGACTCGCGGTCTCCTCCATGCCGCATCCGCGGCGCTGGCGCTCGGCCATGCTCGGGGACGTCCGCCAGACCCGGGCGGGTTCCTACGTCTGGGGCTTCCAGCGCCCCTGGATTCCCGAGCGCCAACTGACGGCTGACGACGGCGCGCTGGTCGGCCGGCTGATCGCCGACTGGTCGGGCCCCCGGCCGTTGGACGAGGAGGCGGTGACGGCCTACCGCCGGGCCATGTGCATCCCCTCCACGGCGCACTGCTCCGTCGAACCGTACCGCTGGATGGTGCGCTCGTTGGCCCGTCCGGACGGCATCCAGTTCTACCGCCGTATGAAGCGGCCGGTGCGGGTGCCGACCCTGCACCTGCACGGCTCTCTGGACCCCGTGATGCGGACCCGGAGCGCGGCCGGCTCGGGACAGTACGTCGAAGCGCCCTACCGCTGGCGGCTGTTCGACGGACTCGGGCACTTCCCGCACGAGGAGGACCCGGTCGCCTTCTCCACCGAACTGATCAATTGGCTGAAGGATCCCGAACCCGATCGGTGACCGTGCGGACGCGCCCGGTACCCGAACCGGAACACTTGTCCTATGAGCGGCCACTTGCCCGACGCATAGGCCAATTGGGGGGCCCGAGGACGGTTATCGACCTTGGGGCGGGGGCACACGTCGGGGTATGGGCTGGACGCACGACTACAGTGACGTAGCACGCGACGGCCGCTCCACGAGCGGCGTGAGCAGCACCCACCGACGAGGCGGCACCCCGCAACTTGCGGCCGCTGACCTCCGGGTGGGCATTCCGCGCATCCTGCGCCGCAGGGCCCGCTGGGTCTCCGTACGCCTGCGCCATCCACGCGGCTGACCGCGCGGCCGGCGCCCGCACACCCTTCGCACGACTGAGCGCGTCCAGGCCCCCCGTACCCGGCGGGGGTCCTACAGCGCGCAGCTGTCGCTGTCCACCTGCTGGTTGGCCGTGCGACCCCCGGCGATGTCCTCCCGGATCTCGTCCACGGTGAGCGCGTAGCCGGTCTGGGCGTCGTCCAGGGACTTGGCGAAGACCACGCCGTAGACCTCACCCTCGGGCGTCAGCAGCGGACCGCCGGAGTTGCCCTGACGGACGGTCGCGAACAGCGAGTAGACGTCGCGGCCGACGGTGTCGCGGTGGTAGATGTCCGGGCCGTTGGCCGTGATGCGCCCGCGCACGCGCGCGGCGCGGACGTCGTACGCCCCGTTCTCCGGGAAGCCCGCCACGATCGCGCCGTCGTCGCGGACCGCGTCCTCCTCGCTGAACCGCAGCGCGGGCGCGTCCAGTTCCGGCACGTCCAGTACGGCGATGTCGCGCCGCCAGTCGTAGAGGACGACCGTCGCGTCGTACTTCCTGCCCTCGCCGCCTATCTGCACCGTGGGCTCGTCGACGCCGCCCACCACGTGGGCGTTGGTCATGACGCGGCGTTCGGCGAAGACGAAGCCGGTGCCTTCCAGGACCTTGCCGCAGTCGGGGGCGGTGCCCATGACCTTGACGATGGAGCGCTTGGCGCGGACGGCGACCGGGCTGTTCGCCAGCGCCGGGTCGGGTGGCTGGACCTCGGTGATCGGCTCGTTGGCGAACGGGCTGAAGACCTGCGGGAAGCCGTTGCGCGCGAGGACGGAGCTGAAGCTGTTGAACCAGGTGTCGGCCTGCTCGGGCAGTACCTCCTGCACGCCCGACAGCACGTGGGACTGCCGGACCTCCTTGCCTATCGTCGGCATGGTGGTCTGGGCGAGGGCCGCACCGATCAGCCAGGCGACCAGCAGCATCGCCACCACGTTGACCAGCGCGCCGCCGGTGGCGTCCAGGGCGCGGGCCGGGGACCAGGTGATGTAGCGGCGCAGCTTGTTGCCCAGGTGCGTGGTGAGGGCCTGGCCGACGGAGGCGCAGACGATGACGACGACGACCGCGACGACGGCGGCGGTCGTGCTCACCTCCGCGTTGTCCGTCAGGGCGTCCCAGATCACCGGCAGCAGGTAGACGGCGACGAGACCGCCGCCGAGGAAGCCGGTCACGGACAGGATGCCGACGACGAAGCCCTGCCGGAAGCCCACGATCGCGAACCAGACGGCGGCCAGCAGCAAGAGGATGTCCAGCACGTTCACCGATTCAGGCCCCGCCTCGTCGTCCTACGCTCACACCGGTCACCCTGTCATGACCGCCAGTCCAGCGGGACCTGCTTCTCCCTGTCCCAGGGCCGCTCCCAGCCCGCGAAGTGCAGCAGGCGGTCGATGATGCCGGCCGTGAAGCCCCAGACGAGCGCCGACTCGACCAGGAATGCCGGGCCCTTGT
Organism: Streptomyces mutabilis; assembly: GCF_014649815.1. Taxonomy (GTDB): domain Bacteria; phylum Actinomycetota; class Actinomycetes; order Streptomycetales; family Streptomycetaceae; genus Streptomyces; species Streptomyces mutabilis. The sequence continues at coordinate 213,302 of NZ_BMTT01000010.1, read as the reverse complement.
GGCCGCTGGGGTGGACGGTGGTGACCCGGTTGGCCGGGTCCGCGAGGTCGGCCACGGGGACGGTGAAGACGCGCGCCGTCTCGTTCGGATCGACCACGCCGACAGGGGTGGGCTCGCGCCACCAGGCGAGGACCGGCGTGACGACGAACTCGCTGACCGGGATGTAGAGCTTGGGCAGGGCACCGAAGAGCTGCACGCCGGCCGGGTCGAGGCCGGTCTCCTCCTCCGCCTCGCGCAGCGCCGCCCGCAGCGGCCCCTCACCCTGCGGGTCGCCGTCCTCCGGGTCGAGGGCGCCGCCCGGGAAGGCCGGCTGCCCGGCGTGCGAGCGCAGCGTGCCGGCCCGCTCCATCAGCAGCAGCTCGGGGCCCCGGCCGCCCTCACCCTCGCCGAAGAGGATCAGAACGGCGGACTGGCGTCCGGCGCCGTCCGCCGGAGGCAGGAAGCGGCTCAACTGGGCCGGCCGCACCGTCGCGACGGCCCGCACCACCGGGTCCAGCCAGTCGGGCAGGCCCTCCGTGCTGAGCATGGCGTCGCGTGTGTCTCCCTGCGTGTCGCTCGCCCGTGTCATCTCCACCCCCGTCCTGCCGATTCCAACGCCCGACGCCCCCGAGATCGTTCCGTCATCCGGCCCCCAGCGGCGGCGCCGGTTTCCCGCCGGCGTCCAGGTAGGACCGCGGGGGCTTCAGACGCTGGCCGGGGAGGCCGCCCTTCTCGTACTTCAGGAGCTTCTTGGCCTTCTCGGGGTCCGTCTCGCCCTCGCCGTACGCCGGGCAGAGCGGGGCGATGGGGCAGGCGCCGCAGGCGGGCTTGCGGGCGTGGCAGATCCGGCGGCCGTGCCAGATCACGTGGTGGGAGAGGTCGGTCCAGTCGCTCTTCGGGAAGAGCGCGCCGACGGCGGCCTCGATCTTGTCCGGGTCGGTCTCGGCGGTCCACCGCCAGCGCCGCACCAGGCGCTGGAAGTGCGTGTCCACGGTGATTCCGGGGCGGCCGAAGGCGTTGCCGAGCACGACGAACGCGGTCTTGCGGCCGACGCCGGGCAGCCTGACGAGGTCCTCGAGGCGGCCGGGGACCTCGCCGCCGAAGTCCTCCGCCAGGGCCTTGGACAGCCCTATGACCGACTTGGTCTTGGCGCGGAAGAAGCCGGTGGGACGGAGGATCTCCTCGACCTCCTCGGGGTCGGCCGCGGCCAGGTCCTCGGGGGTCGGGTACTTCGCGAAGAGCGCGGGTGTCGTCTGGTTGACGCGCAGGTCGGTGGTCTGGGCGGACAGCACCGTGGCCACGACCAGCTGGAACGGGTTCTCGAAGTCCAGCTCCGGGTGGGCGTACGGGTAGACCTCGGCGAGCTCGCGGTCGATGCGGCGGGCTCGGCGGACCAGCGCGGTGCGGGACTCCTCGCGCACCGGCTTCGCGGTGACGGTCTTCGCCGGGGTGACGCCCTTGACTGCGGCGGTGGCCTTCTTCGGGGCGACGGGGGGCTTCTTGGCGGGGGCGGTGCGCTTGGCGAGGGGCGTCTGCTCGGCGGACGCCGCCTTCTTCGCCGGGGCGGTCTTCTTCGCGGCGGCCGCCGTCTTCTTCACCGGGGCCGTCTTCTTCGTGGGCGTCGGCTTCTTCTCCGCGCTCTTCTTCACGGCACCCTTCTCCGCGGTCACCCTCTTGGCAGGCGCCGCCCTCTTCGTCGCTTTCGCCGTTTCCTTACCGCCATCGGTGCGCTGTTCGCCCACGGCGGAATCGCGACGTACACCCACCCGCGCAGCCCCCTCGGCCTGTGCTCTCACCGGCGATTTGGACACCCGGCCAGCCTACGGCCCGGCACCGACATCCGCCCCGGCCCCCGAACATCGGCGTCCAATTGGACCCCTGCCGCGTACCCCGGGACACCAGTGCGGCATCCTTGTGACAGATCACACTGTTTGGACTGTCCGGCAAAATGGGCACCACGGACCCCTGGTACACCGGGGGAACAAGATCCTCTGAGCCGGTCGACAAGGAGAGAACTCGTGGACGACGTTCTGCGGCGCAACCCGCTCTTCGCGGCGCTCGACGACGAGCAATCCGCGGAGCTCCGCGCCTCCATGAGTGAGGTGACCCTCGCCCGCGGCGACTCGCTGTTCCACGAAGGCGACCCCGGAGACCGCCTCTACGTGGTCACGGAAGGCAAGGTCAAGCTCCACCGCACCTCCCCCGACGGCCGCGAGAACATGCTGGCCGTCGTCGGTCCCAGCGAGCTGATCGGCGAGCTCTCGCTCTTCGATCCGGGCCCGCGCACGGCGACCGCCACCGCGCTGACCGAGGTGAAGCTGCTCGCCCTCGGCCACGGCGACCTCCAGCCCTGGCTGAACGTCCGCCCCGAGGTGGCCACGGCGCTGCTGCGGGCCGTCGCGCGCCGTCTGCGCAAGACCAACGACGCCATGTCCGACCTGGTCTTCTCCGATGTCCCCGGCCGCGTCGCCCGCGCCCTGCTGGACCTGTCCCGCCGCTTCGGCGTGCAGTCCGAGGAGGGCATCCACGTCGTGCACGACCTGACGCAGGAGGAGCTGGCCCAGCTGGTCGGCGCGTCCCGCGAGACGGTGAACAAGGCGCTCGCGGACTTCGCCCAGCGCGGCTGGCTCCGCCTGGAGGCCCGCGCGGTGATCCTGCTGGACGTGGAGCGGCTGGCCAAGCGCTCCCGCTGAGCGCCCGGCCCCTACTCGGGCAGCTCGACGATCCCGTGCTCGCCCAGGTACTCCAGCTGCGCCCGCACCGACAGCTCCGCCGCCGGCCACAGTGAGCGGTCGACGTCCGCGTACACGTGGGCGACGACCTCCGCCGGCGTCCGGCAGCCGTCCTCCACGGCCGTCTCGACCTGGGCGAGGCGGTGGGCGCGATGGGCGAGGTAGTACTCCACGGCGCCCTGCGCGTCGTCCAGGACCGGCCCGTGCCCCGGGAGCACCGTGTGCACCCCGTCGTCGGCCGTGAGCGACCTGAGGCGGCGCAGTGAGTCCAGGTAGTCCCCGAGCCGCCCGTCGGGATGGGCCACCACCGTCGTACCGCGCCCCAGGACGGTGTCGCCCGTCAGGACCGCCCGGTCGGCCGGGAGATGGAAGCACAGGGAGTCCGCCGTGTGCCCGGGGGTCGGTACGACCCTCAGCTCCAGGCCGCCGACCGCGATCACGTCACCGGCCTCCAGCCCCTCGTCGCCCAGCCGCAGCGCCGGGTCCAGCGCCCGCACGTTCGTCCGCGTCAGCTCGGCGAAGCGCGCCGCGCCCTCCGCGTGGTCCGGGTGGCCGTGTGTCAGCAGGGTGAGGGCGACGCGCCTGCCCGCCCGCTCGGCCGTGTCGATCACGTGCCGCAGGTGGATGTCGTCCAGTGGGCCCGGGTCGACCACCACGGCCAGGTCGGAGTCCGGCTCGGCGAGGATCCAGGTGTTCGTGCCGTCCAGGGTCATCGCGGAGGCGTTGGGCGCGAGGACGTTCACCGCGCGAGCGGTGGCCGGCCCCGAGAGGACGCCGCCCCTCGGCTGGCCGGGCAGTGCTGCTGCGTCCGTCATGCGGGGGCTCCCGGGGTCGGGGCGGAAGGTGTCGCCGGTGCCGTGTGCGACGGCGTGCCGGGGACGTGCTTGGTGAACTCGTCGTGCCCCGGCCAGGAGAGCACGATCTCCCCGCCGTCCAGCCGCGCCCGCGCCAGTACGGGCGTCATGTCGCGGCCCGGGGCCGACGCGAGCGCCTCGGCCGCCGTACCGCACTCCGCCAGACCGCGCAGGGTCGCGACGGTCGGCGGCATCATCAGCAGTTCGCCCTTGTCGTACCCGGCCGCCGCGTCCGCCGGGGTGATCCACACCGTGCGGTCGGCCTCCGTTGAGGCGTTGCGGGTGCGCTGGCCCTCGGGGAGGGCGGCCACGAAGAACCAGGTGTCGTAACGGCGGGACTCGAACTCCGGGGTGATCCAGCGCGCCCAGGCGCCCAGCAGGTCCGAGCGCAGGACGAGCCCTCGGCGGTCCAGGAACTCCGCGAACGACAGCTCACGGGCGACCAGGGCGGCCCGGTCCGCCTCCCAGTCGGCGCCCGTCGTGTCGCCGACCACCGAGTCGCCGGTCGGACCGGCCAGCAGCACCCCGGCCTCCTCGAAGGTCTCCCGCACGGCCGCGCAGACGATCGCCTGGGCGCCCGCCTCGTCGACGCCGAGCCGGTCCGCCCACCACGCGCGCGTGGGGCCCGCCCAGCCGATCTCACGGTCGTCGTCGCGCGGATCGACACCACCGCCCGGATAGGCGTACGCGCCCCCGGCGAACGCCATGGAGGTGCGGCGGCGCAGCATGTGGACGACGGGGCCGTCACCGGTGTCCTTCAGGAGCATGACGGTGGCCGCGCGCTTCGGGGTGACCGGCGTGAGGGTGCCGGCCGCCAGCGCGCGGATGCGGTCCGGCCACTCCGGTGGGTACCACTGGCCGTTCGCCCGGCCACTCGCCGGATCGTCCACCCGGTCACTCGCCCGATCGTTCGCCATGGTCGGAGGCTATCCGGTGACGGGCGGATGTTCGAGTGCCCCTCGGGGCGGGCGGGCTTCAGTGGGGAGGGCGGCGAGCCACTCGGTGAGCAGCCGGTTCGTCTCCTCGGGGCGCTCCTGCTGGAGCCAGTGGCCGCAGCCGTCGATCAGGTGCGAGGCGGTCAGGCCCGGCAGGGTGACGGGGTACGCGTCGATCGCGTCGGACAGCCAGGTGGTGGAGGCGTCGAGGCCGCCGCCCAGGAAGAGGGACGGCTGGGTGATCGGCGCGCTTCGGTGGTCGGCCAGGTCGGCCCAGTCGCGGTCCATGTTGCGGTAGCGGTTGAGGGCACCTGTGAGGCCGGTGCGCTCGAACTCACCCGCGTAGACGTCCAGGTCCCGCTCGGTCAGCCAGGAGGGCAGCCGACCGTCGGCCGGGAAGCGGTCGCACAGCCTGCCGTCGGGGGCGACGAAGTGCGGGTCGGGCGCCTCCGGGGCGGGCATCGTGTCGGCGGACAGGGCGGCGTAGAAGCCGGCGAGCCAGCCGCGGACGTCCGGCTCGATCTCCGCCTCGGCCCGGCCCGGCTCCTGGAAGTACGAGACGTAGAACTCCTGCCCGGCGAACGGCCCGGCGGGGTCGCTCATACCGGCGAACGCCTCACTGGGCCTCGGCCCGCCCGGCGGGGTGTACGGCACGCTCAGCAGGCCCACCGCGCGGAACACGTCGGGCCGCAGCAACGCGGAGTGCGCGGCGATCGTCGCGCCCCAGTCATGGCCGACGATCACGGCGGACCGCTCCCCCAGGGCGTCCACCACGGCGACGTTGTCCGCCACCAGGTCGAGCATCCGGTACGCCTCGACCGCGTCCGGCCGGGAGGAGCGTCCGTAGCCGCGTACGTCGACGGCGACGGCGCGGTATCCGGCGGAGGCCAGCGCGGGCAGCTGGCGGCGCCAGGAGTACCACGACTCCGGGAAGCCGTGGACGAGCAGGACCAGCGGCCCGCTGCCCTGTTCCACCAGGTGGATGCGGCCGGCCGGCGAGGGCACCAGACGGTGTACGGGGCGGTGGCGGTCGGTCGCGGACCTCTGCGGCATGGCTCCTCCATAGGCACGTGCGGTCGGTAGGCGCGGGCGGGGCCGGGAGCGGCATCGGCGGCCGTCCCGGCACCGCGCGGGGCGTCGGGGCCGATCCTGCGGCGCCGCGCGGAGGGACGCGAGGTTTGTTGCCGGGCCGGCAACGACAGCGCCTCGCCGGGTGTGGGGCGCCCGAGGGCATGGGGCCGGTGAGTGGCCCGGCAGGGCGGCCGAGCCGGCGGGGGCTCATGGCGCGGGCAGCAAGGAGGTGCGGCACCGGGAAAGCGCTGGAAAGTTCCAGGAGGCAGGAGGCGGGAGGAGACGACAGGCGGTACCGGCCAGGGCCCCCTGAGGACGGACGCCGGACGGCACCCGGCGGAGCCACGAGGACGGACGTGGCAGGCGGGCGAAGCCCCGGAAGGGCGCCCGCACCCGCGCCGCACACCCGGTCCCGACACCGCCGGGGCCGGGCTGCCTGGGCACACCGCACGGCTCAGGCCGTACCGCACAGCCACACCGTCGGACCGCACCGCCGTACCCGCGCAGCACAGCCACACCCGGCCCGCACCCCCGAAGCCACACCGCCGAGCCGCATCCTCCGACGCCGGCCCGACGCCTCGTCCGCCACGCCGTGCCCTCCCGGGAGCCGCGCCCCCGAAGCCGCGCACCCGCAGGTGCGCCCCGGCGGCGCCCTCCCAGCGGTGGCGTCGTTACGCCTCGGTCAGCTCCACCTGCATCTCGACCTCGACCGGCGCGTCCAGCGGCAGGACCGCGACGCCGACCGCGCTGCGGGCGTGGACGCCCTTGTCGCCCAGGACCTCGCCGAGGAGTTCGCTGGCGCCGTTGATCACGCCCGGCTGGCCGGTGAAGTCGGTTGCGGAGGCGACGAAGCCGATGACCTTCACCACACGCGCGACGCGGTCCAGGTCACCGGCGACGGACTTGACGGCCGCCAGGGCGTTCAGTGCGCACGTGCGCGCCAGCTCCTTGGCCTCCTCCGGCGTGACCTCGGCGCCCACCTTGCCGGTGACCGCGAGCTTGCCGTCGACCATCGGGAGCTGGCCGGAGGTGTAGACGTACGGCCCGGACTGCACCGCCGGCTGGTAGGCGGCCAGCGGCGGGACGACCTCGGGCAGTGTCAGACCGAGCTCGGCCAGCTTGGCCTCGACGGCGCTCACGCCTGCTTCTCCCGCTTCAGGTAGGCCACGAGCTGCTCGGGGTTGTTCGGCCCGGGCACGACCTGGACGAGCTCCCAGCCGTCCTCGCCCCAGGTGTCCAGAATCTGCTTCGTGGCATGGACGAGCAGCGGCACGGTTGCGTATTCCCACTTGGTCATGTGGCCGACTCTAGCCGTTGCCCGGCGCCCCTCCGGCGGCCGACCGGGACGACGTTGTCCACAGCCTCCGGCGTACTCGGCGCGCGGACTGGTTACGCTCGAATACGTGAGCAGGCTCCAGGTCGTCAGTGGCAAGGGCGGAACCGGCAAGACCACGGTGGCCGCGGCCCTCGCGCTGGCCCTGGCCACCGAGGGGAAGCGCGCGCTTCTCGTCGAGGTCGAGGGTCGCCAGGGCATCGCGCAGCTCTTCGAAACGGAGGCGCTGCCTTATGAGGAGCGGAAGATCGCCGTCGCTCCCGGGGGCGGGGAGGTGTACGCCCTGGCCATCGACCCCGAACTGGCGCTTCTGGACTACCTCCAGATGTTCTACAAACTGGGCAGCGCCGGACGGGCGCTGAAGAAGCTCGGGGCGATCGACTTCGCGACCACCATCGCGCCCGGGGTCAGGGACGTCCTGCTGACGGGCAAGGCGTGCGAGGCGGTACGGCGCAAGGACAAGAGCGGGCGGTTCACGTACGACTACGTGGTCATGGACGCCCCGCCGACCGGCCGTATCACGCGCTTCCTCAACGTCAACGACGAGGTGGCCGGCCTCGCGAAGGTCGGGCCGATACACAATCAGGCGCAGGCGGTCATGCGCGTACTGAAGTCGCGGGAGACCGCCGTGCACCTGGTGACGCTGCTGGAGGAGATGCCGGTCCAGGAGACCGCGGACGGCACCGCCGAGCTGCGGGCGGCACGGCTCCCGGTCGGTCGGGTCATCGTCAACATGGTCCGGCCCGCGGTGCTGGACGCCGCCGAGCTGGAACTCGCACGCGGCACACCGCGTACGGCGCTCGCCCGCTCCCTGTCCGGGGCCGGGCTCGGCGGGGCACGGCGCGGCGGGCACGCCGAGCGGCTCGTCGACCCGCTGCTGGCGCAGGCCGAGGAGTACGCCGAGCGGTACGCGCTGGAGGAGGAGCAGCGGGCCGTCCTGACCGATCTCGGCCTGCCGCTGCACGAACTGCCGTTGCTCGCCGAGGGCATGGACCTGGCGGGCCTGTACGAACTGGCCACCGAGCTGCGGAAGCAGGGGATCGCATGAGCCCGAGCCCGGACCCGGCCGCCCGTCACCAGGAGGGCGCGCGGCACCTGGATCCCGCGCGGGTGCTCGACGTCGACCCGCTGCTGGAGGACCCGAAGACCCGCATCGTGGTGTGCTGCGGTGCGGGCGGGGTCGGCAAGACGACCACCGCGGCGGCCCTGGGCCTGCGCGCGGCCGAGCGCGGCCGGAAGGTGGTCGTCCTCACCATCGATCCGGCCCGGCGGCTCGCCCAGTCCATGGGTATCGACTCGCTGGACAACACCCCGCGCCGGGTCAAGGGCGTCGACGACTCGGCGGGCGGCGAACTGCACGCCATGATGCTCGACATGAAGCGCACCTTCGACGAGATCGTCGAGGTGCACGCGGATCCCGACCGGGCGGCGGCGATCCTGGGCAACCCCTTCTACCAGTCGCTCTCGGCGGGCTTCGCGGGCACGCAGGAGTACATGGCGATGGAGAAGCTGGGGCAGCTCCGGGCGCGGGACGACTGGGACCTCATCGTCGTGGACACACCGCCGTCCCGCTCGGCGCTGGACTTCCTGGACGCCCCCAAGCGTCTCGGTTCCTTCCTGGACGGCAAGCTGATCCGCGTCCTGCTGGCCCCGGCGAAGGTCGGCGGCCGGGCCGGCATGAAGTTCCTGAACGTCGGCATGTCGATGATGACCGGTGTCCTGGGCAAGGTACTGGGCGGCCAGTTCCTGAAGGACGTGCAGACGTTCGTGGCCGCGATGGACTCGATGTTCGGCGGTTTCCGTACGCGCGCGGACGCCACGTACAAGCTGCTCCAGGCACCCGGGACGGCGTTCCTGGTGGTCGCGGTACCGGAGCGGGACGCGCTGCGCGAGGCCGCGTACTTCGTGGAGCGGCTGGCCGCCGAGGACATGCCGCTCGCGGGTCTGGTGTTGAACCGGGTCCACGGCAGCGGCGCCGAACGGCTGTCGGCCGAGCGGGCGCTCGCCGCCGCGGAAAATCTTGAGGATTCCCGCATTGTGGATCAGGACGACGGGAAAGCTGGAGTTCGTAACTCCCCTGACACGCAGGGCAGTTCAGACTCCCTCGAGCCCACCGCCCACCCCTCCTCCGAGTCCGCTCCCGAGAACCCCGGGACTCCCGAATCCGCCGACCCCGTGGACGAGCGGTCCGTCGACCGGCTCACCGCGGGCCTGCTGAGGCTGCACGCGGAGCGCATGCACCTGCTCGCCCGCGAGCAGCGCACACGTGACCGCTTCACCGCGCGTCATCCCGAGGTGGCGGTCACCGAAGTGGCCGCACTGCCCGGCGACGTGCACGACCTTGCGGGGCTGCGGGACATCGGGGCCCGTCTCGCGACGCGCCGGCCGGAGCTGCCCGAGCCGGGCGCCTGATCCGGCCTGGCTGCCCGTGGCCGTGGCGCCTCAGGCCGCTCAGCCCACGGCCGCGTAGTTCTCGTAGACCTCTTCGTCGTCAAGGGGCACGATGCCGGCCCCTCGTTCGTACTCTGTCCGCGCCGTCTCCAGGAGTCGGCGCCAGGAGGTCACGGTGGGCCGCCGGCGCAGCAGTGCGCGGCGTTCCCGTTCCGTCATGCCTCCCCACACGCCGAACTCGACGCGGTTGTCGAGCGCGTCGGCCAGGCACTCGGTCCGCACCGGGCATCCGGTGCATACCGCCTTGGCCCTGTTCTGCGCTGCTCCTTGAACGAACAGTTCGTCCGGATCGGTAGTGCGGCAGGCGGCCTGCGCACTCCAGTCGGTTACCCAGCCCATACCGGCGCCGTCCTCTCCCGAATCGAGGCTCCCCCACGGCGGCAGCGGCATATTCACCGCCGCCAGTTGAGGACGTTACGGAAGGTGGGCACAGCGCAACACCCCCTTCGGGCCCAATCTTGAATGGCCCGAACGGACTATGCGTAAGCGGCAGATCACCCGGGGGAGTGAGCTGGCGACATGCGTGATTATCCCGGCAAACGGGTCATCCCTGTTGCGTCACAACGGACACCGATCGACACACAAGGCGGATTCGGACACGCCCCCCTCACGCCGTGAAGCACGCCGGTACGCACCAACGCGCCCCCCAACGGGGCCCCTCAGAGAAAATTCGAGCGGCTCCGGAACGATTCGGGGTCACCGGACGTATTGATACGTGGCCTCACTGCTGTGACAGTTGAGTGCAGCTTAGGCCAAGGCATATACGCGTGTCCGGCGAATAAGAACGTAGGCTGCCTCCATGCCAAACAAGCGCTCGGGCGGTGGTCTGTCACCCACGCAGCAGGCCGCCAAGTTCCTCGGTGTCAGTGTCCTCGCGGGAGCAGTGCTGGCCGGCATCGCGTTGCCCGCCGTGGGCGCGCTGGGGCTGGCGGCCAAGGGGTCGGTGGAGAGTTTCGACGCACTCCCGGCCAACCTGAAGACTCCCCCGCTCAGCCAGCGCACCTCGATCCTCGACGCCGAGGGCGGCACCATCGCCACGGTCTACTCGCGCGACCGCACGGTGGTCCCCCTCAAAGAGATCTCGCCGTACATGCAGAAGGCCATCGTCGCGATCGAGGACTCGCGTTTCTACGAGCACGGCGCGGTCGACCTGAAGGGCGTCCTGCGCGCGCTCAACAAGAACGCGCGCAGCGGCGAGGTCTCCGAGGGCGCGTCCACGCTCACGCAGCAGTACGTCAAGAACGTCTTCGTGGAGGAGGCCGGCGACGACCCGACGAAGGTCGCGCAGGCCACCCAGCAGACCATCGGCCGAAAGATCCGCGAGCTGAAGCTCGCCATCCAGGTCGAGGAGGAGCTGGGCAAGAAGAAGATCCTCGAGAACTACCTGAACATCACCTTCTTCGGCCAGCAGGCGTACGGCGTCGAGGCCGCCTCCCAGCGCTACTTCTCCAAGTCCGCCAAGGACCTCGAGCTCCAGGAAGCCGCCCTCCTCGCCGGCATCGTCCAGTCGCCCAGTCGGTACGACCCGGTCAACGACGAGGCGGAGGCCACCAAGCGGCGCAACGTCGTACTGCAGCGCATGGCCGAGGTCGGCGACATCTCCAGGGCGGAGGCCGACAAGGCGAAGGCCGCCCCCCTCGGGCTGAAGGTCAGCCGGCCCAAGAACGGGTGCATCACCGCCGTCAAGGGCGCGGGATTCTTCTGCGACTACGTGCGCGAGGTGTTCCTGAGCGACCCGGTCTTCGGCAAGACCAAGGAGGACCGGGCCAAGATCTGGAACCAGGGCGGCCTGACGATCCGCACCACCCTCGACCCTCAGGCCCAGGAGTCGGTCCAGCAGTCGATCAAGGACCACGTCTACACGAGCGACGAGGTGGCGACCGCGGCGACCATCGTCGAGCCCGGGACCGGGAAGATCGTGGGGATGGGCCAGTCGCGCCCGTACGGTGTCGACATCAAGCAGGGTGAGACGACGCTCAACCTGTCGGTCGACAACGACATGGGCGGCGGCGCCGGCTACCAGCCCGGCTCGACGTTCAAGCCGATCGTGGCCGCCGCCGCCCTCCAGGGCGGCACCCCGGCGACGCAGTCGTACTCCTCGCCGTACGAGATGGAGTACCCGAGCCCGGTCGCGGTCTGCGGCGGCAAGAACTGGGTGAACAACGAGGGCGCCAAGCTCGCCAACGAGAACGAGACCGAGGTCGGTCCCTACGACATGAAGGAGGCGACCGCCCTCTCGGTCAACACCTACTACGTGCAGCTGATCAGCGACATCGGCATCTGCCCGGTGACGCAGATGGCGGACAAGATGGGCGTCGAGCGGGCCAACGGCAACAAGCTGGAGCAGACCCCGTCCATCGCCCTCGGCGTCACCGAGGTCTCCCCGCTGACCATGGCGAACGCGTACGCGACCTTCGCCTCGCGCGGCATGTACTGCACGCCGATCGCGATCGAGTCGATCACCCAGCGGATCGGCAACAAGAGCAAGTCGCTCGAGGTCCCGAAGTCCACCTGCTCGCGGGCCATGTCGGAGTCCACCGCCGACACCATCAGCACGCTCCTCAAGGGCGTCGTCGAGGACGGCACCGGCACGGAGGCAGGCCTCGACAGTCGTCCCAGCGCGGGCAAGACCGGTACGACCGACGAGCGCTTCGCGGCCTGGTTCGTGGGGTACACGCCGAACCTGGCCGGCGCCGTGTGGGTCGGTGACCCGAAGCACGAGCGGAAGATGGTCGACATCACCATCGGCGGTGTGCCGCACGCCAAGGTCTTCGGTGGCGCGGTCCCCGGCCCGATCTGGCGGGACATGATGTCGGGCGCGCTGGAGGGCAAGCCCGCGGACCAGTTCAACCTCGTGGACATCCCGGACGCCGCCGACAAGGACAAGGACCGTGGCAACGACGACGGCAACCGGGACGACGGTGGAAACGGCGACGACGAGGGCGACGGCCCCGGCGGCGTCATCGGCGGCCTGATCGACGACGGCACGGGCAACGGCGGAAGTGACGGCGGCTGGGGCAACTTCATCCAGGGCCAGGGCAACGGCGGCAACGGCATCGGCGGCCGGCGCGGCTGAGACCGCCTCCGATCGCCCCCGAACGCCTCAGGACGCCTCCGAACGCTCGGAGACGAGGAAAGGCCGGTGGCCCTCACCGAGAGGTGAGGGCCACCGGCCTTTCGCTTGCGTACGACTACGGGATCAGCCCGCCAGCAGCTTCTTGACCGCGGCGGCGACCCGGCCGCCCTCGGCCTGCCCGGCCACCTGCGGGTTCACGATCTTCATGACGGCGCCCATGGCCCGCGGCCCCTCGGCGCCCGCCGACTTGGCCTCCTCGACGGCCTGCGCGACGATCGCGTTCAGCTCGTCGTCGGAGAGCTGCTTGGGCAGGTAGGCGGCGAGCACCTCGCCCTCCGCCTGCTCCCGCTCGGCGCTCTCGGCGCGACCGCCCTGGGCGAAGGCCTCGGCGGCCTCGCGGCGCTTCTTCGCCTCGCGGGTGATCACCTTCTGCACCTCGTCGTCGGAGAGCTCCCGCTTCTCCTTCCCCGCGACCTCCTCCTTGGTGATCGCGGCGAGCGTCAGCCGGAGCGTCGAGGAGCGGAGCTCGTCGCGCTCCTTGATCGCGGCGTTGAGGTCGTCCTGCAGCTTCGACTTGAGCGTGGTCATGGGATTGATTGTCGCAGGTGCGACCGGCCGGACGCCCGCCGATTTCACGGGCCGGGGGTGGACCACGGGGAGCGACGGGCGGGCCGAGGAACGGACCGACGCGCCGCCGCCGGAGGTCACCGCTTCTGACACGATGGGACCCATGCGCGCGCGATACGGAGTACCCCTGGGAATCACGGCGGTTGGCGCCGCCGGTCTGGTCTACGCGGCGGGCTTCGAGGCCCGTTCCTTCCGCCTGCGACGGGTGACGATCCCCGTCCTGCCCTCCGGGATGCGTCCCCTGCGCGTGCTCCAGGTCTCCGACATCCACATGGTCGGCGGCCAGCGCAAGAAGCAGCGCTGGCTGCGCTCCCTGGCGGGTCTGCGTCCCGACTTCGTGATCAACACCGGCGACAACCTCTCCGACCCGGACGGCGTCCCGGAGGTCCTGGACGCCCTCGGCCCCCTGATGGAGTTCCCCGGCGCCTACGTCTTCGGCTCCAACGACTACTACGGCCCCAAGCTGCGCAATCCCGCCCGCTACCTGATCGAGAAGGCCCAGGGACGCCACGGTCTGAACGGCAACGCGCCCGCCGTCGGTGCCGTCCACAACCCGTGGGAGGACCTCCGCGACGGCTTCGACGCCGCCGGCTGGCAGAACCTCACGAACACGCGCGGCACGCTCAAGGTCGAGGGCGTGTCCGTCGAGCTGACGGGACTGGACGACCCGCACATCAAGCGCGACCGGTACACGGAGGTGGCCGGCGGTCCGTCCGGCACGGCCGACTTCTCGATGGGCGTGGTCCACGCCCCGTACCTGCGCGTCCTGGACTCCTACACGGCGGACGGTTACCCCCTGGTCCTGGCCGGCCACACCCACGGCGGCCAGTTGTGCATCCCCTTCTACGGCGCCCTGGTCACCAACTGCGACCTGGACACGGACCGCGTGAAGGGCCTGTCCACGCACACGGCCGAGGGCCGTACCGCCTACCTCCACGTCTCGGCGGGTTGCGGCACCAACCGCTACACCCCGGTCCGCTTCGCCTGCCCCCCGGAGGCGACGCTGCTGACGCTGGTGGGACGGGAGTAGCGACGGTCGTCCTCGCGGCGGACGGGCCGGTGGCGGTAACCCACACGGCCCACCCCGCATAGCCCGATATGTCTGGTCTGTCTAGCTTGAGGCCATGACAGCGCCGATACCTCCCATCCCCAGGGACATCCCGGACCTCCCCGCGGTCCCGGGCCCGCCCGCCCTGTTCCCCTCCCCCGTCCCGGCGACCGCCGTGATCACCCCGGTACGCCGCCCGCTGGTCGCCGCCTTCCGCCTCCTGACGGCGCTGCTGGCCCTGACGGGCGTCGCACTCCAACTGGCGACGGGAGGCCCGGCCACCCGGACGATCAGCCACTTCACGCTCCAGAGCAGCGTCCTGCTGGCCCTCGTCACGCTCGCCTCCGCCCGCCGCGCCTGGTCCGCCCGCCGCCCCCTGCCGGGCGCCCTCACCGGCGCGGCCCTGCTCTACGTCGTCGCCGCCGGCCTCGTGCACCACCTGCTCCTGACCAACGCGTCGAGCCCCTTCGCGACCGAGGCCGCGGCCGCGGGCACCGGCTGGCAAGCAGCAGCGACGCACATCCTGAACACGGCCGTCCCCGCCGTCGCACTCCTGGACTGGCTGCTCCTCACCACCCCCGGCCGCCTCCACCTGCACCAGGCCGCCGCGTGGCTGCTCTACCCCCTCGCCTACCTGACCTTCTCCCTGGCCCGCGGCGAACTCCTCCTCCCCGGCACCCAGGACCGCTACCTCTACCCCTTCCTCGACGTCGACCAGCACGGTTACACGGGCGTCCTCGGCAACGCCCTCCTCCTGGGCCTCTCCCTCTACGCCCTGGGCGTCCTCCTCGTGGCTCTCGACCACATCCGCCCGAACCCGCTGCGCCATCGCTGGTAAAACCGGATTTCGTCTCCGGCTCCGGGTGGGCTAAAGTAAACGACGTCGCCGCGAGAGCGGCGACGATCGGGGTGTGGCGCAGCTTGGTAGCGCGCTTCGTTCGGGACGAAGAGGTCGTGGGTTCAAATCCCGCCACCCCGACAGAGAAGTACCACGTCAGGGGCCTGATCCGCTTAGCGGGTCGGGCCCCTGGGTGGTTTCTGGAGATAGCTTGGGAGAGATCAGGGAGAAGATCTTCGTCGGCTTCTCCGGGACGAGGCGGACGCAGCCGCGCGCCGTGACTCGCACCAGCGGTCGTGACCGTACGCGTCCGCGAATCCAAGCTGCCGGGGATCTGTCCTCGTCCCACGTCCGAGCGTCCCCCACGGTGCCGCCGTACCTCCGACCCTTCGGGAAGCAATCAGATCTCTTCTTGTCTCCGGCCTGCGCTCCGCACGGGCTTCCGCGTTCGACCGATCCCGTCGGTCCTCGACGTACCCGTGCAGCCATCTGGGCAGGGAGCGGAGTCGGCCATTGGCCGGATCAGGCGGCGAACCGGGCCGGTACCGGGGCGACGCCCAGCAAGAACAGGAACGCTGCCGCCCGTCGCGAGGTCGGCATGTGGTGCGCTGCGAGACTCGCGCGGTGGCCGGTGCCGCCCGGACCAAGGCACTGGCCACCCACGCCGGCCGGACAACATGTGGTCGCGGCCGGTGAGGATGCCCGTCAGCAGGTCGCCGGACGCGTTCTGGCCGGCGCCGTGTCCTGGTGACAGGTCCGGGGGAGATCGCAGGTAGTCGGGCCACTGCCCTGGGTCATGCGCATCCCGTGCGCGAGGCCGCGGATGTTTTGACCGCGTAGATGACGAGCAGCACGCCGTAGAGCCCGGTCAAAGCCATCGCCACGTGGGAGACATGAGCCAGGGTGCCAGGCGCCGCGCCGGTCAGCCGGGGAACGGTATTGACGACGACGACCACCCCGTACAGCGTCAGGCCCGCTGCACCGAGCAGCCGCACGGGCCCGCGGTGACGCAGCCACGGAAGCGTCCGGCCACGGCACTGGGCTACCACGAAGGGCAACCACAGCATGGTGGAGCCCGTCAGGAACCCCCAGTTCGCGTACAAGCCCACAACTCTCCTCCGGGTGCAGACGGGTCAGCGGTGGATCCACTCCGCTGCGGCGAACAAGGCGACCGCCAGTGGCAGCGCCCGAGAAGCGAACGCCGAGCCGGTCGCGGCCCGCCCTGCTCGGGCCTGCGGACGCAGATCGGCGTTCCGGGCCATCTCGGTCAGCCTCTGCGCGGCTCGGCCTCCGGCTCCTCGACGTCCCATCAGCCTGTCGGCCCATGGCGGCGGGAACAGGCCCGCCAGCGGAATCTCCGTCGCTCCCACGAACTCGAGCAGCCCGTCGCGCCGCAGTTCCACTCGTCCGATCTCCGACCACGGCAGGAACGTCACGGTCCACATCCTGCGGATGTGCACCCCGTTCAGGTCAGCGGTGAGGCGCCACAGTCCCACTCGGCAACACAGCCAACCGGCCACCAGCGATGTCCACGCCGCGAAGAACACTGCGCCGGGCCGCGGGTGGCCAGCGTCCCTCCGGCAGGACGCTCGACGAATTCCAAGAACACCAGGCATGATCCCGCAGCCGCCACGCGGGCCGGCCATCCCGCCCGCCACACCTGCGGCTCCGCGTGGCTCCCGGTCATCTCCGCCTCCGTCCGAGGAACCACAGGACCGCCCCGCCGAGGAGCAGCGAGACTCCCGTGACCACCAAGGGCAGGCCGGGGCCGGGCAGCACGTACATCACGCTCCCGGCCACAGCGGCCAGTGCACCCGCGCCGGTCAGCCGACCCGCAGGCCCTCGTCCCGGTCGGCGCACACCGTGCTCACGGTCGGCGGACACGTCCGTCCTCCTCGCTCGCGACCCCGGTTCGCGCGTTGCTCTCCGGCCCCGGAATGCCGGTCAGGTCCTCGACGTCGAAGACCCTTGCTATGGGCACGTCGGTGCTGCTGTGCGCGATGATCGAGAAAGCGATGCAGACGGCGATGAGCGTGTATGCCTGCTCCCCCTGCGGAATCCCGGCCTGCAGCACCAGAAGCCCGTAGACCACCGACGCGAAGCCCTTGGGGCCGAACCACGCGGCCACCAGCCTCTCCCGTCGGTCGAACTGCGTGCCGACGAGAGAGAGCAGCATCGATGCCGGGCGCACCAGCACGATCGCCAGGAGTACGGCCACGTATCCGGTCCAGGACAGGTCGGCGAAGAGCTGAGGCGTCAGCAGGGCGCCGAAGACCAGCAGTGCGGCGAACTTGGCCAGTTCCGCGAGCGCCTCACCGAGCGGTTCGAAGGCCGTCTTCGCCTCGGACGATACGGCGGTGAGCACGGCGCCTGCGGAGAAGGCTGCCAGGTAAGAATTCGCATGGGTCAGGTGGCACGCGGCGTACAGGATGATTCCGGTGGCCAGTGGCAACAGTGGCTGCAGCTTGGGCTCTGCTCCCAACAGCCGGAACCGCACGAGTCCGTTGACCAGAAGTGGCAGGACCACACCGAAGGCGAGCCCCAGCCCGAGCTCCAGGGCGATCTTCCCGAAGGACGCCTCCGCGTGGCCACTGGTCGGTCCGGCGGCGGCGATGAGGATGAGCACCACCGGCAGGGCGAGCCCGTCGTTGACGCCGCTCTCCACGTTCAGCAACTGCCGGAGCTTGGCCGGTACTTCCTTGCGGCCCACGATCGCCGAGGCGAACACCGGGTCGGTGGGGGCCAGGACCGCGCCCACGAGGAAGGAAGTCGTCCAGTCCAGCCCGACCAGGTAGTGGGTGATCAGCGCCATGCCGACGAAGGCGAGGGGCATCCCGAGATCGAGGGCGCGGGCCGGGTTCTTCCAGTTCTCCCTGAGCTTCGGGAAGGACACGTGCATGCCGTCGGTGAACAGCACCGCGAACAGGGCGAGATCGGCGGTGACCGCGACGATGTCGCTGTCCGGGGTGATGTGGATCAGCCCGAGGAAGCCGTCGCTGACGAGAGCGCCGCCGGCGAGGAAGAGGAAGGAGGTGGACAGCACGGTCCGGGCAGCGAGTCCGGAGAGCAGAACCGCTATGAGCAGAGCGGCGCCGAACACCGCGATGAGTACCACGAAGACCAACCCCGATCGACGAAGACAGATGTTCCCTGCCGCCGACCAGGCTTCCCGGCACTCCGCGACGGACTTTACACGCCCCTTATGCCTCCCTGGCAGGTGCCTGACGGGCAGCGCCGCCCGCCGGACGCTGCCGCGTTGCGGCAAGACGCCATGCGCTGGGCGGTCCTCCTCATTCCTCTCCGGTCCCCCGCGCCGGACGGGCGGCGTGCCGGGCTGTCGGGTTGGCGATCAGGTGGCGCGGGTCGGTGGCGCGGTCGATGGCCGACTCGACGGCCGCGACCCGGTCGGCCAGCAGGCCGAGTGCGGCGACGGCTCGGGTGAGGGGGTCGTTCTCGGGGCCGCCGAGGGTCTGGGTGCGGACGTACGCCGCCTTCAGCTCGGACCAGCGCCCGGCCTGGGCGGTGGTGAGGGTGCCCCGCAGCTCGGCCAGTTTCAGCAGGTTGGCCTCGGCGCCGGTGGTGAGGGTCTGGGCCTCGGCCGTGTAGTGGTCGTCGATCAGGGCGGACAGCTCGGCGTCGTTCATGACCGGCTGGATGCGCTGGGCGATCTTGTTCATGGTGCGGTAGGAGCCCTGCAGCCGGAAAGGCGGCTCGGTGCGGGTGGTGTCCGACTGGGCGGCCGAGGCGATGTACGCGGCGTTGACCGCCAGGACGGTCTCCCGGACGGTGAGCAGGTGGCGCAGGACCGCGGTGATCCGGTCCAGTTCGGCGGGCGGGTACGGGTGGGCGAGACGGTCGGCGCGCGCGGCAGGGTCGCCCCCGGCCAGCCGGAGCAGCAGTTCCAGGTCGGCGCGGTCGCGGCCGGCGAGCGGCGCGAGGACCGGGTTGGCGGTCAGGGCGTTCTCGACGAAGCTCAGGGCGAAGGCGTCCTGCTTGCCGGTGAGGACGTCGCCGAGGTTCCACACGTCGGCACGGTTGGCGAGCATGTCGGGGACCTGGAAGCGGCTGCCGGACTCGGTGTACGGGTTGCCCGCCATGCACACCGCGAAGCGTTTGCCGCGCAGGTCGTAGGTGCGCGGCTCGCCGTCGCGTACGCCCTCTATGCGGCGGGTGGCGTCGCACAGTGGGATGAACTTCTGCAGCAGCTCGGGCGAGGTGTGCTGGATGTCGTCGAGGTGGAGGAGGGTGTTGTTGCCCGCCTCCAGCGCGAAGTTGATCTTCTCGATCTCCCGCCGGGCGGTGGCGTTCGGGGCCTCGGCCGGGTCGAGTGAGGTCACCGTGTGGCCCAGGGCCGGGCCGTTGACCTTCACCAACAGGAGGCCGAGCCGGTCGGCGACGTACTCAAGGAGGGTCGTCTTGCCGTAGCCCGGCGGGGAGATGAGCAGCAGCAGGCCGCCGGTGTCGGTGCGCTTGGTGTCGCCCGTGGTGCCGAGCTGCTTGGCGAGGCTGTCGCCGACCAGGGGGAGGTAGACCTCGTCGATGAGCCTGCTGCGCACGAACGCGGACATCACGCGCGGCCGGAACTCGTCCAGGCGCAGGCGGCCGCGCTCAGCGGCGACCAGTGCCGCGCGGCGGCGCTGGTAGGCGCGGTGGGCGGGGACCTCGCGGGTGCGGAACTCCCGTGCACGGGCGATGAGTTCGTCGACGCGGACGGTCAGGGTCCGGTCGTGGACGCGCGGGTGGGTGCCGAGCAGGCCCTCGACGGTCTCGGACAGGGGCGCGTCCGACTCGTAGCGGGGCAGGCCGGGGCACAGCTCCGCGGCCACGGCCTCGGCCAGGTCTCCGGGGGCGAGGTCGGTGCCGGTCGCGGTGGTGTACGACGTCAGCCACGCCTCGACGAGCTGCCTGCGGGCGTCCGGGGCGGTGAGGGCGGTGAGATCGTCGTCGTAGGCGGAGTCGCCCACCGTGTGTCGGAACTTGTCGAGCAGGGTCCGGGTGCCCGCGCCGAGCACGAAGCCGTCGGGGCCGGTCGTCAGCTCCTCGAAGAGGTAGGCGGCTGCCGCTCGCGTGCCGATCGCGCCGGCGAGTTCGGCTTCCAGGTCGGCGATCGCGGGCGTGAGTCCGAAGGTGTCGCGGGCACGGGCCAGGGAGACGGCTCGGCGGGTCCAGGCGTCTCGTTCCTCGGCTGTCGTGCCGTGCGCCCAGAAGAGCTGGGCGGCGGCGCGGGCGGCCGGCTCGTGGCGCAGGAGGCCCGCGCCCTCGTGCAGGCGCAGGAGAGCGGCGAGGATCAGGGCCGCGTCGTGGTCGTGGACGCCGCGCTCGTAGCCCTCGTCGTAAGCCTCCTGCGCCGCGTGCCGGACCAGGGCCGGCAGGTCCTCGGCGGCTGCGAGGGCGGCCGGTCCGTGCTCGTCGAGCAGGCGGGCGGCGAGGTGTTCGGCGCGGTAGATGCCGGGCGACTCCGAGGGCAGCGGGCGGTCCCAGTACGGGCGGGTCGCGGCGAAGTCGGGGTCGGTGACCGGGGCACGGTAGTCCGTGCCCGTCAGGGCGAAGGCCAGGTTCTCGCCCTGGGGGACGAGGGTGAGGTCGAGGGGCTGGGTGTTGACCGCGAAGCGGTGGCCGCCCAGGCGGACGGTGCGGCCGTCGTCGGCGTACAGGTCGGTGCGGTCGCGCAGGGCGCGCAGGGCCTGCTGCCGGGCGGACTTCAGGCGGCCGTCCAGCTCCTCCGCCCTGACCCGGTCGCCGAGTGAGCGCAGTTCGTCGGCCGTACGGCGGACCTTGGCCGGCATCGGGTCGGAGGTGAAGTACGTGGTGACGGCGTCCGCGTCGGCGAGCGCGGACGCCCGGCGGACGATCGTGGTCAGGACCCGGTCGGCCGACTCGGCCAGGCGCTCGGCCCTGCGGGCACGGGCGTCGGCGAGGGTCTGCTTGCGGGCGGAGAGCGCCTCGTGGATCTCGTCCCGCTTGTCCGCCAGCTCTGCGAGGAAGCCGTCGGACTCGGCGAACCGGGACTCCAGGTCCTCCACCCGCACCAGCAGGCGGGCCAGCTGTTCGTCGCACTCCTCGGGGGTGCCGGCCGCCGCGAGCGCGCCGGTGACCGCCTGGCCGAGCAGCGCGAACTCGGCGGTGAACTCGGCCCGGCCCTCGCGGTCCCGCAGGGCACGGCGGCGGCCGTCCAGGGTGGCGCGGGCGCGGTTGACGCCCCCGAGGACCTCGGCGATCCGCTCCAGGACGGACGTGCGGACGGTGGCGTCACCGATGTCCAGGCCGGAGACGACGTCGGTCACCGTGCGCAGGTTGTCGGCGTGCTCGTCGAGGCGGGCCGTGAGGGGCTCCGCCTCGGCGACGGTGGTGATCGCCTCGGCGTCGGCGACGAGCCGCTCGATGTCGGCCCGGTGGTCGGCGAAGGCGTCCTCGTGCGCCAGGTGGGTGACGGCCCGCTGCCCGAAGGAGGCGAGGTCGCGTTCGACGTCGGCGGCCAGCTCGTCGACGCGGTCGGTGTCCGCGTACCGCATGTCCTTGAGGGTGAGCAGACGGCCTTGGGCCTGCCGGAGCTCGGTGAGCCCGGACACCCACGCCGCGGCGCCGCGCGGGGCCTCGCCGCGCAGGCGCCGTACGACGGTGGCGACGCGTGCCGTGGCCTCGGTGAGCGCGTCGGTCGCCTGGCGGGTGAGCGTCTGCACCGTCTCGAACTCGGTCAGCACCTGCTTCGCGGTGTCCCTCACCTGCGCGAGCGGCTCGTGCAGGGCGCCGAGGTCCGCCTCGTCCAGCCAGTGGTGGGAGTCCGCGACCCGTGCGCAGGCCGCCACCAGCGCCTCGTACACCTCTCCGGTCGGGGTGGTCTCGGTGACCGCGCGCGTGACGGACAGGCAGTCGGAGATGCCGCGTACGAGGTCGGCGTTGCCGACGCGGGCGAGCGGGCCGGTGCCGGCCGGCTGGGCGGCGGCGTGGGTGTCGGAGACGTACGGGGAGGTCCACCGCTGCACCGGGTGCACGCGCTGCGGGTCGGTGCCGGCCGTCCGCAGGGTGAGCAGGGCTCCGTCGTCGAACAGGGCCCAGCCGTGGCAGGACAGCGGGGCCGCGACCTCCTTGCGGATGACGTTGTAGGGCAGGAGGAGACTGCGGCCCGCCACGCGGGCGTGGAAGGCGAACAGGACGTCCTCGCCGTTCGGTGAGCGGACCGCCCGCTCGAACTCCATGCCCTCGGTGTCGACACCGTCGAACGTCCGGTGGGTGCCGGTGGCCAGGCAGTAGCCGCCGGGGAAGACGATGCCCTGGTCCTCGGGCAGCCGACGGCACGCCTGCCCGATGCCGTCGAGGCGGACGACGGTCCTGGTGAGGGTGTTGAACACCAGGTAGCGGTGGGTGTCCTCCTTGTACGGGAGGACACCCACCAGGACCAGGGCGCCCACCCGCGCGTACGCGATGTGCGCGTCGGCGAGCGACTGCAGCGGCTCGGCGACCGGCTCGGCGTACACGCCCTCGTCCGTTTCGGTGTCGTCCTCGGTCTTGACCGTCAAGGTCCCGCCCAGCGTCTCGACGAACACCTCGCCCTCGATCGAGACGTGCGGGTGCCGGCCCAGGACGTGGTCCTCGCGGGTCGTCACCGTCCACGCGAAGTCGTGCGCGGGCGGGAGGACGTGGTCGCGGTCACCGCGCGCGTCGAGGAAGGACGCCCGGCCGTCGTCGGACAGCGCCCAGCGCAGGACCCGGATGTCGTCCGCCTTCTCGCCCGTTCGGAAGACGGCGAGCACCTTGTCCTCGACCCGCCGGAGCTGGAGGAGCCTGGCCTGGTGGAAGTACCGGTGGAGGGCGGCGAACTCCCGGACGAACGCGGGATCGTCGAGCAGGCCGGGCACGGCGTCGTCGGGCAGCCTGTTCAGGGCGCGGTCGTGCAGCGCGAACACGTCGCGCACGGCGGTTTCGGCCCCGCGGCCGGGGACGGTGTTGTACCCGAAGAGCAGGACGTCGCCGACGGACACGAGGTCGCGCGGCACGCACGCCGACTCCGTGCGCAGTTGTTCGGTGCCGGCCAGCTCCAGGCGCAGGGAGCCGAACTCCTCGACGCGGCGGGCGTTCAGCGCCTCGGCGCGACGGGCCAGCTCGGCCGCCTGCGCGGTGAGGCGGTCGCGCAGCACCTCGTACGTTCCCGTGTCCAGGGCGGTGGTCATGAGGTCCCTCTCAGGAAGTCGAGAAGTCGAAATGAGCGGTCGTGGAGCCGCCGCCCCCCGCGCGGCAGCTCCACGTCCGCGGTCCGTCAGCCCTTGGCGCTGCCGTTCAGGGCCGTCAGCCGGGTGTCGGCGAGGCCCAGCTCGCCGGCCTTGCTCAGCAGCTGCTCCAGAGCCCCGGAGTCGGCGCCGCCCGTCTTCATGAGCTTCATCAGCAGCGTGGACACGGTCAGGTTCTGCACGTCGGCCGTCGAGACCGAGCCGAGGACGCGGCTGAGGTCGTCGGTGAAGCTCGACGTTCCGTCCAGCCAGGGCTTCGCCAGTGCCTGGGCGGTCTCGGAGTGCTGGACGAAGCCGTCGACGCTCTTGCCGAGCGCGATGGAGGACATCAGGCGGTCGAAGAAGACCGACTCGCCACCGACGATGTTGATGTCGGCGTTCTCCAGCCCGGTCGCCAGCACCGTCGCCTGCGCCTCGGCCACCTGCCGCTGCACGTCCAGCCCGGCGAGCCGGATGTCCTTCTCGGTCTCCAGCCGCAGCCGGTACTCCTCGTGGCCGCGGGACGCCTCGTCCAGCGCGGCCATCGCCGCGGCCTTCTCGGTGAGACCGGCCGCCTCCGCCTTCAGCTTCTCGCCGACGGCCGCGGCCTCCGCGAGTGCCTTGGCCTTGGCGCCCTCGGCCTCCGCCCGCAGCCGGGCCTCGGTGGCCTGGGCCTCCGCGCGGCCGGCCTTCTCGATGACCTCGGCCTCCTTGTCGCGGACCTGCACGGCGGCCAGACCTTCGGCCGCGCTCTCCGCCTGGATACCCTCGGCGAGCCGCAGCTTGGCCCGCGCGTCCAGGTCGGCGCTCTTCAACCGGGCCTCGGCGAGCGTGAGTTCCTCGGCGGCGCGGTGGGTGGCGGCCTGTTCGGCGGCCTCGGCGGCCTTGATGTCCTTGACCAGCTTCTCCTGCGCCTCGGCTTCGGCGGCGATGATCACGGCCTGCCGCTGCCGCTCCGCCTCCTCCACGGCACGCAGCTTCTTGATGGCCTCCTCCTGCTCGGCGACCGTACGGTCCACGGCCACCCGCTCCCGGATGACGTCGGCGATCTCCCGCTTCTCCGCCTCGACCTCCTTCTCGGCGGCGATCCGCGTGAGCTGCGTCTCCCGTTCCCGGGCGATGACCTCCAGCAGGCGGTCCTTCTCGATGCGCTCGTTCTCGATGGCGATGACCCGCTCGCGGTTCTTCTGCGCGACCGCGACCTCCCGGCCCTGGTTCTCGCGCTGGATGCCGAGCTGCTCCTCGGTCTTGAGGAAGGCGGACTGCGCCCGCAGCCGCTCCTCCTCCACGACCCTCGCGGTCTCGGCCTCTTCCCTCGCGCGGACGGTCTCGATCTCCCGCCGCTGCTTGGTCTCGGCGTCGACCTGACGGCGCTCCAGCTCCAGGATCGCCTCCCGGGCGTCGACGTTCTGGCGGGTGATCTCCTTCTCCTCGGTGCGCTGGGCCTCGTTGGTGCGCACGTGCTCCACGGCCGTCAGCTCGGTGATCTTGCGGATGCCCTGCGCGTCGAGGACGTTGGCGGGGTCGAGCTGAGTGAGCGGCGTCTGCTCCAGGTAGTCGATCGCCGCGTCCTCCAGGTGGTACCCGCTGAGGTCGACGCCGATGACCTCGATGATCCGGTACCGCAGCTCCTCGCGCTTGGTGTAGAGGTCGGTGAAGTCCATCTGCTTGCCGACGGTCTTCAGCGCCTCGGAGAACTTCGCGTGGAACAGCTCCTGGAGGGTGTCCCGGTCGCTGGCGCGTGCGGTGCCGACCGCCTGGGCGACCTTGACGACATCCTCGGCGGTCTTGTTCACCTTGACGAAGAACGAGATGCGGATGTCCGCGCGGATGTTGTCCCGGCAGATCAGCCCTTCCTTGCCCGCCCGGGTGATCTCGATGGTCTTCACCGAGATGTCCATCACCTCGGCCTTGTGCAGCACCGGCAGGACGACCTGCCCGGTGAAGGTCACGTCGACCTTGCGCATCTTGGAGACGATCAGGGCCTTGCCCTGCTCCACCTTGCGGAACAGCCGGGCCACGACGAACAGCACGACGGCGGCGAGCAGGAGGCAAACGAGCACGCCTATGCCCAGGGTGCGGTAATCCATAGGAAGTCCTTGAGGTCTGCGAAGAGGCGGGCGGCCCGCTCGACCTGAGGGCGGGAACGTCCGATGTGACGCGCGACGGCTACGGCTCAGCCGTGGAAGTGGCGACTGCCGGGGTCGTACGGGGAACTGCTCGCCGTGCCCGGTCGTCGTCGCCCGCGGTACGCGTGGCCCGGCCCGGCCACCAAGGGCGTGAGGCCGACGAAGGTGAGGAGCTGTACGGCGGCGACGCCCACCCGTGCCATGCCGTCACCTCCGAACCGGACAGCTGAGCCCCTGTGCCTGCGCCCGTTGCCGGGCCCTGGCATCGAGGCCACCCCCTGTTTCTGCCGTACCCATCGTGGTCCGGACATGCTCCACGCCGCATTGCCGTAATCCGGCAATCTTTACGTCTTGTTAATGCCGGTCGGCGACGCGAGCGCGGTGCCCCTTGCTCGACGGCAGTACCGCTCACCTCAGCAGGCTGGTCGCCGTCGGCACCACTGGCATCGGGTCGGCGCCTCCGTACATGACCTCACACAGCCGCGGTCTGACACTCATGGCCGGCGGGCGTCAGGAGAACGTTCACCACGCGTCAACCTCACAGGAGGACGGGTGGCAGGGCGGGACATACCCGACGAGTATCTGGAGGGGTATGCCCAGATACTGACCGAGGTGTGCGCCCGCGCCCCGACGCTCAGGCACGCACACGACGCCTGTGGTGGAGACGGGTTTCTTGACCTTAAACCCGTCCACCTGGATCTTGACCTGTCTGTTATTTCACTACCCATCCACCTCGACAGGCCGAAAAAAGCTCACTGTCCGAAAAGTACGCCACAAACGCCAGCATATCGGCGAATCGGGCAGGAATTACTTTCCCCGCCCGATTACCCCGGACCTCGACCCAATCGTCCGAACTTTGCTGGCGCGCAACGGGAACCACAGGTTCCCCTACACCGTTTCCCCTCTTGAGAGGGGGATCCCATGACTGAGGATCTGACGATTGGCGAGCGGATCGTGCTGCTCGCACTGGACGAAAAGACCGGCACCCTGCGCGAAGCGCCGCTACGGGTGTCGTTGGCGGTTTCGGCGGCCGCCCTGCTCGAGTTGAGCTCCTCCGGGGGCCTGACGGAGCGCGACGGCACGCTCGTCGCCACCGGAGCGTCGACATCGGCGGACCCGGCAGCCGCGGCCATGGCGGAGCATGTGCGGCGTCACCCCGAGGAGACTCCCCGGGAGTGGCTGCTGGCCGTACGCGAGCAGGCACTGGAGACGGCGTACCGGGGACTTTCGGAGAAGGGACTGGTGCGGGAACAGGGACGACGGGTCCTCGGCACCTTCGGATCGGTGAAGCATCCGGTCACAGGAGTGTCCGAACTCTCGGCGCTACGAGGGCGACTGGCAGCGGTTCTCACCGAGGGTCAGGATCCCGACGAGCACACTGCGGCACTGATCACCGTGCTGTATCACGCGGGTCTCCAGGCCGTCATGACCCAGGGCTCCGGCGATGGGGTACCCGAGAGCCGGCTGGCCGAGATCTCCGAGGGGCAGGGTTCGGCCGCGGCACTCGGAGACACGATCCGCACGACGGTCGCCGCCCTCACCGCGGTCATCGCCGCGTCCGCCCTGTAGACGGACGTCACCCGAGTCGTGGGCGGACCCGTCGACCGAGTCCGCCCACCGACAGGGCTGAACCCGTTCACTACTTCGCTGCAGTAATTGACAGTTTCGTGCACTGATGTTCGAATAGAGTCATGGGGGAAATGACCTTGACTGTATTGGGCATATCCAGTTTCGACGAATCTGTGTATACAGCACTTTTGCAGCACACAGAATTGGGGGTATCCGGCCTGTGCGTGGTCCTCGACCGTGACGAAGAGGACATCCGCGCCTCATTGCGAAGACTCGCGGACCAGCGCATGGTCCACCTGGACGAGCACGGGGAGCCGACCGCCTTCAACCCCGACGAGACCGTCGGGCGCCTCTTGGACCAGCGGCTCAGAAGACTCCACACGGAACAGCAGGAAGCACTGTCGTTCGGCTACTCGCTGATCCGGCAGTCCACCGCTTGGCGTTCCCTCAGACCACTCGAGGGCGACGACGAGAACGTGTGCGCGCGGGCCGAGGAACTCACCGCCCGCGCCCGGCACGAGGTGCTGGCAATGCAGCCGGACTGGCACCTCGCACCGCAGGCGATCCTGGCCGCGCGTCGCGCGAGCATGCCGTGCCTGCGACGCGGCGTGACCGTGAAAGTCCTGATTCACAAACGGGCTCTGGAGGACGAGACCACGTCCACAGCCCTCACCGAGATGATCCGGCACGGTGCCCAGGTCCGCTTCCTGGGCGGAGGGTTCGAGCGCGTGCTGATAGCCGACCGGGAGACCGCACTCGTGCAGGCCGAGCGGGGCAATTCGCCGAGCGCGTCGCTGGTGGAGCAGGGCGCCCTGGTCGGCACGCTCCTCTCCTTCTTCGACCGCTGCTGGTCCGGGGCGCTCGACGCCTCGGCCCTGCTCCTGCCCGAAGCTGACTCCGCCGCACTGGACGAGACGCATCTGAAGGTGCTGGAGACCATGACACGCGCCGACAAGGACGAGGTCGCAGCACGTGAACTGGGCATGTCCGTACGCACCTACCGGGGGCGGGTGGCGGAGCTGCTGAAGCACCTCCGCGCCGCCACCCGCTTCCAGGCGGCACTACGAGCCAAGGAGAAGGGCCTCATCTGACCCGGTGACCCGCCCGCCGGGGCCGCTCTCGGCCAAGTCCCTCACCAGTTCGAGCACACGCGGCTGGACGGAGGGCACCAGCCGGGCAGCGCGGCGGGCGTGCTCGACGCGGGAACAGAGCAGGTTCCGCGCAATGGCGTACCTACCCCGCACGGGCACCAGCACGAGTTCGTCGAAGAGCTTCACCTCACCCGAGACCACGCGTTCGATCTCGGCGTCGAGACTCCCGCTCCAGTCCAGGGGCCGTACCAGCGCGCCGGATTCGTCCATCCGCCGGTACCAGTCCCTCGTGTCCGCCAGCACGGCGGCGCGCAACAGCTCGTCGTACCGGCCGGACCGTAGCTCGCACAACAGCTCATGGGCGGTTCTCGCGTCGTCGAGGACGACCAGGGGCAGCCGGTGCGGACGCGGCATGCGGTTCCTCCGGGTGCCACTGTCCATCAGCAGGGCCGCGGTCGGCTGCACCACGGTGCGAAAGGTACTGCCCGCGTCGGCCACCCGCAGCCACAGATCCCAGTCCTCCAGGCCCGCACCGCCGCGCCAGCCACCGACCTCCTCGACGACACCACGGCGGTGCCCTGCCCTGGACGGCTCGAACATCGGTCCGAGCAACTGGAGTTGGGGGTGCCAGAAGGCCGACAGCGGCGAGAACTCGGCGGCCTCCCCGCCGTCGGCGTCGTGGTAGGTGCAGCCCGTCACCGCGAGGTCGGCGTCCGCCCGCAGCATGCCGAGCAGGACACGAAGATGGTCGGGACGCCAGACGTCGTCATGGTCCAGGTAGGCGATGAACTCTCCCCGGGCGAGGGCCAGTCCCGCGTTGCGCGGCCCGCTGGGGTGGCCGCTGCGCTCGATGCGGTGAAGCCGGACGCGGGAATCCTGCCGCGCGGACCGGCGCACCCAGTCCTCGGTGTCGTCGTCGCACCCGTCCGAGACCACGAGCAGTTCCCACTCCTGAAGGGTCTGCGCGCGGACGGAGTCGATGGTCTTCGTGATCTCCTGTGACCTGTTGTAGGTCGGGCAGATCACGGAGACCACCACTGTGCCGTTGCCGTTCATGGCTCTCCATCACCTCCGTCGTCGGGCCGGCTCACAGGAACGCCAGGCTTCTCGGAGCGGTGTCCGGGGCTCTCAGGGCGAGCAGCACGCCTGCGGCTCCGGTCGCCAGGTCCGCGGTGAGGCGCACGTTCTCCAGGCCCAGGAACGCCGGCCTGCCCTCGTGGGCGACCCCGTACAGGCCGACCCTGCCGGTCAGGCGCTCGACCGCGGCCGCCTCCGCCGGGCCGGCCAGACGGGTGGCCGCCAGCACCACGCCGGCGAAGCCATGGAAGAGCCCCGCGGTGTGGGGGACACAGTCCAGGGCCGTCCGCAGGACGGACTCACAGGCCAGGGCGAAGCGCGGCTCGTGACGCTGGTCGAGGTACTCCCTCAGAACCATGGCGGTGCCGCCGCCGCCGGCGGCGAACGTGGGACGTGCGCCGACGGCACCCGCCGACCAGCCTTCCTCCGCATCGGTACGCGCCGGATCCGCCTCCGCGCTCCACCCGAGGGTGCGCAGATCAGTGTCGAGCAGCTCACGGGCCCCGTCGAGCAGCCCGGTATCGGGCGTGTGGGCGTGCAGGCGCAGCAGCAGCAGTGCCGCGCCGGACCTGCCCCGCATCAGACCGGCTTCGCCGCGGCGGGGAGAGCGACCCGCCGCGCTCTCGACCAGCTGCTCGGCCAGGAGCGTGGCGTGCTTCAGGGCGGCGTCGTCCCCCGTCGCCCGGGCCATGAACAGATGGGCGAGGCCAAGCCCGGCTCGGCCGTCCAGGAGACCGTCGTTCACGGGTTCCACCCCGGATGCCTCCTTCAGCAGAGCCGTGGCGGCATCGGTACGCCCGAGGCGCTGCAGCGCGCATGCGACACCGGCGGTGCCGGTGTAGAGCCCCGGGGACGGGTGGGCGTGCCGGCGCGCGGACTCCTCGAGCCAGTCGACGTGGGCAGCGGGAATCTCCGTCCCCGACTCGTTGAGGGCCCACAGCACCCCTGCGGCTCCGTAGGCGAGGCAGGTTCCGCCCTCCGGCAGTATGAACTGAGCCGTGTCACCGGGGAACAGGCGATCCTCACGTCGGGGCGTGGCCATCGCGAGGATGCCCTGGCCCACGGCGACCGGACTCGGACGGTCCGCGGTGGGACGCGGGGCCGCAGCCTTGGGCGGGTCGCCGGGTGCCGTGTCCGCGTGGCCGTCCCGCGTTCCCCCGCCGTCACCGGCGGTGAGGGGCGTGAGGTCGGCGCGGACCTGGGCTCCGTAGTCCGCCGGGACGGGGTACCGGGCCTCCACGAGCTCGATCAGCTGGTCCACCTTGTCGGCGTCCCACGGCAGGAGACTGGTGAGCGGGGCGAACAGGGCGACGCGCAGGCAGCCGAGTGCGTACCTGTCGATGTCCGTGCCCCGGTGGGTCGGGGGTGCGGCGAAGCCCGGCGCCGCGTGGATCTGGTGTGCGGCGAGGTCGGTCGACGCCGTCTCGAGGTCGATGAACGCGACGGAGCCGTCCGGGCGGACCATGACGTTGCCGGGGTGCAGGTCGCCGAAGACGACTCCTCGCTCGTGCATGGCCCGCACTCCCTGCTCGATCTGGTCGAGCACTCCGAGCGCCCACCGGGTGTAGGCGGCGGTCCTGTCCGGATCGGCCTCCGGAGAGGGCGGGTTGTCCCTGGTGGTCCGTACCGCGAGCGTCTCACCCTCCACGTACTCCCGTACGAGGAAATGGTGTTCGTGCCCCACGCGGGCCTCGATGAGTTCCGGCACCCACTTGAGGCCGGCGAGCTTGCGCAGGCAGTCGCGCTCACGGAGGAGCCGGGTGACCGCGTCCTCGCCGTTGTTGTCGATCCCGGCGAGCGGCCTCGCTTCCCTGAGCAGGACGGGCTCGGACGTGCGCAGGTCGGTTCCGCGGTAGACGCCCCCACCGTTGGAGAAGTGGAGGGCCTGATCGGCTCGGTAGGGGAAATCGCGCAGGGTGCCCGCCTCGCGCGCCCGGACCGCCTCCCTCAGACAGTCGGGAATGGTCACCCACTCCGGGGGCCGGAACGACGGACCGCGCCGGTCCGGTACCAGCCTGCCCTCGGGATCCTCGATGCAGGGGACCGTCTCCCCCCGCTCCGACTTCATCGTGCGCGCGACGAACCCGCCGTAGCGCACATAGAGGGGGCCGGAACGCCATCTGAGGTCACTGAGGATGTAGGGGCCCTGCTCCCCGTCGAGGATGGCTCCGAGCTCGTTCAGCACGGAGGCCAGTCGAGTCTCGTCCTCGGGGTAGATGGTGATGAACTTGCCGCTGGCCCCGCGGTCGCCGTACTTGCCGTTGCGTCGCAACAGCACCTGCCTGCTGCGGATGAACTTGAACGCCACGCGGTGGGCCACCAGCCACTCCCAGGACCGGGCGAGGATGCTCCGCGCATTCTCCGACGTGGCCGACACATGGATCTTCCAGCCTTGCGGCGGCATCCGGAACCCGTCGGGGACCAGCATGGTCCAGTCAGGTCCCGTGCTGCACGACCAGTCGTCAGGCGTCTCGGCCGTCACGGCACGGAAGTCGTCGTCCGCGTCGCCGGTGGCGGCCTCGTCGCGGTCGAAGAAGGGCGTGCCTGGCGCCAGGAACATCACACGCCGGTAAGCATCCATGACAGGTTCAACCGCCTTCGGGAGTACAGAGAGATCAGAAAGGGCGGGCGGGGCTCAGCGCCAGAAGGGCGCCAGGTACTTGAGGTACAGCCAGTCGCCCAAGCGCCGCTCACCCGCGCTCACCACGGCCTGGCCGGTGGTCCCCGGTGCCAGCCGTCCGCCGTCGAGGGCGATACCGGAGGCCGGCACCCGTACCGAGTCGAGGCCCTTCACGGGGACGAAGGCGGAGATCGGCACCGACAGGTCCCCGAAGCCGGTGGTGGTCACCGCAGCCGTCCCCAATTGCTTCTGGAGCACGACTCCGCCGCTCAGCAGACGCACCTGGGCACCGGGCTCGATGGCGCTCCGGTCGGTCGTACCGGTCGACACGAACACCGTCCGGCCCTGCTCCGCGACGAAGCCGCCCGTGACGGTGTACGGCACGGAGACCCCCCACATGACCGCGGCCACGGCCGCTGCCGCCGCCAGGGAGACGGTGACGCGTCGCCAGGCGGGCGCTCCCGCGGTCCGGGCTTCCGTGTTCAGCTTGAAGGCGCCGGCGTACACGCGCAGCATCAGGTACCCGATGACGACGGAGACGATGACGGCGCCCACCAGGCCCGTGCTCTCGAGGATCGAACCCCAGAGCGTGAAGGCCATGCTCAGGACGTACACCGGAAACAGCATGCACGCCAGACCGAACAGGGGCGCCCACTCGACGTCGGGCAGCGCACGCTCGTAGCGTCCGCCGAACAGCAGCCTGGCGACGAACCGGCGCGCGTCCGTGATGGACCGGTCCCGCAGGTGGGAGATGTCCAGGTGGCTCATGAGCGCCAGGTAGCCGTCCAGTTTGATGAACGGGATGGCGTTGAAGAGCCCGGAGACGTAGTTGGTCACCGTGAGGAGCAGGAGGAAATCGCGCAGCGCGGGGCTGCCGCCCGTCACCGCCACCATCAGGGACCCGACACCGGCGAGGCCGGCGATGACCGCCTGGGCGGCGATACCGGCCAGGGCGACACGTACGCGCTGGTGGTTCTTCGGCAGCCGCCACCCGTCGGACACGTCGCAGAAGAACGCGGGCGTCAGGTAGAAGAGCATGAAACCCATCCGGCTGGGCCGGC
This sequence comes from Streptomyces mutabilis, assembly GCF_014649815.1. GTDB lineage: Bacteria > Actinomycetota > Actinomycetes > Streptomycetales > Streptomycetaceae > Streptomyces > Streptomyces mutabilis. Next base: position 180,607 of record NZ_BMTT01000010.1, on the reverse strand, counting down.
CACCGTAGTGGCTCAGCACCAGACCGTGCGAGAACTCGTGCAGCATGGTGCCGCAGTACGTGATGACGATCAGCGCGATCAGCGCCGACATGGGGATCGGCTCTGCCAGGGCACTCATGGTCGCCTGGGCCTGCACGACGAGACACAGCAGTCCCGCCGCGGCGAGGACCGCGGCCGCGGCCGCCCAGCCGCGGTGGGCGAGTCGGGCAGTGAGCGGACGGAAACCGCTCAGCAGGCGTTCCGGGTGTACCAGGGTGAACTGGACGGTGAGCGGCGGTACGAAGGTGATCCGCCGGTTCTTGGTCGGCTTGCGCTCCGCGTCCTCGAGGAGCTGGGTGCGCTGAGCACGCAGAAGGCCCTCGCTCACCAGCTCGACGGTCCAGGGATCGCCGAGTTCCCTCGCCATGTCCTTCGTGTCGCGCGTACCGTCGGCAAGGCGCAGGAGCCTCGCCATCCCGGCGGCCACACGCAGGTAGCGCTGCCCGCCGGACTGGACGAGCCAGGGGGCGCCCGCCTCGACGGGCTCGTGGACCCGCACGTCCGGCGCCAGGCGCGGACGCTCCGGCAGGGGTGCCGGAGCCGTGTCCGTCGGCGGCCGGCTCAGGGTCAGTCTCACGGCAGGTCCCTGCGCAGGAACAGAGTCCGGGCGGCGATCGTGCCCGCGAGGATCCACGCCGCGAGAACCACCAGTGCCCACGGAATCGACAGCAGGTCCTCGTGGCCGCCCCGGTACACGGACGCCATGGCCTCGTCGATGGTGAGCCTGCCGATCTCCGGGAGCAGCCGCAGCAGGCCCTCCCCGACCAGCCAGGTGCTGATCAGCAGGGTGAGGATGGCGGCGACCTGGTGCCGGATGAGCAGTCCGAGCAGCGCGCCCCACACGGCACCCACCACGATGACCAGCATCACGCCGAGCAGGGTCCACGTGGTGGTCGCCGTCCACTCGGGTTCCTGTGCGCGTCCGGCCAGGAACACCCACGGGCTGGCGGCGGCCAGCACGCCGGCCCCCAGGGCGAACACCGCGCCGCAGCCGGTGACCGCGATCAGCTTGGCCGCGAGCAGTCGGCCTCTCCCCCCGCTCAGCAGCACCGACCTGCTGATGGCACCATTACCGAACTCCCTGGTCACCGCGACCATCGCCACCACCGCGGCAGCGAGTTCGACCATGAACCAGCCCTGTACCAGGGTGGAGGTGATCTCTCGGGTGTCGCTCGGCTCCGGAGCCGAGGCGAACTCCTGCTGCAGGAAGCCGGCGTCGGCCATCACGCACATCAACACGGCGGCGGCGGCCGCGCCCCACCAGGCACGTCCGGCCCAGATCTTGCGCCACTCGGCTGCGACCAGATCACGCATGGGCGTTCTCCTTCACCGCGGGTCCCACCAGGTCGAAGAAGCGGCTCTCCAGGCTGACGCCACCGTTCTGGGTCAGGTCGGCGACCGTACCGCTGTAGCGCAGCGTCTTCTGAAGGATGACGATGTCGTCAGCCATCTGCTCGACCTCCGCCAGGATGTGGCTGGAGACCAGTACGGTGCGTCCCTCGTCCGCGAGGGAGCGCAGCAGCTCCCGGAGCCAGCGGATGCCGTCGGGGTCGAGCCCATTGGCGGGTTCGTCCAGGATGAGCAGTTCGGGGTCGGCGAGCAACGCGGTCGCCAAGGCGTGCCGTTGCCGCATGCCCTGCGAGTAGTCGCGGAGTTTGCGGTGGCCGTCCGCTGCGAGTCCCACCTGTTCGAGGACCTCGTCCACCCTGGTACGGGACAGGCCCAGTGTCTTGGCCCAGATCCGCAGGTCGGTCTGTGCGGAGCCCGCGCCGGTAGGGCCGATCCCGTCGATGCTGACCCCCACCCGGTGCGCCGCGCGGGTCAGTTGTGCGTACGGGTGCCCGAAGACCGTGGCGCGGCCCGACGTCGGACGCGCGAGACCCAGCAGCATCCGCAAGGTGGTGGTCTTTCCGGCCCCGTTGCGTCCGAGGAGTCCCACCACCCGGCCCGAGCGGACGGTGAAGGACACGTCCTCGACCGCGGTCAGTTCGCCGTAGCGCTTGGTGAGTCCTACGATGTCGACGACGTCGGTCATGCTATGGCCCGCCCCCTCGCGCGGAGGTACAGGCCGACACAGACGATGAGCGCCAACTCCACCCCGACGCAGATAAGCAGCCCTCTGGTGCGGGCCGGCCCCTCAGTGAGGGCGTAGACCACGCCTGGGGCGGCCACGGCAGCGACGAGCCCGAAGGTCACGAGGGACCAGACAAGGCCGCGAGAAGGTGCTTGAGGCATCAGGTTTCTCTCCTCTGCGGCTCGGGGCCGCACGTATATTCGTCGGTACGGCCCTGTTCCGGATGCTAATGGCCAGCATCCGGAACAGGGCTTTGTCCGTCAGACGTCCGAAACGTCAGGTCGCGATGACAGACGTGACGGCGATGGTGCTGTAGGCAGCGCTGACGCCGGCCGAGATGGCGGTGCTCGCGAGGAAGCTGTCCCACCAGTCGGGGGCCTCCATGCCCTCCAGCTCCTCCATGGCCAGCTCCTGCATGGCCAGCTCCAGAGCGGAGTCGTTGTTCTCCTTCATTTTCCTTCACCTCCTTCCAGGGTTGTGCCGCATACCCTTCCGAGGGCCGCCCCGTTCAGGGCAGCGGCCGCTGCGATCAGGTCGCCAGCGTGACGATGGAGACGTAGGAGATGACGCCTCCTGCGCTCAGGCCACCGACGGCGCTCAGCGCCTCGCTCCAGCTGAAGTCCGGGGCGTCGAGCGCCTCCAGCTCCTGCATGTCCAGCTGCTGGGCCTCCAGCTCCTGCAGAGCAAGCTCCAGCGGTGCGGACACGGCGCCGTTCTTGTTCGCGGTCTGCATTGTGTTTCCCCCTCCCGTGGTGTCGCGGGCCGTCCGCCGACGGGCGTCGGCGGAAGTCTGTGTTGTGTGATGTCGCCCCTGAGTACGGCGTCAGGGCGTCGCTAGCTGTGGCTGCCTGACGGCCTCGGCCATCACGTGCCGGACGTCGGCGAGGGTGAGGGCGCCCAGAGTGGGCAGGCCGTCACCCCACGCGCGCATCGTGCTCCGGGCGATCCGGTCCGTCCGCTCCACGGTCGCGTCGATACCGCGCTCGATCAGCCAGCCGTCCAGCAGCTCCGCGACACCCTCGGCCGGGTCCGCGGGCAGTTCCCGCCCATGGGCCAGGTTCACGGTCTCCCAGAGCCGCCGCAGCCGATGGGCGCTGCCCCAACGGTCGTCACCGTCCACGATCCGCTGCCACAGGGGTGGCAGCACCGCGGCCGCGGCCGTCATCTTGCGCAGGCCCAGACCGGTGGAGAGCTCGTTGGCCAGGTACCAGCCCTTGCAGGCGCACGGATCGCGGCCGAGATTGAACCACTGGCTGTGGCTCACGCCGCTGAGCTTTGCGATCTGCAGGCGCAGCGAGTCGCCGGGTGCTTCGCCCGCCCGCCGGACGGATGCCAGCTCGGCGCCCAGAACGACCAGTCGCTCGAGGAGCGTGAGGGCGAAGGCGTCCTCCGCGGGAAGGTCCTGCGGATCACCGACGTACATGCCGGCCACGCGGAAGAACACCTCGAGGACGCCTTCCGCGAGGAGCTCCGCGGGCAGTGTCCGGGTGGCGACGGGATCGAGCACCGCCACGTCCGGCTGCAGGCCGTTGCCGAGCACCAGGCGCTTGCCCTGCGGGCCGGAGAGACAGGCGCCGCCGCTCAGCTCGCTGCCGGTGCCCACCGTGGTCGGCACGGTGACAACCGGGATGCGAGGCTCCGCCTCGGCCGGGAGCAGCACCAGACCACTGCGGTGCCGCACCGCCAGTCTGTCCCGCACCACGGGGGCAGCGCTCATCAGCACGGCCAGTTTGGCCTGGTCGAGGAGCGTTCCCCCACCGACCGCCAGGACGAGTTCGCTGTGCCGGAGCCGCTGGGCCAGTTCCGTCACGCTCTCCAGCGTGCCGGGGCCGTTCAGGACCAGCCGCTCCACCGACCGTCCCGCCCACGCCGCGTTCGCGGACACCTGGTCCACGGCCTCCGAGTCCGCGACGGCCGGGTCCGCGAGCAGGGTCAGCGTCCGTCCCGCTTGGAGGGGCAGCCACTTGGCCAGCCCCCTGATCCCGTAGGCCACCTGGGTGAGGCGCCGGTTGCTGAGGTTCCACACCGGTTCCATTCAGACCGCCTCGGACCCACCTGCGAGCCCGGCACGGTCCAGGGCGTGCGCCCTCGCCCCGCGGCGCACGCAGTCCAGGAGCTCGGCGAGTTCGTCGTCGGTGTAGACCAGCGCCGGGAGGATCTGCACCCCGTTGACGCTGGGGTGGACCACCGCGCCGGCCCGGCGGATCGCGGCGACGACCTCGGGCACCTCCTGCTGCGGCAGTGGTTCGCCCTCCGGCGTGCACAACCGGATGGACCGGAAGCAGCCGATACCCGTCGTGGCCGAGACCAACGGCTCGGTGGCGACCAGGTCTTCCAGCATCTCGTCCAGCAGGGCCGACAGGCGTCGCGCCGACGCGACCGCGTCGAGCCGCCGCATCTCCTCCACCGTGGCGAGGATCGCCGCGCAGGTGACGGGCGTTCCGGCCTGGGTCTCCCCGTGGACGAACACGTCACCCGCCGCGTCGAAGGGATCGGCGAGCGCCCGCGGCATCAGTACGGCCGCCGCGGCGTGCGTGCCGTTGGTCAGCCCCTTCGACGTGATCAGCAGGTCAGGAGGCGCCGGCCACCGCTGCGAGGCGAAGAAGTCACCGGTACGACCGAACCCGGTGGCGACCTCGTCGGCGACGAGGAGGAACCCGTGGCGGTCCCTGAGTTCGAGCAGCGTCTCCACGTACTCCGGGGTGAGAGGCACCGCCCCGCTGCCGAGTACGGGTTCCACCACCACTGCCGCGATCCGGCTGCCCTGTTGGGTCGCCAGCTGGGTGATCTCGTCGACCGCGTTGGGTGCCACGTGCCGGACGAGCCGCTGGTCGACGCCGTAGACGGACTGGCCGAGATTCTCGCCGGTGAGGGCGAATCCACCGAAGGTCAGCCCGTGGTAGCTGTCGCGCAGGCCCACCACGAGTCTGCGCGTGCCGTCGCCGCGCAGCGCGTGGTAGTGCCTGGCCAGCTTCATCACCAGGTCGTTGGCGGCACCACCGGACGTCGAGAAGATCACCCGGCCGTAGTGCTCCGCCCCCGCCACCTCGACCAGCGCCCGCGCGGCGCGCCTGGCGTAGGTGTTCTCGTAGCGGAACACGGACAGGTAGGACGCGTCACGCAAGGCGTCCGCACAGGCCCGGGCGATCGCCTCGTTGCCGTAGCCGAGGTTCACGTTCCACAGACCGCTGGAGCCACAGAGCAGTTCACGACCGTCCTCGAACCGGATTCTGACGCCTTCCGCGGACACGGCGCACAGTTCGTCGGCTCCGTGCAGGCGGGGTTCGAGCAGTGAGGGCCAGACTTCGGTGGACATCAGGCAGCCTCCGCTTCGAGCAGCACACCGGTATGGCGGGAGGAGGCGGCGGGCAGCGGATGACGTGCCACGACGCGCAGTCCCGCGAGAGCCAGTTCCCGCGCGAGGTCGTCGGGGGGAAGGACCCGGATGGATGTGGTGAGCGCCAGCACCGGCCCCTCCTCGGGGATGTGCCGCTGGGGTGGCAGGATGGTGACCTTGCGGACTTCCTGTCCGGCCCTCCAGTGTTCGATCATCCGGTAGCGCCGGCCGCTGACGCCCACGGCCTCGAGGTCCAGGTCGTCCCCGTCGGTGTCGGTCACGTCGACGGTGGAGAGCAGGAACCTTCCGCCGGGCCTGAGGTGGGCCCGCACGGCCGCGTAGAGTCCGGCCCGGCCCCGCTCGTCGAGCAGTGAGACGGACGTGGTGCCGAGCACCACGACGGCGTAGGTGCTCCCCAGCTCGAACGCGGACATGTCGCCCCGTACCACGGTGCAGCGTTTCCCGATGCCCGCCGGGGCCTCGACGAGCCGCTCACGGAGCAGGGCGACCATGGACTCCTCGAGCTCCAGGGCCGTGACCTCCCGCCCCAGTGCGAGCAGCGGCAGGGTCAGTCGGCCGGACCCGGCGGCGAGTTCCAGCACGGGGCCGGGGACGGCACGGACCGACCTGAGCAGTTCCCTGATCTCGGTGGTGTCGACGGCCGCCAGGTCGTGGTAGACCGGAGCACCCGCCTCGTCGTACAGATCGTGCAGGCTGATCCGGTCTCCGTACGCGGCCAGGACCTGGCCGGCCAGTCCCGGGACCGCCGCGGCTTCCGTCGTCATACGGCCGTCCCCAGGACGGGGGCGCCCGGCACCAGCGATACTCCCTTGTCGGCGAAGAACGCGAGCACCCACTCGACAGCGGACCGGTCCACCGGCCCGCTCACGGAGCTGTCGGCGTTCCGTTCCACGCGCTCGAGCACGGCTTCGGGGCTGCCGAGCACCAGCAGCATCTCCGTGATCTCCGCTGCCCGTCGGCCGAGCTGGAAGGTCCGGTCGGCACCCGCGACCCTGACGTACGCCTTCTCCGACGTCCAGCACAGGAACGGTGCCTCCGGGTCGGAGGCGTCCAGCGCCCCGTCGACGTCGCCGAGCCCGGGCACGAGCCGGTGGCCGAAGCCCGAGACCCTGGGTTCGGTGATCCCTCGCGTCTGAAGGTCGCGCAGCAGGTCCAGTGCGGCCAGATAGCGGGCGAGCCAGGGCCTCCGGCGCACCGCGGGACCGCGCACCTCTTCCGAGACCGCCGCTCCGAGCGGCACCGCACCGCCCGGATCGCTTGCCGCGTCCAGGCGCTGCCATGCCGAGTGCAGGTCCACGGCCGAATCACCGGCGGTCCCCAGCCGCAGGCCCTGCGGCGAGACGGAGACACCTCCGTCCCGGTCCACGTAGAGCCTGGTGCCCGGTCCGTCGCCCGGAACACGGGCTCCGAGTGCGGAGAGGTCGGCGATCTGCACGGCGGGGCTGACCGCGACGGGAGCGAACCTGCCCTCCGTCCTGGCGGCGTCGGCGTCCGCGAGGAACATCTCGAGATCCGTGTCGCCGGCCACCCGCACCAGGGTCGTGCCGAGCAGGGACATGTAGGGGCTGACGCCGTAGTCCTGGCTCTGGACGAACAGAACGTCACCGATCGAGGCGTCACCCTCCGCCCCGCTCAACGATCCCTCGTACCCCACGACGGTGGCACCGGACCCGCTGTCCTGGCGGTCCTGCACCGAGGGGGCGAGGACCAGCGTCCGCGGACCCACGACATCGGAGCCGAGCAGCGCTTCCAGAGATGCCGCGTCCTCCAGCACGACGGTGGCGGTCTCCGGCCCCGGCGTGTCGCCCGTCGGCGGGCGCCCGGTGACCCAGGAGCGCAGGTGACGCCCCACCTGGGTGATCAGTTCCTCATTCACCGGAGTCCCTCCGATCCGCGCCTACCGCGGCGAGAATCTGCTTCAAGTCATTCATTGCGGCATTCGCGCCGTAGAGGCGGCACACGCCCGTAAGATTGAGCACGATTTCATCCACCCCCGCGTCCCGGTACTCATCGAGTCGTTTCACGACCTGATCGAGATTTCCGTACAGAAACGCGCCGGAATCCGCCATGAGCCGGGCAGCCTCTTGCGAGTCGAGATCGGAAAAATTGATACCTGCTTTTCCGAGCATGTCAAGGTAGTGAGGCGCCTGCATATGTGCGGAATTGCTTGCCAGGACGAATTCGGAGACGTCCCGGTCGGAGCGCTCGAGCGCCACCGGCACCATCGCGGTGATCCGGGGCACGGGCCGGTCCGCGGCCTTAGCCCCCTCCCGCATCGCGGGGCGGACGACGCCGTCGAGGTAGGCGGCCGGCGTGAGCCAGGTGATCGCCACATCGGCGACCTCGCCCGCGAGGCGGGCCATACCAGGGCGCAGCACGCCGAGCCCGAGACGCACGGGAGGGGACATGGCCGGGCCCATCCCCGCATGACAGGAGTAGTACTCACCGTCGAAGTCGACCGGGTCGCCGCCGAGCAGCCCCCGAACCACCGTCATGTATTCCCGGACCGCCGTGAGCTGGCTCCGGTACGGGGCGCCGAGCAGGCTCCGCTGGAAGGTCTTCGCCCCCGGTCCGAAGCCGGCCACCACGTCGTTACCCGTCGCCATCGCCAGGGACTTGACCTTGTGGGCCGCCTCGAACGGATGCCGGAGCGGCATGAGGGTCACGCCGAGACCGGTCGGCACCCGGAAGCCCGCGCCCGCGACCGCGGCAAAGGTCTGGAAGGGCTCCATCAGCAGGCTTTGCCCCTGCCAGAGCCTGGCCGCTCCCGTCCATTCGACCAGCGCCGCAAAAGGAAGAACCTGCTCTGTCCGACGCGGCAGGAATGGCACCAGTATTGAGTAGTCCACATTTCCCCCCGGACCGCGACTTCTGACGCCATGAATGCTTCCAGAAAGATAATCAGGCGCGCAAGGATCTACGCTGCAGCTTGCTGCAGTGCGGCACTGCAGCAAGCTGCATCGCAGAATGTGGGGACACGCAAACGGAAGAAAGCTGAGCTCAGGGCTCGTAGCGCTCGCGGTACCAGGCGACGGTCTCGGCGAGCCCGGCAGCGAAGTCGCGCCGCGGTTCATAGCCGAGTTCCCGGCGGATCTTCGTCCAGTCCACGGAGTAGCGAAGGTCGTGGCCCTTACGGTCGGCGACCCGGTCCACCCGGTCCCAGCCGACGCCGAAGGCCGTGAGCAGGGCGCCCGTCAGCTCCCTGTTGGTCAGTTCCGTGCCGCCCCCGATGTTGTAGATCTCACCGGGCCGGCCTCCGGCGAGCACCGCGATCAGGCCACGGCAGTGATCGTCGACGTGGAGCCAGTCCCGGATGTTCGCACCATCGCCGTACAGCGGCACGTTCTCGCCGCGCAGCAGCCGGGTGACGAAGCGCGGGATCAGCTTCTCCGGGAACTGGTAGGGGCCGTAGTTGTTCGAGCAGCGGGTGACGCGCACGTCGAGGCCGTGAGTGCGGTGACAGGCAAGAGCCAGCAGGTCACTGGACGCCTTGGACGCGGAGTAGGCCGAACTGGGCATCAGGGGGTCCTGCTCGGTCGAGCTGCCGGACGGCACGGAACCGTACACCTCGTCCGTCGAAACGTGCAGGAAGGGCTCCGCACCGTGCCGCAGCGCGGCGTCCAGCAGGGTCTGCGTGCCCAGCACGTTGGTGTGGACGAAGGGGAGGGCGGCGGCTATGGAGCGGTCCACATGGGACTCGGCCGCCAGGTGGACCACAGCGTCGTGCTCGGCCACCAACCGGTCGACCACCACCGCGTCGGTGATGTCTCCCCGCACGAAACGGAACCTCGGATGGTGCCGCACGGTGGCCAGGTTCTCCTGGCTTCCGGCGTAGGTCAGGCTGTCCAGTACCGTCACGTGCACGGCACCGAGCGGCTCTTGTGGAGCGAGGACCGTGCGGACCAGGTGCGATCCGATGAAACCGGCACCGCCGGTGACCAGGATTCTCCTCATGACGGGATCTGCACCTTGCTGTGGTCGCCTAGCAGCAGCCGGTGGGCGTGCGGGGCGCGAGTGGCGGGCTCGATCTCCACGTTGCGGCCGATCACCGACGCCTCTATGCGGCGTACGCCCACGATGGACGCGCCGGGCAGGACTATGGAGTACTCGATCGCGCTGTCGGACACGGAGCAGTTCTCCGCGATGGAGGTGAAGGGGCCGATGTAGGAACCGGTGACGGTGGTCCCGGGCCCGATCACCGCGGGCCCCACCACGCGCGAGCCCGTCACGGTGGCGCCCTCGGCGACGACGACCCGGCCGACGATCTCGCTCCGCGCGTCGACCGCACCGTCGCAGCGGAGCGTGATCCGGTCCAGCACCGACCGGTTCACCTCCAGCATGTCCATGGCGTTTCCGGTGTCCTTCCAGTAGCCCGACACCACGGAGGAACGGACATCGGCACCGTCCTCGATGAGCCGCTGGAGGGCGTCGGTGATCTCCAGCTCGCCTCGCGCGGACGGCTTGATGGCGGCCACCGCCTCGTGGATCGCCGGGGAGAAGAAGTACACACCGACCAGGGCGAGATCGCTCTTGGGGTCGTCGGGCTTCTCCTCGAGTGCGGTCACCCGGCCGGCCTCGTCCAGGGTCGCCACTCCGAAGGCCCGGGGATCGGGCACCTGGGCTAGCATGATCTGCGCAGCCGGGCGGGAGGCCCGGAACTCCCGTGCCTGCTCCGCGATCCCGCCGAGCAGGAAGTTGTCACCGAGGTACATGACGAAATCGTCGGAGCCGAGCCAGGGACGCGCTGTCGCCACGGCGTGCGCGAGGCCCAGGGGCCGGTCCTGACGGATGTAGGTGACGTCCAGGCCCCACCGCGACCCGTCCCCGACCGCGGCCCGTATCTCCTGCTCGGTGTCGCCGACGATGACGGCCACCTCGGTCACCCCTGCCTCGGCGATGCCCTCCAGGACGTAGAACAGGACGGGTTTGTTGGCCACGGGCACCAGCTGTTTGGCTGACGTGTGGGTCAGGGGACGCATCCTGGTTCCGGATCCTCCGGAGAGGACGAGCGCCTTCACAGGGACTCCTCGAGGTCGGGCGGGAGAGGGCGCGTCGCGCCGGTCGGGACATTCATGCACGCGTCGAAAGAGGGCAGGAGTCCGGCCGCCTCGACGGCAGTGAGGCCGGGGGCCGCGGTGTCTCTCGCGGAGAGCACCGGCGGGGTGTCCCCGTCCCAGGCGATGCCGAGGCGAGGGTCGAAGGGGTTCACCGCGTGTTCGCGGGACGGGTCGTAGCCGGACGTGGTCAGGTAGACCACCGTCGCGTCGTCCGTCAGGGCCTGGAAGCCGTGCCCCAGTCCTTCGGAGAGGAAGACCGCGCGCCGGTTGTCCGCGTCCAGCCGGACGGCGTCCCAGACGCCGAAGGTCGGTGATCCGGTGCGCAGGTCCACAACGACGTCACGCACCGCACCGCGCACACACGTCACGTACTTCGCCTGCCCGGGCGGCACGTCGGCGTAGTGGATGCCCCGTACCACTCCGCGCCGCGACACCGAGCAGTTGGCCTGGGCCAAGTGGAAGGGGCGCCCGGTGACGGCCCGCAGGTCCTCGCCCCGGAACCATTCGTGGAAGGAACCCCGGTCGTCCTGGAACGAAGGAGGGCTGGTCGTCCAGGCGCCGGGCACCTTGAGCGGCCTCACGAGGTTCCTTTCCGCTGCCCCGGCCCGCACGCTTCGGCCAGCGCGGCCCGCCAGTCCCGCGGAGCGGGCACGCCGACCTCGGCCCAGCGACGGTGCCCGAGGGCACTCCAGTACGGTCGCCGGGCGGGGCGCGGCATCCGGGAACTGTCGGTCGGCCGAACCTGGTCCGGGTCGGCGCCGCACAGCCGGAACACCTCCCTGGCCAGCTCGTACCGGCTGGCGCTGCCCGCGTTCGTGGCGTGGAAGACACCGCACACCGCGCGGGCGGGCAGGCACGCCAAGGCGATCAGCAGGGCAGCCACGTCCGCGGCGTTCGACGGCTGGCCGTACTGGTCGCGCACCACGTCCACCGTGCCGCCACTCCGGGCCGCCCGGACCATGGCTCCGACGAACCCGTCCAGGTCCCGGCTGTAGAGCCAGGCGGTACGCACCACGGTGGCGGCATCCGGTAGTTCACGGAGCACCGCACGCTCGCCGTCGCGCTTGGTGCGGCCGTAGGCCGTGCCCGGCGCGGTGGGTGTGTCCTCGGCGTACGGGGTCCCGAAGTCCGACGGGGCGCCGGGGAAGACGTAGTCGGTGGACACGTGCAGCAACCGGGCGCCTCGGGCGGCGCAGCCGCGGGCGAGATGCCGCGCACCGTCGGTGTTGACCCGCCGCACCTCCTCCTCGTGGAACTCGGCCGCGTCCACGTCCGTCCACGCCGCGCAGTTGACCACGATGTCGGGGCGCCAGTACCGCAGTGCCTCGTCCACGGCCCGGGCGTCGGTCACGTCCAGGCGGTCCCGGCCGAGTGGCACACAGTCCGCCCCCCGAGAGGTCAACTGGGCGTGCACTTCGCGTCCGAGCCGCCCACCGGCGCCCGCAATGAGCCAGCGGCCGTCCGATATCGGGATGATCATGTGGCCGACTCTACTGAACACGCGACGATGCCGAGCGGGCGGCATGATGCCATGCCGACGGGGTCCGGCCCGTGTCGGGCGCCGTCAGCCCGTTTTCGCTCCGCCCTCCGGCGCCCCCTGTTCGCCCAGCCAGCGTGCCAGTTTGCCGCGGCGGCCGATGGCGCGCAGGCGGCGTTCCGTGGCCTCGCGGACCGGGGGTGTGGTGATGAGGAGGAGTTCGTCGCCGGCGCGCAGGGCCGTGTCGCGGTCGGGGACGAGGGTGACGCCTTCGCGGACGATCAGGGTGAGGACGGTCGGGCGCGGCAGGCGGAGTTCGGCGACGGTGACGCCGTGCAGGCGGGAGCCCGGCGGGATCGAGACCGTCAGGAGGTCGGCGTCCAGGACGTCCAGCGGGGCCGTCTCGACCTGGATCTCGCGGAGGGTGTCCGGGCGGGTCAGGCGCAGGTGACGGGCGACGGCGGGTAGGGCGGGGCCCTGGATGAGGGTGAAGAGGACGACGAGGACGAAGACGATGTTCAGTACGTCGACGGCGCCGTCGACCCCTTCGACGATCGGGAAGGTGGCCAGGACGATGGGGACCGCGCCGCGCAGGCCCGCCCAGGAGATGAACGCCTGCTCGCGCCAGGGGATGCGGAAGGGGAGCAGGCACAGGGCGACGGAGACCGGGCGGGCGGCCAGGAGGAGCACCAGGCCGACGGCGAGGGCGGGGAGGATCGCGGAGGGCAGTTCGCTGGGGTCGACGAGCAGGCCCAGCATCACGAACAGGCCGATCTGGGCCAGCCAGCCGGCGCCCTCGGCGAAGGAGCGGGTGGCGGCGCGGTGGGGCAGCTCGGCGTTGCCGAGGACGAGGCCGGACAGGTATGCGGCGATGATGCCGCTGGCGTTCGCGGCGCCGGCCGCGGCGAAGGCGACGATGCCGAAGCCGACCGTGGCGAGCGGGTAGAGGCCGGTGGCGGGGAGGGCGATGTGCCGCAAGGCCGCCGCGCCCAGGCGCCCGATCAGCACTCCGAGGGTGCCGCCGACCAGGAGTTGGTAGAGCAGGTTGCCCAGGACCGGGGCGGGTCCGGGCAGGTCGCCGGCGGTGGTCGTGGAGAAGATCAGGACCAGGATGATGGTGGGGGCGTCGTTGAAGCCGGATTCCGCCTCCACCAGGCCGGTCACCTTCTGCGGCAGGGGCAGTGAGCGCAGTACGGCGAAGACGGCGGCGGCGTCGGTCGAGGAGACGATGGCGCCGAGCAGCAGGGCCAGGTGCCAGTCCATGCCGAGGAGCCAGTGGGCGCCGACGGCGGTCACCGCGACGGAGACGGCGACCCCGGCGGTGGCCAGCACGCCGGCCGGGGCGAGCAGGCGTCTGACGTCGCTCCACCGGGTGGTCAGGCCGCCCTCGACGAGGATGACCGCCAGCGCGGCGGTGCCCAGCGCCTGGGCCAGCTGGGCGTCGTCGAACTCCAGTCCCAGGCCGTCCTCCCCCGCGATCACGCCGACCGCGAGGAAGAGGAGCAGGCTGGGCAGCCCGAGACGGTGCGCGGCGCGGGCGGCGGCGATGCTGGCCAGCAGCACCGTGCCGCCGACCAGGAGGGTCAGGTAGAGGTCGGGCAGGGTCATCGGCCGGGTCCCGGGTGGTGCGGGTCTTGGCAACGGGCAATGGGGCGGAGAGGGGCGACGGGACGGAGGGAGGTGACGGAGCAGAGGGTGGCGGCGGTTGTGGGAACGGCGCGTCCCGCGGCCGGACCGCCGTCAGCGGGGCCAGGAGCGCGGCGGCAGGTGACGGTCCGGGCGTCCGCGGCGGTGCGGGTCGCAGAGTTCCGCGGCGATGCCGGCCATGACGAGACCGGTGGCGATGAGCAGGCCGTGGGCGAGGAACAGGCCGGTGCCCAGCACCGCCAGCGCGGTGGCGAGCAGCAGCCAGGCACGCCCGGGGTGGTACTCACGCGGCCGGCCCGGGCGGCCCGCTCCCAGGGCGTCGGCGAACCGGGGGTCCTCGCGGTGCAGGTGGTACTCGATCTCGCTGAGTCGTCGGTCGTCGGGTCCGGGCACGGTGTCCTCCTCCCGGCGCGGGGCCCGGGGCGGGCGACGCGGTCGGTCGGGTGGGCCATCTGCTCTCCTTGCGGGCTGGGTACGCCACGATCACACCAGGGCGAGCGGGCGCCGCCGCGCATACGTGGCCGGTCCGCCCCGGACCGGTCGGTCGTCACCGTCGACCGGTGACCGTCCGGGCACCGGTCGGCGCCGGTCCGGGGGAGGTGGGCTCGGCTCCAGGATCGCCGCCCGGGGCGGGCGGGCACCATCCGGTACGGCACCCAGAAGCGGGCGTACGAGACGTGTAGCGCGCGTTCACTCGGTGTGGCGCGCGCGGCGTGTCAGTCGACGTAGGACTCCAGCGTGCCGCGGCGCCGGACGTCGAGGGTGGCGCAGTGGAACGAGCCGCCGAACGGCGCGTAGTGGAGGAGGTCGCAGGGGACCGGTTCGAAGCCCCAGCGCTCCAGTGCGCGCAGCATGCCGGTGTGGTGCCGGTCGGCGATGACGCGCTCGCCGTCGATCACGAGGACGTTCATGCTGAGCCACTTCCCGCACATCGAAGTGACCTTGAGCATGCGGTCGGGGATCGGGTCGGGTTCGGGGGCGACCAGGACGTCCCAGGAGGCGAGTGCGTCGGGGAGGCGGTCGGGATCGACGTACTCGGGATTGATCAGGACCTTGCCGGGCGCCAGCGGCATGAACGTCGTGTCGATGTGCATGGGCGTGCGGCAGCGGCTCTCGATCTCGTGGATGCGGTAGCCGGGGCCGAGGTGGCGGCGCAGCCAGTCGACGCCCATGCGGTTGGTGACGTTGCTCCGGGTGACGAAGAGGTCGCGTCCGGCGCGGACGAAGTCCGCCGCGTCGAAGACCGGCTCGAACTCGGTGAGGATGTGGCGCGTCGGCTCACCCGGCCGCGGGATGCGGAAGTCCGGGTCGAAGAGCTCGTCGGTGAGCTGGGGCTTGGGTGCCGCGGTCCAGCGTCCGCCCCGGCGGAACCAGTCCTTGAGGAGCGGACGGTAGGAGTGCGTCTCGAAGTACCGGCACGGCCAGGCCATCGGGGTCTCGATGATCTCGTCGCCGACCACGAGCAGGCAGTCGCGCGGGCAGGTGTTGCAGAAGCCGCGGGACGACCAGTCGGGGGTGCTGAAGCGCTGCCGGTGGTCGACCGCCTCGGGGCGGGTGACCGTGATGCCGAGGGACTCCAGGAGGGTGATGAATCCGTCGAGTTCCTGCTGGGCCCGCTCGATCAGGACGCGCGGGTACCGGAATCCGGCGGCCAGTCCCTGCAGACGGGCCGCCCACGGGGGGACGTTGCAGGTCACGACGGGGTGGTCGGAGGGGATGGTCGCGCCCTCCAACCGTCCGACGACGACTTCCTCCAGCGGGTCCCACTCGTTGTGGGACCCGACCGGCGGGGCGGCGGGTTCCGCCGCCTCCGCGACACCGATACCGGGCTCCTGCGCCACCGCCATGACTGACCGCTTTCGATCGATAACGGCTCCGTGACGTTCCGGTGCCCCGAACCGGGCCGACGACACCGCCGTTTCCGCGAGGCTTGCCGGACTTATCGTTGTTCGATGGATTTCCATCGCGGTTCGATCGAAGGAGGGGTGATGGGGCAGCTGACGACGCTTGCGCTGCGCGGTGTGACGGTGGCGCTGCTCGCCGGGGCGGCCTTCATCCAGGGCGTGCTGATCTGGCTGCTGGTGGCCGGCACCGGTGATCCCGACGCCGCACTGGCGGCCGTACGCACACCGGTCTTCCTGATCATCGTCCTGGGAGCCGCGGCGGCCGAGGTGGTGCTGGTCTGCGTCTGGCGGCTGGTGACGATGGTGCGGCGGGGGACGGTGTTCTCGCTCGGCGCCTTCCGGTACGTGCATGTCGTGATCGGCGCCTTCGTCGCGGCCGCGCTCCTGGTGCTCGCCCTCGCGGTCGTCCTCGCGCCGGGTGAGGCCGTCGCGCCGGGCATCGTGCTCATGCTGGGCGGGGTCGTCGTGGCGATCCTGGGCGTCGCACTGGTGGTGCTCGTCCTGCGGATGCTGCTCGCCCAGGCCGTCGCGCGCGACGTCGAGGCGGCGCGGATGCGGGCCGAGCCGGCAGAGGTGATCTGATGCCGATCGTCGTGGACATCGACGTGATGCTCGCCAGGCGGAAGATGTCCGTGGGGGAGCTCGCGGAGCGCGTCGGCATCACCCCCGCCAACCTGGCGGTGCTCAAGAACGGCCGCGCCAAGGCGGTGCGCTTCACGACGCTAGCCGCGCTCTGCGCCGTGCTCGAGTGCCAGCCCGGTGAACTGCTGCGCTACGAGGCCGCTGCCGCGGACGACGGGGAGTGACGACGGGGCGGGGTCGGTCGCGGGTGGCTCCGCGGGCCCTTCCGGGCGCAATCTGGGAGAAGATCTGCGTGCCACGCGCGCCCGCGGGCGCCGACCCGGAAGGACCCGCTCGTGATCATCTTCGGCACCAAGGGATACCTCTACCAGCTCGCGGTACTGACGCTGGTGTGCGGCCGGTGCGGCAACCCCTCCGCACACACGCTCAGGAAACGCGTCAACAAGTTCACGCTGTTCTTCGTGCCGCTGTTCCCGTTCTCCACTAAGTACCTGACCCAGTGCACTTTCTGCGGTGCCGAACAGCAGGTGAGCAAGGAGCATGCGGAGCAGCTCGAGAAGCAGGCCGTGAGCGGCCAGAGCGGGCCCGGCGGCCCCGGCGGGCAGGCGTACGGTCAGGCGCCGCAGCATCCCCACCACCGGCCGTGACACATGGCCCGCGCCGTGGTCGAGCGGGAGACCGGCGAGCGGGCGGGCCCGCGATCGCCCCGGGTCACCGGCCACCGCGCACCGTCAGCGGCCACCGCGGGCCGCGCCGCGTCGGCGGGACGCTGCCCCCTCCCCGGCACGTTGCCGGTTCACGGCAGCCCTGACTACCCTCACGTTGCCGAGACCGCGCACCGGGCGTGACCGGCAGGGGAGGCGCAGGGTGACGGACCAGCAGGCGGAGGACCAGGAGACGTACCTGGACGGGTACGCCGGGATACTCACCGAGGCCGCCGGCACCGGGCGCCGGCTGACCCGCGACGAGCTGGAGGAACGCCGACAGCTCGGGGAACGGGCCGCGGAGGCCGGACACAGCCTGCGCAGCCTCGTACGGCTGCACCTGGACGCCACGCGCGCCTCCTGGCCCGGCGGTACCACCGCCTCCGGCACCGGTGTCGCCGACAGCGTCCTCGCCGCCGTCGCCCAGGCCGTCGACGCCTTCGCGGAGGGCTACGAGCGCTCCCAGCGTCTCGCCGTACGGCAGGAGGAGGCCGCCCGGCGGGAGTTCATCGACGACCTGCTCTACGGGCGCAGCGACCTGGGCCGGCTCGCCGAACGGGCCGAACGCTTCGGACTGGTCCTCTCCCGCGCCCACGCCGTCGCGGTGGCCGAGGGGCCCGAGGCGTACGACGACACCGCCCCGGTCACCCGGCTCGTGGAGACCGCGCTCATCTCCCGCTTCGGTGACCGCCGGATCCTGATCACCACCAAGAACGGGCAGCTCATCTGCATCGCGCCCGGCGACCAGGACGACGTCCTCACGTTCTTCGCCAAGCAGGCTTACGCCGCCACGGACGGCAGCCGGGTCGCCATCGGGCGCCCCCAGACCGGCGCGGGCGGCGTCGTGCACAGCTACGAGGAGGCGCTGAGCACCCTGGAGCTCGCCGAGCGGCTGGAACTCGCCGAGCCGGTGCTGCGCGCCGCCGACCTGCTCGTCTACCCGGTGCTCACCCGTGACCGGCAGGCCATGGCCGACCTCGTGGGGAGTGTGCTGGGTCCGCTGCGCGAGGCCCGGGGCGGGGCCGAACCGCTGCTGCGAACCCTGGAGGCGTACTTCGACGCCGGCTGCACCGCGGCCGAGGCGGCCCGGCGCCTCACGCTCAGCGTGCGGGCCCTCACCTACCGGCTGGACCGCATCCACCAGCTGACCGGGGCCAACCCGGCCGACCCGGTGCACCGCTACACCCTGCAGACCGCGGTGATCGGGGCGCGGCTGCTGGGCTGGCCCGCCCAGGAGATCTGAGCGGGCCGGGCCGAAGGACGCCGGTGCCGGGTCAGCCGGTGATCTCGACCTTGCCGTTGAGCTGTTCCGGACCGGCCTCCGGCTCCTGCGAGTCGCCCTTCGCCGTGATGTTCTTCAGCAGGGCCGCCAGGTCGACGCCCGTGGTGGAGCCCAGCAGTTCCATGCCCTGTGCCACGTTGTCGGCGACCGTGCGGGACAGGCGGCTCGCGCCGTCCGTCGAGATGACCGTCATCTTGTCCACGGCCGACAGCGGCTCGGACGCCTTGGCCACCACCTGCGGCAGCACCTCGACCAGCATCTGGAGCACGGCCGCGTCGCCGTACCGCTCGAAGGCGTCGGCCTTCTTGTGCATCGCCTCGGCCTCGGCCGTGCCCTTGGCGCCGATCGCGGCGGCCTCCGCCTCGCCCTCCAGCCGTACGGCCTCGGCGATCGCCGCACGCCTCGAACGCTCGGCCTCACCCTGCTTCAGGCCCTCGATGGCCTCGGCCTCCGCGAGCGCGCCACGCCGCTGCTTCTCGCCCTCACCGGTGAGCCGGGCCCGCTCGGCCTCGGCCTGGGCACCCGCGATCTCCGCCGCCCGTTCGGCCTCCGCCTGCTTGACCCGCGCCACGCGGCGGGCCTCCGCCTCCTGCTCGGCCTCGTACCGCTTGGCGTCGGCCGGCTTGCGCACCTCGGTGTCGAGCTGGCGGTCCTTCAGCGCCGCCTGCCGCTCGGCCACCTTCTCCTGCTCGGCGAGGATGTCCTGCTGGCGGGCCGCCTCGGCCAGCGGACCGGCGGCGTTGGCACGGGCCGCGGCCTGGTCGGTCTCGGCCTTGATCTCGGCCTGCTTCAGGTAGAGGGTCCGCTGCGCGACCGCGATCTCCTCCTCGGCCTTCAGCCGCGCCTGCTCTGCCGCCCGACGGGCCACGGCCTCGGCGATGTCCGCCTCCTGCTTGGCCCGCGCCGCCTCGGGACGGCCGAGGTCCTCCAGGTAGGAGCCCTCGGTGGTGATGTCCTGGATCTGGAAGGCGTCGAGGACCAGTCCCTGTCCGGACAGGCTCGCCTCCGCCTCCTCCGCGACCTGGCCCGCGAACACGGCCCGGTCCCGGATGACGTCCTCCACGGACATCCGGCCGACGATCGCGCGCAGCGCGCCGGACAGCACCTCCTGGGTGAAGCCGACGATGCCGTCCTGCTGCATCAGGAACCGCTGCGCCGCCGCGCGGATCGCATCCTCGGTGCCGCCGACCTTGACGATGGCGACGCCCTCGAGGTTGGCCTTCACACCGCGCAGCGTCACCGCGCCGCGCACGGCGACCGGGATGTGCCGCGAGGAGAGGTCGAGCGTGAACCGCTGCTGCACGAACGGCACGACGAACACACCGCCGCCGACCACGACCTTCTGACCGCTGTTGTCGGTGAAGACGCGGCCCGTCTCCGGATCGGTGGACTTCTTGCCGCGCCGCCCCGTGACGATGAACGCCTCGCTCGGACCGGCCACCTTGTAGCGGCTGACCACCACCAGCGCGAGCAGCACCAGGAGTACGACGACTCCCAGTACCGCGATGACGACAGGACTCATGGCAACGCCCCCGCAATCGCAGAGAGGAACAGACGAAAAGGACGGAAGGATCGCTCAGCGGTCCACCGGGCGGACCACGACCGACGTCCCGGTCGGCACCGCCTCGACCCACACCTCGGTGCCCCGCGCCACCGGCTCCGCGCTGCGCGCCGCGCACTTCAGCGGCTGGCCGCCGAGCCGGAGCAACACCTCGCCGAAGCCGTCCGCGGGGATGGCGGTGACGACCTTGCCGGACGTGCCGAGCAGGTCGTCGGCACTGGGTGTGACGGCGGTCTGGTCGCGCATCAGCGCACGGCTGAAGCGGTACGTCAGCCAGCCGGCCCCCACTCCGGCGACCGCGCCGGCCCCGGCGGCGCCCGCGGGCCCGGTCCAGCCGGCGCCGAGGGCGATGGCGCCGGCGAAGCCGGTCATCGCCGTGAACCCGGCGACGACCGGCAGCGACAGCCACCCCTCCAGGAAGCCGTCCGGCGCTCCCCCGAACGCGCCTTCCAGCACTCCGTCGAAGATCAGCGACAGGGCGAGCAGCACGACCCCCGTGATACCCAGTCCGAGAAACCAGGCCATCGTGCCGTCCCCCTCCCGCCCGTCGCTGAGCTTCGGTGACACGCATGTTCACACGCGGCGGGACACCCCGTCATTGCCGCGATCCGGCAGTCTTAACGCGTCTTTGATGCCGCCCTCCGGTTCCCCTCGATCTCCTCGGCGACTCCTGGAACCGCGGCTCACGCCGGTAATGTCCTCCAACAAATGGGGACTTCGACGAGGAGCGTTCCGAACCAGGCCGGGCAGGGCGCCGCGTACGCGCACATGGTGGTGTGCGGCGACGACGGACTGGCGCACCGGCTGGCCGCCGAACTGCGCGGGGTGTACCGCGAACAGGTCACCCTCGTCGTCCCGCCCTCCGGGCGCCGGGTGCGGCAGCCGGTGGTCGGGCGGGCCCGCGCGGCCTCGGCGGCGCTGCGGGACATGGTCAGCGCCGCCGTGAACCGCTCGGGCAACGGCGACCCGGAGGGCGGTGAGCCGAGCGGCACCGGACGCGAACTGCAGGCCGCCGAGCCGACCGACGAGGTGCTCGAGCAGGCCGGCGTGGACCGGGCGGCGGCCCTGGCCCTCGTCTACGACGACGACGAGACCAACATTCGCGCCGCGCTGGCCGCCCGCCGGCTCAACCCACGGCTGCGGCTGGTCCTGCGCCTGTACAACCGGCGACTCGGCCGGCACATCGAGGAACTGCTCGACCAGAGCGCCGCGCTCGCCACCGGCGACAGCCGGGACGCGGGGCTGGACGGCGCCGGGACGTCCACGACCGTGCTGTCCGACGCGGACACGGCCGCGCCCGCGCTGGCGGCGACCGCGCTGGTCGGCACCAGCAAGGTCGTCGAGACGGACGGGTTGCTGCTGCGCGCGGTGGAACGGCAGCCGCCGCGGCCCGGCGAGGTCGCCGACCCTGGGCTGTGCACGCTGGCGCTGCTGTCCGCGACGAGCAACGACCCGGCCGGAGCCGACGGTTCGGAGGGGAGCGGCGAGCAGGGGCCGCAACTGCTGCCCGACGCGGCGGCGGTGGAGGCGGCCACCGGACGCGGCACGGTCGCCCTGGAGCAGGTGTCGTACTCCGGTCCACCGCTGCCCGCGGTACGGGCGGGTGTGCCGCCGTTCGGCGAGCTGTTCTCGCGGCGGCTGCGGTGGTCGCTGGCGGGCCTGGGCACCTGCGTGGTCGCGCTCGCCGTGGCGCTCATGGTGGTCACCGGGGACCACCCGCTGCACGCGACGTACGTGACGCTCCTCGACCTGTTCGCCATCAACGAGCCCGCGCACAACGAGGACTCCGGCCGGCAGGTGCTGCAACTGCTCGCCGGTTTCGTCGGGTTGCTGCTGCTGCCGGTGCTGCTCGCCGCCGTGCTGGAGGCCCTGGGGACCTTCCGCAGCGCGACGGCGCTGCGGAAGCCGCCGCGCGGGCTCGGCGGGCACGTCGTCCTGCTCGGTCTCGGCAAGATCGGCACCCGCGTGCTGACCCGGCTGCGGGAGATGGACATCCCCGTGGTGTGCGTCGAGGCCGATCCCGAGGCGCGGGGCATGGCGACGGCGCGGCGGCTGCGGGTGCCGGTGGTGCTCGGCGACGTCACCCAGGAGGGCGTCCTGGAGGCCGCCAAGATTCACCGCGCGCATTCCCTGCTCGCGCTGACCAGCGTGGACACCACCAATCTGGAGGCCGTGCTCTACGCCCGTTCCGTGTGCTCCCGGCTGCGGGTGGTGCTGCGGCTGTACGACGACGACTTCGCGACCGCCGTGTACCGGACCCTGCGCGCCGCGCACCCGGGGGCGCTGACCCGCAGCCGCAGCGTGACGCACCTGTCCGCGCCGGCGTTCGCGGGGGCGATGATGGGCCGCCAGATCCTGGGGGCGATCCCCGTCGAACGGCGGGTGCTGCTGTTCGCTGCGGTACGGGTGGCGGGGCATCCCCAGCTGGAGGGGCGGACGGTCGGGGAGGCGTTCCGGGCGGGGGCCTGGCGGGTGCTGGCGCTGGAGGTCCCCGGCGACGTGTCCGACAACGTCTCCGACGGTGAGGCGGGGCAGGGGTCCAGGTTGGTGTGGGAGCTGCCCGACACGTATGTCCTGCGGGGCGAGGACCGGGTGGTGCTGGCGGCGACACGGCGCGGGTTGGCGGAGTTGCTGGGGCGGCGGGCGCGGCAGGGGACGGGGTTGTAGGGGCGTCGCCCCTACAACTCCGCTTGGGGGCCTGCGCCCCCTGGAGCCCGGCCTGTGCTCTCGGTCGGCCAAGAGGTGCCCCCGGGCCGACCGCCCGCCGGGCAGCTAGCCCTGCGGCAAGTGCCTCGCCGCGAAGTCCAGTTCCAGCCGGACCTGCTTGATGCGCTCGTCCACCACCAACGACCCGTGCCCCGCGTCGTAGCGGTAGACCTCGTGGACCGCGCCCCTCGCCTCCAGTCGCTCGACGTAGTTCTCGACCTGGCGGATCGGGCAGCGCGGGTCGTTGACGCCGGCCGAGATGTACACCGGGGCCTTGACCTGGTCGACGTAGGTCAGCGGGGAGGATGCCTCGAAGCGGTCGGGGACCTCTTCGGGGGTGCCGCCGAGGAGGGTGCGGTCGAGGGCCTTCAGGCCCTCCATCTCGTCGTGGTACGCGGTGACGTAGTCGGCGACCGGGACCGCGGCGATGCCCAGCGTCCAGGACTCGGGCTGGGTGCCGATGCCGAGGAGCGTGAGGTAGCCGCCCCAGGAGCCGCCGGTGAGGATCAGGCGCTCGGGGTCGGCGAGGCCGGAGGTGACCGCCCACTCGCGCACCGCCGCGATGTCCTCCAGCTCGATGAGACCGACCCGGTGCTTGAGCGCGTCGGTCCAGGCGCGGCCGTAGCCGGTGGAGCCGCGGTAGTTGACCCGGACCACCGCGTAGCCGTGGTCGACCCAGGCGGCCGGGCCCGCGGCGAAGGAGTCGCTGTCGTGCCAGGTGGGACCGCCGTGGATGTCGAACACCGTCGGGAGCGGGCCACTGGTGCCGGCCGGCTTCTGGACCAGGGCGTGGATGCGGCCGCCGGGGCCCTCCACCCACACGTCCTCCACCGGGACCGAGCGCGGCGACTTCATGCCGGGCGGGTCCAGGACGACCCGGCCGCTGGTGGAGCGGACGGCCGACGGCTCGGCGGCCGAGGACCACAGGTACTCCACGCTGCCGTCGGGGCGGGCCGTCGCCCCGGAGACGGTGCCGGCGGGGGTCTCGATCTCCACCAGCTCGCGCTCGGCGAAGTCGTACCGGAACAGCTCGCTGCGGGCCTCGAAGCCGTGCACGATCAGCAGGCCGCTGCCGTCCGGGTACCACTCGGCGCTGACGTCACCGGGCAGCTCCAGGGCGAGGTCGGTCTGCTCGCCGGTCGCCACGTCCCACACCAGCGGCTCCCAGCGGCCCCGGCGCTGGTGGCCGATGAGCAGGCGGGTGTCGCCGTCGACCGGCGCGAAACCGAGGACCTCCAGGCCGAGCTCCTCCTCACCGCCCCGCGTGTCGTCCAGCTCGGCGACGGTGCTGCCGTCGGGCCGCATCACGCGCAGCGCCGAGTGCATCGCGTCACCGTGCTCGGTGTGCTCGATCGCGATCAGTGTGCCGTCGTGGGAGAGGTCGCCGACGCCCGCGGACTCGCGGTGGCGGTAGATCTCCACCAGGGCGCCGTCCCCGCGCGCGAGGTGGATCGTCGTGCCGTCCTCGTCGGTGGAGCGGCCGATCACCGCCGTGCGCCCGTCCCGGGCGAGGGCGAGGCCCGCCGGGTAGGAGGGGTCCAGGCCGGGCACCGCGAGCTCGTTCTCGCCGCCCGCGAAGGGCTGACGGCGCCAGACGCCGAACTCGTCGCCGTCCTTGTCGTCGAACCACCAGATCCAGTCGCCGTCGGGCGAGAGCATACCGTCCGTCGTGCCGTTGGGCCGGTCGGTGACCTGACGCTGCTCGCCGGTGGACCGGTCCCAGGCGTACAGCTCGTACGTCCCCGTCGCGTTCGACACGAACAGGGAGCGGTCCGGCGCGTCCTCCGCCCAGTCGGGCAGCGACACCCTCGGCGCCCGGAACCGCTTCTCCCAGTCGGGCATCTGCTCGCCCTGCGTCTGCCGCTCGTCCACGCCCACGTCCGACGGAACGGACCCGTTGCTCTCAGTCATGGCCCCATACTGCCCCGACCCGGCGACAACGCGCAGACCAGATCCCCAGCCTGTGGACAACCTCGGCCGCCCCGCCGCACTCCCCCTGGTTCTCCACAGCCCCGCGGCAGGGTCGACCGGGCGCGCCCCGTACCGTGGAGGGCGTGTACCGGTTTCTGCTGACGCCCCGCTGGTGGGGGATCAACGTCTTCGTCGTCCTGGCCATCCCCTTCTGCATCTTCATGGGTTCCTGGCAGTTGGGCCGGTTCGAGGACCGGGTCCAGGACCACGAGACCGTCACGACCCGACAGGATCCGTCGCGCCGGGAGGCGGCCCGCCCGCTGGCCGAGATGCTGCCCGTGGACAAGGCGACGGTCGGCAAGCAGACGACCGTGAGCGGCCGCTACGCCGACCAGTTGCTGGTCCCGGAGCGGAAGCTGGACGACCGGGAGGGCTTCTACGTCCTCACGCTGCTGCGCACCGACGACGGCGAGGCGCTGCCGGTCGTGCGCGGCTGGCTGCCCGGCGATCCCGACACGGCGGAGGTTCCGGCCCCGCCCACCGGCCACGTCACCGTCACCGGAGCGCTCCAGGCGGCCGAATCGGTCGGCAGCAACGGCGTCAGCGGCCGCTCCGGGTGGCCGGACGGGCAGACCGGCGCCATCAGCGCCGCGACGCTGCTGAACCTGGTGCCGTACGACGTGTACGACGCGTGGGTCACGCTCAACGTGGGCGACTCCGGGATGCGGGCCGTGCCCGTGAGCGCGCCGCAGGGCACCGGGCTGGACCTGAAGGCGTTCCAGAACCTCGGGTACACCGCCGAGTGGTTCGCCTTCGTGGGCTTCGTGATCTTCATGTGGTTCCGGCTGCTGCGCCGCGAGGTCGAACTCGCCAGGGACGCGGAGCTGGGGCTGGACCCGGATGACGGGACCGAAAGCGGGGACGCCGCGGACGAGAGCCGGTCTTCCACGAGGCCGGACGCGGCCGAGGACGAGCCGAAGCCCCAGGCCAGTCCGTCCGGCGCCTGACGCCCGAAGGCCGCCGAAGGCCACCGGCGGGTGCCGACGGGTGCTACGACGCGGCCAGCACGCCCGTCCAGTACACGGTTCCCGCGCACGCGTCGGCCACCGTCGCCGTCGCCGAGCCCGAGCCGCCGTCCGGGGTGTACGTCACCGCCACGCTCCCGTCGGCCGGGCCGTCCCCGGTGACCAGCTGGGTCGTGGTGCCCGAGTCGGCACCGTCGCCACCACCCGTGGAGGTGCCGCCCGCGGCGGTGGTGTCGGCGGTGGGCGAGGGTTCGGGCGAGGGTCCGCCCGTGCCGCCGCCCGTGGTGTCGCCGGGGGTGGGACAGGTCTCCGAGGGCACCCAGGCGAACTGCACCTCGTACGCCGAGGCCGGCGCCAGGGTCAGTGAGGTGGTCTCCAGGGACGGGTCGGGCAGTCCTGCCGCCGCGTCCCCGGCCGCGTGCCGTGCGGTGCCGATCTTGCCGGCGTCCGCCGCGCCCTGCGGGGTGGCCGTCAGAGTGCCGGCGCCGACGACGGTGCAGCCCTGGGAGGAGACATTGGTGACGCGGAAGGAGCCGTAGACCACGCCCGTGGAGTCGGGGCCCGCGCTGCTCGCGAGGGCCGGGCCGAGCTGCTTCGCCGTGCACACGGGGATGTCGGCGGCGGCGCTCGCGGAGGGGTCGGTGCCGGGGGCCGCGCCCGTCGCGGCGCCGCTCTCCTTGTCCTCGGGCTGCTCCTTCGGGTCGCCCTTCTCCTTGCCCTCGGCCGTCCCCGCGGTGCCGGCGACGCCGCTCTGGCCGCCGGCCGGGTCCTTGCCCTGGGAGGCACCGCCCTGGGCCTGTGAGGCGTGACCGGCGACGGAGGGGTCGGCCCCCGGGCCGGTGGACTTGGAGACGTGGACGAGGGCCGGGACCGCCATGCCGATGAAGAGGGCGGCGGCCGCCATGCCGACGGCGGCCTGGCGCTTGCGGGCCCTGCGGGCGGGCACGGCGCGGCGCAGGTGCTCCAGGGTGCCGTCGCTCGGCTGCACGTCCTGGACCGCCTGGCGCAGCATCCTGCGCAGGACCAGCTCGTCGGGGTCGAGCCCGTCGGGTTCCCGAGGAGGGCCGTCCGCCCGGGAGGCCGCCCCCTGTTCCTGATGTTCGGGGCTTCCGGCGTCGGGGCCCTGGTCGGCGGGGCCGTGATTCACAGTTCCGTTCCCAGCGTGCGTGTGCTTGTGCTCGTCGCGGGCGTCGCGCCGCGCATCGTGGCCGTCGCTCATGCCGGTGCCTCCATGGCGACCCTGAGCGCCGCGATGCCGCGCGAGCCGTAGGCCTTGACCGAGCCGAGGGATATGCCGAGCGTCTCGGCGACCTGGGCCTCGGTCATGTCGGCGAAGTAGCGCAGGACCAGGACCTCGCGCTGGCGGCGCTGCAGCCCCTTCATCGCCTTGATCAGGGAGTCGCGCTCCAGCTGGTCGTAGGCACCCTCCTCCGCGCTCGCCATGTCCGGCATCGGCTTGGAGAGCAGCTTGAGGCCGAGGATGCGGCGGCGCAGCGCCGAACGCGACAGGTTGACGACGGTCTGACGCAGGTACGCCAGGGTCTTCTCCGGGTCGCGGACGCGTTTGCGCGCCGAGTGGACGCGGATGAACGCCTCCTGGACGACGTCCTCGCAGGAGGCGGTGTCATCGAGGAGAAGGGCGGCGAGGCCGAGCAGCGACCGGTAGTGCGTCCGGTAGGTCTCGGTGAGGTGATCGACGGTGGTACCGGCCGCCGCGGCTTCCTCCGCGCCGTCGCGCTGGTTCGATATGCGGGCCGGCCGCGCTGCGGGCATGGGCGCGATCACCGGCATGCCACCGGCCGGACCGGCCACACGGGGACGGACGGGCCGGACGGGTGGCCGCACGGCGGGGCCACGCGTTGCCGCGGGGAAATCGAGTACCTCTGCCACGCCAGTTGGACACGCCCACCCCCGTGAGGGTTGTACGTGCCGGGCGTCACGTTCCCGCGCCCGCCGGGCGGCAGCCCGGCCGACGGTGCGTCATAGGCCCTCATCGTCCCGCTCTTCCCCTATGTCCCATGTGAACGAGCGTCCCCACGCCCGCCCTCGGCGCCCCCGCGCCGCCTCACGCGCCCCCACGCCTGAATGGGTGATCGCAAAGACGCCCCCCGCCCTTCGCACGGTTGCGGAGGACGGGGATGAAATCCTCCGATGCCACAGGTGCCGGGTACAAGTAGTCCGGACCGACTTCCGGATCACATCTCGTCCATGGATCCTACAAACGAACCCCACGGCTGCCGTGGCCCATCGCCCCACCTGCCTCTGTCCGTCCGGCCGGTGATCCGCGCTCAGTCGAACTCGGCCGCGACCAGTTCCGCGATCTGAGCGGTGTTCAGCGCGGCTCCCTTGCGCAGATTGTCCCCACAGACGAAGAGTTCGAGCGCCGTCGGGTCGTCCAGGGCCCGTCGCACCCGGCCGACCCAGGTCGGGTCGGTGCCGACGACGTCGGCGGGGGTGGGGAACTCGCCCGCGGCCGGGTTGTCGAAGAGGACGACGCCGGGTGCGGTGGCCAGGATCTCCCGGGCCTTGTCGACCGTCACCTCGCTTTCGAAACGGGCGTGCACGGTCAGCGAGTGCGTGGTGATGACGGGTACCCGCACGCAGGTCACCGCCACCGGGAGGTTCGGCAGCCCCAGGATCTTGCGGGACTCGTCCCGTACCTTCATCTCCTCCGAGGACCAGCCGTCCTCGCGCGGCGACCCGGCCCACGGTACGACGTTCAGCGCGACCGGCTCCGGGAACGGCCCGGTGTCGTCGCCGACGGCCCGCCGCACGTCACCGGGGTGCGTACCCAGCTCGGTCCCGGCGACCAGGGACAGCTGGCGGCGCAGCGTCTCCACGCCGTCCCGCCCGGCCCCGCTCACCGCCTGGTACGACGAGACGACCAGCTCCCGCAGCCCGAACTCGGCGTGCAGCGCGCCCAGCGCCACGATCATGGACAGCGTCGTGCAGTTGGGGTTGGCCACGATCCCACGCGGCCGCATCCGCACCGCGTGCGGATTGACCTCGGGCACGACGAGCGGCACGTCCGGGTCCATCCGGAACGCGCCGGAGTTGTCGACCACCACCACGCCCTTGGCGGCGGCGATCGGCGCCCACTGCGCGGAGACCTCGTCGGGCACGTCGAACATGGCGACGTCGACCCCGTCGAAGGCCGCTTCGCCGAGCGCGACGACCTCGACCTCCTCGCCGCGCACGGCCAGCTTGCGGCCGGCCGAGCGCGGCGAGGCGATCAGACGGATGTCGCCCCAGACGTCCGCGTGCTGGGACAGGATCTGGAGCATGACCGCACCGACGGCGCCGGTCGCTCCGACGACGGCCAGGGTCGGCCGCCCGGTGCGCCCGGCACCCGCGATGTCGACCATCAGCGCCCGGTGCCTCCGTAGACCACGGCCTCGTCGCTGTCGGAGTCCAGCCCGAAGGCCGTGTGCACGGCGCGGACGGCCTCGTTCACGTCGTCCTTGCGGGTGACGACCGAGATACGGATCTCGGAGGTCGAGATGAGTTCGATGTTCACCCCGGCCTCGGACAGCGCGGTGAAGAAGTCGGCCGTCACGCCCGGGTTGCTCTTCATGCCCGCGCCGACCAGGGAGATCTTGCCGATCTGGTCGTCGTAGCGCAGCGAGTCGAAGCCGATGCCCGCCCGGTTCTTCTCCAGCGCGTCGATGGCCTTGCGGCCCTCGGTCTTCGGCAGGGTGAAGGAGATGTCCGTCAGGCCGGTGGAGGCGGCGGACACGTTCTGCACGACCATGTCGATGTTGACCTGGGCGTCGGCGATCGCCCGGAAGATCGCGGCGGCCTCGCCCGGCTTGTCCGGGACACCGACGACGGTGACCTTGGCCTCGGAGGTGTCGTGCGCGACACCGGAGATCATGGCCTGCTCCACGTGCTTTTCCCCTTGCTTGATCGGCTCGCTGCTCACCCACGTGCCCTGCAGTCCGCTGAAGCTGGACCGCACGTGGATCGGGATGTTGTACCGGCGGGCGTACTCCACGCAACGGTGGAGCAGCACCTTGGAACCGGAGGCCGCGAGCTCCAGCATGTCCTCGAAGGAGATCCAGTCGATCTTCTTCGCCTTCTTCACCACGCGCGGGTCGGCGGTGAACACGCCGTCGACGTCGGTGTAGATCTCACAGACGTCCGCGT
The DNA here is from genome assembly GCF_014649815.1 of Streptomyces mutabilis. GTDB lineage: Bacteria > Actinomycetota > Actinomycetes > Streptomycetales > Streptomycetaceae > Streptomyces > Streptomyces mutabilis. The sequence continues at coordinate 151,134 of NZ_BMTT01000010.1, read as the reverse complement.
CGAGCGCGGCGGCGAGGGCGACGGCCGTGGTGTCGGAGCCGCCGCGGCCCAGCGTGGTGATGTCCTTGCTGTCCTGGCTGACGCCCTGGAAGCCGGCCACGATGGCGACGTTGCCCTCGTCCACCGAGGTGCGGATGCGACCCGGCGTGACGTCGATGATCCGGGCCTTGTTGTGGACCGAGTCGGTGATGACTCCGGCCTGGCTGCCGGTGAACGACTGGGCCTCATGACCCAGGTTTTTGATCGCCATGGCCAGCAGCGCCATGGAGATACGCTCCCCGGCGGTCAGCAGCATGTCGAGTTCGCGCCCGGCAGGGATCGGGGAAACCTGCTCGGCGAGATCGATCAGCTCGTCCGTCGTGTCGCCCATCGCGGAAACTACGGCGACCACCTGGTTGCCGTTCTTCTTCGCTTCCACGATCCGCTTGGCGACGCGCTTGATGCCCTCGGCATCGGCTACGGAGGAGCCTCCGTACTTCTGCACGACAAGGCCCACGTGCGCTCCTCGCTCAATCCGTATCTTTCCGCACGTACGTACATGTACTGCGGTCGGCTCATTCTATCGAGCGTCCGAAATTCCCCCCTGCGGTATCGCATGGTGAGACCTCCGGGCCCGTCCAGGCAGGCTCATGCCCAGGAGGGCGCGGGTCACTCGGAAAAGTGCCCTGTGTCACACGTTCACGAGGGAGAGGCGCCCCGGCGCCTCCCGCACGCTCACGGTCGTTCCGTCGAAGGTCCTGTTCTCGTGGCAGAGGAAGTGGCGATCGTTCTTCCCGGCCACCTCGGCGGGAGGCCGTGCGCGATCCGGTCACGGTCGCGAACGTTAGAGCGGTTTCACGCGCTCAACTGCGGCGATGAACGCCGACCAGGCGGGGGCGGAGACGTGGAGTTCGGGGCCGATCGGTGCGGTCTTGGAATCGCGGATGTGGATGGTGGGGGCGAGGGCGACCTCGACACAGGCGGCTCCTTCATCGTCGCTGTAGCTGGACTTGAACCACGTCATCTGGTCAGTCATGGTGATCCGCCATCTCTTCGATGAACCGGGCCGACTCAGCAGGGCTGAGGGCGTGCGCACGCAGCATGCTAAGTCGCTCGGTCACGACCCGGACCGTCTCCGGGTCGGCCGACAGCACACTGACGAACTGGCTCTCCGTATAGGCGAACCGCTCATGGTCGCGGGTCTCCAGCAAGATCATGGGGCCCATGCCCGCGCTGAAAGGGGCTCGCTCGAAGGGCAGTACCTGCAACTCGACATTCCGAAGCCGAGACACCTCCAGCAAACGGTGCAGTTGTGCGCCATCAACGTATGGGGCGCGCAGCGCCGCCTCGTAGACGGTGAAGGCGAAAGCCACCGGCGGCTTGCGTTCCGTGAGCATCGCCTGCCGCTCCGCTCTGCCCGTGATCCGCTCTTCCACCGTCTCCTCGTCGACGGGCGGAATACGACTTTCGATGAGGGACCGCATGTACCCCGGCGTCTGCAAGAGGCCAGGAATCAGCCCGGACTCGTACGACCAGGAGCTGATCGCCTCCCTCTCCCGCTCCATGAACTCCTGAGCCCGAGCCGGGAACCTCTCTCTGCTCAGATAGTCCTTCGCCGCGCTCAGCAACCCCTCCGCCCCGCACAGCTCATCCGCCACGTCCAGCACGCGCGGTGTCGGCATGCGTACGCCCTGCTCCATCGACTTGATGGTGTCCGGCGAGTAGCTCGCGGCCTGCGCCAGCTGCTCCCTGCTTACGTTGGCCTTGATACGCCAGCGCTTCATCTGGTTGCCGCTGAAACGCCACATGGCAGGCGATTGAGACACAGCACGCACCTCCGACCGATACACCCCGGCGTGTATCACCTCAGTCACTACCGAGCGTAGCCAGTTTGGTGCCAGCGTGTGACCATGACGGAAACAATGCACCGCCCCTCCTGGGTTCCGCTCGCCGGACATCAACTGCGCGTCGCGGGCGTGCACTTCGACGCCGTACGGATCGACGGCATCCGTGGGGAGCTGGTCGCCGACTGGCTCGTCGAGGCGTCGGGCGACGACGCGGGGCCGATCGTGTGCGAGGCGGGCGGCGGACGGTGGGTGTACTTCCTGCTGGCGCCCGGCGAGGTCGCGGCGTACGAATGGCCGCTCGGCGTACAACGGCACGGCGGCGGGACCCGGACGGTCACCTACGTCGGCGTCCCGGCGCTGGAGGGCAACACCTGGCCGCTGCGCTGGTACAGCGTGCCCACGGCGACCGCGCCGTACGTGTGCGCGGCGCTACTCCGCGCGGCGCTGACGACGGACGGTTGAGCCGCCGCTGCGCCCTCCCTCCCCAGGCCCACCCAGAAAGCGAGGACACTCCACACCCCACTGTCCTCAAGCCGCTCATTCGAGCACCCCGATGACATTCCGGGCCGTTCTGCTCACGCTTTTCAGCGCGACACCCACCCCCAGCCCACGCGACCGGACCGCGTCACCGCACCGGCCGCAGCCCCAGCGGGCCCGCGATCTCCTGCACCATGACCTTGCCGGCCTCCGTCTCCAGGGTCTCGTCGCCGAGGTCCTGGTCGGTGTCCAGGCCGTCCAGCTCCTCCAGGGGCTGGTTCAGGCGTACGTGGGCGACGACCGACTGGAGGGCGCGCAAGGTCGCGGAGGCGGTGGAGCCCCAGTTGGAGAAGTAGGAGAACTGCCACCACCACAGGGCCTCCGTGGTGCGGCCCGCCTTGTAGTGGACCATGCCGTGGCGGAGGTCGGTGATGACGTCGGTGAGGTCGTCGGAGATACGGGCCGGGACCGGGGCCTTGCGCGGCTCGTACGGGTCGAAGACCTCGGAGTAGACGTCGATCGGGTCGAGGATGCGGGCGAGGTTCTCGCGGAGCTCGTCCACGTCCAGCTCGGGGCCCGGGTCGGGCTCGTAGCGCTCGTCGGGGACGATGTCCTCGTGGGCGCCCAGGCGGCCGCCGGCCAGCATCAGCTGGGAGACCTCCAGGAGGAGGAAGGGGACGGCGGAGTCCGGCTCGTCGCCCTTGGCGACCTCGGTGACGGCGACCAGGAAGCTCTCGATCTGGTCGGCGATCTGTACCGCGAAGTCGTCCGGGTTCTGGTTGGTCGCGTGCAGCGTGGCGTCAGACATCTAGGAGTCGTCTCCCCTCGAAGGCGCGGCCGAGGGTCACCTCGTCCGCGTATTCCAGGTCGCCGCCCACCGGGAGGCCGCTGGCCAGGCGGGTGACCTTGAGGCCCATGGGCTTGATCATGCGGGCGAGATAGGTGGCCGTGGCCTCGCCCTCCAGATTCGGGTCCGTGGCCAGGATCAGTTCCGTGACCGTACCGTCGGCCAACCGCGCGAGGAGTTCTCGTATGCGCAGGTCGTCGGGACCGACCCCGTCGATCGGACTGATCGCGCCACCGAGCACGTGGTAGCGCCCGCGGAACTCTCGGGTGCGCTCGATGGCGACGACGTCCTTCGGCTCCTCCACGACGCAGATGACGGCGGGATCACGCCGGGTGTCGCGGCAGATGTTGCACTGCTCCTCCTGCGCGACGTTTCCGCAGGTCGCGCAGAAGCGGACCTTGGCCTTCACTTCCATGAGGGCCTGGGCGAGCCGCCGTACGTCGGTCGGCTCCGCCTGGAGGACGTGGAAGGCGATCCGCTGCGCGCTCTTGGGACCGACGCCGGGCAGCCGCCCGAGTTCGTCGATGAGGTCCTGGACCACGCCTTCGTACAACGGACTGCCGTCCTTCCTGGGGTTCCTGCACTACGTACGGTAGAGGGCTTCGGCCGCTCTGAGAATGGCGAACTCAGAAAGGCAGGCCGGGGATGCCGCCGCCGCCCAGGCCCTGGGCGAGCGGGCCGAGCTTCTGCTGCTGGAGGTTCTGCGCGTTCTCGTTGGCCGCATGGACGGCCGCCACGATCAGGTCGGCGAGGGTCTCGGTGTCCTCCGGGTCCACCGCCTTCGGGTCGATCACGAGGCCGCGCAGCTCGCCGGAGCCGGTGACGGTGGCCTTCACCAGGCCGCCGCCGGACTGGCCGTCGACCTCCGTCTGTGCCAGTTCCTCCTGGGCCTTCGCCAGGTCCTGCTGCATCTTCTGGGCCTGCTGGAGCAGCTGCTGCATGTTGGGCTGGCCACCACCGGGGATCACGTTCAGCTCCTGTCGCCGCTGTCGCCGCGGGGTCGCCGCGGGATTTGCCGTTCGGCACGAGCCTACGTGGTCCGGGCGGCCCTCGCTCCAGCACTCTTTCGGGTGACACCGCGGGAGCCCTATACCTGATCAACGCCCTCTTCCGAGCGGAAAAGCTGCGGAACCCGGGGCCGGGCCACCCATTGGGCGGTAGGAAGGTTCCGGCGTACGGGGTCCGCGGGTCTCCAGTCTTCAGTCTTCAGGTTCTTCTGTCTTCAGGTCCTCACGGACGGTGAGCAGTAGGGAGTGCCGGGTGGGTCAGCCGGAGATGCAGCCCGAGAGGCCGCCGCACGACGGGCGGGGCGGTGAGGGGGCGGCCGGGCTCCGGCCGGGCGACCTGACCGGGCGGGCGTTTCCGCTCGGGGACTGGACACTGCCCGCGGAGCGGCTGGACGAGCTGTACCGGTGGGTGGAGCGGGGTGCGCTGGACACGGCGGCCTGGTATCTCGCGGACCGCGTGTGGAAGCGGCGGGGCGCCGTGGCGCTGCGGGGCGGGGCCGCGGCGGGGGCGCTCGCCGGGGCGGCGCTGCCGCTGCTGGACATGTCCGGGATGGTGGGCGGGGCCGCGCCCTGGGGCTATCTGGCGCTGCTGCTGGCGGTCGCGTGCGTGGCCGGGGACCGGTACTTCGGGGTGACGTCCGGGTGGATGCGGGACGTGGCCACTGCGCAGGCGGTGCAGCGGCGGCTCCAGGTGCTCCAGTTCGACTGGGCGTCGGAGAGCGTGCGGGAGGTGCTGGGTCCGGCGGACGGGACGGCGAGCGAGGCGGCCGAGCGGTGTCTGACGGTGCTGCGGAGGTTCTCCGAGGACGTCACGGAGCTGGTGCGGGCGGAGACGGCGGACTGGATGGTGGACTTCCGCAGCGGGGTCGCTCCGCTGGGATTGCAGTGGGGAGCGGTCGGTGGGGGCACCGGGCGTTCCGAGGCCGGGGGCGGAGGCGCCGGGCGATTCTCCGTGGCACCGAACGGGGCTCGGCCGAACATGCCGAGACAACGACCGCCCGAGCCGCGGTGACCGTGCGGGCCGCGGTGCGTGTGTGAGCCGCGGTGGCGTTCCCGACACCCGGCGCGGGTGCAGGGGAGGTGCCTCGGCATGCTCGCCGACACCGCGGACACCGGGCGCCCGGCGCGGGTGGGGGACGAGGTGGGTGACGCGGCCCGGGCGCCGGCAGGGGGCCGGCCCGCCCGCCGTCCCACACTCACATTCTCGGCTTCGCTCGAGCGGGGCCCCCCATCGCTCCCAGCGGCACGGCTGCCCGCGGCTGCGGCTGCCGCTGCCGCTGCACGGTGGTGAGCCGCGGGGGCTCACTCCCGGGTGTAGGTCAGGCTCTCCCCGCTGTCGTTGTTCACCCGCCGCAGGCTGCCGTTGGGCAGCAGGGTGACCGTGGTGGGCTCGCCCGGGGCGCAGGAGGCGGCGGGACCCACCGTCACCGTCGAGGGGCCGATGCTCAGGGGGCCGTCGGAGTCCGGGGCGGCTGACAGGTCGGCCTCGAAGACGCAGTGGTAGCTGCCGCTGCCCGCCGGGCCGTCCGCGACGAGGGAGAGGACCGTGTCGCCCACCTCGCCCTGCTGGATGGTCAGCCGCCGGGTGTGAGCGCCGGAGGCGTTGTCGATGGTCGTGCTCCACGTGCCCAGGTACGCCGTGGGGATGGTGCCGTCCCGGGGCGTCGGGGTGGTGGGCCGGTCGGCCTCCGTCGTCGGGGCCGAGCCGTCCGGCGTCGGGTCCTGCCCCTGCCCCTGGGACACGGCCGTCGCGGTGCTCGTGGGGTCGCCGCCGGCCCGGTTGTCGCCGTCGTCCTGGCCGCTCATCAGCGCGTAGACCGAGCCTCCGGCGCCGAGCGCCACCACCAGGGCGACCACGACCAGGAGCGCGGTGGAGCGGCCTCTTCCGACCGGCTCGTGGGGCGGGCCGTACGGCGGTGGCCCGTAGGGCGGAGTCCCGTGCGGCGGCGGCCCGTAGGGCGGGGTCGAGCCGGGACCGCCGTACGGGTGCCCCACCGGCTGCGGTGCGCCGTAGGGCGGGGCGTGACCGTGGGAGGCGGGCGGGGGTGCCGGAGGGCTCTGGCCCGCGACGAGTGTGGGCAGGTGGTTCAGCGGGGCGCCGCCGCCACTGCCCGGTTCGCGCGGGGGCGGTCGACCGGACGGATCCCCGTCGGGGGGCGAGGGCCGGTACCGGTTCGGCTCCGAGACGTCCGGCGGCGCAGCCGCCGCTGCCGGTGACTCCGGGTTCTCCGCGTCCAGCAGCCGCACCGCGTGCCGGCCGAGCTGGGCGACCAGCGCGCTGGGCAGCCACGGGTCGCGGGAGCGGCCGTCGGTGACCGTGTCCTCGGCACCCGTGCGGGCCAGTACCTCGGCGAGGGTGGGGCGGGCGGCGGGGTCCTTCTTCAGGCAGTCCCGTACGAGGTCGGCGATGCCCTCGGGCACCCGGTCGAGGTCGGGCTCCTCCTGCGCGATGCGGAACATCAGCGCGTGCACGCCGCTGTTGGCGGCGCCGAAGGGCAGCTCGCCGGTGGCGGCGTAGGCGATGACGGAACCGAGGCAGAAGACGTCGCAGGCGGGCGTGATGCGGTCACCGCGCACCTGCTCGGGCGCCATGAAGCCGGGCGAGCCGACGAGCGCGCCGGTGCGGGTGAGCCCGCCGCCGGTCACCGTCTGCAGGGCCCGGGCGATGCCGAAGTCGATGACCCGGGGGCCGTCGATGGTGACCAGCACGTTGGACGGCTTGAGGTCGCGGTGGATGATCCCGGCGGCGTGGATGTCCTGGAGGGCGTGGGCGAGCCCGGCCGCCAGGGTCCGTACCGAGCGCTCGGGCAGGGCACCGTGGTCGTGCCCGACGACCTGCTGGAGGCTGGGCCCCGCGACGTACCCGGTGGCGACCCAGGGCACGGCGGCCTCGGTGTCGGCGTCCAGCACGGGCGCCGTCCAGTGGCCGCCGACCCGCCGCGCGGACTCGACCTCCTTGCGGAAGCGCTCCCGGAACTCCTCCTGCGCGGCCAGTTCCTCGCGCACCAGTTTCACGGCGACCGTGCGGCCCCGGTCGGAGCGGGCCAGATAGACGTGGCCCATGCCGCCCGCGCCGAGTCTTCCCAGCAGCCGGTAGTCCCCGATGTGACGCGGGTCCCCGCTCCCGAGCTTCTGCATGTCGCGCCGCCTTCCCCCGCACGTGGACCCACGTGAGCAACAGATCGAGGATAGTGCGGGGCGGCCGTACGAGGAGCCGGTCTACTTCTACGGTTCCGTAACGGGCGGGACGTCGAGCGCGCCCAGCACCTCCGAGAGGCGCTCCAGGGCGGCCACCGCCTCGGCCAGCTCCGCGTCCGACCCGTACGCCCGCGCCAACCGGTCGGCGAGGGCCGCGTGTCCGGGGTCGATGCGGGAGACGGCGACGCGGCCCGCGTCCGTCGGCGCGAGGAGCTTGGCGCGGCGGTGAGCCGGGTTCGGCCGGTACGCGGCGAGGCCGCGTTCCACCAGCAGGTCGGCGATGCGCTGCACGCTCTGCCGGGTGATGCCCATCGCGCGCGCGACGCCGGAGACGGGCAGCGGCTCGGGCAGGACCGCGCCGAGCACCTGCCACCAGGCGGCGGTGAGCCCGGCGGGGCGGGCCAGTTCCTCGGCGACAGCGAGGAACCGGCCGTTGAGCCGGAAGACGCCGAGCGCGGCGCGGCTGAGCAGGTCCTGCCGCTCCCGGCCGCTCACGCGGCGCCCGCCTTCTCCAGTACGGCGTAAGCCCGCGGGTCGGAGTCGTGGAACAGCCGGTACCAGGCGTCCAGCACCTCGCCCTCGTACGCCCCGAGCAGGCCGAGGATCTCGCGGGCGAAGGCGACCGGCTCGGTGGGGCCGGCGGTGATCAGGCCGCGGTCGGTGACCGCGTCGGCGTCCACGTACCGCTCGCCGCCCGCATAGCCGGTGGCCGCCAGGTAGAAGGGGACTGCGCTGGTGTGCGCGCGGTCGTCGAGCAGGCCCTCGCGCGCCAGTCCGGCGGTGGCGCCGCAGATGGCGGCGACGGGGACGCCGGCGTCCAGGAAGGCGCGGGCGGCGCGGGCGAAGGGGGTGAGGTCGTCACCCGCGTCCCAGAGGTCGGCGCCAGGGAGGATCAGGAGCGAGCTGTCCGCGGGGCGCAGGTCCGCGAGGGCGAGGTCGGGCTGGACGCGCAGGCCGCCGACGCTGGTGACGGAAGCGGTGGTCGGGGCGACGGTGCGGACCGGGAACCCGGCGCGGGCGAGGTGGGCCGTCGCGTGGCCGGTCTCCCAGTCGGCCAGGGTGTCGTACACGGCGACGTGGACGGGCTTGCGGGTGCCGTTCATGTCTCCTCCTCGGAGCGGTGCACGGGGCGAAGCACCTTTGACAGGAGGCTGTCATTCGGACAGCAGACTGTCAATATCCCTTCCCGGCCGCCCGCCCCGCCGCCACGGCTCTCGTCGACAACCTGTCGCGGAAAGCCTCCGTCCACAGACAGGACGCCGATTCCGTTTCCGCATCGCGGACACCTACCCTCGGCCGCATGACCCCTCAGCCCGATCCTCAGGCCGGCGCCGCCGTGAAGGCGGCGGACCGCGCGCACGTCTTCCACTCCTGGTCCGCGCAGGAGCTCATCGACCCGCTCGCCGTCGCCGGCGCCGAGGGGTCGTACTTCTGGGACTACGAAGGCAAGCGCTACCTCGACCTCGCCAGCGGTCTCGTCTACACCAACATCGGCTACCAGCACCCCAAGGTCGTCGCCGCGATCCAGGAGCAGGCGGCGAGGCTGACGACGTTCGCGCCCGCGTTCGCCGTCGAGGCGCGCTCGGAGGCGGCGCGGCTGATCGCCGAGCGGACGCCCGGCGACCTGGACAAGATCTTCTTCACCAACGGCGGCGCGGACGCCGTCGAGCACGCCGTGCGGATGGCACGGTTGCACACCGGCCGGCCGAAGGTGCTGTCGGCGTACCGCTCGTACCACGGCGGCACCCAGCAGGCGATCAACATCACCGGTGACCCGCGCCGCTGGGCCTCGGACGGCGGCACGGCCGGTGTCGTGCACTTCTGGGCGCCCTTCCTGTACCGCTCGCGCTTCTACGCCGAGACCGAGGAGCAGGAGTGCGCGCGGGCGCTGGAGCACCTGGAGACGACGATCGCCTTCGAGGGCCCGGGGACCGTCGCCGCCGTCATCCTGGAGACGATCCCGGGCACAGCGGGGATCATGATGCCGCCGGCCGGTTATCTGGCCGGGGTGCGCGAGATCTGCGACAAGTACGGGCTCGTGTTCGTCCTGGACGAGGTCATGGCCGGGTTCGGACGGACCGGCACGTGGTTCGCCGCCGACCTGTACGACGTCGTGCCCGATCTGATGACCTTCGCCAAGGGCGTGAACTCGGGATACGTCCCGCTGGGCGGCGTCGCGATCTCCGGCGAGATCGCCGCGACCTTCGCCGAGCGCCCCTACCCGGGCGGCCTGACGTACTCCGGGCACCCGCTGGCCTGCGCCGCCGCCGTCGCCACGATCGGCGTGATGGAGGAGGAGGGCATCGTCGGGCACGCCGCGCGGCTCGGCGCCGAGGTCGTCGAGCCGGCGCTGCGAGAACTGGCCGAGCGGCACCCGAGCGTCGGCGACGTGCGCGGGACCGGCATGTTCTGGGCGCTGGAACTGGTGAGGAACCGCGAGACCCGGGAGCCGCTGGTCCCCTACAACGCGACCGGGCAGGCCGCCACGCCGATGAACGCCTTCGCCGCCTCCGCCAAGGCGCACGGCGTGTGGCCGTTCGTGAACATGAACCGAACCCATGTCGTGCCGCCGTGCAACATCTCCGAGGCCGAACTCAAGGAGGGCCTCGCAGCCCTGGACACGGCACTGTCCGTGGCGGACGAGTACACCGAGTAAGGGACCTGCCCGCATACGGGCAGCGAAGCGACCCGAGCGCGTAAGGTGGCGTGCTCGTACACCGTAGACGTGTGTGCGAGCACGCCACGGACGTGTGTACGAGTTCGCCCCCCGTACGCGACGAGGAGACCGCCCGACCATGCCCGGCCCCAGCCACACCGGTGCCGTCACGCGCAGCACCCTGCGGCAGCAGATCGCCGACGCGCTCCGCGACGAGGTCCTGGCCGGGCGGCTCCAGCCGGGGCAGGAGTTCACGGTCAAGGAGATCGCCGAGCAGTACGGGGTGTCCGCGACGCCCGTGCGCGAGGCGCTGGTGGACCTGTCCGCGCAAGGGCTGCTCGAGGCCGACCACCACCGCGGGTTCCGCGTGCACGAGTACTCGGTCGACGACTTCCGCGGCATGGTCGAGGCCCGCAGTCTCGTCATCGGCGGCATGTTCCTCGCCCTCGAAGGCGCCCGGCGGGGCGGACCGGCCCCGGACGCCCCGCGGGTCGCCGCCGCGCTCGCCGGGGTACGCCGACGCGGCGAGGAGGCCCAGCGCGCCGCCGCGGCCGGGGACCTGACCGTCCTCATCGGCTACGACCTGCGCTACTGGCGCGAGCTGGCCGTGCTCTTCGGCAACCCCTACCTCGCCGACTTCCTGCACCGGCTGCGCGTGCAGAGCTGGGTGTGCACGGTGCAGCACCTGCGCCGGCTCAGCGACCTGCGCGGCGCCCTGTGGGCCGGGCACACCGAACTGGTCGACGCCCTCGCCCGCCACGACGCCCCGGCCGCCCGTGCGCTGATCGACGCGTACAACGCCCACTCGCTCGCACTGATCGAGCGGCTCGCCCGGCGATGACCAACGCCTGAGGTGTCGTGGCCGGGCCCCAGATGGGTATGGGATCTGCACGCACCGCGCACCGACTACGCTTCCGAACCGTCCCGTCCGCCCACCGTGCTGTGTGAGGAGCCCTCTTTTGGCCTGTGACCTGTGGCTGGTACCGCTCGTCGACGTCTTGTGCCACACCCCGGACAACCCGTTCGCCGAGGAACTCGCGCAATACGACAAGGTGCTCGCCGAGGCCGGGCTGCCGCCGGTGCCGGTGTACCAGTACATGCCGGGACTGTCCGGTGAGGTCGCTCCGGTGGCCGGATTCGACTACGACGCCCTGCACTTCCTGCGCCGGGCGTACCTGCTCCAGGTCTGCGGGCTCCCCGTGACGCCGGTGGACGAACTCGGCGGTGACTACGAGCAGTTGCTGGAAATGTTCGAGGCGACGGCCCAGCAGTCGCACCTGGTCTGGCACTACGACCACGCGGGCGCCTACGTGCCCGTGGACTTCCCTCACCCGCTCTCCAGCGACGAACTGCTGGCGGGGAACGGCCCCTTGGGCTCCTCGCACACCCTGCTGCGGGAACTGGAGGCCGTCGCGCCGGTCCTCGGCATCGACCCCGCCAATCCCCCGGCACCCCCGGCGCCGCCGCTCGGCCCGACGGAGCTGGAGGAACCGGCCGTTCCCGCGCCGTACGACGCGAGCCCCTTCGCCCGTGAGCGTCACGTGTGGCTGGGCCTGCACGCGGCCGCCACGCGGAGCCTGGCGCAGGGATCGATGATCGTGTTCAGCTGATCCACCGACGGGCGGTCAGCGCAGCTGGGACAGCCCCTTCGCCAGGTCGTCGCCGTTCATGATCGGACAGACGTCGACCTCGGCGTTCAGCTCCATGAAGAACGGTTCGCCGATCGGCGGCATCTGCGAGCTGTCCTGCATGTCGAAGACCATCAGGGCGGTCCGCCGTCCGCCGATGGTCCCGAAGTAAGCGGCCTCCGGCTTGATGTGGTCGACGGTCTCCTTGATCAGGTCCGCCATCCTGCCGCTGCGGATCACCTCGTTCGACTTCTCGGTGTCCAGCGTCGCCTTGAGCAGCACACGCATCGCACTCACCTTCTTCTGCCGGCGCGACGTGTACAGCTTCAGCCTATGCACCTATGCCCGAGATGCACAGTTCGCCCAGTCGGTCCGGCTCCGCGATCACGTCGATGCCGGTGATGAGACCGTCGTCCGCGAAGGTGAAGCGGAGCACCACGCGCAGCCTGCCGTTCTCGGCCATGGCAAGGCCGACCCGGCCGTCCACCGCGACCACGCCGGTGAGCCGTGCCCGCGCCATCGAGGCCATCGCTCCCCTGGCGACCTGCTCGACGCCGGTGACGGCGATGGGCTCGGGCGTCGGGACGACCGCCGCGTCGGCACGCAGGACCACGTCCGGGTGGAGCAGGGAGACCAGCGCGTCGAAGTCGCCGCCGCGGGTGGCCGCCAGGTAGGCGTCGACCGCACGGCGCCGGCGGGGCAGGTCGGCGTCGGGCGCGGGGACGCCCCGGACCCGGCGGCGGGCGCGGCTGGCCAGCTGGCGGGTGGCGGCGGGGGTCTTGTCAAGCATCGCGGCGATGTCGCCGAAGGGCACGTCGAACATGTCGTGCAGGACGAAGGCGAGCCGTTCCGCGGGGCCCAGGCTGTCCAGGACGATCAGCAGCGCGAACCCGACCTCGTCGGCGAGCTGTGCCTCCTCCGCGGGATCGGCGGGCGGGGAGCCGACGCCGGTCACGGAGTGTGCGGTGGCTGCCGGTCCCCGGCCCGTCCCGTCGTCCAGGGGCTCCTCGCGGCGGGTGTCGCGAGTGCGCAGCATGTTGAGGCAGACCCGGGCGACGACGGTGGTGAGCCAGCCGGAGAGGTTCTCCACCTCGGAGGTGTCCGCGCGGTCGGCGCGCAGCCAGGCCTCCTGGAGCGCGTCGTCGGCCTCGCCGAGGGAGCCGAGGATGCGGTACGCGACGGCGCGCAGCCGGGGACGGTCCTGCTCGAAGCGCTGCGCCATCGCGTCGGATCGGCCGTCGTACCGGCGCTCGGGGCGGTCATCGGATCGTCCGGGCACCGTACGACATCCCTCCATGTCCTCGAGGCCCCGCTCCGGGGCCACCCAAGTGAACCACTCGGACGCCCGGCGCATTCAGCGAATCAGGATGATTCCCGGCGGCCAGAGCACCGCGTCCGCCAGCAGCAGGGACGGCCCCAGGTGCACGGGGCACACCCGCAGCGGCGTCCTGCGGTACCGGGCGACCTCGAAGCGGGCCGGGTCACCGCAGTCCCCCGGGTCGCCCTCCCCACCGTACGGGCCCTGGCAGGAAGCGGCGCGGTCACGGTCGGTCATGCCACGATCCGACACCACGCCCCGCTTAGGCGCCCGGCGAAGGGGGCCGAACGGCTACCGGGCGTCAACGGCTACAGCACGACGTCGGCGTCCTGGAGGCCGACGCACTTCCGCTCCTGCGGGAGCCACTTCACGGCGGGACCCAGCGCGGTGAGGATGCCACCCACCTCCTCGCGCGGCCCCGTGTACGTGAACTCGACGGCCGGGGAGCGCCCGTACGTCCGCAGGACGCTCACACCGTCGCGCTTGAGCCGCTCCTCGTCCAGGACCCAGTCGACGTCGTCGACGGTGACGCAGAGGTTGATGTTCGGCGGCAGTTCCTCGGCGCCGCAGCGGAGCACCGCCTTCTGGCCGCCCCAGGCGGCAACGCCGTCGCCGAGGGCCCAATCGCGCGAGGCGCCGGGTATGTCGTCGGGAAGGCGGTCGACCACCTTGTCGCACTTGGCGTCGTCGGCGTGCGGGGCGGCGGAGACGCGGTGGCCGTCGACGTAGAGGAGCCCGCCGGTGACGGCGACGACCGCGACGGCCGACCCGATCCACATCCGGGTGGTGGGCTTCCGCATGTTCCGATCCACTCCGCGCTGTCTGTCCGCTGCTGGCAACCGCCAGCGTATCCGTCGGGCGGACGGCGGCGGCCGGGACCCCGCTCGGGCCCCGGCCGCCACTGTCCGCCGCCGTTCCTACAGGAACGAGTTGATCTCGATCGTCTCGTCCCGGCCCGGACCGACGCCGATCGCGGAGATCGGGGCGCCGGACATCTCCTCCAGCGCCTTGACGTACGCCTGGGCGTTCTTCGGCAGCTCGGCGAACGACTTCGCCTTGCTGATGTCCTCGCTCCAGCCGGGCAGCATCTCGTAGACCGGCTTCGCGTGGTGGAAGTCGGACTGCGAGTACGGCAGCTCCTCGACGCGCTTGCCGTCGATCTCGTACGCCACGCAGACCGGGATCCGCTCCCAGCCGGTGAGGACGTCGAGCTTGGTGAGGAAGAAGTCGGTGAGGCCGTTGACGCGGGTGGCGTAGCGGGCGATCACCGCGTCGAACCAGCCGCAGCGCCGGTCGCGGCCGGTGGTGACGCCGCGCTCGCCGCCGATGCGGCGCAGGGCTTCGCCGTCCTCGTCGAACAGCTCCGTCGGGAACGGTCCGGCGCCGACGCGGGTCGTGTACGCCTTGAGGATGCCGATGACCCGGCTGATCTTCGTCGGGCCCACGCCGGCGCCGGTGCAGGCGCCGCCCGCGGTCGGGTTCGACGAGGTGACGAAGGGGTACGTGCCGTGGTCGATGTCGAGCAGCGTGCCCTGGCCGCCCTCGAAGAGGACCACCTTGTCGTCGTCGAGGGCCTGGTTGAGGACCAGGACGGTGTCGGCGACGTAGGGCGCGAGCTTGTCCGCGTAGCCCAGCAGCTCCTCGACGACCTGGCCGGTGGCGATCGCCCGGCGGTTGTAGAGCTTGGTGAGCATCTGGTTCTTGACGTCCAGCGCCGCTTCGACCTTCTGGGTGAGGATCGACTCGTCGTAGAGGTCCTGGACGCGGATGCCGACGCGATTGATCTTGTCGGCGTAGGTCGGGCCGATGCCGCGACCGGTGGTACCGATCTTGCGCTTGCCGAGGAAGCGCTCCGTCACCTTGTCGACGGTCACGTTGTACGGCGTGATGATGTGCGCGTTTCCGCTGATCAGGAGCTTGGACGTGTCGACGCCTCGCTCGTTCAGCCCGCTCAGCTCGGAGAACAGGACCGACGGGTCGACGACGACGCCGTTACCGATGACCGGCGTGCAGCCGGGGGAGAGAATCCCGGAAGGGAGCAGGTGGAGGGCGTACTTCTGGTCGCCCACGACTACCGTGTGGCCGGCGTTGTTGCCGCCCTGGTAGCGCACCACATAGTCGACGGAACCACCGAGCAGGTCCGTCGCCTTTCCCTTGCCTTCGTCACCCCACTGAGCACCGAGCAGCACAAGTGCGGGCACGCGCGTACACCCCTTCCGGGCGGGGCATGTCCATGGTCGAGGGCGTATGAGGTGGGTTTCCGCCACGTACACCGCGACCGTCGTTGGCCGCCAACCGTCGGACCGGATGCCCCGGAATAGACGAAGCCCCTGGCGCAATAGCGCAAGGGGCTCTTGCACAAAGATGCTACCCGAGGAAGCGAGGCATGGCCGAGGTGGCGACTTCCGCGAGAACTTCCGGCCCTTCTTCCGCGATGCCCGATCAGCTTCTGGTGGTCGTGGATCCGGTCGCCCGGCGGACGGACGGGGAGTCCGTCCGGATCGCGAAAGACGTGCTCAGCGCGGGTGCGTCGAGTACGAAGGTGTGTCTGCCGGACGGTCCGGAGGAGTTCGCGCGGGCACTGCGGCGGCGGGGTTCGCGGCGGCCGGTGGTGGTCGGCGACGACCGGGCGCTGCTGCGTGCCGTGGGCCTGCTGCACCGGCACCGGGAGCTGGCGGCGTGCGCGCTGTCCGTGGTGCCGGTGGGGCCGGTGCTGGGCCTGACCCGTTCGCTCGGGCTGCCGTCGGGCGCGGTGGCGGCGGCGCGGGCGGTGCTGGACGGGACCGAACGGCGCCTGGACCTGCTCGTCGACGACAGTGACGGGGTGGTGCTGGGGGCGGTTGGCATTCCGCCGGTCGGGGCGGCGGAGGGCGAGCATGGGGACGACGGGATGGGGCTGGGTGGTGAAACCGGACCGGGCGGGTCGCGCTCGACGTCCGCCTCGGCCCGTCCCTGGCTGCGGACCTGTCAGTCCCTCGTCCGGACGCTGGCCTCCTCACGGCCGGTCCGGGCCGCGGCGGCCACGGGGTCGGCCGGTCCTTCCCGGCTGCGGGTGGAGGTCGACGGGGTGACGCTGGTGGACCTGGACCAGCCGGTCGAGGGAGTCTCGGTGATGCCGGGCGCCGGCGGAGTGGCCGAGGTGGAGGTGCGGCCACTGCCGGTGGGCGCGGAGGCGGCGCCGCTGACGGCGCGGGGGCGGACGGTGACCGTGTCGGGGGCGCACTTCCGGTACCGGGCCGACGCGGTGGTGTCGGGGCCGGTGGGGACGCGGACGTGGGTGGTGCGGGAGGGGGCCTGGGGGCTGACGCTGCCGGCGGGGTAGGACGGGTGGACGGGAACGCCGGCCGTCAGCGCCGCCCGAACCGCTCCTCCCGGTGCACCCGCCAGCGCTCCATCATCGCGACGATCTCCCCGTCGACGAACTCGAAGAAGGCGAGCGTCTCAGCCATCCGGCGGCCCGCCGGGGTGTCCTCGCCGAGACTGGTCACACCCTCGCGCAGGGCGCTCTCCCACCGCTTGAGGACCGCCTCGCGGTTGGTGAGCGCCTCGTACCACTGGTCGCTGTGCACCCGGTACCGCTCCCGGCGCGAGCCCGGCTCACGCTCGCGCGAGACCATGTGCTGCTGGGCGAGGTAGCGCACGGCACCGGAGACGGCGGCGGGGCTGACCTGGAGCCGTGCGCCGAGTTCGGCCGAGGTCAGGGCGCCGGAGTCGGAGGACAGCAGCGCGGCGAAGACCCGGGCCGGCATGCGCTGCATCCCGGCCTCGACGAGCTGGGCGGCGAAGCCCTCCACGAACTTCGACACCGCCTCCGGGTCGCGTTCCCGCTCCGTCGGCTCCGCTGCTTCCCTCATGCTTCGATCATCCCTCACATCCTGACGCTTTCTTAACTTCACAAATATGTGAAAGTAGCGTACGTTCCGAATCATGACGAAGGCAATCAGCGTCTCCGCACTCCACAAGTCCTTCGGCCGGACGCGCGCGCTGGACGGCCTCGACCTGGCCGTCGAGTCCGGCGAGGTCCACGGCTTCCTCGGTCCCAACGGCGCCGGCAAGTCCACCACCATCCGCGTCCTGCTCGGCCTGCTGCGGGCCGATTCCGGCGCCGCCCAGGTTCTGGGCATGGACCCGTGGGCCCAGGCGGTCGACCTGCACCGCCGCCTCGCCTACGTCCCCGGCGACGTCGAGCTGTGGCCGAACCTGACCGGCGGCGAGGCCATCGACCTGCTGGCGCGGCTGCGCGGCGGGCTGGACGTGCGGCGCCGGGCCGAGCTCGTCGAGCGGTTCGGCCTGGACCCCACCAAGAAGGGCCGGGCGTACTCCAAGGGCAACCGGCAGAAGGTAGCCATCGTCGCCGCGCTCGCCTCCGACGCCGAACTGCTGCTCCTGGACGAGCCCACCGCCGGCCTGGACCCGCTCATGGAAGTCGTCTTCCAGGACGTCATCACCGAGGCCAAGGCCGCCGGCAAGACCGTGCTGCTCTCCAGCCACATCCTGGCCCAGGTGGAGAAGCTCGCCGACCGGGTGAGCATCATCCGGCTCGGCCGGATCGTCCAGTCCGGCACCCTCGGCGAGCTGCGGCACCTGACCCGCACCACCATCGAGGCGGAGACCGAACGCCCCGCCACCGGCCTGGAGGCCCTGCCCGGCGTCCACGACCTGCGGGCCGACGACGGCCGGGTCCGCTTCGCCGTCGACGGCGGCGAGGTCGACGGCGCGGTCCGCAAGCTCACCGAGTTCGGCATCCGCAGCCTGGTCAGCCACCCGCCGACGCTGGAGGAGCTGATGCTCCGCCACTACGACGACGCCCTCCCCGCCGCCGACCGGCACGGCACGGACGGCACGAACGGCGCTCAGGTCGCCGGCTCCCAGGGCGCTCAGGGCGATCGCGGAGCCGTGCGATGACCTCCACACCGACCACCACCGCCGCCGAGCCCCGGATGCGCGACGCGACCGCCGCGGGCGGCGCGGGCGCGGCGCTGGCCGGCACCGGCACGCTCGTCCGCTTCGCCCTGCGCCGTGACCGCGTCCGGCTCCCGGTGTGGATCCTGGCGCTGCTGCTGAGCACCCTGTCCACGGCCAACAGCTACCAGCAGCTCTACGGCGCCCCCGAGGACCGGGCGAGCGCAGTCGAGACCATGGGCAGCCCGGCCGGCCTCGCCATGTCCGGCCCGCGCCACTACCTCGACGCCTACACCTCCGGTGCCATGCTCGGCCACCAGATGCTCGGCTTCACGGCCGTCCTCGTCGGCCTGATGAGCGTCCTGACCGTCACTCGGCACACCCGGGCCGAGGAGGAGACCGGCCGGGCCGAGCTGCTGCGCTCCGCGGTCGTCGGCCGGCACGCCCATCTGGCCGCCGCCCTGTCGGTCGCGGTCCTCGCCAACCTGGTCCTCGCCCTGCTGCTGGCCCTGGGGCTGGCCGGCCTCGGCGTCGAGGGCATCGACGCGGGCGGCTCGCTGCTCTACGGCGCCGGCCACGCCGCCGCCGGCCTCGTGTTCGCCGCCGTCGCCACCATCACCGTCCAGCTCACCGCGCACGCGCGCGGCGCCACCGGCACGGCCCTCGCGGTCATCGGCGCCGCCTACGTGCTGCGCGCCGCGGGCGACAGCGGGGAGAGCGGCGCCCTGTCCTGGCTCTCCCCGATCGGCTGGGTGCAGCGCACCTACGTCTACGTCGACGACGACTGGTGGCCGCTGCTGCTCTGCGCCGCACTGACGGTGGTGTGCGCGGCGACGGGATTCGTGCTTTCCACCCGGCGGGACGTGGGCGCGGGCCTGAGGCCGGAGAAGCTGGGCAGCCCGGTCGCCTCCGGCGCGCTCGGCACCCCGCTCGGCTTCGCCCTGCGACTGCACCGCGGCGTGCTCCTCGGCTTCGGCGCGGGCCTGTTCCTGATGGGCGCGATGTACGGGTCGATCCTCGGGCAGGCCGAGGACATGCTGAAGGACATCGACCAGCTCCAGGAGGCCCTGGACCGCATCGGCGGCACCGGCATGGCCGAGGCCTTCGCCTCGATGGTGATGGTGGTCATCGCGGTGGTCGCCGCGGTGTACGTGGTGATGGCCGCGCTGCGGACGCGCGCCGAGGAGACCGCGGGCCGTGCCGAACCGCTGCTCGCCACCGGGCTGTCGCGCGAGCGCTGGGCCGGCAGTCATCTGGCCGTGGCCCTCGGCGGCGGCACGCTCGTCCTGCTCATGGCCGGCCTCGGCTTCGGCATCGCGGGCGCCGCCTCCACCGGCGACGGTGTCATGGTGCCCGAGCTGACGGGCGCGGCCCTCGCCCACGCACCCGCCCTGTGGGTCACGGTCGGGGTGGCGGCGGTGCTGTTCGGCTGGTTCCCGAGGGCGAGCGCGGCGGCCTGGATCGTGCCGGTGTACGCCTTCGTCGTCGGCTATCTCGGCCAGATCCTCCAGTTCCCCGGCTGGATGAACAACCTCTCGCCCTTCGGTCACGTCCCCCGGCTCCCGGCCGCGGACATGAGCTGGACGCCACTGCTGGTGCTGACCCTCGTCGCCGCGGGTCTGGTGTGGCTGGGGCTGGCGGGCTTCCGGCGCCGGGACCTGGAGACGAAGTAGCCCCTCCGGTGAGGAGGGGCGGGGCCCGGGGCCCGTGCGGTCACACCTCGACGGTCAAGCCCTTCAGGCCCCGGATGACGAAGTTCGGTTTGCGCTCCGGCTCGCCGGCGGGCCGGAGCGCCGGCGCCCGCTCCAGCAGTGCGATCATGGACGCGGCCAGCTCGATACGGGCGAGGGGTGCGCCGATGCAGTAGTGGATGCCGGCGCTGAACGAGATGTGCGGGTTGTCGCGGCGGCCGAGGTCGAGGCGGTCCGGGGCGGAGAAGACCGCCGGGTCGTGGTTGGCGGAGCCGAAGAGCATCGCCACCTCCGCGCCTCTCGGGATCGTCGTCCCGTCGATCTCGATCTCGTCCAGCACCCAGCGTTCGAAGAGCTGGAGCGGGGTGTCGTAGCGCATCAGCTCCTCCACGGCGGTCGGCACCAGGGAGTGGTCGGCGCGGAGGGCGGCGAGACTGCCGGGGTCGCGGAACAGGGCCCACCAGCCGTTGACCGTGGCGTTCACCGTCGCCTCGTGACCGGCGTTCAGGAGCAGGGCGCAGGTGGAGACCATCTCCTGTTCGGTGAGGCGGTCGTCCTCGTCGTGGGCGGCGATCAGGCCCGTCACCAGGTCGTCGCCGGGGTCCTTGCGGCGGGTGGCGATCAGTGCGCGCAGGTACTCCGAGAACTCGAGCGACGCGCGCACCGCCCGGGCCGCCGTCTCCTCGGACGGATTCAGCTCGTACATCCCGCAGATGTCCGCCGACCAGGGACGCAGCGGGGCGCGGTCCGACTCCGGGATGCCCAGCATCTCCGCGATCACGGCGACCGGGAGCGGTTCGGCGACGTCGGTCAGCAGATCACCGCCGCCGGCCTCGACGAGACTGCCGACCAGCTCGTCCGCCAGGGAGCGGACGTACGGCTTCAACCGCTCCACCGTGCGCGGCGTGAACGCCTTGGACACCAGACGACGGATGCGCGTGTGGTCCGGCGGCTCCAGGTCGAGCATCCCGTGGTCGTTGAGCGTGCGGAAGGGCTCGTGCTCCGGGGGCGGCGGAGTGCGGCCGAAGTCCTCGTGCGTGTAACGGTGCACGTAGGTCCGGCCCAGGCGGCGGTCGCGCAGCAGCGCCGAGACGTCCGCGTGGTGCGGGACCAGCCACTGGTCGGTCGGCTCGTAGTAGTGCACGCGCCCCCGGTCCCGCAGCTCGGCGTAGGCGGGGTACGGGTCGGCGACGAAGTCCGGGTCCCACGGGTCGAAGCTGTCGAAGGCGGCCATGGACGGACGCTAGCCGGTGACGCCCACGCTGAACAGGGGGCTGAGTGACGGCCCTCCCGGGCCCTGCGGGGCAGCCCCGGGCGCGGCGCAGGGGGCCGTCCCTTGTCCCCCTCAGCCCGGTGTCACCAGCCGCGCCTCGTACGCGAACACCGCCGCCTGCGTACGGTCCCGCAGGCCCAGCTTCACCAGGATGCGGCTGACGTGGGTCTTGATCGTCGACTCGGCGACCACCAGGCGCTCGGCGATCTCCGCGTTCGACAGGCCCTGGGCGATCAGCACCAGCACCTCCGTCTCCCGTTCGGTCAGGTCGCCGTAGGCCGCCTGGGCCTGAGGCATCATGCGCGGACCGTCGGACAGCTTCGAGAACTCGGTGATCAGGCGCCTGGTGATCGAGGGGGCGAGCAGGGCCTCACCGGCGGCCACCACCCGGACCCCGTCGGCGAGCTGGCGGGCGGAGGCGTCCTTGAGGAGGAAGCCGGAGGCGCCCGCGCGCAACGCCTGGTACACGTACTCGTCGAGGTCGAAGGTGGTGAGGACGAGGACCTTCGCCGCCTCGTCGGCGGCGACGATCTCGCGGGTCGCCTCGATGCCGTTCAGCTCCGGCATGCGGATGTCCATGAGGACGACGTCGGGGCCGAGTTCACGCACCTTGGCGACCGCCTCCCGGCCGTTGACCGCCTCGCCGACGACCTCGATGTCCGGCATCGCGTTCAGCAGGACCGAGAAGCCCTCGCGCACCATCATCTGGTCGTCGACGATCAGTACGCGGATCGTGCTCCCGGTCATGCGTCACCTTCCTTCGGCACGGTGACCGGCAGGAACACCGCCACCTCGTAGCCCCCGTCGTCGGTGGGGCCGGCGGTCATCTCGCCGTTGAGCATCGACACCCGCTCCCTCATGCCGGTGATGCCGTGCCCGGCGCCCGGCGAGGACTTCACCCAGGAGGGCTCCGGCATAGGCCCGTTGACGATTCTCAGACCCAGCCCGCCCAGCACGTAGGAGACCTCGACGCGTGCGGTGGCGCCGGGCGCGTGCCGCAGGCTGTTGCTCAGCGCCTCCTGCACGATCCGGTACGCCGAGAGCTCCACGCCCGGCGGCAGTTCGCGCACCGCGCCGGTCACCGCCTTCTCCACGCTCAGGCCCGCGTCCCGGACGTTGTCGAGCAGGGCGTCCAGGTCCGCGAGGGTGGGCTGCGGGGCGTCCGGGGCCTCGTAGTCCTCGGCGCGGACGACACCCAGGACACGGCGCAGCTCGGTGAGGGCGGCGACCGCGTTCTCCCGGATGGTGGTGAAGGCCCGCTCCAGCTCCGGCGGCGGGTTCTCCACCCGGTACGGCGCGGCCTCGGCCTGGATGGCGACCACCGACATGTGGTGGGCGACCACGTCGTGCAGCTCACGCGCGATGTTGGTGCGCTCCTCCAGCAGGGTGCGCCGGGAACGCTCGTGCGCGGTGACCGTCTGCTGGGCCGTCACCTTCTCCTGGGCGGCGTGCCGGACCTGCCAGAGACAGACCACGAGCAAGGCGAACGCGGACGTCACCATCATGGGCCCGCTGTTCGTGTAGTAGTACGACCCGCCGAGGGCGACGTCCGAGAGGAAGCCGTACACGCAGGTAAGGGCCCACATCCAGGCAGCGGTGCGGGGCCGGGAGCGCAGTGCCACGACGATCAGCACCGCGAGGTGGCAGACGAATGCACCGGGCATCCACGGCCAGTCCGATCCGGCACCGTTGATGATCGCGACCAGCGGAGTCACTACGAGGGACAGCCAGAACGCGCCGATCGGCCGGACCAGCGTGGCGAGCACCGGCACGGCGCACAGCAGGCCCGACAGCAGGGCCGGTACGTCCCCACCGGGCAGGCCGCCCGACACCGAGCCGACGGCCAGCGCGAGCAGCGCGGTCGCACCCACCACCGCGTGCGGGAGGTGCTGCCCGGCCTGCCGGAGCCGGCCGGGCAGCCGACGGACGAACGGACCGTCCGTGCGCCGGGGCGGTAGCGGGCGGTAGGCGAAAGGGTCGTGGAAGAGGTCTTGGCGCAGTCCCCGCAGGGCGTTCCGGAACAGCCGGTACTCCGGGCTGCGGGTCCCGTCCCCGTGCTGCGGGTGAGTCGTCTCGGTCACGCTCACACCGTAGGCCGCCCGGGTGAGGGCGGTCGTCCCCGTCAAGACGGGTTCCCCGGCGTCCGTCTCAGGTACTAGGCGGGCCACGACACGTCGCTCCTCAGTACCCCGAGGGGCGTACCAGACCCGACTCGTAGGCGAAGACCGCCGCCTGGGTGCGGTCCCTGAGGCCCAGCTTCAGCAGGATCCTTCCCACATGGGTCTTCACCGTCTGTTCGGCGACCACCAGCCGCTGGGCGATCTCCGCGTTCGACAGACCCTGGGCGATCAGGGCGAGCACCTCCGTCTCCCGCTCCGTCAGGTCACCGACGCGTTCCTTCAGCGGGGCGCGCGGTCTGTCACGCATCCGGGAGAACTCGGTGATCAGCCGACGGGTGACGCCCGGCGCGAGGAGCGCGTCGCCGGCCGCCACGACGCGGACCGCCTCGGCGAGCTGGTCGGCGGAGGCGTCCTTGAGCAGGAACCCGGAGGCGCCCGCGACCAGCGCCTCGTACACGTACTCGTCGAGGTCGAAGGTGGTCAGCACCAGCACCCTGATGTCCGGGTTCGCCCCGACGATGCGGCGGGTGGCCTCGATGCCGCCCAGCTCCGGCATGCGGATGTCCATGAGGACCACGTCCGGGTCGAGTTCGGCGACCTTCGACACGGCGTCCAGGCCGTCCACCGCCTGCCCGATCACCTCGATGTCGGACTGGGTGTTGAGCAGCACGGTGAATCCCTGCCGGACCATCTGCTGGTCGTCTGCGATCACCACGCGGATCACGTCGGGGGTGCCGCTCGTCATCTGCTGCCGTCCTCGGGGTAGTACTGGATGCTCGGGTCGTCGGGGGGCGGGTGGTCGGTGCCGTCGGCGGGCAGGAAGGCGGACACCTGGTAGCCGCCGTCCGGCAGTGAGTGCGCCGTCAGGGTGCCGCCGAGCATCGCCACCCGCTCCCGCATGCCGAGCAGCCCGTGCCCGGCCCCCTGCGACGGCGGGGCCTGCCGCACCGGCGGCGAGTTGACGACCTCCACCCGCACGCCGGTCGGCAGATGGGTGAGGTGTACCCAGGCGCGCGCGCCCGGCGCGTGCCGCAGCACGTTGCTCAGCGCCTCCTGCACGATCCGGTACGCGGACAGCTCCACGCCCGGCGGCAGCGGCCGCCGCCTGCCGCTGGTCTCGACGGTCACGGTCAGGCCCGCCGCCCGGGTGTTGTCGACCAGCGCGTCGATCCGGTCGAGCGTGGGCTGCGGGGCGTACGGGGCGGTATCCGTACCGGGCTTCCCGGAATCGTCGAGTGGTTCTCCCGTCTCGGGGTGCTCGGACCGCAGTACACCCAGTACCCGGCGCAGTTCGGTGAGGGCCTCCAGCGCGTTCTCCCGTATGCCCGCGAGGTTCTCCTTCAGCTCGTCCGGAGGGTCCTTCACGAGGTGGGGCGCGACCTGGGCCTGGATGGAGATCACGGACATGTGGTGGGCGACCACGTCGTGCAGCTCGCGCGCGATGCGGCTGCGCTCCTCCAGCACGGTGCGGCGGGCTCGCTCCTCGGCGGTGAGCGACGTCTGCTGCACCAACTCCGCGCGGGCCTCGCGGCGGCCGCGCAGGGCGGTGCCGAGGACGGCGACGACCGCGAAGAGGATGACGGCGAGCTGGCCGGTGGGCTGGGAGTTCGGCCCGCCCACCACGCCCTGCAGGACGTACGTGGCGAGCGCGGCCAGGGCCAGTACCTCCACGGTCACCCGGGTGCGGACCCGCAGGGCCAACAGCAGCAGCACCAGCAGGTGTCCGATGAGCCCGGCGACCGTCCAGGGCCAGGTGAACCTCTCACCGCCCGCGACCATCTCCGCCCGCACGGCGAAGGCCCCCACCAGCATGGCCGCCATCGACATCCACCACGCCGCGACCGGCCGCCACAGCGCGAACACCATCGCGCCCGCCTGGACGAGAGCGATCACGAAGGCGAACCCGGCGTCGACCCCGCCGTTGTCGCCGAGCTGAGCCGCATCGCCGAGCAGCACGCCGAGGGCGGCGAGACACACGCCCCCGTGCGGGAGCCAGCGCAGCCACACCGACGGCGGCAGCGGGTCCGGCCGCCAGGTCCACAGGTCGCCGTGGAGCACCGTCAGCAGGCGCCCGATCCGACCCGTGCCCCGCGGCCGGCTCCCCCTTCGTCTCACCTGGTCCACCCTAGACATGACGGGCACCCTCCGTCGCCGCCGATTCCGGTGTGCGGTGCGTGCGGACGACCCGGCTGCGTCGCCGCCCGCCGATGCGTCCGAGCCCGTGCTCACAGGATCGGAAGGCGGCCCAGCAGCCCGCCAGGACCAGCATGAACACCGGAAGCCACATGAGCCGGGCGGCGACCCAGTCCAGCCCGTCGGGGAGCGTGTGCAGGCCGGGCAGGCGGCCCCCGAGGAGGCCGGTGGCGGTGGTCGCCATCAGCGCCGTCTGGTGCCACAGGAAGATCGTCATCGCGGAGAGGTTGACCAGCGCGACCGCCGCCCACCCCACGGGCCGCCGCATCGCCCGGCGCAGCCGCTCCCGCAGCAGCAGGGCGAGACCGCACTGGGCCAGGCCGAAGGTGACGGCGGCCAGCGTCGGCGGGTTCAGGTTCGACACCTCGGCGCCGGGGACGCCGACCATCGAGGCCGGGTAACCCGCCCAGACGACGAGTGCCGCGGTCACCGCCGTACCACCGGTGAGCAGGAGCACGCCCGCGCGGCGACGGTCCAGTTCGCCCCGGGTCCAGGCGGCGCCGAGGCTGTAGGGGACCAGCCAGCCGGCAGCGAGGTTGATCCACCCGAGCCAGGAAGGGGCGCCTAGCCCGAAGCGCAGCAGGTCGACGTGGAGAACGACGACCAGCGGCCACAGCGGGTGCAGCCGGGTCAGCAGCGGGGTCGCCACGGTCAGCGCGGCGAAGACCAGCAGGAACCACAGCGGGGACAGGGCGAGCTTCACCGCAGTGTGGACGGTCACGAACTCGGCACCCGATATGAGCAGCAGCCCCGCCGTCATCGTCCACAGGGTGAGGACGGCCGCGACCGGACGGAACAACCGGGTCAGCCGGGCGGACAGCCAGCCGCCGTAGGACACCCCCCGGGCGCGGGCCGACGCGTACCCCCGGGTGGCCACATGACCGCCGACCAGGAAGAACACGGCGAGGGTCTGGAAGGTCCAGGAAACCGGGGCCAGCCAGGGCATGTCCCCCAGCGGGCTGGCCGCGCGCAGGCCGGTGCCGTCGGCGACCAGGGCCGTGACCAGCCAGTGCCCGAGGACCACACCGAGGATGGCCAAGGCACGCAGGGCGTCCACGGCACGGTCCCTGTTCGCCGGCGTGGCGGCGTCGACGCGTTCGGCGGTGCGGCGCAGAGCACGCAGGGCGCGCGGGAGGCCGTACGACGGTTCCTGTCGCGGGGGCGGCATCGGGGCCGGCCGCGACGGGCTCACCGTCCGCGGTGCTCGCTTCAGGTCAGTCATGGGTCACCTCCGCGGTCTCGCCCAGGACGATCCGGGCCAGGTTCGCCAAGGAGAGGGAGCCGGGGTCGAAGTAGTCGCTGTGGCCTGCGTCGCCGGCCGCGAAGACGCGGCCGCCGAAGTCCCGGGAGACCGGGTCGGCGCCGAAGCCGACGGTGGTGCCGAAGAGGTCGGCGCTGAGGTGCGGGACGTGCTCCACCCAGTCGTCGGCCCCGCGCGCCGCCCAGACCCGGGCTCTCGTGTGCAGCCCGGCGGCGGAGTCGGCACCGGTGCCGGGGCTGCCGATCAGGGCGATGTCGGTGACGTCCAGGCCCTCCGCGGCGCGGGCGCACACGACCGAACCGTAGGAATGGCAGAGGAGGGTGACGGAGGTGCCCGGGCCGGTGACGGCGCGCAGGTCGTCGACGAGGGCGCGCAGCCTCGGGGCCGCCGAGTCGGCGCGGTCGGTGGTGGCGACCGTGGTGCTGACGGTGCCCGGCGTCTCGTAGCCCAGCCAGGCCACGACCGCGGTGCCGGTGCCCCCGGGTGCCTTCGCGGCGAGCTGCCGGTGCAGGGCGAGGGCGGCGGCACGGAACCGGCCGTACGTGTCGAGGCTGGTGTCGGAGCCCGGGACGAGGACGGCTATGCGGTCGGCGTGGGCGAGGTCGCCGAAGACCTCCGTGGCCAGTCCGGCACCCCGGCCGTCGAAGGCGAGCAGCCGCCGGGACGGGTCGGCGAGCGAGCGGTCCGCCGCCGCGCGGTGGCGGTCTCCGTGGGCGGCGGCCATCCGGGACGCCTCGGCGGCGTTGGCCCGGTTGGCGGCGTACGCCTCCTCCAGCGTGCCGGCCGTGGGGACCGCGAGCACCGCGGGGGGCGGGGCGGGGATCTCGGGCCGCGCGGCTCCGGACAGTGGAAGAACCACGGCGCCACAGATGAGCGCGGCGAGGACGGTCCGGCGCCGTCTGCTCACCTGCCGCTGCCAACGCATCCTCGTCCCCGGCCACATGGCCACTCCCCTCCAGCTCGCCCGCCCATCGGGCGCGTCTGAAAGGAAAGTTATGGATCGAGCCGGGTAACTCGCGTCCCGCCAGGGAGCTCACCCGGCAGGTAGCTCTGAGGTATTACGGGTACGACAGCCCGCCGAGCACAACGCCACTCCCGCTCATCTGAGCGGGCCGAGGACATTCACCGTGGAAGTGTTCACGCTTTTTCACAATGCCCCGGCTCACCAAGCCAGCTGCGCGATCTCCTCCGCCACCACCGCGCACGCGTCCGCCACCGGGTCGATCAGCGGGAAATGGCCGACGTCCTCCAGCAGCGTCACACCCACCACTTCCCCGGCCTTCGCCGCCGCGTCGGCGTACGCCTCGGCGACCGCCTGCGGAACGTCCACGTCGGCGCGCCCCTGCACGAGGGTCGTCGCGATGCCGGTGGGCAGCAACAGGGCGGGGTCGGCGTAGGGTCGCCGCTCCGCGAAAAACGCCGACCCACCGAGGAGTTGACGCGCCGCGCCGTCGCACACGTTCAGCCTGCCGGCGACCTCGAAGTCGGCGATCGGCGCGAGGGCGACCACACCGCGCAGGGGCGCCGGGCGGTCGAGGCGCCAGGGAGCGTCGGCGGGCAGCAGGTGCCGGGCCGCCGCCCACAGGGCGAGTTGGCCGCCGGCGGAGTGGCCGGTGAGCACCACGCGGCGCGCGTCGGCCGCCGGGAGGTGCCGTCGCACCAGCGCGGGCAGCGCGTCGAGTGCGGCGGCCACGTCATCGAAGGTGTCGGGCCAGCGCCCGGCCACCGGATCGCCCCCGCCCCGGTCGCCGGCTTCCCCTTCCGCACCCCGCCGGTACTCCACGCTGGCCACGGCGAACCCCCGGCGGGCCAGGAAGTCCGCGAACGGACTGACATGGCGGCGGTCGTACGGCGCCCGCCACGAGCCTCCGTGCAGCAGCACCACGACGGGCGCGGACCCGTCCGACCCTCCGGCTCCGCGCGGCGCATAGAAGTCGATCACCTGGTCGGGGTGCCCGCCGTACCCCGCGCTCGCGTCGGGTTCGACCGCCGGATGCGACAAGGCCGATTTCTCCTCCGCGGCGGCCCGCCCGGCAGCGGTACCCGGTTCTGCGGTGGCGTCCGGCATGCTCAACCTCTCAGCGACGACACGGTCTTGGCGGACCGGAAGTGGGGACTCGGCCGTTGGCGGGACGGTATCAGGCCGGTGACGTGCGCGAACACGGGGTTGTCACGCAGGGTGAGGGACGAACGGTTCGGCGGGCGCCCGAGCGACGAGCGTGGCCCGGCCCGTGAACTCGGGCCGCTCGTACGGCGTCCACCAGGACGTCAGCCCCCACACCCCCATCCCGAGCGCGGCCACGGCCACGAGCGCCGCCGCCCACGCCCGGCCGCCCAGCAGACGCAGGCCCAGGGCCCACGCCACGGCCGGCACGAGCGCACCGCCGAGCGCCACCAGCGGCAGGTCGAAGTACAGCACGCTCAGGTCGCGGTGCTGGTGTCCGAAGCCACCGGTGACGCTGACGCGGGCGAGCGGCGCCCAGGCGTTCAGCGCGGTCGCGGCGCCGACCACGCCGGCGGCCAGGCATCCGACGCAGCCACGGGTCGGGGGATCCACGTCGTCCACGTCCGCGTTCACGCGCCGGAGCCCGCCACCGGTTCCTCAGCCGGTCTCGGCCAGCGTCATTGCCAGCACCCGCGCCGCCCCCTCCACGTCCGCGAAACCGACGTACAGCGGGGTGAAACCGAAGCGCAGGACGTCCGGCGCCCGGAAGTCCCCGACCACCCCGCGCTCGATCAGCCGCTTCATCACCTCGCCCGCGTCGTCACAGCGCAGCGCGACCTGGCTGCCCCGCTCGGCGTGCGCAGCGGGCGTCACGGACTCCACCCGGCCGTCCGGCACGTACTCCCCGACGCAGCGCAGGAAGAAGTCCGACAGCGCCAGGGACTTCGCCCGCACCGCCGCCACCGAGACCCCGTCCTCGTCCCACACGTCCAGCGCCGCCTCCAGGGCGAGCAGGGAGAGGATGTCCGGCGTGCCCACCCGGCCGCGCCGGGCGCCGGACGCCGGCTCGTACCCCGGCCGCATGCCGAAGGGCTCGGTGTGCGAGTTCCAGCCCGGCAGCGGGGAGTCGAAGCGGTTTTGGAGTTCGCGGCGCACGTACAGGTACGCGGGCGAACCGGGGCCGCCGTTGAGGTACTTGTAGGTGCAGCCGACCGCCAGGTCCACGCCGTGCTCGTCGAGCCCGACCGGCAGGGCGCCCGCGCTGTGGCACAGGTCCCAGACGGCGTACGCCCCCGCCGCGTGCACGGCGGCCGTGAGCGCGGGCAGGTCGTGCAGCCGGCCGGTGCGGTAGTCGACGTGGTTGAGGAGCACGGCGGCCGTACGGTCCCCCAGCGCCGACGGCACTTCGGCCGGGGCGACCGGACGCAGGGCGCACCCCGTCATCCGGGCCGCCGACTCGGCGATGTAGCCGTCCGTGGGGAAGGTGGTCGCGTCGACGAGGATCTCGTCCCGCGCGGGAGCGTCCTCCCTCGCCATCCGCACCGCGGCCACCAGCGCCTTGAAGACGTTCACGCTCGTCGAGTCGCCCACGACGATCTGCCCGGCCGCCGCCCCCACCAGCGGGGCGATCCGGTCGCCGATCCGCTCGGGCGCGGTCCACCAGCCGCTCTCCTCCCAGGACCGGATGCGCAGTTCGCCCCACTGGCGGCGCACGACGTCCGCCACGCGGTCGGGGACATGTGCCGGGAGGGCGCCCAGCGAGTTCCCGTCCAGGTACACGACGCCGTCGAGGACGAACCGCTCGCGCAGCTCCGCCAGCCCATCGGCGGCGTCCAGCTCATCCGCGGCACTCTTCAGCTCGGACGAAAGCTCAGACATAGGACCGCGCCGTCCACAGTTCGGGGAACACATTGCCGCGGGCCCGCTTCTCCAGCCAGGCCACCCCGGCGGAGCCGCCCGTTCCCGTCTTGGAGCCCATCGCGCGGCGGGTGGCGACCAGGTGGTCGTTGCGCCATCGCCACACCAGCTCGGCTACGTCGGTGAGGGCCTCGCCGAGGCGGGCCAGCTCACCGTTCTGGTCACCGGAGTAGACGGCCGTCCAGGCGGCCTCCACCTCGGGCGCCGGCTCGTACTTCCGGGTGACGTCGCGCCGGAGCACGGCGTCCGGGATGTCGTACCCGCGCCGCGCCAGCAGCCGGACCACCTCGTCGTACAGGCTCGGCTCGTGCAGCGCCTTCTCCAGCTCGGCGTGGACGCGCGGGGCGCCGCGGTGCGGGACGAGCATGGACGCGGACTTGTCGCCGAGCAGGAACTCGAGGCGGCGGTACATCGCCGACTGGAAGCCGGAACCCTCGCCGAGGGCGCTGCGGTAGGAGTTGAACTGGGCGGGCGTGAGACCCGCGAGCGGCGTCCAGGAGGCGTTCAGCGCCTCCAGCTCCCGCACCGAGCGCTTGAGCGCGTCGGTCGCCGGCTGGATCCGGTCCTCGCGCAGGGCGCGGGCCGCGGTCTCCCACTCGTGGACGATGACGGTGAACCACAGCTCCATGACCTGGGTCGTGACCAGGAAGACCATCTCTCCGGGATCGTCGGAGAGGGTGTGCTGGAGGTGGGTGAGCACGTCCGCCTTGACGTAGTCCTCGTACGGCGTGCTGCCCTCGAAGTCGAGATTCGGGGCGTCGTGGGACATTTCTGTCTCCTGATGGCACTACGGGTAGCGGTCCGCCCTGCCGTTACCGGCACGGGGCCCCGGTCCCCACACGGCATCCTCCGCAATCGTCGCAGGAAACCGCAAGGCCCGCCTGCGCACCGCAGACGGGCCGGCACAACGCGGGGTCAGCCCAGGACCTCGGCCGCCTCCGGCGAGGAGTCCTTCAGGAACTGGCTGCAGCGCTCGTACTCCTCCTTCTCGCCGATCGCCTGCGCGGCGCGGGCGAGGGCGTGCAGGGCGCGCAGGAAGCCGCGGTTCGGCTCGTGCTCCCAGGGCACCGGGCCGTGGCCCTTCCAGCCGCTGCGGCGCAGGGCGTCCAGGCCGCGGTGGTAGCCCGTACGGGCGTACGCGTACGACTCCACGACGCTGCCCCGCTCGAACGCCTCGTCGGCCAGCCGGGCCCAGGCCAGCGAGGACGTCGGGTGCTTGGCGGCGACGTCGGCGGCGGAGGTCCCGCCGGCCAGCAGTTCGCGCGGCCCGGGGTCGTCGGGGAGGTGGGTCGGGGGCGGTCCCCCGAGAAGGTTCTCGTGAATGGCCATGGGGACAAGTCTGCGGCATGCCGGCGGCATACGTACGCGGGCCCGGCACCCCGGGGAAATCCTGGGGGCTGGGCCCGTCGCGGGTGGCTCGGGGCGGTCGGTGCCGACCTCCCCGACGCCCCTACTTGATCTTCTGGCCCGCCGAGCGCAGGTGGCCGCAGGCCTCGACGACGCGCGCGGCCATGCCGGCCTCGGCCAGCTTGCCCCAGGTGCGCGGGTCATAGGTCTTCTTGTTGCCGACCTCGCCGTCGACCTTCAGGACGCCGTCGTAGTTGCTGAACATGTGGTCGGCGACCGGACGCGTGAAGGCGTACTGGGTGTCCGTGTCGATGTTCATCTTGACCACGCCGTTCTCCAGGGCGGTCGCGATCTCCTCGGCGGTGGAGCCGGAGCCGCCGTGGAAGACGAAGTTGAACGGCTTGCTGCCGGCCGGCTGCCCGTACTTCGCGGCGATGCCCTCGTTCAGCTCCTTGAGCAGCTCGGGGCGGAGCACGACGTTGCCCGGCTTGTACACGCCGTGCACGTTGCCGAAGGAGGCGGCGAGCAGGTAGCGGCCCTTCTCGCCCAGGCCGAGGGCCTCGACGGTGCGGATCGCGTCGTCGACCGTCGTGTAGAGGGAGTCGTTGATCTCGTGGGAGACGCCGTCCTCCTCGCCGCCGGTCGGGGTGATCTCGACCTCAAGGATGATCTTGGCGGCGCGGGCGCGCTCCAGCAGCTCCTGGGCGATGGAGAGGTTGTCGGACAGGGTCTCGGCGGAGCCGTCCCACATGTGCGACTGGAACAGCGGGTCACGGCCGGCCTTGACGCGCTCCTCGGAGACCGCCAGCAGCGGACGCACATACCCGTCGAGCTTGTCCTTCGGGCAGTGGTCGGTGTGCAGGGCGACGGTGACGTCGTACTTCTCGGCGACGATGTGCGCGAACTCGGCGAGGGCTACGGCGCCGGTCACCATGTCCTTGTTGTGCTGGCCGCCCAGGAACTCGGCGCCGCCGGTGGAGATCTGGACGATGCCGTCGCTCTCCGCCTCCGCGAAACCGCGCAGGGCCGCGTGCAGCGTCTGGGAGGAGGTCACGTTGATGGCCGGGTAGGCGAACTTCCCCGCCTTCGCCCGGTCCAGCATCTCGTTGTAGACCTCGGGAGTTGCGATGGGCATCTGTCCGCTCCTTGTATGTGCGGGTGGGCGTGGTACGTGCTTAGGCCCTGACCTAGACCATGGGGGGCGACGTCATCGTCGGCCCCATCCTTCCAGACGAACCGGGATACTCCGAGTGGCCGTCCGTCCCCAGGTCCTGGATCGGCCTCAGTCCAGGCCCAGCTCGTCCTTGTCGTACGCGCACCGGTACGGCACCCCCGCGCCCTGCTCGATCTTCTCGGCGGCGCCCGTCGCCCGGTCGACGATCGTGGCGACGGCGACGACCTCGGCGCCCGCCTCGCGCACGGCCTCGACGGCGGTGAGCGGGGAGCCGCCGGTGGTGGAGGTGTCCTCGACGACCAGGACGCGGCGGCCCTTGATGTCCGGGCCCTCGACGCGGCGCTGCAGCCCGTGCGCCTTGGCGGCCTTGCGGACGACGAACGCGTCGAGGCGCTTCCCGCGCGCGGCGGCGGCGTGCAGCATGCTCGCGGCGACCGGGTCAGCGCCCATGGTCAGCCCGCCGACCGCGTCGAAGTCGAGGTCGGCGGTCAGGTCGAGCAACACCTGTCCGACCAGCGGCGCCGCCTCGCCGTCGAGCGTGATGCGGCGCAGGTCGACGTAGTAGTCGGCCTCGAGACCCGAGGAGAGGGTCACCTTGCCGTGCACCACGGCCTTGTCCTTGATCTGCTGCAGCAGCGCGCCGCGTACGTCACTCATGGTGGCCAGCTTAAAGGCGCCGCCAGCTCCAGGTCGTCGTGGCCTCCAGCGGCTCCAGGGGCGTGACCAGGCGCGGGAGGGTGTTCAGGCCGTTGGGCGGGCCGGTCTGCGGCTCCACGCAGACGGCGGCCTCCTGCTCGTCGTAGACCACGGCCCACTGCTCGGGGCTGGTCACCTTCAGCTCCAGCCGGTCCGGCCAGGTCAGGGTGACGTCGACGCCGTCGGGCATGCCGAAGCAGTCGTCCCAGGGGCCCGGCTTCGGGTCGATCCGGCTGCCGGTGGGGAGGTGGTCCTCGCCGCGCTCCTCCTGCCAGGCGGGGTCGAAGCCGATCTCCACGCCGATGCCGTCGAGGGTGCGGTTGAACCAGGGGTGCCAGCCGATCTGCGCGGGAAAGGACGACTCGTACGTCTCGACCGACATGGTCAGCGTCAGGGCGTCCCCGGTGAGGGCGAT
Organism: Streptomyces mutabilis; assembly: GCF_014649815.1. Taxonomy (GTDB): domain Bacteria; phylum Actinomycetota; class Actinomycetes; order Streptomycetales; family Streptomycetaceae; genus Streptomyces; species Streptomyces mutabilis. Next base: position 117,243 of record NZ_BMTT01000010.1, on the reverse strand, counting down.
CACCTGGGTGACCCGGCCGGGGCGCGGCCAGGGGTCGGTGAGGTCGTACGTGAGGACGGCCTCGTCGGCCGTGACGCGGGCGGTGCGCCAGGCGGCGTCGCGGGCGGTGCCGTGGATGGCGTGCGGCGGGGAGTTCAGCGGCATCTGGTGGACGACGGCGCCGTCGCTGAAGCGGCCGTCGCGGATGCGGCCGCACCAGGGGACCATCGGGAAGCAGCCGTAGCGCTCGCCCTGGCGGAGCAGTTCCGTGCCGCCGACGCGCAGCCCGCCGATCCGGCCGCCGTTGCCCGACAGCACGGTCGCCTCCGCGTCACCCGCGGTCAGCGTGATGGGTTCGTTACTCACGCCATGACCCTACTGGGGCGATCAAGGGCGCGCGGGTACGACGGCGGTACGGCAGCGGTCCCGCTCCCGTTCAGCGGCGCCTGCGCAGTGCCCGCCCCACCACGATCGCCGACGCCACGACCAGCGCCGCGGCCGGAACGGCCCAGCGCATGGACATGCCGGTCGCGCCCGCCTGGGGCGCTGGTACGGGGGCGTACCGGCCGCGCGGCGGAGCGTGGTCCACCTCCTCGGCGCTGCGGCCGATCATCGTGCGACGCGCGTGCGCGGCCTCGGCGGGGGGTTCGGGTACTTCCGGGGCGTCCAGGACTTCCGGGACTTCCGGGACTTCCGGGACTTCCGGCTCGCCCGTCGCCCGTGGCTCGTCGTCGGTCCCGGTCTCGTCCGCGAGGGAGGACGGGGGGATCTCGGTGTCGAAGACGGAGACGTGCCCGGCTTCCGGCTCCTGGCCGGGTCGCGGGCCGGAGTGGGGCTCGGACGTCTCCTGCTCGGGCTTCTCCTCCAGCTCCGCCGCCGTGCCCAGGTTCTGCGCGAAGCGGGTCAGCAGCCGGGTCGTCGCCGACGTCACCGCGTCCGCCGGCAGCTCCGTGACCCGCCCGTCCGCCGTGGCCGTCCCGGCGAACACGAGGGTGCAGCCGCCGTCCGCGTCCGCCACCCGGAGCGTGAGCGCGAGCGCGACCGCGCCGGTGCCGCGCGACTCGGTGGCGTCGCCCTCGACGGCGTACGTGCCGTCGTCCCGGGCAGACAGGCGCAGCGTGCCCCGGTAAGTGATGGAGTGGCTGCCGATGCGCACCTTCAGCCGCCCCGCGACGGGCTCGGCACCGGCGTCCTGCTGGAGCCCCGGAACGGCCCGCGCCACCCGGGCGGGGTCGGCCAGCGCCTCCCCGAGCCGCTCGGCCGGAACCGGAACGAACACCTCATGCTCCATGTCACGGCACCCTACCCAGCGGGCGCCCGGTGCACCCCCCGTCGGCACAAAGTCATCCGCCGCCTCACATGGCTCCCGCACCCCCCGGCGTCACCAGTCCCGCCCCGTAGGCGATCCACCACCGCCTGGGCCCTGCTGGTCAGGCCGAGCTCGGTCATCGTACGGTTGAGGCGGGTCTTCACCGTGGCCTCGCTGATGAAGCCGGTCGGCGGCCTCGGCGTTGCTCAGGCCGCGGGCGACCAGCCTCAGGACCTCGGCCTCACGGTCGAGGGCGTCGCGGGCGGTGCGCTTCCCGGCGCAAGGGGGTCACGGGGCGACGGGGTCAGTACCGCGGATGCACCAGCGTCGACGGCGGCAGCCCCGCCGTCCGGGCGCGGGCGGCGGCGCGCGCGTCCCGGGTCAGGGAGCCGGTCGTGAGCGTGTGGGGACGGGGAGCAGCCGGGTCGAGACGCAGTCCGGGGGATCTGCGGGCGGCCAGCAGGAAGCCCCAGTCGCGGGGCGCGTGCCCGGTGGCGGCGGTCGTCCGGTCCGGGCCGGGCGCGTGGCCGGCGTCCCGGGCGACGACGCGGTAGGGGACGGTCCGCAGACCGGCCGCCCGCAGCGTCGCGTCCACCGTCCAGAAGGTCCGGGGGTGTGCCGAGACGGACCCGGCGTGCACGACGAGCCGTCCGCCGGGGGCGAGCACCCGGCGCAGCAGGCCGTAGAACTCCTGCGAGTACAGCTTGGTGCCGGCCGTGATGCCCGGGTCGGGCAGGTCCGAGATCACCACGTCGTACGTCCCGGTGGGCGTCGTGCGCAGCCGCCGGAAGGCGTCGGCCGCGGCGGCGTGGACGCGGGAGTCTCCGTAAGCGTGCTCGTTCAGCGCCGACAGGCCGGGGTCGTGCCGGGCCAGCCGGGTCAGCCCGGGGTCGACTTCGACGACGTCGACGCGGCGCACGTCCGGGTGGCGCAGCACCTCCCGTACGGCGAGGCCGTCGCCGCCGCCGAGGACCAGCACGCGGGCGCGCGCGCCGCTCAAGGCGGGGTGCACCAGCGCCTCGTGGTAGTGCCGCTCGTCGTCGGCGCTGACCCGCAGCCGGCCGTCCAGGAACAGGTCGAGGGGCCGGCCGTCGCTGTCGCCGGTGAGGACCACCTCCTGCACGTCGGTCCGGACGGCCACGCGGACGTCCTGGCCGTAGACGGCGTGCCGGGCGGCGCGTTCGAAGTCGCCGGCGAGGAGGGTCGCGGTGGCGAGGAGGGCGAGGACGACGGCGTTGGCGGTCAGCAGCATCCAGCGGGCCCGGCGGGACATATCCCGCCGGAACAGCCCGAGGACCAGGGCCGCCCCGACCACCGCGTTGACGGTGCCGGTGAGCAGCGCGCCGGTCAGCTGGCCGAGGAAGGGCAGCAGCACGAAGGGGAACGCGAGTCCGCCGACGAGGGCGCCGACGTAGTCCGCGGCGAACAGGTCGGCGACGGCGCCCCCCGCGTCCTGGCGTCGGACCCGCTGGATCAGCTCCATCAGCAGCGGCACCTCGGCGCCGATCAGTACGCCGATGACGAGCGAGAAGGCGACCAGGAGGAAGCGCGGGCCGTCCACCCACAGGCCGCCCCAGCCGCCGGTCCAGGCGAAGACGGCGTACAGCACCATCGCGCTGGAGCCGCCGACGAGGGCGAGGACGGCCTCGACCGCGCCGAAGCCGGCCGCCGCGAAACGGCGCAGCCGCTTGGCCGCGAGCGAACCGAGGCCCATGGCGAAGACCATGACGGACAGGACGACGGACGCCTGGGTGACCGAGTCGCCGATCAGGTACGAGGCGAGGGCGACGAGTTCGAGCTCGTACACGAGCCCGCAGGCGGCGCAGACGAACACACCCGCCAGCACCAGGAACCGCCCGGTGCCCGGACGGACGGGCAGCCGCGCCGGCGCGCCGGTGGCGGGGGACGGGGAGGTGCCGCAGGACGGGGAAGTGCCGGACGAGGAGGGCGTAGCGGGGCCGCCGGAGCCGCCCCAGGACGGCCGGGAGCCGGGTGGGGCGGGCGCGCGCGGTTCGATCACGGAGTGACGTTACGTCACTCTGCGGCTACGCTTCGTCACCCACACGTGTGAATCCGGCGTTCCGTTGGACACCGCAGGTTTACCCCGCCGTCCGCCCGGCTCCCGGGCCGCCACGCCCCCGGCCACCCGGCCCCCGTCCACTCACCCCTCGGACGGGCTGAGCTCCGGCGCCGGCACCCGTACACCCACCCGGGTCCGGGTCGACACCAACTGGCCGTCCTGCGGATACGCGTGCCAGGTCCGCCAGTGCACCTGCCCCTCGTGCCGCTGGGCCAGCAGCGCGGTGAAGGCGTGCGGGCTGCCGGGAAAGACACCGGCCAGGCCGTGCGGGTGGTCGGAGACCAGGGCCAGCAGCTCCTGGGCCCGACCCGCGAAGGAGCCCGGCGTCAGCACCTCCACGCGGGCGGCGAACTCGTACTCCCAGTCACCCACCCGCTTGGCGACGCCGAGCGGAAGGGGGGTACTGCTGCCCGGGATGCACGCCACCGTCTCCGAGCAGCTGCCCCGCTCCTCCTCGAGCAGCACTTGGTGGGAGGCCCCCAGAAGTCTCAACTGCAGTTTGGCGCCCGTCAGTTCGATGTCGAGACTGGCGAGCGCGGGCAAGGGCTCGCGCCCCAGGGCCCAGGCGAGGTCGGCGGCGCGCGTGTCGGTGTAGGCGGTTTTCAGGGTCGTGAGCATGGATCGGCTCCGCAAGCACACAAGGAGAATGAAGTGTGGGGCCTGCGCATCCCGGTCGCAGCCGGGTATGCGGCCCGCTCAGCCCAGTCGGCCGGTCAGGAGGGGGGTCAACAGGTCGTCCGAGGAGCTAAGTTGATGAGGGAGAGCGAATCATGAACCGTGGCGCCGCCACTACGTTTTTACCCAACTTAGTGAGCTTTCCATCCCTCAGGGGGCTCGTCAGCTCAACTGTTCAACCAGGGCGTACGCCCAGCCCGCGCGGCGCGCGCCGGTGTGCGGGAGCGCCCGCCGGGTGTGTATCCCGGCGGGCGCTCGTGTCGGGGGCGGGCCCGGTCCCAGGGTCGGGCCCCGTGGCGGGGATGCGGTTCCCCCTGCGGGAGCTCAGCTGCCCCGTGTCAGCTGCCTCCACCGCATCCTCCGCCGCCCCCTCCCCCGCAGGACGAGCCGCCTCCGCAGGACGACCCGCCACCACAGGAGTGGCTCGCGTGGTGTCCGCCCGAGGACGAGCCGCCGTCCCCGGCCCACCAGCTGTTCCGCCTGCCCCCGCCGGACGGCCGCGAACCGCGGCCCCGCGCCCCGCCGGCGGACGAACCGCTGCGAGCTCCGGCCAGGAGCCCTGCGATCACCAGGGCGGCGAACACGATCAGGATGAGGCCGATGACCATGGCGTCACCCTCCTTCCGATGCCCGGGCTCGCGCCCGGAAAGTCCCCCGAAGCAACCCCCCGTGGGTGCCTCGCTGTCTGCGCCTTGTGCGTACTCGGCGTCGAAGCTCTCGTCGCGTGCACGGGAGATGCCCCCCGCCGCCACGCCCCAAAGCAGAGTTGAGGAAGCTCAGAGCTTCGGCGCAGGATGACCGCCATGACCTCCATGCCCCCCGCGAGTTCCAGCGCCCGCCCCCTCCTCAATCGCCGGCTCGCCGAGTTCGGGACGACGATCTTCGCCGAGATGTCCGCCCTGGCCGTACGCACCGGCGCGATCAACCTGGGCCAGGGCTTCCCGGACACCGACGGCCCCGAGGAGGTCCGGGAGGCCGCCGTACGGGCCCTGCGCGACGGACGCGGCAACCAGTACCCGCCGGGCCCCGGCGTCCCCGAGCTGCGCGCCGCCGTCGCCGCCCACCAGCACCGCCGCTACGGCCTGTCCTACGACCCCGACACCGAGGTCCTGGTCACCGCCGGCGCCACGGAGGCCATCGCCGCCTCGCTGCTGGCCCTGCTGGAGCCCGGCGACGAGGTCGTCGCGCTGGAGCCGTACTACGACTCGTACGCGGCCTGCATCGCCATGGCGGGCGGCACCCGCGTACCGGTGACCCTGCGCCCGCACGAGGGTGCGTTCCGGCTGGACCTCGACGAGCTGCGCGACGCGGTCACCGACCGCACCCGCCTGCTGCTGCTGAACACCCCGCACAACCCGACGGGCACGGTCCTCAGCCGCGCCGAACTGTCGGCGGTCGCCGAGCTCGCCGTCGAACGGGACCTGCTGGTGGTCACCGACGAGGTCTACGAGCACCTGGTCTTCGACGAGGCCGAGCACGTTCCGCTCGCGTCCTTCCCCGGCATGCGCGAGCGCACGGCGACCATCGGGTCGGCCGGCAAGACGTTCTCGTTCACCGGCTGGAAGGTCGGCTGGATCACCGCCGCTCCCGCCCTGCTCACGGCGGTCCGCTCGGCCAAGCAGTACCTGACGTACGTGTCGGCCGGCCCCTTCCAGTACGCGATCGCCGAGGCCCTCGCCCTCCCCGACTCCTACTTCACCGCCTACCGTCAGGACATGCGGGCCAAGCGGGACCTGCTGGCGGCGGGGCTGGAGGAGGCGGGTTTCGGCGTCTACCGTCCCGCCGGGACGTACTTCGTCACCACCGACATCCGCCCCCTGGGCGAGGAGGACGGCTTCGCCTTCTGCCGCGCGCTGCCGGAGCGGGCGGGCGTCGTCGCCGTCCCCAACGCGGTCTTCTACGACCACCGGGAGGCGGGCGCGCCCTTCGTCCGGTTCGCGTTCTGCAAGAGGGCCGCGGTGCTGGAGGACGCGGTCGGCCGGCTGAAGGCGCTGGGGGCCGGGCGGCCTGAACGCGGCTTGCCCGCGGCCCTGACGGGTCCTGATGGGTCCTGACGGGTCCTGAACGGCGAGAGCCCCGGCCCGGACGGTGACCGTCCGGGCCGGGGCTCTTCCCGCGTCTGTACGGACGGAGCCGACTACTCGTCGCCCTCGTCCTTCGGCTTCTCCGCCTCGTCGACGTCCTGCTCCAGGCCGAGCTGCTCCACGAGCCACCGGTCGAACTCGATGGCGGCGCGCACCCAGCTGACCGTCGAGGAGACGAAGTGCTCCAGGCTGACGCCCATGCCGATCAGCATCTGCGCCTCGCCGATCAGGCGGACCGTACCGTCGTCGTGGGTGTGGGAGTACACCTTCGGCCACAGGGTGCGGCGGTTCCAGTCGTCGATCGACTCCAGCAGCTGCGGCTTCTCGTCGATCTGGTGGGGCCGGTCGTAGAACGTCCGCACCGAGAAGACCTGCTGGTCACCCTCGCCGCGGAACATGAAGTACGTACGGAACTGCTCCCACGGCGCCGCGAGGTCGCCCTCGTCGTCGACGACGTACTTGAGCTCCATCTGTTCGAGGAGCTGCTTCACAAGATCCTGATCCGGGACGACGGGGCCCGCCGGTCCTTGGGGCTGCGGCTCGGGCTGCTGGCCCCCGAAGTTCGGAATCGAGGACGGGTCGATGCTCACCGTGTATTTCCCTTCGTACGGATCTGGTCATCCTCCCCCATGCGGGGAGGGGGGTGGCAAGCCCGCCGGGGGCCTGTCAGCCCCTGGCTGACTCGATCCGGCCGGTCGGGTGCCTTCAGGGGCCGCCATGTGACGTACAGCGGCCCGCTGCCCACTGGGTGTGACGGACCGCGCGTACGGCACGGGCCGGGGCTACAGCGTCTTGCCGCCCACCGCGGGGCCCACGATCAGGTCCTCGCCGAAGCGGTCCACGCGGACCGTGTCGCCGTCCTTGATCTCGCCGGAGAGGATCTCCCGGGCGAGCCGGTCGCCGATGGCGGTCTGCACCAGGCGGCGCAGCGGCCGGGCTCCGTAGGCCGGGTCCATGCCCTCGTCGGCCAGCCAGGCCAGGGCGTCGTCGGTGACGTGCAGGGTGAGGCGGCGCTCGGCGAGGCGCCGGGCGAGCGCGTCGATCTGGAGCCGCGCGATCCGGCTCAGCTCCTCCTTGTTCAGCGCGGAGAAGACCACGAGGTCGTCGAGCCGGTTGAGGAACTCCGGCTTGAAGGACGCCCGGACCACCTCCAGGACCTGCTCCTTCTTCTCGGTCTCGCTGGACACGGGGTCGACCAGGTACTGGCTGCCCAGGTTGGAGGTCAGCACCAGGATGGTGTTGCGGAAGTCGACCGTCCGGCCCTGTCCGTCGGTCAGCCGACCGTCGTCCAGCACCTGGAGCAGGATGTCGAAGACCTCGGGGTGCGCCTTCTCCACCTCGTCCAGCAGCACGACGGAGTACGGCCGCCGCCGCACCGCCTCCGTGAGCTGGCCGCCCTCCTCGTACCCGACGTATCCGGGCGGGGCACCGACCAGCCGGGCGACGCTGTGCTTCTCGCTGTACTCCGACATGTCGATGCGGACCATCGCCCTCTCGTCGTCGAAGAGGAAGTCGGCGAGCGCCTTGGCCAGCTCGGTCTTGCCGACACCGGTCGGTCCGAGGAAGAGGAACGAACCGGTCGGGCGGTCCGGGTCGGCGATCCCGGCCCTGCTGCGCCGTACGGCGTCGGACACGGCCCGCACGGCCTCGGTCTGCCCGATGAGCCGGTTGCCGAGCTCGTCCTCCATCCGCAGCAGCTTCTGCGTCTCGCCCTCCATCAGCCGCCCGGCGGGGATGCCGGTCCAGGAGGCGACGACGTCGGCGATGTCGTCGGCGCCGACCTCCTCCTTGACCATGGTGTCCCTGGCGACCTCCTCCTCGGCCTCGGAGGCGGCCTCCAGGTCGCGCTCCAGGGTCGGGATCTCGCCGTACAGCAGCTTGGAGGCGGTGTCGAAGTCGCCGTCGCGCTGGGCCCGCTCGGCCTGCCCGCGCAATTCGTCGAGCTTCTCCTTCAGTTCACCGACCCGGTTGAGGGACTGCTTCTCCTTCTCCCAGCGGGCGGTGAGGCCGCGCAGCTCCTCCTCCTTGTCGGCGAGGTCGCGCCGCAGCCGCTCCAGGCGCTCGAGGGAGGCGGCGTCGGTCTCCTTGCCGATCGCCAGCTCCTCCATCTTCAGCCGGTCGACGGCACGCTGGAGCTCGTCGATCTCGACGGGCGAGGAGTCGATCTCCATGCGCAGCCGGGAGGCGGCCTCGTCGACGAGGTCGATGGCCTTGTCGGGCAGGAAGCGGGAGGTGATGTACCGGTCGGACAGACTCGCGGCGGCCACCAGGGCACTGTCCGCGATCTGCACCTTGTGGTGCGCCTCGTACCGCCCCTTGAGCCCGCGCAGGATGGCGATCGAGTCCTCGACGGTCGGCTCGGCGACCAGCACCTGCTGGAAGCGCCGCTCCAGGGCGGGGTCCTTCTCGATCCGCTCCCGGTACTCGTCGAGGGTGGTTGCGCCCACCATGCGCAGCTCACCGCGGGCGAGCATGGGCTTCAGCATGTTCCCGGCGTCCATGGCGGAGTCCCCGCCGGCGCCGGCCCCCACCACGGTGTGCAGCTCGTCGATGAAGGTGATGATCTGCCCGTCGGAGTCCTTGATCTCGGCGAGGACGGTCTTCAGCCGCTCCTCGAACTCCCCCCGGTACTTCGCCCCGGCGACCATGGCGCCGAGGTCCAGCGCGACCAGCCGCTTGTTCTTCAGCGACTCCGGCACGTCCCCCTTGACGATGCGCTGGGCGAGCCCCTCCACGACGGCGGTCTTGCCGACACCCGGCTCACCGATGAGAACGGGGTTGTTCTTGGTCCGCCGGCTGAGCACCTGCACGACCCGCCGGATCTCCTGGTCCCGCCCGATGACGGGGTCGAGCCTGCCCTCCCGGGCGGACGCGGTGAGGTCGGTGCCGAACTTCTCCAGTGCCTTGTACTGGCCCTCGGGGTCCGCGGTGGTCACGCGGCGCCCTCCCCTCGCCTTGCGGAAGGCCTCCTGCAGCTTCTTCGCACTGGCTCCCTGCCCCTCCAGTACCTCACCGGCCGCGCCGCCCTTCGCGGCGATGCCGAGGAGCAGGTGCTCGGTGGAGAGGTACTCGTCCCCGAGATCCTTGGCGCGGGCCTGGGCGTCGGCGACCACGGCGAGCATCTCACGGTTGGGCTGCGGGGGAGCGACCGTGGCCCCGGTGACGCTGGGCAGCCCGGCGAGGATGCGCTCGGCGCCGGAGCGCACGGCGGCGAGGTCGGCCTCGACGGCGGCGAGCAGATCGGTGATGTTCTCGTTGTCCTGCCCCTGGAGCAGGGCCAGGAGCAGGTGGGCGGGGGTGAGGTCGGCGTGCCCCTCGGTCACGGCCCGGTTGCTGGCCGCGTTGATCGCGTCCCGGCTCCGGTTGGTCAGCTCGGCGTCCACGTTCTGGCTCTCCTCCTAGCGTCGGCCGTGGCGGTCGGCCGTGTCTCCCAGTGCTGACTCATCCAACGTACACAAAATTGAGTCTATTCCACTCAAGGCCGGTCGGCGGGGCCCCGTCCGGGTGGCACCAGGTTCCCGGCCCGCCGGCCTCCTCGCGCGGTGGGACCCTCCGCGACAGCCTTTTCGGCCACGTCGAGGAGGGGAGCGATACACGGTGATACCGCGAAATGTCCGCACACACGACAGCGGCGTCACCGTGTTCAGGTCACGGTGACGCCGCTGCCGGGGGGAAGCACCTGAGCGATCTGTTACGACGGGGGAATCGCGTCAGGCACTGCGGGAGGTGGCCGAGATGGTCCTCACTTCGGAACCCTCCGGCTGCGCGAGCCGGTGGTCCCTCTGGTCCAGGTTCACAAAGATCATTCCGTACCGGATGGCACACCGCACGGGCTGCGGCGCCCCGCGAGGCCGCCGCAGGCACCGGTACGCCCTCACGTCACCGTCCTCGTCCAGCGTGACGACGACCGGCTCGCCGAAGACGGTCACCATCAGGGAGTCACCGGGGTGGGGGATCGCGGTGACCAGGTCGATGAAGTGCCAGCCGGAGCGGTAGGCGGTGGCCATCTCTCGACGGAAGGAGCGGTCGTCAGGTGGCGTCGTCATGTCACGACCACACCGTGTCGTCCGTTACGGCAGTCGTGCCCTCGCCGGCCGGCGTGACGGTCACCTCGACTGACTCGACACCGTTCGCTCGCTCATCACCCTGCGCAGCAACGAGGCCATTCAGCGCTCCGAAGGCCACGACGGCGGAGAAGGCGGCGACAAGCACCGAGCGAAGCATTCTCTTAGGCATAGTCGGCTTCGTCCTCACTTGAAGGTCCCCTCTTCCCCCGTCGGATAAGACGATGGCTCATATAGGCACGTCATGGCCACACGATCGGTGCATCATGTTCCTGCATGTTCAGGACCCTGGGGGGTGGAGATTTGACAACGAATCGGACTAATGAGGCACATGCCCACGGGATCACTGAACTGTGCGAGGAAGGAGGGCGTGTCTACGCCCACGCGCTGCGCACCGGGCGAATCGCCCGTGCGGAGACGAGCCGCGCTCCGTGCCTCATAGACCTGGCCCTCCTGCATCCCGACCCCGACGACGCGGAATGGCTGCGTCCCGTCCCCCCGTCGATCGCTCTGTCGCAGCGGCTCAATCCGATCGAACGTGAAATCGCGGACCGCCGCCGGACGTCGATCGAACTGGCGGAAGCATTCGAGCCGTTCATGACGCTCAGTGCCCAGGGGACGGCTCCGATCCACTCGATCACGGTGCTGGAAGGCCTGGACCGCATCAACTCGGCACTCGACCTGGCCACTACGCAGTGCAAGAACGAAGTACTGACCGTCCAGCCCAGTGCTCGCCATCCGGAGCGGCGGCTCGTGGAAGGCATGGAGCGCGACAAGACGTTGACCGAGCGCGGCGTGCGCATCAGGACTCTTTACCAGCACACGGCCCGGTACAGCGCCGAACGACTGGCCTACGTGGACCGGTTCTCCAACGGCAAAGCGGAGTACCGGACCATCGACGAGCTGGTCGAGCGCCTCATCATCTGCGACGACACGGTCGCGTTCATCCCTGTTCGCGATGACCGGCAGGTGGCACTGGAGATCCGCCACCCGGGCCTCGTCGCTTATCTGATCAAAGTCTTCGAGTTCATGTGGGGCCGCGCCGTTCCGCTGAGCGCCGGCGCCCCGTACGAAACCGCTCCCGACGGCATCACCGACATCCAGCACTCCATAGCCAAGCTCCTCGTGGAGGGCCACGTCGACGAGGCCATCGCCCGCCGTCTGGGCATGAACGTGCGTACGTGCCGGGCCCACATCGCGAAACTGGCGACGGCCCTGGGGAGCGGCAGCCGCGCCCAGCTCGGCTACCTCATAGCCCAGTCGGGAATCCTGGAGCAGGAGCAGGAGCAGGAGCAGGAAGGGCCGGCAGTGGAAGCCCACTCATGACGGACGGGACGCACCGGCACAAGGACGAGGAACTGTGCGAGGCGGGGCTCACTCTCTACTCCCGCGCTCTGCGCGAGGGCCACGTGGACAGCGCCGCGGCCACTGCGGCGCCTTGCCTGATCGACATCGGCCTCCTGCACCCGGCCGTCGACAACGTCGACCGGTTGGAACCGATCACACCGGCCGTCGCCCTGCAACGGCTGCTGCGCACGTCGGACGAGCGCATAGCCCGCGAGCGGCGGCGTGGCGAACGCCTGGCGGACGTCTTCGAACCCCTCATGCGCCTCGGCACGAGCACCGCGGCGAACGAGGACACCCCGTCCCTCAGGATCCTCAGTGGCAAAGAGCGCACGGGCCAGGCCATCGAGGAAGCGATGGCCGAGGGCAGGCACGAGCTGCTGGCGATCCAGCCCCTTGATTCGAAGGTCACCAAGCGTCCCGACATCCTCGAAGGAGCCATCAAGCGGGACCAGGCCTTCCTCGACCGCGGCGCCCGCATCCGCGCCCTGTACCAGCACACCGCGCGCCACGCCCCCTGCGCACGCGCCCGCTACGAGCACCTGACCGGCGACGTGGAAGCCCGCACCCTCGACGAGGTCACCGACCGCCTCATCATCGTCGACCGCACCGTCGCCTTCATCCCCGCCAACGCCGACCGCTCACTCGCCCTCGAAGTCCGCCACCCCGCGCTCATCGCCTACTTCATCAACACCTTCGACCGCTTCTGGCACCTCGCCACCCCCATGCACCCCCGAGCCGTCCAACCACCCACCCTCAACGGCATCACGCCCCGCCAACGCGCCATAGCCGCCCTCCTCATCAAGGGCCACACCGACAACGTCATCGCCGAACGCCTCGGCATGAACGTCCGCACCGCCCGCGTCCACATCGCCAAACTCGCCGCCACCCTCGGCAGCGAGAGCCGGGCCCAGCTCGGCTACCTCATCGGGCAGTCGGGAATCCTCGATCCGGAAGGGTGACGGGCGCGGGCGTGCTGCGCGGGGAGCCGTCCAGGCCGACCTGGGCGATCCGCACCCCCAACTGCGTCCGGCTGGCCGCGCCCAACGTCTCCGAGAGGCGGGCGATGTGCGCGCGAGCCGTGCGGACGCTGATGCCGAGGCGTTCGGCGATCACCGCGTCCTGGTGGCCCTCCGCCAGCAGCGCCGCGATGGACTGCTCGCGGTGGGAGATGCCCTCGATGCCCGTGTCCGGGAGCGGCGCGGTCAGCGGGATCGCCAGGCGCCACAGGCGTTCGAAGACCGTCACCAGGTACGCGACCAGCGCGGGATGGCGCAGTTCCAGCGCCATCGTGCGGTCCGTGTTCGCCGGTACGAAGGCCACCGTCCGGTCGAAGAGGATGAGCCGGTCGATCACCTCGTCCAGCGTCCGCGCCTCCACCGCGTCGCCCATCAGCTCCAGGTAGTTGAGCAGGCCCTGCCCGTGCCGGGCGACGTGCGTGTACAGGTCCCGCATCCGCACCCCGCGCCCGCGCAGCGCCAGCGCCCGGTGCAGGCCCTCGGAGAGTTCCGCCTCACGCCGGATGCCGCCGGGCTGCACGGTCAGGACCTCCGCCGTGCAGGCCTGCGTCGCCTCGTCCATCGCGGCCTGGATGCGGGACAGGCCGTCGAGGACCCGGATCGCGGTGCCCTCCGTGCCGGCGGGCGGCGCGGCCCGCCCGCCCAGGCCCGCGTACCACTCGAAGGCCTCCACCGCCGAGCCCACCCGGCGCTGGCTCGCGCTGACCTCGTCGTAGACCCCGCGCAGCAGCCGGGTCATGACCTCCTGCGGAGAGGTCGGCACCAGCCAGTCCATGTCGTCGGGGTCCGGATGCAGCAGGGCCAGTTCGAGGAGGCAGGGGACGGGCTCGGCGTCCCGGCGCGACACCCGGCCACGTCGTACGGCCCGGGAGTACACGCGGTCCCCGGCCGCGCACAGCCGGTCGGCACCGTGTGGATGCTCCTGAGCCCCGTGCCCGGCCATCACCCGTCCCACCCCCGGTATCCGGCTGTTTCCGCAGCGCAACTATGCGCGGCCGGGACCGGGTCCGCAACACGGCTGAGTACGGGACGACGGCCCGGACGCGTCCGGTACGACGGGTTCACCGGACGCCGACGGGACGCGTTCGGCTACTTCAGCCCGATCTCCGCGCACTCCGCCTGGTACTTGGCGGTACAGATGTCGGAGACCTTGTAGAAGCCGTCCGCGACGACCGTGTCCTCGATGTTGTTTTGGGTCAGGGCGACGACGGGGACCAGCTGGGCGGGGATGCCCTTGTGGGTGGGGCTGTCGACCCTCTCGCGGGCGAGGGCGTCGAACTGGATGTCCCGGCCCTGGACGCGGGCCACGGCCATCTCCGCGGCGCTCTCCGCCTCCTGCGGGTAGGACTTGTACACGCTCATGTACTGCTCGCCGGTGACGATCCGCTGCACCGCCGACAGTTCCGCGTCCTGGCCGGTGACCGGCGGCAGGTCGGTGACGCCCGCGTCCTCCAGGGCCTTGATGACGCCGCCGGCCATGCCGTCGTTGGCGGAGTAGACGCCCGCGATGTTGTTCTTGCCGATCTTCTCGATCGCCTCGTTCATGTTCGCCTCGGCGTTCTCCGGCTTCCAGTCCTTGGTGTCGAAGGACTGGGCGATCGTCACCTTGCCGTTCAGCTCGGACAGCGCACCGGCCTTGAACTGCTTGGCGTTGGGGTCGGTGGGAGAGCCGTTCATCATGACGATCTTGTCGGAGCTGTCGGAGTCGGCGCCGAGCGCCTCCACGAGGGAGCGGCCCTGTACCTCGCCCACCAGCTCGTTGTCGAAGGAGATGTACGCGTCGATCGGACCCTCGGCCAGCCGGTCGTAGGCGATGACCGGGATGCCGGCGTCCTTGGCCTTCTGCACGCTGTCCCCGATGGCCTTCGCGTCGACCGCGTCCAGGACGATGACGTCGACCCTGTCGTCGACCATCTGCTGCATCTGGTCGGCCTGCTTGGACGAGCTCGCCTCGGCGTTGGCGTACTTGACGTTGCCCTCGTCCTTGGTGAGCTCGGCGACCTTCGCCTTGAAGAAGGGGTAGTCGAACTGCTCGTAGCGGGTGTTCGCCTTCTCCGGGAGGAGGAGCCCCACGGTGATGTCGTTGCCCTTGGTCGGGCTGGCCTCGTCACTGCTCTCCGAGGCTCCGAGCGTGCCGCAGCCGGCGAGCATGAGGGACATGGAGGTGGCGGCCACGGATATGGCGGTACGACGACGCATGCGAGGGCTCACTTCAGGTGCGATTCGGGACGTGGGCACAGCAGTGCGGCCCATGTGACTGAAAAGCCAACGCTTTGGCCACCATCGGCGTCAAGGGGATCCACTTAACGAGATGGGCACAGTGCGTTCCGCCGCACTCACGGAGACGCCGCGGCCGTGGTGCGGAGATCCGACGGAGGCACGCGCACCTGCCGATCACGCCCCCCGCACGTCTGCGCGCGCGGCCGCGGGGCGAAACGGGCTGCACGGAAACGAAGGGTCGCGCGGACGCGTCTGACGGGTCGATCACAAGTCCGAACCGCACAGTCGAGGAATCGAACGCATGGGGCAGGACACCGACACCCACGACATCGAGGGCGCGGAGGAGCGGCCGGTGAGGGAATCCGTCGTCGAGGACGGCCGCTTCGGCACCGTCACCGTCCGCCTGGACACCGCCCTGGGCGGGGTGACCGTCGAGGGCGGCGCCGTGCCCCGGGTCGAGTTGCACCGCGCCGAGGGGGCGGGGATCGACGCCCACGTCCCCGTCGGCACCCGGGACGGAAGCCGGCTCACCCTGACCGTCGACGGTCAGGAGGCCGTGCCGGTCCCGTCGAAGGGGCGGCTGACCCGGCGCTCGTTCGCCGTCGACGTCCGGTACGCGGGCCGCGCCTGGCGCTTGGTGCCCGACTCCGTGGCGGGCAGCCGTCTGCTGCGCGACGGGGAGCACGTCGGGGACTTCTGCTCGCAGGGCGACGGCCGGGTGCCGGCCGAGTGGCGTGAGGGCGCGGAGCCCGAGGCGCTGGACGCGGCCCTCGGGTACGCGCCGGCCGCCGCGTTCGGCACCAGCGCCCAACCCATGTGGATGCCGGTCGTCGACGCGGTCGGCGACACAGTCCCCGGCTGACGTCCCGCGCCGGCCCACCGCGCACGCGAAGGGGCCCGGGGTTCGCGCACGAACTCCCGGGCCCCTTCGACGACGAACCGGCGTCAGTCCGACTGCTGCCGCTTGGGGCGCCACACCACCAGCGCGCTGGTCTGCTGGACCTCCTGGTAGGGGACCAGGTCACGGCGGTACGAGGCGTGCACCGCCGCCTCGCGCTGACGCATCGCCGTGGCGGCGCCGTCGAGGGCGTCCTGCATCTCGGCCAGGCGCGCCTGGAGCGCGGCGACCTGGTTCTCCAGTTCGATGATGCGCTTGATGCCGGCCAGGTTGATGCCCTCGTCCTGCGACAACTGCTGAACCTGCCGGAGCAGTTCGATGTCGCGGGCCGAGTAGCGCCGGCCGCGCCCGGCCGTGCGGTCCGGGGAGACCAGGCCGAGGCGGTCGTACTGGCGCAGGGTCTGCGGGTGCAGTCCGGAGAGCTGGGCGGCGACCGAGATGACGTAGACCGGGGTGTCCTCGGTCAGTTCGTACGGTGAGAAACCCCCGCGCCGGGGGGGACGACGGCCGTCCATCTCGATCAAGCTCCCTTCGCGGCCTGGAACAGCTCCGCCCGCGGATCCTCGTCCGCGGTCGCCTCGCGATACGCCTCGAGCGCGTCACGAGCCTTCCCCGTCAGGTCCTTCGGAACACTCACCTCCACGGTGACCAGAAGGTCGCCGCGAGTGCCGTCCTTGCGGACCGCGCCCTTGCCCCGGGCGCGCATCGTGCGGCCGTTGGGCGTGCCCGCCGGCAGCTTCAGCGTGACGGGCGGGCCGCCGAGGGTCGGGACCCGGACCTCGCCGCCGAGGGCCGCCTCGGCGTACGTCACCGGGACGGTGACGGTGAGGTTGTCGCCCCGGCGTCCGAAGACGGGGTGCTCCTTGACGTGCACGACCACGTAGAGGTCGCCCGCCGGACCGCCCCGCTCGCCCGGTGTGCCCTTGCCGCGCAGCCGGATGCGCTGCCCGTCGGAGACCCCGGCCGGGATGCGGACCTGCATCGTCCGGGAGGACTTGGCGCGTCCGGAGCCCTTGCAGACGTCGCAGGGGTCCTCGGCGATCAGGCCGCGGCCCTTGCAGTCGGGGCACGGGTCGGTGAGCGAGAAGCCGCCGCCCGAGCCCCGGGCGACCTGCCCGGTGCCGACGCAGGTCGGGCACACGCGGGGCGTGCCGTTCTTGTCGCCGGTGCCCGAACAGGCCTTGCAGGGTGCCTGCGAGGACATCCGCAGCGGGACCGTGGCGCCCTCGATGGCCTCCGTGAAGCTGAGGGTCACCTCGGACTCGATGTCCTGGCCGCGCCGCGGCTGGGTCCGCGTGCCGGTGCCGGGACCGCCGCCGGTGCGGTTGAACAGGCCGCCGAAGACGTCGCCGAGTCCGCCGCCGAAGCCGCCGGCACCCTGGCCCCCGCCCTGGGCGCCGCCTCCGAAGAGATCGCCCAGGTCGAAGTTGAAGGTGCCGCCGCCCGCGCCCGGCCCCGGACGGAAGCCGCCGTTGCCGAAGAGGGCGCGGGCCTCGTCGTACTCCTTGCGCTTCTTGGGGTCACCGAGGATGTCGTTGGCCTCGGAGATCTCCTTGAAGCGCTCCTCCGCCTTGACGTTTCCCTTGTTGGCGTCCGGGTGGTTCTCGCGGGCGAGCTTCCGGTACGCCTTCTTGATCTCGGCCTCGGTGGCGTCCTTGGGGACGCCGAGAACCTTGTAGTAGTCCTTCTCGATGAAGTCCTTGGTACTCATCCCCGACGTCCCTCCTCTCGCGCC
This sequence comes from Streptomyces mutabilis, assembly GCF_014649815.1. Lineage (GTDB taxonomy): Bacteria > Actinomycetota > Actinomycetes > Streptomycetales > Streptomycetaceae > Streptomyces > Streptomyces mutabilis. Next base: position 99,836 of record NZ_BMTT01000010.1, on the reverse strand, counting down.
TTATCCGTCATGTCGAGCTCAGCCCTCGTCCGGGCCACCGCTCTCCTTGGTGCCGCCGTTACCCGCGTTGTCCGCGGAGTCGGAGCCGTCCTCGGCCTCGGCGCCCTCCTCGGCCGGCTTGACCGTCTGGGCGCCCGGCTGCGGCTCGGCGACCGCCACCCGCGCGGGGCGGATGGTGCGCTCGCCGATCCGGTACCCGGGCTGCAGGATCGCCACGCACGTCGTCTCCGTGACGTCCGGTGCGTAGGAGTGCATCAGGGCCTCGTGGATCGTCGGGTCGAAGGGCTCGCCCTCCTTGCCGAACTGCTGGAGGCCCAGCTTGGCGACCGTGGTCTCCAGCGACTCCGCGACGGACTTGAAACCGCCGACCAGCTCGCCGTGTTCACGGGCGCGGCCGACGTCGTCGAGCACGGGAAGCAGCTCGGACAGGAGGTTCGCGACGGCGACCTCCTTGACCGCGACGCGGTCCCGCTCCACCCGGCGGCGGTAGTTCTGGTACTCGGCCTGGAGTCGCTGGAGGTCGGCCGTGCGCTCATTGAGCGCCGTGCGCGTCTGGTCCAGCTGGGCCACCAGGCCAGCGTTCTCGCTCGCGTCCCCGGCCGGGGCCGCCCCCTCTTCGGAGGCGGCCTGCGGCTCGGCGTCTTCGGGGGTGGCGCCGGAGGGGACGTCGGGCTTCTCGTCGAAGCCCGGGGTCTCCTCCGTCACGCGGCACCGTCCTTGCGCTCGTCGTCCACGATCTCGGCGTCGACGACGTCGTCGTCGGCCTTGTCACCGGCCTGGGCACCCGCGCCCGGGGCCTCGCCCCCGGCGGCCTGCGCGCCCTGGGCGTCGGTGTACATGGCCTGGCCCAGCTTCTGCGAGACGGCGGCGACCTTCTCGGTGGCGGTGCGGATCTCGGCGGTGTCCTCGCCCTTGAGCTTCTCCTTCAGCTCGGCGACGGCGGACTCGACCTCGGTCTTCACCTCGCCCGGGACCTTGTCCTCGTTGTCCTTGAGGAACTTCTCCGTCTGGTAGACGAGCTGCTCGCCCTGGTTGCGGGACTCGGCGGCCTCGCGGCGGGCGTGGTCCTCCTCCGCGTACTTCTCGGCCTCCTGGCGCATCCGGTCGACCTCGTCCTTCGGCAGCGAGGAGCCGCCGGTGACGGTCATCTTCTGCTCCTTGCCGGTGCCGAGGTCCTTCGCCGTGACGTGCATGATGCCGTTGGCGTCGATGTCGAAGGCGACCTCGATCTGCGGGACGCCGCGGGGCGCCGGGGGCAGACCGGTCAGTTCGAACATGCCGAGCTTCTTGTTGTACGCCGCGATCTCGCGCTCGCCCTGGTAGACCTGGATCTGCACGGAGGGCTGGTTGTCCTCGGCGGTGGTGAAGATCTCCGAGCGCTTCGTCGGGATCGTCGTGTTCCGCTCGATCAGCTTGGTCATGATGCCGCCCTTGGTCTCGATACCGAGGGACAGCGGGGTGACGTCGAGGAGCAGGACGTCCTTGACCTCGCCCTTGAGGACACCGGCCTGCAGGGCGGCGCCGATGGCGACGACCTCGTCCGGGTTGACGCCCTTGTTGGCGTCCTTGCCGCCGGTCAGCTCCTTGACGAGCTCGGCGACGGCGGGCATCCGGGTCGAGCCGCCGACGAGAACGACGTGGTCGATCTCGGACAGCTGGATGCCGGCGTCCTTGATGACGTTGTGGAACGGCGTCTTGCAGCGCTCCAGCAGGTCGGCGGTCAACTGCTGGAACTGGGCGCGCGTGAGCTTCTCGTCCAGGTGCAGCGGACCCTCGGCGGAGGCCGTGATGTAGGGCAGGTTGATCGAGGTCTCGGTGGACGAGGACAGCTCGATCTTCGCCTTCTCGGCGGCCTCACGCAGGCGCTGCAGCGCCATCTTGTCCTTGGAGAGGTCCACGCCGTGACCGGACTGGAACTGCTTGACCAGGTAGTCGACGACGCGCTGGTCCCAGTCGTCACCGCCGAGGTGGTTGTCACCGTTGGTGGCCTTCACCTCGACGACACCGTCGCCGATCTCCAGCAGCGAGACGTCGAAGGTACCGCCACCGAGGTCGAAGACGAGGATGATCTGCTCGTCCTTGTCCAGGCCGTACGCCAGGGCGGCGGCCGTCGGCTCGTTGACGATGCGCAGGACGTTGAGGCCCGCGATCTCACCGGCCTCCTTGGTGGCCTGACGCTCGGCGTCGTTGAAGTACGCGGGGACGGTGATGACCGCGTCGGTCACCTTCTCGCCCAGGTAGGACTCGGCGTCCCGCTTCAGCTTCTGCAGCACGAAGGCGCTGATCTGCTGCGGGTTGAAGTCCTTGCCGTCCAGGTTGATCTTCCAGTCGGTGCCCATGTGGCGCTTGACCGACCGGATGGTCCTGTCGACGTTCGTGACCGCCTGGCGCTTGGCCACCTCGCCGACCAGCACCTCACCGTTCTTGGCGAAGGCGACGACGGACGGCGTGGTCCTGGCGCCCTCGGCGTTGGTGATGACGGTGGGCTCGCCGCCCTCCAGAACGCTGACGACGGAGTTAGTCGTGCCCAGGTCGATGCCGACCGCACGTGCCATGGTGAATAACCTCCAGCTGACTTGAGTGGAACAGGCTCAAGTGTGCACGACCCCGTCGGCCGGGTCAATAGAAGTGAGTCAGGTAGGCTCAACTCTTATCCGTTCCTTACACGCAATGGCGCGCTGACCTGCACTTTCTCAATGCGCCGAGCCTGGCGAACCGGAAAAATCGTCCCCCCGGAGGACGCGGTGACCGGCCCTCCGGTTGCCCCAGACGCCTCCCTGGAAACGGCGCGCGGCCGACCCACCTCCCCGTACACGCGCACCCGCGACAGAGCCGCCACCACGACGACCGCCCCGCCCGCCACCCACAGCACCGCCACCCGGCCGGCCCAGCCGGCGTGCACGAGCACCCCGACGAGCACCCCGCAGAACGAGGCCGCGCCGAGCAGGACCACCGCACCCTGCGGGGTCAGGCCGAGCCGCCGCAACCGGTGGGCGAGGTGGTCGGGCCCGCCCCGCAGCAGGGGCCGCCCGGCCACCCGGCGGGAGAGGAGCACGAGGACGGCGTCGGCGCCCGCCACCGCGGTCAGCGCGAACAGCACCCCCGCCCCGGTCCCGGCATCGTGCCCCGCCCGGGTGAAGACGGCCGCTCCGGCCAGCAGGAAGCCCGCGAAGAGCGACCCGCACGCGCCGAGCGCGATCCGCGCGGGATGCCAGTTGTGCAGGAGGAACCCGGTCAGCGCGGCGGCCAGCGCACTCAGCAGCACCGCGAGGGAGTCCATCACCTCGGCGGCGGCGCAGGCGACCACCCCGAAGGCCGTCACGACCCCCACCGTGCCGGCCACACCGTCCGCGTGATCGAGCCCCTGGAAGGCGGCGGCGACCAGCGCGACCCAGACCACGGCGAGCCCTCCGGCCACCGGCCCGGTCACGCCGTACGGCACCACGCACGCCGCCGCGAGGGCCGTACCGGCGACCACCCACCGCCGCCGCAGACGCCACACGTCGGCGGCGAGGCCGAGCGCACCGACGGCGGTGGCCGCCACCAGCAGCCGGCCGACCGCCGGACCGAGCGGCACGACACCGGTCCAGTTCCCGGCCCACCCGGCCAGTCCGGTCACGAGGACGACGGCTACCCCGCCGAGCAAGGGGACGGGCCGCCTGCGGCGCCGGTCGACGAGGGCGAGGCGCAGCGCGGGGGCCCTCAGCAGCCCGGTGAGCAGGGCGGCGAGGAGAAAGGACGAGGTGGCGGCGACGATCCCGTAGAGCACGGGGCATAAACTATGCCGAATATCACTATTTGCTACGAACGGCACCCCGGCCCGGCGTGGCGCCCGACCGACCGGCCGACCAACCGCCGGTCCCCGACGCCGCCCCGCCGGTCAGGGTTGCCTCAGCGACGCAGATCACCGCACGTCCGACTACAGTGCGGCGGAGGATGGGGGTAGTCTCAGACAGACTGATTAAGTTACCGCTTAGTAATACCGATACCGAGCGGTGCTGAGCGCATACCGCCCCTTCGCAACCTCGCAGGCCCGAGGAGCCCCCAAATGCAACTCGCCGCGATCATTGTGTCGCTGGTCCTGATCGTGGTCGGCGTGGCACTGTTCGGCCGCGCCGTCCTGCAGATCTACAACTCCATGCGGCTGGGCCAGTCCGTGCCGGCCGGGACGCGGACCGACGAACCCGTGAAGCGCACCCTCACCGTGGTCCGGGAGTTCCTCGGCCACACCCGCATGAACCGCTGGGGCGTCGTCGGGGTGGCGCACTGGTTCGTGGCGGTGGGCTTCTTCTCCCTGCTGCTGACCATCGTCAACGCGATCGGGCAGCTGTTCCAGGCCGACTGGATCCTGCCGGTCATCGGTGACTGGGCGCCGTACAACGTCTTCGTCGAGTTCATCGGCACGATGACGGTGCTCGGCATCCTGGCGCTGATCGTCATCCGGCAGCTCAGCCACCCGCGCGAGCCGGGCCGCAAGTCCCGCTTCACCGGCTCCAACTTCGGCCAGGCGTACTTCGTCGAGGCCGTCATCCTCGTCGTCGGCGTCTGCATCTTCATGCTGCACGCCCTCGAGGGCGCCCTGCACCACGTGGACGGCTACGAGGCGTCGTTCTTCATCTCGTACCCGGTCGTCTCCGCCTTCCAGAGCCTGGACCTGTCGACGCTGCAGAACCTGGTCTACTTCTTCGCCGGCCTCAAGATCGCCACCTCCTTCATCTGGATGATCACGGTCGCCCTGAAGACCGACATGGGCGTGGCCTGGCACCGCTTCCTGGCATTCCCGAACATCTGGTTCAAGCGCAACGCCGACGGCGAGACCTCGCTCGGCGCGCTGCTGCCGATGACGTCGGGCGGCAAGCCGATCGACTTCACCGACCCCGGCGAGGACGACGTCTTCGGCGTCTCCCAGGTCGAGCACTTCTCCTGGAAGGGCCTGCTGGACTTCTCCACCTGCACCGAGTGCGGCCGCTGCCAGTCGCAGTGCCCCGCGTGGAACACCGGCAAGCCGCTCTCCCCCAAGCTCCTGATCATGTCCCTGCGCGACCACGCGCACGCCAAGGCCCCCTACCTGCTGGCCGGCGGCGGCAAGACCGTGGAGGGCGAGGAGAAGGCCTCCGAGGAGCAGCTCAAGGGCGTCCCCGCCGCCGCCCTCGCCGAGGCCGAGCGCCCGCTGATCGGCACCGCCGAGGAGAACGGCGTCATCGACCCGGACGTCCTGTGGTCCTGCACCACCTGCGGCGCCTGCGTCGAGCAATGCCCCGTCGACATCGAGCACGTCGACCACATCGTCGACATGCGCCGCTACCAGGTCATGATCGAGTCCGCGTTCCCGTCCGAGGCGGGCACGATGCTCAAGAACCTGGAGAAGAAGGGCAACCCCTGGGGCCTGGCGAAGAAGCAGCGCCTGGAGTGGCTCAAGGAGGTCGACTTCGAGGTCCCGGTCGTCGGCAAGGACATCGAGGACCTCACCGAGGTCGAGTACCTGTACTGGGTCGGCTGCGCCGGCGCCCTGGAGGACCGCGCCAAGAAGACCACCAAGGCCTTCGCCGAGCTCCTCCACATGGCGGGCGTCAGGTTCGCCATCATGGGCGGCGACGAGAAGTGCACCGGTGACTCCGCACGGCGCCTCGGCAACGAGCCGCTGTTCCAGGAGCTGGGCATGGAGAACGTCATGTCCCTCAACGCCGCCTTCGGCGAGGAGATGGACGACGACGGGAAGGTGACCGAGGAGTCGAAGAAGCCGAAGTCGGCGAAGAAGATCGTCGCGACCTGCCCGCACTGCCTCAACACCCTGGGCAACGAGTACCCGCAGCTCGGCGGCGACTACGAGGTCATCCACCACACCCAGTTGCTCCAGCATCTGGTCGACGAGGGCAAGCTCACCCCCGTCACCCCGGTCGAGGGCATCATCACTTACCACGACCCCTGCTACCTGGGCCGGCACAACAAGATCTACACGCCCCCGCGCGAGATCATCGCCGCCGTCCCCGGCGTCCGCAACGAGGAGATGCACCGCCACAAGGAACGCGGCTTCTGCTGCGGTGCCGGCGGCGCCCGCATGTGGATGGAGGAGCGGATCGGCAAGCGCATCAACAACGAGCGCGTCGACGAGGCCCTGTCGGTCAACCCCGACATCGTCTCCACCGCCTGCCCGTTCTGCCTGGTCATGCTGACCGACTCGGTCAACGGCAAGAAGAACGACGGCAAGGCCAAGGAGTCCATCCAGGTCGTGGACGTCGCCCAGCTCCTGCTGGACTCCGTGAAGACCCCGGCCGACCCGGCCGGTGAACCGGAGACGGAGAACGCCCCGGAGCCCGAGCCGGTGAAGTGACCGGCCCCACCCGGCAGCCCGACCGACGGCGGCCCCTGACTCCCGAGCGGGTCAGGGGCCGCCGCCTTTGCCGGTGAAGGGCGAACTACCGGGCCCGGGGCCGGGTTGAGGTGCACGCGCAGCACCAGCTCATCGGCGCCCGCGGCTGGAACGGCATGGCCCACATCACCGCCTTCGGCGACCTCACCGGTGACGGCCGCTCCGACCTGGTCGCCGCCGAGAAGTCCACCGGCAAGCTCCGGCTCTACCCCGGCACCGCCACCGGCACCCTCGGCAGCCACAAGCTCATCGGCACCGGCGGCTGGAAGGCCATGAACGCCCTCGTCGGCATGGGCGACACGAACGGCGACGGCCGGCCCGACCTCTACGCCCGCGAAGCCTCCACCGGCAAGCTCTGGCTCTACCCCGGCACCCGCACCGGCGGCCTCGGCAGCCGGACGCTCGTCGGCACCCGCGGGTGGAACAGCAGCATGGGGCACCTGTTCTCCGTCGGCGACTCCAACGGCACCGACGCCCCCGACCTCATCGCCGTCACCGACAGGAGCTACGTCATCGACGGCTGGTCGGACAACCCGGGCTGGCAGCTCCTGTACACGGGCCGGGGCGACGGCCGCATCGAGGCGGCCTGGCGCGTTACCGACACGTGGTGGGGGTTCACCGCCTTCTGCTGACGGTGCGGGCCGCGGGGGCCGTACGACCGCCGTCCGGCCCTAGGGGGCGCCCCGGACAACCCCCGTAAGGGATGTCACAGGTCGGCCGCAAAGGACCCCCCGAACGGCCGGGCCCCGCACGTCACTCTCCGGGACCAGGTACGTTCGAAGGCGTGGCTGGATTCAGGATCGGACGCGGCCGGAACAACGGCGCTCCCAACGCGCGACCGCAACACCCTCCGTACGGACAGCAGGCGCCCCAGGGACCGCCGTACGGCGGTCCCGCGACGCCTCAGCAGCCGTACCCGCAACAGCCGTACGGAGGTGGCGCCCCCGGGCCCGGCAACGGCGACTCACCGTGGCCACAGCCGCACCACGGCGGCGGCGGTCACGGCGGCGGTCACGGCGAGCCGGAGTACTTCGGTGACGGCGGCTACGGGCAGGGCGGCCCGCAGGGGGGCCACGCCCCGTACGACCCCTACGCGGCCAACAACCCGGGCCACACCCAGGCGTTCACGGTCGGCGACGACCCGTACAACCAGGGCGAGACCTACCGCGCCGGCTCCGCCCCGCCGCCCGGCCCCGTCGGCCCGCGCCTGTACTGGAAGGCCCTGCTGAAGGGCGTCGTGCTGGCCCCCAACCAGACCTTCCTCCAGATGCGGGACTACGCGATGTGGGCGCCTGCGCTCATCGTGACGTTCCTCTACGGGCTGCTGGCGGTCTTCGGGTTCGACAACGCCCGCGAGGAGGCGATCAACGCCACCCTCTCGAACGCGATCCCGATCGTCCTGACGACGGCCGTCGCGATGGTGCTGAGCGCCTTCGTGCTGGGCGTGGTCACCCACAGCCTGGCCCGCCAGCTCGGCGGCGACGGAGCGTGGCAGCCCACGGTCGGCCTCTCCATGCTGATCATGTCGCTCACCGACGCCCCGCGCCTGGTCTTCGCGATGTTCCTCGGCGGCGACGCGTCCTTCGTCCAGGTCCTCGGCTGGGCCACCTGGGTCGCGGGCGGCGTCCTGCTCACCCTGATGGTCGGCCGCTCCCACGACCTGCCCTGGCCGAAGGCGCTCGGCGCCTCCGCGATCCAGCTGATCGCGCTGCTGTCGATCGTGAAGCTGGGCACGTTCTGACGGCGCGACACGGCATGTGAAGGGCCCCCGGCGCCTTGCGTCGCGCCGGGGGCCCTTCACACACCACGTCCGTCTCGGCACTCAGGCGTCGAGCACCTGCCCGGCCCGCCGCACGACGGGCTCCTGCACGGACCAGGGGAAGTTGATCCACTGATCGGTCCGCTTCCACACGTACTCGCACTGGACGAGCGAGTGGGACTTCTCATAGATCACGGCGCTGCGGACCTCGGCGACCGTGTCCAGGCAGAAGTCCCGCACCAGCTTGAGCGTCTTGCCGGTGTCGGCGACGTCGTCGGTGATGAGGACCTTCTTCTCGGAGAAGTCGATGACGTTGGGCACGGGCGCGAGCATGACCGGCATCTCGAGCGTGGTCCCGACGCCGGTGTAGAACTCGACGTTCACGAGGTGGATGTTCTTGCAGTCGAGGGCGTAGGCGAGCCCACCCGCCACGAAGACGCCGCCCCGCGCGATGGAGAGCACTATGTCGGGCTCGTACCCGTCGTCGGCGACGGCCTGCGCGAGCTCGCGCACGGCGACCCCGAACTGCTCGTAGGTCAGATTCTCCCGAACATCACTCATGCGCGCGTCCTGCTCATACCTGGGTCCGATGGAAGTTGAGGAAGGACCGGGAGGCGGTCGGCCCCCGCTGTCCCTGGTAACGGGACCCGTACCGCTCGCTCCCGTAGGGGTGCTCGGCCGGCGAGGTGAGCCGGAACATGCACAGCTGCCCGATCTTCATCCCCGGCCACAGCTTGATGGGCAGCGTCGCGAGGTTGCTGAGCTCGAGCGTCACGTGTCCGGAGAAGCCCGGGTCGATGAACCCGGCGGTGGAGTGCGTGACCAGTCCGAGCCGTCCGAGCGAGCTCTTGCCCTCCAGCCGCGAGGCCAGGTCGTCGGGCAACGTGACGACCTCGTACGTGCTGGCCAGCACGAACTCGCCGGGATGCAGGATGAACGGCTCGTCCCCATCCGGCTCCACGAGGCGGGTCAGATCCGCCTGCTCGACGGAGGGGTCGATGTGCGGGTACCGGTGATTCTCGAACACCCGGAAGTAGCGGTCGAGGCGCACGTCGATACTCGACGGCTGCACCATGGAGTCGTCGAAGGGATCGATGCGGACCCGTCCGGAGTCGATCTCGGCCCGGATGTCCTTGTCTGAGAGAAGCACGCACCGAGGATACGCAAGGCGCGCGGAGCAGCGACAACCGCCGCCGCGCCGCGCGCCCGAACCCGCTCTGTGCCTGTGCTACCGCTTCGCCGAACCCACGGGCACGGCACTCCTCAGCCGCGCACACCGCGGACATCGGACGAGCCGGCCGGGGCCGAGTCGCTCGGCCTGCTGCATCGGGAACGAGGCGGCGGTGAACACGTGCCCATCGGCACAGCGGACGACGGTGCGCTCCATCAAGTCCTTCAAGTCCCTTCCCCAAGAGCCGCGTCTGGCTTGCTACTACCCTGACGACAAAAGCCACAGTACGGGATCAAAGAGACGACTCTCCAGGCGGCACTCCGGCCCCTCCCGGACCCTCACCCACCCCTCCACGGTACGCCCCAACTCCGGCCCCCCGCAGCCGCTTCATCCCCACCCGAACGCCCGCAGGCCCCACGGCTAGAACACCGGGGGCCTGCGATGAGGTAGAGTGAGCGAGCGTCCAGACACCGACCTCGGTCGGCGTCTTACGCGGGTGTAGTTTAATGGTAGAACATCAGCTTCCCAAGCTGAGAGCGCGAGTTCGATTCTCGTCACCCGCTCCAGAGCTGAGGCCCAGGTCATCGACCCGGGCCTTTTTGCTGTGCACAGTTTTCCACAGGAGCACATCGCCGTTCGGAGGGGCGGCAGCGGGGCTTGCCGCCGACAGGGCCGAGAGGAACGGCATCAAGTGTTGGCGGAGTTCCCGCTGACGGCTTGGAGCCGGGCCACGGTGACGAAGTCGACCGACATCGAACCAGAGGCATTTCGACTGGCCGTTCTCTACTTCATCCACTGCATCTACATCGGTGGCCCCTCGCTTCCTCTCGACGAGCAAGTCGGCATCGTCTGGCGCGTGCCGGAGCCCGACTCCATGCCCTTCCAGAGGATTCGAAAGGGTGGAGGTGCCGCTACTCGGGCGTGACACGCTCCTGCCCGTTGCCGACCACGCCATCGTTCAGCCCGATCCGAGCAGGTCGAAAGGGTGTCCCTCCCACCGACCTGCCGACTGGGCAGGAGACCGCTGAGCCAGAGCCGAGTCCGCACGGCGAGCACCGCCTCCACAAGGCGTCGCGGCTCAGACCTTCTCCGCACTCAGGCGCGGATGCTCGGCAGTGAGCAGCCCGATGTCTTCCACGTCCGAAGTCAGAATCGTCACCCGGCCGGGATGCTGCAAGGCGGTCGCGCACAGCATGGCGTCGATGGCGTACTTGTGGCCGTGCAGCCCCACTGCCCGCAGCAAGGCGGCAGCGGATTGCGCGACGGCTTGGGTCACCGGCTCGACGCTCAAGCGGGACAGGGTCCACTTCAGTGCGGCGTCGTTGATCTTCGGATGGATCACCTCGACCAACACGACCGCCGATGTGATCACGGGCAGGTCCGCGTCGCGAGCCGCCGTCAGCCACGCGTGGATTTCCCGATCCCGGTGTACGGCCTTCGCCAGGCCCTCCCCGTCCAGGACCAGGACACCGCTCACGAGGCCGCCCCGGCGTTCGTGGCGCCTCCGGTCAGCCGGGCACGCGCGGCCGCCACGGCCTCGGGATCGGCCGGACCGTGCACCTTGTCAAAATCTGCGATCAGCTCGTCCAGATTGTCACGCTCGATCTGCCGCTGGGCCGCCTTCTCCAGGTACGCCGAGACACATCGAATGACAGAGGACCGGCGCCAGGCGCTGCAGGTGGCGATGCCCAGTCCGAACCCTGGCGCGCCGCTCCAATGCACTCGACGCCAGAATGCCTCGAATCGTGAGACGCATCTCCACAGGTCGGTCAGCACGGCGTGCGTCACCCTTCATCGGTGTCAGGCGGTGGCGGCAGTCGACCGTCACGTACCACCGCGGGGCAGCTGCCCACGACACGTCTTGCTCATGGCGGCGAGGGCCGCGTCGTCACGATCGAGCCGCGTGCCGTCACCGCCCCCTCCGTCTGCTCATGCCCGCCTCCGGCGGCGTCGACCGCCGACCGGTCGGTCGGCGTCGGTGGGTGGGGCACGGACCGGGTGAGTTCCTGGTCCAGTGCGTCCAGGGCTCGGCGGGCGTCCTCGATGCGTCGGCGCAGTGACAGGTGGTCTCCGGTCGGCGGGTCGGCGGGTGGTGACTCGGCCGAAGGTTCGTCCAGGTCCAGGTCGCGGGCTTCGTCGAGGGAGGTGATGACGACGCCGATAAGGACGTTGACGAGGACGAACGACGCGAGCAGGACGTAGGAGGCGTAGTAGAGGAGGCTCCAGCGCGAGATGTCCAGGCCGGCGTGGACGGCGTCCCCGATGCCGTCCAGGGTCATCAGCAGGAAGAGGGTGAGCGCGGCGCGGCCGAGGGAACCGTAGTGCTCCGGGTCGTGCCGACCGAAGAAGACCCAGCCCACCATCGCGTACACGTACAACAGCAACGCCCCGACGAGCAGGAAACTCAGGGTGCCCGGCAGACTTCGGGCCACTGCGATGAGTACGACGCGCAACTGCGGCAGGAAGCGAGCGGTGCGCAGCACGCGGGCCAGGCGTAGCAGCCGCAGGACGGTGCTGTTTTCGCGCAGGAAGGGCAGGAAGGCGCACAGGACGACGGCCAGGTCGAACAGGTTCCAGGGGTCCTTGAAGAAGGTGCGGGGCCGATCGGCGTGGGCCGCCATGCGCAGCAGGACCTCGAGGGTGAAGGCGGCGAGGCAGGTGTGCTCGGCCGTGTGTAACCAGTGGTGCCAGTCGGCGGCCACTCCGGAGTACGTCTCGATGCCGAGCAAGGCGGCGTTCACGAGGATCAGGACGAACACGGTGGCGGCGAACCACCGGGCCTCCGTGACGGCTCGGCATCGTAGGGCCAGGGCCGTACGGACCGTGCGAACTCGGTGCTCGGGCATCCTGCTGCCTTGTCTCCTCGCGTGCGCGGCGTCCATCCCGGGTCGGCTCCGGCGGTCAGTATCTGGATGCCGACGGTCAGGCTCCGGTATCGATTTCTACAGCACTGTAGTTTCTGACGTACGAGTGGTACCGGTGAGCCGTCGGCCGTGCTCGAAGAGATGCGCGTGAGCGCCCCAGGATGACCTGGGGCGCTCGGGCACCAGGCAGCTGTTCAGGCCGGGCGGGGCTGGAGGTAGCGGGCCAGCAGGTCGTCCAGGCTCACCATGCCGGTGAGTTCGCCGGAGCCGTCGCGAACCACCGCGAGGGTGGCCCGGCGTCGGCGCAGGAGTTCGATCGCTTCGGCCACCGTGGTCTCCTCACGGAGCTCGGGCACGGGGCGGGCCAGGGCACGGGCGGTGGTGGGCCGGCCTTGCGAGCGGGCAACCAGGACATCACGGGCGTGCACCGAGCCGAGCACGACGTTGTCCTCGCGGACCAGAAGCCGAGTGCGGTCACTGGCGGTTGCCAGGGCCAGGATCTGCTCGGCGTCGGCGCCGGCGTCGACCGCGGTGATGGCGGCGGCCGGGATCCGGAGCTCGCGCACCGGGGTTTCCGGCTCGGTGAGCGAGCGGGTGAGCGATTCTGAGTCGGTCTCGTTGATGAGGCCGAGCCGTTCGGACTCCTCCACCAGGTGGGTGAGCTGCTCGCGGTTGTGGACGGAGGCCAGCTCGTCGCGCGGGGTGACCCGGCAGAGCCGGACGAGCGCGTTGCTGATCCGGTTGAGGACCCAGATGAGCGGGCGTACGGCGGTGGCGACGGCCCTGAACGCGGGGGAGAGCAGCATCGCGGAGCGCTCGGGATGGGCGATGGCCCACGACTTGGGCGCCATCTCGCCGAGCACCATGTGCAGGAAGACGACCACGAGCATGGCCACGGCGAAGGCGACGCCGTAGCTGAGTGCGGTGGGCAGGCCGAGCCGGTGCAGCAGCGGATCGAGCTCGTGGGAGATCGCGGGCTTGGAGACCGATCCGAGTCCCAGCGTGCACACGGTGATGCCGAGCTGGGCACCGGCCAACATCAGCGACAGCTCACGCATCCCCGCCAGTGCGGCCTTGGCGCCGCGCCGCCCCTCAGCGACCGCCTGTTCCATGCGGTGCCGTTTGGCGGCCACCAGGGCGAACTCGGCGGCGACGAAGAATCCGCTGCCGATGAGCAGCGCAACGGTGACGAAGAGCGCCATCGGGAAACTCATGCCTGCTCCTCCGCCTTGTCGGCCACCCGCTCGACCCGGACCCGTTCCGGGACGTGCCGGTCCAGTGTGCGTACGTCGATCAGGACACTGCCGCCGGCGTGAAGCTCCACGGTGAGCCGGTCACCGATGGTGGGGAAGCGGCCGAGCCGGTCGACGATCAGGCCGGCCACGGTGTCGTAGTCGTCCTCCCCGGGCAGCTCCACGCCGGTGGCACCGGCCACCTCGTCCAGACGGCGCCCGGCGTCCACCAACCAGCCGGCCCCATCCGGCACCGCGACGGCGATGACGGTGTCCGACTCGTCGGCGATGTCACCCACCAGTTCCTCGGCGACATCCTCGTAGGTGACGACACCCGCCACCCCGCCATGTTCGTCGAGGACCACGGCGAACTCGTCGTCCCGCTCCCGCATCCGCTCCACAGCGGCCGGCAGGGGCAGGGTCTCCGGCAGGAGCAGCGTCGCCCGGGCCAGCGAGCCGGCCGTGCTGGAGGTCAGCCGCTCGGCGGCCACACCCATCAGCTCCCGTACCCCGAGCACGCCCGCGACGTCGTCCGGGTGGTCTCCGAGCACGGGATAGTTGGAGTGGCCGTACCTTCCGACGAGCTCGATGGCCTCGGCAGCGGTGGCGTCCTTGCGCACGAACACCGCGTCGACGCGCGGCACCATCACTTCGCGCAGCGTCCGCTCGGAGAACTCCAGTACGTGGTCGACCAGCTCGGCCGTCTGGCGGGGCAGCTGTCCCTGGTCGTGGGACTCGCCGATCAGATGGCCCAGCTCCTCCAGTGTGGCGCCGTGGTGCAGCTCCTCGACCGGCTCGATACCGATCTTGCGCAGCAGCCTGTTCGCCGCGCCGTCGAAGACGCGCACCACCGGGCCGACCACCTTCAGGTAGGCGAGCGTGGAGCCCGCCAGTGCCTTGGCCAGCTGTTCCGGCACGGCGATGGCGAGGTTCTTCGGCGCCAGCTCGCCCAGCACCATCTGCACGACCGTGGCGAGGACGAACGCCAGCACCACCGAGATGCCGGTGACGGCGCCGTCGGGTACACCGAGACCGGACAGCACCGGCTTCAGCAGCGCGGATACGGCCGGCTCGGCGATGAATCCGACGACCAGGCCGGTCACCGTGATGCCCAGCTGGGCGCCCGAGAGCATGAACGACAGCCGCTCGAGCACCTTCAGCGCACGGCCGGCCTTCTTGCCCCCCTCGTCGGCCTCCCGCGCGAGGGCGAGCCGGTCGGCCGAGACGTAGGCGAACTCCTGCGCGACGAAGTAGCCGGTGCCCGCGGTCAGCACGAACACGGCCAGCACACCCAGCCACGCTTCCACAGCACTCATCCCTCACCACCCCGCCGCGGGCCCTGCTCAACAAACCGTGTACGGAACGGCCGAGGACCGAGCCCCGAAGAACCCGTCGATCTGGCGGACAAGCGCCGGCTCCTTACCTGAACGTGCAGACAGCAGAACGGTTCTGGCTGAAACCAGGTTCCCATCCCCGGCATGCGTCCCCTCACTTCCGGCACACCACCACCAGTGAACGGCCTTCGCGCCGAGCAGCCTCTGGCCAGCCCAGGGGCGGATTTCGGCCTTTCCCGGCGAGGCAACCCGCAGGGCGCTCTTGATCCGCCGAGGCAACTCTATGCTTCTACTCGTTTGTAGAAACAGGCCCTGGGGCGACCCGGGCCCGCGCCCTATGGAGACGACACACATGACCTCGATCGACCTGGACAAGGTGCTGGACAAGGCGTGGGCGGACAAGAGCCTGCAGGAGATACTCGCCGCCCCCGTGGCGGCGCTGAAGGGTGTCTCCGACCGAGACGGTGAGCTGCTCCGGGAGGCATTCGGCGTCAAGACCGTCGCGGACCTGGCCGACTTGAAGTACGTCCGCTGGGCGCAGGCCCTCGCCGCTCTCGAAGCGGCCAAGTAGTCGGCCGGGCAACGGACGTAGTGCCGTCCGTCGCCGCGCGGGCGGACGGCACCTTCCTGAAGAACCACACGCACGCTTAAGGAGTGGACGCCACGATGGTGTTCAAGCGACTTCTCGGCTCGCTCGGCGTGGGCGCCCCCACGGTCGACACGGTCCTCGACCCTGCTCCCGTGCTGCCCGGCGGCACGCTCAGCGGTCAGGTGCACCTCAAAGGTGGCCAGGCCGATTTCGACATCGAGCACATCACGCTCGACCTCGTGGCCCGGGTCGAGGCCGAGCACGAGGAGGGGGAGAGCGAGGGCGTCGTCGTCTTCGACCGGTTCACCGTCGGCGGCGGCTTCCGGCTGACCGCCGAAGAGGCACGCAGCGTCCCCTTCACCGTCACATTGCCCTGGGAGACACCCGTCACCGAACTGTACGGGCAACCTCTGGGCATCGTGCTCGGTGTGCGCACCGAGCTCGCGGTCGCCGGCGCCAAGGACAAGGGCGACCTGGACCAGCTCACCGTCGGCCCGTTGCCGGTCCAGGAAGCGATCCTGGAAGCCCTCGGACAGCTCGGCTTCGGCTTCAAGTCCGCCGACCTCGAATACGGACACATCGGCGGCACCGGGCAACAGCTCCCCTTCTACCAGGAGATCGAGCTCACCCCCGCACCCCAGTACGCCCACCAGGTCAACGAGATCGAGCTGACCTTCCTGGCCGGCCCCGCTGACCTGGAGGTGGTACTGGAAGCCGACAAGCGCGGCGGCCTGTTCTCCTCCGGCCACGACGCGCTCACCCGCTTCACCGTCGGCCACCACGACAACCGCGACTGGACGGCGGAAGTCGACGGCTGGATCCGTCAGCTCGTCGAGCACCGGTCCGCCTACGGGCACGGTGCGCCCTTCGCCGACCACGGACACCACGGCCACCACGGCCACCACGGCCACGGTGAGCATCATCACGACGACCACCACCGCTCCGGCCCGGGTATGGGAACGGCGATCGCTGCCGGAGCCGCCGGCCTCGCGGTCGGCGTCGTCGGCGGCATGGTCGCCGCCGAAGTCGTCGACGAGGTGGGGGACTTCTTCGAGGGCGACGAGGAGAGCGAGGACTGAGCGGCAGCCGGAGCCCACGCCAGGCCCAGGGACGGAGCCGCGCGCTCCGTCATCCGCTTTTCCGACCACATAACGAGCGTTCAACTGCCCCGAGCCGCATCGCGCAGGGGCTCCCCTTGACCCGTTTGGAGTGTTCATGGCCCTGTGGGACCGCTTCAAGGAGTCCGCGTCCCAGATGCAGACCCAGCTCACGGCGAAGAAGAACGACCTCAAGAGCGGCGCCTTCCGCGACGCGAGCATGGCGATGTGCGCGCTGGTCGCCGCAGCCGACGGCACCGTCGACTCCTCGGAACGGCAGCGCGTCGCCCAGCTCATCGCCACCAACGACGTACTGCAGAACTTTCCCGCCGACGAGCTGCACCGCCGCTTCGAGGACAACCTGAACAAGCTCGCCGCCGACTTCGCGCTCGGCAAGGTCAGCATCCTCCAGGAGATCGCCAAGGCGAAGAAGAAGCCCGCCGAGGCTCGGGCCGTGGTGCAGATCGGCATCGTGATCGGCGGAGCCGACGGCGACTTCGACAAGGACGAGCAGGCCGTCGTTCGCGAGGCGTGCTACGCCCTTGACCTCCCGCCCCACGAGTTCGATCTCTGACCAGAAGACAGGCCCGCGCCGGAGCGATCACAGTCTTGTGTCGTTCCGGCAGGTCTCTCCGCCCTTCGCAGCCGGACCGACGCAGGCCGCACCTGCGGACGACCGGGTCCGATCGGCCCCCGAAGCGCCGCTCACCGGATACGTTCGGGAACGAGATCGGTTCCCACGACGAGGGTCACCAGTCCGGACGCGGCCTCCTCGTCCCGCTGAGACCGGGCACCGGGTGTCCTGCTTGTGAGCACCTCGGCCTGCCGCTCCAGGCCGGACGGATAGCTCACCGTGGTCTTGCTGCTCGCCTCAGCGTTGCCTGTGTCGAGGACGGTGAAGCCCGCCTGACGCAGTTCCTCGGCGACGGCCGCGGCTCGCCCGGGCACTCCGGTGCCGTTGAGGACGCGCACCCGTACGGCAGAGGCATGGACCGGGTTCTCCGCGTCCGCCTCCACCTGTTCCTTGTCGATCTCCTCGTCCTCGGCCAGTGACGTGAACACTTCGGCCGCCTGCGGATACTGCCACACGACGTTGGCCTTGTCCGTGGGCACATCGGCCTCACGCGGGTAGTTCGGCACGGTGAGGAAGGTGAGCCGGTCGCTGGGGATGTCCTTCAGTTCGGCGGCAAGGCCGTAGAGCGGTTTGATGCCGGCCAGGTCCTTGTCCGTCGTGAGCGACTTGGTGGCCGACTGCAGAAATCCGTAAAGGGAGTTGGGGTTCGTCAGCTTGGACTGCGCCTTGGCCGCCAGCGCCTCCATGAACTCCTGCTGCCTGCCGATGCGCCCGACGTCTGATCCGTCGCCGACGCTGTAGCGTGCACGGACGTACCCGAGTGCCTCTTCGTCCTTGACGGTCTGGCAGCCCGCCTCCAGGTCCAGGTGGGCCTTCTTGTCATGGATGGCTTCTTCGGGACACACCTCTATGCCGTCCAGAGCGTTGACCATGCCCTTGAAACCCTGGAAATCGACGGACATGAAGTGATCGATGCGCAGGCCGGTGCCGGCCTCCACCGTCTTGATGGTGCAGGCGGCGGCACCGGCCACATCGCCGCTCATACCACCGATCGCGAACGCCTCGTTGATCTTGGCGTGATGGGGTGCGGACGTCGCACCGTCACCCCTGTCGCAGGCGGGTATCTCCACCCACGAGTCGCGCGGGAACGACACGACCGTGGCCCACTCACGGTTCGCGGGTACGTGCAGCACCATCAGCGTGTCCGACTGCATGGTGGTCAGGCCCTTGCCGTACTCGGCGTTGTCGCCGTCCCGACTGTCGGAGCCGACCACCAGGATGTTCTTCGAACCGGGACTGAGGTTCTCGGGGCGATCGCCGCCCAACTTGTTGTCGACGTCGGCGGCGTCGATGTTGCCGTCCAGGTCCTCGTAGACCCATGCGCCGACCCCGGCGACACCCAAGATGAGCACGGAGCACACGCCGGCACCCCACAGCAGGATCCGTCCCCGCCTGGTCAGCCGGGGTGGCCTGTCCGAGGAAGCGCGCCGCCTTCCCTTACCGCTCATCGAGGACGATCCTCCGCTCAGCCGTGCCGCCCGGTTTCTGGTGTCCGGCACCCGACGTCTCTGCCGCCGAGCAGCAAAACTCTACAGTCATGTAGAAGTTCGGGGAATGCCGGGAGCGCCGCACCGTCGGGTACGGTCGCGCCGCTCACCACGGCCGCACGTGTGCCGCCTGCCGCCGGCATCCTGGCCGCCAGGCTGTCGCCGATCGCCCGTGAATGGACCTTCGCCGGGGTTTCCACCGTTGTCGCGTCGGCAGACCGCGCCTGGCCGTCGGCCCTCTCGATCAGAGCGGTGTCGCAGTGTGCAGGATGAAGAACATGGTCACGGCCGAGTTCGCGGACGACATCGCCGACACGGCGGTGCCCGCCGCCGCCGCCCACGCCGCCCGCCCCACCGATGTGGACACCGACGGCCAGTTACGCGGCACCGGAGCGGGCTTCAGCAGGGCAGCCACCCTGCGCGGCACCGGCACCGGCCCCGGCCCGGCCATGCCCGCCAGTGTCGCCACGGGCACTTCGCGTGACACCAGGGCCGCCTTGCCGATCGCGTGTGCCACAACCCGCCGGTTCCCCACGGCACGGGCCGCTTCCTCGTCGGCCCACCGTTCCGCCGCGTACGTCACTGTGGAGCGCAGTGGTCGCAAGAACGGGTTGGCGCGCGACGCCAGTTGCACCGCGAGCAGGTAGCGGTGATGCCGCCCGGCGAGGTGCGCCCGCTCGTGGGCGAAGAGCGCCCGGCGCTCCGCCGGTTCCAGGCAGCCAAGCAGGGCGGTGGTCACCACGACTCGGTCTCGTCGTGCGCCGGGCAAGGCGTACGCATAAGGGACGTCGTCCGCGAGTACGGCCACCGTGGTATCCGGCAGTCCGGCCAGCGCGCGGTGAGCACGACGGCGTACCCGGCCGTGCCGCCACAGCGTCCGCCCGCAGGCCAGGAGCACCGCACCCAGAGCCGGGATCGCCACCTTCCCGGCCACTTCGTCGAAAGGAACCGCCGCGCGCACCTCCGGGTCGGACCAGCCGTCAGGCAGAGGATTCCCCGGTAGCTGCGCCGTCCCGACCACCATGACCAGTGCCAGGCACACCGTGCTGCACAGCGCCATCACAGTGGCCACAACTGTGAGCAGCCTGGTCGCTGTCCGCGGGTGCAGATGCTGCTCGGCCAGCCGGGAGATCGGCCAAGCGGTGAGTGGCAGGACGAGCGGCAGGAAGACGAAGACCCCCATGAGGTGTCAGTCTCCTCCGTCGCTCCGCGGCTGGGCCAGCAGGCCGCGCAGAAGCTGTTCGTCAGCCGGGTCGAGCGCGGTGAGGAAGCTGGTCAGCACCGCCTCCCTGTCGTTCTCCGCGTCCAGCACCCGGCGCATCTTCCGCGCCGCCAGACCCGCCTGGTCGGCGACCGGCCGCCAGACGAACGAACGGCCTGACCGCTCACGGGCCACCACACCCTTGTCCAGCAATCGGGTCAAGATAGTGATCACCGTCGTGTAGGCGAGATCCTCGCCCAGGTAATCGTGCACCTGGCCGGCCGTGGCCGGCCCGCCCGTCTCCCGCAGCGCCGACAGCACCAGCGCCTCGAGCTCGCCCTGCCCCCGCCGCCGGGGACGCCGACTGTCCGCCACGCCCCGCCTCCCTTCCACCCACCGCTCGCGTCCCGGGCGGACATCGTATAGACGCCTCCGACCGCCACACCCTCTACACCATCAGGATGCGTGCGGCCTTGCCCGCCGAGCGCATCGACTCGGGCCCCTTCTCGGCCCCGAGAACGACGACCACCACGACCAGCGCCAGAGCCAGTTCACTCGGACCGAACACCGAGTCCGCTGCCTTCACAGCGGGCGCAGCCCAGGAACGCACTCCAGCCTCCTCGGCCGGTACGGCGACTTCGGCTTCCGCGCCCTCGCGCCAGGCAGGCCCCTCCCTGACCAGCTGCATGACGGTGGAATGGCAGCCCCTTGAGGGGGCAGTCGGAGGCGCGAGGTAAAGACAACGAAGGGGTAGACGTGGAGATCTCCGGCATCATCAGCGCCATCGTGATCGGCATCGTCATCGGGGTCCTTGGCCGACTCGTCATTCCCGGACGGCAGCGCATCGGCATCCTGTGGACCATCGCGGTCGGCATCGTCGCCGCTCTCATCGGCTCAGCCCTCGCCGCAGCGTTCGGTGTCGCCGACACCGACGGCGTCGACTGGGTCGAGTGGCTCATCCAGATCGCACTCGCAGCCCTCGGTGTCGCCGCCCTCGACCGTGCCAAGGCACGTCGCTGATACCCCTCAGGGTCATACAGCGACGCCGGTACACCGTGACCGCGCGGCCGTGACCGCTTGACTCCTTGCTGCGGACGACACGGCCTCGCTGGTGTGAAGGTTGGCCACCGGCGGGTCAGCAGCATCCGGCAGCGTCGGCCGGTCCCTTGGCACCGGTGTCAGCGTCGGCAGGGCCGGCGCTCTGCTTGGTCAGGGTGCCGGCGTCGGCCTTGACCACGTAGACCTCCCAGGGCTCCTGGCCGGGGCCGTGGACCCAGACCTTGTCCTGCAGGGCGTAGCAGCAGGCCGTGTCGTCCTCCTCGGCCGTCGCCAGTCCCGCCTCGCTCAGCCGGGTGGTGGCCGCGTGGACGGCTTCCGTGCTGTCGACCTCGACACCGAGGTGATCCATACGTGTCGCGGCGTCCGGCTCGCCTCCGAGCAGCACGAGCTTGAGCGGGGGTTCGGTGATGGCGAAGTTGGCGTAGCCGTCGCGGAGCTTGGCGGGCTCGACTCCGAAGAGCTTCGTGTAGAAGGCGATGGAAGCGGAGAGATCCGGTACCCGTAGGGCGAGTTGCACGCGGGACATGGTGAACCTCCTGGGAGGGGAGTGGTGTTTCAACAGCCGCCGTAGGCGGCCGGGGAGACGGTGCCTATCTGCAGCGTGGCCGGGGCCGCGCAGCAGCCGCCGCCCTCGTCGCTCTGCGCGGCGTCGGGCTCGTCGAACAGGCCGGCGCCGCCGCACACACCGGTCTCCGGCAGGGTCAGCTCGACGCGCCCGGCTGCCTCGTGGTCGCCGGCCAGGGCGGCGGTGATGGAACGGACCTGCTCGTATCCGGTCATGGCGAGGAAGGTGGGCGCGCGGCCGTAGGACTTCATGCCGACCAGGTACACGTCCTGCTCCGGGTGGGACAGTTCCTTCACGCCGTGCGGGTAGACCGTGCCGCAGGAGTGGACGTTCGGGTCGATCAGCGGGGCCAGCGCGATCGGGGCCTGGAGGCGTTCGTCGAGGCCGAGGCGGAGCTCGGAGAGGAAGGACAGGTCGGGACGGAAACCGGTCAGGACGATGACCTCGTCGACCGGATCCAGGCGGCGGCCGTCCTCGGCGAGGAGGACCAGCCGGTCGCCGTCCCGTTCGACCGCTTCCGTACGGAATCCGGTGACGGCGCTGGCGTGCCCCTTCTCCACCGCTGCCTTGGCGCGCAGGCCGAGGGCGCCGCGGGCCGGGAGCTGGTCGGCCTCGCCGCCGCCGTACGTGGCGTCGCCGATGCCCCGGCGCAGGATCCAGACCGCGTGCGTGTCCGTTTCCTCCCCGGCCAGGTCGGCCAGCAGGGCGAGCGCGGTGAAGGCGGAGGCGCCGGAGCCGACGACCGCCGTGCGCTTGCCGGCGTAGCGGGCTCGGACGGCCGGGTCCTTCAGGTCGGGGACGCGGTAGGCGACGTGGTCGGCCGTCTTGTTCTCACCGAGGGCGGGGATGCCGTTCGCACCCATGGGGCTGGGCACGGACCAGGTGCCGGAGGCGTCGATGACGGCGCGGGCGGTGATCCGTTCCTCGCCGCCGTCCGCGGTGGCGATGTGCACGGTGAAGGGCTGCTCCTCACGGCCGGAGTCGACGGTCCGGTCACGGCCGGCGCGGGCCACACCGGTGACCATCGCTCCGTAGCGGACCTTGTCGCCGAGGACGTCGGCGAGCGGCTGGAGGTACCGCTCGGCCCAGTCGCCGCCCGTCGGGTACGTCGTCCCGTCGGGGCGGACCCAGCCGGTGGGGGCGAGCAGCTTCTCGGCGGCGGGGTCGATGACCTCGGCCCACGGCGAGAACAGGCGGACGTGCGCCCAGTCCCGCACCGCCGTGGCGGCCGACGCGCCGGCCTCCAGCACCAGCGGCTCGATACCGCGCTCCACGAGGTGTGCGGCGGCGGCCAGGCCGACCGGGCCGGCTCCGACGACCACGACGGGCAGGTTCTGCTTCTCCATGGCGGTGCTTCCTTCGATTCCTTGCTCGGATGGGCGGAGACGGAGCGTTGGACGGCTCAGCGGAGGTGGGTGTGCGGTGCCGTCGCGAGCCGAGCGCTGCGGCGCTGGGTCCGGGCCCGGCAGGCCCTGTCGCACACGTGGGCGCAGCTGTCGCAGAAGTGGACGCCGGCCAGGCAGCGGGCGGTAGAGGGGGTGAAGACGCTACGGATCCAGGCGACAGCCATTACTGAGTCCTTGTTTTGATATTCGTCGATGGCTTGTGCCGCCAGCATTACACCTGATTCGATGCACGTCAAGATAGACATTCATCGAAACGGGAGGGTGCGAGCTATGGAACACGTAGACGTCGCAGTGATCGGGGGTGGCCAGTCCGGCCTGGCCACCGCACACGCACTGCGCAGGCAAGGGAGGGAGCCGGTCGTCCTGGAGGCGTCGGCACAGGCGTCCGGGTCGTGGCCGCGGTACTACGACAGCCTCACCCTGTTCTCCCCGGTCGGCCACAGCTCGCTGCCCGGCCTGCCGTTCGGCGGCGATCCCGACCGCTACCCGCACCGGGACGAGGTCGTCGCCTACCTGCTGCGTTACGCCGACCGCCTGGACGCCGACATCCGCACCGGAGCGCGCGTGCGGGAGGTGGCCACCGCGGACGGGGGCTTCACCCTCACCCTGGAGGACGGGCGCCGTCTGTCGACCCGGAGTGTCGTGGCGGCGCCCGGGTCCTTCGGCCGCCCCTGTCGCCCGGGTCTTCCAGGACTTGAGGACTTCGCGGGGACCGTGCTGCACGCCGCCGAGTACCGAGCGCCCCAGCCCTTCGCCGGGCAGCGAGTGGTGGTCGTCGGTGCCGGGAACTCCGCGGTGCAGATCGCCGCCGAACTGGCGGCGCACGCGCGGGTCACCCTCGCGGCGCGCCATCCGGTGCGCTTCGCCCGGCAGCGCGTGCTGGGCCGGGAATTGCACCGGTGGCTGAACGTGACGGGGATCGACGTTCTGCCCGGGGGCCGGTTCCTGCGCTCGCCGCCCGACTTCGCGCCCACTGACTCCATGGAGCCCTGGTTCGACATGTGTCAACATAGACGTATGCCGAACGTCAAGGCGCTGCCGCTCGTGGAACCCGAGGCCCCCGACGCCGTGGTGCCGTGCTGCCCGCCGTTGAGCGAGCGCCCCTTCACCGCCGAGGAGGCCGAGCGGACGGCGCGCATGTTCAAGGCGCTCGGGGACCCGGTACGGCTGCGCCTCTTCTCGGCCGTCGCCTCGCACGAGGGCGGCGAGGCGTGTGTGTGCGACATCTCCGACGTCGGCGTCTCCCAGCCGACCGTCTCCCACCACCTCAAGAAGCTCAAGGAGGCCGGCCTGCTCACCTCCGAGCGGCGCGGCACCTGGGTCTACTACCGCGTCGAACCGTCGGTGCTGGCGGCCATGGGACAGCTGCTGACCGTCCGGTAGTCCCGCTCGACCACGTCCGTCATCGCCGCGTTCGCACCCTTGCGGCTGACCGCACGCGGATCACTTCGCGGCGTCGACGAGTTCGGCGACAGCGCGGGCGGCGTCGCGGGCCGGTCGTCCGACGCCGATGAGGGTGGCGGAGGCGGGGCCGGTCCAGTCGCCGTAGCCGAGGAGGTGCAGGCGTGGCTCGTCCGCGGCCCGCGTGCCCACCGTGGCGATGTGCCCGCGTCGGCCGCGCAGACCGAGGGGCGCCAGGTGCGAAAGCGCAGGGCGGAAGCCGGTGCACCAGATCACGGCGTCGGCGGGCGCCCGTGTGCCGTCGGCCCATACGGCGCCCTCGCGGTCGAAACCTCCGAACATGGGGGACGCCTTGAGCCGCCCGGCGTCGCGAGCCTCCCGGACCGGCGGTACGGCGACGATGTCGCCGAGCGAGGCGACGCCTCCCGTGTCGGTGCGGCCGGCGTCGAGGGCCCGGCGGCGGGCGGTGGCCGCGTCGAACAGGGCGCGGCCGTCGATGTCGTCGGCGAGGTAGCGGGGCGGGCGCCGGGTCACCCAGGTCAGCTCGGTGTCGTACGCGAGGTCGGCGGCGATCTGGGCGCCCGAGTTGCCGCCTCCGACGACGATCACTCGCCGGCCCGCGAAGTCCTGCGGTCTGCGGTAGGAGACGGTGTGCAGTTGACGGCCCTCGAAGTCCCCGCGGCCCGGTACGGCGGGGAGGAAGGGGCGCCACCAGGTGCCGGTCGCGCTGATCACCGCTCGGGCGCGCCAGGTGCTTGAGTCGGTCTCGACTCTCAGCAGCCGTCCTTCGTCGTGCACGCCGACGACCTGGACCGGCCGCTGCACGGGGAGGTCGTACCGCTTCTCGTAGTCGCTCAGGTAGGCCACCACATGCCCGGCCTCGGGGTACTCCCCGCCCGGTTGCACCGGCATGAGGCGGCCGGGAAGGGAGGAGAAGGCGGCGGGGGAGAACAGGTGCAGGGAGTCCCAGGTGTGCTGCCAGGCTCCGCCGGGGGTGGCCTGGGCGTCGAGGACGACGAAGTCCAGGCCCTGGCGGCGCAGGTGGTAGCCGGCGGCGAGCCCTGCCTGGCCGCCGCCGATCACCACCACGTCGGTGTGCTGTGTCATGCCGCGCGTGCCGCAGCGCACGTGGTGTCCGGGCAGTGCATCACCGGTCCCTGCCCTCGGTGGTCGGAGCGGACGGGGTGAACCTCTTGCGCCAGGCCAGGGACACGTAGACCAGGCCGATCAGGACGGGCACCTCGATGAGCGGTCCCACGACGCCGGAGAGGGCCTGACCGGAGGTGACGCCGAAGGTGGCGATGGCGACGGCGATGGCCAGCTCGAAGTTGTTGCCGGCGGCGGTGAAGGCGAGGGTGGCCGTGCGGTCGTAGGCGAGGCCGATCGCCTTGCCCAGCAGGAAGGTCCCGGCCCACATCACGGCGAAGTACACCAGCAGCGGCAGCGCGATGCGGGCGACGTCGAGCGGCTGGGAGGTGATGGTCTTGCCCTGCAGGGCGAAGAGGATGACGATCGTGAAGAGGAGGCCGTAGAGCGCCCAGGGGCCGATCCTCGGCAGGAACTTGGTCTCGTACTTCTCGCGGCCGAGCTTCTTCTCGCCGATACGGCGGGTGAGGAAGCCGGCCAGCAGCGGGACGCCGAGGAAGATGACGACGTTCAGGGCGATCTTCCACATGGAGATGTCGAGGTGCTCGCCGCCACCCAGGCCGAGCCAGCCGGGCAGCAGGTCGAGGTAGAACCAGCCGAGCAGGCCGAAGGCCAGCACCTGGAAGACCGAGTTCAGCGCGACCAGGACGGCCGCCGCCTCACGGTCGCCGCAGGCCAGGTCGTTCCAGATGATGACCATGGCGATGCAGCGGGCCAGGCCGACGATGATCAGGCCGGTGCGGTACTCGGGCAGGTCGGGCAGGAAGATCCACGCGAGCGCGAACATCACCGCCGGGCCGACGATCCAGTTGATCACCAACGAGGAGGCCATGAGCCTGCGGTCGCCCGTGACGGCGTCGAGCTTGTCGTAACGGACCTTGGCCAGGACCGGATACATCATGATCAGCAGGCCGATGGCGATCGGCAGGGAGATGCCACCGATCTCGACCTCGGCGAGGGCGTCGTTCAGGCCCGGGACGGCTCGGCCCAAGCCGAGGCCCACGGCCATGGCGATGAGGATCCATACGGCGAGGAAGCGGTCGAGCGTCGACAGCCTCGCGACGACGGAGGACTCCTCGGCGGTCGTCGCGGGTGCTTCGGTGGGGGTCACGGACAGGCCCTCTTGTTCTCGGCGGCGGTGCGGGCGGACTCGGCCAGATCGGCGAACTGGCCTGCGAGCGAGGCGATGACGTCCGGACGGACCTTGTAGTACGTGTAGCGGCCGCACGGCTCCGTCTCGACGAAGCCGGCCTCGCGCAGCACTCTCAGGTGGTTGGAGAGGTTGGTCTGCCGGGCGCCCGTCTCCTCCACGAGGTGGGTGGTGCACAGCGTCTCTTTGGCGAGCAGGGTCACGATCTGGAGCCTGAGCGGGTCCGCCAGAACCCGGATCAGGTCAGTGTCGACTGACGTCATCATGTACTGATACTTTCACATCAGTGGTGGCTGACACCACCGGGTGCTGAAGTCATTGGCGCCTGATGCCGTCGCGAGACAAGAGAGACCTCCTGATGTCCGACAAGCCCTCCGTGCTGTTCGTCTGTGTCCACAACGCCGGCCGCTCGCAGATGGCCGCCGCGTGGCTGACCCACCTGGCCGGGGACCGCGTCGAGGTCCGTTCCGCCGGCTCCGACCCGGGCGAGAACGTCAACCCCGCCGCCGTCGAGGCGATGCGTGAGGTAGGCGTCGACATCTCCGCCGAGGTGCCGAAGATGCTGACCGTGGACGCGGTCAAGGAGTCCGACGTCTGCATCACCATGGGCTGCGGCGACACCTGCCCGGTCTTCCCCGGCAAGCGCTACCTGGACTGGCAGCTGGAGGACCCGGCCGGCCAGGGCGTCGAGGCCGTCCGCCCGATCCGCGACGAAATCAAGGTGCTGGTCGAGGGTCTGATCAAGGAGATCGCGCCGGAACCGCAGTCATGAGCACGGCCACGGACGTCCGCGAGGTCGTCATCATCGGGTCGGGCCCCTGCTCGACGGCGAGCTGATCCGGGAGGCGTTCGGGGTCAAGACCATCGCGGATCTGGCCGAACTGAAGGACGTCCGCTGGGCACAGGCACTCGCCGCTCCCCAGCGTCGCCGAGTAACCCAGCGGCAGGCAGCCGGGGCGCCGTTCCTCCCCTCACCGGCCGGACGGCACCTCTGCTCGACGTACGCACAAGGGGTGGACGCCCCCGGCGTCGGGCCCTTCGCCTGCGCCGGGGAGGCAGCGGACGGCCCCACCACGCCAGTAGGACTCGTCGCCGTATCCGGACGTGCTGCTCCCACTGTGGTCGGACGCGGAGTCGTCACCGTACGAAGAGCCGTGACTCGCGTCGTCCGAGCGGGGCGGGCCGGTCCTCCGCCGGGGTCCAGCCGGGCCAGCCGCTGCCGGGTCTCGGTCACCCGGTCGATCCATCGCCCGACGTCGGGCATCGCGGACAAACGACGTCGCCGTTGCGGACGCTGTGACGTCTGCGTGGGCGTGTGCGCTGGGTAAGTGCCGTCTGTCGATCACGACAGCGGCAGGACGGGCACAGTGCCCGGCCGCTGTGCCCGTCCTGCTGTCAGCGGTGCTCACCACCGGACGATGTCCTCGAAGAAGGAAAGCGACCAATAACGTGCGCACGAGACAGTTCGTCGAAAGAGCGGCGCTCTCCGCTGCTCTCAGCCTCTCGCTCCTCGGCCTCGGCACGTCCGCGGCCGCCGCGGACACCAGTGCCCCTCTGCCGATCAGCTCGTACCGGGACATGGCCGTCGACGCCGTTCACCAGCGGGTCTTCCTCAGTGACCCCTTCGGTGACAGCGTCGTGGTGACCGACTACACCGGCCAGGTCGTGAAACAGATCAGCGGTGCGGACGGCGCCTGGGGGTTCGCGCTGTCCGGCGACTCCAGGACGCTGTACGTGGCGCTCCGCGACGCCGGCGCGATCGCCGCGATCGACACCGTCACCCTGCAGGAGACCGCCCGGTACGACACCGGCACCGGCGCGGGAGCCTATGCCGGTCCGACCTCCCTCGCGCTGGCCGGGGGCAAGATCTGGTTCGGCTACAGCCTCGACACCTGGAGAGGTGCTCTCGGCTCCCTGGATCTGAGCGGTGCGCAGCCGGTCGTCACGAGGAACCAGGCCCTCGACACGTTCCGGGGCTCGCCCCGCCTGGCCGCCACAGCGCAGGCACCGAACACTCTCGTGGCAGCCGAGTCCGACGGCAACACGGCCGCCGTGGCGGTGTACGACGTGGGCAACGGTCAGGCCGACACCCAGGCGAGGCGCGTCGATCCGGGGCCGGACGGATGCGAGAGCCTGCAGGACGTCGCCCTGACCCCGGACGGGCAGCAGGTCGTCGTCGCCTGCGCCGCGGCCCACTACCACCAGGCGCTGCGCACGGCCGACCTGGCGGACAACGGCACCTACACCACCAGCGGGTCCCCCACGGCAGTGGCCATCGACCCCGCCGGGACGATAGCGGCGGGCGTCTACGGCCCGTCCTCGCCCGACGTGCACCTCTTCGCACAGGGCAACCCCACGGCCTACACGGCCTGGGATTTCCCGGAGCCCTCCGACTACGCCGACACCACCCTCGTGTCGGGCGGACTGGCCTGGGCCCCGGACGGCAGCCGGGTCTTCGCGGTCGCCGAGACCAGCGGTTCCTCGTCCCTCACGCTGAAGGTCCTGAACCACCCGCGGGTCGACACCACCGTCACCGTGCAGGCACCGGCCTCGTCGCCGCAGAACCAGGACCTCACCCTGACCGGGAAGCTCGAAGCGCCCGTGGGCTTCGGCGCCGGCAACACCGTGGACATCTGGCGGATCGACGACCCCATGGCGGGTGAGGGCACGCTCATCGGCTCCGCGAGCGTCGCCGCGGACGGCACGTTCGAGTACACCGACCAGCCGAAGGCCAGGGGCGATGTCCAGTACACCGTCCAGTACTACGGCGACACACGGCACGCGTCCGCCTACGGCTCGGTCACGGTCCACGTCACCTCGGACTGACGCACGCCAGGGGGCGTCGCGGCACACGGTGAGCGATCGGGCCGCGATCCGCCCCGGCAGGTGCTCGGCCGGGCCTTCCCGGCCGAGCATGCGCGCACGGGTGGCACCTCGATGACGACGACGCGGCGGCGGTCTCCCGGTCATCGCTCCTGCGACGGGACCAACGTGGCGCGGACGACATGGCTCGGCCCGGTTCGGCTCATTCGCCGGACGTCCGCCCCCGGCGGGGATTCTGGGTCGACTGTGCCGCCTCCGCTTCCGCCTTGGCGTCGTGCACCGCGGCGGCGGCCTGTTTCCCGGCCTCGTCGGCGGCCGTGACGGCGTCGAGGGAAACGGCACGGCCCGCCGCGCCGAGTTGCGGCGTCCCCGTTCCGGCCACCGTGTCGGAGGTGTCGGTGGCGTCGGCGGTGGCTTCCTCCTCCGCCGGCACCGGCTTCGGCGGGCCCGCCGCCGACTGGTCGCCGAACGCGTGGGTGACGGTCCGGACCGCCTCGGTCAGCTCGCCCGGGATCACCCAGAACGTGTTGTTGTCGCTGTTCGCCAGGTGCGGGAGCGTCTCCAGGTACTTGTATGCCAGCACCTTCGGGTCGGCGTTGTTGCGGTGGACGGCCTGGAAGACGAGTTCCACCGCCTTGGCCTCGCCGTCCGCCCGCAGGATCATGGCCTGCTGCGTGCCCTGGGCCTCCAGGATGTCCTTCTGCCGCGTGCCCTCGGCGGTGAGGATCTTGGCCTGCCGCTCCCCTTCCGCGTGCAGGATGGCCGCGCGCTTGTCGCGCTCGGCGCGCATCTGCTTCTCCATCGCCTCCTTGATGGTGTGCGGTGGGTCGATGGCCTTGATCTCGACGCGGTTGACCCGGATGCCCCACTTGCCGGTGGCATCGTCGAGTACGGCTCGCAGCCGGGAGTTGATCTCCTCGCGCGAGGTGAGCGTCTCCTCCAGGTCCATGCTGCCGATGACGTTGCGCAACGTCGTCACGGTGAGCTGGTCGATCGCCTGGAGGTAGTCG
The DNA here is from genome assembly GCF_014649815.1 of Streptomyces mutabilis. Lineage (GTDB taxonomy): Bacteria > Actinomycetota > Actinomycetes > Streptomycetales > Streptomycetaceae > Streptomyces > Streptomyces mutabilis. The sequence goes on along the minus strand of NZ_BMTT01000010.1, from coordinate 69,538 downwards.
GCGACCTCGTAGGCCGCCGCGCGCGGGTCGGTGATCTGGTAGTAGAGCACCGTGTCGATGTTCACCACGAGGTTGTCCTCGGTGATCACCGGCCGGGGGTCGGACGAGTAGACCTGTTCGCGCACGTCGAGCTTGGTGTTGATGCGGTCCGCCACCGGCACGACCAGATTCAGGCCGGGCTGCAGCGTCCGCCGGTAGCGGCCGAACCGCTCGACGTTGTAGCGGCGCGCCTGCGGAACGATCCGCACGGTGGAGGCCACGAGGAAGACGACGACCAGGGCCGCCACGAGGATGGGGATGACAAGCGGATCCACAGTGCCTCCGTTGCTCGCTCCGTTTTCAGCAGTTCACGGTCGTTCAGGACGTCGCGGCTTCATGGCTTCACGGGTTCAAGGATTCACGGCAGGAGTTCGCGGGGGTAGACCACGGCCGTCGCCCCCTCGATCTCCATGACGTCCACCAGCGCTCCCACCGGGATCACCAGGCTCTCGTCGAAGGCGCGGGCGGACCACTCCTCGCCGGAGAGTTTGATCAGGCCGTGGGTCGCGGTGACCTCCTGCATGACCTCGGCCCGCTTGCCTATCAGCGCGTCGCTGCCCTCGCGGGTGAGGGGTTGCTGGGTCATGTGGCGCAGTGCGACGGGCCGGACGATGACGAGGCCCGCCACCGCCGCCACGGCGAGTGCCACGAATTGGCCGAGAAGGCCGACGCCGAGCCCGGCGACCACCGCGGCGACCAGCGCGGCGCCGGCCAGCAGACCGAGGACCAGCGTCAGGGTGAGGAACTCCGCGGCACCCAGCGCCGCGGCGGCGAGCAGCCATACGAACCACGGCATCGAATCGCCCTCCTTCAGGGGCCTTCTCCACCAAAGTACCTCCCGGAGCGCCGGGCAGACAGATACATCGAAAGTGGTTTCTTCCGTTATCACGGGGCGAATGCCTCCGCGTCCCGGCATTTCCCCCGTCGGGCCCGGGCGGGGTGTTCCGGTGCCGCCCGGCGGGTGAGAGCGGCAGGGGCCGTGTGCGACGACGGCCCGCGCGCGCCGCCTGCCGGGGAGACCCGACGCCCCACCCCGGCACCCTGGTCGTGTGATCATGGCGGCGGCCGTACTGGCTCGACTGCTCGTGCACGTCACGGAGCGCCGGGTCCGTGATCCGCTGGGTCACGACCTGGACGGTGACCGGACGCACCGCCCCCTGTTCCGGATGGGCCCTGCCCGTCGATCCGCCTTTCCGCCACCACCCCGACTTCTACATTTCTGTAGAAGCTAAGCTGTCCGGACACGGACCGGCCCCGCGCGGGCGGAACACACGGACAGAGCAGTGGAAGGGAGCACCGGAACGATGGGTGTCATCGCCTGGCTGGTACTGGGACTCCTCGCCGGAGCGATCGCCAAGGCGATCCTGCCCGGACGGGACCCCGGCGGTTGTGTCGGCACGACGGTGATCGGCATCGCCGGCGCCTTCCTGGGCGGCTGGCTGTCGGCCGCGTTCCTCGACCGCCCGGTGCAGCGGGAGTTCTTCGACGCCGCGACGTGGGGGTCCGCCGTCGTCGGCGCCCTCGTGCTGCTGGTCGGCTACCGCCTGCTGTTCGGCAATTCCCGCCGCTGACCGGCCCGACCGCCGAGCCCCTCTGTCACGACGCAGACATCGAGAAGGAGTACGCAATGGGAGTCTCCCTGGCCAAGGGCGGCAACGTCTCGCTGAGCAAGGAGGCGCCGGGCCTGACCGCCGTACTGGTCGGTCTGGGCTGGGACGTGCGCACCACGACCGGTACCGACTACGACCTGGACGCCTCGGCGCTGCTCCTCGATGCCTCCGGCAAGGTCCTCTCGGACGGGCACTTCGTCTTCTACAACAACCTGACCAGCCCGGACGGTTCGGTCGAGCACACCGGCGACAACCTCACCGGGGAGGGCGAGGGCGACGACGAGGCCGTCAAGGTGAACCTGACCGCCGTACCCGCCGAGGTCGACCGGATCGTCTTCCCGGTCTCCATCCACGACGCGAACAACCGCGGCCAGAGCTTCGGCCAGGTCCGCAACGCCTTCATCCGGGTCGTCAACCAGGCGGATCACCGGGAGATCGCCCGCTACGACCTCTCCGAGGACGCCTCGACCGAGACCGCCATGGTCTTCGGCGAGCTCTACCGGCACGGCGCCGAATGGAAGTTCCGGGCCGTCGGACAGGGCTACGCCTCCGGGCTGGCCGGTATCGCCGCCGACTTCGGCGTCAACGTCTGACACGACAGCAAGGAAGAAGCGCACATGATCACGCTGACCAAGGAAGACGGCCCCGCGGACCTGGACGGAGTGACCCACCTGTCCATCGGCGTCTCCTGGGACCCGACCGCCGGCAGCAGCGGCGGGGTGCTCGGCAAGCTCCGCCGCAAGACCGGCACCGACCTCGACCTGATCGCCGTCGCCATGCAGGGCGGGGACCCGGTGCGTCTCGCCGGCCTGGACTCCCTCGACCCGATGGGCAACGGGTCGCTCCTCCACAGCGGCGACAACCAGACCGGGCACGGGGACGGGGACGACGAGACGGTGACGGTCGAGTTCGCCGGCCTGCCCGCACCCATCACGTCGATCGTGTTCGTCGCCGCCGCCTACAAGAAGGGCAGCGCCTTCCAGAAGGCCCGCAACATCAGCTTCAAGGTGTACGACGCGACCGGGGGCAGCACACAGCAGGTCGCCGACATCTGGCCCAGCCTGCTCAGCCAGGACAACGCCTGCGCCGTGGCCAAGGCCGTGCGGGTGGGCGGCGTCTGGAAGCTGGAGGTCGTCAACGAGACCGGGAAGATCAAGCAGGGCGACGAGCACGCCCTGATGCGGTTCGCCGTCAGCAAGTAGTGCGGGGCGCGGGGAGGCCGGCCCCTTCCGGGCCGGCCTCTTCCGGACGGGGCCTCTTCCCGGTGACCGGGTGGGCCGGAGATCATGGGGCATGCGCCCGGACGACTGGCAACTCACCGAAGACGTCGATGACTTCCTCGCCCGCGCCGGGGGCTTCCTGTGCTCGCGCCCCGTCCCGCACATCGCGGCGCTGACGGCGATCATGAGGCTGCGGGCACGCGGGGCGGCCGCGTACGGCCCCGAGGCCCCTCTCTTCGGCCGGCTGGAGAACGCAGGCGAGGTCCGCGCAGCCTTCCAACGCCTCCCCTCCCACGGCCTGGCCCCGACCCCCCTCACCCCGAGGCAGGCCGAGGCCCTCGCCGCACACCTGGCCGACCTCGGCCACCGTCTCCCCCACGTCAGCGCGGAGGACCGTACCGCCGCCGCGTTCGCCGAGGCGTGGCAGCGCCGCACGGGGGCCACGCCCGCACTGCGCGTACGGCTCCGTCTGCACCGCCTCGGCACGCTCACCCCGCCGCTGCCCCTTGCCGCGGGCCGGGCCCGGGTCGTGGACGAGGAGGACCGTGAGCACCTCATGCGCTGGTGCGCCGAGTTCGCCGCGGACGTGGGGGAAGCCGTCACCGTCGACGCCGACACCTGGGCCGGCACCCGGTTCGCCGACAAGAGCTACACCTTCTGGGAGACGCCGGACGGCACTCCCGTCTCCATGGCCGGCGCCAACCCGATGATCGCCGGGGTGGTCCAGGTGGACCCCGTCCACACCCCGGCCCCCTTGCGCGGCCGCGGTTACGCGGGTGCCGTGACGGCCGAGGTCAGCCGGGCCGCGCGGGCCGCCGGCGCCCAGGAGGTCGTGCTGTACACGAACGCGGCCGATCCGACCAGCAACGCCCTGTACCGGCGCCTCGGTTACCGCCCGGTCGTGGACTGGGCGGTGTACGACTTCGCGGGGGCGGCCCGCTGAGCAGGCGGGCTCAAGGCCGGTTCGAGCTGTGCTTCGGCCTGTCGCGGCACCGCCGCCGTCCTGGGCTCCCACCGCCTGGTGGTCCGCACGTAGCCGTGGATCACCGAGGCCATGGCGAGGAGGAGCAGCGGTCCGGACAACCACGGGTGGCGGGCCATCTCCAGGGACAGGTAGCGGGACGCCGCCAGGACCGCCGCGAACACCACCACCCCGTGAGCGACCAGCCGGATCCCCGACCGGTCCCAGCCGCGGTCGTACGAGCGCAGTGCCGCCTCGATCGTGACCGCGAAGACCACGCCGGCGACGAGGTCGATACCGTAGTGGTAGCCGAACCCGAGAGTCGCGGTGAGCGTGGCGACCAGCCAAAACGTTCCTGCGTAGCGCAGGAAGCGCGGGCTCCGGCGGGTGTGGATGAAGATCGCGACGGCCCACGCCGTGTGCAGGCTGGGCATGCAGTTGCGGGGCGTGACCCCGTCGTACGTCACCGGGTGGGGCGGGCCGAGCGGCGGCAGGACGTCCGGCCAGATGTCAGCCACCGCCCACTCGGCCCCGCCGGTGCCGAAGGCGCCGGTGCCGTAGAGGAAGACCGGTCCGACCACCGGGTAGATCATGTAGACGGCCGGCCCGAGCAGGCCGATCAGCAGGAAGGTCCGCACCAGGTGGTGGCGCGGGAAGCGGCGCTCGGCGGCGACGTCGCGCAGCTGGTACAGGGCGGCCACGGCCGCGGCCACCGCGAGCTGGGCGTAGACCCAGTCGAGGACGTGCGGGCCGACCGGTGCGGTGGCCTCGACCAGGCGCCCCATCACCCACGACGGGCTGCCGAGCGCGTGGTCGGCGGTGGCCACGTACTGGTCGAGCACCGCCGGGCGGGTCTTGGAGGTGATCAGCAGCCAGGCGTCGCCGGTCTTGCGGCCGGCCACCAGCAGCAGGCCCAGCCCGACGCCCTTCAGCAGCAGGACGCGGTCCGCGCCGGTGCGGCGCGTGAGGGCGACGACCGCGCAGCCCAGGATCGCCCACAGCGCGCCGTTGCCGAACGCGTGCCCCTCGGTCACCCGCGCCCCGGCCGCCCACCGCACCAGAGTGAAGGCGACGTCGATGCCGACCGCGGCGCCGGCCGCGACAAACCGCTGCCGCCAGGTGAGTACCACCGTCGTCAACGCCAGACCCGCGTACAGCAGCGGTCCCGACGCGGGGGCGAATATCGCCTCTCTCGCCTGATCGGTGAGCGGCCCCGGCTCGCCGTAGCGACGCGCGGCGATCTCCAGCACGACCATGAATGCGAGGGCCGCCACACCCGCCACGGCCCAGAGTCTCGCCCGTGGTCGGCGGCATATTCGTGAAAACACCCGCGGTGGCATGTATCTCAATCTTTATTCTGTTTGCTACGAAATGCACTCAATAGCAAGGGATCCGGCGAAAACGACGGGCGGTGAGCTGGGGCTGGTCGTCTTCCTGTCGAAGGGAAATGTACGGGCCCGCCGACAGAAGAAGACGGGAAGGTGACAGAACGGGTTCCGACCGGTCACGTCCTGGCGGGTTCGGTCTCCCAGACGAATCCGTCGGGGTCGCTGAACGGGCGGGAGGCGCCCGAGAGCACGAGTCGGTGCGACCCGGTGCCGTCGGCCGGGACACCGGCGACCTTGGCTAGGCCGCGACGCTTGTACAGGGACAGCTTGACGGCGCCGGAGCCGGTGTCGAACTCGACGTACTTGCCGCCGAAGCTCTTGACGACGGCGAGGCCCTGCTCGGCGTAGAACCGCTTGCTGGCCTTCACGTCCTCGACGCCCAGCAGCAGCACGAGTTCGTCGAAGTCCCGGGTGACCGGGCCGGTGTCCTTTTTCTCGGAGGTCGCGAGCTGCCAGATCGCGCCGTCGGGCGCCTGCACCACGCCGCCGTAGCCCCACAGCGACTTGGCGGCCGGCTTGACGACGGTGGCGCCCGCGTCGACGGCGGCGGTGAAGAGCGCGTCGACGTCGCCCGGCTGGGACACCACGAGCGAGAGCGTGAAACCGCGGAAGCCGGACGTGGGGGTCTCACAGGCGCGCAGGCGCACCCTCGACGTGTCCAGTCCGAAGGCGGTGGAGTAGAAACGGGCGGCGGCCTCGGGGTCGGCCACTTCCAGGGTGATGGCGTCGATGGCGTTCATGGCGTCCGACGGTATGGGCGGCCGGGCAGCCGGCGCTTCTCGAGAACTGACGGGTCCGCGCAGCCCCGGCCGCCCCGGCCTCCCCCCGAGGCAGTGAAGGACGTCACCGCCCAGGTCCGGGGGTGGGGCGCCGTCCTCGCAGGTCGGTCCGGGAGCGGCTGAGAATATTCCCCGACCGGCCGGTCGAACCGGCTCTTTTCCGGCACCTCGGGGAACCTGGCGTGCTACTGTCGTAGGAAGTTGCAGTTGTGGTTGCCTGAAGGTTTTATCCGACGGGGTGATCATCACGGCGACCGGAGTTCGCACAGGGTGAACTCCGAGCACCGTCCCGAAGGAGAAAACATGGCTTCCGGCACCGTAAAGTGGTTCAACTCGGAAAAGGGCTTCGGCTTCATCGAGCAGGACGGCGGCGGCCCCGACGTCTTCGCCCACTACTCGAACATCGCCGCCCAGGGCTTCCGTGAGCTGCTCGAGGGCCAGAAGGTGACGTTCGACATCGCGCAGGGCCAGAAGGGCCCGACGGCCGAGAACATCGTTGTCGCCTGACGCGCTCGCATCACCTCGCAGCCGGGGCCCGCACCGTGGGGTGCGGGCCCCGCTCGCGTTTCGTTTTGACTTCTCCGCGTTTCGCTTCTCTCCGTCGCGTTTCGTTTCTCATTTCTCGTTTCCCGGTCCGCGTCCGCGTGAAGCAATGCGCCGACAGCGGCCGAGGTCGGCTCGTTCTTGCGATTCACCGCGCGGTTCCTCGCTGCGGGACTCCCTTGATACGTGCCGTATCAAGGAAGGTTCCCCATGAACCGTGTACGCACCAGTGACCGCCGACGCTCCGGCGGCGGCCCCCGCCGTACCCAGACACCCGGCCGCCAGCCGGCCGCCCAGCAGGGGGAGTTCGCGCTGCCGAAAACGGTCACACCGGCACTGCCCGCCGTCGGATCGTTCGCCGAACTCGACATGCCGGCCCGGCTGCTGGCCGCGCTCGGCGCAGAGGGCGTCACCGAGCCGTTCCCGATCCAGGCGGCGACCCTGCCGAACTCCTTGGCCGGCCGCGACGTGCTCGGCCGTGGCCGCACCGGGTCGGGCAAGACGCTCGCGTTCGGCCTCGCCCTGCTGGCCCGTACGGCGGGCCGGCGCGCCGAGCCCAAGCGGCCGCTCGGCCTCGTCCTCGTCCCCACCCGGGAGCTCGCCCAGCAGGTCACCGACGCGCTCACCCCCTACGCCCGGGCCCTCGGCCTGCGCTCGGCGACCGTCGTCGGCGGCATGTCGATCGGCCGGCAGGCCGGCGCGCTGCGGGCCGGCGCGGAGGTCGTCGTCGCCACGCCCGGCCGGCTCAAGGACCTCATCGACCGGGGCGACTGCCGGCTGGACGACGTGGCGATCACCGTCCTGGACGAGGCCGACCAGATGACCGACATGGGCTTCATGCCGCAGGTCACCGCCCTGCTCGACCAGGTGCGCCCGGACGGGCAGCGGATGCTGTTCTCGGCCACCCTGGACCGCAACGTGGACCGGCTGGTCCGCCGCTACCTGACGGACCCGGTGGTCCACTCCGTCGACCCGTCGGCCGGCGCCGTCACCACGATGGAGCACCACGTGCTGCACGTCCACGAGGAGGACAAGCAGCGCACGACCGTCGAGATCGCGGCCCGCGACGGCCGCGTGATCATGTTCCTGGACACCAAGCACCGGGTGGACCGGCTGGTGAAGCAGCTGCTGAAGAGCGGCGTGCGCGCGGCGGGCCTGCACGGCGGCAAGTCCCAGCCGCAGCGCACCCGCACGCTCACCCAGTTCAAGGACGGTCAGGTGACCGCGCTGGTGGCGACCAACGTCGCGGCCCGCGGCATCCACGTCGACAACCTCGACCTGGTCGTCAACGTCGACCCGCCCGGCGACCACAAGGACTACCTGCACCGGGGCGGCCGTACGGCCCGCGCCGGCGAGTCCGGCAGCGTCGTCACCCTGGTGACCCCGGACCAGCGGCGCGAGATGACCCGGCTGATGGCCCTGGCGGGTATCAGCCCCCTGATCACACCGGTGCGTTCCGGTGAGGCGGAGCTGTCCCGCATCACCGGCGCGCAGGCACCGTCCGGAGTCCCGATCGTCATCACGGCGCCGGTCGTGGAGCGCCCGCGTCGCGCGGCGTCCGGCGGCGGTTCCTCGTCCCGGCGCCGCCGGGGCGGCGGCGGTGGCGCGCAGGGTCGCACCGGCCAGGACCGCACCGGTCAGGGGTCCACGGGGCAGGGCCGTGCCCGTCAGGAGAACTCCGGTCAGAGCCGCACCCGTCAGGAAGGCGGCTCCGGCCGGCGACGGGGCGCCCAGGGCCGGCCCGCCGGTGACGCCCCGCGTCGCGGGCCCCGGCGCCCGTCCTCCGGTGGCGCGTCCGCCTAGAACACGCGCGACCGGCAAACCCATCCCCCGTCCCTCTCGTGGAGGCATCATGCGCTGTGTCATCGCCCGGTACCCGTTCGACCTCACCAAGGGCGGGGTGGTGGAGTCGATGAAGGGCGTCACGCCCGAGCCCGTCACCGGGGAGTCCGTGACCGTCGGACGTCGCCGCTACCCCGTCAAGCAGGTGGGCGAGGTCGTCACCCGGCAGGACCGCCGCGACTTCTCCGCCGGTGAGGTCACCCGGGCGATGGCGCGCCTGGGCTTCACCTGCCACGCCGCACCCGGTGCGACGCCCACGCCGGCCCCCGACGCCACGCCGGTCCAGACGGCGTCGGCGCTGCTCGGCGGGAGCACGACCACACCCCTGGACGGCTGAGGGACAGCGGGGGCGGGCCGGGCCCGCTGCCCGGCGCCACCGCTGAGGCGTCCGGGCGCGGGAGGACCGGACCGGACGCCACAACTCCGGTCAGTGCCGGGGCGGGGGCCCGGTCAGTGCCGGGCGGCGTCCGGTCAGTGCTGGATCAGCGTCCTGCCGTGGCGGCCGCGCCGCCGTACTCCGACGGTGTGGGCACCGTGCTCGGGCGGGCCGACGGCTCGGTCCCGGGTGTGCTCGCCGACGCCGGGCTTCCGGTGGGCGGCGTGCTCGGTACCGCCGTCGGCGGCGTCTTCGTCGCGGAGGGTGGGGACGCCTCGGGCGTGGGGATCTCCGAGGGAAGGCTCGAGGGCTCCTGGGACGGCACCGGGCCGGGCGACGCCGGTGGCGGGTCGGCGGGAGCCGGGGCCAGCGGAGCCGTCGGGCGGGCGGGGGGCGACGGGGCCGCCCAGTGCAGCGGCAGCGCGATCAGTGCGGCGGCGGCAGCGGTCGCGGCGGCGCCGGCCGCGGCACGCAGTAGCCGCCGACGGCACGCAGCCCGGCGGATCGCCTGGTAGCGGCCGGGCGGCGGGCCCAGGTAGTCGGCCCCCGGACGCAGCACGACCAGCAGCGGATCGTCGTCCCGCCCGTACCCCTGGCCGTCCTGGTCGTCCTGGTCGCCCTCAAGGCGTGTGGTCAACGCTCCTCCTCAGGTGGCCGCGGAGCAGTTCACGGGCCGCGTGCAGGTCGGCCTTGACGGTTCCCTCCTTGCGCCCGGTCAGCACGGACACCTCCCGGATCGGCATGTCGGCGTAGTAGTGCAGCAGGATCGGCACGCGCAGCCGCTCCGGCAAGGACTGTACGAGCAGACGCACCGAGGGGTCGGCCTGCTCCGGGTGCGGGCGGACGGCGACCTCGGCCGTGACCCGGCGCACCGCCCGGCGCTCGCGCTCCAGTTTGCGCCAGTGGTCGCGGACGAGGTTGGCGGCGGTGACGTAGAGGAAGCCCCGGGGTTCGTCCACGGACGTCCAGCGGGCCCAGAGGCGGGTGAACGCCTCCGAGGCGATCTCGTGGGCCGTCTCGTCGTCGTCGACGAGCCGGCGGCACCAGCCGGCGAGGCGCGGGTACAGGGCGGCGAACAGCTCGGAAGCCGCCCTGTCACGGGACCGTTTCAACGCTCTCCATGGTCGTGAGGGTATGCCGTGCGCGGGACCGTCGGTCAGGAGACCGCGGGGCTCCGCGCGCTGGTGGTCGCGGTCAGCTCGGCGAAGACGATGACGTTGTCCCGGTACTCGTCGCCGCTGCGCGGCCCGCCGCAGGTGATGAGCCGCAGCTCCGGGCGGTCCACGTCGCCGTAGACGTCGTCGGTCGGGAATTCCGCCTTCGCCACCGTCCGTACCTCGATGACAGCGAACTCCGCGGCCGTGCCGTTCGCCAGGCGCGTCTCGACCCGGTCCCCCCGGTGCAGCCGCGCGAGCCGACGGAAGACCCCGTCCCCGTGACTGCCGACGGTGACGTGGCCGAGGACGACGGAGGGACCGACCTGGCCGGGGGCCGGTGAGTGCCGGTACCAGCCCGCGAGGTCGTCGTCCGCGACCGGCGGGACCTCGACCGTGCCGTCGGACGCCAGCCCCAGCCGCATCACCGGGGTGTCCACTCCGATGGCCGGGATGCGCAGGCCGACCGGCTCCGAGCGCGCCAGGGGCCGCACCGGTTCCGCGGACGGCTGCGGCGGAGCGGTGGTCGCGTGCCGGGCGGGCCCGTTCCCTCCGCTCGCCCGGCCACCGCCCGCCTCACTCCCCTGCCCGCCGCAGCCCGCGAGGACCGCGGCCAGTACGACGGTGGCGAGGACGCGCCCGGAGCGCGGGGTCATGCCCCGGTCGCCGCCCGCCGGCGGCGTACGACGAAGAGGACCGCGCCGCCCGCGAGGAGCCCGGCGCCGGCGCCCGCGCCGATGAGCCCGGTGTCGCTCCCGGAGGATTGCGCGGCCCCCACCCCGGTGTCGGCCGCGCCCTCGGGCACGACGGACACCTGGCCGTCGGCCGACACCTCGTACGCCGGGGCCGGGGCGCTGACGGAGGGGGTCGGCACCTCGGACGGCTCGGCCGCAGGGGCCGGGGCGCTGACGGAGGGGGTCGGCACCTCGGACGGCCCGGTACCGGTGCCGGGCGCCTCGGACGGCTCGGTGCCCGGACTCGGGGTGGTGGCAGCGGGGTCGGAGGGGACCGGGGTGGGGTCGGTGGCGAACGCGGGCGCGGTGCCCGCCAGTACGGCGGTGCAGGCCAGGGCCACGGCGCTGAGGATGGTGCGGCGCATCGGGTCGCTCTCTCTCTCGTCGGTCTCGTCGGTCGTCGCGTGTGTCGCGTGGGGTGTGGATCGGACGGAGAGACGAGGCGGCGGCGGGGCAGGTTGTAAAGGGAAGGCAAAGTCGTGAGCGGGTGGACTCCCGACGGCCCGCCCGCGGTGCGCCCCCGGCCGCCGGTCACCTTCCACGGGGCACGTCGGCTTCCGGCGCCGCGGGCCCGCCGGGCGGCCGGTCGGGCCGGTGTCCAGGTCAGTTGTGAGCAAGCCTGGCCGATGTCTGACCGGGACCGGTCGGGCCGATGCCGGACCGACCGGCAGGAGCCGTCGCACGGCGACCGGCCCGAATGCCCGTCGCCCCGCGCCAGCGGCCTGCGCGCCACCGCCCCCGGTCTCCGACAGGGACCCAGCCGAGGTCCGGGGCCGGAAGGTACAGCCTGCTGTACCCCGGACCGGGCGGCCCACGGGATCGGCCGGAGGGGGCCGGGGTCCATAGCGTCGATGACGTACCGAGAGCGCAGTTCACGGAGGACGCCGCCATGACGCACCAGGACCCGTACCGCTTGACCGCACCGCCCGCGGGCACCCCCACGGGCGGTGCGGACGACGGCCCGGACGCCGTCTCCCGCGGGGACGTCCTCCGCGCCCTGCTGTGGGCCGTCGTGGTGGTCAGCGCGGTGGCCAACATGACCGCCTCCTTCGGCGGCGCCCCCACCTGGGTGCACCTGGCCAGCGGCCTCGTCACCGTGCTCGCCGCCGGGACCCTCGTCGTGCGCGCCCTGCGGGGGCGTCGATGAGCACCGCCGTCACGACGGCCACCGCGCTCAGGGCACCCGCCATCGCGCTGGCGCACGTCGCCAGGACCTACCCGGGGGACGTGCGGGCCCTCGACGACGTGTCGCTCACCGTGGAGCACGGCACGTTCCTCGCCGTGATGGGCCCCTCGGGATCCGGCAAGAGCACGCTGATGCACTGCGCCGCCGGGCTGGACTCGCCCACGTCGGGCAGTGTCCGCATCGACGGGCAGGAGATCTCCGGGATGGACGAGACCCGCCGCACCGAACTGCGCCGCGAGCACGTCGGCTTCGTCTTCCAGGCGTACAACCTGATCCCCAGCCCGCGGCCGAATCGGCGTCGGCAATGGTCCTCGGCCCGGACACGCGGGACGTGGTCGACCTCGGCGTGACGGAGGGCGGCCTGGACCGGCTCACCGGCGCCACGGTCGCCGTCAGCGGCGAGGCCGCGCGGACCCGCGGGGCGGGCCTCGGGGAGCGGGTGCGGCTGGTGCTGGGCGACGGGACGGGGGTCGACGCCCGGGTCGTCGCCGTGTACGACCGGGGGCTGGGCTTCGGCCCGGTCGTCCTCTCCCGCGAGCTGGCCGCCGGGCACACCACGACGGACCTCGACCAGAGCGTCCTGGTCCGCACCGACGGCACCGACGCGGCCGCGCGGGGTCTGATGGCGCTGGCCGCCGACCGCGCGGGCCTCGCGGTGACGAGCACCGCCCCGGACGCGGACTCCACGGGCGAGGACACGCCGCCGGAGGTGTGGGTCAACCTTGCCACCGTCGTCGTACTGCTCGGCTATCTGCTGCTGGGCATCGCCGACAAGCTGGTCGCCGCCACCGCACAGCGGCGTGCCGAGATCGCCGCGCTGCGCCTGGTCGGCACGACCCCCCGGCAGGTCCGCGCGATGATGCGCCGCGAGGCCGCCGTCGTGGCCGCCGCGGCCCTCGTCTCCGGTTCGCTGCTGTCCGCCCTCCCCCTCGCCCTGCTGGGCCAGGGCTTCCTCGGCCGGCCCTGGCCGGCGGGACCCGCCTGGCTGCTGCCCGCGGTGGCGGCGACGGTCGTCCTGACGGCGTACGCCACCATCGAGCTGCCCACCCGGCACGCCCTGCGCACGCCGCCGGCGGACGCGCTGCGGGCGGTGTGAGGCGGGGCCGGTGCTCCGGTGGACCGGCAGGACGAGCCGTGGCCGCCTCCCGCAGTGGTGTCACCGCGGGAGGCGGCCACGTCAGCCGGACGTCGGAGGATCAGACCGGCGTCGGCCCCACCAGCTCCGTCAGGACGTCCTCCATCGTCACGAAGCCCAGGACCGCGCCCGTCTCGCCGGTGACGGCGGCCAGGTGGCTGTCCTCGGTGCGCAGTGCCGTGAGGGTGTCGTCCAGCGGGGTGTCGATGCGGACCCGGGTGACCCGGTGCAGGGCCGTGCGCGGGAAGGGGGCGTCGCGGTCGGTGAGGCCCAGGGTGTCCTTGATGTGCAGGTAGCCCAGGACGGTGCCGCCGGGGCCGGTGACCGGGAAGCGGGAGTAGCCCGCCTCGGCGGCCAGGCGCTCCAGCTGGGCCGGGGTGACCGTGTGGCCGACCGTGCGCATCTTCGGCGCCGGGACCAGGATCTCGCCGACCGGGCGGGTGCCCAGCTCCAGCGCGTCGCGCAGCCGCTCGCCGTCGGCCGGGGTGAGCAGTCCGGCCTCGCTGGCGTCGACCACCATGCGGGCCAGCTGGTCGTCGGTGAAGACGGCCTCCACCTCGTTCCTCGGCTCCACCCTGAGCAGCTTGAGCAGGGTGTTGGCGAAGGCGTTGATGCCGAAGACGACCGGCTTCAGGGCCCGGGTGAGAGCCACCAGCGGCGGGCCGAGGACCATCGCGGTGGTCGCCGGGGCGGCCAGCGCGATGTTCTTCGGGATCATCTCGCCGATCAGCATGTGCAGGTACGTGGCGAGGGCCAGGGCGATCGCGAATGCGACCGGGTGGACCAGCGCGTGCGGCATGTGGACCGCCTCGAACGCCGGCTCCATCAGGTGCGCGATGGCCGGCTCCGCGACGGCGCCGAGCACCAGGGAGGAGACGGTGATGCCGAGCTGGGCCGTGGCCATCATCTGGGAGATGTGTTCCAGGCCCCACAGGGTCATCCGGGCGCGCTTGTCGCCCGTCTTCGCCCGCGGCTCGATCTGGCTGCGGCGCACCGAGATCAGGGCGAACTCGGCGCCGACGAAGAAGGCGTTGGTCAGCAGCGTCAGGGCGCCGATGAAGAGCTGCACGACGGTCATCGGGCGGCCTCCGGCTCCCGGTCGGCCGGCATGACCGGCGCGGGCGCGGTGATCCGCAGACGGTCGGCGCGGTGGTGGTCGACGTCCAGGACGTCGACGCGCCAGCCGTCCAGTTCGATGACGTCGCCCTTGGCGGGGATGCGGGCAAGGTGGGTGGCGACCAGACCGGCCAGGGTCTCGTACGGCCCCTCCGGCGCGGTCAGTCCGATGCGCTCCAGGTGGTCCAGACGGAGCGAGCCGTCGGCCTCCCAGGCGGCGCGGCCGTCGGCCTCGGCGGGGACGGGGAGCAGGTCCGGTATCTCGACCGGGTCGTGCTCGTCGCGCACCTCGCCGACGACCTCCTCCACGATGTCCTCGACGGTGGCCACGCCCGCGGTGCCGCCGTACTCGTCGATGACGACGGCCATGGTGCGGGTGGAGCGCATGCGCTCCAGGAGGCGGTCGGCGGGCAGGCTGTCCGGCACCAGCAGCGGCGCGGTGGCCAGCTCGGTGACGGGGGTTGCCCGGCGCTTGTCCGGCTCCAGGGCCAGCACGTCGCGGATGTGCACGGTGCCGATGACCTCGTCGAGGCTGTCCCGGTAGACCGGGAAGCGGGACAGGCCGGTGGCGTGCGAGAGGTTCGCGGCGTCGGCGGCGGTGGCGTGGGCCTCCAGGGCCTTGACGTCCACCCGCGGGGTCATGACGTTCTCCGCGGTCAGCTCGCTCAGGTGCAGGGTGCGCACGAACAGCTCGGCCGAGTCCGCCTCCAGGGCGCCCTCGGCGGCCGAGTGCTGGGCCAGGGCGACCAGTTCCTCGGCGCTGCGGGCGGAGGCCAGCTCCTCGGCCGGTTCCAGGCCGAAGCGGCGCACGAAACGGTTCGCCGTGTCGTTCAGGTGGCGGATGAAGGGGCCGAAGGCGGTGGTGAAGCCGCGCTGCGGGCCGGCGACGACCTTCGCGACGGCCAGCGGGCGGGAGATCGCCCAGTTCTTGGGGACCAGCTCGCCGACGACCATCAGGACGACGGTGGAGACGACCACGCCGAGCACGGTCGCCACCGTCGAGGCGGCACCGCCCAGGCCGATCGCCGTCAGCGGGCCGCGCAGCAGCACGGCGACCGACGGCTCGGCCAGCATGCCGATGACCAGGGAGGTCACGGTGATGCCGAGCTGAGCGCCGGAGAGCTGGAGGGTCAGCGACCGTACGGCCTTCAGGGCGCCGTCGGCGCCGCGCTCACCGGACTCGGCGGCACGCTCCAGGTCGGAGCGCTCGACGGTGGTCAGGGAGAACTCGGCCGCGACGAAGAGGGCGCAGGCCAGGGTGAGGAGGAGGGCCAGCAGGAGCAGCAGGACCTCGGTCACCGTGCCACCCCGCTTCCCTCACGCGCATTCGGGGGGACCGGCGGGTCGGCCATGGCACGGCCGGTACTGGGAGGCTCCATTACGGAACGGGACTCCTTAACGGGGTCGGAGGGGGCCGGTGCCTGCCGGCCGCCCTGGGGTCAAACCTCATGGTAAAGGATGAGCAAAGACAAGGGGAGCCCTTCGGCCCCTATGCTTCTACTCGCCTGTAGAGAACGGCCGGAGGGCTCCGGTTGTTCCCCGCACGAACGTGAAGGAGTGGACGCCTCGATGGTGTTCAAGCGGTTGCTCGGTTCCCTCGGCGTGGGCGGACCCACGGTGGACACGGTCCTGGACGCGGGCGCCGCCCGGCCCGGGGGCGTGCTGTCCGGCCGGGTCGAGCTCGTCGGCGGCACCGTCGACCATCACATCGAGCACATCGGGCTGGAGCTGGTGGCCCGCGTCGAGGCCGAGCACGGCGAGCACGGGGAGAGCGAGGGCGTCGTCGCCTTCGACCGGCACACCGTCGGCGGTTCCTTCCGGCTGGCCGCGGGCGCGCGGCACGAGGTGCCGTTCTCGGTGCCGCTGCCCTGGGAGACCCCGGTGACCGAGCTGCGCGGGCAGTCGCTGGGCATCGTGCTCGGCGTGCGCACCGAGCTGGCGGTGGCGGGCGCCCGGGACAAGGGCGACCTGGACCCGCTGACCGTGGCGCCACTGCCCGCCCAGGAAGCCGTCCTGGAGGCCTTCGGGCAGCTCGGCTTCGGCTTCCGCTCCGCCGACCTGGAGTACGGCCGCATCGGCGGCACCGGGCAGCAGCTGCCCTTCTACCAGGAGATCGAGCTGACCCCGCCCGCTCGGTACGCCCACCAGGTCAACGAGATCGAACTGACCTTCCTGACCGTCCCGGGCGCCCTGGAGGTGGTGCTGGAGGCGGACAAGCGCGGCGGCCCGTTCGCCGACGGCCACGACGCCCTCAGCCGCTTCACCGTCCCGCACGAGGGGCCGGCCGGACCGCAGGACTGGAACGCGCTCGTCGAGGGCTGGATTGAGGAGCTGGTGGAACACCGGGCGTCGTACGGCTCCCACGCCGTGTACGGGCACGAGTCCGGGCTCCCGGGCGGCGCCCCCGGCGTCGGCACCGCGGTGGCGGCGGGCGCGGCCGGGCTAGCGGTGGGCGTCGCCGGTGGCATGGTGGCGGCCGAGGTCGTCGACGAGGTGGGGGACTTCTTCGAGGGTGACGACGAGGGCGGGGACGGCTCCGAGGGCGAAGAGGGCTGATAACTTCTACGCAACTGTAGAAGAATTGTGGGAGATCGCCTCCGGCGCCCGTCGGCCATGCCGTAGATTCCGTGCGGGCCCTTACCGCGGGTCCGCACCGTACGTCACCAGGGGAGCGCCGTGTTCGGACTGAGCGAACTCGCGATCATTCTCATCGTCGTCATCGCCGTCATCGCCGCCAAGAAGCTCCCCGAGCTGACCCGCTCGGCGGGCAAGTCGGCGCGCATCCTCAAGGCGGAGGCCCGCGCGATGAAGGACGAGGAGCGGACACCGGCCGAGGACCGCGCGGCGCCGCGCGTGATCAGGGGCGAGACGGTCGAGCGCGGGGAGACCGACGGCACGGCCGGGGGCCGGAACGACGCGGACCGGGGCTGACCGCCCGCACCGGATCCGCACCGGATCCACACCTGCCCGGTCCGCCCGTCCTGATCCGCCCGTGCCCGACCCGCCCGTGCCCGTCCGCCCACGGACACCGACCGGCGCTCAGGACGGGTCCTCCGGTACGGAGGACAGCAGGCTGTGCACGACCGGGCCCGCCGAGCCGCCGCCGGTGACGCCCTCCTCGACGACCACGGCGACGGCCACGTTGCCGCGGTGGGCGACCAGCCAGCCGTTGTTGTCCTGGTCGTCCGAGACCTCGGCGGTGCCGGTCTTGGCGCCGATCTCGCCGGGCAGGTCGGCGAGGACGTGCGCGGTGCCGTCGGTGACGGTGGCCCGCATCAGCTCGCGCAGCCGGCCGACGACCTCGTCGGGGAGGGGCTCGGTGCGCGTCCCGTCCTCGTTCCCGGCGGTGATCGACGGCTGGTGGAACTCCCCGGAGACCGCGGTGGCCGTCACCGACGCCATGATCAGCGGGTTGGCCTGGACGCGGCCCTGCCCGATCATCGACGCGGCCTTCTCCGTCTCGTCCTTGGGCACCGGCACCGACCCGTCGTACGTCGGGATGCCGATGTGCCACTCCTGGCCGACCCCGAAGTAGGTGCGGGCGACCTTGCCCAGTTCCCCCTCGTCGAGCTTGCCGCGCAGGCTGATGAAGGCGGTGTTGCAGGACTCGGTGAAGTCCTTGCGGAAAGTGGCGCCGGGGAACTCGGAGGTCTCCACGTTGTGGAACTGCTTGCCCACGGTCAGGTACTTGGGGCAGTCCACGACGTCGTCGGGCTGCACCGCGCCCCTGAGCAGCAGGGCGCTGCTGGTGACGATCTTCCAGGTGGAGCCGGGCGCGTAGGTGCCGGAGGCGGCGCGGTTGAAGCCGGACGCGGGGGAGTTGGCGAGGGCGAGGATCTCGCCGTTGTCGATGCGCAGGGCGACGAGGGCGGCGTTCTTGCCGTCGGCCTGAGCGAGGGCCTGCTCGGCCGCCGCCTGCCAGGTGGCGTCCAGGGTGGTGCGCACGGGCCGGTCGTCGGCCGCCGGGTCGGGCCTCTCACCGAAGGACGCCTCGGTGCGCACGGTCTCGCCGGTGGCCCGGTCGACGAGCCGGACCGCGCCGCGCGGTCCGCCGCCGGTGCGGTCGGCCAGCCGGCCGAGCAGCGGGGTCAGGGAGGGGTACGAGCCGTCCGCGACCGAGGTTCCGTGGCGGTCGGTGACCTTCGGCGGGGTCGTATCCTCGCGCTCCAGGCGGAACTTCTGCGTGTCGCTCAGTCGCGGGTGGACCAGTGACAGCCGCCAGTCCACCTTCCAGCCGCCGTCCTTCTTCTCGCGCACCAGGGGCAGTTCGGACTCGTACGTCCAGGTGCCCAGGCCGGTGATCGGCATCTTCGCGGTGAACGGGACGGTGAGAGTGCCGTCCTCGGCCTCCTCCGCTTCCTCGGCCGCCGCCAGCCGGGGCCCCTCGATGTCGAGGCCCGCGGTGAAGCTCTGCAGTACGTCCCGGGCCGTGTCGGGTCTGGTGGTGCGGTCGGCCGCGCCCGGCAGGCGCCCGGCGGCCCAGTCGGCGAGGAAGGCGCGCGCCTGTCTCATCGCGGCGGGGTCGGGTCCGTCGTCACCGCGCGCGAAGGGGCCGAGTCCGGCGGCGTAGGAACCGCCCGCGGCGACCGCGAGCACGACCGCCACGGCGGTGACGGCGCGTACGCCGTTGCGGGGCCGGCGACGGGGAGGAGGGGCGAGGTGGGGAGTGTCCGGCATCGGAGTCTTCTCCTGTCAGTGGGTCGGGTTCGCCGCCGCACCGGTCAGCCGGCGGCGAAGAAGCCGAGGATCGCGTCCGTGGCGTCCAGGGCCTTGCTGGTGGGACCGAGCCGCTTGTCCGGGACGAAGGACGAGCCCGGCCAGGTGTGTCCGCCGCCGTGGACGACGAGGAGCTGGACGGTGGCGGCGGGGGGAGCGGCGGGAGTACTGCCGCCGGTGCTCGGTGACGCGTCCCCGGACGCGTCCTTCAGGTGCCAGACCGTGCGGTCGTACCCCTTCTCCTCCTCCGTGACCGGCTCCCCCGCGCCGCCCGCCGCGGCGAACGCCTCCGCCGTGTCCCGGGCCGACCGGCTCGGGAGGATCGGCTCCTCGGGGTCCGGCGGCGGGGTGGGCCAGCCGCCGATCGGGCGCACGGGGTCGTCGGCGCCGTAGACGACCATGACCGGGACGGCGCCGGTGGGCTCCACCGCGGCCGCTCCCGCAGGCAGCTGGCCGGCGACCGAGGCCGCGCCCGCCAGCAGACCCGGCCGCTCGGCGGCCATGCGCAGGGCCATGGAGCCGCCGTTGGAGAAGCCGGCGACGTAGACCCGCTCGGGGTCGGCCTGTTCGGTGCGGACCAGGTGCTCGATCAGCGCCTCGGTGAACCGCACGTCGAGGTCGGGGTCGGGACGCTGCGGGGTCTCCCGCGTGCCGGCGCCCCAGCCGCTGTCGATGCCCTCGGGCCAGGCGACCAGCATGCCGCGCGCCCCGGCGGCCTTCTCCAGCCTGCTCTGCTCGCGCAGTTCGGCGGCGTCGGAGCCGCGGCCGTGGAAGGCGACGACGAGGGGCCGGGGGCCGTCTGCGGAGGCGGGCCGGTGCAGGAGGTACTCGCGGGTGCGGCCGTCCACCCGCAGCTCGGCGCGGACGTCCGGCGCCGCGGAGGCGGTACCGCCGGCCCGGGTCGGGGCGCTCGCCGACGGCGACGCGTCCGGGGACCCGGAACCGGTGGCGCAGCCGGCCAGCGGGACGACGAGGGCGAGGGCGAGGGCGGCGGGCCACCGGCGGGCGCCGGGCGAGAGCTCACGGAGGGATCGCATGCCCCGAGCAGAGCAACCCTCGCGGCTCCTGTCCAAGATTCATATCGATGTCGATTCGATCAATCCCCGATATGATTACTGGTCGTGGACCTGGTGCGGCACCTGGAGTGCTTCGTGGCTGTTGCAGAAGAGTCACACTTCGGTCGTGCCGCCGCCCGCCTCGGCATGGCCCAGCCGCCCCTGTCGCAACGCATCCAGCGACTGGAGAAGGAGCTGGGCGTCCGGCTCTTCGAGCGTTCCAGCCGTCGGGTGACGATCACCGAGGCGGGCACGTTGCTGCTCGCCGAGGCCCGCGAGCTGCTCGCCCGCTCCGACACCTTCCTGGCCACCGCGCGCCGCATCCGGGACGGCGAGACGGGCCTGCTGCGCGCCGCGCTGTCCCCCGACGTCTCCGGCCGGACCGTGGCCGCCCTCCTGTCGGACTTCCGGCGCCGGCACGCCGGGCTGGAGCTGGAGCTGCACGAGCTGTCCACCGCCGAGCAGCTCGCCGCCTTCACCGCCCACGAACTGGACGTCGGCGTGATCCACCACCCCTGCGACGTCACCGGCCTGGAGCTCGGACCGATCCTGCGCCGGGACCTCGGCGTGCTGCTGCCGCGCGAGGCCCCGCAGGCGACGGACGACGAGGTGCCGCTGGCCTCCCTCACCGGCTACGACCTGGTCCTCTTCCCGCGCGCCCACGCCCCCGCGGTCTACGACGACCTGCTCACCGCGTGCGCCCGAGGCGGCTACACCCCCGCCGCCGTACGGCACGGCCAGGGCGCCAGTTTCGTACGCGGTCTGGTGCTGTCGTCCGGGGCCGTCGCCCTCGGACCCCGCGACACGCAGCACGCGGACCCGGCCGACCCGGACCTCGTCTGGCGTCCGCTGGCCGGAGCCCCGCTGGCCTGGCGGCACTCCGTGGCCTGGCCCAGGGGGCGCGGCGACGCCGCCGTCGACGCGTTCGCGGACGCCGCCACCCACGCCCTGCGCACCACGGCCGACGCCCGCACCGAGACGACCGCCCGGCCCCTGCACCTTCGCCCGGCATCGGAGTACTGGCTTTGATCCACACCGCCCCCGTGAGCCACGCGTCCGCGACCGACCCCGCGGCGCGCTCCGCCGACGCCCCGCACGCGGGTCCCCGGACCCCGGGGCAGCGGTCATGACCGACACCGCCACCACCGGCCGGCTGCACGCGGCCTTCGCCGACGCCGGGGTCACGGGGTGGCTGCACGCCGTGGACATCGACTCCGGAGCGCAGGTCGAGGCCGGGGCGGACCAGCCGGTGTGCACGGCCAGCGTCCACAAGGTGTGTGTACTGGTGACGCTGCACGAACTGGCGGCGGCCGGGGAGATAGACCTGACCGAGCAGGTGGAGTGCCCGCCGGCCGGGCGCACCCCCGGGCCCACGGGGCTCGCGGCGATGCTGGACCCGGTACGGCTGTCGCTGCGCGACGCGGCGTTGCTGATGATGTCCGTCAGCGACAACACCGCCGCCGACCTGCTGCTGCGCCGGGTCGGACTGGACGCCGTCAACCGCACCACGGCCCGGCTCGGCCTCACCCGCACGCGAACGGTGTACGGCTTCGCCGAGATGCTCGGCACCATGCGCGAGGACGCCGGGCCGGCCGGAACCCGGGCGCTGACCGACCCCCACGTCATCGCCCGGTTGCGCGCCCTGGACCCGGCCCGCACCAACCGCAGCACACCCCGGGACATGACCCGCCTGCTCAGCGCCCTGTGGCGGGACGAGGCGTGCCCGTCCGAGTACGGCGCCGCCATGCGCCGCGTCATGAGCCTCCAGGTCTGGCCGCACCGCCTGGCCTCGGGCTTCCCCTTCGACGACGTCCACGTGGCCGGCAAGACCGGCAGCCTGCCGACCCTGCGCAACGAGGTCGGTGTCGTCGAGTACCCCGACGGCGGACGCTACGCCGTGGCCGTCTTCACCCGCACCGCGAACCCGGCGGCCACGCTCCCGGCGGCGGACGCGGTGATCGGCACGGCGGCACGGATCGCGGTGGACGCGCTGCGGGCGCCGTGAGGCGGGGCGGCGGGCGGCGACCCCGTGAGGGGCGGCGTAGGGTCGGCGGGCGATCCACAGGGAGGGGAACGGCATGGGGAAGCGGTCGGCGATCGCCGTGTCGGCGCTGGTGGCGGTGGCCGGTGTGACCACGGCCGTGGTGTACGGCGGCGGGGGAGACGGGGACGGCCCGGACAGCGTGGAGTCCGTGACGGTCGGCGGCGGGGAGCAGCACGTGATCCCGTCGCCCGACGCAGGGCAACGGGAACTGCTGCTGAGCGACCTGGCGGCCGTCGACCCGGTCATCACCGCGGACGAGGACGAGGCGGTCGAGAACGCCCGTTGGCTGTGCGTCGACCTCCGCCAGGACCGGCCCGAGGACGAGGTGCGGGACGCGGCGGCCCAGCGGTTCCGGGTGACCTGGGAGCAGAGCGCGCAGGTGCTGGACGCCGTCAGGGGCACGTTCTGCTGATGCCGGGCGGTCGTGCTCCCGGCCGGCGGGCCCGTCAGCCGTCGTTGTCCCGCCACCGGCCGCCGCTCGGGGCCGAGTCGAAGCGGGTGGCGGCCGAGGCGTTGCCGCTGAAGTCGTTGGCGGAGACCCGGCCGGCGGTCCAGGTGGCCTCGGGGGCGATCCACAGGGCGTGGGTCTGGGTGCGCGGGTGCCCGTCGTCGCGGATCCGGTTGCCTTGCACGTACGGGTGGGTGACGGCCGCGGCGGCGGTGAGGCCCGTGCGTGGCGACGGGGCGTCCGGGAGGCGGTAGGCGGCGCCCCGCGCGGGAGTGCCGTCGGACGGCCAGGCGGTCCGTGCTCCGGGGCGCCGCGGGGCGAGGGTGAGTTCGGTGGTGGTGTTGTTCCACAGACCCCGCGACGGCCCCCGCGAAGCTCTTGCTGCACACCCGCAGCACCCCACCCCACATTCGGACATACGTGGCGCTTTATCTCATTTGGGGGTACATAATCAGAACATGAGTACGGCAACGTATGAACTGCTGGCCGCGTCCTCGCACGCGCTCAACATGACCATCGCCTTCATCGGCGGGCTGGTGATCGCCGGCGCGCTGATCTGGGCCGTACGCATGGGCCAGAGGGTCATGGAACGAGAATCCGAACGCCCGCACGCCGACGAGCACGGCAAGCTCCCGGCCACCGGTGCCGTCCACGAGGAGCGGGAGATGCGGGAACCCGACGAGATCCCGCTTGCGGCGGACGGCAGTCCACGGCTCATGCCGTACGAACTTCACCACTCGGGCAGCCGCCGCTGCGCGGACCAGAACCGCCGCCGCTGGCTGCCGGGGTCGAGCGGGTCCTTCGGCGGCGGCGGGCCGGGGCACGTCTGACACCGCTCCCCGTCCGG
The DNA here is from genome assembly GCF_014649815.1 of Streptomyces mutabilis. GTDB lineage: Bacteria > Actinomycetota > Actinomycetes > Streptomycetales > Streptomycetaceae > Streptomyces > Streptomyces mutabilis. The sequence goes on along the minus strand of NZ_BMTT01000010.1, from coordinate 46,345 downwards.
CCCGGCGCCGGCTCGCGCGGCGGTGTCCGTGGACCTTCACTGAGGGGACGACCCGCGTGCTCTCGCGGGCGGGTACTCCCCCATGCCCCTGGAGGCGGCATGGGGGAGTACCCGGGTGTTCAGTGCGGTCGGCACGGTGGTCCTGGCGGGCGCCGTGCTGGCCGGTTGCTCCGACGGGGCGGTGACGGCGACGCACCGTCGGACGCCGGCAGCGCGGCGGCGGGCCGGGCCGCGTCGGCGGCCTCCTCGCTGGCCTCTGAGGGCGCGGACGCCGCGGCGTCGGCGTCGGCAGAGGCCGGACGGTGGCTGGAGGGCATCCGAAAGGGCGCCGACGTCGAGGCCGACGTACGGCTGGGCGAACCGAGGACGGAGACCGGCGGGCGCACCGCCGTCGAGGTCACCGTCCGCAACACCGCCGACTCGACGAAGTCCTTAGCGGTGCGGGTGAACCTCACGGGCGCCGACGGCGGTCTGCTCGACACGGTCGTCGTCACCGTCCCCGACGTCCCCGCCGGCGAGTCCGCCCGCGCCACCGCACGCAGCAGCCACGACCTGTCGGGCGAGGTGCGCGCGGTGGTGGCCCGGGCCGTGCGCCACTGACCGCCGTGAGCGCCCCTGACGACCCGGGTGACGTCACGGAGGGCACGACGCCGGCGGCCCGGGGGAAATCCCCTCGCACCGGCGCGGGGGCGTCGGTACCGTTCCGTGTATGAAGCGCGCCCGCCCCTTCCTGATGACGACGCCGGGGAGTGTCCCGGCGCGCTGACTGCTGACCAGAAGTCCGAAGCCCCGGGGCGAGCGCCCGGGGCTTCTTCGCGTGGTGCTCGTCCCCCGTCCGGAGGAGACCCACGTGCACGACGACGACCGCGGCCACAGCGGCGGCCCGCACCACGCCCACGGCCACGCCCACGACCACGACCACCGGCGGCTCGGCCGCGAGCTCGGCCTGTTCGGCACCGATCCCCTGATGGGCGCGGGCCTGCCGTACTGGCTGCCCGACGGGGCGACCGTGCGGCACGCCCTGGAGGAGTACGTCCGCGAGACCGAACTGCGGGCCGGCTACCGGCACGTGTACTCGCCGGTCCTCGGCAAACGCGAGCTGTACGAGATCTCGGGCCACTGGGAGCACTACCGCGACGACATGTTCCCGCCGATGGAGCTGGGCGGTCAGGAGGTCGTGCTCCGCCCGAGCCTGTGCCCCCACCACGCCCTCGTCTACCGCTCACGGGCCCGCAGCTACCGGGAGCTCCCCCTGCGCATCGCCGAACTGGGCGCCATGTACCGCTCCGAGCCGTCCGGCGTGCTCGGCGGCCTGACCCGCGTACGGGCCGTCCACCTCAACGACGCGCACGTCTTCTGCACCCCCGACCAGGCCGCCGCCGAGGCCCGCGCCGCCCTCGGCCTGATCCGCCGCGCCCACGCCGACCTCGGCATCGAGGCCGCCCGGTACCGCCTCTCCCTGCCCGGCCCGGGCGGCAAGTACGTCACCGGCCCCCAGCTGTGGCGGCGGGCCGCAGCACTGCTGGAGGAGGCCCTGGACGGAGTGCCGTACGAGCCGGTGGAGGGCGAGGCCGCCTTCTACGGACCCAAGATCGACGTGCAGATCGCGGACGCCGCCGGGCGCGAGTCCACTTTGTCGACCGTCCAGATCGACTTCCACCAGCCCGAACGCTTCGGCCTGCGCTACACCGGTCCGGACGGCGAGAAGCACCAGCCGGTCATGGTGCACCGCAGCGTCATCGGCAGCGTGGAACGGGCGGTCGCGCACCTGATCGAGGTGCACGGCGGGGCGTTCCCGGCGTGGCTGGCGCCCGTGCAACTGGTCGTGCTACCGGTCGGGAGGAGCAGCGGGAGCGGGCGTACGCACTGGTGCGCAGGGCCACCGCGCAGGGGCTGCGCGCCGAGGTCGCCGGGCCGGCGCACGGCACTCTCGGCGCCCGGGTCCGGGCGGCGCGGAAGGTGCCGTACCGGGCGGTGATCGGCGCCCGGGAGGCAGCGGGCGGCGACTTGGCGGACGTACGCCTGCGGGACGGGCGCCGGCCCGGGCGGCTGTCCGGCGCCGAGTTGCTGCGGCGGATCACCGACCGGGTCCGGGCGCGCGGCCCCGAGCTGTGGGAATCCGCCTGAGCTAGGGTCACCCGGACCGGCGCCCCCACGCAGACCGAGGAGCCCCCGCCGTGCCGACCGCCCCCGACCCGCAGCAGCCCGTTCCGGTGATCATCGACTGCGACACCGGCGTCGACGACGCCCTGGCCCTGCTGCTGGCGGTCCGCCACCCGGGGCTCGACCTGCGCGCGGTCACCTGCGTGGCCGGCAACACCGACGTGGAGGGGGTCGTACGGAACACCCTGACCGTGCTGGAGCAGGCCGGCGCCCCGGACGTTCCCGTCGCCCGGGGCGCCGAGCGTCCGCTGATCGAGGCGGTGCGCACCGCCCGGCACGTGCACGGGCACGACGGCATGGGCGACCTGGGCCTGCCCGCGCCCGCCCGCGTCCCCGTCGACGTGGACGCCGTGACGCTGCTGCGCCGGGAGATCCTGGCCTCCCCGCGCCCGGTCACCCTGATCCCCACCGCCCCGGCGACCAACATCGCGCTGCTGCTGCGCACCCACCCCGAGGTCACCCGCAACATCGAGCGGATCGTCTTCATGGGCGGCGCGGTGGCCACCGGGAACGCCACGCCGGTCGCCGAGTTCAACGTCTGGCACGATCCGGAGGCCGCCGCGATCCTGCTCGGCGCCGGGGTTCCGATCACGATGTACGGGCTGGACGTGTTCCAGCGGGTGATCGTGCCGGGCCCGGACGTGCGCCGCCTGCGCGCGAGCACCGAGCCCGGCACCCGGCTCGCCGGTGAGCTGCTCGCCCACCGCGGCCCGGCCACCGACGAGTCGGACCCCGGCGGCGGCCTCGGCGACGCGGGCGCGGTCTGCGCGGTGATCGACCCGGCGGGCCTGGCCACGGAGCGGCTGCCCGTCGAGGTCTGTCTGGCCCCCGGACCGGGCCGCGGCCAGACCCTCGTCGACCGCCGCGGCCGCGTCGGCGAGGCCGAGCTCCACGGGGACACCCGCGAACAGCCCCTGGTGGACGTGGGGTTGGACGTGGATGTGGCACGGTACGTGGAGTTGTACCTGACCGCGGTGGAGCGGCCCCGGGGGCCCGTGGCCTAGGGCGGTTCCCTCCACTTCGTACTGTCCGGGAGAAGCATGACGAGCAGGTTCACCGAGTTGACCGTCGACTGCCACGACCCGGAGAGGCTCGCGGCCTTCTGGTGCGAGGTCCTGGACTTCCAGGTGATCGACCGGGGTGAGGGCAAGGTCGAGATCGGCTCCTGGGTGCCGACAGCCGAGGACGTCCGGGCCCGCCAGATGCCGCCCACCTTGGTCTTCGTCCGGGTGCCCGAGGGCAAGACCGTCAAGAACCGGCTGCATCTCGACGTCAGCCCGGTCGACGGCAGCACCGAGGGCGAGGTGACCAGACTGCTCGGCCTCGGCGCCACCAGGGCGGACGTGGGCCGGGGCCCGGACCGGAACTGGGTGGTCATGGCCGACCCCAACACGCCGGACTAGCAACTCTAGCGGAACATGCCTGGTCAGCGCAGGGAAAAGGCCCCGCCCGCGCACCGGGGGAAGTGCACAGACGGGGCCCGTACCGGCCCGCTCAGCCATCGGCGTAGCTCAGCGCGCCGGGGTCACCACTGGATTCGCTCGGCGTCACCGCCGACACAGACAGGGCACGGGCGCTTGTAGGTCCACCCGCACAGCGCACAGCCGGTGAAGCCGCAGCAGCCGTCACACCAGATGGCGCGGTGTCCAGCGCAGCAGCCGCAGAGGTCGCCCCACTTCCAGAGCGACCAGGGTTCCTCTCCTCCGGTCCGTCCGGCGCGCGGCTTCGGGTGGTACGGCGCGGGGGCCGGGACCGACCTAGCGGGCCGCCTGCGGGCCGTACGCGGCCTCTGCGGGGCCGTCGTCATCCGTGCCCCTCGGGGTGCCGCGCCATGAGGACGTTGCAGTCCGTCACGGTCGTCTGATCGTTGCCAGCGCGGGCACGATCACGGACGTTCGCCAGCTCCCGGCAACCGGCGCACCCTTCGACCGGTGCAGGCTCTAGCCGGGGTTCCTGGTAGGGCAGTTCTACCGGCTCTTGCGGGTACCGGATCGGCTCAGTCATGCCGCCACCTCCGCAGCGTCCATGCGGCGATTCCGTCGCAAGATGGCTTCACGCTCCGCCGTGCTGGCCCGCTCCCACGCGATCAGGTACGGGCGGACTAGGGCGATCTCCTCGCCGGGCAGATGGGGCGGTTTAGCGGCGGCCACGCGATACGCGGGAATGCACGGCGTGAAGCGGCGAACGGGTACGGGTGCCGGGGCCGCGCGCCGCTTCCCACGGGCGGGCAGGAACCATGCGAGAAGGGCGGCCAGTAGCCTTGCCATAGGTCGACTCCTATTCAGTCGGCTTAGCCCTCGGGGCGGCCCTCCTACCGGCCATCCCGGGGGCGTTTTTGTTGCACTCTTTGAACCACGCCATTCGAACCATGGCGGGCATCCGAAGATAGTCGAGATGCAGCGGTCTGTCAGCCGACCTGGCTTGATCGCCATGGAGCTTGACCCGACCCTGCCCGCGTGGCCGCAAATCGCCGCGATCCTCGAACAGCGGATCGCTGATGGCACGTACCCGCCGGGCACTCGACTGCCGGGGGCCGTCCCGCTGGCAGAGGAATTTGGGGTCGCGTCATCGACGGCAGCGCGAGCGGTGCAGGACCTCAAGCGGCGCGGACTGGTCACCGCGTCGCCGGGATGGGGAACGTTCGTCGCGCGCAAAGACTAATCACAATATTGGCCAAAGCCGTGACTCTGTGTAGTCAAGTAGAGAGGCCCCACAGCTCGCCCGGCAATTGGGCGACCGTGGGGCCTAGGTTGAGGGTGCTACGAAGATCGACGGAGGGTGGGGCAGCATGACACGTAGGTTGGGCGATATTGAATACGCGCAGGGCTTCCGGTTCGAATGGTCCGAGCGGCGGAAGGAAAACGGAGCCCTTTGCGGGTGGTTCTTCCAGGACGACCCGGATAACGACCCGGAGCGGTTTTACCGGATGTGGATTATCGAAATCCCGGCCGAGCGGGGCCAGGAAGCAGCCTACTGGGTCCAGCCGGGACCCAATGAAAATCCGGGCTGGCCTCTCCCTTCGCTGGATATGGCAACCGCGTATCTCGCCGGGTGGTTCGCCGGGCGGGGAGAATGGTGACCGATCTGCTGGACAAGTAGCAGACAAAAGACCTACAGCGCCCGACCACCGGGCAATCTGTAGGGTCTTCGCTGTGGGGCCAGAGAGGAACGTTTACCTCTGGCCTGTTCCTCTACGGCGATTGCCCCACTTAGCTCGTCCCGCCGTCCAAGCGGCCAGCCATCGCCCGCCATAGCTCGGGTCGTTCACGTCTTCCTGGCCATCAGCACGCACACAGGAATCTGCCGAGGATTTTCCCCGTTCACCCTCCGGTCAGTCGAGGGCTCACCTAAAGTACATACGGCGGCATGAGCACGATCGATGCGACATTAGACCCGACTGTGAGGCTTAAATGGAATACGATCAGGAGCTTGACCGGCGAGTCAACTATGCGAATAACATTCTCACCCCTCTCGGGTTCAAGAGGGTATGCGCCCTGGATCCGATCGACCCAGAACTTGTAGGTCAATTTCGGGAGCTGGTAGAAAACTCCGACACAGAGAAGCCGCTGCAAGTATTTCTCTGGAAGCATCCAGTAATTCTTGCCCGGTTTCTGGGGCCCGGCTTCTGCTGGTGGATTAAGCAAGAAGTGCGCCTAGGGAATGAGGTGAGGATGGATTTCCTGGCTGCACGGACAGAGAGTCTGCCCCTTAACTACACCATGGTAGAACTGGAGAGCCCAACTGCCAGATGGTTCAATCCGAGCAACCGCAGGCCGGCAGAAAAAATGGTGGAAGCCATTCAGCAGGTTGGCGAATGGCGATACTGGATAAACAAGCTCCAATATTACATCAATGAACCTAGGCCGTATGGCGGTGGCCTCAGTCATCTTTCGAGTCACACGGTCAACGCCCAGATCGTAATCGGCCGGCGTGCGATTGTCACGAATGCTGATCGTGAGCGAGTCAAGGCTCTGATGGACGCCGGAAATAGGTTCGCGGTGAATACCTGGGACACGCTAATCGAGAGGTCCAGAAACCCCGCTTGGAACATCTACGGACAGAGTGCGAGTGACTGCTGCGAGGAGTGCAGTTACATCAACTAATAGCGCTATCTGGCGCAACCGTACATCGGTGACCGGCTCTCGATCGGTTGCGGAGCGATCCCGTATGTATCGCAATGTTTGGCGCAACGACTTGAGAACCCGTACAGACAGCGAGCAGCTATACCCCTGCGGTGTCCGTAAACCCGGGAAAGGGCCCCTCCCCACCCCCTTTAGTCACATATAGTGACGCCCCCATGGGTAAAAGGGGGCGGAGAGTTCCGAGGAATTCAGAGCCAGCGAATAAAGCGCCACAGCAAAGGTGAAGGATCACCAGGGGCCGCCCTCACCCGAACAAAAAAAGGGCACCCACCGGTCGCTAAGAAAGCCGATAGGTGCCCTCGCACGCGTGGGAAAGGACTAAGCACGCGTGAGCTACGCGCCGACTCTTGAAGAAGAGGAAGACCAAAAGTCATGCGCACCGCAGAGGTGACGAGCCTCTACCCTCCAGAGAGAGCGTCGATTAAGCGTGAGTGACTTACGCCACGATCAGTGCGTAACGTTACGCCGTACCCTCAGCCTTCTTCCGCAGTCGATAAGCCTTCTGCTGATGGGCGCGCGAGCAGTACCGGCGGGCACGTCCTGTGCCGTCCCATCCGGCATTGTCCTCGCAGCCGTCAAGCTGGCAGACGGCATCCCAACGCGCGTCCTCGGCTTGAGACCTTTTCCCGTCGGCGCAGACGGGGGAGCAGAAACGCTGACGCTTGCTTTCTGGCCAGAAACTACGCTCGCAGAAATCGCACGTGCGCTTCCCCAAGGCTGCATCGTTGGTCAGCGCGGCCTGTCGCTTGTGGGCCTGTCGGCAGGCATTCGAGCAGTAGCGTTCCTGTCGGCCGGTCAGCGAGCGAGAGCAGATCACGCAGTGACTCTCTTGAGCCTGCCACGTGTAGTAGCCCATTTTCGGTACCTCCTCGGTAGGTCGGGAGGTGTGACGTTCCCTGTGTATAGCGACACGGTTTGGTTGGGAGGCGAGCAACTAACTTCTACAGCTCTTCTATACACACTGTGTCTCTACATACCTAGCTTCGTCACACCAGAGAAAGAAAGAGGAAATAGAGGGAGGGCTCAGCTCGCGGCCCCGCTCTTCCGCTGTCCCCGTTCCTTACGTGCGCGGTACGCGGCCCGGTCCTTGCAGCGACGCGAGCAGTACAGCGCCGGGCGGCCCATTCCCTTGTCTGGCACGGGGTTCGTGCACTCAGGGCCCGCGCAGCCCCCGGCGGGGAACAGGACGGCATCCACGATTTCCAGTGCTTCCGTCAGGGCTGCGTGGATCTCGTGCGCTGTGGGGTGGCCGGTCGGCAGTGCCTCATAGGCGAGCGACTCGGCCCGCCGGATTGCCCCGCGTATCGCGACGTAACCCCCCTTGGGCTTCCGCTTAACTCCGTCGTAAGTCGGCTCGATCATGGCTTCATTCCTCTCAAGTCCGCTAAAGGGTTCAGTGATTCCGCGAATGTCCGTCGCAAGTCCGCTCGGCTCCGCGAAAGGCAGTAGGGCATTACGCGAATGTCCGCGTAAGTAGTCCGCAAAAAATCCCCGCCCGGGAGAGACGGGGATTTCCTAGGGGGTGCGGCAGCGCGTCTAGGCGTGCTTCTCCGCGTATTCGAGGATCAGCGCGAGGCGGGCCGCCTGTAGGTCGGTGCGGTTACCGAGGTTCGCCCGGAAAGCGCGAACGAGGTGGCCCCGCTTGGTGCGCGCTTCGCTTGCCCACTCGTTCATGCGGGCACTGAGCGTTTCCAGATCGAGCGTGTTCGTGATCGGCATCGCGGTCCCCTCTCTGCCGGTCGATTGTTGGTGGCGTTACGTAATCCAGGGAGGGCGCGAGTTAAGAGGCGGGCCGACGAACCCTGACGTTACTTTCTGCAATCCAATGGCTACAACTTGCAGCGAAGCCCTGTGCGCCCGCCTGAGAGCCTGCGGCGCATTCACCGACATTAAAGGGTCCACCCGTGGGCTTAGGGCGTTAGAAGGGCGCTCAGGGCCTTTCTGGAGCCTCTGGGGCGGCATCGGTTGTCAGGCATGCGAAGGGCCCACCCTGACGTGAGATGTCAGGGTGGGCCCAAGGGTGTCTGCGTGGCTTACACGGCGTCAAAGGCCGTGTGTTCCGCCCATTCCGCCGCCTCGGCGTGGTCGGCGTCCCGCAGCGTGAAGACCACCCGCAATTCGTCCAGCCGTCGCCAACCGCCCGGCCGTCCCCGCTTCACCGTGAGATGCGCGCCAGCGTCCAGCAGCATTCGACGGCGTCCCGCTGTGTCAGCGTCCCGCCATTCATCGGCGTACGTCCGGCCGGTGCCGATCACCTCGCGGCGGGCGGGAGTTGCCGGGGTCGCCTCCAGTTCGGCCAACCTGGCGTCGAGGGCGTCTGCCCGGCGCTGCCATGCCTCACGCGCTGCCCGCGATTTCTGCCGCCCTTCCTGCCGCTGGTGTTCCTCAAACTCGGCCAGCGTCGCCGCAATCTCGGGGGCCGGGTCATATCCCGGAATCTCGATAACGCGAGTCACGTGCAGCCCACCGACCGCAGCGATGAATTCCCGCTCCGCGTATTCGTCGGCCCAATCTCCCCGAACATTCGCCGGTGCCTCGCACTTGTCCCCGCGCGCATGACTGTTGCACTTGTAGGTGGGCGTTTTTCCGGTCTGCGCGTTGAGGTACATACGGCCCCCACAGCTCACGCAGTGGACCACTCCGAGCAGCAGCGCGTTCGTGTCCTTCCGCTCACGGTTGTTGATGCTCCGGGCGTCCAGCAGCGCGCCTACCCGGTCGTACTCGGCGCGGGTCAGGATCGGGTCAGCCGTCGCCATAACCGGCCGTCCCTCGCTGTCCCGCACAGGCTTGCCGTCGTGCGTCTTCCAACCGAGCAACGCCGGGGAACGCAGCAGCTTTTGAACCGCTCACGGGTCACGCGCTGTCCCTTGGCCCCGCCCGTCTTTCCTCCAGTCGTCCGCCCCTTGGCCAGTGCCCACCAGTCACGGGGAGAGGGAACTCCCTCGTTGTTCAGTTCCTCGGCAATGGCACTCACGGTCTTGCCGTTCACGCCCTGTGCCGGATCTCCCATCAAGTCACGGATGATCCGCTCAATGACAGCGACCGGGGCGGGACCGCATCCGGGGATTTCCTCGGTGGCCGGTGCCAGCGTCCACCCGCCGGATTCCAGCGGAACGGGAACGTATCCGTACGGCGGGCGGGAACCGCGCCACCGAAGATCCATTCCGCGCATGGCTGCCTGTGCCCCGAGGACACGTTCACGGATGGACTGCGCCTCGAATTCAGCGGCGAACGCGAAGATTTGGAGAATCAGTTGAGTGATGAGATCCACGCCACTGCGGAAATCCAGCGTGAGACGGCCGCCCGGTCCCTCAGCGAACACGATCACTTTCCGGTGTTCGCGCGCCCACTGCACAAGCGCGTTCATATCCGCCATGCTGCGAACGGCGCGATCGAATCGCCAGAAACACAGAACGTCGAAGCTGTCCGGCTGGGCAAGCCACGGGCCGAGTTCCGGCCGCTCAAAGGGCGTGGTCTTGGACGCGCTGACTCCGAGGTCTACGGCCTCCCCGATGATGCGGGCACCGACGGATGCGGCGGCCCCCTCGTTGGCGGCGCGCTGGCGGCCGGGCGAGGTGGTTTCGTCGGTCTCCACCGACAGACGGACAGCGGACAGTGCGCGGGGTTGGGTCTCCATACCTACCCCGAGTGAGTTAGTTGCATCCCCCGCGCTGACCTGCGCTTTTGCTGCCATCGGGCGTATCTCCAGAACTGCTAGACACGCGTGTCGGGAGACCCCGAAGGCAACGAGTTCGACGTCCTGCGCACCCTGGCACCGCGGGACTAGGACCGGCCGGGCCGCGTTCTCGAAGCCGGAGCCGGTGCCCGTGCGCGGTGGGGACCGAGGACGCGCCGAGGAGGAGGTGAGGGGAGGCGGAGCACTCCGGTCACCGGTCCCCGCGCCGGCGCCAAGGTGTGCGGTGCCCGGCGCGTCGCGGGCGCACGGGTTCACTTTTCGGGTGATGTGGACAGATCTATTCGTGTCGCCCGCACGCACCGCGAAGGAGACCGCGTGTCCGTACGCAGCACCGCCAGCACGCCCGACCTGTCGTCCAAGGACCCCAACTGGTGGCGGCAGGCCGTCATCTACCAGGTCTACCCCCGCAGCTTCGCCGACGCCGACGGCGACGGGCTCGGTGACCTGCGCGGCATCACCCAACGCCTGACCCACCTGGCCGCCCTGGGCGTCGACGCCCTGTGGCTCAGCCCGTTCTACCCCTCCGAACTCGCCGACGGCGGCTACGACGTCGAGGACTACCGCGACGTCGACCCCCGCCTCGGCACCCTGGACGACTTCGACGCCATGGCCGCCGAGGCCCACCGGCTGGGTCTGAAGGTGATCGTCGACCTGGTCCCCAACCACACCTCCCACCGCCACGCGTGGTTCCGCGAGGCCCTGGCGGAGGGCCCGGGTTCGGCGGCCCGCGACCGTTACGTCTTCCGCGACGGCCGCGGCGACCAAGGGGAACTGCCGCCCACCGACTGGCAGTCCGTGTTCGGCGGCAGCGCCTGGAAGCGGGTGCCGGACGGGCAGTGGTATTTGCACCTCTTCGCGCCTCAGCAGCCCGACCTGAACTGGGAGAACGAGCAGGTCCGCGCCGACTTCCGCACCACGCTGAAGTTCTGGTGCGACCGGGGCGTCGACGGCTTCCGCGTCGACGTGGCGCACGCGCTGGTCAAGGACCTGACCGAGCCGCTGCGCGACCTCGGCTCCCCCGAGCTGAGCAGCGAGAGGGCGCTCACCGAGTTCGCCCCGGGCACCCACCCCTTCTACGACCGCGACGACGTCCACGAGGTCTACCGCGACTGGCGCAAGATCTTCGACACCTACGCGCCGCCCCGGATGGCCGTCGCCGAGGCCTGGGTGCCGGGCGCCCGGCGCGCGCTGTACGCCCGTCCGGACGAACTGGGCCAGGCCTTCAACTTCGAGTACCTGCAAGCCGGGTGGGACGCGGCGGAGCTGCGCGAGATCATCACCGGCTCGCTCGCCGACGCCCGCGCGGCCGGCGCCTCGGCGACCTGGGTGCTCTCCAACCACGACGTGGTCCGCCACGCCTCCCGCCTGGTCCTGCCGCCGGGCACCGACACCGACGCCTGGCTGCTGTCCGGCGGCCGGGCCCCGGCCCTCGACGAGGCGGCCGGGCTGCGCCGGGCCCGCGCGGCGACGCTGCTGATGCTGGCGCTGCCCGGCTCGGCGTACGTCTACCAGGGTGAGGAGCTGGGACTGCCCGAGGTGGCCGACCTGCCCACCGAGGTGCTCCAGGACCCGATCTGGGAGCAGACCGGGCACGTCCGCAAGGGCCGCGACGGGTGCCGGGTGCCGCTGCCGTGGACGACGGAGGGGCCGTCGTACGGCTTCGGCGCGGGCGCGGCGTGGCTGCCGCAGCCGCCGGGCTTCGCGGCGTACGCCGTCGACGCCCAGGACGGCGTCGAGGGCTCGACCCTGGAGCTGTACCGCACGGCCCTGCGCCTGCGCCGCAAGCTGCTCGACGGGGAGTCGCTGACCTGGGCGGACGACGTCCCGGACGGGGTCCTCCAGTTCGACCGCTCGGCCGGCTGGCGCTGCGTCACCAACCTCTCGGACCGAGTGGTGGACCGGCCGGCCGGCGAGGTGCTGCTGAGCAGCGCGCCGCTGGAGGACGGCCGCCTGGGGCCCGACACGACGGTGTGGCTGGCGCTGTAGGCCCCGGGGCCACCGTCCGGGCCCGGGCCTGCTCACCCGGACGGACCCGCACGCTGGTGGCGGGGCGGGCGGGGTGGTGCCGTGGAGGGTGCGACCGGCCCTGAACGGCGCCGTTCGCCCCGGCCCTCCAGGAGGCACCCCGATGCAGCACGCCGCGCTCGCCGCCCGCCCGCTGCCCGCCGCCGCGCTCTCGGCGGTGCTGGTGCTGACGGCGGCCGCCTGCTCCACCGGCGGGCGCGGGGCGGACCGGCCGGCCGGCACCGCGTCGGCGACCCCGCAGTCCCCGGCCGCGCTTCCGCCCGCCACCGTGCCGCCCGTGCTCACCCGGGGGCAGGCGAGGGCGGCCCTGATCACGGCGGCCGACCTGGAAGGAGCGTGGGAGCCGACGCGGGGTGCGGCGACCTGGCGGGACGCGGTGCTCAAGTCGACCGCCGAGCGGCCCGACTGCGCCCGGCTGCTGGACGTCCTCTACACCGAGGACCTCTTCGGCGCCGCCACCGCCCCGCGGGCCGCCACCGCCCTGGACGAGGTGACGGGCGGGGCCCAGCTCCACTACCGGATCACCTCCCACCGCGCCGCCGACATCGACGGCACACTGGCCTGGCTCGGCACGCTGGCGGACACGTGCGGGCACTTCACGGCCCGCGCCGCGCGCGGCGCCCCCCGGGACGTCCGGGTCACCGACGTGACACTGCCCCAGGCGGGGGACGCCCGGCAGGGCCTGCGGGTGACGGTGCACGCCGAGGACGCCGTCCTCACGGTGTCCCTCGCCGCCGTACGCCTCGGCGACGACGCGATCAGCCTCACCAACGGCACCCTTGACGAACCGGCCGACGACGCGACCCTGGCGGCCGTGGAGGCGGGCGCGGAACGCCTGGCGGAGGTACGACGGCAGGGGCGGGCGCAGGTCTAGGCGCGTCCGTGTCCGGCGGGGGCTGTCGGTGGCGGGGCCGGGCTCACTGTCCGGCCGTCCCTGTCGGTGGCGGGTCCGGCACCCTGTCCGGCGGGACCTGTCGGCCGCGGGTCCCGCACCCCGCCCGACAGGACTGTCGGTCGCGGGTCCTGGCCCCCGTCGGTCGCGGGTGCCGTTCACCAGTTAGGAAACTTCGCCCGGCGTGCTCTGTCAATCGCGCGTCCGGGCACCCCGTCCGGCGGCGCCTATCGGTCGCGCTCGAAACGCTGGCGGTGGGCCAGTACCTCGCGGGCCACGTCGTAGGCGCTGCGGCCGCGGGCGAAGGCGTCCGCGCGCAGGCGGGCCAGGGCCTCGTCGGCGCCGACACCCAGCTGGGCCATGATCATGCCGACCGCGCGGTACACCTCGTCGTGGTCGCCGGCCAACTCGTCCAGCCAGGCATCCTCCCCGCGCGGCAGCGCCATCAGCGCCACCGTCATCACCCCGGCCACGAGCCGTGCCGTGCTCAGCTGGGGGCCGGTCAGCCCGCCGGGGGTGTCCCGGTAGAGGTCGAGGGTGCCCAGGCACACGGCGTCGCTGCCCAGCGGAAGCGCGTACACCGCCCGTACGCCGACGGCCGTCGCCTGCTGGGCGAAGACGGGCCACCGTCCCGCGTCCGTGTCCGACGTCAGGTCGCAGGCGAGCACCGGGGCGCCCGCCTCGGCGGCGCTCACACAGGGGCCGTCGCCCAGGGTGGCCTGGATCTCCGCCAGGTACGAAGCCCGGTCCCCGCTGGCGCACAGCCGCACCGGCACGCCCTCGCCGCGCAGCGACGCGCTCGCGCCGGTCACCGGCAGCAGCCGCACCGCCATCCGGCACAGGCGGCCCGGCACCTCTCCGGGCGGGGCGCCGCGCACCTGGGCGGCGAGCGCCTCGGCGGCGCGTGTCCCGTCAGGGTGCCACCCGGGTTCCTCGCTGGGCCGCACGCGCACCGCCTCCTTCTCCGACGCGGCCGCAGGCTCGACTACCCGTGCCCGAACGGGGGAAACACGGCTGCCGGCAGGTCGCGTACGGACTCTCAGCGCTTCTCGTACGGGTTCGCGGGCTGCTCCACCCGCCGTACGTCCGTCGCGTCGAGGACCGGCGGCCAGGCCGCGTCCGAGCCGAGCGCGCCCTCCGGGTGCCAGGTGCCGGTGACCGTGACCCAGGTGTCGGCGGGCGGCGCGCCGAACCCGCGGATCTCGGCCTTGCCGGTGGTGGCGTCGGCGGCGCAGCAGGAGACCTGGAGCCGGTTGACATACCAGGCCCCGTCGTCGTCGCGGGTGACGAAGCCGGTCAGGCGGACAGTGCGGCCGGTGAGGGACCGTCCGCTGTCGTGGACCGCGCGGGAGCCGAACTCGGCGAGGGTCAGCTCCACCGGGTCCCCGGACGGCAGCGCCGGGAAGGTCCCGACGCCCTGCGCCGCACGCTGCGCCGCCTCGCGCTCGGCGCTGTAGGAGCCGAGGGCGGGCGGCGGGAACAGCAGCAGGGCGAGGGCGGGCAGGGTGAGCAGCCAGGCGAAGCGGGGGCCGGCGGGTCCGTGGGTGTGCGCGTGGTCGGGCGCGTGGTCGTCCGCAGGTCGGTCGTCGGGTGCCGGGCCGAGGTCGCGCTCGAACCCCCGGTCCTCCCCGGCGGCCTCCCGCGCGGCACGCGCCGTCGTCGCCGTCGTCACCACCGCGAGCAGCACCAGCACCGCACCGGACACGATCAGGTACGGCCGCAGACCCGGCTGCACGTACCGCAGGTACAGGTCGCCGAAGAGCGAGATGCGCAGCACCGCCGCGCCGGTCAGCGCGAGCAGGACCGCCGGTCCGTACCGCCTCACAGCAGCCACCACCCCACCAGCACACTGCTCGCCACGGCCACCACCCACGTCACCGACGCGAACCGCACCGCGAAGGCCCGCCCGAAGGTGCCGGTCTGCAGGGCTATCAGCTTCAGGTCGACCATCGGCCCCACCACCATGAACGCCAGCCGCGCGGTCGGCGAGAACCCGCTCAGCGAGGCGGCGACGAAGGCGTCCGCCTCGCTGCACACGCACAGCACCACCGCGAGGACCGCGAGCAGCAGCACGGACAGCCAGGCCGAGTCGGTGAAGACGTCCAGGACGGAACGGGGGACGGCGATGTTGAAGGCAGCCGCCGCGCCCGCGCCGACCACCAGGAAGCCGCCCGCGTGCAGGAAGTCGTGCCGCAGCCCGGCGACGAAGCCGGCCCAGCCCCGGGAGGAAGCCTCCGGAGCCGTGCGGGTCCTCGGCAGCCGCAGCCACTCGTCCTTCCCGAACCGGGCCCACAGCCAGCCCATCACCACCGCCGCCGCGAGCGAGGCGACCAGGCGCGCGCCGACCATCGCGGGCTGCCCGGGGAACGCGATCGACGTGGCCACCAGCACCACCGGGTTGATCGCGGGCGCCGAGAGCAGGAAGGCGAGGGCCGCCGCCGGGGCCACCCCACGCCGCATCAGGCTCCCGGCCACCGGCACCGACGCGCACTCGCAACCCGGCAGGACCACGCCCGCCGCCCCGGCGACCGGCACCGCGAGGGCCTGGTTGCGGGGGAGCAGGCGGCGGAAGACCCGCTCCGGCACGAACGCCCCGATCGCCGCCGAGACGACCGTGCCGAGCAGCAGGAACGGCACGCCCTGGACGACGACGGCGGTGAACACCGTCCACCAGGCGGCCACCGCGGGCGTGTAGAGGTCCAGCGCCAGCGTCGGCCCCAGCACCGAGACGACGGTCGCGATGGTGAGCAGCGCGGTGCCGCCGAGCACGACGTGCACCAGCGCGCGCACGGCGAGCCGCACGACGTCCGCCACCGTCCGTCCCGTCACCACCCGTTGGTCGTCCACGTGCCTCGTTCCGCTGGTCGCATACCTTGCCGGCACGCTAACCGGCGCCGCTGTGCGCCGCCCAGGATTCCCTACAGCGGTGGCTGTGCGGGCGCCGGCCCCAGGGTCGTCGTACCGGGCGCCGTACGGTGCCCGAGGCCGGTGCGGTAGGCGTCCAGGGCCGCCTCCACCCGGCCGGTGCGGCGCAGCAGGTCGCCGAGGAGCCGACACAGGTCGGCCAGGTCGCCGGCCGCGCCCGCCCGCTCCAGCAGGCTCAGCGCACGGACGTAGTGCTCCTCGGCCGCCTCGGTGTCCCGGGCGTCCTCGGCGATGATGCCGAGCAGCCGGTGCGCGCCCGCGGAGTGCACGGCGCCGCGTTCGGAGGACAGGTCGTCCAGCACCCCGTGCAGCAGTTCGGCGGCCTCGGCGGACTTGCCCCGCCGGTGCAGTACGTCGGCCAGCTCGACGGCGACCTGGCTGCTGTAGAGGGTGGCGCGGCTGGCGGAGAGCATGTCGAGGGCCTCCCGCATCTCCGCCTCCGCGCGGGTCAGCTCCCCGTTCTGGGCGCTGACGTAGCCGCGCATCCAGTGGCAGTTGGCCAGTTCGGTGCGCAGCTGCAGCGTGCGGTACAGCTCGGCCGCCTTGGCGAGCGACGCGTCGGCCTCGGCGAGGCGGCCCTCGGCGAGCAGCGTGCGGGCGACGGAGCGGTGCATGCGGGCGACCAGTGCGGGGTCGCCGGCGTTGGGGGCGAGGGCGAGGGCGAGTTCGGCGGCCTGGGCGGCGCGGGCGTGGGCGCCCATGTCCATGTAGGGGCCGATGGCGCTGGCGTAGAGGAGCAGCAGCGCGTCGGGGTCGTGCAGGCCGCCGCGATTCAGCTCGTCGAGGGTGGTTTCGAGGAGGTAGACGGCGTAGCGGAGCTCACCGGCGAGGTAGTGGGCGAGGGCACGTCCGCGCAGGGCGGGTACGCGGGCGGGCAGCGGGGCGCCGGCGTCGGCGAGGCACTGTTCGGCCTGCTCGAAGTACTGGCGTCCGGCGATCAGTTCACCGGTCTCCACGGCGCACTCGCCGAGCCCGAGCAGCGCTGCGGCCCGCTCCTCGGGCAGCTCGTACGCCTCGGCCTCGGCGAGCAACCCGGCGTACTGCCCGGCCGCCTCCTCGGCGCCCTCGGTGGCGAGCGCACGCTGCGCCTCGGTGAGCCGCAGCCGCAGATCGGTGGCGAGCCGCGCCGGGCGTCCGGTGGCCAGCTCCTCGTAGCCGACGCCGAGCCGTTCGGCGAGGTGCCGCAGCGCCTCCTCGGAGGGGCGGACACGGCCGGCCTCCAGGGTGGATATGTAGGCGGGGGTGTACGCCGGCTCGGCGAGCTGTCGCTGGGTCATCCCGCGCTCCGCCCGCAGCCGCTGCACCCTGCGTCCGATGGTCCCCCGGTCGTCGCGGTCGCCCACTGCCAACTCCCCCTGTGGCTCTTGCCGTTCTGCCCCGACGGCTCTAGGTTAAACCGCGGATTAAGCGCGCTTAACCGCACTTGACACGATCCGCAGAGGACGCCGTGCCCGTACGCACACACACCGCCCCGGGGGTACCTCCCAGGCCCTTCAGGCACTGGGGGAGGCACGCCAGGGCCGTAGCCGCCGCCGTCACCGCCGTGGCGTACCTCGTGCTGGCCTCGAACGCGGGACCGGCGGACACGGCGCGCGCCCCGGCGCCAGCCACGGAGCAGGACACCGCCCCGGTCACGGACGCGGTCACGGAATCCGTCGCCGACCCGCTGGTCACCGTGGACCACTGACCACACTGGCGACCGACCGCCGGCCACTCACCGCTCAGCACCGCTGCCGGGCCGCCGGCCACCGGGCCGGTCAGTCCGGCAGGGCGCGCCGCAGCGCCTTGTCCAGCCGCCGCGCCAGTTCCGCGTCGCCCGGCGGGTCGTCGGCGAACAGGGCTCCCAGTTCGGTGGTGAAGGTCTGGGTGAACGCCCCGTACAGCGGTGTGCGCGGACGGTGGACCGCGTCCCGGAGTGCGGGCAGCAGGACGTCGCGGGCGTACTCCGGCCGCCCTGCTGCGTCGCGCGGCACGGTGTCGGCGCCCTCGCCGGTCGGCGCCGCCGAGGGCGCCGCGGCGGCCACCGCGCACGTCACCGCGTCGTCCGTGTACGCCGAGGTGCGCGTCGCCGCGAAACCGGCGTCGAGCAGGCAGCGTTCGCTCTCCCTCCCGGTCAGGTAGCTGATCAGCTCGGCCGCCTTCGTCGCCCGGGGCGACCCGGCGGTCACGGCGAGGTTCTGGCCGCCGAGCACGGCCCGCCCCGGCAGCGCGGTCACACCGAGCCGGTCGCCGCCCGGGAACGACTGGTGCAGCGCGGGGTACACGTACGGCCAGTGCCGCAGGAAGGCGGTGCGGCCGGCGGCGAAGTCGCCGAGGGAGGCTGCCTCGTCGGAGTCGAACGCGTCCGGCAGGACGGTCCCCGCCTCGGTGCGGCGGCGCAGTTCGGTGATTCCTTCCGTCAGCTCCTCGACGGTGGCGTCGTAGTGGCCGTCCTCGTCGGTGAGCGCGAACACGCCCCCCGCGGCGGACGCGAACGCCTCCACGGCGTTGACCGTGCGCCCCTCGTAGCCGGCGAGCTGGGTCGTCCACCCCTTCTCGTAGCCCTCGGGCTTGTGGTCGTCGAGGGTGGAGATCAGGCGCTTGAGCTGCGGCCAGTCCAGGCCGCCCGCCAGGTCGGGGCGCTCGACGCCCGCCTGCCGCAGGTGGTCGCGCCGGTAGTAGAGCAGGCCGACGTCGCTGTTGAAGGGCGCGGAGTACACCTCGCCCTGCCAGCGGGCCGTGCTCGCCACGGCCGGGATGACGTCCTTGTCGAGCAGTGATCCGGGCAGCGGGCTGATCACGCCCGCGGCGGCGAACTCCGGGACCCAGGTGACGTCGAGGTTGACCACGTCGTAGGCGGCGCTGCCGGACTGGAGCGCGCCGAGCAGCTGGCTGCGCTGTTCGTCGGCGTTCCCGGGCAGTTCGACCAGCCGGGCGCGGTAGCCGGTACCCGCCTTCTCCTGCTCGGTGTTCCAGGCGTCGATGAGCCGCTGGCGAATGCCGTTCTTGCCGGTGACGTCCCGGCCGCTGGCGACCACGATGTCGCCGGGTACGCCGGTGGAGGGGGTCGCGGCGGGGCCGCCGTCGTCACCGCCGCCGCACGCGGTCGGCAGGAGCAGGAACAGCGCGGCCGGCAGGACGGCGGGCCACCGGCGCCGACGACGCCGTGGCCGCTGCGACTGCGGGAATTGCTGTGACTGCTGTGGCTCTTGTGACGGTCCAGGCCCTTGTGATTGCCGCAGTTTCTGTGACTGTGGTGATCCCGGTGGCTGCCGTGATTCCTGTGGCTGCCGGAGTCGCGGTACTCGCCGCCGTCGGAGCATCAGGCCTCCCCCGTGCCAATGCGCGCGACCTCGTCGTGCAGGGCGGCGCCGAGGTCCTCGTCGGCGTCGACGCATCGGCCGCCGCTCGCCTCGGAGACCTGGGCGTCCGGCTTCCCCTCGTCGCACGCGCCGCCCTTGAGGGAGACCATCGCGACGGGTACGTCCACCGCGCGGGCGAGGACCAGCAGGTCGCCGAAGCGGTCGCCGCTCAGCGCGCCCACGTCCTCGTCGTCGGTGACGAAGACGATCAGCCCGGGACGCTCGTCCTCGGCTCCGCGCTGCCTCATGGCGTCGAGCGCCGCCAGCAGCGCGCCGAGCGGGTCGGCCTCGGCGTCCCGGACCCGGGCCTCGCGGTCGATGGTGCGCTCGGCCTCCCCACGGGTGTGCCGGCCGAAGGACAGCAGGGGCTCGTACGGGTCCCCGCCTGTGCCGGACACCTCCCACACGGCGTACTCGTCCCGTTCGCCGAGGCCACCCAGGGACTGTTTCAGCAGGCCGGGGCCGCCGCTGGGTCCCTCCCACTGGCCGGCCATCGAGCCGGAGCCGTCCAGCAGGAACAGCACCCGGCCGGGGCCGTTGGCGCCCTTGTAGCCCTCCAGGGACGCCTCCATCGCGTCCCGTCCGGCGGACTCGGTCAGCGGGGACGGCGCGTGCAGCACTCCGTCGGCCTTGGTATACAGCAGGGCACGGTCACCGTCGGCCGCCCGGAAGCCGTCCCGGGCGAACGCCGCCCGGCCCCCCTCGCCGGTGAGCCACCGCCGGAAGCCGTCCGCCGCGCGGTCCCGGTCCGCCCGGTCGCGGTCGGCGCCCTGCCAGCGGACCCGGACGAAAAGGGGCTCCAGGCCGGGTACGTCGCCGGGGTACTGCGCCATGCGCGGGGTGCGGCGGGCGCTGTCGCAGCCCACGCCGCTGCTCAGCAGGAACTCCGGGACGAGGGCCGCGGTGCGGTTGTCGACGGCGTCGTCGTCGGGCAGCGAGCACAGCAGCTCGGCGGCGGTCGGCGCGGGCGGGCCGGTCTGGGCGACCCGGTCCTCGGCGCGGCGGAGGTCCGGGGCGGTGTCGCCGGTTCCGCGGTACAGGCCGATCGTCGCGAGCAGCCCCGTGTCGGTGTGCTCGGGGTCGGGGCGGCGCACCCGGGCGGACGCGTCCCGGGCGCGCAGGGCGTCGATCATGCGGGTGAGCGGCGGGCCGGTGCGCTCGTCGCGGGCGTCGGCGGCGAGACCCTGGGGCACGGCGAGCACGATCGGGGAGTACGCGATGGGCTCCTCGTCGGCGTCCAGTTCGGCCACGGCGTCGGTGTCCTGCCCCGCGGTGACCCGGGCGGCGTCGGCGGGCGAGCCGGGTATCCACACGTCGGGCTGCGGGCCGACGTCGCGCTGCGGGTTGGTGTCGTCGTCGGAGGGCTCCTGCCAGGCGCGGGTCTGCTTGCGCAAGGCGGTGACCGCGTCGGCGGCGCCCGCGCTGTAGACGGTGATGCCGCTGAGCCGGCAGC
The DNA here is from genome assembly GCF_014649815.1 of Streptomyces mutabilis. Lineage (GTDB taxonomy): Bacteria > Actinomycetota > Actinomycetes > Streptomycetales > Streptomycetaceae > Streptomyces > Streptomyces mutabilis. The sequence continues at coordinate 25,707 of NZ_BMTT01000010.1, read as the reverse complement.
CCTCGCCGGTGGTGTTCTCCCCGGACGTCAGGTACGCGTCGGCGGCGGCCCGGACGGTCGGTTCGAGGTCGGGGTCGGTCAGGACGCGCAGCTCCAGGGGCGGGGCGCAGGAGGGCGGGCCGTCGGGGCGGTCGGTGAGCTGGTGGACGCCGAAGCCGCCGGCGGCCAGGACGAGCAGCACCGCGGCCCCGACGACCAGCCGCCGGGCCCATCCGCCCGGCTCCGGCCCGGGCACCAGGGAGTCCGCGATCCGAACGATGCCGCGGACCAGCACCCGCCCGGCACCCCCGACGGCACCCAGCAGCCTGACCAGCCGCCTCAGGGCCCGGCGGACGGCCCCTGGGCCGGGCGCGGGGTCGGGGCCAGGACCAGGACCGGGCGCAGGACCAGAGCCGGGCACGGAACCAGGCACAGCCCCGGGCCCCAGTCCAGGCGCAGGACCGGCCGACCCGTCGAGACCCTTCGCACCGGCGGTGAGGAGTACGTCCTCCCCCGGCTCGACGCGGCTCTCCGGCTCCCAGGCGTCACCCCGCACCGTCCGGTGCCCGGCGGCGGCCATCCGCGCACGCAGGCCGTCCGCGAGCGCGCGGAACGAAACGTCGCCGCCCGCCTTCAACAGCGCCACGAGTTCGGTGGTGAACGGTGTCGGCGTCTCGGGATCGCCCGCGTCGATCCGGTGGTTGGCCTGCACGCTCATCAGCAGCAGCACACGCCGCTTGTCCCGCGGATCGGGGCGGATCCAGGCGGCGTTGCCCGCGAAGCAGCAGTCGAGGACGATCACGATCCGCCGGGCCGGACTGGCGGCGAGCACCGCCTGCACGGTGCTGAACATCTCCGCGCCGGGGAAGACCGCGTGCCCGCCGGCGACCACGCGCGCGTTGCGCATCTGGAGGAACAGCTCGTCACCGGCGTTCGGTATCGCCCCGTGCCCGGCGAAGTACAGCAGCAGGACGCCCTCGGCCTCCTTCGTGGCCGTCCACAGCTCCCGGCCGAAGGTGACCTGGTCGGGGGAACGGCACACCGCGATCTCCCGGTCGCCGAACACTCCGCCGTGCCGCAGTGCCTCCGCCAGCTGGTTCAGGTTGTGCTTGACCGCCGGGAGGTCGCCGGGCACACCGTCCGGGGGTGCCGTGTTGTCGTACTCGGACACCCCGACCAGCAGCGCCCGGTTCGCCTTTCCACGCGGGTCGCAACCGGTGTTCGCCTTCCCCCGCGGGTCGTGACCGGTCACCGGCCGCCTACCTGTCGTCGGGACGCACCGGCTCGACGCTGGCCTCGGGAGGCTCGCCGTCCTCGACCGCGCGGCGATTGGCCCGCCAGGCCTCCACGGAACGGATGACCTGGTCCACCACCGTCTGGAACATCGCGCCGGCGGCGCCCCCGATGACCGCCACGACGATGTCCATGCCGATGCCCATGGGGGCGCCGGCCTCGTCGGTCCGGCTCCGTTCGTCGATGCGCAGCTGGTCGGTCCGGGCCAGATCGGCGAGCGGTTTCTCCCGTTCGAGCCACTTGTGCAGGGCGCCGATGTCGCCCTCGCTCGCGGTCCCGTCCAGCCGGATGCGGATACCGCGCGTCACCACTCCATCCCCCTCAGCCATAACTCACCATCATGGCACCGCTGTTGCGCGCGGGGGAGGGTCCGTACGCCGCTTCCATGACGCGCACGCGGGCGCACACCGGCCGGGTGCGCCTCCGGGCCGCCGCGCTCAGCCCTGTGTCTGCAACCGGCTCAGCTCCCGCTGCACATGGTCCAGGGCGCCCTCGCGCCGGCCCGGCACCCGGCCCCGCAGCGCGGCGAGTGCCGTACCCAGTTCACGGGCGGCACCGGCGTCGCGGACCCGGCCCCACTGGTGGTGGGCCCGGTCGACGGCCGCCTCCACGGCGGGCGCGCCGGGCGGCTGCCCGGCGCCCAGGCGGGTCTGGGCGACCGTCAGCCAGGCCCGGCAGCTGCGCACCGGGTCCCCCGCGAACATCGCCAGGTCGGCCCGGACCTCCGCCCAGTGCAGCGCGTCCTCGGAGGCGGCCCCGTGCGCGTGGGCGGCGGCCGCCTCGTGCCGTGCGGCGAGCGCGTCCGCGTCCGCGTGCCGGCCGGACTGCACGGCGGCGGCGATGACGGCGTGCGGGTCGCCCGCGGCGGGCCCCGGCACGGTCAGCACCAGGTCCGCCCCGGCCGGCGTGCCGCTCGCCGCGGCGTCGGCCGCGACGCGGGCCAGCGCCTGCTGGTGCAGCTGGTCCGTCGGCGGCCGGTGCCCGCTGCGCAGGATCGTCGCCACGGCGCGCATGTACGCCGGGGTGGCCACCGTCCGCCGCGAGGGCGGCGGCGCGATGCGACCGTGAACCGCGTTGTTGCGACCGCAGTCCAGCGGGTTCGCCCGCAGCCACGCCCAGGTCTCCTGGTCGGCGTGCAGGTCGAGCAGCAGCGTCGTCGCGCCGCTCGGCCGCAGCCTCAGCTCCTCCTTGATCCAGTGCCAGGGCAGCGCGGTGTAGCGGACGGTCGCCGGGGTGGTGCGGGCCAGCGCGAGGTGCGGCAGGCGCTGGCGCCGGTCGAGCTGGAGCTGCCCGACGACGTAGACGGTCAGCGGTCCGGGGGCCGCCGCGGCGGCGCGCAGCCGGGTGAGGACGGCCTGCGGCTCCAGCGGGTCGGCGAGCTCGACGACGTTCGCGGTGTCGGCGCCGGAGAGCACGGCGGGCTCCACGGCCGCCAGCACCGGGAGCACGGAGGCGGCGTCCACCAGGCACCCCTTGCCCACGGGCGACGCCGCGAGCAGCAGCACGGTTCCGGGCATGTCCCCTCCCCCTGTCGATCACGTACGGCAGCACGGTAACCGCTGCGGCTGCAAAGCGGGGCACTCAGCCGTACGCCGGTCCGCCACTGCGCCGTACCGCGAAGACCGTGGTGTCGTCCGAGAGCCGTCCCCGGCAGTGCCGCAGCGTGCCGTCCCGCACGAGCGCCACCAGCCGGGACGGCGCGGCGTTCGAGGGGTCGGCGGTGACGGCGCGGGCGACGGCGTCGGCGTGCCGGTAGAAGCAGCCCTCGGCGTCGCGCGCCTCCGTCACCCCGTCGGTGACCAGCAGCAGCGTCTCGCGGGGGCCGAGGGCCTGCCGGGTGACCGGCGGTGCCGACGGACCGGGGAGGAGGTCGCTCATGCCCAGCGGCAGCCCGCCGGTGACCGGCAGGAACCGTACGCCGCCGGGTCCGGCGGCCAGCGGGGGCTCGTGGCCGAAGACGACGGCCTCGACGGCGTCCGGCAGGTCCTGGCTGAAGCCGATCAGCACGGCGGTGGCGAAACGGTCCCCGTCGGACCGGCCGAGGGCGGTGGTGTGCGCGCGGTGGCGGCGCATGCGGATCTCCAGGCGTTCGGCGACCGTGGCGAGGTCCGGCTCGTGGTAGGCGGCCTCGCGGAAGCTGCCGAGCAGCGCGGCGGCCGTCTCCACCGCGCCCAGCCCCTTGCCCTGCACGTCGCCGACGAGGACGCGGGTGCCGTGCGGGCCGGGCTGGATGTCGTAGAAGTCGCCGCCGACCCGGGCCACCGTGTCGGCGGAGAGGTAGACGGCGGCGTGGTCGAGGCCGCCGAAGCCGGCCGGGATCGGGCGCAGCACGGTGCGCCGGGTGGTCTCGGCGATGTCCCGCATGTGCAGCATGCGCTGCTCCTGGCCGACCCGGACCGCGGCGGCCAGCACGGCGATGGACCCGCCGAGGGTAACGAGGATCAGGCCGGACAGTCCGGTCTGCTCGCGGTGCTGCCAGGTGGTGTCGGCGAGGACGTAGACGGCGACGGCGGCGACCGCGAACGCTGCCGTGACCCGCACTCCGCAGATCGACGCGGCGACGCCGGGCACGAGGACGGTCCAGGAGATGATGTGGAAGGCGCCGGTCGCGGTGTCGATCGCCGCGATGGTGACGAGCATCAGCAGCGGGAACAGCCAGGCCACGCTGTGGCCGCGCACGCTGAGCAGTTCGTGCCGGGACACGGCGTCGCCCCGGCCGGCGGCGTGGACGAGCCGGCCGAGCAGCCGCCACCGGCCGCGCACCGGCCTGCGGACGCGACCCCTCACGGGCCCCAGCGAAACACGGTCCCCGGTGGCCCGCATCCTGACTTGCCGGTCGCGAACGCCCTGCCCGACGTGTTCAGCGAGCGGACCCACCTGGTGGCTAAGTGGGCGCTGCCCGTCCTGGCCGCACTGGTCTACGGCTACTGGGCCGCGTCCATCAGCCGCCGCGGCGGCCCCGTCACCGGCTGGCACCTGCTGTTCGGCTTGCTGACCGCGCTCGCCTTCGCCATCCTCTACGCCGTGGTCCGCGCGGTCGCCCAACGGCTGCCCCGCGAGGGCCACGCGGGGCTGTGGGGCGCGTTCGCGGGCAGCACGGTGGGGTTCCTGTACTCGCTCAGCGGCGTGGCCATGTTCACCTGCGTCCCGGTGTCCCTGCTGGTCGCGGCCGCGGTCGCCGGCGCCTTGTTCTACCGCTACTACACCTGTGAGGACGCGGAGGGCCACCGTATCGCCTGAGGGGCCGCGCGGCATCCGGTCAGGGGAGGCGGCGGGGAGCACGACCGGTTCCCCGCCGCGCCGCCACGGCGTCCCCGGGAAAGCCACGCGCCCGTGCGGCTCCCCGGGAAGCCGCGCGGACTCACACCCACCCCCGGAAGCCGCACGCCCGCCCACGCGTATGCGGGCGGACCGCGGCGGCGCCCGTTCGATGGGCCCGGGGCGGCCATATGCAGTCGCCCCGGTCGCCCCCGCCGCCCGCGGGCCCTTGCCTGGAGAGGTGTCCCCACGTCCTCGCACCGTCCTGTCGGCCACCCTGATCGCCCTCGCCTGCCTGCTCGCGCCGTGCGGCACGCTGGCCGCCTGGGCGGCGTACGGGCTGGCCGACACCGGGCGGTACGTCGCCGTCATGGCCCCGCTCGCCGGGGACCCGGACGTCCGGGACGCGGTCGCGGACGCCGTGGGCGACGGCGTCGCGGGCGAGGACACGGCGGCCGGCCCGCTGCACGGCACCGTGCGGGACTTCGTGGAGGACGCGGCACGGTCGTTCACGCGGACCGATGCCTTCCGCGAGGGCTGGAACGAGGCCAACCGGACCGTGCACGAGGCCGTCCTGCGCGCCCTGCGGGACGACCGGACGGCCGGCCGCCCCGTCACCGTCGACCTGGCCCCCGTCACCGCCCGAGTCAAGGACCGGCTCGCCGAGGACAACGTGCCCTTCACGCGGCGCATCCCGGTCCGGCACACCGCGGTCACCGTGCTCCCGGCCCACGAGGCGGACCGGCTCAGGAAGGGCTACCACGTGCTCGACGTCGCCGCCTTCTGGCTGCCGCTCGCGGCCGTCGTCTTCGCGCTCACCGGCATCGCCGTCGCCGCCTGCCGCCGGCGCGCGGTCACGGCCGCCGGGATCGGCACCGCCCTCGGCGGGGCCCTGCTCGCCCTCGCCGTCGTGATCGGCCGCCGGGTCACCCTCGCCGGACTGCCCGGCGCGGTGGACGGCCCGGCCGCGGGCGTCGTCTACGACGCCCTCACCGAGACTCTGCGCACCGCCGCCTGGCTGCTGGTCGGCCTCGGCCTCGCGGTCGCCCTCGCCTCCTGGCTCACCGGCCGGTACGGCCACCTGCTGAGCCGCCGCCGGGCGCCCGCGGGGACACCCGTCGACCCGGCACCGTCCCGGCCGCCCCGCGCCCGGCTCTGAACCGCCCTCCCCACCGGGCACGCGGAAGTCGCGGAAGCACGGGGAGGCGCAACTTTCCACCCGCCGCTCCCGTCTTCGAGGGAGGATCCGGGCATCGCGGAGGCAGGCCCCGCGAGACACGGCACCGCAAGGCAGGCACCGCACCCGCGAGCGAAGGGCCGGGACTTGGACACCGACACGGCGACCGGCGAGTGGACGGACTCCCGCGACCGGCCGGCGGCCCGCCGCTCCGGAGGGCGGCGGTTCGGGGCGTGGTGCGCGCGACTGCTGTTCGCCGGGGTGAGCGTGGTCGTCGGCTGCCGCGTCGTCGACACCGACGGCGTCACCCCCGTGCCGCAGCTCCTGGCCTTCCTGCCCTGGCTGCTCGTACCGGTCGGCGCCGGACTGCTGCTGACGCTGCTCGCCCGGTGGTGGACCGGGGCGGTGTGGGGAGTCGCGCTGCTGGGGCTGCTGGCGTGGTTCATCGAGCCGTACGGCAAGACCGCCGAGCCCGCCGGGCCGCCGCTCGCCGACCTGCGGGTGCTGACCTCCAACGTCGAGTTCGGCCAGGGCACCGACGAGCTGGTCTCCGCCGTACGGCGCGAGAAGCCGGACCTCGTGTTCGTGCAGGAGTGCGAGTACACGTGCGACGCGGCGCTGCGGCGCGAACTCGCCGCCGCCTACCCGCACCGGCGGGCCGTGGAGGGCGGAGGCTCCGAGGGCTCGGTCATCCTGAGCGCCTTCCCGCTCGAGGCCGCCCCCGGCGTTCCCGGCACCATGGGCATGCCCGGCGCCGTCGCCGACGTGCGCGGCCACGCCGTACGGCTCCAGCTCGCCCACCCGATGCCGCCGCTGCCGGACCAGGTCGGGCTGTGGCGCGAGGAACTGGACGCGGTGCGCGACGCCGCCGCCGGGGCCGACGGAACCCCGACCGTCCTCGCCGGGGACTTCAACGCCTCCCAGGACCACGCCGCCTTCCGCCGCATCCTCGACACGGGGCTGTACGACGCGGCCCGGCTGGCCGGGGCCGACCGCACGGTCACCTGGCCGGCCCGGACCGCCCCGGCGTTCGGCGTGCAGATCGACCACGTCCTCGTCTCCGAGGAGTTCGCCGCGCACCGCGCCCGGTTCCTGGACCTGGCCGACACCGACCACCGGGCCCTGGTCGTCGACCTCACGCTGCACGGGGCCGGCTGACACCGGCCCCGTGCGGGAGAGCCGCGTTCGGGGACCGGGCTCAGACGCCGATGTCGCGGCCGTCCGCGCGCCATACCGCCACGACCGCCGGGCGCACGTACGTGCCGGGCCCGTCGGGCCAGGTGCTGGCCGGCTCCGCCACGGAGGCGCCGTCGACCTCGCCCGGGTGCTGCACGGCGACCAGCACGCGCCGGTCCTGGATCAGCGGGCCGCAGGTCTCCGCGCCGGTCGGCACGGTCAGGAACTGCTTCAGCTCACCGCGCCGGTCACCCTTGGTCGCCACCCCGAAGAGGCCGTCGTGGCTGCCGAGCGCGTTGCCGTCGGTGGACAGCCACAGGTTGCCGTGGTCGTCGAAGGCGACGTTGTCCGGGCAGGAGATCGGGCTGACCCGGTCCTTGGGGAAGCCCGCGAAGTACGTCGCCGGGTCCTCCGGGTCACCGGCGACCAGGAACAGCGACCAGGCGAAGCGGGTGGCGTCGGCCCGGTTCCAGCGCTCGGTCAGCTCCAGGACGTGGCCGTGCTTGTTGGAGTTGCGCGGGTTGGCCTCGTCGGGACCGGCGTAACCGGTCCTGCCCCGGTTGGAGTTGTTGGTGAGGGCGACGTAGACCTTGCCGGTCTTCGGCGAGGGCTCGATGTCCTCGGGACGGTCCATCTTGGTGGCGCCGACCTTGTCACCGGCGAGCCGCGTGAAGACGCACACCTCCTCGGCGGTCATGCCCTCGACGTGCGAGACGGCGCCGTCCTCGGTGGCGGTGACCAGCGGGATCCACGTGCCGCTGCCGTCGAACTCGCCGTCGCTCGGCAGCTTGCCCGTGCCGTCGATCTCGATCGAGGGGGAGTCACCGGAGAGCTTGGCGACGTACAGGGTGCCCTCGTCGAGCAGCGACAGGTTGTGCTCGCGGGCCGAGCGGGAGTTGCCGTGCCGCATGCGCTTGCTGCCGACGAACTTGTAGAAGTAGTCGAACCGCTCGTCGTCGCCGGTGTAGACGACCGGGCGCCCGTCGTCGGTCAGCCGCACGGTCGCCGCCTCGTGCTTGAAGCGGCCGAGCAGGGTGTGCTTGCGCGGGGTGGACTCCGGGTCGTACGGGTCCAGCTCGACGACGTAGCCGAAGCGGTGCGGCTCGTTCGGCTCCTGGGCCACGTCGAACCGCTTGTCGAAACGCTCCCACTTGCGCTCGGTGGCGCCGGTGCCGATGCCGTAGCGCTTGTCCGTCGCCCGGCTGCTGTTGGCGAAGTACTGGTTGAAGTTCTCCTCGCCGTGCAGCGTCGTGCCCCACGGGGTGGTGCCGCCGGAGCAGTTGTTGAGGGTGCCGAGGACCTTGCGGCCGGTGCGGTCGGCGGAGGTCTTCACCAGTTCGGACCCGGCGGCCGGGCCGGTCAGCCGGAACTCGGTGGTCGCGGTGACCCGCCGGTTGAGGCGGTGCCGCGTGACGGGCGTCAGCTTCCCGCTCCGGCGCTCCTCCTCCACGACCACGACGGACAGGCCGTGCGCGGCCCAGGCGATCTCGACCTGCTCGCGGGTCGGGTTCTCGGGGTCGTAGTCGCGGAACATGAGCACCTCGTCGGTGTACTCGTGGTTGGCGACGAGGACCTGCCGGCCGTGCTCACCGCGCAGCGGCAGCAGCGCGAGGAAGTCGTTGTTGTAACCGAACTGCCCCGCCTGCGCCTTCGCGGTCTGGTTCTCCGGGTCGAAGGCGGGCGCACCGCGCAGGATCGGCTCGCCCCAGCGGATCACGACGTCCTGCCGGTAACCCTCCGGGACGGTCACCACGTCGTCGGTGTTGGGCGCGACGGGCGCGAACCGCAGCCCGCGCGCACCGTCCGTCTTCGACGGCTTTCCGGTCCCGGGTCCCTTTCCGGCCGCCGGCGCGGCCTGCGCCGACGGCGCCCCGGCCACGCCCGCGGCACCGGCGCCCGCCGCGGCGACGGTGACGACGGCGGCGGCACGCATCATGGAGCGGCGGCTGAGCGCGCCGGCGATGACGTCGCCGACGTACTCGTTGGAGCTGGTGTTGGGCACCTCGTGGAAGCAGGCGTCACCACACCGGAAACGGCAGGTCATGGCGGACCGGCCGCCGGGGTGCGAACCGGACGGCGTTCCGATCAACGGCAGCAGCTTGCGCACTGTGTTCTCCCTGAGATGCCCTCGTATGCCCTTGGTATCAGCGCGACCGTAGGTGCACATACGTGCGGGAGACGGGCGTCGCGGTGAACGACGGGTGAACCCGTGGCAGCCGGGAAGGAATTCGTGCGGCGTCTCGATCCCGCCTTGACGCGCCGGTGCTTCCGTGGCAGACCCTGCACAAGATCACAAGTCGGGGCCGCTAACCTTACGTGTCCGTCCTGGCCAGGGATCTACGGGCATCAACTCACGCGAAGGGTTGCGCACATGGGCATTCTCACTCTCCTGCGGAACGCGTTCGGCCGGTCACGCAAAGACCGGGCCGCCCAGGCGGAGGGTGCGGTGCAGGAGACGGCACCGCCGGCCACCGCGCCGGAGCCGAAGCTCCCGTCCCAGCCCACCGCGCCCGCGGAGCCGGTCGAGGAGCCGGCCCCGTCGGAATCCGCCCAGGTCCCCGAGCCCCGCCGGGAACCGGCCGCCCCCGACGAGCACGAACTCGTCAAGGCCGCCTTCGCCAACGTCACCGTCCCGAAACCGACGGAGTCCTCGGACCCGACCCCGGCCGCGGCCTCCGACCCGGCGCCGGCTCCGGCTCCGGCTCCGGCTCCGGCCTCGGACCCGGCCCCGACCCCGGTCGCCGAGACCGTGACAGAGCCCACGGCCGAGACTGAGCCGAAGCCACTGGCCGACGCGGAACCCGCAGCGGCGGCGGCTCCTGAGACCCGGGCGGAACCCGTGATCGAGGCGGAGCCGGTGATCGAAGCCGAGCCCGTGATCGAGGCGGAGCCCGAGCCCAAGCCCGTGATCGGGGCGGAGCCCAAGCCCGGGACCGAGACCGAGCCCGAGGCGGAGCCCGCAGCCGACGCGGCCCCCGAGCCCCAGCCGGAGCCCGAGCCCGAGCCGAAGCGAACGGAGCCCGCGGTCGAGGCCGAGCCCCAGCCGAAGCTCGAGACCGAGGCGCCCCCGGAGCCCGAGCCGAAGCCGGAAGCCGAGGCCGAGCCCCAGGCCGCAGCTGACCCCACAGCGCCCGCGACCCCTGGGACCGCGCCGGAGCCCACGACCGACGCCACCGCCGACGCCCGGCCGGAGCCCACAGCCGACGCGGCTCCCGAGCCCCAGCCGGAGCCGAAGGCTGCTCCGGCCCTCGCCCCCGACCCCGCCCCCGAACCGTCAGCCGCCGACGGCGGACCCGCCCCCCAGGGGCCACCCGCACCCGACGACGAGAGCAGCACGGATCGTGCGGGTGGGAACACCCCCACCGAAGGCGAAGCCGAGGCGCCCCCCAAGCCCGCCACCCCCGCAGCCCGCATCCGCACCCGCGCCCCCGGCCTCACCACCGCCTACAAGGCCGCCGCGGCCGCCCTCAAGAAGCGCGAGCTCACCGGCATCCGCGCCACCGTCCACCTGGTCCTCGACCGTTCCGCCTCCATGCGCCCGTACTACAAGGACGGCTCCGCCCAGGCCCTCGCCGAGCAGACCCTCGCCCTCGCCGCCCACCTCGACCCCGAGGCCACCGTCCACGTCACGTTCTTCTCCACGGAAGTGGACGGCACCGGCGAGCTCACCCTCACCGACCACGAGAACAAGATCGACGAGCTGCACGGCGCCCTCGGCCGCATGGGCCGTACGAGCTACCACGCCGCCGTGGAGGCGGTCCTCGCCCGCCACGAGAAGCTAGCCCCCGGCACCCCCGCCCTGGTGGTCTTCCAGACCGACGGCGCCCCGGACGCCAAGACCCCCGCCACCCAGTCCCTCACCAAGGCGGCGGCCGACCACCCGAACGTCCACTTCTCCTTCGTCGCCTTCGGTGACCGGGAGAACAAGGCCTTCGACTACCTCCGCAAGCTCAAGACACCCAACACCTCTCACTTCCTCGCCGGCGAGACCCCGAAGGAGCTCACCGACAAGGAGCTCTACGAGGGCGTCCTGGCCGCCTGGCGCCCGTAGGCCGCCCCGGCGCCACCGCAGCCGCACCCCCCGGGGGGGTGGACCGGAAGGGCCCGGTCCACCCCCCGGAACGCGTGTGAGCCGATCCCCACCGGACCAGTAGGATTTCGCCCATGGCGGCCACTGGAACCGAGAAGCAGGGGGCGAAGGCGTACTACGTCTCGACCCCCATCTACTACGTCAACGACGCTCCTCACCTGGGCCACGCCTACACGACCGTCGCAGGCGACGTGCTCACCCGCTGGCACCGCCAGCGCGGCGAGAAGGTGTGGTACCTCACCGGCACGGACGAGCACGGTCAGAAGATCATGCGCACGGCCGAGGCCAACGGGGTCACCCCGCAGGCCTGGGCCGACAAGCTCGTCACGGAGTCCTGGAAGCCCCTCTGGGAGCACCTCGACATCGCGAACGACGATTTCATCCGCACCACGCAGAAGCGGCACACCGACCGCGTCCAGGAGTTCGTGCAGGACCTGTACGACAAGGGCGAGATCTACAAGGGCGGCTACGAGGGCCCGTACTGCGTGGGCTGCGAGGAGTACAAGCTCCCCGGCGAGCTGCTCGACGGCGAGGGCGAGTACGCGGGCCAGAAGCTGTGCCCGATCCACAAGAAGCCGGTGGAGATCCTCAGCGAGGAGAACTACTTCTTCAAGCTGAGCGAGTACAGCGAGAAGCTGCTCGCCCACTACGAGGCCAACCCGGGCTTCATCCAGCCGGAGTCCGCGCGCAACGAGGTCGTGAACTTCGTCCGCCAGGGCCTGCAGGACCTCTCCATCTCCCGCTCGACGTTCGACTGGGGCGTGCCGGTCCCGTGGGACGAGAAGCACGTGATCTACGTGTGGGTCGACGCGCTGCTGAACTACGCCACGGCGGTCGGCTACAACGAGAACCCGGAGAAGTTCGAGGCCACCTTCCCGGCCGACGTCCACCTGGTCGGCAAGGACATCCTCCGCTTCCACGCGATCATCTGGCCCGCGATGCTGATGGCGCAGGGCCTGCCCCTGCCCGGCAGGATCGCCGCGAACGGCTGGCTGATGGTCGGCGGCGAGAAGATGTCGAAGTCCAACCTGACCGGCATCAAGCCGCAGGACCTGACCTCGCACTTCGGCGTGGACGCGTACCGCTGGTACTTCCTGCGCGCGATCGCGTTCGGCCAGGACGGCAGCTTCTCCTGGGAGGACTTCTCCGCCCGCTACACCAGCGAGCTGGCCAATGACTACGGCAACCTCGCCTCCCGTGTGGCGGCCATGGTCAACAAGTACTTCGGCGGCGAGCTGCCGGCCGCGACCGCCGACGGCGACGCGGAGCGGGCGATCCACGACGGCCTGACCAAGGCGGTCGCGGAGGCCGACCGGAAGATCGGCGAGGAGCTGGACTTCCAGGGCGGCATCCTGGCGGTATTCGACTTCGTCAAGCAGGTCAACGGTTACATCACCGAGCAGGAGCCCTGGAAGGTCGCCAAGGACGACTCGCCGGAGGGCAAGGCCCGTCTGGCGACGATCCTCTACACGGCCGCGGAGTCCCTCCGCGCGGTGGCGGTCCTCCTCAACCCGGTCATGCCGGACACCTCCCAGAAGCTGTGGGACTCGCTCGGCGCCGAGCCCTCCCTCGGCGCCCTCGCGGACCAGAAGGTCCAGGACGCGGCGGACTGGGGCCGGCTGCCTGCCGGTTCGACGGTCACCAAGGGCGCGGTGCTGTTCCCTCGTCTCGAGGAGAAGCCGACCGCGTAACGCGCTCGCTACAGGGCGGGGCCCGGGAGGAGCTGAGCTTCCGCCCGGGCCCCGCTCTTTGCGAGGATCGGACCCACGGCAAACTCACCCGGGGGACCGATCCATGGCACTGTTCGGCAACGCGCACCGCATGGACCCGACGCAGGCTCAGCAGGAGTACGCGCGGCTGCTCGGCCACGGCGAGCAGATACACGCCTCCTACCTGCTGATCCGCGACACCATCCTGTTCACCGACCGGCGTCTGATCCTGGTCGACAAGCAGGGCATCACCGGCAAGAAGACGGAGTACCACTCGGTCCCGTACCGCAGCATCACGCATTTCTCGGTCGAGACGGCCGGCCACTTCGACCTCGACGCGGAGCTGAAGATCTGGCTCTCCGGCACCCCGGCCCCGATCGAGAAGACCTTCACCAAGGGCGTCGACATCTACGAGGTCCAGGCGATCCTGACGCAGTTCGTGGCCCGCTGACGCGGACACTCGCGCCGGAGCGAACGTTCCTCGTCCGAGGACGCTCCCGGAACCGAGACCCCGGCAGCGGGCGCCTGAACCCGGAGCCGCGGGAGAAGCCGGGCGGTCGTGCCATGACCGCTGCCACATGACCGCTGCCCCACGGCGAAGGGGCCCGGGATCCGATCGAATCGGTCCCCGGGCCCCTCGTGACCTGCCTCGGCCTACTTCGGCTGCGGCTTGCGCACCGTCAGGTGCAGCTCCCTCAGCCGGGTCTCGTCCAGCTCGGTCGGCGCGCCCATCATCAGGTCCTGGGCGTTGCCGTTGAGCGGGAAGGCGATGGTCTCACGGATGTTGGGCTCGTCGGCCAGCAGCATGACGATGCGGTCGACGCCCGGGGCGATGCCGCCGTGCGGCGGGGCGCCGAAGCGGAACGCGCGCAGCATGCCGGCGAACTCGCGCTCGACGGTCTCCGCGTCGTAGCCCGCGATCTCGAAGGCCTTGAGCATGATGTCCGGCTCGTGGTTCCGGATGGCGCCGGAGGACAGCTCGACGCCGTTGCAGACGATGTCGTACTGCCAGGCGAGGATGTCCAGCGGGTCCTGGTTCTCCAGGGCGTCCATGCCGCCCTGGGGCATCGAGAAGGGGTTGTGGGAGAAGTCGATCTTCCCCGTCTCCTCGTCCTTCTCGTACATCGGGAAATCCACGATCCAACAGAATCGGAAGACGTTCTCCTCGAAGTGCCCGGCACGCTGGGCGGCCTCGACCCGCACCGCGCCCATGATCTTGGAGACCTCGTCGAATTCGCCCGCGCCGAAGAACACCGCGTGGCCGGGGGCCAGGGCGAGTCGCTTGGTCAGCTCCGCGACGTTCTCCTCGGTGAGGAACTTCGCGATCGGGCCGGACAGCGTGCCGTCCTCGCCGACGCGGACCCAGGCCAGGCCCTTGGCGCCCTGCGAGACGGCGTAGTCACCGAGCTGGTCGAAGAACTTGCGGGGCTGCGCCGATACGTCCGGGACGGGCAGCGCGCGCACGTGCTTGCCGGCGAACGCCTTGAACTCCGAACCCTCGAAGATGTCGGTGATGTCGACGAGCTCCAGCTTGGCGCGCAGGTCCGGCTTGTCGGAGCCGTACTTCAGCATCGCCTCGCGGAACGGGATGCGCGGGAACGGGGACGTGACCTCGCGGCCGCCGCCGAACTCGGTGAACAGCTCCGTCATCAGCTGCTCGATCGGACGGAAGACGTCCTCCTGCTCGACGAAGCTCATCTCGACGTCGAGCTGGTAGAACTCGCCCGGCGAGCGGTCGGCGCGGGCGTCCTCGTCGCGGAAGCAGGGCGCGATCTGGAAGTAGCGGTCGAAGCCGGAGATCATCAGCAGCTGCTTGAACTGCTGCGGCGCCTGCGGGAGGGCGTAGAACCGGCCCGCGTGGAGGCGGGAGGGCACGACGAAGTCGCGGGCGCCCTCGGGGGAGGTCGCGGTGAGGATGGGCGTCGCCATCTCATTGAAGCCCAGGGCCACCATCTTGTGGCGGATGGCGGAGATGACCGACGTGCGCAGCATGATGTTGCGGTGCATGCGCTCGCGGCGCAGGTCCAGGAAGCGGTACTCCAGGCGCCGCTCCTCGTTGACCCCGTCCTCCGTGTTGATGGTGAAGGGCAGCGGCTGGGCGGCGCCGAGCAGCTCGACCTCGCCCACCTCGACCTCGACCTCACCGGTCGGCAGGTCGGGGTTGATGTTGTCGGCGCCGCGGGAGACGACCTTGCCGTCGATCCGAACGGTCGACTCCTTGGTCAGCTTGTCGAGCGCCTGGTACGCCTCCGTACCCGGACGGGCGACCAGCTGCGTGATGCCGTAGTGATCGCGCAGATCGATGAAGAGGATGCCGCCCAGGTCGCGCCGATTGTGCAGCCAGCCACTCAGTCGGACGTCGGTGCCGACGTCAGAGGAGCGGAGCTCGCCGCAGGTGTGGGACCTGTACCGATGCATCGTCGTTCATCCAGCCTTCGCGGATCGGGAGTGGTGTTTCGCGTTTCACGTGAAACAACCCCAGCGTACCGGGCGGCCACCGCTGTAATCCTCCCCATTGACTCCCGTCGGCTCCCGCCGACCGCCCGCGAGCCCCCGCCCGGCCCCCTCCGGGCCCGGTCGCCGCCGGGACGAGCGGTGGCAGCGACCGATCACCTCTTCTTAAAGTGGGGCAATGCGCACTGGTGAGCCCCTGCCCGAGGTGGGGGACGTCCTTGCCGCTCTCGCGACCGGCCTGTGGCACTGGAGCACCGCCACCGGCGAGGTCACGGTCGACGCGGAGGCGGCCCGGTTGCTCGGGCTGCCCGCCGAGCGCGCCCGGCTCACCGAGGCCCAGGTACGGTCCCGGCTGCACCCCGTGGACTGGAACGAGATCACCGGAGTGGTCCGGCTCGCCGTCCTTGAGGGCACCCTCGCCGAGGTACGCGTGCGGATCATGGACGAGCGGGGCCACATCGTCCGAATCGTGCGCAGCCGCTCCAAGCCGTCGTTCGACCCCGTGCACAAGACGTACGAGCTGACCGGCACCCTCCAGGAGGTCGCCGAGCCCACGCCGGGCACGCCCGCCGGGCGCAGCGCGGTCACCGGTGAGTGGCGCCGCTCGCGGGAGGCGTTCCTGCTGGACGCGGGCCGGGCGCTGGCCGAGGCACGGTCCACGGCGGAGGTGCTGCGCGTGGCGGCGGGCCTGGCGATGCCGGGGTTCTCACCGGACGGGCTCGCGGTCTTCGGCGTCTCGGGCGACCGTCTGACGGTCATCGGCCACCACGGGCAGCCGCACAACGACATGAACCCGTTCGTGAACATGCCCCTGGACACGGACTACCCGGCCGCCGAGGTGGTCCGTACCGGCCGCGCCGTCTACCTCTCCTCCCCCGAGCAGTACCGCTCCCGCTACCCCCTCACCTGGCCGCTGGCCGAGCGCTACGGCCGCCGCTCCTGGGCCTTCCTGCCGCTGACGGTGGCGGGCCGCCCGATGGGCGCGTGGATGGCGGCCTTCGCCTACCCGGTGGCGTTCACGCCGGACGAGCGCTCGGTGCTGACCACCGTGGCGCGGATGCTGGCGCAGGCCCTGTCCCGGGCGGGCGCCGCCGAGACCCAGCGGGAACTGACCGACGGACTGCAGCGCAGCATGCTGCCCGTGCTCGGCCCGGAGATCCCCGGCATGGGCATCGCCGCCCGCTACGTCCCCACCGGCGGCGGCCTCCAGGTCGGCGGCGACTGGTACGACATGATCCCGCTGCCCGCGGGCCGCTTCGCCCTGGTCATCGGCGACGTACAGGGACACGACGTGCGCGCGGCCGGTCTGATGGGCCAGTTGCGCATCGCCCTGCGCGCCTACGCCGCCGAGGGGCACCGTCCCGACGCGGTGCTCGCCCGCGCCTCCCACTTCCTGCACGGCCTCACCTCCTCCGAGGACGACCCCGGCGACACCCGCTTCGCGACCTGCTACTACGCCGAGGTGGACCCGGCGACCGGCACCGTGGAGAGCGCCCGCGCCGGACATCTCGACCCCGTCGTCCGGATGGCGGACGGAACGGCGCTGATCCGGGCCACGGCGGGCGGGCTGCCGCTGGGCATCGACCCGGACTCCGACTACCCGACCACCCGGCTGGCCCTGGAGCCCGGGGACACCCTGATGCTGTGCACGGACGGCCTGGTCGAGACCGGCGGCCACGACCTGCACACCGGCTGGGACCGCCTCCGCGTCATCCTGGAGCAGCACGAAGGCGATCTGGAGGAGCTGGCCGACGCGCTGGTCCAGGCCGTGCACGGGCCCTCCTCGCACCACACCACCGGCCCCCTGGTCGACCGGCGGGAGGACGACATCGCCCTGCTCCTGCTCTGCCGCCAGGGCGAGGGGTGCGGCTGCGGCGACAGCCACGTCATCCGGACGCCGGTGCGCCGCACGATGCTGACGGTCGCCCAGGCCGAGCCGGAGCGGATCGCCACCGCCCGGCGGCACCTGCGTGACCTCCTGCACGACTGGCCCAGCGAGGACCAGCTGGACGCCGCGGTGCTCCTGCTCTCCGAGATGCTGACGAACGTCCTGGTCCACACCGACGCCGACGCCCTGCTGGTCGCCGAAGTCACCGGGGAGCCTGGCGAGCGCCGCATCCGGGTGGAGGTCACCGACACCGGCGACGACCTGCCGCACAAGCGCCGGCCCGGCGAGATGGCCTCCTCGGGACGCGGCCTGATGCTGATCGAGCTGCTCGCCGACGAGTGGGGCGTCGCCCCGCGCGGCGCCGGCAAGAGCATCTGGTACGAGGTCTACGAGTCCACGGGCCCGGAGGCCGGCCGCGGCGGCGGCCCGGAGGACGGCGCCGACGCCGCGTAACGCCCCTGAAGTTCGTGCACGATTCCGAACGCCGCCGCGGTCAGCGGGACGGCGAGCAGCATCCCCAGGATGCCCGCCACCGAGGCCCCCGCGGTGAGCGCCAGGAGCACGATCACGGGATGCATGTGCACGGTCCGGCTCTGGACCATCGGCTGGAGCACGTGCCCCTCCAGCACCTGCACGGCCAGCACCACCCCGAGGGCCCACAGTGCGATGACGAATCCCCGGTCGGCCAGCGCGACCAGCACGGCGACGGCGCCGGAGATGAAAGCGCCGAGGTAGGGGATGTAGGCGCCGACGAAGACCAGCGCGCCGAGCCCGACCGCACCGGGCACTCGCAGGATCAGCAGCCCGACCGTGATGCAGACGGCGTCGATCAGGGCGATGAGGGTGGTGCCCCGCATGAAGCCCTCGACGGCCCCGAAGGCCCGCCGGGCCATCGC
The DNA here is from genome assembly GCF_014649815.1 of Streptomyces mutabilis. Taxonomy (GTDB): domain Bacteria; phylum Actinomycetota; class Actinomycetes; order Streptomycetales; family Streptomycetaceae; genus Streptomyces; species Streptomyces mutabilis. Next base: position 7,787 of record NZ_BMTT01000010.1, on the reverse strand, counting down.
CTCGACCGTGTCGGCACCGCCGGGCGGGGCGACGGAACGCACCGTGCCGACGGCCCGGTCGGAGTCGCGCAGGAAGAAGAAGACGAGCAGCAGGGCGAGCACGGCCATGGCCAGCATCTCCCCGACGACGCTGATCCCGGTGACCACTCCGGAGGCGGCGGTGCCCCCGAACCTGCCCAGCAGCCCGCGCGCGTTGGAGGCGATGTCGTCCAGCGAGGTCCCGGCCGCCCCGAAGTGGTCGGCGATGTCCTGCGCCGCGGTCCGCAGCGAGGCGATGATCTGGTCCCCGGTCTCGATGAGCGCGGACACCACGATGTACACGGCCCCGCCGACCACGGCCACGACGGCGACGCAGGTGAGCCCGGCCGCCAGCGACCGCTGCACGTGGGCCTTCACCATCCGCCGGTGCAGCGGCCTGAGCAGCGCGGTGCCGAGCAGCGCGAGCAGCGCCGGGGTCACCGCGGTGCGGAACTCGACGCAGAGCCGGATCGCCACGTAGACGACGCCGCTGGCGAGCAGGATGACGGCGCACCAGGCGGCGAACCGACGCACCGGGGCGGGAAGCAGCTGCACTCCCCCAGCCGATCACGCACCGGGCGGGCTGTCCTGCGCGGACGACCCGCCCGGGTGACGCGTCACCGGCGTCGGCGTGTCAGGCCTCCGGCCCCGCCTCCGACATGCCGTGCACGGCGGGAACGGTCCCCAGCCGGCCCTTCTGGAAGTCCTCGAAGGCCTGCATCAGCTCGTCCTTGGTGTTCATGACGAACGGGCCGTAGTGGGCCATGGGCTCCCTGATCGGCCGGCCTCCCAGCAGCACGACCTCCAGGTCGGGCGTGTGCGAGTCCTGCTTCTCGTCCGCGCGGACGGTCAGCGAACCGCCGGCGCCGAAGACCGCCGTCTGGCCCAGGTGGATCGGACGCCGCTCGGCGCCCACCGATCCGCGTCCGGCCATCACGTACGCCAGGCCGTTGAAATCCTCCTGCCAGGGCAGGGTGACCTCGGCGCCGGGCGCGAGCGTCGCGTGGACCATCGTGATCGGCGTGTGGGTGATGCCGGGGCCCTCGTGGCCGTCCAGCTCACCGGCGATGACACGCAGCAGCGCGCCGCCGTCGGGGGAAGTGAGCAGCTGGACGCTGCCGCTGCGGATGTCCTGGTACCGGGGGGCCATCATCTTGTCCTTGGCCGGGAGGTTCACCCACAGCTGGAGGCCGTGGAAGAGACCGCCGGACATGACGAGCTGCTCCGGCGGCGCCTCGATGTGGAGGAGGCCGGAACCGGCCGTCATCCACTGGGTGTCGCCGTTGGTGATGGTGCCGCCACCGCCGTTGGAGTCCTGGTGGTCGAAGATCCCGTCGATCCTCCTCGGGCGGCGTGCGCCCCACTTTAGTTGAGCGTTGAACTTCTTGCCACCCAGAACCGAGAAAGCCCGGAGGGCATTCCCTCCGGGCCCACGGGCTTCGCCGTCACCGGTCAGCCGTCCGCGCGGCAGCGGCGTCTAGCCGTACATCCTGCGCATCGCGAAGTCGACCATCTGCTCCACGGCCTTGGCGTCGAACACCATCCGGTGCTCGCCCTCCATGTCCAGCACGAAGCCGTAGCCGGTCGGCAGGAGGTCGATCACCTCCGCGCCGGTGATCACGAAGTACTTGGACTCCTTGCCCGCGTACCGGCGCAGCTCCTTGAGGCCGGTGAACATCGGGATCACCGGCTGCTGGGTGTTGTGCAGCGCGAGGAAGCCGGGGTTGTCGCCGCGGGGGCAGTAGACCTTCGAGGTGGCGAAGATCTGCTGGAAGTCCTCGGCGGACATCTGGCCGGTGGTGAAGGCGCGCACCGCGTCCGCGAGCGAGGGCGGGGACGGCTCGGGGTACAGCGGCGGCTGCTGCCCGTACCCACCGGACATCGGCTGCTGCGGCGGGGCGTACTGCTGCTGCTGTTGGCCAGCGGTCTGGTCGTAGCCGTACATGCGACAAAGAGTAACGAGTGACGAGTCACAGATGGCCCGCTCGGGGTTGCTTCTTATTACCGACGGGTAGCATCATCGTAGCTACTGCTCGGTACGTGCAGTCGGTATGTGTACAGATGCGAGGAGTCAGTGCCTCGCCGATCTCTCAACGGAGCCGTCGCCATGGGGCACTACAAGCCGAATCTCCGGGACATCGAGTTCAACCTCTTCGAGGTGCTCGGCCGTGACAAGGTGTACGGCACCGGCCCGTTCGCGGAGATGGACACGGACACCGCCAGGAGCGTCCTGGAGGAGCTGACCCGCCTCTCGGAGAACGAGCTGGCCGAGTCCTTCGCCGACGCCGACCGCAACCCGCCGGTCTTCGACCCGGAAACCAACACCGCGCCGGTCCCGGCCTCCTTCAAGAAGAGCTACCAGGCCTTCATGGACTCCGAGTACTGGCGCCTGGGCCTGCCCGAGGAGATCGGCGGCACCACCTCGCCGCGCTCCCTGATCTGGGCCTACGCGGAGCTGATCCTCGGCGCCAACCCGGCCGTGTGGATGTACTCCTCCGGTCCGGCGTTCGCGGGCATCCTCTTCGAGGAGGGCAACGAGGTCCAGAAGCACATCGCCAAGATCGCCGTCGACAAGCAGTGGGGCTCCACCATGGTCCTCACCGAGCCGGACGCCGGCTCGGACGTGGGCGCCGGCCGCACCAAGGCCGTGCAGCAGGAGGACGGCTCCTGGCACATCGAGGGCGTGAAGCGCTTCATCACGTCCGGCGAGCACGACATGTCGGAGAACATCCTCCACTACGTCCTCGCCCGCCCCGAGGGCGCCGGCCCCGGCACCAAGGGCCTGTCCCTCTTCCTCGTCCCGAAGTACGAGTTCGACTTCGAGACCGGCGAGCTGGGCGAGCGCAACGGCGTCTACGCCACCAACGTCGAGCACAAGATGGGCCTGAAGGCCTCCAACACCTGCGAGATGACCTTCGGCGACCGCCACCCCGCCAAGGGCTGGCTGATCGGCGACAAGCACGACGGCATCCGCCAGATGTTCCGCATCATCGAGTTCGCCCGCATGATGGTCGGCACGAAGGCGATCTCCACCCTCTCCACGGGCTACCTCAACGCCCTGGAGTACGCCAAGGAGCGCGTCCAGGGCCCCGACCTGGCCAACTTCATGGACAAGACGGCCCCCAAGGTCACCATCACGCACCACCCGGACGTCCGCCGCTCCCTGATGACGCAGAAGGCGTACGCCGAGGGCATGCGCGCGCTGGTGATGTACACCGCCTCGGTCCAGGACGAGATCCAGATCAAGGAGGCGAACGGCGAGGACGCCTCGACCGAGCACGCCCTCAACGACCTGCTCCTGCCGATCGTCAAGGGCTACGGCTCGGAGAAGGCCTACGAGCAGCTCGCGCAGTCGCTCCAGACCTTCGGCGGCTCCGGGTTCCTCCAGGAGTACCCGATCGAGCAGTACATCCGCGACGCCAAGATCGACACCCTGTACGAGGGCACCACGGCGATCCAGGGCCAGGACTACTTCTTCCGGAAGATCGTCCGCAACCAGGGCGCCGCGCTGAACTCGCTCGCCGAGGACATCAAGAAGTTCCTCGCCCTCGGCACCGGCGGCGAGGAGCTGTCCGGCGCCCGCGAGCACCTGGCCAAGGCCGCCGTCGAGCTGGAAGCCATCGTCGGCGTCATGCTGACCGACCTCGCCGCCACCGAGCAGGACGTCAAGAACATCTACAAGGTGGGCCTCAACACCACCCGCCTCCTGCTGGCCTCCGGTGACGTGATCGTCGGCTACCTGCTCCTCAAGGGCGCCGCCATCGCCGCCGAGAAGCTGCCGACGGCCTCCGCCAAGGACAAGGCGTTCTACACCGGCAAGATCGCGGCGGCGAAGTTCTTCGCCGCGAACGTCCTGCCCGGCCTCACCCTGGCCCGCAAGGTCGCCCAGGGCGTCGAGCTGGACCTGATGGAGCTGGACGAGGCCGCCTTCTAGGACCGGCCCGGCCCCTCCACCAATTCCACACACCCTGACGAGGGCCCGCTCCCGCTCCGCGGGAAGCGGGCCCTCGCACGTCGTTAAGGTGAACCCATGAGCGCACCCTCCCGCTTCGACCGCGGCCACACCGACGACCTCATGTCCTTCCTGGCGGCGAGCCCGACGCCGTACCACGCCGTCGCGAACGCCGCCGAACGGCTGGAGAAGGCGGGCTTCCGGCAGGTCGCGGAGACGGACGCCTGGGAGGGGACGGCGGGCGGCAAGTACGTGCTGCGCGGCGGCGCGATCGTGGCGTGGTACGTCCCCGAGGGTGCCGAGCCGCACACCCCGTTCCGCATCGTCGGCGCACACACCGACTCCCCCAACCTGCGCGTGAAGCCCCGCCCGGACACCGGCGCGCACGGCTGGCGCCAGGTCGCCGTGGAGATCTACGGCGGACCGCTGATGAACTCCTGGCTCGACCGCGACCTGGGCCTGGCCGGCCGCCTCACCCTGCGCGACGGCTCGACCCGCCTGGTCAACGTCGACCGCCCGCTGCTGCGCGTCCCCCAGCTCGCCATCCACATGGACCGCAACGTCTCGGCGGAGGGCCTCAAGCTCGACAAGCAGCGCCACCTCCAGCCCGTCTGGGGCCTCGGCGACCCCGTCCGCGACGGCGACCTGATCGCCTTCCTGGAGGAGGAGACGGGCCTCGCCCGCGGCGAGGTCACCGGCTGGGACCTGATGACCCACTCCGTGGAGGCCCCGGCGTACCTGGGCCGCGACCGGGAGCTGGTGGCCGGCCCGCGCATGGACAACCTCCTGTCCGTGCACGCCGGTACGGCCGCCCTGGCCGCCGTGTCGGCCTCCGGCGCCGACCTGTCGTACATCCCCGTCCTGGCCGCCTTCGACCACGAGGAGACCGGCTCCCAGTCGGACACGGGCGCCGACGGCCCGCTCCTCGGCAGCGTCCTGGAACGCTCGGTGTTCGCCCGCGGCGGCTCCTACGAGGACCGGGCCCGCGCCTTCGCCGGCACGGTCTGCCTGTCGTCCGACACCGGCCACGCCGTGCACCCCAACTACGCGGAGCGGCACGACCCGACGCACCACCCGCGCGTCAACGGCGGCCCCATCCTCAAGGTCAACGTCAACAACCGCTACGCCACCGACGGTTCTGGCCGCGCGGTGTTCGCCGCCGCCTGCGAGAGGGCGGATGTCCCCTTCCAGACCTTCGTGTCCAACAACGCCATGCCCTGCGGCACCACCATCGGCCCCATCACCGCGGCCCGGCACGGCATCAGCACCGTCGACATCGGCGCGGCGATCCTCTCGATGCACAGCGCCCGGGAGTTGTGCGGCGCCGACGACCCGCACCTGCTGGCGAACGCGCTGGTGGCCTTCCTGGAGGGCTGAGCCCCGGGCCTGCCCGGCAAGAACACCCGCGCCCCGCATGTGTGTTCCGGCCGGGGGTACCCGCACGGAACCGGATCGACCGGAAACCCGGAACCGACCGGATCTGACAGGGAGGCAACACTCATGGGCCTCGGCGGGTGCATCATCCTCATCGCCGTGGGAGCCATCCTCACGTTCGCGACCGACTGGGACATGCAGGGCGTCAACCTCGACCTGGTCGGTGTCATCTTCATGATCGTCGGCCTGATCGGTGTCGCGACGTTCAGCAGCATCGCCCGGCGCCGCCGCGTCGTGATGCCGCCGACCACCCCGGTCGTCGAGGAACGGCCCCACACCCACACCCACACCCGGGACGGGTACCACAACGGCTACGGCGCCTGATCCGGGACGCGGGAGCAGGACGGCTCCCGCGCCCTCGCGGCTTCACGTCAGCGCGTGCCCCGTCGTCGCGTCCACGTGGTCGGGCACCTCGTCGTGCCGGTCGCCCACGGTCGACGTCCCCGTCGGTTCGAGGAGCAGGATCGCGGTGCGCACGGGGGCGGACGGCTTGTGCTCCGTGCCGCGCGGGACGGTGAAGACCGAGCCCGCGGGCAGGACGACCGTGCGTTCCCCGTCGGCTTCGCGCAGGGCGATGTGCAGTTCGCCCTCGACGACGAGGAAGAACTCGTCGGTGTGGTCGTGCACGTGCCAGACGTGCTCCCCCTCGACCTTGGCGATACGGACGTCGTAGTCGTTGACGGCGGTGACGATGCGTGGGCTCCACAGCTCGGCGAAGGACGCGAGGGCGGCGGCGAGAGCGACGGGTTCCTGTGTCATGACGCCATCGTGTCGCCGCCGCCTGTGACGGACGAGTGCTAGAAATCGCACATGCCGCAAGGATCCTCTCAACGCCCGCGCACGCACCGCGTCGCAGTGATCGTCGACGAGGGCACCAACCCGTTCGAGGTCGGCTGCGCCACCGAGCTGTTCGGTCTGCCGCGCCCCGAACTGGGGCTGACCGGGCCGCTGTACGAGGTGGTGGTGTGCGGGCCGGCCACCGACATCCGGATGAACCACGGGTTCTTCACACTCACCGACGTGCCCGGTCTGGAGGCCGCGGACGGGGCCGACACGCTCGTCGTCCCCGGCCGGCCGGACAACGTCGTACCGCGCGGCCCGGCCGTCCTGGACGCCGTCCGGCGCGCGCACGAGCGTGGCGCACGCATCGTCAGCCTGTGCACCGGCAGCTTCGCGCTCGCCGAGGCGGGGCTCCTGGACGGGCGGCGGGCCGCCACGCACTGGTTGTGGGCGGACTCCTTCCGGCGGCTGCATCCGCGCGTGCTGCTGGAACCGGACGTGCTGTTCGTGGACGAAGGCGACGTGCTCACCGCCGCGGGCAGCGCGGCGGCACTCGACCTGGGACTGCACATCTGGCGCACGGACCACGGCGCCGAGATCGCGAACGCCGTCTCCCGGCGGCTGGTGTTCGCCACATACCGGGAGGGCGGGCAGCGGCAGTTCGTGGAGCGGCCGGTGCCCGATGTACCCGACCTGTCGCTGGCGCCGCTGCTGGAGTGGGCGCAGGGGCGACTGCACGAGCCGCTGACCGTGACGCATCTCGCGGACCGCGCCGCGGTGTCACCGGCGACGCTGCACCGGCGTTTCCGGGCGCAGCTGGGGACGACGCCGCTCGCCTGGCTGACGGCCGAGCGCGTGACCCTCGCGCGCAGGCTCATCGAGCTCGGGGAGGAGCGGCTGGACGTGGTGGCGGCCCGCAGCGGCCTGGGCACCGCCGCGAACCTCCGGGTGCGGCTGCGCCGCGAGATCGGACTCAGCCCGTCGGCCTACCGACGGCGTTTCGCGACGGACGCCGGGGAAGCGATCTCGCCATGAGATTCCTCGTGCACGACCGGCTCCTCGGCTTCGGTGACGACTACTGGATCGAGGACGACAACGGCAACAAGGTGTTCCTCGTCGACGGCAAGGCGATGCGGCTGCGGGACACCTGGGAGCTGAAGGACACCCGCGGGCGGGTCCTCGTCGACATCCACCAGAAGATGCTCGCGCTGCGCGACACGATGGTGATCGAACGGGACGGCGAGCCACTGGCGCGGATCAGGCGGAAACGGCTCTCGCTGCTGCGCAACCACTACCGGGTCTCCCTGGCCGACGGCAACGAGCTGGACGTCAGCGGCAAGATCCTCGACCGGGAGTTCGCCATCGAGTACGACGGCGAACTGCTGGCCGTCGCCTCCCGGCGGTGGCTCACCCTCCGGGACACCTACGGCCTGGACGTCGTACGGGACGACGCGGACCCGGCGCTGCTGATCGCGCTGACGGTGTGCGTGATCCATCTCGCGGAGAAGGAACGGGAGGGGCGGGAGGACCAGGGCTAGTGCCAAGGCCGTGAAGTTTGGGGGTTGGGGCGGGTTGTCAAGGTTCTGGAGACGCGAGGATGTTG
>NZ_BMTT01000009.1 GCF_014649815.1 Streptomyces mutabilis | reverse complement strand
GGAACCGGCCACTCATCCCCACCACAGCCACCGGCACCACACCCGAACCCCCCACACCCACCGCACGACCTGCAGGACGGCGACGGCGGACGAGGGCCGGAAGGGCCGCGGGGGCGGGGGCGGAAGCGGCGCCCGGGCCGCCCTCCCGGTACAAGTCGTCGAGCAACGCGCCGTGCGCGTGCAAGAGATGGGCGGCCAGCTCGGTCAGCGTCGGGTAGCTGAAGAACACGTCCGGAGTCAGCTCCACACCCAGCCGCTCCCCCAGCACCCCGGCGAACTCCACCAGACTGATCGAGTCGAACCCGTAGTCCTGGAAGCTGGCGGTGTCGTCGAGTTTGCCGAGCGGCAGCTTCAGCAACTGCGCGACGACATCCCGCAGCTCCCACGCCAGGCACTGCTCCACCGACCAGCCGGCCATCTCCGCACGCCGGCCCGGACCCGCCGTCACCGCCACGGTCTCGCCCACCGCCGTGCTCACGTTCTCGGGCTCGGGCGCGGCGGCGGGGGCGGTGACCCGCAGACCGCGGACGCGGACCAGCACCGTGCCGTCGTCGTCGAGGAGGTCGACGGCCAGCGTGGCGACCCGCTCGGCTGCTTCGACGGTGTAATCGACGGCGGCCCGCACCGGTGTGCGGCCCCGGGCGGCGGCGAAGGTCACTTCGTCCGCCTGGAGCAGCCGGACGCCGCGCGCCTGCCAGCCCACGTGCTCGCACACAGCGGCCAGGCAGGCGGCGAGCCGGGCGGGAAGGCGGGCGTCCCCTGCCGCGTGGCCGGTGAGGTCCACCAGCACCGCTCCGGTCCCGGCCGTACGAACCTGCCAGGCGTCGGTGTCCAGCCGCTCCGGTGCCGCGTCGGCCGGGACGGTCACGCCGCCGGTGCTGCCGCCGTCGGGGTCGCCGGGATCGGCGTACACCGTCCAGTCGCCGACGCCGTCACCGGTGGGGGTGACGTCGACGTGCACCTGGCAGCCCGCGCCCACTACGAGGGGCTCGTACCACACCACGTGCGTCAGCCGGACGACGTCCCCGGCGTTCCCCGTGGCCAGGGACTCGGCGGCGGCACGGACCAGTTCCAGCTGCTCGGCCTCGGGCAGCACCTTGACGGCGGCGAGCGCCTCGTCCGAGGCGACGTCGTTCTTTCCGTCGAACATGGTGAACAACTCGATTCCTCCTGCTTAGCGTGCTGCTGCGGGGCGGTCCGTCCCGGCGGGGACGAGCAGTTCGCCGAGGAACTCCTCGCCGCCGGTGATGCGCGTACTGAAGCGGTGGACGGTGCCGGCCGAGGACTGCTGGTGAACCAGGGGGTGCGCGGGCCGGATCCGGGCTCCGGCCGGGTGAGCTGGGGCGGCCGGAGCCCAGTGGTGCTCCGCTGCGAAGGGATAGAGGGGCAGGCCGGCCAGGCTCGGCAAGGTGTCCCACAGGCCCTCGAAGGCGGGCGTGTAGCCCTGGCAGTAGAACTCGGCGAGGGCCGCCAGATGGTCCTGGTAGGCGGCGGCGTCGTGGCGCACGGCGCGGCCGGAGCGCACCAGTTCCCCGACGGCCCGGTGGATGGTGTGGTTGGGCGCGAACCGGCGGGCGACCGTCGCCCGGTACAGCCGGGGCAGTTTCGTTCCGGCGGCCGCCTCACGCAGCAGCCGTACGGCGTCGGCCCGGTCCTGGATCACCAGCGCGCAGCGGTGGGCGAAGTGGATTCGGCCGGTCATCAATGTGCGGCTGACCGAGGCGAGGGACCCGGTGTCCTCGCCGTGGGTCTCGAGGTGGTCGGCCAGGTCGTGCAGGCGTCGGATCAAGGCGTCCTCGTCCTTGGCGGAGACCAGCAGCAGATGGCTGGGCGGAGCATCCGGTGCGGCGGGCCGGGTGCCGTCCGGGTGCTCGTCGTAGGCCTGGAGGACCACGTGAGCGTTGGTGCCGCTGACCCCGAAGGAGCTGACGGCGCCACGGCGGGGCCGTCCGGCGGAGGCGGGCCAGCGGCGTGCCTCGCGGTTGACGAAGAAGGGGCTGGCGTCCCAGTCGATGAAGTCGCTGAGGTCCTCGCAGTTGATGCTCGGCGGGATGGTCTCGTGACGCATCGCCGAGGCCAGCGCGATCAGGTTGACCAGGCCGGAGGCGGCCATGCTGTGCCCGATGTTCGGCTTGACCGAGGTCAGGGCGCAGAACCCGGTCCGGTCGGTGTGCGCGCGGAAGGCGTCCACCAGGGCGTTGACCTCGATGGGGTCGCCGAGTCGGGTGCCGGTGCCGTGAGCGACGATGTAGTCGAGGCTGTCCGGCGTGATGCCGTGGCGCTCGTAGACGGAGCGCAGGAGGCGGGACTGGGCCTCACCGCTGGGGGCGGTGAGGCCGTTGGTACGGCCGTCGTAGTTGATGCCGCTGCCCAGCACGGTGGCGTGGATGCGGTTACCGTCGCGTTCGGCGTCCGGCAGGCGCCGCAGCACCAGTACGGCCACCGCCTCGCCCGGCACCATGCCGCCCGCCCGCCGGTCGAACGCGTAGCACGTCCGGTCCGGGGCGAGCATGGTGGCCTTCTCCATCGCGAGGTAGTCGTGTGCGGAGGCCATGAGGCTGGCGCCGGCCACGATCGCGGTGTCGCAGTCGCCGTAGCGCAGGCTCAGACAGGCCTCGTGCAACGCCACCAGGCCCGACGAGCACGACGTGTTGATCGCCATGCTGGGCCCGGTCAGATCGAGGAAGTACGCCAGCCGGGCCGCCAGCACGGAGTTGCTGTTGGAGGTCACCGATGCCTCACCGTCGACGAGGTAGCGGTAGTCGCCCTCCTCGACGCCGACGAAGATGCCCACCTTCTCTGCGGCGAGCGCCCGCTCCCCGTGTCCGGCGTCCTCCAGGGCGTGCCACATCTCCTGCAGGAGCAGCCGCTGGCGCGGGTCCATGAGTTCGGCCTCGCGCGGTGACATCTCGAAGAACAGCGGGTCGAACTCGGCGATCCCGGGTACGGCGCCGAAGCGCCGGGCGCGGTCCTCGTCCTCGGAGCCCCCGGTGCGCCACCAGGGCAGGCGTTCCTCCGGCACCTCACGGATGACGTTGCGGCCGTCGGCCAGGATGGACCAGAGGCCGTCGACGGACCGGGCGTCGGGGAAGCGCCCGCTCATGCCGACGATGGCGACGGGGGCGGCGGGCTCGGTACCGGCGCCCGGGCGGACGCGGGTGGTGGTCAGGCGGCCGGGGCGTCGCCTGCTTCCGGAAGTGCGGCGCTCGGGTGCGGGGGCGGCGGGTGCGGCCGTGCCCTCGCGGTAGCGGTCCTCGACGCGGTCGGCGTGGTCGGTGAGCAGGTGGGTGGCGAGCCGCCCCAGTGTGGGGTGGCTGAAGAACACGTCGGGTGTGAGGCTGAAGCCCAGTCGCTTGGTCAGGTCGGTGGCGAACTTGGTGATGTTGAGGGAGTCGAAGCCGAAGTTCGCCAGGTTCTCGTCGGGGTCCAGCTGGTCCGCCGGGATCTTGAGTGTGCGGCCGGCGGCATCGGCGAGCTCCCAGGCCAGGCACTCGGGAACGGTCCAGCCCCGCATCTCCGGCCGCCTTCCCTCGCCGGGGGCGACGAGCGGGGCACCGGCGGGCACGTCCGCCGTGACCGACGGAGCCGCGAGTTCCTCCAGGCACCCGGCCAGGGTCACGTCGCTCAGCCGTGCGACGACCGTGCCGTCGGCGGCGGCCAGCGTCGCGTCGACGACGACGGTCTCCACCGGGGCGGCGGACCGCACCACGACGTGGCCCCAGCGCACCGGCAGGGCCTTCGCGGCGAAGGCGGCCTCGGCGACCCGCGTCACCGTCACTGCCTGCGCGGCGGCCGCACCGGCGGCCGCGCGCGCCGCGCCGAGGCAGGTGTCGAGCAACTGCGGCACCAGCACGAGGTCCGTGTCCGCGCCACCGTGGGCCGTGTCGGTGTCCGTCTCGCTTCCGGCGAGGTCCAGCAGCAGGTGCAGTTCGTCGTCTGCGGCGCCCGTGGGCCCGGCCAGGATCCGGGCGGCACCGGACGCGGCGGGGGCGGACAGCTCATGGGTGCAGCGGGCGCGCAGCGCGGCCAGGTCGAGCGTGTCGGTGCGGTGTTCCGTGACCGCCCGGCTCGCGCTGCCGTCGGCGACCGGACACGGTTCGCCGTCCGCCGCGCTCTCGTGCGCGTACAGCGCCCAGTCGACCGTGCCGTCCGCGGTGGCCCGCAGGTCGATCCGCAGGGTGCGGCCGGCCGGGTGGGCGGTGACCGGCTCGTGGCCGGCCACGTCGCGGAGGCTGATCGGCAGGTCGCCCTCCCCGAGCGCCAGGACCACGGCGGCCCGAGCGAGTTCGAGCTGGGCGCCGAGGCCAAGGACCCGGCCTTCGTCGGCGGCGGTGAACCAGGGCTCGTCACCGCCCAGCTCAGTGGTGTAGCGCTGACCGCTGAGGTCGGAGGTGTTCCGGTGGACCAGCGGGTGCAGCCGCTGCTCCGGCCCGGCGGGGGCCGCGGGCGAAGCGGGAGCGGTGGGGGCCGGGGTGACCCAGTAGTCGGCGTGGTCGAAGACGTAGCCGGGCATGCTCATGCGTTCGGGCGGGGTGGCACCCCAGATCGGGGCGAACCCGGCAGGGTCGTGACCCTGGCAGTAGGAACGCGCGAGCGTGTCCAGCAGCTGCCGGTGGGCGTCCTCCGTCAGTCCCGGCCCTGAGGCAGCCAGGTCACGGACCTCCCGGCTGCCCTCGGGGTCGGCAGTGAAGTCGCGGGCGACGGTGCCGAGGAGGACGCCGATGTCGCCGCCCGGGTGTCCCCCGGACCGCTCCACCGCGTCGGCGGCCCGGCGCAGCACCCGGACGGCGTCCTCACGGTCGCGCACGACCAGGGCGCAGCGCCGGGCGAAGTGGTGGCGTCCGGCCATCAGCGTGTGGCTCACCGATCGCATCAGACCCGGACCGGCGTCCGGGTGGGCCGCCAGCCAGTCCGCCACCGCACGCAGTTGACCGGCGAGCGCCGAGTCGGTCTTGGCCGAGCAAGGCAGCAGGTGCCAGGGCGCGGCGGTCTGGGCGCCGAGCCGCGTCAGGTCCTCCCGGGCCGTGCCGTGGCTCTCCAGCACGACGTGGGCGTTGGTGCCGCTGAAGCCGAACGCGCTGACCGCGCCCCGCCGGGGAGCCCCCGGCAGCTCGGGCCAGGCGCGCGGAGCGCGGTTGACGTGGAAGGGGGTGTCCTGCCAGCGGACGAAGTCGCTGATCTGCTCACAGTTGGCGGTGGGCGGGATCGTCTCGTGGCGCATGGACAGGATCAGGGCGATGAGGCTGACCAGACCCGAAGCGGCCAGGCTGTGGCCGACGGCGGGTTTGGTCGAGGTCAGCGCGCAGAAGCCGGTCCGTTCGGTGTCCGGCCGGAACGCCTCGGTGAGCGCGTTGATCTCCACGGGGTCGCCGAGCCGGGTGCCGGTGCCGTGCGTGACGATGTGGTCCACGGTCTCCGGTGAGACGCCCGCCCGACGCTGGACCTCCCGGACCAGACGGGTTTGGGCCTGTCCGCTGGGTGCGGTGATCCCGTTGGTCCTGCCGTCGTTGTTGATGCCCGTGCCGAGGATGCGGGCGAGGATCGGGTGGCGGTCGCGTTCGGCCGCGTCCCGCCGCTTCAGGACGACCACGGCTACGGCCTCGCCCGGCACCATGCCGTCGGCCCGCCGGTCGAAGGCCCGGCACACCCCGTCGGACGACAGCATCCCGGCGCCGTCCAGGGCGTCGTACTCGCGCGGTGTCGCCATGAGGTTGACGCCGGCCACGATCGCGGTGTCGCAGTCCCCGTGACGCAGGCTCAGGCATGCCTCGTGGAGGGCGACCAGTCCGGAGGAGCAGGCCGTGTTGACGGCCACGCCGGGTCCGGTGAGGTCGAGGAAGTACGACAGGCGGGCGGCGAGCACCGCGTTGTGGTTGGAGGTGATGCCCTCCTCCTGCGCGGCCAGCAGCCGGTAGTCGCCCTCCTCGACGCCGACGAAGACGCCGACCCCCTGGCCCGCGAGCTGCTCACGGCCGCAGCCGGCGTCCTCCAGGGCCTTCCACATCTCCTCCAGCAGCAGGCGCTGGCGGGGGTCCATGGTCTCGGCCTCGCTGGGCGCGATCTCGAAGAAGCGCGGGTCGAACTCGGCGATGCCGGGCACCCAGCCGAGGCGGCGCTCCTTGCCGTCGGCCCACGAGGGGTCCCGGTCCACGGGCGCGGTCGCGACCGCGCTGCGGCCTTCGACCAGTAGCCGCCACAGGTCGTCGACGCCACGGGCGGACGGGAACCGGCCGCTCATACCGACGACGGCGATCTGCTCGTCGGCGCCGGCGGCGCCGGCGGCGCCGCCACGCCCCGCCGGGGCCGGGGTGAAGCGGCTGCCGGTGGCCCGCCGGGTGCGGCGCGCGGGTGCGGCCTGCCCGGTGTGGCGCCGGGCCTGCGGGCCGGTCGGCTCGCGCGTGGTCCCGGTCTCGGCGGCGGGCGTCGCGGCCACGGTGCCGTAGCGGTCCTTCAGCCGGGTGCCGTACCGGTCGAGCAGGAAGGCATGCAGGCCGCGCAGGGTGGTGTGGCTGAAGAACAGGTCGGGGGTGACGTCGATGCCGAGCAGCTCGGAGAGGACTCCCGCGAACTCCACGAGGCTGATCGAGTCGAAGCCGAACTCCTGGAAGTTCTCGTCGACGGCGAGCCGTTCGACGGGGAGGCGCAGGATCTGGCTGACGACGGTCTTGAGCTCCTGCTCCAGGGACGCGGCGACCGTGCGTTCCGGCTCGTCCCGCCGCTGCCGCGCGGCGGATCCCTCTTGTCCGGGCTCGGCGGGCCCCGCCGGTGCGGGCAGCGGGTCCTCGGCCTTCAGCATGGTCCGCACCCGCTCCGCCCGACCGGCCAGCGCGAGGTACTGCGGCCCGGTACGGCCGAGGAGTTCGCGCAGGAGGGCGGTGCCCTCGTCCGGCTCCAGGAAGCGCTGGCCGCTGGAGCGCAGATAGAACTCCTTGGCGGTGTCGTCCGCGAAGTTCATGCCGTCGCTGTTCCACAGCGGCCAGTTGACGGCCAGACGCCGCGGGCCCGAGGGCTCGCTCGCGGCGAGGTGGCGGGCCAGGCTCATCTGGAACCTGTTGCCGCACGCGTAGTCGCAGCCGCCGAAGTCGCCGAGCACGGCCGCGCTGGAGGAGAAGTAGACGACGAACTCGGGTGCGCGGCCCTTGAGCGCGGTCTCCAGGTTGAGCGTGCCGGAGACCTTCGGACCGAGGACGGAGCGGAACACGGCCAGGTCCCGTGTGCTGATGTTGCCGCTCCGCTCCACCCCCGCCGCGTGCAGCACGCCGTCGATCCGGCCGAACCGGGCGACGGCGGTGTCGACGGCCGCCGTCAGCGCCGTCGCGTCGCACACGTCGGCCTGGCAGTAGAGGGCCGCCGTGGCGCCCGCCGCCGTGAGGTCGGCAAGCAGCCGCTCGACCGGCTCGTCCTGGGGACGACGGCCCACCAGTACCAGCCGGGCTGCGTACTCGCGGGCCAGCCAGGTGCCGAAGATCCGGCCGAGTCCACCCGTGCCGCCGGTGATCAGATACGTCCCGCCGCGCCGCAGCGGGTCCCGGTCCGCCGCCCCCGGCTCGGGCGCTGCCACCCGGACGCGCTGGACGTGGCGCCGCCCGCCGGAGTACAGCGCGCCGACCGGGTTCTCGGCCCGCAGCTCGGCCGCGAGCAGCTCCGCCCAGGCGGACCGGTGCCCGGCGCCGTCCGACAGCAGGACCGTGAGCCGGGTGCCGGGCATCACGATCCCGGCCGACCGTTCGAAGCCCAGCCACGATTCGGCCGCACAGCGCTCCGTCGCGTCGTCGAACGCGGCGCCGAGCACGACCCGCCGCGGTGCCGTCTCCTCCCGCACGAGGGTCTGCAGCAGCGTGACGACGCCGTCCGGCTCGCGCAGCAGCCCGCGGTCCTCGGTGGCCCACAGGTGGACGACCGTGCCGACCGGGCCGTGCCCGGCGGTCACCGTGCGCAGCAGGGTGGTGTACGCCTCCCGCAGCTCGGTGTCCGCCTCGCCGCCGATCTCGTAGCGGTCGTCAGCGAGCCGGCACAGCCCGGCCGCGCCCCGCCCGACGGTGACCACCGCCTGCCCGGGCTCGTCGGCGAGGAGCCTCCGGCGGACCTCCTGCTGGAGGTGCGGGTCCGACAGGAAGACGACGGTGCACCCCGAGGGGCGCGGTGCCGGCGCCGGCACCGCCGGTGCCTCCTCCCAGTCCTCGGTGAACAGGTGCAGGTCGTCCGGGATAGTCACGATGAACCCTCACTGTGAGCGTGTGCGGCGTGCACGGACGGCGTCCGGTCGGCGAAGCGGATCCCGGACAGGCGGAGCAGCGGGCGGCCCGCGGGGTCGTACAGGCCGAGGTCCAGCAGCGGAATGCCGTGCGGCCCGGGTGCGGCCTGCTCGGTGACGACGGCCAGGGCGTCACCGTCGCACCGGGCGAGGAACAGCGCCTCGTCGATCCCGGCCAGTACGGACACGGTGCCCTCCGTCCGGCCGGGCCACAGCGCGGCCACCTGGAGCGCGGCGGTGAGCAGGACGGGATGGGCCAGGAAGTCCCCCGCCGCCGGGCGCAGGGCCGCAGGCAGGCTCAGCTCGGCCACCCAGCGTCCGGGGCCCCGGTGTACATCGGTCAGGGCCCGGTAGGCGGGCCCGTGGTGCACCCCGGCGGTGGCGAGGAACCCTTCCACGTCCGGCGCCGACCAGGCAGGCCGCGTGCCCTCGGTGAGCAGTCGCGGGTCGACACCGGAGGATGCCTCCGCCGCAGTGCCGGTGCCAAGCCGCGCCCGGCCCTGGAAGAAGACCTCGACGGGTCCGTCCGGGTCGGCTTCGGCGGCGGGGCGATAGCAGTCGAAGTCGACGCCCCCGTCCGCGGCCACCATCAGTGAGATGTCGACCGGCCCGGAGGCGGGCCCGTGGATGTAAGGGGCGTGCCAGGCGAGCTCGGTCAGCCGGATTCCCGCCCGGTCGACGCCTGCCGAGTGCGCGAGGGCGACCGCGGCGCGGACCGCCTCCAGCCAGGCGGCGGACGGCAGCGTGGGGCGGCCCTGGACGACGTGGTCGCGGAGGAAGAATTCCTGACCCGTCCAGTGAGTACGGAAGCGCTGCTCGCTGAGGTCGGAGACGTTCTCCGCGACCAGCGGGTGCAGGCCGCGGGGCGCCGGGGCGGTGACGGGGGCCGCGCCGTCGAAGGTGTCGGTGAACCAGTGCCGGTCGGGGGCGAACGGGTAACCGGGCAGCGGGGCGAGGGGCCTCGTTCCCTCGCCCGGCCGGTCCAGTGGGGACCAGTCGACGGCCACGCCCTTGACCCACAGTTCCAGCGCCTTCGTGTGGTCGCCGGAGGCCAGACGTCGGGCGAGCAGGCCCGCCAGCTCCTCGTCCTCGCCGAAGAGGACGGAGAACTCGCGGGACTGCTTGGCGTTGCCGGTGAACAGGGTGCCGCCACGCTCACCCTGGAGGAAGCGCCGCAGACCGTCCTCGATCTCGTCCAGGCTGCCGGCGGTGAAGGCCAGGCGCTCCGGCAGCGGCTCGCGGCCGGTGCGCAGGGTGCGGGCCAGCGCCGCCGGATCGGCGGGGCGGGACTGCAGATGGTCGAGCAGCCGCCGCGCCTGTGCGGTGAGCCGGTCGCTGTCCCGGGCGGACAACAGGATCGGCCAGGGCCCGTGGTCGGTGTGCGGGGCGGCGGGTACGGGCTGCCGGTACTCCTCCACGATCACATGGGCGTTGGCGCCGCCGAAGCCGAAGGAACTGATGCCGGCGCGCAGCGGCAGCTCGGCCCCGGACGCGTCCCGCCTGCGCTCCCAGGCTTCGGCCCGGTCCACGACGCGGAACGGCGACTTCTCCAGCTCGATGAAGGGGTTGAGCTTGGAGAAGTGCAGCAGGCCGGGGAGCCGCTGGTGGCGCATGCTCAACAGGACCTTGATCAGGCCGGCGACGCCCGCGGCGGACTCCAGGTGGCCGATGGCGGTCTTCACCGAGCCGAGGCCGCAGGACGCGGGGGGCAGGTCGGGGTCGAGCGTGTGGAAGGCGTCGACGAGGGCCTGCACCTCGATCGGGTCGCCGAGAGCGGTCCCCGTACCGTGCGCCTCGACATAGCCCACGGTGGCCGGGGCGATGCCCGCGTCGGCGAACGCGGCCTCGATCAGCGCGGCCTGGGCCGCCGGATTGGGTGCCCGCAGTGAGTCGGCCTGGCCGTCGTGGTTGACGGCGGTGCCCCGGATGACGCCGTGGATCCGGTCGCCGTCGCGTTCGGCGGCCGCCAGCGGCTTGAGCAGGACGGCGCCGTAGCCCTCGGCGCGTACGTAGCCGTCGGCGCGTGCGTCGAACGTCTTGCACCGACCGTCGGCGGCCTGCATGCCCGCCTTGAAGTTGCACGCGAACGACCGCGCCGACAGCAGGGTGTTGACGCCGCCCACCACGGCCTCGCTGCAGGTGCCCGCGCGCAGGTCCGCCACGGCGGCGTCCAGGGCCACCAGGGAGCTGGAGCAGGCGGTGTTGAACACCCTGCTCGGCCCGTGGAAGTCGTACCAGCGCGAGATGCGGTTGGCGAGGAAAGCGGGGTGTGTGCCCGAGTCCATGTAGGCGCCGTAGGTGTCGACCAGTTCCGGCCTGTTGAACAACAGTTCGGCGTAGTCGAAGGTGTGTGCCCCGACGTAGACACCGACGCGCCGACCCCGCAGCCGGGAGGGCTGGTAGCCGCTGTCCTCCAGGAGGTGCCAGGTCAGTTCCATCAGCCTGCGCTGCTGGGGGTCCATGGCCTGGGCCTCCAGGGGCGCGATGCCGAAGAAGGACGCGTCGAACTCGTCGACACCGTCGGTGAATCCGGCGAACTCGGGGAAGTCGGCCAGGTCGCCACGGTCCCGGAGCTGGTCCGCGACGATCTGCGGCCGGCTGTCCCGGATCCGTGTCACGGCGTCCCGGCCCGCGTCGAGGTTCCGCCAGAAGGCGTCCGGGTCGCTCGCCCCTCCCGGGAACCGGCAACTGATCCCGATGACGGCGATGGGGGCACCGTCGTCGACGGCGCTCCCGGCGTCCCGCCGCGCCGCGGACCCGGCCACCGGACCGGCGGCGGTCCGCGTGCCGGGCGCGGCCGACGGACCGGTCGCGGACGCGGCCTCCGCCAGTTCCCGCGCGATATGTCCGCCCAGTTCGGCCACCTGGCCGTACTTGAACAGCCGCGCCGGTGCGAAGCGGAGCCCGAACACCTCCTCGATCCGCTTGGCCAGCTGGATGTACTGCACGGAGGTGCAGCCCAGCTCCCCGATCGACCCGACTGCGAGCACCTGCTCCGGGCCGACCACCAGTACCGGCGCGACCACCTCGTGGGCGAGCCGGTGCACCACCTCACGGACCTCGGCAGCCGGCACCTCGGCCTCGT
Organism: Streptomyces mutabilis; assembly: GCF_014649815.1. Classification (GTDB taxonomy): domain Bacteria; phylum Actinomycetota; class Actinomycetes; order Streptomycetales; family Streptomycetaceae; genus Streptomyces; species Streptomyces mutabilis. The sequence continues at coordinate 278,812 of NZ_BMTT01000009.1, read as the reverse complement.
CGGACCCGATACGCCCCGGCCCGTCCGGCACGTCCGGCCGACGCAGGCGGAAGCGGACGGGCAGCTCCCCGGCCGTGTAGCGGTCACGGCAGCCGTTCCGCTTGACCTTGCCGATGCCGCTGCGCGGTATCGCGTCGGGCTCGGCGAAGACGATGTCGTACAGCGAAATCCCGTAGTAGTCCGAGACCACGGACCGGATGCGCTGCACCAGCCGCTGGTAGCCGTCCTCGTCCAGCGGCTCCGCCAGCTCCTGCACGAGGACGATCCGTTCGCCGTTGACGGTGTCCAGCGGGAACACGGCGGTGTTGAGCCGCAGTTCCGGGATCCGCTTGCGGAGCGTGGTCTCCAGGTCCGGCGGGTAGAACTTCATCCCGTTGACGATGAGGAGCTCCTTGGCCCGGCCCACCAGGTACAGGTGCTCGTCCAGTACGAAGCCCAGGTCACCGGTGCGGAAAAAGCCGCTCTCACCCGTGGTGGCGATGGTCGCGCCGAACGTACGGGCGTTCTCCTCGGGCTTGTTGTAGTAACCCTGGCAAGTGGCCGTGGACTTGAACCAGATCTCCCCGGTCCGCCCTGGCGGGCGTAGTTCGTGACTCTCCGGGTCGACGATCTCGACCTGCACCGGCCCGCGGATCCTGCCGTTGCGCACCAGGGCCCGGGACGTGCGGCCCGGCTCGGCGCGCTCGGCGCGGCCCTGGCCCAGGCTCTCCAGGTCGGCCTCCAGTACCGTCGGCGTCGCATCGGAACTCTCGGTGGCCAGACAGCCGACCTCGGTGAGCCCGTAGTGCGGTCGGACCGCGTCCGGCCGCAGCCCCAGCGGCCCGAACGCCTCAGCGAACGCCGCCACGCTCTGCGCACGGATCGGCTCGCCGGCGCAGAACACGCTGAGCACGCTGGACAGGGAGACGGACCCCGGTTCCAGCGCCCGCAGGGCGTCCACGCAGTACTCCAGTGCGGAGTTGGTCGCTCCGGCGTGCGTGCCGGCATGCCGATCGATCAGCTCGAACCAGTGCTCGGGGTACTGAATGAACAGCTCAGGGGCCAGGAGCACGGTGGTCGCCCCCGCGATCAGCGGGGTCAGCAGCCCGAGCGGTAGACCGAAGTTGTGGGTGAGGGGCAGCCAGGACACGACCGTGCTGTCCGAGTCGATCTCCCACAGCAGGGCGGCCAGCGCCGCCTGGAACACCAGCGACCGGTGATTGAACATCACGCCTTTGGGCTGCGACGTCGAGCCGGACGTGTACATCATCATCGCCAGGTCGTCGCGCGCGGCGCCACGGGCCGGCCGGGTCTCCGGTTCGTCGTCGTCCGCGGCCGGTACGCCGAGGAAGACAGCCGACGCCATGTCCTCGCGCGGCTCCAGCCAGCGCCGCGTCTCCTCGTCGGCGAGCGCACAGGACGCTTCGCTGTCCGCCAGTACCGCGGCGATCATCTCCGCCTTCGCGTCGGAGCGGGCCGAGGCGTCGACGACGGTCGGCACCGCGACGACGTTCGCGTGGAAGCAGGCCAGGAGTCCGACGACGTAGTCCTCGATGCGGGGCAGCAGCAGCATGACCCGCTGCTGCGGCGCGCACCGGCGTTGCAGCCGGGTGCCCAGCGTGCGGACCCGGCGCTCCAGGTCGTCGATGTTCAGCTCGGTGCACTCGTCGCGTTCCTGGTAGATGCGCAGCGGCCGGGTGCGCGGGTAGCGCTCGCAGAACTCGTAGAAGGTCGCGGAGGACTGGGCCAGTTCCTCGACCTGCTCGAACGTGATGCTCATACGGGTGCCTGCTCCCACGGGTAGATGCCGTGCTCGACGAAGCGGGTGATGCGCTCGATGTTGGAGGTGTCGGTGAAGAGCCGCTGATTGGCGGCCACGGACGTCGCCCGCTGCTCGCGCACGGAACCGGACAGGCCGCCCATGAACTGCTTGTACGCGGCGACGCCGTCCCTGGGCAGCTTGCTGAGCCGGCCCAGGTGCTGGCCCACGACCGCGCCGCTGCGTTCCGCGCACACGTCCACCAGGCCCCAGTCGAGCGCCCGTTCTGCGGTGACGGCCTTGGTGGTCAGGGTCATGTAGTGAGCGTGCTGGCGGCCGACGCGCCGGACCAGGAACGGCAGGACCATCGCCGGGTACAGCCCGAAGAGCAGCTCCGAGAGGCCGAACGTGGCCTGGGGTTCGGCGACGACGATGTCGCTGGCCGCGATGAAGCCGATGCCGCCCGCGTTGGTGCGTCCGCGCGCATGGGCGACGGTGACGCACGGGCCGTCGGCAAGCCGCGTCCACAGGTCGTACAGGGGCGACGGGTCGTACTTCGCCGGCCTGTCGGCCCCCTCCCGCGGGCCGTACGTGGTCAGGTCCGCTCCATCGCAGAAGACGTGCGGCAGCCCCTCCAGGAGGACCACCGTGCAGTGCTGCTCGCAGGCGTCCAGGGCCGCGTGGCACTCGCGGACCATCGTGTCGTCGATGGTGTTCTCCCGATCCGGCCGGTGCAGCCGCAGCCGGCACACCGTGCCCTCGCGGCGCACCTGTATCGTCGAGAAGTCCATGGTCGGCCGACTCCCGTTCAGTCCGTGCCCAGCGCCGCGAGACGGCGGGTCAGCAGGGCCGCCGCCTCCCGCACGAGCCGCTCGTTGATGTCGCCGACGTGGCGGTGGCGCCAGTCCTCCAGCTCGGTGCCCTTAACCCACTGGTTGAACGAACCGAGCGCGGGTCCGCAGTGCACCTGGAAGTCCACCCGGCCCTCCTCGGAGCCGGCGAGCGCCTGGCGGGTCGAGTGGTCGAAGTACCAACGGAAGACGAGGGCCATCCGGTGCTTGGGGTCCTTCTCCGCCCGTTCGGCCTCCTTGGGCGGCAGGCCGGAACGGATGTCGGCGTAGATCTCTTCGAAGCTCTTCTTGAAGTACCGGCTCTGCACCTGGTCGGCCGTCACCGGGTCCAGCTCGTCCAGCGACTCGTGGTTCTTGTAGAGCTCGTAGAGCTTGTTGGCCCGGGCCGGGAACAGCACGCCGCGGCGGAGCACCTGCACCCGCGCTCCGTACTCGAACATGTCGCCTGCCGGTGCGTAGCCGGTGTCCTGGATGTCGATGCCCTGCAGCAGGTCCTTGACCAGGTCGCTGGTCCCCGCCTCGACGGTGCACTGGTTGATCGAGCCCGTGACGACGAAGTCCGCGCCCATCACGAAGCAGGCGGCCGCGGCGTCCGGCGTGCCGATGCCGCCCGCGGCGCCCACCCGGATCCGCCGGGTGTAACCGTGACGGGCGGTGAGTTCGTCCCGCAGCCGCAGCATGGTCGGTACGAGGCTGAAGGACACGCCCTGGTCGGTGTGTCCGCCGGAGTCGGCCTCGCAGGTCAGGTCCGCGGCGACGGGCAGCTCACGGGCCAGTTCCGCCTCGGCCGCCGTGATCGCGCCCTCGGCGAGCAGCTCGGCCACGAGCGCGGCCGGAGCCGGGCTGAGGAAGGCCGTGGCCACCTCGGGGCGGGAGACCTTGGCGATGACCCGGTTGCGGGCGATGACCTGCCCGGACTCGTCCCGGCGCAGCCCGGTGAGCCGGTAGCGGACCAGCGCTGGGGTGAGCGCGATGAAGGCGGAGGCCTCGACCGTACGAACGTCGTGGCGCAGGTACAGGTCGACGAGCTGCTCCTCCCGCTGCGGCGAGTGCGGGTCGTGGACCAGGTTGACGCCGAACGGCTCGCCCCCGGTCAGCTTCTGCTTGAGCCGGGTGATGTCCGCCTCGACCCGTTCCTGCGGCAGGCCGCCGGTGCCGAGGAAGCCGAGCAGGCCGGCCCGGCCCGCGGCGGCGACCAGTTCCCAGGACGCGATGCCCTGGTACATCGCTCCGACCAGGCATGCGTAGCGCAGCCCGTAGTCCCGCCTGAAGCCGGCGCTGCCCAGCTGCTCCGCCACCACCGCGGTGCGGCCCGCGCCCTCCGGTGAGGCGAACGGTTCCTGCTGGAGGGAGGGTTCCTGCGGCGCCGGGGCAGCGACGGCCGGCCCAGCTGCCTCGTCCTCCTCCTCGTCGAGGATGAGCGGTTCGGCGTCCCGCTTGATGTTGCGCAACAGGCTGGTCAGCACGCGGCCGGGTCCGACCTCGACGAACTCCTCCTCGCCCCCGCCGAGCAGGTAGCGGATCGTCTCGCTCCACTTGACCGCCGAAGTGATCTGCGCGGCCAGGGTCTCCTTCACCTCGTCGGACCGGTACCGGCGCGCGGTGACGTTGGCGACGACCGGGATCTCGGGAGCCCGCAGCTCGAACCCGTCAAGGTGGTCCGCGAACTCGTGCTGTGCCCCGGCCATGTAGCGGGAGTGGAAGGCACCGCTGACGTTGAGGACGACGTACCGGCAGGACCCGACCTTCTCGAAGACCGGCCGAGCTCGTTCGATGTCCTCGCGCAGGCCGGAGATGACGGTCTGCGCCGGAGCGTTGAGGTTCGCGACGTCGATGCCGTCGAGCCCGCTCTCCTGCAGCAGGTCGCGGATCTCCTTCTCGTCCATGCCGAGGACCGCGGCCATGCCGCCGTTGCGTGCCTGCGCCATCAGCTCGCCACGCTTCTTGACCAGCTTCAGGCCGGTGGCGAAGTCGAAGGCGTCCGCCGCCAGCAGGGCGTTGTACTCACCGAGGCTGTGGCCGGCGACGACGTCGGGTCTGCGCCCGCTCTCCTCCACCCGTCGGTAGTAGCTCAGTGCGTTGACCACGTACAGCGCGGGCTGGGTGTACTGGGTGAGGCTCAAGCGCTGGTCCGGGTCCTCCAGGCAGAGCGTGCGGACCGAGTAGCCCAGTATCTCGTCCGCCGTCTCCGCCAGTTCCGCGAAGTCGTCGAAGAGGCTGTCGCCCATGCCGAGTTGCTGGGATCCCTGCCCCGGGAAGAGGTATGCGACCACTGTCTCAGTCCTTTCGAGTGTCCGGAACGTGTGCCGCCGCCTGCGCGGACCTGAGCAGCAGCGCGGTGTTGATCCCCCCGAAGCCGAAGGCGTTGTTCAGGGCGCGGCGAATCACGGCGGCCGTTCGCCGGGGCGGTGCCAGGCGGAGCTCCCGGGTGATGGGCTCCATCAGGTTCACGTTGGGGTGGACGTATCCCCCGCGCATCTGCAGGACGCAGGCGATCGCCTCGATCGCCGACGCCGGGCCGAGACAGTGTCCGACGAGGGACTTGGTCGCGTTGACCCACGGCCGGCCGGCCCGCTCGCCCAGCAGGGAACTGATGGCCGCCGCCTCTGTCTCGTCGCCCAACGGGGTCGAGGTGGCGTGGGCGCTGATCAGGTCGAGCCTTCCGGCGTCCACACCGCACCGGCGAAGCACCTCCCCCATCACGAACTCCTCGCCCTCCTGGGAGGGCTGGGTCAGACGGTTGCCGTCCAGGGCACTGACCCCGTCGTCGAGCACGGCCAGCGTCGTGGCCCCGCGCTCCTGGGCGACGGTCGTCGATTCGAGCACGAGGGCGGCGGCGCCCTCGCCGTAGACGAAACCGTCGTGGCCCGCGTCGAAAGGGCGACTGCACCGCGCCGGATCGGCGTTCGTCCCTTCACCGCCCAGGGCGCCGAGGTTGACGAACGCCATGAGTTCGACGTCGGAGAGTTCCTGCATCCCCGCGACCACCAGGCAGACGTCGGCGCATCCCGAGCGGATGAGCCGCATGCCCTGGATCAGTCCGAGGTTCCCAGCGGCCGAGGCCCCGGAGACGGTCATGCCCTCGCCGCGGACGTCCAGGCCCTCGCTGACGACACCCAGCAGATCGCTGTCCCAGAACTGGTGCGCGTACCGCGCCGAGACGTAGGCCGGATCCTTGCGGTACTTCTCGGCCATCGAGAAGGACAGTTGCTGGGAGAGATTGCTGCCGGCGATCACCAGGGCGATCCTGCGGCGATCGGTGACCGCGCCGAGTCGGGCCTCCCCCCAGGCCTCCACCGCGGCCAGCAGCGAGAAGCCGATCGACCGGCTCGCCCTCCGCACGAGGCTGCGAAGCGTGCGGAGCAGTGCTTCGTCCGTGCCCGGCAACCGGCCGGCCGCATACTGCTCCGCCAGCACCTGTTCCGGACTGCGCGGCAGTCGTCCGCGCAGGCCCAGGACCTTGGGCAGACCAGGCGCGGGATCCTCGAAAGTTATCCCCGCACGACCGTCGCGTAATGCCTCGTCGAATTCCTGCACTCCATGGGCCACCGCACATTGGACCCCCATACCCGTGACGCTCACCATTGCTGCCCCCGTTCGTTGCGTCAGCCCCGTGCACCCAGCTTCTCGACCACCCGCCTGATGTTCTGCGATTCAGCGTTGAAGGGGGTGATGACAGGAAGCGTTTCCGTCTCCGGAAGGCTCGAGCTCAGAATCGCGGCGAGCGACGAGGACGGTGAGAGATCGACGTACCGGTGACTTCTGTAGGAAGCTATCCGGGACACCGTCTCCGTGAAGCGGATGGGACCGCGAATGACCTGACGACAGGTCTCCCCCGAAACTTCCGTGATCAGCGAGCAGGTACGGGACGAATAGATCCGTGAGGTACCGGCGGGCAACTGAAGATGCATTCTCTTGCCGAGCCTGCGCAGCTCGGAGTTCATCACGTTGACCGCAGGGGAATGGAAGGCGAAATCCACGGGAAGGTCCTGGTGAAGCACATCCCGGGCAACCATTGCCCGGCGTGCCCGATCGAGTGCCGCGACATCGGCGCTGATGACGAAATGCCGATCGCTGTTGACCGAGGCGATCGTGATGTCCGCGCTCGGCTTCACGACCTCCCGGAACTGATCGAGGCCCGCGAGAACGGCGATCATTCCTCCCGGAGGCATCGTCCGGACGACGCAGTCGGAGAGCTCACAGAGAAAGTCCAGGACATCCGTCACCGGCAGGTGCCCCGCCACTGCCACTGCGATGAATTCACCGAGACTGCTGCCGACCAGGAGGTCCGGCCTGACGCCGCGGTCGTCGAGGCTCCTCGCCAGGCTGTACTCGACCAAGAACAGGCCCAGGTTGGTCATGAGCAGGTCGCCGCAACGGTCGCCGAAGCCGCGACCAGGGGCGTAGAGGTACTCGAGCACGGAGCGCCCGCACCGGTCGGCAGCCGATCGATCCAGTTCGTGCATGGTCGACCGGAAGACGGCATCCTCGTCCAACAGGCTCCGGGCCATTCCGAAGTACTGCGTTCCCTGACCTCCGAGAAGGAAGACGACTTTCTCCTCGCCGGCCGGAATTATCTCGGGTTCATCCGTCATCTGCGGGCCACCACACGCTCATCGGAATACACCGATCACCGACATACCTCCAGCACAGTCTTTGCGACTCGACATGGCTGACACCAAGCCGATGTACAACAAAGTGAAGAGCAAGGGCAATGAGCAGTTGAATTCACATAGCACAGCTGGAGCTCATGAAGCTTCCAGAGGCTTTATTGAGGAGCTGCTCACCGACGAGCAGCGGAGAACTATCGCCGCACCGACAGGCGCGATAGTGAAATAGCCGAAGCCGCGACTTCCATGATCCCCCGATTCCTGGAACCCTCGGCCGGACGCCACGAACAGCGGACGGGGAGGGACTTGCTGTCACTGCGTACAAGTACGGATGCCCGTACGAGATCGTGACCATAGCCAGAGGGACGTCTTCCAGTCAACCTCGATCGGAACCGGTCACACCAAGGAAGGGCGAAGGTAAAGCGACGATAAAAGGGAATCGGTGATTCCACCCGCCGGAATCAATGAATCCGCTTGTTGGATGCAGCCCGGAGGGACACCCGCCCGTAAATTGACCATGAGTTAATACAACTTTGAACAACATGGAGGGGGATGGATTCGCGCCATAGGGCCGTACAGATCAAGCCAGATCCGGCGGTGATCCATGTCTATTCAGTAAACAGATCGACAACCTGTTGCACGGAACCGGACAGCAGGCTGAGATGAGGGCGGCGGCCCACACGGCGGGCGACTGGATGCGCCCGTGTGCCAAGAGAGACCGCCCGCCGGCACAGGCAGAGCCTCGCGCCACTGACGCCGGCCGCCCATCACCAACATCTCCGAAACTTGCTGAAGTCTGAAGCTCACGGGGGAGCGTCGGTCTTGACGTCGGTCAGCAGCACCATCACCCGCCCGCACGGGCCACGCACATCACTGCCCTTCAACATGTTCGACCACACTGTCGCGTACTCGATCGCCGCGGCAGGCCTCGCCAGCCGCTCCTCCCAGCCAATGCCTCCAGGGGCGTTCGCCCCCTGACAGGGCGGGAGTCAGCGCTTCACGCACGGACGTCAGCGCCAAGTCGCTGGCCATCACATCCCTCACCTCAGGCCCGGAGTCGTCATGTTGAAGTACGAAGCGCCCGTTCTGTCGAAGTTCTTCCTCTCCCAGACGGAGACCGACCAGTCACTCGCCGACCTCGGGGACGACGACCGTCTCTTCCCGGCCTACCGGGCCGTCATGGTCAGTGACGGAACCCTCACTCAGATGTTGTCGGCCCTGCACCTGGAGGACATCGTCACCCGGTGCGAGGAGAACGACGAAGGACTGCCGGATCCCGAGCAGCGCAGTTGGCTGGAGATCGGTGGCGAGCCGTGCATCCGCAGACGCGTGACGCTGAACGGGGCGTCCTCCGGCAGAACCTATGTACGCGCCCTTTCCTACCTGTACCCGCCCAGGCTCCCCGCTCCGTTCCTCGACGAGCTCTCCCGCCCCGGCTCCAGCCTCGGCACACAGATACTCCGCTCCCGGATCCCCAGCCGGCGAGAGCTGATCTGGGTCCGCCGGGGAGCCGACTCCGTGTACTCACGGCTCTACAGGATCATCGTCCAGGACCGGCCCGCGATCCTCATCCAGGAGGACTTCGTGGACATCGGCGCCCCGAGCCAGTGAGCACCGCGTCGCCGAAGGTCTACGGCCCACACCACTGACACAGCATCAGGACCGCGAGGAACAGCGCGACCATACCGCCCGGCGAACCGTAGGAGCCTCGATGCGCCCCACCACGCCCGTCGCAGTCCTGGCAGCGCTTGCCGTCTCCGTCTTGGCAGGCGGATGCGACACGGTCGACAAAGCTCTCGACTGCGCGCAGACCGCCCGTGCCATCGCCACCAGTGTGGACGGCCTCCGCGAAGCTGTGGAACGTGCGGTCGATGACCCGACCCAGGCGGACGAGTCGCTCGACGCCATCGACAAGGAGCTGTCCGACCTGGAGGGCAGAGTGGACGACGCCGACCTGTCCAAAGCGGTGGAAGACCTCAACCAGGCTGTGGACAACGTGCGTTCAGCCATCGACAACGGCGACAGGACGCTCGACATCGGTCCGGTGATAGACGCGGCCGACGAAATGGGCAAGGTGTGTACCTCTTGAGCGGGTGAGGCCCTCGCCCGGCGCCGGACCGCGCGTCGTGATGACCGACCGGCTCTCTCCGCCCTCCCGAGGATGGCGCCCCCAGACTTCGTGCGGGACGCCGTCCTCCTGCCTCACAGTATCCACCCGATCCCGGACAGCAACGATGGGGGCGGACAGGGAAGGGCCTCATGTCGGGGGAGCGTGAAGCGGCCGGCCACGCAGAGATCCGTCCCGAAGCGGCCCGTAACCGTCATCGGTTCGGGCAGGAGGTCATCGACACAGTGCCTCTTCGGCTGTGGCGCCTCCCCGATCGTCGCCCGCGACCCCCGCCGCGTCGGCCACGTCGCCCTCGAAGTGAGACAGCCCACACCCCGGTAGCCCGCTGAAGATCAGCGGCCACACAGCCCGGCGGCCAGCCGGCCGTCGGGCCGTCACACATGTAAGCATCGACACACCGGCCTGACCGGGGCCAGCAAACGAAACGGGCTCATCGTGATCACGATGAGCCCGTTCCTTCGGTGCCTCAGGAGCACTTTCGTCGATGCTCCCTGGTGCGCGAGGGGGGAGTTGAACCCCCACGCCCTTGCGGGCACTGGAACCTGAATCCAGCGCGTCTGCCTATTCCGCCACCCGCGCATTGGGTGTGTCCTCGGGGCCTTTCCTTGCGGTCCGGCGCCTTCCGACACGAGAACATTAGCACGCTGGACCGGGTGGATTCACATCCCTTTCCCGCCGGGGTCAGCTGCAGGAACCGGGACCCCCGCCCTCCTTCGGGCACTCGTCCCGCCCGCCGCCCGTTCACGTATCAACCTCGTACCGGTCCGGCGCTTTCGCCCAGGAGCCGGTAGGGGCCCACAGCCAGGTGCGGGACACTGGTCTGCGGCCACCTCTACGATCCTGGGCATGAGTACCTGCGGGGAACCGTCCCGAAGGACCCCTGGCGTTCGAAGGACGGCGCCGGTGGGAACTCCGAGACGCGTCGACACCCGTCGACCGGGCCGACGGGGGGAACCAGCCGATCGACCCGCGCGTGGATACGATCAGTAAGCAGTACCAGGTGGGCAGTGCGCGGGTGAGCAGTACGCACGCGGGCAGTACGCACGGCAGCGGCACGCAAGGCAGCAGTACGCAGGACAGTGGACAGGACGGCAGCGACGGAGGAGGTGCCCCATGGGAGTCCTGAAGAAGTTCGAGCAGCGTCTCGAAGGTCTGGTCAACGGCACCTTCGCGAAGGTGTTCAAGTCCGAGGTGCAGCCCGTGGAGATCGCGGGAGCGCTCCAGCGCGAGTGCGACAACAACGCGACCATCTGGAACCGCGACCGCACCGTCGTACCCAATGACTTCATCGTGGAGCTGAGCACGCCCGACTTCGAGCGCCTCAGCCCCTACTCCGGCCAGCTCGGCGACGAGCTCGCCGGCATGGTCCGCGACTACGCCAAGCAGCAGCGCTACACCTTCATGGGACCGATCAAGGTCCACCTGGAGAAGGCGGACGACCTCGACACCGGCCTGTACCGGGTGCGCAGCCGTACGCTCGCCTCCTCCAGCAGTCACCAGGGCGGCCCGGAACCCGCCGGCCCCGCCGCGCCCCCCACCCCGACCGGACGCCCCGGCGCACCCGGCGGTTACGGCTACCCGCAGCCCGCCCCGCCCGCCGGCGCCCCGCCCATGCCGAGTGCGCCGCCACCCGGCGGCCGCCCCGGCGGTTACGGCTACCCGCAGCCCGCGGGCGGCCAGCAACCCCCGGCCGCACCCGCGGCCGGCGGACGCACCCGCCACTGGATCGAGATCAACGGCACCCGCCATCAGATCTCCCGCGCGACCCTCGTGCTCGGACGCAGTACCGAGGCCGACGTGCGGATCGACGACCCCGGCGTGAGCCGCCGGCACTGCGAGATCCGGACCGGAACGCCCTCGACGATCCAGGATCTCGGGTCCACCAACGGCATCGTGGTGGACGGGCAGCACACCACCCGCGCTACGCTCCGCGACGGCTCGCGAATCGTCGTGGGCAGCACCACCGTTATCTATAGGCAAGCCGAAGGGTGATCCGGGGGCAATGTCAGAGCTGACCCTCACGGTCATGCGGCTGGGTTTCCTGGCCGTACTGTGGCTGTTCGTGATCGTGGCCGTGCAGGTCATCCGCAGCGACCTGTTCGGCACGCGGGTCACCCAGCGCGGAGCACGGCGCGGCGCCGACCGGCCGCAGCAGGCCGCCGCGCGCCAAGGCCAGGCGCCACCACCGCAGCGCCAGCAGCAAGGCGGCGGCCGGGGACGCCGGGGCGCCCCCACCAAGCTGGTAGTCACGGAGGGCACCCTCACCGGCACCACCGTTGCCCTCCAGGGCCAGACCATCACGCTCGGCCGGGCACACGACTCGACGATCGTGCTCGACGACGACTACGCCTCCAGCCGCCATGCCAGGATCTACCCGGACCAGAACGGCCAGTGGATCGTCGAGGACCTGGGCTCCACCAACGGCACCTACCTGGACCGGTCCCGGCTGACGACCCCCACACCGATTTCGCTGGGTGCGCCGATCCGCATCGGCAAGACCGTCATCGAGCTGCGGAAGTAGTGCTACACCAATGATTGAGCGCGAGCGGAGCGAGCACGCAACGGCGGCCGGCCCCCCGGGCCCCGGCGCGCTCCCGACCGGAGGGTGGGCAGTGTGGCTCGACACGACCGGCTGTACCCGGAGCAGCCGACGGGCGAGGTGGGCATGAGTCTGTCACTGCGCTTCGCCGCCGGATCCCACAAGGGCATGATCCGGGAGGGCAACGAGGACTCCGGTTACGCCGGCCCCCGCCTGCTCGCCATCGCCGACGGCATGGGCGGCCAGGCCGCCGGCGAGGTCGCCTCCTCCGAGGTGATCTCCACCATCGTCGCCCTCGACGACGACGTGCCCGGCTCCGACCTCCTCACCTCCCTCGGCCACGCCGTCCAGCGCGCCAACGACCAGCTGCGGCAGATGGTCGAGGAGGACCCCGCCCTCGAGGGCATGGGCACCACCCTCACCGCCTTGCTGTGGACCGGCCAGCGCCTCGGCCTCGTACACGTCGGCGACTCCCGCGCCTACCTGCTGCGCGACGGCGTCCTGACCCAGATCACGCAGGACCACACCTGGGTACAGCGCCTCGTCGACGAGGGCCGCATCACCGAGGAGGAGGCCGGCACCCACCCGCAGCGCTCACTGCTGATGCGGGCGCTCGGCAGCGGCGACCACGTCGAACCCGACCTGTCCATCCGCGAGGTCCGGGCCGGCGACCGCTACCTGATCTGCTCCGACGGACTCTCCGGCGTCGTCTCCCACCAGACGATGGAGGACACCCTCGCCAGCTACCAGGGACCGCAGGAGACCGTGCAGGAGCTGATTCAGCTCGCGCTGCGCGGCGGCGGCCCCGACAACATCACCGTCATCGTCGCCGACGTCCTCGACCTGGACACCGGCGACACCCTCGCCGGGCAGCTGTCCGACACCCCGGTCGTGGTCGGCGCCGTCGCCGAGAACCAGGCTCATTTCGGCGACAACGGCATCATGCAGACCCCGGCCGGCCGCGCCGCCGGCCTCGGCCGCCAGGGCGGCGGCCGGCACGGCGGCGGCGAATTCGGACCGCCCGGCAGCGGCGACACCACCGGCTTCATCCCGGCCGGCGGCTTCGACGACTACGGCCCCGACGACTTCGCCAAGCCCCGCAAGAGCCGCAAGTGGCTCAAAAGATCCCTCTACACGGTGCTCGCCCTCGCCGTCCTCGGCGGCGGCACGTACGGCGGCTGGCGCTGGACCCAGACCCAGTACTACGTCGGCACCAAGGACGACCACCTCGCGCTGTACCGGGGCATCAGCCAGGACCTGGCCTGGATCTCGCTCTCGAAGGTCCAGAAGGACCACCCCGAGATCGAACTCAAATACCTGCCGCCCTACCAGCAGAAACTGGTCGAGGCCACCATCCCCGAGAGCGACCTCGCCGACGCGCGGGCCAAGATCGAGGAACTGGCGGTCCAGGCCTCCGCCTGCAAGAAGAAGGCCGAGCAGAGCGCCGCGGAGACCGAACAGAACGCGAAGCCTGGCGAGGGACAGGCCGGAGGCACCACGGGAACCACTCCCGCCTCCTTCACGTCCAAGGCCTCACCGAGCCCGAGCACGTCGGGAACGCCGAAGGCAGTCGAATCGTCCGAGCCCCCGTCCACGACCGCACCCACCCCAGGCCCCGGCCCGACCCTCTCGGAGGAAGAGCAGAAGGTCGCCTCGCTGTGCGGTAAGCAGTAGGCCAGCCGTGAGAGGCACCGTCACCCGATGAGCAGTACTTCCAACTCGCCGACGCACCACACGTCCACGATCGGCGCCATCGGCGCCCCGAGCCGGCGCAACACCGAGCTGGCCCTGCTCGTGTTCGCCGTACTCATCCCGGTCTTCGCGTACGCCAACGTGGGACTGGCCATCAACGACGAGGTGCCCGCCGGCCTGCTGAGCTACGGCCTCGGCCTCGGCCTGCTGGCCGGCGTCGGCCACCTCGTCGTGCGCAAGTTCGCGCCCTACGCGGACCCGCTGCTGCTGCCACTGGCCACCCTGCTCAACGGACTCGGACTCGTCGCCATCTGGCGCCTCGACCAGTCCGAACTGCTCCAGCAGATCAAACAGGCCGGCACCGCCGCACCCCGCCAGCTCATGTACACCGCGATGGGCATCGCCCTGTTCGTCGCCGTGATGATCTTCCTCAAGGACCACCGCGTCCTGCAGCGCTACACCTACATCTCCATGGTCACCGCGCTGTTCCTGCTGCTGCTCCCGCTGGTGCCGGGTCTCGGCAAGAACATCTACGGCGCCAAGATCTGGATCCAGGTCGGCTCCTTCTCCATCCAGCCCGGCGAATTCGCCAAGATCGTCCTCGCGATCTTCTTCGCCGGCTACCTGATGGTGAAACGCGACGCGCTGGCCCTCGCCAGCCGCCGCTTCATGGGCCTCTACCTGCCCCGCGGCCGCGACCTCGGCCCGATCCTGGTCGTCTGGATGGTCTCCATCCTCATCCTCGTCTTCGAGACCGACCTCGGCACCTCGCTGCTGTTCTTCGGCATGTTCGTGATCATGCTGTACGTCGCCACCGAGCGGACCAGCTGGATCGTCTTCGGTCTCATGATGTCCGCCGTCGGCGCCGTCGGCGTCGCCAGCTTCGAACCCCACATCCAGCAGCGCGTCGACGCCTGGCTCGACCCGATGCGCGAGTTCATGCTCTCCCGCGCCAACCAGGTCGGCCACTCCGAGCAGGCCATGCAGGCCCTGTGGGCCTTCGGCTCCGGCGGCACCCTCGGCACCGGCTGGGGCCAGGGCCACTCCGAACTGATCCGCTTCGCCGCCAACTCCGACTTCATCCTCGCCACCTTCGGCGAGGAACTGGGCCTGGCCGGCCTCATGGCGCTGCTCCTGCTCTACGCACTGATCGTCGAACGCGGCGTGCGCACCGCCCTCGCCGCCCGCGACCCCTTCGGCAAGCTCCTCGCCATCGGCCTGTCCGGCGCCTTCGCCCTCCAGGTCTTCGTCGTCGCCGGCGGTGTGATGGGCCTCATCCCGCTCACCGGTATGACGATGCCCTTCCTCGCCTACGGAGGCTCCTCCGTCATCGCCAACTGGGCCCTGATCGGCATCCTGTTGCGCATCAGCGACACGGCACGCAGGCCCGCACCCTCGGCCCCCGCGAACCCCGACGCCGAAATGACCCAGGTGGTCCGCCCGTGAACAAGCCACTGCGCCGCATCGCGATCTTCTGCGGCCTCCTCGTCCTCACCCTGCTCATCCGCGACAACTGGCTCCAGTACGTCCAGGCCGACGAGCTCAAGGAGGACGAGCACAACCGCCGCGTCGCCATCGAGCGCTACGCGAGCCCGCGCGGCGACATCATCGTCGACGGCAAGGCCATCACCGGCCACGCCACCACCGAGGGCGACTTCAAGTACAAGCGCACCTACAAGGACGGCGCCATGTGGGCGCCCGTCACCGGCTACGTCTCCCAGGCCTACGGCGCCACCCAGATCGAGGCCATCGACGACGGCATCCTCACCGGCAACGACGACCGGCTCTTCTTCCGCAACACCCTCGACATGATCACCGGCAGGAAACGCGAGGGCGGCAACGTCGTCACCACCCTCAACAGCGCCGCCCAGAAGGCCGCCTACGACGGCCTGAAGAAGCAGGGCGGCAAGGGTGCCGTCGTCGCGATCGAACCGTCCACCGGCAAGATCCTCTCGATGGCCTCCTACCCCTCGTACGACCCCACCGCCATCGCCGGCAGCGACGACGCGGCCGGCGAGGCCTGGAACAAGCTCCAGAAGAAGAACAACCCCGACGACCCGATGCTCAACCGGGCCCTGCGCGAGGTCTACCCGCCCGGCTCCACCTTCAAGGTCCTCACCGCGGCCGCCGCCCTGGAGCACGGCCTGTACGACTCGGCGGACGAGAAGACCGACTCCCCCCTGCCCTGGACCATGCCCGGCACCACCACCGAGCTGCCCAACGAGGGCGACCTCCCCTGCGAGAACGCCTCCCTCCGCGAAGCACTCCGCGTGTCCTGCAACACCGTCTTCGGCAAGGTCGGCTCCGACCTCGGCAACGACGAGATGCTCGAGACGGCCAAGAAGTTCGGCTTCACCGAGGAGCAGTTCGTCCCCGTCCGCTCCAGCGCCTCGGTCTTCTCCGACGACATGAACCAGTCGCAGACCGCGCTCTCCGCCATCGGCCAGTACAACACCGCCGCCACCCCGCTCCAGATGGCCATGGTCACCTCGGCCATCGCCAACAACGGCACCCTGATGAAGCCGTACATGGTGGACGAACTCCAGGCACCCAACCTCGACACCATCGAGAAGACGGACCCCGAGGAGATGAGCAAGCCGCTGTCCGCGGACAACGCCCAGATCCTCCAGGACATGATGGAGACCGTCGTCGAGAAGGGCACCGGAACCAACGCGCGGATCGACGGCGTCACCGTCGGCGGGAAGACCGGCACCGCGCAGCACGGCGTGGACAACAAGGAGAACCCCTACGCCTGGTTCATCTCCTACGCCAAGGGCGAGGACGGAAGCTCGCCGGTCGCCGTGGCCGTGGTCGTCGAGGACGAGAACGCCGTCCGTGACGACATCTCCGGCGGCGGCCTCGCGGCCCCGATCGCCAAGAACGTGATGGAGGCCGTTCTGGAGAGCAAGAAGTGACCACGGGCTGAACAGGACGTGACTCCGATCACGTCCCCTTCACATAGGCGCACGTTGCGATACCGGTCCTGTATCGGGTATCGGGCTTGGCCGAGCCACCCGGAGCGAGCCGGGTACGGTAGGCCGGACGGCAGCCTCCGACCGTACAAGCATGCCGGTCGGGACCGACGGAGAGGGCTGGTAGGTAACCATGGAAGAGCCGCGTCGCCTCGGCGGCCGGTACGAGCTGGGCCAGGTGCTCGGCCGTGGTGGCATGGCGGAGGTATACCTCGCGCACGACACCCGGCTCGGCCGCACCGTGGCGGTGAAGACGCTGCGCGCCGACCTCGCGCGCGACCCGTCCTTCCAGGCCCGCTTCCGCCGGGAGGCCCAGTCGGCCGCCTCGCTCAACCACCCCGCGATCGTGGCGGTCTACGACACGGGCGAGGACTACATCGACAACGTGTCGATCCCGTACATCGTCATGGAGTACGTCGACGGCTCCACACTCCGTGAGCTGCTCCACTCCGGCCGCAAGCTGCTGCCGGAGCGGACGCTGGAGATGACCATCGGCATCCTCCAGGCGCTGGAGTACTCGCACCGGGCCGGCATCGTCCACCGCGACATCAAGCCGGCCAACGTGATGCTCACCCGCAACGGCCAGGTCAAGGTCATGGACTTCGGCATCGCCCGCGCCATGGGCGACTCCGGCATGACCATGACCCAGACGGCCGCGGTCATCGGCACCGCCCAGTACCTCTCCCCGGAACAGGCCAAGGGCGAGCAGGTCGACGCCCGCTCCGACCTGTACTCCACCGGCTGCCTCCTCTACGAGCTGCTGACCGTGCGCCCGCCCTTCGTCGGGGACTCCCCGGTCGCGGTCGCCTACCAGCACGTGCGCGAGGAACCGCAGGCACCCAGCGTCTTCGACCCCGAGATCACGCCCGAGATGGACGCGATCGTCCTCAAGGCGCTGGTCAAGGACCCCGACTACCGCTACCAGTCGGCCGACGAGATGCGCGCCGACATCGAGGCCTGCCTCGACGGCCAGCCCGTCGCAGCCACCGCCGCGATGGGCGCCATGGCCGCCGGCGGCTACGGCGCCTACCCCGACGACCAGCCGACGACCGCCCTGCGCTCCGACGCCGGCGCGGGCGCCACGACCATGCTGCCGCCGATGAACCCGGACGACGGCGGCTACGGCTACGACGAGCGCCCCGACCGGCGCCGCCAGCAGTCCCGCAAGTCCAACGCCTCCACGGTCTTCCTGGTCCTGGCCGGCGTCCTCGTCCTGGTCGGCGCGATCCTCATCGGCATGCACCTCTTCGGCGAAGACGCGGGACCCAGCAACGACAAGGTCGACGTACCCGCCTTCGTCGGCCAGACCAAGGCGGACGCCCAGCAACTGGCGGACAACGCCGACCTGGAGCTGACCTTCAAGCAGCAGCCCTGCGAGGACCAGCCCAAGGGCAACATCTGCTCGCAGAACCCCGAACAGGGCACCTCCGTGCAGAAGCAGTCCGCCGTCGACCTGGTGGTCTCGACGGGTGCGCCGAAGATCGAGATCCCGGACGTCGAGGGACTGACCTACAGCGAGGCCGAAGCGGCGCTGAAGGACAAGGGCTTCGAGGTCGAAAAGCAGTCCGAGGAGTCCACCGAGACTCCCGACACGGTCCTCTCCCAGGACCCCGAAGGCGGTGCGTCACGGGAGAAGGGGACCACCGTCACCCTGACCGTCGCCAAGGAGCAGGCGCAGGTGACCGTGCCGGACCTGACCGGCATGACTCCCGAGGACGCCAGGAAGCGTCTGGAGGAGGAAGGTCTCGTCCTCGGCACCCAGGAACAGGTGCCTTCCGCCGCTCAGGCCGAAGGCACGATCTTCGAGCAGAGCATCGGGGGCGGCAAGGACGTCGACCGCGGCAGCACGATCAACGTGAAGATCGCCAAGGCCGTCGAGAAGACGAAGGTGCCCGAGATCCCGCTCGGCACCCCCCTGGCACAGGCCCAGCAAACCCTGAACCAGGCCGGTTTCACCAACATCCAGGTCTCCGGACCCAACGACGGCAACGCCGTGGTGATACAGCAGACCCCGCCTGCCAACTCCGAGGTCGCCGACCCGGCCGCCACGCAGATCACCCTCACCACCGTGGGCGGAAACAACGGCAACGGCGGCAACAACGGCAACAACAGCGGCGGCTTCATCGGCGGCCTCCGCGGCGACGACTGACGCTCCCGCGAGACCCCCCGCGCACGGCAGGAGCCCCGGACCCTCACCGGAGGGACCGGGGCTCTGTCGTTCCCGCGGTGATACAGCTCGTGTTTTCATATGTCATGACTCGCTGACTCAGGGTGACCACACAACCCGAAAGAGGGACGGCCGTGATCAGCGAGACGGCCCTGCTGGTGTCAGCGGCCCTGCGGAACAGCGTCCTCGAACGCACCGACGTACTCGACCGCGTCAAGGCACTCCCCTGCTGCCGGACGGCACGCATGTGACCACGGCGATGGTGGCGGCGTACTTCGAAGTCACCACTGAGGCCATCCGTCAGCTCAAGGCAAAGCACCGTGAGGAGCTGTGGAGCAATGCAATGCTGACGCCCAAAGGCTCTGAGCCGGCACGATCCAAGCGTGACGTCCTGTCACGCCATCCGGCAGGTGATCCACAGCCCCGGTCGAGCCTCACTCTCTGCTCGCGTCGTTCCGTCCTCAACGTCGCCATGCTGCTCCGAGACAGCGAAGTCGCACGTCAGGTGCGTGTCCATCTGGACATGGAGTACCTGGCCCGCGCACAACCTGTGGACAACCCGTCCCGCCAGACTCGTCCGCTCTCGACGACCGCATCGACCAACGCACCAGACAATCGCAGTCCAGCGCACCGCCGTACACCGCGGGCTCCTAAAGGAATGGGCGGCCGGAGCACCACTGACCGTCCTGCAGTGACGCGAACGAGGAGGCCCGGAGTCGCAAGAGCAAGTCGCGGCTTCGGGCCTCCGTCATGCTGGAGGACCGGGGTCCGTACAGGACCCCGGACAGCTCACCGCAACTCCTTCGGCGGCGTCCGCTCCCCGTCCACCTTCTCCGTGCGCACCAGCTCGCCCCACACCACGTACCGGTACCGGCTCGTGTACACCGGCGTGCAGGTCGTCAGGGTGATGTAGTGGCCGGCCTTCTTCTTCCCGGACTCCTTGGGGACCGGGTCGAGGACCCTGACGTTGTACTTCGAGGTCTCGGGGAGGACGGCGTAGGTCTTGTAGACGTACCAGGTGTCCTTCGTCTCGAAGACGATCGGATCACCCTCCTCGATCTTGTCGATGTTGTGGAACTTGGCCCCGTGCCCGTCCCGGTGCGCCGCCAGGGAGAAGTTGCCCTCCTTGCCGGAGGTCGGCAGCGCCGACTCGACCGGGTCGGTGTAGTAGCCGGCCACGCCGTCGTTGAGGACCTCCATCGACGTGCCCTTCTCCACCAGGATGTCGCCGTCGCCCATGGCCGGCACGTGCAGGAATCCGATGCCCGCCTTGGTGTCCAGCGCCCCCGGGCCGTCCGATCCGACCCGGTCCCGGGCCCAGTTGTCACGGACCTTGTCCGCCTGCTCGCCCGCCGCGCGGTCGGCGACCACGTTCGTCCACCACAGGGAGTAGACGACGAACAGGCCCAGCACCAGGCCCGCGGTGATGAGGAGCTCACCGAAGACACTGACGGTCCGCGCGACGATCCGCCCCGCGCGACCGCGGCGGCGTGCCGCGGGCGCCGCAGGGCCGTCCGTGCCGGACTGCTCTTCGTGCTGCGTGTCGGTGGTCGCTGCCACTGGTCATCCGCCCTTAACTGACGAGCGCATCCGGCTTGCCCTTGCTGCGCGGCCGTTCCTCGACCATCTTGCCCCAGACGATCATCCGGTACTTGCTCGTGAACTCCGGCGTGCACGTGGTGAGGGTGATGTAGCGGCCCGGTTCCTCGAAGCCGGACTGCTCCGGCACCGGATCGAGGACGCTGATGTTGCTCGGCGACGTCACCGGCAGGATCGACGCCATCTTGTAGACGAAGTACTCGTCCTGCGTCTCCACGACGATCGGATCACCCGGCTGGAGCTTGTTGATGTACCGGAAGGGCTCACCGTGCGTGTTGCGATGCCCCGCCAGGCCGAAGTTGCCGGTCTTCGCGTCCGGCATCGCCGTCTTCAGCGCACCCTCGGCATAGTGCCCGACCATGCCGCGGTCGAGGACCTTCTCGTCGTCGATGCCCTCGGCGATCGGCACCACCACGTCCAGCTTCGGAATGTGCAGCAGCGCGAAACCCTGCCCCGGCTCGAAGACCCCCGGGTTGCGCTTGCCCTTCGCCCAGTCCTCCTGGAGGCTGCTCGCCGCCTTGTCCGCCTGCGCCTGGGCGCGGACGTTGGTCCACCACAACTGGTACGAGACGAACAGCAGCATCAGCACACCGGTCGTGATGAAGAGCTCACCGACCGCACGGCTGGCGATCACCGCGGCGCCCGGCTTCCGGGCGCGGGCCTGCCGACGCGCCTCCACACGCGACAGAGGGGCCTGCGACGCCTCGTCCGACTCCTGGGCCGGGGAAGGCCCTCGGGAGCCGCCACGGCGCCCGTGACGCCGCTTCGCGGCCTTCCTGCGGGCCGCGCGACCCCCACCCGGAGGAGGCGCGGCGGGCGCCCGTACCGGCGGCGGGTCCGGAACCCGCAACGCCACCGTCTCGTCGTCGACGGGGACCTGCGTCGCCCCCTGCGAGGTGAAATCCTCGTACCACCCGTCCCAACCGCCCCCGAACGCGCCGGAATCCCCGTACGGCTGCCCGTACGAGGATCCCTGGTCACCGGCCGTGCCGGAGTCGCGCTCGGGGCGCAGCGCGGTCACGCCGTGGCCCTGCCCACCACCGGGGCGAGCCCCGCCGACCTCGCCACCGCACCCTGGTCACCGCACTCGGCCAGCCAGTTGGCCAGCATCCGGTGCCCGTGCTCGGTCAGCACCGACTCCGGATGGAACTGCACGCCCTCGACGGGAAGTTCCCGGTGGCGCAGCCCCATCACGATCCCGTCGGACGTACGCGCCGTCACCTCCAGCTCCGCCGGCACCGTGGCCGGCTCGGCCGCCAGCGAGTGGTACCGCGTCGCCGTGAAGGGCGAGGGCAGACCGGCGAAGACTCCTCTGCCCGCGTGCTCGACCGGCGAGGTCTTGCCGTGCAGCAGTTCCGGCGCCCGGTCCACCACACCGCCGTACGCCACCTGCATCGACTGCATGCCCAGGCAGACACCGAAGACCGGGACCCCGGTCGCCGCGCAGTGCCGGACCATGTCGACACAGACCCCAGCCTGCTCCGGCGTACCCGGCCCAGGGGACAGAAGCACGCCGTCGAAGCCGTCCTGGGCGTGCACCGTCGACACCTCGTCGTTGCGCAGCACCTCGCACTCGGCACCGAGCTGGTAGAGGTACTGGACCAGGTTGAAGACGAAGCTGTCGTAATTGTCGACGACGAGGATGCGCGCGCTCACTGGTTGTCCACCGTCACATCATTGAAGGGAAGCAGCGGTTCGGCCCACGGGAAGACGTACTGGAAGAGGACGTAGACCACGGCCACCGCCAGCACGAGCGAGAGCAGCGCCTTCACCCACGCGTTCCCCGGCAGATGCCGCCAGATCCAGCCGTACATGCCGTCCCTTCCGTCGCACCACGGCGCCGCACTCACGCCGCACCGCACCAGACTAGCGGCGCGGGGCCCTCCGCAAAGGCGTCAATCCACAGGCTGGGCATACTGCAGGTCCGCCGTGCCCGAGTAGCCCGGCAGCGTCACCGTCCCGTCGTCCTCGACCTTCCAGCCGAGCCCGTAGACATTGACGTACACCATGTAGTTCTGGATCGCCGGGGACGCGGCCAGCGCCTTCTTCAGCTTCTCCGGGTCGCCGACCGCCTGGATCTTGTACGGCGGCGAATAGACGCGGCCCTGGAGGATGAGGGTGTTGCCCACGCAGCGGACCGCGCTGGTGGAGATCAGCCGCTGGTCCATGACCTTGATGCCCTCGGCGCCGCCCTGCCACAGGGCGTTCACGACCGCCTGCAGGTCCTGCTGGTGGATCACCAGGTAGTCGGGCTGGGGCTCCGGGTAGCCCGGGAGCTTGGCGGTGGCGTTCGGCGGGGCGTCGTCGAGCGTGACGGATATCGCCTCGCCCTTCAGTTCCTGCGTGCCCGCCTTCTCCTCCAGAGCCGCCAGCTTGTCGTCCTCCGACTTCGTGCGCCCGTCGTCGCGCTCGGCGAGCGATTCGATGTCCTCGCGCAGGGCCGCGTTGGACTCCTCGCGTTCGCCGTTGTCCCGGCTGCGCTCGTGGATGAGATCGGACAACTTGAGCAAAGAGGCATCCGTACGGATATTGGTGCCCTTCGCGGTGTCGAAGCTGGTGAAAAAGATGAGTCCCGCGAGCGCGAAGACCGCTGCCGTCAGGACTCGCACGGGCCGGAAACGGCGCCCGCGGGCGGGGCTGGATCCCGCCTGGGGGGAGTCGGCAGAATTGCTCAACGTACCCTTATCTCCTTCGGCGCCACGGAAGCACTACGCTAACGGACGCCCGGGGGAGCGCTCCAAGTCCCCGACCCCGTTCCCTGCGCGGCCACGCAGCGCATCGACAGGAGAGACCCTCGTGCCGAAGTCACGTATCCGCAAGAAGGCCGATTACACGCCGCCGCCGTCGAAGCAGGCGACCAGCATCAAGCTGACGAGCCGCGGCTGGGTCGCCCCGGTCATGCTGGCCATGTTCGTCATCGGTCTCGCCTGGATCGTCGTCTTCTACGTCACCGACGGTTCACTGCCCATTGACTCCCTGGGCAACTGGAACATCGTGGTGGGCTTCGGTTTCATCGCCGCCGGATTCGGTGTCTCGACGCAGTGGAAGTAACCCGACAGTAGCCCCGGAACAGCTCTCCCCAGGGCTATCCACCGAGTTATCCACAGGCGTTGTCCACAGGTGGAAAAGAAAGACGATCTGTGGATAACCCGCCGGGCGTTGACGCCGGTGTGACGGAAGTACTGGCAACCGAAAACTCGTTCGCCCCCTGCCTGACCTGCGAAAACACTGGTCAGCGACAGGGGGCACACTTGTTCCCGCACACTGTGCACAAGATCGGCCACACATTGTGGACAACCCGCGCTCAGGTGAGCTGGGCGGTCCTCAACAGGGTCAGGCCGACGACGGCCACCAGGACCAGCGCACAGGTGCCGTACTGCACGAGCGCCCGCCGCTCGCGCGGGGCGTGGAGCATGGCGTAGCCGATCGCGGCGCCGGCGACGAGGCCGCCGATGTGGGCCTGCCAGGCGATCCCGCTCCAGGTGAAGGTGAAGACCAGGTTGATCGCCAGGAGGATGACGACCGGCCGCATGTCGGCGTTGAGGCGGCGGACGAGTGCGGCGGTGGCGCCGAAGAGGCCGAAGATCGCGCCGGAGGCGCCGAGGGTGGCCTGGCTGGGTGAGGCGAGCAGGTAGGTGAGGGCGCTGCCGGCGAGGCCGGAGGCGAGGTAGAGGGTGAGGTAGCGGGCTCTGCCGAGGGCCGCTTCCAGGGGTCCACCGAGGAACCAGAGGCTGAGCATGTTGAAGCCGAGGTGCCAGATCTCCTCGTGGGTGAACATGGTGGTCACCAGGCGGTACCACTCGCCCTCCGCGACGCCCTCGTGCGGGACGTACGGAGTGGGGGGCCATTGTCCGATGAGCACCATGTCGCCGAGGAAGGTCTCCGACAGGGTGTGGACGGCGATGAAGACCGCGATGTTGATCCCGATGAGGATCTTGGTGAGGAGGTGGGGGTCGGCGGCGATGGTGCCGCCGGCGAGTGTGCGGGGCCGGGAGGCGGCCGGGGCGGGGCCGTTGCCACCGGTGCGGCCGCTGGCGCAGTCGGGGCAGTGGAAGCCGACGGATGCATTGACCATGCAGTCCGTGCAGATGGGGCGTTCGCAGCGGGTGCAGCGGATGCCGGTCTCTCGGTCCGGGTGGCGGTAGCAGCCCGGCAGGCTCTGGGCGTCCGGTGAGCCGGCTGCCGCGTGGTCCATGGCTTCCCCTCGGTCGTCCTGCGGGCGGTGGTCGGTCGCTGTTCGGCAACGGACCGCCCCGCCCATCTTTACGGATGAGCGGGGCGTTTGGTTCCTTGCGGCCCGGTCGGGGTCAGCCTTCGCGGGTTTCGACCAGGACCGACTCGATGACCACGTCGTCGACGGGGCGGTCGGTGCGGGGGTTGGTCGGGAGGGCGGCGATGGTGTCGACGACCTTCTGGCCGGCCGCGTCCGTCACCTCGCCGAAGATCGTGTGCTTGCGGTTCAGCCACGTGGTCGGGGCGACGGTGACGAAGAACTGGGAGCCGTTGGTGCCGGGGCCGGCGTTGGCCATGGCCAGCAGGTAAGGCTTGTTGAAGGAGAGGTCCGGGTGGAATTCGTCCTCGAACTGGTAGCCCGGGTCGCCGGTGCCGTTGCCCAGCGGGTCGCCGCCCTGGATCATGAAGCCGCTGATGACCCGGTGGAAGACCGTGCCGTCGTAGAGCCTGGCCGTGGTCTTCTCGCCGGTCGCGGGGTGGGTCCACTCCCGCTCGCCCCGGGCGAGTTCGACGAAGTTCCTGACCGTTTTGGGGGCGTGGTTCGGCAGGAGCCGGATCTCGATGTCGCCGTGGCTGGTCTTCAGGGTGGCGTAGAGCTGCTCGGCCACGATGTGCCTTCCGTCGTGTTCTGGTGCTCGCCGATCCTCGCACGGCGGGGTGCGGGCGGGGTGTCGGGCAGGCGTTCCCTGCTCCGATTCGGCGAAGTGGGTTGCGGAGACCCGGTCGAGTGCTCCGGCCGGTACTGCTGGGTCGCGAGCGCGGGGCGCCGATTCGTGGCATTGTCGTCGGCAGGCTCCCGTTGCCCGGTATTCATTCGTTATTGAGGTTGATCGGCTGTTGTCGGCAACTTCATCACCACATGTCCCGGACATCACGAAGACACCGCCCGTGACCCGGATGCCCGCCCTCACATGCCCGGCGGTGCGTCCGCAGGCATGATCCGTAAAAGGGTGGAAAGTCGAATTACCGTACGCCACCGAGGAGGAGGAACCCGTGACCCGCATCGACAGCGTGCGCGCCGCGACCGGTTCGGCGAAGGACAGCGTGCTGCACGCCGCGGAAGTGGTGGCGCCCTACGCCGATACGACCAAGGACAGGGCCGCTCACTACGCACAGGAGGCGCGCGTACGGCTGGCGCCCAAGGTGTCGCAGGCCGCGTGCCAGGCGCGTCTTCAGTACGGCACGCGCGTCGCGCCGAGGCTGGACCAGGCGCGTACGCATGTGCCGCCGAAGGTGGACGCGGCCGCTCAGGAGGCCGCTGTCCGTACGCGCCTTGCCGCCCGGCAGGCCGCTGAGTACTCCAAGCCGGTGATCGGGCAGGCGGTAGCCGCGGCCGTGCCTGTCCGGGACGAGGCCGCTGCGCGGGGTGCTGCCGCGTTGGCGGCACTGCGGGGTCAGGTGACGGCCAAGGAGATCGAAGAGTTGACGCGCAGGCACCAGCGACGGGCTCGGGCCGGGCGTGTCGCCAAGGTTCTGGCGGTGGTGGGCGTCGTCGCCGGTGGGGCCTTCGCCGCGTGGAAGTGGTGGGACAAGCAGGCCAACCCGGACTGGCTGGTGGAGCCGCCGGAGGCGACGGAGGTCGCCGAGTCGGGGCGGCTGTCGTCCGTGGACGGCACTGGTGAGGCGATGGTCGACCCCGAGGTGCAGGCCAAGCAGGCGCGGGATGACGCGGCGGAGGGCGAGGAGCCTCGCTGAGGTTCCCCGGACGACTTCGGGCCGCATCGGCATCGTCGCGGGGCGGGAGGCTTGACGGTCTCCTGCCTCGCGGCGATGTTTCACGTGAAACGGCGGCTCAGCGGCCGTAGCGGCGTTCGCGCAGGGAGTAGGAGCGCAGGGCGCGCAGGAAGTCGATCTCGCGGAAGTCCGGCCAGTAGGTCTCACAGAAGTGAACCTCGGCGTAGGCGGACTGCCAGAGCAGGAAGCCGGAGAGGCGCTGCTCGCCGGAGGTGCGGATGATGAGGTCGGACTCGGACCGTGTCTTGGAGTACAGGTGCTTGGAGATGTGCTCCATGGTGAAGGTCTCGATGAATTCGTCGATGTCCCCGCCCTGTGCGCTGTGCTCGGTCAGGGCGGACCGCACGGCGTCGACGATCTCCCGGCGGCCTCCGTAGCCCACGGCGACGTCGACCTTGGTGCCGCCCTTGCGGCCCTGGGTGGCGGCGGTGGCGGTCTTGAGGCGGCTCGCGGATTCGGCGGGCAGGAGGTCCAGGGCGCCGACGGCTTCGACGGGCCAGGGATTTCCGGGAGCGGCGAGCCGCTCGACGACCTCGGCGATGATGTCGATGAGGGGGGTCAGCTGCTCCTCGGGCCGGTGGAGGTTGTCGTCGGAGAGCATGAACAGGGTGACGTGTTCGATCTTCGCGGAGTCGCACCAGCGCAGGAAGTCCAGCACCTTCGCCCCGCCGGCCCGGTAGCCCTCGCGTGGGTCGTCGATGCCCGACATCTTGGCCCACCGGCGGTTGCCGTCGAGCATGATGCCGATGTGCTGGGGGCGTGGGCGTCCCTCCAGTTCTTTGACCAGCCGCTTCATATAGAGCGCGTCGAGAGCGGCCCGTACCTTCGCCCGCATGGTCTACCCCTTCCACCTCGTCGGCAGCGACCGAACGGCTGCGACGGCGATGAGCCACGTGGCACCGCCCCGCAGGGGTGTGGCGCTGGTGCCCTGTGGGGTGACGATATCAAGAGCAGACAGCGTCCCCGGGTGTTCGGCGGGGTCCCGGGAGGTCGGTGCAGGTCCCGGGGGTGCGGCCTTTCCGGCCCTGGGGTCCGGCGGGGTCCGCGGGACAACTCTTTCTGTCAGTGAGGGGGTTGTCGGCGAGATCGGCGGGGCGGGCGGTGAGGTGGTGGGCCGTTGCTCCGGGCCCGGGCCTCCGACGACGAAACGCCCTCCGGGACGGTGTCCTGAAGGGCGTTTGACCTGCTGTGGAGCCTAGGGGAGTCGAACCCCTGACATCTGCCATGCAAAGACAGCGCTCTACCAACTGAGCTAAGGCCCCTGAATCGGCTTCCGGCCGGAGGAACCGCGTACCGGCGGGTGCCGCAGACAAGAGTACCGGGTCGCCCCCCGTATCTCACAAATGATTGGGGGTCCCGGGGAACGACCACGCTCCGTAAGATGCTCGGCGTGGTTCGCTGGAGCGAACTGCGGTTTCTGGGGAAGCGATGGGGAGACGCAATGGACGCCGCACAGCAGGAAGCCACCGCAAGAGCGCGGGAACTGCAGCGGAACTGGTACGGGGAGCCGTTGGGGGCGCTCTTCCGTAGGCTTATCGACGATCTTGGTCTCAACCAGGCTCGTCTGGCGGGGGTGCTGGGGCTGTCCGCTCCGATGCTGTCGCAGCTGATGAGCGGCCAGCGGGCGAAGATCGGCAATCCCGCGGTGGTCCAGCGGGTGCAGCTGCTGCAGGACCTGGCGGGGCAGGTCGCGGACGGCAGCGTGAGCGCGGCCGAGGCGACGGAGCGCATGGACGAGATCAAGAAGTCGCAGGGGGGTTCGGTGCTCAACAACACGACGCAGACGACGAGCAGTTCGGGGGCGCCCACGGTCAAGCGGGTGGTCCGCGAGATCCAGTCGCTGTTGCGCTCGGTGGCGGCGGCCGGGGACATCATCGATGCGGCGGACGCGCTCTCCCCGACCCACCCGGAGCTGGCGGAGTTCCTGCGCGTGTACGGCGCGGGCCGCACCTCGGACGCGGTCGCGCACTACCAGTCCCACCAGAACTGATCGCGGGGTCCGCGTCGCCGTTCGGGGGTGCGGCGGCCGGGCCGGGGGTAGTGGCGCGACAGGTACCGGGGGAGGAGCGGTGCACGGCCATGGGTGAGGTATTCGCGGGTCGGTACGAGCTGGTCGATCCGGTCGGCCGGGGCGGGGTGGGTGCCGTCTGGCGTGCCTGGGACCACCGGCGGCGGCGCTATGTGGCGGCCAAGGTGCTCCAACAGCGGGACGCGCACGCGCTGCTGCGGTTCGTGCGGGAGCAGGCGCTGCGGATCGATCACCCCAATGTGCTGGCGCCCGCGAGCTGGGCCGCCGACGACGACCAGGTGCTGTTCACCATGGATCTGGTGGCGGGCGGTTCGCTGGTCCATCTGGTCGGGGATTACGGTCCGCTGCCGCCGGCGTTCGTGTGCACCCTTGTCGACCAGCTGTTGGCGGGCCTGGCCGCGGTGCACGCGGAGGGTGTCGTGCACCGTGACATCAAACCCGCAAACCTGCTGCTGGAGGCGACCGGGACGGGCCGGCCCCGGCTGCGGTTGTCCGATTTCGGCATCGCGATGCGGTTGGGCGAGCCCCGGCTGACGGAGACCAACCTCGTGGTGGGGACGCCGGGTTATCTCGCGCCGGAGCAGATGATGGGTGCGGAACCGGACTTCCCGGCCGACCTGTTCGCGGTGGGCCTGGTCGCGCTGTATCTGCTGGAGGGGGCGAAGCCGGACGCCAAGGCGCTGGTGCAGTACTTCGCCGAGCACGGGACGCCGCCCGCGCCGCAGGGGGTTCCCGCGCCGCTCTGGCAGGTCGTGTCGGCGCTGGTGCAGCCGGACCCGGCGGCGCGGTTCCGTACGGCGACGGGGGCGCGGAAGGCGTTGGCCGCGGCGGCGGAGCTGCTGCCGGAGCCGGGTCCCGACGACGAGCTGATCGAGATCTTCGACCAGGTCGGGCCGCTGCCCGCCGGGTTCACCGCCGACGGCCCGCTCGAACGGGCTTCGGGGCTGGACCCCACACCGACGGCCCCCCGCGATGTGATCACTCCGCCCACCGTGCGCCCCGTACCGGCGCTCCGGTCGGACACGCCGCCCGCGCCAGGGCCGGGCGCCACGCCGTCCGCCGGGAGCCCCGCACCGGCGTCCCCCTCCGGTCCGCAGCCGGCCCCGGAGGGCGCCCCGGCCGGCGCGGCGGGCGCCTCCGGCACCACGCCGTCGGCCGGGTACCGGGCACCTGATTCTCCGGACGGCCCGCAATCGCCGCCGGGTCGCACGCCACCGTCCTCGCCCGGCGCGGCGCTCCCTGCGCACGGCACGCAGCCGTCCCCGCCCGGCTCGCTCCCGGCGCCGGCTCCCGAGGCCCCCCGTCCGGCTGACCTGTCGGAGACGGGCAGTTTCCGTCTGCCGCCTCCGCAGGCGGCCGTCACCGCCGCGTCCGTGTCCGGTCCCCACCCGGGCAGCCGGCGGGAGCAGGGCCCGTACCACGGCCCGCCGTTTCCCGCCCAGCCCCTGCCGGCGCCGTCCGTAGGGCAGCGTGACGCCGACGCCACCACCGCCTCG
The DNA here is from genome assembly GCF_014649815.1 of Streptomyces mutabilis. GTDB lineage: Bacteria > Actinomycetota > Actinomycetes > Streptomycetales > Streptomycetaceae > Streptomyces > Streptomyces mutabilis. The sequence continues at coordinate 249,024 of NZ_BMTT01000009.1, read as the reverse complement.
TACACCGCCCGCAACCCGCAGGGTCCGGCACCGGCCTCGCCACCGCCGTCACCGTTCGAGCCCGCACCCGCCCCCGCCCCTGCCGTCACCGGGCCGCAACACCGCGCGGCGCGGCGACGGCGGCGCCGTACCGGACCGCCGGCCGGCGTGGCGGTTGCGGTGCTGCTGCTGGCGCTGGTCTGTTACGCCGTGGGCTTCTGGGCCCTGGCCCGACTCTGAGTCGGGCCGCCGTCTACGCTCCGCGGGCCCCGCGCCGGGCCGCCGCCGTCCATACGCCCAGGCCAAGGAGCAGCACACTGCCCGTGCCGATCCCGCCCACGGCGACCGCCTTCAGGGCGAGGTCGTCGTCCGTGCCCGAGGCCCGAGGCGCGGCCGCCCGGTCCGGTGCCGAGACCTCGAAGACGCCCTCCGGCCGGGACTTCGCCGTGTACTCCGGCCCGGCCTGCGCCGCTCCCCCGAGCCGTACGCGCAGCGTCAGGCCGAAGGGGCCGTCGCCGAAGTCGTCGGCTACCTGGGCCGCCAGGTGCACCACCAGGTAGTAGGCGCCGGCGAACCGCATCGCGGCGACCTGGCCATCGGCGGCGTACCGGTTGGCGTAGGCGACCGGCGGCAGGGGGGCGAGTCCGACTGTGGCCGGCCGGCCGGTGTAGCCCTTGGCGATGTCGTCGACCTCACCGCGCACCGGGTTGTGCAGGGCCAGGTGCAGGGCGCTGGTGGCGTAGCCGGAGCGGTCGGTGGATCCGTCGAGTTCGGCGGTGGCGTGGACCTGGCGGCCCCAGTCGAGCGGCACCTTGTAGAAGAGGGTCTGTCCGGGGCGGATGTCGTCGCGCCAGGCTCCCTGTCCGACCGGGGTGGCCTGGGCGAAGCCGTTGCCGCCCGGACGGCGCTCCGGTTCACCGGCGAGGGGTTCGGGTGAGGCGGAGTCCCAGGACTCGGGTGCGGTGGTCCGGCCGGTCCGCTCCGGGCGGGGTTCGGTGACGGCCGTGAGTTCCAGGTCCCAGGCGTCCGGTGGGGAGTCCTCGGGCCGGGTCCGCTCGACCGTGACGTAGTACGTGCCAGGGTCCTGGCAGCGGGATCCTCCGGGGTCGATCTCGCGCTGGCCCCAGGCGGTGACCGGCCGGGGGCTGCGGGCCGCGCCGAAGGTCGCGCTGTCCGAGGAGCAGGAGGCGCCGTCGGCGTCCCGGACGGTGACCCGGACGCCGTCGACTGCGGTGACCTCGCCGTCGGCGCCGGGTACGGCGGTGACGGCGACGTAGGCGTCCGAGGCGGCGTCGAGTTCGAGCCGGTAGTAGAGGGTGCCGTTCCTCGGCAGGGAACTGCGGTACGTGGCTCCGGGGTCCAGCGGTACGGCGCCCGATGTGCCGCTCGCGCCCTCGATCCGCCGGGCGTGCTCGGCGAAGGCGTATCCGGCGGGCGCACCGGCCGCCAGGGCCGCGCCGCCGGGCAGCGCGGTGGCCGCGACCAGTGCGGCGGTCGTGGTGAGTGCGACGGTTGCGGCGCGTACGGCGGTCGCGGCACGTACAGCGGTCGCGGCACATACGCCGGTCACCGCCGTCGGCTGCTCGCGTTCCACCCCGGCGCCCCGCCGGCCCCCGCACCGCCGTCCCATACCCGCCACCCCTCGCGCTCACCGGCACTGTCGCCGCCGCCCCGGACCGTGGCCCATCCTGCCGCGCGGACCCCTGCTCCCGCGCCCTCGCCGGGAATTCATGTGAGTTCCGGGCAACACAAAACCCCGACCGCGAGACGGCCGGGGTCTGCTCGGAGCCGGATCTCAGAGCCGGATGCCGGTGGTACTCACGAACCCGTGGGCACGGAGTCAGTCGCCTCCGTCCACAGATCCTGCTCGGCGCGATCCGCCTGGATCTGGCGGTACACGAGGAGCCCGCCGATGGCGGCCAGTGCGACCAGGAGAAGCTTCTTCACCGCGCGACCTCGTCTTTCCTTGACGTAGGGGACCTCTGGCGCCCGACTATACACACCGGCCGATATCGATCGGTGACCTGCGTCGGCGGCCAACTGCCGGTGTCCGGGGCCCCGTAGAAGCGGACGACGACCGATCCGATCGGAGGGTGATCGCATCCTCACGAACGGTCGCTTCGCCCGATTCCCTCCCGTATTGACACCTTTTCCTGCCTATTGCACCCATCCGAGTGGTGTTCATCTGAACATCACCGCGCCACGGGCGTCGGTCCACCACTTCGTGAGGCACATACACATCATGAGGAAAGTACGCAAATCGCCCAACCCGAAAGTGAGGGGTTATGGCCCGGAACAAGGTCATGACGCTGTGGACCACCATCGTCACCGCCTTCCTCGCGCTGTGCACGGCGCTCGGACTCGTCACGACGACCGCCTCGGCCGCGGTACCGCAGAGCGGAACGCACAGCAACACGGAGAGCGCCTCGTCCGAGACGGCACCCGCGGTGACGATCCCCCGGCCCCGGTCCCGCACCGGCCTCCTGCCCCCCACGATGAAACAGCGCATCCGCGCCGAGGCCCACGGCAAGGCCCCCAGTTGCCGGCACCGTCCGGCCACCGGAACCGCCGCCACCGCCACCGACCTCCTGTGCGACGACACCGCCGAGTCCCGGACGCAGCACCCCGCCGCCCAGCACACCGCGCCTCTGCAACGCTGAGCCGCTCCCACGCACCACCGACCCGACGGCGATCTGCGTACCGCACCACACGCCAGAACGGCCCGGCCGCTCGACAGAGCAGCCGGGCCGCCGCCATGTCGGGCGCCGTCCGGCAGGGAACACCCGACACATCGAGACCTCTCGAGGAGTCGTACGGTGGGTCCGCATCACGAACCCGCACCCGGAACCGGTGAGTGACCCTGATCAGGGCGTACGAAGTCATCGCGGACGACCTCCGCCCCTCCATCCGCGAGGGTGAGCGGGGGCCCGGTGACCGCCTGGCGGCAAAGGCGGACCTCGCCCGCCACCACGGCCGCAGCGTGCCGACCGTGCAGAACGCGCTGCGCTTGCTGAGCGACGAGGGCCTGATCGACAGAGGCCACGGCCGCGGCAACGTCGTGCGCCGCCCCCGCACCCCGGCGGTCCGGGACGACAGCCGGTACCAGTGGGAGGAGGACCGCGCCCGCCTGCCGCTCGCCACCCGGGCCGCGACCGGCGTAACCGAGCGCGACACCGGCCTGCACGCCGAGGCCCTCGTCTTCCACGCCCAGTACCGGGAGGTGGAGGCGTCCGCCGAGCCGGCCGGGGCGTTCGGCGTCCCCGCGGGCACCGTGCTGTTGCGCCGCGCCTACCGGACGCGGTACTCGGTGGAGGTCGCCCCGTTCAGCCTCGTGACCTCCGGCCTCGTCCGCGACGTGATCGCCGCCGACCCCGATCTCCTGGACGAGGCCAACGAGTCCTGGCCGGGCGGCAGCCGGCACCAACTCCACACCGTGGGCATCGAACCGGGCCGCGTGGAGGCACGCGTCACCGCCCGTCCCCGCACCCCGGAGGAGGTCGCGGCCCTGGACCTGCCCCCGGGCACGTCGGTGATCCTGCTCCACGGGACCTCGTACGACGTCGACGACCGTGTCGTGGACGTCTCCCACGTCACGTTGCCCGGCGACCGCACGGAACTGCTGTTCACCACTCGACTGGAAAGGTGGTGAGTGCCGCCGTGAGCCGGCGCGTCATCATCGTCACGGCCGTCCACGCCCCCTCGGCGCCCTTCCTGCCTCAGGCCCACCGTTCCTTGTGTGCACAGGAGTTGCCCGAGGGCTGGGAATGGCGCTGGGTGATCCAGGAGGACGGGCGGACCGACGGCGTACGGCCGTACGTGCCCGACGACCCGCGCGTCGTCTTCCGGCAGGGGCGGCCCGGGATGCGCGGCGGGCCCGGTGTGACCCGCACCCTCGCCCTGTCCCACGCGGACGGCGAGTACGTGAAGACCCTGGATGCCGACGACCAGCTACCGACGGGTGCGCTGGCCCGCGACCTGGCGGCCCTGGAGGCCGACCCGACGCTCGGATGGGCCACGTCACGTGCGCTGGACCTGCTGCCCGACGGATCGACGGTCGGCTTCCCGGGCGATCCGGAGCACGGACCGATCGAGTGCGGCGAGGTACTCGACCACTGGAAGGCCAACGACTACCGCGCCCGGGTCCACCCGGCGACGCTCCTGGTGCGGCGCGACCTGCTGCTCGCACTCGGCGGCTGGATGGCCCTGCCGGCCTCCGAGGACACCGGCCTGCTGCTGGCGCTCAACTGCGTGAGCCGAGGGTGGTTCTCGCAGGAGGTGGGGCTCCTCTACCGCAAGTGGGAGGGCCAGGTGACCGGCCAGGCGGCCCACGTGGACCCCGCCGAGCGGGATGCCCGGATGGCGGTGGTGGAGGCCAGGGCGCGGGCGCTGGCCTCCCTCGGGTGGCGCTTCCCGGCCGACGGCGCCGGCTCACCGGGCCAACCGGCTCGGTGAGGCCCGGAGGACATGCCCACCGCACCGTCCGGCATCACCCCGGTGACCCGCGCGGCCGAGGTGCGTAGGCGCCGGCGCCCCCTCCCACCCCGTCCGCCGCCCACCCTGTCCGGCGCACATCCGGGACGCCCCGCCCGAGCAGCTGGCCCGCGAAGGCCCGGACGGCGCCCCGCCCACGCCCCTCCGCAGGCACCGTGAGGCCCCTTGGAACGCGCCGGAGCGGGACCCTCGCGGATCAGCGGAGCGTTTCCGCGTCGACCCGGGAGAAGATCAGGTCGCACTCCCCGGCCACGGGCCCCCGCGAGCGCACCGCGACGCCGAGCGTGCCGCCGCGCGCCGACGGGTAGCTCTCGGGCCTGTAGTCGTTGGCCAGCCGGTAGACGTGGAAGCCGGCGTCGCGCATCACCGCCAGCAGTTCCCCGATGGAATCGCCGAGGCGGGCCATGCGCTCGGGTGCCACCTCGACGCTGATCTCCGCGTCGGGCCGCAGGGCGCCCAGCATCGGCGCAAGCCCGCGCACGACGCCGCCCTCCGCCCCCTCGACGTCGATCTTGATCACCCGGGCGCTCGCGATCTCCGCCGGATCGAGCAGTTCCGGCAGCGGGCGGGCCTCGATCTCGAACGTGGACTCCGCCGGGCCGTCGTAGGGGACGATGCTGTTCGCGCCCATGTTGTGCGAACTGGCGAGGACGAAGGTGAGGGTCTTGCGGCCGTCGGAGACGGCGGCGTTGACCGCCCGGATGTTCCCGCACGCGTTCAGCCGGCCGTGCTGCACCAGCCGGCGGTGGAAGGCGGGGGAGGCCTCGATCGCGACGACCCGGCCCGCGTCGCCGACGAGCCGTGACGCGAGGACGCTGAAGACGCCGATGTTGGCCCCGACGTCGACGAAGCCGTCCCCCGGCCGCAGCCGGCGCCGCAGCCATGCCGTCAGGTGCGGCTCCCAGACACCGAAGAGGTAGAGGTACCGCTGAATCAGGTCCCGCGTGTCCACGGCGAACCGGTCGCCGGAACGCACCTGGACGACTCGGCGGCGCGGGTGATCGCGCAGATGCTGGTTCAGCAGACGCGCGGCGAGCGCCGCCTTCCCGACCGTGCCGGGAGCGCCGCGCACGTAGCGGCTGCCGAGGGTGACCAGCGTCCGGGGGACGATGCCGCCCGGTTCGCCCCGGATGATCAGTCCTCCCGCGTGACGGTGATCGCGGCGGCGGGGCATCCCTCGACCGCCTCGCGCACCCGCGGCAGATCGAGGTCGTGCTCCCGGCCGGGTATCACGGCGCCCAGTCCGTCCACCTCGGTGAACACCGACGGGGCGCGGTGGACGCAGTCGCCGGAGCCGTAGCACTGCTCGGGATCGACGGAAATCCTCATACGCCCTCCAGCGGCGGTCGGGTTCGGAACCAACACGACGTGCCTGCCCGCGGACCGGCCCGCTGAATCCGCCCTCCCCGCTCACCCGTTGGGGAGTCGAACACGAGATCGACCTGTATTCCGCGAAGGAGGGGCGGGGGACGGACCGGCGAGAACTCCGCGAGGGTCCGGCGGACCGGCCGACGTCGGGGCCCGCCTTCGAGCGGGTCATGCTGCTCCGCGGTGACGACGCCGTCGAGGCCCGGCCCGAGACGCGTCAGCGGACGTGCCGCACGGCCGCTGCCGCCCGCCGACGTGCCCACCGGCCTCCGCCGGGGACCGACCGCCACCGTCGGGAGACCGCGACCACCGGCATGCTTCGGCACCGGTCCCTCCCCTCGTGGGGACCGGTGCCCAACCATGCCGGCGGCGTGCTGGACGCCGTACCGGACGAGAAGGGCTGGGCCGTCGAAAGCTGACCGAGAACGTGCGGCCTCACGGGGCGCCTTTCGGAGCACCGGGCCGCTGACCTGTCCGGGTGCCGGCCGACCGGATCGCCACTGCGACGCGATCCTGCCAGCTGTGGTCGCCCGCGAGGAGGGTCCGGTCTCGCGACAGTGACGTAGCCGCAGGTCAGGCGTATAGAGTGAGTTTTCCGGTCCGGACGTCCAGGTGCGGGGGAAGTAGGGAGTGGAGACCTTGAGTTTCGACTCAGGGGCACGCACGGCCTTCGCCGAACGTCTCGCACTGCTGTACCGGGAGGCCGGCAACCCGCCCCTCAAACGCGTATCCGAAGCGGTCGTCCGGCTCCAGCGCGTCGACGAACGGGGGCGGCCCGTACGAGTCTCCGCCCAGCGGATCAGCGACTGGCGGCGGGCCAAGAACGTACCCGCCCAGTTCCCCGCCCTCGCCGCGGTTCTGCACGTCCTCATCCCTCAGGCACGGCGCGCGCGGCCCGATCCGGTCGCCGCGGGCCTGTACGACCTGGCCCAGTGGCAGCGCCTGTGGGAGCGGGCGGTGGCCGACCCGACCGCCGAACGTCCGGCGTCGGCCGCGGGCGAGGAGGAGAACCCGCCGGACCGTGCCCCGGGCGGCGTCTGCCCCTACCGGGGGTTGGCAGCCTACCGGCAGCAGGACGCCGGCTGGTTCTTCGGACGGGAACGCAGCACGGACGCCCTCGTCGCCCAGCTCCGCGCGGCCGAGGACACCGGCGGCCTGGTGATGCTCGTGGGCGCATCGGGCGCCGGGAAATCCTCCCTGCTCAACGCGGGCTTGGTGCCCGCCCTGCGCTACGGCGGCCCGACCGGTGACACAGGGCCGCCGAGGGAGGTGCTCCAGCTCGTACCGGGAGTCGACCCGCTCGGGGAACTGTCCCGCCGGATACCCGGGCTCGCGTCCGTGGTCGCCGCCGACCGGGCGCGGCCGGACGACCCGGAGTTCGGGCGCCCGGCCCGGCAGGCCTTCGCGGCCTGGGCCCGCGACGGGTCGGCGGCGACAGCGGAGCCTGCCGCGTCGGCCGCACCGGCCCGTCCGGTCCTGATCGTGGACCAGTTCGAGGAGGTCTTCACCCTCTGCGCCGACGAGCGGGACCGGCGCACGTTCATCCGCCTCCTCCAGGCCGTCTGCACACCCGGCGGCCCGGACGACCCCGCGCCCGTCCTGGTCGCCCTCGGCGTGCGCGCCGACTTCTACGAACAGTGCCTGCGCCACCCCGAGCTGGCCGACGCACTGCAGCACCGGCACATGGTGCTCGGACCGCTGACCACCTCGGAACTGCGCGAGGCGGTCACCGGCCCGGCCCGGGCCGTGGGCATGGAGTTGGAGCCCGGACTGGCGGAGCTGATCGTCCGGGAGGTCGGCGCCGACGGCCCACGCGGTGCTCACGACGCGGGCGTGCTGCCGCTGCTGTCCCACGCCCTGCTGGCCACCTGGCAGCGCCGCAAGGCGGGCCGGCTGACGCTGGCGGGTTACCGCGCGGCCGGCGGCATCCAGGGGGCGGTGGCGGCGACCGCCGAGCGGGCCTGGTCGGACCTCGACCCGGCGGCGCGCACGGCCGCGCGGCTGCTGCTGCTCCGGCTGGTCCGGGTGAGCGAGGACACCCAGGCCACCCGCAGGCGGGGCACCCGGCGCCGGCTGGCCGAGGAGTCCCGGGACCCGGAGAAGACCGAGGAGTCCCTGGAGGCGCTGGTGCGCGCCCGGCTGGTGACCCTCGACGCGGACACCGTGGAGATCACCCACGAGGCGCTGCTGCACGCCTGGCCGCGCCTGCGCGACTGGATCGACGAGGACCGGGCCGGCAACCTGCTGCGGCAGCGTCTGGAGGAGGACGGCCGGGCCTGGGAGGAGTCGGACCGCGACTCCTCGCTGCTCTACCGGGGCTCCCGGCTCGAGCAGGCCCGCGGCTGGGCGGAGTCCGCCGACGGCACCTTCCTCACCCGCGGCGCGGTGGACTTCCTGGCCGCCGCGGTCGGACTGCGCAGGCGCACCGTCCTGATCAGGCGAGCCGCGGTGTCGTCCCTGGTCGTCCTGGCGCTGCTCGCGGTCGGTTCGGCGGTGATCGCCTGGCAACAGCGCAACGACGCGGTGTTCGAGCAGGTGGTCGCCGAGGCGGACCGCGTCCAGTACACGGACCCGTCGCTGTCGGCCCAGCTCGACCTGGCGGCGCACCGCCTGCGCCCGGACGACGCGGACGTGAAGAACCGCCTGATCTCGATCGTGAACGCGCCCCTGGCCACACCGCTCCTCGGCCACACCGGCGCCGTCTACCTGACCTCCTTCAGTCCGGACGGGCGGACCCTGGCAACCGCGAGCTACGACCGGACCGTACGGCTGTGGGACGTGTCGGACCCCGCTCGCCCCGAACCGCTGGGCCGACCCCTCACCGGTCACACCAGCTGGGTGAGCACCGCCGTGTTCAGCCCGGACGGCCGCACCCTCGCCAGCGCCTCGGACGACGGCATGATCAGGCTGTGGGACGTGTCGGACCCCGGCGAGCCGCGCCGGCTCGGTGATCCGCTGCCCGGCCGCGGCGGCACCGTCTACCTGCTCGCCTTCAGCCCGGACGGCCGCACCCTCGCCTCCGCCCACGACGACCACGCCGTACGGCTGTGGGACGTGGCCGACCCCGGGCGGCCGAAGGCCGTGGACACCTTGACGGGCGCCACCGCGGCGGTGCGCTCGGTGGCGTTCAGCCCCGACGGGCGAACGCTGGCGGCAGGCGGCGACGACGAGACGGTCCACCTGTGGGACGTCGCCGATCCGCACGGAGCGACCCGGATCGGCTCCCCGCTGGCCGGCCACACCGGCCTGATCCACTCCGTGGCCTTCAGCCCCGACGGCCGCACCATCGCCAGCGGCAGCGCGGACGACACCGTACGGCTGTGGAACGTAACCGACCCGCACGACGCCGCGCGGATCGGCTCGCCGCTGACCGGCCACACCGGGCCCGTCTGGTCCGTGGCCTTCAGCCCCGACGGCGACACGCTCGCCGCGAGCAGCGCGGACAGCACGGCGAGCCTGTGGAACGTCAGCGACCCGGCCTACCCCTCGCAGGTCGGCGTGCCCCTCGCGGGCAGCAGCGGGGAGATGTACGCGCTGGGGTTCAGCCCGGACGGCCACACCCTCGCCACCGGCAGCGGCGACAGCAAGGTCCGTCTGTGGTCACTGCCCACGTCGGACATGATCGGCCGCATCGGCGCGTTCCGTACGGACGGACACGTGCTGGCCACCGCCGCCCGCGACGGACGGGTGCGGCTGTGGAACGTCGCCGAACCCGCCCGGCCCGTGTCCCTGGGCGAACCCTTCAGGCCGGGAGAGGGCGACGTCCGCTCCCTGGTGTTCTCGCCGGACGGCCGCACCCTCGCCGTGCTGACGGGCAGCCGCGCGATGCAGTTGTGGGACGTCACGGACCCGTCCCGGCCCACCGCCCACGGCCCCCCGGTGGCGCTGCGCACCCGCTACGCCGGCCCCGACACCCTCGCCTTCAGCCCGGACGGCCGCACCCTGGCCACCGCACAGGAGGACCGCAGCGTCCAGCTGTGGAACACCGAGGACCCGTCCCGCCCCCGCCCGCGCGGCGAGCCGCTCACCGGCCACACCGGTTACGTCAACACCCTCGCCTTCAGCCCGGACGGCCGCACCCTCGCCAGCGGCGGCGCGGACGACACCGTACGGCTCTGGGACGTGACCGACCCCACGCACGCCACCGCCCTCGGCGCCTCCCGCACAGGGCACCTCGGGCCCGTCAACGCCCTCGCCTACAGCCCGGACGGCCGTACGCTGGCCAGCGGCAGCGACGACGGCACGGTCCGCCTCTGGAGCGTCACCGACCCGGGCCGCCCCATGCCGGCCGGTGAGCCGCTGACCGGCCACACCGACTCGGTGGTGTCGCTGACGTTCAGCCGGGACGGCGCCACCCTGGCCAGCGGCGCCAACGACAACACGGTCCGCCTCTGGGACGTCACCGCACCCACCGATCCCTCACCGATCGGCGAGGCGATGAGCCCCAACGCCAAGACGGGCGGCTTCCTCACCTTCAGTCCTGTGCGCCACATGCTCGGGGTGTCGAGCGGCACGGACAGCGTCCGCCTGTGGAACCTGGACGTGGACGACGCCATCGACCGCATCTGCTCCGCGACCCGGGGCGTGCTGACCGAGGAAAGGTGGCACGAGTACCTGCCACGCCTCTCGTACGAACCACCGTGCGAGCGTTGAATCCTTCCCGCGCCCCGTCCGCCCTTGTTAGCCTGAGCCACAGCCCGGCCGCCGCCGTATCCCCCGTCGTCGGCGGCCGGGCGCGAACGGAGAAGACCCCCAGTCGAATCCGACTGGGGGTCTCTGTGCTGGTGGGGCTAACAGGATTTGAACCTGTGGCCTCATCCTTATCAGGGATGCGCTCTAACCAACTGAGCTATAGCCCCGCCGCGCTCTGCGGTGTGTGTCCCGCGCGCTGACTCCTGAAGATTAGCGCACGAGGCGGGCAGTCCCAAAATCGGTTGGCGCAGGGCAGGCGAGCGGCGATCACTCGTCCTCGGCGAGCGTCAGCTCCACACCGCCGACGAAGCCCGCGGACAGGTTGTAGATGAACGCGCCGAGCGTGGCCAGAGCCGTCGCGAGGACGACGTCGATGACCGCGATGACCGTCGTGAACAGCAGCACGTTGGGCAGCGACAGGAAGGACTGCAGGTCGAAGCCGTTGGACTCGTTGGAGCCGGTCGCCTCCGAGATGGTGCCGCCGACGGTCGAGAAGACACCCATGGCATCCATGACCATCCACAGCACGGCCGCCGCGACGATGGTGCAGATGCCGAGCGCGATGGAGAGCAGGAAGCTGACCTTCATCACCGACCACGGGTCCGCCTTGGCCACGCGCAGACGCGCCTTGCGGACGCGGGGCGCGGTGCGGGCGCCGGTGCGCGGACGGCGCACCGCGGCGGCGTTGCCGCCCTGGGTCTGGTAAGCCTGCGGCGGGTGGTACGGGCCGCCGGGCTGCTGGGGCTGCCGTTCTCCCGGCAGCGGCGAGGCCGCCTGCTGGGTCTGCTGGCCCCGGGTGTCCGTCACAGTTCCCCCCTGGGAATGCGTGTGGGACGAGCTCCCCGAGTGCGAGTCGGTCGCTCCGTCTTCGATCTTGCGCAGCTGAGTCGTGTGCGGATCCGCCGCACGCGTGGCGGAGCCACGGCCGCCCCCGTCCGTTTCCGTACCCCTGGAGGTACCGGCCGATCCGGCGCCCGTGGCTCCGCTCACGATGACTCTCTCCTCGTGCTACTCGGCCGAGGGCGCCTCACCCTCGTCCATGCCGGTGGTCGCGGCACCCTCGGCGGCCTCGTCGACGACCACGTCGCCGTCGACCTCCTCCGCCTCGCGTCCCGCCTCGGCGTTGCGCGCGATGCCGACCACGGCATCGCGCTTGCCCAGATTGATCAGCTGGACGCCCATGGTGTCACGGCCCGTCTCCCTGACCTCGCTGACTCGCGTACGAATCACACCGCCCGAGAGTGTGATGGCGAGGATCTCGTCGTGCTCCTCGACCACCAGCGCGCCCACGAGCGATCCACGGTCCTCGACGATCTTCGCAGCCTTGATGCCGAGGCCGCCACGGCCCTGGACGCGGTACTCGTCGACGGAGGTCCGCTTCGCGTATCCGCCGTCGGTGGCAGTGAACACGAACGTACCGGCTCGAACAACATTCATCGAGAGCAGTTCGTCCCCTTCGCGGAAACTCATGCCCTTCACGCCCGAGGTGGCACGGCCCATGGGCCGCAGCGTGTCGTCGGAGGCGGTGAACCTGATCGACTGCGCCTTCTTGCTGATCAGCAGCAGATCGTCCTCGGCCGAGACGAGTTCGGCTCCGATCAGCTCGTCGTCGCTGCCGTCCTGCTGCTCGCGCAGGTTGATGGCGATCACGCCACCGGAACGCGGCGAGTCGTAGTCCTTCAGCGGCGTCTTCTTCACCAGGCCCGCCTTGGTGGCCAGGACCAGGTAGGGCACCGCCTCGTAGTCACGGATCGCACGGATCTGGGCGATCGTCTCGTCCGGCTGGAAGGCCAGCAGGTTCGCCACGTGCTGACCGCGCGCGTCCCGGCCGGCGTCGGGCAGCTCGTACGCCTTCACCCGGTAGACCCGGCCCTTGTTGGTGAAGAACAGCAGCCAGTGGTGCGTGGTGGACACGAAGAAGTGGTTGACGATGTCGTCTTCCTTGAGCTTCGTGCCGCGCACGCCCTTGCCGCCGCGCTTCTGCGCCCGGTAGTCGTCGGTCTTGGTGCGCTTGATGTAGCCGCCCCGGGTGACCGTGACGACGATGTCCTCCTCGGCGATCAGGTCCTCGATGGACATGTCGCCCTCGTACGGGATCAGCTTGGTCTTGCGGTCGTCGCCGTACTTCTCGACCAGCGCCGTCAGCTCCGCGCTGACGATGCCGCGCTGGCGGACCGGGGAGGCCAGGATCTCTTTGTACTCGTTGATCTTCGCCTGGAGTTCGTCGTGCTCCTGGACGATCTTCTGCCGCTCCAGGGCCGCCAGGCGCCGCAGCTGCATCTCCAGGATCGCGTTGGCCTGGATCTCGTCGATGTCGAGGAGGTCCATCAGGCCGCCGCGGGCGATCTCGACGGTGTCGCTGCGCCGGATCAGCGCGATGACCTCGTCGATCGCGTCCAGGGCCTTGAGCAGACCGCGCAGGATGTGCGCCCGCTCCTCCGCCTTGCGCAGGCGGAAGCGCGTACGGCGGACGATGACCTCGATCTGGTGGTTCACCCAGTGACGGATGAACGCGTCCAGGGACAGGGTGCGCGGCACGCCGTCGACCAGGGCCAGCATGTTGGCGCCGAAGTTGGTCTGCAGGTCGGTGTGCTTGTACAGGTTGTTCAGGACGACCTTGGCGACCGCGTCCCGCTTGAGGACGATGACCAGGCGCTGCCCGGTGCGCGACGACGTCTCGTCGCGGACGTCCGCGATGCCGCCGATCTTGCCGTCCTTCACCAGGTCGGCGATCTTCTGCGCGAGGTTGTCCGGGTTGACCTGGTAGGGCAGCTCCGTGACCACCAGGCACTGGCGGTTCTGGATCTCCTCCACCTCGACCACCGCGCGCATGGTGATCGAGCCGCGCCCGGTGCGGTAGGCCTCCTCGATGCCCCTGCGGCCCACCACCAGGGCACCGGTCGGGAAGTCGGGGCCCTTGATGCGTTCGATGAGCGCGTCCAGCAGCTCCTCGTGCGAGGCCTCGTAGTTCTCCAGGTACCACTGGGCGCCGGCCGCGACCTCGCGCAGGTTGTGCGGCGGGATGTTGGTCGCCATACCGACCGCGATACCGGCCGAGCCGTTGATCAGCAGGTTCGGGAAGCGGGCAGGCAGGACGGTCGGTTCCTGGGAGCGGCCGTCGTAGTTGTCCGTGAAGTCGACGGTCTCCTCGTCGATGTCGCGGACCATCTCCATCGACAGCGGCGCCATCTTGCACTCGGTGTACCGCATGGCCGCCGCCGGGTCGTTGCCCGGCGAGCCGAAGTTGCCGTTGGAATCGACGAGCGGCATGCGCATCGACCAGGGCTGGGCGAGGCGGACCAGGGCGTCGTAGATGGAGGAGTCGCCGTGCGGGTGGTAGTTGCCCATGACGTCGCCGACGACGCGGGCGCACTTGTAGAAGCCGCGCTCGGGGCGGTAGCCGCCGTCGTACATCGCGTACAGCACGCGCCGGTGGACGGGCTTGAGGCCGTCGCGGACGTCGGGCAGCGCACGCGAGACGATGACGGACATCGCGTAGTCGAGGTACGAGCGCTGCATCTCCGTCTCGAGCCCGACGGGCTCGACACGCATGGCGAGGGCGTCACCCTCGGGCGTCGTCACAGGGGTGTTCTCGTCGGTCATTGCTGGTGAAGGTCCTTCCTGGTGCGGTCAGCTGAGACCGACTCAGATGTCGAGGAAGCGGACGTCCTTGGCGTTGCGCTGGATGAACGCGCGCCGGGCCTCGACGTCCTCGCCCATCAGCACCGAGAACAGGTCGTCGGCCTGCGCGGCGTCGTCGAGCGTGACCTGGCCGAGTACCCGGTGCTCCTGGTCCATGGTCGTGATGCGCAGCTCCTCGGCGTTCATCTCGCCGAGACCCTTGAAGCGCTGCACGGAGTCCTCGCGGATGCGCTTGCCGGCATTGCGGCCCATCTCGATCAGCGCGTCGCGCTCGCGGTCGGAGTACGCGTACTCGAAGTCGTCCCGGCCCCACTTGATCTTGTAGAGCGGCGGACGGGACAGGTACACGTGCCCTGACTCGACCAGCGGCCGCATGAAACGGAACAGGAAGGTCAGCAGCAGGGTGTTGATGTGCTGGCCGTCGACGTCGGCGTCCGCCATCAAGATGATCTTGTGGTAGCGGAGCTTCTCGATGTCGAAGTCCTCGTGCACGCCCGTGCCGAACGCGGAGATCATCGCCTGGATCTCCTGGTTCTGCAGGATCCGGTCGATGCGCGCCTTCTCGACGTTGAGGATCTTGCCGCGGATCGGGAGGATCGCCTGGTACTGCGGGTTCCGGCCGGACTTGGCGGAGCCGCCGGCGGAGTCTCCCTCGACGATGAAGATCTCGCACTTCGTCGGGTCGTTCGACTGGCAGTCGGACAGCTTGCCCGGCAGCGACGCCGTCTCCAGCAGTCCCTTACGACGCGTCAGGTCGCGGGCCTTGCGGGCCGCCACGCGCGCGGTGGCCGCCTGGATGCCCTTGCGGATGATGTCCGCCGCCTCGTTCGGGTTGCGGTCGAGCCAGTCCGCCAGGTGCTCGTAGACGATCTTCTGGACGAAGGTCTTCACCTCGGTGTTGCCCAGCTTCGTCTTGGTCTGGCCCTCGAACTGGGGCTCGCTCAGCTTCACCGAGATGATCGCGGTCAGACCCTCGCGGATGTCGTCACCCGTGAGGTTGTCGTCCTTCTCCCGCAGCAGCTTCTTGTCCCGCGCGTACTTGTTGATCAGCGAGGTGAGCGCCGCGCGGAAACCTTCCTCGTGCGTACCGCCCTCGTGCGTGTGGATGATGTTGGCGAAGGAGTACACACCCTCGGTGTAGCCGCCGTTCCACTGCATCGCGATCTCGAGGGACAGGTTCTTGTCCTTGTCCTCGGCCTCGAGGTCGATCACGGTGGGGTGCACCAGGTCTCCCTTACGGGAGTTGAGGTACTTCACGAAGTCGACGATGCCGCCCTCGTAGTGGTATGAGACGCTCTTGACCTCGTGCTTCTCGTCCTCGCCCGCCTCGTCCGCACCGGCGGTGGCCTTCGCCGACTCACGCTCGTCGGTGAGGTTGATCCTCAGACCCTTGTTGAGGAAGGCCATCTCCTGGAAGCGCCGGGAAAGCGTCTCGAAGGAGTAGTCGGTGGTCTCGAAGATGTCGCCGTCGGCCCAGAAGGTGACCGACGTACCGGTCTCCTCGGTGGCCTCGTGCCGGGCGAGCGCGGCCGTGGGAACGCCCAGCTTGTAGTCCTGCGTCCAGCGGTAGCCGTCGGTCTTGACCTCCACCGCCACCCTCGTGGAGAGGGCGTTGACGACGGACACACCCACACCGTGCAGACCACCGGAGACCGCGTAACCGCCGCCGCCGAACTTGCCGCCCGCGTGCAGCACGGTCAGCACGACCTCCACCGCGGGCTTCCCCTCGGAGGGGACGATGCCCACGGGAATGCCACGGCCGTTGTCGACGACCCGTACACCGCCGTCGGCGAGGATCGTGACGTCGATCGTGTCCGCGTGACCGGCCAGCGCCTCGTCGACGGAGTTGTCCACGACCTCCTGCACCAAGTGGTGCAGACCTCGTTCACCGGTCGAGCCGATGTACATACCGGGTCGCTTGCGGACCGCGTCCAGACCCTCGAGCACGGTGATGGCACTGGCGTCGTACGAGGCCAAGGCCTCGCCGGCCGGGGCGCTCACCACGTCGTTCACGCCGGTGTCGATGGACGGGTTGTTCTCGTTGGGGTTGCCGGAATCGGCCACGAAGCGCCCTTTCTGGCACAGCACGAGCCGGGCTCGTCGGCGGGTTGCCGGAGCGGCTGCGGCATGTTGCGTTGGTAAGCCTTGATCAGCGTTGCTCAGCTAGTCCCGGACGGTCCCCACGTTCGGGGCGGGATTGCCTTCCATTCTACCGGTAGCACTGACACTGATGGGGGTTTGCCGGTACCTGAGTCCGCATGTGCCGCCCTGAACCGGGCTCGTCCTACTCCCGATATGCGGATGGGGGCCTCAAGAGGCTCACGACGGCACTCAGCGCTTCCGGGCGTCAACCCTTGGCTACTTGGGAGTCAGATCGCGATTCGCAATTCTGTGCGGTGGCACGACGAAGCGACCTCCGACGGTTCACACCGACCGTTGACGGCCAATTATGTGAGGTACATCACCCAGTGCTGACGGGGTGCCAGAGCACCCGCCGGGCCGTCCCGGGTCACCCGTAGGTGTCTCCCGGCCCCCGGCTGCCAGGTGCGCGCAACGGACCGTACCGACGACCGGCACCCCCGGGACCACCCGGTCCCAGCACCTTGATCATCCGAACCGACCCGTGCCCGAGGTCCTCGTTGAGCCGCGCCACCAGCGTCGGCGCGAGCAACCGCAGATTCGTCGCCCACGCCGTCGAGTCGCAGCGGACGATCAACACCCGCTCGTCCTCGTCGTACCGCTCCGGCACACAGTGCTTCGCCACGTCCTCGCCGACGATCTGCGGCCAGCGCCCCATCACGCCGCCCACCGCGGCCGGCGTCTCCCAGCCGCGCTCGGTGATCAGCCGGTTGATCGCCGACCCCAGCGCCATCGGGTCACGACCGTCGGCGCGCGCACCGGAACGCAGGCCACCGCGGCGCGCCTGCTTCTTCTGCTGCGCGGCATCCCCACGCGCGCGTGCCGCCTCGCGCGCCGCCCTGAGCGCGACACGGGCCAGGTCGACGCCCGAAGGCTCCGGATCTCCCTGACCCGGGCCCCGATCGCCGGACGGTCGGCCGGGAAGCGGTCCCTGCGCGCTCATACGCGCTCCACCGTCCCCTCCGCCACCGCGAACCGCGCACCGGCCAGCACGGCCGGCACATCGTCGTCGACCGCGGCAGTCACCAGCACCTGCTCACCGGGCGCCACCAGCTCCGCCAGCCGCTCCCGACGCCGTGCGTCCAGCTCGGCGAAGACGTCGTCCAGGACGAGGACCGGCTCGTTGCCCTCCGCCCGCAGCAGATCGAACGAGGCCAGGCGCAGCGCCAGCGCGTACGACCACGACTCGCCGTGGGACGCGTAGCCCTTGGCGGGCAGCGAACCGAGCTTCAGCAGCAGGTCGTCCCGGTGCGGCCCCACCAGGGTGACGCCCCGCTCGATCTCCTGCTTGCGGGCCTCGGCGAGCGCCCCCATCAGCTGCTCGTACAGGTCCTCGCGCGTGTGCGACTCGCCGGGCGCCGACGGCTTGTACTCCAGGGCGAGGGGGCCGCCGCCCGGGGCCAGCTGCTCGTACGCCTTGTCGGCCAGCGGCTGCACGGCGGCGATCAGGTCCAGACGCTGAGCGAGGAGTTCGGCGCCCGCGCGCGCGAGGTGCTGGTCCCAGACGTCCAGCGTGGACAGGTCCATCGTGCGTCCACCGTGCCGGCGGGCCAGCGCGGCCGACTTCAGCAAGGTGTTGCGCTGCTTGAGGACCCGGTCGTAGTCGGAGCGCACACCGGCCATGCGCGGGGAGCGCGCCGTGATCAGCTCGTCCAGGAAGCGACGCCGTTCCCCAGGGTCGCCCTTGACCAGGGCGAGATCCTCGGGCGCGAACAGGACGCTACGGACGATGCCGAGCACATCACGGGGCCTGACCTGCGAGGACCTGTTGATGCGGGCGCGGTTGGCCTTGCCCGGGTTCAGCTCCAGCTCGATCAGCTGCTGCCGCTCACCCTGCCGGACCTGGGCACGGATCACGGCCCGCTCGGCACCCATGCGGACCAGGGGGGCGTCGGAGGAGACCCGGTGGCTGCCGAGGGTGGCCAGGTAGCCGACCGCCTCGACCAGGTTGGTCTTGCCCTGCCCGTTCGGACCGACGAAGGCCGTGACGCCCGGGTCCAGCGGGACCTCGACCCGGGCGTACGAGCGGAAGTCGGCCAGCGACAGATGCGTGACGTGCATGGTCGTGCGCCGACCTCCCCAGCCTTTCGCTACTTCTTCTCGACCGCGTGGCCGCCGAACTGGTTGCGCAGCGCGGCGATCATCTTCATCTGCGGCGAGTCGTCCTGCCGGGACGCGAACCGCGCGAACAGCGACGCGGTGATCGCCGGCAGCGGCACCGCGTTGTCGATCGCGGCCTCCACGGTCCAGCGTCCCTCACCGGAGTCCTGCGCGTAACCGCGCAGCCCGCCCAGGTGCTCGTCTTCGTCGAGCGCGTTGACGGCCAGGTCCAGCAGCCAGGACCGGATGACCGTGCCCTCCTGCCAGGAGCGGAAGACCTCGCGGACGTTGTCCACGGAGTCGACCTTCTCCAGCAGCTCCCAGCCCTCGGCGTAGGCCTGCATCATGGCGTACTCGATGCCGTTGTGGACCATCTTCGCGAAGTGGCCCGCGCCGACCTTGCCGGCGTGCACGGAACCGAAGTCGCCCTCCGGCTTGAGGGCATCGAAGATCGGCTGCACCTTCGCGACGTTCTCCGCGTCGCCGCCGTACATCAGCGCGTAGCCGTTCTCCAGGCCCCACACGCCACCGGAGACACCGCAGTCGACGAAGCCTATGCCCTTGGCTGCCAGCTCCTCGGCGTGCTTCTCGTCGTCCGTCCAGCGGGAGTTGCCGCCGTCCACGACGACGTCACCGGGCTCCAACAGCTCGCCGAGACGGTCGATGGTGGCCTGAGTGGCCTCACCTGCCGGGACCATCACCCAGACCACGCGCGGGCCCTCGAGCTTGCCCACAAGCTCGTCCAGGCTGTGGACATCGGCGAGGTCGGGATTGCGGTCGTATCCGACGACGGTGTGGCCCGCGCGGCGGATCCGCTCGCGCATGTTGCCGCCCATCTTGCCGAGGCCGACGAGACCGAGCTCCATCAGTTGCGTTCCTTAGGTGTGCGAGGTGGCGGGGCGGCACGTCCGACCGGCCGGAAGGCGTGCCGCGGCACTTTCGTACCCGCCCCGAGCCTAAACCCGGACGTCCGTGCACAGCTGTGGGCGTACGCGCTCATACGTACGCCCTCACCTGCACGTTCGTCCTCAGCCTGTGGACAACCGGACGTCGGCCCCTGCCGGACCCCCTGAGGGAGCAGCCGCTCAGCCGCTCAGCCGCTCAGCCGCACCGGCATGATCAGGTACTTGTAGGCCTCGTCCGCCTCGGCGTCCAGGGCCGGCTTGCCGCTGAGCAGCGCCGGCTTCGTGGACGTCGTGAAGGACAGCTGGGCCACCGGGGAGTCGATGGCACTCAGACCGTCCAGCAGGAACGTCGGGTTGAAGGCGATCGAGATGTCGTCGCCCTCCAGCTGGGCGTCGACCCTTTCCACAGCCTGTGCGTCGTCGCTGGAACCTGCCTCCAGGATCAGCACGCCCTGCTCGAAGCTGAGCCGCACCGGGGTGTTGCGCTCGGCGACCAGGGCAACGCGCTTGACGGCCTCCACGAAGGGGGCGGTCTCGATCACGGCGACGCTGTTGAACTCCGTCGGGAACAGCGTCTTGTACTTCGGGAGGTCACCCTCCAGCAGACGCGTCGTCGTCCGGCGGCCCGCACCCTCGAAACCGATCAGACCCTCACCCGCACCGGAACCGGACAGAGCCAGGATCACCTGGTCACCGCTGGTCAGCGCCTTGGCGGTGTCCTGCAGCGTCTTCGCCGGCACCAGGGCGACCGCGGAGACCTCCGGATTCTCCGGCTTCCACAGGAACTCGCGGACGGCGAAGCGGTAGCGGTCGGTGGAGGCCAGCGTCACCGAGTCGCCCTCGATCTCGATGCGCACACCGGTGAGGACGGGCAACGTGTCGTCGCGGCCCGCGGCGATGGCGACCTGCTGCACGGCCGAGGCGAAGACTTCACCGGGGACGGTGCCCGTGGCCTCCGGCATCTGCGGCAGCGCCGGGTACTCCTCCACCGGCAGGGTGTGGAGGGTGAACCGCGAGGACCCGCAGACCACCGTCGCCCGTACACCGTCTGTGGAGATCTCCACCGGCCGGTTGGGAAGGGCGCGGGAGATGTCGGCGAGCAGGCGCCCGGAGACGAGGACCGTGCCCTCCTCCTCGATCTCCGCCTCCACCGACACCCGCGCGGAGACCTCGTAGTCGAAGCTGGACAGGCTCAGCTGCCCCTCCTCGGCCTTCAGCAGCAGGCCCGCGAGGACAGGCGCCGGCGGACGGGCCGGGAGACTGCGAGCCGCCCAGGCCACTGCCTCCGCGAGTACGTCGCGTTCCACCCGGATCTTCACTGTTGCCGCCTCCTGCTGTTGCCGGCGCTTCTCGCCCTGCCTGGCTTCGTCGTCTGACTCGGTGTCGTCGGTCCCCGTCCGGGGCAGAACACCGGAGAACAGTCTGACGCACCCCACTGACAGTAGGTGCCCTTCGGGGTCAAGTCGTGACGAGGGGCGGTCGGGCTCGAGAGGGCGAGTTGTGCACAGGGCCCGCTTCGAAACGAATTCCGCTCTCTTACTGGTTGGGAGTAGTAGTAGGGCCTGTGGATACCGTGGATAACCTCGTTTGCGCAGGTCAGCGCGGGAATTTTGTCCACGGGGCCTGTGGGCGGAGCCGGTGGACAACCGGGCGTATCTGTGGAGAACAGAAAGTTCTGCACACTCCGTGCACAGGGAGGGGCGACTTCTCCCCAGGGCCGTCCCCAGCTTTACCCACCTTTCCCACAGCCCAATCCGGCACCTCGGTGTGATGGCTTTCACTCGACGCGGTGAAAGGGCGCGTTGTGTTGCCGAACAGTGGACAGAGGTGTGGAGAAGCAGGGGATCGCTGGGGACAACCGGGTACAGCCTGTGGGTTGGCCGTGGACAACTCGATGCACAACTTGTGCACCAGCCCGTCGTCCACAGGCTGTGGAGATCGTTCGTCCACGAATCCACAGGCGGCTGACCTGCCCTGATGCTTCCTCAACAGCCTGGCCTGTGGACAGGATCGGGACAACTTCCCAGTCCCCAAGGTGTGGACGGAAAAAAGTTGCCGCATCTGTGGAGGGCGGCCGTAACCCGGCAGGTAATCGAACAGCGGGGACGGTGCGGTGTGGCGGTGGTTGCGGGTCTGTGGTCGGGCGATGGCATGGCGGCGGCACGGCGGCACGGCGGTGGCGCGCCGGTAGCTCGGTGGTCGCGGTGGTGGCGCGGGGGCGGTGCCGCGGCGAGAAAGGGCGCCCCGGGGGTCCGGGGCGCCCCGGAAGCCGGTGCCGGCGGCTCTCAGCCGTTCTTGATGCGGTTGGTCAGTTCGGTGACCTGGTTGTAGATGGAGCGCCGCTCGGCCATCAGATTGCGGATCTTGCGGTCGGCGTGCATCACCGTGGTGTGGTCCCGCCCGCCGAACAGCGCGCCGATCTTCGGCAGGGACAGGTCCGTCAACTCACGGCACAGGTACATCGCGATCTGCCGCGCCGTCACCAGCTGGCGGCCGCGCGAGCTGCCGCACAGGTCCTCCACCGTGAGGCCGAAGTAGTCGGCGGTCTCGCTCATGATGGCCGTCGAGGTGATCTCCGGCGTCGAATCCTCCCCGCCGGGGATCAGGTCCTTGAGGACGATCTCCGTCAGCCCGAGGTCCACCGGCTGTCGATTGAGCGACGCGAACGCCGTCACCCGGATCAGCGCGCCCTCCAGCTCACGGATGTTGCGCGAGATCCGCGAGGCGATGAACTCCAGCACCTCGGGCGGGGCGTTGAGCTGCTCCTGCACCGCCTTCTTGCGCAGGATCGCGATGCGCGTCTCCAGTTCGGGCGGCTGGACGTCGGTGATCAGCCCCCACTCGAAGCGGTTCCGCAGCCGGTCCTCCAGGGTGACCAGCTGCTTGGGCGGCCGGTCGCTGGAGAGCACGATCTGCTTGTTGGCGTTGTGGAGGGTGTTGAAGGTGTGGAAGAACTCCTCCTGCGTCGACTCCTTGTCCGCCAGGAACTGGATGTCGTCGACGAGCAGGATGTCCATCTCGCGGTACCGCTTGCGGAAGCTGTCGCCCTTGCCGTCGCGGATGGAGTTGATGAACTCGTTGGTGAACTCCTCGGAGCTCACGTACCGCACGCGCGTGCCGGGGTAGAGGCTGCGGGCGTAGTGCCCGATGGCGTGCAGGAGGTGGGTCTTGCCGAGTCCCGACTCCCCGTAGATGAAGAGCGGGTTGTAGGCCTTCGCGGGGGCTTCGGCGACGGCGACGGCCGCGGCGTGGGCGAAGCGGTTGGAGGCCCCGATGACGAAGGTGTCGAAGAGGTACTTCGGATTGAGGCGTGCGGTCGGCTCGCCCGGTCCGGCGGCCGGTGCCGGCTGTGCGGCCAGTGGGCCGGGGGCGCCGGTCGCGGGGCCGGGACCGACGGGGCCGCCGCGGTGCACGTGGCCGGAGCCGGACGGGGGTTCGGGCAGGTCCCGGCGGGGGCCGCGCTGGTCGTAGTCGCCGCGCTGCTGGTCGTAGTCGACCCGTGGCTGGTCGTAGTCGCTGCGCGGCTGGTCGTGATCCGGGCGTGGCTGGCCGTGGTCGCCGCGGGACTTTTCGTAGTCGCGCGGTTCGTAGTCACCGCCGCGGTCGTAATCGCCTCGTTTGTAGTCGCCGTGCTGCGAGTCGTACGACGGGCGCTCCGGCGGCTGCTGGCGGTAGTTGTTGCCGTACGAGTCCTGCGGGTGGTATCGCTCCTGGTCGTAGCCGTCCTGGGCCGGGGAGGCGTACGGGTCCCGCTCCGGGAAGCCGAGGCGCTGCTGTTGCCAGCCGTAGTCGTCCTGCTGTGCCGGACGAGGCCAGGAGCCGGGCTCGGGGCGCTGGTACTCCTGCGGGTAGGCGGGGCGGGCGGTGGGGAGCTGGTCGGCGCGGTGGCGGCCGTATCCCTCGTAGTCGTCGCGGCCGCCCTGGCCGTGGCCGGGCGCGGGGAGCTCGGGCTCCTCGTAGCGGGGCTGGGGGCGGGTGGGCGGTGCCTGCGGCGTCGGGGCCGGTGTGGCGGGTGCGGGCTCGCCGGCAGTGTCGTCGACGGTGATGGCGATGCGGATCGGGCGGCCGCACTCGCGGCTCAGCGTCTCGCTGACGACCGGGGCGAGGCGGCCCTCCAGTACGCCCTTCGCGAATTCGTTCGGTACGGCGAGGAGGGCGGTGTCGGCGACCAGCGCGAGGGGCTGGCAGCGCCGGATCCAGTGCTCGTCCTTCGACTCGACGCCCTGCCCGCGGCCCTCTCCGAGGAGTTGCTCCAGTACGCGTGGCCACACTGCGGCAAGATCGGCAGGTACGTCAGCCACAGGGCACGCTCTCTCACGAGTCCCTCGAAGGTGTGATTCGGGGACGGGTCGGGATGAAACTCGGGTGGGGCAGGGATAAGGGAACGAATCGAAGTCCAGTCACGGTAGTCAGCGTGGCCGGTAGGGTTCAAGTTGTTGTCCCCAGCCTGTGGACAAGCGTCTCCCGGTCACCGCTGGTTTGACCGAATGGCGCAGTCCCACGTACCGTAACCAGGTCGAGTTGTCGATGGCTGCTGCCGCCTGCCTCCGATGGGCACAGGTCACGTCCAAGGTGATCGAAAAGCGGTGCACTCGGGCGTAACGCGAGCTACTCGTGGGCGCACGGTGACAGCCAGGACGGCACCCCGCCAACCCCGATTCTTTCTGGAGCCCCCGAGTGAGCAAGCGCACCTTCCAGCCGAACAACCGTCGTCGCGCCAAGACCCACGGCTTCCGGCTGCGTATGCGCACCCGTGCCGGCCGCGCGATTCTCGCGACCCGCCGCAGCAAGGGTCGCGCCCGTCTGTCCGCCTGATCCGGTCAGGTCATGACGTCGTGCTGCCCACCGACAACCGGCTGAGGCGGCGCGAGGACTTCGCGACCGCGGTACGACGAGGCCGCCGGGCCGGACGCCCGGCCCTGGTCGTCCACCTCCGAAGCGGTGCCACGGACCCGCACGCGCCTGGGGAGAGCGCTCCCCCGACACGTGCGGGTTTCGTCGTGAGCAAAGCCGTGGGTGGCGCGGTGGTGCGCAACAAGGTGAAGCGCAGGCTTCGCCACCTGGTGCGCGACCGGATCGACCTGTTTCCCCCCGGTAGCCTGGTAGTCGTACGAGCGCTGCCCGGTGCGGGCGACGCCGACCATGCACAGCTGGCCCGAGACCTGGACGCCGCCTTGGAGCGGCTACTGGGAGGGGGCGCGCGATGAAGTACCCGCTGCTGGCTCTGATCAAGCTGTACCAGTGGACGATCAGTCCTCTGCTGGGGCCGGTGTGCAAGTACTACCCGTCGTGTTCCCACTACGGCTACACGGCCATCGACCGACACGGTGCTCTCAAAGGTACGGCGCTCACCGCTTGGCGCATCCTGCGATGCAACCCGTGGTCGCTGGGTGGCGTGGACCATGTTCCGCCGCGCAAACGCCCGCGGTGGCACGAAATGCTGCGTGACGCCTGGCGTGCACGCAAGGGCGGGACCTCCGCCGCCGAACCGGCCAACGAGGGACAGACTTCTCCCACGAGTCAGTCCAGTCCTTCGAGTCCGGCCGCAGAGACCCCGTCCCATGCCCAAGGAGCATGATTAGTGGACACGATTGCCAGCCTCTTCAGTTTCATCACGACACCTGTCTCCTGGGTCATCGTCCAGTTCCACAAGGTGTACGGCGCGATCTTCGGCCCTGACACCGGATGGGCCTGGGGCCTGTCCATCGTGTCCCTGGTGATCCTCATCCGCATCTGCCTGATCCCGCTCTTCGTGAAGCAGATCAAGGCGACGCGTGGGATGCAGACGCTCCAGCCGGAGATGAAGAAGATCCAGGAGCGCTACAAGAACGACAAACAGCGTCAGTCCGAAGAGATGATGAAGCTGTACAAGGAGACGGGCACCAACCCGCTCTCCTCGTGCCTTCCCATCCTGGCGCAGTCCCCGTTCTTCTTCGCCCTGTACCACGTGCTCAACTCGATCGCGTCGAACGACACCATCGGCGTGATCAACGACCGCCTGCTGGAGAGCGCCCAGAAGGCTCACATCTTCGGCGCACCGCTGGCCGCGAAGTTCACCGACGGCTCCTCCAGGGTGGAAGCCCTCGGGTCGTCGCTGACGGACGTCAGGATCGTCACCGCGATCATGATCGTGCTGATGTCGGCATCGCAGTTCTTCACTCAGCGCCAGCTGATGACCAAGAACGTCGACACCACGGTGAAGACGCCGTTCATGCAGCAGCAGAAGATGCTGATGTACGTCTTCCCGGTCATGTTCGCCGTCTTCGGTATCAACTTCCCCGTCGGTGTCCTCGTCTACTGGCTGACCACGAACGTGTGGACCATGGGCCAGCAGATGTACGTCATCCGCAACAACCCGACTCCGGGTTCCAAGGCTCAGGCCGCCTACCTGGAGCGCCTGCTCAAGCACGTCACGGACACGGGCAAGACGCGCGGCCGTGGTCAGCGGTCCGTCGTCAAGGCCATCGTCGCCAAGGGCCGGGACCGCAACGAGTTCGAGCGCAAGTTCATCAACGGACTGAACAAGGCGGGTCTCGCGGCCCAGGCCGACGGCACCGTGGAGAAGAGCGACACCGCCGTCGCCGCCCAGAGCGCGGAAGGCGCCCCCGGCACCACGGCGGCACCCAAGCGGCAGCAGCCCAAGCGGCAGACCAAGGCGCAGCGCCAGTCCGCGAAGCCGGGCGGTGAGTCCGCCGGTGAGCCGGAGGCCAAGACCTCCCTCAGCAAGTCCGGCGAGCCGGAGAGCGGCCAGCAGGGCGGCATGTCCGCCGGCGCCGCCAAGAAGCCCGCGCAGAAGCCCGGCGGCGGTGGCCGCAGCAAGGCCCAGTCCGGACAGCGCAAGGGCCCGCAGCGGCCCAAGTCCCCGTCGAAGAAGTAAGAAGGAGTCCATCCCGTGACGGAAGGCACCACCTCCGCCGCTGCCGAGGGCGCAGACACCCTGACCCGCCTCGAGCAGGAGGGCGATATCGCCGCGGACTACCTGGAGGGTCTGCTCGACATCGCCGATCTCGACGGTGACATCGACATGGACGTCGAGGCCGACCGCGCCTCCGTCTCGATCATCAGCGACACGAACAGCCGTGATCTGCAGAAGCTGGTCGGCCGGGACGGCGAGGTGCTGGAGGCTCTGCAGGAGCTCACGCGCTTGGCTGTGCACCGGGAGACCGGTGATCGCAGCCGACTGATGCTCGACATCGCGGGCTACCGGGCCGACAAGCGCGCCGAGCTCTCCGAGCTGGGCGCCAAGGCCGCGGCCGAGGTCAGGAGCAGCGGCGAGTCCGTCCGGCTGAAGCCGATGACGCCGTTCGAGCGCAAGGTCGTGCACGACGCGGTCAAGGCCGCGGGACTGCGCAGCGAGTCCGAGGGCGAGGAGCCGGAGCGCTTCGTCGTCGTGCTTCCCGCCTGATCGGTCCACACGTTCTCCGGCCCCGTCTGTTGCGCAGACGGGGCCGAGTTTTGTCAGCCTGATAGTTCTGGTGGTTCTGGCAGCGGCGCCCGGTGCGCCGGTGCCGTACGGAAGGACGGTCCCCTCGTGACGGAGGCAGCGGAGCTTCCCCCTGTTCCCGAGCAGGCACGTGATGTGTTCGGTGTTCGGTACGCGGACGCGATCCGCTACGCCGAGCTGCTCGCAGAGGCGGGGGTGAAGCGCGGTCTGATCGGTCCGCGTGAAGTCCCCCGCCTGTGGGAGCGGCATCTGCTGAACTGCGCGGTGCTCTCGGAGGTCGTGCCCGAGGGCGTAACGGTGTGCGATGTCGGTTCCGGCGCCGGTCTGCCCGGCATCCCGCTGGCGCTCGTCCGGGAGGACCTGAAGATCACTCTTCTGGAGCCCCTGCTGCGGCGCACCAACTTCCTGACCGAGGTCGTGGAGCTTCTGGGCCTGGACCATGTGACCGTGGTACGTGGTCGGGCCGAGGAGGTCATGGGCAAGTTGCCGCCGGTGCATGTGGTGACGGCCCGTGCCGTGGCTCCGCTGGATCGTCTGGCCACCTGGGGGATCCCACTGCTGCGTCCGTACGGCGAGATGCTCGCTCTCAAGGGCGACACGGCTGAGGAGGAGCTGAAGGCCGCGTCCACCGCGCTCAGCAAGCTGGGGGCGGTGGAAACCTCGATCCTCCATGTGGGCGAGGGCGTCGTGGACCCCATGTCGACCGTGGTGCGGGTTGAGGTCGGGGAGAGCCCGGGCGGCGTGCGGTTCGCTGCCAAGCGGGCCAAGGCGGCGCGGACGGGCCGAGCCCGGCGGCGTCGCGGGTAGCCGTACTCCACATAAGCTGCCATACCTACGCATGCCGGAGTGTCGCGGCTGTTCGGCTTCGGCCGCTGTGCATCGTGTTTCACGTGAAACGTCGCTCACTGCTGCACGGCATCATCAGTCGGGGCCGCGCTGCGGCCGACCCCCGCGACCGAAAGCCTCTCGGGTCACTCGGAGAGGGCACGGAGTTGTCCACAGAGGTGGATTTCTCCACAGAACAACAGGCCTCACTGGTTCATGACCCCGAAGGCATGGGAGGCTCTGTCCATTGCGAGCCTGAAGTCGAGGAGAGTGAATCCTTGCGGTCCGACGCCAATATCGCGGGACCGATGACCGATCCGGTCCCCGGTCCCCGTACCGAGTCGATGGGGACGGATGTTTCACGTGAAACACCGCCCCCGATGGACGACACTCCGATCGGGCGTGCTACCCAACTGGCGGTGGAGGCTCTGGGCCGCGCCGGCGAGGGTCTTCCGCGGCCCGAGCAGACCAGGGTCATGGTGGTCGCCAATCAGAAGGGCGGTGTGGGCAAGACGACGACGACCGTCAACCTTGCCGCGTCGCTCGCTCTGCACGGAGCCCGGGTCCTGGTCGTGGACCTCGATCCACAGGGCAATGCCTCCACGGCACTGGGGATCGACCATCATGCCGAGGTTCCGTCCATCTATGACGTCCTGGTCGAGAGCCGACCGCTCTCGGAAGTGGTCCAGCCGGTCCCCGACGTCGAAGGTCTCTTCTGTGCACCCGCCACGATCGATCTCGCCGGTGCGGAGATCGAGCTTGTGTCCCTGGTGGCGCGCGAGAGCCGGCTTCAGCGGGCGATTCAGGCGTATGAGCAGCCGCTGGATTACATCCTCATCGACTGCCCGCCCTCCCTCGGTCTGCTGACGGTCAACGCGCTGGTCGCGGGCCAAGAGGTGCTGATCCCGATCCAGTGCGAGTACTACGCGCTGGAAGGGCTGGGGCAGCTGCTGCGCAACGTCGACCTGGTCCGTGGCCACCTCAACCCCACACTGCATGTGTCGACGATCCTGCTCACCATGTACGACGGCCGGACGCGGCTCGCGTCCCAGGTCGCCGACGAGGTGCGCAGCCACTTCGGCGACGAGGTACTGCGGACGAGCATTCCCCGCTCGGTCCGCATCTCGGAGGCCCCGAGTTACGGACAGACGGTCCTGACCTACGATCCAGGATCGAGCGGAGCCCTCTCCTATCTGGAGGCGGCGCGAGAGATCGCGCTCAGGGGGGTGGGCGTCAGCTATGACGCGACGCACGCGCACATCGGCGCACAGAACGACCCGAACATGGTGGAGGGGATCCAGTGAGTGAGCGACGGAGGGGGCTGGGCCGCGGTCTGGGCGCACTGATTCCCAATGCTCCGACCGAGAAGTCGGTGGCCTCGGCGGCGCTGGGGAATGCGGCTCCCGCGTCCCCGGCCGGGATGCCCCTGCTGCCCAACGACCGTGGGGTGGCGGCGGCCAAGGTGACCACGCTGCCGCCTGTTCCACGTGAAACCGAGGAGTCGGCGGCTCAGAGCGGCCCGGAGCCTCTCCGGCCTCCGGTGGGTGCGCATTTCGCGGAAATTCCACTCGACGCCATCACGCCGAATCCGCAGCAGCCGCGTGTGGTTTTCGACGGTGACGCGTTGGCCGAGCTGGTCACCTCCATCAAGGAAGTGGGTCTTCTCCAGCCGGTCGTCGTGCGTCAGGTGGGACCGGCGCGCTACGAGCTGATCATGGGTGAGCGCCGCTGGCGAGCCTGCCGTGAGGCCGGCCTGGAAGCCATCCCGGCGATCGTGCGTGCCACAGAGGACGAGAAGCTTCTTCTGGACGCGCTGCTGGAGAACCTGCACCGGGCGCAGCTGAATCCGCTCGAAGAGGCAGCCGCCTACGACCAGCTGCTCAAGGATTTCGACTGCACACATGACCAGCTGGCCGACCGCATCGGACGTTCCCGCCCTCAGGTCTCGAACACACTGCGTCTGCTGAAGCTCTCCCCGAAGGTGCAGAACCGGGTGGCCGCCGGGGTGCTCTCCGCCGGTCATGCACGGGCGCTGCTCTCCGTCGAGGATTCGGAGGAGCAGGAGCGGCTGGCTCACCGGATCGTCGCTGAAGGGCTTTCGGTTCGGGCGGTCGAGGAGATCGTGACCCTCATGGGCTCCCGGCCGCAGAAGCCTCAGCGTGCCAAGGGACCTCGGGCCGGCTCTCTGGTCTCCCCGGCGCTGTCCGACCTGGCGACACGGCTCTCGGATCGCTTCGAGACGCGGGTGAAGGTCGACCTGGGTCAGAAGAAGGGCAAGATCACCGTGGAGTTCGCCTCCATGGAAGACCTCGAGCGGATTCTTGGGAGCCTCGCTCCGGGCGAGGGGCCGGTACTGCAGAAGAGCCTTTCGGACGGCGAAGCCGAGGAGCTCGACTACTGAGACGCGTGGGAGTGGCGCGCTGAGTCGCGCTTCCCTGTCGACACGGCGGGTCGTGTCCGGTGCGTGCCGGAACACGGCCCGCCCTTTGCTTTTGCCGGTGCCGAGGGCAGCGCTTCGTGGATACGATGCGAACGAGAGGGCGCAAGCACCTGGCAGTACCTCTGAGAGGAAGGCAGGGGCCATGCGAACGATGGGCCGTACCGGGCTGGTGAGCGCGGGCTTGGGGCTGGGCGCGGTCGGTGGCTTCATCGGCAGTCTGCTCAGGGAACGGAGCGCTTTGACAGCCGCCCGCGATGCGGCGGGCGAAGGAAGCGAGGAACAGCCTTCATGGGGCGCCGGCTCGTACCGCTCACGCTGGACAACCTGCAGGACCTTCCCCAGCGCTGTCGCTCGTGCGTCTTCTGGGAGCTGGACCCCGTCAGCGGCGAAGCCGCGGTAAAGGCGGGTACGCCTGCTCTTGAAAAGGAGTCCTGGATCTCCGCCGTCCTGCTGGACTGGGGGTCGTGCGGGCGGGTGGTCTACGTCGACGACGTGCCGGTGGGCTTCGTGCTCTATGCGCCCCCCGCGTATGTGCCGCGTTCGACTGCATTCCCCACCAGTCCCGTCTCGCCGGACGCGGTCCAGCTGATGACCGCGTTCGTGATGCCCGGTTACCAGGGCCAGGGGCTGGGCCGGGTGATGGTACAGACGGTTGCCAAGGACTTGTTGCGTCGAGGCTTCAAGGCGATCGAGGCGTTCGGGGACGCTCGCTGGAAAGAGCCGGCCTGTGTTCTGCCTGCCGACCATCTGCTGGCCGTGGGGTTCAAGACGGTTCGCCCCCACCCCAGTCACCCGCGACTGCGCCTGGACCTTCGCTCCACGCTCTCCTGGAAGGAGGACGTCGAGATGGCTCTGGACCGCCTGCTGGGGGCGGTTCAGAAGGAGCCTGCACTGCGGCCGCTGTAGCTGCGTCGCCGTGCCTGGTAGGGAGGCGAAACGAAGGGGCCGACCCGCTCGGGTCGGCCCCTTCGTGTTTCACGTGAAACGTCACTCGGCGATGAAGTCCTCGAGGTCGCGAACGATCGCAGCCTTCGGCTTGGCGCCGACGATGGTCTTGGCGACCTCGCCGCCCTGGTAGACGTTCAGGGTCGGGATGGACATGACGCCGTACTTGGCGGCCGTACCCGGGTTCTCGTCGATGTTCAGCTTGACGACCTCGATCTTGTCGCCGTACTCGGCGGCGATCGCCTCCAGGGACGGTGCGATCTGGCGGCACGGACCGCACCAGGCGGCCCAGAAGTCCACCAGAACGGGCTTGTCGCTCTTGAGGACGTCCTGCTCGAAGGAGTCGTCGGTCACTTGCTTCAGGGTGCCGGCCACGGCGGGCTCCTTAACTGGTTGGTGCGTGGGGTGGGTGGAGGTCAGACGGCGGTCTTCTCGGGCTCGGCCTTGTCCTCGTCGGTGAGCGCAGCGAGGAAGCGCTCGGCGTCGAGGGCGGCGGAGCAGCCGGTACCTGCGGCGGTGATCGCCTGGCGGTAGGTGTGGTCGACCACGTCACCGGCGGCGAAGACACCGGTGAGGTTGGTGCGGGTCGAGGGGGCGTCGACCTTCAGGTAGCCCTCCGGGTCCAGGTCGAGCTGACCCTTGAAGAGCTCGGTGCGCGGGTCGTGGCCGATCGCGATGAACAGGCCGGTCACCGGCAGGTCCGAGAGCTCGCCGGTTTTGACGTTGCGCAGCTTCAGGCCCGACAGCTTTTGGTCGCCCTGGACCTCGGCGACCTCGCTGTCCCAGACAAAGGTGATCTTGGGGTCGGCGAAGGCCCGCTCCTGCATCGCCTTGGAGGCGCGCAGGGTGTCACGGCGGTGGACGATCGTCACGGACTTGGCGAAGCGGGAGAGGAACGTGGCCTCCTCCATCGCGGTGTCACCGCCGCCGATCACGGCGATGTCCTGGTCCTTGAAGAAGAAGCCGTCGCAGGTCGCGCACCACGAGACGCCACGGCCAGAGAGGGCGTCCTCGTTCGGCAAACCGAGCTTGCGGTGCTGGGAACCGGTGGTGACGATCACGGCCTTCGCCTGGTGCACCGTGCCCGCAGTGTCGGTGACGGTCTTGATCTCGCCGGTCAGGTCGACGGCGACGACATCGTCCGGGATCAGCTCGGCGCCGAAGCGCTCCGCCTGGGCGCGCATGTTGTCCATGAGCTCGGGGCCCATAATGCCGTCCTGGAAGCCCGGGAAGTTCTCCACCTCGGTGGTGTTCATCAGCGCGCCGCCCGCGGTGACGGCGCCTTCGAACACCAGCGGCTTCAGCGACGCGCGCGCGGTGTAGAGCGCCGCCGTGTAGCCGGCGGGCCCGGAGCCGATGATGATCACGTTTCGGACGTCGCTCACGGCTTCATTCCTCGTCTCTGGACTGCGTCTTCAGGGCCGGGTGGAGCTTCTCTCGGAGCCCTCACCCCACCCAACGGATCCTAAGGGGCGCGCATTCCCGCTGTGTCCGGGCACACGGCAGACACACGCCGGACGAGGCTGGGCGAGCCTTCAGGAGCGTGCGTAGGAGTGCTTCAGCAGGACCTTGGCCTTGCTGACCGTGGGCTGGTCCACACATGCCGACTCGACGATGTAGGCGGTGACCCGGCTGTCGTTGGAGGCATCGGGCAGCACCACGAGCAGCGCTTCCTTGCCCTTGTAGACGCCCTCCTTCATGGCGAGCGCGGTGTCCTCGCGACCGATGCCATGCTGGACGCACTCGGGGATCGTCGGCTGCTTGAAGACATGGTTCTCGGCGCCGGTCTCGGACTCCATGCCGAAGCTGCGCGGCGTGCGCGGCCCGTTTCGAGTGCTCTGCTCGTCGGAGATGAGTCCGGCGACCTGCTCCTCGAGCTTCCCCTCGGAGAAGGTGTCCGCGAGCGCGGTCTGCTGCCCGTGAACGGTGTCGTTGTCCCGGTTACCACCGGTGAGGGACGAGACAATGACGGAGCCGAGCCCGAGGGTCGCGGCAGCGGCAACGGCGCCGAGTACGGCGATCCTGCGGCGTCCGCCTCGTCGGCGTTCCTTGCGGCCCGGGCCGGTGGACGAGGGGCGGGCGTTTCCGGCAGGGCGGTCCGCGGATGCCGATGTTTCACGTGAAACACGCGCGCCGTCGTGGTCGCTGGTCACGCTCAGCGCTGCCTCGGCGGCAAGGGCGGCGTCGATACGGTCGGCCACGTCGTCGGGCATCCGGGTCGGGCCGGGCAGTGTGCCGAGCAGTCCCTGGATCTCCTCCAGTGATGCGTAGACGCCCGCGCAGAGCTCGCAGGTCTCCAGATGCCGTCGTACGTCCGAGGTCCGTGACGGAGGGAGCAGGCCCTCGGCAAGGTCGGAGATCTCCGCGACGTCCGGGTGTCCGGTCAGGTCTGCCGTCGACGACGTCACGTTCGTCCACCTCCGCCCTTCACTGCGGCTGAATCGCTCGGTCCTGCGTCCGGCGGACCCGCACGGCGCGGTCCCGCTGCCGGTGGGACGGATGTCCCCTGAGTCCGGTTCCGTTCGTCGATGGGCTTTCTGCCCTGGCCGGCCTTCCTGCTCTCGCCGCTGCCGTCCGGGCGCAGGTGTGTCAGCAGGGGCAGGAGTCTGGCTCTGCCACGGGCACAGCGGCTCTTGACGGTGCCGGTCGGCACATCCAGGATCCGGGCCGCCTCCGCGACGGGGTAGCCCTGCATGTCCACCAGGACGAGTGCCGCCCGCTGGTCGGCCGGCAGGGTGCCGAGGGCCTTCAAGAGCTGGCGGTGCAGGTCTTTGCGCTCTGCGGGGGCCGACGCCGACTCGTGCGGCTCCAGGAGCTGCTCCAGTCGCTCGGTGTCGTCGACGGGAGCGGATCTCCGAGAGGCGGCCTTACGGGCGCGGTCCAGACAGGCGTTCACTGTGATTCGGTGCAGCCAGGTCGTCACGGCCGCCTGGCCGCGGAAGGTGTGCGCGGCCCGGTAGGCGGAGATCAGGGCGTCCTGGACGGCGTCGGCGGCTTCCTCGCGGTCACCCAGCGTCCGCAGGGCCACGGCCCAGAGACGGTCGCGATGGCGGCGGACGAGCTCGCCGAAGGCATCCGGGTCGCCCTTCACATGGCGGGTGAGGAGATCCCGGTCACTGACGTCGCCGTAGGCGGTGCCGTCTGCCATTGGACCCCCTTCCTTCAGCCGGCGGGCTCAGCCCTTGAACGTCACGTCGGTGATGGCCTGCTTGTAACCGGGGTCGCTGTACTTGTCGCCAGGTGCGTGGGGCAGGGCGGTGAGCCACACGAGGACGTACTGCGTCTTCACCGGCTTGGTGAGCTTGACCGTCGCGTTGGTTCCGCTCGTGGTGACCGTGCCGATCTTCCGCATCGCGTCGATCGACGAGGGCTGCAAGGAGTCTGCGGCGTACAGCTCCACCGTCGTGTGGTCGCCGCCGTAGAACAGTCCTATGTCCGCCGTCGACAGCTCCTTGGCCGAACCGAGGTCATAGACGATGCCGACGCCGGGCTTGAACGGGCCGATGACCGGACCGTCGTAGAAACTGTTCGTCCGCCAGAGGGTTGCGGTGTCGCCGTCGTACGTCTTGCCGACGTCGGCCGGGTGCTGTGCGTCACCCTTGGCGACGAACTCCTGGGCACCCTGGACCGCGATGGGCTTCATCGGCCGGGGCTGCTCCCCGTTCTTGTCGTCGCCGTCCGTCGTCTGCGTCTGGTTCTGGTCGTCGGCCTTGCCTCCACGCTCCATCAGCGCGTCCGCCAGCTGCCAGCTGCCCAGACCGAGCGCGGCGATCAGCAGAGCGGAGACACTCCACTTCAGTGCCTTGCCGGTGCGGCTCTGCAGCGGAGGCGGCGGAGTCGGTACCGGCCGGGTGGCCCCAGGACGCGGCGCCGGACGGCCGTAGGCGCCCTGCTGGTAGGCGGTGCGCTGGTACTCGGGCGGGGCGGTGTACGCCGGCTCCGGCGGGCGGATGCGGGGCATCTCGCCGATCGCCTTCACCAGTTCCTCCGGCGTGGTGCACGGGGACTCGTGGCGGGAGGCGGTGGCGCCGTCATTGGCGAGGGCGCGCATGGCGAGCTCGGACAGGCCGCGGTGGACTCCCGCACGTACCTGGTCCGGCGGGATCAGCCCGATGTCCTTGGGCAGCCCCGCCAGACCGTGTGCGTCGGTCTCGTAGGGCCAGCGCTGGGTGAGCGTGGCGTACAGCAGGGCACCGACGGCCTCGGTGTCGGTGCGCTGGGGCGTCTCGGAACTGATGCCGCGCAGGGCGGCGTTGACGGCGAGTCCGCGGATCCGCCACTGGCCGGTCGAGGTCCGGAGCACCGCGTTGGGGCTCAGGCGCAGGTGGGCGAGGCCCTCACGGTGGGCCGCCGCCATGGCCGACGCGACCTGACTGACCATCTGGTAGGCGTCGTAAGCCTCGAGCGGGCCGGAGGCGAGCAGCGCGGTCAGTTCGGTTGCGTCGGGGAGCCACTCGTGGACGACGTAGACCAGGTCGTTGTCCTCGACGGCGTCGAGTACCTGGACGAAGCGGGGATCACCGAGCAGGGCGGAGGAACGGGCCGCGGCCAGCACGGAGCGAGCGCGGGTATGGTCCGTCGGGAGGACGTGGACTCCGACGGCGCGGCGGAGCTTCTCGTCGACGGCCCGCCAACTGCTGAAGCCGTCCAGACGGGTGACGCACTCCTCGAGGCGGTAGCGTCTGGCGAGTTTGTGCCCGCTGTGCAGTTCGGGAGGCGAGGCCTTGCTGCCGGAATCCTCGCTCTTCGGGCTCCCCTGTGCCTCGTCGCTGTCCGTGTCCCGCTCCCGGTTGTTGGCCACCCCGTCGGCCGTGGACTGGTCCGCCTGTGCGGTCAGCGGCTCGTCACCGCTGTTGTCTGCCACGTCGACGGCAGCTGTGCTCCGTTCCGCCACCGTCGTTCTGCCTCCCCATTCGATGCGCGCCGACCGGCTGCCGATGCGCGCGGTCCGACGCCGAACCCAATTGTGCCCACAGTCCGCCGCTATGCACGACACACGGCGGTGAACGATGGTTGTGCGCCTACCCCAGCCCTCAGCGTCCCAGGCGTCCGCGCACCATGCCGACCAGTGAGTTGACTTCCTCGATGCGCATGCGGCGGGCGGCGACGAAAAAGACGCCGAACAGCAGCACACCGCCGGCCAGCAGCGCGGCGAACGATCCGAGGACGTCCTGGCCGAGCGCACGGCTGATCGCGTAGCAGGCCGCGCCGCTGATCAGGGCGGCCGGCACGGACGCGATGCACAGCCGGGCGTACGTCCGCAGCACCCGTGGGCCGTCCAGGTCCCCGCCGAGCCGCTTGCGCAGCCTGCGCCAGGCGACGCCGACACCGGTCACGTAGGCGAGGCCGTAGGAGGCGGCCATGCCGACGACGGCCCAGCGCGACGGCAGCAGGAGGAAACACAGTCCGGAGGCCATGGCGTTGACCACGGCCACGATGACGGTGTTGTAGAAGGGGGTCCGGGTGTCCTCGTAGGCGTAGAAGGCGCGCAGGACGACGTACTGGACGGAATACGGGATGAGGCCGAGGCCGAAGGCCATCAGCATGTAGCCCATGTTGGTGGCTTCGCTCGTGCCCGAGGAGCCGAACATGAGCGTGCACATCGGGATGCCCAGGGCGACGAAGCCGAAGGAGACGGGAACGATGGCGACGGCTGTGGTGCGCAGGCCCTGCGAAATGTCGTCCCGGACCGCGCCGCCGTCGTTCTCGGACGCCGAGCGGGAGATTCGGGGCAGCAGAGCGGCCATCAGGGAGACGGTGATGATGGCCTGGGGCAGACCCCAGATGAGCTGCGCGTTGGCGTAGGCGGCGAAGCCGGTGCCGTCGACGGGCGACGCCTTGCCGGCGGCCGTGGAGAGCTGGATGACGATCATGGCGCCCGCCTGGTTGGCGAGGACGAACAGGACCGTCCACTTGGCGAGGGTGACGGCCTTGCCCAGACCGTGACCCTTCCAGTCGAAGCGTGGCCGGAGCCGGAAGCCCGTCTCGCGCAGGTACGGGATCATGGCCAGGGCCTGTACGACGAGGCCCAGCAGGACCCCGATGCCGAGCAGCCGCTCGCCCTCCGGCGGGATGCTCGTGACCTTCATGCCGGAGGTCTCCGCGGTGCCGTACACCCAGATGAACATCGCCAAGGTCACGATGATGACGATGTTGTTCAGGACCGGGGTCCACATCATCGCGCCGAACCTGCCGCGGGCGTTGAGGATCTGCCCCATCACCACGTGGAGGCCCATGAAGAAGATCGAGGGCAGGAAGTAGCGGACGAAGGTGATGCCGACCTCGTTGGCGGCCGGGTCGCTGGCCACGGGGTTGGACAGGAGCCGGATCAGCAGGGGCGCGGCGAAGACCGTGATCGCGGTGAGCACGCCGAGGGCCACCATGACGAGGGTCAGCAGACGGTTGGCGAAGGCCTCGCCACCGTCCTCGTCCTCCTTCATCGCCCGCACGAGCTGCGGTACGAAGACCGAGTTGAGACCGCCGCCGACGGTCAGGATGTAGATCATCGTCGGCAGCTGGTAGGCGACCTGGAAGGTGTCGCCGAGCAGGCCGACGCCCAGTGCGGAGACGATCAGCGCCGACCGGATGAATCCCGTCAGTCGCGACACCATCGTGCCCGCCGCCATCACGGCGCTCGACTTCAGCAGGCCGCCCGCCCGTCCGCCCTTCTTGGGCGCTGCGGCCGATGCGGCCGCCGCAGGGACGGGCTCGGGCTCCTGGAGAGGGGCCCCGGCCGCTTCAGGAGTGGGAGCCACCGCGTACTGGCCCGGAGCGGGCGCCGCGTGCTGCTGACCGTACGCCGGCGGCTGCCCGCCGTACTGGCCGGGCTGCCCGCCGTACTGCCCGGGAGCCGGAGCGTTCCCGTACGGGGCGGGCCCCTGCGGGGTGGCGTACTGACCCGGCTGCTGCCCGGGTGCACCGCCGTACTGGCCCGGTGCCGGGGCGGGGGCGGGGACGGAGGCGTGGTCGTCGTACGAGGGGTGACCGCCGCCTTGCTGCTGGTCGCGGAACAGGTGGGCGAAGGCATCCGGCTCGTGCCGCTGCTCGCCGGCTTGGGTGACCAGGTCGTCGACGCCGACGAACTGCGTGGTG
The DNA here is from genome assembly GCF_014649815.1 of Streptomyces mutabilis. Lineage (GTDB taxonomy): Bacteria > Actinomycetota > Actinomycetes > Streptomycetales > Streptomycetaceae > Streptomyces > Streptomyces mutabilis. The sequence continues at coordinate 210,962 of NZ_BMTT01000009.1, read as the reverse complement.
CGCGGGTCGTCACCGTAGGGCAGGTACTGCGTCGGGCCCTCCGGCTCGGGGGCCGGGGTTTGGGCCCAGACGCGTGGGTCGGGGGCGTAGGGCGACTGGGAGGGCTGGGAGTACAGCGGCTGCTGCGGCGGGTGGGTGCCCGGCGGTGGTGGCGGGTGCGCGGCGCGGTCGTAGAGCGCTTCGGAGACAGGGTCCTGGGCGGAAAGGTCGTGCGCCCGGTAGGGATCCTGGTCGTAGGCGTCCTGCAGGTACATGTCCGCGTGCGGCTGCGGCGGTGTTCCTCCGGAGTCGGACGGTGGACCCTCGGGGTGACCCGAGCCGTCCGCGGCCCGACCGCGGTCACCGTCGTACGGCGCGTTCATGGTTACCCCACCTCATCGTCCCGGGCCCACCGGCCACGACATCCTCAACGGTCCACTCTCTCACCCGTGCCGGACGGGTCGGCGCTTTCCGCTGCGGTGTCCGGTGTCGGGTCACTCGGCTGCTCCGGGTCGCCTGCCCGGGGACGTGCCTCGGACGCCTCATGGAGACGCTCACCGGGGCCTTCAGGGTTCTCCGGTCCGTCATCGGGGCCCTCAGCCGTCCCCCCGTCACCGTTCTCGCCCTTCTCGGCGTCGCGGGCCGCGGCTCGCTTGCGCTGGGTGTACATCCGAAAGCCGGCCAGGACGAGCAGCAGGACGCCGCCCCCGATGACCAGCATCACGGTGGCCGTGATCTCGGTGACCTTCACGTCAAAGGTGACGGGATCGCCGTACGCGCGCCCGTCCGTCGTGTACAACTGGGCGATCACCGTCGCCCGGCCGTTGGCGTTGGCCGACGTGGTGAACTTCACCGACTGGCTGTGGCCGCCGGAGACCGAGATCGGCTGCTCCTCGTAGTCGGCGCCGCCGATCTCCAGACGGGTCGGGTTCGTGGAGGTGAGCCGCAGGACCAGGGGCCCGACGTCCTGCACCAGGTTGTTCTGCACCGTCACCGGGATCGTCGCGCTGCGGCCGGAGAGCTTCGTCTCCGACTTGTCGATCAGTCTGACCCGGCCGGTCAGACCGTCGAGGTACTCCTTGACTCCGGTGCGGAAGGACTCCGCCTCGGCGGCTCGGCCGCGCCAGGACGCGGACATCTCCCGGTTCAGCGCGCGTCCGAAGGGGGTCACCACCCGGGACGGGTCGGACAGAACGACCTGGAAGTTGTCGAGCGTGTCCTGGGTGCGCGCGATCTGTGCGAACGCCGACCGGGGCAGCTCCTTCTTGCGCAGGGCGGCGGGGTAGGCGGAGTTTCCCGGGACCGTCGTGGTGGCGTCCGGGTCCGGCTTCGCCGTGGCGGCCGCCGACAGGTGCTGGGACTCGGACCAGGTGCCACCCTGCAGCGCTCGCAGCGCCTCTGCCATGGCGCGGGCCTGGCTGCCGGAGGGCATCCGCTGCGGGGCGACGACGACGCTGCGCTCCTTGCCGACCTGGTGGTTCAGAGCGAGGCTCTGGGCGAGGAACCGCTGCACCGCGAGCGTCGACGCGGAAGCCTTCGACAGGTCGCCCTCGAAGGCCGTGGACAGCCGGGAGTCCGCGACGACGGCCGTCGTGCCGCCGCCGATGGGGCGGGCCGCGGAGGGCGTGTAGGGCGAGCCGCTGGTCTCCCGGAGACTGTCGCTGCGGGCAATCACCTTGTCCGCGCCCGCCGAGGTGGCGACCTTGACGATGGACCGGTCGATCGCGCCCTCCACGGGCCAGGCGAAGTCGGTGCTCGGCTTCACGTGCAGGATCGGATCGACCGTGTTGTGGATGACGTCCGTGGCGCTCTTGAGCTGGCTCAGGGAGCCGGTGACGTCGGTGCCGTTGTGAGCCAGGGAGGCCAAATCCGGGTCGGCGAAGGGAAGGGAGATGACCTCCTTGTCGGCCACCGCGTCCTGGAGGTCTGCGAGCCACTGCTTGGCCACGTCCTGGTGGGTGCCGGCGACCGTCTTGTCCCCGTCCCGGACGCTGTAGCTGCCCGTCATCGCGTCGACGGAGGCCAGCAGGTCGGGATCGACGACCCAGGTGACGTCGAGGTCCTTGCCGAGCGTCACCATCTGGTTGAGGCGTCCCCCGGGGGAGATCTCCTTGGCCAGGTCGTCGTTGAGGAAGACCGGCGTCTGTTCCTCGTCCGCCCCGGTCTCGGCGGCCATGTGCGTGGTGGAGACGAGCGGCCACAGGGCCGTTGTCTTCGTCGTGGTGCCCGCTTCGTCGGGCTGCCAAGGGAGGAAGGTCCGCTGGATGCCCAGGATCCGCTCCCACGGCTGGGCGGGCGTCTCCCCGGAGAGGGAGACGGCGAATTCGTAGACACCGTCATCACCGAGTTCCAGGTCGTCGACCGGTACGGAGATGTTGAAGTGCTCGGCGACGCCGGGGGTGAGTTCGGAGAACTTCTCCGTGTACTTGTCGTCGATCTCAGGGGCGATGGATCCCTGGAGATCGTCACCGTCCTTGGCGATCGCGTCCACGGCCGACCGGGTGTTGATCTCCGGTCCCAGGCGCAGACTCACGTGGGCGTCGGTGACGGCCTGCTTGCCGTGGTTGGTCACGGTTCCGGACACCGTCACCGTGTCGCCGTCGGTGGGTGCCGAAGGGGTGAGCGAGTCCACGGCGACGGCCACGGAGCCCGCATCGCCGTCGGCCTTCGCGGCGGGCTGCCCCGCGGCGTGAGCGGAGCCCATGGCCGGCAACTGGACCAGGCCGGCCAGCAGCGGCGCACCCGCGACCAGTGCCGTGGTACGCCGTAGCCACCGGCGGGCAGGTGAGGGACTGGTCCCCTGGAAGTCTGCCGCCTCGGCCACGCGCTCGCCCGTCCCTCGTAATCGTCAGTGGTCGTCGGAATGTGCGTCCCCGCATGGTAACGATGCGCGCTGAGGGTAAGTGCCGCGACGTACACCACAAGATCCGCCACCGAGCGCGGCCGCCCCGTATGTGCGCCTATAAGGGGAGGGGCGCTGAAGAGGGGTATTCGGTGCGCGATCAATGGGGGCGCGGGAGACGGCGCGAGCCACGTACCCTTTTCTGTTGTGCCGAACGCCAAGGAAGCCAACCCCAGTGCCCCCAGCCAGGAGCAGCGCCGAGCGGTGAGTGAACTGCTGCGGGTCGCCCCTGTCGCCGACGACCTCGCCCGCCGTTTCCAGGAGGCCGGGTTCTCTCTCGCCCTGGTCGGCGGCTCGGTCCGGGACGCGTTGCTCGGTCGGCTCGGCAACGACCTGGACTTCACGACCGACGCCCGCCCGCAAGACGTACTGAAGATCATGAAGTCCTGGGCGGACGCGGTCTGGGACGTCGGAATCGCCTTCGGCACGGTCGGGGCGCAGAAGGCCGCCCGCGTCGGAGACGCTGACCGGACCTGGCAGATCGAGGTGACCACCTTCCGGTCGGAGGCGTACGACCGCGCCTCGCGCAAGCCGGAGGTGTCGTACGGCGACTCCATCGAGGACGACCTGGTCCGACGTGACTTCACGGTGAACGCGATGGCCGTCGCGCTGCCGGAGAAGAAGTTCATCGACCCGCACGGCGGGCTGGAGGACCTCGCCGCCCGTGTCCTCCGCACCCCCGGCACGCCCGAGGAGTCCTTCTCGGACGACCCGCTCCGGATGATGCGGGCGGCCCGGTTCGCCGCTCAGCTCGACTTCGAGGTGGCGCCGGAGGTCGTGAAGGCCATGACGGACATGGCCGGGCGTATCGACATCGTCTCGGCCGAGCGGGTCCGGGACGAGCTGAACAAGCTCATCCTCTCCCCCCACCCCCGCAAGGGACTGTCCCTACTGGTGGAGACCGGGTTGGCCGAGCACGTCCTTCCCGAGCTGCCGGCCCTGCGTCTGGAGCGGGACGAGCATCACCGGCACAAGGACGTTTACGACCACACGCTGATCGTTCTGGAACAGGCGATGGCCCTGGAGACCGAGGGCCCCGACCTCACCCTCCGGCTGGCCGCCCTGCTCCACGACATCGGCAAGCCGCGCACGCGCCGCTTCGAGAAGGACGGCCGGGTCTCGTTCCACCACCACGAAGTGGTCGGGGCGAATATGACGAAGAGGCGCATGACCGCGCTCAAGTACTCCAACGAGCTGGTGAAGGACGTCTCGCGCCTGGTCGAGCTGCATCTGCGTTTCCACGGCTACGGCACGGGCGAGTGGACGGACTCCGCGGTTCGCCGGTACGTCCGGGACGCCGGTCCGCTGCTGGACCGGCTGCACAAACTGACCCGCTCGGACTGCACGACCCGTAACAAGCGAAAGGCGTCGGCGCTCTCGCGTGCCTACGACGGCCTGGAGGAGCGGATCGCACAGCTTCAGGAGCAGGAGGAGCTGGAAGCGATCCGTCCGGACCTGGACGGCAACCAGATCATGGAAATCCTAGGCATCCCCCCCGGGCCGGCCGTGGGTCAGGCGTACAAGCACCTGCTGGAGCTGCGCCTGGAGAACGGGCCGATGGAGCACGACGCCGCGGTGGCGGCGCTCAGGGAGTGGTGGGCCGCACAGGAGCGGTGAGTACGCGAAGCGGGTCAAGTTTCACGTGAAACATGACCCGCTTTTTCGCGCCCGTTTGCTGGGTCCTACTTCACTTCCTTGAGGCAGAGGACCACCTTGTGGCTGCTGCTGCCCGTCTGGTAATAGGCGATCGTTGCTTCCTTGACCGCCTCGCACTTGCTGTCGTCGCTGGTGTTGTCGAACTTCTCGACCACCTCGAACTCCGCGTCACCCGAGGAGCAGTCGACCGTCTTGAGGTCCGGGCTGATCTGCGTGCCCTCGTTGTGCATGCAGTCGCCCACCGCGGTGGTCTCGGCGTCCGACTGTCCCAGGTACCACTTGACCCCGCCAATCGCGGCGGCCACCACGATGACGCCGACGATGCTCAGCAACTTCTTCTTGATCCGGTTGGAGCGGGAGGGCGGCGGAACGGGGGCGCCGGGCGGAGGGAACCCCGGCTGGCCGGCCTGCTGCGGGAAGCTCTGCTGGCCCTGCGCGTACGGGTTCATGCCCTGGGGCTGCTGCGGAGCGGGCGGCTGGCCCTGCGCGACGAACGGGTTGCCCTGGGGCGGCGGAGTGGTCACTGGGTTCCCCCTGAAGAGATAGGTGCGTGTCGCGAACATGTCGCGGATAAGACGCACGTAAGCTATCGCTCCCCACTGACATCTCTGTAGCCCAGTGTCACTTCGTGGCACTGATGTGACACTTACTGCCTCTCGAACCGGGTCATAGCCACCGCAACCGCTCCGTAGACCACGGCGACTGTCACTATCAGCGCGACCGAGCGGCCGTCCGGTGGCAGCATCAGAGCGGCCACTCCGGCGGCGCCGACGAAGGCGACGTTGAACAGCACGTCGTAGACGGAAAAGATCCGGCCGCGGAAGGCGTCGTCGACCGAGGACTGCACCACCGTGTCCGTGGCGATCTTCGCCCCCTGGGTCGTCAGCCCGAGGACGAACGCGGCGACGAGCAGCGGACCCGTGGCGAACGGAAGGCCGAGCGCCGGCACCAGTACGGTGGCGGCCCCCGCGCACACGGCCATCCAGCGGCCGGGGCCGAGCCGTCCCGCCGCCCAGGGGGTGAGCAAGGCGGCGGCGAAGAAGCCCGCACCGGAGACCCCCAGCGCCAGTCCCAGCAGGGCGAGCCCTTCGTCCGTGTCCGAAGTCAGGGAGTAGCGGCACAGCATCAGCAGCATGACCAGCAGCGCGCCGTAGCAGAACCGCATCAGCGTCATGCCCGCGAGCGACCAGGCCGCCTCCCGGCGCGCGGGCGCGGCCAGGTGACGTACCCCCGCCACCAGGTCGCGGGCGGTGACGGCGAGCGTCGACGCCAGCCTCGGTGCCTGCGTACGGTCGGGCCCCAGCAGTTCAACCGCGATGCACAGTGATGCGAGCGCCCCGCACAGATACAGAGCCGCCCCGAGCAGCACCACAGCGGCGTCGGAGTCCGCCACCACGAGCCGCACGACGAAGGCGAGCCCGCCGCCCGCCGTGGCGGCCAAGGTGCCGGCGGTCGGGGAGAGCGAGTTGGCGATCACGAGGCGCTCGGCGTCGACCACGCGAGGCAGCGCGGCGGAAAGGCCCGCGAGGACGAAGCGGTTGACGGCGGTGACGCAGAGCGCGGAGACGTAGAAGAGCCAGTCCGGGACGGAGGCGATCATCAGGACCGCCGTCACCGAGGCCAGTGCGGCGCGCAGCAGGTTGCCGTACAGGAAGACCTGGCGGCGGCGCCAGCGGTCCAGCAGGGCGCCGGCGAAGGGGCCCACCAGGGAGTAGGGGAGCAGCAGGACCGCCATCGCGGAGGCGATCGCGGCGGGCGAGGTCTGCTTCTCCGGGGAGAAGACGACGTAGGTGGCGAGCGCGACCTGGTAGACGCCGTCGGCGCCCTGGGAGAGAAGGCGCACGGCGAGCAGGCGCCGGAAGCCCTTCAGACGCAGCAGGACGCGCAGGTCACGGACGACGGCCATGGGGCACAGCCTCACATACGGGAAGGTCCCCGGGGCAGGCGACCCGGGGACCTCCTACGGACCTCAGTCCGTGTCCGTTCAGCGCTCGACCTCGCCGGCGATGAACTTCTCGACGTTGGCGCGGGCCTCGTCGTCGAAGTACTGGACCGGCGGGGACTTCATGAAGTAGCTCGACGCCGACAGGATCGGGCCGCCGATGCCGCGGTCCTTGGCGATCTTCGCGGCGCGCAGGGCGTCGATGATCACGCCGGCCGAGTTCGGGGAGTCCCAGACCTCGAGCTTGTACTCCAGGTTCAGCGGGACGTCGCCGAACGCGCGGCCCTCCAGGCGCACGTAGGCCCACTTGCGGTCGTCCAGCCAGGCCACGTAGTCGGACGGGCCGATGTGGACGTTCTTCTCGCCCATGTCCCGGTCGGGGATCTGGGAGGTGACGGCCTGCGTCTTGGAGATCTTCTTCGACTCGAGGCGGTCGCGCTCCAGCATGTTCTTGAAGTCCATGTTGCCGCCGACGTTCAGCTGCATCGTGCGGTCCAGGACGACGCCCCGGTCCTCGAAGAGCTTCGCCATGACGCGGTGCGTGATGGTGGCGCCGACCTGCGACTTGATGTCGTCGCCGACGATCGGGACGCCCGTCTCGGTGAACTTGTCCGCCCACTCCTTGGTGCCGGCGATGAAGACCGGGAGGGCGTTGACGAAGGCGACCTTGGCGTCGATGGCGCACTGGGCGTAGTACTTCGCCGCGTCCTCGGAGCCGACGGGCAGGTAGCAGACGAGGACGTCGACCTGCTTGTCCTTGAGGACCTGGACGATGTCGGCCGGCTCCTCGGCGGACTCCTCGATGGTCTCGCGGTAGTACTTGCCGAGACCGTCGAGGGTGTGGCCGCGCTGGACCTGGACGCCGCTGTTCGGGACGTCGCAGATCTTGATGGTGTTGTTCTCGGAGGCGCCGATGGCGTCCGCGAGGTCCAGGCCGACCTTCTTGGCGTCCACGTCGAAGGCGGCGACGAACTCGATGTCACGAACGTGATAGTCGCCGAACTGGACGTGCATCAAACCCGGGACCTTGGCCGCCGGGTCGGCGTCCTTGTAGTACTCGACGCCCTGCACCAGCGATGCGGCGCAGTTGCCCACGCCGACGATGGCTACGCGAACCGAACCCATTCCGGTTGCTCCCTGTGTGTACGAGTGAGGCCCTGACTGGGCTCTCACGTGGCGGTGTCGCCGGGCGTATCCGGCCGGGGGTCGTCCCCGGGCCGGGGCAGGCCGCCCGTCGCTCCAGATGTCGTGTCCTGTTGAGCGGTCCCCTCCGCGGCGGAACCCTTCAGGTCCCGCCCCGCCCGCTCGCTCTCGATGAGCTCGTTCAGCCAGCGCACCTCGCGCTCCACGGACTCCATTCCGTGGCGCTGGAGCTCAAGCGTGTAGTCGTCGAGTCGTTCCCGGGTGCGGGCCAGGGAGGCCCGCATCTTCTCCAGGCGCTCCTCCAGCCGGCTGCGCCGGCCCTCTAGAACGCGCATGCGAACGTCACGCGACGTCTGGCCGAAGAACGCGAAGCGAGCGGCGAAGGTCTCGTCCTCGTACGCGTCCGGGCCCGTCTGTGAGAGGAGCTGCTCGAAGTGTTCCTTACCGTCGGCCGTCAACCGGTAGACGATCTTGGCGCGGCGTCCCGTGAGGGATGCGGCGGCCTCGCCGACGTTCCCCGGTTCCTCGATCAACCAGCCGTTGGCGACCAGCGTCTTGAGGCAGGGGTAGAGCGTCCCGTAGCTGAACGCCCGGAACACACCCAGTGATGTGTTGAGTCGTTTGCGCAGCTCATAGCCGTGCATCGGGGATTCGCGGAGCAGGCCGAGTACGGCGAACTCGAGGATGCCGGAACGCCGGCTCATCGTCGCCTCCTCTCGTCCTTATGCCGCGCTGATGTATCGACTCGATACATCAGCACGATAGAACGAGCTTCCGTGCGCGACAAGAGGGGGATCGGTGAACGGGATCACATCAGAGTTTCATCACGACCAAGTTGCCTGATTTGAGATGAACTTCGGGTCTTGGGGGTTTTGGCGGTGCGTAGTCTGTGCGCCATGCAGACCACCGGGAACCGAGTGACGCCTGGGGGCGTCCCTGTCCCTGGTGCGGTACGGGTGAATGCGGAAGGGACCGCATCCGTACTTCGGGGGGACCGGAAACCAGCCGCCTTTTCCAGGCGCGCAAAGGTGCGCCTGCCCGAGGAGTAGTCGTTCGATGAGCGAGCACCGTCGCAAACCGCCGCAGCCGCAGGGAGGCGGACGTGCCGCGGCCCGACGCGGCCAGTCCGGCTCGTCCTCCGGCCGCCGCGCGGCACCGCGGGGCGCCACAGGGTCTCCGTCCGGCTCGTACGGCCAGGAGGGCGAGGAGCGTCCGTACGGGAGCCGGGCCGAAGCCCGGCGCGCAGCACAGCGGAGCGGAGGCGGCCGTCGCAGAACGGCCGATCCCGGTCGTGGTGGCCGGCGGGCCGCTGTCGGCGGGGCCGGGAGGGGGCGTGGCCTGCCGCCCGGCAAGAAGCGGATGGTCGACTACCCGCGCCACGACAGGGACGGGTGGCAGCGCTGGGTGCCGTCCTGGAGGCTCGTCTCCGGGCTGTGCATCGCCTTCTTCGGCACCATGGTCGCCGCCGCCGGCATCGCGTACGCCATGGTGAACGTCCCGGTCGTCAGCGAGACCGCCACGGCGCAGAACAACGTCTACTACTGGTCCGACGGCAGCCAGATGGTCGCAGCGGGCGGCGAACGCAACCGGCAGAGCGTCAGCCTCGCGCAGATCCCCGAGAACATGCGCAACGCTGTCATCTCCCAGGAGAACAAGACCTTCTACTCCGACAGCGGCATCGACCCCAAGGGCATCGCCCGCGCCGTGTTCAACATGGCCAAGGGCGGTGAGACGCAGGGTGGCTCCACCATCACCCAGCAGTACGTGAAGAACGCGATGCTGAACGACCAGTCGCAGACGATCTCACGCAAGGTCAAGGAGATCTTCGTCTCGATCAAGGTCGGTGCAGAGGAGCCGAAGGACAAGATCCTCGAGGGTTACCTGAACTCCGCGTACTACGGTCGTGGTGCCTACGGCATCCAGGCGGCCGCGCGGGCGTACTTCAATGTGGACGCGGTCGACCTCAACGCCGGCCAGTGCGCCTTCCTGTCGGCGATGCTGAAGGGTGCCACGTACTACGACCCGGCGGGCGCGACCTCCATCGACCCGGCTGCGACGCCGGAGGCCAACAAGAAGCGTGCCGAGACCCAGATGCAGGACACCCTCGACAAGATGGTGGAGTACGGGCATCTGAGCCAGGCGGAGCGGGCCAAGTTCTCCGACCTCCCCAAGGTGGAGAATCCGCGCTCGAACAGCCAGCTGGGCGGTCAGATCGGCTACCTCGTCGACCTGGCCAAGGCGTCCGTGATCAAGAGCGGCAAGGTTACGCAGAAGCAGCTGGAGGCGGGCGGTTACTCGATCTACACGACCTTCGAGAAGAAGAAGGTCGATGAACTCGAGAAGGCCGTCAAGAAGGTCTACGACAAGAACATCGACCCCGAGAAGCGCCCCGAGACGGACACCCACGTCCAGTTCGGCGGGGCGTCCATCGACCCGGAGACCGGGGCCATCAAGGCCATCTACGGCGGTGAGGACGCGACCAAGCACTTCACCAACAACGCCGACGTCACCGGCGCCCAGGTCGGTTCGACGTTCAAGCCCTATGTGCTCGCGGCGGCGATGAAGTGGGGCGTTCGCGACCCCGACGGCGCCGAGGTGCAGCCTCAGGACGAGCGCACCGTCGTCTCCCCCAAGAGCCTCTACAGCGGCAAGAACAACCTCAAGATCAAGAACTACGACGGGACGATCTGGAAGAACGAGAAGGGCGAGCAGTGGCGTCAGGAGAATGACGGCAAGCAGTCGCTCGGCGACCCGCCCGACTACAAGATCGACCTGCGCGAGGCCATGCGGGAGTCGGTGAACTCCGCCTTCGTGCAGCTCGGCATGGACGTCGGCCTGGACAAGGTGGAGGAGGCCGCCGTCGACTCGGGCCTTCTGGAGGACAGCCTTACGGGCACGTCCTACCCGTCCTTCTCGATCGGCATCTCCGACCCCAGCGCGATCCGCATGGCGGCCTCGTACGCCACCTTCGCGGAGAGCGGCAAGCAGCGTGAGCCGTACTCCGTCACCAAGGTGTCGAACAGGAACGGCACGGTGTACACGCACAAGGTCACGACCAAGCAGGCGTTCACCGCGAAGGTCGCGGACAACGTCACGGACGTGCTGAAGACCGTCGTCGAGGACGGAACGGGTTCCAACGCCCAGCTGTCCGGCCGCGAGGTGGCGGGCAAGACCGGTACCACGGACGGCAACAAGTCCGCCTGGTTCGTCGGCTACACGCCGCAGCTGTCGACCGCGATCAGCATGTTCCGCTACCCGGACGACGAAACCATCAAGAACCGCACCTTCCTGGAGATGTACGGAACGGGTGGTGAGGAGAAGATCCACGGTGCGTCCTTCCCGTCCTTGATCTGGAAGGACTACATGGAGGATGCGCTGAAGGGCACCAAGCCGGAGAAGTTCCCCAAGCCGGTGCCCATCGGCGAGGTCATCAACGACACTCCGTCACCGAGCCCGACTCCTTCGCCCTCCAAGACGGAGGAGGAGACGAGCCCGTCTCCGTCGCCGTCCCCCAGTCAGAGCGAAACCAGTCCCTCCCCCTCGCCGAGTGACACCTGCGGCGTCTTCGAGCTGAATTGTGAGGACGGGGAGAACGGCGGCAACGACAGTGCCGGCAATGATGCGGGTGGTCAGGGCAGCAGCCCGTCGCCCCCGACGTCACCCAGTCCCACAGGGGAAGAGGACGACAGCAGAGGCAACCAGAACGGTGGCCTCTTCGCGGGACCGAACGGCTAGCCGCAGAATGCACCGCATGGGTGTTTCACGTGAAACACCCGCACGTTTCACGTGAAACAGGGGCCGCCGCACCGACGAGGGTGCGGCGGCCCCGGCCTTTTCCCGGGCGCGTACGGCAGGATGTGCCCCATGCCCAGTGCAGAATCGACGCCAGCGAGCGTGCGCGAGCCGGACTCGGTGCCACCGACCAGGGAGGACACCGTCGCCGCGGCCGGTAGTGAGCTGATCGGAGGCCCGGTCGGCCGACGTGCCGTTCTCGGGGCGTCCTGGTGGACGCCTGTGCGGGTGATCGCACTCGTGGCGATCGGTGTGTTCGCCCTCGGCCTGATCCAGAAGGCCCCCTGTTACAACGGAGCATGGTTCTACGGTGCCAGTTCGCAGTACACGCACGCTTGCTACTCGGACATCCCGCACCTGTACCAGGGGCGCGGGTTCGTCAACGACCTGGTGCCGTACTTCGACAAGCTCCCCGGCGACATGGAGTACCTCGAGTACCCGGTGCTGACCGGAGTGTTCATGGAGGTCGCCTCCTGGCTCACCCCCGGCAGCGGCTCCATCCAGCACCAGGAACAGTGGTACTGGATGGTCAACGCCGGGATGCTCATGGTGTGTGCGGCCGTCATCGCCATCTGCGTGACCCGCACCCACGCCCGGCGTCCCTGGGACGGTCTGCTGGTCGCCCTCGCGCCCGCGTTCGCGCTGACCGCCACCATCAACTGGGACCTGCTGGCGGTCGCCCTGACGTCCGCCGCCATCCTGATGTGGTCCCGGAGGCGGCCGGTGGCCTTCGGTGTACTGCTGGGACTGGCCACGGCCGCCAAGCTCTACCCCTTCCTGATCCTGGGGCCGCTGCTGGTGCTGTGTTGGCGTGCCGGCAGATGGCGGGAGTTCGGGAAGGCGCTGGGAGGCGCGGTGGTCGCCTGGCTCGTGGTCAACCTGCCGGTGATGCTCTTCGCCTTCGACGGCTGGTCCAAGTTCTACACGTTCAGCCAGGAACGGGGCGTCGACTTCGGCTCCTTCTGGCTCATCCTGGCCCACAACTCCGACAACCCGCCCAGTACCGAGACCGTCAACACCCTCGCCACGCTCCTGATGCTGCTGTGCTGCGGCGCCATCGCGGCGCTCACCCTCACGGCCCCTCGGCGCCCGCGGTTCGCCCAGCTCGCGTTTCTTATCGTCGCGGCGTTCATCCTCACGAACAAGGTCTACTCACCGCAGTACGTGCTGTGGCTGGTGCCGCTGGCCGCGCTGGCCCGGCCGAAGTGGCGTGACTTCCTGATCTGGCAGGTGTGCGAGGTCGCGTACTTCCTGGGCATCTGGATGTACCTCGCCTACACGACCAGCGGTGATGCCCACAAGGGCCTGCCGACGGACGGTTATCACTGGGCCATCGGCGTACACCTGCTGGGAACGTTGTTCCTGTGCGCGATGGTCGTCCGCGACATCCTGATGCCGGACCGGGACCCGGCCCGGCGGACGGGAGACGACGACCCATCGGGCGGGGTACTCGACGGTGCGCCGGACGTCTTCGCCCTGGGACCCGCGGCGCAGACCGGGCAGCACGCGGCCAACTTCGAGGGGCCACAGGTGCAGTGGGGCGCGAGTCGTCAGACAGGTGGTTCGCTCTGAGCGAACGCACGGAAGGCCGTACACGGAGGAACCGTGTACGGCCTTCTCGCTAGCGGTCGAGAATACGGTCGAACTGCGTGGTGGTGTGCCGCAGATGGGCCACCAGCTCGTCACCGACCGTGGGCTCCGGGGCGTCCGAGGGCACGAACAGGATGGAGACCTGCATGTGCGGCGGCTCCGCGAACCAACGCTGCTTGCCGCCCCAGACGAACGGCGAAAGATTCCGGTTGACCGTCGCGAGGCCGGCCCGGGCGACGCCCTTGGCCCGCGGCATGACGCCGTGCAGCGCCTTCGGCGCCTCCAGGCCCACTCCGTGCGAGGTACCGCCCGCCACGACCACCAGGAAGCCGTCGGAGGCCGCCTTCTGCTGCCGGTAGCCGAAGCGCTCCCCCTTTGCCACACGCGTGACGTCCAGGACCGCACCGCGGTACTCGGTGGCCTCGTGGTCCCCCAGCCACAGCCGGGTGCCGATCCGGGCCCGGAAGCGGGTCTGCGGGAACTGCTGCTGGAGCCGGGCCAGCTCGTCCGCTTTGAGGTGGCTGACGAACATCGTGTGCAGCGGAAGCCGCGCCGCCCGCAGCCGGTCCATCCACCCGATGACCTCCTCGACGGCGTCCGAGCCGTCGGTGCGGTCCAGCGGCAGGTGGATGGCGAAGCCCTCCAGCCGGACGTTCTCTATGGCGGCGTGCAGCTGCGGCAGGTCCTGCTCGCTGATGCCGTGCCGCTTCATCGAGGACATCACCTCGATCACCACACGCGCGCCCACGAGGCCGTACACGCCGTCCACGGATGACACCGAGCGCACGACCCGGTCGGGCAGCGGAACGGGCTCCTCACCGCGCCGGTAGGGGGTCAGTACCAGCAGGTCGCCACCGAAGTAGTCCTTGATCTGAGCGGCCTCGTACGTGGTGCCGACGGCCAGCACGTCCGAGCCCAGCCGCGTGGCCTCCTCCGCCAGCCGTTCGTGCCCGAAGCCGTAGCCGTTGCCCTTGCAGACCGGGACCAGCCCGGGGAACTGCTCCTGCACGTGCTTGTGGTGCGCCCGCCAGCGCGCGGTGTCGACGTAGAGGGTGAGCGCCATGGCCGGACCTGGAACCTTTCTCGTGGCTGTCAGAGGTGCGGGTAAGGGTGCGGTGGGTCAGCGGCGCGACATGTAGATGTCGAGCGCCTTGTGGAGAAGCTTGTTCAGCGGGAAGTCCCACTCGCCGAGGTACTCGGCCGCCTGCCCGCCCGTGCCGACCTTGAACTGGATCAGGCCGAAGAGGTGGTCGCTCTCGTCCAGCGAGTCGGAGATGCCGCGCAAGTCGTAGACGGTGGCGCCCAGCGCGTAGGCGTCGCGGAGCATCGCCCACTGCATGGCGTTGGAGGGCCGGACCTCACGGCCGATGTTGTCGGAGGCGCCGTAGGAGTACCAGACGTGTCCGCCGACGACCAGCATGGTCGCCGCCGACAGGTTCACGCCGTTGTGCCGGGCGAAGTACAGCCGCATGCGGTTGGGGTCCTCGTTGTTGAGGGCCGCCCACATGCGCTGGAAGTACGACAGCGGACGCGGCCGGAAGTGGTCGCGCACCGCCGTGATCTCGTACAGGCGCTGCCACTCCTCGAGGTCGTGGTAACCGCCCTGGACCACCTCGACGCCGGCCTTCTCGGCCTTCTTGATGTTGCGGCGCCACAGCTGGTTGAAGTTCTTGTGGACCTCTTCCAGGGAGCGGTTGGCCAGTGGTACCTGGAAGACGTAGCGGGGCTGCACGTCACCGAAGCCCGCGCCGCCGTCCTCGCCCTGCTGCCAGCCCATGCGGCGGAGCTTGTCGGCCACCTCGAACGCGCGCGGCTCGATGTGGTCGGCCTCTATGTCGCGCAGGCGCTTGACGTCGGGGTCCTGGATGCCCTTCTTGATGGACGCGGCGTCCCAGCGCCGGATGATCACCGGCGGGCCCATCTTCACCGAGAAGGCGCCCTGCTGCTTCAGGTGCGCCAGCATCGGCTCCATCCAGTCCTGGAGGTTCGGCGCGAACCAGTTGATGACCGGGCCCTCGGGCAGGTAGGCGAGGTAGCGCTTGATCTTGGGGAGCTGCCGGTAGAGGACGAGTCCGACGCCGACCAGCTGACCGGTCCGGTCGTCGAACCAGCCGAGGTTCTCGGAGCGCCATTCCGCCTTCACGTCCGCCCAGGCCGGGACCTGCATGTGACTCGCCGCCGGCAGGCTCTGGATGTAGGCCAGATGCTGCTCGCGACTGATGGTCCTCAGGGTCAGGGTCATTCGGGGCGCTCCTCGGGCTGGTGTGTCCCCATGGGTACAGGGGCTCCGGCTCTCGCGCGAAGCCTACTGCGCCCTGTGAGCGCCCCGTCCGGCGTACGGCGGGAAGGCGGGCGGAACGACGTGTCCGACAGGCCGGCGGCGGCCGGTACTCAGCCGAAGAGGCCGCCGTGGTAGATGCCGAAGAACAGACCGAGCGCGGAAGCCCCGAGGCCCAGGATGAGACCGAAGCGCTCACGCGTCGTCGCGGAGATGAGCTGGCCGTATCCGCCGGTCAGGACCCCCAGGAGCCCTGCCCAGGAGGTCAGGACGTGGAGCCCGCGGAAACTCGCGGTGGCCAGCGCCAGCACTCCCAGCACCAGCGTCACAGCCAGCAGCGTGTCCTGGAGGGGGTGCGGCTTTCCGTCAGTGGCCAGCAAGCCGGTCCGGGGCTTGGCGGGTCGCATGATCTGTGCCATGGGGAACCTCCTGCCAACGGCAGTGTGTCTTCGCCCTCACATCCGCTGAGTACCGATTGTGTCCCCTCACGGCCGGATTTCAACCGCAAGCCGGTGGCCGGGTACTCTGTACCTTCTGCACTGGTGTCTGCTGCCGCCCACGGCCGGGCCGCTTCCTCGGAGGAAGCCCGATTGTCAGTGGGTCCTGGTTTACTCGTTGATGCCGGTGCCAACGCATCGCAACCCTCCTGCCACGGAACGACCGTGGCCGCTGAGTCCAAAGGAGGTGGGTTCCACATGCGTCACTACGAGGTGATGGTCATCCTCGACCCCGATCTCGAGGAGCGCTCTGTCTCCCCGCTGATCGAGAACTTCCTCTCCGTCGTCCGTGACGGCGGCGGAAAGGTCGAGAAGGTCGACACCTGGGGCCGTCGTCGTCTCTCGTACGAGATCAAGAAGAAGCCCGAGGGCATCTACTCGGTCATCGACCTGCAGGCCGAGCCTGCGGTCGTCAAGGAGCTCGACCGCCAGATGAACCTGAACGAGTCGGTCCTCCGGACCAAGGTCCTCCGTCCCGAGATGCACTGAGCTTCCGCTCAGCCGATCCCGGGATCTGAGTAGCAGCACAAGCAGCCAGCAGCAAACCCGCCGAGAGGTTCCCCCATGGCAGGCGAGACCGTCATCACGGTCATCGGCAATCTTGTCGATGACCCCGAGCTGCGCTTCACCCCGTCCGGTGCGGCCGTCGCGAAGTTCCGTGTCGCGTCGACCCCCCGCACCTTCGACCGCCAGACGAACGAGTGGAAGGACGGCGAAAGCCTCTTCCTGACCTGCTCGGTCTGGCGCCAGGCGGCGGAGAACGTCGCCGAGTCGCTCCAGCGAGGCATGCGCGTCATCGTGCAGGGCCGGCTGAAGCAGCGGTCCTACGAGGACCGTGAGGGCGTCAAGCGCACGGTCTACGAGCTGGACGTCGACGAGGTCGGCGCCAGCCTGCGCAGTGCCACGGCCAAGGTCACCAAGACCTCGGGCCAGGGCCGCGGAGGCCAGGGCGGTTACGGCGGCGGTGGCGGCCAGGGTGGCGGCGGCTGGGGCGGCGGCCCCGGCGGTGGCCAGCAGGGCGGTGGCGCCCCGGCCGATGACCCCTGGGCGACCGGCGCTCCCGCCGGCGGCCCGCAGGGCGGCGGCCAGGGTGGCGGCGGCTGGGGCGGAGGCTCCGGCGGCGGTGGCGGCTACTCGGACGAGCCCCCCTTCTAGGCGGGCTCCACCCAAACTTCTTGATCACACAGGAGAAACATCATGGCTAAGCCGCCTGTGCGCAAGCCGAAGAAGAAGGTCTGCGCGTTCTGCAAGGACAAGGTCACGTACGTGGACTACAAGGACACGAACATGCTGCGGAAGTTCATTTCCGACCGCGGCAAGATCCGTGCCCGCCGCGTGACCGGCAACTGCACCCAGCACCAGCGTGACGTCGCCACGGCTGTGAAGAACAGCCGTGAGATGGCGCTGCTGCCCTACACCTCCACCGCGCGATAAGGGAAGGGTGACCGACTCATGAAGATCATCCTCACCCACGAGGTCTCCGGCCTCGGTGCCGCGGGCGACGTCGTCGACGTCAAGGACGGTTACGCTCGCAACTACCTGATCCCGCGGAAGTTCGCTATCCGCTGGACCAAGGGTGGCGAGAAGGACGTCGAGCAGATCCGTCGTGCTCGCAAGATCCACGAGATCCAGACCATCGAGCAGGCCAACCAGGTGAAGGCCCAGCTCGAGGGTGTGAAGGTCCGTCTGGCCGTCCGCTCCGGCGACGCCGGTCGTCTCTTCGGTTCCGTCACGCCGGCCGATGTCGCTTCGGCGATCAAGGCCGCCGGTGGCCCCGAGGTCGACAAGCGCCGCATCGAGCTGGGCTCGCCGATCAAGACCCTGGGCGCTCACGAGACGTCCGTGCGTCTGCACCCCGAGGTTGACGCCAAGGTCAGCATCGAGGTTGTCGCTGCCTGAGCTCTGCTCTCGCTTAAGCGATGAGATGGGGCCGCATCTCCCGAGGGGGAACGCGGCCCCATCTTTGCTCGCTCATCCTTCACCTGAGGCATCATGTTTCACGTGAAACTGCGATGCTTCGCGCGGGACACTCAGCGCGCCGCGCCTGTGACGACCCACCGCCCCGATCGGGTGCGCAGCCACAGCGTCACCAGTCGCATTGCCATCATCAGCGTCATGGCCGCCCACAGTGCGGTGAGTCCACCGCCGAACGTCGGGACGAGCAGGGCCGCCGGGGTGAAGACAGCCAAGGTGAGCAGCATGGCCCACGCGAGGTAAGGGCCGTCACCGGCACCCATCAGAACGCCGTCCAGGACGTAGACCACTCCGCAGACCGGCTGCGAGACAGCCACGATCACCAACGCGGGGAGGGCGGCGTTCTTGACCGCGGAGTCACCGGTGAACAGGGGCAGGAACGCCGGGCGCGACAGCACCACGAGCAGGCCGAGGACGATTCCGACCGCGACGCCCCACTCCACCATTCTGCGGCAGGCGAAGCGGGCACCCTGGGCGTCACCGGCTCCCAAGTAGCGTCCGATAATGGCCTGCCCGGCGATGGCGATGGCGTCGAGGGCGAAGGCGAGCAGGCTCCACAGGGACAGGATGATTTGGTGGGCCGCGATGTCGGCGTCGCCGAGGCGCGCCGCCACGGCAGTGGCGATCATCAGAATGGCCCGCAGTGAGAGCGTACGCACGAGCAGCGGGACGCCTGCCTGGGCCGAGGCTCTGATGCCGGCGACGTCGGGCCGCAGGGAGGCACCGTGCCGGTGTGCTCCACGGATCACCACCCAGAGGTACACCGCTGCCATGCCGCATTGGGCGATGACGGTGCCCCAGGCGGAGCCGGCGATGCCGAGACCGGCGCCGTAGACGAGAACGACGTTGAGGACGGCGTTGGCGACGAAGCCGGACACGGCCACGTAGAGCGGCGTCCGGGTGTTCTGCAGACCTCGTAGGACACCGGTCGCGGCCAGCACGACGAGCATGGCGGGGATGCCGAGAGCGGAGATCCTCAGATATGTGATGGCGTAGGGGGCCGCGGTGTCGGAGGCGCCGAAGAGTTCCACGAGGGAGGGTGCGGTCGGCAGGACGACGGCGATGACCGCGGCGCCCAGCAGCAGCGCCAGCCAGATGCCGTCCATGCCTTGGCGGATCGCGGATTGCAGGTCACCGGCGCCGACGCGGCGGGACACGGCCGCCGTGGTGGCGTAGGCGAGGAAGACGAAGACGCTGACGGCGGTGGTCAGCAGTGCGGAGGCGATGCCGAGTCCGGCGAGTTGTGCGGTGCCGAGGTGTCCGACGATCGCACTGTCGGCCATGACGAAGAGGGGCTCGGCGACGAGCGCGCCAAAGGCCGGGACGGCCAGCGCGATGATCTCTCGGTCGTGCCGGCGCCGGACGGCCCGGGAGCGCTCGGAAGCCTGTGTCATGAGCACCAATCTAATCGTCCACAGGTAAGAGATGCAAAGCTTTTGGGACCCTTACCTATCGTCTCGTCGTGCGCAGTTCCGAGCGCGGTTCGGTGCGATCTTGATCTGACTGGGGAAGTTTTTCTTCTGCACAGGGCGTGGACGGTAAAGATGCAGGTCAGTGAGGCTTATTGGGGTGGGAAGAGGGCTTGTTCACAGGGCTGTCCACTGGGTCGTGCACAGGTTTCGGGGAGTTCTCCACAGCATCTGGCCCGTCGTCCACATGGCCTGTGGATAACCAGATTGGCTGACGCTGCCGACGGGCCTACGGTTGTCCGGCGCCTGCTCCGTCCGTCGGCTTGTGAACCAACACAAAACCGACGCGTCTGAACCGGAGTTGGGCGTCTTATTTGTCAGTGTCGTGCCGTAGAAATGAGGGGCACGGCGAGGTCCGCTCGGCGGACGGGAGGAGGTGGCTCGGTGAGCATTTCCGAGCCCTTGGACGACCCGTGGGCCGACAGTGGTCCCAGTGATCGTCTGCCCGCTTCCCGCCGCCGCGGTGACGGTGGCCGCGGACGCGACGAGCAGCACGAGCGCGGTCCGGACAACGGAGCCTGGGACGGTGGCGGACCGTCGTTCGAGCGAGTGCCGCCGCAGGACCTGGACGCCGAGCAGTCCGTCCTCGGTGGCATGCTCCTGTCCAAGGACGCCATCGCCGACGTCGTCGAAATCCTCAAGGGCCACGACTTCTACAAGCCGGCTCACGAGACGGTCTACCAGGCGATTCTCGACGTCTATGCCAAGGGTGAGCCGGCCGACCCCATCACGATCGCGGCCGAACTCACCAAGCGCGGCGAGATCAACAAGGTCGGCGGCGCCTCCTACCTGCACACTCTCGTCCAGACCGTGCCGACGGCCGCGAACGCCGCCTACTACGCGGAGATCGTGCACGAGCGTGCCGTGCTGCGCCGCCTGGTGGAGGCCGGTACACGGATCACCCAGATGGGATACGCGGCCGACGACGACGTCGACGAGATCGTCAACCGTGCCCAGGCCGAGATCTACGCGGTCACCGAGCAGCGCACCAGCGAGGACTATCTGCCGCTCGGCGACATCATGGAGGGGGCGCTCGACGAGATCGAGGCGATCGGCTCGCGCAGCGGTGAGATGACCGGCGTACCGACGGGCTTCACCGACTTCGATTCCCTGACCAACGGCCTGCACCCGGGTCAGATGATCGTCATCGCCGCACGTCCCGCGATGGGTAAGTCCACGCTGGCGTTGGACTTCGCGCGGGCGGCATCGATCAAGAACAACCTGCCGAGCGTCATCTTCTCGCTCGAAATGGGGCGCAACGAAATCGCGATGCGTCTGCTGTCCGCCGAGGCCCGAGTCGCGCTCCACCACATGCGTTCCGGCACCATGACGGACGACGACTGGACCCGCCTGGCCCGTCGGATGCCCGACGTCTCGGCTGCCCCGCTCTACATCGACGACTCCCCTAACCTGTCGATGATGGAGATCCGCGCCAAGTGCCGTCGTCTCAAACAGCGCAACGACCTCAAGCTGGTCGTCATCGACTATCTCCAGCTGATGCAGTCCGGCGGATCCAAGCGTGCCGAGAGCCGTCAGCAGGAAGTGTCGGACATGTCCCGCAACCTCAAGCTCTTGGCCAAGGAGCTTGAGATCCCGGTCATCGCGCTCTCCCAGCTGAACCGTGGCCCCGAGCAGCGCACCGACAAGAAGCCGATGGTCTCGGACCTACGTGAGTCCGGTTCCATCGAGCAGGACGCCGACATGGTCATCCTGTTGCACCGTGAGGATGCCTACGAGAAGGAATCACCGCGCGCCGGCGAGGCCGACCTGATCGTGGCCAAGCACCGTAACGGTCCGACGGCAACGATCACCGTCGCCTTCCAGGGTCACTACTCGCGCTTCGTGGACATGGCACAGACCTGATTCTCGCGTGTGGGATCTCACATTCCGTGTCGGAATCTCACGGCCAATGTCGGATTGACGTCGGATTCGACACCGGCCGTGAGACCGCCCAGGTCAGAGGACCGGCGGTCCGAGTCGCCCGGCGCGGACCGTCGAGGAGACGACACGGGCGTGCGACTCCAGCGTCCGACACGTCGTGAGACTGTGGATGAAGCCGCAGGTCATGAAGGCGGCGTCCGACCCGAGCGGCGAGAACCTACATCGCGACGCGGGAGAAAAATCGGCTCGACGGAAGGGGTCCGGGGCGATGGACTGGGGGCATGACCACACCTCAGGAAGAACTGCTCCCCGCAACCCGCCGGGCTCTGCTGCACCGGATCGCCGTGGCCCAGACGAAGGGGCGGACGCCGTCGCTCGTGGCGGCGGTCGTCCGGGACGGTCGGCCCGTCTGGCACGGGGCGCGGACTTCGGTGGACGGGCTCGGGCCGGACGAGAACGTGCAGTACCGGATCGGCTCGATCACCAAGACGTTCACCGCCGTGCTCGTGCTTCGGCTGCGTGACGAGGGTGCGCTCGATCTCGGTGACCCACTGGAGAAGCACCTGCCGGGAACGGGGGCGGGGGAGGCGACGGTCGCCGAGTTGCTGGCGCACTCCGGTGGTCTGGCCGCCGAGTCGCCCGCGCCGTGGTGGGAGCGGACGCCGGGCTCGCTGCGGCCCGAGCTCGCCGATGTGCTGGGCAAGCAGCCGCTGCTTCACCCGGTGGGCCGTCGGCACCACTATTCGAACCCCGGATACACGCTGCTCGGCGCGCTGGTCGAGAAGGTGCGCGGTGCTTTGTGGGAGGAAGTGCTGCGGCAGGAGGTGCTGGAGCCGCTGGGCCTGAACCGAACATCCGGGCGCCCGCAGGCGCCGCACGCCGACGGCTGGGCGGTGCATCCATGGGCCGACGTGATGCTGGCGGAGCCTGCTGAGGATCTTGGGCGGATGGCCCCGGCCGGTCAGCTCTGGTCCACCACCGGCGACCTGGCCCGGTTCGCCGTCTTTCTGACGCAGGGGGACGACAGGGTGCTGAGCGCCGAGTCCGTGCGGGAGATGCGGATACCGGCGGCGCCGGTGGAGGCCGCGGATGTCGCGGACGGTTCGGCTTACGGCCTGGGAATGCAGATCCAGTACTGGGACGGGCGGCTGCTCGTGGGGCACTCCGGCTCACTGCCCGGATTCCTGGCCAACCTCACGATCAGTGTGGAGGACGACGTGGCCGCGGTGGTGCTGGCCAACTGCACGTCCGGGCCGCTGGTGGCAGGAGTCGGTGCCGATCTCGTTCGCATCGTCGCCGACGCGGAACCCAAGATCCCCGGACCGTGGCGCCCGCTGCCGGAGGCCGAGGCCTCAGTCCTGGAGTTGACAGGCCAGTGGTACTGGGGCACGCATGCCTTCGCCCTGCGGCTGACGCCCGACAAGGGGGTTTCGTTGGAGTCTCTTTCGGGCGTCGGCCGTCGCTCGCGTTTCCGGTCGAACGGCGATGGCACGTGGACCGGGCTGGAGGGCTATTACGCCGGGGAGCTGCTGCGAGCCGTGCGACGCCCGGACGGGACCGTGAGTCACCTGGACCTCGGGTCGTTCGTGTTCACACGGCAGCCGTATGACGAGGGTGCGCCTGTGCCGGGAGGAGTCGATCCGGAGGGGTGGCGCGGAATCGGCTAGGTCCCACGCCCACCCTCGCGACGTGGCCCTGTTCCACGTGAAACAGGGCCAGAGGCCGGACGCCTCAGAGCTGGAGCTTGAAACCCGTGTGCGAGGCCGAGAAGCCAAGCCGTTCGTAGAAGCGGTGTGCGTCGGTGCGGGTCTTGTCGGAGGTGAGTTGTACCAGTTGGCATCCCTGCCGCCGGGACTGGTCAACGGCCCACTCGATGAGCTGAGTGCCCAGGCCGCTACCGCGCTCGTCGGAGTGGATGCGTACGCCTTCGATGATCGACCGGGTGGCACCACGCCGGGACAGGCCGGGCACGATCGTCAGCTGGAGTGTGCCGACCACACGGCCGCCGCGGACGGCGACGACCAGGTGCTGGTTCGGATCGGCGCTGAGCCGTTCCAGGGCGGCCAGATAAGGGCGCAGGTCGTCGGGTGACTCGCGTTGGGCGCCCAGAGGGTCGTCGGCGAGCATCGCGACGACCGCGGGGAGGTCGTCCCCCGTGGTGGGCCGAATCTCAAGATCTGCCATAGCCGCACCCTACGCAGAGGGGTCAGGCGGGCACTGGTGTTTTGAGCGTCTCGACCACCCGGACCAGCGGAGCCAGATCGGGGTTCCTGGCAGCTTCGTCGAGCGCCTCGCGCAGGGCCGCGTCGTTGGTGGGTCGTGCCTCGTCCAGGAGTTTCAGGCCGGCTGCGGTGACGTTGGTGTAGATGCCACGGCGGTCGGTGGGGCACAGGTAGCGCTCGAGGAGCCCGCGGTCCTCGAGCCGGGTGACCAGGCGTGTGGTGGCGCTCTGGCTGAGGACGACCGCGTCCGCGACCTGCTTCATCTGCAGGTGCCCGCCGTCGCCGTCGTGCTGTCGGCTGAGTACGTCGAGCAGGGAGTACTCGCGCACGCTCAGATCGTGTCCGGCCTGCAGAGCGCGCTCGATGTGCGCCTCGATTCTCCCGTGCAGCAGAGAGAGGGCACACCAGCCCTGGGAGAGGGCGGTGAGGGCGGGGTCCGTCGCTGTCATGTGTTCCTCCGTCCCGGAGCGGCTGAGACCAGGGTAGACCAGAGCCGCAGTTGCCCGCGCTTGCAAGTAGCCCGCGTGTGCAATTATTGTGAACGCATGCAAAGCGCTCCTGCAATCTTGGGAAGGTAATCCCCCTCCATGCCTCTCGCGCTCCTGGCCCTCGCGATCGGGGCCTTCGGTATCGGAACCACCGAATTCGTGATCATGGGCTTGCTGCCCGAGGTCGCCAACGACTACGGGGTCTCCATCCCCACCGCCGGCTTCCTGGTGACCGGATACGCGCTCGGCGTGATGTTCGGCGCCCCGCTGATGACCATGCTCGGCACCAAGGTCCCGCGCAAGCGGATGCTGATGCTGCTGATGGGCCTGTTCATCGTCGGCAACCTGCTCTCCGCCCTCGCCCCCGCCTTCTCCGTCATGCTGACCGGCCGTGTCGTCGCCTCTCTCGCCCACGGAGCCTTCTTCGGCATCGGTTCGGTCGTCGCGGCCGACCTGGTCGCCCCGCACAAGAAGGCCGGCGCGATCGCGATGATGTTCACCGGACTGACCGTCGCCAACGTCGTCGGCGTGCCACTGGGCACGCTCGTCGGCCAGTCCGCCGGCTGGCGGGTGACCTTCGCCATCGTCGCCGCACTCGGTGTCGTCGGCCTGGCCGGTGTCGCCAAGCTGGTCCCCGACATGCCCAAGGCCGAGGGGGTGCGGCTGCGGCACGAACTGGCGGCGTTCAAGAACGCCCAGGTGCTGCTTGCCATGGCCATGACCGTCCTCGGCTTCGGCGGCGTCTTCGCGGCCATCACCTACATCGCGCCGATGATGACCCACGTCGCGGGCTTCGCCGACGGTTCGGTCACCTGGTTGCTGGTCCTCTTCGGCCTCGGCATGGTCGGCGGCAACCTCGTGGGCGGCAAGTTCGCCGACCGCGCCCTGATGCCCATGCTGTACGTCTCCCTGGGCGCTCTGGCCGTCGTGCTCGCCCTCTTCACACTCACCGCCCACGACAAGATCGGCTCGGCCGTGACCGTCTTCCTGATCGGCGCCCTTGGCTTTGCCACCGTCCCGCCGCTGCAGAAGCGTGTCCTGGACCACGCGCACGGCGCGCCGACGCTGGCATCGGCGGTGAACATCGGCGCGTTCAACCTCGGCAACGCGCTCTCCGCCTGGCTCGGGGGCGTGGTCATCGCCGCCGGCTTCGGCTACACCGCCCCGAACTGGGTCGGTGCCGTGCTTGCCGCCGCCGCCCTGATCCTCGCCTTCGTCTCGGCCGCCCTCGAACGGCGCGAGCCCGCTGACCGCGCGGTTGTCGCGAGCTCCGTACCGGCCGAGCACCGGACAGCCGCCGTACACCACTGAACGACCCTGACTACCGGGGCGCGGGGCCAGGGCGCCCCCGCACTCGCGGTCGCTCCCGCCGCAACACGATCAAGGCACGTACCCCTCGGCATCACCAAGGAGAAACCTGTGACCACCACCGCTACCGCCCCGTTGACCATCAAGGACGCCGAAGCCCTCGTGACCGTCGCCCAGCGCGCCGCCGAGACCGCCGGTACCACCGTCAGCGTCACCGTCCTCGACGCAGGCGGCCACCTCCTGGCCTTCCGGCGCGACGACCGGGCCGTGCTGATCTCCGGGGAGACCAGCACCCGCAAGGCCTACACGGCGCTCCAGCTGAACACACCCACCGCCGACCTCGTCGACGCCGTTCAGCCCGGAGGCCTTTTCCACACCCTGCCCACCGCGCTCGACCGGCCCTTGCTGTTCATCGCGGGCGGCGTGCCCGTGCACCGCGACGGCCGGGTGATCGGCGCGATCGGGGTCGGCGGCGGAGCGCCCGAGCAGGACCACGCTTTCGCCACGGCCGCCGTGGCGGACCTTGACTGACGACAGACGTCGGTCGCACGAGGCCGGTTCCCGGGGCGTTCCCGGGTACCGGCCTCGCCGCACCGATCGGGTCAGCCCGCCGCCACCGTCAGCGGAGCGAACCGCCGCTGCCAGATCCCGGGCAGCTCCGTGACGCCGTACGTCATGACCGCGTTGGTGGAGAGGGACGTCAGACCGTGCCCCTTCGCCCAGGCCAGCAGCTCCTCGTGCCGTACGTCGATGTCCGTGCGCAGCGGGCGGTCGGTGCGGGCGGCGAGGGAGGCGAGCAGCGCCTTGGCCGTCTCGGTGTCGCGGGCGATCAGAGGGCCCACGACGTGGGTGTCCATGTTGGGCCAGGCAGCGGCGTACCCGATGAGCCGTCCGTCCTCCTCGGCGACCCGGAGCTGATCGGCGAAGGCGGGCAACCGCGTGATGATGTGGGTACGGTCGGCGCCGAACACCTCCTCGTCGAGGCGGAGGATCGCGGTCAGATCCTCGGCCGTCGCCGCACGCGTGGCGATGGGCGTGAGCCCGTCGGCGACGAAACGCCCACGCACCATCTCCGCCCGGCCGGTGGACTTGAAGCCGAGCTCCTCGTAGAGAGGCCGTCCGTACGGGGTGGCGTGCAGGGTCAGTGGGGTGGGGCCCAGGGCGGTGACGACGTGGCGCATGAGCCGACGTCCGACGCCCTGGCGGGCGTGCCGCTGCGCGACCAGCACCATGCCGATGGCGGCGAGGGACGGGCGCCCGTGAGGTCCGTACTCGGTGACGGTGCAGGCACTGACGAGACCGCCGCCGGGATCGTCGATGCCGTACCCCTTCCCGGCTGTGAGGAGGAAACCCCACTTGTGCTCCTCACGAGGCCACCCCCGGTCCTCGGACAGGTCGGCGCAGGCGGTGAGATCGCGGAGCGTCAGACGGCGGATCGGCAGCGAGGCGAGGGAAGGTGTCGACACGCAGGTCAGGCTGTCCGACGACGGCCGTCGGCGTCCACCGCTTTGCGCGTAACATGCAAGCTTTTGGCCACCTCGTGCGGCGCCGGGATCAGCCGAGGTCGGGTGCGTGCATGGCACGCACGCCCTCGATGTTGCCGTCCAGATAGTGCCGGAGCGAGAGCGGTACGAGGTGGACGGAGGCGATCCCGACCCTGGTGAACGGCACCCGGACGATCTCGTACTCACCGGTGGGCTCGTCGACCTCGGGGCCGTGCCGCAGCGACGGGTCCATGGACTCCAGTCGGCAGACGAAGAAGTGCTGCACCTTCACACCGGTCGCACCACCGTCCTCGCCGATGTGCTCCACCGTGTCCACGAAGCACGGGACGACGTCGGTGATCTTGGCGCCGAGTTCCTCGTGCACCTCGCGGTGCAGGGCGTCCACGACGGTGGTGTCACCCGGCTCGACCCCACCTCCGGGAGTGACCCAGTAGGGATCGACACCGGGCTTGGTGCGCTTGATCAGAATCAGGTGGCCGCCGTCGAGGAGGACGGCGCGGGCGGTGCGCTTGACCACGGGGCGGACGGTCATGGGAGGAATGTGGCCCGGCTGGTTCCACGTGAAACATCGCGGCACCGACCGCCTGGACCGCCGGCTCAGCTCCAGTCGGCGGCCGCACGCAGCAGCCACTCATGGGCCCGGGTGATGTGTGGCATCGCGAGCGTGCCGGTACGCACCACCAGGAAGTACGTCCGCAGAGGCGGTACTGCGGGGTCGTGCAGGGCGACGACTGCACCGCGCTCCAGCGCCTCGGCGCACAGGTAGCGGGGCAGTACGGCGAGCCCGGCGCCCGCGACCGTACAAGCGAGCACCGCACGCAGGTCGGGAGCGACGACGGTGCCCGGGGCTGCCGGACGGGCGTCGAAGACGGTTGCCCAGTAGCGGGCGACGAAGGGCAGCGACTCGTGCACCTCGACCACGGGGACGTGTTCCAGATCGGGTGCGGCCGTGTGTCGGAGCTCATCGGGGCCGGTTCGTTCCGCCCACTGGGGCGCGGCGACCAGGACGTGCTCCTCGTCGCAGAGCGGAGTCGCCGTGAGCAGCGCCCCGCGCGGACGGGCCGTACCGATGGCCAGATCGTGATGCCCGGCGGCAAGCCCCTCCAGGGCCTCTTCGGCGTTCCCGAACGAGGCGCGCAGGGCGAAGCCCTGTCCGTCCTCGCCGGTGAGCTCGGTGAGTGCGGGCAGCGCCCGCTCGGCGGTGAACTCCGGGGGGCCGGCCAGATGCAGGGTGCGCAGCGAGGAGTCGTCGTCCAGCCCGATCTCGGCGATCTCGACCAGGGCATCGAGGTGCGGGGCGGCCTTGTGGGCGAGTTCGTCGCCGATGGTCGTCGGCGTCACGCCGCGGGCCTGTCGCAGGAAGAGAGGGCGCCCGAGCTGTCGCTCCAGGGTGCGGATCTGCGAGGTGACGGCCGGCTGGGACAGGCCGAGCAGGGCCGCCGCGCGCGTGAAGGAACCGGCCCGGTGCACGGTCACGAACGTGCGCAGCAAGGCCAGGTCCACGGAAGCCGTCCCCCTCTTCTGTTCTCCACCGGCCCTCCGGCCGCGCCCAACTATAAATATGTCGATAGGTCGCTGTCGCTACCGTGATTGGACACTGACACAGAGTCAACTAGCCTGAGTCGCGCGGTTCCTCGCGCGCGAGAACCGGAGGACGGTCCGAGCCACGAGGGGGGAGGCTCGGACCGTCCGTCGCGTTCGGCCGACCCGGCGAGGGGCGGCCGGCGGTGGTCAGCCGGCCGAATCCTCGAGCGCGCGCAGCAGGTCCGCCACGAGGTCCTCGGGGTCCTCAGCGCCGACCGAGAGCCGGACGAAGCCCTCCGGTACCGCGTCGCCGCCCCAGCGTCCGCGCCGCTCGGCCGTGGACCGCACCCCGCCGAAGCTCGTCGCACCCTCGACGAGCCGCAGGGCGTCGAGAAATCGATCGGCACGCGCGCGCGTGGGGAGCGTGAAGGAGACGACGCATCCATAGCACCGCATCTGCTGCGAGGCGATCTTGTGTGAGGGATCGTCGGGCAGCCCGGGGTAGCGCAGGCCGGTGATCTCCGGCCGGGCACGGAGCGCTTCGGCCACCTTGAGTGCGGTGGCGTTCTGCCGGTCCACGCGCAGTTGCAGGGTGGCGATCGAGCGGTGCGCGAGCCAGGCCTCCATGGGCCCGGGGATCGCGCCGACGATCTTGCGCCAGCGCCGTACGGCGGCCATCGCCTCGGCGTCCCGACCGGCCACGTAGCCCAGGAGGACGTCACCGTGCCCGGTGAGCTGCTTGGTGCCGCTGGCCACCGAGAAGTCGGCGCCCAGGTCCAGCGGACGCTGCCCGAGAGGTGTTGCGAGCGTGTTGTCGACGGCGACCAGGGCGCCGCGCGCGTGGGCCGCGTCGGCGAGCCGCCGGACGTCGCAGACGTCCAGCCCGGGGTTGGACGGTGTCTCGATCCACAGCAGTCCCGCCCCGTCCAGGACGTCCAGCTGGGCGTCCCCGCCGGTCGGCGCGGTGCGCACCTCGATGCCGTAGGCCTCCAGCTGGGCGCGCACCAGCGGCAGCGCCTGGTAGCCGTCGTCGGGCAGGACGGCCACGTCCCCGGCGCGCAGCTGTGAGAAGAGCACCGAGGAGATCGCGGCCATTCCCGAGGCGAACACGAGTGTCTCGACGTCGTCCTGCCCGGGTGCCTCCAGTTCGCCGATGGCGCGCTCGAGGTGGGTCCAGGTCGGGTTCTCGTCGCGTCCGTAGGTGTACGGGCCGGTCGGCTCCCCCGGCAGGTGGAAGTGGGCGGCGAACACGGGACCGGGCAGCGTCGGCTCGTGTTTGACGGGCTCCGGGAGGCCGGCACGCACCGCCCGTGTGCCGTCGCCGGAGCCGGGAACGGGCCGTGGTGTGCCTGCCCCGTCCCTGTTGTCGGTATCGGATTCGCTCATGCCGCCCGTCCTTCCACCTGCTCGCGTACTGCGGCGAGCAGTCCGTCGCTCGCCGCCTCCACCATCTCAAGGCACTCCTCGAAGCCGTCCACGCCCCCGTAGTAGGGGTCCGGTACGTCGAGGTCACCGCGGTCGGCGGCGGGGTCGTAGGAGCGCAGCAGCCGCACCTTGTCCGCATCCTGTTCCGTGGGCGCGAGGCGGCGCAGTGCCCGCAGGTGGCCGGCGTCCAGGGCGATGACGAGGTCGAGACGGGAGAACCAGGACGGCTGGAACTGCCGCGCCGTGTGGTCAAGGTCGTAGCCGTTCTGCGCCAGGACGGCCACCGTGCGCGGGTCGGCGTCCTCGCCCTCGTGCCAGCCGCCCGTGCCGGCGCTGTCGGCCTTGACCAGACCGTTCAGCCCGGCATCCGCCACCCGCGCTTGGAAGACGGCCTCGGCCATCGGGGACCGGCAGATGTTGCCCGTGCACACGAAGCAGACGCGGTAGGTCATGGCATCAGTCCTTGTCGGGCAGGAACGCATTGAGGGCCCAGGAGACGACCGAGATGATCAGGCCGCCCAGGACGGCGGTCCAGAACCCGTCGACGTGGAAGCTCAGGTCGAGCTTGTCGGCCAGCCACGACGTGAGCAACAGCATCAGCGCGTTGACCACCAGGGTGAACAGGCCGAGGGTCAGGATGAACAGCGGGAAGGTCAGCACCTGCACGATCGGCTTCACCAGCAGGTTGACCAGGCCGAACACCAAGGCGACGACGATCAGTGCGAGGGCCTTCTCGCCGGTGCTGCCCCCGGTCAGAGTGATCTTGTCGAGCAGCCACACGGCGACCGCGAGGGCGGCCGCGTTGGCGATCGTCTTGACTAGGAAATTCTTCATGTGTCTGATCGTGGCAGACAGGATCGGAAACGAACGGTGAGGCAGGGGCGGACGAGGCGATGAAGGCATTCCGGCTGGACGAACTGGAGGCGGAACGCGCCGCCAATGACGGTGCCTACCTGCAGTTCCTGCGTGAGCGGAACATGTCGGTCGGTCTCTACGCCCTCGACGCGGGCACGTCCGACCCGCAGCAGCCGCACGCGCAGGACGAGGTGTACTTCGTGGTGAGCGGCCGGGCCGCGATCACCGTGGGCATGGAGACCACCCAGGTCGCCCGCGGCAGCGTGGTCTACGTGCCGGCCGGGGTCGCCCACAAGTTCCATCACATCAGCGAGGACCTGCGGGTTCTGGTGGTGTTCTCTCCGCCCGAGAGCTGAGCCGCGCCTCAGGGTTCCCTAGGGGATCGGTCAGGGGGAGACAAGGGATGCGAGGGCCCTGTCAGGGCCCTCGCCGGCCCTAGCATCGGGTACAGGACATCCAGGAGATTCCCGTGGGCTTCCGGGCCGCCGAAGGACCCGGCACTCGACGGGCGGAGAGGTAAGGACGAGGGCGATGCGAGAGATCTTCACGGAACTGCCGTGGTGGGTGAAGTGGATCGCGGTGCCGGTCATCGCCCTGGTCGTGTTCGGCGGGCTGATCGCCAGCGTGCTCGGCTTCGTGATCGGACTGCTGTTCAAGCTGCTGGTCTTCGTCGCCTTGGTCGGCGGACTGATCTACGTCGTGCGCAAGTTCATGTCGAATTCAGCGTCCCGCAGCGACTGGTGAGGGCTGTGGGGCACGGGTGGCGGTAACAGGAATCTCGGGTTCCCTCGCGCGAGGGAAGTTTCCCGGACGGAACGTCGGCAAGCGGTGACCGACGGTTAGAGTCCGGAACTCGACGCGGGGGCGACCCCGCGAGCGGCGTACACCCCCACCCGTGTTCCCCGCACGGGGCGGCCCCCTCGCGTTCCGGGAGTGACCCTTGGCCACGGCCGACACCGCACTTGTTCCGCTGCACGCCTTGCCCGCGCAGCCCCACTCGACACCTCGGACGCCCCCCACGTCCCCCTCCGCGACGCTCATCGCGTCCGTACAGCGGGCGATGCGCCTTCTGGAGCGCGTCGCCGAGCACGAGTACGGAGCCCCCGCCAAGCAACTGGCCCGTGAGACCGGGCTGGCGCTGCCCACGGCTTACCACCTGCTGCGCACGCTGGTGCACGAGGGCTATCTGCGCCGTGAGAAGGGCTTGTTCTTCCTCGGCGAGGCCGCCGAGCGGCTGAGTAGCAGAGAGGCCCAGCAGAAACGTCGCAGCACGGTGGTCGACGCGTTGGCGCGCTGGCGCGACGCGATCGGTGTTCCCGTCTACTACGCCATGTACCGCGACGGAGAGATCGAGGTCATGTGCGTCTCCGACACCCCGGGCAATCCGGCCGTGGAGGAGTGGGCGGACTTCCGCGAGACCGCACACGCGCACGCCATCGGGCAGTGCCTGCTCTCGCAGCTGGACGAGGAAGCCCGCCGCGACCACCTGGACCGCTACCCGGTGCGGCCCGTGACGCCGTACACGGTGCGTGATGGCGATGCCCTGATGAAACGGCTGGAACGCATGCATCGTATGACGCCGGTGGTCGAACGCCAGGAGTACGCACTGGGCACGGTCTGTGCGGCGATCCCGATCACGGTCGGCACCACGGCCGCCACCATGGCCATTTCTCTGCCCCTCCACCAGGCCGACCGGCTGCTGCCCGCGGCACAGCGATTGCAGGACGAAGTAGGGCGGCTTTTGGGGTCACTGGCGATCTCTATCAGTATCTGAAAACTCACTCCTTGTGATCTGGTGTGTACGTTGAGCAAGATGCCACCAGTGTTAGAGGTTTGATTCCCGGACAGTCGACGGCGAATGACGGGTGTGCGATGGGCGAGTCCGTACAGGCAGAGGTCATGATGAGCTTTCTCGTGTCCGAGGAACTCTCGTTCCGCATCCCGGTGGAACTGCGCTATGAGACCTGTGATCCCTATGCCGTGCGACTGACCTTCCATCTGCCCGGAGACGCGCCGGTGACCTGGGCTTTCGGACGGGAGTTGCTGGTCGATGGAGTGGGTCGGCCGTGCGGTGACGGCGATGTGCGCATCGCTCCTGTCGACCCGGAGCCCCTGGCCGAGGTGCTGATCCGTCTCCAGGTGGGCAACGACCATGCGCTGTTCCGCTCGTCGGCGGCTCCTTTGGTGGCCTTCCTCGATCGGACCGACAAACTGGTGCCGCTGGGGCAGGAGGGGGCGCTCGCCGACTTCGACGCCCACCTCGACGAGGCTCTGGACCGCATCCTGGCGGAGGAACAGAGCGCAGGCTGAACCGTTACGGCAGGCACCTCTTCCGCGGTGCCGTAACGCTTCGCCGGGGCGGGCGTCGGTGGCTCAGTGCTTACGGCGTCGGCCCCGCCCACCGCGTACGGGCGTGGCGCTCGCACCCGGAGTCGCTCCGGCGGCCTGGGCCGCCGGGCGGTCGGTGGGCCGGTCGGCCGACACGACCAGGGCCGCGAGCGCGGTGGTGACCGGAACGGACGCCACCAGGCCGATCGAGCCGACCAGCGTGCGCACGATCTCCTCCGCGACCAACTCGCTGTTGGCGACCGTCCCCACCCCGCTCTGCGCGATGGAGAACAGCAACAGCAGCGGGAGGGCCGCGCCCGCGTAGGCGAGGACCAAGGTGTTGACGACCGAGGCGATGTGGTCGCGGCCGATCCGGATGCCGGCGCGGTACAGCCCGCGCCGGCCCAGCGTCGGGTTGGCCTCGTGCAGTTCCCAGACCGCCGACGTCTGGGTGACCGTCACATCGTCGAGGACACCGAGCGAACCGATGATGACTCCTGCGAGCAGCAGACCGCTCATGTCGATCGTCGGGTACAGGCCGTGGATGAGGCCGGTGTTGTCGTCCGTATTGCCGGTGAGGGCGGCCCAGCCGATGAACAGCGACCCGAGCACGCCGATCAGCACCAGGGAGATGAGCGTGCCCAGGACCGCCACGGACGTGCGGGCCGACAGACCGTGGCACAGGTAGAGGGCGATCAGCATGATGGCGCTCGACCCGACCACCGCCACGAGCAACGGGTTCGAGCCCTGCAGGATCGCGGGCAGGATGAAGAAGTTCAGCACCAGGAAGCTGATGGCCAGGGAGATAAGAGCCATGAGGCCCCGCAGCCGCCCGACCACCACGACGGCGAGGGCGAAGATGCCGGCGAGCAGGGCCATCGGGATCCGGCGGTTGATGTCGGTCACCGAGTACTGCAGATCCGTGGGCGCGGACGGTTCATAGGCGACCACGACCTTCTGGCCTTCATGCAGTTGCCGTGACTGGTCCGGCTGCACGATCTCGTCGAAGGTTCGGCCCTTGTCCTTGCCGCTGTCGACGCGGATCGTCGCGCGCTTGCAGTCGCCGTTCGCCTGCTGCACCGCGGACGAGCCCGCGGCCGTCGAGGTGTCGCCGGTCGGGGGTACGCCCGATGCGTTGACGGACTGACAGCTCAGCTCGACCACCTTGGTGACCGTGGCCTGCTGCGTCTGCCGGTCGAAGCCGACCCCCGTGCGCTCGTGCGGCGGTGCGCCGCCCGGCCACAGCACCGCGAGTCCGATCAGCACGGCGGCGGCGAACGGGATGAGAACCGCGGCGATGACCTTCCGAAGGTGCCGGGAGACGGGCGCCGCCGGACCGTGACTGTGCGCGTGGGAGTGGCCGTGTCCGCCGCCCGGACCGTGCCCGCCTTCCCCGCCGCCCGGACCGTGCCCCCCGCCGGCACCCTGTCCGCCTCCCGGTCCCTGCCCGCCCCCCGCGTCATGTCTGTCGCCGCCCGCGCCATGAGCGCCGGGTGAGGTCGGAG
The DNA here is from genome assembly GCF_014649815.1 of Streptomyces mutabilis. Classification (GTDB taxonomy): domain Bacteria; phylum Actinomycetota; class Actinomycetes; order Streptomycetales; family Streptomycetaceae; genus Streptomyces; species Streptomyces mutabilis. The sequence goes on along the minus strand of NZ_BMTT01000009.1, from coordinate 176,699 downwards.
CGGCTTCGCGGCCGTCGCCGTGCTCGGTGCCCGGTCCGCGGCGGGGCTCGTGCGGCGGGAAGGGGGGATGCTGCGGTGTGGTCACCGACCGATCATCGCAAGAACAAGGGGGGCCCTCTGTTCACCGCGCCCGAATTGACGCTAGCGTGGAGGCACCTTTGTACACGCGGGAGCTCGGAGCACCGGGCTGAGAGGGCGCTGACCTCCGTCCCATCGATGTTTCACGGGAAACGTCACCGAAGCCGAGTGATGTTCCCCACGAAGCGTCGGCGGACGGAAACGGCTGCGTCGACCGCCGAACCTGTTACCGGGTAATGCCGGCGTAGGGAGTAGGTCTCATGACCATCAAGGACGCACGCACGCCTGCCTCCGCACAGAACTCCACCCAGGAGGAGACCGTGGAGGCCGGGAAGTCCATCGGCTGGCACAAGGCGTATGTCGAGGGCTCGCGCCCCGACCTGCGGGTGCCGGTCCGTCAGGTGCACCTCACCAACGGGCAGTCGGTCACGCTCTACGACACTTCGGGCCCTTACACCGATCCGCTCGTCGACACCGATGTCCGCAGGGGACTGCCGCCACTGCGGGAGAACTGGATCATCGCCCGCGGCGACACCGAGGAGTACGCGGGCCGTCCCGTGCGCCCCGAGGACGACGGAATCAAGCACACCTCGCCGCGTGGCGGTCTGCGCAACCTCGACGCCGTCTTCCCCGGCCGCCCGCGCCAGCCGCGCCGCGGACGGGACGGCGCCGCGGTCACGCAGCTCGCGTACGCGCGCCGGGGAGAGATCACACCGGAGATGGAGTACGTGGCCCTCCGGGAGAACGTGGCGCCGGAGGTGGTCCGCGAGGAGATCGCGGCGGGCCGTGCCGTGCTGCCCGCCAACGTCAACCATCCCGAGATCGAGCCGATGATCATCGGCAAGCGGTTCCTGGTGAAGGTCAACGCCAACATCGGCAATTCGGCGGTGACCTCCTCCATCGAGGAAGAAGTCGAGAAGATGACCTGGGCGACCCGGTGGGGCGCCGACACGGTCATGGACCTGTCCACCGGCCGCAACATCCACACCACGCGTGAGTGGGTGCTGCGCAACTCCCCCGTCCCCATCGGGACGGTGCCGCTCTACCAGGCCCTGGAGAAGGTCGACGGCCGGGCCGAGGAACTGACCTGGGAGATCTACAAGGACACGGTCATCGAGCAGGCCGAGCAGGGCGTGGACTACATGACGGTCCACGCCGGTGTGCGCCTGGCGTACGTACCGCTGACCGCCAACCGCAAGACCGGCATCGTCTCGCGCGGCGGGTCGATCATGGCGGCGTGGTGCCTGGCGCACCACAAGGAGTCGTTCCTGTATGAGAACTTCGAGGAACTCTGCGAGATTCTCGCCGCGTACGACGTCACCTACTCGCTCGGCGACGGCCTGCGGCCGGGTTCCATCGCGGACGCCAACGACCAGGCGCAGTTCGCGGAGTTGCGCACGCTCGGGGAACTCAACACGATCGCCAAGCGTCACAACGTACAGACCATGATCGAGGGCCCGGGCCACGTCCCGATGCACAAGATCAAGGAGAACATCGACCTTCAGCAGGAGATCTGCGATGAAGCTCCGTTCTATACGCTCGGCCCGCTGACGACCGACGTCGCGCCCGCCTACGACCACATCACCTCCGGCATCGGTGCCGCGATGATCGCCTGGTGGGGTACGGCCATGCTCTGCTACGTCACACCCAAGGAGCACCTGGGCCTGCCCAACCGTGACGACGTCAAGACCGGCGTCATCACCTACAAGATCGCCGCTCATGCCGCCGACCTCGCCAAGGGGCACCCAGGTGCACAGGAGTGGGACGACGCGCTGTCGGACGCCCGTTTCGAGTTCCGGTGGGAGGACCAGTTCAACCTGGCCCTCGACCCGGACACGGCGCGGGAGTTCCACGACGAGACACTGCCCGCCGAGCCTGCCAAGACAGCTCACTTCTGCTCGATGTGCGGACCGAAATTCTGCTCGATGAAGATCAGCCAGAGCATCACGGAGCGGTTCGGCGGTGCGGCCGCCGAGGGAGCGTCTCCCGAGGAGGTCGCCGAGGGGATGCTCCAGAAGTCGAGGGAGTTCGCGGCGAGCGGGAACAGGGTGTACCTGCCGATCGCAGACTGACGTCACCCGCCCCGGTGCCCCGTACCCCCGAAGGCAAGGGGGTACGGAGCCCGGGCGGTGACTACTCGGGCCGGTGCTCCGGGCCGCCGAAGTCCGGGCTGCTGTAGTCCGGGCTGGAGTAGCTCGGACGCGGGCCGGTGGCGGGGCCCTCTCCGGGGCTCGTGAACCCCGGGCGGCCGTAGCCGAGGTGCGGCATGCGGCTCGTGGGTGCCGTCGGTCCCGTGTGCAGCGCCGCGGTGCCCGGATCGGCGAGTGCCTCCCGCAGGAACGGCAGGATGCCCCGCTCGAGCAGGGCATCGAGCCAGGCATTCCTGGCCCGGACCACTGCATCGTCGAGTTCGCCGTGGAAGCCGGACTCGGCGAAGGGGCGGTTGCGCAGCGCGGTGAGCAGCAGGCCCACCGCGGCGACGAGGACCGCCACCGCGGTCACGGCGCCGAACACCCATCCGGTGGTGAGCATGGTCTGCGCGAAGGCCTGCCCCGGGTCGAGCATCTGCAGGAGGTAACCGACGAGCAGGAAGATCGCCGCGGCGGTGCCGGCCAGGACGGGCGCCAGGACGGCGACGACGGCCACGGCCCCCGCGCCGGTCGCCTCGGCGACCTCACCCATGGTGGCGGCGAGCCCTGCCGCGCCCGTGGTCTGCTCCTCGGAGCCGGACTCGCGCGTGGCCGGTGCCTGGGCGGACGGCGCCGGATGGCGCAGTTCCTCCCGGACCTTGACGTAGTGCTGGTACTCGGTCGTGGCCGCCGCGGTGATGAGGGCGGTGGCGTTGAGTGCCATGGTGCGCAGTTGTTCGGAGTTGAGCCGCTGTCCGACAGCGGCCAGCTCCGGGCGACGTGGTGCGGAGCGCAGCACCTCGTCGAGGACCCGCTCGTACTCCTGGCGGTCCTCGTTCGGCAGGTGCTGCGGAACGCTGTTCATGTGCATCCCCCGATGCTCCGTAGGGCTTGGGGCTCGCATGCCAACGAGCCGTCGGGCAGAAACGGAGGGGAGCCTGCTACGGATAAGCCGATGGTAGAGCGGTGACGGTGGGGGGTGACAGGGGATTTCCAGAAATTGGGTGTCGACCCGTACGGAAGCCGCCGCGGAAAAGACCGTCCGATGAACGGTCAGGCCTCCAGCGGAAGTTGCTGGACCAGCAGCTTTCCGGCCATGGTCACGCCGCCGTCCATCGCGATGGCCAGCCCGTCCGCGTAGATGTGAGGTCCTTCGACCGCGGTACGGGTGTCGTCCTCACCGTCCTCGGAGCCGACCTCGCCCAGCAGATAGGGGATAGGGCTGTGGCCGTGAACGATCCGGGTGCCACCGTACGTATCCAGCAGGGACCGCACGGCGTCGGCACCGCCCTCGTCGCGGAAGGAGAAGCGCTTGGTGAACTTGCGGAACAGGTCCCACACCTCTTCCGCGTCGTTGCGCGTGAGCGTCTCGCGGACGGTGTCGTTGACCTCCTCGATGGAGCGGCCGTAGTCCAGGTAAGTGGTGGCGTCCGAGTGGACCAGGAGATGGCCGTCGACCTCTTCCATGGCGTCGAGGCGGGCCATCCACTGCAGATGGTGGTCCTGGAGGCGGTCCATGTCGGTCTTCTGGCCGCCGTTCAGCAGCCAGGCGGCCTGGAAGGTGGCGGTGCCGGCGCCGGAGTTGACGGGCGTGTCACCGAATCGTTTGGCGCCCAGCAGCAGCAGCTCGTGGTTGCCCATGAGCGCCTTGCAGTAGCCGCCGGCCGCGGCGGCCTCGGCGGACAGTCGCATCACGAGGTCGATGACGCCGATGCCGTCGGGGCCGCGGTCCGTGAAATCGCCGAGGAACCAAAGCCGCGTGGTGCCGGCGCACCACTGGCCGGCGGCGTCGATGAGGCCCTTCTCCTGCAGGGCGGCCACCAGTTCGTCGAGGTAGCCGTGCACGTCGCCGACCACGAACAGCGGGCCCTGACCCGTGGCGGGCTGCGCCACCTGAACCGGCTCGGGGTCGACGGTCACCTGGACCGTGTCACCCCGACGGATGACGGGCAGATCCCGCTGGGTGGGTGTGTACCCCTCCGGCAGGACCTCCTCGTACCCCTCCTCGGAGGGTGGCGCGCCTTCGCTGGCCTGCGTCCCGGGGACGGCGTACGGAGCGGTCTCATGGACGTAAGCGGGCACCCGGAAGTCGCGCACCGTCGCCGTCCGCTGCACCTCGGGTCCCTGACCGGCCCCCTGAGTCATCGACCCCTCCACCATCGCGCCGCATCTGCACCGCTTCGGACTGCCTGGTCGCAGCGGCCCGCGGTGTGTGGGCCCATCATAGGAATGCGGATCGCGCTGTGTGATGACCCAGGGGTGGTGAATCAGAACAGGACTCCGGTTCACCGCGGCTTTCGCCCCGATTGGGCCCGGCTTCGCCCGTGTGCGACAGCGGCACGACCGCGCTCCGGACACGACCCTACTCGCGCTCGGGCGACCTCGGCGGGCTGACCGTGGTCCGGGGCGGGCGGCGCTGCGACGACGTGCGCACGATCAGCTCCGTCGGTATCACCTGCTCGACCGGCTGGTCCGACGCGAGCCCTTCGATGGCGTCGATCAGGACCTGGATCACCGCCGTACCGATACGTCGGGGCTTCAGCGACAGCGTGGTGATGGGCGGCTCGGTGCTGGCGTACACGGTGGACTCGCTGCAGCAGACCAGCAGCAGGTCCTCCGGGACGCGCAGTCCGTAGCGGCGGGCGGCGGCGAGCAGGTCGGTGCCGTTCGGGTCGAACAGGCCGTACACGGCGTCGGGTCGGTCGGGTCGGGCGAGCAGCCGGTCGGCGGCGACGGCCCCGGCGCACGGATCGTGTGCCGGGTAGGCCTCGTAGACGGGATCCTGACCGACGCGTTCGCACCAGCGCAGGTAGGCGGTGGTCGACAGGTGCGTGTACGTGTCGGTGGTGGTGCCGGTGAGCAGGCCGATCCGGCGGGCGCCGGCGTCGGCGAGGTGGTCGAGGATGCCGAGCACCGCGGCCTCGTGGTCGTTGTCGACCCAGGCGGTGACGGGGAGCGTGCCGGCCGGGCGGCCGTCGGAGACGACCGGTAAACCCTGGCGTACGAGTTCGCTGACGACCGGGTCGTGGTCGGAGGGATCGATGACGACCGTGCCGTCGAGCGCGACGTTGGACCACACGTCGTGACGGGAGGTCGCCGGGAGGATGACGAGTGCGTAGCCCCGGGCGAGCGCGGCGGATGTGGCGGCGCGAGCCATCTCGGCGAAGTACGCGAACTCGGTGAAGGTGAAAGGTTCATTTCCGTACGTCGTCACGGTCAGGCCGATGAGTCCGGACTTGCCGGTGCGCAGCGTGCGGGCGGCGGCCGAGGGCCGGTAGCCCAGTCGGTCCGCGACCTCGCGCACATGGCGCCGGGTGGCATCCGGGAGTCGGCCCTTGCCGTTGAGGGCGTCGGAGACGGTTGTGATGGATACTCCGGCGGCGGCGGCCACGTCCCTGATGCCCGCCCGGCCCGGCCGGCTGCCTCGACGTGAGGTTTCCGCGCGGCTCACCTGGTGCTTCCCTGCTGCTGTCATGGCGAGCCGATAGTAGGGCTCATGGGGCGGGGTAGGGCGGACGCATATGCACGCGTTGACAGTCACGTTTCTGCAAGATCATCGGGAGCTGACCGCCTTGGATTTCGCGCTGGTTGGCGACGCCGTCCCCAGTATCTGACGTGCCGACGACTGGAAGCCTGTCCTGTGGTCGATGTTGCGAAGAGGTCTCAACTCACCTGCACGAGGGATGCGCGCCACGGCGCGAGCCACCGGCGCGTAGATATATGTTCGGCGCGCCCCCCGGATCGTGCGCCTTCGCGTCCTGATGCCCCTGATGCCAGTGTGGCGGATGAGGTCTGCCCTCGCCTATACGCAGCGGCGCCGAATCCTCTTAAGGTGAGAAGTATTCGATGCCGGTGGTGGTCATGAGGAGGACTGCGGTGAGCGAGACGAGCCCCAAGCTGCGCCCCGAGCTGGAAGGGATTCCCACCTACAAGCCGGGCAAGCCCGCCGCGGCCGACGGTCCGGAGGCCTACAAGCTGTCCTCCAACGAGAATCCTTACCCGCCCTTGCCGGGCGTGATGGAAACGGTGACGGCCACGGCCTCGTCCTTCAACCGGTACCCGGACATGGCCTGTACGTCCCTGATGAGCGAGCTTTCGGGCCGTTTCGGTGTGCCCCTCTCCCACCTGGCCACCGGTACCGGTTCGGTCGGTGTGGCACAGCAGCTGATCCAGGCGACCTCGGGGCCGGGCGACGAGGTGATCTACGCCTGGCGCTCGTTCGAGGCGTACCCGATCATCACGCAGATCAGTGGCGCGACCTCGGTGCAGGTGCCTCTCACCCCGGGTGATGTGCACGACTTGGACGCGATGGCGGCCGCGATCACCGACCGGACCCGGCTGATCTTCGTCTGCAACCCGAACAACCCGACAGGCACGGTGGTTCGGCGGGCCGAACTGGAGCGCTTCCTGGACCGGGTGCCCAGTGATGTGCTGGTGGTCCTCGACGAGGCCTACCGAGAGTTCATCCGCAACCCCGAGGTGCCGGACGGCTGTGAGCTGTACCGCGAGCGGCCCAACGTCTGCGTGCTGCGGACCTTCTCGAAGGCGTACGGCCTCGCCGGCCTGCGGGTCGGATTCGCGATCGCCCACGAGCCGGTGGCTGCGGCGCTGCGGAAGACCGCGGTGCCCTTCGGCGTGAGCCAGATCGCGCAGGAGGCGGCGATCGCGTCGTTGCGTGCCGAGGACGAACTGATCGGCCGGGTCGGTTCGCTCGTGTGCGAGCGCACGCGCGTGGTCGACGCACTGTGCGCGCAGGGTTGGACGGTGCCGGAGACCCAGGCGAACTTCGTGTGGCTGCGGCTGGGGGAACGCACGGTCGCGTTCGCGGACGCGTGCGAGCAGGCCGGCGTGGTCATCAGGCCGTTCCCGGGTGAGGGTGTGCGGGTGACGGTCGGAGAGAGCGAAGCGAACGACATCTTCCTGAAGGTGGCGGAGGCGTTCCGCAAGGAGCTGTAGGCGGCTGCAGCGCGCTCGCCGCCGGGCGGTTGTGTGCGCCTACCGCAGGGTCGTAGCAATGGGAGGGGCGGCCCGCTGTGCGTCGACGCGCTCGACGCGTAGCGGGCCGCCGTGGCGCACCGTTGCCAGGAGCCGCGGGTTGTCGTCGAGGCGGCCGAGGACGTCGCAGGGGCTCGCGAGGCGGCGCTCGGCGCCTCGCGAAATCGGCATGGGCCTGTAGGGGAAGCGCCGGGGCATCGCCGTCGGTCCAGAAGGTGACCGTGCCCGGCACCACAACCTGCCGGGCGTCCGTTTCACGTGAAACCGACACACCTTGGAGGAGTGCACCTCTTATCCCCACGTGTGAGCGTATGCGGTGATCGACAGGGCCTCCTAGGGCGAGCGCCTGCACGGTCGGGGTGCCGTCGAGTGCTGCGGTGAGGTGGCCCGCAGGCCATGAGATACGGATCTCCGTGCGGCGGATTCAACAGTATGTAGATGTTTTCGCCATGGGGTTGACGTCACAGGGGACCCCCCTTCCGGTGTCGAAAAGCTGTAGGTCATAATTGCTTGTGAATGTGAACGCGTTCACAAGCGTGCCGGTTGCGCCCGAGTTAGGTGTGACATACACGCACAAACTGCCGCCAACCACGGCGAGTGGCGATGCAAGGAGAGTGACGACGTGGACATGGCTCTGGCGCCGGAGACGCTGGCGCGCTGGCAGTTCGGCATCACGACCGTCTACCACTTTCTGTTCGTCCCCCTGACGATCTCGCTGGCCGCCCTCACGGCAGGCCTGCAGACCGCCTGGGTGCGCACCGAGAAGGAGAAGTACCTCAAGGCGACCAAGTTCTGGGGCAAGCTCTTCCTGATCAACATCGCCATGGGCGTCGTCACCGGCATCGTGCAGGAGTTCCAGTTCGGCATGAACTGGTCCGACTACTCCCGCTTCGTCGGCGATGTCTTCGGCGCCCCGCTCGCCTTCGAAGCGCTGATCGCTTTCTTCTTCGAGTCGACCTTCATCGGCCTGTGGATCTTCGGCTGGGACAAGCTGCCCAAGAAGATCCACCTGGCCTGCATCTGGATGGTCTCGATCGGCACCCTGCTGTCGGCGTACTTCATCCTGGCGGCCAACTCCTGGATGCAGCACCCCGTCGGCTACCGGATCAACGAGGAGAAGGGCCGGGCCGAGCTCACCGACTTCTGGGCCGTCCTGACCCAGAACACCACCCTCAACCAGGTTTTCCACAGCTTTTCTGCGGCCTTCCTGACGGGCGGCGCCTTCATGGTGGGCATCGCCGCCTTCCACATGATGCGCAAGAAGCACATCCCGGTGATGCGGACCTCGCTCCGGCTCGGCCTCGTCACCCTGGCGGTCGGTGGCATCCTCACCGCGGTCAGCGGCGACACCCTCGGCAAGGTCATGTACGAGCAGCAGCCGATGAAGATGGCCGCCGCCGAGGCCCTCTGGGACGGCGAGGCACCGGCGCCCTTCTCCATCTTCGCCTACGGGGACGTCGACGAGGGACACAACAAGGTCGCCCTGGAGGTCCCCGGGCTGCTGTCCTTCCTCGCCCACAGCGACTTCGACTCGTACGTGCCCGGCATCAACGACACCAACGAGGCCCTGCGGGAAAAGTTCGGTCCCGGTGACTACAAGCCCATCGTTCCCGTCGCCTACTGGGGTTTCCGGTGGATGATCGGTTTCGGTATGGCGTCCTTCTCCCTCGGCCTGCTGGGCCTGTGGCTGACGCGGAAGCGATTCCTGCTGCCGGCGGCCCTGCGGACCGGGGAGGACGAGGTGCCGCACCTGGTCCTGCTGCGCAAGCCGCTCGGCACCAGGCTCAGCCGTCTGTACTGGCTCCTGGCGCTCTGGACGATGGCGTTCCCGCTGATCGCCAACTCCTGGGGCTGGATCTTCACCGAGATGGGCCGTCAGCCCTGGGTCGTCTACGGGGTGATGCAGACGCGCGACGCGGTCTCCCCCGGCGTCTCCACGGCCGAGGTCATCACCTCGATGTCCGTCTTCACCCTGCTGTACGCCGTCCTGGCCGTCATCGAGGTCAAGCTGCTCGCCAAATACGTCAAGGCGGGCCCGCCCGAGCTCAGTGAAGCCGACCTCAACCCGCCCACGAAGATCGGCGGCGACCTCCGTGACGCCGACAAGCCGATGGCCTTCTCGTACTAGGCCGAGGGAGCTGCACAGTCATGGAACTGCACGACGTCTGGTTCGTCTTGATCGCCGTCCTGTGGACCGGCTACTTCTTCCTGGAGGGCTTCGACTTCGGGGTCGGTGTGCTCACCAAGCTGCTCGCCCGGAACAGGGCCGAGAAGCGGGTTCTGATCAACACCATCGGCCCCGTCTGGGACGGCAACGAGGTGTGGCTGCTCACGGCCGGTGGCGCCACCTTCGCGGCCTTTCCGGAGTGGTACGCCACGCTCTTCTCCGGCTTCTACCTCCCCTTGCTGGCCATCCTGGTCTGCCTGATCGTCCGGGGTGTCGCCTTCGAGTACCGGGTGAAGCGGCCCGAGGAGCGCTGGCAGCGCAACTGGGAGACCGCAGTCTTCTGGACCTCGCTGATTCCGGCGTTCCTCTGGGGAGTGGCCTTCGGCAACATCGTCCGCGGCGTGAAGATCGATCGGGACCTGGAGTACGTCGGTTCGGTCTGGGACCTGCTCAACCCGTACGCCCTCCTCGGCGGCCTGGTCACCCTGACGCTGTTCACCTTCCACGGAACGGTGTTCACGGCGCTCAAGACCGTCGGTGAGATCCGCGAGCGAGCCCGGACCCTGGCCCTGCGCGTCGGTTTGATCGCCGCCGTGCTCGCCCTCGCCTTCCTGGTCTGGACACAGGCCGCCAGCGGCGACGGCAAGAGCCTGGTGGCCCTCGTGGTGGCAGTTGCCGCCCTGGTCGTCGCGCTGACGGCGAACCAGGCAGGGCGGGAGGGATGGTCGTTCGCCCTGTCCGGCGTCACCATCGTGGCCGCCGTGGCGATGTTCTTCCTGACGCTCTTTCCCAATGTCATGCCGTCCACGCTCGACGCGGACTGGAGCCTCACCGTCACCAACGCCTCGTCCAGCGCCTACACCCTGAAGATCATGACCTGGCTGGCCGCGGTCGCCACGCCTCTCGTCCTGCTCTACCAGGGCTGGACGTACTGGGTGTTCCGCAAGCGGATCGGTACCCAGCACATCGCCGAAACCGCGCACTGAGTCCGGCGGGGTGTGTTTCACGTGCCATGGCCTTCTGTTCCACGTGAAACGCACCCTCCGGACGGGAGGGCATGTTTCACGTGAAACCCATTGACCCACGTCTCCTGCGGTACGCCCGCGCCACCCGACTCTTCCTGACGGCAGTCGTCGTACTGGGCGCCGTCAGGGCCGGACTGCTCGTCGCGCAGGCGATGCTCATCGCCGAGGTGGTGGTGGGTGCCTTTCAGCACGGAATGACGGCAGCCGAACTCCGCACCCCCCTGATGCTCCTGGTGGCTGTCGCCTGCGGTCGCGCGCTGGTCGGCTGGCTCACCGAACTGGCCGCGCACCGGGCCAGCGCGGCGGTCAAGTCGGAGCTGCGCGGCCGGCTGTTGGAGCGAGCCACCGCACTCGGTCCCGGCCGGCTGAGCGGGCAGCGGACCGGATCGCTGGTCGCCCTGGCCACGCGTGGAGTCGACGCCCTCGACGACTATTTCTCGCGCTACCTGCCCCAGCTGGGGCTCGCTGTGGTCGTACCGGTCGCGGTGCTGGCCCGTATCGTCACCGAGGACTGGGTCTCCGCCGCCATCATCGTCGGCACCCTGCCGCTCATACCGATCTTCATGGTGCTGATCGGCTGGGCCACGCAGTCCCGGATGGACCGCCAATGGCGGCTGCTGTCGCGGCTGTCCGGGCACTTCCTCGATGTGGTCGCCGGACTGCCGACGCTGAAGGTCTTCGGACGGGCAAAGGCGCAGGCCGAGTCGATCAAGCGCATCACAGGTGAGTACCGGCAGGCGACCATGCGGACCCTGCGGATCACCTTCCTGTCGTCCTTCGCGCTGGAACTTCTGGCCACGCTCTCCGTGGCTCTCGTCGCCGTCACCATCGGCATGCGACTCGTCCACGGGGACATGGCCCTCTACGACGGCCTGGTCGTGCTCGTGCTCGCGCCCGAGGCATATCTGCCACTGAGGCAGGTCGGAGCCCAGTACCACGCGGCGGCGGAGGGCCTCGCCGCCGCCGAGGAGATCTTCTCCGTGCTGGAGCGGCCGGTACCGGCCGCGGGAACCGGTCCGGTGCCGGACGGCGGCGCCCTGGCGTTCGAGGGCGTGACCGTCCGTTATCCCGGACGAGCCACAGACGCCGTGACGGACGCGAGCTTCACTGTCGAACCCGGTGAGACGGTCGCCCTGGTCGGCCCGAGCGGGGCGGGCAAGTCGACGCTACTCAGCACTCTGCTCGGCTTCGTGCGCCCGACCGGGGGGCGAATCCGCGTCGGGGGAGCCGACCTCACCGACCTGGACCTAGAGCAGTGGCACGCCCGCGTCGCCTGGGTGCCGCAGCATCCGCACCTGTACGCGGGCACCATCGCCGAGAACGTGCGACTGGCGCGGCCCGACGCCGACGACGACGCCGTACGGCGCGCGCTGCGGGACGCGGACGCGCTGGCGTTCGTCGATGCGCTGCCCGATGGAGCGGCGACGGTGCTCGGCGAGGGTGGCAGCGGACTGTCCGCCGGGCAGCGGCAGCGACTGGCGCTGGCCCGGGCGTTCCTCGCCGACCGACCCGTGCTGCTGCTCGACGAGCCGACGGCCGCCCTGGACGGTGCCACTGAGACCGAGATCGTGGCCGCCGTGCGCAGACTGGCCAAAGGACGGACGGTTCTGCTGGTCGTGCACCGGCCGGCCCTGCTGGAAGTGGCCGACCGGGTGGTTCGGCTGGAGGAGACGCCGTCGCGCGCCGGGGCGACCGAAGGCGCCGACGAGGCCGACGGGGCGGCACCGGCTGCGCGCCGGGGAGATGTCGCTGACGGCCTTGCCCGAGCGGCCCTCGACGCGCCGGCCACCGGGACGGAGGCCGGAGGCGGTGTCCTCGCCAGGGTGCGTGCCATGTCATCCGCCCGGCGCGGGCGGCTGGCTCTCGCACTGCTGCTCAGCAGCCTGGCGCTCGGCAGCGCCGTCGGACTGATGGCCACCTCCGGGTACCTCATCTCGCGCGCGTCCGAGCAGCCCCCGGTGCTGTATCTGATGGTGGCCGTGACGGCGACGCGCGCCTTCGGGATCGGGCGTGCCGTCTTCCGTTACGCCGAGCGGCTCGTGTCCCACGACGCCGTCCTCCGGATGCTGGCCGACACCCGGGTCGCCGTGTACCGGCGACTGGAGCGACTGGCACCCGCCGGACTGCGCCACAGCCGCCGGGGGGACCTGCTGTCCCGGCTCGTCGCCGATGTCGACGCCCTGCAGGACTACTGGCTGCGCTGGCTGCTGCCCGCCGGTTCCGCGGCGGTCGTCTCCGTCGCGTCCATCGGTTTCACCGCCTGGCTGCTGCCGGAGGCGGGCGTCGTGCTGGCCATCGGTCTGCTGGCGGCCGGAGCCGGGGTCCCGCTGGTCACCGGCGCCGTGGCACGGCGGGCCGAACACAGGCTGGCGCCCGCCCGTGGCGTGCTCGCCACCCGGGTGACCGACCTGCTCACCGGCACCGCCGAACTTACCGTCGCCGGCGCTCTGCCAGCGCGGGCCGCCGAGGCCCGCCGGGCGGATGGCGCGCTCACCCGGATCGCCTCGCGCGCCGCCACCGCCACCGCGCTCGGCGACGGGCTCACCGCTTTGATCTCCGGCCTGACCGTCGCGGGCGCCGCTCTCGTCGGTGTCCAGGCGGTCGCCGACGGCCGGCTCGCCGGGGTGGCCGTGGCCGTCGTGGTACTCACCCCGCTCGCCGCCTTCGAGGCCGTACTCGGGCTGCCGCTGGCCGTGCAGTACCGCCAGCGGGTCCGCAGGAGCGCGGAGCGCGTACACGAGGTGCTCGACGCTCCCATGCCCGTGCGGGAGCCGGAGACGCCCCGGCAGGCGCCCCCGTCGCCGTTCCCCGTCGTCATCGAGGGACTGACCGCCCGGCACGCCGGGCAGAACCGGGACGCTCTGTCGGGGCTCGACCTGACCCTGGCTAAGGGCCGCCGCATCGCCGTGGTCGGCCGGTCCGGGTCCGGCAAAACGACGCTGGCCCAGGTGCTGCTGAGGTTCCTCGACGCGGACGCGGGCTCCTACACGCTGGCCGGTGTGGACGCCCACGCCCTGGCCGGCGACGACGTGCGGCGGCTCGTCGGGCTGTGCGCCCAGGACGCGCACCTCTTCGACAGTTCGGTGCGTGAGAACCTGCTCCTTGCCAGGAAGGGCGCTTCCGAGGACGAACTGCGCGACGCGCTGGGGCGAGCCCGGCTGCTGGAGTGGGCCGCCGGCTTGCCCGACGGCCTGGACACTCCAGTCGGGGAACATGGGGCCCGGCTCTCCGGCGGTCAGCGTCAGCGGCTGGCACTCGCCCGGGCGCTGCTCGCGGACTTCCCGGTCCTGGTCCTGGACGAGCCCGCCGAGCACCTGGACCTGGCGACCGCCGATGCGCTCACCACCGATCTGCTGGCGGCCACCGAGGGCCGTACCACCCTCCTGATCACGCACCGGCTGGCAGGTCTGGAGGCCGTCGACGAGGTGATCGTGCTGGACGAAGGCCGGGTCGTGCAGCGGGGGGCTCACGCGGAACTGGCCGCCGTGCCGGGGCCGTTGCGGACCATGGCCGAGCGGGAGGCGAAGGCGGAACCGCTGGTGGGAGCACGGTGACCGGCAGACGGGAACCGAGGGGCCGTGGAATGCCGCGGCCCCCCGATTCCCTGAATTCAGGACATTCTCAGTGGATCCGACTTCCCTGAACGGTGTTCGCGCAGCGGCACGGCGGTCCTGTGGGAGGCCCCGTACTGGGTGCGCCGCCGCGTTGCCCCATGTGCAGCAGCGGCACTGCGCCGTGTGCAGCAACAGGTCCCCCACTCGTACGACCTGAACGAGACCCCGCGCACCCGCAAGGTCCACGATCGCTGACATGCGCTCACCTCGCCGACATCCGCTGCTGGTTCCGGTGCTGCTGTGTGCGCTCGCCGTGCTCGCCGCCCGTCCCACGGACGGCATGGACGGGGACGGTGGATCCGGCACCGGCACGCAGGTGGCGCGGCTGTACGCGGACGCGGCCAGGGCCACCCGGCAGTACGAGGACGGGCGGCGCGAGGCCGAGGCGCAACGGTCGAAGGCCCTGGAGTACGAGAAGCGTCTCGACCGGCAGCGGCAGAAGATCGACGCCATGCACGAGGACCTGGGCCGGATCGCCAGCGCGCAGTATCGCGGTGCAGGCAGCCTCCCGCTCACCGCGCAGATGCTGCTGGCCGACGATCCCGACGGATGGATGCGCGGTCAGCGCGTCCTGGACCGCGCCGACATGGCCGTGAACAACGCCATCGGCCGGAGTCTGCGGGCCGAGGCGCGGTTGGCCGCCGACGAGGCCAAGGCGCGGGCCACCTGGCGGGCGTTGGAGGAACGCAACGCGGATCTGGCCGAGTTGAAGAAGGAGATCGAAGGCAAGCTCGAGGCGGCGCGGGCGCACCTGGATGGGGTGGCGGACGCCTCGGTCTCGGCCGGCTCCTGCCCCGGCGCCGTCCGCCCCGGCCCGCCCGACACGGACTTCGGCCGGGACTGGGTCGCGCCCGTCGAGACGTACACGCTGTCGGCGTCCTTCGGCAGCGGCGGTGCCCGCTGGGCGAACCGGCACACCGGCCAGGACTTCGCGGTGCCGGTCGGGACACCGGTGCGGTCGGTCGGTGCGGGACGGGTGGTGAAGGTCTCCTGTGGCGGCGCCTTCGGCATGCAGGTCGTGGTTAAGCATGCCGGCGGCTACTACACGCAGTACGCCCATCTCGCCGCGGTCGCCGTCGACCAGGGCGACCGGGTCCGTCCCGGCCAGTGGGTCGGTCAGTCGGGCAGCACCGGCAACTCCACCGGGCCGCATCTGCACTTCGAGGTGCGGGTGACACCGGAGATGGGCTCGGCCCTGGACCCGGTGCCCTGGCTGTCACAGCGTGGGGTGGCCCTGTGACAGCACCGGGCAAGGCTGCGGGCGCTCGCTAAGGCAAGTCCGCCAGAATCCGCTCGATGACCACGGCAACCCCGTCATCGTTGTTGGCGACCGTCCGCCCCGACGCGGCGGCGATCACGTCCGGGTGCGCGTTGCCCATCGCGTACGACCGTCCCGCCCAGGTCAGCATGTCGACGTCGTTCGGCATGTCGCCGAAGGCGACGACCTCCTCGTGCGAGATCCCGCGCTCGGCGCAGCACAGGGCGAGTGTGCTGGCCTTGGAGACGTCCGGACCGCTGATCTCCAGCAGGGCGCTGGAGCTGGACCGGGTGACGTTGGCGCGGTCGCCGATGGCGAGGCGGGCCAGCGAGAGGAAACCGTCGGGGTCCAGTTCGGGGTGGAAGGCAAGGATCTTCAGGACCGGCTCGGCGGCGGCGCGGCCGCCCGGGGCCAGGATCTCCTCGGCGGGCAGGAGGTCGTCGGGGACCTCCGTGTGCAGCTTCGGGTACGCCGGCTCCTGGTGGAACCCGTACGTCTGCTCGACCGCGTACACCGTGCCGGGCGCCGCCTCGCGCAGCAGCCGTACGGTGTCCAGCGCGTTCTCCCTGGCCAGCTCGCGGACCTTCACGAATCGGTGCGCACCGGGGCCGCCGTGGAGGTCGACCACGGCGGCGCCGTTGCCGCAGATGGCGAGTCCGTGTCCGTGGACATGGGCACTGACGACATCCATCCAGCGGGCGGGGCGGCCGGTGACGAAGAAGACCTCGATGCCCGCCTTCTCGGCGGCGGCCAGTGCGGCGACCGTGCGCGGGGAGACCGACTTGTCGTCCCGCAGCAGGGTGCCGTCGAGGTCGGTGGCGATGAGCCGCGGGTGGAGGGCGGCGGCCGGGGGCTCGGGCTGTCGGGTCGTCGAGGTCACCCGGTCATTGTCCCGCATATGCCTGCACGCCCGTGCGCGACTCCGCACATCTGTGAGCCACGGCTCTCATGCCCGCAGCTGTGCCAGGGACTCCGTGGCGATCCGCTCGAAGACCTTCTCGTCTGCCGTGAAGTCCGAATCCGGGATCGGCCAGTGGACGACGAATTCGGTGAAGCCCAGGTCACGGTGGCGGCCGGCGAAGTCGACGAAGGCGTCCACGGACTCCAGCGGCCGACTGCGGTCCGGCGTGAAGCCGGTGAGCAGGACCTTGTCGAGCTCGCCCACGTCCCGGCCGATGGCGGCGCAGGCGTCGGCGAGCTTGTCGGCCTGTGCCCGCAGGGCCCGGTCCGACTGCTCGGGAGTTCCGTGCTCGAAGAGCTTCGGCTCACCGGTGGTCACCCATGCCTGGCCGTACTGCGCTGCCAGTCGCAGGCCGCGCGGCCCGGTCGCGGCCACCGCGAACGGTAGCCGGGGCCGCTGCACACACCCCGGGATGTTGCGGGCCTCGTGGGCCGAGTAGAAGTCGCCCTCGTACGACACCGCGTCCTCGGTCAGCAGCCGGTCCAGCAGTGGCAGGAACTCGGCGAACCGGTCCGCCCGCTCACGCGGCGTCCACGGCTTCTGGCCGAGCGCGGTGGCGTCGAAGCCGGTACCGCCCGCTCCTATGCCGAGCATGACCCGGCCGCCGGAGATGTCGTCCAGGGAGATCAGCTCCTTGGCGAGCGTCACCGGGTGCCGGAAGTTGGGGGAGGTCACCAGAGTGCCGAGGCGCAGTCGCTCGGTGGCGGACGCAGCGGCGGTGAGTGTGGGAACGGCACCGAACCACGGGCCGTCCCGGAAACTCCGCCAGGACAGGTGGTCATAGGTGTACGCGGTGTGGAAACCGAGCTGCTCGGCGCGTGTCCAGGTCGAACGGCCGCCCTCGTGCCAGCGGCGGTACGGGAGGATCACGGTGCTCAGGCGCAGGGTCATGCCTCCGAGCCTAAGCGGCTGCCGGGGTTTCACGTGAAACACTCACGGGCGTCACCGCATGCGGCTGCTCAGCCACGGGGTGAGCAGGATCATCGGCACGAACTCTTTGTGAGTGCGGTCGCCCGACAGCGGCACGATCAGGCGGTAGGCCGGTGGGAAGCGGCGCCCCTTGACGTAGGCGAGACCGCCGAAGACGGAGCGCAGGAACGCGGGTACGTCATCCCGCGGGATGTCGGGGCACTCGACGCCCTCGACGTCGATGAGGGCGTCGCCCTCGTGGAAGAGCCGGACGCTCACCCGAGGTACCCCGCCGAACTCGACGAAGGCCTCATGAGGGAGGGAACCGTCGGTGTCGACGACCACTCCCACCCCCGCGGCGCTGCGGCGGGAGGTCTGGTCGGCGCCGATGTCGTCGGTGACCTCGATCTCCAGCGCGTAGTCCTCGGCTATGGCGCGGAGGGCGGTGACGGCGGCTTGGGTGGTGGGCAACTGCTGCATGCCGCCGATCATGCGGGATCAGTGCCGGGCGGGAAAGCGCAGATACCGTGGCGGTACTGCCTTCGTCAGCCGGACCCCGTTGACGCTGACATGGAAGACATGGCCGTCGTGGTGCATGGCGGCGGAGTCCGACAGCACGACCGACCGCGGCGGGCGCCGACCCGGGTCGCGGTCTCGCGGTCCGGTGAGAGATGCACATCGTGCCGGTTCATCGGCCGCAGCCCCTCGGTGCGGATGGCGTCCAGATACCGGGTGACGGTCCCGTGGTAAAGGTACGGCGGCGGGGTCGCGGGGGCAGTCAGATGCTTCGACAGGTACTTGGACACCTTCACGGTGCGTCTCTCGTCCGTGCGTTCCTGGTGCATGGAGTCAGCCTGCCGAGAGAGACACACGTCACGCGACCGATTATGGTTTCGATGTTTGATCCACAGTCAAGTGCGGTTATCCACAGGCAGATTGGGCCCTCCTGTGGAAACTAGACCGGCGGATACACCCGAGCGGCTTTCCTCAACACTCACGGAAAGAAGCGGGACATGAGGTGAGCACCCCGTGCCTCCGGCGTCACCGGCACCACGGCCCGGTTGTGCGCGACCGCCCTTAGGACGGCGTCGGCGACCTTTTCCGGCGGATGGTTGCGCAGTCCGTACAGCCGTGCCGTGCGCCGCTGCAGCCGCTTCTCCTCTTCGGCGCCGACGCCCGCGAAGCGCGCCGTCGATGTGATGTCGGTCTCGACGAGGCCGGGGCAGATCGCCGTGACGCCGATCCCCCGCTCGGCCAGTTCGGCGCGCAGACACTCGCTGAGCGTCAGCACGGCCGCCTTCGAGGTGCTGTAGGCGGGCAGTGCCCGGGAGGGCAGGAACGCCGCCGCCGACGCGATGTTGACGATGTGGCCACCCTGCCCGCGTGCGGCCATCCGCCCGCCGAACAGGCGGCAGCCGTGGATCACGCCCCACAGGTTGACGTCCAGGACCTTCTTCCAGTCCTGCGGTGTGGTGTCGAGGAAGGAGCCCGACAGGCCGATCCCGGCGTTGTTCACCAGAATGTCCACCACGCCGTACTCGGCGGTGACCTTGGCCGCGAGGTCCTCCATGGCCCGCTCGTCGGAAACGTCGACGGTCCCGGCCCAGGCCGACGGCGCGCCGATCAGCCGGGACAGCTCCGCGGTGCGGACGGCGGCCTCGGCGTTGCGGTCGACGGCCACCACGCGGGCGCCGGCCTCGGCGAACGCCAGCGCGGTCGCCCGCCCGATGCCGGCTCCCGCTCCCATGACCAGCACCAGCTGCCCGCCGAAGCGATCGGCGTGCTTCCCGCTCGCTGCGGTTCCGGGCCGTCCTGCGTCGACGGCGGTGACGAACTCCGTGATCCAGCCCGCCAGCCGGTCCGGCCGGGTCCGCGGCACCCAGTGCTTGGCGGGCAGTGTGCGGCGGGCCAGCCGCGGCACCCACCGCTCCAGCTCGTCGTAGAGCCGCTCGGAGAGGAAGGCGTCCTCCAACGGCGTGATGAGCTGTACCGGGGCGTGCGCGTGGACGTCATCGCGCGGGCGACGCAGCCGGGGCCGGACGTTGTCCCGGTACAGCCACACCCCGTGTGCCGCGTCCGTCGGCAGCGAAGAGGTCGGGTAGTCACCGGCGGGCACCTTCTCGACACGCCGCAGGATGCCCGGCCAGAGCCTGCCGAGCGGTCCGCGCCAGGCCAGTTCGGGCAGTACCGGCGCGTGCAGCAGGTACACGTACCAGGACTTGGCGCCCTGGCCGAGGAGCTGGCCCACCCGACGCGGGGTGGGGCGCCTCAGGCGTTTGTTGATCCAGTGCCCGAAATGGTCGAGAGACGGTCCGGACATCGAGGTGAAGGACGCGATGCGGCCCTCGGTCCGCTCGACCGTGACGAACTCCCAGGACTGCACCGAGCCCCAGTCGTGGCCCACCAGGTGCACGGGCCGGTCCGGGCTGACCGCGTCCGCGACGGCCAGGAAGTCGTCCGTCAACTTCTCCAGCGTGAACCCGCCGCACAGTGGGCTCGGCGCCGTGGATCGGCCGTGGCCCCGGACGTCGTAGAGGACCACGTGGAAGCGGTCGGCGAGGCGGGCGGCCACCTCGGACCAGACTTCCTTGCTGTCCGGATAGCCGTGCACGAGGACGATCGTAGGGTGGAGCGGATCGCCCAGCTCGGCCACGCACAGTTCCACCTCGCCCGAGCGCACCCAGCGCTGCCGCGCACCGTCCAGCACCGTGATCTCCCCTCCGACGGCGACGCCGCCGAATCTCCCAGCTGTTAGACCCTGCGTCAATAGGTCGTGGGGCGAGGCTCCTGCACCCCGTCCCGTAGCACTCAGGCACGGCATCCCCTACGGGCCCGTACTACTCGAGGCTGACGCGAAGACGGCTCTCCGGTCTGACGACCGCAGTGGCGCCCGTCACTACTGTCATGGATGTGACTGTGATCGCGACCGAAAGCCTGAGCAAGCGGTTCCCCCGGGTGACCGCGCTCGACCGGCTCTCCGTGGACGTCGGACCCGGTGTGACCGGACTCGTCGGGGCCAACGGCGCCGGCAAGTCCACCCTGATCAAGATCCTTCTGGGTCTGTCTCCCGCCACCGAGGGCCGGGCCGAAGTGCTCGGACTCGATGTCGCCACCAAGGGCGCCGACATCCGCGAGCGAGTCGGCTACATGCCGGAACACGACTGCCTGCCACCCGACGTCTCGGCCACCGAGTTCGTCGTCCACATGGCGCGCATGTCCGGCCTGCCGCCCACCGCCGCCCGCGAGCGCACGGCGGACACCCTGCGCCACGTCGGCCTGTACGAGGAGCGCTACCGTCCCATCGGCGGCTACTCCACCGGCATGAAACAGCGCGTGAAACTGGCGCAGGCCCTGGTCCACGACCCCCAGCTGGTCTTCCTCGACGAGCCGACCAACGGCCTCGACCCGGTCGGCCGCGACGAGATGCTCGGCCTCATCCGCCGCATCCACACCGACTTCGGCATCTCCGTCCTGGTCACCTCACATCTGCTGGGCGAACTGGAACGCACCTGCGACCACGTCGTCGTCGTGGACGGCGGAAAGCTGCTGCGCTCCAGTTCCACCACCGACTTCACCCAGACCACGACGACCCTGGCGATCGAGGTCACCGACACCGACGAGCACCCCGACGGCACCCGCGCGGTGCGCGACGCGCTCCACGCGCGCGGCGTGACCGTCCAGGACGGCAGCGGCCTGCCGGGCGCCGGCCATGTCCTGCTACTCACCGCGTCGGGCGAGGAGACCTACGACCTGGTCCGGGACGTCATCGCCGACCTCGGCCTAGGCCTGGTGCGCATGGAACAGCGCCGGCACCACATCTCGGAGGTCTTCAAGGACAGCGACGCAGAACGGAAGGAGGCGGTCGGCCATGGCAACTGAGCAGCCCGTAGCCACTGCGGCGGGTGACCAGACCCGCATCCACAACATCGGCTACCGCAACTACGACGGCCCCCGCCTCGGCCGCGCCTACGCCCGCCGGTCGCTTTACTCGCAGTCCCTGCGCGGTGCCTACGGCCTCGGCCGCTCGGCGAAGTCCAAGATCCTGCCGATGCTGCTGTTCGTGGTGATGTGCCTGCCCGCGGCCATCATGGTCGCCGTGGCCGTCGCCACCAAGGCGAACGACCTGCCGCTGGACTACACCCGCTACGCGATCGTCCTCCAGGCCGTGATCAGCCTCTACGTCGCCTCGCAGGCCCCCCAGTCGGTCTCCCGTGATCTGCGCTTCAAGACCGTACCGCTGTACTTCTCACGGCCCATCGAGACGGCCGACTACGTACGCGCCAAGTACGCGTCGCTGGCCTCCGCCCTGTTCATCCTCACCGCCGCGCCGCTGCTGGTGCTCTACGTGGGCGCGCTGCTCGCCGAACTCGACTTCGCGGACCAGACCAAGGGATTCGCACAGGGACTCGTCTCCGTGGCACTGCTTTCGCTTCTCTTCGCCGGCCTCGGCCTGGTCGTCGCGTCGGTCACCCCGCGCCGCGGCTTCGGCATCGCGGCCGTCATCGCCGTCTTGACCATCACCTACGGCGCGGTCTCCACGCTCCAGGCCATCGCGGACGTCCAGGGCAGCACGGGCGCCGTCGCCTGGATCGGCCTCTTCTCCCCGATCACCCTCATCGACGGTGTCCAGTCGGCCTTCCTGGGCGCCACCTCGGCCTTCCCCGGCGGGGTCGGCCCGAGCAACACAGAGGGCGCGGTCTACGTCCTCGTCACCCTCGGTTTGATCGCCGGCGCCTACGGCCTGCTGATGCGCCGCTACAAGAAGGTGGGACTGTGACCACGCCCGTCCCGTCGCCCGCCACCACCCTTCCAAGGAACGGGCTGCGCCCATGAGCACTCTCTCCATCGACCACGTCTCCCGCTGGTTCGGCAACGTGGTCGCCGTCAACGACGTCACCATGACGATCGGCCCCGGCGTCACCGGCCTGCTCGGCCCCAACGGCGCGGGG
Source organism: Streptomyces mutabilis (assembly GCF_014649815.1). Taxonomy (GTDB): domain Bacteria; phylum Actinomycetota; class Actinomycetes; order Streptomycetales; family Streptomycetaceae; genus Streptomyces; species Streptomyces mutabilis. The sequence goes on along the minus strand of NZ_BMTT01000009.1, from coordinate 154,614 downwards.
AAGTCCACCCTCATCAACATGATGGGCGGCTTCCTGGCTCCCTCCACCGGCAGCGTCACCCTCGACGGACAGCCCGTGTGGCGCAACGAGGCCATCTACCGGCACATCGGCATCGTCCCCGAGCGGGAGGCGATGTACGACTTCCTGACCGGCCGCGAGTTCGTCCTCGCCAACGCCGAACTGCACGGCCTCGGCGCCAAGGCGGCGCAGCAGGCGCTCGCCACGGTCGAAATGGAGTACGCGCAGGACCGCAAGATCGCCACCTACTCCAAGGGCATGCGGCAGCGCGTGAAGATGGCCAGCGCCCTCGTGCACAACCCCTCCCTGCTCCTGCTCGACGAGCCGTTCAACGGCATGGACCCGCGCCAGCGCATGCAGCTGATGGACCTGCTGCGGCGCATGGGCGACGAGGGCCGCACTGTGCTGTTCTCTTCGCACATCCTCGAAGAGGTCGAGCAGCTCGCCTGGCACATCGAGGTGATCGTCGCCGGGCGGCACGCGGCCAGCGGTGACTTCCGCAAGATCCGCCGCCTGATGACCGACCGGCCTCACCGCTACCTGGTGCGCTCCAGCGACGACCGGGCCCTCGCGGCGGCGCTGATCGCCGACCCGTCGACGTCCGGCATCGAGGTCGACCTCACCGAAGGCGCTCTGCGCATCCAGGCCGTCGACTTCGGCCGTTTCACGGCCCTACTGCCCAAGGTCGCCCGCGACCACGGCATCCGGCTGCTCATGGTCTCGCCGTCCGACGAGTCCCTCGAGTCCGTCTTCTCGTACCTCGTCGCGGCGTAGGAGGCCGAAGAATGTACGACCCCACAGTCGCCCGGCTCACCTACCGAGCCCTGCTCGGCCGCCGCCGGGCCCTCATCCTTGGCGCCCTGCCCCTGCTGTTGCTGGTCATCGCCGTGGCGGTGCGCGCGCTCGCCGGAGCCGACGACCAGACCTCGGCGGACGTGCTCGGCGGATTCGCGCTCGCCACCATGGTGCCGATCATCGGCGTCATCGCCGGCACCGGCGCCATCGGCCCGGAGATCGACGACGGCTCGGTGGTGTACCTGCTGTCCAAGCCGATCAAACGGCCGACGATCATCTTCACCAAGCTGATCGTCGCCATCGCCGTGACGATGGTCTTCTCCGCCGTGCCCACGCTCCTCGCCGGACTGATCCTCAACGGCAACGGCCAGCAGGTCGCCGTCGCCTACACGATCGCCGCGCTCGTCGCCTCCATCGCCTACGCGGCACTGTTCCTGCTGCTGGGCACGGTGTCCCGGCACGCGGTGGTCTTCGGGCTGGTCTACGCCCTCGTCTGGGAGGCGCTGTTCGGCTCCCTGGTCCCCGGCGCCCGCACGCTGAGCGTCCAGCAGTGGTCGCTGGCGGTGGCCCAGAAGGTGGCCGACGGAAACCTCGTCACCTCCGACGTCGGCCTGCCGACCGCGACGGTGCTGCTGGCAGCGGTCACCGTGCTTGCCACCTGGTACGCCGGTCAGAAGCTGCGGTCGCTGACGCTCGCCGGGGAGGAGTGACCTGACGGGGCCTTGACCTCGGCCCGGGCACACTGGGCCGAGGCACAAGCGGTGGAAACACACGGGGAAAGCAGGGCTGGGAGGAACCGGAATGGCGGACCAGGCACCTCGACGGGACGAGCACGAGCAGCCGCAGCACGGCCTCGCCTCAGACGCTCCGAACGACTCCGATACGACCGGTGCCGTTCCCCACGGCACCGCTCCGACCGGTGCGGCCACCGGCAACGCTCCGACCGGCATTGCTCCGACCGGCGACGCTCCGGCCGATGACGAGCCCCGTGGCCAGGGACGTGACGGTCGCGACGACCCCTGGGACGGCCTCGTCCTGGACGAGGAGTTCATACGCGACGCCGGAAGCTCCGAGCCGTCGGCCCGCGCCCGGATGCTGTCCGCCCGCTGGCGCCGGGAACAGCCGGAACCCCAGCCGTGGCGCTCCGACGAGCCGCCCGCCGGGTGGTTCTTCAGCAAGGGCCGACGCCGCAGGTGGCGACGGCGGTAAAGCGCCGTACGTCCGCTTTTAATCGGTGGCGCTCGGCTTTCCGCACCGGCACTGTGGTGCGTGCACGAGGCCGGACGGCACCGGCGAATCGGGCAGCCGCTTCGAGCACGCCGGCCGTCCCTCGCGAGACACCTGGCGTGGGCCGCCCGACGGGGACGCCGGCGCCGTCCGGACCGTACGTGATGCGGCGTTTCCACGCCCCGGGACCGCCGACAGCCCCGGGCAGATCACGGACGGGGGACGGCGGCGTCAGGCCGACAGCCGCTCCAGCACCACCGCGATGCCGTCCTCGTCGTTGGAGGACGTCACCTCGTCGGCCACCGCCTTCAGCTCCTCGTGGGCGTTGGCCATCGCCACGCCCCGGGCGGCCCAGCCGAACATCGGGACGTCGTTGGGCATGTCGCCGAAGGCGATCGTGTCCGCGGCCTTCAGACCGAGCCTGCGCGCCGCCAGCGACAGCCCGGTGGCCTTGGACAGCCCCAGGGGCAGCAGTTCGACGATGCCCGCGCCGGCCATGGTCACCGTGACGAAGCCGCCCGCCGTACGCCTGGCGGCCTCGGCCAGTTCGTCGTCCGACAGGGTCGGATGCTGGATGTAGATCTTGTTCAGCGGCGCCGACCACAGGTCTGAGGCATCGGTGAACGGCACTGCGGGCAGGTTGCCCCCGACCGAGTAGCCCGGGCCGACCAGGACGTCGCCGTCCAGGCCGTCACGGCTCGCCGCGAGGTACAGCGGCCCGGTCTCCGCCTCGATCTTGGCCAGCGCCACCCCGGCCAGCTGGCGGTCCAGCGTGACCGAGGTCAGCAGCCTGTGCTCCCCGGCGTGGTAGACCTGCGCGCCCTGACCGCAGACGGCCAGTCCGTCGTAGCCGAGGTCGTCGAGGATGTGCCGGGTCCACGGAACCGCGCGGCCGGTGACCACGATGTGGGCCGCGCCCGCCGCGGTGGCCGCGGCGAGCGCATCCCGGGTCCGCTGCGAAATCGTGTCGTCGCCGCGCAGCAGCGTGCCGTCGAGATCGGTGGCGATCAGCCGGTACGGGAATCCCGGGGCGTTGGCGTCGAACGCCGCGACGGAGTCGGTGTCACTCACTTGGCCACCGGTTCCAGGACCTCCCGGCCGCCCAGGTACGGGCGCAGCACCTCGGGCACGCGCACCGACCCGTCGGCCTGCTGGTGGTTCTCCAGGATCGCCACGATCGTGCGCGGCACGGCGCACAGCGTGCCGTTCAGCGTGGCCAGCGGGCGCACCTTCTTGTCCTCGCGGACGCGGATCGACAGCCGGCGGGACTGGAACTCGGTGCAGTCCGAGGTCGAGGTCAGCTCCCGGTACTTGCCCTGGGTCGGGATCCAGGCCTCGCAGTCGTACTTGCGCGACGCGGAGGAGCCCAGGTCGGCGGAGGCCACGTCGATGACCCGGAACGGCAGCTCCAGCGACGTCAGCCACTGCTTCTCCCACTCCAGCAGGCGCTGGTGCTCGGCCTGCGAGTCCTCCGGGAGGACGTAGGAGAACATCTCGACCTTGTCGAACTGGTGCACGCGGAAGATGCCCCGAGTGTCCTTTCCGTGCGAGCCCGCCTCGCGGCGGAAGCAGGGCGAGAAGCCGGCGTAGCGCAGCGGAAGGCGGTCGGCGTCGATGATCTCGTCCATGTGGTACGCCGCCAGCGGCACCTCCGACGTGCCGACCAGGTACAGGTCGTCCTTGTCGAAGTGGTAGACGTCCTGCGCGGCCTGGCCGAGGAACCCGGTGCCGGCCATCGACTGCGGGCGCACCAGCGCCGGCGTCAGCATCGGCGTGAAGCCGGCCGCCGTGGCCTGCGCGATCGCCGCGTTGACCAGGGCAAGCTCCAGCAGCGCGCCGACGCCCGTCAGGAAGTAGAAGCGCGAACCGGAGACCTTGGCGCCGCGCTCGACGTCGATGGCGCCGAGCAGCTGGCCCAGCTCCAGGTGGTCCCGGGGTTCGAAGCCCTCGGCCGCGAAATCGCGGTGCGTGCCGTGCGTCTCCAGCGTGACGAAGTCCTCCTCGCCGCCGACGGGGACGTCGGGGTGGACCAGGTTGCCGAGCCGCTGGAGCAGTTCCTGGGTCTCGGCGTCGGCCGCGTCGCGCTCGGCGTCGGCCGCCTTGACGTCGGCGGCGAGCTGGCTCGCCCGCTTCAGCAGCTCGGCCTTCTCGTCCCCGGAGGCCTTGCCGATGAGCTTGCCCAGGCCCTTCTGCTCGGCGCGCAGCTCGTCGAAGCGGACGCCGGACGACCTGCGCCGCTCGTCGGCAGACAGGAGGGAGTCGACGAGCGCGACGTCCTCTCCACGGGCGCGCTGGGACGCGCGCACACGGTCGGGGTCCTCACGGAGCAGGCGAAGGTCAATCACGCGGTCAAGGCTACCGGTGTGCGGTGACGGGTCTCGACTCACTATTGCCGATCGCGGGTCTCGCATTCCGTTTTGTGGGTATTGCCCGTTGTGTACACCTCGTGTGGCTCGTCAATAAATGGTGTCCCATTCCCTGGAACGAGCCAGTCGGCGGGCGGCGGATTGACCGGATTTCCCTGTGGAGGAGGGGACTTGGGAGGTGGGAGTCCACCGAAATCCACAACCTGGAAAAGTTATCCACAGGCTGTGCGAAAGATCTGTGGACTCACGAAATTGATCATTCCTGATTCCGGGAGAGGGTCGGCTCAAACCCTTCACATGCCCGCTTTCGAGTGGAAACGGGGCACCCGGTGTCACTCCGGAGTATGGCGGGCGAGAAGCAGGTGGACAGAGGGTGACCTGCGACTCTGTGGGCGAAGTGAGGGCATGTGGGGCGATTTGTCGACTGAATGGCGGTTCGTTGTCGACTTGTCCCCAGGTCGAGAAGCGGACCTGTGGATAACTTCTGTGGACAACGACAATCAGCAGGTACGACGTACGACTGGCCGATTCCGACCGGTCAGAAACGGCCGTCCTGACAGCGCGCCACCCAGTCCGCCGCCGCGACGAAGTCCTCGTCCGAGGTGCCCGGCCGCAGCGGGTCCACGTCCGCCGGTGTGACCTCCGCCCGCGGGTACGACCCGAGGTAGCGCACCTGGAGACAGGACCGCTTGAGACCCATCAGGGCATCGGCGACCCGGCGGTCGGAGATGTGTCCCTCGGCGTCGATGCAGAAGCAGTAGTTGCCGATGCCGGCACCGGTGGGCCGGGACTGGAGCAGCATCAGGTTGATGCCCCGGGTGGCGAACTCGCCCAGCAGGTCGCGCAGGCCGCCGGGGTGGTCGTCGCGCTGCCATAGCACGACGGAGGTCTTGTCCGCGCCGGTCGGGGCCGCGGGCCGGGCCGGACGGCCCACCAGCACGAAGCGCGTCTGGGCGTTCTCGGCGTCGTGGATGTCGGACTCCAGCACCTCCAGGCCGTAGCGGCCCGCGGCGAACTCGCCGGCGAAGGCCGCGTCGTACCGGCCTTCCTGTACCAGGCGGGCGCCGTCCGCGTTGGAGGCGGCCGACTCCCAGGCGGCGTCCGGAAGGTGGGCCTTGAGCCAGTTGCGTACCTGGGGCTGGGCCGCCGGGTGGGCGGTGACCGTCTTGATGTCGGACAGCTTGGTGCCCGGGCGGACCAGCAGCGCGAAGGTGATGGAGAGCAGCACCTCGCGGTAGATCATCAGCGGCTGGCCGGCGACCAGCTCGTCGAGGGTCGTGGTGATGCCGCCCTCGACGGAGTTCTCGATCGGCACGAACGCGGCCTCGGCCTCGCCGGTGCGCACCGCGTCCAGCGCGGACTGGACGGACACGTACGGGACCAGCTCCCGTGTCGCCGTCTCCGGGAGTGTGAGCAGGGCGACTTCGGTGAAGGTGCCTTCGGGACCGAGATACGCGTAACTGGCTGGCATGTCCTCACCCTAATGGGCCCCGGGAGGGGCGGCTGACGCATCTCGCGCGGGCCCCCTCCCCGGGGTGAAGCGCGGCCGGTTCACCCCTCCAGAAGCCGTTGGCCCACGTACTCTCCCTCCGCGGCCCCGCCCGGCACCGCGAACAGTCCGCTCGCCTCGTGCCGGATGAACTGCGACAGGGCGTCCCCCCGGTCCAGCTTGCGCTGCACCGGGACGAAACCGCGCAGCGGGTCGGCCTGCCAGCAGATGAAGAGCAGCCCGGCGTCCGGGACACCGTCGGCGTCGAAGCCGTCGTGGTAGGAGAAGGGACGCCGGACCATGGCCGCGCCGCCGTTCTGGTCGGGGCGGGTGATGCGGGCGTGGGCGTTGATGGGGACGACCAGTCTGCCCGCCTCGTCCGTCTTCTCCAGATCCATCTCGGTCGTCTCGCTGCCCCCCGACAACGGCGCCCCGTCGGACTTGCGGCGCCCGATGACGTCCTCCTGGGCCTTGAGGGAGAGCTTCTCCCAGTCGTCGAGCAGCATGCGGATGCGGCGTACGACGGCGTAGGAGCCGTTCGCCATCCATGCCGGCTCGTTCTTCCCGTCCTTCCCGGGGTTCTGGGGGACGAAGATTCGCTGGTCGAAGTCGGCGTCGGACGGTTTCGGGTTGCGGGTGCCGTCGACCTGGCCCATGAGGTTGCGGGCCGTCATGGGGTGGGCGGTGGCGCCCGGCGAACGGTTGAAGCCGTTCATCTGCCAGCGGACGCGGGCGGCCGATCCGGCGTCTTTCTGGATCGCGCGCAGGGCGTGGAAGGCGACCAAGGCGTCGTCGGCGCCGATCTGCACCCAGAGGTCGCCGTCGCTGCGGTTCTTGTCGAGGTGGTCGGAGGAGAAGTCGGGCAGCGGGTCGAGCGCGACCGGGCGCTGCTTCTCCAGGCCGGTCCGCGCGAAGAAGCTGTGCCCGAAACCGAAGGTGACGGTCAGGGAGGAGGGTCCCGCGTCCCGGGCCACGTCCGTGTCGCCCGACCCGGCCGGTTCGCCCGCCATCAGCCGCCGCGCGGTGTCGGACCAGCGGCGCAGCAGCGCGGCGGCCTCCTTGCGGCCGGCGCCCGCCGCCAGATCGAAGGCGACGAGGTGGCCGCGGGCCTGCATCGGTGTGGTGATGCCGGGCTGATGTTTCCCGTGAAACATCACCTGCTCGCTCCCCACCGAGGTGAGCGGAGTGACCGCCGAGGAGGAAGCGGCGGCGTAGCCGGCGGCGGCGCCCGCCGCGCCGAGTACGAGCCCGGTGGCACCGGCGGTGCCGAGCAGCCGCCGTCGTGAGATGCCCGCGCGGGCGGTGTCCTGGGTGTCGACGGGCCCGGGTCCACCGGGCGTCCCACTGGTCGCCTCGGGGGTGCGGGCGTCCGGGACGGACTGGTCAGCCATGGTGCGGTTCAGCCGATCTGCGTGTTCTTGAGGACGGTCACCTGGTCGATGTCGGAGGTCCGTACGGTCACGGCGACCTCCCAGTCGCCGACGATCGGGATCTGCACCCCGCTCGCCGACCAGTGGCCGGTGGTGATGTGGTCGGGGACGACGGGCAGTGGCCCGATGTCCTTGGCCTTCTGGGTTAAGGCGACCTTCACCTCGGGGATGTCGAAGGCGTCGCCGTTCGGGCGTTCGACGTAGAGGTGCAGGTCGTTGGCGCCGACGCGGGCGGGGTCGAGCTCGACCCGTACGACGCCCTTGCCGTTCTGGCCGCCGGTGTCGAAGGGCATGTCCAGGGTGACAGCCCCGGAGGCGGGGGAGGACGCGGCGGCGGAGGACGGGTCGGCGGCCTTGGCCTCCTCCTCGGTCCGTCCCGGCTCGGTCTGGGTCAGAACGGTGGTCACGGCGAGCAGGACGACGGCGACACCCGCCTCGGTGAGCACGGAGCGCCGTAGTCCGAAGCGCTGCGGATCGGCGTCGCGTTGCCGTTTCCGCCGGGCGGCGTCCACGGCCGCGCGCTGCCGCGCGAGCTGGGCGGCGCGTCGGGAGTCACCGGAGCCGGTCACCGCTACGGCTGCTTTTCCTGAGCCCGTTTCCGTGCTCTTGCCGGAGCCTGTCCCCGCGCTCGCGCTCTTCGCCGCCGCGTACGTCGTCCCGGCTGCCTCCGCCTCCTCCGGCCTCACTGCCTTCTCCGGTGTCCCGGCCTTGTCGGTCTTCCCCGCCTTGGAGCCGACCTCTGCCCCGACTCCCTCTTCCTCCGTCGTCCCCTCCCGCTGACGGGCGACCGCAGGCACCGCCTCGGCCAGCCGCGCCGTCCACCGCCGCGACAGGTAGGCGATGCCGACCAGCACGGCGACGAGCCCGATCTTGACGAGGAGCAGCTGCCCGTACCGCGTGTCGGTGAAAGCCGTCCAGGAGCCGAGCTGGCGCCAGGACTGGTAGGTGCCGGTCACCACCAGCGCGACCACGCTGCCGAAGGCGACGCGTGAGAACCGGCGTACGGCGAGGGCGGGCACCGGTGTCTCGGCGGGTGCCCGGTACAGGGCGACGAGCAGGGAGATGAGCCCGCCGAGCCAGGCGGCGACGGCGAGCAGGTGGACGACGTCGACCGGCATGGCGATGCCCGCCTGGAGGCCGACGGAGGCGTGTTCGGACATCGCCCAGGTCGCGGCGAGGCCCGCCGCCACGACGGTCCCGCCGACCGCGAGCCCGAAGGTGAGGTCCCGCTTCTCCTCGTCCTCCCGCTTTTCGTAGGCCCCGAAAAGCACCGCGACGAAGAGGGCGGCCGCCGCGAGCAGCAGCAGCCGGGAGACCAGGGCGGCACCGGGCTTGGTCTGCAGCACCTCGCCGAGCAGGCTCAGGTCGAACACGTCACCGAGCTTGCCGGAGCTCGTGTAGGAGCCGCGCAGCAGGAGCAGCAGCAGCGTGGCGGCGGTCAGCGCGAGCCAACCGGAGACGACGAGTCGCTGTACGGGCCGAACTCCGCAGCCGCGCGGCCAGCAAGCGAGGACGAAGGCGGCGCCGCCCACCAGCACGGTGAACCCGGCGTACGAGACGTACCGTCCGAGCCCGTAGAGCCAGCCGACGGTCCCGCCGCCCGCGTCGGTGCCGTAGACGGAGACGGAGGTCTCGGACGGGGCACCGATGGAGAAGGTGTAGGCCCCGGCGACGGGGTGGCTGTCGGCGGAGACGACCTGGTAGGTCACCGTGTACGTGCCGTCAGGCAGCCCGGCGTGCAGCTTCACGGTGTACGTCGTGCCGCCGGTGCCGGACGGCCTGCCCTGGTCGACGCGCTTGCCCTTGGGGTCCAGGATGCGCAGTGAGTCGTCGTCCATGGAGACCGACTCGGAGAAGGTGAGCGACACCTGGGCCGGAGCATTGTCGACCACCGCCCCCCGCTGAGGGTCGCTGCCGGTGAGCGCGGCGTGCGCGGAGGCCGGTCCGGCGGCGGCGAGCAGTGCGCAGGCCGCGGCCAGGAGCAGCAGCACCAGGGTCCGGACGCGCGGGGCGATGGTCTGCGTCAAGGTGGTCCCTCCCTCAGTGTCCGGAGTGCCCGTGGGCGGGCTGATAGGTGGCCGCCTTCACGGGGAGCTGGACCGTGACGGGGTCGGAGTGGGCGAAGTGCAACTCGACGGAGACCGTCTGGCCCTGCTTGGGCTGCTGCTTCAGCTTCTCGAACATCAGGTGGTTGCCGCCGCTTTCGAGGACGAGTTCGCCGTGGGCGGGGATGGGGAGGCGGTCGACCTCCTTCATCGTCCCGTCGACGGTCTCGTGCACGGTGACGTCACCGGCTTCGCTCGTCACGGAGGTCAGTTCGTCCTCGGCGTCGCCCGAGTTGGTGATCGTGAGGAATCCCGCCGCCATCGAGTCCGAGATTGGCTGCGGCATGTAGGCGGCGTCGACGGAGAGCTCGGCGCCGGAGCCGGACGAACCCGAGTCGGAACCGCCGCAGCCGGTGAGGACCAGTGCGCCGATCACCGTCACGGCCCCGAGAGCGGGGCGGCCCCTCATGCCCCTGATGGCCTTCGCCTTCATGCCTGTCGCGACCCTCGCGACCCTCGTGCCGTTGGTGCCCCTCACGGGTTCTCCCCCTTGACGAGCTCGGGGAGGTCCTTGGTGTAGTCCTCGACGGTGGCGTCCTCGCCGTACAGCACGTAGCCCGCGTCGGACTTGGGGGAGAAGGCGACGACCTGGGTGCCGTGCGTCGAGACGATCTTGCCGTCCTTGTCCTTGGTCGGCGGGTCGATGGAGATGCCGAGGGTGCGGGCGCCGGCCTGGATGGTGTCGAAGTCGCCGGTGAGGCCCACGATCTGCGGGTCGATGCCCTTGAGCCACTTGCCGAGCGCGGCCGGGGTGTCCCGCTCCGGGTCGGTGGTGACGAAGACGATTTGAAGCTCGTCCTGCTCGGCCTGGGACAGCTGCTTCTTGGCGACCGCGATGTTGTTCATGGTCAGCGGGCAGACGTCGGGGCAGTGGGTGTAGCCGAAGTAGACCAGGGTGGGCTTGCCGGCGGTCCGCTCGCGCAGGTCGTACTCCTTGCCCTGGGTGTCGGTGAGTACCAGGTCGGGCTTGTCGAACGGCTTGTCGAGGACGGTGGCGGCCTGTTGGCCGGTGTCCTCGGAGACCACGGTGACGGGCTTGTCGCTGTCGGCGCCGCTGCCGCACGCGGTCAGGGTCAGGGCAGTGGCGGCGAGCAGGGCGGCCGCGGCGAACTTCTTCTTGCGCATAGGAAAATGTCCCAGATCTGAGGTGCTCGGGTGCGCGCCGGGGCCGTCACAGCGACGGGTGCCCGGCGCGCACCGGACGAATGGATGTGCCGGCGTGGTCACGTCGGCACACCGGCGCGGGCGTGGTTACGCCGCCGCACCGGTGTCGCGGCGGCGGCCGGCCAGCACGCCGTACGCGACGCCCGCGGCGCCGACGACGATGCCGACGATGCCGAGGACCCGGGCGGTGGTGTCGCTGCCGTCGCCCGAGCCGGAGTCGGACGCGGCGGTGCTGTCGGCGGCCGCGTTCTGCGCGGCCGCCTCGGTGTCGTCGCCGGCCTTGGCGCCCGACGCACCGTGGGCGTCGTCCTCGGCGGCGGACAGTTCGAGGACGGGAGCCGGGGTCTCGGGCTCTTCCTGGCCCTCCTGCGGCACCTCGATCCAGCGCACGACCTCCTTGTTGGAGTACGTCTGGATCGCCTTGAACACCAACTGGTCGGTGTCCTCGGGCAGGGCGCCGAGCGAGACGGGGAACTTCTGGAAGAAGCCCGGCTGGATGCCTTCGCCGTCGGCCGTCCAGGTCACCTTGGTGACGGCCTCGGTGAGCTGCTTGCCGTGCGACTCGAGCGGCTTGTCCAGCTTGGACTTGGTGACCTCGGCCTTCCAGCCGGGGACCGGCTGCGGCATCACGGACGCCAGCGGGTGGTCGGTGGGGAAGTTGATCTCCAGCTTGGTGGTGGAGGCGTTGTCGCGTTCGTTGGGGACCTTGAAGCCGACGGTCGCGTAGCCGCCCTTGGCGGCCGCGCCCTCCGGCTGCACGCTGACGTGCGCGAAGGCGGGGGCGGACAGGGCGAGGACGGCGATGCCGGAGACGGCGCCGGCGGCGGTGATACGGGAAGCCTTCATTGGACGGAGCACTCCGCTTCGAGTGGGTCACCGGTACGGGGCCGGTGACGGGTGTCGGACGACGGGAGGGATGAGCGCACGCGCGCGTGCCGCACGACGGCGGCCCCTCCGTACTCCGGCCGGCGGGCGGGAGCCCGTGCGAGCCGAGGCCCGTGGCGGAAGCGGTTGCGGTGGTCGCGTCGTGTCAGGCGGCGAGGGCGAGCGCGCCGCTCGGCGGACCGCGCCTGATCACCGTGTGCTGGAGTGCGGTGGCGCACGGCCGCGGCGGTACCGGCTGGGCGGCGCGCGGCGGGCGCGGACCCGTGCCGGGAGCGCCGGCGAGCCCGGCGTGCAGGGCGCGCACCAGGGAGAGCGCCGCGCGCAGGGCGCGTACGAACGCCGCTTCGGCCACCGAGTGGGCCGACTGCGCCGACAGTTCGACGAGCCGGGCCAGGGCCAGGTCGCCGCGGCGCAGCAGCCAGCCGGCGGCCAGGGCGGCGAGGACGTGGCCGAGCAGCATAGGCAGGGACGGCAGCAGGGAGGCCGAGGGACCGGCCAGTGCGTCGGCGGGGAGGTGCGCGGCGCCGGACTGCGGGCCGGCGGCCGGGGCGATCCGCGCGTCGGTGAGGATGCGCTGGGCCTCGGCCGGACTGATCGCCGCCGCGGTGCTCCCGCAGACCAGCCGTGCGGCCTGCTGGACCAGTGAGGCGTCGGACAGTGCGCCGGATCCGCCGGTGGCCGCGTCGGCCGTGCCGGAGGCGGTGACCGCCGTGGTGCCGTGCTGGCCCAGCCCGAACAGGGCGTGCAACGCGGTCTGGCCGACGGTGAGCAGCACCGCGATGCCGGGCAGTGAGCGCTCACGTCCGGCGAGCGGCGCGGCGACCACGACCGCCCCGAGGAATCCCGCGCCCAGCGACCACAGCGGAACGCCGGCGCAGGAGGCGAGGGTGTGTCCCGCCGCGGCCAGCACGACGCAGACCGCGGCGAACACCGCGGCCCGCAGGATCCGGAGATCGTTCCCGGAGCGCGCCGTTGGCGGGTGGGGGGCAGTCATGGCGGCCTCATCATCGCACTGGCGCTCCCCGCCCCGTACGGCAGGTCCACAAGATGCCGTACGACCGGAAGGGAACGGGAAGATCACTCTCTGGTGCGAGTCGTCCCACATACACCGATCGGCGGCAGGGACGCATCCGCCGTTCGGGCGGTGCGACGCGGACACCGCGCTTACGTCCGGGCACGGGGGGCAATACGTAACGGTATGTCGAGCCGCGGCCGGGAGGCTGGAGCATGAGCATCTGGTGGTCACTCCATCTGCGGCGCGAGGCTGCGAGCGTGCCCCTGGCCCGCCGGCTGCTGATCGGCACCATGGAGACCGCGGGCGTCGACCCGGACATCTCCTTCGACCTCTCCGTGGCCCTGAGCGAGGCCTGCGCCAACGCCGTCGAGCACGGCGGCGACGACGAGCCGGGCTGCCCCTCCGAGGCGTACCGCGTCACGGCCTACCTCGACGGCGAACGGTGCCGGATCGAGGTCGCCGACACGGGTCCGGGATTCTCCGCGTCCGCCCCGGGCGGGACGGCCCGCCCGGTGTCCGGCGACGCGGAACACGGCCGGGGCCTGTGCCTCATCCGGGAACTCGCCGACCACGTGCACATCGGCGGCGAGCCGGGACGGGCGGGTGCCGTGGTGAGCTTCGACAAGATCCTCAAGTGGCGCGAGGACGCTCCTTTGGTGGCGGTGTGACCCAAACGTTTGCCACCTGTAGGTAACAGGAGCCGTTCCGTAAGCCCCCGGACACGCCGTTCCGCGGGCCCACGGGTACGCCGATCACGGGCCCCGGGTACGCCGACGGCCGGGCACCCGCGCGGTACCCGGCCGTCGTGCGCGGAGGTCAGCCCTTCAGGCCCGCCATCCACTCCTCGACCTCGTCCGACCGGCGCGGCAGCCCGGCGGACAGGTTCCGGTTGCCGTCCGCGGTGACGAGGATGTCGTCCTCGATGCGGACGCCGATGCCCCGGTACTCCTCGGGCACGGTCAGGTCGTCGGCCTGGAAGTACAGGCCCGGCTCGACGGTGAGGACCATGCCGGGCTCCAGCGTGCCGTCGACGTACGTCTCCACGCGGGCGGCCGCGCAGTCGTGGACGTCCATGCCGAGCATGTGGCCGGTGCCGTGGAGCGTCCAGCGGCGCTGCAGCCCGAGCTCCAGCACGCGCTCGACCGGACCCTCCACCAGACCCCACTCGACGAGCCGCTCGGCCAGCACGCGCTGCGCGGCGTCGTGGAAGTCGCGGTACTTGGCGCCCGGCTTGACCGCCGCGATGCCGGCCTCCTGGGCGTCGTACACGGCGTCGTAGATCTTCTTCTGCAGCTCGGTGTACGTGCCGTTGATCGGCAGCGTGCGCGTGACGTCCGCCGTGTAGTACGTGTGCGTCTCCACGCCCGCGTCGAGCAGCAGCAGGTCACCGGAGCGGACCGGGCCGTCGTTGCGGACCCAGTGCAGGGTGCAGGCGTGCGGGCCGGCGGCGCAGATGGAGCCGTAGCCGACGTCGTTGCCCTCCACGCGCGCGCGGAGGAAGAACGTGCCCTCGATGTAGCGCTCGCTGGTCGCCTCGGCCTTGTCGAGGACCTTCACGACGTCCTCGAAGCCGCGCACGGTGGAGTCGACGGCCTTCTGCAGCTCGCCGATCTCGAACTCGTCCTTGACCAGGCGGGCCTCGGACAGGAAGACGCGCAGCTCCTCGTCGCGCTCGGCGGTGACCTTGTCGGTCAGGGCCGCCTCGATGCCGGCGTCGTGGCCGCGCACGACGCGCACGGGACCGGTGGCCTCGCGCAGGGCGTCGGCCAGCTCGCGCACGTCGGAGGCGGGGATGCCGTACAGCTTCTCCGCCTCGGTGAGGGAGTGCCGGCGGCCGACCCACAGCTCGCCCTGACCGTCCAGCCAGAACTCGCCGTTCTCGCGGTCCGAGCGCGGCAGGAGGTAGATCGTCGCGGTGTGGCCGTCGCCCTTGGGCTCCAGGACCAGGACGCCGTCCTCGGTCTGGTTGCCGGTGAGGTACGCGTACTCGACCGAGGCGCGGAAGGAGTACTCCGTGTCGTTGGAGCGGGTCTTCAGGTTGCCCGCGGGGATCACCAGGCGCTCGCCGGGGAAGCGGGCGGACAGCGCGGCGCGGCGGGCGGCGGTCTCGGCGGCCTGGGCGATCGGCTCCAGGTCGTGCAGCTCCGTGTCGGCCCAGCCGGACTTCATGTTCTCGGCCAGCTCGTCGGACACGCCCGGGTACAGGCCGTTCTTGCGCTGCTTGATGGGTTCTTCGGCCTCGGCCGGGACCTCCGGGTCCGCTGCGTCGGCAGCAGGATCGGATACTGCCGGGTTGAGCTCCTCCGCCACGGTCATCCTCCTAGATACGGCACTGGACCACCTCCATCGTACGGTCGTACGGAAGGGGGCCCAGGGGCGAAGGGCCTGTTACAGGGAGGCACTACCGTCCGTTATCCGTGGTGAGCCCGGTGCAGGCGTCCGTTAATCGAACCGAATCGCCAGCAGGGCCACGTCCTCCGTCGAGTCCGCCTCGGCCCTCCCGTCCGGCAGCACGGTGCGCAGGACGTGCTCGGCGACGGCGTCCGGATCCTGGCGCGCGGATCGCGGAACGCCGGCCGCCGCCGCGTGCAGCCGGGCGAAGGCACGGTCGGCCGGGTCGCCGGTGCGGTGCAGCAGCCCGTCGGTGTACAGCAGAACCGTCTCTCCCGGTTCGGCCTGCACCTCCGCGCTCGGTGCCTCCCAGCAGGCGAGCATGCCCAGTGGCGCGGAGACGGAGGTCTCCACGAACGCGGTACGCCGCTCTCCGATCAGCAGCGGCGGGCTGTGTCCGGCACCGGCCAGCGTGATCCGGCGCAGCGCGGGCTCGCAGTAGCCGAACAGGGCGGTGGCCGAGCGGGCGGGCTCGGTGAGCCGCAGCAGCAGTTCGAGGTCGGACAGGACCGCGACCGGGTCCTCGCCCTCCATCACGGCGTACGCCCGCAGGGAGGCGCGCAGCCGTCCCATCGCGGCGACAGCGCCGGGGCCGGACCCGGTGACGGACCCGACGGCGAGACCGAGCGCGGCGTCCGGCAGCGGCAGGGCGTCGTACCAGTCGCCGCCGCCGCGCGGACCGGTGCGGTGCCGGACGGCGAGCTGGACGCCGGGCACCCTCGGCAGCCGGGAGGGCAGTAGTTCCTCGGCCAGGGTCGCCATGGACGCGCGGGTGCGCTCGACTTCCAGCAGCCGGGCCAGGTGCGGTACGGCGTGCCGGGTGTAGAGGCCCGCGAGGTGGCGCCGGCGTTCGTCCGGCTCGGCGGGTTCGTCGTAGAGCCAGACGGCGGCTCCCAGGCGCGCGGTGCCTTCGGCGCGCTCGGCGGTCAGCGGGAGCGCGTAGCTGGCGGCGTAACCGAGGCGGGCGGCGACCTCGCGGTGTCGGGGGTCGAGTCCCGTTCCGGCGAACAGGTCGGGCTCGGCGAGTCCGTCCTCGCCGACCGGCAGCCCGTCCAGAATCCGCCCGTGGCCCAAGGCACTTCTGGGCACGGTCTCGATGTGGCCGAGGTCGGCGCGGGCGAACCCGAGGCCGATGGTGGTGTCGGGGCCCAGACCGTCGGCCGGTTCCAGGGTGACGAGACCGCGCCGGGCGCCCACCAGGGCGGCTCCGGCGCGCAGCAGTTCCTGAAGGCCATCGGCCAGGGAGTCCGTACGGGCCAGGCGCTCGGCGAGTTCGTGCAGGGTGGTGAGGTCCGAGACCCAACCGGCTAGCCGGTCCTGGAGCAGGGCGCTGGGGGCGCAGGGGGTGTCCGGGACCTGTGTGACGTCTGCGGTGTCCGTGACGTCGTCCTGCGGCGTGGCCGGAGTGGTGCCCGGTGAGGCGGACAGGACAGTGTGTGCGGGGGCCGGAACCGTTGAATCGATTCCGGCCACTTTCGCAGGGTGCGGGGCGTTCATGGCGTCCGGCCTTCCGACCGGCGCCTACTGCTCAAAAGCATCGCAAACCCCCATGTCATTCTGCGCCGCCAGCAGTGTCTCCACATGTACACGCACTCGTAAGGAGATGTCCAGCATTGTCCTGCTGGGATTCCTGGTGTCCGTAGGGCGCGAGTGTCTTCTTGCAGACCTCTTGCGGAAAATCCAAATTGGCTTGAAACTGCCCCGGAGGACGCCTTGTTGCGGTCGACTGGGGGTGCTTTACGGAGCGTCACAGCGGTCGTGATGGGTACGTACTCGGAGAAGGCCAGGGGCGGTTGGGGACCACCCGGAACCTGGCGGCGGACCCGGGCGTCCTATCCACCGACGACCGTGCCCCATCCTCCCGTGGCGGAGGCGGAGAGAAATACGCGCGACGGCAAAACGCCAGACTTCGCCACCCCCGCGCCACGCCCATGCTTTTGATGGACGCAGTGCGGACGAACCGTCCCGGACGCAGTCAGAGATCGGCCCACAGGGCTTCTCCTTGCCCTCGGCGGGGACGTCGTCGGCGGAAGGGCCCTCGGCAGAGGTGTGATGCGCCACCAGCTACGCACAGCGAAGAGATCGACACATGGTGATGTGACCACGGTGTTGCCAGGCGTGCAACGGAAAGGAACGAGCGCTCATGCGCGAGATCCTCGGAAGGCGACGCAGGCTCTTGTCCCAGCACGACGACGGACGGCCTGAGCTCATCGGCGCGGCCCTGACCTACGCGACGCAATGGCAGTGGCCCGTACTCCCGGGCGTGGCGGCGGACCCGCGGGCGCGGTCGCGCTGCGGCTGTCCCGACCCCGAGTGCACGGTGCCGGGCGCGCATCCCTTCGATCCCGGCCTCCTCGCGGCCACCACCGACGCGCGCATGGTGCGCTGGTGGTGGACCAACCGGCCCACCGCGCCGATCGTCCTGGCCACCGGGGGCAGCGCCCCGTGCGCCGTCTCCCTGCCCGCCCTGCCGGCCGCCCGCGCGCTCGCCGCGCTCGACCGCGCGGGTATGCGGCTCGGCCCGGTCGTCGCCTCGCCCACCCGCTGGTCGCTGCTGGTCCGGCCGTACTCCATGGAGCAACTGGGCGAGCTGCTGTTCGCCAAGGACTTCGTGCCCGGCTCCCTGCGGTTCCAC
This sequence comes from Streptomyces mutabilis, assembly GCF_014649815.1. GTDB lineage: Bacteria > Actinomycetota > Actinomycetes > Streptomycetales > Streptomycetaceae > Streptomyces > Streptomyces mutabilis. The sequence goes on along the minus strand of NZ_BMTT01000009.1, from coordinate 137,094 downwards.
GGTGAGGGCGGCTACATCGCGCTGCCCCCGTCGGAGACCGGCCGGGGCACACTGCGCTGGGAGCGGGCGCCGCTGCCGGGCTCCGCCTCGCCCTGGGTGCCCGACGTGGAGGCCGTGGTGGACGCGGTGGTCGACGCCCTCACTCGTACGGGTGTGAGCGCGCCCGAGTTGTAGGGGCGTCCGGCGCGCGCGAAAGTGCGCGCCCGTCCGCCGTCGTTATCGTCCGCCCATGCCGCTTCATGCAGGGGAGCACCGCGTCGCCCGGCACCACCGCGTCGCCCGGCACCACCGCGTCGCCCGGCACCACCGCGTCGCCGGGCAGCGCCGTGCGGCCGGCCGGCACCGCGTGTGGCCGCGCCGGGGCGGGCCGGACCGCCGGTGGGTACGGCTGTACGGCCTCGTCGGTCTCGTGGTGTGCGCGGTCGTGCTGCCGTTCGCCGTGGCGTCCGCGGGGCCCTCGGGTGACGGGGAGGAGACGACCGTGGCCGCGACCCTCCTCTCCCGGGGTGATGACGGCAAGGCGCCCGGAGCGGCGGGAGGCGCCGGTCGGGCATGGTCCGGGGCTGCCGCCCGCTCCCCGCTGCCGGCCGGACCGGCCACCGCCGTGCGCTGCGGTCCCCAACTCACCTCTCCTGAGGGCATCGAGGCCCAGACCTGCGTCCTCGCCCAGGCCACCGGGGCCGGCACGGAAACCTGGGCGCGGACCTACTACCGCAACGCGACCGGTGATCCGCTGGACGCCGTACTGAGCCTCCTGGGGCCCGAGGGGCGCAGCGTGCGGATGCGCTGCGCGATCGGCGCCGAGGACGCACCGGGAAGCTGCGAGACGCCGAGGGAGCCGGTGCGCGGCGGGCCGGCGGCCTACACCGCGGTCGTGGAGTTCGCGGGCAGGGCCGGGTACGGGCCGCTGCTGCTGCGCGCCGGGAGCAACCGTGGCGACGGAGGTGCCGAAAGCGGCGGCGGTGCGTAGGGCGGTGGCGAGCGCGGTGGCGGTGCCGGTGGCGAGGGGAGCGACGCGAGCAGCGAGGCCGTCGGTGGCGGTCGCGGTGGCAGCAGGGCGGGCAACTCGACGGCGCAAACGGGGAGTTGACGGGCGGTCGCGGTGCGTGTGCGGCCGGGCGCATGGAAAGACCCGGTTGCTGGCGACGGGGGATGCACCAGCAACCGGGCTACTCGAACGGTAACAAGAGATCGGCGGTTAGCAAATTCGATCTCTTGTTTTCCGGTCACCGACTGGCGTGTCCGAGCTGGCGGTTGTGACCGGGGTCACGCGTCTGTGCGACCGGGGGCCCGGCTGACCGGTCGGTCGGCCGGTGCCCGCTTCCGCGGCGCGGATCAGCTGAGGGTGACCTGCCGGTTGGTCAGGCCGCCGCGCGCCCGGCGCTCGTCGGGGGTGAGCGGGGCGTCCGTCGCCAGGGCCTCGGCGAGACGCTCGGCGAACTCGGCCGCGGGCTTCTCGACGTCCTGCGCGGTGATCTCGCTCGGCAGGTCCCACACCGGCACGGTGAGCCCGTGCGCCCGGAAGGAGCCGACGAGGCGGGTGCCCTCGCCGAGCGACGACCGGCCCGCCGCGTGCAGCCGGGCCAGAGCGTCCAGAAGCCGCTCCTCCTCGTGCGGCATGACCCAACGCAGGTGGTTCTTCTCCGGCGTCTCGCACCAGTAGGCGAAGTCCACGCCCTGGAGCCGGACGGTCGGGATCGCCGCGGCGTTGGCCCGCTCCAGGGACGCCGTCACCTCCGGAGTGGCGTTCTCCGGGTCCGGGACCCAGAACTCGAAGCCCGCGTGCACCTCGGGCCGGAACGCGCCCTCGGGAGCGAGCAGGTCCTGCAGCCGGGGCCCGTCGGCCGGCGCGCGGCGGCCCTGAACCGGGGTGCCCGGCTGGGCGTTCAGCGCCCGCTGGAGGGTGTCGGCGAGGTCGCGGCTGATGTCACCGGAGGCGGTGTCGTTCTGCAGGCCGAGCAGGACGGAGCCGTCGTCGCGGCGCAGGGCGGGCCAGGCCATCGGCAGCACCGTGGCCAGTGTGACGGACGGGACGCCTTCGGGCAGGCCGTCCTTCAGCGTGAGTTCGGCCGTGGCCGCCGGAACCAGCTCGCGCAGGGCCACCCAGTCGCACTCGCCGGACAGCCCCTCGAACGGGCGCTGCACCAGTGTGGTCGTGGCTTGTGCGGCGGCACGGCCGTGACAGGCCTTGTAGCGGCGGCCGCTGCCGCACGGGCAGGGTTCGCGGGCGCCGACCACCGGGACGTTCCCGTCAGTGCCTGCGGCGCGGGCACCATCGGTGAACTGCGGCCGCTTGGCCTTCGTCTGGGGTCGCTTCTTGGCCATCGTGGGTGTCTCCCGGTTGCGGCTCAATCTCGTACGGGCGCGAGCCTAGCCGCTCCCACTCCGGCCGACGGGACCCTGTGGACAACGGGCCGTCTGTGGACAACGGGCCGTCTGTGGACGACGGACCGTCTGTGGACGACGGACCGTCTGTGGACGACGGGTCGCCTGTGGACGACGGTCGCCGGTGGGACGTCTTCCCGTCGGTCGGCGGTTACGGTCGGATCGGCGGGGACCACACGGCACATGGGTCGACCGACGCTGTCGCCGCGCCGCACGCGGGCCGACCCCGCCCCCTTCACCCCGGCGGACGTCGGGCGACCTCCGCCCGCCGGCACGCGGGTCGGGCTGGGACGCGTCGCGCCACGCACGACGCGGACCGCCGGTCGACCCGCGCCACGCACGACGCGGACCGACGGGACGATCCGCGCCACGGACCGAGCGGGACCGTCGGGTCGCCCGTGCCACGCACGACCCGCGCCACGCACGACCCGCGCCACGCACTGAGCGGGGCCGCCGAGTCACCCCACGTCGTCGAAGGCCTCCGCGAAGTCCAGCCCGGGGATCTCCGACACCGCCGGTGCCGAGATCCGCGTGGCGAAGTCGTCCCGACGGTGCCCGGCGTCCGGGGCGTGCACGTCGTCGTGGACGACGACCCAGACCGTGACCTCTCCGCGGGCGTCGTCCCGTACGCCCCAGTCGTCGGCGAGCGCGGTGATGATGTTCAGCCCGCGGCCGCCGTGCGCGGTGACCGAGGGGGTCGCCGGCGCAGGTCGGGTCGGCCCGCCGCCGTCCGTGACCTCCACGACGAGCCGCCCGGCCGCGTCCACCCGCCACGCGGCGCGGACGTCTCCGTCTCCGGCCAGCGCGTCGCCCAGCGGACGACCGTGCTTGCACGCGTTGCTCAAAAGCTCCGAAAGAACCAGTACGGCATCGTCGATGACCGATTCCGCCACACCGCCGCCGCGCAACTGCTCACGCATCCGGCGCCGTGCCTTCCCCACGCCCGCAGGGCCATGGGGAACGGCCATGCTCGACGACGTGGGCACCTCCTGTGCCACCACCAACGCCACCCCCGAGACCTCCTTCGCCCCACGCCACGGTGTGGATGCCCTTCTGGCCTGAACCGGAAACCGGCCCGTCCCCGTCCAGTGACGCATTCGACACGGTCGAACACATACCGAACGCGCCGGAGCACTCCCCGTAGCCATGTGGCTGGATTTCGTCGGTGTGGCCGAGACCGGAGAATGGGGCAACCAGCCCGCCGGGTCAAGGCCTCCGGACGAATTCAGCGGCCGAGGTGGTCCAGTACCGCTCGCGGCCGGTTGGTGATGATGGCGTCGACTCCCAGGCCGGCGCAGAGGTCGACGTCCTCGGTCTCGTTCACCGTCCACACGTGCACCTGGTGGCCGGCTCGCTTCAGGCGCTCGACGTAGGCGGGGTGGTTGCGCACGATCCGGATCGAGGGGCCCGCGATCCGGACACCGGCCGGCAGTCGGCCGTCGCGCAGCCGGGGCGAGACGAACTGCATCAGGTAGACCGTCGGCAGGGTCGGCGACGCGGCCCGCACCCGGAGCAGCGAGCGGGCCGAAAAGCTCATCACGCGCACCGGGGAGTCGGCGGCCGAGGCGGGGGCGTCGAGTCCGAACCGCTTCAGTAGCACCAGCAGCCGCTCCTCCACCTGGCCCGCCCAGCGCGTGGGGTGCTTGGTCTCGATCGCCAGCTCCACCCGCCGCCCCGCGTCGGATACCAGCTGGAGCAGCCGCTCCAGGGTCAGTACGGAGGTCTCCTCCCGGTCCTCGGGCCGGTGCTCCCAGTCGGGTTGCTCGTCGCGCGTCCGCCAGAACTCCCGGGTCCGGCGGGCACCGAAGTCCAGGGCGGCCAGGTCGGCGAGCTCCAGCGCCGACACCGCGCCGCGGCCGTTGGACGTACGGTTGACGCGCCAGTCGTGCACGCAGACCAGGTGGCCGTCCGCGGTCAGGCGCACATCGCACTCGAGGGCGTCCGCTCCGTCCTCGATCGCCTTCCGGTACGCGGCCAGCGTGTGCTCGGGAGCGTCCTCGGAGGCGCCACGGTGGGCGACGACCTGAATCCGGTGCTGTCGTGCGTGGGTCACCGCGTCATGGTGCCACCGCGTGCGGGTAGCCGTGCCATCGGAGTCGTCGGCGGCCATCGTCGATACGTCTGTTTAGTCTTGGATATCCCATGTAAGGGCTGTCCGTGGACCCACAGCAACCGCTTATGGTGCTCTGACGGCCCGTGGGAAAAGCTGATGGCATACGAAACCACTGCACATCGGCGCCGCGCCGTCGTGGAGCACCGCGTGAGCGTGGCCGAGACCGGCCGATGTGACGGGACAGCCCGTGGACCGGGAAGTACCCGTGGACCCGAAGACAGCCTTGGAACGAGGAGAGAAGCTGTGAGCACCGAGAACGAGGGCACCGCGGTACCCCCGGCCCCGTCCGCGCCTCCAGTGCCGGTGGACTCTCCCGCAGCCTCCCCCCAGCCGGCCGTGCCGCACCCGGACAACCAGCCGCCGTCGCAGTCCCCCACACCCACGGGACCGCAGCAGCACGACCACGCGCCCGCTGCGGCACCCGGCGCCCAGGCACCCGGCTCGCCTCATCAGTCCCCCGCTCCGGCTCCCCATGACCCGGCGGCATTCCAGGAGTCCGGCGCGGCGCACAGCGCCCCGGACGCCTCCTGGCCGCCGCCCCCGCCGCCGGGCACCCCGTCGTACGGCGGAGGAGGCGGTGACGGATACGGCGGTGGTGGCGGTGGCGGTGGCGGCTACGGCGGTGGCGGCTGGGGCGCGTCGTACCAGCCACCCGCGCCGAAGGCGGGCCGAGGCCGCGGCGGCCTGGTCGCCGGGCTCCTGATCGCCGCGCTGGTGGCGGGCGGCCTGGGCGGCGGCCTCGGCTACACCCTGGCCGAGAACAACGACGAGACCGGCTCCACCACGGTCTCCGCCTCCGACACCGGAGGTTCCGTCAAGCGCGACGCGGGCACCGTCGCGGGCGTTGCCGCCGAGGCGCTGCCCAGCACGGTCACCATCCAGGCCGAGGGCAGCAACGGCGAGGGCGGCACCGGCACCGGGTTCGTCTTCGACAAGCAGGGCCACATCGTCACCAACAATCACGTGGTGGCCGAAGCGGTCGACGGAGGCAAGCTCAGCGCGACCTTCCCGAACGGCAAGAAGTACGAAGCCCGCGTGGTCGGCCACGCCCAGGGCTACGACGTGGCGGTCATCAAGCTGGAGAACGCCCCCTCGGACCTCAAGCCGCTCCCCCTCGGCAACTCCGACAAGGTGGCGGTCGGCGACTCCACGATCGCCATCGGCGCCCCCTTCGGCCTGTCCAACACGGTGACCACCGGCATCATCAGCGCCAAGAACCGCCCCGTGGCCTCCAGCGACGGCAGCGGCAGCAGCAAGGCCTCCTACATGAGCGCCCTGCAGACCGACGCGTCGATCAACCCGGGCAACTCCGGCGGCCCCCTCCTCGACGCGCAGGGCAACGTCATCGGCATCAACTCCGCCATCCAGTCCACGAGCAACGGCGGCTTCGGCACCGGCCAGGCCGGTTCGATCGGCCTGGGCTTCGCCATCCCCATCAACCAGGCCGAGTTCGTCGCCAAGCAGCTGATCAAGACCGGAAAGCCGGTGTACGCCAAGATCGGCGCCTCCGTCTCCCTGGAGGAGACGACGAACGGCGCCAAGCTCACCGAGCAGGGCGTGAACGGCTCCGAGCCCGTCGAACCGGGCGGCCCCGCCGCCGACGCCGGCCTCAAGCCCGGCGACGTCATCACCAAGCTCGACGACCGCGTGATCGACAGCGGCCCGACCCTCATCGGCGAGATCTGGACCCACAAGCCCGGCGACGAGGTCACGGTCACCTACGAACGCGGCGGCAAGGAGCACACCACCGGACTCACCCTGGGCTCCAAGCTCGGCGACGACTGAGCGCACCCCGACGCACCGACCCGCTACCCTGGTCCCCGTGCCGCCGATCACGAGCGGCACGGGGTGGGTTGCCCGAGCGGCCTAAGGGAACGGTCTTGAAAACCGTCGTGGCGCAAGTCACCGTGGGTTCAAATCCCACACCCACCGCCAGCAGTCACAGACCTGGCAGGTACAAGGGGTGCGGCTCTCCGGAGCGGCACCCCTTTCGCGTACCTGGTGCACATGCCGCGACAGGCGAGGACGACGTATCTGGCATGGCGCTAAGGTCGTTGGCATGGGGGAACGGCGGACGCGTACGAAGACGTGTTGGCAGTGCCATCGACAGCTGGGCGAGCGCCGATGGAGGCGCCCGAAGCGGTTCTGCCGCCGGTGGCACCAGGTGCGGTACTGGGTGGAGGAACTCGTCGGTTTCGTCGCCGGTTAGTCGGCCCGTCGGCCGCGTCCGGACGGCGTACGGGGTGCATTGCCGGGCGGGGGTGGGACGGCTGCCCGTCTGAGGTGGAGGTACGCGTACTCGGGCGGCGTGAGTATGTGCGCTCTGGTCGGCCGTGCGGTGCGTCGGGACGCTTGGCGCATGGAACGAGGAATGGAACAGCGGCAGGCGAAGGCCGTCCACCAAGTGGTGTCGGGTCTGCTCGCGGCCGGCCTGACGTCGGCGTTGTGGGCCGCCTGGTTGGGGTGGGATCAGAAGCGTGACGTGCACGCCGACGGGACGACGACCGGGCCTTACGAGGCGTGGCAGGTGGCCGGGCTCGTACTGAGCCTCCTGGTGCCGGTGTGCTGGATGGTGGTCCGGCGCCATGTCGTGGGTGCTGTGCTCGGCGTGACGGTCGGCCTGACGGTTTCCGCCTACTACGACTGGTCGGACGACGCGAGCGGGCTCTTCGGGGTCGGTGTCGGGTTGGTCATGGTGGGCGGCTTCGTGGGGAGCGCCGTGGTGGCGGCCCTGGTCGTACTGGTGAGGCCAGGAGGGCGTGCTGTGACAGGGATGTGACCGGAGGTGTGGCTTCCGCCACGGTCGGGAACGGGGTCCGGCTGGTGGAGTGGGGCGATGCGTATCCCTCAGCTCCGCATGCCGCTCGCGGTCTCCGGTGCTCTCGTCGCCAGTCTCCTGCTCGGTGCCTGTGGCACCCGGACCGCCGGGTCGGAAGCTGGGGGAGCCGGTGAGCCGACGGCTTCGTGCGGGGCGTCCGACACCTACGGGGCGAGTGACGGTGACGGGCGTGCGCAGGGGCAGATGGAGGGTCGAGAGCAGGGGCAAGAGCAGAGGCAGGAGCGGGATGGGGTGCGGATCGTCGGGATGGTCGCAGGGGCCGGTTTCCGTTCGGGTTCGGGTTCACCGGGTTCCTCCTGCGTGGTCGCCTACTCCGTGACCAACCAGGAGGCCGAGCCCTTCACGTACACCATCACCTTCTCTTTCGTGGACGACCAGGGGCGGGTGTTGTCGGCCGACGAGGAGACGGTGGCGTCCGTGGGGGCGGGGCGGACCGTGCGGCGCACTCTGGAGGCTGTGGGGTACGGGGGCGGCGGTCAGCCTCTGGATCCCGAGCACGTGCGGATCACCGACGTGAAGTCGGTGCCCTCCGACCAGGCGCCGGCGTCCGCCGGTTCCTGTCCGTCGTCCGGACTGCGGCTCACCGCCGACGACGGTGACGCGGCCATGGGGCTGCGTGTGGTGGGGCTGCACCTGGAGAACTGCGGCAGTCGCCCGTACTCCCTGGAGGGATATCCGGTGCTCCAACTGCTCGATGACGAGCTTGAGCCCGTCGAGGGGATCGACATCCTGCGTGGTGTCGGAGGCATTCCCATGGCGGGCGAGGGGAGCGGGCCGCCCCGGCCGGTGACGCTGCGGCCGGGCGAGTCCGCCGGGGCGACCCTGGCGTGGCGCAACACGACCCAGTTCGGTGAGGCGGTGACCGTGCCGTACGTCAGGGTTCGGGCCGAGTCCGGTTCCGACCCCGTGGTCATCGCGCCGAACCTCGACCTCGGCACCACCGGCGAACTCGGGGTCGACCCCTGGGAGAAGGAGACGGAAGAGGCCGCGACCGGGCCGGTCCGGCCTCAGAGTTCGTAGTCCCGGGCCAGGGCCGCCCAGTCGACGTCCCGCAGGGCGGGGTCCGCGTCGTGGGCGCTCGGCACCTGCGGGGCCGGCTGGAACCAGACGACGGTCAGTCCGGAGCGGTGGAGCACCGGGTCGTTGGCCGGGTCGAGCGCCGTGGAGGAGAAGAGCCCGACGCAGCCCACCCGCGGCAGCAACTCCACCGGGCCGAAGGAGCCCGCGTACTGGTCGGGGTACTCGCGCCGCGGCGGCACCAGGTGTACTGGGGTCGTGGGGGACATCCGCTCGGCGGTGTGCAGGAGAGCCTTGACGCGCATCTCGTTGACGGGCCGGCACGGGTAGCCCTCCAGGAGACCGCCGTACGTCGACGTCAGGCGCAGTTCGGCCAGGTCGACGCTGCGGCCGGAGGACAGGACGATCCGGGTCAGCGACATGGTCGGCACTCTAGGGCGGTCGTGCATGAGGGGCTTTCGGTTTTCCGTGCCGGGTAGGCCGATGGGCGGCCGATGGGCGGCCGGTGGGGTGGCGGGGGGCGCGGGGCGGGAGGCGGTCAGGAGCGGTGGCCCTTCATGCGGGCCGCGGACGCGATCGTGGCGCGGGCCTCGCGTTCGGACAGGCCGGTGTTGAGGGCCGCCTCGACCAAGGGGTCGACCAGAGCGGCCCCCATGCCGTCCTCGTAGGCGCGGCAGGCCGCCCAGAACAGGCGGGTGTTGCGCTGGCCCTCATGGGCGGCGAGGACGAACTGGACGAGTCCCTGGCCGTGCGCGTCGGTCGTGGCACGGCCGGGAGCGGCCCGGTGCGGGCTGGGTGGCGGGAGCAGCAGGCGCAGCAGCGCGGGCGGGCAGGTTGCGGGGGCGAGGTGGGCCGTGCCGGGCGCCGCGGCGTACGCGCCGTGGCGGGTGCGGGAGCCCGGGCCGACCAGGTAGCCGCCGGCGCCTCGGATGTCGATGCCGGGGGCGAGGCGGCCGGCCGAGTTGGGGACGACGACGTCGGGCGGGCCGCTCAGCCACAGGTGGCGGCCTCCGCTCGGGGTGAGGACGACGACTGTGGGCGGGATCGTGAACAGGTGGCGCAGGGCCAGTTCGCGCAGGGCGGCCGAGGAGTCCGTCTCCGACTTCGTGTCCAGGTCGAGGCCGATGAGGTGGTGCGGGGGCAGGCCGCAGGCGATGCCGTAGCCGGTGGCCCAGGGGGCGGCGGCGAACAACTCGCGGATGCGGGCCGGGTCGGTGGAGGCGTCGTAGACCCCGTGGCCGAGGCGGCCGCACTCGCCGTGGCAGGGGGCCGGGGCCGGGTCGTCGCGGTGGGGGGATCGGAGGGCCGGGAGCTTCGTCCGGGACAGGGGGATGACGGCCAGACCGCGTTCGGCGGCTGACAGGGCGTGTGCGAGGGCCAGCGTCGTGGCCTGCCGGTCGGTGGTGGCCATGACCCTATGTTCGTACTAACGTTCGAAAAAGGGAAGGGTGGTCGCGCACGACACGCCGGTGAGGGGTGGGGGGGCGAGAAAGTGCTGGAACGCTTCACCCCTTGCGGCGCTTGGGGTCGAGCCGTCCGCACTGCCCTTACCTGGGGCGGAAGGGAAGTGTAGGGGTTTATCGACTTGTCATCACGCTTGAGAGCGAATGAGGTCTTCCGGGGTGGTTTGCCGGGGTTCGGTGGGCAACTCTGATCACGCGACGTCGTGCACAGCTTCGAGGCGGTCGGCCAACTGCCTCGGCAAAGGTCAGAGTTCGGAACCGCTTCACGCAACTTCACGCAGGTTCAGACAGCTTCACGTACTCCTCGCGCCTTCGGCTGGTAGCCGGTGCGCACTTGTTCTGGAGGAACAACATGGCAAGCATCCGTACCGCCCGCGTCGTCGCCGCCGTCGCCGCTCTCCCGCTCGCCGCCGCTCTCTTCGGCGGCATCGCGACGGCGGGCAACGGAGCCTTCGCGGACGACGGATCGAACGCGACCGCCTCACAGGCCTACGCCGGCATCCTCGGCAGCGGCGTCGGCGACGACAACAACGGCAACTCGTCCACCACGCAGCAGCAGGCGGTCGGCTCGGGGGCCTCGAACCAGAGCAACACCGCGCAGGTCGACGGTTCCGCGTTCACCGCGATCAACCAGGGCAACAAGAACGTGGCCGTCAGCTTCTCCCCGCTGTGGTGGTGAGCTGAGGGGCCGGGGCGCGGGCGCGCTCCCGCGCCCCGGCCCCTCAGTAGCCGTGCGGGTGTGCTTCATGGGGTCGCAAGGCGTCTGGGCGGCGGTGAACCGGTCACTCCGGTACCGCCGTCCAGGCGTTTTCGCGTACGGCGGCCGGGCCCGTCGGGGGCGGGGCCCACTTGGAAGCGGGGGGTCCCCGCGCCCGGCGCCCGTGGCCCCGGTGACCCCCAGGGGTGAACCCGCAGTTTCCCTCCTCCCCTCGTCCACCTACAGGAGGTGCAGCCGGCACCACCCCTACAACCTGAGGCGGACGCTGCTTCGGGACCTGCGGCCGATCCGCCGGGCACCCCCTCGCTCATAGCGTTGAGCCATGACCGCACCCGTCTGCACCAGCGCTCCGAACGCCGCCACCGCCGTGGCCCCGGGCAAGGTCCCGGCCAGGGCCACAGCAAGGACGCAGACCTTCCCGTACCCGTCGTTCTCGTCGTACGTGAAGGCCCGCCAGCCGGTGCTGCTGCGTACCGCCCGGTCGCTCACCGCGAACCCGAGCGACGCGGAGGACCTGCTGCAGACCGCCCTCACCAAGACCTACGTGGCATGGGAGCGCATCGAGGACCACCGCGCCCTCGACGGCTATGTGCGCCGGGCACTGGTGAACACCCGGACGTCGCAGTGGCGCAAGCGCAAGGTCGACGAGTTCGCCTGCGACGAGTTGCCCGAACCGGAGCCCGTGCCCGCCGGCGACGACCCGGCCGAGCGCCAGGCGCTGCACGACGCGATGTGGCGGGCGATCATGAAGCTGCCCGCCCGGCAGCGTGCGATGGTCGTCCTCAGGTACTACGAGGACCTCAGCGAGGCCCAGACGGCCGACGTGCTCGGCGTTTCCGTGGGCACGGTGAAGTCGGCTGTGTCCCGGGCGCTCGGCAAGCTGCGCGAGGATCCAGAGCTGGTGTTCGTCCGGTCGTGAGCCGGTGTTCGCCCGGTTCCGCGCCGGTGTCCGCCCGGTCCCGCGCCAGGATCGGCCCGGTCTCGCGCCAGGGTTTTGCCCGGTTCTGAGCCGGTGTGCGGACCGCCGCCGGAGGCTTCCGTCGGGACACGGCGGAGCCGTCCCGCACTGATCGATCAGCCTGGAGTAGTGACATACCGCGTGGTATGTGCGCAGAATCAGCGCAACCCTTACCGCCGCGTAGGCAATGTCGCCCCGGGAGGACACCGTGCTGAGCACGATGCAGGACGTACCGCTGCTGATTTCGAGGATCCTGACCCACGGGTCGATGATCCACGGCAGCTCGCAGGTGACCACCTGGACCGGTGGGGACGAGCCGCACCGCCGCTCCTTCGCCGAGATCGGCGTCCGCGCCGCCCAGCTGGCGCACGCCCTGCGCGAGGGCCTCGCCGTCGGCGACGACGAGCGCGTGGCGACCCTCATGTGGAACAACGCCGAGCACGTCGAGGCATACTTCGCGATCCCCTCCATGGGCGCGGTCCTGCACACCCTCAATCTCCGCCTCCCTCCCGAGCAGCTGGCCTGGATCGTGAACCACGCGGCCGACCGCGTCGTGATCGCCAACGGCTCCCTGCTCCCCCTGCTCGCCCCGCTGCTCCCACACCTGAAGACGGTCGAGCACGTCGTCGTCACCGGCCCCGGCGACCGCGCCCTGCTGGCCGGTGCGTCAGTCCAGGTGCACGAGTACGAGGACCTGATCGCCGGTAAGCCGACGGCGTACGACTGGCCCGAGCTGGACGAGCGGGCCGCCGCCGCCATGTGCTACACCTCCGGCACCACGGGCGACCCCAAGGGTGTCGTCTACAGTCACCGCTCCATCTACCTGCACTCCATGCAGGTCAACATGGCGCAGTCGATGGGCCTGACCGACGAGGACACCACGCTGGTCGTGGTCCCGCAGTTCCACGTCAACGCCTGGGGGCTGCCGCACGCCACCTTCATGACCGGCGTGAACATGCTGATGCCGGACCGCTTCCTCCAGCCGGCCCCGCTCGCCGAGATGATCGAGGGCGAGCGGCCGACCCACGCCGCCGCCGTCCCCACCATCTGGCAGGGGTTGCTCGCCGAGCTGACCGCCGAGCCCAGGGACGTCTCCTCCCTCACCCAGGTGACCATCGGCGGCTCCGCGTGTCCGCCCTCCCTGATGGAGGCGTTCGACGCGCTCGGCATGCGGGTCTCCCACGCCTGGGGCATGACGGAGACCTCCCCGCTCGGCACCGTCGCCCGGCCGCCGGCCCACGCGATCGGCACGGAGCAGGAGTTCGCCTACCGCCTCACCCAGGGCCGCTTCCCGGCCGGCGTCGAGGCCCGCCTCACCGGTCCCGGCGGCGAGCGCCTGCCCTGGGACGGGGAGTCCGCCGGTGAGCTGGAGGTGCGCGGCAACTGGATCGCCGGCGCGTACTACAACGGCCCCGGCGCCGACCCGCTGCGTCCCGACGACAAGTTCAGCGAGGACGGCTGGCTGAAGACCGGCGACGTCGGCACCATCTCCCCCGACGGCTTCCTCACCCTCACCGACCGCGCCAAGGACGTCATCAAGTCCGGCGGCGAGTGGATCTCCTCCGTGGAGCTGGAGAACGCCCTGATGGCCCACCCCGATGTCGCCGAGGCCGCCGTGGTCGCCGTCCCGGACGACAAGTGGGGCGAGCGCCCCCTGGCCACCGTCGTCCTCAAGGAGGGCGCGAGCGTCGGCTTCGAGGAACTCCGGGCCTTCCTCGCCGAGGACGGCAAGATCGCCAAGTGGCAGCTCCCGGAGCGCTGGACGGTGATCGACGCGGTTCCGAAGACGAGCGTCGGCAAGTTCGACAAGAAGGTGCTGCGCAGGCAGTACGCCGACGGCGGGCTGGACGTCACCCGGCTCTGACCACCGCGGACGCCCCACACACCGGGCGGGAGCCTCACTGCCCCGCCCGGAATCCGCCCTCACCGCGCCCGCCTCACGCCCTCACCGCGTCCCCGGCACCACCCTCACCGCTTCCGCCGCACGGCCGTCGCCGTCCACCCCAGCACCAGCCACGCCCCCGCCACCGCGCAGACCCCGCTCCAGCCCCAGTGGCCGTACGCGGGCCCGGCGAGGGCGGAGGCGAGCGCGCCGCCCGCGAAGCCGGACACGACGTACGCCGTGTTGGCGGTGGCCGGGGCGGAGGTGGTGGTCAGGGCGAGGGTCTGGTTGGCGACGTGGGAGGCGACCAGCGCGGCGTGCACCAGGACCGCCGCCGCGCACAGGGCCGCCATCACCTGCCCGCCCAGCCAGAACAGCGGCACCGACACCGCGGCGACCAGATACGCGGACCGCACGACCTTGGCGGCCCCGAACCGGTCGACCAGGCCACCCGCGAGCGGCGCGACGACGCTCGCGGCGAGCCCGAAGAGGCCGAACAGCCCGGCCGCGGCGGTGGTCATGCCGTACCCGTCGTCCGCGGCCAGGAGCAGCGCCAGCGAGGTCCACAGGGCACTCCACGCGCCGTACATCCCCGCCTGGCGCACGCACGCGCGCCACAGGTCCGGCGAGTGGCGCACCACTCCGGGCAGCGCGGCCAGGCCCGCGAACAGCGAGCCCGGCCGACGGCGCCGCTCCACGGGCAGGATGTACGCGGTGGCCAGTCCCAGTACGGCGGTCAGGACGGCCGCCCCCACGAACACCGAGCGCCAGCCGAAGGCCTGGCCGGCCAGCCCGCCCAGCACCCGGGCCGCGACGACGCCGGCGAACAGGCCCGCGACGACGGCCGCGACATGACGGGCCCGCCGGTCCGCGGGGGCGCGCTCGGCGACCAGGGGGACCAGGAGCTGCGGCACGACGGTGGCCGCCGAGGCGACCAGGACGGTCGCCGCGAGCGTGCCGGTCCCGGCCGACGCGGCGCCGGCGACCAGTGCGGCCGCCGCGACCAGGGCGAGGACGGCGACCAGGCGGCGCCGGTTCACGCTGTCCCCGAGCGGGGCGAAGAACAGCAGCCCGGCGGCGTACCCCAGCTGCGCGACGGAGGCGAGCCAGGCCACCGCCGAGGGAGTGGAGCCGAAGTCATGGGCGATGAGGGGGAGCAGCGGTGCCGCGAGGTAGATGTTGGCGGCCGTGACCGCGGTGCAGACGGCGATCAGGGGGAGGAAGAGACGGGAGGCGCGGGCGGACGGCCCCCCGGGCGCGCCGCGGAGCGCGCTCCGCGGTGTGTTCCGGGCGGCCGCTGACGGTGACGACGACATGAGCGGAGCGACTCCTTCGAGTGCGCGCGAAGCAGCAACTAACTGGTTGGTTGGAAATAACCCGGGGAGTCTGCTCAGCATTCCCGCCCGCTGTCAACCAAACAGTTGGTTACCGGGCTCGTCCAGCTACCCTGTCCTCATGGCAGCAAGGGACCCCGAGGCCACCAAGGCCCGGATCTTCGAGGCGGCGGTCGCCGAGTTCGCCCGCCACGGCATCGCCGGCGCGCGCATCGACCGCATCGCGGCCGAGGCCAAGGCCAACAAGCAGCTGATCTACGCCTACTACGGCAACAAGGCCGAGCTGTTCGCGTCCGTGCTCGAGAAGAAGATGCTCGACCTCGCGATCTCCGTCCCCGTCGACCCGGACGACGTCGAGGGCTGGGTCGACCGTCTGCTGGACTACCACGCCGCCCACCCCGAGCTGCTGCGCCTCCTCTTCTGGGAGGGCATGGAGTACGGCTCCGCCGAGCTGCCCCACGAGACCGAGCGCCAGGCCCACTACGCCCGCAAGGTCGCCGCCGTACGGGACGGGCAGGAGCGCGGTGCGGTCACCGACGCGATTCCGGCGCCCGACCTCCTGTACCTGCTGGTCGCGATGGCCAACTGGGCGTCGGTGATGCCCCAGATGAAACGCATCCTGGTCGGCGGCGAGGACACCGACGCCGACCGCCTGCGCGCCTCGATCAAGAAGGCGGCCCGCCTGATCGTCGACGGGTAGGGCGGCACCCGCGCGGCCCTCGGACCGCCCGGTACCGCGCCTCAGTTGGTCCCGATGCGCGAGAGCAGCTCGACGATCCGAACCTGCACCTCGCCGCTGGTGGAGCGCTCGGCCAGGAACAGCACCGTCTCGCCCGAGGCCAGCCGCGGCAGGTCGGCCTGGTCGACGGCGGCGGTGTAGACGACGAGCGGCGTGCGGTTGAGCTGCCCGTTCGCGCGCAGCCAGTCGATGATCCCGGCGTGCCCCTCCCGGCGCCGCTCGATCTGCATCAGGTCCATCACGACCAGGTTGGGCCGGAACTGCGCGGCCAGTGTCACCGCGTCGGCGTCGCTCGCCGCCCGCGCCACCTGCATCCCGCGCCGCTCCAGCGTCGAGGTCAGCGCCAGCGCGATCTCCGCGTGCTCCTCGATCAGCAGGACGCGCGGCGGGTGCTGCTCGCTGTCGCGCGGCGCGAGCGCCTTCAGCAGTACGGCTGGATCGGCGCCGTAGGCGGCGTCGCGCGAGGCCTGTCCGAGCCCGGCCGTGACCAGCACCGGCACCTCGGCCGCCACCGCCGCCTGGCGCAGCGACTGGAGCGCCGTGCGGGTGATGGGACCGGTCAGCGGGTCCACGAACAGCGCGGCGGGGAACGCCGCGATCTGGGCGTCGACCTCCTCGCGCGAGTTCACGATCACCGGCCGGTAACCCCGGTCGCTGAGCGCCTGCTGCGTGGACACGTCCGGTGCGGGCCACACCAGCAGCCGGCGCGGGTTGTCCAACGGCTCCGGCGGCAGCTCGTCGTCCATCGGCTGCGGACGCGGCGGGTCGGCGACCTCCACGGCGCCGCCGGGACCGTCCAGCGGTTCGGGTCCCTCGGCGGCGTTACGGTCCGGGGCGCCTATGGCGTACGACCGCCCGGCGCCCTCCGTCCCCGGCATCCGCCGCGGCTGACCACCGGTCAGGGACGGTTGCTGCCCCTGGGACTGGGGCTGGCCCGTGCCCTGGGTCTGACCCGCGCCCCGGGTGTGGTTCTGAGCCTGCGGTTGGGGCTGGGGCTGGGGCTGGGGCTGGGGCTGCGGTCGGTTCGGCGGCTGCGCGGCGGCAGGCTGATCGGCCGGCGGGTGCGGGCGGGCCGACTGGTCCGCGCGCGCGGTGGCCGGGTCGGGCGGCGTACCCAGTTTGCGGCGCCGGCCCGAACCGCCCGGCTGCTGCGGGAGGGGGGTGGCCGTGGGCTGCTGCACCTGGGCCGCCTGCCGGTTGAACGGCACGCCCTGGCCCAGCGTCCGCACGCTGATCGCCCGCCCCTGGGTCGAGTTCGGGTCGGCGGGGGCGGACGCCTCGGCGGGCAGCGGTTGCGCCGCACGCGGGGCGGGAGCGTTCTCGGGCGGCAGCGGCGTGCCCTGGCTGGGCGTGGTCGCGGGGATGCCCTGCGGGGGTGTCCGGGCCGGGGGCGGGGCGGGGGGCCCCGGCGCGGGCGTCGGCGCGGGGCCGGTGACGCCGTCGGGCGGTGCGGGGGTTTCCGAGCCCGGCGCGGCGGTGGGCGGTGCGGGGGTGTCCGGGGTCGCCGCGGTCGCGTTCGTACCGGCGCCCGGCACGTCCGTGGCGGCAGCGGGCCAGGGCTGCTGCGCGGGCTGACCGGGGACGGGCTGACCGGTTGCGGCCCGGGCGCCGTCGGCGGTCGCGGCGGCGGGGTGCGGCACCCCGGGGTGGGCGGCGGCCGGTGCCGCCCCCGGTGAGTTCGCGGCGGACACCTGCCGACCGGCGGTGCTCTGCGGAGGAACGGGCGCTCCGGGCACGGGTGCCGACGGGGCCGGACCACCCTGCGCCGGCGCCGGGGAGGCTGCTTCGGCCTGCTGGGTGCTCCCGGCACGGCGCCGTCGTCCCGTGGGCGCTTCGGCGGGGTGCGGCTGCGGCGGGGTGTGGTCGGCGGTCTGGGCGTGCGGTACGGCGTCGTGCCGGCCGTCGTCGACGAGGGCGTCGCCGGGAGCGGCCGGTCCGGGCAGATGTCCGGGCCCCCCTCCGTGTCCCGGGCCTTGTCCCTGTCCCTGGGGCGCCGGGGACGTCACGGCCGCGGCCGTGGTCCCACCGGCGGACTCCGCCGGCTCCGCCGCCCCCTCCGGCTGCGCCGCGGCGTCGGACGGCCGGTCCGCGTCGGCGGGCGGCAGGGCGAACACCTGACGCGGTGCAGCCTCCTGCGCGGCGGCGCGCTCGTTCGCGGAGGCGAGGGCGCGGCGCCTGCGTCCCGTCGGCCGGTCCTCGCCGACCGGGTCCGCCTCGTCGGCCTGGGCGGGCAGGGCCGGGGGCAGCGCCTGCTGTGCGGCACCGTCCCGCCGGGCACGCCGGCCGGTCGGCGCGGGAACGCCCTGCGGCGGTACGGTCCCGCCCAGACCGGTGTTGGAGGCCGCGGCACCGCCGCCGTGTTCGCCGGCCATGACGACGGCGCCCTCGGACACGCCGGCGGGCGGCACCGCCTGGTGCGCGACTTCGACGCCGGCACCCACGTCCTCCGCCGGGCGACCGCGCCGACGGCCGGTGCCGCCGGACCCCTCGCCCGGAGCGGCCTGCGCGGGAACCGGAAGCGGTGCGGACGCCTGGACGCCCTGCTCCTGAACGGTCCGCTCCGGTGCGGCCGGCCCCTCGGGCGACCGGGGAGCCGCCCCCAGTTCCGGGGCCGGTGCCGCACGCCGCCTGCGCCGTCCCGTCGGTGCGGCCGAGGGGCCCTCGGCACCGGCCCCGCCGGCGTCCTCGCCCGCCGCGCCCGCGACCTCGCTCTCCAGGAACGCGTCGACGGACGCCCGCCGGGCGCGTCGCCGCCCGCCACCGACGGCCGTTTCCGCACCGGCCGGTGCGCCGGCCGCGTCCGTGGCACCCGCGTCCGCGGCACCCGCGTCCGCGGCACCCGCGTTCCCGGCACCCTGCGCCGACGCCGGAACCAACGCCTGGGCCGACTCCGGTGCCGGAGCCCGGCCCGTGACGGCCCCCGCCCCGCCCCCGATCGGCACCTCCAGCACGTACGCGCTGCCGCTCATCCCCGGCACCTCGTGCGTCTGGAGCACGCCACCGTGCGCCCGCACGATCCCGCGCACGATCGGCTCGTGCACCGGGTCTCCCCCGGCGTACGGCCCGCGCACCTCGATGCGCACGACCTCGCCGCGCTGTGCCGCCGCGACCACGACGGTGTTGTCCAGGTAGCCGCCGGTCGCCGACACGGGCGAGTTGCCGGTGGCGTCGACGCCCGCCACGTCCGCGACGAGATGCGCGAGGGCGATCGCGAGCAGCCGGTGGTCGACCTCGGCCTCGATGGGCGGCGCGTGCACCGCGAACTGCACCCGCCCCGGCCCGATCAGCTCCACGGCCCCGTCGACACCGGACGCGACGACGGCGTCCAGCATCACCTTCGTACGGGTGACGTCCTCGTTGCCGACGTCGAGGCGCTGGTAGCCGAGGACGTTGTCGATGAGGGTGGTGATGCGCGAGTAACCGGCCGACAGGTGGTGCAGCACCTGGTTGGCCTCGGGCCACAACTGCCCGGCGTCGTCCGCGGCCAGGGCGGCCAGCTCCTGGCGCAGTTCGTCCAGGGGGCCGCGCAGGGAGCCGCCGAGAAGGGTGAGGAGCTGTTCGTGCCGGGCGGCGAGCGCCTCGAAGCGGTCCTTCTCCCGCTCACCGAGCGCGGCGTAGCGGTCCGCGTCCGCGGCGGTCTCCTCCGCGTGCTTCTCCCGCAGCTCCTCCAGCTCACCCGCGTGCTCCTGGCGCAGGGCGGTCAGCTCGGCGGCGTGCTCCTCGGCGAGCCGCTCCAGCTCCTCGGCGTGCCGCCGCTCCGCCTCTTCGTGCTCCTTGACCAGCGCGTCGTACGGGCGCCGGTCGGTGAAGGTCATCACGGCGCCGACCAGCTGGTCGCCGTCGCGCACGGGCGCGGTCGTCAGGTCGACCGGCACCTGGTCGCCGCTCTTGGAGAACAGCACCTGCCCGCGCACCCGGTGCTTGCGTCCGGAGCGCAGGGTGTCGGCGAGCGGGGACTCGTCGTACGGGAAGGGGGAGCCGTCGGCCCGCGAGTGCAGGACGAGGGTGTGCAGCTCGCGCCCGCCGAGGTCGCTGGCGCGGTAACCCAGTATCTGGGCGGCGGCCGGGTTGACGAGGACGATCCGCCCCTCGGTGTCGGTGCCGACGACACCCTCCGCGGCGGCCCGCAGGATCATCTCGGTCTGCCGCTGCGAACGGGCCAGTTCGGCCTCGGTGTCGACGGTGCCGGAGAGGTCGCGGACGACGAGCATCAGCAGTTCGTCGGCGGTGTAGCCGTAGTTGTCGTAGGCCTGCTGGCCGGTCTCCAGGTTGGCGCTGGTGACCTCGACCGGGAATTCGGAGCCGTCGGTGCGCCGGGCGACCATGCGCGTGGGCTTGGTTCGCGCCCGCGGGTCGATGTGGTCCGGGCGCCGCATCGACCCGGGGATGAGCCGCGAGTCGAACTCGGGCAGCAGATCGAGCAGCCCGCGCCCGACCAGCGCCGTGCCCGGGGCCTCGAACGCCTCCAGGGCGATGGTGTTGGCGTTGACGACGGTGCCGTTGGCGTTGACCAGGACCAACGCGTCGGGCAGCGCGTCCAGTATGGCTGCGAGGCGAGCAGCGCCTCGGGATGGCCTGCTGCTCACGAGACGCTTCCCTCCTGTTACCGCACTTGCCGACCGCCCGGGCCATCTTGCCAATCGGCCCGCAGCGTGTCACGCGAGCGAGTCTAAGGGTTGGGGCCCGGCGGGCGGCGCGGGACGGGACGGAGGTCGCACGCGGGACTGACGTAGAACGTGTGACCGAGGTCCCCGTGCGCCGCCCTCCCGGCCGGTCCCGGGTGCCGTCTACGACCGTCCCGGCGCCCCCACCTCGGGCAGCAGCGGCACCATGCGGTCCCAGCGGGAGATCTCGCAGCCGTCGCGGCGGTCGTACGTCACGTCGACCGGGCGGCCGGCCCAGGTGCCCGTGACGTGGGCGGTGGCCGGGCCGCCGTACTGCATGGTGCAGACGCTGCCCTCGGGGACCGGCGCGAAGGCGTCCTGCCCCCAGCGCGTGTCGCGCTCGACGACGGCGCAGGCGCCGGCCGGGTCGGGGTGGGTGCCGCCGACGGGGCC
Organism: Streptomyces mutabilis; assembly: GCF_014649815.1. GTDB lineage: Bacteria > Actinomycetota > Actinomycetes > Streptomycetales > Streptomycetaceae > Streptomyces > Streptomyces mutabilis. The sequence goes on along the minus strand of NZ_BMTT01000009.1, from coordinate 116,589 downwards.
GCAGGACAGCTCGTACGTCCCGTCGGCGCCCGGGCCGGCGTCCCGGACGGTGATGGTCAGGTGGTCCGCGGCCGGTCCGCCCGGGGCGGCGGCCGCGGTGGGGAGGTGCGGGCCGGCGGCCGCGGCCGGGTGCGCGGCGGACAGGGCGAGGCTCGCGACGGACAGGGCGGCGGCGCCGAGGAGGCGCGCGGCGGGGAGGGGGGTGACCTGCAGCATGACCTGACTAACGCGCCGGTCCGCCGGACGTTGCGCGCCCGGCGCGGACCACGCCGTAAGCCTTTGCCCTGTGGCCCGCTCGCCTAGTACCGTAGGGGTCGATTGGTGACAGCGCGCTCAACTGTGTCATCATCGGCACGCACCGCTCGCGCTCGCACGCGAGACGGTGATGTTGTCTGGAGGCGTCGCCTAGTCCGGTCTATGGCGCCGCACTGCTAATGCGGTTTGGGGTTTACCCCCCATCGAGGGTTCAAATCCCTCCGCCTCCGCACCGATCACCGAAGCCCCGGCCCGCTAGGCCGGGGCTTCGGTGTTTTCGCAGGTCACAAGGGGTGTGGCCAATGGATTTCACATGACGGCGGCAGTCATGTAATGTTCTTCCTGTCGCCGCGAGCGGGCCGGAAGGAACGGGAGCGGCGGTAAAACTGAACAGACAAGCACTCGTAGCTTAACGGATAGAGCATCTGACTACGGATCAGAAGGTTGCAGGTTCGAATCCTGCCGAGTGCACAGCAGACCAGAGGCCCTGTGGAGTGATCCACAGGGCCTCTGGCTTTTGCCTTGACGGCAGTGTTTGACGGCAACCGCCTCACGGAGCGGGTGGGGAACCGGTTGGGCTCGGGTGAGTCGTGAGATCCACCCGATGCGGAGCTGAGTAGCCGTACTCATGCGCCAGCCTCGCAGAGGCGAGCATGGTGGCGAGTATGAACCTGCCCGCTGCCCCGCCGGCCTTCGATGCCACCACTGGCCCCGGACCGCGGCGCCGTGCGGACCGCGGTGCCGATATCGGGGCCGGGTGTGGTCTCGTGCTCCTGGAGCTGATCACCCTTGTGGTGATCTTCGGACTCTGGTTCTTATCCGGGTTCAACCTCGACCCAGCGAAGAGCGTCACGACCGACCCGTTGTGGAACTACCTGGCTGCTGCTGGCGGAGTCGGGCTCCTCGCCGTTGCGGCGGCCGCGATAGCGGCATGGGCCGGAGCCATCGTCACGGTTGTCTCCCAAGCCGTCATGGCCGCCTTGATCTGCATCGTTGTCTTCGGTGGCGTTGAGGTTCAGTCCCACCAAGAGCAGCGATGCCGCGACGTACCGTCAGCGGTGGGCTGCAAGGGGCACGGCTAGACGGCTGAGAGGGCTCCATTCGCGCCGTCGTCATCATCAGGCCCGTTGCCGTCGCCCCTCAGCGCATCCCCGACGCGGTCGAAGGCGGAGCGCTGGGAGTCGAGCCGGACGAAGGTGTAGATGTCCATCGTCACGCGGATCGAGCTGTGGCCCAGGACCTCCATGATCATGCGGGCGTCGGCGCCCTGTTCGTGGAGGAGGGACGCGCACGTGTGACGCAGGTCGTGAAACCGGACCTTACGGACGGCTGCACGGGCGCACAGGGCCTCGAAGGACCGGTTCAGGTTGCGCGGCTCGATCGGGGTCCCGTTCTTCGTGGTGAAGACGAGACCCTGACCCGTCCCCTTCCAGTTGGCAGCAGCGGCCTTCTTGTCAGCGATCTGCTGCGCGCGCTGGGCACGGAGCGCGGTCACGCACTCGGCCGGCAGCGCGACGCGGCGAGCCGAGCGCTGAGTCTTCGGCGCGACGATGAGCAGTTCGCCGCCGACCCGCTGTAGGGCCTGCCGCACGGTCAGGATGCCTTCGTGGAGATCCACGTCCGACCAGCGCAGCCCGAGCAGCTCACCGCGCCGCAGGCCGATGCGGACTGCCAGCTCGTACGCAGCCCACAACCGGTGGTCCCGGGCCGCCGTCAGGAGCTGACGCCCCTCCTTGGCTGTCAGCGGTTCTATCTCACGCTTGGTGCCCATGCTCAGCTCCACGTTCCGCGCGACGTTGCGGGGCAACTCGTCCTCCCGTACGGCGTGCTGGAGGGCAGCACGAAGGATCACCAGCAGGAAACGCACGGTCCGATCAGACGGCAGCTTCTTGCAGCACTTGCCGAGGGCGCAGCAGCGCCGCCTGTGCTCCGGCCGCTTCTTGTCCTTGCCCTGTGCACAGCACTGGCACGTGGCCGCCGTCTTGGTCAGGAAGGCCCGGATGTCGCGGGCGGTGAGCCGGACCAGCTTCTTCCTGCCGAACTCCGGGGTCACGTAGTTACGGACGAGGGATTCGTAGTTGACGTACGTAGTCCTGCGGACCTTGCCCTTGGCCACGTTCGCCAGCCAGTACGTCAGGTACTCGGCGATCGTCATCTTGTTGGTGGCCACCGGCAGGCCGTTGAGCGAGTCGGCCTTGAGCTTGGTCAGCTTCTCGTGCGCTTCGTCCCAGGTCTTGCCGTAGACGCTGCGTCGCTTGTACGTGCCGTCTGTCGTCAGTATGTACGCGCTGCCCTCCCACCGTCCGTCTTTGCGCTGGTAGATGGTGCCTTCGTTGTTGGCGTTCTTCTTCGGCTTGGCCATCAGGCGGCTTCCTGTTCGGTGCGGAGGGATACGTAGGAGTCCAAGGCGGCCTCGCTTATGCGGCGGCAACGGCCGATCTTGAAAGAGGAGAGTTCGCGCGAGCGGATCAGGTCGTGGACCTTCCAGCGGCTGATGCCGAGTCGTTCGGCGACCTGGTCCACGGTGAGCACGGCCGTCGTCATTCCGGCACCAGTCCTTCCTGCTTGATGCGCTGGGCGTGGGTGATGTCGTGGCGGACCTGGGCGGCGAGCAGTTCTTCGCCGGGGCGGTAGCCACTGGCGAGGTAGGTCCAGGAGGAGGTGGTGACGAGGGTGGTTTCGTCGGTGGCGGGGTGGCCGGCGCGGGCGCGGGCGGCTTCTGCCTGGGCGAGGCGCCAGGCGCGGCGTACGTCGCGGAGGGCGCCGAGGGTGGTGGAGTAGGCGCGGGATTTGCTGGAGAAGTGGCCGCGGAAGCCGAGCATGTGAGCCCACTTCCAGAGCTTGAGGTGGGCGAACTCCGGCAGGTGGCCGAGGTCCCAGGCGGTACGGATCATCTGCCGTACGTGCTGCTGGATGGGCAGGGCCTTGATGAGTTCGGCCTGTCCGGTGCCGTCGCAGTCGGTGCACCGGTCGTGGAAGTGGTCGGGGCCGCGTACGTAGCCGCGTCCGGCGCAGGGACGGCACATCAGGGTGCGGTCGACGGTGCCCGCGCCTTCTGCGTTCTTGGTGGCGTACTTGGCGACGTATCCGGCGACCTTGGCGTCTGTGTACTCGGCAACCCTGGCGTCGGTGAGTTCGCCGTCACCGAGGGCGGTGATGGGGTCGACCTTGAACCGGCGGCCCCAGGCGATGACGCGTTCGCCGATGGCGTCGGACTCGACGGTGAGCCGGGCGCGCTCGACGGCCAGGCCCACGGCGGCGCTCAGGGCGTCGAAGGTGGCCCAAGGCGGAGGTGGGGTGGTGTGGCCGTCGGGTCCGTCGAAGCGGATCACGGCGTGGAAGTGGACCAGGCCGCGCTTCTGGTACTCGGCGACCTTGGCGAAGGAGACACGCAGGGCGGCATTGAGCGCCTTCTGCGTCATGCCGAGGTGTTCGGCCAGGGCACGGCGCATGTAGGTGGTGAAGCGTGCCCAGAGCTGTCCGGCGTGGGCGTTCCAGAGCACGGCGCCGGTGTAGTCGTAGGTGGCCGGGTTGAGCGGGGTGCCGAGTTCGGGGGCGTCTTCGGTGTGGGTGTTGCCGCAGGCGCAGGCGCAGGGGCGTGGCTTGCCCGCGTCGGTGGTGAGGCGGTTGTGGACGGGGCCGAAGGAGGGGGCGGTGAGGGTGACGAAGGCGCGGGGGTGGTCGCGGACGGTTTCGGCGACGTTCTTGCCGCCGGACAGTCCGGCCTTGATGAGGTGGTAGGTGTCGGCGGCGTACACCCGTGAGCAGGCTGGGCAGCGGGAGGACCGGCGGTTGCCGCAGGTGGTGAGCAGGCGCCCGGACGGTTCGTCTTCGGATCGGTAGGAGCGGACCACTTCCTTGGTGGTCTGGTCGGTGGTGGTGGTCCAGCCGTGGAGGTTGACCGGGGTGGTGCAGCCACGCAGGTCGCGGAGCTGCTGCTGTACGCGGTCGAAGTCGTGGGTGTTGGCCAGTTCGATCAGGTCCCGCTGGCCGGGGCTGATGACGTGGCGCAGGTCGAGGGGGCGGCGCATGGGTAGCGAGGTCTCCCTTCTGGCGTGAGGGTGGGGCTTGCGGGCAGCAGTCGGCTGCTGGCGAAGGCGTCCGGGCTGCTGCCCGCAGACACGACGAGTCGGCCCAGGGCGTGGGCAGGGCGGGAGGTGCCGGGTAGGCCGGCGGAGGGGGCGGCCCTACAGGGCGGCGTGGAGGGCGGTGGCCATGGGCAGGCCGATGCCGAGTCGCCTCTTGAGCTGGGCCGCTGTGATGGGTTCGCCGTGCTCGGCGTGGTGGGTCGAGGCGATGGAGCGTGCTTCGGTGAGCAGCGGCTCAGGGACCTTGACCGCAGGCGCAGCCACGGCGGCCACAGGTGTGACAGGGGCCGGTACGGCGGCCGGGGTGACTGGTTCCGGCGTGACGGGCGGCGCGGGCGCCGGGGCGGGTGCCGGATCGTCGACGACCGGGGTGGGCTGTTGTGCCGGTTGCGTGTCCGCAGTCGGGGCCGGGGCGGTTTCGTCGGCGGTCACCGCGTGGAAGGAGCGGAGGAGCTGCGGGCCGACCGTGCCCCAGTCGAGGAGGAGCAGGGGCGCCACGGCATCGACGGCGGCGCGGCCGTAGTGGCCGGCGGCGAGGGGTTCAGCGATGTTGAGGGCCAGGGTCAGCAGGCCGGAGACGTGCATGAGGCGGGTGGCCGCCTTCATTCGCTCGGGCGGGACACCGCGCAGGGACAGGTAGCGCAGGGCGACCAGGAGCCCGACCACGGACAGGTCGACCATGGGGGCGATCAGGGGTGCGATGGGCGCGGGGACGCCCAGGCGCAGGGCGAGGGCCCAGACGTTGCCGAAGGAGAAGACGAAGGCCAGCAGGGCGATGATGACCATGACCACGGTCACGATGCGCTGGGTAATCCGGTCCTCAGACAAGGGGGAGTTCACCTCCTTTCACAGATAGATGGGCGTGGGTCACCAGGTGGTCAGCGCCTTCGGCTGACGATCACGGCCGCGTTGGGGCCGAGGTAGGTTTCGAGTAGTCGACGGTCCTTGCCGTCGCCGATCCAGTAGGCGGCGGTGCCGATTTCTGACACGTCCTCCCAGCGCTGTTCGCGGGCGGCTTGCCGCATGGCGCGAACGGCCTTACGGGTACGGGGGCGCATGTGTCCTCCTGCGAGTTCAGGCCGCCAGCGGCGCCATAGAGTCGTCGTCGGGGTCGGTCTTGGTGAGGTCGAGGCCGGGGAGCTGGGCGGTGAGGAGGTCGGCCGGGTCGGCGGTGAGGTGGGCGGTGCGGGCGGCGATGTGGGCGGAGTCGTCTTCGGTGACGTACGGGGTGCGCAGGCGGGTGAATCCTTTCTGCCCGTTGGTCTTCATGACCGCGACGCCGACGTAGGCGGGTTCCTGCAACAGGGTCGGGCTGGCGTCGGGCCAGTCGCGGATGTCGTCGCCGAGGGCGGCCACGGCGGCGTCAGTGGTCTTCTGCGCGAAGGACAGGCCGACCGGGCACACGTCGCGGATGAAGGTGGGGATCGCGTCGCCCGTGCTCTTCTGCGTGGCGAGGATGACGAGGATGCCCACAGAGCGGCCCATCTTCACCAGCTCCTCCACCAGCCGGGCGTTCTGCGCGGCCAGCGCGGCGAGCTGCTTGGTCTCCTTGTCGGAGCCCTTGTGGTCGCGGAAGTAGGTGTGTGCCTCATCGATGATCAGGACCACCCAGGGCCAGGCGACGGACGGACCGCCGTGCCACATGTCCTTGCGGCCGAGCACGGTCTTGATCGACGTGGACCGGGCGCGGCGCAGCCGTACGAGCTTGCGGAACAGGGCGTTGGCTTCCCTCAGGTCAGCCCCGGCGAAGGCGAACAGGCGGTCCATGAGGTCGGCGTAGTCGCCTTCGTGGGCGGCCATCACCTTGCCGTCCGCCACCGCGATCTGCACCGCCGGGGAGGGCGCGCAGTCGCAGATGAAGCGGTTGATGAGTGAGGTCTTCCCGAAGCCGGGCAGGCCGGCCACGGTGACGCCGGGGACTTCCGCCAGGTCGACGCTGACCGCCTGGGCGTACTCGTCCACTCCCAGGCCCCAGGTCGCCAGCTTCTCCAGCACCTTGCCGGACGGGGCGTGGGAGGTCTTGGTGATTAGCGGGTCAACGCGCACTCCTCGGATGAGGACGTGGCCGGGCTTGTCCTGGGAGACGGACACTCGCGTGCACCGCCAGGCGTCCGCGATGTAGGGCGCGGCCTTCTGGAACTCCTCCAGGCCCACCTTTGGAAGGCAACCGGCCCGCACGACCACGCCGAACTGGTCGGGCTTCACCTTGAGAGTCGGCGTCAACACGCGGGGCTTGGGCGGCTTGCCGTCCGTGGTGGACAGCGAGGCCATCGCGCTCGGGGTCTTGTCCGTCACGGACAGGCCCGCCATGGCGGCGAACCGCTTCCATCCCCAGCGCACCCGTACGGCTTGCCGGATGCTGTCCCGCATCATCGAGTCGGCCAGCAGGTAGCGGGCTACCCACACCAGCCCCCACACGGCGAGGGCGGCCAGGCCGACGCCGACCAGGACCGGGGCGTAGCCCAGCCCCTCGTTCACGTCGTTCAGGGTCACTTCGCTTCCTTCCTTCAGTTCCGGATTGCGGTCAGGTGGTGCGGGTGGGCCCCGTGCTCCCGCACCGCCGCGACGCGCTCATGTCGTCGCGGCAGGTGCGGGAAGGACGGGTGTGCGGTGTCGGTCACGCCGTTTCGGTGTCAGTGGCCGGGGTGGCCAGGGACAGGCGGTCGGCGCGGTAGGCGATGCCGTCCGAGAGCGAGCCGTTGAAGATCCGGGCCCACGGGGTGGCGAACAGCTCCACCGGCATCACCGGCATGCCCGGCTTGAGGCCGTTGGGGAGACCGGTCTCCGGAACGGTGACCTTCAGCGCCTCGGCGCGGTCCTCCTCCATGAAGAAGAGGGTGATCGTGTAGAGCTTCGCGCCGGTCTCGCGGTCGGTGGCGAACTGGGTCTTCTCGGCGTCCGCGTACTTCGGGACCGGCGGGGTGCCGACCATGAACGCGGCGGTCGGGAGGAGGCCAACACGGATACGGGCCATGGGTGTTACGTCCCTTCGGTAGGTGCTCCGCCGGGTGGCGGGCGTGATCAATAGAAACTCGCTCACCTAGCAATGTCAAGCGACCGATGCTAGCTAGGTGGAACAGGTCGTGAGTGTGCACTTGTCAGAGGCGTGTGCTAGGGCTGCTAGATCTCGCTACCCTGATAGCTATGACGCCTGCCAGTTCGCCGAAGCACGACCGCCGGCCGCCCTATCAGCACGCAGCCGACGAGCTTCGGCGTGAGATCAAGGCGGGCCGGTACAAGCCGGGTGACCAGCTCCCTCCCTACCGGGAGCTGCAAGAGCGCTTCGGCGTCGCCAACATGACTGCCCGCGCGGCCCTGAACGTCCTCCGCGATGAAGGGCTCATCTACACCATCCAGGGCCGCGGTAGCTTCGTCGCCGACTACGAGGGCAAGGGCGGCGTCGACTACACCCCGCCCGCTTGGTACTTGGCGAACAGAGCCGAACCTGGCGGCGATGAGGCAGGCAATCTCACCATTGGGAAGGGGAAGCCCGGCAGTCCCGAGGCTTCCGAACGCACCCTTGCCGACATGCTCACCCTGTTGCGCGATGAAATCCGAGCACTCAGCGCGGAGCATCAGGAACTACGCCGGGAAGTCGAGGCACTGAAGAAGGCACAGCGGCCAGGCCCGGGTTCCTGAGCCCGGCAACCTCCTGCCGCATCTGCCTTGCCTCACGGCTGAGCCTCGCCACCATGGCAGTCATTTCCTGAATCAGCGCGGACGCCTCCGCCGCCTCCCGGCTGTGAATGCTGACCAGCTTCCTTTCCGCGTCGTCTATCTGCTCGGTCATGTCTCCCCGTTCGCTGCCGTGCTGTCGTTCCTTGTCCCGTTCAGCCAACCGACGAGGGCTTGCCCGAAGGCGCGCCCAGCGGCCATCCGCAGCCGGATCAGGGCTTGCCCGTTCTGCTTGGCAAGCCGCCATTGCGGTTGCTGAGTCAGGTCTACAGGCCGAACCGGACAGGCAGGTGACGCCCGGCCTTGTCCTCCCGCCGGACGGGAAGGAACGGGAAGGAACCCTTCTTCCGGGCCCGTGCTGCGGAACGCAGGAGCAGCTTCCTGGGGCACGCGGACAAAGCGAACCGAGCATCCCGAGCCCGCCACCGTCCTTTTGGCGTGGACCCCCGGGCAGTCCGCCCCATCTTTCGCGCCGCTCAAAGCGCACCTCCCTTCGTTCGCCGAGGACCACCAATGGTCCGGAGAATCGCCGGTTTGGGTAACCGGCGATCGTCGGCTATGTTGCGCCGCCCCGTTTCGAACGGCGCCCGTAGAGGTTGGTTTCTCGGGTCGTGTGTGACACCGATTCCTTGTGACGTCGCTCACTACCCTCACCTCTCGTTTGCGCCACCAGATCACCGAAGGCGGATGCAGCCGAGCGGTCGGCGCCAACTGCCTTCACCTGCTACAGGTCGGAAATCGAGCCTCGGTGTGACGCTCACCCTCGTCTTTCGCATGTGACCCCCGTCACTATCTGTCGCGACTTGCAGTGCCAGCTCATCAGTCGCCCCCGACCAGACCGCCGACCACGGAGGGGCGACCACGCTCACGGACGCATAACGAAGGCACCGGCTTTTCCACAGGTCTAACCCTGGACCGGCCAGCCTGTGGATAGATTTCGCCGACCACCGGAACGAATAGGCAAAAAGAAGGCCATAAGTATCCGAAGTGGCTCCGAAGTGGTGAGTCGATAGGGAGGCGCGGACACGCATGGCCGCCGACGCGCCAGGCCCGACGAGGCGGGAGCTGTTCAGAGTTTCTTTACTGGATCAAGGCGGCCCGCCTACGGCGGGCCGCGCGCGCTGGCGGCCACGGGCCGCCGCCGCTCCTTGTCTCCGCCACCGCTGCACCGGCCCCCACCCACTCAGCGCGCAGCACAGCCAAGGCGGACAACCCGACCACAAAGCAACCCGACCAGACCGACCACCAGGACTAGGCCGACCCCGACCACACCAGACCACGCCGCCCGGCCGGCCCACGCTTCGCAGCCGACGGAAGTCATGGCCGCAGGCACACCCATGCGTCAGGCGTCCGCATCGACCACGCTCAGCCCGGTAGGGAGTCCAGGGCCGTGACGAAGAGAAGTAGCGTGGTCGGGGTCAGTCCGGGGTTACTGGAAACACACGTGGCAAGTGCTCGTTCGGCAGTCTCGCCGTCGTGGCTGACTTTCGGTGGCTCAGGTCAGAACCGCGCGCCTGTCGGCCAAGCCGCAACTCTCGTCCTCCACAACTCGATAACAGAGAGCCGGGGTTGCGACCGCACCCGTATCTGAGCACGCCGATCACCCCGGTACCATCGGCACCGGGGTCCTGATCAGGGCTTCCGTGACCGGACCACCCGGGATGCTGTCCAGGCTGAGGGGTGGTCCGGTCTCTTGTTGTGGCCCGCTTGGCGACGCCTGTTGTCGGGGACTCGTGATCAGCTCATGGCCTTGCCCACCTCGTAGATGGTGGGGCGATCCCCGGGAGCATGGCTGAGCATCGCGTCGATCAGCTCACCGAGTTGACCGGGCGCCTTTACGGAGCGGCGATTCCCCTTCGCCACTGCCTCCCGTTGAACAGGACGTGGAGCATCGTCCGGGTACTCGACCGCTCGCCAGCCGGTAGCGGAGATGAGGAGAGAGGCGCCCAGTGCGTAGATGTCGGCTTCCTGGGTTGGTTCGGCGGTCCCGGTAGCGAGGACGCTCTGAGCGATCTCCGGAGCCTCGTAGTGGACGAGGCAGCCGCGGAACGGGAAGTCGTACCCGCTGGGCACTTGACCGCCGTGGGCAAGGGCGAGGTCGATGAGGTGTGTTCGATCCGGCCCGATGATGAAATGAGCGGGCTGTACATCACCGTGCGCCCAGCCCGCCGCGTGGAGCTCGGCCAGCGCTTCGACGCAACTCAGCGCCACACTGACGTGCGGTGTGATGGTCGAGCCGGCGGAACGACAGGGTTCCCACAACCGGTGCAGATCCGGACCTTCATGCCACGGCTGGAAGTTCCACGTTCCCTGCTCCCACTCGCCGTAGGCCACGTCTGCGGAGCCCAGGCGGTGCAAGATGGCGCCCTCACGGGCCGGAGCGAGCGCGGTCCAGGGCTGGGCAGGCCAGTCGGCCGTGGCCTCGATCGGATACCCGAGTTTCACGGCGTACCGGCCTCGATGGCTCTCGACTTCCCAGACCGTTGAGCCGCGACGGTTGAGGACCATGCGCTGAGCCGTGGGCATGAGCGCATGCAGCACCACGATCGGGAGTTCAGGGGTTGAGCCGGACAACGTCTCTTCTCCTTCCTGTCGCGAACGCGGCCGACCTCGAACAGGGTCGGCCGCGTCGCGTGAGCCGATGGCTATGCCTGGCCGTACGGGCGCCCGCAGTCGGAGTCGCACTGGGCGAGATTCTCGCCGTTCACGGTCCAGAGGTCATCGAAGACCATGAATCCGGCGGCCTTCATGGCGCGCGCCGAGGCAGCGACCATTTCCGGGTCGCGGGCGCCCCCACCCGGCTTCGGGTTGTGGTGCAGGAAGCGGCCGGCGTACTTCTCGCACAGCTCGGCGTACTCCTTCGTGTGCAGGATGAGCGCGTGCAGGCCGAGGTCCACGTCGTCCGACGGAACCATGGGCACCGTGGCGGTGGCTGCGGTGACGAGGAAGGCCACGGCCTGGTCCGCGATCCGCTCGGCACGCTCGGGGGACTGGCCGTTGTGCGCGACCACGAAGTGGCCGAGGCTCTCGAACAGTTCCTCACCAGCCACCGCGCGACCGGTCTTCTGATCGTTCGCCGTTGTCGTCATGTGCGATCTCCTTCTGTGAGGCGGTGCATGGCAGATGGCTCCCGTCCCAGCCGCGACTTCACATCACTGACGATCCGGGAGGGGGTGTGGAGGCCGGCCCGAGCGGGGTGGGGAGCCGGGATTGGCACCCGTTCGGACCGGCCGGCCTACTTGCCGATGGCGAGAGTCATGCCGATCACCAGCCCGCACGATCCGCTGATGCCGATGATGAATAGGACTCCGGCGTACCGGCCGATGGCGCGCATCACAGCCCGACCCGACTGTTGCCGTTCCGCACGGCCAGGCGAACGCTCAGTTCCTCTCGTGCACTGAGCGCTACGACCTGGTCCGGCATCGCATCCCACTCGGCGCCGCCACGGACCGGCCGCATCTGCACACGGCCACCAATCTGGTCCATGACCACGCCGATACGTCGCCTGGCGTTGTCCCTGGCCAGGTCACCGATGGCTGGTCTGGTCTGCTGGTTGCTCGCCATGCACAGGAGCATCGCGATTGGGGGTGCGGTCCTAAAAGGCCCGGCTGATTACCCAACTTGGGTAACATCGCGGCTAGTAGAGAATCCGCGACGTTGCGTAGCCCTCGCAGTGTGGGAGCTTGCCCAATGCCCGACGCCGACCGGCCGCAGGAACTGCCTGCCAGGCTGCTCACCGATCCCGAGATGATCAACGCATGCCGGTTACGCGACTTCGCGAGGGTCTTCCGGCTGGTGAAGACAAAAGCGGGTATCTACCCGTCGATGATCGCGAGACGCTGCGAACTGACGCCCAGCCGCGTTGGCGAGGTGATCGCTGGACGCCGGCACTTGCTGCACATGGACGTCATCGAGCGCATCGCGGACGGTTTACGCATTCCAGGTCATATGCTGGGTCTTGCACGCCGGTCGTGGGAGACGCCCCAGGCACTCGTCGTGACCGAGCGCGAGGCACAGCAGCCGTCGGAGCCAGAGGAGACGCCGTCATCGCTGCCAGGCCCCGACGTGGACAGCATCTTGGCTGTGGCCACCCGGACAAGCCTCAGCCCGGCGACCCTAGAAGCGTTCCGGTCCTCCATCGAGGACTACTGGCGCCGGGACAACCAACATGGTGGGGAGCCTTTGAGGCCAGCCATTGTGGGCCAGTTGCGGCACGTGGTCGAGCTGTTGAAGGAGGACCGACCACCGTCTATCCAACACGGCCTGTATGGCATCGCAGCCGAGCTTGCCCGCCTCACCGGCTGGACCTACTTCGACGCCCGGCAGTACAACCAGGCCCGCGCGTACTTCACAGAGGCCCTGCACCTGGCCAAGGAGATCGACGACCGGCAGTTCATGGCCAACGTCCTCGCCTGCATGAGCTTGCAGGCGACCTACCAGGACAAACCCGCGGACTCCCTTGCCCTCGTGACCGCCGCGCAGGACCAGGCCCGCTCTGCCATCGGCACCACCCCACGGGTCCTCTCCATGCTGTCCATGCGCGAGGCGTTCGCCCATGCCACCCTCGGCAGCCAGGCCCGAACTCACGAGGCGATCAAGGAAGCCCATCGGCAGTTCGAACGCATCGGGCAGGACGACCCCGATCCCGCGTGGGTGTCCTACTTCGATGAGCCGAAGCTCATCGTGGATACGGGGATCGCCCACGGACGCCTGGGCGAGGCAGCCACTGCGGAGCCTCTGATCGCGGACGCCCTTCGTCGCGAGGACCACAGCAACCAGCGCGGCCGAGCGTTTCACGCGTTCTGGCTGGCGCGTACACAGCTGGACCAAGGGAAGCTCGACCAGGCATGCCACACCGCCACTCAGGCCCTACAGCCCGCCTCAGCGGTGGCCTCCGAGCGGGTGTCCGGCCACCTGAAAGAGTTCTACGACCAGTTGGCCCCGCACAGGCAGGAGCCCGTAGCCCTCGCCTTTGAAGCGCGGCTACGGGAGGCTCTTCCCTTGGTCAGCGGATCGACTCGTCCATGAGCAAGTACAGGAGGCCGACGAGGGAACCGCTACTCACGACCTCCCGGCGGTCGATCATGGCCCGCACCTTTGAGAGTGGAATCCACTCGACCCGGTCGGACTCGTTCTTCTCCGTGGGTGGCCCGGCGTAGGTCGCGCCGTCCATGCGGAAGACGTGATGCTGCGAGTCGGTGATCCCGTTGGCCGGTTCGGCGTAGATCAGCGGCTTGACCGGGCCAGGGCGCCAGCCCGTCTCCTCCAGGACTTCGCGAACCGACGCTTCCTCCGGCGTCTCGCCTTCCTCGACCAAGCCCATGGGCAACTCCCAGGCCCACGAATCGGTGATGAAGCGATGCCGCCACATCATCAGGACCTCTCGGCGATCGTTGACCACGGCAGCCACGGCCAGGTGCCGGAGCCGAACGACGTGATACTCCCACCTGCGCCCATCAGGCTGCTGGACGTCGACCAGACACAGATTCACCCACTTGTTGGTGTAGATCTGCCGCTCGCCATGGGTCTGCCACTGCATGAATGCCGCCCCTCTCACGCGATGCACCAAGCATCTCAGACCGAGCCGGAGTCAGGTCCATGATTAGGGTCAGAGTGACGAGATCGACTGTGTGTGCATGTTCAGAAGCCACGGAGTGCCCCCGCTGCGACGACGTCACATCCCCGCAGCCCCGCAGGGTTGGCGACAATCCCCGGGGGGTCACGGCGGCACGCAGGTGCGCGTGAGGAGAGGCGCAAGGTACTGATTCGGTCAGCGGTCGGATAGTTTCCGTGTTCGGTATGAGGTTACAATCCACCCGCCGGCGGCGAGGATGAGGATCGAAACCGGGGCGATGAGGGAACCGCGCTTGGCGCCAAAAAGTAATGCGTCGGGTGTTGCCAGGAATGCGATGAGCCCGATCCATGCAAGAGAAATGAGTGCGAGGAATCCGCAAATGCGTTGCACGGTGACCAATTTATGACTCCTCTTCTTGTTTGGTGAGAGTCGCATTGGCGCTCCTCGTCGCGCCGCAGCTCCGACGCGGGAAGTGATCCGCGTCGGAGCTGTTGTGTTCCTTGGGGCTGTGTCCCTACCTTACGAGGCCGTCGAGTACGACTTCGACCTCTTCGATGGTGGCACCGTTCTGAGCGGTCGTGAAGTGTCGCGGAGCGTTCGCCGTGGAGAGACTCTTGGCCTCTGTCGGGGCCTCCGGGAGTATCTGCGTCTCGATGGGGTTGCCCGATGCATCGAGGGCAGGCTTTCCGTTGGAATCCGACACGGCCATGGTGTCTGGCATCGATCCTGCCGGTGCCACGTTGTCGTCGTTGACTCCAGGGGGCGCCTCGGTCGGTGCCGGCGGCGCCGCGAACGACGTGTCAGGCAGCAGGTGGGATCCGGACCACATCATGACATCCCAGCCGTACCACGCGTTGCCGTCCTTCATGCCGGCGAGGTTGCCGAGGCGTAGTACCCGGAACCGCACGCGCCGCCTGCGGGAGCGGTACTGGTGATGCGCATCGTGGATGCTGGTTCGGTGTTGAAGTACCACTGGTCGGTCCGATCGCAGATGAGCCAGGAACCGTCACCCTGGGCATCGACGTACCACTTGTAGATGATGAAGCCTTCTGCGAGCCACCCGGAGTTGCGTTCCCAGGGGAGAATACAGTCGGACGGGATGGCGCTGAGTTCGGCTTGGGACATCGAGTCGCCGCGGAAATATCCTCCGCCGGTTGAACCGTGTGACGTCTCGGACCGGTTCATGACGCATCGCGACGAATCGGCGTTCGACCACACGAGGTCCGCGTAGTAGACGTAGTGCGCGTTCGCTGCCGTACTGGAGGCCAGGGTTATCCCAAGGGCCGCGAATAAGGCCAGCAGGCTTCTGTGGACTGCGCGTCTCAACAGTGTTCCCTTCGTATCTGTTTTTTCGGCGCTAGCCCCCCGTGAGGGAGTGGCTGCGAAGGGTGCTCGATGAGCCTAGGTCAGTTGTGCGAGAACGCAATGCCGATGGTGCATCGGGGCTTATTATCGATGCCCTGGAGGGGTGGCGTGGCGGCAGTAGTTTCGCTCTTGACCTTGGGATACGGTGAGCGAACCCAGGCTGGTAGGGGTGTGGTTCCAGCGAGCCCATGTCGAAATATCTTCCTCGGAATTTCCGTATGCTGGAATGATTCGAGGTGGAATATGTCTCTCCAATTGTGACCACCGGCCTGGTTCGTCGTGAGGCGGTTCCGCAGGTGGAGTGGCAGATTGATCACCGCGTCCAGCTCCCCTTCGGGCGTCGCTGTGCGTGAGCAGATCGAGAGAGGGGGTCTCCCCTTGAGTGGCGGTGCCACCGTTCAGCGCTGACGGCAACCCTGACGGCAACGACGGCACACAGAGGCCGTTGATCACGACCACCAGCGATCAGCCGGAGGGAAGGTGGAGCCACCGCCCAACGGCCCGCCCGATCCTACGGATCAGAAGGTTGCAGGTTCGAATCCTGCCGAGTGCACATGAGACAGAGGCCCCGGATGAATCCGGGGCCTCTGTCGTTGTCTTGTCGTCGTCTTCGCAAGGCGTGACGAGTCCGCCCGGACCGGGCGGGCAGCGGCTCGGTCCGGGCGGTTTGGCGTCAGGCGTTGTCCGCGGCCTTGCGGCGGCGCATGAACAGGACCGTGCCGGCGCCGAGTGCCACGGCCGCGGCGCTCGCGATGCCGAGCGGAGCCAGCGCGGGGGACGTGCCGGTCCGGGCGAGGGTGCCGCCGGTGTCGGTGGCCGACGTCCGCACCGTCTGCACCGTCTGCTTAGAGGTGCCGCCCTGCGGCGAGGTCCCGGTGCCCGTGCCCGTGCCCGCGGTGTCCGGTCGCTTGTCGTCGTCCTCGCCGGGCTTGCCGGGGTCGGCCTCGTCCACCGTGCCGGGGTCGCTGTCCGCGGGCAGGAGTTCGAAGTCGTAGCGGTTCATCGGGCCCAGGACGCACGGCTTGTACGCGTCGGAGGCGTCGGCGGCGAACAGGGCGAAAGCGTCGGCGGCCCCGGCGCCGGAGGCGACCTTCATCCGCAGCTTCACGTCGCTGTGCTCGCCGGGCTTCATGGTGTCGATGCGGGCGATGTGCTCGGGTTGGTCGCCGTCCAGGGCGTTCCAGCCGGAGCCGTTGGACCACTTCACCTCCAGCGAGCCCTTCGCACCGCTGGGCTCACCGTCCACGTGCACGAAGGCCAAGGGGTCGACGCTCAGCGTGCGCTCGGACCCGTTGGTCACGCGCAGGGTGAAGTCGACGGTGGTCCCGGCGACGACCTCGGACGGCAACCCCACCGCGAGCGCGGTCAGTCCGTCCTCGCGGACGCATTCCTTCGCGGTGCCGAGCGCCTCCTCGGCGGCTTCCTCGGCCTCGAGCGCCTTGTCGACAGCCGTCTTGAGCTTCCCGTACTCGCGCACCGCCGCCACCCTGGCGTCGTCCAGCGCGGTCTGAGCCTCCTCGGCGGTGGCGTCGGCCTCCTGCTTGGCCTCGGTCGCCTCCGCCAGATCGGCCTCGGCGGCTTCGAGGGCCTGCTGCGCCTCGGCCTTCTCGGCGTCCGTGGCGGCCGCCTCGACCGCCGCCTCGGCGTCCTTGACGGCCTTCTCGGCGGCGGCCTCGGCGTCGGCCGCGTCCTCGGCGGCCTTGTTCGCGGTGATCGTGGCCGCCCTGAGCGGGTGGGTGTCGGAGTCCAGCGCCGCCAGGGTGGCCTCGAGCGTCTTCCTCCCCTCCTTCTCGGCGGCGAGGGCGTCCTCGTACTCCTTCTTCGCGTCCGCGGCGGCCTTCTCCAACTCCGCGTAAGTCGGCTGGTTCTGGGTCTGTGCCGTGGGCGTCCCGGCGGCGAACACCGGAGCGGCGGTGAACAGTGCGACGGGTGTGGCCACCGCGACGGCGGCGGCCACGGACAGGGAACGACGGAACTTCACAAACGGCCCTTCCTGGGCGGAGAACGGGGCGGAGAACGTGGGGGCGGGCCGCCGAAAGTGCGCGGGCCGGCCTGAATGTGTGATGAGTTTATGATCAACAGGCGCTGCCGCGCCGGGCAATATCGGGCACAGGTCTGTCGCAGACGCGTCCCGAGGCCCCACCGCACGGTGAAGGCGGCCCGTGACTGTGTCTAGGGTGTGCCCATGTTGCGACGACGCGTCTCCATATCCGACAGGCCGACCGTCACCCGGCCGAGCCTCGACGGAGGCATCCGGTGAACAAGCCGCTGAGGGCCGTGGCGATCTTCTGCGGGCTGCTGGTGCTCGGCCTGCTGATCCGCGCGAACTGGCTGCAGTACGTCCGGGCTCCGGAGCTCGCCTCCGACACCAAGAACCGGCGGGTGCAGATCGAGCAGTTCTCCACCCCGCGCGGCGACATCATCGTCGGTGGACGGGCCGTCACGGGCTCCACCGAGACCGAGGGCGACCTCAAGTACAAGCGCACCTACGCCAACGGGCCGATGTACGCGCCTGTGACGGGATACGCGTCACAGGCCCAGGGCATGACGCTGCTGGAGAAGACCTACGACGGCATCCTGACGGGCAAGGACGACCGACTGGCGTTCCAGCGGTTCGCCGACATCGTCAGCGGCGAGGGCCGGAGGGCCGGCTCGGTCGTCACCACCATCGACCCGAAGGCGCAGAAGGCCGCCTGGGACGGGCTGACCGACCTGAAGGGCGCGCGGGGAGCCGTGGTCGCCCTCGACCCCCGGACGGGTAAGGTGCTGGCGCTGGTCTCCGCGCCCTCCTACGACCCGTCGACGTTCTCGGGCGGCACCTTCAAGGAGTCGGACCGCTTCGTCGCGCTGGGCAAGGAGAAGGGCAAGCCGCTCGCCAACCGCGCGCTGCGCGAGACCTACCCGCCGGGCTCCACCTTCAAGATCCTCACCGCGGCCGCCGCGCTGGAGCACGGGGCGGTCACCGACATCGACGCACGCACGGACGCCGAGTCGCCGTACCAGCTGCCGCAGTCGACCAACAAGATCGGCAGTGAGGCCGGTGACGCGGTCTGCGACAAGGCCTCGATGAAGGTCGCGATGCAGCACTCCTGCAACAACGTCTTCCTGGACGCCGCCGCCGAGCTGGGCCAGGACAAGATGCGCGAGACGGCCGAGAAGTTCGGCTTCAACGAGGACGTCTACTCCGACGACTTCGGTGACCTGCTCGCCACCAAGAGCCTCTACCCCGAGGACCTCGACAAGCCGGGCACCGCGCTCACCGGCATGGGCCAGGGCAGCCTCACCAGCACGCCGATGCAGATGGCCATGGTCACCGCCGCCCTGGCCAACGACGGCAAGCTGATGCAGCCCTACATCGTCGACGAGGTGAAGGGACCGGACCTCGGCACGCTGGAGAAGGCCGAACCCGCGGTGATGAGCGAGGCCGTCTCCGCCGAGACCGCGCAGAAGGTCCAGCAGATGATGGAGTTCACCGCCAAGGAGGGCAGCGCCAAGCGCGCCCTGATCGACGGCATCACGGTCGGCGGCAAGACCGGTACCGCGCAGCGCGGTGTCGACGTGGACGACGAGGTGCCCTACGGCTGGTTCGTCTCCTACGGCAAGAAGGACGACGGGTCCTCCGTCGCCGTCGCCGTCTTCATCGACCCGACCGACATGGACATCTCCCGTGCGGACATCTCCGGTGGCCGGCTCGGCGCGCCCATCGCCCGCGACGTCATGAAGGCGGTCCTCCAGCAGTGACGCGGTGCGCGGTGGCGGGCCGGCCGGCGTCGTACGCCTCGCGGGCCCGTTCCACCGCCGCCACCCGCCGTTCCGTCCACCGCGCGAGGGCCCGGACCTGTTCGGCGGCCTCCCGGCCGAGGTCGGTGAGGGAGTAGTCCACGCGGGGCGGGATCACGGGCTTGGCGTCCCGGTGGACCAGGCCGTCCCGCTCCAGGGTCCGCAGGGTCTGCGCCAGCATCTTCTCGCTGACCGAGCCGATCTCCCGGCGCAGTTCGCTGAAGCGGTGGGGGCGGTCCAGCAGGGCGATCAGGGCCAGGGTGCCCCAGCGGCTGGTGACGTGCTCCATGACCAGGCGCTCCGGGCACGTCGCGTCGCTTCCCATCATGCTCATACCGTACGTCGAGGCGGGCACTGTCTTCTGGACAGTGCCCGCCTCGACGTCGTCGGCGGGCGTTGTCAGTGGCGCCCTCTACCCTCGGCGGGGTGGCACAGGCATGGAGGTGCTCGGGGCTGCGGTGGGCTGCGGACGGTCCCGTGCTGACGTGGGTCGGGGGCCGGCGCAGTGCGCTGGTCCGGGGCAGGAGGGTGGCCTTCGGGGTCGCCGAGGGAGGCGTGCGGACATGCGTGGGGGCACGGAGGCACGCGTGCCCGGCGCGGGCCGGCGTGTCGGGGCGCAGCACGGGGGCGCGGTGCGAGGAGTGCGCGCGGCTGGACCGGGCGCACTCCGTGGCCGCCGACACGATCGCGGACGATCCGCGGCCGTACCGGGTCTACCTGGCGTGGTTCGGGCCGGGCCTCGTCAAGGTCGGGATCACCGCGTACGAGCGGGGGGCCGCCCGGCTGCTGGAGCAGGGCGCCGTCTGCTTCAGCTGGCTGGGCCACGGGCCCCTGATGGCCGCTCGGCGGACGGAGGAGCTGCTGCGGGCCGCGCTGGGGGTGCCCGACCGCGTTCCCTACGCGCAGAAGCGTGCGGTACGGGCCGGGCTGCCCGGGTCGGTGCGGGAGCGGGCGGCCGAGATCACGGAGCTGCACGCGCGGGCGGTGGCGCTCGGCGGCTGGCCGGAGTCGTTGACGCCGGCTCCGTTCCGTGGCGCGGACCACGCGGGGGTGTTCGGGCTGGAAGGGGGTGAGGACGGTGGTCCGGTCGCCGTGGGGGAGGTGACCGAGCTGGTGGCGGGCGGCGCGGTCGGGGGTGAGCTGGTGGCGGTCGCCGGTCCCGACCTGCATCTGGCGACGGAGCGGGGGGTGGTCGTGCTCGACACGCGGCTGATGACCGGGTGGGATCTGGTGTCGGCCGAGGGTGAGCCGTGCGCCGTTCCCTTGCGGGCGTTCGAGGGGGCCGCCGGAGTGCAGGACGGTCTGTTCTGACCCCTTGTTCCCGGGGTGCGCCGGGCGCGATCGTGGCCGCATGAGTGATCACGAGGCCGAACAGGTCCGCCGGTTCCGGGAGGCGCTCGGGCTGCCCGGACTGGTCGACGTGCACACGCACTTCATGCCCGAGCGCGTGCTGCGCAAGGTGTGGGGCTACTTCGACTCCCTCGGGCCGCTGACCGGCGGCGTCGAGTGGCCGATCACCTACCGCAAGGCGGAGGAGCAGCGCACGGCACTGTTGCGGGAGTTCGGCGTACGGGCCTTCACCGCCATGCTGTACCCGCACAAGGCGGGCATGGCCCGGTGGCTGAACGGCTGGGCGGTGGAATTCGCCCGTCGGACCCCCGACTGCCTGCACACCTCCACTCTCTTCCCGGAGCCGGGAGTGGAGGCGTACGTCCGTGAGGCGGTCGAGGCGGGGGCACGGGTCTTCAAGGCACACGTCCAGGTCGGGGCGTACGACCCGGCCGACGAGCTGCTCGACGGCGCGTGGGGGCTGCTCGCCGAGGCGGGGGTGCCGGTCGTGATCCACTGCGGGTCCGGGCCGGCGCCCGGCAAGCACACCGGGCCCGAGCCGATCGCACGTGTGCTGGCCCGCCATCCCCGGCTGCGGCTGGTCGCCGCCCACATGGGGATGCCCGAGTACGAGGACTTCCTGGACCTCGCCGAGCGCTACGCGGAGGTGCGGCTGGACACGACGATGGCGTTCACCGACTTCAGCGAGCGGCTCGCCCCCTTCCCCCGGCGGGCGCTGCCACGGCTGACCGGTCTGGGCGACCGCATCCTCCTCGGTTCGGACTTCCCCAACATCCCCTACCCGTACCTGCACCAGCTGCGTGCGCTGGAACGCCTGGAGCTCGGCGACGCGTGGCTGCGAAGCGTGTGCCACGACAACGGGGCGCGGCTGTTCGGGCTGCCGACGCGCTGACGGCGACCGTCCGAACGGTCCCTGAGGGACTCCTGTGCGTTTCTCAGGAAAATCACAGCTCGGCGAAAGGGTGCTCTCAGAGCGCCCCGACATGGTGTCCGGTATGACCACGACCTCGCCCCAGGGGCGCACCGAACTGCTGAGGCCGGACGGGAGCCCCGTCCGGGTGCTTGTAGTGGACGACGAGCTGTCCATCACCGAGCTGCTGTCCATGGCCCTGCGCTACGAGGGCTGGCAGATCCGCAGCGCCGGGGACGGGCACGGCGCCGTCCAGGCCGCCCGCGAGTTCCGGCCCGACGCCGTCGTACTGGACATGATGCTGCCGGACATGGACGGGCTGAGCGCGCTGGGGCGGCTGCGCCGCGACCTGCCGGACGTGCCGGTGCTGTTCCTGACCGCCAAGGACGCGGTCGAGGACCGCATCGCCGGGCTGACCGCCGGCGGGGACGACTACGTCACCAAGCCCTTCAGCCTGGAGGAGGTCGTCGCCCGGCTGCGCGGACTGATCCGCCGCTCCGGCGCCGCCGACCGGCGCTCCGACTCCGTCCTGGTCGTGGGCGACCTCACCCTCGACGAGGACAGCCACGAGGTCACGCGCGGCGGCGACGGCATCCACCTCACCGCCACCGAGTTCGAGCTGCTGCGGTTCCTGATGCGCAATCCGCGCCGCGTGCTGAGCAAGGCGCAGATCCTGGACCGCGTGTGGTCGTACGACTTCGGCGGGCAGGCGAACGTCGTCGAGCTGTACATCTCCTACCTGCGCCGGAAGATCGACGCCGGACGCGAGCCGATGATCCACACCCGGCGGGGCGCCGGCTACCTGATCAAGCCCGCGGCGTGAGCGGACGGCGACGGCCGCGGACCCTGCGGACGCGGCTCGTCGTCGCGTCCGTGGCCCTGATCGCGGTGGTGTGCGCGGTGATCGGCACGGTGACGACGGTGGCGCTGCGGTCGCACCTGTACGAGCAGTTGGACGGGCAGGTGCACGAGGTCGCGATGCGGGTGTCCGGCTTCGGGCCGCCGGGCGGGCCGGGCGGCGGGGGCCCGCAGCGGATGGACCTCGACGAGTTCGTCACCCGCGGGCCGCAGTCGCGCGGCACGATCGTCGCCGAGGTGCGGGACGGCACCGTCGTCGACGCCAAGTACGGCATACAGGACGACGACAGCACCAACTTCAGCGGCACCACGCCGGTCGCCCTCACCGAGGCGGAACGCGCCGCGCTGGCCACCGCCCCCCCGGGACGGGGGCACGCACACCGTCGAGATCGGCGACCTCGGCGACTACCGCGTGCAGTACAAGGACGGCTACTACGCCGCCGTACCGACCTCCGAGGTCACCGGCACCATCGGCACCCTGATCATCGTCGAGGCCAGCGTCACCGCCGCCGGCCTCGTCGCCGCCGGCCTCGCCGGGGCCGTCATCGTCGGCGTCGCCACCCGCCCCCTGCGCAAGGTCGCCGCCACCGCCACCCGCGTCTCCGAACTCCCCCTGCACGCGGGCGAGGTGAACCTGGACGAACGCGTCCCGGAGTCGGAGTGCGACCCGCACACCGAGGTCGGCCGGGTCGGCTCGGCGCTCAACCGGATGCTCAACCACGTGCACGGGGCGCTGCACGCCCGTCAGGAGAGCGAGACCCGGGTTCGGCAGTTCGTCGCCGACGCCAGCCACGAACTGCGCACGCCGCTCGCCTCCATCCGCGGGTACGCCGAACTCACCCGCAGGGGCCGGGAACGGGTCGGCCCCGACACCCGGCACGCGCTGGGCCGCATCGAGTCCGAGGCCGGGCGGATGACCCTGCTGGTCGAGGACCTGCTCCTGCTCGCTCGCCTGGACGCCGGACGGCCGCTGCAGTTCGCGCAGACCGACCTCGTACCGCTCGTCGTGGACACCGTAAGCGACGCCCGCGCGGCCGGGCTCGACCACAACTGGCGCCTCGACCTGCCCGACGAACCGGCGATCGTCTCGGCGGACGCCGCCCGGCTCCAGCAGGTGCTGGTCAACCTGCTGGCCAACGCCCGCAACCACACCCCGCCCGGCTCCACCGTCACGGCGCGCGTCCGCCGCAACGGGGCGTGGTTGTGCGTGGACGTGGAGGACAACGGGCAGGGCGTCCCGCCCGAGTTGCTGCCGCACGTCTTCGAACGGTTCGCGCGCGGCGACTCGGCGCGGTCCCGCGCCACCGGTTCGACGGGCCTCGGGCTCGCCATCGTGCAGGCCGTGGCGACCGCGCACGGTGGAGCCGTGACCGTCGACAGCGTGCCCGGACGGACGGTCTTCACCCTGCACCTGCCCGTCCAGGAGAGCCCGCCCGGGCACTCACAGGCACAGCACAGCGTCACCACACGGGTGCGACAGGGGAGTTGAGAAGGGTCGGTCCCATGCGAACCGACTCTTCTCCCGGCTCCCTGCCGGCGCGGGAGCATCTCCCGGCCGCAGGAGCCGGTACGCCTGTCCTGGACGTAGTGATCCCCGTCTACAACGAGGAGAAGGACCTCAGGCCGTGCGTCCTGAGGCTCCACGACCACCTCACGCGGACCTTCCCGTACGGGTTCCGCATCACGGTCGCGGACAACGCCTCCACCGACGCCACGCCCCACGTCGCCGCCCGGCTGGCGGCGGAGCTGCCCGAGGTCACGTCCCACCGACTGGAGCAGAAGGGGCGGGGCCGGGCCCTGCGCACCGTCTGGTCGGCCTCCGACGCCCCGGTCCTCGCCTACATGGACGTCGACCTGTCCACCGACCTCAACGCGCTGCTGCCGCTGGTGGCGCCGCTGATCTCCGGCCACTCGGACCTGGCGATCGGCTCCCGCCTCGCCCGCAGCTCCCGCGTGGTGCGCGGCGCCAAGCGGGAGTTCATCTCCCGCTCCTACAACCTCATCCTGCGCGGCTCCCTCCAGGCCCGCTTCTCCGACGCCCAGTGCGGCTTCAAGGCGATCCGCCGGGACGTGGCCCAGGTGCTGCTGCCGCTGGTGGAGGACACCGGCTGGTTCTTCGACACCGAGATGCTGGTGCTCGCCGAGCGGGCCGGCTGCCGCATCCACGAGGTGCCGGTCGACTGGGTCGACGACCCCGACTCGACCGTGCACATCGTGCGGACGGCGACCGAGGACCTCAAGGGCGTGTGGCGGGTCGGCAAGGCCCTGGCCACCGGTTCCCTGCCACTGGACCGGCTGGCCCGGCCGTTCGGCGACGACCCGCGCGACCGGGAGCTGACCGGCGTACCGCAGGGCCTGGCCCGGCAGCTCGTCGGCTTCTGTGCCGTCGGCGCCCTGTCCACCCTCTTCTACCTGCTGCTCTACAGCGCCTTCCGGGGCTTCACCGGTTCGCAGGTCGCCAACGCGCTCGCGCTGCTGGTCTCGGCGGTCGCCAACACCGCCGCCAACCGGCGGCTGACCTTCGGCGTGCGGGGGCGGGGAGGTGCCGTGCGGCACCAGGCGCAGGGACTGGTGGTCTTCGGCATCGGTCTCGTGCTGACCGGCGGTTCGCTCGCCGCCCTGAACGCGGCGACCGTCGACCCCGGCCACTCCACGGAGCTGGCGGTGCTGATCGCCGCCAACCTCGCCGCCACCGTGCTGCGTTTCCTGCTCTTCCGGGCCTGGGTGTTCCCGGACCCGGCGCCCGCGACGGAGCCGCTCCCGGCGGAACCCCGGCACCCGGACCCGTACCGCACCCGGGGCGGCGCGACCGTGCCGCTGCGGTCCGTGCGCGAAGCCCAAACCGACCCGAGGGACGGCCGATGACGACGCACCGCGAACCGGCGACGCACGCGGGGGACACCCGCCCCCGGGACGAGAACGGGGGGCCCCCGCCCACGGCGCCCCCCGGACCCGCACGGTCCCGACCACGCGCACTGGTGCGCACCCTGTGGCGCGGCCGGCCCGATGACCCCCGCTGGGCACGCCCGGCCTTCCTCGGCCTGTTGCTCGCCACGGCCCTGCTGTACCTCTGCGACCTGAGCGCCTCCGGCTACGCCAACTCCTTCTACTCGGCGGCCGTGCAGGCGGGCAGCCAGTCCTGGAAGGCGTTCTTCTTCGGCTCGCTCGACGCGGCCAACGCCATCACCGTCGACAAGCCCCCGGCCGCCCTGTGGCCGATGGCGCTCGCGGTGCGGATCTTCGGGCTCAGCTCCTGGTCGATCCTCGTCCCCGAGGTGCTGATGGGCGTCGCGACGGTCGCCGTCGTGTACGCGGCCGTGCGCCGCCGGTTCGGCCCGGCGGCCGGGCTGCTCGCCGGTGCGGTGCTGGCCCTGACGCCCGTCGCCGCGCTGATGTTCCGGTTCAACAACCCGGACGCGCTGCTCGCGCTGCTGATGTCCGTGGCCTGCTACCTGGTCGTCCGCGCGCTGGAGGACGGCCGGACCAAGTGGCTGGTGTGGGCGGGCGTCGCGATCGGGTTCGCCTTCCTGGCCAAGACCCTCCAGGCGTTCCTGATCCTGCCGGC
Organism: Streptomyces mutabilis; assembly: GCF_014649815.1. Classification (GTDB taxonomy): domain Bacteria; phylum Actinomycetota; class Actinomycetes; order Streptomycetales; family Streptomycetaceae; genus Streptomyces; species Streptomyces mutabilis. Next base: position 91,168 of record NZ_BMTT01000009.1, on the reverse strand, counting down.
CCTCGCCCTGGTCTACGGCGTCTGCGCGCCGGTGCGGCCGAGGAAGCGGCTCGGGCAGCTCGCGCTCGCCACCCTCGCCCTCGTCGTCTCCGGCGGCTGGTGGGTCGCGGCCGTGGAGCTGTGGCCGGCGTCGTCCCGCCCGTACATCGGCGGCTCGCAGAACAACAGCTTTTTGGAGCTGACCTTCGGCTACAACGGCCTGGGCCGGCTCAACGGCGAGGAGACCGGCAGCGTCGGCGGCGGCGGTGGCCCCGGCGGCGGGAGCGGCGGACAGTGGGGCGAGACCGGCTGGGACCGGATGTTCAATTCCGAGATCGGCGGCCAGATCTCTTGGCTGCTCCCGGCGGCCCTGGTCCTGTTGGTCGCGGGGCTCGTCGCCCTGCGCCGCGGCGGCCGCACCGACGCCGCCCGCGCGTCCCTCCTGGTCTGGGGCGGCTCGCTGCTGATGACCATGGCCGTCTTCAGTTACATGGCGGGCATCTTCCACCAGTACTACACGGTGGCCCTCGCGCCGTACCTCGCCGTCGTGGTCGGCATGGGCGCGACCGCGCTGTGGGAGCGGCGCGAGCGGGTCTGGGCGTCGCTCGCCCTCGCCGCCGCCGTCACGGCGACCGCGGCCTGGGGTTACGTGCTGCTCAACCGCACGCCCGACTACCTGCCCTGGCTGAAGTGGCTCGTCCTCGTCGGCGGCCTGGTGGCCGCGCTGGGGCTGGTCTTCGCCGGGCGGCCGGGCGGGCGGGTGGCGCTCGCCGCGGCGGGGCTGGGCGTCGTGGCGTCACTGGCCGCGCCGGCCGCGTACACGCTGAGCACCGTGCAGGAGGGGCACAGCGGCTCCATCGTCACGGCCGGCCCGTCCGGCGCGAGCATGATGGGCGGGCCGGGCGGTGGTGGTGGCCGGGGCGGCGGCCCCGGTGGCGGCGACCCGGGCGGAGGCGCCTTTCCCGGCGGCGGAACCGCGCCCGGTCAAGGGCAGGGCCAGGGCCAAGGTCGGGGCCAGGGCGGTCCCGGCACCGGCGGCTTCCCCGGAGGCGCACCGGGCCGGAACGGCCAGACCGCCCCGGACGGCCGGACCGAGGGTGGCACCGGCACGGGCGGCGACGGCATGGGCGGAGGCGGCGGCATGGGGGGTCTGCTGAACGGCGCCCAGGTCGGCTCCGAGGCCAAGAAGCTGCTGGAGACCGACGCCGACGACTACACCTGGGTCGCCGCCGCGGTCGGTGCCCAGAACGCCGCGAGCTACCAGCTCAGCACCGGCGAGCCCGTGATGGCGATCGGCGGCTTCAACGGCACGGACCCGTCACCGACGCTCGCCCAGTTCAAGAAGTACGTCGAGGGCGGCGAGATCCACTACTTCGTCGGCGGCGGGACGGGCGGCGGCGCGGGCGGCGACTCCGGTACGTCGTCGCGGATCACGTCCTGGGTGGAGGCCAACTTCACGAAGGTGACGGTCGGTTCGGCCACCTTCTACGACCTCACCCGGCCGACCGCCTGACAGGCCGGGCAGTCACGCTGTACAGCGTATGGGAGCCCTTATACGCTGTACAGCATGACGACGTCCTCACCGGAACGGGAAAAGGAACCGGGCCGGGCCCAGCCCGCGCCCGCCACCGTCCAGGGCCACCCGCGGCGCTGGCTGATCCTCGGTGTCATCAGCCTCGCCCAGCTGACGGTGGTGCTCGACAACACCGTGCTGAACGTGGCCATCCCCTCGCTCACCGACGAGCTGGGGGCGGCCACCTCCGACATCCAGTGGATGATCAACGCCTACTCACTGGTGCAGTCCGGCCTGCTGCTCACCGCGGGCAGCGCCGCCGACCGCTACGGCCGCAAGAAGATGCTGGCCGCGGGTCTGGCGCTGTTCGGCCTGGGCTCACTGGCGGCGGGCCTCGCGGACAGCACCGGCCAGCTGATCGCGGCGCGGGCCGGCATGGGCGTCGGCGGCGCGCTGCTGCTGACCACCACGCTCGCCGTGGTCATGCAGATCTTCGCGCCCGAGGAGCACGCCAAGGCGATCGGCATCTGGAGCGCGGTGAGCGCGCTCGGCTTCGCCTGCGGTCCGCTGATCGGCGGCTTCATGCTGGACCACTTCTGGTGGGGCGCGATCTTCCTGATCAACCTGCCGGTCGTGGCGCTGGGCCTGGCCGCGGTGGTGACCCTGGTCCCCGAGTCGAAGAACCGGCAGGGCGACCGCCCCGACCTGCTGGGCGCCGTACTCTCCACGATCGGCATGACCGCACTGGTCTACGCGATCATCTCCGGCCCCGAGCACGGCTGGACCTCGGGCCGCGTACTGGCCACGGCGGCCGTCGCGGTGGGCGTGCTCGCGCTCTTCGCGTACTGGGAGAGCCGCGTCCCGTATCCCATGCTCGACCTCGCCTTCTTCCGCAACCAGCGGTTCACGGGCGCGGTCGCCGGTCTGATGCTGATCACCTTCGGTATGGGCGGCGCGCTGTTCCTGCTCACCCAGCACCTGCAGTTCGTGCTCGGGTACGACCCGCTGGAGGCGGGGCTGGCGACCGCGCCGCTGGCCGTGACGGTGGTGGTGCTGAACTTCTCCGGCATCGCGGCGAAGTGGCTGGCCAAGCTCGGTACGCCGGTGGCGGTGATGCTGAGCATGGTGCTGATGTCGGCGGGCCTGGTGGCCATCGCCACCCTGACCGGAGTGGGCTATGCGGGCACGCTGCTGGGGCTGCTGCTGATCGGCGTGGGGTGCGCACTCGGCAACCCGGCCATGGCGCACGCCATCATGAGCTCGATCCCGCCGGCCAAGGCAGGCGTCGGCGCGGGAATCAACGGGACGCTCGCGGAGTTCGGCAACGGGCTGGGCGTGGCCGTGCTGGGTGCGGTGCTGAACTCGCGGTTCGCGGCGCTGGTGCCGGTCGCGGCGGCGTCGTTGCCGGCCGCGCTGGCCTCGGCGGAAGGGGAGGCGGAGCGGGAGCGGGTCATCGACGCGTTCTCCTCCGGACTGGAGAGCAGTCAGCTGGTGGGGGCGGTGGCCGTGCTGGTCGGCGGGGCCGTGGCGGCGGTGCTGCTGCGCAGGGCGGAGCGGGCCGGCGCCTGAGAGCCCGGTCGGTGGGGCGACCGCGCGGCTGCGAGCTAGTCGTGGCCGGTCGCGCCGTACCCCGCGTCCCTGAGGGGGCGCCTAGCATGACCGGCATCGTTGAGCGAGGTAGGTGCGTATGGCGAAGGCGGGCCAGGGGCCGCGGTCCAGTGTCTGGCTGGTGGGCGAGGGGCGGCGCGGCGGTCGTCGCGGCGGGCAGCCGTCCGGGCTCGACCGCGAGCGGATCACCGAGGCCACGGTCCGGCTGCTGGACGCCGAGGGTCTGGCCAAGTTCTCCATGCGCCGCCTGGCGGCCGAACTGGACGTCACCGCGATGTCCGTCTACTGGTACGTCGACACCAAGGATCAGCTGCTCGAACTCGCGCTGGACGCCGTGTACGGCGAGCTGCGCCCCCCCGACCCGGAGGCCGGCGGGGACTGGCGCGAGCAGCTGCGCACGCTGGCCAGGGAGAACCGTGCGCTGCTGGTGCGCCACCCCTGGCTGTCCCCGCTGGCCGGCACCTACCTCAACATCGGGCCGCACTCGCTGGCCTTCTCCCGCGCGGTGCAGGGTGTGATGCGCCGGAGCGGACTGCCCGTGCACCGGCTGACCGGGGCGATCTCGACCGTCTTCCAGTTCGTGTACGGCTACGGCACGATCGAGGGCCACCTCTTCGCGCGGGCGGCCGGGTCCGGGATGAGTTTGGACGAGTACTTCCAGGACTCCATGAACGCGGTGGCCGAGTCGCCGGACACCGCCCCGGACGTCATCGCGGAGTCCCGGGCCATCATGTCGGCCCGCGGCGGCGATACGGTCGCGGAGATGCTGGACCGGGACTTCGAGTTCGCGCTGGACCTGCTGATCGCGGGCATCGAGGCGATGATCGACCGGGGCTGACCGGCCCCCCGGAAGCCCGGTGCCCCGACCGTGGCATGCCGCATGCCGCATGCCGCATGCCGTCAGGTGTCAGCCGTCCGAAGCCAGCCGCGCCGGGAAGCCGCCCGTCGCCACCGGCCCCCACTTCTCCGGCGTCACCCGGATGATCGACTTGCCCTGCTTCACCATCGCCTGCCGGTACTCGTCCCAGTCGGGGTGCTCGCCGGAGATGTTGCGGTAGTAGTCCACCAGCGGCTCCACGGAGTCGGGGGTGTCGATGACCTCCGCCGTGCCGTCGATCTGGACCCAGGGGCCGTTCCAGTCGTCGCTGAGCACGATGACGCTGACCCGCGGGTCGCGCCGTGCGTTGCGGGTCTTGGCGCGTTCGGGGTACGTGGAGACCACGATCCGCCCGGAGTCGTCGACCCCGCAGGTCAGCGGCGACCCCTGCGGGCTGCCGTCGGCCCGGCGGGTCAGCAGGATCGCCCGGTGCCGGGGGCGTACGAAGTCCAGCAACTCGTTCAGGGAGACACGGGTGTTCGTCGCGATGTTCGGTGCCATGCGGCCACCCTAGGCCGGATGCGCCGGGCGGGCCTCAGGTCGGGCTCCCGCTCACCTTCGCGCCGCCCGCCCCGCTTCCGGGGCGCAGTGCCTCCGCGAGACTGTCGTACACCGGCACGTCCCGGCGCAGACCGGACAGTTCCAGTATCCGGCTGGGCACGCCCGTCGGGGTGGCCACCACCCGCAGCCGGGCACGGTCGTGCAGGCGGTGGCGCACCTCCGTCAGGAGGCGGACGCCCTGGGAGTCCATGAAGCGGGTGGCGGTCAGATCCAGGACGAGGAAGCGCAGGCCAGCCGAGTGATGGTCCACGGCGGACATGATCAGTGGGAGCAGCCCCGCGGCGTTGCAGAAGTCGATCTCGCAGGGCAGCGCGAGCACGGTGTGACCGGGTGGTTCACACGGCTCGCACGGTCGGGGGAGGAAGGTCACGGCACTCACCTGGCAGACGTCCGTCCGGCTTCCGGCAAGGCCGCTTCCTGACCCGCTCCCCATTCCATCACGCCGTCGCCGGGATGCGGAAGGTGCCTGCCCGGTCCGTCGACCGGGCGTCACCGCCGCGCAACCAAGCAGCTAAAGTGCTGTACGTCCTGTGCTCGCAGTCAGGAATGTGCTGCGGAGCTCTCCTGCGCACGGCCACCGGGTCGTGCACGCCGAAGAGGTTCGTGGTGGCTGCGTCCGAATTTACTGATTTGCCGCGTTTTCCGGTGGGCTTCGAGCTGGCCGAGGCCCTGACGTCGGCGGCTCGGCAGTTGCACGGTACGGGCACCCCCGACGACACCCTGACCGCCGCGGTCCAGCTGGCGGTACGCCTGCTGCCCGGCGCCGAGCACGCGGGCATCTCGGAGATCCAGCGCGGTCGGCTGCGCACCCTCGCCTGGACCGACGAGGCCGTACGCTTCGACGCCGATTCCCGGCACGGGGGCCGCGAGCCGCACCTGGACTGGGACCGCCTGTGGACCACACCCGTGGTCCGCACGGACGACAGCGACGCCGACGGCGGCGGGAACGCCCTCTCCGGCCTCGGCCTGCGCTCCGCCCTGTCGCTGAGGCTGCGCGCCGACCGGCGCCGCCTGACCGTGCTGACGGCGTACGCCCGCAAGCCGCATGCCTTCGACGAGGACGCCACCCGCGTCGGCCGCCTGTTCACCGCGCACGTCTCCCTCGCCCTGGACTCGGCGACCGTGCGGGAGCAGCTCACCGAGGCCATGCGCACCCGGGACCTGATCGGCCAGGCCACCGGCATCCTCATGGAGCGCCTGACCATCGACGCGGCCGGTGCTTTCGACTCCCTGGTGAAGGCTTCCCAGCGGGAGAACGTGAAGCTGCGCGACCTCGCCCGCCGCATCGTCGACGCGAACAGCGGCGCGCAGGGGCGAGGAGTGGGCGAGCGATGACGGGATATCCGTACGGTCATGACCTCGCAGACCTCTGACACGCTCGACCAGGCGATAGCCAGGAGCCAGGGGCTCGACACCCTGCTGCGCGACCTGACCGACCGCGCGGTGGGCCAGGTGCCGGGGGCCGTGGCCTGCTCGGTCACCGTGCGCCGGGCCGACCGGCTGATGACGCTGGCGGGGAGTTCGGGGCTGCCCAGCGGCCTGGACCTCAGGCAGTACGAGAACGGCTCGGGGCCGTGCGTGGACGCGGCCGAGACGGGGAGCGCCCGGTACTCCCCCGATCTGGCCGCGGAGACCCGCTGGCCCTCGTACACGGAGTACGCGCTGGCCACCGGCGTGCGCTGTGTGCTGGCGCTGCCGATGGCGGTCGAGGGCGAGACGGGTGCCGCGCTCAACATCTACGGCTCGGAGCCCGACTCGCTGGCGCAGGGGTGCGAAGCGGCCCGCACCTTCGCGGAGCGGGCCGCCGACGCGGTGAACGAGGCCCTGCGCCTGGAGCGGCAGCAGGCCTCGGCGGCCGACGTGCGCACCGCGCTGCTCTCCCGCAGCACCATCGACCAGGCGGTCGGCATTCTCATGGCCCGGGAGCGGATCGACGCCCACCGGGCCCTGGCTCGGCTGCGCCGGGCCTCCCAGCACCGGAACGTCAAGCTCCGTGACCTGTGCGGCGAAGTGGTGGCCCAGGCGTCCGGCGGCGCCTCACGCGGCCGGCAGTGACTCCCCCTGGACCGCCTGGATGTCCAGCTCGATCCTGAGGGTCGTGCCGATGGCGGCGATGCCGGCCTGGAGGACCTGGTTGTAGTTCATGGCGAAGTCCTCGCGCCGCAGTTCCGTGGTCGCGCGGAACGCCGCCCGGGTGCCGCCCCACGGGTCGGCGCCGGTGCCGAGGTAGGCCAGGTCCAGATCGACCGGGCGGACCACGCCGTGCAGGCCCAGCTCGCCGTGGACGCTCCAGCGGTCCGGGCCGGCCTGCGTCACCCCGGTGGAGCGGTAGGTGATCTCCGGGTACCGCTCGGTGTCCAGGAAGTCGGCGGAGCGCAGGTGCGTGTCGCGCATGCCGTTGCCGGTGTCGACGGAAGCCGCCTTGATCACCGCCTCCACCCGGGACTTGGTCACGTCGTCCGGCGCGATCTCGACCGTGCCGGCGAACTCCGTGAACCTGCCGTGCACGCTGGAGATGCCCAGGTGCTGGGCGACCGCGGCGACGCTGGAGTGCGCCGGGTCGATGGTCCACGGTCCGGGCGGCGGCAGTTCGGTGCCGCCCTGGCGGGCCAGCGTCACGGTGCCGACCTCGGCCCGGCCGCTCGCGGTGACGATCGCGCTGGACGCGGCCGGCGCGTAGCCGACGGCGGTGACGATCACGGTGTACGCCCCCGGCGCCAGCGGGGCGGTGTCCCGCACGGTGCCCTCGGTGTCCGCCTCGGCGCGCAGCACCTGCGCACCGGTCATGTCGGTCACCGTGACGACCGCGTGCGACACGGCCCATCCGTCCCGCGTTCGGATCCTCGCGGTCAGTCCCATCCCGTTTTCTCCCTGCAAAGGCTCAGAAAGTGGTCATGAACGAACCGGCCCGTGGTGGGCGGACGCGCCTCCGCTCAGAGCGCGCACGCCACCACGGGCCGGGGTCTCGCTACTCGCCGGGGTGGGCGAGCTCGATGTCGTGGCCGTCGGCACCCGGGCCGGCGACCGTCAGGGACGTCGCCACCGGCGGGTAGCCGGTCGCGATCACGGTGTACTCACCGGCGTCCAGGTCGGTGAAGGCGTACGCCCCGTCCGCGCCGGTGGTGGCCGTGCCGGCCACGTTGCCCGCCGCGTCGACCAGCGTGACGCGGGCGTCGGCCAGCGGACCGTGCGGCGCCCGCACGACACCCTGGACCTGAGCGCCGGCCTGGAGGTCGACCTCCACGCGGGTGACGCCGGTGCCGCCCACCTCGACGGGCAGGGCGCGCGGCCGGTAGCCGGCGGCGTTGACCGCGACGGTCACCGTGCCGGGCACCAGCTCGGCGAAGGAGAACTCGCCCGCCTCACCGGTGGCGGCGGTGGCCAGCAGGTCCCCGCGTACATCGGTCACGATCACCATGGCGTCCTTCACCGGCAGTCCGCCCTCCACGGCGCGCACCAGGCCGGTCAGCCCGCTGGTGCCGCTGAGCAGGATGTCGTACGCGACCGGCTCGTCGTTCACGACGATCGTCGACGCCTGCGGCTGGAAACCGTCGGCGGAGGCGATCAGGACGTACGATCCCGCACTCGGCGCGTCGATCGCGTAGGAGCCGTCGGCCTGGGCGATCGAGCGGCCCAGCTGCCGGCCGCCCAGCGAGATCAGCGTGACCGCGGCCTGCGGGACCGGCGCGGACTCGGCGCCGCGGACGTAGCCGCGGACCGCGACGCCGCCGGAGACGGGTGCGGTGGGCTCACCGGAACCGGCCGCCGAGGCGACGGCGGCGAGTCGCTGCGTGGCCGCGGGCTGCGTGCCGGAGTCGGCGATGGACGGGGCGGCGACCCCACCGGCCGGAACCGGTTCGGCGGCGACCCGGGTGGCCTCGGCCGGGGCCGGAGCCGAAGGGGAGGCGGTCTCGGCGTCCGCGACCTGGGCGAGGGCGCCCGAGGTGCGCAACGGGACCTCCTTGATGAACAGGGTCACGATGAAACCGAGGGCGGCGATCGGTGTGACGTACAGGAAGATGTCGGCGATGCCGTGCCCGTAGGCGCTCTCCAGCCACTCGCGGATGCCGGGGGGCAGCAGGTCCATCTTGGGGATGCCCCCGCCGGTGGCCGTGGCCGCGCCCGCCTGCTCCTCGGGGCTGAGCTGTCCGATGGTGTCCTGGGCGTAGTGGCTGATCCGGGACGACATGATCGAGCCGAGCACCGAGACGCCCACCGCACCGCCGAGGGACCGGAAGAAGGTCACCACGGAGGAGGCGGCGCCCAGGTCGCTCGGGGCCACCTGGTTCTGCGTGCAGAGGACCAGGTTCTGCATCATCATGCCGACGCCGAGCCCCATCAGCGCCATGAAGATCGCGATGTGCCAGTACGGGGTGTCGTAGCGCATACCGCTCAGCAGGCCCAGGCCCGCCGTCAGCAGCACACCGCCGGCCAGCAGCCAGCCCTTCCACTTGCCGGTCTTGGTGATGATCTGACCGGAGACGGTCGACGACACGAACAGGCCGCCGATCATCGGGATGGTCATGACGCCCGACATGGTCGGGGACTCACCGCGGGCCAGCTGGAAGTACTGGCTGAAGTAGACGGTGCCCGCGAACATCGCGATACCGACGAACAGCGAGGCCAGCGAGGCCAGCGTGATGGTGCGGTTCCGGAACAGGCGCAGCGGGATGATCGGCTCGCTGGCCCTGGACTCGACGAGCAGGAAGATCAGCGTCAGCGCGATCGCGCCGCCGACCATGACGCCCGTCTGCCAGGACATCCAGGAGTACTTGTCGTCGGCGAAGGTCACCCAGATGAGCAGCAGGCTGACGGCGGCGGTGATGAAGAAGGCGCCGGCCCAGTCGACCTTGACCTTCCGCTTGGTCACCGGCAGGTTCAGCGTCTTCTGCAGCACGATCAGCGCGATGATCGCGAACGGCACGCCGACGTAGAGGCACCAGCGCCAGCCGAGCCAGCTGGTGTCGGTGATGACGCCGCCGAGCAGCGGGCCGCCGACGGTGGCGACGGCGAAGGTGGCGCCGAGGTAGCCGGAGTACCGGCCGCGCTCGCGCGGGGAAATCATCGCGGCCATGATGATCTGGGCCAGGGCGGACAGACCGCCGGCGCCCAGACCCTGGATGGCACGTGCGGAGATCAGCATGGCCGGGTTCTGCGACAGGCCGGCCACGACGGAGCCGAGGACGAAGACGCAGAGGGCTATCTGGACCAGGGCCTTCTTGCTGACCAGGTCGGCGAGCTTGCCCCACAGCGGGGTGGAGGCGGTCATCGTCAGCAGCGATGCGGTGACGACCCAGGTGTAGGCACTCTGGCCGCCACCGAGGTCGCCCACGATCTCGGGCAGGGCGTTTGTGACGATGGTCGAGGACAGGATGGCGCAGAACATGCCGAGCAAGAGCCCGGACAGCGCCTCCATGATCTGCCGGTGCGTCATCGGAGCGTCTCCGGCGGAGCCTCCCCCGTGCTTGGCATGAGCCCGCACACCGGCTGGTGTGGTCGTTGCCATGGACTTCCTTTGCTTACTTCGTGGTGGTCGCGGGTGTACGGGTGGTCTGTTCGACCCCGGGTGGTGCGGGGGGCCGGGCCGGTGCGGACCGGCAGTCGTCGAAGCTCGCCCTGAGCCTGGTCATCAGCCGGGTGAGCTGGCCGACCTCGTCGTCGGTCCAGTCGCTCAGGCGGTGGGCCAGCAGCTGGGTCGTCCGCTCCGACAGCTCGTCGAGCTGCGACTGGCCCGCGGGCGTCAGGCGCAGGATGCGCGAGCGCTTGTCCGCGGGGTCGGGGGAGCGTTCGATCCAGCCCCGGTCGGCTATGTGTGCGACGTGGCGGCTGGTCACCGACATGTCCACGGCGAGCAGCTCGGCGAGCTTGCTGATGCGCATGTCCCCGTGGCGGCCCAGCAGCGTCAGTACGGCGGCGGAACCGCCGGGACAGTCGGCCGGCAGGATGCGGCCCATCTCCCGTTTGACGGCGCCGAAGGCGCTGAACTGTCGGATCAGCTCCTCGTACTGCGCCCTCTCGGCCATGCGCACCTCCCGTGTTCGTTGCTTAGGGCAACCATAGGACCGGTTGGTTGCTACAGGCAAATAAAAACGGTCATGCGGCAGACAAAAAGTTGGCAAAGACAAGTATTGCGAAAGTAAACGTGCAGGTGGCGGGTGGTGGGGAGGCCTGGAGGCGGCCCGGGTGCGGCGCAAGGTGGTTCGTCGGCCCCGCGCTTGGGCCACCACCGCGGATTCGCTAGTGTCTCGGCCCATGGCTAACAACCAGGGCCCCCAGGGCAATTACGACCCCGCAGGCAGCACCCAGATGTTCCGCGCGTTCGTCGACGACGCCCCCCAGTCCCGGCAGGCGGCCCCTGCCGCCTCCTCCGGGCCCCGCATCGGCCTGATCGTCGGCATCGTGGCCGCCGTGGCGATCGTCGCGGCCGTGGCCTGGCTGGCGCTGAAGTAGCGGCACCGAGGCGGAAACGGCGCCCGGTGCGGGCGCACGCACGTGACGGCGACCGCCGCGGCACCCCGAGGTGCCGCGGCGGTCGCCGGAGTGTCCGGAGCCGGACTCAGTCGGAGATCAGGCCCTCGCGCAGCTGCGCCAGGGTGCGCGTCAGCAGCCGGGAGACGTGCATCTGCGAGATGCCGACCTCCTCGCCGATCTGCGACTGGGTCATGTTGGCGAAGAAGCGCAGCATGATGATCCGCCGCTCCCGGGGCGGCAGCTTGGCCAGCAGCGGCTTGAGGGACTCGCGGTACTCCACGCCCTCCAGCGCCGTGTCCTCGTAGCCGAGGCGGTCGGCCAGTGAGCCCTCGCCGCCGTCGTCCTCAGGGGCCGGGGAGTCCAGTGAGGAGGCGGTGTAGGCGTTGCCCACCGCGAGGCCGTCGACGACGTCCTCCTCGGAGACGCCGAGCACGGCGGCCAGCTCGCCGACGGTCGGGGAGCGGTCCAGCTTCTGGGAGAGCTCGTCGCTGGCCTTCGTCAGGGCCAGGCGCAGCTCCTGGAGTCGGCGCGGGACGCGCACCGACCACGAGGTGTCCCGGAAGAACCGCTTGATCTCGCCGACGACGGTCGGCATCGCGAACGTCGGGAACTCCACGCCCCGTTCGCAGTCGAAGCGGTCGATCGCCTTGATCAGGCCGATCGTACCGACCTGGACGATGTCCTCCATCGGCTCGTTGCGCGAGCGGAAGCGGGCCGCCGCGTAGCGCACCAGCGGGAGGTTGAGCTCGATCAGGGTGTCCCGGACGTAGGCACGCTCGGGGCTGTCCTCGTCGAGGGCGGCGAGCCGCAGGAACAGGGAGCGGGACAGGGTGCGGGTGTCGATGGCCTCCGGGGCCGCGAGGGCCTGGGCCGGCACGGCGTCGAGGGTCGGTACGGCTTCGCCGGCCTGACCGTCGTCGATGGAGCCGACGGAGTCGATGGAGCCGACGGGGCCGAGCGCCTCGAGCGTGTCGGGCGCGGTCTCGCTCTCCGCGAGCGCGAGCACCTTCGAGCTGCCCTGGTCTGCGGACATGCCACCCCCTTTGGGTCGCGGGACGGTCACGGCGCACGCTCCCGGGACGGGAACGCAGCCTTCACCTGAATACCGGAGCCGGAGCCCCGGCAAACGCGTCTCCGGCAGAATGTCACATGTCGGCAACACGCTGTAGTGACATGTCGACATCCGAGATGCGAATTCCCCCTGGAAACAGAGGGTCTGACGGCCTTTCGGCCCGATTCCGCCCGCAACGGCCCTGGTGAGCGATTCGCTCGCCCCGGTGACCGTTCGCTCGCGCCTTCGAATGCTTCCCGCGGTGGGGTGAAACTACGCCTCGATGCGGTTGGCGGACCTCAACCGCTGGAAACTACGCGCCAGTAGCCGCGAGACGTGCATCTGCGAAACGCCGAGTTCCGCACTGATCTGCGACTGGGTGAGGTTGTTGTAGTAGCGCAGCAGCAGGATCCGCTGCTCCCGCTCCGGGAGCTGGACGAGCAGGTGCCGGACGAGGTCGCGGTGCTCGACGCCGTCGAGGGCGGGATCCTCGTAGCCGAGCCGGTCGAGCAGTCCGGGCAGGCCGTCGCCCTCCTGCGCGGCCTCCAGCGAGGTGGCGTGGTACGACCGGCCCGCCTCGATGCAGGACAGCACCTCCTCCTCGGAGATGCGCAGCCGCTCGGCGATCTCGGCGGTCGTCGGGGAGCGCCCGAAGGCGGTCGTCAGGTCCTCGGTGGCGCTGTTGACCTGCACCCACAGTTCGTGCAGCCGGCGCGGGACGTGCACCGTGCGGACGTTGTCCCGGAAGTACCGCTTGATCTCGCCGACCACGGTCGGCATCGCGAACGTCGGGAACTGCACGCCCCGTTCGGGGTCGAAGCGGTCGATGGCGTTGATGAGCCCGATGGTGCCGACCTGGACGACGTCCTCCATCGGCTCGTTGCGGGAGCGGAAGCGGGCGGCGGCGTAGCGCACCAGCGGGAGGTTGGCCTCGATGAGCGCCGCGCGTACCCGGTCGTGCTCCGGCGTGCCCGGCGTGAGCCCCTTCAGCTCACCGAAGAGCACCTGGGTCAGGGCCCGGGTGTCCGCGCCCCGGCTGCGCTGCTGCGTGGTCTCCCGCGGGGGCGCCTCGTTGGCCTGGGCAGGCGGCGCGGGCGGTGCTTGAGGCGCAGTACTGGCCGGCACGGTCAACTCCACCTCGTGATTCGTCAACTCTTCCGTCACTCATCCGTCAAAAGCGGTCATAGCATCACAAGACATGTGCACTGTGTGCAAGCACCGCATAACGTCGTGTTGAGTGAACGAACGCAGATCGGCCCCGCACCGGTCGGGTGCGGGGCCGACGGCGGGCGGCGGGGGATCAGAACTCGTAGTCGGCGATCACCCAGGTGGCGAACTCCCGCCACAGTGCCACGCCTGCCTGGTGTGCGGGGTGTTCCAGGTACCGCTGGAGGGCGTCGGTGTCGTCCACCGCCGAGTTGATGGCGAAGTCGTAGGCGATGGGCCGGTCGCTGATGTTCCAGGCGCACTCCCAGAAGCGCAGCTCCTCGATCCGGTCGCCGAGAGACCGGAAGGCCTCGACGCCCTCTGCGACGCGCGGGTCGTCACGCTGCACGCCGTCGTTGAGCTTGAACAGCACCAGGTGGCGGATCATCACTTTCCTCCGTTGGCGGCCCAGGTCATGAAGTCACCCACGGCGCCCGCCGCGTCGGAGATGCCCTCAAAACCTATCTGGACGTAGTCGGCGGCCTTCTTCGGGTCCGTGATGATCACGTAAAGCACGAAAACCACGAGTGCGTAGACGGCGATCTTCCTCGCGTTCACCGCCACCGCGGCCTCCCCTGTCCCTTGTTGCACGCCTTTCGATCGCACATGATCGCACGAAGGGCCCCGTCTTTCGACGGGGCCCTTCCGGAGCGGTAGCGGAGGGATTTGAACCCTCGGTGACTTGCGCCACACTCGCTTTCGAGGCGAGCTCCTTCGGCCGCTCGGACACGCTACCGAGACAGACCTTACAGCACCGGGTGGCGTGGTTCGAAATCGGTATTCGGCGCCGGTCAGCGGTCGCGGAAGAACTCGGTGAGCAGCCGGGCGCAGTCCTCCGCGAGCACGCCCTCGATCACCTCGGGACGGTGGTTGAGCCGCCGGTCGCGCACGACGTCCCACAGGGAGCCGGCCGCGCCCGCCTTGTCGTCGCGGGCGCCGTAGACGACGCGGTCCACGCGGGACTGCACCAGCGCGCCCGCGCACATCGTGCACGGCTCCAGGGTGACGACGAGGGTGCAGCCGGCCAGCCGCCACTCTCCGAGCGCCGCGGCAGCCCGGCGGACGGCGAGCACCTCGGCGTGGGCCGTGGGGTCGCCGCCGGCCTCGCGCTCGTTGTGTCCGGCGGCCAGCACCGTCCGTCCGTCCGGTGCCAGCACGACGGCACCGACGGGCACGTCACCGCTGAGCCCGGCCCGCCCGGCCTCGGCCAGTGCGAGCCGCATCGCCGCCCGCCACGGGCCGCGCACCGGGTCGGGCGGGCCGGAACGTTCCGCCGGTTGCTCTCCCACGTCCCGTCCGGTCAGCGGACCGTCTCCAGCACCTCGAAGGCGCCCAGGGCGTCGGCGATCTCGCCGACCGCGTCCCCGGACAGCGAGCGCAGCTCCTTCTCGCTCACGCCCAGGTCGTCCAGGACCTCGGCGTCACCGACGGGCCCGTGCGGCACGGCCTCACCGGCGCCGGCGGCCGCGTCACCGCCGTCGGCACCGTCCTCGTCGTCGTCGGACTCACCGTCCTCCGTGCCGTCGAGGTCGAGGGCGTCGAGGTCGTCGCCGTCGTCACCGGGCTCCCGGCCGAGCAGTTCGTCGGTGAGCAGGATCTCGCCGTAGCTGCTGCGGGCCGCCGCGGCGGCGTCCGAGACGTAGATACGGGGGTCCTCCTCGCCGTCCACCCGGACGACTCCGAACCACGCGTCCTCCTGCTCGATCAGCACGAGCACCGTGTCCTCGTCGGGAGAGGCTTCCCGGGCCAGGTCGGCCAGATCCGACAGGGTCTCCACATCGTCGAGCTCCGTGTCGCTCGCTACCCATCCGTCTTCGGTGCGCGCGAGCAGTGCGGCGAAGTACACCGTGACTCTCCCACTGGTCATAGGCGTGCCGGTTGGGGGTCCCTCCGGCGGAGGCTGCGGGCGGGGGAGCGGTACTTTGAGCCCCACCCACTCGAAATCGTGGCAGAAACAAGGCCGTCAGGGGACGTCTTCGGCGCCCTGTGTCCGGCAGTTTTGACCGGGGACCCCGACTCGTCGCCGCCACGTGCGGATCGTACGCGCATTCTCACGGCACCCATGTACCCCCACCGCACCGACACCGGCGCGGCGCGCGATCTTCCCTCCGCCGGTCCGGGGAACTACCAGCGGAAGGTGCGCATGCGCATCGCGTGCCGCAACCGGGCTGCCTTGGCGCGGCGCGGCTGCACCCGGTCCCGCAACTCCCGGGCCTCGGCCAGGTCGCGCAGGAACTGGGCCCGCCGCCGACGGCGCTCGCCCTCCCGCTCCAGCTCCGTACTCCGCTCCGTACCCCGTGCCCTCCCCGGCTCCTTGCCGAGGGGCGGCGTGTCGTGGAAGTCCCGGTCAGGCACAGCGTCACCACCCAGCGTCAGTCCCTCCCACCTTCCCCCGACCGGGGGGTTCGACTCCCGCGAGCGAGTGAAGCGACCGCGCGGGGCCCGGTTACTGTGGTGGACATGCGTCTCCACGTCGTCGACCACCCCCTGGTCGCCCACAAGCTCACCACGCTGCGCGACCAGCGCACGGACTCCGCGACCTTCCGCCGTCTCGCCGACGAGCTGGTCACCCTGCTCGCCTACGAGGCCACGCGCGACGTGCGCACCGAACAGGTCGACATCCACACGCCGGTCTCACAGACCACCGGCGTCAAGCTCTCCCACCCGCGTCCGCTGGTGGTGCCTATCCTGCGGGCCGGTCTCGGCATGCTCGACGGCATGGTCCGGCTGCTGCCGACCGCTGAGGTGGGCTTCCTGGGCATGGTGCGCAACGAGGAGACGCTCCAGGCCTCCACCTACGCCACGCGCATGCCGGACGACCTCTCGGGGCGCCAGGTGTACGTCCTGGACCCGATGCTGGCCACGGGCGGCACCCT
The DNA here is from genome assembly GCF_014649815.1 of Streptomyces mutabilis. Taxonomy (GTDB): domain Bacteria; phylum Actinomycetota; class Actinomycetes; order Streptomycetales; family Streptomycetaceae; genus Streptomyces; species Streptomyces mutabilis. The sequence goes on along the minus strand of NZ_BMTT01000009.1, from coordinate 75,026 downwards.
GGTCGCGTCGATCCAGGAGCTGATCAAGCGCGGCGCCGACGACGTGACGGCCGTGGTGCTGCTCGCCGCGCCGGAGGGCGTGGAACTCATGGAGCGCGAGCTGGCCGGCACCCCCGTGACGGTCGTGACGGCCTCGGTCGACGAGCGCCTCAACGAACTGGGCTACATCGTGCCGGGCCTCGGCGACGCGGGCGACCGCATGTACGGGGCGGCCGAGTAGGTCGTACGGCTGCTCAGCAGCCCTTCTTCTCCGCGGCGGGCGTCGGCTGCGGCGCGGCCAGTGCGGCCAGCGCCGCGTCGGCGTCCGCCGGCTTCGTCAGCCCCTTGAAGCCGTTGCCGATGATCAGATCGACCTCGGCGCCCTTGCGGGCCGCGTCGGTACGGCGTTCCGCGCCGGGCAACTGGGCGCCGAGCACGGGCAGCGAGCTCTTCAGGGCCGTGACGGGGCCGAGCAGGAGGCCCGCGCCCTGGACCTTCTTGTCGTACTCCTTGGGCGCGTTGCTCACGTCACCGATGCGGAAGCCGCGCTTCTTCAGCTCGTCGGCGGTCTTCTGGGCGAGGCCGCTGCGGGGCGTGGCGTTGAGCACGTTGACGGTGACCTGGGCGGGCTTCGGCAGCTTCACCGCCGCGGGTGAGGCGCTCGCCTTGGCGGCGGTGGTCCGGCAGTCCCCGGCCGCACCGAGGGCGGAGGCCTTGTCCCCGCCGGTGAAGACGTCGATCAGCTGGAGCGTGCCCCAGCCGAGCACCCCGAGGACGGTGGCGCAGGCGACGGCGACGAACGCGAGCCTGCCGCGTCGCCGGGCCGGTCGCATCCGCGGGTACCTGTCCCCCGTGATCTTGTATTGGCCGCCCATACCAGGGGGAGTGAGCATGCTCATGGGCGCAGCGTAGTGCGATGAGGCGGTGATGCCTATTAGATGATCAGTCGACGTTCCGCCGTTCGGCCCGACGCAACCCGAAAGGGGGTCAGAGCCGAGGCGTCGCGGGGCTGGTCAGTCGAGTTCGAGGACCCGCGCGTGCAGCACCTGACGCTGCTGGAGTGCCGCGCGCACCGCGCGGTGCAGTCCGTCCTCGAGATACAGGTCGCCCTGCCACTTCACGACGTGTGCGAAGAGGTCGCCGTAGAAGGTGGAGTCCTCGGCGAGGAGGGTCTCCAGGTCGAGCTGGCCCTTGGTCGTCACGAGCTGATCGAGGCGGACCGGGCGCGGCGCGACGTCCGCCCACTGCCGGGTGCTCTCCCGGCCGTGGTCGGGGTACGGCCGGCCGTTTCCGATGCGCTTGAAGATCACACGGAAAGCCTACCGGCCCAGACGTTGCGGGCGCAGCCATGGCGGCGGAGTGCAGCGCTGGAAAAGAAGCCGTGAAAGGGGGCAAACAGGTCCGGAACCCGGTCGGTACGGCCGTGACCGGGTGCCGCCGCGGCGGAGGCGGCCGGACCGCCTCCGCCGCGCTCGGCCGGCTCGGTCAGTCCCGCCTCTCCTCGTGCGCGGGGGGCCGGGGTTCGCTCGGAGCCTGTGGCTTGCCGGTGTCGGGATCCGGGGTGCGTCGGGCACCCTCGGCGCGCAGGAGGGCGCGCAGGACGGCGTAGGGGTCGTCGGACATGGCTGCTTCCTCGTTCCTGTCCGGGTGTGTCGGCGCGGGGCGGACGGACCGGGCGGACCGCCCGGCCGGGCGCCCTCAGCAGCGCAGGACCACGGAACGAGGAGAGGACGGCGGCCCGCCCGGAAGGGGAGGCGCGACGGACCGCCGCTGCCGAGGTCGGGTCGTCCGCCCCGACGCCACGGTCCGCAGCACGGCACCGCGCCGGACGCTTCGGGCCGGTGCGCGCGGGGCGGTGCCGAGTTGGTCGTACTCGCCGGCACCGCCACCACCGACGCCTCCGCCGCCCGCACCCGCCACCGGCGCGAGGGGCCCCGCCTGGGCCGTCGCGTGGGCGCAGGGCAGGACGAGGGCGAGCAGCAGGACGAGGACCCGCAGCCACGCACCGCGGCGCCCGCCACGCACCACCCGCCCGGCGCGTGCGGCGGGGACGGTGGTGGTGGCGTGCGGTGCGGGTCTCACGTCGGTTCGTGTCCCCGCCGGGCGTGCGCCGCCCATCGCGCCGCGGCGTAAACCGCTCGCTCGGCGTAGGGACGGGCAGGGGCGCCGATCGCCCGCAGCGGTCGGCCCGTCCGCGCCGTTCACCCCCGCAACCGACCGATCCCGCGCCGTTCCGGGGACGGACACCCCCGGCGCGGCCCCGACCCACGGACAACCGAGCGTGCTACCCGCACCCCAACCACAGCGGCGCCGCGGGCACCCCGCACCACAAACCCGTACAGGCCGCCACGGGCACCCCGCACCACGAGCCGGCGCAGGCCCGCCGCAGGCCCTCCCCGCCCAACCGCCGGAGGCACCCGCTCAGCCTCCGGAAGCCTTCGCCGCCGCCTTTGCCTCCTGCTTGTACGCCCGGACCTTCGTCAGCGAATCCGGCCCGGTGATGTCGGCCACCGAGCGGAAGGAGTCCGGCTCGCCGTACGCGCCGGCCGCCTCGCGCCAGCCCTCCGGCCGGACGCCGAGCTGCTTGCCCAGCAGGGCCAGGAAGATCTGGGCCTTCTGCTTGCCGAAGCCCGGCAGTTCCTGGAGCCGCTTCAGCAGCTCCTTGCCGCTGCCGACGCCCCGCCACACCGCCTCGGCGTCACCGTCGTACGTCTCGACGAGGTACCGGCACAGCTGCTGCACCCGTCCCGCCATCGAACCGGGGTAGCGGTGCACCGCCGGCTTCTCGGAGAGCAGCGCGGCGAAGGCCTCCGGGTCGTACGCGGCGATGTCGTGCGCGTCCAGGTCCTCCGCGCCCATGCGCCGGGCGATGGTCGACGGCCCCTTGAACGCCCACTCCATGGGCACTTGCTGGTCGAGCAGCATGCCCACCAGCGCGGCGAGCGGGCTGCGGCCGAGGAGCTCGTCGGCCTCGGGGTCCTGGGCGAGGTGCAGTGTGACGTCCATGCCCCCGATGATCGCAAGGGACGGCTCAGGTCGCGCGCCAGTACCCCAGCGCGTTCACCCGCTGCTTGGGCACTCCCAGCTCCTTACGGGCGTACGCGCCCAGCGCCCGCGTCGTCGCCGTGTCGCAGGCGATCCAGACGTACGGCTCGGGAGTTGACCGCAGCAGCTCCGGCAGCGCCTCCTTCACCTGTGCGACCAGATGGGCACCCGCGTCCCGGCGAGGGACCGTGCGGACCTCGTGGCGGTCGGGGTCGGTGCGGAAGGGCAGCCCGTCGGCCGCGCCGCCGCCCTCGAACCAGATCGTCGCCGGGACCGGCCCCAGCGCGTCGAGCAGCGAGTTCAGCGCGGGCAGGGACGCCGGGTCCGCGACCGCGAAGAGCCGGGAGGGCGCGGGCTCGGGAGCCTGGAAGCCCGTGCCCTGCACGGTCGCCTCGACGGTGTCGCCCGGCTTCGCCGTCCGCGCCCAGTCGCTCGCGCACCCCTCGTGCAGTGCGAACTCCATGCCGAAGGTGCCGGCCGCCGGGTCCGGATCGACCAGCGTGTACGCCCGCTGGTGCGGCTTGCCCGCGTTGTCGAACCACAGCCGCACCCACATGGTCGGGTGCACCCCGGTCGCCGCCAGCATGCCGCCGTCGGTCAGGCGCAGCCGCCGGAAGTCCGGCGTCACGTCCTCGACGTCCGTCACGGTGAACTCGAAGTCCTTGCCCCGCATCAGCTTGAGGACCGCGCCCTCCCAACCCCGCCCCTGCCTCATCGTTTCTTCACCCTTCACGTACTATTCGGCCACGACAATCAACTTAGGTGAGCCTAACCTAAAGAGAGTAGAGGCACAGGGGTGAGCGCCGAGACCTACCGCGACGCCTGGGGGATCCCCCACCTCCGCGCGGCCGACGCGGAAGAACTCGTCCGTGCCCAGGGCCGGGTGACCGCCCGGGACCGGGCCTGGCAGCTGGAGGTCGAGCGGCACCGCGCCCAGGGCACCTCCGCGTCCTTCCTCGGCCCCGAGGCGCTGTCCTGGGACCGCCTGGCCCGCCGCGCCCGCCTCGCGGACACCGCCCGCCGCTGCTTCACCGCCCTGGAGGAGAAGGACCCGGAGACGGCCGCCTGGGTACGGGCGTACGTGGACGGCGTGAACGAGGGGCTCGCCGCCTGCGACGCCCCCGAGTTCGCCCGGGTGGGCCTCACCCCCGGCCGCTGGGAGCCGTGGACCCCGCTCGCCGTCTGGCTCGCCATCCACATCCTCTTCGCCGGCTTCCCCGCCAAGCTCTGGCGCGAGCACATCACCGCACACCTCGGCCCCGACGCCGTCGCCCTCTTCGCCACCGACGGACCCGGCACCGCCGGCAGCAACGGCTGGCGGGTCTCCGGCGAACGCACCGCCACCGGACACGCGCTCATCGCCGGCGACCCGCACCGCTTCATCGAGGACCCCGGCGTCTACCAGCAGATCCACCTGTCCTGCCCGGAGTTCGACGTCGTCGGACTCGCCGTGCCCGGCGTCCCCGGCATCGCCCACTTCGGCCACACCGGCACGGTCGCGTGGGCCATCACCAACGCCATGGCCGACTACCAGGACCTCTACCGCGAACGCCTGCGCCGCACCGGCGCCGGCGTCGAGGCGCTCGGTCCCGACGGCGCCTGGCACCGCGCCGCCCGGCACACCGAGACGATCCACGTCGCGGGGGAGGAGAGCATCGACGTCGAGGTCATCGAGACCGACCGCGGACCGGTGATCGCCGGCGGCCCCGAGGGCCTCGACGACGGCACCCCGGCCGCCCTCAGCCTGCGCTGCCCGCCCCGCGTCACCGCCGACCTCGGCTTCGGCGCCCTGCTGCCGCTGTTGCGGGCCCGCCGGGTCGCCGACGTGGACCGCGCCCTGGACGCGTGGGCCGAGCCGGTCAACGTCGTGCAGGCCGCCGACACCCAGGGCGGGCTGCTGCACCGGGTGGCGGGACGCGTACCGGTGCGGGCGAGCGCCAACAGCCTGCGCCCGGTACTCGCCTGGGAGCCCGGCCACGAGTGGACCGGCTGGCACACCCCGCCCCGCGCCGGCCTCACCGGGGGCGTCGCCGTGATGGCCAACCAGCGCGGCCCGGCCGCCTCGCTCGGCGTCGAGTTCGCCCCGCCGCACCGCGCCGACCGCATCGCCGCCCTGCTCGCCGGCAAGGACGGCTGGTCGGCGGCCGGCATGCCCGCGATCCACACGGACACCCACCTCGCCTCGGCCGGCCCCCTCCTGGACCGCCTCGCCGCCCTGGACGACCTGCTTCCCGAAGCCGCCGCCCTCCGTGACCGCCTCCTCGCCTGGGACCGGCACATGGACGCCGGCAGCACCGACGCGGCGGCGTACGCGGCCGTGCGCGGAGCCGTCGTACGGCGCCTCGCGGCTCACCCGGCCCTCGCCCCCGCGGCCGTGGCACCCGCGTACCCCGACGTGCTCCGGCCGTGGCTCGCGCTCGTGCCGCGCGTCGCGTACGCCCTCGAACAGCTGCTGCGCGCGGACGACCTGTACGGCATCGACCGCGCCGAAGCCGTCCGTGCCGCGCTGGAGGAGGTGGCCGCCCGGCCTCCCGCCGGCACCTGGGGCGACACCCACCGCCTCGCCCCCTGGCGAGCCCTGCCCGACACCTCCGACGGCCGGGAGGAACCCCGCCTCTCCGGCGACCACGACTGCGTGCTGTGCACCTCCGCCGTGCCCGGACTCACCGACCGCGCCGCGCGAGGCCCGGCCGCCCGCTACGTCTGGGACCTGGCCGACCGGCAGCACAGCCGCTGGGTGGTGCCCCACGGAGCCTCGGGTGTCCCCGGCTCGCCCCACCACCGCGACCAGCAGACCCTGTGGCTCGACGGCGAACTCGTCCCGGTGATCACCGACTTCGACCGGCTCACGAAGGAAACCGATGACTGACCCGCACACGGCCCCCCGCACGTCGGCGTACGCCTCCCGCCCGCCCGTCCACGAGCAGGAGCTGGACGGCTTCGGCACCGTCCGCGTCCTCCCCCTCGACGCGGCCGCCGACGCCGACGTGATCCACCGCTGGGTGAGCGAGGAGCGTGCCGTCTTCTGGGGCATGACCGGCCTCACACGGGATCGGGTCGCCGAGACGTACGCCCACATGGACACGCTCGACACCCACCACGCCTTCCTGGTGGTGAAGGACGGCGAACCGGTCGCGCTGCTCCAGACCTACGACCCCGAGGCCGACCGGGTGAGCGAGTGCTACGACGTCGAACCCGGTGACATCGGCGTCCACCTGCTGCTCGCGCCGGCGGGGCCCGAGGGCGCGCGTCCCGGCTGGACGGCCGCGCTCGCGTCGGCCGTCATGGCGTACGTACTGGTGGGCCTGGACCGGAGGCGGATCGTGGTCGACCCGGACGTGGGCAACGAGAAGGCGATCGCCCGCTTCGTCAAGCAGGGCTTCACCGCCGGACCGGCCGTCGTGCTGCCCGAGGTCGACCTGCCGGACGTGTACCTGCCGGAGAAGAAGGCACAACTCGCCTTCATCCGCCGGGAGGTAGCCTTCCCGGCGTGACGCCGCCCCCGCCGACCGCCGAGGACCTGATCGAGCACTACGGGCTGGAGCCCGTCCCCCGGGAGGGCGGCCTGTTCCGCCGCACCTGGGCCGGTCCCGAGCGCCCCGACGGGCGTCCCGCCGGGACCGCCATCGTGGCGCTGCTGACCGCCCGCCCCGACGACTTCTCCGCGCTGCACCGTCTGCCCACCGACGAGGTCTGGCACTTCTACCTCGGCGATCCCCTTGAGCTGCTGCTCCTCGACCCGGACGGCGGCACGCGTACGGCCCTGCTGGGGCCGGACGTCCTGGGCGGCCAGCACGTGCAGTTCACGGTCCCCGCCGGAACCTGGATGGGCGGCCGGGTGGCCCCCGGCGGGACGTGGTCGCTCTTCGGCTGCACGATGGCGCCCGGCTTCACCTACGGGGACTACGAGCACGGCGACGCGGCCGGACTCACGGCGCGCTACCCGGACCGGGCGGACCGGATCGTGGAACTGTGCCGCCCATGACACTCCTCGACGGACAGGTCGCCCTGGTCACCGGCGCGGGCGGCGGCATCGGCCGGGGCATCGCGCTGCGCTTCGCCGAGGAGGGAGCGGCGGTCGTGGTGCACTGCCGTACGGCGGTGGCGGCGGCGCAGGAGGTGGCCGCGCGGATCAGGGGGCTCGGCGGACGGGCGACCGTGCTGCGCGCCGATCTCACTGACGAGGACGCCTGCCGCGCCCTGGTCGGGGACGCCGCCGACTGGGGCGGCGGACGGCTGACCGCACTGGTCAACAACGCGGGCGTGCAGCCCCTGCGGGAGCTGCCCGGCATGACGGCCGCCGAGTGGCGGGAGGTCGTCGACACCAACCTCACCGGCGTCTTCGCGTGCACGCAGGCCGCCGCCGGGATCATGCGGGACCAGGACGGCGGCGGCACCGTCACCCACATCGCGTCCGTGGAGGCCGGCGCGCCCGCTCCCGCCCACGCGCACTACAGCGCCTCCAAGGCGGCGGTCGTCATGCACGCACGTTCGGCGGCCCTGGAGTACGGGCCGTGGGGAGTCAGGGTCAACTCCGTCTCGCCCGGCCTCATCGACCGGGACGGTCTCGCCGAGTCCTGGCCGGACGGCGTACGGCGGTGGCTGCGGGCGGCGCCCACGGGACGGCTGGGGCGGCCGGAGGACGTCGGGGACGCGTGCGTGTTCCTCGCCTCACGGCTGGCGTCCTGGGTCACCGGTCACGACCTCGTGGTGGACGGCGGGGTGACGGCACGTCCGTCGTGGTGAGGAACCGGCCGCACAACCGCTGAGCGGTGCGGCCGCCGCGTCCGTACGCATCCCCGAGGCAGTGGGTTCCGACGACGGGGACACGACGTGAGGTGTGATGACGGTGCGCGCGCCGGGAGCCGGCGACCGCGAGGACCACGGGCGCTTCGGTGGCCGGTGCTGCTGGGCGCCGCGCTGCTCCTGCTCGTCCTCGGCGGCGCCGGACCGGCGTCCGCCCACGCGGCCCTCCGCTCCACCGACCCCGGGGACGGCAGCGTCCTCCAGCGCGCCCCGCGCCACGTCACCCTGACCTTCACCGAGTCCGTCGGCCTGCGCGACGACTCGTTCCGCGTCCTCGATCCAGGAGGCCACCGGGTGCGGACGGGGGAGGCCGGCCGGGCGGACGGCCGTTCCGACACGGCCCGCGTCACGCTGCCGGGCCGGCTCGGCGAGGGCACGTACACCGTGGCCTGGCGGGTGGTCTCGGCCGACAGCCACCCCGTCTCCGGCGCCTTCGCCTTCTCTGTCGGCAATCCCTCCGCGACGACGGTCTCGGTGGACCCCGGCCCCACCGAGAACCCGCTGACCGCCACCCTCCACAAGATCGCCCGCTACCTCGCCCACCTCGCCGCCGCCCTGCTCATCGGCACCGCCGCCTTCGTCGCCCTGTGCCGCCCACCGGACACCGCCCCGCTGCGCCGGCCGCTGGTGGCGTCCTGGTGGACGCTGCTCGCCGCCACCGTCGCCCTGCTGCTGCTCAGGGCCCCGTACGAGGCGGGGACGGGACCGTCGGCCGCCCTGGACGTCTCCGCGCTGGGCGACACGGCGACGACCCGGCCGGGCGCGCTGCTGCTGCTCAGACTGGCCCTGCTGGCGCCGGTCGCCCTTTTCCTCACCCGCACGGCCCGTACCGCCCGGCGCCGAGTGCCCACCCCCGCCCCGGCCGCGGTGGGCGCCGCGCTCGCCGTCGGTCTCGCCCTGACCTGGGCCGCCGCCGAGCACGCGTCCGCCGGCGTCCAGGTACCGCTCGCGGTGACGTCGTCCGTGCTGCACCTGCTCGCCACCGCGGTCTGGCTCGGCGGCCTCGTCGCCCTCCTCGTCACCCTGCGCGGCACCACGGTCGCCGCCACGGTCACCCGCTTCTCCCGGATCGCCTTCGCCTCCGTGACCGTCCTGGTCGTCACCGGCGTCTACCAGTCCTGGCGCGGCCTCGGCTCCTGGCAGGCGCTCACCGGGACGGCGTACGGCAGGCTGCTGCTGGCCAAGCTGGCGGCGGTCGCCGTGCTGCTGGCCGCGGCGGCGGTGTCCCGACGGTGGACGGCGGCCCTGATGGACTCCGGGACAGCCGTACGGGAACGGAAGCGCGCACCCGAGAGGGTGCGGGAACGGGTGGGCGGGCCGCCCGGGGGCGGGGAGGCCGCCCCGGAGCCGTCCGGGCCGGTGCCACCGCCCGGAACCGCCGGGGAGGCACACCGCCGGGGCCTGCGCAGGTCCGTCCTCGCCGAGGCCGGCGTCGCGGCGGTCGTCCTGGGGATCACCACCGTGCTCACCAGCACCGTGCCGGGCCGCGCGGCGGCCGAGGCGGCGCGCACCGCGCCGGCGGGCAGGGTGCTGCCCGCGTCCGTCACCACGATCCCCTTCGAGATCGGCGCCTCGGGCCGGGGCACGGTCCAGATCACCCTGGACCCCGGCCGCACCGGGGACAACGCCGTGCAGGCCGTCGTCTTCGGCCCCGACGGCAGCCTGGCCGCCGTCCCCGAACTGCGCCTCTCCTTCACCCTGCCCGACAAGGACGTCGGTCCGATCGACGCGGCACTCGTGGACCGGGGCGGCTACTGGAGCACCAACTCCCTCACCCTCCCGCTTCCCGGCACCTGGACGACGAGGACGACGGTCCGGGTGTCGGAGATCGACCAGGTGAGCGAGTCGAGGCGGATCCGCATCGAGAGATAGCGCGCCACCCCCCCGTCCGCGCGCGCACCCCTGCACTCACGCCGCTCCGCCACTCACACCGCTCCTCCGCTCCGCCACTCACACCGCTCCTCCGCGCAACCGGCGCACGCCCAGCGCGCAGACGCCGCAGACCGCGCCCCACACGCCGTTGACGAGGAGCATCGGCAGGATGGCCTGCGGCCGTGCCAGGGGACCTCGCAGTTCACCCGTGAGCACGGGCGACAGCACCCCGCTCAGGACCAGGGCGGCCACCGCGTACGCCACCCCGGCGGCCACCGGCGTCAGCAGCGGCTCCCGCACCCGGCTGAGCCCGACGGCGAGAATCCAGAACAGGCTGATCAGCAGGGTGAGCAGGAGGGGCGTGAGCGGTCTGCCGAGCGCGTCGGTCGCTCCGGTGACCGAGAACACCGGCCGGACCAGCGCGACGACGGTCAGCAGGGCCACCATCGGCCGGTGCAGCCGGCGCAGGCGGACGGAGAGGGGGAGGCCGGGCAAGGGTCGGCTGTTCATGCCGTCAGCCTCGGCGGGCGACCGGCTCCGGGGCGTCGGCCTGCGGCCGGTATCCGCCGTACCCCAGCGGTTGCGGTGCCCGGCGTCCGGCTACGCCCCGGGTTGCGGGTGCGCGCGGGCGGGTTCCGTCGCGCGGGGGAGGGCACGCGGCCGGTGCCCTGCCTACGCTGGCCGCATGGTTCCCCGCGCCCTGCCGTCCCGCCCCCGGCTGAGGCTGCCGCGCGGCCGGGCGGCGGACGCCGCGCTGGCCGGGGCGGTCCTCGTCCTGGTCGCGGTGGGCAGCCTGCGCTCGCTGATCGGCGAGCGCGAGGAGTCCTGGGAGGCCACCGCGCTCGTCTGGGCCCTGCTCGTCGCCGCCTGCGCCGCCCTGTACGTCTGCCGACGCCACCCGGTGCCGACCGCGGCCTTCGTGCTGGCCGCCACCATCGCGTACTACCTGGTCAGCGCCTACGACGGTCCGCTGATGGTCGCCTTCGTCGTCGCCCTCTACACGGTCGCCGCCGCGGGCAGGCTCCGCGCGGCGATCGTCCTGGCCGCGCTCGGTCTGCTGCTCACCGGGACCGGCACGCTGCTCGGCAACCACGACGTCAACGGGGTCGCCCTGTTCATGATGACCGGCTGGCTGGTGGGCGTGGTCGCCCTCGGCTGGGTGCGCGACAACCGGCTGGCCCTCGCCCGGGAGGCGGAGCAGCGGGCGGCGAGCGAGGAGCGGCTGCGCATCGCGCGGGAGCTGCACGACGTCGTCGGCCACCACATCTCCCTGATCAACGTCCAGTCCGCCGCCGCCCTGCGCCGGCTCCGCAAGGACCCCGACGGCCCGCGACGGGCGGAGGAGGCGCTCGGCGCGGTCAAGGACGCCAGCCGGGAAGCCCTGCGCGAGCTGCGGGCGATCCTGGGCGTGCTGCGGCAGGCCGACGAGTCGGCGCCCACCGCGCCCGCGGCCGGCCTCGACCGGCTCGGCGACCTGGTGGCGGCGGCCCGGCTGACCGGCCTCGACGTCGAGGTGCGCGCCGACGGCGAGGGGCGTCCGCTCCCGGCCGAGGTGGACCTCGCCGCGTACCGCATCGTGCAGGAGTCGCTGACCAACGTCACCCGCCACGCCCACGCCTCCGCCGTCACCGTCCGCACCGAGCGCGGCCCGCGGCACATCACCGTCGAGGTCACCGACAACGGCCGCGGCCCCGCCCCCGTGGGCGGCGGCTCCGGCAGCGGCATCACCGGGATGCGCGAGCGCGCCCGCACCCTCGGAGGCCGGCTCACCGCAGGTCCCGGCCCGGCGGGCGGCTTCACGGTCCGGGCGACCCTGCCGTGCCCGGACACCCCGGAGCCTTCCGCCCGTCCGAAGGGAGCACTCCCCACCCCATGATCAGAATCGTGCTGGCCGACGACCAGCGTCTGGTGCGCGCCGGATTCCGGTCGATCCTGGAGGACGAGGACGACCTGGAGGTCGTCGGCGAGGCGGGCGACGGCGCCGAGGCCCTGGCCGCCTGCCGCGCACTGCGCCCCGACGTCGTCCTGCTGGACATCCGCATGCCCGGCGTCGACGGCCTCCAGGCGGCCCGGAACATCGCCGCCGACGCCCGCCTGAAGGACGTACGCGTCGTCATCCTCACCACCTTCGACCTCGACGACTACGTGTACGGCGCCCTGCGCGCCGGCGCCACCGGCTTCCTGGTCAAGGACACCGAGCCGGAGGAACTGGTGCACGCCGTCCGGGTCGCCGCCCGCGGTGACGCCCTGATCAGCCCCTCCGTCACCCGGCGTCTGATCGCCGAGTTCGCCGGCCGGGTCCGCGCCCCCGCGCCGGGCCCGCGGCTGAACACCCTCACGGACCGGGAGAGCGAGGTCATGCGCCTGGTCGCGGCCGGCCTCACCAACGACGAGATCGCCGCCCGCCTGGTCCTGAGCCCCGCCACCGCCAAGACCCACGTCAGCCGCATCATGACCAAGCTGGACGTCCGCGACCGCTCCCAACTGGTCGTGCTGGCGTACGAGTCGGGGATGGTCAGCCCCGGCTGGCTGACGGAGTGAGTCGACCGCTCCCCTCATCCCCGCACCCCACGCCGTACACCCCCTTCACCCCCCGCCGCACGCCGTACACCACGTCCGGCCCGCAACCCACGCCGTACACCGCCTCCGCCCCCGCAACCCACGCCGTACGGCGACTGTCCTCCCGGGGCCGACGCCCGGCGGCATGCCGGAACCGGACGCTGCGGGCATGCACCCACACAGCCCCGATCCCAGCCCCGGTCCCGATCCCGGACTCAGCCCCTCACCCCCGCCTGCCCGGCGCGTGGCCCACCCGGCTGTCTTCGGTCGCCTCGCCTCCTGGTCCCGGCGCCACCGCTGGGGCGCCCTGCTGCTCTGGGTGGCCGTGGTCGCCGTCGTCACCGTCGGCTCGCAGGCCGCCGGCAGCGCCTACCGCAACGACTTCACCCTCCCCGGCACCGACTCCCAGGCCGCCGCCGACCTGCTGGAACGGCACGGTTCGGCGCAGGCGGGCGACAGCGTGCAGATCGTCCTCCAGGACCCCGCCGGACTGACCGGCGACCGCGCCGAGGTGGAGCGGACCCTCGACCGGGTGCGCGCACTGCCGTCCGTCGCCGAGGTCCGCAGCCCGTACGCCGACGCCGCAGCCGTCTCCGCGGACGGCACCATCGCCTACGCGACCGTCGTCCTGGACGCCAAGGCCGAGGACGTTCCCGAGGCGGACGTCGCCCGCATCATCGACACGGCGCGGTCGGCGGACGGTGACGGCCTCACCGTCGAGTTGGGCGGCGAGGCGGTGCGCGGCGCGGAGGAGGGCGGCGGCGGGGCCGCCGAGGGCGCGGGCATGCTCGCCGCGCTGGTCATCCTCGTACTGCTCTTCGGGTCGGTGGTGGCCGCCGCGCTGCCGCTGGTCACGGCGGTGTTCGCGGTCGGCGGCGCGGTGGGCCTGATCGCGCTCGCGTCGCACGTCTTCACGGTCGCCGACTTCACACCGCCGATCATGATGCTGGTCGGCCTCGGCGTGGGCGTCGACTACGCGCTGCTGATCTTCTACCGCTACCGCCACGAACTCGTCCGGGGCACGGACCGCGACGCCGCCGCCCGCACCGCCCTGGACGCGGCGGGCCGTACGGTCTTCTTCGCCGGCTGCACCGTCATCATCGCCCTGCTGGGCCTGGTCGCCCTCGGGCTGGGCGCACTCCAGGGCGTGGCCCTGGCCGTGGCGCTGACCGTACTGGTCACGATGGCCGCCTCGCTGACCCTGTTGCCGGCCCTGCTCGCCCTGTTCGGCGCCCGTATCCAGCGCCACGTCCTCAAGCGCGCGGCGAAGGCCGGGGCGAAGGGCACCGAGGAGGGCCGGGGCTGGCGCCGCCTCGCCGTCGCCGTACAGCGCCGCCCGCTGCCGGCGCTGCTGGCGGCGGCCGTGGCACTGCTGGCCCTGTCGGCACCCGCCGCCGGGATGCGGCTGGGCTTCGCCGACGCGGGCAACGACCCGGCGGCGTCCACCAGCCGCAAGGCCTACGACCTGCTGGCCGAGGGCTTCGGCCCCGGCTTCAACGGCCCCCTGATCGCCGTGTCCCAGGGCGACGAGGCGGCGGCGACTGCCCTGCGCGCCACGCTCACGGACACCCCGGGCATCGCGGCGACGACCCCGCCGCTCCCGTCCTCCGACGGCGCGGTCTCGACGGTCATCGCCTTCCCCGCCACCGCACCCCAGGCGGAGCCCACCGCCGACCTGGTCCACACCCTGCGCGAGGAGGTGCTGCCCGGCCTGGCCGACCGCACCGGCGCCACGTATCTCATCGGCGGTCCGACGGCCGCCGCGCAGGACTTCGCCGACTCGGTGTCGTCCCGCATCCCGCTCTTCGTGACCATCGTCGTGGGCCTGTCCTCGATCCTGCTCCTCCTGGTCTTCCGCTCCCTGTGGATCCCGGTCAAGGCTGCGGTCCTCAACCTCCTGTCCATCCTGGCGGCGCTCGGCGTGATCACCCTGGTCTTCCAGCACGGCTGGTTCGGGGTGCAGCCCGGCCCGGTGGAGGCGTTCATCCCGGTCATGATCTTCGCGATCGTCTTCGGACTCTCCATGGACTACGAGGTGTTCCTGGTCTCCCGCATCCACGAGGAGTGGGGACGCACCCGTGACTCCGCCCTCGCCGTCCGCGAGGGACTGGCCGCCACCGGCAGGGTCATCACGGCCGCGGCGGCCATCATGATCGTCGTCTTCGCGGCCTTCGTCCTCAGTCCGAGCCGCATGCTCCAGCAGTTCGGTCTGGGCCTGGCGACGGCGATCCTCCTGGACGCCGCGCTGATCCGCTGCCTGGTGGTCCCCGCGGTCATGCACCTCCTGGGCGACCGCGCCTGGTGGCTCCCGTCGCCCCTGGCCCGGCACCTGCCGAAGGTACGGCTTGAGACGGAGACGGAGACGGAGACGGAGACGGCGCGGTGAAGGGGGAGGGGGAGGGGGAGGGGGCGCCCGTGCGGCCGGCCCCCTCGGCCCCCTCGACCCGCCCCTCACGAGGGCCGGGATGAACGGCGGCCGCGAACGGCTTCTTCCCTCCAGGGACGACGACCGGGCGGGCCACGGCCCGCGGAAGAGGAGAGGGAAGCCGATGAGCCTTCGTCAGTTCGAGTACGCCCTGGCCGTGGCCGAGAAGGGTTCGGTGACCGCCGCGGCGGAGGCGCTGCGCGTCGCCCAGCCCTCGGTGTCCCAGCAGATGCACGGCCTGGAGCGGGAGCTGGGCGTGGAGCTGTTCGCCCGCACGCCGACCGGGCTGGTGCCCACCGCCGTCGGCCGGGCGTTCCTGCGGGACGCCGAGGCCGCGGTGAGCGCGGCCCGGCGGACGCGGGCCACGGCACGGGCCGGGGCCGAGGAACTGGTGGGCTAGCTGGTGGTCTCCGCACAGCTGGGCCTGGGCACGGGGCAGCTGCCGGGTGCGCTGGGCGCCCTGCGCCGCCGCTTCCCGCGTCTTGAGGTCACCGTCTTCGAGGAACCGAACTCCGCAGAGCTGGAGCGCCTGTGCCGCCGGGGCGTTCTGGACCTCGCCCTGATGGCGGCGTGCGAGCGGAGCCCCGCCGACGCCCACCACCTCGGCGACGAGGAGTTCGTCGCGGTGCTGGGCGCCGGACACCCGCAGCTCGCCGCGGACCGGGTCGAGCTGAGCACGCTGAAGGGGGAACCGTGGGTGCGGTCGACCGCGACAGCGTCCTGGACGGCGTACTGCTGAACGTGCTGCGCGACATCGACCCGGCGCCCGTCACGGCCGCCCGCGTCTCCCAGACGGCGACGGCCGTGCGCTGGGCCGCCCACGGACTGGGGGCGGCGCTGGTGCCCGCCTCGGTGGTGCCCCATGACCACCGGCACCTCGTCCGCCCGGTCTTCCCGGCCGTGTCCCAGCCCGTCATCGCCGTGCTCCGCCAGGGCGCGCGGGCCCGGCGGAGCAGGCCCTGCTCACCTTCCTGGGCGAGGAATTCCGGTCCGACTCCCTTCCCTTCCCGTCAATTCCCTGTGGCTGTCGCCGACGCCGACCGGACCGCCGACGCCGCCGGGACCACTGTGCCGCGCGGGTGCCACCGAGGAGAGGTCGCCCGAGATGCGCGGGCGCCGGCACCACACACGTCGAAGGGCCCCACCGCAAGCGGTGGGGCCCTTCGACTTCGTGCCCGGTGAGGCACTGGCGGAGGATACGAGATTCGAACTCGTGAGGGGTTGCCCCCAACACGCTTTCCAAGCGTGCGCCCTAGGCCTCTAGGCGAATCCTCCGCAGAGAACATTACATGACGTCGGAGAGTGCTCGCGAACTCGTTCTCCGGCCCCCGGATCGGGTAACGTGTGGCTCAGCCCCTCACGCGGCGCTATCTGACTGAACTCCCCCAGGGCCGGAAGGCAGCAAGGGTAGGTCGGCTCTGGCGGGTGCGTGGGGGGCGCTTGCGTTCACGGGGCGGGAGCGGTCGGGGTCCGCGGGCGGGGCCGGTTGTCGGTGGGCGCCTATAACCTCGTATGCGTGTCGTCTCTCGCGCTCTACCGCCGTTACCGCCCGGAGTCCTTCGCCGAGGTCATCGGTCAGGGGCATGTCACCGACCCGTTGCAGCAGGCGCTGCGGAACAACCGGGTCAATCACGCGTACCTGTTCAGCGGTCCGCGCGGCTGCGGCAAGACGACCAGCGCCCGCATCCTGGCGCGCTGCCTGAACTGCGAGCAGGGCCCCACTCCCACCCCGTGCGGCGAGTGCCAGTCCTGCCGTGACCTGGCGAGGAACGGGCCGGGTTCCATCGACGTCATCGAGATCGACGCCGCCTCCCACGGAGGCGTGGACGACGCCCGTGACCTGCGCGAGAAGGCGTTCTTCGGGCCCGCCTCCAGCCGGTACAAGATCTACATCATCGACGAGGCCCACATGGTCTCGCCGCAGGGCTTCAACGCGCTGCTGAAGGTCGTCGAGGAGCCGCCGGAGCACCTCAAGTTCATCTTCGCGACCACCGAGCCCGAGAAGGTCATCGGCACCATCCGGTCCCGGACCCACCACTACCCCTTCCGCCTCGTGCCGCCCGGCACCCTGCGCGACTACCTCGCCGAGGTCTGCGGCAGGGAGGGGATCGCGATCGAGGACGGCGTGCTGCCCCTGGTGGTGCGGGCAGGTGCGGGGTCCGTCCGGGACTCCATGTCCGTCATGGACCAGCTGCTAGCGGGTGCCGGTGCCGACGGTGTGACGTACGACATGACCACGGCCCTGCTCGGCTACACGGACGGCTCGCTGCTCGACTCCGTCGTCGAGGCGTTCGTCACAGGGGACGGCTCGGCCGCCTTCGAGGTCGTGGACCGGGTGATCGAGAGCGGCAACGACCCACGGCGCTTCGTCACCGACCTGCTGGAGCGCCTGCGTGACCTGGTGATCCTCGCCGCCGTGCCCGACGCCGCGGAGAAGGGGCTCATCGACGCCCCCGCCGACGTCGTCGAGCGCATGCAGGCCCAGGCGCGGTCCTTCGGTGCCGCCGAGCTGAGCCGTGCCGCCGACATCGTCAACGAGGGGCTCACCGAGATGCGGGGTGCCCACTCGCCCCGCCTCCAGCTGGAACTGATCTGCGCGCGCGTGCTGCTGCCCGCCGCGTACGGCGACGAGCGTTCGGTAATGGCGCGGCTGGACCGCATTGAGCGCGGCGTCCAGTTCTCGGCGGGGACCGGCGCGCCCGCCATGGGGTACGTGCCCGGACCTGAGGCGCATGCCGGTACCGCTGCCGCTGCCGCCGCTCCCGCCGCTCCGGTCCCGCCGGGCGGTGGGCCCGCCGCTGCCCGGGCCGCCGTGCGGGCGCCCGGGGCCGGTGGTGGTGGCGCCCCGGCGGAGGCCGGCCGGAGGGGTCCCGCCCCGGAGCCGGCCGCCGGTGCCGGTAACTCTCACGGTGACGGTGACGGTGACGGCGGCGGCCCGGTCGGCGGTGGCCGGCCTCCCGCCGCTCCCGCGCCTGACGCCGTTCCTCCCGCGCCTGACGCCGCTCCTCCCGCGCCTGACGCCGCTCCTCCCGCGGCGCCCGCCTCGACGCCCGCGCCCGGTGCCTGGCCCACCGCGGCGCCCGCGGGTGGCGGGCGGCGCCCCGGCGGGTGGCCCACCGCGGCTCCCGCGGGCGGTGGGCAGTCCCGGACACCGGCCGCCCCCGCCCCCGGCCCGGCCGCGCCTCCGGCCGCGGCCCCGGCACCCGCGCCGACCGTCGCCGCCCCCGCCTCCCCGCCGCCGGGCTCCGGAGTCGACCCCCGCCAGATCTGGCCCAACATCCTGGAGGCGGTGAAGAACCGCCGCCGGTTCACCTGGATCCTGCTCAGCCAGAACGCCCAGGTGACCGGCTTCGACGGCACCACCCTGCAGATCGGTTTCGTCAACGCCGGGGCGCGCGACAACTTCCTGAGCAGCGGGAGCGAGGACGTGCTGCGGCAGGCCCTGGCGGAGCAGTTCAACGTGCAGTGGAAGGTCGACGCGGTCGTCGATCCGTCCGGTGGCTCGGCACCTCCCCCTCCGTCCGGCCCCTCCGGTGGGTACGGCGGACCCGGCGGCTTCGGGCCCGCCTCAGGCGGAGGCGGTGGCGGCTTCGGTGGCGGCGCGCCCGCGCAGCGCCCGTCGGCGCCCACGCCCGACGCCCAGCCCCCGGCGCCCGCGCCGTCGGCGCCCGCCGCGCCGACGCCCGCGTCCGCTCCGGCCGCCGCCCCCGCTCCCGCGCCCAGACCTCCGGCGCCCGAGCCGCGTCCGGTCTCCCCCGAGGACGACATCCCCGAGGACGACGACCCGGACCTGGACGAGTCGGCCCTCTCCGGCAAGGAGCTGCTGGTACGGGAGCTGGGGGCGACCGTGGTCGAGGAGATCGCGAACGAGTAGGTACCGCAGGGGGCGCGCTCGCCACGTGCGCCGAGTCCGGTTCCGCGGCAGCGCTGGAGGAAAGTACGACACCCCGTGCCCCGCTCCTTCGGAAGCCCGCACAAGGCGCACCGGCGCCTTCGCATTAGGCTGACCCCGTGAAGGTCCTTGTCATCGGCGGCGGCGCCCGCGAACACGCCCTGTGCCGTTCCCTGTCCCTCGACCCCGACGTCACCGCGCTGCACTGCGCACCCGGCAACGCCGGTATCGCCGAGGTCGCCGAACTGCACCAGGTCGACGCCCTGGACGGCGCGGCCGTCACCGCGCTGGCCACCCGGCTCGGTGCCGAACTGGTCGTCGTCGGGCCCGAAGCCCCCCTCGTCGCCGGGGTCGCCGACGCCGTGCGCGACGCGGGCATCCCGGTCTTCGGCCCCTCCGGGGAGGCCGCGCAGCTGGAGGGCTCCAAGGCCTTCGCCAAGGACGTCATGGCCGCCGCCGGAGTACCCACGGCCCGCTCGTACGTCTGCACGAACCCGGAGGAGGTCGACGCGGCCCTCGCCGCCTTCGGCGCCCCCTACGTCGTGAAGGACGACGGGCTCGCCGCAGGCAAGGGCGTCGTGGTCACCGAGGACGTCGAGGCGGCCCGCGCCCACGCGGCGGCCTGCGACCGCGTCGTCATCGAGGAGTACCTGGACGGCCCCGAGGTCTCCCTCTTCGCCGTCACCGACGGCGAGAACGTCCGCCCGCTCCAGCCCGCCCAGGACTTCAAGCGCGCCCTCGACGGCGACCGGGGTCCCAACACCGGCGGCATGGGCGCGTACTCGCCGCTGCCGTGGGCCGACCCCAAGCTGGTCGACGAGGTCGTGGAGAGCGTGCTCCAGCCGACCGTCGACGAGATGCGCCGTCGCGGCACCCCGTTCTCCGGGCTCCTCTACGCGGGATTGGCGATCACGTCCCGCGGCGTCCGCGTGATCGAGTTCAACGCCCGCTTCGGCGACCCCGAGACCCAGGTCGTGCTGGCCCGCCTCAAGACCCCGCTCGCCGGACTGCTGATGGCCGCCGCCACCGGCAACCTCGCCGACCTGGAGCCGCTGCGCTGGAGCGACGACGCCGCCGTCACCGTGGTCGTCGCCTCCCACAACTACCCCGGCACCCCGCGCACCGGCGACCCGATCACCGGCCTCGACGAGGTCGCCGCCCAGGACGCCCCGCACGCCTACGTCCTGCACGCCGGCACCCGGCACGAGGGTGACGCCGTCGTCAGCGCAGGCGGCCGCGTCCTGTCCGTCACGGCCACCGGGACCGACCTCACCGAGGCCCGCGACCGCGCGTACCGGGCCGTCGCCCGCATCCGCCTCGACGGCTCCCAGCACCGCAGCGACATCGCGGCGAAGGCCGCTGGAGCATAGTCCGGACAGCCCCTTCGCACCGAACCCGGCAGGCCCCGGCTCCGTCCCAGGAGCCGGGGCCTGATCCTTGCTGTCCGTCATCCACCTTTCCCCAAAGCCATTCCATCGAGTGGCCGATAAGCCATACGGCTGACGGGTGCCGGACCCCCAACTAGGGTGCCGCGCAGGCGTTCCGGCACTTGGCCCACCGGCATTGCGATGTCAGTGGCGGGTGCCACAGTGGGGTGAGTGAGCAAGCGCGGGAGAGCAGCAGGACAGCCCTGGACGGACAGGACAGCGAGGAGGGGGTGAGGTCCGGCCGTGACCGGTACTGGTGGTGGAGTGGAGCTGGGCGCGCAGGCCGCGCGTTCCCGGGCGCTGGCGGTGCTGCGCATCCGCAGCCGGGCGCTCGCCGTCGCCCTGTTGCCCGCTGCCGTCGCGGTGATCCTGCTGGCGGGCGGCTCGACCGGGCATCTGGTGGGCGGGGGCTGGGACACCGCCCGCTGGGCCGTGTCCGTGCTCGCGCTCCTCGTCCTGTCGGCCGCCGCCGCGGTCGCCCTGGTCGTCGCCCGCTCCCGGCCCGCCGTCACGCCGACGGTCGCGGTCGCCGAGGAGTCGGCGCCGGATCTCTACCGGATGGTCCGGGACCTGGCCGACCGGCTCGACGTACCCGCCCCCTCCGCGATAGCGCTCACACCGGACTGCGACAGCTGGCTGGAGGACCGCAACCACCCGGCCCACGGCCCGCCGTCGGCGGAGGATCACGACGACGTGGCCAACCCGGCCCGGTCCGCGCACCGCCGGAGTGCCGCCGCCCCCGTCCTGGTCATCGGATCGCCCTTCCTGTGGTGGATGCGCGTGGGGGAGTTGCGCGCCGTCCTCGCCCCGGTCGTCGCCGGTACGGGGCCCTCGGCACACCCCGACATAGCGGCGGCCCGCCGCTTCATACGGGGCCTGGACGCCGCGGTGGCGGCGACCTCGGCCGTCGGTCGGGGGCCGTCGTCCCGTGCGGTGAGCGCGGGTCTCGGCTGGGTGTCCAGGTTTCTGCTGCGCAGCTGCCGAGTGCACGCGGCGGAGATGGAGCGCGGGGTCGCCGCGGCCGCCGCCGAGCGTGCACAGGCTGTGGACTACGGTCTGCGCATCGTCGCGCAGGAACAGGTGGGACTCGCCTACGCGGGCTGGGACCGGCTGCTGACCCGGGTGGCGCTGCCCGCCTGGCGGATGGGCCGCTGGCCCTCCCGGCTGGACGTGGGCGTCGTCGCCGCGCTCACGGAGCTGTCCCGCCGTGACCGCCTGGCCGAGGGTTTCGCCTCCCGCCTGGGTGAGCGCCCCGCGTGCGACCTGCTGGAGGAGCCCGGGGTGATGGACGAGTCGGTCTCGCTCCTCGCCGCGCGCCTCTTCCACGGGGGACCCGCCGAGACGGGCCCGGACTGGGCGCCGGTCGGATGGGACGAGTACGCCGAGGAGGTCGTCGACCGGACCTGGCGCACGGACGCGGCCCGCCTGCACCGAGTTCTGGACACCCTGGGCGTCCGTCGCGCCGCCGAGGACGCCGCACCCGGCACGGACGGCCCGACCCTGTCCCGCGTCCTGGACCACCTCGCGACCCCGCCCCCTGACGACCCCGCGCCCGCACGGGCCTCGGCAACCGAGACAGAGACCGAGACCGTCCCCGCTCCCGTCACCGAAACGGAGACCGGTCTCGCCCGCGACACCGCCCCCGGCCCCGCTCGCCACGCCCCCACCCACCCCACCACCCCCGACGACGATGACGACCTCGCCGGCACCACCGCCCGCGGTGCCGCCCTCGCCGCCGGGCTCAGTGCCCAGCTGGCCCGCGAGGAAGCACGGGCGCAGGTCCCCGGAACTCCCACCCCGCCCCTGCCCCCCGGGACGGCCGACGGACCGACGGCCCCCGACACCGCCCTCTGGGACGACCGCGCGCTCCCCCTCCTGCCGTTGCAGCCCCCGCGCACCGGACGCGAGATCCTCACCGCCCACATCACGGCGATGGTGTGCTGCGCGGCGATGGACACCGCCGGCGCGGCCCCCGGCCTCGACTGGCTCGACGGACCGTCCCTCCTGGTCAACGGCGTGCGCACCGCCGATCTGGGGACCCACGTCCGCAGCCTCGTGGAGACCGGCGACCCGGGCCCGCTGCGCGCCTGGCTGGCCGAGCTCGGCGTACGCCCCGAGAAGCCGGTGCGCCTCGTCTGACCCCGAGCTCGTCCCGAGTCCGCCCCACTCGGGACCCCAAGCGGACTTTCGCATTCCTCTTTCGGCCACTTCGCAACGAACAGTGACAGCACGCGCGCGAAATGTGATGTGCTGGGACCGATCGCGCACATGGCAAAGGCGTTCGTCATACGCACGACCACGGGGGCACGAGGGAGGGGACTGTCCCATGGGGCCCGAGCAGATCCGCCGCTGGGAATCGGGTGCACTCGCGCACGCCGTGACGGACCCCTTCGGACAGGGGCCCCTGCCCTGGCTGCGCGGCGGCGAGACGTACTTCGGCGACACCGGCCAGGTCGTCGCCTGGTACGCGGACCAGGACGCCGTACCGGACCCGGACGGCAAACCCGGCACACCCGGCGCGAAGGCCCGCGAGCGGCGCAACGACGGCGGCGGGCCGCGCGCCGCCGACGACGTCGGCCGCCAGATCAAGGGCTTCACCGCCGCCGGAGCCGCCGCCCCCGGCGAGGCCATCGACTTCCACATCACCGTCGACCCGCCCCAGGAATTCAGCGTCGACGTCTACCGCATCGGCCACTACGGCGGCGACGGCGCCACCAAGATCACCACCAGCCCCCGCCTGTCCGGGATCGTCCAGCCCCCGCCACTCACCGCCGACCGCACGGTCTCCTGCCACCACTGGTGGCTGTCCTGGCGGCTGCAGATTCCGTCGTACTGGAACATCGGCGCCTACGTCGCCGTCCTCACCACCGCCGACGGCTACCGCTCCCACGTCCCCTTCACGGTCCGCGACGATCACCCCGCCGACCTGCTCCTCATCCTGCCGGACATCACCTGGCAGGCGTACAACCTCTACCCGGAGGACGGCCGCACCGGCGCCAGTCTCTACCACGCCTGGGACGAGGAGGGCCGCCTGTTGGGCGAGGCGGACGCCGCGACGACCGTCTCCTTCGACCGCCCGTACGCGGGCGCCGGACTCCCCCTCCACGTCGGCCACGCCTACGACGTCATCCGCTTCGCCGAGCGCTACGGCTACGACCTCGCCTACGCCGACGCCCGCGACCTGCACTCCGGCCGAGTCGACCCCACCCGCTACCGGGGCCTGGTCTTCCCCGGGCACGACGAGTACTGGTCCGTTCCCATGCGCCGCACCACGGAACTCGCCCGCGAGCACGGCACCTCCCTGGTCTTCCTCTCCGCCAACACGATGTACTGGCAGGTGGAGCTCGGCCCCTCCCCGTCCGGCGCCCCCGACCGCCTGCTGACCTGCCGCAAACGCAAGGGGCCCGGCAAGCCGACGCTGTGGCGGGAGGTCGACCGTCCCGAGCAGCAGCTCCTCGGCATCCAGTACGCGGGCCGCGTCCCCGAACCGCACCCGGTGATCGTCCGCAACGCCGATCACTGGCTCTGGGAGGCCACCGGAGCCCACGAGGGCGACGAGATCGAGGACCTGGTCGCGGGCGAGGCCGACCGCTACTTCCCGCGCACCGCGCTCCCCGAGCACGACGAGCGGGTCCTGCTCGCCCACTCGCCGTACACCGACGTGGACGGCGTCCGGCGCCACCAGGAGACGTCCTTGTACCGGGCACCGTCCGGTGCCTGGGTCTTCGCGTCCGGGACGTTCGCCTGGTCCCCGGCCCTGGACCGGCCGGGCCACGTCGACCCACGTGTCCAGCGGGCCACCGCCAACCTCCTTGACCGCATCTGCAAACGGGACTGACCCCGCCCGCCGCCACCCCGCAAGGAGGCCGATCCGCGCATACGGGAGAATCGACGTACTTGGACAGAACCACGGGGAGGAACCGTGTCCGGATTCGTCGAAAAGCCCGAGCCGCTCCAGGTTCCGGGTCTGGTGCATCTGCACACCGGCAAGGTGCGCGAGCTGTACCGGAACGAGGCGGGCGACCTCGTGATGATCGCCAGCGACCGCATCTCCGCCTACGACTGGGTGCTGCCGACCGAGATCCCCGACAAGGGCCGGGTCCTCACCCAGCTCTCCCTGTGGTGGTTCGACCAGCTCTCCGACCTGGTTCCGAACCACGTCCTGAGCACCGAGCTGCCCCCCGGCGCCCCCGCCGACTGGGAGGGCCGCGCCCTGGTCTGCAAGTCGCTGCGGATGGTCCCGGTGGAGTGCGTGGCCCGCGGCCACCTCACCGGCTCGGGACTGGCCGAGTACCGGCAGACCCGCACCGTCTGCGGCCTCGCCCTCCCCGAGGGCCTGGTCGACGGCTCGGAGCTCCCCGCCCCGATTTTCACCCCGGCCACCAAGGCCGAGGTCGGCGAGCACGACGAGAACGTCTCCTACGAGGAGGTCGCCCGCCAGGTCGGGGCGGACACCGCGGCCCGCCTGCGCCAGGCCACCCTCGCCATCTACTCCCGTGCCCGGGACATCGCCCGTGAGCGCGGCATCGTCCTGGCCGACACCAAGTTCGAGTTCGGTTTCAGCGACGACGACCTGATCCTCGCCGACGAGGTGCTCACCCCGGACTCCTCCCGCTTCTGGCCGGCCGACCAGTGGCAGCCGGGCCGGGCGCAGCCGTCGTACGACAAGCAGTTCGTCCGGGACTGGCTGACCTCGGCGGAGTCCGGCTGGGACCGGAAGAGCGAGCAGCCCCCGCCGGAGCTGCCCCAGCGGGTCGTGGACGCGACCCGCGCCAAGTACGTGGAGGCGTACGAGCGCCTGACCGGCCTGAGCTGGTCGTAGCGCCGGCCCGTGCACGCCGACGCCGAGGCCCCCGGCCGTGACCGGGGGCCTTCGCACGGGCACGAGTGAGCCACCGCACGCACATACGAAGAAGCCACCGCACGCAGACACGAAAAAGCCCCCGGCCGCAACCGGGGGCTTCCTCATGTGGAGCGAACGACGAGGTTCGAACTCGCGACCTCAACCTTGGCAAGGTTGCGCTCTACCAACTGAGCTACGTTCGCACTGCGCCGCGGGTCTAGGCCGTCGGCCGGAGCCGGTGACTTCCCCGTGGCGCGACAGCCACTATACCCAACCCCGCTCCCTCGCGAGCCGCACCGCCGTGTGCCGGTTCTCCGCACCGAGCTTGTTCGCGGCCGACGACAGGTAGTTCCGCACGGTCCCTTCGGCGAGCGCGGCACGCTCGGCGATCTCCGCCACGGGGGCCCCGTCGGCGGCGTGCTCCAGCACCTCGGCCTCACGCGCGGTCAGCGGCGAGTCCCCCGCGGAGATCGCGTCGGCGGCCAACTCCGGGTCGACGTAGCGGTTTCCGGCGTGCACGGTGCGGATCAGCTCGGCGAGCCGCTGGGCGCTGACCGTCTTGGGCACGAAGCCGCGCACCCCCGCCGCGA
The DNA here is from genome assembly GCF_014649815.1 of Streptomyces mutabilis. Taxonomy (GTDB): domain Bacteria; phylum Actinomycetota; class Actinomycetes; order Streptomycetales; family Streptomycetaceae; genus Streptomyces; species Streptomyces mutabilis. The sequence continues at coordinate 49,588 of NZ_BMTT01000009.1, read as the reverse complement.
GCGCCCGTTTCAGATGCCCGGGCCGCCCGTGACTGGTCACGATCAGCACCCGGCAGTTGGGCAGTTCGGCCCGCAGCGATGTGGCGACCTTCACACCGTCCGCGCCGGGCATCTGGAGATCCAGGACGGCGACGTCGGGTTCGTGGGCCCGGGCCATCGCCAGCGCCTCCGGTCCGGTGGCTGCCTCGGCGACCACGGTGAGGTCCTCCTCGAGCGAGAGCAGGGCGGCCAGCGCCCCGCGGATGAGGTGCTCGTCGTCCGCGAGCAGCACCCGTACGGGGGTCGTCACGACGCGGCCTCCAGTACGGCCGCCCCGGCGGACGACGGCAGCGGCACCTCGGCTGTGAGCCGGAACACGCCCTCGCCGACGCTCCCGGCCTCCAGCGTGCCGTCCACGGCGGCCAGCCGCTCCCGCAGCCCCGCGAGCCCGGAGCCGCCCGAACCCACGGCGTCTGCGGACCCGGTCACCTCCGGCACCCCGTCGTTCTCCACCGTCAGCACCACACGTCCCTCCGACATCCGTACCGCCACGGCACACTTCTGCGCGTTCCCGTGCCGCAGCACGTTGGTGGTCGCCTCGCGGACGACCCAGCCGAGGGCCGACTGCACCTCGGCGGGCAGCCCGTCCGTCCCGCCGGTGACCTCCGAGTCGATGCCGGCCGCCGAGAGCACCCCCCGGGCGCCGGTGAGCTCCACCTCCAGGGCGGCCTCCCGGTAGCCGCGCACGACGTCCCGGACCTCCCGCTGCGACTCCTGGGCGATGCGCTGCACCTCGATCATCTGCTCCACCGCCTCGGGCTGTCCGCGCCGGGACAACTGGACGGCCAGTTCGCTCTTGAGGGCGATCACCGCCAGGTTCCGCCCCATCACGTCGTGCATGTCCCGGCCGAACCGCAGCCGTTCCTCGGCGACGGCGAGCCGCGCCCGGGTCTCCTTGGCCTCGTCGAGGGTGTAGACGGCGTCGAGCAGCCACACGGAGAAGACGGAGGTGAAGGCGAGGAACCCGCCGGCCAGCAGCACCAGGGCCGCCACCGCGAGCGCGCCGGTGGCCCCCAGACCCAGCGGGAACGACACGAGCCCGGTGCCCAGCGCGAAGCCCGCGACGACCGCGACCACCCGACGCCGGTCGCGCACCCCGAGCGTGATCATGCCCGCGCCGAAGCACAGGACGCCCCCGAAGGCCGATCCCGCCGCGGTGTCCACGGCGTCACCGGACGCGTGCTCCGCGAGCAGGACCGTGCCGGTGGAGATCACCGCCGTGAGGGCGGCGTAGCCCCACAGCAGCCGCAGGGGCTGCGGTCGCAGGCCGCGCGTCCAGTCCAGGGACCGGGAGGCGACCGCCATGCCCACCGCGGCGTGCACGGTGACCAGCACGGCCAGCCCGGTGGCGAGGCGCGGCCCGACCCGTTCGTAGGCCGACGCCCCCATCGCGAGCATCTCGATGACCCCGAAGAAGTGGAACGACCACCGCGTGTACGTCTCCACCTTCGCCGGCGTGCTCTTCCGCCCCCACCAGCGCCTCGGCCTGCGCATGCCCTCGCTCAACCCCTCTCCCCGCTGCCGGCCCCGATCCGGGACTCCCCGGAGGTCAGCGCCGTGGCTCCCAGCGGAACCACCGCCGTACAGCAAACACCGCGACCACGGTCCAGGCCACCGCCGTAGCCACGGCGCCCAGCGTCTCGTACGCCGAGAGGTCGCCGGTCCAGCCGCCGCGGACCAGGGTGACGACGGGCGTCAGCGGCAGCAGCTCGCAGACGGAGGCCACCTGGTCGGGGAAGAGGTCCAGCGGCACGAACATGCCGGAGCCGGGCATCGAGACGAACATGAACGGCAGGGGGGTGACCTGCGCGCTCTCGCCGGTGCGGGTGAAACTCGCGGTGACCGCCGCGAGCGCGGCGCACATCACGAGGCCCAGCAGCAGGCCGAGGACGGCGAGGTGGGGCGCGGACGGTGCGGACAGGTCCAGCAGCACGGCACAGCCCACGGCGAGCACCAGGCTCTGCACCAGTCCGCTGAGCACCGCCGGCATCGCGGAGCCGCTCAGGATCTCGACGTCCCGGAGTTCGCCGGTGCGCAGCCGCTTGAGGACGAGCTCCTCGCGGCGGACGACGAAGACGCCGACGAGCGCGGAGTAGACGGCGAACAGGAGGGAGAAGCCGATCGCGGCGGGCAGGACGAGCAGGGCGGGGGTGAGTCCGGCCTCGGCGAGGTCCATCTCCTCGGACGCCGAGTACACGCTGAAGGGCAGCACCAGCGGCACGAACAGCGCCGCGAACACGGTGCCCTTGTTCCGACCCAGCAGGGTGAGTTCGGCGCGGGCGAGCGCCGTCATGCGACTCGTCGGCGTGGTGACCGCGCCCTTGGCGGTGTGCGCCGTGCGGGCTCGGGTGTCCGTGGCGCTCATGCCGCGTACTCCTCCTTCGTCGTCGACTCGGCCGCCTTCGCGGACGCGTCCTTCGCGGACGCGTCCTTCGCGATGCCCAGGAACGCCTCCTCCAGGGATGCCGACCGCACGTCCAGGCGGCGCAGTTCCACTCCGGCCCGTCCGGCCCAGACCAGCAACTGGGTGGCCGCGCGCTGCAGCTCGCGGGTGCGGAGCCTGACCAGCCGGCCGTCGACCTCGTGGTCGCTCACGCCCAGTTCGCCGAGCGGCGGAAGGTCGCCCACGAAATAGCCGTCGGGCAGTTCGAAGGAGATCCGGGACGGCTGCGCGGCGGTCACCTCGGCCGGCGTGCCGGTGGCGGCGATGCGGCCCTCGTGCATGATCGCGAGCCGGTCGGCGAGGTTCTCGGCCTCCTCCAGGTAGTGCGTGGTCAGCAGCACCGTCGTACCGCCGTCGCGCAGGGTGCTCACCAACTCCCAGGTGTCCCGGCGGCCTTCGGCGTCCAGTCCGGTGCTGGGCTCGTCGAGGAAGAGCACCTCGGGGTCGCCGAGCAGCGCGAGCGCCAGGTCGAGGCGGCGCCGCTGGCCCCCGGAGAGCTGCTTCACGCGGACGTTCGCCTTCGCCTGCAGACCGACCAGGGCCAGCACCTCGGCCGGCGGGCGGGCCCCGCTCACGCATCCCGCCCACATCCGCGCGGTCTCCGCGACGGTCAGCTCGGACGGGAAGCCGCCCTCCTGGAGCATGACCCCGGTGCGGGGGCGTACGGCGGCCCGCTCGGTGTAGGGGTCGTGCCCGAGGACGCGCACCCGCCCGCCGGCCGGAGCGGCGAGGCCCTCCAGCAGTTCGACCGTAGACGTCTTGCCGGCGCCGTTGGTGCCGAGCAGGGCGAAGATCTCTGCGCGGCGCACGGAGAAGTCGATCCCCCGCACGGCCTCGAACCCGCCCCCGTACACACGCCGCAGGTCGGTGACCTCAATCACGTGTTCGTGTCCGTTCGCATGCATGGCTCAAGCGTCGCGGCACTCCGGGCCGGGTGACAGTGCGAGCTGTCATCACCGGCCATGACAAATGTCAGACGGAGGCTGTTCGGGGCACCGCATGGGCGCACGAAAAGACCCCGGTCACGGAGGACCGGGGTCTGATTCCCGAGCGGACGACGAGGCTCGAACTCGCGACCTCAACCTTGGCAAGGTTGCGCTCTACCAACTGAGCTACGTCCGCATTGCCCCCGACCGGCCTTCACCGATCGGTGCGAGCATCAGCCTACCTGATCGAATCGAGTGATCGGTACGGCGATGCAGAGCGGGTGACAGGAATTGCACACTGCGCCTTCCCCCTGGAAGGGGGATGTTCTACTACTGAACTACACCCGCGTGTTCCGTGAGCTGGGCCTTTCGGCCTCGCCCCTCGGCGTGCTCCAGACTTTAGCTGATCACCCGGGGTGCCGCGCAAGTCGGTTGCCGCGAGGGGCGGCTGGGCGGCCGTCGGCCGCCCCAGGCACGGGCGGCGCCTCACTGCGCCGCGGCGAACGCCTCGTAGACCTTCTTCGGGATCCGGCCCCGCGCGGGCACGTCCATCCTGTTCGCCTGCGCCCAGGCGCGGACCGCCGCCGGGTCGGGGGCGACCTCCGTCTGCCGGTACGCCTTGCCGGACCGCGACCGCTTGCGGCCGGCCGACACGAACGGTTCGAGGGCCTTGCGCAGTTTCCGGGCATTGGCTTCGTTCAGGTCGATCTCGTACATACGGCCGTCGACCCCGAAGGCGATCGTCTCCGCCGCTTCCGAGCCGTCGATGTCGTCAAAGAGAGTGACCACGACACGCTGCGCCACGAATATCGGTCCCTTCGTGCGGCACCTCCGCGATGACGTGCCAAGACGCCGCGATGATGCCGACTGTTCGCCTGTAATTGGGCAAGTATCGGCTAATGACATTTCATTTGTACAGTGCCCGGCATTGCAATGGGAAGCCCGACTAAATCTCTCCGCGTGTCCGCACACAATAGTTGGCCCCGGCTCGATCCGAGATCTTTCCCGAAGCTTTTCGCAGTCACCTCCTTCCGATACCCGATCGTGACAGGGGTCACGTAGTTTCCTCCAAGGCTACGCGCGTAGAATTTTTGTACGGGTAGTCTGAAGGAACCTGCTCAGCACCACACACCGGGAGTGCCAGTGGCACGCGTCGTAGTCGACGTCATGCTCAAGCCGGAGATCCTCGACCCCCAGGGCCAGGCGGTGCAGCGCGCACTGCCGCGACTGGGTTTCGAAGGGATCTCGGACGTCCGTCAGGGAAAGCGATTCGAACTGGAAGTGGACGGGCCCGTCGATGACGCAGCCCTCGCCCGCATCCACGATCTTGCGGAATCCTTCCTCGCCAACACCGTGATCGAGGACTTCACCGTGAAGGTCGAGTCCGCGGACGTAGTCGCGGAGGCCTCGAAGTGACCGCTCGTATTGGCGTCGTCACTTTCCCTGGCTCTCTCGACGACCGGGACACGCAGCGTGCGATCCGCGTCGCCGGCGCCGAACCCGTCGCCCTCTGGCACAAGGACAAGGACCTCAAGCAGGTCGACGCCGTGGTGCTCTGCGGTGGTTTCTCGTACGGCGACTACCTGCGGGCCGGCGCCATCGCGCGGTTCTCGCCGGTGATGGACACCGTCATCGACCAGGCCAAGGCCGGGCTGCCCGTCCTCGGCATCTGCAACGGCTTCCAGATCCTCACCGAGGCGCACCTGCTCCCCGGCGGCATGCTGGGCAACGACCACCTGCACTTCATCTGCCGCGACCAGAAGCTGCGGGTGGAGAACGCGGGCACCGCCTGGACCAGCGACTACACCGCCGGTCAGGAGATCCACATCCCGCTGAAGAACATGGACGGGCGGTACGTCGCCGACCGGCGGACGCTGGACGAGCTGGAGGCCGAGGGCCGCGTCGCCTTCCGCTACGTGGACTTCAACCCGAACGGCTCGCTCAACGACATCGCCGGCATCACCAACGCCGCCGGCAACGTCGTCGGCCTCATGCCGCACCCCGAGCACGCCGTCGAGCCACTGATCGGCACCGGCCGCACCGACGGCCTCCCGTTCTTCACGTCGATCCTCAAGAAGCTGGTCAACGCATGAGCCGGACGCCTCTGGACACGGTCGAGCACGCGGCCGAGACCCCCGACGTCGAGCTGCCCTGGGCCGAGCTGGGCCTGAAGAAGGACGAGTACGAGAGGGTCGTGGAGATCCTCGGCCGCCGCCCCACCGGGGCGGAGCTGGCCATGTACTCGGTGATGTGGTCCGAACACTGCTCGTACAAGAGCAGCAAGGTCCACCTGCGCCAGTTCGGCGAGAAGGCCCCCGAGTCCGACGCGATGCTCGTCGGCATCGGTGAGAACGCCGGTGTCGTCGACGTAGGCCAGGGCTACGCGGTCACCTTCAAGGTCGAGTCGCACAACCACCCCTCCTACGTCGAGCCATATCAGGGCGCGGCCACGGGCGTCGGCGGCATCGTCCGCGACATCATCGCGATGGGCGCCCGCCCGGTCGCCGTCGTGGACCCGCTGCGCTTCGGCGCCGCCGACCACCCGGACACCAAGCGCGTCCTGCCCGGCGTCGTCGCCGGCATCGGCGGCTACGGCAACTGCCTGGGCCTGCCCAACATCGGCGGCGAGGTCGTCTTCGACGCCTGCTACCAGGGCAACCCCCTGGTCAACGCCGGTGCCATCGGCGTCATGCGGCACGAGGACATCCACCTCGCCAAGGCGTCCGGCGCGGGCAACAAGGTCATCCTCTACGGGGCCCGCACCGGCGGTGACGGCATCGGCGGCGCGTCGATCCTGGCCTCGGAGACCTTCGACGACGCCAAGCCCTCCAAGCGCCCGGCCGTCCAGGTCGGCGACCCCTTCCAGGAGAAGCTCCTCATCGAGTGCACCCTGGAAGCCTTCCAGGAGAAGCTGGTCGTCGGCATCCAGGACCTGGGAGCGGCGGGCCTTTCCTGCGCCACGTCCGAGCTGGCCTCGAACGGCTCCGGCGGCATGCGCGTCACCCTGGACGACGTCCCCCTGCGCGACTCCACGCTCTCGCCCGAGGAAATCCTGATGAGCGAGTCGCAGGAACGCATGTGCGCGGTCGTCGAGCCGGGCAAGGTCGACCGCTTCCTGGAGATCTGTGAGAAGTGGGACGTCATCGCCACCGTGATCGGTGAGGTGACCGACGGCGACCGCCTGGAGATCTACTGGCACGGCGGCAAGATCGTCGATGTCGACCCGCGCACGGTCGCGCACGAGGGTCCGGTCTACGAGCGCCCCTACGCCCGCCCGTCCTGGCAGGACGAGCTCCAGGCCGACGACGCGAACAAGCTGCCCAGGCCGCAGACGTCCGACGAGCTCAAGGACCAGGTCCTCAAGCTGGTCGGCTCGCCCAACCAGGCCTCCAAGCAGTGGATCACCCAGCAGTACGACCACTTCGTGCAGGGCAACACGGTCCTCGCCCAGCCCGAGGACTCCGGCATGATCCGCGTCGACGAGGAAACCGGCCTCGGCGTCGCCATCGCCACGGACGGCAACGGCCGGTACGCCAAGCTCGACCCGTACACGGGTGCGCAGCTGGCCCTCGCGGAGGCCTACCGCAACGTGGCGACGACCGGCGCGAAGCCGCTGGCCGTCTCCGACTGCCTGAACTTCGGCTCGCCGGAGGACCCGGCGGTCATGTGGCAGTTCGCGGAGGCCGTGCGCGGTCTGGCCGACGGCTGCCTCCAGCTCGGCACCCCGGTGACCGGCGGCAACGTCTCCCTCTACAACCAGACGGGCGAGGCCGCCATCCACCCGACCCCGGTGGTCGCGGTCCTCGGCGTCATCGACGACGTGGCCCGCCGCACGCCGGTCGCCTTCCAGGAGGAGGGGCAGCTGCTCTACCTCCTCGGCGACACGCGTGAGGAGTTCGGCGGCTCGGCCTGGTCCCAGGTGATCCACGACCACCTCGGCGGCCTGCCCCCGAAGGTCGACCTGGACCGCGAGCGCCTCCTCGGCGAGATCCTGATCTCCGCCTCCCGCGACGGCATGATCGACTCCGCACACGACCTGTCGGACGGCGGTCTGGTCCAGGCGGTCGTCGAGTCGGCGCTGCTCGGCGGCAAGGGCGCGCGTCTGGTCGTACCGGACGGGCTCGACGCCTTCACCTTCCTGTTCTCGGAGTCGGCGGGCCGCGCGGTCGTCGCCGTCCCGCGCTCGGAAGAGGTCCGCTTCAACGACATGTGCGGTGCCCGGGGCCTGCCGGCCACCCGCATCGGTGTCGTGGACGGGGACGCGGTGGAGGTCCAGGGCGAGTTCACGCTGCCCCTGACGGAACTGCGCGAGGCCCACGAGGCAACGATCCCGGGGCTGCTGGCGTAGTCGCCGATCCCCGAGAGTTCGAGGTCCCGTCCGGTTCCGGGCGGGACCTCGGCGTTTCAGCGGACGTAGCTCTTGAGGATTTCCGTGTCTTCAATGCCGACCGGGGCGGGAGGATGACCGGATCGCCGAACACGCGTACATCGCGGTAGCCACCAACCTGCCGGTCCCGGGGGCGGCGGAGGCGATCGTCCCCCACTCGTCCACCGACATGTGGGACGTGTGCTCGGCCATATCCGTCGTGTTGCACCTCCTTCCAGGCGCGGACCAGTGTTTCCGGGGTCCGGCGCTTCGCGTGCGGTTTCCGCTTCCGGACACACGTACGGGTGACTGTCCGCCCGCACCCCCGCATAAGCTCCCCGCATGCCCGCAGCCAAGAAGCGTGCCCGCGCCTACGACCCCGCCCGCACCCGCACCGCCGTGCTCGCCCAGTTCGGGAACATACGGGCGGCCGTCCGCACCCTCACCCCGGACCAGCTGGCGCTGCCGACGCGGCTCGGCGACTGGACCGTGCGGGAGCTGGTCGCGCACGTCGGCACGGCGCTGACGGCCGTGGACCGGTTGCTCGGTGAACCCGAGCCGGTGCGGCAGGACGGACACCTGCTCGACTGGCCGTTCGCCATCACCGCCGACGCGGACGGCATCGCCGCCACCGCCCGGCGACTCGCGGCCGAACACCCCGACCTCGACGCCCACCTCGCCGAGGCCGAGCGGCGCTTCGCCGAGCGCCTCGACACCCACCCCGGTACCCGGCTGCTGCCCACCTGCGCCGGCGCCCTCCCCCTGGCCGACTACGTCGTCACCCGCACCGTCGAGCTGGTCGTCCACACCGACGACCTGAACGCCGCCGTGCCCGGCCTCGACGTCCCGTACGACCGGCAGGCGCTGGCCGCCGCGACCCGGCTGCTTGCCGACGCGCTCGCCGCGAAGGCGCCCGGCGGCTCGACGGAGGTGCGGATTCCGCCGTACGCCGTCGTGCAGTGCGTCGAGGGCCCCCGGCACACCCGGGGCACCCCGCCGAGCGTCGTCGAGACCGACCCGTTGACCTGGGTTCGGCTGGCGACCGGGCGGCTGACCTGGAAGGACGCCGTGGGCTACGCGACCGTCAGCGCGAGCGGGGAGCGTGCCGACCTCGCGGGGCTGCTGCCGCTGCTCAGCTGAGCGGAAGAGGGGAACCAGATCCTCCGCGCCTCCGTCGTATCGGCATGTACAGGCAGAAGCAGCAGCGCAGCATCCCCCTGACCGTGGCCGCCGTCGCCGCGCTCGTGCCGCTCGCGGCGGCCTGCGGCACCGAGAAGGCCGACGGCGGCAGTGGCTCCGTCGGCGCGGGAAAGCCCGTCACCGGCGTCCAGTGGAGCATCGACTCCGTCACCGTGGACGGCGCCACCCACAAGGCGCCCGACTCCGCCCGGGTACTGATCCACGAGAGCGGGGAGGCGGTCGGCAGCACCGGATGCAACACCTTCAGCGCCCGCGCCGACGTCGACGGCGAGCGCGTCCGGCTCAGCGACGCCGTGTTCACCGAGAAGGGCTGCACGGACACGCCCCCCGCCTTCGAGAAGTCCCTCGGCCGGGCCCTCGACGCCGATCTCACCGCCGAGACCCGGGGCGAACGGCTCACCCTGACCACCGCCGACGGCGACACCGTCGAACTCAGCAAGCCGAAGGACGCGTCCCTGCACGGCACGGAGTGGACCGCCACGTCGGCCGACGGGAAGAGCCGCACGCAGCTCACCTTCGACAAGGACGCGAAGACCGTCGCGGGCCGCCTCCCCTGCAACCACGTCAACGCGAAGGCCACGGTCGGCGACGGTCACATCACCCTGGGCGCCCCGACGACGACCCGAATGATGTGCGAAGGCTCACTCATGGACGCCGAGAAGCGGATACTGGGCTTCTTCGAGGGTCGGGTCGATTACCGCATCGATCATGAAACCCTCACGCTGACCAGGGAAGACGGCGAGATCCTGAGGGCCTATGCCGAGCAGTGACCCGGTCGCGAGTCCCTGTCCCCAATTCGGACCAGTGGTCGACCTCGCCTACACTCGGAGGCGTGCCACGTGGTGACGGTCGACTCAATCACGATCTGCTTCCCGGCGAGAAGGGCCCCCAGGACGCTTGTGGCGTCTTCGGTGTCTGGGCTCCGGGCGAAGAGGTCGCAAAGCTCACGTACTTCGGGCTCTACGCCCTCCAGCATCGGGGCCAGGAATCCGCGGGAATCGCGGTCAGCAACGGCTCCCAGATCCTCGTCTTCAAGGACATGGGCCTGGTTTCCCAGGTCTTCGACGAGACCTCCCTCGGTTCGCTCCAGGGTCACATCGCGGTCGGACACGCCCGCTACTCGACCACCGGCGCCTCCGTCTGGGAGAACGCCCAGCCGACGTTCCGTGCCACCGCCCAGGGCTCCATCGCGCTCGGGCACAACGGCAACCTCGTCAACACCGCCCAGCTCGCCGAGCTGGTCGCCGACCTGCCCAAGCAGGACGGCCGCTCCACGCGGGTCGCGGCGACCAACGACACCGACCTGATCACCGCCCTGCTCGCGGGTCAGGTGGACGACGACGGCAAGCCGCTGAGCGTCGAGGAGGCGGCCGGCAAGGTGCTGCCCCAGGTGCGCGGCGCCTTCAGCCTCGTCTTCATGGACGAGCACACCCTCTACGCCGCCCGTGACCCGCAGGGCATCCGCCCGCTGGTACTCGGCCGCCTCGAGCGCGGCTGGGTGGTCGCCTCCGAGTCCGCCGCCCTCGACATCTGCGGCGCCTCCTACGTCCGCGAGATCGAGCCCGGCGAGTTCGTCGCCATCGACGAGAACGGCCTGCGCACCTCTCGATTCGCAGAAGCGAAGCCCAAGGGCTGTGTCTTCGAGTACGTGTACCTGGCCCGCCCGGACACCGACATCGCCGGCCGGAACGTGTACCTCTCCCGGGTGGAGATGGGCCGCAAGCTGGCCGAGGAAGCTCCCGCCGAAGCCGACCTGGTCATAGCGACCCCGGAGTCCGGCACGCCCGCCGCGATCGGGTACGCCGAGGCCTCCGGCATCCCCTTCGGCGCCGGCCTGGTGAAGAACGCCTACGTCGGCCGCACCTTCATCCAGCCCTCGCAGACCATCCGCCAGCTGGGCATCCGCCTGAAGCTGAACCCTTTGAAGGAAGTCATCAAGGGCAAGCGGCTGGTCGTCGTCGACGACTCCATCGTCCGCGGCAACACCCAGCGGGCCCTGGTCCGCATGCTCCGCGAGGCCGGCGCCGCCGAGGTCCACATCCGGATCTCCTCGCCGCCCGTGAAGTGGCCCTGCTTCTTCGGCATCGACTTCGCCACCCGCGCCGAGCTCATCGCCAACGGCATGAGCATCGACGAGATCGGCACCTCGCTCGGCGCCGACTCCCTGGCGTACATCTCCATCGACGGCATGATCGAGGCGACCACCATCGCCAAGCCGAACCTGTGCCGCGCCTGCTTCGACGGCGAGTACCCGATGGAGCTCCCCGACCCCGAGCTGCTCGGCAAGCAGCTCCTGGAGACCGAGCTGGCCGCCGGGCCCGCCGCGACGGCCGCCGCCGACGCCATCCGTCGCCCGTAGCGCCGCGCACCACCTGCCGTACGACACAAAGGTTCTCATCGTCATGTCTGACACAACTGGTGCCAGCTACGCAGCCGCGGGCGTCGACATCGAAGCGGGCGACCGCGCCGTCGAACTCATGAAGGAATGGGTGAAGAAGACCCGGCGCCCCGAGGTCCTCGGCGGCCTCGGCGGTTTCGCCGGCCTCTTCGACGCCTCCGCCCTCAAGAACTACGAGCGTCCCCTGCTCGCCTCCGCCACGGACGGCGTCGGCACCAAGGTCGACATCGCCCGGCAGCTGGGCGTCTACGACACCATCGGCCACGACCTGGTCGCCATGGTCATGGACGACATCGTGGTCTGCGGCGCCGAGCCGCTGTTCATGACCGACTACATCTGCGTCGGCAAGGTCCACCCCGAGCGTGTCGCCGCGATCGTGAAGGGCATCGCCGAGGGCTGTGTGCTGGCCGGATGCGCCCTGGTCGGCGGCGAGACGGCCGAGCACCCGGGCCTGCTGGGCGCGGACGACTTCGACGTCGCCGGCGCCGGTACGGGCGTCGTGGAGGCCGACCGGCTGCTGGGCCCCGACCGCATCCGTGAGGGTGACGCGGTCGTCGCCATGGCCGCCTCCGGGCTTCACTCGAACGGGTACTCGCTCGTCCGCCACGTCCTGCTGAACGAGGCAGGCCTGTCGCTCGACGCCCACCTGGACGGCCTCGGCCGCACCCTCGGCGAGGAGCTGCTGGAGCCCACCAAGATCTACTCCCTGGACTGCCTGGCCCTCACCCGCACCACCGAGGTCCACGCCTTCAGCCACGTCACCGGCGGCGGCCTCGCGGCCAACCTGGCCCGCGTGATCCCCGACGGCCTGCACGCGACCGTCGACCGGTCCACCTGGACCCCGGGCGCGATCTTCGACCTCGTCGGTACGACGGGCAAGGTCGAACGCCTGGAGCTGGAGAAGACCCTGAACATGGGTGTGGGCATGATCGCGATCGTGCCCGAGGAGTCGACGGACGTGGCACTGGCGACACTGGCCGATCGCGGTGTGGACGCCTGGGTGGCCGGCGAGATCACCGACCGCGGCGACCACGAGTCCGGCGCGGCCCTCGTCGGCGACTACGCCGCCTGAGCCGCTGCGGTACCCGCGGGTAGCACAGAACCCGGTCGGTGACCTGAGTCACCGACCGGGCGGGTGTTCAGTGCGAGGTCAAGCGCCGCGACGTTGTTGCGGGGACTGGCCGTCCTCGTCCTCGTCGTCGTCCTCGTAAAGGTCGGCGTACCGTGCGTACACGTCGTCGTCCTGCTCATCGTCCTCGAACCGCTCGCCGTTAGGCGGTTGCGGACTCGACGTCGATGCGCCCAGCTCCTCGGCCAGGCGGGAGAGATCAGTCCCACCGCTGTTGTACTTCAGCTGGCGGGCGACCTTCGTCTGCTTGGCCTTGGCCCGGCCGCGCCCCATGGCTCGACCCCCTCAACGACGGGGCTCGACGGCCCCAGAGTCTTGACACGCGTTCATGGTCCGGAACGGGCTCTCCGTGGAGAGACCGGTCCGTAGGGCTCCCACGGTACCTGAGCCCACGCCCATACGGTACGTCGCCCGCAGGACGTGGCCGCGCCCAGGACCGGCGAGGCGCCCCGTCCTCGCTGGTCAGGGGCGATTTTAACCACCTTTCGACGGTCGACCCGCCGGGATAAGTGAGAGTTCTCTCCAACTGCCCTCCGGCGGGTACCGCTCAAACTTTCGAATACCGGGCGCCCGGGATGCCGCCCGGTCACCGTCCGGTCACCGCCGGGTACGTGCCTCGGCCATCCGCTGCTCGGCGATCCGGTCGGCCGCCGCGGCCGGCGGGATGCCGTCCTCCTTCGCACGTGCGAATATGGCCAGCGTGGTGTCGTAGATCTTCGCGGCCTTCGCCTTGCACCGGTCGAAGTCGAAGCCGCGCAGCTCGTCGGCGACCTGGATGACGCCACCGGCGTTCACCACGTAGTCCGGCGCGTAGAGGATGCCGCGGTCGGCGAGGTCCTTCTCCACGCCCGGGTGGGCGAGCTGGTTGTTGGCCGCGCCGCAGACCACCTTGGCGGTCAGCACCGGCACCGTGTCGTCGTTCAGCGCGCCGCCGAGCGCGCAGGGGGCGTAGATGTCCAGGTTCTCCACCCGGATCAGCGCGTCGGTGTCGGCGACGGCGATTACCGACGGGTGCCGCTCGGTGATGGACCGCACGACGTCCTTGCGCACGTCCGTGATGACGACGTGGGCGCCCTCGGCGAGCAGGTGCTCGACCAAGTGGTGGCCGACCTTGCCGACGCCCGCGATGCCGACGGTGCGGTCGCGCAGCGTCGGGTCGCCCCACAGGTGCTGGGCGGCGGCCCGCATGCCCTGGTAGACGCCGAAGGAGGTGAGGACGGAGGAGTCGCCCGCGCCGCCGTTCTCCGGGGAGCGACCGGTCGTCCAGCGGCACTCGCGCGCCACGACGTCCATGTCGGCGACGTAGGTGCCGACGTCGCAGGCGGTGACGTACCGGCCGCCGAGCGAGGCGACGAACCGGCCGTAGGCGAGCAGCAGCTCCTCGCTCTTGATCCGCTCCGGATCGCCGATGATCACGGCCTTGCCGCCGCCGTGCTCGAGGCCGGCCATGGCGTTCTTGTACGACATCCCGCGCGCGAGGTTCAGCGCGTCGGCGACCGCCTCCGCCTCGCTCGCGTACGGGTGGAAGCGCGTACCGCCGAGCGCGGGGCCGAGGGCGGTGGAGTGGACGGCGATGACGGCCTTGAGGCCGCTGGCCCGGTCCTGGCAGAGCACGACTTGCTCATGGCCACCCTGGTCCGAGTGAAACAGGGTGTGCAGTACATCAGCAGGTGCGCCGTTTACGTCGGTCACGGTGGTGACTCCTGTGCAGTCGCGGCGGGTGTGAGACCTGTCCCCAAGGGGTGGCGGGGACTGTGGCACGAGATTAGAGCCTGCCGGGGTCCCCCCGCCGCACAGTGCTCAGGATCACCTCCGCACGGAGTACGGGCGTGCGACGATTCGCTCAGGTTCCCGCGCGTTTGTGATCGGTTCCGGCAGGTTTTCGGGGCGGTGCGCGGGGGAGGGAGCAGGCGTGCCCAAGGTGTCCTCGGTGATCGTCCCCTACGCGGCGTATCTGCGTGTGTACGAGCCGCTGGCCGCGTTCCCCGACGACGAGCGCGCCCACTGGACCCGCTACGCCCGCCGCACCGACCTGCCCTCCTACCAGGACGAGCTTCGCCGCTCCCTGGCCGACCTGCTGCCCACTCCGCCCGTCGCGGTGCCGGTGCACGAGAGCGCCGACGCCTTCGTGACCGAGGTCGACGGCGTGGTCTGCGTCTGCCCCTGGCGGACCCGGCTGCGCGGCTGGCAGGCCCTCGGGGAACTGGCCGAGGACTTCCCGGAACCGGTGCTGGACGCCCTGCTGCCCCCGGTCGTACGCCGCGAGAGCGCACAGGACTACGCACGGTGGCTGGAGCGCAACCCGGACGCCCGCCCTTGGATCCGCACCGCCACCTGGCAGGTGCCGATCAACTGGTTCGTGCTGGTCTCCGACGCCGAGCGGGAGTACGAGGAGGGCGGCGAGGGCGAGGGTGCCGCCGCGCCGGTGCTGCGCTACCGGACGCCGATGGTGCAGGCCCGGCGGCGGGTGGCGCGGGGTCTGCGGGCCCTCAAGGAGGCCATGGACGAGGGGCCGCTCATCGACGGCCTGGTGGACGTGGGGCGCTGGCTGGAGGAGTTCCACCCGCGCTCCCTGGTCGAACTCGACTACGGCGGGCTCGTGCACGCCCTGCCCGCCGGTGAGTTGGAGGAGGACCACTCCGCTGCGGATGTGGCCGAGGGCATCGAGGCGCTGCGGCACGGTGACGGGGCCACGGCGGGGGCGGCGTACGGGCGGCTGGTGCAGCGCTGGCGGGCGGTCCGGGACCGGCGGTCGGCGAACTGACGTTTGACGTACCGCCCGATGTGAGGTTTCGTCTTCCGATCCGACACTCGCCCGGTGTGGGCTGAGGTTTTGTCAACAAGGGACGTAGGTCCCGATCCGGGCGTATGAGTCAAGCGTGACGGACCGCACGTACATCACTCTTGCGCCTGTTCCCCCTCCTCGTGCCAAAATAGGACAAGGAGTCCGGGGAGGGCTTGTTCCGTCCCGTTGTGATGCACTGTGGGCGGAATCCTGGGTTTGCACGCTTTGGGGGGTCTGGTGACGCCTGATCGTCCTGTGACTGATCGTCACAGTGGCGTGACTGTCCGCTATGGCATGGTCCATCGGCTTCCGTCGCTGATGAACACCTGGGAGGGCAATTCCATCGGTTTGGCCGACGCGGCTGGACAGATGGTGTAGTTGTAGTGCCGAGGACAAGCCGTTCGTCCTATAACCGACTCGACTCGCGTCCGCCATTTCGGGCAACGCGGGTCAAGGTGCAGAATTTAGAGGAAAGAACCGAGAAGGTTCGGTTCTCCCGAGGAGGCCGCTCATGACCGCTCGCACCCCTGATGCCGAGCCGCTGCTGACCCCGGCTGAGGTCGCCACCATGTTCCGCGTCGACCCGAAGACGGTCACGCGCTGGGCGAAGGCCGGCAAGCTCACGTCGATCCGCACGCTCGGCGGGCATCGCCGCTACCGCGAGGCCGAGGTCCGCGCTCTGCTCGCGGGCATTCCGCAGCAGCGCAGCGAGGCCTGAACGACCGCATGACCGGGCAGAACGGCAGGTCCCCCAACCCGCCGAGACGCTCGTAACCACAGCTCCACACGGCGCCGTTCCTGCCCCAACAGGGGTGCGTCGTCGATCGCGCTGGACTCCGCCGGGTCCAGCGCGATCTTTTTTGTGTGCGGTCCTGTGCCTGATGAGGGGCCCTGACGGGCACTCTGTGAGCCGCCTTGTCGAACTTTGGGGAGGGGTGTCGGAACGGCTGTGCGCAGGCTGGGGGGCAGTGGAGGAGGCAGTGCAATTGCACATATTAAATTGACCAGTTGTAGGGGAGTCGTAAGGGCCACCGTTTCGAAAACTCATGCAGTGACACCCGTCACAGGTCTTGGTGCTTGTTGGCCGCGGGGCGGGTGCGCTATTGGGAGGCCATGTTCCAGGAGGCCCTTGTGCCAAGGGCGTTGGGGGCCGGCGTGCCTCAGGCGGGGGGCGCGGTCTCGCCGTCGACGCGTTCTTGACGGTCCGTCGGGGACTGTGGGGCGGGCGAGTCCAGCGCCAGCCGCAGCAGCCGGTGACAGATCGGGCAGTGACGCGTCAGGTGACGGTAGGACGATGCGGCCGACAGGTGCGCGCGGAGCAAGGCCCGCGTCTCGTGCCTGACCGATGCCGCCATACGCCACCTCCGGGGCCGTACAGGGACGTTCCCTGTCTTTGGAGTACCGAGCGAACGTGACGCCGTCAAGGCCGGGAGGGAGGCGCTGAGGGCCTCCTGGGGGTATGGGGCGGAACGTGCAGAGAGAGCACGAGAAGAGACCCGCACCAATCGGTGCGGGTCTCTTGTACTGCGGTCCTGACGGGATTTGAACCCGCGGCCTCCACCTTGACAGGGTGGCGAGCACTCCAAACTGCTCCACAGGACCAGGTTTTGCCGCGCTTTTCTTGCGTTGCGCTGCGAGAAGAGACTCTACAGGAGGGTGGGCCCCCGGTCGAACTCACCCCCCGTGAGCGTCTCGTCACGGGTTCCGCTACGGCGCGAGCGCGTCGATCGCCTTCACGATCCGCTTGTCGGAGACGGGGTACGCCGTGCCCAGCGCGTGCGCGAAATAGCTGACCCGCAGCTCCTCGATCATCCAGCGCACGTCGAGGACCTGCTGCGGAACCGGCCGACCCCGCGGCATCTGCTCCAGCAGCCACGCGTACTCGTCCCGCATCTCGTGGATCTTCTCCATGCGGGACGTGTCCCGCTGGACGCCCGTCGGCATCTGCTGCAGCCGCCGGTCGGCGGCGACCAGATAGCGCACCAGGTCCGGCAGCCGCCTGATTCCCGCCTCCGTGACGAAGCCGGGCTTCACCAGCGCGTCCAGCTGCCCCCGCACGTCCTGGAGGTTCGCCAGCAGCGCGGGGCTCCGCACGGCCTTCAGACGGCGCTCGCAGGCCTGCCAGGCCGCCAGCACCTGCTGCACCTGCCCCACCGTGCGGACGGTCGTGTCGACGATCTCCGCCCGGACCTTGTCGTAGAGCTTCCGGTACGACTCCTCGTCCCACGCCGGCCCGCCGAAGTCGGCGATCAGCTTGTCCGCCGCCGCCATCGCGCAGTCGTCGAACAGAGCCTGGATCGAACCGTGCGGATTCGCGGACAGGTTCAGCTTCTGCTGGTTGGTGAGCTTCTCGGATGCGAACTTCGCCGGATTGACCGGGATGTTGCGCAGGATGAGCCGGCGCGTGCCCTTCCACATCGCCTGCGCCTGCTCCGCCTCGGTGTCGAAGAGCCGTACGGACACCGTGTCGCCGTCGTCGACCAGCGCCGGGTACGCCTTCACCGGCTGGCCCGCCCGGCGGGTTTCGAACACCCGGGACAGCGTGCCGATCGTCCAGTCCGTCAGCCCGGAGCGCTCCAGCGACTCGCCGCCGCTGCGCTCGGCGGTGGCCGCCGCGGCCTGCGACAGGGCCTTGCGCGCCCTCGGCTTCAACCGGAGCTTCAGCGCCTCCAGGTCCTTGTCCTCGGCCAGCTTGCGCCGCCGCTCGTCGACGATCCGGAAAGTGATCTTCAGGTGGTCCGGGACCTTCGACCAGTCGAAGTCCTCCGCGTCGAAAGGCACCCCCACCATGCGCTTCAACTCCCGCGCCATGGTCACCGTCAGCGGCTCCTGGAGCGGTACCGCCCGCTCCAGGAACGCCTGCGCGTAGTTCGGGGCCGGCACGTAGTTGCGGCGGATCGGCTTGGGAAGCGACCGGATCAGCTCCGTGACCACCTGCTCCCTCAGCCCCGGGATCTGCCAGTCGAAGCCCTCGTCCGTGACCTGGTTGAGCACCTGGAGGGGAATGTGGACGGTCACGCCGTCCGCGTCCGCGCCCGGCTCGAACTGGTACGTCACCCGAAACTTCAGCTGCCCCTGGCGCCAGGAGTCCGGATAGTCGTCCTTGGTGACCGCACCCGCCTTCTCGTTGATGAGCATCTCGCGCTCGAAGTCGAGGAAGTCGGGCTGCTCGT
Organism: Streptomyces mutabilis; assembly: GCF_014649815.1. GTDB lineage: Bacteria > Actinomycetota > Actinomycetes > Streptomycetales > Streptomycetaceae > Streptomyces > Streptomyces mutabilis. The sequence continues at coordinate 31,129 of NZ_BMTT01000009.1, read as the reverse complement.
GCCGCTTGTGCTTCCACCACGAGTCGAAGTGCGCGCCCGAGACGACGTGTTCGGGTACCCGCTGGTCGTAGAAGTCGTACAGCGTCTCGTCGTCGACCAGGATGTCCCGGCGCCGGGCGCGGTGCTCCAGCTCCTCGACCTCGGTCAGCAGCTTGCGGTTGTCCGCGAAGAACTTGTGGTGCGTGCGCCAGTCGCCCTCGACCAGCGCGTTGCGGATGAACAGCTCGCGGCTGACCTCCGGATCGATCCGCCCGTAGTTCACCTTGCGCTGCGCCACGATGGGCACGCCGTACAGCGTGACCTTCTCGTACGCCATCACGGCCGCTTGGTCCTTCTCCCAGTGCGGCTCGCTGTAGGTGCGCTTGAGCAGGTGGCCGGCGAGCGGCTCGACCCACTCCGGCTCGATCTTCGCGTTGACGCGGGCCCAGAGCCGGGAGGTCTCCACCAGCTCGGCGGACATCACGAACCGCGGCGGCTTCTTGAACAGCGCCGAGCCGGGGAAGATCGCGAACTTGGCGTTGCGCGCACCCAGGTACTCGTTCTTCGCCCCCTCCTTGACGTCCTTCGTGCCGACGTGCGAGAGGAGGCCCGCCAACAGCGACACGTGCACACGGTCCTCGGGGGCGTCCTGGTCGTTGAGGTGGATGCCCATCTGCTTGGCGACCGTGCGCAGCTGCGTGTAGATGTCCTGCCACTCGCGGATGCGCAGGAAGTTGAGGTACTCCTGCTTGCACATCCGGCGGAAGGACGACGAGCCGCGTTCCTTCTGCTGCTCGCGCACGTACCGCCAGAGGTTGAGGAACGCGAGGAAGTCGCTGGTCTCGTCCTTGAAACGGGCGTGCTGCTGGTCCGCCTGCGCCTGCTTCTCGGCCGGCCGCTCCCGCGGGTCCTGGATGGACAGGGCCGCCGCTATGACCATGACCTCGCGGGCACAGCCGTTCTTGTCGGCCTCCAGCACCATGCGGGCCAGCCGCGGGTCCACGGGCAGCTGGGCCAGCTTGCGCCCGGTGTCCGTGAGCCGCTTGCGTACGTCCTTCTGCGCGGGGTCGAGCGCCCCCAGCTCCTGGAGGAGCTGCACACCGTCGCGGATGTTGCGGTGGTCCGGCGGGTCGATGAAGGGGAACTTCTCGATGTCACCGAGGCCGGCCGCGGTCATCTGGAGGATCACGGAGGCCAGGTTGGTCCGGAGGATCTCCGCGTCCGTGAACTCCGGCCGTGCCTCGAAATCCTCCTCGGAGTACAGCCGGATGCAGATGCCGTCGCTGGTACGCCCGCAGCGGCCCTTGCGCTGGTTGGCGCTCGCCTGGGAGATCGGCTCGATCGGCAGCCGCTGCACCTTGGTGCGGTGGCTGTACCGGGAGATCCGGGCGAATCCGGGGTCGATGACGTACTTGATGCCCGGCACGGTCAGCGAGGTCTCGGCGACGTTGGTCGCCAGAACGATCCTGCGTCCGGTGTGCTGCTGGAAGACGCGGTGCTGTTCGGCGTGCGAGAGCCGTGCGTACAGCGGCAGCACCTCGGTGAATCCGTACTTCTTCCTCTCCAGCGCGTCGGCGGTGTCCCGGATCTCCCGCTCGCCGGAGAGGAAGACGAGGATGTCGCCCTTCCCCTCGCCCATCAACTCCTCGACGGCGTCGGTGATCGCGGTGATCTGGTCCCGGTCGGCGTCGTCGCCGTCCTCTTCGAGGAGCGGCCGGTACCGCACCTCGACGGGATACGTCCGCCCGCTCACCTCGATGATCGGGGCGTCGCCGAAGTGCCGGGAGAAGCGCTCGGGGTCGATGGTCGCCGAGGTGATGACGACCTTGAGGTCCGGGCGCTTCGGCAGGAGCTGCGCCAGGTACCCGAGCAGGAAGTCGATGTTGAGGGACCGCTCGTGCGCCTCGTCGATGATGATCGTGTCGTAGGCGCGCAGCTCGCGGTCGGTCTGGATCTCGGCGAGCAGGATGCCGTCCGTCATCAGCTTGATGAACGTGGCGTCCGGGTTCACCTGGTCGGTGAACCGCACCTTCCAGCCGACGGCCTCACCGAGCGGGGTGTCCAGCTCGTCCGCCACCCGCTCGGCGACGGTGCGGGCGGCGATCCGCCGGGGCTGGGTGTGCCCGATCATGCCGCGCACGCCGCGTCCGAGCTCCACGCAGATCTTCGGGATCTGCGTGGTCTTCCCGGACCCGGTCTCACCGGCGACGATGACGACCTGGTGATCACGGATGGCGGCCGCGATCTCGTCCTTCTTCTGGCTGACGGGCAGCTGCTCGGGGTAGGTGACGGCGGGCACGCGCGCCCGGCGCTCACCGATGCGCTGCTCGGCCTTGGCCACCTCCGCCTCGATCTCGGTGAGAACGGCGGCCCGGGCCTCCGGCTTACGGATCTTCCGCGCACCCTCCAGCCTCCGACCGAGCCGATGCGCGTCGCGCAGCGACAGCTCGGTCAGCCGAGGGGCGAGAGTGCCGAGAGTGGGGGCGGGATGCGTAGACATACGGCTTCCAGGATCTCATCCGACGGAAAAACCTGGCGAACGCTTTTGTCCGCCGGACACGGGCGGCGGGGCCGGACGGACCGGGCGAGCCGGACGAGCCGGACACAACAAGGCCCCGATCCGAAGATCGGGGCCTTTGCTGTGGCTGGGGCCGGGGTCGAACCGGCGACCTATCGCTTTTCAGGCGATCGCTCGTACCAACTGAGCTACCCAGCCGCGAGGTTTCACGTGAAACCTCAGCGGTCCTGACGGGATTTGAACCCGCGGCCTCCACCTTGACAGGGTGGCGAGCACTCCAAACTGCTCCACAGGACCAAGCTTCGTACGACAGTGTCGCACATGTACTGCGTGCCCCCAACGGGATTCGAACCCGTGCTACCGCCTTGAAAGGGCGGCGTCCTAGGCCGCTAGACGATGAGGGCTATCGGCCCGCCTGGGCGCTTCTCAGCGCGTCGGGGACGTGAGAAGCATATGGGATGGCGGGAGGTATCGCCAAAACGGTTTACGGAGGGGTCGGGGAAGGGGCCTTGGGCGTGGGCGTGCTCTCCGTGGGCGAGTGCCCGGTTCCGGTCGGCGACGGGGGCGCGCCGGGCTGGTTCTCCTTGGGGAGGTGGCGGCTGACCTCGGCCGTCGTCAGCCCCAGGCCGCCGAGCTTTATCTCGTCCCAGGCCTGGAGGCGCCGGCTGTCGCGGTCGAAATAGAGGATCGACGTCTGGATCGGGTCCGGGTACTCGCCCTCGACCGCGCGCAGGCCGCTGCCGCCGGTGGACCCCTCGATGCGCAGCCGGGTGCCGTACTTCATGACCTCCATGTCCTCGCGGTGGAGGTGGCCGGCGAGCACCAGCGGCACCTCGCCGTCGACCTCGCGGGCGGCCGACGGCTCGTGGGCGATGGCGACGTCGACGGGGGTGCCGGCCGCGCTCTGGTCGCGCAGGGCGGAGGCGAGGCGGGCGCCGGCCAGTTCCTGGGAGGCCTCGGCGCCGTCCGGTTTCGAGCGGTCGGGGGTGTACTGCGGGTCGCCGATGCCGGCGAAGCGCAGGCCGGCGACGGTCCGGGCGCGGCCGTCGTCCAGGACGTGCACGTTCTTCAGGCCCTCGAGGTACTTCTGGGTGACGCGGGAGTCGTGGTTGCCGCGGACCCAGACGTAGGGGGCGTCGAGGTCCTCGATGGGGTCCAGGAAGCCGTTCTCCGCGGCCGTGCCGTGGTCCATGGTGTCGCCGGAGTCGACGATCACGTTGACCTTGTACTGCTCCACCAGCGAGGCGATGATCTTCCAGCTCGCCGGGTTCAAGTGGATGTCGGACACGTGCAGGACGCGGATCGTGGTCGGGTCGGGCTGGTAGGCGGGGAGCGTGGAGGTGACGTCGTAGAGCTTGGTCACGTTCGTGACCAGGCGGGCCAGCTCCTTCTGGTAGACGTCGAACTCGGTGACGATGCTGCGCGCGTCGCCGACCAGGGAGGGCGCGGAGGAGAGCAGTCCGGAGAATCTGGGTTCCAGGACGGAGTCCGGGTTCCAGGTGGCGTAGGCGGTGCCGCCGGAGGCGACCAGGAGGGTGAGGGCGAGTCCGCCGGCGGCCAGTGCGCGCCGGGGGCGGCGGTAGACGGCGAGGCCGAGGGCGGTGGCGCCGGTGACGACGGCGACACAGGAGCGGACGGCCAGGTCGAGGGTGCCGCGTTCGACGTCCTGGGCGACCTCGTCCTGGAGGCCGGAGAGGCGTTCGGGGTGGTCGACCAGGGCCTGGGCGCGGTCGGGGTCGAGTTGGTCGACGTTGACGTCGAGGCGGACGGGGGCGACGTGGCTGTCGAGCTGGAGGGCGCCCAGCGGGGAGACGTTGATCTTCGTGCCGCCGCTGACGGACGGACGCAGGGTCATCGTGGTGTTCATGGGGCCGACGGGCACGCGGACGTCGCCCACGATCAGCAGGCCGAGCCAGGCCCCGAGCAGGACGACGGCGACGAGGCCGACGGCGCGGGTCCAGGGGTGTCGCCGAGAGGCGAGTTCGACGGTCGTGGACGTCCGGCGGGCGCGGTGGCGGTGGATGAGGGCGCGCGGCGCGTTGCGGATGGGGTTCATCACCTCGGCCAGGGCGTGCAGGGCGGCGGGGACGCGGGCCATTGGTCCCGTATGCCCAAGGCCCGGGGCGGGTATGCGGGCGGCGGCCTCGCGCTGCCCGAGGGCGGTGAGTGCGGGCGGCTTCGGAGCGGTCTGTGCCGTACCCCGCGGTCGTACCCGACAATGGGCCCTGTGCTGGAGATGACGCGCGAGGAGTTCGAGGAACTGGTCGCCGAGGCCCTGGACCGGATCCCGCCGGAGCTGACGCGGCTCATGGACAACGTCGCGGTGTTCGTCGAGGACGAGCCGCCGGCCGACGATCCCGAGCTGCTCGGGCTGTACGAAGGGACGCCGCTGACGGAGCGCGGGGAGTGGTACGCGGGTGTGCTGCCGGACCGGATCACCATCTACCGGGGGCCGACGCTGCGGTTCTGCGAGACGCGCGAGGACGTGGTCGCGGAGACCGAGGTGACGGTGGTGCACGAGATCGCGCACCACTTCGGCATCGACGACGCGCGGCTGCACGCCCTCGGATACGGGTGAGCGCCTCGGAAGTGGGCGGCCTCCTCGGACACGGGTGATCGCCTCGGTCGGACCTGTGTACCGCTGACGCGCTCGGGTCAAGGTCCGCGGTGCGCGGCGCGTGTCCTCTTGTGGGTGAAGGGAGTTGGGCACGGTGACTCCTGACCCCCGGAGGTGGCCGCCCGTGCGCCCCTTGTACGTACCCGTCCGTCTGGCCGCCACCGCCGTGGCCGTCGCCGCTGCCGCCGGCTGCATGAGCGTCGGCGACGACGCGTCCGGCGGGGGCGCCAGGCCGTCGCATTCCGCCGGAGAGCAGAGCGGTGCGGCCACGGACGGTGGGCCCGCCGTGTCGGGCGGCAGCGTCGGGTACGGAGCGGCGGCCGAGGAGGGGCGCGGGCGCGGCAAGGGGAAGAAGGGCAAGGACGAGGACAAGGGCGAGGACGACGGCGAGGACGGGAAGGGGAAGGGCGAGTCCCCCTCGGCCGAGCCGCCCGCGCGTGCGACGCAGCCGCCGCCGGCGAAGGGCGGGGACGACGAGCCCGCGCCGACCCGGACGCCGCCCCCGGAGCCGACGCGGCCGGCCGAGCCGGAGCCGACGCCGACCGAGGAACCGCCCGCCTTGCCGTCGCCGGAGCCGACGACGGCGGAGCCTTCCTCGTCGGCGCACGAGCCGCCGGGGACGCAGCTGGCGCACCGGCAGCCGGCGCCGGCTGCCGGGGCTCCGGCGTAGTCGGTTGGGGTGGGGCGGACGGGGGCGCGCGGGTGGCGGAGAGCACCGATGGCCGCGCTGAGCTGGGCATGTGCGGGGCGCCGGTCGCTCGGTTTGCCTTCGGGGGTGTGGGGTGCGTATGGTGGTAGATCGTTTGATCCCATTTGCCCGGCGCCACAACAGAGCGCGCCGTGTGGCGCGTACTCTCCTTTGCCGTGGTGGACCGCATCGAGGCGGTCGTATTGCGAATCGCGATTCACGGAGTTGACGGGCGCGTGCCGACGAGAGACTCCGGAAGGTTTCGCATTCGCATGTCCATGACCAGTACTGATCACGTCGTCGTCCCCGAGAACGCCGACATCCTCGAGGCCGTCGAGAACCCCGGGACCGAGGCCGTTGAGGCCGCTCCCGAGGTGACCTTCGCCGACCTGGGCCTGCCCGAGGGCGTCGTGCGCAAGCTCGCGCAGAACGGCGTGACCACCCCCTTCCCGATCCAGGCCGCGACCATCCCGGACGCCCTGGCCGGCAAGGACATCCTCGGCCGGGGCCGCACCGGCTCCGGCAAGACCCTCTCCTTCGGTCTGCCGACCCTGGCCACGCTGGCCGGCGGCCGCACCGAGAAGCACAAGCCCCGCGCCGTCATCCTGACGCCCACCCGTGAGCTGGCCATGCAGGTCGCGGACGCGCTCCAGCCGTACGGGGACGTCCTCGGGCTGAAGATGAAGGTCGTGTGCGGCGGCACCTCCATGGGCAACCAGATCTACGCCCTGGAGCGCGGCGTCGACGTGCTCGTCGCGACCCCGGGCCGGCTGCGCGACATCATCAACCGCGGTGCCTGTTCCCTGGAGAACGTGCGGATCGCCGTCCTCGACGAGGCCGACCAGATGTCCGACCTGGGCTTCCTGCCCGAGGTCACCGAGCTGCTCGACCAGGTCCCGGCGGGCGGCCAGCGGATGCTCTTCTCCGCCACGATGGAGAACGAGATCAAGACCCTCGTCGACCGCTACCTGAAGGACCCGGCCCTCCACGAGGTCGACGCGGCCCAGGGAGCGGTGACGACCATGTCGCACCACATCCTGGTCGTGAAGCCCAAGGACAAGGCGCCGGTCACCGCGGCCATCGCTTCCCGCAAGGGCCGCACCATCATCTTCGTCCGCACCCAGCTGGGCGCCGACCGCGTCGCCGAGCAGCTGCGGGACGCCGGCGCCAAGGCGGACGCGCTGCACGGCGGCATGACCCAGGGCGCGCGCACCCGCACGCTGGCCGACTTCAAGGACGGGTACGTCAACGTCCTGGTCGCCACCGACGTCGCCGCGCGCGGCATCCACGTCGACGGCATCGACCTGGTCCTGAACGTGGACCCGGCCGGCGACCACAAGGACTACCTGCACCGCGCCGGCCGTACGGCGCGCGCGGGCCGCACCGGCACCGTCGTCTCCCTGTCCCTGCCGCACCAGCGCCGCCAGATCTTCCGGCTGATGGAGGACGCGGGCGTCGACGCCACGCGCCACATCATCCAGGGCGGCGCGGCCTTCGACCCGGAGGTCGCCGAGATCACCGGCGCCCGGTCGATGACCGAGGTCCAGGCCGAGTCGGCGGGCAACGCGGCGCAGCAGGCCGAGCGCGAGGTCGCCCAGCTCGCCAAGGAGCTGGAGCGGGCCCAGCGGCGTGCCACCGAGCTGCGCGAGGAAGCGGACCGGCTGGTCGCCAGGGTCGCGCGCGAGCGGGGCGAGGACCCCGAGGCGGTGCTCGCCGAGGTGGCCGCAGCCGCGTCCGAGGCGGAGGCCGAGGTCGTGGTGCCCGAGCAGCCGGGTGCGCGGGACGTGGAGAAGACCGAGCGCGGCGGCAGCGGCCGGGACCGTTTCGCCGACCGCGACCGTCGTGACGACCGTGGGGACCGCGGTGATTTCCGTCGTGACGACCGCGGTGACCGCGGTGGCTTCCGTCGTGATGACCGGGGTGGTGACCGTGGCGGCTTCCGTCGTGACGATCGCCGCGACGACCGTGGCGGGCGTTCGTTCGACCGTCGTGACGACCGGGGTGGTGACCGTGGCGGCTTCCGCCGCGACGACCGTGGCGGCCGTTCCTTCGACCGTCGTGACGACCGCGGCGGCCACCGCGGCAGCGACCGTCCGTTCAACCGCGACCGCCAGGGCGACCGCCCCGGCTTCCGCGCCGGCGGGCACGACCGCCCGTCCGGCCGTCGGGACGACCACCGCGGCTCCTCCTTCGGCCGCCGTGACGACAAGCCGCGCTGGAAGCGCAACGGCTGACGCCGAGTAGCACCGAGCGCCGTGGCCTCCGCCCTCACCGGGTGGAGGCCACGGCGCTTCGCGCTCCGCTTACTCGGACCTGTTTTCGGCCACCGAGTGACGCATGTCACGTCCGCCGCAGGGGAATTGCTGGGGGCATGACAGATGACGCCAAGGCGAGCGGGCTCTCGGACGAGGAACGGCTGGCCCAGCTCGGCTACACCCAGGTTCTGGCCCGCCGCATGTCGGCGTTCTCCAACTACGCGGTCTCCTTCACCATCATCTCGGTCCTCTCCGGCTGCCTGACCCTCTACCTGTTCGGCATGAACACGGGCGGCCCCGCCGTCATCACCTGGGGCTGGGTCGCCGTAGGCCTGATGACCCTCTTCGTCGGCCTGGCGATGGCCGAGATCTGCTCCGCGTACCCGACCTCGGCGGGCCTGTACTTCTGGGCGCACCGCCTCGCGCCGCCCCGTACGGCCGCCGCCTGGGCGTGGTTCACGGGCTGGTTCAACGTGCTGGGCCAGGTCGCGGTGACCGCCGGCATCGACTTCGGCGCCGCGTCCTTCCTGGGCGCCTACCTGAACCTCCAGTTCGGCTTCGAGGTCACCCCCGGCCGCACGATCCTGCTCTTCGCGGCCATCCTCGCCCTCCACGGCCTGCTGAACACCTTCGGCGTCCGCATCGTCGGCCTCCTCAACAGCATCAGCGTCTGGTGGCACGTCGTCGGCGTCGCGGTGATCGTCGGCGCGCTGACCTTCGCGCCGGACCACCACCGGTCGGCGTCCTTCGTCTTCGGCGAGTTCGTCAACAACACGGGCTGGGGCAGCGGCGTCTACGTGGTCCTCATCGGTCTCCTGATGGCCCAGTACACCTTCACGGGCTACGACGCCTCCGCCCACATGACCGAGGAGACGCGCGACGCGTCCACGGCCGGCCCGAAGGGCATCGTCCGGTCCATCTGGACCTCGTGGATCGCCGGCTTCGTCCTCCTCCTCGGTTTCACCTTCGCCATCCAGTCCTACGAGGGCGCCCTCACGTCCCCGACCGGCGCGCCGCCCGCGCAGATCCTGCTCGACGCGCTCGGCGCCACCGCCGGCAAGCTGCTCCTCCTCGTCGTCATCGGAGCGCAGCTGTTCTGCGGGATGGCGTCGGTGACGGCCAACAGCCGCATGATCTACGCCTTCTCACGCGACGGCGCGCTCCCCTTCTCCCACGTCTGGCACACGGTCAACCCGCGCACCCGCACACCGGTCGCCGCGGTCTGGCTCGCGGCCCTGGGCGCGCTGGTCCTCGGCCTGCCCTACCTGATCAACGTCACGGCGTACGCGGCGGTGACGTCGATCGCCGTCATCGGCCTCTACATCGCCTACGTCGTCCCGACCCTGCTGCGGGTGCGCAAGGGCGCCGCCTTCGAGCGGGGGCCGTGGCACCTGGGCCGCTGGTCACAGGCGGTGGGCGTGATCGCGGTGGCGTGGGTCTGCGTCATCACGGTCCTGTTCATGCTGCCGCAGGTCTCCCCGGTCACCTGGGAGACCTTCAACTACGCGCCGGTCGCCGTCCTCGTCGTCCTCGGCTCCGCCGCGACCTGGTGGCTGGCGTCGGCCAGGCACTGGTTCCTCAACCCCGACCACGAACGCACCCGGGCCCGCGCGGCGGCCCGCGCGAACGCCCCCGAGCCGGTTGACCCCTAGCCCGCCGCCGCCCCGCGAAGCCCACCGACGCGGCCGTGACCCGGATACCCGATCGGCGTCCCGGCCGCGTCGGGCTATGCTCGGTGTGGCAACATCACGCAACACCGCGCGACACCCCTGGGCCCTTAGCTCAATTGGCAGAGCAGTGGACTTTTAATCCATTGGTTGTGGGTTCGAGTCCCACAGGGCCTACCAGTTGGACCCCGGCTCCCGGCAGAAACGAGCTGGGGTCCCGTCCGTTCCGGCCCCGACGTGGTCATCTGCCGGCCCCGTCCCCGAGCCAGGCCGGAGCGGCCACCGTCACCGCGCTCACGCCGGTGGCCAGGGTCGGCTGGAGGACGGGGGCGAACGTGGCGCCGTGGGTTGACCGGGATGTCCTGCGAGACGGTGCCCTCGACGACTGCCTCGGCGCACCGTTCGGGATCGGTGCCATCGATCGCCCACGTCATGGCCGCAGGCGTGCATGACCGGCGGCGTCCGCCGCCTTCTTCGCCATGCGGTGTCCCCGCAGGCCGGGTTCGGGGCGTCGGTGCAGGTCCCGGTAGAGGTCCTCCAGGTCCGTGGCCGGGAGACCGTAGGGGGCCGTCTCGACGGTGGCGACCGTCATCGCGGCGCCCACCACGGCGGGATCGCGTACAGGCCGGTGCGCAGCACCGTCGGGACCTGCCCGACGAGCGTGTCGCGGATCGTGCCCCCGACCGCGGTGACCATCCCCAGCAGGATCGCGGGGGCGACGCCCAGTGCGGCCTCCAGCGCCTTGCTCGCGCCGATGACCGCGAAGGTGCTCGGCCCGATGGCGTCGAGCACGGTGATCGCGGGCTCCAGCCGGCGCAGGTGCCTGCTGAGGGGGAAGGCGACCAGTCCGCCGACGGTGGCGAGCGTGTGGTGACGCCAGTCCAGGAGGGTGGCCGGAGGCTGTGAGTCGATGGGGACGTCACGGATGAGGCCTCCGCCCAGCGCGGTGATCATGCCGAGGACGACCACGCCGACCACGTTCAGCCGCGCCGCATCACCGGCACGTTCGCCTTCGGGCTCAACGGTGCGCTGAGGCGGTGCGGGTGCCAGCGCGGGCAACGGGTGCGGGTCGGGAACTCATGCGGGCCCGGGTACCCCGCTGCCGGGACCGCCGGCCGGAGGGAATGCCCCCGTCGTCGGCGGGGGCGCCGCGGCACCGGCGTCTAGTGTTGCCCCGCCGGAACCCCGTCGCCCGACCGTCCCACCGGAGTACGCCCATGCCCCTCCCGTACGTCCTCCTCTCCGCCGCCGTCTCCCTGGACGGCTACCTGGACGACACCGGCCCCGAACGGCTCCTGCTCTCCTCGCCCGCCGACTTCGACCGGGTCGACGAGGTGCGGGCGTCCGTCGACGCGATCCTGGTCGGGGCCGGCACGATCCGCGCCGACGATCCGCGGCTGCTGGTCAACTCGGCCGGGCGGCGGGCGGCCCGGACCGCGGCGGGGAAGGCGGAGTACCCGCTCAAGGTCACCGTCAGTGCGACCGGAGAGCTGGATCGGGCGGCGCGGTTCTGGCACACGGGCGGGGAGAAGGTGCTGCTGACCACGGACGAGGGCGCCCGGCGGGCCCACGCCCTCGGCGTCGCCGCCGACGTCGTGACGCTCGGGGCGATGCTCGACTGGCGGGCGGCGCTGGAGTACCTGCACGACCGGCGAGGTGTGCGGCGGCTGATGGTCGAGGGCGGGGGGAGCGTGCACACCCAGCTGTTGCAGGAGGAGCTCGCCGACGAACTGCAGCTCGTCCTCGCGCCGCTGCTCGTGGGGGACCCGGACGCACCCCGGCTGTTCGGGCCCGGTGCCTATCGGCGCGGGCGGCTGAGGCTGGCGGAGACGAGGCGCATCGAGGACGTGGTGCTGACGCGGTACCTGCCGACCGCCCCCGGCACCGGCGACCGCGTCACCGCCGCCGACCGGCACTGGCTGGCGCTCGCCTGCGAGCTGGCGGAGCTGTGCCCTCCGTCCGGGACGGCGTTCAGCGTGGGGGCGGTCGTGGTCGCCGCCGACGGGAGCGAGCTGGCGCGAGGGTACTCGCGGGAGGGCGGCGACGCCGTCGTGCACGCCGAGGAGGCCGCGCTCGCCAAGGTCGACCCCGCCGACGCCCGGCTCGCGACCGCCACCGTGTACAGCAGCCTGGAGCCGTGCGCCCGCCGCGCCTCCCGGCCCGCGCCCTGTGCCAGCCTGATCCTCGACGCCGGAGTGCGCCGCGTGGTCACGGCCTGGCGGGAGCCGGACACCTTCGTACCGGGGGCCGACGGCAGCGGAGTGCTCGCGGCCCAGGGCGCCACCGTGGTCGTACTGCCGGAGTTCGAGGAGCGGGCGAAGGCGCCCAACCGCCACCTGGAGGGGTAGGAGGAGGGGCGGGGATATACGGATGAGAGGGGTGGGGAGATACGGATGTGCATTCCGCCCCCCGGATGACGTACAGTAGAGACACAACGACGCGGGGTGGAGCAGCTCGGTAGCTCGCTGGGCTCATAACCCAGAGGTCGCAGGTTCAAATCCTGTCCCCGCTACTGAAGGCCGGAGGCCGGAATCCGAAAGGGATTCCGGCCTCCGGTGCGTCTGTCGCGTTCACCCGTTCGGCCCGCACCACTCGCCGCCCGCCCCCGCCCCGGGAAACCTGGAGGACGCGGCAGACGGCGCGGACGTGCGGGGCGGCGGGAGACGAGCAGTGCGGCCAGGTGACGTGGACGACGAGAGCGCGTACGCCAGGGCCGGCGGCCGGCTCCCGGGCGATCCCGTGCCCGACCCCGGCCTGGGCGAGGCCGCCGGCGTCCTGCCGTCCGAGGCCGAGCAGCGGCGGCGGCTCCCGTACGGGCGGGCCCTCATCCGTCTGCTGCCCGTGCTGCTGATCATCGTCGCCGTCGTGTACGACCTCCTCACCCCCCGGTACTTCACCGCCGGCCCCCTCTACACGGCCGCGCCCCTGGTCGCCGCGGCGGTCTGCTCCCGGCGCGGCACGGTGCTCACGGGCGGCGCCGTGGTCGCCGCCGTCATCGGGCTGCAACTCGGCAAGGGGGTCATCCACTACGTCGACTCCCTCACCGAGCTGATCAGCATCGCGACGGCGGCCGCGCTCGCCGTCGTCGTCAACACCTTCGTCCGCCGCGCCGGCGAGCGGCTCGTCTCCGTCCGCGAGATCGCCGAGGCCGCCCAGCGCGCCGTGCTGCCCGAGCCCGCCGAGCGGATCGGCGGCTTCGAGATCGCCGCCTGCTACGAAGCCGCGCAGGCCGACGCGTTCATCGGCGGCGACCTGTACGCGGTGCAGGACAGCCCGCGCGGCATCCGGCTCGTCGTCGGTGACGTGCGGGGCAAGGGCATGGGCGCGGTGGCCGCCGTCGCCGTGGTGATCGGCGCGTTCCGCGAGGCCGCCGAGCAGGAGGCAACGCTGGAGGCGGTGGCCCAGCGGCTGGAGCGGGCGCTGGCCCGCGAGGGCACCCGGCGCGAGGGACTGGACGCCTTCGAGGGATTCACCACCGCCGTACTCGCCGAACTCCCGCACGGCGACGGCGTCGTCCGCATCCTCAACCGGGGGCATCCGCCGCCGCTGCTGCTCTACGCCGACGGCACCCTGCGCCCGCTGCCCGCCCGGGAGTCGGCGCTGCCGCTGGGCATGGGGGAACTGGGCGTATGGCCCGACCGGGCGGAGGAGGCTCCGTTCCCCGGCGGGGCCACGCTGCTGCTGTACACCGACGGGCTGTCGGAAGCGCGCGACGCCCGGGGAGAGTTCTACGACCCGCACGAGCGGCTGGCCGGTTGCGTGTTCCGGCATCCGACGGAACTGCTCGGCACCCTCGCCGAGGACGTGCGCCGGCATTCCGGCGGCGGCATGGCCGACGACATGGCGCTGCTCGCCGTGCGGCGACCCTGATCACATCTCGTGATGGCGCGAGCGCCCTCCCATAACAACTGACACACAGTCAGGTGGGACGGGTGTGGAAGATGACACTGAGGGGCGGTCAACTCGTCCGGGTTTCACCGCTCGTGAGGCCTGTGTCCACCCGGGTTTCGGTAATGATCAGTCGGAACGGCTTGGAATCCGAGGCCCGCGTCTATTAACGTTCGATAACGCAGCGCGGTCGTCCCGGCCGTCACAGAAGGCGGCTCCGTGCGCACGCGCCGAATCCCGCGAGGGAACCGGGGAACCACCACTTGGGGTGAATCGGGCGTATGCCGCCGTGTGTACACGGCTGGTATACGCGCGTAGGAGACCTTCCTGCTCCGAACCCGTCAGCTAACCCGGTAGGCGAAAGGAAGGAAAGGAGTACGCCCACGTGGCGTCCAACCGGCCTGCCCCCGAGGCCCCGTTCGTGCCCAGTGGGCACGACACCGACACCTTCGGCTATGACGTCCACGGCGCCGAAGAGGGCCCCTTCGAGGAGTGGAACCCCACCGCGGAGTCCATCCGCCCCGTGCGCGGCCGGCACCGCGTCGCCAAGCAGCGCGGTGGACTCGCCCGCAGCTCCACCGTCCTCGGCGTCGGTGTCATAGCCGCAGTCGGCGCGGGCGGCATGGCCAGCGCGCAGACCGGCAAGCCGCCGGTGTCCATCTCCATGCCGGACCTGCCCGACGTCGGCTCGCTCATCTCCGACGACGAGGAGCCGGAGCCCGAGGGCTCCGCCACCCCGCTCAGCACGATGGCCGCGGCCTCCGCCGGCACCGGGCAGGAGAGCAGCGCCACCGACGCCGGCGAGTCGCTGCGCGCGCGCATCATGGCGCAGGCCGAGCAGCAGCAGGCCCAGGTCGAGAGCAAGGCCGCCGCCGAGGCCAAGGCCGCCGCCGAGAAGAGGGCCGCGGAAGCCGCCGCCAAGGCGGAGAAGGAGGCCGAGGCCAAGGCAGCCGCCGCCAAGAAGAAGGCGGAGGAGGAGGCCGCGAAGAAGGCCGAGGCCGAGCGGCTGGCGAAGCTGGCCAAGCAGTACACGCTGCCCACCTCCTCGTACACGATCTCCTCCACCTTCGGGCAGGCGGGCCCCTACTGGTCCTCCGGCCACCACACCGGCCTCGACTTCGCCGCCCCCACGGGCACGCTGCTCAAGGCGGTGCACAGCGGCACGATCACGTCGGCCGGATACGAGGGCTCGTACGGCTACAAGACCGTGCTCACCCTCGACGACGGCACCGAGATCTGGTACGCCCACCAGTCGTCGATCAACGTCAGCGTCGGCCAGAAGGTCACCACCGGCGACGTCATCGGCCGCGTCGGCGCCACCGGCAACGTCACCGGCGCCCACCTCCACATGGAGGTCCACACGGCCGGCGGCGGCAGCCTCGACCCGATGGCGTGGCTGCGGAGCAAGGGCCTCACCCCCTGAGCCACACCGCACACGCCGGTCGTCACTCCTGATCCCCGGCGGTCCTGACGGCAACCCCCCGACGTCAGGGCTGCCGGTTTGCGGGAACTTTGCCCCGCTTCCGGAATCTCGCGGTCCGCCGGGCTCGTTGACGCCTTACATGACTTCTCTGCGCAAGCTCGGCTCCTCCGACCTGGAGGTGTGTCCCCTCGCCCTCGGCGGCAACGTCTTCGGCTGGACCGCCGACCAGGACACCTCCTTCGCCGTCCTAGACGCCTACACGGCGGCCGGCGGCAACTTCGTCGACACCGCCGACTCCTACTCCGCGTGGGTCGACGGCAACAGCGGCGGAGAGTCCGAGACCCTCATCGGCAAGTGGCTCGCGGCCCGCGGCAACCGGGATGACGTCGTCCTCGCCACCAAGGTCAGCCAGCACCCCGAGTACCCGGGACTGAGCGCCGCGAACATCAAGGCGGCCGCCGACGCCTCGCTGCGCCGCCTGGGCACCGACCACATCGACCTCTACTACACCCACTTCGACAAGCCCGAGGTTCCGGTCGAGGAGATCATCGGCGCGCTCGACGAGCTGGTGCGGGCGGGCAAGGTCCGGCACATCGCCGCCTCCAACATCTCCGCCGAGCGGCTCGCCGCCTCCCTGGAATTCTCCGACCGCGAGGGCCTCGCCCGGTACGTGGCCCTCCAGCCCCACTACAACCTGGTCTCGCGCGACACGTACGAGGGCGGACTGCGCGACCTCGCCGAGCGGGCGGGACTGGCCGCCGTGCCCTACTACGCCCTCGCGTCCGGCTTCCTCACCGGCAAGTACCGGACCGGTGCGCGGGTCGACAGCCCGCGCGCGGGCGGCGCCGCCAAGCACCTGGAGAGCGAGCGCGGGCAGCGGGTCCTCGCGGTCCTGGACGAGATCGCCGAAGCCCACGGCGCCCCCGTCGCCACGGTCGCCCTGGCCTGGCTGGCCGCACAGCCGACGGTGGTCGCGCC
Organism: Streptomyces mutabilis; assembly: GCF_014649815.1. Lineage (GTDB taxonomy): Bacteria > Actinomycetota > Actinomycetes > Streptomycetales > Streptomycetaceae > Streptomyces > Streptomyces mutabilis. The sequence goes on along the minus strand of NZ_BMTT01000009.1, from coordinate 15,116 downwards.
GATCGCCTCCGCGCGCACGGTGGAGCAGCTGCCGGCGCTGTTGGGGGTGGCGGAACTGCCCCTCACCGAGGACGAGACCGTACGGCTGACCGAGGCCTCGGCCTGAGGTCCGCCGCCCCGGGGGCTACGGCCGGTAGGGGCGGGGCCAGGCGTAGGGCGGGTACGGGTACGCCGACTGGGCGACGGGGTACTGCGCCTGGGCGAGCCCGGGGTACGGAGCCGTCGTGAACGCCGGGGGCCAGGGGTACTGCCCCCGGCTCTGAGCGAACGCCGGGACCCCGGGCGCCGGGTATCCGTACGGCACGTACCCGGCGTGGACGCCGTACGCCACGTGGCCCGGCCAGGCGGCGACGGGCGGCGGTGCCGTGGCCCGGGCGGCGTGGTCCAGCGCCGGGCGGGCCACTTCGCGGCGTTGCCACAGGGCGTCCAGCAGCTCCCTTTCCCGTACGGCGAAGTCGGCGCCCGCCCGGCCCCCGCGCCCCCGCTGCCGCAGGAACGCCAGTGAGGTCGCGTACGCCTCGTACTGCGTCACCGCCCCCGCGGCGTCCTTACCGGCGTGCCGGCGGGCGTGCCGCCGGGCGAGGCGGCGGGCGTGCATCGAGCCGAGCGCGTACGGCTCCGTCGGCGTCAGCCAGCCGGCCATCACGTAGGCGGGCAGCTCGTCGCGCACGGTGCGCAGTTCCCGCTGCCGGGTCCAGATCGCCAGCCAGGTCAGGAGCCCGAAGCAGGGGACCATGAACGCCCCGTACACGGCGAGGAAGCCGTACTCGCCGAACGCGGCCGAACCGTTCCACAGCGCGTGCATGCCCATCGCGAGCAGCAGGCCGGCCAGCGGGAGCAGGGCGCGGCGCAGGTGGTGCCGGCCGGTGGAGACGGCGGCGATGCCGAAACCGATGCCGGTGAGCCCGGTGAACAGCGGGTGGGCGAAGGGCGACATCACGACGCGGACGAAGAAGGTCGCGGCGGTGACGGAAGCGAAGCCGCTGTCCCCGGTGAGCTGGTCGGTGCCGAAGGCGTTGCCCAGGTAGAGGATGTTCTCGGTGAAGGCGAAGCCGGTGGCGGTGACCCCGGCGACGACCACGCCGTCGACGATGCCGGTGAAGTCCCGCCGGCGGAAGAGGAAGACCAGGAGGACGGCGGCGGCCTTGGCGGACTCCTCGACGACCGGCGCTATGACCGTGGCACCCAGGGTGTCGGCGCCCGCCGGGTCGGCGGTCGCCGTGGCTATCCATCTCGTCGCGAAGCTGTTGGCGATGATCGCTACCAGGGCGGCGGCGCAGGCACCCCAGGCGAAGCAGAAGAGCAGGTTCCGCCAAGGGCCGGGGTCGACACGGTCCAGCCAGCGGAACGCGGCCAGGAGCAGCGGCACGGGCAGCACCGCGAGGCCGAGTCCCACCAGGAAGCCCTGGGTGCCGGTCTGTTCGCGCACCAGGGCCAGGATCACCAACCCGGAGATCGCCAGCAGCGTGGTCGAGGCCCCGTAACGCACCCAGGCGCGATGCCACCAGTGCGGACGCGGCGGATTCGTCGGATGCGGGGGACAGGTGGCCACGGCATGGACCCTAACCGGTGGGGGGCTGCTCCTGGTGCTGGTCGAGGGGCGGTACGCGGTGCTGTACGCGGCGGAAGAGCAAGTCGTTCACCACGTGTCCCTTGTCCAGGCCCTGGCCCTCGAAACGGGTCAGCGGCCGGTGGGCGGGACGCGGCGCGAAACCGCCGCCGGGCACGGTGTTCTCGAAGTCGGGGTGCGCGGTGAGCACCTCGAGCATCTGCTCGGCGTACGGCTCCCAGTCGGTGGCGCAGTGCAGCACGGCCCCCGGCGCGAGCCGCGTCGCGGCCAGGGTCAGGAACTCCGGCTGGATCAGGCGGCGCTTGTGGTGGCGCTTCTTCGGCCAGGGGTCGGGGAAGTAGACGCGCAGTCCGGCGAGGGAGTCGGGGGCGAGCATCTCGCGCAGGAGGATGATCGCGTCGCCGTTGGCCACCCGGACGTTGGACAGGCCGTCCCGTTCCGCGAGACCGAGCAGGTTGCCCTGGCCCGGGGTGTGGACGTCCACGGCGAGGATGTCGGTGTGGGGGTCGGCGGCGGCCATCTGTGCGGTGGCCTCGCCCATGCCGAAGCCGATCTCCAGGACGACGGGGTGGTCGTTGCCGAACAGCTCGCCGAGGTCGATGACCCGCTGCCCGTCGATGTCCAGCCCCCACAGCGGCCACAGCCGCTGCAGCGCGTCCGCCTGCCCGGCGGTCACCCGGCTCCGGCGGGGCTGGAAACTCCGGATCCGCCGCTCGAAGTGCGACCCGGCCGGGTCGGCCTTCGGCCCGTCGGGGAACCGGGGCTCGCCCTTGGCACGGGTGCGCCTGACGGAGGCGCCGGGGTGCGGTGCGGCTGGCTGGGGGGCGTCGGAGGCGCTGCGGGAATCAGACACAGTGCCTTCGATTTTACGGCGGGGTGCGCGACGGTGCGGCTGCCACCCGGTCAGGCGCCCCCCAACATGGCCAGGGCCCGCCGGCCCACCTCGCGCCCGATCGGCAGGGAGGCCGTCGCGGCGGGTGACGGGGCGTTGAGGACGTGCACCGCGTGGGCGCCCTCGTGGATCAGGAAGTCGTCGACCAGAGTCCCGTCCGCCAGCACCGCCTGTGCCCGCACCCCCGCGGGCGCCGCCACCAGGTCGTCCTCTCTCACCTCGGGCAGCAGCCTGCGCACGGCCGTGGTGAACGCCGCCTTGGACAGCGACCGCAGCAGCTCGCCCGCCCCGTACCTCCAGTGCCGCCGGGCTATCCGCCACGAGCCCGGCCAGGCCAGCGTCCCGCCCAGCTCGCGGGGCCGCACCACGCCCCAGCCGTAGCCCTCCCGGGCGAGGGCCGGCACCGCGTTGGGCCCGACGTGCACGCCACCGTCGATCCCTCGGGTGAGATGCACCCCGAGGAACGGGAAGGCCGGGTCCGGCACCGGGTACACCAGGCCCCGGACCAGCTCCGGACGCGCCAGCTCGTAGTACTCGCCCCGGAAGGGAACGATCCGCATGCCGGGGTCGTCGCCGGTCAGGCGGGAGATCTCGTCGCAGTGCAGCCCGGCGCAGTTGACCATGACGCGGGCGCGGAGCACGTCCCCCGAGCGGGTGCGGACGGCGACACCGAGCCCCGGGCGGCGGTCGACGTAGCGGACCTGCGCCCCGTAGCGGATCTCCGCGCCGGAGGCGTGTGCCAGCTGCCGGGCCACGGCGACGTAGTCGCAGACGCCGGTGGTGCCGACGTGCATGGCGGCCAGGCCCCTGACCTCCGGCTCGTACTCCGGGATCTGGGCGGCGCCCAGCTCGCGCACCGGTATGCCGTTCTCCCGGGCGCGCTGCACGAGGGCGTGCAGGCGGGGCAGCTCGGTGCGTTCGGTGGCGACGATCAGCTTGCCGGTGACGGCGTGGGCGATGCCGTACTCGGCGCAGAACTTCACCATCTCCGCCGCGCCCCGCACCGCGTAGCGGGCCTTCAGCGAACCAGGCCGGTAGTAGACGCCGCTGTGGATGACGCCGCTGTTGCGGCCCGTCTGGTGCCGGGCGGGTCCCGGCTCCTTCTCCAGCACCGTCACCCGGGTGCCCGGCGCGGCGCGCGTGATCGCGTACGCCGTCGACAGACCGACGATGCCGCCGCCGATCACCAGCACGTCGCAGTGGTACGCGGTGCCGTACGCGGTGCCGTGTGCGGGCACGGCCCCTGCTCGTTCCATCTCCCGGTCCACCTCCCGGCTCCGATAGTGCACTGCGCCACTGACAATGCCCTCAAACCCGGGAGGGGCGGTGAATCAGGCCGTGGTCATCAGCAGCGGCCGGGCGCGCTCGCGCAGCTCCACCACGCGCGGCTCGTCCCCGTACGGCTCCAGGCGGTGCAGGAGGTCCCTGACGTACTCGGTGGTGCGGGCCGAGGAGATGCGCCCGGCGACCTCGACCGCCCGCACGCCCTGCTCGCAGGCCGCGTCCAGGTTGCCGGACTCCAGCTCGGCCACCGCCGAGACGACGAGCCGGAGGCCGTGCGAGCGTACGAACTCCTCCGTCGGCTTCGACAGGGCCTGCTCGGTGAAGCGGCGGACCTGGCGTGGTGCCTTCAGGTCGCGGTAGCACTCGGCCGCGTCGGCGGCGAACCGGTCGTAGGAGTAGAAACCCAGCCACGTCGGGTCGCTGTCGCCGGGCCGGGCGCGCTCCAGCCAGCTCTCGGCGGCCTTCAGGGCCGCGCCCGCCGCCGGGGCGTCACCCGCGCGCGCGTGGGCGCGGGCCTCGACCAGGCGGAAGAAGCTCATGGTGCGGGCCGTGGCCAGGCCCCGGTTGCGTTCGAGCGCGGCCTGGGCGAGATCCACGCCCTCGTCGCCGAAGCCGCGGTAGGTCGCCTGGAGCGACATGGAGGCGAGCACGTAACCGCCCAGGGGGACGTCGGCCGCCGCGCGGGCCAGGCGCAGGGCCTGGATGTAGTACCGCTGGGCCGCCTCCTGCTGGCCGGTGTCGAAGGCCATCCAGCCCGCCAGGCGGGTCAGTTCGGCGGAGGCGCCGAACAGGGCGCGGCCGACCTCGTCGGAGTAGGAGCCGAGGAGGAGCGGTGCCGCCTCGACGCGTAAGCACTCGGGGACCATCGACGAACGCCAGTCGCCGCCGCCGTACTTGGAGTCCCAGCGGCGGGCGTCCTCGGCGGCCTCCCGCAGCTTCTGCACATCACTGTGGCCGACTTTGAGCGGTGCGCCGGAGCCCTCTGCCGGGCTCGCCTCGCGCGCCACCGAACTGTCGGCCGGGGTTATCAGCCACCGTGAGGCGGGCGTTGCGTATGCGCTCACCGCGAACGATCCGGCGAGCGACTGCCAGATGCCGCCGGTGCCGGCCCGGCGTCCGGCGAGGTCCAGCCGGTACAGCTCGGTGGCCGACCTGACCGCCTGGCCGACGTCCCGGGGGAAGGCCAGGCCCACTTCGGGAGCCGGGTCCGCGTCCGCCAGGCCGATCTCGTGCAGCGGCACCGGGCGGCCGAGCTTCTGGCCGATGGCGGCGGCGATGAGGTGCGGCGCCGCACCCTGCGGCACCATGCCCTTCGACACCCAGCGCGCCACCGACGTCTTGTCGTAGCGAAGCGTCAACCCGCGCTGGGCGCCGAGGTCGTTGACGCGCCGGGCGAGACCTGCGTTGCTGATTCCCGCGAGGGCGAGAACGGCGCCGAGCTTTTCGTTCGGCCCGCGTTGCTCCCTGGACATGCGCCACCCCTCGACACAGACGGCTGCCGCGCTGGCATAACCACGCGGCATTCGTAAACCCAGCGTAGTTCGCCGCATCCCAGGCGTTAAGAGGCATTGTTCCGGATGGCGGGATTGTGGTCCGTACTCGAGTGCGGTGTCTGTACTGTCCGTTGCCGCGTGCTCCCGGTGTGTGGCCGTGCGCCCGGCCGTGCGCTCTTCTCCGGCCACCGGGGGAGCGGTTCCATGGGCGGTGCGTGGGTCGGCCCGCTGTACTGGATCCAGTGGGCTGGGGGACACCGCCGCCTACATCCCCGCGGGCGGCGGACCGGTCCGGGGGGCGTGCCTCGCCTCCCGGGCCGCGCGCGGACCGCCCGTCACCGGGTGGTGCGCAAAGCCTGCACGGAGCGTGTTCGAGCGAGTTCTCGTAATGTCGAATTGGCTGAAAATCGTCCCCGGTTCTTCCGGGGGGCAGCGTCCTCACCATGGGAGTTGAGGGCGCTTTGGGTAGCCAAGAGGCGCGTAACGGGGGCGCATTCGCGTCGACTTCGCGCCTTCCGAGCAGGCAGTCGGCCTTCGCGGGTGGACACCCGCGGGGGCGCATTCATGGGAGCACGTGCGGCTCCGCCGCTGCTCCGCGGCGCGCCCTTCATGGCAGCATGGGACCAGTTCGTACCGTGCACTGGTTGTCCCCAGCCTGTGGAGGCGTCGATGCGGTGGTTGGTGGGGTGGAGCAGCGCCGCCGTGGGGGCAGCCGGGATCGCCGGGGCGGCCGGCTCCGCGGGGGCCACCGGATACGACGGTGAGACCGTCCAGCCGGTGGGTTCCCAGTTGTTGTGGGGCGACCCCGACCCCCTGTGGGCGGTCGGCGACTGGCGCCCCGACGAGGTGCGCGTCGTCACCGCCGATCCGCAGACCCGGATCGCCGTGCTCGGCATCTGCGGCGCGAGCGACGAGCAGTTGCGGGTCGGGTTGCTCGCCGCGCGCGGTGGCGCCCTTCGGCACCTGACCGCGTGGCCCGGCAGTTACACCGCCGTCGTCCAGGTCGGCCGGCGGATCACCGTCTGCGGCGATCTCGCGGGCGCGCGGCCGGTGTTCCACACCCCCTGGGCGGGCGGCACCGCCTACGCGACGGCCGCGCTGCCGCTCGCCGACCTCGTCGAGGCCAACCTCGACTTCGGGCACCTCGCCGCGCTGCTCGCCGCCCCCGACGTGCCGGCCGCGCTGGACGACTCCACCCCGTACGACGGCGTGAAGCGCGTTCCGCCGGGGCATGCGCTGATCCTGCGCGCCGGGGCGCGTGAGATCGCCGGGTACGAACCGGTGGCCTCGCTCGCCGTGGCGGCGCCCGCGGCCGACCCCGGCCGTGCGGTGGACGCCGTACGGGACGCCCTGGTGGAAGCCGTGCGCACGCGCCTCGCCGCGCCCCGGCACGTCCCCGGGGACGGCATCGACCCCGGCCCGGTCCCGGGCATGGGCCCCGCGGAACGGCGTGCCGCGCGCGGGATGCCGGTGCCGGGGATCGGCGCCGACCTGTCCGGCGGGCCGGCCTCCGGGACGCTGGCGCTGCTGGCCGCCGGGCTGCCCGGGATGCCGGGGACCGTGCTCGGGCACGGCACGGGTGCGGGGGAGCGGCTGCTGGCCGTCACCTTCAACGACCTCGCCGTCGGCGGGCAGGAGGCCGAGGTGGAGCGGGCGGGGGCGCTGGCGGCCAACCCTCGGCTGCACCACGTCGTCGTCACGGGCGGGAGGGACATGCTGCCGTACGGCGTCCTCGACGGGCCGCTGACCGACGAGCCGGGCTCGTCCCTGGTCGCGGCGGCACGACACCGGGCGAGGCTGGCCGCCGGCAGCGCGGACCACTTCACGGGGTACGGGGCGCGACAGGTCCTGGACGCGCATCCGGCGCGCCTCGCCGACCTGCTGATGGACCGCAAGCGGCGCCATCTCGTGCGGCCGGTCGCCGCGATGGCCAAGGCGGACGGCTCGGTGCTGGTCCCCGCGCGGGTCTACGCCGCGGCGCGGCGGCTGGCGCGGACGCCGTACCGGACCGGTCTCGAGGTGCTCTCCGAGCGACTGCTGCGCAGACGCTTCGACGTGCCCGGCGACGGGGCGACGGACGCGTCGCTGGCCGTGCTGACCTGGGCCGGGCCCGGGCCGGCGGCGCGGTGGCTGACCGGGGAGGCGCTGGCTGAAGTATCGGTTCGCCTGCAGACGTCGTCGCAGCGGTCCGGGGTGGGGCCGGGGCAGCGGCCCGGTGACTTCCGGGCGCGGGCGGCCCTGGCGCGGCAGGCGGCGGAGGTGCGGGTGCTGGAGCAGGCAGCCGAGATCCGCTTCCAACGGCTGCACACACCGTTCCTCGACAACCAGGTCGTCCGCGCCTGCCGGGCCCTGCCGGAGGCGCTGCGGGTGCAGCCCGGCGCGCGGGCGTCGATCCTGCGGACGGTGCTGGAGGGCGCCGGGGTCAGCGAACTGCCCAGCGGGTGGGGGGCGCCGACGCAGGCGGTGGCCGCTTCGGCGGCACGGGCCGGGCTGCGGGTGGCCGCGGACTCCCTGCTGGGGCTGTTCGACACGCCGCTGCTCGCGGAGGCGGGGCTGGTGGAGGCGCGGGTCGTGCGCAAGGCGGTACGGGGGGCGGCCGCGGGTGAGGCACTGCCGTTGGACGGGCTGGCCGACCTGATCTCACTGGAACTGTGGCTCCGCCGCCTGCTCGCCCGCCGGGGCACGTGCTGGACGGGGACGCCGGCGCGGCAGCGGGCGGTGCCGGCGGGTATCGCGCCGCAGCGCGGGGCGCTGGGCGGTGCGGGGGCGGTGGCCCGGCGGGGGTGAGGGGGCCTCCGGCGGCTGGGCGGGGGTGGCCGCGGCGGGGGCCGCCGTGGTGGGCGACGTCGTGCAGGCACGGCACTACGCGCAGGTGAACCGTGACTCCGCCCAGTCGGCCAGGGCCGCGCCGTCGCGGTGGTTGTGACGCCCCGCCCGGCCGACGGCACCTCCGCGTCAGGACGCGGGGCGCGACCGCAAACCCTCCAGCAGGATGTCCAGCAGCCGGGCCGAGGCCGCCGCCTGCTGCACCGCGTCCGGCAACGAGGGCGCCGCCGTGGCGATCACCAGCAGCACGTCCGAGACCGACACGTCCGGCCGCAGCTCACCCGCCGCCCGCGCCCGCTCGACGAGCCGCCCCACGACCTCCAGCAGGGCCGCCGCCCCGTCGTCGTCCGCCACGGAAACGGACGTACCGGCGGAGCCACCGGCCGCCGCACCGACCGCGGCGGCGGTGCCCTCAGGCACCAGCCGCAGCTCACCGGAGCCCCGCTGTATCCGCTGCTGCGGCACCCGCGCTTCGCCGCGCACGGCACCGCCGTCACCGTCCTCGGACACCCCGACCCGCAGCACCTGCGGCGGCAGCAGCCGGCCGGCGCCCGAGGCCACGGACGTCCGCAGGAAGCGCGAGAGCGCCGACCACGGTTCGTCCTCCTGCCCGAGCGCCGCCCGGGCCTGGTCGGTCAGCCGGGCCGTCTCCTCCTCGGCTATTCGCCGCACCAGGACGTCCTTGCTCGGGAAGCGCCGGTACACCGTGCCGACACCGACCCGCGCGCGCCGCGCCACGTCCTCCATGGGCGCGCCGTACCCCAGCTCGCCGAACACCTCGCGCGCCGCGCGCAGCACGTGCTCCAGATTGCGCTGGGCGTCCACGCGCAACGGCGCGGTCCGCGACCCGTCCCCAGGTGCGCCGCCCGGTGCCGCACTCATCGCGCCCCCGGGCGCGACGGCGGACGCGGACGACCAATGAGAGCCCTGAACATGCATAGCCAATCCCCCGGTAATGACGTCTCCCCCCGGAGACTCTCCCCGCCATCGAAAGCCGGAGTGCGGCGGAACGGGCCCGGTTACCGGCCCGCCCGTCGCGGACCCGATGAGCACATCCCCCTACGCTCCGTGGGAAGAACATAGTTGAGCGGGAGTCAATTCAGAAGGGGCAGGTTCCGCACGGTGCGCCCCTCGATCGGAGTACGGATCGTATACGCCCAGAATGCGCCGTCCTCCAGACTCGCGCCCACCCCCACTGACCTGCGCGTCCGTCCCGCTACAAAGCCATTGCCCCCGCCGCCCGCCGCCGCGTTCCCCGGTCACACAAATCGACGAGCCTGTGGACAAACGCAAGCGCCGGGTGCGTCATGGGATGGTGAAGGAACGTGCGCGCATTCTCGTTGTCGGCGGTGGCTACGTCGGGATGTACACGGCCCTGCGTCTCCAGAGGAACCTGAGAAGCGAACTGAGGCGCGGCGACGCCGAGATCACCGTCGTCACCCCCGACCCCTACATGACGTACCAGCCGTTCCTCCCCGAGGCGGCGGCCGGATCCATCTCCCCCCGGCACGTCGTCGTGCCGCTGCGCCGCGTCCTCGACCAGTGCGACGTCGTCATCGGTGAGGCCCGGTCCATCGACCACACGACCCGCACCGCCACCGTCACCACCCTCGCCACCGAGGAGGGCGCGGACGCCCGCAGGCTGACGTACGACGAACTCGTCCTCGCGCCCGGCTCCGTCTCGCGCACCCTCCCCGTGCCCGGCCTCGCCGACCACGGCGTCGGTTTCAAGACCGTCGAGGAGGCCATCGGCCTGCGCAACCACGTCCTGGAACAGATGGACATCGCCTCCTCCACCCGCGACCCCGCCCTCCGCGACGCCGCCCTCACGTTCGTCTTCGTCGGCGGCGGCTACGCGGGCGTCGAGGCCCTCGGCGAGCTGGAGGACATGGCCCGCTACGCCGCGCGGTACTACCACAACGTCACGCCGGACGACATGAGGTGGATCCTCGTCGAGGCCTCCGGCCGCATCCTCCCCGAGGTCGGGGAGGAACTCGGCCGCTACACGGTCACCGAACTGCGCCGCCGCAACATCGACGTACGCCTACGGACCCGCCTGGAGTCCTGCGCGGACCGCGTCGCCGTCCTCAGCGACGGCTCCCGCTTCCCGACCCGTACGGTCGTGTGGACGGCCGGCGTCAAACCCCACCCGGTCCTCGCCGCCACCGACCTCCCCCGCGACGAGCGCGGCCGGCTCAAGTGCACCCCGCACCTCTCCGTCGACGGCGCCCCGCACGCGTGGGCCGCCGGTGACGCCGCCGCCGTCCCCGACGTCACCGCCGGCACACCGGGCGCGGAATGCGCCCCCAACGCCCAGCACGCCGTCCGCCAGGCCAGGGTCCTCGGCGACAACATCACGCACGCCCTGCGCGGCGAGCCCCTGGAGACGTACGGGCACACCTACGCCGGTTCGGTCGCCTCCCTCGGCTTCCACAAGGGCGTGGCCCACGTCTACGGGCGCAGGCTTAAGGGTTACCCCGCGTGGTTCATGCACCGCGCCTACCACCTCAGCCGCGTCCCCACCGTCAACCGCAAGGCGCGCGTGCTGGCCGAATGGGCCCTCGCCGGACTCTTCAAGAGGGAGATCGTCTCCCTGGGATCACTCGAACATCCGCGAGCCGAGTTCGAACTCGCGGCCGGTGGAAAGCCTTCTCAGGAACCCCCGGACAACCCGAAGGGGTCGTCCTGACCGGGCTGAGGAACTGCCCCGGCAGGTCCGGCGTCTGACGAATGCCGGTCCGGCCGGCACCCTGCCAGACTGGTCCACCACCGCGGGCGCGCCGCCGCTCGCGACGCGCGGTCCCCGGCACTCCGCCCGGTTTCACGATCCGTCCGGTCCCGGGCCGCCGACAACTACACGAGGCAAGGACACGAGGCAAGGATTCGTGAACTTCACGCGCTGGAGCGCCCGGCTCCCCGGAACGCAGCGCCGCGCCGCAGCGCGGACCGACCCGCCGCTCCCCCCGGACCGCCGGCCGGACGGCTCCGTACCCCCCGCCCGCGCCGAGCAGCTGACCGACGACGCCCCGCCCGTACCCGCCGTCGACGACCTCCCCGTACGCGACGTCCTCGACCGCGTCCCGGCCCTCGTCGCCCTCGTCCACGGCCCCGACCACCGCCTCGCCTACGTCAACGGCGCCTACGTCGGCGCCTTCGGCGACCGCACCCTGGGCGAACGGGCCCACGAGGCGCTCCCCGAACTCGCCGAGCTCGGCCTCTTCCCCCTCCTCGACCAGGTCCAGCGCAGCGGCCGACCCCGCACCCTCAAGTCCCGCAAGGCCCCCGACGGCCGCTCCTACACCTTCACCTGCACGCCGGTCACCGAGCCCCACGACGGCGACGGCGACGGCGGTGTCCTCGTCTTCGCCACCGACGTCACCGACCACGCCGAAGCCGCCGCCCGCCTCCGCGCGAGCGAACGCCGCCAGCGCGAGACCGCCGTCACCCTCCAGCGCTCCTTGCTCCCACAGGAGCTGGAGGAACCCGACGACCTGCGCGTCGCCGCCACCTACCACCCGGGCGGCACCGAGGCCGCGGTCGGCGGCGACTGGTACGACGTGATCACTCTCGGCGGCGGCCGCACCGCCCTCGTCATCGGCGACGTCATGGGACGCGGCGTCCGCGCGGCGGCCGTCATGGGCCAGCTCCGTACGGCGGTCAGGGCCTACGCCCGCCTCGACCTGCCCCCGCACGAGGTGCTCCAGCTCCTCGACGGCCTCGCCACCGAGATCGACGCCAACCAGATCGCCACCTGCGTCTACGCCATCCACGACCCGAACGAAGGCCGTCTCGTCTACGCGTCCGCCGGCCACCTGCCCATCCTGGTCCGCGACCAGAACGGCACCGTCCAGCGCGCCGACGAACCCACCGGCCCCCCGCTCGGCACCGGCGGCTGGATGCACACGTCCGGCTCCATCGCCTTGACTCCCGGCTCCACCGCCGTCCTCTACACCGACGGCTTGGTGGAACGCCGCAACGAGGACCTGGACGAGGGCATCGCCGCCCTGGAGCGCGCCCTGTCCGGAGCCACCGGCACCCCGCAGGTGGTCTGCGACCGCCTGGTCCGCTCCGCCGGCGTCACCCCCGACCACGACGACGACGTCGCCGTCCTCGTCCTCCAGCACCCCGCCCGCAAGGGCGCCGAGGCCGAGCGATTCCGCAACGCCGCCCTGGAACTGCTCGGCGGCGTGGAAGCGGCCCCACGCGCGCGTGCCTTCGCCTCCGGCGTCCTGACCAGCTGGCGCTTCCCCACCGACCTGCACGACCTGGGCGTCCTCGCCACCAGCGAACTGGTCGCCAACTCCCTCCAGCACGGCACGCCCCCCATGCGGCTGCGCCTGCGCCGCACCGATCGCCGCCTGATCATCGAGGTGACCGACGGCGACGACCACCTGCCCAGACGCCGCCGCGCAGAACCCGTCGACGAGTCCGGCCGGGGCATCGCCATCGTCGCGACGATCGCCTCCAACTGGGGCTCCCGGCGCACACCCGGCGGCGGCAAGGCGGTCTGGTGCGAATTCCTCCTGCCCAAGCGGTGACACAAAGGCACGAGGGGAAAAGGGGCGCGGCTGCTCGAGCCACGCCCCCGCCACCCCCCCCGGCCACGCCGGGACCGGTCGCGCTCAGGCCTCCGCCGTCGCCACCGCGTCGGTCGACGCCCCGCCCTGCGTGACCACCCGGCTCCGCGCGAGCGACGGCTGGTTCTGTACGTCCGTGAGCTGCCGCCCCAGCCGCACCGCCAGTACCGTGATGCCCAGCGAGATCAGCGTGAAGGCCACGATGTACGGCGCGTGCAGTGACGCCCCGAGCGGCCCGCCCACCGCCGGTCCGATCGCCAGCGCGAGCTGTTTCACCAGGGCGAAGGCGGAGTTGTACTGCCCGGCCAGCCCGGTCGGTGCCAGATCCGCCACCAGCGGCGCCAGCGTCGGCGACAGCAGCGCCTCACCCAGCCCGAACAGCGCGTACGTCGAGATGAAGGCGGCCGTCGCCATCGCCTGGCTGCCGTGCCCGAGCCCGGCGTACCCGGCCACGGCCCACGCCACGGCCCAGATCAGCCCCACCGACGCGATCACCCGCGACCGCTTCCGCCGCTCCACGAACTTCAGCACCGCGAACTGCGCGATCACGATCATCAGCGTGTTCGCCGCCAGCGCGGTCCCGAGCGCGGAGGTGGAGATCCCGGCGGCCTCGACGCCGTACGCGCTCAGCCCTGACTCGAACTGCCCGTAGCAGGCGAAGAACAGCACGAAGCCCAGTACGCACAGCTGCACCATGGCCCGGTTGCCGAGCAGCTGCTTCCAACTGCCCCCGGCGGACCCTCCCGGGGCCTCCTCCAGGCCCGGCGCGCCCGGTGTGCGCACCGTCGCCATCACAGCGACCAGGGCCAGGAACATCGCCGCCTCGATCGCGAACAGCAGCGTGAACGACGAGGCCTTCGTGGTGTCGACCAGGTGACCACCGATGAGCCCGCCGACACCGAGGCCCAGGTTCTGCAGGAAGAACTGCATCGCGAACGCCCGGGACCGCGTCTCGGTCGTCGAGCAGTCCACGATCATCGTCGCGAGCGCCGGCTGCATCACGGCCTGCCCCGCCCCCAGGGCGGCCGCGGACAGCAGCACGGTGGCCGCGGAGGCCGACAGCCCGAGGCTCAGCGCACCGAGCGCGGCGGTGACCAGGGCGACCAGCAGCACCGGCAGCGGGCCCCGCCGGACGATGGCCCGCCCGGCGAACGGCAGCACGATCAGCGCGGCCACGGCGAAGACGGCGAGCACGAGGCCCGCCGTCACAGAACCCAGTCCCCGCACCTGCGCCACATAGACGTACAGGTAGGGGACGGTGAAGCCGAGCCCGAACGCGCTGAGTGCGTTGCCCACATGGATCCGGCGCATCGCTGCGCCCATCGCCCTGGTCACGTTCACCCTCTCTGAGCCGATGCTCCAGCCGTTGAAGCTGAAGACTTAGAAGCTAAAGTTCGAAGCTAAAGAGTACACAGTGAAGGACTTCGAGGCAAAGAAGGCGCATGCCATACTGCGGCCATGGGCGACACCTCCGGCGCCGGCGAGCCGACACTCGAAGAGCAGATCGCCGCCTACCAGCGCGAGTTCCAGGACCTCGATCCCCAGGTCGAGAAGATCGTCTCGGCGCTCTCCCGCCTGAACCGCCGTATGAACGTCGCGTACGGCCGTCAGACCGCCGAGCTGGGCATCAGCAACACGGACTGGGAGGTGCTGAAGGCGCTCGTCCTCTCCGGAGCCCCCTATCGCCTGGGCCCCGGCGACCTCGCCAAGCGACTCGGCCTGACTCCGGCCGCGATGACCCACCGCATCGACCGCATGGTGGGGGAAGGGCTCGTCACCCGGGACCGTGACGAGTCCAACCGGGTTCGCGTCATCGTCGAGCTGACGGCGGAGGGGCGCGAGAAGTGGCTGGAGGCCATGCGCCTCGCCACGGTTTTCGAGGAGGACCTGCTCCAGGACCTCTCCGCGGACGAGCGGTCGGCCCTCGGCGAGGTCCTGACCCGCCTGCTGCGCAGGGTCGAGCACGCCCAGCCCGACGCCGGTGGCCGGCTCAGCGACCTCGATTGAAGATCTTGACAGGGACGCTTGACAGCCCCCTAGGCGATCCGTAGGGTTCTTCGGGTTGCCACGGGGCCGTAACGGTTCTGCGGCAGCACCTTCCGCCGCGACAGCGGCCACCAAACCACCTGCACGATCTCCCGCTGGGAACTTGTTTCGGCATGTCCGAATTCAATTCCGAGAGGGCCCGGCGACCCGCTCGACACCGATTTGGGAAACGCCGGGAAAGTCCGCTAAGGTTTGGGACGTCGGAACGGCCCAACAGCCGGGAAGGCAACCCCCTCTGACGGGGAATCAGAGCCCGAAAGGATCTGATAGAGTCGGAACCGCCGGAAAGGGAAACGCGAAAGCGGGAACCTGGAAAGCACCGAGGAAATCGGATCGGAAAGATCTGATAGAGTCGGAAACGCAAGACCGAAGGGAAGCGCCCGGAGGAAAGCCCGAGAGGGTGAGTACAAAGGAAGCGACCGTTCCTT
>NZ_BMTT01000008.1 GCF_014649815.1 Streptomyces mutabilis | reverse complement strand
CGGCGAAACCGCACCTTACGACTCCCTGGACAACCCCACCCGAGCCATAACTTCACGGCCTTGCGGCTAGTACGACCGTACGGAGCGTCAGAACTTGTTCTTCGGCGTGATCCCCAGCGACAGCCCCGAAAGGCCCCGCTGACGCCCGCCCAGCTTCCCCGCGATCGAGCGCAGCGCCGCGCCGGCCGGGGAGTCCGGGTCGGACAGGACGACGGGCCTGCCCTCGTCGCCGCCCTCGCGCAGCCGGACGTCGATCGGGATGGAGCCGAGGACCGGGACCGAGGCGCCGGTCGTGCGGGTCAGGCCGTCGGCGACCAGCTGGCCGCCGCCCGTGCCGAAGACGTCGACCATCTCGCCGCAGTGCGGGCAGGGCAGACCGGACATGTTCTCGACCACGCCTACGATCTTCTGGTGGGTCTGCACGGCGATGGCGCCCGCCCGCTCCGCCACCTCGGCGGCGGCCTGCTGAGGGGTCGTCACGACCAGGATCTCGGCGTTCGGCACGAGCTGCGCCACCGAGATCGCGATGTCGCCGGTGCCGGGCGGCAGGTCCAGCAGCAGGACGTCCAGGTCGCCCCAGTACACGTCGGCCAGGAACTGCTGGAGCGCGCGGTGCAGCATCGGGCCGCGCCAGACGACCGGCGCGTTGCCCGGGGTGAACATGCCGATCGAGATGACCTTCACGCCGTTGGCCGAGGGCGGCATGATCATGTTCTCGACCTGGGTGGGCCGCCCGTCGGCGCCCAGCATGCGCGGCACGGAGTGGCCGTAGATGTCGGCGTCGACGACACCGACCTTGAGACCGTCCGCCGCCATCGACGCCGCCAGGTTCACCGTCACCGAGGACTTGCCGACGCCGCCCTTGCCGGAGGCGACCGCGTAGACCCGGGTCAGGCTGCCGGGCTTGGCGAAGGGTACCTCGCGCTCGGTCTGGCCGCCGCGCAGGGCGTTCGCCAGTTCCTTGCGCTGCTCGTCGCTCATCACGTCGAGTTCGACGTCGACGCGCGTGACGCCCTCGACCCGCGAGACCGCGTCCGTGACGCGCTGCGTGATCGTGTCCCGCATGGGACAGCCGGAGACCGTCAGGTACACGGCGACCGCGACCGCTCCGTCCGCGCCGATCTCCACCGACTTGACCATCCCCAGCTCGGTGATGGGCCGGTTGATCTCGGGGTCGTTCACCGTCGCCAGTGCTTCGCGCACCGCGTCTTCCGTAGCCATAAGGACGATGGTACGGCGCCGCCCGCGGGGCACGGAAAGCCCCGTCAGCGGTCGTGTACGTCACGCCCCGCGGACCGGTCCGCCGGGAATACCCCGCGTTCGGCATGGTGGCCGTTTCGCCGCTCCTCCAGCTCCTTGAGCGCGTCCTGGAGCTCGGAGCGGATCCAGTCCCGCGTCGCGACCTCGCCCAGCCCGATGCGCAGGGCGGCGATCTCCCGGGTCAGGTACTCGGTGTCGGCGATCGACCGTTCGTTCTGCTTGCGGTCCTGCTCCAGGTTGACCCGGTCCCGGTCGTCCTGCCGGTTCTGCGCCAGCAGGATCAGCGGGGCCGCGTAGGAGGCCTGGAGGGACAGCATCAGCGTCAGGAAGATGAACGGGTACTCGTCGAAGCGCAGGGCGCTGGGCGCCGACACGTTCCACAGCACCCAGCAGATGATGACGACCGTCATCCAGACGATGAACCGTCCGGTGCCCAGGAACCGCGCGACGCGCTCCGAGAGCCGGCCGAAGGACTCCGGGTCCCACTCGGGCAGCAGCCGGCGGCGCGGCGGGCGGGGCTGGTCCAGCCGGGCCCGGGCGCGGGAGGACGCGGTGGCCCCCGACGCGGCCCGCTCACGGGTCGGCGTCTCGCGCTCAGGCACCATCGGCGCTCACCTCCCCCGCCGTCTCCTCGAGGTGGTACTCGGTCTCCCGCCAGTCGTCGGGCAGCATGTGGTCCAGTACGTCGTCCACCGTGATCGCGCCCAGCAACGACCCCGAGTCGTCCACGACGGGCGCCGCCACCATGTCGTACGTGGCGAAGAACCCGGCGACCACGGGCAGCGCGGCGTCCGGCTCCAGGGGTTGCAGGTCGTCGTCGATCATCGAGCCGACGAGGGTGTACGGGGGATCGCGCAGCAGGCGCTGGAAGTGGACGGTGCCCAGGTACTTGCCGGTCGGGGTCTCCTCGGGCGGGCGGCAGACGTAGACCTGGGCGGCGTGCGCCGGGGACAGGTCGGGGTTGCGGATGCGGGCCAGGGCGTCGGCGACGGTCGCGTCGGGCCGCAGCACGATCGGCTCGGTCGTCATCAGCCCGCCGGCCGTGTGCTCCTCGTACGCCATCAGGCGCCGCATGTCGGCCGCGTCGGACGGCTGCATCAGGCTCAGCAGCCGCTCCTTGTCCGCCTCGGGGAGCTCACTGAGCAGGTCGGCGGCGTCGTCGGGGTCCATCGCCTCCAGGACGTCCGCGGCGCGCTCCTCCTTGAGCTTGCCGAGGATCTCGATCTGGTCGTCCTCCGGCAGCTCCTCCAGCACGTCGGCCAGGCGGTCGTCGTCGAGGGCGGCGGCCACCTCGGCGCGGCGCTTGGCGGACAGGTGGTGCAGGACGTTGGCGAGGTCGGCGGGGTGCAGCTGTTCGAAGGTGGCGAGGAGGTTCTCGGCGCCCTGTCCCTGCTCCTCCACGGAGAAGCCGGTGACGCCGGACCACTCGACGGTGAGCGTCTCGCCCTTGTTGCGCCTGAAGGCGCCGGCCTTCTTCCCCTTGCGGACGAAGACCTTGTCGATCTCCCAGTCCCGGCGGGCCGGAAGCTGCTGCACGGCCAGGTCGAGGACGGTGGCCTGCTCGCCGGTCTCGGTGAGAGTGACCCGCCGGTCGAGCAGTTCCCCGAAGACCAGGCGCTCGGTGGGCCGCTGTTCGAAGCGCCGGACATTGAGCACGCCGGTGGTGATGACCTGGCCGGACTCGATGCCGGTGACACGGGTCATGGGCAGGAAGATGCGGCGGCGGGTGGTGAGTTCGACGACCAGGCCCAGCACCCGAGGGGGTTTGCGGCCGACGCGGAGCATGACGACCAGATCGCGGACACGCCCCACCTGATCGCCGGCCGGGTCGAAGACGGCGATGCCGGAGAGGTGGGAGACGAAGATCCGGGGGGCGCCCGCTGCCATCGCCGCGGCTCCTTTTCGTGAGCGGCCTCACCGAGGTGAGGGCTGTTTCCGCAGAGTGTGTGAGAGCTGGTTCGTACGGTGTCTCTTTTCCGAATTGCCCGCTCGGACGGGCTTCAGGCTAGCCCGTCCTGAACGGCTCCGCCCTGGCGGCCGGTCCGGACGGACTGGCTCCGTACGCCGACCACGGCCCCGGTACGCTGCGGTACGCCGTCAGGGCCCGCCGGACAGCGGCCGGATGCCCGGCCGGCCCCTTGTCCGCCCATGTCAGAAAGGCAGCCCCTCCTGTGTTCGTGACTCCCCGGCGCCGAATCCGCAGGGCCGCACTGATCGGCGCCGTCTGCGCCCTGACGGTGACGGGAGCGGGACTGACGGGGTGCAGCAGCGAGGACCCGGACGCGGGCACCAACGGCCTCGGTAAGCTCCCCGCCGACAAGATCCACGCCAAGACCCGCTCGGCCGCCGGGTCCGCCGAGGCGGTGCGCCTGCACGGGACCGTGGAGGCGGGCGGGAGCACGTACACCCTCGACATGCGGCTGAAGCCCGACGGGGGGACCGGGTCGGTTGCCGCCGCGGGGACGACCTTCGGGCTGCTGCGCGTCGGCGACCAGCTCTTCCTCAAGGCCGACGCCGGGTTCTGGAGCCACGACGGCGGGGACGCCAAGGCCGCCGAGAAGCTGGCGGGCAAGTACGTGAAGGTGCCGGAGAGCGACCCCGTGTACAAGAAGTTCAGCGGGTTCACGGACAAGGACGTCCTCCTGAGCGGACTGCTGGCCCTGCACGGCACGGTGGAGACGGACGGCCGCCACGAGCAGGCGGGCGTGCGCACCATCCGCATCACCGGCGACAAGGGCGCCGGCGGTTCGCTCGACGTCTCCCTGGAGGGCACCCCGTACCCGCTGCGCCTGGTGCGCGCGGGCAGCGCCGGCACGATCGGCTTCTCGGACTGGAACAAGGACTTCGCGCTCAAGGAGCCGGCCAAGGACGACACCCTGGACTACGGCAAGCAGCTGCCGACGTCGTGAGGTCCCGGGGGCGGCGTCAACGCCGTCAACGCCGCTTCCGGCGCTTGAGCAGCAGGCGCGGCAGCCCCGCCGGGACCGGCTCACGCGTCGTCGCGGGGCTCGGCAGCGGCGCCTCGGCCAGCGAACCGTCGGGCAGCGGCCCGGTGACCCCCGTCGGCTCCAGGCGCAGCACCCGGCACTCGCGCGCCCAGCGGTCGGTCATCGCCTCGCCGTCCGGGGCGTTCAGCCGCTTGCCCTTGAGGTCGGCGACCGCCGCCTGCCACGCCTCGGACCCGGAGGGCAGCTCCACGACCCGTGCCGTCCAGGAGACCAGCCGGCCCCCCTTGTCCTTGCTGCGCACGGTGACCTCGGCCGCGGCCCCGTCGGCCAGCCCCGGCAGCGGCTGCTCGCCGGGACCGTCGCCGACGACCAGCGCCGCGCCCTCCTGCCAGACGTGCCACAACGCGCGGGCGGGCACCCCCGGACCCTTGACCCAGATGAGGCCGGACTTCTTCGTGGCCTCCTCGACGAGGGCCTGGTCGAGCAGCTCGCTTGTCATGCGCTCAGCCTATCCAGGAGCGTCGGGCGGGTTCAGAGCCAGCCATTGCGCTTGAGCGTGCGGTGGATGCCCAGACAGATGGCCACGGTGATGCCGATGACCATCGGGTACCCGTACTTCCAGTGGGTCTCCGGCATGTGGTCGAAGTTCATGCCGTACACCCCGCAGACCATGGTCGGTACGGCGATGATCGCCGCCCAAGAGGTGATCTTGCGCATGTCCTCGTTCTGCGCCACGGACGCCTGGGCGAGGTTGGCCTGGAGGATGGAGTTCAGCAGCTCGTCGAAGCCGACGACCTGCTCCTGCACCCGCGCCACGTGGTCGGCCACGTCCCGGAAGTACTTCTGGATCTCCGGGTCGATCAGCCGCATCGGCCGCTCGCTCAGCAGCTGCATGGGGCGCAGCAGCGGGGCGACCGCCCGCTTGAACTCCAGGACCTCGCGCTTGAGTTGGTAGATCCGGCCGGCGTCCGTGCCGCGCGGGGTGCCCTTGCGGCCCGGCGAGAACACCTCCGTCTCGACCTCGTCGATGTCGTCCTGCACCGCGTCGGCGACCGCGATGTAGCCGTCGACGACGTGGTCGGCGATGGCGTGCAGCACCGCGGAGGGGCCCTTGAGCAGCAGCTCGGGGTCCTCCTGGAGGCGGTGCCGGAGCGCGCGCAGCGAGCCCTTCCCGCCGTGCCGGACGGTGATGAAGAAGTCCCTACCGGTGAAGCACATGACCTCGCCGGTCTCGACGACCTCGCTGTTGGCGGTCAGCTCGTCGTGGTCGACGTAGTGGATGGTCTTGAAGACGGTGAACAGGGAGTCGTCGTAGCGCTCCAGCTTGGGCCGCTGGTGGGCCTGGACGGCGTCCTCCACGGCCAGCGGGTGCAGCCCGAACTCCCGCGCGATACCGGCGAATTCGTCCTCGGTCGGCTCGTGCAGGCCGATCCACACGAACCCGCCGTCACGGCGCACCTGGCGCATCGCCTGGTGCGGGCTCAGCGGCGCCTCGGTCTCGACGCGCGCGCCGTCGCGGTAGACGGCGCAGTCGACGACGGCGGAGGCGGTCGCCGGGTCACGGGTGGTGTCGTAGGCGCCGTTGTCCTTGCGCAGCGAGACGCGGGACGGGCGGACCGCGGCGCGCAGGTCGCGGATCATCGACATGGCAGGCTCCTTCGCGACGGGCAGCGAGCGGGGCCGGCGGCGGGTGGAACCACCCGGAATGAGGACGTCCTGGCCGTACGTGCTCGGCACGTCCACAAAGCGGGGAGCACCGCACCGTCGCGGTGGCCGGCTTCGCTGCTGATTTCAGCGGCTGACCCGGATCGGCCGGTGTCGACGACGAGACCGACGGAACGGATCAGGCAAAACGAGACGAAGTGCTCTTCCGTGTGCGGGCGCGCTGGTGACGGGAAGCCGCGGGGGCGGTGAGCCGGGGCGGCTGCGTCAGCGGCCGGAAGAGCGGGTGGTACTGCACGGTCGACTTCGGTCCATGCCAGCCCCACCTCCTCCGGCCGGTCCCTCGTGAGGGACGATCGATTCCCTCGTTTAGGAGGGTTCCCCGTAGGGGAGTCTTCAGGCGTCGGGGCCTTGATCGCGGCGCTTCTGCGCGCTGCCCCGAACCGCTGGCCCAGAGTACCAGTGACCTGACGTGTCAAGGCGCCGCTTTGCCTCGTACCGACGAGTTCTATGCTCGCCGCATGGCTGATGTTCTTCCTCTGGTCGAGGCCAGGTTGCTCAGCGCGCTGGGCGAACCGGATGCGCGCGCGGCGGTCACCTTCCTCGGCACCGACCGCATCGAGGTGCTGCGCTTCCCGGGCGGCGGTCAGGAGGGCGACATTCTGCGCTACGCCACCCTGGGCATGTCCGCGCAGCCCATGGCGGACCCCACGGCCGTGCTCGCCGACCCGGTCAAGGGCCCCCGCGCCGAGCTGGTGCTCTCCGTCCGGTCCGGTCTCGCGGACACCGACAAGGTGCTCCGTCCGCTCGCCGTGCTGGCCGCGTCGCCGCAGGTCGAGGGCGTGGTCGTGGCACCGGGTGCTTCGCTGGACGTCGGCGAGGCGCTGTGGCCCGGCGCGCCCTTCACCTCGGTCCTGGTCGCCGAGCCGGGCGGCCTGGTAGGGGACCTGGAGCTGGACGCTCCGCTGGACCCCGTACGGTTCCTGCCGCTGCTGCCGATGACGCCGAACGAGGCCGCCTGGAAGCGCGTGCACGGCGCGCAGGCTCTCCAGGAGCGCTGGCTGACGCAGGGAACGGACCTGCGCGATCCGTCCCGCGGGTCCGTCCCGTTGGAGTGACGTGACTCACCGGTTCTCCGGCCGTCAGCCGGCGTGAACCGTGACCCCGTCCTCGGCCGCGTGCTTCGGCTCCAGCTCCTCCGCCTCGTGGGTGAGCGCCCGGCGCCGTACGAGGACCACGGCCGCGCCGAGTACGGCGGTGACCGCCGCCACCACGAACGGGATGTGGATGTCGGTCCACTCCTCGATCTTCGGCGCGAAGTAGGGCGCCGCGGCGGCCGCGAACCAGCGGACGAAGTTGTAGCCCGCGCTCGCCACCGGGCGCGGCGCGTCCGACACTCCGAGGGCGAGCTCGGTGTAGACGGTGTTGTTCACGCCGATGAACGCACCGGACAGGATCGTGCAGACGATCGCCGTGGTGTGGTCGCCGTAGCCGAGGGCCAGCACGTCGGCCGCTAGCAGCACCAGCGAGCCGCCCAGTACCTTCAGCGAGCCGAAGCGCTTCTGCATGCGCGGCGCCACCAGCACCGAGAAGACGGCGAGCAGGACGCCCCACGCGAAGAACACCGCGCCGGACTTGTACGGGGTCATGTTCAGCACGAACGGCGTGAAGGCCAGCACGGTGAAGAACGTGTAGTTGTAGAAGAACGCCGAGATCGCGGCTGAGGCGAGACCGCCGTGCCCCAGCGCCTTGACCGGGTCCAGCAGCGAGGTCCTGCGGGCGGGCTTCGGCTGCTCCTTCAGGAACACCGTGATGCACAGGAAGCCGATGGCCATCAGGAAGGCCGTGCCGAAGAACGGGTAGCGCCAGCTGGCGTCACCGAGCAGCGCGCCCAGCAGCGGTCCGCAGGCCATGCCGAGGCCGAGGGCCGACTCGTACAGCAGGATCGCCGCGGCGCTGCCGCCGGCCGCCGCGCCGACGATCACCGCGAGCGCCGTCGAGACGAAGAGCGCGTTGCCCAGGCCCCAGCCGGCCCGGTAGCCGACGAGTTGGCCGACCGTGTCGGAGGTGCCGGCCAGGCCCGCGAAGACCACGACGAAGGCCAGCCCGAGCAGCAGGGTCCTGCGTCCGCCGATGCGGCTGGAGACGAAGCCGGTGACCAGCATCGCGAGGGCGGTGATCAGGAAGTACGAGGTGAACAGGAGGGAGACCTGGCTGGCGCTCGCGTCCAGGCCCTTGGCGATTGACGGCAGGATCGGGTCGACGAGTCCGATGCCCATGAAGGCCACGACGGACGCGCCGGCGGTCGCCCACACCGCCTTGGGCTGCCGCAGGATGCCGCCGGCACCCGCGTCGAAGGAGTCCATGCATTGCTCCAATGCCGACGTGAAGGGTTGGGAGGGAGTGGATGGTCGGGATGTGTTGGTGTTTGCACATAGTAAGTTAGCAACGCTAATTAATGCAAGTTACATCTAGTTTCGCCGGTCGGCCCTCCCGTCCGGATGGGTGATCGTCCTTGACGCGGGGGAGCAGGGGTAGGACCGTGGGGCTCTATGAGGGGCGAACCCAGTTGCCCGAAGTGTGGTGGCCGGGTCAGGGCTCCCGGCCTCTTCGCCGATTCCTGGCAGTGCGATCTGCACGGCACGGTGCATCCGCTGCAGCCCGTGCTCCCGCCCAGCGTCGAGGCGCTGGGTGTGGTCGTGCACCGCACGCAGGTGCCGGTGTGGATGCCGTGGCCGCTGCCGGTCGGCTGGCTGTTCACCGGTGTGGCCTGTGCGGGCGACGACCGCAGCGGCGGCCGGGCGACCGCCGTGGCCTGTTCCGGTCCCGGTCCCCTCGGCGGTGTCGGCGAGCTGATCCTGATCGCCGAGGAACTCGGCGTCGGCCTCGGCGCGCGCTACGCGGGCCTCGACGCCCCGGATCCGGGGCCGTACATGAACGTCGAGAAGCCACCCCAGGCGAAAGTGCTGGCCGCCGGCCGCCCCACCCCCCTCTGGCACGTCTCCGGCGCCCCCGTCGACCGCGCGGTCTTCGCCGGGGAGGCCCTCGGGATGTGGCTGTGGGCCGTTACGTGGCCGGAGCAGTCCGGGCTGCTCATGTACGAGGAGCTGGTGCTGACCGACCTGCGGGACGCGGGTGCCGAAGTGGATCTGGTGCCCTGCGGTGCGTTGTCGCCGCGGCTGATCCAGCCGTAGGGGCCGCCCGGCGGGCTGCGCCCGCCGGGCGGCGGTGCCGGGGGTGAGGGTGCCTGCTGTAGTGGGCGCAGGCCCGCTTCGGCTGTGACAGCGGCGGCCGAAGTTCCGGTTATCCTTGAGCGTCCCCTCCCGTCCCGTCACCGCTTGGAGTCAGCGTCGTGCGCATCGATCTGCACACCCACTCCACCGCGTCCGACGGCACGGACACCCCGAGCCAGCTGGTCCGCAAGGCCGCCGCGGCCGGGCTGGACGTCGTCGCGCTGACCGACCACGACACCACTCGCGGCCACGCCGAGGCCGTCGCCGCGCTGCCCGAAGGGCTCACCCTGGTCACCGGCGCCGAGCTCTCCTGCCGCGTCGACGGCATCAGCATGCACATGCTGGCCTACCTCTTCGACCCCGAGGAGCCCGCCCTGCTCGCCGAACGCGAGCTGGTCCGGGACGACCGGGTGCCGCGCGCCAAGGGCATGGTCGCCAAGCTGAACGCGCTGGGCGTGCCGGTGACCTGGGAGCAGGTCGCGCGCATCGCCGGCGACGGTTCGGTGGGGCGGCCCCACGTGGCGACCGCCCTCGTGGAACTCGGCGTCGTGCCCACCGTGGGCGACGCCTTCACCGAGGACTGGCTGGCCGACGGCGGCCGGGCCTTCGTGGAGAAGCACGAGACCGACCCCTTCGAAGCGCTGCGGCTGATCAAGGCCGCCGGTGGCGTGGCCGTGTTCGCACACCCGGCCGCCGCCAAGCGCGGCCGTACGGTGCCGGAGGCCACGATCGCCGAACTGGCCGCCGCCGGGCTCGACGGCGTCGAGGTCGACCACATGGACCACGACGCGGACGTGCGGGCACGGCTGCGCGGGCTCGCCAAGGAGCTCGGACTCCTGGTGACCGGCTCCAGCGACTACCACGGCAGCCGGAAGACCTGCC
This sequence comes from Streptomyces mutabilis, assembly GCF_014649815.1. Classification (GTDB taxonomy): domain Bacteria; phylum Actinomycetota; class Actinomycetes; order Streptomycetales; family Streptomycetaceae; genus Streptomyces; species Streptomyces mutabilis. The sequence goes on along the minus strand of NZ_BMTT01000008.1, from coordinate 291,188 downwards.
TGCTCGGCGAGTACACGACGGACCCCGAGGTGTACGGGGAGATCACGCGGCGGGCCTTCGGGGCCTTCCCGGTGCCGGGCGCCGGCGGAGTCTGAGCCGTACTCCCCGCACGTCCACGTTCACTTCTCGCGCAAGGCCAGTAGCTCACCCATGTTCGACATCGCCGTCTTCGGCTCCCTCTTTCTGACCCTTTTTGTCATCATGGATCCCCCTGGGATCACCCCGATCTTCCTCGCGCTGACCTCCGGCCGTCCCGCCAAGGTGCAGAAGCGGATGGCCTTCCAGGCCGTCTGCGTCGCCGGTGGAGTGATCGCCGTGTTCGGTCTCCTCGGGCACCGGATCCTCGACTACCTGCACGTGTCCGTGCCCGCGCTGATGATCGCGGGCGGACTGCTGCTCCTGCTGATCGCGCTGGACCTGCTCACCGGCAAGACGGACGAACCGAAGCAGACCAAGGACGTCAACGTCGCGCTCGTACCGCTGGGCATGCCGCTGCTGGCCGGGCCCGGTGCGATCGTGTCGGTCATCCTGGCCGTGCAGAAGGCCGACAGCGTGACCACGCAGGTGTCGGTGTGGGCGGCGATCCTCGCGATCCACGTGGTGCTGTGGCTGGTGATGCGGTACTCGCTGCTGATCATCCGCGTCATCAAGGACGGCGGCGTCGTCCTGGTGACCCGCCTCGCGGGCATGATGCTCTCCGCGATCGCCGTGCAGCAGATCATCAACGGGGTCACGCAGGTCATCCGAGGGGCGTGAGTACGACGAACGGGGCCCCCGCACGGCATTCCGTGCGGGAGCCCCGGTGTGTGCGGGTGTCCGCGCTACAAGGCCGCGGTGTCGGCGGGGCGGATCCACAGGCGCTGCCCGATGGCGGCGGCCTGCTGAACGATGCGGTTCACAGAGGCGGCGTCCACGACGGTCGTGTCCACGGGGGTTCCGTCGACGTCGTCGAGTCGCATGACTTCAAAGCGCATGGCCTCTCCCTTGATCTGGTCATCCTCCTGAGGAGAACTACTGGTGCGGCTCCCGGGTCGTCGGTGCCCGGGGAGTCGTTCATAGTCAACGGGCTGCGTGTTACAAACATTCCCTACGCTAAGGAAATTTTTCGAACGGCTAATTACTGACAGGTAAGTCTTGATGCGCGAGTGATGGACGCGCGCGTTGATCGACGCACGAGCGACGGGTGCGATGGATGCGCGAACGAGACTGACCGGGACCGGTTGTGTTCGCAGCGTGACCGCCGGGACAATGGAAGGCGATGAACGACGACCTCGCCACCCTGAACGCCCGCATCGATCGCACCAACGAGCTGCTCCAGCGCATGCTCGCCGAGGTGGCCAAAACGCCTTCGACCCACGCGATCTTCGTCGATGCCGGGTACCTCTACGCGGCGGCGGGGCGTCTGGTGGCCGGGACCGAGGACCGCCGGGCCTTCGACCTGGACGCCGAGGGTCTGATCGAGGCGCTCATCGACAAGGCGCGCACGATCTTCGCGGACAGCCGCCTCCTGCGGGTCTACTGGTACGACGGCGCCCGGCGTCGCATCCACACCGCGGAGCAGCAGTCCATCGCCGAGCTGCCGGACGTGAAGGTCCGCCTGGGCAACCTCAACGCCAACAACCAGCAGAAGGGCGTCGACTCCCTCATCCGCTCCGACCTGGAGTCCCTCGCCCGGCACCGCGCTATCAGCGACGTCGCCCTGCTCGGCGGCGACGAGGACCTGGTGTCGGCGGTCGAGGCCGCCCAGGGCTACGGCGCCCGCGTCCACCTGTGGGGGATCGAGGCGCCCGAGGGCCGCAATCAGGCCGACCCCCTGCTGTGGGAGGTCGACAGCCAGCGCACCTTCGACCTCGACTTCTGCAAGCCGTACGTCTCCCGGCGCACGGCCCAGGGCTACGAGGCGACGGGCGCCGCCCGCCCCGCCCGCGAGGACGTCCGTTTCGTCGGCGCGCAGATCGCGGCGAAGTGGCTGGCCGCCCGGGGCCGCGAGTCACTGGTGGAACTCCTCCCCGGCCACCCCTACCTCCCCGGCTCGGTGGACCAGGACCTGCTGGTCGGGGCCGAGGGACTGCTGCAGTACTCGCTGCGCGGCCAGGCGGACCTGCGGCGGGCGCTGCGGGACGGCTTCTGGGAGCACCTGCGGGCGCAGTACTAGGGGGCGTCCGGCCGCGGGGCGACGTCGTCCCAGAAGCCGGCGAGGGCGCGGGCGGTCCGCAGGGGCTGGTCGGTGTTGGGGGAGTGCTCGGCTCCGCCGATCACGGTCCGGCGCGCGTCGAGCCGTACGGCCATCTCGTCCAGGAGGGGGACCGGCCAGGTGTCGTCGTAGGCACCCGACAGGACGTGGCAGGGCAGTGGCGTGGCGGCGAGTTCGGCGACCCTGTCCGGCTCGGTGCACAGCTGCCGTCCGGTGGCCAGCAGCTGGGCCGGCCTCGTGCCCAGCCAGCGGTCGCGCAGTCGTTCCGGGTCCTCCGGGCCGTGGGCGGGGGCGGGGGCGCCGACCTCCTCGGGCGGTCCCATGGCCTGGATCACCCGCCAGACCTCGGCCATCGTCATGGTCTCGAGCGCGTCGCGCAGCAGCTTCACCCGCTGCTGCTGGGAGACGGAGATCCGCGCGGGGCCCGAGGACATCAGCGTGAGCGAGACGAAGGGGGCGTGGTCGAGGAGGACGGCCGCCCGCGCGATCTGGCCGCCCAGGGAGTGCCCGAGGAGATGTACCCGCGTCCCGAGGGCGGCGGCCTGCGCGAGCACGTCCCGGGCCAGCTCGGCCTGAGCGTAGACGGTCTCGTCGTGCTCGGGTCCGTCGGACTCGTACTGTCCCCGCCCGTCCACCGCGACCGTACGGTACCCGCGCCTCCCGAGCGGTTCGTGCAGCAGCGTGAAGTCCTCCTTGCTGCCCGTGAACCCGGGCAGCATCAGCACCGTTCCCCGCGCCTCGATTCCGTTGCCCACGGGCGAGTCGACGACGGCGAACTCTCCGCGCTCGGTACGCAGCCGGTACGCGCGGGCGTCGGAGGGTGGGGTGAAGGCGGCGTTCCTGCTCACGGGCAGAGGCTATCGGGCGGCGCGGGGCCGGGGCGGTGCGGGTGAGCAGGCGGGCGGTGGGGAGAAATCTCCGGGGCCGGGTGGGTGTGCGCGGGGTGCCGGGTGGTCGCGTGCGTGAGGTGCCTGGTCGGCGGGGGCACGCCGTCGGCCCGGCCCGCGTGGGTGGCGGGCCGGGCCGACGGTTCGGTGAGGCGGCGTGGATCAGCTCTCGCCGGACTCCGGGGAAGCCGCGGGACGCGTCGCGGCCACGGCCGTCTTGCGGGTGCGCCGGGCCTTCGGCTTGGCCTCGGCCGTGTCGGCGGCGGCCTCCGCGGGCGCCTCCGCCGCGGCCGCGGTCTTACGGGTCCGGCGCCGCGGTGCGGCCTCCGGCTCCTGTGCCGACTGGGCGGGGATGCCCGCGGTGACTTCGGTGCCTTCGGTGGCCGCCGCGGTCTTGCGGGTGCGGCGGCGGGGCTTGGTTTCCGTGGCCTCGGCCGTGTCGGCGGCGGTCTCCGCCTTGGTGGCGGCCGTCTTCCGGGTGCGTCGGGGTTTGGCCTCCGTGGCCTCGGCCGAGTCGAGGGCCGCCTCCGTCTTCGCGGCGGCCGTCTTGCGGGTACGGCGCGGCTTCGCCTCGGCCGCCTCCGGCTCCTGTGCCGACTGGGCCGGGACCTCGGCGGTGGCCTCGGTGCCTTCGGTGGCTGCCGCGGTCTTGCGGGTGCGGCGGCGGGGCTTGGTTTCCGTGGCCTCGGCCGTGTCGGCGGCGGTCTCCGCCTTGGTGGCGGCCGTCTTCCGGGTGCGTCGGGGCTTGGCCTCGGCGGTTTCCGGAGACTGGACCGCGGTCTCGGTGGCCTCGGCCGTGTCGGTGGCGACCGCTGCCGTCGTGGCGGCCGTCTTGCGGGCGCGGCGCGGCTTCGCCTCCGTCGGCGCGGTCGCGGCCTCGGTCGCCGCCTCCGCCGTGTCGACCGCCGTCTCCGCGGCCGTGGTCGCGGCCTTGCGGGTGCGGCGGCGCGGCTTCTCCACCGTGGCCTCGGCCACCGGAGCGGCTTCGACGACCGCCGGCTCGACCACCGGAGTGGTCTCGAGCGCGGTGGCCTGCGGCTCGGCCGACTTGCGGGTGCGGCGGCGGCGCGGCTTCGCGGGAGCCTCCGTGGCCTCCGCCGTTTCGGACACCGCGAGCCCGGGGTCCGCCACGGCCGGAGCCGCGGGAGCGTCGGCCGTCGCGGACGTCACCGGCCGCTGAGCCGGCTCTCCACCGCGAGTACGGCGTCGGCGGCGCAGCGTACGGGGTCCCTGGGCGGCGTCCGGGCCGACGTCGGCGGCGTGGTCCGCACCGCCGGTCACGGCCTCGGGAGCGTCGGTCGCGGAGGCGTCGGCGTCCACCGGAGCCCCGCCGCGCATCCGGCGGCGGCGCCGCGGCGTACCGGACGAACGCTCGCGGTCGGTGGAACGGGACTCGTCCCGGCCGCCACGGCCACCCCGGTCGCCGCGCGTGCGGCCACCGCGGCCGCCCGGCTCGCCCAGGTCCTCCAGCTCCTCCGCGTCGAGCCCGGCACGGGTGCGCTCCGCGCGCGGCAGCACACCCTTGGTGCCCTCGGGGATGCCGAGGTCCGTGTACAGGTGCGGGGAGGTGGAGTAGGTCTCCGGCGGGTCGTTGAAGTCCAGCTGCAGCGCCTTGTTGATCAGCTGCCAGCGGGGGATGTCGTCCCAGTCGACCAGCGTGATCGCCGTACCCTTGGCGCCCGCGCGGCCGGTGCGGCCGATACGGTGCAGGTACGTCTTCTCCTCTTCCGGCGACTGGTAGTTGATGACGTGCGTCACGCCTTCGACGTCGATGCCGCGGGCGGCCACGTCGGTGCAGACGAGCACGTCCACCTTGCCGTTGCGGAAGGCGCGCAGCGCTTGCTCACGGGCGCCCTGGCCGAGGTCGCCGTGGACCGCGCCGGAGGCGAAGCCGCGCTGCTTGAGCTGGTCGGCCAGGTCGGCCGCCGTGCGCTTGGTGCGGCAGAAGACCATGGCCAGGCCCCGGCCCTCGGCCTGCAGTATGCGCGCCACCATCTCGGGCTTGTCCATGTTGTGCGCGCGGTAGATGTACTGCTTCGTGTTCGCGACCGTCGCGCCCGCGTCGTCCGGCGAGGTGGCCGAGATGTGCGTCGGCTGCGACATGTAACGGCGGGCCAGCCCGATGACCGCACCCGGCATGGTGGCCGAGAACAGCATGGTCTGGCGGCGGACCGGCAGCATGTTGATGATCTTCTCGACGTCGGGCAGGAAACCCAGGTCGAGCATCTCGTCGGCCTCGTCGAGGACGAGCGACTTGATGTGCTTGAGGTCGAGCTTCTTCTGGCCCGCGAGGTCCAGCAGGCGGCCCGGGGTGCCGACGACCACGTCGACGCCCTTCTTCAGGGCCTCCACCTGCGGCTCGTAGGCACGGCCGCCGTAGATCGCGGTGACGCGCACGTTGCGGACCTTGCCGGCGGTCAGGAGGTCGTTGGTGACCTGCTGGCACAGCTCGCGCGTCGGGACGACGACGAGGGCCTGCGGGGCGTCGGTCAGGGCCTCGGGCGCGGCGCGGCCCGCCTCGACGTCGGCGGGGACGGTCACGCGGTCGAGGAGCGGGAGGCCGAAGCCCAGCGTCTTGCCGGTGCCGGTCTTGGCCTGGCCGATGACGTCCTTGCCCGACAGGGCCACGGGGAGCGTCATCTCCTGGATGGGGAAGGGACTGATGATGCCGACGGCTTCAAGGGCTTCGGCGGTCTCGGGGAGGATCCCGAGGGATCGGAACGTCGTAGTCAGGGTGCTGCCTCTTCTGTGTGCGTGGTGCGAGGCGAGCGCGCGGGTCGTGCCGGACCGTGTCGGGGACGTCGGCTGCCTTACGGGTGAGCCGTAGGACACGGGACCTCTGTCGACGCTCCAGCGCTCGTACCACTGAGGGTCCCCCTCCGGACTCCGTACGCGGCGTGGCGTACGGCGGGAGGGCTGTCGGGTCGGAGCCGATCGGGCCACCGACCGGGCATCCTCATGCGTGCGGCCCGACGAAGTCACGTACCCGTACGTCACATACTCGGCAGGCGCATTACCACCATACCCCGGATTCGCGCACACGCGATGGCCGATTCGGTCACGTAGTCGTCGTCACACTGGTCGAGGAGGGTCGGCCAGGGTGGACCGGGGACCTTACGGCAGGCGGAGGGCGGGCTATTGTGCGCTGCATGACGAGCTCTGACAAGCCTGGCAACGCCGCAGAAGCCCCCGCCGACACCACCGGTACCGCCGGTGCCACCGGAGTAGCCGCCCAGGACTGGACGACGGCCGCCGCCGATCCGCAATACCGTGCCGCGGTCGTGGACCTCCTCGGCGCACTCGCGTACGGCGAGCTGGCGGCGTTCGAGCGGCTCGCGGAGGACGCCAAGCTGGCGCCCACGCTGGCGGACAAGGCGGAGCTGGCGAAGATGGCGTCGGCGGAGTTCCACCACTTCGAGCGGCTGCGCGACCGGCTCGCCGAGATCGGTGAGGAGCCGACGGCGGCGATGGAGCCGTTCGTGTCCGCCTACGACGGCTTCCACAAGCAGACCGCCCCCTCCGACTGGCTGGAGGGGCTCGTCAAGGCCTACGTCGGCGATTCCATCGCCAGTGACTTCTACCGCGAGGTCGCCGCCCGTCTCGACTCCGACACCCGCGAACTGGTGCTGGCGGTGCTCGACGACACCGGGCACGCCGGTTTCGCCGTGGAGAAGGTGCGCGCCGCGATCGACGCGGACCCGCGCGTGGGCGGGCGGCTCGCGCTGTGGGCACGGCGGCTGATGGGCGAGGCGCTGTCCCAGTCCCAGCGGGTGGTCGCCGACCGGGACGCCCTCTCGACGATGCTCGTGGGCGGCGTCGCGGACGGTTTCGACCTCGCCGAGGTCGGCAGGATGTTCTCCCGGATCACCGAGGCCCACACCAAGCGGATGGCGGCTCTCGGGCTGGCGGCCTGACCCTCGGCCGACAGGGCCCGTGCCGCTCGGCGTGGGTCCACGCGCGGTGTGGGTCCCGCACGCGTGCGGGGTGAGGTCGCGGGGTGCTCAGCCCGTCGGACTGAGCGGCCGACCGGTGCTCAGGCGGTCGCCGAGCGTCGGCGGAGTCCCGCCGCGGGGCGCAGCAGCAGGGACACCGAGGCCGCGGAGAGGGCCGCCGAACCCAGCAGAACAAGCAGGAGACCGCCGGCGCCCAGTGCGGTGTGCGTGACGAACGCCCCGGAGAGGGCCCCGGCGATGCCCGTCGGCAGGACCAGGACGCGGTCCGGGAGCCGATGTGACAGACGGTGGGCGGCGGCCCACGCCAGGGCGAGGCCGAGGATCGTGGCGCTGAGCGCTTCCAAGAGCATGTCGGGGTCCCTCCCACGCGGCCGGCCCGCCCGAAACGGTCACAGCCGTCTTACCCCTGACCTGCGGAATGCAATCCTCCCCCTGTGGGTGAACTGTGCTCCAACCGCGCGCGCGAAGTGCGGGAGGCGGGTCGGAAGACAGTACGCGGAGGCTGTGGGGAGTGCGGGACGGGTCGCCGGAAGTACGGACGGCTCGCCGAAAGCACGGTGGGGCCCGGCGGTGACTCACCGCCGGGCCCCTCCGTCTTCGTCCGTCGTCCGCCGGCTACAGCGCGCCGAAGCCCACCTTTCGCGGGGACGGCTCGCCGATCTCGATGTAGGCGAGACGGTCGGCCGGCACCAGGACCTTGCGGCCGTGTTCGTCCACGAGGCTCAGCAGCTGAGACTTGCCGGCCAGTGCCTCGGCCACCACACGCTCGACCTCCTCGGCACTCTGACCGCTCTCCAGAACGATCTCGCGGGGCGCGTGCTGCACGCCGATCTTGACCTCCACGGCTATGTCCCTCCGACGGTCAGTGAAGTGCGCGATCTTCCGCGCTGTACCCAGCACACATTAGCCCGGTGAGGGGACGTACACGCTGCGCCGGAGAACGCCAGGAGCGAACACCCGACGGGAACAGGAGTCGCGTGCGTCCCGCCGTCCTGCCGGTCAGTGCTGCTCGGTGCCGTGCAGCGGGAAGCCGGCGATGCCCCGCCAGGCGAGCGAAGTCAGCAACTGCACCGCTTGGTCGCGCGGCACGCTGCGGTCACTGTGCAGCCACGAGCGGGCCACGACCTGGGCGAGGCCGCCCAGCCCGGAGGCCAGAAGCATCGACTCGGCCCGCGAGAGGCCGGTGTCCTCGGCGATGACGTCGCAGATGGCCTCGGCGCACTCGTTGGTGACCTTGTCGACGCGCTCGCGCACGGCCGGTTCGTTGGTCAGGTCCGACTCGAAGACCAGGCGGAAGGCGCCGCCGTCGTCCTCGACGTACGCGAAGTAGGCGTCCATCGTCGCCCGGACGCGCTGCTTGTTGTCGGTCGTCGACGCGAGCGCGTGCCGCACGGACTGGATGAGGGCCTCGCAGTGCTGGTCCAGCAGGGCGAGGTAGAGGTCGAGCTTGCCGGGGAAGTGCTGGTAGAGCACCGGCTTGCTGACGCCGGCCCGCTCGGCGATGTCGTCCATCGCGGCCGCGTGGTAACCCTGGGCCACGAATACTTCCTGTGCGGCGCCCAGCAGCTGGTTGCGTCGGGCTCGGCGGGGAAGGCGTGTGCCCCGCGGGCGTACCGCCTCTGTCTGCTCGATGGCTGTCACGCCGCCTCCCATAAGTCGTCCTCGTGCGGTGTGCGCCGCGTCGCCATCGTACTTTTCGGTAACCGCGGTGTGTGCGGTGCGAGCGCAGAATTTCACGGACCGGACGGTGGCGAAAGTCGCACAACTGGTTTCAAAAGGGTTCGGGCCGGGCAGAAATCACCCTCCTTCCTGCTCGGCGAGTCTTTCGCCGCTGATCCGCGGCCGTACCGGCCGCTCACCGGTAGTCGTCCTCGTCGTGCGAGACGACCCGGGCCTGCTCCGCCAGGTCGGCCTCGTTGGCGCGGTCCGGTTCGTGACCGGTGAGCGGATCGTCGCGCTCCGGTGCGATGTCCGCCTTCTGCTCGGCGGCGTCGGCGTCCGGTGCCTCGACGTCGAACTCCTCCGCTTCCGGCGCCTCGTCGTCGAAGGTCTCGGGGTCGGTCGGGTCGACGGTCATGCTGGGCTCCCTTTCTACGAACGTCCCTGAAGTGCAGGGGCCACACGCGGGTGCCCACTCCATGAGCGTAGGAGACACCCGATCCGGACGCCATGCGTCGTCCGCGGTGGCGCGGTGAGGGGGTACCCAGTGCGCCGCCGGCGCACCCGCGGTGCCGGCGCGAGTGCCCCGGTGATCGCTCGACGCCACGGCCCCTGTGATGGCGAACACATGAACCACTGCGTGATCGTCTCGTAACATTGCCGCATGTCTTCGACCGAGCCGCCGTCCGCGTCGCCCGCCAACGTGCTGCCGAAGGTCGCGGCCGTCAAGGTCGCGGACGGTGAGCGTCTCAGGTCGGTCCACCTGCCCGGCATCACCCTGACGGTGCGCTCGCGCCCACCCGCCCGCGCGGGACTGCCGCCGGCGCTCTACGTCCACGGTCTCGGAGGCTCCTCGCAGAACTGGTCGGCGCTCATGCCGTTGCTGGACGGCGTCGTCGACAACGAGGCCGTCGACCTGCCCGGCTTCGGCGACTCACCGCCACCGGACGACGGCGACTACTCGATCACGGGTCACGCCCGCGCGGTCATCCGATACCTCGACGCCTCCGGACGCGGCCCCGTGCACCTCTTCGGCAACTCGCTCGGCGGCGCCGTCACCACCCGCGTCGCCGCGGTGCGGCCCGACCTGGTGCGGACGCTGACCCTCGTGTCGCCCGCGCTGCCGGAGATCCGCGTGCAGCGCACCGCCGTGCCGACGGGACTGCTGGCGGTGCCGGGGGTGGCGGCACTGTTCACCCGGCTCACTCGGGAGTGGACCGCGGAGCAGCGGGTGCGCGGCGTGACGGCGCTCTGCTACGGCGATCCCGGCAGGGTGAGCGAGGAGGGCTTCCGCAACGCCGTCGAGGAGATGGAACGGCGGCTGCGACTCCCGTACTTCTGGGACGCGATGGCGCGCTCCGCCCGCGGGATCGTGAACGCCTACACGCTGGGCGGCCAGCACGCGCTGTGGCGACAGGCCGAACGGGTTCTCGCACCCACGCTCCTGGTCTACGGTGGACGGGACCAACTCGTCGGCTACCGCATGGCCCAGCGGGCCGCCCGCGCCTTCCGTGACTCCCGGCTGCTCACCCTGCCGGACGCGGGCCACGTGGCGATGATGGAGTATCCGGAGGCCGTGGCCACGGCGTTCCGCGAACTCCTCGCGGACACCGGGAAGCCGGCGGCCGTCGAGAGGACCGACGGGGTCGTCGAGGGCGAACCCGCCAACCAGAGCACAGGAGGCTGAGGCGCGACGTGGGACGCCACAGCCGACGCGGACCCGCATCCGAGCCCGCCGGCGCGGACACTTCCGCGCGGGAGAACCGGTCCGGCCTGCTGGGCCGCCGTCGGGCGCCCGAACCCCCGGCCGGGGAGCAGACGCCGCCGGGTGGCACGCCCGGCGCGCGATCTGGCGCGATACCGGGTGGGCCCCGGGGCTGGGTCGGCGGTGACCCGCAGGGTTACGCAGCCCAGGGGCGGGGGCCGGGGCCGAGGGAGGACACGCCGGCGCATGGGTTTCCGCAGGTCGGGTACGGGACGCCGGCGCACGGATCTCCACGCATACCAGACGGGACGCCGGCGCACGGAATCGCACGGGCCGCTGACGGTGTGCCGGTGCCCGGCCGGGCGAGGGGTGTGGACGGTACGCCGGCGCGGGGCGTTCCCAGGCTGCCGGACGGCACGCCGGCCCACGGTGTGCCGCGCGTTCGGGGCGGCCATCCCGAGCAGCGCGAACCCGGAGGCGGCTGGGGAGAGTTGAGCGGACGGTCCGGTGCGGGGTACGCCACTCCGGCGGGACCGCCCGCCGGCCCGCCCGCGCGCTCCGGGCCTCCCGGCGGGCCCGCGGGGCCAGGCGGTCCCTTCCCGCGGCAGCGGCAGGCGCCTCCGGGAGGGCCTCGTCAGGCGCCCCCGCAAGAACCTCGCCGGAAACCTTCAGGAGGGCCTCGCCAGGAGTACCTGGACGCCTTCGACGTGGACGGCGACGTCTTCACGCCCCGCTCCCCGCGCCGTACGGCCGTGTCCGCGCAGCCCGCCGATTCTTACGCCGCCGTCACCGACTGGAGCGCCGGCGACGGGCCCGGTGGCCGAGGGCCCGAGACCGACGCCGACGACGCGCCGCCCTCGGGCGAACCGGCGCCGGCCAAGGGCGGCAAGGGCAAGACCTTCACCGGCATCGCCGCGGCCGCCGTGACCACCGTGCTGGCGGTCGTCGTGGCCGGGCAGGTCGCCGACAGGCCGGACGGCGAGGGCGTGCGGTCGCAGTCCGCCACCGACCAACCCCGCGGCGCCCACGACTCCGCGTCGCGGACGGACGACAGGCTGACGCCCTCGGCGCCCGAGACGCAGTTGACGTACGAGCAGAAGATGGGCAAGACGTACCCGCTCAGTGCCACGCTCAAGGGTTCCGGCGAGTTCGAGGCGATCCCCGGCATCGCGAACGGGCCGGGGAAGGGGCAGCTGCACACCTACCGCGTGGACGTGGAACAGGGGCTCGGTCTCGACGGCGCGCTCTTCGCCGAGGCCGTCCACAAGACGCTCAACGACGACCGGAGCTGGGCCCACAACGGCGCCCACTCCTTCACACGCGTCTACTCCGGAGAGCCCGAGTTCGTGATCACGCTGGCCAGCCCCGGCACCACCGCCGAGTGGTGCGCCAAGTCCGGCCTGGACACGACCGTGGACAACGTGTCCTGCGACTCGGCCGCCACCCAGCGCGTGATGATCAACGCCTACCGGTGGGCGCAGGGCGCCGAGCCGTACGGCGACGACATCCACGGTTACCGGCAGATGCTGATCAACCACGAGATCGGCCACCGCATCGGCTACAACCACGTCACCTGCGACAAGGACGGCGAACTCGCCCCGGTCATGCAGCAGCAGACCAAGTTCATCGACCACGACGGAATCGACTGCCGCCCCAACCCCTGGGCCTATCCGAACGGTTGACCCGAAGGCGTGGCCGCCGCGTCGCGCGGAGTAGCCGCTTGATCCCTTAGCGCGACCGAACGTCATCCGCACGGGAAAGTTACGACCGTTCACCCCTTTTGGTGGCGCGATGGACAACCGTCCATCGCGCCACCGCCTTGTCCGCATACGTTCGTCCCGCTGCGAGCCGCCGGGCAGACGGCGGCTCCCTGGACGGGAGATCGGGGGTGCGCGCGTGCGCATCGGACTGCTTACGGAGGGTGGCTATCCGTATGTGAGCGGTGAGCCCGGGCTCTGGTGCGACCGGCTCGTGCGCGGGCTCGAGCAGCACAAGTTCGACGTCTACGCGCTCACCCGCAGCGAGCGTCAGGAGGCCGAGGGCTGGGTTCCGCTGCCGCCGCAGGTCGACCGCGTGCGCATCGCGTCGCTGTGGGACGCCGAGGACGACGGGGTCGTGTACGGACGGCGTACGCGCCGGCGCTTCGCCGAGTGTTACGGCGAACTGGCCGCGAGCCTGTGTGCGACCGCTCCCTTGAAGGCCTTCGGGGTTGCGGAGACGGCGGCGCCGCGAGCGGAGGCAACCGGTACCCACGACCACTTCGCCCATGAGGCGGACCGTTTCGCCAACGCGCTGTACGGCCTCGCCGAACTGGCCCGCCACGAGGGCGGCCTGCACCGCGCACTGCGCTCGGAGACCGCCGTACGTGCCCTGGAACGCGCCTGTCGCGCGCCCGGCGCCCACCGCGCCGCGCGCGAGGCGCGCGTCCCGGATCTGCTCACCGTCGCCGCACGCCTCGAACGGGCCCTGCGCCCCCTGTCGCTCGACTGGTACGAGGACGACGGCCTGGGTGCCGTCGACCTGTGCCACGCGGCCTCCGGCGGCACCGCCGCCCTGCCGGGCCTGCTCGCCCGGCACTTCTGCGAGGTGCCGCTGCTGGTGACCGAGTACGGGGTGCGGTTGCGGGCGCACTACCTCACGGAACCCGATGCGTCACCACCCGTACGGTTCCTGCTGGCCGCCTTCCACGGTCGGCTGGCCGCCGAGACCTACCGGAGCGCGGCCCTGATCACGCCTGGCAACACGCATGCCCGACGCTGGCAGGAGCGCTGCGGAGCCGAGCGCGCCAAGCTGCGTACGGTCCACCCGGGCATGGACGCGGCACCCTTCGCCGAGGCGGGCGAGTCGCCGGAGTGCGCCGATCCGCACACCCTGGTCTGGGTCGGCCGGGTCGAACCGGCCAAGGACCTCGTCTCGCTGCTGCACGCCTTCGCGGAGATCCGCCGGGCGGAGCCCAAGGCCCGCCTCAGGATCGTGGGCGGCCCGTCCGGATCCGAGGGCGCGGCCTACCTCGCCCATTGCAGGAACCTGGCCGCGCAGCTCTTCCCCGACGAGGCCGACGGCCCGCACGCCGTCGGCAGCAATCCGGTGTCTTTCGAAGAGACCGGCGGGCCGGAACTTCCCTCTCGCGCCGAGGCGTACGCGTCGGGAGCACTGGTGGTCCTCTCCAGCGTCGTCGAGGGGTTCCCGGCCGGCCTGGTCGAGGCCATGTTCTGCGGCCGGGCGACGGTGTCCACGGACGTCGGCGCGGTGGTGGAGGCCATCGGCGGCACCGGGCTCGTCGTGCCTCCGCGCAACCCTCGGGCACTCGCCGAGGCGTGCGTCGCCCTGCTGCGTGATCCCGAGCGCCGTGCGCGCCTGGGCGCCGCCGCGCGCGCCCGCGCACTGGAGCTGTTCACCGTCGAGCAGAACATCACGGCATTTCACAACATTTACCTCGACATCCTTTCGCGTACACCCGCGCGCCGCGTCGTCCTCGACGACACCGGTGAGCCACTGCCGTTCTCCGTCCCCGCCGAGGCACACGTCCCCGGGCGCTGGACGGACGCCAAGGTCCGTGCCGTGGCGCGAGGGGGCCCGGCCTGGGCGACGGACACTCCCGTCCGGGCCACGGTCCGGAGCTCGGAGACCGACGGGTCCCCCGGATCCGGGGGACCCGGGGGTTCCGGGGCATCGGAATCGGCTACTGGGGGAGGCCGGGCGGCGGTTCCGGCGTCGGTGGTCGAGGTGGCCGGGGCGGCGGTTCCGGCGTCGGTGGTCGAGGGGGCCCTGACGGTAGTTCCGGTGTCGGCGGTCGAGGGGGCCGGGGCAGCCTCCGGTTCCGTGGCCGAGGAGTCGCGAGCCACCGCCTCGGTTTCCGCGACCGAGGGGATCCGATGAGCGGCCTCGGTGAACTCGGTCCCGACCGGGGCCCGGTCCGGACCGAGGAGGTCGGTACACAGGTGCCGTCCGCCGCGCGCCGCGTCGCCGCGGACCCGGTGAAGGCCCTGATGCACCGGCACCGCGATCTCTGCGAACGCGCAGTGGACCCACTGGAGATCGTGGCCGGACTGGAGGCTCACGGCATCACCGACCGGACCGCCGCACGTTTCCGGCACCGGGACGTCTTCTCCCTCGCCGAAGAGATGTACGCCCGCGTCCCGCGCGACGCCGACACGCCCCCGCGCCCCACGGGCCGACCCACCCCCCGGGTGCAGACCGCCTGGGTCGTGCTCGCCGTGCTGCCGGGCGCCCTGTGCGCCGCCGCGGTGGCCGCCCTGCGCCTCACCGACGGCCGGCCACGCCTGGTCGCGGCCACCGCCGGAACGCTCGCGGTGGCCCTCGCTCTGCGCGCGTTACTGCGCCGAGGGCCGTTGAGCGCCACCGCGCGCACCTCCGCCACCTGGACCTGCTGGCTCGTCGGCTACGCCCTTCTGGGGGACGGCCTGCTCCGCGCCGCTCTCACCGGCGGCCCGGACGACCTGCCCGACGGAACCGCCGACGGACCGTGGCCCGTCACCGTCGCCCCCGTGCTGGCCCTCGCCCTGGCCTGCGCTCCCGCTGCCGCGAGCGCCCACTTCTTCGCCGTGCGAGCCCGCCGCAAACTGGCGGCCAGCCGGGGCCTGGCGGACTTCTCAGCCGCCGTACGCCCCCTGCTGACCGGCACGTTCGTCCTGTTCATCGGTGCCGTTACGGCCCTGGTGGCGCTGACCGGCGCCGTACTCCGGGAACCCGCCGCCTACCCGCAGGCGCTCACCCTGGGCGCCCTCCTCCTGCTCGCCCGCATGCTCACGGTGCACGGCCACACGCACGCCCCCGCGCTCGTTATCACCGCCGCGGCCACCGCGGAGGCGGCGGCCGTGGCCACGCTCTTCGCCGCCCGCCTCCCCGGCTGCGACTTCCTGGCCCTCCCAGTGGAGGCGCTGGTCGCCGCCTGGGGCCCGGCCGGTGTCCCGACCGCGGCGTGCGGCACCGGCGCCCTGGTCCTCCTGGTCCACGCGACCCGCCGCCTGACCAAGGCATCCGCTCACGCGGAGCCGGAGCACCCGCGTTGACCACATCCCCGGACACCCCTCACACGTCCGCACCACCCCCCGAAGGAGCCCTCAGATGACCACCTCCCGACCCGACGCCTCGGCACCGGGAGCCGCCCGATGAGAGTCCTGCTGATCGGCGCCAACGGCTACATCGGCCGCTTCGTCGCCGAGCGCCTGCTCGCCGACCCGGCCGTCCAGCTCACCACGCTGGGCCGCGGCGACGACGCCGACGTCCGTTTCGACCTCGCCAGCGGCAGCCCGGGCGCCCTCACCCGCTTCTTCGACGCGGTCCACCCCGGGGTCGTCGTCAACTGCGCGGGGGCCACCCGGGGCGGCGCGCGTGAGCTCACCCGGCACAACACCGTCGCCGTCGCCACCGTCTGCGAGGCCCTGCGCCGCAGCGGCTGCGGCGCCCGCCTGGTACAGGTCGGCTGCAGCGCCGAATACGGCCCGAGCCAGCCCGGCTCCTCCACCGCGGAGGACGCTGTACCCCGGCCCGGCGGCCCCTACGGCGTCAGCAAACTCGCCGCCACCGAACTCGTCCTCGGCTCCGGCCTGGACGCCGTCGTCCTCCGGGTCTTCTCACCTGCCGGCCCCGGCACCCCCGCGGGCTCCCCGCTGGGCCGTCTCGCCGAGGCCATGCGCCGCGCGATGCAGTCCGGCGACGGCGAGCTCAGGCTCGGCGGCCTCGGTGCGCAGCGCGACTTCATCGATGTCCGTGACGTCGCCCGCGCCGTCCACGCCGCCTCTCTCTCCGCCGCGCAGGGCGTCATCAACATCGGTTCCGGCCGTGCCGTGCGCCTGCGCGATGCCGCCGCGACCCTCGCCCGAGTGGCCGGCTACGGCGGAGCCCTGCACGAACTCGACGGCCCGCCCGGCGCGCTCCGGCCGACCATCGGCCACCCCCGCACCGAATCCGTCGCCCACCGCGTCGACGCCCTGGGCCACCACCGCCCCGAGCCCCTCGGGCACCGCGGCGAGCGCCCGGACGCCGAGCACGTGGCCCCGGTGGCCTACCCCTACCCGGACGGCTGCGGCAGTTGGCAGCAGGCCGATGTGCGCACCGCACGCGACCGGCTCGGCTGGCGGCCCCGGATCGCCCTCGAAGAGTCCCTCGCCGATATCTGGATGGAGGCGGCATGCCGTATCTGACCAGCGCCGAAGCGGGCGCCGCGAGCACCGACGTCCGTACCGGCCTCGGGGTCCCGGGGCTGGCCCACCCCCTCGTCGCCCCCGGCGAGTGGGCCGACCTGACCTGTCCCGGGGCGCCCTTGCACTGGGTCGTGCTCAACGTCGCCGACGGCCCCGGAGCCCACCCCGACCCACACTGCCTGAAGGCCGCCGGCAGGCTGCGCGACGCCGGGGTCCGCGTCCTCGGCCACCTCGACGCCGCGTACGGGGCCCGGAGTTTCGGCGAGCTGATCTCCGACGCGCACCGCTACCTCGACTGGTACCGGGTCGACGGCTTCCTCCTCGACCGCTGCCCGTCCGAACGGACCGCCCTCCCAGAGGTCCGTCGCACGATCGGCACCCTGCGCGTGATCCGTGACGGTGCCCACATCGTGCTCGGCCACGGCATCCACCCCCACCCCGGCTACGCGGAGAACGCCGACCAACTGATTACCTTCTCGGGCGCCTGGACCGACTACCGCTGGTCGCAGGCGGCCGAGTGGAGCGCCGACTACCCGCCCAGGCACTTCTGCCACTTCGTCCACGGCGTGCCCCGCGGGCACCTGGAGGAGGCGCTGCGGATCGCACGCTGGCAGGGCGCCGCGACGATCTACTTCACCGATCGCACTGACCGGGACGGCCGGAGCGGTCGGGTCGACCCCTGGGAGACGATGCCCGGCTACTGGGACGAGATCGTCTCGCGTATCGGGACGGGTGTCTCGGAATGAAAAAGGCCGTGGCAGTGTTGCGAGGAGAACAACCGTAATTACTGACCGACAAACGGAGTCCCCGTGTCGCTGCCACCCCTGGTCGAGCCGGCCGCCGAGCTCACCGTAGACGAGGTCCGCAGGTACTCCCGCCACCTGATCATCCCCGATGTGGGGATGGACGGGCAGAAGCGGCTGAAGAACGCCAAGGTGCTCGCCGTGGGCGCGGGCGGCCTCGGCTCGCCGACCCTTATGTACCTGGCGGCAGCCGGTGTCGGCACGCTCGGCATCGTCGAGTTCGACGAGGTCGACGAGTCCAACCTGCAGCGTCAGGTCATCCACAGCCAGGCCGACATCGGCCGTCCGAAAGCCGAGTCCGCCCGCGACACGATCAAGGGCATCAACCCGTACGTGGACGTGATCCTTCACCAGGAGCGGCTCGAGGCCGACAACGTGATGGACATCTTCAGCCAGTACGACCTGATCGTCGACGGCACGGACAACTTCGCGACCCGCTACCTGGTCAACGACGCCTGCGTACTGCTGAACAAGCCTTACGTCTGGGGCTCGATCTACCGCTTCGACGGCCAGGCCTCCGTCTTCTGGTCCGAGCACGGCCCCTGCTACCGCTGCCTCTACCCGGAGCCGCCGCCCCCCGGCATGGTCCCGTCCTGCGCCGAGGGCGGCGTCCTGGGCGTGCTGTGCGCGTCCATCGGCTCCATCCAGACCAACGAGGCCATCAAGCTCCTCGCGGGCATCGGCGAGCCGCTGGTCGGCCGCCTGATGATCTACGACGCCCTGGAGATGCAGTACCGCCAGGTCAAGGTCCGCAAGGACCCCGACTGCGCGGTCTGCGGCGAGAACCCGACCGTCACCGAGCTCATCGACTACGAGGCCTTCTGCGGCGTCGTCTCCGAGGAGGCCCAGGCGGCGGCCGCCGACTCCACGATCACTCCCAAGCAGCTCAAGGAGTGGATCGACGACGGCGAGAACATCGAACTCATCGACGTCCGCGAGCCGAACGAGTTCGAGATCGTTTCCATCCCGGGCGCCCGGCTGATCCCCAAGAACGAGTTCCTCATGGGCTCCGCCTTGGAGAGCCTCCCGCAGGACAAGAAGATCGTCTTGAACTGCAAGACGGGTGTCCGCAGTGCGGAAGTCCTGGCGGTCCTGAAGTCCGCCGGCTTCTCCGACGCCGTCCACGTCGGCGGCGGCGTGATCGGCTGGGTCAACCAGATCGAGCCGGAGAAGCCCGTCTACTGATCACCGGCTCCGCTGACCAGCGGGACTGACGAAGCCCACGGCTCTGACCAGTTCAGATGCCGTGGGCTTCTGTCGTTGTCGGTCGGTGTTGGGTGACCTCGCACGGCCCAGGGACGGCCCGACCCGTCAAGGGCTCGGCTTCACAACGTGTCCCAGAGTGATGAGGCCCACGCCGATGACAGCGACGGTCGGGTAGGAAAAGCCGCCGACCGCTACCAACAAGGCGCCGGTTCCCCAGACTCTCGGCTGTCGCACATGGCGTTGCAGCCACCGACCCGGCATGCGTCCCAGCAGCAGGCCGTGAACTCCCAGCACCGCACAGGCAAGCCACAGAGTGATCAGTGAAACCGCTCCAGCCAGCATCATGGTCGCGAACGCCGTCCCCACCACTCACCCCTGACACCGCGCTCCTGCGGTCGAGCGCCAGTTCGGCACGGGCGACGCGCACCGTACGGCCGAGGTCACTGGAACCTCCGTGACACAGTCAAGTGCTGCCGCCTGGCCCATGGAGTACCAGTTCGAAAGATCGCGTACGCGGATAGGCCCGACCTGGTAGGACGCTGATCTGCGTGTTCGCAGTGCGTTGACCCTGATCCCCTGGGTTCCCTCTGATGTGCCCTACCAACGGACACGCCGGGGGCACCGCGTGGAGGGTCAGGAGTGCTGCAGCAACAAGCTGCGACGCCCGTCAGCGCTCAAGGGGATGGGCTGCCTCTGGACTGCCATGTCAGCCGGATGATCCCGCTTCAGGGCTCGAGCCCGCACGCCGCTGCCGCACCACGGATACAGCCGCGACGACCGAGAGCATCAGGAAGAGCAGGGCACCCCCGCCCGACATCACCGCCAGTACGGCTGCCCCGCCGCCCCCGACATCATCTTCACGGGCGACTACGTGCGGATCGTTCGCCTGGTACCGGACGGCTAGCGATGTGCCGACGGAGCTCTTGCCGCCGCCACTGCCTACCGGAAGATCCGCCACCACGGTCCGCCCGTCGGCCTCGAACTTGACCTGGCAGTGGCCCATCATGCACGAGCCGCTCGTATGCAACGTCGCACGAGCCCGCTCGCCATCCTGGAGGGAGCGTAGGTGCTGAGCTGCCGGCAACATCACCAGTGTCGAGAGCGCGCCCAGTAGTAGGGCGAGTACCAGCGACGCTAGTAGGGGCGTGCGAGGCCCCAAGCCGCGGTTCTGCTGGTGTTCGCTGGATGCACCCGCCTTCGACATGCGGTCCAGAGCTCTCACCATCCGTTCAGTTCATGTCGAGGCGGCGTGATAGGTCTCACTTGCAGACTGCACCTCGCGTCCGTGTTGCTGACAGAGTAAGAAGTCTGCCGAGTTGGCATCATGTACTGATGCGGCACATCGGACACGGACTCGGCTGCCTGTTGTCGGCACCGAAGGGCGGCGGAGCGGCTTTGGGCTGGAGGCGCTTCGGGGCGAGTGATCTTGGCCCCGTAAGCTGATGGCGAGTCGGGCAGTCTGTGGACCTGCCCGTTGAAGCGCGACGTTGGGGTCAAGATTTCAGAGGCTCGCCCCAAGTGGCTGCCTGAAGTTGTGGGGCCGACCGCCCCAGCCACAGAGGGTGTCTTCCCATTTCACGCCCGCAGCCGCCGGGCGCGGCCAGCCGGGGCGAAGACCGGAGGCGGGCCGCGCCGTAGAGGCGGCGCGCGCCCGCGCCGTGCGCGGGCCTTGATGATGTAGGGAAAGCACTCTGATCACAGGACGTGTCCGGTCCCGGTAGATGCTTGACGGTTCGGTCCCAGCTGATGGTTGCAGTGGCCGTGTTCGGCCGTCTACTGAGCCTGCCCCGGCAGGCCGGGCCACGGCCACGGTTCCCGTACGGCGGGGGTTTCGCGCACCGCAGGTGCCCGGAGCCCCCGCCGTCGTCATGAGCAGACCTTGCCGTCCTCGGGCACCGTCCCGTTCAGCAGATATGCGTCCACGGCCGAGTCGACACAGTCGCTCCCACTCCCGTACGCGCCGTGTCCCTCGCCCTTCCAGGTGAGCATCACACCGACGTCCTCGCCCAGCTCGTCCGCCATCCTGCGGGCGCCCTCGTAGGGCGTGGCCGGGTCGCCGGTGTTGCCGACCACGAGAACCGGGGCCGCGCCGGGCGCGCTCACCTCCGGCGTTTCGTGCTGACCGGCCACCGGCCAGTCGTGGCACCAGCCGGCCGTGTCCCAGCCGAGGAAGGCCCCGAACACGGGGGAGACCTTCTCGAACCTCGGCAGCAGCTTCTTCGTCTCCTCCAGGGTCGGCCGCTGCTTGTCGTCCAGGCACGATATGACCCGCTGGGAGTGGGTCGTCGTGCCGTAGTGCCCCGAGGGGTCACGCTCGTTGTAGCCGTCGGCGAGCGCCAGCAGCTCCGAGCCGTCGCCCTCCTCGGCGGCCGACAGCGCACTGGTCAGCGCGGGCCAACCGGACTTGCTGTAGAGCGGCAGCACGATGCCCGTGAGTGCCAGCGTCTGTGTCAGCTTCCGCCCCGGTGAGGAGGTCGGCAGTGGCTCGGCGTCGAGCCGCTCCAGCAGGTCGGCGATCTTCCGCGACCCCTGCTTCGAATCCTGTCCGGTGGACTTCAGGTAGTCGTCCAGCGCGCGCTGGAAGCCCCTGGCCTGGTTCTCGGCGTGGCCCATAGTGTCGGCGCTCGGGTCCACGACCGCGTCGAGGATCATGCGCCCCACGTGCTCGGGGAACAGGTGGGCGTAGACACCGCCGAGTTCGGTGCCGTAGGAGATGCCGAAGTAGTGCATCCTGCCGTCGCCCAGGACGTGCCGCATCAGGTCCATGTCGCGGGCGGTGTCCGTGGTCGAGACGTGTGACATCAGCTCGCCGGCGGCCTTCTGGCACCCCTTGCCGAAGTCGGCGGCGTCCTTCAGGTACGCCTGTTCCTCGGTGGTGGTGTCCGGAGTGGAGTCCACGGACTCGGCGTCCTCGATCGCCTCGTCGCTGCGGCAGCGGATGCCCTCACTGGCGGCCACCCCGCGCGGGTCCCAGCTCACCAGGTCGTACCGCTCGTGCAGGGAGGAGACGGTGTCGGCGTAGGACGGCATCATGGAGACGCCCGAGCCGCCGGGGCCGCCGAAGTTGAACAGCAGGGACCCGATGCGCTCGTCGCCGGTGGCCTTGGCCCGAATCAGCGCCAGGTCGATGGTGTCGCCCTCCGGCTCGGCCCAGTCCAACGGAGCCTTGAGCGTGGCGCACTGCCAGTCGCCGTCCGGCGCGGGGGAGTCCGAGGTGCCCTTGCAGCGGCCCCAATCGAGTTGCTGGGAGGCCAAGGACTGGGGCACCCCCGACGGCGCCGCCGCCGACGGCCGGGCGCTGCTCGTACCCCCGTCGTCCTTGTCCTCCTTGGACGAGCCGCCGCTGCAGCCCGCCGTCAGCAGTGCGGCGGCGGCCGTCACAGCCGTCCACCGTACGAGACGCGTCATCGCACTCCCCCCTCGCAAGCCGTCCGACCGTGCGGCGGATGGCGGTCATGCCATGGTAGGCGGAGTGCGCCGAACCTGGTGCACCCTGTGGATAACGCTCTGACCTGCGAGTTCGCTCGACATCCGGGCAGTGCAAGTCAGGAGCAGACAGTGTCGGCGGCCGGGACCCTGCCGTCCAGCAGATAGCCGTGCACGGCGTCCTGCACACACTTGTTCTGGCTGTCGTAGGCACCGTGCCCCTGACCCTTGTACGTCAGCTCCACGCCGACCCCCTTGCCCAGTGCCTCCACCATCTTCCCGGCCCCCTCGTAGGGCGTGGCGGGGTCGCCGGTGTTGCCGATCACCAGGATCGGAGCCGCGCCGGGCGAGCTGACGTCGGGGTGGTCGCCGGCGCCGGGTACGGGCCAGCCGGTGCAGCTGAGCATGGACCAGGCGAGATAGTCGCCGAACACCGGCGAGGCCTTCCGGAACTCGGGCAGCTTGTCCTCGACGTACGCGGCGTCGTACCGCGGCTTGTCGTCGGCGCAGTTGACGGCGACGTTGGCGGCGGTGATGTTGCTGTACCGGCCGTTCTCGTTGCGCCCGTTCAGCGAGTCCGACAGCGCCATGAGGACCCCGCCGTCGCCGTCGTACGCCTGCACCAGGCCCTCGGTGAGGTACTCCCAGAAGTCCTTCGAGTACAGCGCCTGCGCGATGCCGCCGGTCGCGGCGGTCTGGGTGAGTTCGCGGGGGAAGACGCCGGGGATGGGTTCGCGGTCGAGGTCCTTCAGCAGCCGGGCGATACGGTCCTTGACGCCCTGAGCGCTGTCCCCGAGGGGGCACTCCTCGACTTTGGAGGCGCAGTCGTCGGCGAAGTTGTCGAGGGCGAGCTGGAAACCCTCGGCCTGACCGAGCGAGCCCTGTTCCGGGGTCTGGGTCGGGTCGACGACCGCGTCGAAGACGGCGCGGCCCACGTGCTCGGGGAACAGGTGGGCGTAGACGCCGCCGAGTTCGGTGCCGTAGGAGATGCCGAAGTAGTGCAGCTCGTCGTCGCCGAGAACCTGGCGCATCAGGTCCATGTCGCGGGCCGCGTCGGTCGTGGCCACGTGCGGCAGCACCCTCTTGGAGTTCTTCTCGCAGGCGGCGTTGAAGTCCTCCGTGTTCTCCAGCAGCACTCTGCGCTCGGCCGCGTCGTCAGGGGTGGCGTCCTGCTGGAAGTAGGCGTCGAGCTGCTTGTCGTCCAGACACTCCACGGGGGCGCTTCGCCCCACGCCGCGCGGGTCGAAGCTGACCAGGTCGTAGCGGGTGCGGAGTTTCGCGTAGTCCTGGCCGAACGCGGGGAGTGTGGTAACGCCGGATCCGCCCGGTCCGCCGAAGTTGAAGACGAGTGATCCGATCCGCCGGTCGGCCGGACCACTGGCCTCGGCCCGGATCAGCGCGAGGCCGATCGTGTCGCCCTGGGGGTCGTCCCAGTCGAGCGGTGCCTTCATGGTGGCGCACTGCCACTCGCCGCCGTCCGGCAGCGGGGACGGGGCGGAGCCTGCGCCTTCGGCCTCTGAGGGGGCCGGGCAGTCCTTCCAGTCGAGTTTCTGGGCCGCCAGGTCTCCGCTGTCCTCGGAGCCGCTCCTGGAGGCGTCGCTGCAGCCCGCCAGCAGGGCGGCGGTCAGGACCGCCGAGGTGACGACGGATAGGGCGGCCGCGCGCAGCCGGGAAGGGTTCGGCATGTGCCCATCGTGCGGTCGCGCGGAGCCGTGCGCTCGGGGCGGGAGCCGTACGAGGTACGCGGCACGGTCACCGGAGCGCGCTGCGTACCCCCGTACGACACGCTCCTCAGAGTGCTACAGCGCTACAGCGCTTCCTTCCGCGTCAGGTGGTTGAAGAACAGCCAGCCCGGCAGCACCGGCAGCCACAGCGTGAGCAGCCGGTACAGCAGCACGGCGGGTGCGGCGACTTCCTTGGGCAAACCTACGGCGATCAGGCCGACCGTCAGCGTCGCCTCCACCGCGCCCACGCCGCCCGGCGTCGGCGCCGCGGACCCCAGTGCGTTGCCCGCGAGGAAGACGACCGCGACGCTCGCCAGGCTGATCGACGCCGACTCGTCACCGAAGGCCCGGATCGAGGCGTCCAGGCACATCACGAAGCAGGCGGTGAGCAGCAGCATGCCGCCGATGCCGGTGATCAGCTTCTGCGGCCGCTGCAGCACGTCCAGCATGCGCGGCACGACGCCGGCGAAAAGCGACCGCACGCGCGTGACGACGAATTTCCGCAGGAACGGCACGGAGGTCACCACGAGCACGAGTACCGCCACCGTCAACAGACCCGCGATGACCGTGCGGGACGGAGTCAGTGACGGGGTCTTCTCGGTGCCGGTCAGATAGCCGAAGGACAGCAGCATCAGGATGTGACAACCGAGCCCGAACAGCTGCGACGCGCCGACACTCGCCACCGCGAGCCCCGGCCGTACGCCCGCGCGCTGCAGGAACCGGGTGTTCAGGGCGACGCCACCGACGGCCGCCGGGGCGACGATCTTCACGAACGACCCGGCGACCTGCGCGGCCACGGTCCGCAGGAACGGCACCCGCTCGGGCACGAACCCCAGCAGGGCCATCGCCGCCGCCACGTAGCTCGCCGCCGAGAACAGCACGGCCGCCGCGACCCAGCCCCACTCGGCGTTGGCGATCAGGGGGCCGAACTCGATGTGCGTGAGCTGGGTCAGCAGGAAGTAGGCCCCGATGGCCCCGGCGATGAAGCTGATCAGCGTGCGCGGCCGCACCCGCTCCAGGCGGGCCGGCTCGACGGGCGCCTGCGGCCTGATGCGCAGCACGGCGTGGCGGATCTGCGTGAGCAAGTCCTCCTCGCGCGCCTCCTCCAGCGCCTCGTCCACGGCCCGCTTCTCCGCCCGCTGCTCGGCACGCGCGGCCTTCTTCTCGGATTTCTCGAGCTTCCCGGACTTGGCGGTTCGGTCGGGCCTCTCGTGAGCCTGGTTCCCGTCGTCGCCGCCCGCCGCCTCGGCACGGGCCAGCTTCGTCTGCCGGGACGACTCCAGGACGGCTTCCCGCTCGCGCTGGGCCCGCTCCCGGCCGAGCCTGCGCAGCGTCGCACGGGTGGAGCGGCTGAGCGCGATGGGCTGGAGCATCGGCAGGCAGTCCGCCACGGCGTCGGGGCCGAGCACGGCCACGGCCGACGCGACCGCGCGTTCGGCGCCCACCCGCAGGCCGAGGGTCACCAGGAGCTGGGAGATGTCCATGCGCAACAGCAGGTCACCGGCGGCGATCTCGCCGATGCGCAGGTCCGTGAGGATCACCGTGCCGGAACGATCCACCAGGATCGCGTCGCTCACCAGCCTGCGGTGCGCGATGCGCCGGGACTGCAGAGCCCGTACCTGTTCCCAGGCGCCGCGCAGCAGCTCGTCGGTGATCTCCTCGTCGGGCAGCGAGTCGAGAGTGCGCCCGCCGGTGTGCTCGTACACGAGCATCACCGCGTCGGGGCCCAGCTCGGACGTCGCGATCAGTTTGGGGGCGTTCGCACCGGCCGCGATCGCCGCGTAGGCGAGCAGTGCCTCCTGCTCCAGGGCCTGGCGCAGGGACGGGAGGCTGCTGCGGGTGGCGAAGCCGCGCAGCGTGAGGTTGCGCCACGCGCGGTAGAAGAACCCCTGCGCCTGCTGCTCCCGGTCCACCACCGTCACGTCCAGGGGCCGGCCGTCCTCCAGGGTGACGAAGTAGCGACGTCCGCGGTCACCGGTCTCCGCGGTGTCCGATGACGCCTCCTCGCGGGCGGCGGTCACGGGGTGGAAGCCGACGGTACGCAGGCCCGCCATGAGCGTCCGGCCGGTGGGGCGCACGTTGGGGGAGCCGACCGAGTACAGCGTGCCGTAGGCCACGGTCCAGCCGATGAGGACCGTCAGGGTGATCGAGAAGGGTGTCGTGTAGCCCGTGACGAGCATGGAGAAGGCGTCGAGGAGCAGCACGATCCACAGCACCGCGCGCCACTTGGGTCTGCGTGACATGCCGACGGCCGTCATGTACGCGATGACCGGTGCCAAGTAGCCGTGCACGGGGTCGGTCAACGCGTGGATGTCGCCCGGCGACGGTTGGGTGAGCGCCTCCTGGATGGAGCCCGGGGCCGCCTTGGCGACCCACAAATCGGTGGCGAGTGTCACTCCGTGCGCGAGGACCGCCGCGAGTACGCCGTCGGCGATGCGCAGCCCGTCCCGCTTGATCAGCCGCTCGATCGCGAATGCGACCGGTACGAGGAGGATCGCGATGCTGGAGGCCAGCCCCGCGATCTTGATCAGCAGGTCGGGTGCCTGTCCGGTGCCCTTGTTGATGTCCTGTTCGAGGCCGGAGGTGGTGCCGTGCGCGAAGGCGGCGACGGCCAGCAGCACGGCGACGGCGAGCACGCCCACCAGGAGCCGCATCAGGTCGGAAGGGCGATGCACGCGCGCGGGGAGCAGCGGTTCGTCGCCCTCCACCTCGTCGATGTGGGCTACGTCGTCGGGGCCGGCGGCCGTCGCCGACCGGCCCGTGGCCGCGCGCCGGCCGGCCTTCTCGGGGCCGGTGCCCGCGGTGTCCGGGCGCGACGAGGAGTCATCCGCACGCGACGAAGAGACAGAGGTGCCCTCGGCGTCCTCGGGGTGCACACCCTGCTGTTTCATCGCCTCTTCTTGCTCTCGTATCACTGGTCACCGCCCGCACGATGGTGGCATGCCGCGTCGGCCTCGGCAGGCATCAGGGTGCCGGTGCGGGCCGCACAGTCTGCCGGAAGCGCCGCTCGCGGGCGAGGGAAGCGCACGGTCGCGACCGCGTCCCGTTGTCGGTGGGGTGGGGCAGTATGGGGCGGATGAGCGAGCAGAGCCTTCCGGACGACGACGCCCGCCCGGCGTACGCGGACACACTGCCCGAGTACGCCGAGCGGGTCCTCGAGGTGACCGAATCGATCCCGCCGGGCCGCGTCATGACGTACGGGGATGTCGCCGAGTACCTGGAGGAGGGCGGACCCCGGCAGGTCGGACGGGTGATGTCGCTCTACGGGGGAGGCGTTCCGTGGTGGCGCGTCGTCCGCGCGGACGGTGTCCTGCTCGCGGGGCAAGAACTGGAAGCGCTCGACCGCTACCGGGCGGAGGGCACGCCCTTGAAGGAGGCGAGCAGAGCCGCGGAGAGCCATCTGCCGCGCCTCGACCTGGAGAGGGCGCGGTGGGACGGCGGTGGACGCGCACAGGGTCACACTTGAAAGCTTCCGCCATCGAGCCCGCTGACGTGTGACCTGTGATCCGTAAGAGGGAAATGGGGCAGTTCGGTCACGTCCATGGCATGACGTACGTTCGTGGGGCGGGGGACACGCGCGCCACGAGCGAACCGACGGGCCTGAGGGACCTGACGGATCCCCGGGACCTGACGGTCCTGAGGAGCCTGAGGGGCAAAAGGGGTCCGAGGGACCCGAGGGAAGAAGAGGAAGCGCTGCTTCCACCTCACTCGTCGGCGTAGCGTCGGCCGCACGCGTCCCCCTCGCCCCGCGGCCACCGTCGTGCCCGCGGCGCGGACGGCCCATCAGAACACCCACCAGGACCGGCGAACCACGTGAGCTCCTCTTCCTCCACCCGAAACCCGACGCACCCCCAGGTGCGCCGGGGGAGCCGTGGCGCTTACCGACTCGTACGTACCCCACCGGCGCGAACTGACCCCCCTTGTCTGGACGCCGCCCAGCGCGCCGTGGTTGACCACCGGAGCGGGCCGCTGCTCGTCCTCGCGGGACCGGGCACCGGAAAGACCACCACCTTGGTCGAGTCCGTGGCGGACCGGATCGCCCGCGGCGGCGACCCCGAGCGGATCCTGGTGCTGACCTTCAGCCGCAAGGCGGCCGTCGAACTGCGCGACCGGATGGCGCTGCGCATGGGCGCCGCACTGGCCCCCAGGGCGACCACCTTCCACTCCTTCGGTTACGCCCTGGTCCGCGCCCACCAGGACAGCGAGCTGTTCGTGGAGCCGCTGCGGCTGCTGTCCGGCCCGGAGCAGGACGTGACGGTGCGCGAGCTGCTCGCCGGGCAGATCGACCTGGAGCGGTTCGGTCTCACCCACGTGCGCTGGCCCGAGGAACTGCGCGCCTGTCTGACGACCCGCGGATTCGCCGACGAGGTCCGCGCGGTGCTCGCCCGCAGCCGAGAGCTGGGCCTCGGCCCGGAGGCCCTGGGGGCCTTCGCCCGGCGCATCGGACGCCCCGACTGGGGGGCCGCCGCCGTCTTCCTCGCCGAGTACCTGGACGTGCTCGACCTGCAGGGCGTGCTCGACTACGCGGAACTGGTCCACCGCGCGGTGCTCCTCGCCCGCCGCCCCGAGGTCGCCGCGCAGCTGGCCGCCCGGTACGACGCGGTGTACGTCGACGAGTACCAGGACACCGACCCGGCCCAGGTACGGCTGCTGCACGCGCTGGCCGGCGGTGGGCGCACCCTCGTCGCCTTCGGCGACCCCGACCAGTCGATCTACGCCTTCCGGGGCGCGGACGTGAACGGCATCCTCGACTTTCCGGTCGCCTTCCCGCGCGCGGACGGCCGCCCGGCGCCGGTCGAGGTGCTGCGGACCTCGCGCCGCTCCGGGGCCGCCCTGCTGGCCGCCACCCGGTTGCTGACCCAGCGCATGCCGCTGCCCCGTCTCCCCGCTGACAAGGTGCGCGCCCACCGCGAGCCCGCCCCGGTCCGGGACGGCGGGCGCGTGGAGGCCTACACGTACCCGACCTCCGGCACCGAGCTGGACAACATCGCCGACATCCTGCGCCGGGCCCACTTGGAGGACGGCGTCCCGTGGAGCGACATGGCCGTCCTCGTGCGCGCGGGCTCCCGCACCATCCCGACGGTCCGGCGCGCCCTCACGGCGGCCGGTGTCCCTCTGGACATCGACGGCGACGACCTCCCCCTGCGCCACGAGCCGGCGGTGGCGCCCCTGCTGACGGCCCTGCGGGCCGTGGCGGAGGCGGAGGCCGGGGTGGACGGGCGGTCCGAGGTGGACACCGACGACGCGGGGACCTCGGCGCCGAGCGGGCGCGCCGGTGAGACAGGTGGAACCGTGTCCCGGGCGGGCACCGAGGGGGCTGGGGAGGAACAGCGCACGGTCGGCGCCCGGGACGAGGGGGCTGCGGGACCCGTAGTTGACGTCGAGGCCCGGAGGCAGGCCGGGGCCGACTTCGGTGCAGACGCCGCTGAGGACGTCGAGTCCGGCTCCGGCGACGACGTGAAAGGCGTCGAGTGCGGCTCGGGCGACGACGACGGGAGGGGTGTCGAGCCCGACACGCGATCCGGTGACCGAGCCGGAACCGGACCCGGAGCGCGAACCGGCGACGGGCCCGAAACCGGTTCCGGAGCCGCTGCCCAAGCCGACGTCGACGCCGTGACGGACTCCGGCGCCGTCACCGCACCCCCGCGCGGCGCACCCGTCCACCGCGCGGAGGACTCGTGCTGGCTCCCCACCGAGACCGCCCTCACCCTGCTCACCTCCCCCCTCGCCGGCATGGACGCCGCCGACCTGCGCCGCCTCGGCCGCGCCCTGCGCGAGGAGGAGCGGGCCGCCGGCAACCCGCTGCCACCGCCCTCGGACGAACTGCTCGCGCGGGCGCTGGCCGAGCCCGAACGGCTGGCCGTGCACGATCCCGCGTACGCGCGTGGTGCCCAGCGTCTCGGCGCGCTGCTGCGCAAGGCCCGCGAGCGCCTGGCGGGCGGGGGGAGTGCCGAGGAAGCGCTGTGGGACCTGTGGGAGGGCACTCCGTGGCCCACTCGCCTGGAGCGTTCCGCCCGGCGTGGCGGCGCCGCCGGACGCAACGCCGACCGCGACCTCGACGCCGTGTGCGCTCTCTTCGCGACGGCCGCGCGCGCGGAGGAACGCACCGGCGGCCGGGGCGCGCTGAACTTCCTTGAGGAGATCGACGCCGAGGACATCGCGGCCGACACCCTCACCCGGCGTGCCGTGCGCCCCGACGCCGTCCGCCTGATGACCGCCCACCGCTCGAAGGGGCTGGAGTGGCGGCTGGTCGTCGTCGCGGGCGTCCAGGAGGGACTGTGGCCGGACCTGCGTCGCCGGGGCTCCCTGCTGGAGGCCGACCGCATCGGCCGCGACGGGCTCGCCGAACCGCTCACCCCCGGCGCGCTGCTCGCCGAGGAACGCCGCCTGTTCTACGTGGCCGCCACGCGCGCGCGTGAGCGGCTCGTCGTGACCGCCGTGAAGGCACCGGCCGACGACGGGGACCAGCCCTCCCGGTTCCTGACCGAACTCGGTGTCGAACCCGCCGACGTCACCGGCCGCCCCCGCCGTCCCCTCGCCGTCGCGGCGCTCGTCGCCGAGCTGCGCGCCACCACGGTCGACCCCCGCGTCTCCGGGCCCCTGAGGGAGGCCGCGGCCCGCCGGCTGGCCCGCCTCGCCGCCCTCGCCGACGAGGACGGCCGCCCCCTGGTGCCGTCCGCACATCCCTACCGCTGGTGGGGCATGTGGGACCCGACCGAGAGCAAGGTGCCGCTGCGCGACCGCGACAAGCCCGTCACCCTCTCCGGCAGCGCCCTGGACCAACTGGCCAACACCTGCGCGCTGCAGTGGTTCCTGGGGCGCGAGGTGAAGGCCGACGCGCCCGCGACCGCCGCGCAGGGTTTCGGCAACGTGGTGCACGTCCTCGCCGACGAGGTGGCATCCGGGCACACCCCGGCCGACCTCGCCGTCCTCATGGAGCGCTTGGACTCCGTGTGGAACGCGATCGCCTTCGACGCGCCGTGGAAGTCGGCGCAGGAGAAGGCCAACGCGCGCATGGCGCTCGAACGCTTCCTCAAGTGGCACGTGATGGATCGCGCCGGACGTACGCCGGTGGCCAGCGAGCACGACTTCGACGTAACCCTGGAGGCGGGCGAGTACGAGGTGCGCGTCCGCGGCCAGATGGACCGCGTGGAGGCCGACGGCGACGGCCGCGCCTACGTCGTCGACTTCAAGACCGGCAAACAAGCACCCACCTCCGCGGAGGTGGCTCGCCACCCCCAGCTCGCCGTCTACCAGCTCGCCGTCCGCGCGGGCGCCGTCGACGAGGCCTTCGACGGCATCCGCCCCGAACCGGGCGGAGCCGAGCTCGTCCAGCTGCGCCAGGGCGCGCCCAAACGGGACGGCGGCGACACCCTGCCCAAGGTGCAGGCGCAGGAGTCCCTGGACGGGCCGGCGGGCGAGTGGGTCGGTGACCTGCTGGCCACGGCCGCGGGCAAGGTCCTCGACGAGCGGTTCACCCCGACCGCGGGCCAGCACTGCACCCACTGCGCCTTCCGCGCGTCGTGCAGCGCACGGCCCGAGGGGCGCCACGTCGTGGAGTGAGCTGCGGGAGCGGGCCGGGGTCGGGCCGGGCCGGAACCGGAGCGGGTCCCTCGTCGAAATGGCGGAAACGGTGACCAGAACCCGTGGGTACGTCGGTCGCGGCGGCGCCCGAGACCGGTGTGACATGTCGCACCACCCCCGCTGACCTGCGCTTGTCTGCGAATGCGTCGGCGACTCCGCACCCGCTGTCAGTGCCCGCGGCTAGCCTCTTGGACGTGCCCGCCCATCTCACAGATCCCGATCAGCTCAAGGAGCTCCTCGGTATCCCCTTCACCCCGGAGCAGACGGCCTGCATCATCGCGCCGCCCGCCCCGCAGGTGATCGTGGCCGGAGCCGGGTCGGGCAAGACGACGGTGATGGCCGCGCGCGTGGTGTGGCTGGTCGGCACCGGCCAGGTCGCCCCCGAACAGGTTCTGGGCCTCACCTTCACCAACAAGGCGGCCGGTGAACTCGCGGAACGCGTCCGCAGCGCGCTGATCAAGGCCGGGGTCACCGACCCGGACGTGCTCGACCCGGACTTTCCGCCCGGCGAACCGGAGATCTCGACGTACCACGCCTTCGCGGGCCGCCTCCTGACCGATCACGGACTGCGCCTCGGCCTGGAGCCGACGTCCCGGCTGCTCGCCGACGCCACCCGCTACCAGCTCGCCGCGCGGGTCCTGCGCGAGGCTCCGGGCCCCTATCCGGCGCTCACCCGCTCCTTCCCCGACCTGGTCGGGGACCTCCTCACCCTCGACGCGGAGCTCGCCGAGCACCTCGTACGCCCCGAGGACGTACGCGCGTGGGACGCCCGCCTCCTCGACTCCCTCCACGACGCCAGGCTCACCAACGCCGATCTGCGCAAGGTCCCCGAAGCCGCCGCCGCGCGCCGTGAACTCGCCGACCTGGTGATGCGCTACCGCGCCGCCAAACGAGAGCGTGACCTGCTCGACTTCGGCGACCAGATCGCCCTGTCCGCACAGCTCGCCGGGCTCCCCGAAGTGGGCCGCGTCCTGCGCGACCAGTTCCGGGTCGTCCTGCTCGACGAGTACCAGGACACCTCGGTGGCCCAGCGCATCCTGCTGGCCGGCCTGTTCGGCGGCGGCACCGGCCACCCCGTGACCGCCGTGGGCGACCCCTGCCAGGCGATCTACGGCTGGCGAGGTGCCTCCGTCGCCAACCTCGACGACTTCCCCGAGCACTTCGCGCACGCCGACGGCCGCCCCGCCGCCCGGCAGGCGCTCAGCGAGAACCGCCGCAGCGGCGGACGCCTCCTCGACCTCGCCAACGGCCTGGCCGAGCCCCTGCGCGCCATGCACGCCGGAGTGGAAGCCCTGCGCCCCGCCCCCGGCGCCGAACGCGACGGCACCGTCCGCTGCGCCCTCCTGCCCACCCACGCGGAGGAGCTCGACTGGATCGCCGACTCCATCGCCCACCTCGTGCGCACCGGCAAGGCGCCCGGCGAGATCGCCGTCCTGTGCCGCACGGCGACCGACTTCGCCGAGATCCAGGGCGCGCTGGTGGCCCGCGACGTGCCCGTCGAGGTCGTGGGCCTGTCCGGGCTGCTGCACCTGCCCGAGGTGGCCGATCTGGTCGCCGTCTGCGAAGTCCTCCAGGATCCCGGCGCCAACGCCTCCCTGGTCCGCCTGCTCACCGGCCCGCGCTGGCGCATCGGCCCGCGCGACCTCGCCCTCCTGGGGCGCCGCGCCCGGCTTCTGGTGAGTCACGCGCGCGTGGACGGCGACGGCGACCCCGACCGGCGGCTCGCCGCGGCCGTCGAGGGCGTCGACCCGTCCGAGGTGATATCGCTCGCGGACGCCCTCGACACCTTCCTGGAAACGCCGCTGGACGGCACCGGGGACGACGACGGGCTGCCCTTCTCACCCGACGCGCGCGTACGGTTCGCGCGATTGGCCACCGAACTGCGCGACCTGCGCCGGGCCCTCGCCGACCCGCTCATGGACGTACTGCACCGCGTCCTCGCCGTCACCGGCCTGGAGGTCGAGCTGTCGGCGTCCCCGCACGCCCTGGCGGCCCGCCGCCGCGAGACCCTGTCGAACTTCCTGGACGTCGCCGCGTCCTTCGCCGCGAGCGACGGCGAGGCCACCCTGCTCGCCTTCCTGGGCTTCCTGCGCACCGCCGCCCAGTACGAGAAGGGTCTCGACAACGCCCTGCCGGGTGGTGAGAACACCGTCAAGGTGCTCACCGCGCACAAGTCCAAGGGCCTGGAGTGGGACGTCGTCGCCGTACCCGGCCTGGTCACCGGCACCTTCCCCAGCGGCCAGGGACGCGAGAAGTGGACCGCCCAGGGCAAGGTGCTGCCGCACGCCCTGCGCGGCGACGCAGCCACCTTGCCCGACGTAGAGTCGTGGGACTCGCGGGGCCTGAAGGCCTTTCACGAGGCCATGAAGGAACACCAGCACACCGAGGAGCTCCGCCTCGGTTACGTCACTTTCACCCGCCCCCGCTCTCTGCTCCTGGGCTCCGGCCACTGGTGGGGCCCCAGCCAGAAGAAGCCCCGCGGACCGTCCGACTTCCTCACGGCCCTGTACGAGCACTGTGCCGCCGGACACGGCGAGATCGAGGCGTGGGCGGACGAACCCGCCGAGGACGAGGAGAACCCTGCCCTGCACCGGGCGGCCGCCGACCACGCATGGCCCCTGCCGCTCGACGACGACGCCCTCGCCCGCCGCCGGGCCGCCGCCGAGGCGGTCCTCGCCCACCTCGAGGACCTCGCCTCCCACGGGGACGACCACCCCGGCGCCACGCACGACCTGGACACCTACGACGATCCGGACTGGCCACCACCCGCCGACGACGACGCGCTCCTGGACGAAGGCGCCCCCGTCGACCCCGGCTGGACAGGGGAAGACCCCACCGACCGGGACTCCTGGACCACGGACCGCCCCACCGAGCCGCAGGAACCCACCACGCCGCCCCGCCCCACCACCACGCCACCGCGCCCGACCCCGCCATCCGACCGCGCTCCCGCACCACCGCACCCCACCGCCACGCAGGCGGGCCGCCCCACCGTCCCGCACCAGATGCCGCCTCCGGGCCGACCCGACGCCACCGACCTGCCCCGCCCCCACCCGCAGGAGCCGGCAGGCCCTGCCCACGCCTCCCGCCGAACCGCCGCCCCCACCGGCCTCACCCCGGAGGAGGCGCGCACCGTCGCATCCTGGGACCGCGACCTCGACGCCCTCACCGGCGAGCTCCTGCGCGCGCGGGAGAGCGTCACCGAGGTCCGTCTCCCGACATCGCTGACCGCTTCCCAGTTGCTGAGCCTGGCCGCCGACCCGGACGGTTTCGCGCAGGAGCTGGCCCGCCCCATGCCCCGCCCGCCCCAGCCCGCGGCCCGCCGTGGCACCCGTTTCCACGCCTGGGTCGAGGCCCGCTTCGAACCGCTGACGCTGCCCCTGCTGGAGCCGGAGGAGTTGCCCGGCGGTGACGCCGAGATCGCCGACGAACGCGACCTGGAGTTCCTGAAGGACGCCTTCGAACGCACCGAGTACGCCCGCCGCATCC
The DNA here is from genome assembly GCF_014649815.1 of Streptomyces mutabilis. GTDB lineage: Bacteria > Actinomycetota > Actinomycetes > Streptomycetales > Streptomycetaceae > Streptomyces > Streptomyces mutabilis. The sequence continues at coordinate 256,394 of NZ_BMTT01000008.1, read as the reverse complement.
CCTACCGCGTGGAGGCGCCGTTCCAGCTCTCGCTCGCCGGACGAGTCGTACGCGGCCGCATCGACGCCGTCTACAAGCAGGGCGACGGCGAGACGGCCACCTACGAGATCGTCGACTGGAAGACGAGCTGCACCGGCACCGCGGACCCGCTCCAGCTCGCCCTCTACCGCCTCGCCTGGGCAGAGCAGCAGCGGGTACCTCTGGAGTCGGTCACCGCGTCCTTCCTGTACGTGCGCACGGGCGAAGTGGTGCGGCCCGTCGGGTTGCCGGACCGTGCCGCGCTGGAGAACCTGCTGCTGGCCGACCCGGTCGGTGACGAACCGCACGATCAGGGTGCCGACGCGGGCCGATAGGCTCGTGAGCATGAGCGACACCCCGGACAGCGCTGTCCGTACGTACATCGAGCAGCACCGCGCCGCCTTCGTCGACGACCTCGTCGAGTGGCTGCGCATCCCGTCCGTGTCGGCCCAGCCCGACCACGCGACCGATGTGCGCCGCAGCGCCGACTGGCTCGCCGCCAAACTGAGGGAGACCGGCTTCCCGACCACCGAGGTGTGGCCCACCCCGGGCGCCCCCGCCGTGTTCGCCGAATGGCCCTCCGGCGACCCGCAGGCACCTACGGTCCTCGTCTACGGCCATCACGACGTGCAGCCCGCCGCCCGCGAGGACGGCTGGCACAGCGAGCCCTTCGAACCCGTCGTCCGTGGGAACCGCCTCTACGCGCGGGGGGCGGCCGACGACAAGGGACAGGTGTTCTTCCACACACTCGGCGTCCGTGCCCACCTCGCCGCGACCGGCCGCACCGCCCCCGCGGTGAACCTCAAACTATTGATCGAGGGCGAGGAGGAATCCGGATCCCCGCACTTCCGCACCCTGGTCGAGGAACGCGCCGACCGGCTCGGCGCCGACGCGGTGATCGTCTCCGACACCGGTATGTGGTCCGAGGACACTCCCACGGTGTGCACCGGCATGCGCGGCCTCGCGGAGTGCGAAATCCGGCTGCACGGACCCGACCAGGACATCCACTCCGGATCCTTCGGCGGCGCCGTCCCCAACCCGGCCACCGCCGTCGCCCGCCTGGTCGCCGCCCTGCACGACGAGCACGCGCGCGTGGCGATCCCGGGCTTCTACGACGGCGTGATCGAGCTCACCGATCACGAGCGCGCCCTCTTCGCCGAACTGCCCTTCGACGAGGCGCAGTGGCTGCGCACGGCCAGGTCCCGCGCGGCCCACGGAGAGGCCGGTCACACCACTCTGGAGCGCGTCTGGGCACGCCCCACCGCCGAGGTTAACGGCATCGGCGGCGGTTACCAGGGCCCGGGCAGCAAGACGATCATCCCGTCGTCCGCCATGGTGAAGCTGTCCTTCCGGCTGGTCGCGGGCCAGGATCCTGACCACGTCGAGAAGGCTGTCCGCGCCTGGGCCGCCGAGCAGGTGCCCGCCGGGATCCGCAGCGAGATCACCTTCGGCGCGGCCACCCGACCGTGCCTGACCCCGCTGGACCACCCGGCGCTTCAGTCGGTCGTCCGCGCCATGAGCCGCGCCTTCGAAAAACCGGTCCGCTTCACCCGCGAGGGCGGCTCCGGACCGGCCGCCGACCTTCAGGAGGTGCTGGGCGCACCGGTCCTCTTCCTCGGCATCTCCGTCCCGTCCGACGGCTGGCACGCCCCCGACGAGAAGGTGGAACTGGACCTGCTGCTCAAGGGCGTCGAAACTGCCGCCCACCTGTGGGGTGACCTGGCGGAGTACTGGCGCCACGCACCCTGAGCGGCCGTTCGGTCCGGGACCGGACCGGCACCGCGCGCGGCACACTGGAAGGGCCGCCGCACCGCCGAGCCCTCCCCGACCCGGTCGCCACCCGCCGCACGACCCGCTGAACCGCCTGCCGAACCGAAACGCCACCGGGGGAGTTGGAAGCACCCGTGACCACCTGGACCGACCACACCGCCGACCGTCCCATCTCGCTCACCGCCCCGAGCGGCATCGACCGTGCCGCCCACCACCGCCTCGACGAGGCCTGGCTCGCGGCGGCGTGGAGCCACCCCTCGACGCGCTGTTTCGTGGTCTCCGGCGGTCAGGTCCTGATCGACGAGACGCCCGACGGGCGGACCGAACTCGTCATGACCCCGTCCTTCGAAGCGCCGCTGACCGAGGCCCACCGCTACTTCCTCGGCACCGACGAGGACGGCGTCAGCTACTTCGCCCTCCAGAAGGACTCCCTGCCCGGACGCATGGACCAGTCCGCCCGCCCGGCCGGCCTCCGCGAGGCCGGCCTGCTCCTGTCGCCCCGCGACGCCGGCCTGATGGCCCACGCGGTGGCCCTGGAGAACTGGCAGCGCCTGCACCGGTTCTGCTCCCGCTGCGGCGAGCGCACCGTCATCGCCGCGGCCGGCCACATCCGCCGCTGCCCCGCCTGCGGAGCCGAGCACTACCCCCGCACCGACCCCGCGGTGATCATGGCGGTGACGGACGCCGAGGACCGCCTCCTGCTCGGCCGCCAGGTCCACTGGCCCGAGGGACGCTTCTCGACGCTCGCCGGGTTCGTGGAGCCCGGCGAGTCCATCGAGCAGTCGGTACGCCGCGAGGTGCAGGAGGAGGTCGGAGTCACCGTCGGTCCCGTCGAGTACGTCGCCAGCCAGCCCTGGCCCTTCCCGTCCAGCCTGATGCTGGGCTTCATGGCCCACGCCACCTCGACCGAGATCAACGTCGACGGCGACGAGATCCACGAGGCCCGCTGGTTCTCCCGCGACGAACTGGGGGCCGCCTTCGAGTCCGGCGAGGTGCTCCCGCCCTACGGCATCTCCATCGCGGCCCGCCTGATCGAGCTCTGGTACGGCAAACCGCTGCCCACCCGCGGCGCCTTCTGAGGCGAGACACAGACAGAGGGGTGGCCCTCCCCACCGGGGAGGGCCACCCCTCTGCTTACCGCGTTCCTAACGTCCTGCCGTACCGCTTACGCGCCGATCTTCTGCTTCACCTGCGCCAGCGAGGGGTTCGTCAGCGTGGAGCCGTCCGGGAACAGCACGGTCGGCACCGTCTGGTTTCCGCCGTTCGCCTTCTCCACGAACGCCGCGGACTCCGGGTCCTGCTCGATGTTGATCTCGGTGTACGCAATGCCCTCGCGGTCCATCTGGCTCTTCAGCCGACGGCAGTAGCCGCACCACGTGGTGCTGTACATCGTCACAGTGCCCGGCATGTCTCTCGCGCTCCTTCGGCGGCTCGGCAAAATCGGCGGCCCCTGAAGGCCGCACGTAGGGAACGCCCGCGGTGGCTCCACCATTCCCGCGTCCTGCCCGCGCCGATCCCGCCGCGTGACGCCTGCCGCATTGGTACGACTATCGGTGCGTGCCTGTGGACAACCGACGCACCCATCACGCGCGACCTGGCAGCATGGCGGAGTGACAGCAGCAACGCACTCCACTTTCTTCCCGCAGGTACCGGACTCGGCCGACGCGGTGCTCGAAGGGCTCGACCCCGAGCAGCGCGAGGTGGCGACCGCCCTGCGCGGTCCGGTGTGCGTACTGGCGGGCGCCGGCACCGGCAAGACCCGGGCGATCACCCACCGCATCGCCTACGGGGTACGCGCCGGCATCCTCCAGCCCACCAGCGTGCTCGCCGTCACCTTCACCAATCGTGCCGCCGGGGAGATGCGCGGCCGGCTGCGCCAGCTCGGTGCCGCCGGCGTGCAGGCCCGTACCTTCCACTCGGCGGCGCTGCGCCAGCTCCAGTACTTCTGGCCGAAAGCGATCGGCGGCTCCCTGCCCAGGCTCGTCGACCGCAAGATCCAGCTCGTCGCCGACGCGGCGGCCGCGTGCCGCATCCGTCTCGACCGTGGCGAGCTGCGCGATGCCACCGCCGAGATCGAGTGGTCCAAGGTGACCCAGACCGTCCCCGCCGACTACGCCCTCGCGGCGGCCAAAGCCGGTCGCGAGGCGCCCCGCGACCCGGCCGAGATCGCCCAGCTCTACGCCGCATACGAGGACCTCAAGCGTGGTCGCGGGGTGATCGACTTCGAGGACGTGCTGCTGCTGACCGTCGCCGTCCTTCAGGACCGGCAGGACGTCGCCGAACAGGTCCGCGCCCAGTACCAGCACTTCGTGGTCGACGAGTACCAGGACGTCAGCCCCCTCCAACAGCGCCTGCTGGAGCTCTGGCTCGGTGACCGCGACGACCTGTGCGTGGTCGGTGACGCGAGCCAGACCATCTATTCGTTCACGGGAGCAACCCCCGACCATCTGCTCGACTTCCGTAGCCGCCACCCCCGTGCCACCGTCGTCAAACTGGTCCGTGACTACCGGTCCACCCCGCAGGTCGTCCACCTCGCCAACGGCCTGCTCGCCCAGGCCCGCGGCCGGGCCGCCGACCACCGTCTGGAGCTGGTCTCCCAGCGTCCCGCGGGCCCAGAACCCGTCTACACCGAGTACCCCGACGAACCGGCCGAGGCGGAGGGTGCCGCCCGCCGCATCCGCGAGCTCATCGACTCGGGCGTGCCGGCCGCGGAGATCGCGGTGCTGTTCCGCACGAACTCCCAGTCGGGGACCTATGAACAGGCTTTCGCCGACGCCGGGGTTCCCTACCAGCTGCGCGGTGCGGAGCGCTTCTTCGACCGCCCGGAGGTGCGCAAGGCCCACAGCGCCCTGCGGGCCGCGGCGCGCTTCGGCGGCAACGACTCCTTGCTCGACGACGCCGTGGACCTGCCCTCCCAGGTGCGCGCCGTGCTGTCCGGGGAGGGGTGGACACCCGAGCCACCGGCCGGTTCCGGTGCGGTCCGCGAGCGCTGGGAGTCGCTGGCCGCCCTGGTCAACCTCGCCCAGGACTTCGCCGCCACCGGTGCCGGCGCCACGCTGAGCGACCTCGTCGCCGAACTCGACGAGCGGGCGGGCGCCCAGCACGCCCCGACGGTGCAGGGCGTCACCCTCGCCTCCCTGCACTCGGCCAAAGGTCTGGAATGGGACGTCGTCTTCCTGGTCGGCGTCGCCGAGGGCATGATGCCGATCACCTACGCAAAGACCGACGAGCAGATCGAGGAGGAGCGCCGTCTCCTGTACGTCGGCGTCACCCGCGCCCGTGAGCGCCTGCACCTGTCCTGGGCGCTCGCCCGCTCGCCCGGCGGGCGGGCCAACCGCCGTCCCAGCCGCTTCCTGAAGGGGCTGCGGCCCGGCTCGGGGCCCTCCGGCGGGGGAACGGCAGCCGGCGGGTCCGGGGGCGTGGAGCGTGGCTACGGAAGCAGCGGTGCCCCGACCGTCGCCCCGAGACGGACCCGTCGGACACCTGCCCGCTGCCGGGTCTGCGGGCGCACGCTCACCGACGCGGGTGAAATGAAGCTGATGCGCTGCGAGGACTGCCCGTCCGACATGGACGAGGGCGTCTACGAGCGGTTGCGCGAGTGGCGGGCGGTCCAGGCGGGGCTCAGCGGGCAGCCCGCGTACTGCGTCTTCACCGACAAGACGCTGATGGCGATCGCCGAGTCCGTCCCGGAGGACGAGCACGAGCTGGCACGGATCCCAGGGGTCGGGATGCGCAAGCTCAACCGCTACGGAACCGATGTCCTCGCCATCTGTGCAGGCCAGGCGGGTGCGGGGCTTGACGAGGATGGCTGATACGAACTCGTCGAAAAAATAGTTTGCGCATGCCCCGGGAATCCCCATAGGTTCTTGGTCACGGGAACGGTGGCCTTCCCGGAGGCCCTGAACCCGTGTTGTACTTGCATATCCGCGGACTGGTTCGTCCAGTCCCCTTAGACGCCGAGAGGAGGCGAGCCCAGTGATCAGCATCAACTTCAGCTCCACCGCCAAAATGACCGATCGCTCGGCCGTCTCCCTGTGCATGCTCGGCGCCTCGAACCCGGGCACCGGTCTGTCCGGCATTCGTGCCGTGCGTCCGGCGTCCGCCTCCGTTGCCCCCGCGGGCCTTCCCGTCCGTGAGCGCAATGAGCGACCGACCCAGGCACTGGAAGCAGCAGTAGTGGCACAGGCGCAGGCCTATGCCTTTACCGCGGCCGGTGCCGGATTCCGGAAGCAGACGACGCAGCACCACCTGATGTGGGCCTTCCGTGGGCCAGAACCCTGGAGTGATCCAGCCTGATCGTCGATCAGGCCGGCGCCTTCAGGGCCGCGGAACCCCATCCGGGATCCGCGGCCCTTCTGTTTGTCCCCGAACGGGGACGACAGCACGAAGGAGCCTCGGGACAAGAAAAGAACCCGGTACCAAGCCGCCAACCGGCCGACCGGCCGGCACGACCAGACGAGGAAGACCAACCGTGCAACTCGAAGCGCACGCCCCGTCCGTACCGCCTTCCGACACGATCCCCAAGCCCGGCCCCACGGAGGACCCCACCTTGACCCCGCTCACCGCGCTCACCGCGCTCGACGACGCCATCGAGAACCTCGGTGTGCCCGTCCCCTGCCGCTCCTACGACCCGGAGGTCTTCTTCGCGGAGTCGCCGGCGGACGTCGAGTACGCCAAGTCCCTCTGCCGTACCTGCCCGCTGATCGAGGCCTGCCTCGCCGGCGCCAAGGAGCGGCGTGAGCCCTGGGGCGTCTGGGGCGGCGAACTGTTCGTCCAGGGTGTCGTCGTCGCCCGGAAGCGGCCCCGTGGCCGCCCGCGCAAGAACCCGGTCACGGCATGAACACCGCAGGAACGATCGACAGCCCCCTCACGCACGACCCCAAGAAGCAGGCCCCGATGAAGCCGTCCACCCACGACATCGCAGGCTCCGCGCCTGAAGACTTCACCACCAGCGACGCGAAGGACTCGCGTCAGAACAGGACCCGCGAGATGCAACTCATCCCAGAAGCTCTGGCTCGTGCGCATATGCACGACCGGCTGCACGAGGCCGAGCAGGAGCGCCGGGCACTGCACGTGGCGACCGCTCGCCGGATGCAGCGCCGGGCCGAGCGCGCGTCGATGCGTGCCCGGCGGGCGCTCGCCATGGCCGTCATGCAGTAACCGATCACCCGAAGCGGTGGCCTCCCGACCCGGGAGGCGAAGCCCTCCCCTGCGGGGGCCGGTACGTCCGAACGGACCGGCCCCAGCGCCTTTTCACGTCCGGTCGCTCACGCCTCCGCTGCCGGTTCCTCCACCTCGTACGCCTCCTGCTCGCACGTCTCCCCTTCGCCGTCCTCGGGGAGGAAACCCACCAGCCAGTCCTCCAGTTCGTCGCGCAGCCGCACCGTCGCGCCCAGTTGGCACAGCACGCCGATGGTGCTCAGGGTCACGCGGTGGATCAGGAGGTAGGCGGGCGGCAGGTTGAGCTGCTTGGCCAGTTGGTACGCGGGGGAGCGCGGGTCGCCGATACGAGCCGCCTGGCTCCGCATCCAGCCGCGGGTGAAAGTGAACTGATCGACCCGGGCCGGCTCGATGATCGGCAGAAGGTAGTCGAGGACGGCGTCGGGGTCCAGCTCTATCGACTCCTTGACGAAGCCTTCGGAGCAGAGCATCTCGTAGACAGCGTCCGCCTCGCCGTCCAGTGTCATGCGCAGAGCATCCCCGATGGGCTCGGGCAGACCGCCCGGGAGGCGGTCGACCGTGCCGAAGTCCAGAACACCGAGACGCCAGTCGTCGTCACCGTCCGGCCCGCCGGGCAGCAGTCGGAAGTTGCCGGGGTGCGGGTCGGCGTGCAGGAGGCCGGTGCGGGCCGGGCCCGAGAAGAGGAAGTGCGCGAGCAGTTGACCGGCCCGGTCGCGCTGCCGCGTTGTGCCGTCCGCGATGATCTCCGACAACGGGGTGCCGTCCATCCATTCGGTGACCAGCACCTCTTCGCACTGGTGCACCACGTCCGGCACCACGATGTTCGGGTCGTCCGCGAACTCCTCGGCGTGGGTGCGCTGTGCCTGCGCCTCCAGGTCGTAGTCCAGTTCCTCGGAGACCCGGTCCTTCAGCTCCGTGAGCAGGGGCTTGACGTCCATACCGGGGACCAGCGGGCCTAGCAGACGGGCGAAGCGGCTGAGCTGGTTCAGGTCGGACAGCAGGGCTTCGCCGGCGCCCGGGTACTGCACCTTGACCGCCACTTCGCGGCCGTCGTGCCACACCGCGCGGTGCACCTGGCCGATGGAGGCCGCCGCGGCCGGCTTGTCCTCGAACTCCAGGAACAGATCGGGCCAGTCCTCGCCGATCCGCTCGGCGAGGACGGCGTGCACCGTGCGCGTCGGCATGGGTGGTGCCGCCTCCTGCAGCTTGGTCAGGGCCGCCCGATAGGGCCCGGCGACCTCCTCGGGCAGCGCCGACTCGAAGACGGACAGTGCCTGCCCGAACTTCATCGCCCCGCCCTTGAGCTCGCCCAGCACCTTGAACAACTGCTCAGCCGTACGCTGCTGCAGCTGCTGGCCGACGATCTCCGCGGACTCGCCCACGATTCGCTTGCCGAGCCCCCAGGTCGCCCGCCCGGCGAAGCCGAGCGGGAGCGCGGCGAGCTTGGCGGTCCGGGTGACCGCCTTGCGCGGAAGATCAGACATGCGCCCTCCAAATCCCAGCCGGCCGGACGGGTTCTGCCTCACGGCGCACTCCCGCTGACGGCCCTTGCCCAGCCATTGTCGCGCGCCGGTCCCCATCCTCGGAGGTGTGTTCCCGCTTACCTTTTCCGGCGGCTTCGCAGGGGCACGCGGGGTGGGCCGGAACCGGCCGCGTGTGCCACCGCAGACCGGGCAGCGACACCTCCCAGCGTGCGCCGACGCTGGAGGGCGTCCCGCCGTCCAGGAAGGCGAGGGCATGGGCCGCCGCCAGCCCGGCGACCGTCGTGGCCAGGGTGAGGTCGCAGGGCGGAACCATTCGGCGGCCGCCGGAGCGCCACTGGGCCACCAGCCGGGGCCAGGCCTGGTCCCGGTCGGCGCGGTCCGCCTGAAGACACCTCGAGCACCCCGTCTCACCGGGCAGAACCAGGGGGCCGACCACGCCGGTCCCCTCGACGACACCGGCGTACAGGTGGGGCGTACCGGAGGCCATGAGGGCTTCCGCGGCGTCGGGGTCGGGGGCGTGCACCGCGACGTCGTCGCGCGGAGCGACGATCACCAGGGAGAATCCCGGGGTGCCCTCGTCCGGCGGCGTCGCGGGCCCACGGCGTGGTGGCCGACCCGGGGCAGCCCGGCGGACGACACGACGCGCCGTCTCGTCCCGGCGGTCGCCGACGGACTCCGCGGGGAGCCCCCCCGGGGCGACGTCCCACGGTTCGACGCACCCGCCGTCGAGCACGTCGACCTCGCCGACGCCCGCGCCGGACAGCAGGCCGGCCAGCACCGCGCCCACCCGTCCCGCGCCCCTCACGCGGACCCGCAGGGCTCGCCGCGCGGCCAGGTGTCTCATCGCTTCCCCCGGTGCGGATGTGGTCAGGGATAGGGAGGCCAGGTCGGGCCGGAGCCGGTCGAGCACCTCGCTCTTCTCCCGCAGGGCGTCGGCGTCCGGCCCGCCGCCCCTGGAGTCGTCGAGAAGCCCGGCTCGGGCGAGCCGCTCGACCACCCGGTCGACGTGTCCGTCCGGCAGATCCATGCGGCGTCCCTCCTCACGCAGGAGAGCCCGCCCGCGGGTGCCGTTGAGCAGTTCCAAGAAGCTGCCCGTCGCCGTGTCCACCGGACCGAGCGTCAACGCGTGTGCGGGCGTCATCCCGAACTGCACGGTGTTCAGATCGCGCCAGCCGCGCCTGAGCGCGGGCTTCACCATCGGATGCATGCCAGACCCCCCGTAGGTCTTCCAGTCCTGCCTCGAACGTCGTCATGGGTCCGGCGGTGGTCGTCCGCGTGCCGGTCCGCGTGGTCGGTCGCGGATCCGCCGGCGAGTGCCAGCATGCCTCGGCGGACGCCGAGGCGTCGAAAGTTGTCCACAGGTGGTGGGTATTCGTCCTATGAATCCGGCGTACACGTCGAGCGAGGCGTGCCGGATCGGGGCCGAAGCGTCCCGGAGCCGGGACTTCCCCGTGTGCAGCGGGTAACGTCGTGGCGTGTCCGCCGACCCACTGCACCGCGCCGGGGCGCCCCAGCGCACACCGACGAATCCGCCGCCGAACGGCCCGGCGACGAGCGCGATCGAGGTCCGCAGGAGCACCCGGCGACGCCGGACGGTCTCCGCGTACCGCGAGGGCGATCGCACCGTCGTGCTGATCCCCGCCCGCATGTCCGAGGCGGAGGAGCAACGCTGGGTGAGCGTCATGCTGGACAAGCTCGCCGCCCAGGAGAGCAAACGCGTTCTCGGCGACGCCGAACTCGCCGAGCGCGCCGAGCGCCTCTCGAACCAGTACCTCGACGGGCGGGCCCGGCCCGCCTCGGTTCGCTGGGTGACCAACCAGAACACGCGCTGGGGCTCGTGCACCCCGTCCGAGGGAAGCATCCGGTTGTCGCACCGCCTCCAGGGCATGCCCGAGTACGTCGTCGACTACGTCCTCCTGCACGAACTGGCACACCTGCTCGTTCCCGGCCACGGGCCCCGGTTCTGGCGGCTGCTGGAGGCGTATCCGCGGACCGAGCGGGCCCGGGGGTACCTTGAGGGTGTGGTCGCCGCCGACCGGCTGCCGGACGTACCCGACGCCCGCAGGGAGTAGTGCGCACCCCCGGGATACGCCCCGGCGGGCGGTACGCCACGGCCGCGCACGGGTTCTGTACCGGGTCTGTACCGACTTCTTCCGGCGTCCAAGATTGCCGTTAGCCTGGCGCGACGCACTCGCATTCGGATGGGGGACGGTCGTAACGCATGGCCAGGGAATTCCAACGCGGCCACAAGGCCAGGATCAGTGACCTCACCGCGGGCACGGATCTGTACGTAGGCGTGCAGATGTCGGGCCCCGGGTTGAGCTTCGACATCAGCTGCTTCGGTCTCGACGCCGACGAACGGCTGTCGGACGACCGGTACTTCGTGTTCTTCAACCAGCCGAAGACCCCCGAGGAGTCCATCCAACTCCTGGGTGCGCAGGCGGGTGACACGGAGTCGTTCCGTGTCACCCTCGACAGGATCCCGCCGCAGATCCAGAAGCTGTCCTTCACGGCGACGATCGACGGTGCGGGGCAGATGTCGCAGGTCGCCTCCGGATACATCCGGATCGTCGCGGGCGGCGAGGAGGTTGCCCGGTATCCGTTCAGCGGCTCGGAGTTCTCCACCGAGCGCGCCGTGATGCTGGGCGACTTCTATCTGAAGGACGTGTGGCGGTTCGCCGCCGTCGGACAGGGCTTCGACGGCGGGCTGGACGCGCTGCTGAGGAATTTCGGCGGCGAGGTGGCCGAGGAAGAGGCCCCCGCACCGCAGCAGCCGCAGGCCGGTGCCGAGGGTGCCGCCCCCGGTTTCGCGCCGCCGGCCCAGGCGTCGGCTCCCCCCGCTTTCGGCGCTCCCGCCGCTCCTGCGCCGGCCCCGGCTCCCGGGCCTCTGGCTGCTCCGCAGGGCTTCGCCCCGCCGGCCGGCGCCACTCCGCCGCCGACGCCCGCCCCGGCACCCGGTTCCGACGTGCACGCCGCGCAGACGATCGTCGCGCCCATGAACACGCCGCCGGGCGGCTCCCCGGTGCCTCCGCCGGTCCCGGCGCCCGGGCCGTACGGCCAGCCGGGCCAGCAGCCGCCGCACGGTCAGGTGCCGGGGCAGACCGCCCCGCCGCCTCCCGGCTACGGCCAGCTGCAACCGCCACAAGTGCCACACCAAACGCAAGCACCTCACGCGCCCCAGGCCGCGGCCCCGCCTGCCGGGTATGGCCACCCGACTCCGCCTCCGGGGTACGGCCACCCGACTCCGCCTCCGGGTTACGGCCAGCCGACCCCGCCCCCTGGCTACGGCCAGCAGGCACCCTACGGATCCCCGCAGGGCATGCCTCCGGGCGCAGCACCCCAGAGTGCGCAGCAGGGCGCCGGTGTGACCGCCGCACTACAGCAGTTCCGCGAGACCGCGACCGGGCAGCGCTGGACCCAGCAGAACAAGAAGCTGGTCCGCGTCGACCTCGGCGCGGACGGTCAGCCCGTGCTCGCACGGCAGGGCAGCATGGTGCTTTACCAGGGCAAGGTCGACTTCAGCTACAAGGGCGCCGGATTCGCCGGCCGGGTCGTGGGCAACGCCACCGGTCAGGAGATGCAGCTCATGCGCTGCACCGGCAAGGGCCAGGTATTCCTCGCCGAGAACTCCGCGATGCTGCACCCCATCGAGCTCCAGGGCGACGCCATCTGCGTCTCCGCGGAGCACGTCCTCGCCTTCGACGAGAGTCTCCAGTACGAGGTCCGTCGCATCGAGGGACACGGCATCCCCGGCGGCGCGCTGTTCACGATGCAGTTCCAGGGCACCGGCACGATCGTCGTCAAGACGCACGGCGTGCCCGTGGTGCTGCCGGTCACGCCCACCACCTTCGCCGACTGCAACGCGGTCGTCGCCTGGTCGGCCGCCGCACAGGTGGTCGTCTCCAGTCAGGTGCGGATGCGCCGCAACTCCTACGCGGGCGACACGGGCGAAAGCGTCAACCTGCAGTTCCGGGCCGCGCCCGGCAACTTCGTCATCGTCCAGCCGTACGAGATCTGAGGGAGAGCCCGACATGAACCAGCCGCTCGCGGGCTACGCTCCCGCACCGGTCACCGCCCGCATGGAGAACCACGGCAACCACATGCTGAAGGTCGCCATGCAGACCGGCAACGACCTCCTCGCGCGCGTGGGCTCGATGGTGGCCTACGAGGGCTTCGTCCAGTACGAGCCCAACCCGCCGGCCGTCCGCCAGATCGCGAAGGACTGGATGACCGGCGAGGGCGCGCCCCTGATGAAGTGCTCCGGCGACGGCCTGCTCTACCTCGCCGACTACGGCGCGAACGTCGTCGTCATCAACCTCAACGGCGACGGGATCTCCGTCAACGCCACCAACCTGCTCGCCTTCGACGCCCACCTGACGTGGGGCGTGGAACGGGTCAAGGGGCTGGCCAAGTTCGCCGGGCAGGGGCTGTGGAACACGAAGATCTCCGGACAGGGCTGGGTCGCCCTCACCTCCCGCGGCAAGCCGATCGTGGTCGACTGCGGCGGTGGCGAGGACGAGACGTACGTCGACCCCGACGCCCTCGTCGCCTGGTCCCCGAACCTGAAGGTGAAGGGCAAGCGCAGCTTCAAGGCGCAGTCACTGATCGGCCGCGGCAGCGGAGAGGCCTACCAGATGGCCTTCTCCGGTCAGGGCATCGTCGTCGTCCAGCCCAGTGAGGACAGCACCGACCGCCTTCGGGTCCGGGGCTGAGGGGAAGCCAGAACACCATGCAGAGCCCGCTTTTCGCCTACAACGACCAGCAGACCCAGGAAGCCTGGAGCCTGCAGAACAAGCACATGCTCCGGGTCGCCCTGGAGGGCCACGACGACGTGCTCGCCCGCAAGGGCACGATGGTCGCCTACCAGGGGCTCGTCGAGTTCGACGCCGAGTACCAGACCAACAACCAGTCACGCGCGCGTGCGCATACCGGTGAGGGCCTGGACCTGATGCGCTGTCACGGGCAGGGCACGGTCTTCTTCGCCAACCTCGCCCAGTGCGTCCACGTGATGGATGTCGACCAGGACGGCCTGACCGTCGACAGCAGCTATGTGCTGGCGATGGACTCCTCCCTGCACCACGAGGTCATCGCGGTCGACAGCCTGTACGGCATCTCCGGCTCGGGGAAGTACCAGCTCAACATCACCGGGCGCGGCAAGGTCGCCCTGATGACCTCCGGCTCCCCGCTGCTGCTGCAGGTGACGCCCGACAAGTACGTCAACTGCGACGCCGACGCGATCGTCGCCTGGTCCACCGGCCTGCGCGTGCAGCTGCAGGCTCAGACGCACTCGACCGGCGTGTGGCGGCGCCGGGGCAGCACCGGTGAGGGCTGGGAGCTCAGCTTCATGGGCAGCGGCTTCGCGCTGGTCCAGCCCAGTGAGCTGCTGCCGCCGCAGAACGCGCAGATCGGCTCGGGCGTCGCCGCCCAGTACGGCATGGGCCAGCAGGGGGCCCGCGGTCAGAACCAGGGCAACGTCTGGAGCTGAGCGCGGGGTACTACCGCAGTCCGGTAAGGGGTGATCGCCAATGCGCTCACCCCTTACCGGTCACAGGCGGGCGCGGGTCGCCTCGAGCAGGCGTACGACCGACTCGTCGGCCACGTCCGCGACCTCGGAGTAGGGGAACCAGCGCAGGTCCAGGGACTCGTCGCTGATGGCCTCCACGGCCCCGTCCGGAGCCAGGGCGGCGTACTGGACGTCCAGATGCCAGGCGCACGGCGTGTGGTGGCGGTCCAGCCGCACGGGACCGCCGGGGAGCAGGGTCAGCCCGGCGATGCCGGACTCCTCCGTGCCCTCGCGCAGGGCGGCACGCGCCAGCGTCTCGTCGGCGGGCTCGCAGTGGCCGCCCATCTGCAGCCACATGCGCAGCTTCCTGTGGAGGGTCAGCAGGACCCGCTCGCGCAACGGATCGATCACCATGGCACTCGCCGTGACGTGCCCGTCCGCGCAGGCCTTCCACATGCCGTCCGGATGCGTCACGAGATGGTCCAGGTACACCCGGCGCAACTCGTCCTGGCCCTCGTACGCCTTCAGGACCAGGACGGCGTCGTCGTGGAGGCTCACTCGCTGTCGTCGCCCTTGCCCTCGGCCTCGTCGGAGCCCTTCTCGTCCTTCTTCTTCAGGTCGGGCTTGCCCGCCGCCTCGCCGAGCATCTTGTCCAGCTCGGAGAAGTCGAGCTGCTCGCGGTGGACGAAACCGTCCGGGTCGTCCAGGTCGGTCGCGGTCGGCAGCATGTCTGGGTGGGCCCACAGGCCGTCCCGGCCGTCGACACCGCGCGCGTCCGTCAGGGACGCCCACAGACGGGAGGCGTCGCGCAGGCGGCGCGGGCGCAGCTCCAGGCCGATCAGCGTGGCGAACGTCTGCTCCGCCGGGCCGCCCGAGGCGCGCCGGCGGCGCAGCGTCTCGCGCAGCGCGTCGGCGGAGGCTAGGCGCGGCTTGGCGGCGGCGTGCACCACCGCGTCCACCCAGCCCTCGACCAGCGCCAGAGCCGTCTCCAGGCGAGCCAGGGCCGCCTTCTGCTCCGGGGTGTCCTCCGGCTGGAACATGCCCTGCTGGAGAGCCTCCTGCAGCTGCTCGGGGTTCTGCGGATCGAACTGGCCGACCACGTCCTCCAGCTTGGCCGTGTCCACCTTGATGCCTCGGGCGTAGCCGTCGACGGCGCCGAACAGGTGCGAGCGCAGCCACGGCACGTGCGCGAAGAGGCGCTGGTGGGCCGCCTCACGCAGGGCGAGATAAAGCCGCACCTCCTCCTGGGACACGCCGAGGTCCTTGCCGAACGCCTCGATGTTCGCCGGCAGCAGCGCGGCCTTGCCGACCGGACCGAGCGGCAGGCCCACGTCGGTCGAGCCGACGACCTCGCCGGCGAGGACGCCGACGGCCTGCCCGATCTGCGTGCCGAACATGGCGCCGCCCATGGAGCGCATCATGCCGATCAGCGGGCCGGCCATGGCCTGCATCTCCTCGGGCAGCACGTCACCCATGGCGGTGCCGACGCGCTCGGCGACCGGGTCGACCAGCTCGCGCCAGGCGGGCAGGGTCGCCTCGACCCACTCCGCGCGGCTCCACGCCACCGAGGTGCCCGCGCCCGAGGGCAGGGCCGTCGCGTCGTCCAGCCACAGGTCGGCCAGGCGGACGGCCTCCTGGACGGCGTTGCGTTCGGCGGGGCCGACGCTGGCGTCCTTGGTGCCGTCCGGTGTGCCCTGGGCGACCGTCTGGCGGGCGATCTGCTTGGCCATGTCCCAGTTCACCGGACCGCCCTCGTAGGAGAGCATCTGGCCGAGCTGCTGGAACGCGGCGCCCAGGTCGTTGGGGTTCATGGAACCGAACATGGCGGCGAACGGGTTGTCCGCACCCGGGCCGCCGGGGCCGCCAAGGCCTCCGGCCCCGGGCATCCCGAAACCGAACGGGCTGGCCGGTCCCTGACCACCGCCGCTCTGCTGGTCCTTCTTCTTGCCCTCGTCGCCGTCGTCCGGCTCCTCCGGCGGAAGGCCGAATCCGAATGGGGTGTCACTCACGGGGTTCCTCGGCTGGTAAGGCCGCCGGTTCTTTCCGGCGGCACGGCTGCCCGACTTCACCACCCAGCGTAGACACCCGGGGCGGTTCGGGCCTCGGTGCTTCGCCGACTGACGGCCTGCGGCAGGATGGATGCCACCTGGTACGTACGCGTCGAGCGCGCCCGTACTGAAGACAACCGCTGGAGACGCCCGGTGAGTTCCCCAGATCCGCAGGTTCGCGCAGCGCGAAACCAGTCAACCAGTTCCGCCCGCCCCGGCGCGCGCGGACCCGTCGTCGCGGTGACCGGTGCCGCGTCCGGGATCGGGGCGCTCCTCACCGAGCGGCTCGCCGCGTCCGACGAGGTCAGACAGGTCGTGGCCATCGACGAACGGCGTGGGGACTGCGCGGCGGCCCGGTGGCAGGTCCTGGACGTGCGGGACCCGGCCATCGCCGAGAAACTGCGCGGCGCGGACGTGGTCGTGCACCTGGCGCTCGACCTGGACCTGGAGACCGACGCGGGTGCCCGGACCGCTTACAACGTCCGGGGGACGCAGACCGTCCTCACCGCCGCCGCGGCGGCCGGCGTGCACCGGGTCGTGCTCTGCACCTCCGCCATGGTCTACGGCGCCCTCCCGGACAACGAGCTCCCGCTTTCCGAGGACGCCGAGCTGCGCGCCACGGCCGAGGCCACGGGCGTCGGCGACCTGCTGGAGATCGAGCGGCTCGCGCGACGCGCGCCCCGGGCGCATCCCGGTCTGAATGTGACCGTCGTCCGGCCGGCGGTGCTGGTCGGAGGCGTGGACACCGCACTGACCAGGTACTTCGAGTCACCCCGGCTGCTCGTCGTGGCCGGGTCGCGGCCGGCCTGGCAGTTCTGCCACGTCGACGACCTGTGCAGCGCCCTGGAGTACGCGGTGCTGGAGAAGGCCGACGGTGAGCTGGCCGTCGGGTGTGACGGCTGGCTGGAGCAGGAGGAAGTCGAGGAGCTCAGCGGCATCCGACGTATGGAGCTGCCCTCGACGGTCGCGCTCGGTGCGGCGGCCCGTCTGCACCGCATCGGCCTGACGCCCTCCCCGGCCGGGGATCTCGCGTACACGATGTACCCCTGGGTGGTGAGCGGCAGCCGGCTGCACGATGCGGGATGGCGGCCGAAGTACACCAACGAGGAGGTGCTGGCGGAGCTGCTGGACGAGGTCTCCGGGCGGCGCACGGTCGCCGGGCGGCGCCTCGGGCGCAAGGACGCGACGGCTGCGGGAGCCGCCGGAGCGACGGTGGCGCTGCTGGGCGCGGCCGCGGTGGTGCGGCGGGCGCGGAAGGCCCGGCGCCGGATCTGATCGTGGTGGGCCTCCGTTCGCTGCCCCCGTCGTCCGTGTCGGCGGCGCTGCAGGAGGCTGCGAGGCGGTACGCGCGCGTGCCGGGCGATCACGCTATTCCGCGGGTGCCGTGCCGTGGGGCACGATGGGCGTATGGCAACCACGAACGACCACCCCGGTGAGCTGGCCGCCCCGGACCCCGTGAAGCTGATCGGCATTCGGGAGACGCCCCTCTCCGTGGACGAGGTCTTCCGGGCCGTCGGGGACGACGCGGCCGGAGGCACCGCGTTGTTCGTGGGCACCGTGCGCAACCATGACGGGGGCACCGACGTAGATCGGCTCGGGTACTCCTGCCATCCCAGCGCGGAGGCCGAGATGCGACGGATCGCCGAGAAGGTCGTCGCGGAGTACCCCGTACGGGCGCTCGCGGCCGTCCACCGTGTGGGGGATCTGGAGGTCGGCGATCTGGCCGTGGTCGTCGCCGTGTCCTGTCCGCACCGCGGCGAGGCCTTCGAGGCATGCCGGAAGCTGATCGACGACCTCAAGCACGAGGTGCCGATCTGGAAGCATCAGACGTTCTCCGACGGAACCGAGGAGTGGGTGGGCGCCTGCTGAAGGGACCCCGGGCCGCCCGGTGCACCCGAACGCCGAATCGAATCCTCCTGCGTCCCTGTCGTCGCTCCGGTTGCGTAACCGGCCCCCCGGCGTGAGCGTTGTCACTGCGGATGGTTAATCTGCTGATCAGTCAGTAGCGGACGCTCATGGGGTTGGGAGGTCGGCATGGCAGCGCTTGCCTGGTTGCTGATTCCGCTCGTGGCTGCTGTCGGCGCGGGGCTGTGGGGCAGTTGGGCCAACCGGACGCGCAAGGTCCGCAGTGACGGCCCCGAACTGGACGGGTACGCCCGCTTCCGCGAGGCGATGGAGCGACCCCGGACCGGGGCCTGACCGAACGCCCTGACGGTGTTCTGACAGCCGCGTCCCGTACTGTCGTGCCATGCCACGCCGTACCGCAACGATGCTCGCCTCCACCCTGATGCTGATCGCGCTCCTGTGTGCGGGTGTGTTCATCCCCGTGCCGTACTCGGAGATGTCCCCGGGGCCGACGGTGAACACCCTGGGGGATCACGACGGCGAGCCGGTGCTGCAGATCGACGGTCACAAGACCTACGAGGCGAGTGGTCACCTGAACATGACCACGGTCCGGGTCACCAGCGCCGAGTACAAGATGAACCTCGTGGAAGCGGTCTACGGCTGGCTGGCACACGACAACCGCGTGGTGCCGCACGAGACCCTCTACCCGGACGGCAAGACCGAGGAAGAGGCCACCCAGGAGAACGCCGAGGAGTTCAGCCAGTCCCAGGAGAGCGCCAAAGTGGCCGCTCTGAAGGCCCTGGACATCCCGGTGCAATCCTGGGTGGTTGTCTCCACGGTGGTCAAGGACTCCCCGGCCGAGGGCCGGCTGCATGCCGGTGACGTGATCAAGGCCGTGGACGGAACGACCGTCCGGAAGCCCGCCGACGTCGCCGAACTGGTGACCAAGCACGAACCCGGCCAGGACGTCGACTTCACGATCGTGCCCGCCAAGGAGCAGGCCGACGCGGAGAAGGAGGGCCGGACGCCCACCAGGACGGAAAAGATCACGGTCCCCACCGCGACCTCCGACGACGGCGGTGAGAAGCGCGCCATCGTGGGGATCTCCGCCGGCACCGACCACACGTTCCCGTTCACCATCGACATCAAGCTGGCCGACGTCGGCGGTCCGAGCGCCGGTCTGATGTTCGCCCTCGGCATCTACGACAAGCTCACGCCGGGCGACCTCACCGGCGGCAAGTTCGTCGCCGGCACGGGCACGATCGACGACACCGGCAAGGTCGGACCGATCGGCGGCATCGGGATGAAGACCATCGGCGCGCGTGACAAGGGCGCCAAGTACTTCCTGACTCCCGCGGACAACTGCGCGGCCGCCGCCGAGGACACCCCCGACGGGCTCACCCTGGTCAAGGTGGACACCATCGACGACGCCCTCGGCGCGCTGGAGGACATCCGCTCCGGAAGGACGGCCGACCTGCCGACCTGCGCCAAGGGCTGATCGGCGAGGCCGCCGCGTACAGGCCCCGGTCCCTACCCCCTACTCCTCGAAGGTCGCCGACAGCGCCTGGGCCAGCCCCGGCACCAGGTCGGAGCCCGTGAGGACCTCCGTGGCGGAGTCCTTCTCCCGCAGCCGCAGGGCGGAGTCGCGGGCACCGTCGCGCAGCACCGCGACCGTCATGCGGACCTCCTGGCGTTCCGGGTGCTCCGCGACCCACTGCGCCAGTTTGGCCTCGTTCAGGCCCTGCGGAACCTGGGCCTCGGCGGACGGCGGCAGCATCAGGCGTTCCACGACGAGGGCACAGCCGACCACCGCGTCCGGCCAGGCGATGGTGCCCAGGAACTCGTCGAGCGGCTGGTCCGTTGGAATTTCGTCCTGCTCGATCGGGGTCAGGCCGGAGCTCTCCGACTCGTCCTGAAGACCGAGCCGGTCCGCGAGCGAGGGCTGATCGGCCCTCAGCCGCGCGGTGTCGACAAGTGCAAAGAGGCGTGCGGGCTGGTCCCAGCCGAGTCCGGAGACGTACTCGTCGATCTCGAGTACGGCCCGGGTGAGGGGGCTCGCTGCCATGGGGGTGTTGGACATGGTCACAATCCTGCCTCGTTACTGGCCCGAATCGGGAACCGAGTAAACGATGAGTAAGTTGCATAAGTGTGGGCCCACGATCACGGGGGCGCACGGGGGGCCCACGAACCCGAGGGCCTGACGAATCAACAGCGAACTTCGAGGTGCGCACCTTGGCTTTCCAGATGCCGGACCGCGGCGGAGGCCCCCCGACGGGGCCGCGGATGAGAATGGGCCGCCCGTCCCGGCGTGTCCGAACCCTGCTGATGACACTCGGTGTCCTCGCCGTGCTCGGCATGGCGTTCACCATGTTCGCCGGGTTCTGGACGGACTGGCTCTGGTACCGGTCGGTCCACTACTCGTCGGTCTTCACGACGACCCTGTGGACCAAGATCGGTCTCTTCTTCGTCTTCGGCCTGCTCATGGCCCTCGCCGTCGGGTTCAACATCTGGCTGGCCCACCGGCTGCGCCCGCCGCTGAGCGCCATGTCGATGGAGCAGCAGAACCTCGACCGGTACCGGATGGGTATCGCCCCGTACAAGAAGTGGCTGCTGCTCGGTATCACCGCCCTGGTCGGCCTCATCGCCGGCGCTTCCGCGTCCGGTCAGTGGCGGACCTGGCTGATGTGGGTCAACGGCGTCCCCTTCGGGCAGAAGGACCCCCAGTTCAAGCTGGACGTCGCCTTCTACGCCTTCGACCTGCCCTGGTACCGGTTCCTGCTCGGCTTCGGCTTCGCAGCCGTGATCATCTCCGTGATCGCCGCCGCGCTCACCCACTACCTGTACGGCGGGCTCCGCGTCACCAGCCCGGGCGCGCGCGCCACGGCCGCGGCCACCGGGCACCTGTCGGTGCTCATCGGGGTCTTCGTCGCCCTCAAGGCGGTCGCCTACTGGCTGGACCGGTACGGGCTGGCCGTGAAGTCCAGCGACTTCAAGGCCACGGACAGCTGGACGGGCCTCAGGTACGTCGACGCCAACGCCTATCTGCCGGCCAAGACGATCCTGTTCTGCATCGCCGTCATCTGCGCCCTGCTGTTCTTCGCCACCATCTGGCGGCGCACCTGGCAGCTCCCGGTGATCGGCTTCGGCCTGATGGTGCTGTCCGCGATCCTCATCGGCGGTCTGTACCCGGCGCTCGTCCAGAAGTTCCAGGTCCAGCCGAACGAGCAGGCCAAGGAAGCGCCGTACGTCGAGAAGAACCTGGCGGCGACGCGCGAGGCCTACGGCATCGAGGGCACGCAGGTCGCGGAGTACCCCGGTGTCAGCGAGACCAAGGACAAGACCAAGCTCCGGGACGACGCGAACGCCGCCGCGTCCATCCGGATCATGGACCCGAACGTCATCTCGCCGACGTTCCAGCAGCTCCAACAGATGCGTAACTACTACGCGTTCCCGACCAACCTGGACGTCGACCGCTACTCCAAGGACGGCAAGGACCAGGACACGGTCATCGGTCTGCGCGAGCTGAACCTGGCGGGCATCCCGAAGAAGAACTGGATCAACAACCACTTCCGCTACACCCACGGCTACGGGGTGGTCGCGGCCAAGGGCACCGAGGTGGACTCCGAGGGGCGCCCGGTCTTCACCGAGTCCAACCTGCCGTCCGAGGGCGACCTCGGGACGTACGAGCAGCGGATCTACTACGGCGAGAAGACCAACACGTACTCGATCGTCGGTGGTCCCCAGAAGGAGATCGACTACTCCGACGACTCCGGGGAGAAGACGTTCAGCTACAAGGGGGACGGCGGGGTCGACCTGTCCAACCCGATCAACCGGGCGGCGTACGCGGCGGCGTTCAGCGAGCCGCAGATCATCTACTCCGGTGCCATCGGCGAGGGTTCGCGGATCCTGTACAACCGCACGCCCAAGGAGCGCGTCGAGGCGGTCGCGCCGTGGCTGACCATCGACGGTGACGCCTACCCGGCGGTGGTGGACGGCCGTATCCAGTGGATCGTCGACGCCTACACGACGACGAACGGCTACCCGTACGCCTCGCGCACGACGCTCGGCGACACCACGGCCGACTCGCTGACCGCGGCCAACGATCAGCGGGCGGTGGTGGCCCAGCAGAACCAGGTCAACTACATCCGCAACTCCGTGAAGGCGACCGTCGACGCGTACAGCGGTGACGTCAAGCTCTACCAGTGGGACGAGAAGGACCCGGTCCTGAAGACCTGGATGAAGGCCTTCCCGAACACGGTTCAGGACAAGAGCGAGATCTCCGACGAGCTGATGGCGCACCTGCGCTATCCGCAGGACCTGTTCAAGGTCCAGCGCGAGCTGCTCACCCGCTACCACGTGAAGGACGCCAACACGTTCCTCAGCGGCAGCGAGGTGTGGCAGGTGCCGGACGACCCGACCAACAAGTCGGGTGACGCGGTGCCGCCGTACTACCTGAGCATGAAGATGCCCGACCAGGAACAGCAGGCCTTCTCGCTGACAACGACGTTCACACCCAACGGCCGCGACAACCTCAGCGCGTTCATGGCGGTCGACGCCGAGGCGGGGACGGAGGGCTACGGCAAGATCAGAATCCTGAAACTGCCGACGAGCACCACCGTCAACGGTCCCAAACAGGTGCAGAGCCAGTTCAACTCCGAACAGGACATCGCCGAGTCCATCAGGCTCCTGAGAGGTGGTGACTCGGAGGTCGAGTACGGCAACCTGCTGACGGTGCCGCTCGACGGCGGACTGTTGTACGTCGAACCGGTCTACGTGCGCGGTGGCGATCTCAAGTACCCGCTGCTGCGCAAGGTGCTGGTGAGTTACGGGGGCAACACCGCCTTCGAGAACACCCTCGACGAGGCTTTGAACAAGGTCTTCGGGGCGCAGGCGGCCGAGACCGATCCGCCGGCGGACGAGGGCGAGGGCACGACCGAGCCACCGCCGACGTCCACCAACCCGACGGTCCGGGAAGCGCTGAGTGACGCGCAGGAGGCCTTCGACGCCGGCCAGAAGGCGTTGGAGCAGAAGGACCTGGCCGCGTACGCCGAGGCGCAGAAGGATCTGGAGGAGGCGCTGAAGCGGGCCGAGGAGGCCCAGGCCAGGACCGACCAGGGCGCCGGCGGCAAGAACGGTGACGACGAGAGCGGGGACAAGGCAGGGGACGGCGAGGCCGGTCCGAGCGCGGCGCCGTCCGGCGATACCGGCGGCGGGGGCTCGGGCAGCGGCTGACCGCCTTCTCCGAGCCGGCCGTCAGAGCTGGTCAGAGCCCATCCCGCGCCGTGCTAGGGTTGTGAACACAACGGCGCGGGGTGGAGCAGCTCGGTAGCTCGCTGGGCTCATAACCCAGAGGTCGCAGGTTCAAATCCTGTCCCCGCTACTAAAGTTCGTGAGCTTTGTGCGAACGACCACGAAGGCCCGGATTCCGAAAGGGATCCGGGCCTTCGTGGTGTGCGAACGCATGTGCCGGTGAGGTCGACGGCCGCGCCGCCAGGGGAAGTTGGGGAGATCTGTGTTTGACTTGTCTCCCTGTGGGCATGTCGACAAAACGCTGAAGTGACCTCACTGGCTGCGGTATACCGGATGTACCCAGGTTGCAGGTGGTGCGACGATGGACGTTATGGGGGACATGGTAAATCTGTTCGGGACAGGGCGTTTTGCGCAGCCGTCCGATCAGGAGGAGCCCACGGACGAGGCTCAGGAGGCCGCCGACGAGGCCGCCGAGGAAGTACGCCGACGGCTGGCCGCCGAAGCCGGTGACGTCGAGGCGATGAGCGTCCTCGGCGCGATGCTGCTGCGTCGCGGCGACTTCGACGGAGCCGAGTCCCACCTGCGTGCCGCCACCGCCGCCGGCGACCGGGCCGCCGCCAACAACCTGGGTGTCCTGCTGCACCAGCGCGGATACGCCGACGAGGCCGCGGGGTGGTGGCGGATCGCAGCTGTCGCCGGTTCCGCCGCCGCCGCCCACGCGCTGGGGCGGCACTTCCGCGAGCGCGGGGACGAGCCCGCCGCCGAGTACTGGCTGTGCCAGTCCGCCGAGCAGGGCCATGTCCTCGGCGCCTACGCGCTCGCCGACCTGCTGGAACACCGTGGTGACGAGGCGGGCGCCGAGCGGTGGATGCGGGCAGCGGCCGAACGCGGGCACCGCGAGGCCGCGTACCGGCTGGCCCGGACGCTGGACCGGCGCGCCGGGCAGAAGCGTGACGAAGGTGACACCGACGCGGCCGACGAGGCCGAGCAGTGGTACCACCAGGCCGCCGCACGCGGCCACCGGCGGGCCGCACTGCACCTCGGGACGATCTTGGAGAAGCGGGGCGAGCTCAAGGAGGCCGGTCGCTGGTACCTCACGTCCGCCAAGGACGGCGAGGCCCGCGCCGCCTGCGCGCTCGGCTTCCTGCTGCGGGACGCCGGCGACACCGAGAGCGCCGCCGTGTGGTGGCTGCGGGCCGCCCAGGACGGCGACGGCAACGCCGCCAACGCCCTCGGCGCGCTGCACGCCGAGCGCGGCGAGACCCAGACCGCGGAGCGCTGGTACCGCGCCGCGATGGACGCCGGGGACGACAACGGGGCGTACAACCTCGGGCTCCTCTGCGCCGACCAGGGTCGCACCACACAGGCCGAGCAGTGGTACCGGCGGGCCGCGTACGCCGGGCACCGGGAGGCGTCCAACGCGCTCGCGATCCTGCTGCTGCGCGCCGGGGACGAGACGGGTGCCGAGCCCTGGTTCTCCAAGGCCGCCGAGGCAGGCAGTGTCGACGCCGCCTTCAACCTGGGCATCCTGCACGCCGGACGGGGCGAGGAGCGGGCGGCGCTGCGCTGGTACGAGCGGGCCGCCGCCGCCGGGCACACGGAAGCGGCGCTGCAGGTGGGAATGGCGCGCATGCGTGACGGTGACGAGCGCGAGGCCGAACGGTTCCTGCGGTGCGCGGCGGGCGGCGGCAGCGCGGAAGCCGCGTACCGACTGGCGACGGTGCTCGACGCGCGCCGGCCGCTGACGCCGGCGCACGAGCTCGGCGAGCCGGCGCAGGAAAAGTCCGAGTGCGAGGAGTGGTACGAGCGGGCGGCCTCCCAGGGGCACCGGCGGGCCCAGGTGCGGGTCGGCATGATGGCCGCGGCGCGGGGCGACGTGGTGGAGGCGGCACGGTGGTACCGGGAGGCAGCCGAGTCCGGGTCGCGCAACGGCGCCTTCAATCTGGGGCTGCTGCTGGCCCGCGAGGGGAGCGAACCGGAGGCCGTCGTGTGGTGGCGGCGGGCCGCCGACGCCGGGCACGGGCGGGCGGCGCTGCGACTGGCGCTGGTGTGCGCGCGGCGGGGGGAGCTGGCGGAGGGGCAGTGGTGGGCGGACCGGGCGGTGTCGCTGGGGCCGCGGGAAGTGGGGGAGCGGGCGGCTCGGTTGCGGGATGCGTTGCGGCAGGAGTTGTCGGCGTGACGCGGGGCGCTGTGCTGGGCTGAGGCGGGTTCGTGGGCTCGCCGGCGAGGGTGCGGGCCGGGGGCGGGAGTCGCGGCCCGGCGTCGCGGGGTGCCGCTTCGCCCACCCGTGCCGCCCCGGCGGAGCGACTGCCCGCGGCTACGCGGGACGGGTGGGTGCAGCGGCTACGCGGTACGGGGCCCGCAGCTACGCGGTGCGAAGGCGATTTGCTTCTGGTCGTCGGGTTGACGTAATGTTTCGTTCATCGCCGCGGGGTGGAGCAGCTCGGTAGCTCGCTGGGCTCATAACCCAGAGGTCGCAGGTTCAAATCCTGTCCCCGCTACTGAAGGCCTAGGGCCGGAATCCGAGAGGGTTCCGGCCCTAGGTGCGTTAGGGTCACGGCGGGCCCTTGAGGGTACGGGAAGGCCCCGGCACCCATCGGTGCCGGGGCTTCGCGCGAGTGTGGTGGACCCTACGCCGCGGCGCAGTTCGGGCAGGTGCCGCGGTACGTGACCTCGACGTCCGAGACGGTGAAGCCGAAGCGCTCCGAGTCGGGGAGGTCGGCCAGCGGATTGCCGGTCGGGTGGACGTCGCGGATCGCGCCGCACTGGGCGCAGACCAGATGGTGGTGCGGCCGGTGCGCGTTCGGGTCGTACCGCTTGGCGCGCTTGTCCGTCGCGACTTCCAGTACCTCACCGAGCGTGACCAGCTCGCCGAGGGTGTTGTAGACGGTCGCCCGGGAGATCTCGGGAAGCTTGTCCACGGCCCGGGCGTGCACCTCGTCGGCCGTCAGGTGGACGTGTTCGCCGTCGAGGACCTCGGCCACCACGCGCCGCTGCGCGGTCATGCGCCATCCGCGTCCACGCAGCCGTTCCAGTAGGTCACTCATACAGGTCAGCCTAACAGCAAGGGGAACCGGGTCCCGAACGGGTGTGACTTTGGAGTCTTACTTGACTTAGACATTGTCCATTGTAGGATCGGGAACGGCATTAGCCAAGGGACAGGTTTTGCAGATTGGCGCAGGAGGCGTACGTGACTCAGGGACCGCTTACGACGGAGGCCGGTGCTCCGGTAGCCGACAATCAGAACAGCGAGACTGCGGGCGTCGGCGGCCCCGTGCTCGTCCAGGACCAGCTTCTTCTGGAGAAGCTGGCCCACTTCAACCGTGAGCGCATCCCGGAGCGTGTCGTGCACGCCCGCGGTGCCGGTGCCTACGGCACCTTCACGGTCACCGCCGATGTCACCAAGTACACGCGCGCCGCGTTCCTCTCCGAGGTCGGCAAGGAGACGGAGACCTTCCTCCGCTTCTCCACCGTGGCCGGCAACCTCGGTGCGGCGGACGCCGTCCGCGACCCGCGTGGCTTTGCGCTGAAGTTCTACACCGAAGAGGGCAACTACGACCTCGTCGGCAACAACACCCCGGTGTTCTTCATCAAGGACGCCATCAAGTTCCCCGACTTCATCCACACGCAGAAGCGCGACCCGTACACGGGCTCGACCGAGATGGACAACGTCTGGGACTTCTGGAGCCTGTCGCCCGAGTCGACGCACCAGGTGACCTGGCTGTTCGGTGACCGCGGCATCCCGGCGTCGTACCGCCACATGGACGGCTTCGGTTCGCACACCTACCAGTGGAACAACGAGGCGGGCGAGGCCTTCTGGGTCAAGTACCACTTCAAGACGGACCAGGGCATCAAGTGCCTCACCCAGGCCGAGGCCGACAAGCTCGCCGGTGAGGACCCCGACTCCCACCAGCGCGACCTGCGCGAGGCCATCGAGCGGGGTGACTACCCGTCCTGGACCGTCGGCGTGCAGATCATGCCCGTCGCCGAGGCCGCGACGTACCGCTTCAACCCGTTCGACCTGACCAAGGTGTGGCCGCACGCGGACTACCCGATCGTCTGGTTCGGCAAGCTGGAGCTCAACCGCAACCCGGAGAACATCTTCGCCGAGGTCGAGCAGTCGATCTTCTCCCCGGCGCACTTCGTGCCCGGCATCGGCCCGTCCCCGGACAAGATGCTGCAGGGCCGCCTCTTCGCGTACGGCGACGCCCACCGCTACCGCGTCGGCATCAACGCCGACCACCTGCCGGTGAACCGTCCGCACGCCACCGAGGCGCGCACCAACTCCCGTGACGGCTACCTGTACGACGGCCGCCACAAGGGCGCGAAGAACTACGAGCCGAACAGCTTCGGCGGCCCGTTCCAGACGGACCGTGCGCTGTGGCAGCCGGTCGCGGTCTCCGGTGTCACCGGCGAGACCGAGGCTCCGTCGCACGCCGAGGACAACGACTTCGTCCAGGCGGGCAACCTCTACCGGCTGATGACGGACGAGGAGAAGGGCCGCCTGATCGACAACCTGGCGGGCGCCATCTCGAAGGTCTCGCGTGAGGACATCATCGAGCGCGCGATCGACAACTTCCGTCAGGCCGACGGTGACTTCGGCAAGCGGCTGGAGGCCGCGGTCCAGGCCCTGCGCGGCTGACACATCCAGCACTGGACCGCTTGTCGTGGCGGCGGGCCGGATCCCCGGGGACGGGGGTCCGGCCCGTTTCGCGTTCCGCGTGCGGTTCAGGCCGGTACGTGCTGCGCCCCCTCCCGGGCCGGGACCCAGCAGCGGATGATGTCGCGGACCGACACGATGCCGGCCGGCTCGCCGCGGTCGAGGACGATCAGGTGACGGAAGCCGCCGTGCGCCATCGCCCGGGCGGCCTCCTCCACGGTCCAGGACGGCGCGGCGAACACGACGTCGGTGGTGGTGTGGGCGTGGGCGCGCTCGGTGTCCGGGTCCTGGCCGAGACCCACGGAGATGAGGACGTCGCGCTCGGTGAGGATGCCGATGCCGCCGGCGTCGGGGTCGTGGACCACCGCCGCGCCGACGCGGCGCGCGGACATCAGGGCGGCGGCCTGGCGGAGGGTGTGGGCTGGGCCGATGGTGAGGACGACCGTGCTCATGGCTTCGCGGACGAGCATGGGTGGAGCCACCTCCTGCCGGTGAATCCATGAGTCAGTTCATGGATTCACAAGGTCACAAGTAGGGGGACTCTCAGAGTGGCAGGCAAAGGGCGGGTCAACAAGGGGGCGGTCGCAGCGCGTTGAGGGTGCTCAGTAGCGCTGGTTGAGGTAGCCGAGCAGCTCGTCGTGGAGCCGGCCGTTCGACGCTGCCGCGTTGCCGCTGTGCGGACCGGGGCGGCCGTCGAGGCCCGTGAAGGTGCCGCCCGCCTCGGTGACGATGATCGCGTTCGCGGCCATGTCCCAGAGGGAGAGCTCGGGTTCGGCGCAGATGTCCACCGAACCCTCGGCGACCATCATGTACGGCCAGAAGTCGCCGTACGCGCGGGTGCGCCAGACCTCGCGGGTCAGGTCGAGGAAGCCGTCCAGCCGGCCCTGTTCCTCCCAGCCGCTGAGCGAGGAGTACGCGAAGGAGGCGTCGGAGAGTGTGGAGACCTGGGAGACCTGGAGCCGGGAGGCCGAGGTCAGGCTGCGGCCGGTGAACGCGCCGTGGTCCTTCACCGCCCACCAGCGGCGGGCGAGGGCGGGGGCGGAGACGAGGCCGACGACGGGCCGGTAGCCCCCCTCGCCCGCCTCCATCAGGGCGATGAGGGTGGCCCAGACGGGAACGCCGCGGACGTAGTTCTTGGTGCCGTCGATCGGGTCGATGATCCAGCGGCGTGGGCCGGCGCCCTCCGTGCCGTACTCCTCGCCGAGGACGGCGTCGCGGGGGCGGGCGCGGGCGAGATGACCGCGGATCAGCTCCTCGGCGGCCTTGTCCGCTTCACTCACCGGGGTCATGTCCGGCTTGGTCTCGACCTTGAGGTCGAGGGCCTTGAAGCGGTCCATCGTCGCCGCGTCGGCGGCGTCCGCGAGGACGTGGGCGAGGCGGAGGTCGTCGAGGTAGTCGGGCATGCGGGTCACGGTATCCGGCGGGGGTGGCGCGGGGCTACCAGGGGTTTGGCGGGCGTGGCGGGCGCGGGCGCGTGGCGGTGGGGGCGGGGCGGTGCGCGGCGTTGGTGCAGGCGCGGGTCCGTTGGTGCTGGGCGGGGGCTGGCGTCGGGGCCCGGCGTGGCGGGGTGCCTCCCCCACGCTCGGCTTCTCCCCCACGCTGGGGGCACCTCCCAGGCCGTTCAGGCACTGGGGGAGGCACGACTGCCCGCAGCTGGGGCGGCAGGCGACTGCCCTCAGCTACGTGGGGTGACTGCCCGCAGGAGTGTGCGAGGGGCCTTGACAGTGGTCGCATACCCGTCAAATCTGGGCGAGAAGTCGCTCGGCCCGAGGAGGCGATGGTGCCTGCAGCCCGGGAGTCCTTGCTCGATGCCGCCTTCACGGCCCTGGCGCGTCGGCCCTGGCCCGCCGTGCGGATGGTGGACGTGGCGGCGGCGGCCGGGGTGTCCCGGCAGACGCTCTACAACGAGTTCGGGAGCAAGGAGGGCCTCGCCCGGGCGCTCGTCCGCAGGAAGGCGGACGGGTACCTGGCCGGTGTGGAGCGCGCGCTCGCCGGTGGCGGCCCGGGCACCCATCGCGAACGGCTCACCGCGACCGCCGAATGGACCGTCTCCGCCGCCCGCGAGAACGCCCTGGTACGGGCAATGCTCACCGGCTGCTGGAGCGAGCGCCTGCCCTCCCCGCCCCTGACTGCGGTGCCGTCCGCCTCCGTCGTGCCGGCCCAGCGTCGGGCCGACGGCCCACTGCCCTCGCCCGGTGACTTCGTCGCCCTGGTCCGCGACCGTGCCGTCGCCGCCCTGAACGGCGCCCCGTCACCGGACACCCTGGACCTTGCCCGCTCCTGCGAGCTCGCGGTGCGCCTCGCCCTGTCCTGCGTCATGGCCCCGCCCGGAGAGGGTGGGGTCGCGGAACTCGTGCGCACCGTCCTCCCGCGCCGGTCGACGTCCTGAGGCCTGGTCAGTGCGCCGAGCCCGACAACTGCAGCCCGATCACGCCGATGATGACCAGGCTGATCGAGACGATCTTCAACGTGGAGACCAGGTCGCCGAGGAAGACCATGCCGTAGATGGCGGTGCCGGCCGCACCGATGCCGGTCCACACCGCGTACGCGGGACCGACGTCGAGCTTCTTCAGCGACATCGTCAGCAGACCGAAGCTGCCCAGCGCGAACACGCAGAAGGCGATGGTGGGCCAGAGGCGGGTGAAGCCGTGCGACAGCTTCAGACAGACGGCGAAGCCGGTTTCGAGCACCCCGGCCACTATGACCAGCAGCCACGCCATGTCATGTCCTCCCGTAGTCCCGTCGTACCGTGACCGCTGCGGCCGGCTTTGCTCAGGCTTGGCTCCGGCTCGGTGCGATTATGCCCTTACCGGTCCCGGTGCACGGCAAACAACGCGAAGGTCAGCACGGCGAACGACGCGAACGTCAGTCGCCCTCCGTCCGCTCCCGGGTGGAGAGCAGCCGGCGCAGCGAGTACAGCCGCGCCGGGTCGGCATGCCCCTCGGCGACCCACGCGTCCAGCGCGCAGTCGGGCTCGTCGTGGCTGCACGCGCGGGGGCAGCCCTCGGTGCCCGGCACCAGGTCGGGGAAGGCGTTGATCACCCGGGACGGGTCGACGTGCGCGAGCCCGAACGACCGCACGCCCGGGGTGTCCACGACCCAGCCGCCCGTCTCGGAGGACAGGGGGAGGGCGAGGGCCGAGGTCGTCGTGTGCCGGCCGCGGCCCGTCACCGCGTTGACGTGACCCGTCACGCGACGGCGGTCCTCCGGCACCAGCGTGTTGACGAGGGTCGTCTTGCCGACACCGGAGTGGCCGACGAACGCCGTGATCTTGCCGTCCAGGTGCTGCCGTACGAGGTCGGCCGCGGCGCCGTTCTCCAGCTCCTCGCGGCTGGTGACGACGTACGGGATGTCCAACGCACCGTACAGATCCAGGAGTTCGTCGGGCGGGGCGAGGTCCGACTTGGTCATCACCAGCAGCGGGGTGAGGCCGCCGTCGAACGCCGCGACCAGGCAGCGGTCGATGAGGCGGGGGCGCGGCTCCGGGTCGGCGAGGGCGGTGACGACGGCGAGCTGGTCGGCGTTGGCCACGACGACGCGCTCGTACGGGTCGTCGTCGTCCGCCGTACGGCGCAGTACCGACGTGCGCTCCTCGATGCGGACGATCCGGGCGAGCGTGTCCTTCTTGCCGGACAGGTCGCCGACCAGCGCCACCCGGTCGCCGACGATCGCCGCCTTGCGGCCCAGTTCCCGGGCCTTCATCGCCATGACGACCCGGTCCTCGACGAGGCAGGTCAGCCGGCCCCGGTCCACGGTGAGGACCAGGCCCTCGGCGGCGTCCTCGTGTTTGGGCCGGGTGTGGGTGCGCGGCCGGTTGCCCTTGCGGTTGGGGCGGGAGCGGATGTCGTCCTCGTCGGTGTGCTTGCCGTAGCGGCGCATGGCGAACCGTCCCTACGCCCCGAGCATCCCGGTCCACAGGTCGGGGAATTCGGGGAGGGTCTTGGCGGTCGTCGCCACGTTCTCGATCTCCACTCCCTCGACCGCGAGGCCGATGATCGCGCCGGCGGTGGCCATGCGGTGGTCCTCGTAGGTGTGGAAGACACCGCCGTGCAGGCGGCGCGGGCGGATGTGCAGGCCGTCGGCGGTCTCGGTGACGTCACCGCCCAGCTCGTTGATCTCCTTGGTGAGCGCGGCCAGGCGGTCCGTCTCGTGCAGCCGCAGGTGCGCCACCCCGCGCAGGGTGGACGGGGAGTCCGCGAGGGCGGCGACGGCCGCGATGCCCGGGGTCAGCTCGCCGACCTCGCCGAGGTCAACGTCGATACCGTGCACGGCGCCCGAACCGGTGAGGACGAGACCGTAGTCCGTCAGTTCGCAGGAACCGCCCATCTCGGTGAAGATCTCGCGGAGCCGGTCGCCGGGCTGGGTGGTGCGGGACGGCCAGTCGGGGATCACGACCTTGCCACCGGTCACCAGGGCCGCCGCCAGGAACGGCTGGGCGTTGGACAGGTCCGGCTCGATGGTGAGGTCGCGGCCGAGCAGCGCCCCCGGCGTCACCCGCCAGACGTTCGGCTCGCCGCCGGACTCGGGGGTGTCGACCTGGGCGCCGACCGAGCGGAGCATGTCGACGGTCATCCGGATGTGCGGCATGGACGGCAGCGCGGAGCCGGTGTGGCGGACCTCCACGCCCTGGTTGAAGCGCGGGCCGGACAGCAGCAGGGCGCTGACGAACTGCGAGGAGGACGACGCGTCGATCTCGACCGGGCCGCCCTCCAGGGCGCCGCCGCCGTGCACGGTCATCGGGAGCGAGCCGCGCGCGTCGTCGTCGATGCGGGCGCCGAGGGCGCGCAGCGCGTCGATCACGCCGTGCAGGGGGCGCTCGTACGAGCGAGGGTCGCCGTCGAAGCGGATGGCGCCGTCGGCGAGCGTGGCGACCGGCGGCAGGAAGCGCATGACCGTGCCCGCGTTGCCCACGTCGACCGTGGCCGGGCCGCGCAGGCCCGCCGGGATGACCCGCCAGAACTCGCCGGTGCCCTCCGGGCCGACGCCCTCCTCGATCTCGACGCCCAGCGCGCGCAGCGCCTCGGCCATCAGCAGGGTGTCGCGGGAGCGCAGCGGGCGGCGCAGCCAGCCGGGCTCGGAGGCGAGGGCGGCCAGCACCAGGGCGCGGTTGGTGACCGATTTCGACCCGGGCACGTGGACGGTCGCGTCGACGGCTCCGCTCGCGTGCGGGGCGGGCCAGAGGGCGGTGTGCGCGGGGTTCACGGTCATGGGCCCCACTTTAATGGCTGAGGACGATCGGAGATCTTGATCAAAAACGCCGAAACCGGACCGAGGTCGCGGCCGTGCACTTGCCGTGCACATATGCGCCTCCAAGGGGTCGCGCGTCACAGCTCCAGCAGCCAGCGCCCCCCACCGATCAGTGAACACAGCGACACCGCGTGGAACAGGAAGAACCACACGCCCGCCGGCGCGTGCGTCAGCCGGGCCAGCTGGTCCGCGTCCGAGTCCCCGGCTCCGCCCCGCGCCCGCTTGGCCTGCAGCTCGAAGGCCGGGCGTACCCCGCCCAGCAGCAGGAACCACACCACCGCGTACGCGAACGCCGCCTGCACCTGCGGACCCGCCAGCCAGGACACCAGGACGAACGTGCCGCCGGTCAGCACCACCGTGAGCACCCCGTACGCGTTGCGGATCATCACCAGCAACGCGACGAGCAGCGCCGTCGCCAGCCACAGCGACAGCGTGATGTGCCCCGCGGCCAGCAGCGCGGCGCCGCCGAGGCCCAGCAGCGGGGGAGCGGTGTAGCCGGCCACCGCCGTGAGGATCATCCCGAGCCCGTGCGGCCTGCCGCGGCTGACGGTGAGACCGCTGGTGTCGGAGTGCAGCGTGATGCCGGTCAGCGTCCGCCCGGTCAGCAGTGCCACCAGCCCGTGGCCGCCCTCGTGGGCGATGGTGATGGCGTTGCGCGCCATCCGCCACAGCCCGTGCGGCACGACGACGGCGAGCGCGGCGACCAGGGTCGCGATCACCACCCACAGGTCGGGGTCGGGCTGGGTGCCGGAGACCTCGTCCCAGAGGGAGACGAGCGAGGCCGTTGCGAGGTGGTCCATGTTCGGTGGGGGCTCCTCGTTCGTGCGGTTCAGCGGGTGCGGCGCGAAGCGCCTCGTTGCGGGGTGGTGGCCGGGAGACCGGCGGGCCTGGCAGTGTGGCACGTATGTGCGGACGGTATGCGGCGAGTCGTCGACCCGAGGATCTCGCGGGAATCTTCGAGATCGAGAAGTGGGAGCCCAAGGAGACCTTGGAGCCCGACTACAACGTGGCCCCGACCAAGGAGGTCCACGCCGTCCTGGACCGTCCCCTGAAAGACGTCGAGGACCCGAAGCCGGTTCGCCAGCTGCGGAAGCTGAAGTGGGGTCTCGTCCCTTCCTGGTCCAAGACGCCCGAGGGCGGCGCCCGGATGATCAACGCCCGCGCGGAGACCGTCCACGAGAAGCCCTCCTTCCGCCGCGCCTTCGCCACCCGGCGCTGCATCCTCCCCGCCGACGGCTACTACGAGTGGGTCACCGGCAAGCAGGAGCGCGACCTGGAGGTCGAGGGACGCAAGAAGCGCCCGCGGAAGCAGCCGTACTTCGTGACCCCGGCCGACGGGTCGGTCTTTGCCATGGCCGGTCTGTACGAGTTCTGGCGGGACAGGACCCTGCCGGACGACCACCCGCAGGCCTGGTGGGTGACCTGCTCGGTGATCACCACGGAGGCGGAGACCACGCCGCTCGCCGTCGCCCCGGCCGACGGACCGCACGCCCTCGCCGACATCCACCCCCGGATGCCGCTGATGCTGACGCCGGACCGCTGGGACGACTGGCTCGACCCCGCGCGCACCGACCCCGACGAGCTGACCTCCCTCCTCACGCCCCCGCCCGCCGGACTGTTGCGGGCGTTCCCCGTCTCCACGGCCGTGAGCAACGTCCGCAACAACGGGCCGGAGCTGCTGAAGGAGCTGGAAGGGCCCGAAGAGGGCACACTCTTCTGACGTGACCAGCGAGAACACCGAGACGACCACCGAAACCGTCGACACCGACGCCGGGTCCGCCCGCATCACCTGGCACCCGGCGAAGCAGCCCCGCCTCGTCCTCGCCGCGAGCCACGGCGCCGGCGGCGGCATCGAGGCGCGCGACCTGCGGGCACTGGCGGCCGCGCTGCCCGCGCACGGCGTGACCGTCGCCCTCGTGGAGCAGCCCTGGCGGGTGGCCGGCAAGAGGCTGGCGCCCGCGCCGAAGACCCTGGACGCCGGCTGGCGCGGACTCTGGCCCGCGCTTCGGGCGCCCGGGCTGCCGGTGATCTCCGGCGGACGCAGCGCCGGCGCCCGCGTCGCCTGCCGCACGGCGGCCGAACTGGGCGCATGCGCCGTGCTCGCCCTGAGCTTCCCGCTGCACCCGCCGGGCAGGCCCGAGAAGTCCCGCGCCGACGAGTTGCTCGGCGCCGGCGTCCCCACACTCGTCGTCCAGGGCGGCAACGACCCCTTCGGCCGGCCCGAGGAGTTCCCCGAGGCCCCCGAGGAGACGTACGACCTGATCGAGATCCCGCACGGCGACCACGGCTTCGCCGTGCCCAAGCGGGCGGAGATCAGCCAGGAGGGGGCACTGGAACTGATCACCGAAGGCGTCGCGGAGTGGACCCGCTCACTCGGCTGACGGCCCGGGAATGACCGGCGGGCGCCCACTGTTGTGGCGGACATACGTTGCTGAGAATCAGCACCGACGCCGTACGAGAGGAAGTCCGCCGCATGGCTTCAGCCTTCTGCCCAAGTCGCAGCAGCCGCGCCGACCTGGACTGGACGGTGCTGCACGCGGCGAAGACCGCCCCTGTTCGGGCGGCGGGCGGACCGGATCGTCGTCTATCCTCCGATTCGAGTGGGGCCGGACTCGGCCTCGCGACATCTTCGGAGGAGGTGGGTCCGGTCACTGGGACCGACGCAGGGACCGAACACGGCCAGGCGGAGCAGCCCGAGGGCCGGGGAACGGGTACGGAGTCGACCGCGGAGCGCAGCGCGCGCTTCGAACGGGACGCGCTCGAGTTCCTCGACCAGATGTACTCGGCCGCGCTGCGCATGACGCGTAATCCGGCCGACGCCGAGGACCTGGTGCAGGAGACCTACGCCAAGGCGTACGCGTCCTTCCACCAGTTCCGCGAGGGCACCAACCTCAAGGCATGGCTGTACCGCATCCTCACCAACACCTTCATCAACTCGTACCGCAAGAAGCAGCGCGAACCCCAGCGCAGCGCGGCCGAGGAGATCGAGGACTGGCAGCTCGCGCGTGCCGAGTCGCACATGTCGACGGGTCTGCGCTCCGCGGAGTCGCAGGCGCTCGACCATCTGCCCGACTCGGACGTCAAGGAAGCCCTCCAGGCCATCCCCGAGGAGTTCCGTATCGCCGTGTACCTGGCGGACGTCGAGGGGTTCGCCTACAAGGAGATCGCCGACATCATGGGGACACCCATCGGTACGGTGATGTCCCGGCTGCACCGTGGACGCCGTCAGCTGCGCGGCATGCTGGAGGACTACGCCCGCGACCGCGGCCTGGTCCCGGCCGGCGCCGGCAAGTCGAACGAAGCGAAAGGCTCGGGGTCATGAGCTGCGGAGAGCCGCACGAGACGGATTGCAGCGAAATCCTCGATCATCTCTACGAGTTCCTCGACCGAGAGATGCCGGACTCGGACTGCGTGAAGTTCGAGCACCACTTCGAGGAGTGCTCGCCCTGCCTGGAGAAGTACGGGCTGGAGCAGGCCGTGAAGAAGCTGGTCAAGCGGTGCTGCGGACAGGACGACGTGCCGGGTGACCTGCGTTCCAAGGTCATGGGCCGGATCGACCTGATCCGCTCCGGGCAGTCCGTGCCCGAGCACGACATCACGGCCGCGCCGCCGACCCCCCAGGAGTCCTGAGCCGCCGGTCCACGCATCCGACGGCACGTACCAGCCGTACGGCGCATCACCCGTACGTGCTAATCCGCGGGTTGTCCGCCCGCGCCCCCTGCCACCGCTTTAGGCTCCGGAGCCTGACTGGCATGGCCGGGGGAGGGGCTCATGGACGCGGTACCGGTGCGGGCGCGTGCGTACGTCTTCGGTGTCGTCCTCCTCGCCCTGGTCTGCCTGTGCCCACTGCCGGACGTACGCACGCCCTGGTGGGCCGTGCTCCTGCTCGCCGGGCTGTACGCGGGCTCGGAGCTGGTCGCCAGGTCCCGTTTCGTCGGGACCTGCTACCCCGTGCTGCTCGCCGGGGCGTTCCTGCTGCCGCCGCCGGCCGCCGCGCTCGTGGCCCTGCCCGGCGCGATGCTGTCGCCGGTGACGCAGCGGCCCTTCGTACTGCGGCGGGTCTGGCGGGCCGCACTACTGACGCTCGCCGTGTGGGCCGCCGCCCGGGTGCACTGGGAGTGCGGCGGCCGGGACGCGGTCGTCGCCCCCGGCTTCCCCTACGCGCTCGTCCCGGCCGGGGCCGCGGTGCTGGCATTCTGCCTGGTACTGACCCTGCTGGACGGCGGCATCCTGTACCTGGCCGACCGGGTGCCGGCGCGGCGGGCCTGGCGGGGGCTGTTCTCCCGCTCGCTCGGGCCGATCGCCGTGCACGGGCTCGCCGGGCTCATGATGGCCGTCCTGTGGCGCAGCCCGTACGGTTTCGTCGCCGCGCTCCTCGTGCTGCTGCCGATGTGCGTGGCGTGGTGGGCGTTCGCCCAGTACCACCGGGAGCAGGCCGCGCACCAGGCGACCATCCGCGCACTGGTGCAGGCCGTCGACATCAAGGACGGCTACACGCGCGGGCACAGCGAGCGCGTCGGTCGGGCCTCGATGATGATCGCCCGCGAGCTGGGCATGGACGACGAGCGCGTCGAGACGCTCCGCTTCGCCGGGATCCTGCACGACGTGGGCAAGCTCGGCGTCCCCACCCGGCTGCTGCGCAAGGACGGACCGCTGACGCCCGAGGAGCGCCGGGTGATCGAACTGCACCCCGAGTACGGGCACGAGATGGTGCGCGGCATCCGCTTCCTCGGGGAGGCCAGGGCCGCCGTCCTCCACCACCACGAACGGCTGGACGGCAGCGGCTACCCTTACGGGCTGGCCGGCGACCGCATCCCCGAGTCGGCCCGGGTGGTGGCCGTCGCCGACGCCTTCGACGCGATGACGTCGACCCGCTCCTACAGCAGGGCGCGTCCCGTCGAGGTGGCGGTGGCGGAGCTCCAGAGGTGCGCGGGCGCGCAGTTCGACCCGCGGATGGTCGGGGCGCTGGTCCGGGCCCTGGGACGGCACGGCTGGCACCCGGCGGTGACGTCCGACGGTGGACCGCCGCTTCCCGCGGGAGTGCCCGCGGGCCGGACCGGGGAGGCGCGGGACAGCGTGGGCAAGGGGACGTCGTGACGCCGGCCCGCCCGCGCAGTCCGGCACCGCCCCTCCTGATCCTCATCGGCGCCGGG
The DNA here is from genome assembly GCF_014649815.1 of Streptomyces mutabilis. GTDB lineage: Bacteria > Actinomycetota > Actinomycetes > Streptomycetales > Streptomycetaceae > Streptomyces > Streptomyces mutabilis. The sequence goes on along the minus strand of NZ_BMTT01000008.1, from coordinate 218,235 downwards.
CTCCTCGCGCTCGCCTGTTTCGCCTCGGTGCTGTGGTCGGGGCTCGCCCAGCGGCCCGTCGCGCTCGCCTTCGGCGTCCTCGTCGCCCTCGGCGAACTCACCCGGCGTACCGGCGCCGAAACCCGGGAGGCCGCGCCCCTCGCAGCCGCCGGGGCGCTGGCGTACGCGCTGCTCGGGCACGTCGCCGGGGTGCCCACCCACCACGGCGTCGCCCAGACCGTCACCGTCGTGCTCGCCGCCTCGCTGTCCGGCAGCGTGCCACACATCGCGCGCGGTGGCGGGCCCGTGCTCGACCACCTGGCGCGGCGCGTGCTCACCGTCGCCTTCGCCGCCGTGTGCTTCCAGCCGCTGTCCACCCAGGGCGTCTGGAGCGACTGGGGCGGCCCCGCCCAGGCGCTGCTGCTGATCGCGCTGCTCGTCCTGACCGCGCTGTGCGACGCCCTGCTCGCTGCGGTACCCGCGCACGCCCGCACCGGGTGGCCCTTCGGCCCGCTGCTGCGCGAGGAACTGCGCGGCATGGTCGGCATCACCTCCGCGGTGTGCGCGACCGGGGCGGTGATGGCACTCGCGGTGGCCGTCGCGGGACTGTGGGCGCTGCCCGTCCTCAGCGTGCCGTTGCTGCTCACCCAGCTGTCCTACCGGCGCTACGCCGCGGTCCGGTCCACCTACCGGCAGACCATCGCCTCACTGGCCAGGGCCACCGAGATCGCCGGGTACACCCCCGCCGGGCACGCCCGTCGCGTCGCCGAACTCAGCCGCGCCGTCGGCAGGGACCTGGGGCTGTCCGGCACCGAGCTGACCGTCCTGGAGTACGCGGCCCTCATGCACGACATCGGCCAGCTGAGCCTGGTCGACCCCGTCCCGGCGGGAGCCACCGCCGGCCTGCCCGTGGCCGAACAGCGGCGGATCGCCCTGCTCGGCGGGGCCGTCGTCCGCCAGACCGGGGTCGACGCGGCGGTCGCGGTGGTGGTCGAGCGGCAGGCCGACCCCTGCCGGGAGCAGCCGGTCGCCGCGCGCATCGTGCGGGCGGTGAACGCCTACGAGGAGAAGGCGCGGGGCGCGGGGCCCGGCGGCGGCCTCACGGCACTGGAGGAGCTGCGGCTGGCCCCCGCGGACGACTACGCTCCCGACGTCGTGGAAGCCCTGGCCCGGGTGCTGTCCCGAGGCAGCCTTAGCGTGCCCGCGACTGGGTAACCCATGGGTAATGAGCGACCTCGTGGCCGTACGTGGTTGGATGCGAAGGAGAAGGTGTCCGGGGGCGCGAAAGGCACAGCCAGCCCACTGAACGGAACTGGCAGGCGGGAATCGTGAGGATCTTCGGCAAGGGACGGCACCGGCCCTCCGCCTCCTGGCGGCAGGCCACCGACCGCGCGTTCACGCTGATCGGTGACGGTCGCTACGAGGACGCGGGCGCACTGCTGACGCGCGCCGCCGACCTGGAACCGTGGCTGTCGGAGTCGTGGTTCAACCTCGCGCTCCTGCACAAGTTCCGGCACGACTGGGAGCAGGCCAGAGCGGCCGGCCTGCGGGCCGTGGCGCTGCTCGACCGGGACACCGGCGCGCCCGACTGGTGGAACGTCGGCATCGCCGCGACCGCCCTCCAGGACTGGCCGCTGGCCCGCCGCGCCTGGCAGGCGTACGGGCTGCGCACTCCCGGGGACGCGACCGACGCCGGCGAGCCGCTCGGCATGGACCTAGGCAGCGCGGCCGTACGGCTGTCCCCGGAGGGGGAGGCCGAGGTCGTGTGGGGGCGGCGGCTGGACCCCGCCCGCATCGAGGTGCTGTCCATCCCGCTGCCGTCCTCCGGCCGGCGCTGGGGCGAGGTCGTCCTGCACGACGGGGTGCCGCACGGGGAACGGACGACCACCGCCGGGCATGCCTACCCCGTCTTCGACGAGATCGAGCTGTGGGCACCCTCGCCCGTGCCGACCTGGGTGGTCCTTCTGGAGGCCGCCACCGAGTTCGACCGGGACGCCCTGGAGCAGCTCGCCGCCGACGCCGGTTTCGCCGCCGAGGACTGGTCGTCGTCCGTGCGGCTGCTGTGCCGGATGTGCTCGGAGTCGCGGATGCCCTCCGACGAGGGCGACGGCGAGCACCTCGACCCGCACGACCACAGTGAGCCCGGTCATCCGGGGCCGCTCGGCCACCGCACCGACGGGCAGCTGTGGGTGCCGGAGCGCGAGTGCGGGGTGGCCGCGCCGGCGGGGCTGGTGAAGGGGTTGCTGGACGGCTGGGTCGCGGACAGTCCCGACTCCCGGGACTGGCGGGACCTGGAAGAGGTCTGCTGAGCGGCCCCGTAGTCTTTACCAGGACGACTCCACCAGGACGCTCCAGCAGCGGTCCCCATCAGCACCACCCCTTGGTTGTACGAGGAAGGCATACGTCGGTCATGGCCCAGCAGGACACCGATCAGCAGCACGCGGGCGTGCTCCCCGTCGACGACGAGGGGTTCGTCGTCGACACCGAGGACTGCGAGGAGCGCGAGAGCGCCTGGCGTGAGCGCGGCACCTCGCGGCCGATCACGGTGGTCGGCAACCCGGTGTTGCACAAGGAGTGCGCGGACGTCACCGACTTCGGCGACGAGTTCCAGCAGCTGGTCGCGGACATGTTCGCCAGCCAGCGCACCGCCGAGGGCGTGGGCCTGGCCGCCAACCAGATCGGGGTGTCCAAGAAGGTCTTCGTCTACGACTGCCCCGACGACCAGGGCGTTCGCCACGTCGGCGTGGTCTGCAACCCGAAGCTGGTCGAACTCCCCGCCGACCGGCGCAGCCTGGACGACAGCAACGAGGGCTGCCTGTCCGTGCCGACCGCCTACGCGCCGCTCGCCCGCCCCGACTACGCCGAGGTGACCGGGCAGGACGAGCGGGGCAACCCGATCCGCGTGCGCGGCACAGGGTACTTCGCACGGTGTTTGCAGCACGAGACGGACCACCTGTACGGGTACCTGTACATCGACCGGCTCTCCAAGCGTGAACGCAAGGACGCGCTGCGGCAGATGGCCGAGAACGAGCCGCGCTACCCCGTGGTCGCGAACGACTGACGGGGCATCATCACCCCAGCCACCTCTCGCGTGCGTACGGCGCCCGCCCGGGCCTCCTCCCGGGCGGGCGCCGTTCGTTTGCCGAAAGCCGCCACACACCAGGAGAATTCCGACGCGCTGAGGTAGCGAATAAAGCAAATCCGTTCCCAGAACGGTCAGTTGTGGTGCTGAATGGGAAGTGCGGGGATACGCAACGGCGCACGCCCCGCTCGGTGCGGGGGGTGCGCCACCGGCGGCTGAGAGGGGTTTGTCCATGCACGCTTTCTCACAGGGCACCACAGCGACACCGACCGCGATCGCAGTGCCTTCATCGCTCCGCCTCCCAGTGATCGAGGCGGCATTTCCCCGGCAACTGCACCCGTATTGGCCGAAACTCCAGGAGAACACCCGAACCTGGCTGCTCGAAAAACGGCTCATGCCGGCGGACAAGATCGAGGAACATGCCGACGGCCTGTGCTACACCGACCTCATGGCGGGGTACTACCTGGGCGCCCCCGACGAGGTCATGCAGGCGATAGCGGACTACAGCGCGTGGTTCTTCGTCTGGGACGACCGGCACGACCGGGACATCGTCCACGGCCGGCCCGCCGCCTGGCGCCGGCTGCGGGACCAACTGCACACGGCACTCGACTCGCCCGGGGACCACCTGCACCACGAGGACACGCTGGTAGCGGGGTTCGCCGACAGTGTGCGGCGGTTGTACTCCTTTCTGCCGGCGCCGGCGGCCTGGAACGCCCGGTTCGCCCGGCACTTCCACGCGGTGATCGAGGCGTACGACCGCGAATTCCACAACCGCACGCACGGAATCGTGCCCGGCGTCGAGGAGTACCTCGAACTGCGCCGGCTCACGTTCGCCCACTGGATCTGGACCGATCTGCTGGAGCCGAGCGCGGGGTGCGAACTGCCGGACGCCGTTCGAAAGCACCCGGCATATCGCCGGGCGGCACTGCTGAGCCAGGAATTTGCCGCCTGGTACAACGACCTTTGCTCGCTCCCCAAGGAAATAGCCGGCGACGATGTCCACAATCTCGGCATCAGTCTCATCACGCATCACGGACTGACCCTCGAAGAAGCCATCGGGGAAGTCAGACGACGCGTCGAGGGATGCATTACGGAATTCCTCGCCGTGGAACAGGGCGCGTTACGTTTCGCCGACGGGCTCGCCGACGGAACCGTGCACGGAAAGGAACTGAGCGGCGCCGTACGGGCGAGCGTCGGCAATATGCGGAACTGGTTCAGTTCCGTCTACTGGTTCCACCACGAGTCCGGCCGGTACATGGTCGACAGCTGGGACGACCGGTCCACGCCCCCGTACGTCAACAACGAAGCGGCAGGTGAGAAATGACCGTCGAGTCCGTCGACCCCGAGACCCGGACCCATCCGGCGCCGGAACTGCGCGAGCCGCCCGTCGCGGGCGGCGGCGTCCCGCTCCTCGGCCACGGCTGGCGGCTGGCCCGCGACCCGCTGGCCTTCATGTCCCAGCTGCGCGACCACGGTGACATCGTTCGCATCAAGCTCGGCCCCAAGACCGTCTACGCGGTCACCACCCCGGAACTCACCGGCGCCCTGGCCCTGAGCCCCGACTACCACATAGCCGGCCCGCTGTGGGAGTCGCTGGAGGGCCTGCTCGGCAAGGAGGGCGTGGCGACCGCCAACGGCCCGCTCCACCGCCGCCAGCGGCGCACCATACAGCCGGCGTTCCGGCTCGACGCCATCCCCGCCTACGGGCCGATCATGGAGGAGGAGGCGCACGCGCTCACCGAGCGCTGGCAGCCGGGGCGGACCGTCGACGCCACCTCCGAGTCCTTCCGCGTCGCCGTGCGGGTCGCCGCCCGATGCCTGCTGCGCGGCCAGTACATGGACGAGCGTGCCGAGCGGCTGTGCGTCGCCCTCGCCACCGTCTTCCGGGGCATGTACCGGCGGATGGTGGTCCCGCTGGGGCCGCTGTACCGGCTGCCGCTCCCGGCCAACCGCGCCTTCAACGACGCGCTGGCCGATCTGCACCGGCTGGTCGACGAGATCATCGCCGAGCGCCGTGCAAGCGGTCAAAAGCCGGACGATTTGCTGACGGCATTGCTGGAGGCGAAGGACGACAATGGCGATCCGATCGGGGAACAGGAGATCCACGACCAAGTGGTCGCGATACTCACCCCCGGCAGTGAAACCATCGCTTCCACGATCATGTGGTTGCTGCAGGCACTTGCCGACCACCCGGAACATGCCGACCGCATACGCGGCGAAGTCGAAGCGGTCACCGGCGGGCGTCCCGTGGCATTCGAGGACGTACGCAAGCTCACGCACACCGGCAATGTCATCTTGGAGGCCATGCGGCTGCGGCCCGCCGTATGGGTATTGACGCGCCGTGCCGTGGTCGAGACCGAACTCGGTGGCTATCGCATTCCGGCCGGGGCGGACATCATATACAGTCCGTACGCAATCCAGCGCGACCCGAAGTCGTACGCCGACAACCTGGAGTTCGACCCGGACCGGTGGCTGCCGGAACGCGCGGCGAATGTGCCGAAATACGCCATGAAGCCGTTCAGCGCAGGCAAGCGGAAGTGCCCCAGTGACCACTTCTCCATGGCGCAGCTGACCCTGATCACGGCGGCGCTCGCCACGAAGTACCGCTTCGAGCAGGTGGCCGGCTCCAACGACGCGGTCCGCGTGGGCATCACGCTCCGACCGCACGACCTACTGGTCAGGCCCGTGGCACGGTGACGCTCAGGCCGCTCCGACCGCCTCCGGCCCCCGGAAGGTGCGCCGGTAGGCGTGCGGAGTGGTCCCCAGGGCCCTGACGAACTGGTGCCTGAGGGCCGCCGCCGTACCGAAGCCGGTGCGCCAGGCGATCGTGTCCATCGTCTCGTCCGTCGCCTCCAGCAGCCGCTGGGCCAGCAGCACGCGCTGGCGCAGGATCCAGCGGTAGGGAGTCGTACCCGTCTCCTGCTGGAAGCGGCGGGCGAAGGTGCGCGGGGACATGTGCGCCCGGGCCGCGAGCCGGTCGACGGTGACCTCCTCGTCGAGGTGCTCTTCCATCCAGGCCAGCACCTCGCCGACGGTGTCGCAGGAGGAGCGGGGCAGCGGCCGTTCGATGTACTGGGCCTGACCGCCGTCCCGGTGCGGCGGCACGACCATCCGCCGGGCGATCTTGTTGGCCACCTCCGGACCCTGCTCCTTGCGCACGATGTGCAGACAGGCGTCGATGCCGGCGGCGGTGCCGGCGCTGGTGATCACCGGGTCCTCGTCCACGTAGAGCACGTCCGGCGAGACGGCCACCGTCGGGTACTGCCGGGCCAGTTCGTCCGCGTGGTGCCAGTGCACCGCGCAGCGCCGCCCGTCCAGCAGCCCGGCGGCGCCCAGCACGAACACCCCGGAGCACACGCTCAGCACCCGTGCGCCCCGGTCCACCGCCCGCCGCAGGGCCCCCAGCAGCTCGGGCGGGTAATCCCGGCGCACGTAGTCGCTGCCCGCCGGGACGGCGATCAGGTCGGCCTCCTCCAGCCGGTCCAGCCCGTACGGTGTGGATACGGAGAGCCCGCCGACGTGGGTGCTCAGCGCCGGGCCCTCCGCCGACACCACCGCGAAGTCGTACTGCGGCAGGCCCTCGTCGGTCCGGTCGATGCCGAAGACCTCACAGAGGACGCCGAGTTCGAAGGGATGCACGCCGTCCAGCGAGACGGCGGCCACGTTCCGCAGCATGTCGCCAGTGTGCCTCGGAAGTGGCAGGAAATCGAGGTCCTACGGCAGTCCCGCCACTGCCGGTAAGGAGTATCCGGCGCGACAGTGGTGTCATGACCGGAAACCAGGCAGAAGCCCTGATCGGAATGCTCGTGACCTTCGGACTCCTGGTCCTCATGGTCCTCCCGTCGGTGATCGGCATCGTGCGCGACAGGCGCATCGACCGTCAGATCAGGGAGGCCCAGGAGCAGGACGGGGTGGAGAGGCAGGCTCAGAAGTCCTCGTCCAGGTCGACGGTGCCCTCCACCGCCACCTGGTATGCCGAGGGACGCCGCTCGAAGAAGTTGGTCAACTCCTGAACGCCCTGCAGCTCCATGAAGGAGAAGGGGTTCTCGGAGCCGTACACCGGGGCGAAGCCGAGCCGCGTCAGGCGCTGATCGGCCACGCACTCCAGGTACTGCCGCATCGAGTCGGTGTTCATCCCGGGGAGACCGTCACCGCACAGGTCGCGCGCGAACTGCAGCTCGGCCTCGACGGCCTCCCGCAGCATGTCGGTGACCTCCTGCTGGAGCCGGTCGTCGAAGAGCTCCGGCTCCTCCTTGCGCACGGTGTCGACCACGTCGAAGGCGAAGGACATGTGCATCGTCTCGTCCCGGAACACCCAGTTGGTGCCGGTGGCCAGGCCGTGCAGCAGGCCCCGGCTGCGGAACCAGTAGACGTAGGCGAAGGCGCCGTAGAAGAACAGACCCTCGATGCACGCCGCGAAGCAGATGAGGTTCAGCAGGAAACGGCGGCGGTCGGCCTGGGTCTCCAGGCGATCGATCGACTCGACCGAGTCCATCCACTTGAAGCAGAACTCGGCCTTCTCCCGGATCGAGGGGATGTTCTCCACGGCCGCGAAGGCGGCGGCTCGGTCGTCCGGGTCGGGCAGGTAGGTGTCCAGCAGTGTCAGGTAGAACTGGACGTGCACGGCCTCCTCGAAGAGCTGGCGGGACAGGTACAGCCGCGCCTCGGGGGAGTTGATGTGCTTGTAGAGGGTGAGCACCAGGTTGTTCGCGACGATCGAGTCGCCGGTGGCGAAGAAGGCCACCAGCCGCCCGATCAGGTGCTGCTCCTCGGGGCTGAGCTTCGCCAGGTCGGCGACGTCCGAGTGGAGGTCGACCTCCTCGACGTGCCAGGTGTTCTTGATGGCGTCCCGGTAGCGCTCGTAGAAGTCGGGGTAGCGCATGGGCCGCAGGGTCAGCTCGAAGCCCGGGTCGAGCAGGTTCTTGGTGGCGGGGGTCTGAGGGGTCTCGGTGGTCATTACTGGCAGGCCTCACAGGACTCGGGGTTTTCCAGGGAGCAGGCGACCGCATCGGGGTCGGGGCCGGCCTGCACGGGGGCGGTGGTGGATCGGGCGGCGGCGCGGGCGATTCGAGTCGCCGGGCGGGAGCGCAGGTAGTACGTGGTCTTCAGGCCCTGCTTCCAGGCGTACGCGTACATCGAGGAGAGCTTCCCGATGGTCGGCGTCTCCAGGAACAGGTTCAGCGACTGGGCCTGGTCGAGGTACGGGGTGCGGGCGGCGGCCATGTCGATCAGGCCGCGCTGCGGGATCTCCCAGGCGGTGCGGTACAGCGCGCGGACGTTCTCGGGGATCCAGGTGAAGTTCTGCACCGACCCGTTCGCCTCGCGCAGCGCCTCGCGGGTGCGGGCGTCCCACACGCCGAGCCGCTTGAGGTCGTCCACCAGGTAGGAGTTGACCTGGAGGAATTCGCCCGACAGTGTCTCGCGCTTGAACAGGTTGGACACCTGCGGCTCGATGCACTCGTAGGCGCCCACGATCGAGGCGATGGTCGCCGTCGGGGCGATCGCCAGGAGCAGGGAGTTGCGCAGCCCGGTCGCGGCGATGCGCTCGCGCAGGGCCGCCCAGCGCTCCGGCCAGGTGTGCTGGACGCTGTAGTGGTCGGGGTGCAGCACACCCCGCGCGGTGCGGGTCTTCTCCCAGTTCGGCAGCGGGCCGTTGCGTTCGGCGAGGTCCGCGGAGGTCTCGTACGCGGCGAGCATGATCCGCTCGGCGACGCGGGTGGAGAGGGCCTTGGCCTCGGGGGAGTCGAAGGGCAGGCGCAGTTGGAAGAAGACGTCCTGGAGGCCCATCGCGCCGAGACCCACCGGGCGCCAGCGGGCGTTGGAGCGGCCCGCCTGCTCGGTCGGGTAGAAGTTGATGTCGACGACCCGGTCCAGGAAGGTGACGGCGGTGCGGACGGTGGCGTCCAGCCGCTCCCAGTCGATGTCACCGGCCGCCCGGTCGACGAACGCGCCGAGGTTGACCGAGCCCAGGTTGCAGACCGCGGTCTCCCCGTCGTCGGTGACCTCCAGAATCTCCGTGCAGAGGTTGGAGGAGTGGACGACGTGGCCCGGCTCGGCGGTCTGGTTGGCGGTGCGGTTGGCGGTGTCCTTGAAGGTCATCCAGCCGTTGCCGGTCTGCGCGAGGGTGCGCATCATCCGGCCGTACAGCTCGCGGGCGGGCAGCGTCTTGCGGGCCAGCCCCGCCGCCTCGGCCGTCCGGTAGGCGGCGTCGAACTCCTCACCCCACAGGTCGACCAGCTCGGGCACGTCGGCCGGTGAGAACAGCGACCACGGTCCGTCGGCGTCCACCCGGCGCATGAACTCGTCCGGCACCCAGTGCGCGAGGTTGAGGTTGTGGGTGCGGCGGGCGTCCTCGCCGGTGTTGTCCCGCAGCTCCAGAAACTCCTCGATGTCCGCGTGCCAGGTCTCCAGATAGACCGCCGCGGCACCCTTGCGCCGGCCGCCCTGGTTCACGGCGGCGACCGAGGCGTCCAGCGTCTTCAGGAACGGGACGATGCCGTTGGAGTGGCCGTTGGTGCCACGGATCAGGGAGCCGCGGGAACGGACGCGGGAGTAGGCGATGCCGATGCCGCCGGCGTGCTTGGAGAGGTTGGCGACCTGGTGGTAGCGGTCGTAGATGGAGTCCAGCTCGTCCTTCGGGGAGTCCAGGAGGTAGCAGGACGACATCTGGGCGTGCCGGGTGCCGGAGTTGAAGAGGGTGGGGGAGGAGGGCAGGTAGTCGAGGCGGCTCATCAGGCCGTGGAGCGCGGCGACCTCGTCCACGGACCGCGTGGTGTCGTCCTCGGCGAGTCCGGCGGCGACGCGCAGCATGAAGTGCTGGGGCGTCTCGACGACCTTGCGGGTGATCGGGTGCCGGAGCAGGTAGCGGCTGTACACGGTGCGCAGCCCGAAGTAACCGAAGCGGTCGTCGGCGGCCGGGTCGACGAGCCCGTCCAGCCGGTCCGCGTGCAGCCGTACGAACGCGGCGGTGCGGTCGGCGATCAGGCCCTCGCGGTGACCGGTGGCGACCGACGCGCTGAAGGAGGTGACGCCCTGCGAGGCGGCCTCGGCGCGGATGCCGATGGTCAGCAGGCGGGCGGCGAGCTTCGAGTAGACCGGGTCTTCGGAAATGAGCCCGGCCGCCGCCTCGGTGGCGAGCTCGCGCAGCTCGGCCTCGTCCGCGCGGGCGGACCGTCCGCGCAGCGCGGCGGCGGTAACCCGGCCGGGGTCGGCGTCGGGGAGGTCGGCGGTCAGGCCTGTCAGGGTCCGCAGCAGCGCGGCACCGGGTCCGTCGGGTTCCCCGGTCGCCGTCACCGGGGTCGCTGAAGCCGGATCGGCTGGCGCGATGGTCACGTGGAGCACTCCCTCGCTCGGCACGGGGCCTGGCGGAGGGCAGGGGGCAGCTCACGAGCGCGCACGGCGTCGCGTCCACCGGCCCACTCCACGAGGCCCGGACGTCATGGCACCCGGGCCAAGGCGGCCGGGCGCACTGTCGGCAGGTCCTCGGACTGAACAGGCGTGCGCGCACGTGCGAAGACGTACGGACACACGCAAGTACACCGTTGCGGGACAGTTCCGGATTCGCACCGGATTCCCCTGCGGCGACAGCGAGCATGAGCATACATCTTGTGCCGGGCGTCGCGAGCACCCCCAGATGTTGTGTCCTTCTGCGGTGTACCGGGCTGTGGCGTTGCCGCGTCGCGCCGGTGTCAGAGCGTCAGTGCGTAGGCGAGGAGCGTGATGTCGTCCAGCCCCGGAAGCGGGTTCCAGTCGCGGTCGGGGGTGCGGACGAAGCCCAGCCGTTCGTAGAGGCGGTGGGCGGGGCGCATGGCGCGCTGGGTCGACAGCACGACGCGCACGCAGCCCTCGACGGCCCGCGCACGGTCGACGCAGGCCCGCACCAGGGCCTCGCCGGCCCCGCGTCCACGTGTCTCTCGGGCGACGGCGAGCATGCGTATCTCGGCCTCGCCGGGCCGGGCGATGTCGGCCATGGGGCCGCCGGACGGCACGAAGGTCACGCCGCCGAGCACCCGGCCGTCCGCCACGGCGGCCAGCACCTCGGCGGCCGCCGCCCGCTCGGCCACCTTCCTCAGCTCCCCGAGGTACGCGTCGCTCTCGCCGAAGTCCAGGAGTCCGTCCTGGAGGTAGGCCTGCGCGGTGATCTCGCCGAGGGTCTCGTACTCGCCGGCGGCCGCCCGCCGGATCGCGAAGTCCATGTCGCCGAGTGTGCCGGACGGGTACGACAACGGGCCGCCGGATTTCTCCGGCGGCCCGTTGTCGTACCAGGAATCAGTGCGAGGAGCCCGCCGTGGCCGGTGGCAGTTCCACCTGGACGCCGGGGTCGCCCGCGTCCGCCGTGTAGTCGCTCGGCTCGGTCTCGTCGACGCCGTCGGGCGCCTTGACCGCCCGCAGGACGAAGGTCAGGGCGACGGTGACCAGGACGTTCAGCACGAAGGCCGTGAGGCCGATGTAGCCGATCTCGCCGATGCCGGGGATCTCGTCGGAGGAGCCGCCGAAGTGCTTCTGCGTCGGCGAGGCGACACCGTACGCGGCGACCGTGCCGTAGACCATGCCGACCGCCCAGCCGCCGAGCAGCGCCCAGCGGTGGAACCAGCGGGTGAACAGGCCGCCGACCAGGGCCGGGAAGGTCTGCAGGATCCAGATGCCGCCGAGCAGCTGGAAGTTGATCGCGACCGTCTTGTCCATGCCCAGGACGAAGACCAGCGCGCCCACCTTCACCAGCAGGGACACCAGCTTGGAGACCTTGGTCTCCTGGGCCGGGGTGGCGTCCGGCTTGATGAAGTCCTTGTAGATGTTGCGGGTGAAGAGGTTCGCGGCCGCGATCGACATGATCGCCGCCGGGACCAGTGCGCCGATGCCGATCGCCGCGAAGGCCACTCCCGCGAACCAGTCCGGGAACATGTTCTCGAACAGTTGCGGGATCGCCAGCTGCCCGTTCTCCACCTTCACCCCGGCCGCGATCGCCATGAAGCCCAGCAGCGCCAGCAGGCCCAGCATCAGGGAGTAGAGCGGCAGGATGGTGGTGTTGCGCCGGATCACCTCACGGCTGCGCGAGGACAGCGTCGCGGTGATCGAGTGCGGGTACATGAAGAGCGCGAGCGCCGAGCCGAGCGCCAGGGTGGCGTACGTCCACTGGCCGCCGTGGTCCGGCACCAGTCCGCCGCTGCCCGACTCGGTGAACTTGTCGTTCGCCGAGGCGAAGATGTCGTCGAAGCCGCCGAGCTTGATCGGGATGTAGATGATCGCCACCGCGATCACGATGTAGATCAGCGTGTCCTTGACGAACGCGATCAGCGCGGGCGCGCGCAGCCCCGACGAGTAGGTGTACGCCGCCAGCACACCGAAGGCGATCAGCAGCGGCAGATCCTTGATGAACCAGTTGGTGTCCTCGCCGCCGCCGACGCCCATCACGTCCAGCACGGCCTGGATGCCGACCAGCTGGAGCGCGATGTACGGCATCGTGGCGAGGATGCCGGTGACCGCGACCGCCAGCGACAGCCCCTTCGAGCCGAACCGGCCACGCACGAAGTCCGAGGTTGTCACGTACCCGTGCTTGTGGGAGACCGACCACAGGCGGGGCAGGAATGTGAAGATCAGCGGGTAGACCAGGATCGTGTACGGCACCGCGAAGAAGCCGGCCGCGCCCGCCGCGTAGATCGCCGCCGGGACGGCCACGAAGGTGTACGCCGTGTACAGGTCGCCGCCGAGCAGGAACCAGGTGACCCAGGTGCCGAAGGAGCGGCCGCCGAGACCCCACTCGTCGAGGCTGTTCTCGTTCTCGGCCTTGCGCCAGCGGGCGGCCAGGAAGCCCATGGCGGTGACGAGGACGAAGAAGAAGATGAAGACGGCGAGTGCGACGCCGTTCACGCCGTCGTTCACCGGGAACCGCCTTCCCGGCGGGCGCGCTGGTCACGCTGCCACAGCTTGTAGGCGATCATCGTCAGCGCGGTGGAGACGATCACCCACGCCATCTGGTACCAGTAGAAGAACGGGATGCCGATGAAGGTGGGGTCGGTCTTCGCGTACGACCCGACCCAGATCATGGCGACGAACGGTGCGAGCAGGCAGAGGCCGATGACGACGCGCACCGGCGTCACCACCGGTTCTCTGCTCTGTGGTGGGGCTTGTGACATGCGGTGGCTCCGTCCCCTCGCTGATCACCTCGTGCAGTGCGCACGAAATGTAGGTGACGGGTTCAGGACAGCGGAAGCCCTCGTCCGCATATCGGTCCCAAACCGCAATGTCAGGGCCGTGTGGACGGACGCGGTTCAGTCCTGGGGCCGTTTGAGGCGGGCCACGAACTTGTAGCGGTCACCGCGGTACACCGAGCGCACCCACTCCACCGGCCGGCCGGTCCGGTCCTGCGAGTGGCGGGAGAGCATCAGCATCGGCAGGCCGACGTCGGTGCCGAGCAGGCCGGCCTCGCGCGGGGTGGCCAGCGAGGTTTCGATGGTCTCCTCGGCCTCGGCGAGATGGACGTCGTACACCTCGGCCAGGGCGGTGTACAGGGACGTGTACTTCACCAGGGAGCGGCGCAGCGCCGGGAAGCGCTTGGCGCTGAGGTGGGTGGTCTCGATGGCCATCGGTTCGCCGTTGGCCATGCGCAGCCGCTCGATGCGCAGCACGCGCCCGCCGGTCGTGATGTCCAGCAACCCGGCGAGGCGGTCGTCGGCGGTGATGTAGCCGATGTCCAGCAGCTGCGAGGTGGGTTCGAGGCCCTGGGCGCGCATGTCCTCGGTGTACGAGGTGAGTTGCAGCGCCTGGGACACCTTGGGTTTGGCGACGAACGTGCCCTTGCCCTGGATGCGCTCGAGGCGGCCCTCGACGACCAGTTCCTGCAGGGCCTGGCGCACGGTGGTGCGCGAGGTGTCGAACTCCGCGGCCAGCGTGCGCTCGGGCGGGACGGGGGTGCCCGGGGCCTGGGTGCGGGTCATGTCGAGCAGGTGCTTCTTCAGGTGGTAGTACTTGGGCACGCGCGCGGTACGGACCGTCGTCCCACCCTCGTTCTCCGCACTGCTGACGTCGGTGCTCATGCTCTGCCTTCCCGGCTCCGGATGCCGAAGCGACCGATATCCCTGTCGGCCACGGCTCACATCGTGGCACGGCTTCGTGCAGGTAGGGACCGGCACGCTCCGTGATCCCCTCTGTATACATCCGGGACCGTTGTTGGTCTAGTCCACAGCGCAGTCCAAACAGTGCTGGTACGCGCGTTCGGAACCGTACCGGCATGTCATTCGGTGGGCAGTGGTACACCCGGTCCCGGTCCGCCCGATCTGCCGCTTGCGCAATGAAAGGTCCCTGCATATCTCGGTCGCGTCACGGACGCGAGGGGCCCGGTTGAACACCCTTGACAGCCCTATTGGTCTGGGCCAAGCTCCCCGTACTGGTCTACACCATTGGTTTAGGTCCCGGCCCCAGGAGCGGTACGCGTTCACGCTCGAACCGCAGGGAGGCAGGGGGGTTTGTGGCATCCCTGAGGAGGGTGGCGTGAAGCGCAAGCTGACAGCCGCGATCGGTATCGCGGGCATGATGGCATCCATCGCGGCGTGCGGGGGCTCCGACGACAACGGCTCGTCCAAGCAGGACCCGGAGGACCGCAAGGGCGAACTCACCGTCTGGCTCATGGTGGACGCCCAGAGCAGCTGGCCCGAACTGGTCAAGCAGGCCAATGACGAGTTCAGCAAGAAGTACCCCGGGGTCAAGGTCAACGTCCAGTACCAGCAGTGGGCGGACAAGACCAAGAAGCTCGACGCCGCCCTGTCCGGCGACTCGTTCCCCGACGTGGTCGAGCTCGGCAACACCGAGACGATGACCTACATCCTCAACGGTGCCCTCGGCGAGATCGACGCCAAGAAGTACGACAACTCGGACACGTGGATCGAGGGCCTCAAGGACACCTGCTCGTACGAGGGCAAGCTGTACTGCGTCCCGTACTACGCCGGTGCCCGCGTCGCCATCTACAACAAGGACATGTTCAAGGCCGGCACCGGTTCGGACCGGCTGCCGACGACCGAGGCCGACCTGCTCGAAGCTCTCGACAAGGTCCAGGACAAGTACAAGAAGGACAACGCCTTCTCCGCGCTGTACCTGCCGGGCCGCTACTGGTACGCCGCCATGTCCTACGTCGCCGCGTACGGCGGTGAGATCGCCTCGTACGACGAGGGCAGCAAGGAGTGGAAGGCCGCCCTGTCCACGCCGGAGGCCCAGAAGGGCATCCAGCACTTCGTCGACCTGGTCAAGAAGTACAACAACGGCGACCAGACCAAGGACGAGCAGGACCACGCCAACGTCATGGCCAACGAGAAGGCGGCCCTGCTCTACGGCAACGGCTGGGAGGCCGGCAGCGTCGTCGACTCCGAGACGAACGGCAACCCGGAGCTGGAAGGCAAGATCGGCGTCGCGGGCATGCCCGGCCCGGAGGGCAGGACCCTGCCCTCCTTCATCGGCGGTTCCGACCTGGCCACCGTCTCCAAGTCCGACCAGCAGGACATGGCGCAGGACTGGATCTCGATGTTCACCAACGAGAAGTCCCAGGCCGCGCTGGCCGAGAAGGACATCCTGCCCAACAACACCAAGCAGTTGGAGCCGCTGAAGGCCAAGCCCGAGACGGCTCCGATCGCCAACGCCGTCCCCGACGCCTGGTTCACCCCGATCGCCCCCGGCTGGGCCGCGATCGAGAAGAAGGAGACCCTCGAGACGATGCTGCTCGACATCCTCAAGGGCAAGTCGGTCGCCGAGGCCACCAAGGCGGCGGACGCGGAGATCAACTCGCTGATCAACGAGACATCCTGAGCCCTGCCGCTCGACTCTCGTTGACCTCCGGTGCCTCGTCCGGCCGTTCGGCCGGGCGGGGCCGGTTGGGTGGTCGGCCGCCCGCGGTGTGCCGGCCACCGCTCCGATGCAGAACCCTTCGAACGGAAGGCCAGCACAGTGAGTGCCGCCGACATCAAGACCGCCGGCCCGGAGGTGCCCGCCCCGCGGCCACCCGCCGGTGACGGCCCGGCGCCGTCCGCACCCCGGCGAAGCCGGTGGACGAACGGGCCCCTGCTGCCCTATCTCCTGATCGCGCCGGCCGTCGTGGCACTCGCCGCGGTGTTCGTCTGGCCGCTGGTCAAGACAGTGATCATGTCCTTCCAGGACGTGGGCAGAAAGGAACTGTGGACCGGTCAGGCCGCCGAGTGGGTCGGCTTGGAGCAGTTCACCAACATCCTCGGCGACGGCGAGTTCTACGACGTCCTGTGGCGCACCGTCCTGTTCATGGTCGTGTGTGTCGTCGCCACCATGGCCATCGGGCTCTTCCTCGCCCACTCCATGCAGCGCATGACCAGGGTCGTGCGCCTGCTGCTGACCGGCGCGCTCATCGCCGCATGGTCGCTGCCGCTGCTCGTGGCCACCTCGATCTTCCGCTGGTTCGCCGACTCCGACTACGGCGTCGCCAACATGGTGCTGACCGAGTACCTCGGCCTGGACTTCCAGGGCCACAACTGGTTCCTCGACCCCAAGCAGGGCTTCCTGGTGATCGGCGCCGTGGTGGTGTGGGGAGCGGTGCCCTTCGTGGCCGTCACCCTGTACGCGGCGCTCACCCAGGTGCCCGCCGAACTGGAGGAGGCCGCGGAACTCGACGGCGCCGGACGCACGGGCGTCTTCCGCTACGTCACCTGGCCCGTCATCAAGCCCGTCTTCCAGATGGTGGCCACGCTCTCGGTGATCTGGGACTTCAACGTCTTCGGCCAGGTCTTCCTGATGCGCGGCAACAAGCCGGAGCCGGAGTACAACCTGCTCGGCCTGTACTCCTACGAGAAGGCCTTCGAGTCGAACTCCTTCAGCCAGGGCGCCGCCATCGCGCTGATCACCGTGCTGCTCCTGTCCGGCGTGGCCGTCTACTACCTGCGCCAGCTGATCAAGATCGGAGACGTCGAGTGAGCACCACGACCGCCACGACCGCCCCGGGCGCGACGGAGCCCGCGCTCGACACCGCCCTGCGGCCCGACCGCAAGAAGCGCAGCCGGCACTTCTACAATCTCGTCGGACTCCTCGCCTTCGTGGTGATGGCCTTCCCGGTGTACTGGCTGGTGATCAGCGCCCTGCGCCCCAACCACGAGATCCGGTCCTACGACCAGACGCTGTGGCCGTCGTCCCTCACCCTGGACAACTTCTCCCGGGCGATCGACGCGCCCAACTTCGGCACCGCCATCCAGTCCAGCCTCGTCATCTGTGTGACCGCGGTCGTCGGCGCGATGATCCTCTCCACGATCGCGGCCTTCGCCATCGGGCGCTTCCGGTTCGCCGGCCGCAAGGCCTTCATGATCGTGCTGCTCCTGGTGCAGCTGCTGCCGCCGACCACCATGCTCATTCCCCTCTACATCCAGTTGAACGACCTGGGCGCGATCAACGAGTACTGGGGCGTGATCATCATCTACCTCGTCTCCACGCTGCCGTTCGCGACCTGGATGATCCGCGGGTTCGTGGTGAACATCCCCAGGGAGCTGGAGGAGGCGGCGATGGTGGACGGCTGCTCCCGCATGGGCGCCTTCTGGCGGGTCATCTTCCCGCTGCTCGCCCCCGGGCTGGCGGCGGCGTCGATCTTCTCCCTGATCAACGCGTGGAACGAGTACCTGCTCGCCTACATCGTGCTGCAGGACAACGACAAGTACACGCTCAACGTGTGGCTCATGAACTTCACCACCGACCGCGGCACCGACTACGGCGCGCTCATGGCCGCCTCGACACTGATCGCGATTCCGGTCGTCGCGTTCTTCATGCTGGTCCAGAAGAAGATGGCCGCCGGCCTCACCTCCGGCGCCGTGAAGGGATGACGCCACCGATGACCACCATCGCCCGGGCCACCGACACCCTCACGCGCGACGCGCTCGCGGTCCTCCAGCCCGGCTTCACCGGCACCGCCGCGCCCGACTGGCTGCTGCGCCGCCTCGGCGAGGGGCTGGCCTCCGTCGGCCTGTTCGGCCGCAACATCGCCGGCGCCGAGCAGCTGGCCGCGCTGACCGCGCAGCTGCGCGCCGAGCGCGAGGACGTCCTCGTCGCCATCGACGAGGAGGGCGGCGACGTCACCCGTCTGGAGGTGCGCACCGGCTCCTCCTTCCCCGGCAACCTCGCCCTCGGCGCGGTGGACGACGTGGGGCTCACCCGCGAGGTGGCCGCGGAACTGGGCCGCCGGCTCGCGGACTGCGGAGTCAACCTCAACTGGGCCCCGTCCGCCGACGTGAACTCCAACCCGGACAACCCGGTGATCGGCGTGCGGTCCTTCGGCGCGGGCACCGACCTGGTCGCCCGGCACACCGCCGCGTACGTCACCGGCCTGCAGTCGTCCGGTGTGGCCTCCTGCACCAAGCACTTCCCCGGCCACGGCGACACGGCCGTCGACTCCCACCACGCCGTGCCGCGCATCGACGTGGACGGCGACGTGCTGGCCGCTCGCGATCTGGTCCCCTTCCGCGCGGCCATCGCCGCCGGCAGCCGTGCGGTGATGAGCGCCCACATCCTGGCCCCGGCGCTGGACCCGGACCGTCCGGCAACGTTGTCCCGACGCGTCCTGACCGACCTGCTCCGCGGTGAACTGGGCTACGAGGGCCTGGTCGTCACCGACGGCATCGAGATGCAGGCCATCGCCGGCACGTACGGCATCGAACGCGGCAGCGTGCTGGCCATCGCCGCCGGCGCCGACGCGATCTGCGTGGGCGGGGGCCTCTCCGACGAGGACACGGTACGGCGGTTGAGCGACGCCCTGGTCGAGGCCGTCCGCTCGGGCGAGCTGCCCGAGGAACGCCTGGCCGACGCGGCCGAACGCGTCCGTGCCCTGGCCGGCTGGGCCGCGGCGAACCGTCCGGACGGCCGGGCCGCGGGCACCGCCGACAACGAGGTGGGCCTGCGCGCCGCCCGCCGCGCCCTGCGGCTCACCGGCGCCGACGGTTTCACACCGCTCACCGAACCGCCGTACGTCGCCGCGCTGACGCCGGTCGCGAACATCGCGGTCGGCGACGAGACGCCCTGGGGCATCGCCGCCGAGCTCTCCCGTCTGCTCCCCGGGACGGAGACCGGCACCTTCACCGGCCCGGACGCCGGGGGAGAGGTGCTGGCCGCTGCCGGAAGGCGCCGGATCGTCGCGGTGGTCCGCGATGAGCACCGGCACCCCTGGATGGCGGTGGCCCTGGACACGCTGCTGGCGGCCCGCCCCGACACGATCGTGGTCGAGATGGGCGTCCCCCGCGCCGCGCCCCGCGGATCCCTCCACCTGGCCACCCACGGCGCGGCCCGCGTCTGCGGCCGGGCGGCGGCGGAGGTCGTGGCGGGCGTGTAGCGGTACGCCGAAGGCGCCGGCTCACTCCTGCGGAGGTCGGCGCCTTCGACGCGGGGCGGGTGCCCGGGGCGAGCCACCGTGCGTACGGCGGGCATCGGTAGGCAGGACGAAGGGCGCCGTGCCCACGGCGGGCAGCGGCGCCCTTCGCCCACGGAGCCGTGCGCCGCCGCGCGCCGGACTCGGATCAGATGCCCTGCCAGTCCGGCTTGTGGGCGTACGTGTGCCGGAAGTAGTCGGCGAGCTTCAGCTTGGAGGCCGCGGCCTCGTCGACGACGACCGTGGCGTGCGGGTGGAGCTGGAGCGCGGACGCCGGGCACACGGCCGCGACCGGGCCCTCCACGCTCGCGGCCACCGCGTCCGCCTTGCCCTCGCCGGTGGCGAGCAGCACGACGTGCCTGGCCTCCAGGATGGTGCCGATGCCCTGCGTGATCACGTGGTGCGGCACCTGGTCGATGTCACCTTCGAAGAAGCGCGCGTTGTCGACGCGGGTCTGCTCGGTGAGCGTCTTGATCCGGGTCCGTGAGGCGAGCGAGGAACACGGCTCGTTGAAGCCGATGTGCCCGTCCGTACCGATCCCCAGCAGTTGGAGGTCGACCCCGCCGGCCGCGCCCAGCGCCTCGTCGTACGCCTCGCAGGCGCCCTGCACGTCCGCCGCCGTGCCGTCGGGGCCCATGAACGCGTCCATGCCGATGGCCAGCGGTTCGAGCACCTCGCGCCGCAGCACCGAGCGGTACGACTCCGGGTGCTCCGCCGGGAGCCCCACGTACTCGTCGAGCTGGGCGATCCGCGCCCGCGCGGTGTCCACGGCGCCCGAGCGCACCTGCGCCGCCAGTGCCTCGTACACCGGCAGCGGCGTCGAGCCGGTGGCCACCCCGAGCAGGGCGTCGGGCTTGCGCCGGAGCAGCTCCGCCATGGCCTCGGCGATGAGCTCGCCGCCTGCCCTGGCGTCGGGAACGATGACAACTTCCACGCTGGCCTGCCGTTTCGAAGAGAGGACGAACCCGGGGTCCGGGACTGGCTATGTGGTTTAGACCAATCTAACAGAGCTGGACCCCGCGAGCGCGTCGAACGGTCAGGCCGGTGGGGCCTCACGCCTGCCCCACGCCGATGTCATGTCAGGGAACCTCCCGTAGCGTCCACCCAGCTCCCCGTGACCCACCGGCCCTCGTGCGAGGCGAGGAAGGCGACCACGTCGGCGATCTCGGCCGGAGCCCCCACCCCGCCCAGCGCGGAGAACGCCGCCGCCCGGTCCCAGCCGTCCGCGCTCCCGTGCAGCAGCTCGGCGGTGTTGTCCGTGTCCACGATCCCGGGCGCCACCGAGTTCACCGTGATGCCGCGGGCGCCCAGGACCTTGGAGAGATCGCGCGAGAGCACGTCCAACGCGCCCTTGGTCATCGCGTACGCCATGTTGTCCGGCATCACCGCGGTACGGGCCAGGCCTGAGGAGATGTTGACGACCCGGCCGTGGTCGCGCAGGCGCTCCATCCCGTGCGCGAGGATGAAGAACGGCGCCTTCACGTTGACCGCGAAGACCGCGTCGTACTCCTCCTCGCCTATCTCCGCGATGGGGCGCGTGTTGCCGATACCGGCGTTGTTCACCAGGACGTCCACTCCGTCGGCGTGCCGGTCGAACTCCTCCCACAACGCCTCGGCCGCCCCGGGGGCCCGCAGATCGGCCCTGATCGCGAACGCCGAGCCGCCCGCCGCCTCGATCGCGGCGACCGTCTCCCTCGCCGCGCCCCCGTTCCTGCCGTAGTGCACCGCGACCCGCGCACCGTCGCGGCCCAGCCGCTCCGCGATCCCTCGCCCGATGCCCCTGCTCGCCCCCGTGACGAGAGCTGTCCTGCCCGCAAGCACGCCCATGTCGGCACCCCTCCACAATTTCCTAGTGGTCGCTACAGAAATGACCGTACAGCAGGCCGGCGACATTTCTCTAGTGCCCGCTATAAAATGCACCCCATGGTGAGCAGTGAGCAGAGCGAGCAGGCGGGCGTGCCGGTCCGAAAGGGCAGGACCCGTGGCCGCCCCCGCTCCTTCGACCGGGCGACGGCCCTGGAGAGGGCGCTGATGGCGTTCTGGGAGCACGGTTACGAGGCCACGTCGGTCTCCGACCTCACCCGGGTCATGGACATCGGCGCCCCGAGTCTCTACGCCGCTTTCGGTGACAAGCGCTCGCTCTTCGAGGAGGTCGTCCAGGAGTACGGTGCCCGGTACGGCTCCTTCGGGATGCGTGCCCTCGCCGAGGAGTCCACCGCCCGGGCGGGGGCGGAGCGGATGCTGCGCGAGGCCGCGGTCGAGTACACGGCCCCCGGGCGGCCGCACGGCTGCCTCGTCATCCACGCGGCCGCCAACTGCTCCACCGCCGAGGTCGAGGAGGACCTGCGCCGGCGGCGCAACGCCAACATCGCCGCGATCGAGAGCCGGATCGACGCCGACGTCGACGCGGGCGTACTGCCACCGGACACCGATGCCGCCGCCCTGGCGCGGTACGTCGGCGCCATGATCCAGGGCATGTCCCAGCAGGCGCGCGACGGCGCGAGCCGGGAGGAACTGGAGGCACTCGCGGAAATTGCCCTGGCCGCCTGGCCCCGCGTCCGAGCCAACGGGGGTTAGGCTTCTGCCGGGCGCTCGGACGCCCGAGTGGTCGCCGGAGCGGGCCCGACAACAGCAAACACCGTCCACCGCATGGACACGATGAGTGGTCTAGTCCACAATGGCCACTGAGACACTCACCGTGAGATTCGCGCAAAGTGATCGACAGGCTTCCGCCTTCCCCGCACAGGAGGGCGGACCGAGGATCCGGAGCTCTCTGCCCTGACTGCCCCGGCTCCTCATCCTTCGGCCGACCGGGACCGCACACCCCACGGCCGATGCTGCTCCGGGCTGCGGTGCCGGGAGGGTTGAGGGTCCCTCCCAGGCGCCGCGGCCCGCGGGTGCTTCCGAACCCGGTGAGCGCGCCGGACCTGCACCGCGCACGGTGCCTCCGGCTGCCTCCGAACGCTGTCCGAACCGCCAGGTACGCTCAGCCACGTGCCCTCCATGAACGAACTTGTACGCCAGCACACAGCGCTCGACGACTCCGATCTCGAGTGGCTCCATCTGCTGGTGTCGGAGTGGCAGCTCCTCTCCGACCTCTCCTTCGCCGATCTGGTCCTGTGGGTCCCCACCCGCGACGGCACGCGCTACGTCTCCGTCGCCCAGATGCGCCCCAACACCGGGCCGACCTCGTACCAGGACGACATGGTCGGTCACCTCGTCCCGCGCGGTCGGCGCCCCATGCTCGACGCCGCCCTGGACGAGGGCCGGATCGTGCGCGAGGGAGACCCGGAGTGGCGCGAGGAGGTCCCGGTCCGCGTCGAGTCCATTCCCGTGCGCCGCCAGGGCCGCGTCCTGGGCGTCATCGCCCGCAACACCAACCTGCTCACCGTACGGACCCCGAGCCGCCTGGAACTCACGTACCTGCAGAGCGCCTCCGACCTCGCCCAGATGATCGCGGCCGGTGCCTTCCCGTTCGAGAACCAGCAGCTCGACATGGACGCCTCGCCCCGCGTCGGTGACGGCCTGATCCGGGTCGACGGGGACGGCATCGTCCAGTACGCCTCACCGAACGCCCTGTCGGCCTACCACCGCATGGGCCTCGCCGCCGACCTGGTGGGCCATCACCTCGGCCGGACCACGGCCGAACTGGCTCCGTCCCGCGGCCCCGTGGACGAGGCGCTCGCCAAGGTGGCGAGCGGATGGGCACCCCGCGAGTTCGAGATCGAGGCCCACGACGGGGTCATCCAGTTCCGCGCCATCCCGCTCAAACCCAAGGGCACGCGCATCGGTTCACTGGTACTGCTGCGCGACGTCACGGAACTGCGCCGCCGCGAGCGCGAGTTGATCACCAAGGACGCCACCATCCGGGAGATCCATCACCGGGTGAAGAACAACCTCCAGACGGTGGCGGCCCTGCTCCGCCTCCAGGCGCGGCGGATCGAGTCCGACCGAGGCCGCGAGGCGCTGGAGGAGGCCGTGCGCCGGGTCGGCTCCATCGCGATCGTGCACGAGACGCTCTCCCAGAACCTGGACGAGCGCGTGGAGTTCGACGAAATCGCCGACCGCGTGCTGGCCATGGTGGCGGAGATCTCGCCGGGGCGGGTCACCGGCCGGCGCACCGGTCGCTTCGGCATCCTGGACGCGGAGGTCGCGACCCCCCTGTCGATGGTGCTGACCGAGGTCCTGCAGAACGCGCTGGAACACGGCTTCCGCGAGAGCGACACCGGCACGGTCGAGGTCTCCGCCGTTCGCGGCGGCACCACGAAGGAGGCCCGGCTCCTGGTCACCGTCCAGGACGACGGTGTCGGTCTGCCCGAGGACTTCGACCCGCACCGCTCCGGCAATCTCGGCCTGCAGATCGTGCGCACCCTGGTCGAGGGCGAGCTCGGCGGCAGCTTCGACATGGTCCCCGCCCCCGAGCGCGGCACCCGGGTGATCCTGGACATCCCGGTGCCCGCACAGAAGTAGGGCGCGGTTCGGACCTTCACCGGTCCGGACAGACCAGGCCCTCACCGGTTCCCGCCGCAACCGGACCTTCACAGGCATGGACAGCAAAAAGCCCCGGACCGGTGAAGGTCCGGGGCCAGTGCTCGTGCGATCCATCGTCCGATGCGCATCGGGGGTACTGCGCGCTGCGGCTCGGGAGCGGGGGTTGTGTACGCGCTGTACACGCCGCCAAGCTCAGGCTGTCAGCAGGGGTGGCTGGTCAGGCGGAGGCCTGACGAGCCCGGTTGCGGGCGGCACGGCGCTTCATCGCGCGGCGCTCGTCCTCGCTGAGACCACCCCAGACGCCGGAGTCCTGACCGGACTCGAGCGCCCACTGCAGGCACTGCTCCATGACGGGGCAGCGACGGCAGACGGCCTTGGCTTCCTCGATCTGCAGCAGCGCGGGACCGGTGTTGCCGATGGGGAAGAAGAGCTCGGGGTCTTCCTCGCGGCAAACGGCGCGGTGACGCCAGTCCATGGCTGCTACCTCTCCTTGGTATTACATGCAGGATGCTTGTGAATGTGAACGCTTTCACGAATCCCTCAACAAGGGAAGGGCCTACCGCCAGGTTGCCCGGCGTGGTCCTGTGATTGAAGAGGGGTTCCGGTGATCTGTGGAGGCCGGTGTTGCGGGCCGTCCCGATCGCCAAGAAGAGACTCGCAAACCTCGGCGGCGGATACAACCCCTTCCGGAAAGTTTTTTTTGATTCATCGGTGTCGACTAGGTCACAGCCGTACTTCCTGGGGGTGGATCCTGGTCTAAACGTTCGAGTGAAAGGACTTTCGCCCCTTCTGCTCACACAATCACACGCAGTGCACGGCGTACGCCTGTGAACGTCACGCTTGTTCGCAGCCCCAGGTGGTCACCGTCCATCTGAAGGGGCAGCGGCACCTTCGATTGCAAGGTGAAGTCGGTCAAGTCGTGCAGGGAGACGGCGTGCCGACCTCGGGGTCCGCGCTCGGGGGACGAAGTGAGCAACTGGGTGCCATACCGGGCAACCGCGGCCGCCGACAGGCGGCTGAGGCCGAAGACGTCGAGCGCGGTGTCGAACGAGGCCTCGGGTGACGCGTAGATCGGGCGATTGCCGAGGAACGTCCAGGGGCATGTGTTCGAGACTATGGACAGCACCAGGTCGGTGATCGGGTCCTCGCCGGTCCGCTCCAGCGTGATCGTCCCGTTGCGTCGGTGCGGTTCGCCGACGAGCGCGCGCATCACCTGGCGGACGTAGAGGGCGTGTGTCGACCTCTTGCCGCGTTCGCGGTGCTGCTCGACGCGGCCGACCACGCCCGCGTCGAAACCCAACCCGGCGTTGAAGGTGAACCAGCGGGACGGCACCGCCTCGTCCTCCGTGCCCGGTGTACCCGAGGCCAGGCCGAGTCCGACGGTCCGCTCACTGCCGTTGCGCAGTGCGTCCAGCAGGGCGCCGGTGGCCTCCACCGCGTGGTTGGGCAGGCCGAGGGCGCGGGCGAAGACGTTGGTGGAACCACCGGGGACCACGGCAAGGCCGGGCAGGTGCTCCGGGTCGGGGCCGGCGTGCAGCAGGCCGTTGACGACCTCGTTCACCGTGCCGTCGCCGCCGAGGGCCACCACCAGCTCGACGTCGTCGCTCTGCGCGGCCTGCCGACCGAGGTCCCGGGCGTGGCCGCGGTACTCGGTGGTGACCGCCTCCAGCTTCATCTCGCTGGCGAGCGCGTGGATCAGCACGTCGCGCGTGCGCGCGCTCGTGGTGGTTGCCGCCGGATTGACCACGAGAAGTGCACGCATGCTGTGCAGGGTACCTACTGGGCGGTACCCGGCCCAGACCGAGGGGGAGATCGCCGCGGGCCGCGGGCGCGCGTGGCCGGGCCGGGCGCGCCCGCCGGTAGTGCGGCGGCGGGATGCGCCAGCGGGTCGGGCGCGGGACGCGCCCACGGGCGCCAGTGTGCCGAGGGCTACCCTGCTGGGGTGAGCAGTGAGCGAAACCCCACCCCCGAAGCCGTCGCAGAGGCGGGCCCCCGCCCCGGGCGGCTGACCGCCGCGGCCGCCCTGGCCGCACTGGAGGGGCTGGCGCTCGTCGTCGGCGGAGCCTGGATGCTCGTGGGCGGTCTCACGGGCCACCCCGACGACCGGACCTCCGCCGTCACCGGCGGTGTCACCCTGATCGTCCTCGCCCTGCTGCCGCTGCTCGCCGCCCGTGGTCTGCTCGCGCGGCGGGGCTGGAGCCGGGGACCCGCCATCATCACGCAGATCATGGCGCTGCCCGTGGCCTACAACATGCTGAACGCCGACAGCGTCGCCATTCCGGCGGGCATCGTCCTCGCCGTCGTGGCGGTCACGGCGCTGGTGCTGCTGGTGAACCCGGCGACCACCCGGGCCCTCGGCATCCGGGGACCGGGCAACGCGCAGAAGTAGCCGCCGCCCGGCGACCGACCGTCGGCACGGACGTGGGCGCGAGCACCGCCCGGGCGGCCCCCCGGCGCCGCGGCTACTCCTCGACCAGCAGCTTCTCCCGCAGCTGCGCCAGCGTTCGCGCCAGCAGCCGCGACACGTGCATCTGGGAGATGCCGACCTCCTGCGCGATCTGCGACTGGGTCATGTTGCCGAAGAAGCGCAGCAGGAGGATCCGCTTCTCCCGCGGCGGCAGATCCTCCAGCAGCGGCTTGAGGGACTCGCGGTACTCGACGCCCTCCAGGGCCTCGTCCTCGGCCCCGAGGGTGTCCGCGACCGCCGGGGACTCGTCGTCGGTGTCCGGGACGTCCAGGGACAGCGTGGAGTACGCGTTGGCGGACTCCAGGCCCTCCAGGACCTCCTCCTCCGAGATCGACAGCTTCTCGGCGAGTTCGTGGACGGTGGGGGAGCGGCCGTGCAGCTGCGAGAGCTCCGCGGTGGCCGTCGTCAGCGCCAGCCGCAGCTCCTGCAGCCGGCGCGGCACCCGTACCGCCCAGCCCTTGTCCCGGAAGTGCCGTTTGATCTCGCCGACGACCGTCGGGGTCGCGTACGTGGAGAACTCCACCCCGCGGTCCGGGTCGAAGCGGTCGACCGACTTGATCAGTCCGATGGTGGCGACCTGGGTGAGGTCGTCCAGGGGCTCGCCGCGGTTGCGGAAGCGGCGCGCGAGGTGCTCGACGAGCGGGAGGTGCATGCGGACGAGCCGGTTGCGCAGCTCCGCGTACTCTGGACTGTCCTTCTCCAGGGTGCGCAACTCGGCGAACATCAGGCGCGCCCCGCTGCGGTCCTGCGGGTCGTGGCGCGTGCCCTGCGTGCCCCGTGCACCCGGCGCGCCGTCCTCGGAATGTCGCTCGTGCTCGCTCATCGTCCCGCCCGTCGCCCTTCCCCGAGCCTTCGCCTCCGCTCGGACGGGCCGGACGGGGGTGTCCCCGGTCCGCTGCCCGTCGCCCGGGACGACGGCCTCGGGCGAGGCCTCGTCCTGAGGATGCGGCCGGGCCTGCTCGGGGATGCCGTCGATACCGTCCGTCATGCGTCGGATCTCGTTCTCGGCACGTGTGCCCTCGGCCGGCCGCTCCCGTGTGCCGCGCTCTTCGTCCCGCACCGGCCCCTCCCCGTTCCTCACGCCGGCCCGGGACCCGCGCCGCGCTGTTTGTAGAGGCTGATCGAAACGGTGTTGTCCTCGTCCACGGCGGAGGAGACCTTGCCCGCGAGGGCGGACAGCACGGTCCAGGCGAAGGTGTCCCGCGAGGGGGCGTGGCCGTCCGTGGTCGGCGCCGAGACGGTGACCTCGAGCGAGTCGTCGACGAGGCGGAAGACACAACTGAGCACCGAGCCGGGCACAGCCTGCTGAAGCAGGATCGCGCAGGCCTCGTCGACTGCGATGCGCAGGTCCTCGATCTCGTCGAGGGTGAAGTCCAAACGGGCCGCGAGACCGGCCGTGGCCGTACGCAGCACCGACAGGTAGGCACCCGCGGCCGGCAGCCGGACCTCGACGAAGTCCTGGGTCGCGGGCTCGCCTGCGTTCTGGGACACCCTCACCTCCAAGGTGGTACAAGCGTTACAGGGCCGAGGCTCGCCCTCGGGGTAACGCGATACGTGGTTCAGCGGTGACGTTATCGCGCTCCGAACTTTCCTGTCCCCGAGACCCCAACCCCTTGCTGTCACTCATAGTAAACACCTGAACACGCACAGTGGCTAGGGGTTCGGCGGGCTCAAATCGG
This sequence comes from Streptomyces mutabilis, assembly GCF_014649815.1. Lineage (GTDB taxonomy): Bacteria > Actinomycetota > Actinomycetes > Streptomycetales > Streptomycetaceae > Streptomyces > Streptomyces mutabilis. Next base: position 190,186 of record NZ_BMTT01000008.1, on the reverse strand, counting down.
AAGAGCGCGCGCCGGGTTGACGTACCCAGGCCTCAGACGGTCGAACCGTCCCGGACCGAGGTCACACGAGTACGTGATCCACGAAACACCAGCGCCAGTTCTCGCCGGGCTCGAAGGTACGCATCACCGGGTGGCCGGTCTCCTTGTGGTGCGCCGTCGCGTGCTGCCTCGGCGAGGAGTCGCAGCAGCCGACGTGACCGCACACGAGGCACAGCCTCAGCTGCACCGGGTCCGTGCCTTCGGCCAGACACTCCGGGCAGGTCTCGCTGCGCGGCTCCGGTTCCGGGTGCGGCAGCGCGTCGGCGTGCGTGCACTGTTTCATGATTGCCAGGTTACGACGGGTGTGCGGATCACCGCGCGGAAATCGAGGGCGGGCGAGGACGATGGACGTGATGCCACTGCTGTTGCTGGTGGCGGGAAGCGCCGCGATCGCCGCGGCGGGCCGGCGGCTGCCGGTGCCGGCACCGCTGCTGCTGGTGGCGGTGGGCCTGGCGGTGAGCTATGTGCCCGGCGTGCCCGACTACACCCTCGACCCGCACATCGTCCTGCCGCTGCTGCTGCCCCCGCTGCTGCACACCGCGGCCACCGGCAGCTCCTACCTCGACCTGCGGGCGCAACTGCGCCCCGTGGCGCTGCTGTCCGTCGGCTACGTGCTCTTCGCGACCTTCGTCGTCGGCGCCGCCGTGTACCTGATCGTGCCGGGGCTGCCCCTCACCGCGGCCCTGGTGCTCGGCGCGGTGGTGGCGCCGCCCGACGCCGTCGCCGCCACGGCGGTGGCCCGCCGCGTGGGACTGCCGAACCGGATCACCACGATCCTCCAGGGCGAGTCCCTGGTGAACGACGCCACCGCGATCACCGCCTTCCGGGTGGCGCTCGCGGCGGCGGTCGGCGAGGGCGCCACCTGGGCCGGCGGGGTCGTCGAGTTCCTGATCGCGGCGGTCGGTGGCGTCGGCGTCGGGCTGGTGCTGATGGTGCCGCTCCACTGGCTGCGCACGCACGTGAAGGAGGCTCTTCTCCAGAACACGCTCTCCCTGCTGATCCCGTTCGCCGCCTACGCGGTCGCCGAGCAGGTACACGCGTCCGGGGTGCTCGCGGTGGTGGTCGTCGCGCTCTGTCTGGGCCACCGCGCGTGGGAGGTCGATTTCGCCACCCGCCTCCAGGAGGACGCGGTGTGGAAGATGGTCGCGTTCGTACTGGAGTCCTCGGTGTTCGCCCTCATCGGGCTCCAGTTGCCCGTGGTCCTCGAGGGTCTCGGGGACTACGAGGCCATCGACGCCGCCTGGTACGCGGTCGCCGTCTTCCTGGTGGTCGCCGTCGCCCGCTTCGTATGGGTGTTCCCGGCGACCTACCTGCCGCGCCTGTCGGCACGCGTGCGCGCGGGAGAGGGGGAACTCTCCTGGAGAGGGCCGTTCGTGATCAGTTGGGCCGGAATGCGGGGCGTGGTCTCACTGGCCATCGCCTTCTCCATCCCGCTCACCGTGCACGGCGGCGAGCCCTTCCCCGAGCGCAACCTCATCCTGTTCCTCACCTTCACCACGGTCATCGGCACGCTGGTCGTCCAGGGCGTCACCCTGCCGCCGCTGATCCGCCTGCTGAAGTTCCCCGCCCACGACGTACAGGTCGAGACGCTCGCGGAGGCCAACGCCCAGGCGCAGGCGTCCCGCGCCGCCGAGCAGCGTCTGGACGACCTCCTCGCCGACGAGCGCAACGCCCTGCCGACCCCCCTCGCCGACCGTCTCCGCACGGTCCTGGAACGCCGCCGCAACGCCGTCTGGGAACGGCTCGGCCAGGTCAACCCGGTCACCGGCGAGTCCGTCGACGACACCTACCGGCGGCTGTCCCGAGAGATGATCGGAGCCGAGCGCGAGGTCTTCGTCCGGCTCCGGGACGGCCGCTACATCGACGACGAGATGTTGCGGACCCTGCTGCGCCGGCTGGACCTGGAGGAGGCGGCGGCGTACCGGGAGACGACGTAGGGCGTGCCGGGCGTCCCGCAACGAGCCGAAGGACAGGAGCGGCGTCCCGCTGAGAACGGGCGGGGGCCGGGCCGGCAGGGCGGTCCGGGTCAGGAGAAGGGGCGGCCGGTGACGACCGCGGCCACGGTCGCCCCGCGTGGGAAGGCACCCTCCTGGGCCAGGGTGACCAGGGCGTGGAGCATCTTGGCGACGTAGACGCGCTCCACGGGGAGGCCGTGACGGCGTTCGAAGTCCTCGGCGAAGGAGTCGAGCCCGGAACCGGTGCGGGCGTAGCCGCCGCCGTGGAAGCGGTCGTCGAGGCTCCACTCGCCGCGCGGTCCGCCGAACGCGCGGTCCTGGAGCCACCGTATGTCGTCGGCCAGGAAACCGCCCTTGAGCACGGGTATGCCCAGCGCCCGCAGTCCCCTGGGGAGACCGGCGGCCAGCCCCGCGAGCGTGCCGCCGGTGCCGCAGGCGAGGGCGACCACGTCGGCGTGCCCGCCCAGTTCCTCGCCGAGCGCCCGGCAGCCGCGCACGGCCGCCGGGTTGCTGCCGCCCTCGGGCACGACGACCCCGTCCTCGGCGTCGACCGCGCGCAGGAGCGCCGCCAGTACGTCCGGTTCCGTCTTGCGGCGGTACGTCGAGCGGTCGACGAAGTGCAGTCGCATGCCGTCGGCCACGCACCGGGCCAGCGAGGGATTCAGCGGCCGGTCGGCCAGTTCATGACCGCGCACCACGCCCACCGTGGGCAGTCCCAGCAGTCGGCCGGCGGCGGCCGTGGCACGCAGATGGTTGGAGTACGCGCCGCCGAACGTGACGACCGTACGACCGGCCGCCGTGGCGAGATTCGGCGCGAGTTTGCGCCATTTGTTGCCGACCAGCTCCGGATGGATCAGGTCGTCGCGCTTCAGCAGCAGCCGCACCCCACGCCGTTCGAACCGCTCGTCGGCGACCTCGTGCAGCGGAGAGGGCAGGCGGGGGCGCAGGGCGGCGAGGTCGGAGGTGTCGGTTCCGGTCACCCCGCCATTGTCCCGCCGCCCGCGACCGGCGCACCCGTCACTTCAGCCGGTCGCGGATCCGCGCCCGCATCGACGCCATCGTGAACCCCCGCGGGTCCACCTTCCCGGGCTGCCATTCCAGGTGGCCGATGACGGATCGCTCGTTCCAGCCGTGATGCCGGCAGACCGCGGCCGCGGCCCGCTCGATCGCCTCCAACTGCGCGGCCGGCCAGGGGTCCTCGCCGTCGCCCAAGTTCTCGCACTCGAAACCGTAGAAATGCCGGTTGCCGTCGGTGTTCGCCTCGTTGTCCCTGGGCAGCGCCTTCTCCGCGATCACCGCGCGCAGCACGTCGTCGTCGCCCAGCCCGGCGTGGTTGGCCCGGCCGTACCCGACCAGGTGGACCTTGCCGTCCTTGGTGATGACTCCGTGGCACAGCGGCCCGGGCAGCCCGTCGTAGCCCTTGCGGCAGACCTCCACGGTCCGCGCGCTGCCCTTGGTGACGGTGTGGTGGATCATCACGCCGTGCACGGGCCCCCAGGGGCCCTTGTGGTTGCGGTTGTGGTCCCGCCAGTCGCCGACCTGGACGACGGCGAGGCCCTCCGCCTTCAGTGCCTTGAGGAAACTGCTCGCGGACATGGGTGAGGCCACGGCCGACTCCTTCACGCTGCGTGACGACCGCCCGGCGCGACCGCCTCGTACGGTGCTTGTACCGAAACGGAGTGCTACCTATGACTTGTTCGGGCCGTGTGCGAGTCGTTTCGGACAATCCCGTTCCGGCCGACAACCCCGGCCGACGCCGGGGCGCGCCCGACAAGCCGCCGAGACGCCGGAACGAGTCCCCCTGTCTGCCCGGGCGACCGGTGATCCATTCCCGCTCTTTCGGGTAATAGCACCGGCACGCTCCGTGAGGGAGGGTGGCCCACGTACATCGATGCCGGGCGCAGCCGTCCGGCATGACCGGGAGGGCAATTCCTTATGTCGGTAGGCGAAGAGGTCCGCACCGAGCAGACCAGGCCGCAGCAGAGCCTCGGCACGGCGGCCGCGCGGAACCTGGCCACCACGACCAAGTCCGTTCCTCAGATGCAGGAGATCAGCTCCCGCTGGCTGCTGCGCACGCTTCCGTGGGTCGACATCCAGGGCGGCACGTACCGGGTGAACCGGCGCATGACCTTCGCCGTCGGCGACGGCCGGGTCACGTTCGTGAAGACCGGCGACCGCGTCGAGGTCATCCCCGCGGAGCTGGGCGAACTGCCGGCCCTGCGGTCGTACGAGGACGAGGAGGTGCTCTCGGAACTCGCGCAGCGCTGTGCGCAGCGGGAGTTCGGCCCCGGCGAGGTGATCGCCTCGTTCGGCGCCCGGGCCGACGAGGTGTACCTGCTGGCCCACGGCAAGGTGGAGAAGGTCGGCACCGGCCCCTACGGCGACGACGCGGTGCTCGGCGTCCTCGCCGACGGCGCCTACTTCGGCGACGAGGCGCTGCTGGACGGGGACGCCATCTGGGAGTACACCGCCCGCACGGTCACCGCGTGCACGGTGCTCGTCCTGCCCCGCCAGGAGGTGGAGCAGATCGCGGAGCGCTCGGACTCCCTGCGTGTCCACCTCGAGGAGCGCCGCTCGCTCCCCGACCAGCCCACCAACAGGCACGGCGAGAAGGCGATCGACCTCTCCGCCGGACACAGCGGCGAGCCGGACATCCCGCACACCTTCGTCGACTACGAGGCACGCCCCCGTGAGTACGAGCTGAGCGTCGCCCAGACCGTGCTGCGGATCCACTCGCGCGTGGCCGACCTCTACAACCAGCCGATGAACCAGACGGAGCAGCAGATCCGGCTGACCGTCGAGGCGTTGAAGGAGCGCCAGGAGCACGAGCTCGTCAACAACCGTGAGTTCGGCCTGCTGCACAACTGCGAGTACGACCAGCGGATCCAGCCGCACGAAGGCGTCCCCGGCCCGGACGACCTGGACGAGCTGCTGAGCCGGCGGCGCGGCACCAAGCTGCTCCTCGCCCATCCGCGCGCCATCGCCGCGATCGGCCGTGAGCTCAACAAGCGCGGACTCGTGCCGGAGACGATCGACATCGCCGGCAACCGCATCCCGACCTGGCGCGGGGTGCCCATCTACCCGTGCAACAAGATCCCGGTCACCGAGGCCCGTACGACGTCGATCATCGCGATGCGTACCGGCGAGCAGGACCAGGGCGTGATCGGCCTGCGGGCCACCGGCATCCCCGACGAGATCGAGCCGAGTCTGTCGGTGCGCTTCATGGGCATCAACGAGCAGGCCATCATCAAATACCTGGTCACGGCCTACTACTCGGCCGCCGTCCTGGTACCGGACGCGCTCGGCGTTCTGGAGAACGTCGAGATCGGCCGCTGGCGGTGACGCCGCTGCCCCGTACGCCGTGTTCCCGCCCGCCCGGGCGGGTAGATCCCGGGGGTACGGTCGCGGGCGCATGGGGGGAAGTGAGTCGATGACGGAGGCTCCGCACGGCACCGCCGGAGCGCGCCGGCCCACCGGCACGCTGGAGAGGCAAGGGGGCATCGGCGGGCAGCGGGACGAGGAGCCGGACAGCCTCTCCGACGGACACGAGGCGGCGGCGCTCCTGCGGGAGTCCCGGGCGTCGGTCGAACCCGGGCTGCGGTCCGCCGTCGCGTCGCTGCCCGCGTCGATGCGGCGGATCGCGCTCTACCACTTCGGCTGGCAGCACGCGGACGGCACACCCGCCGCGGGCAACGCGGGAAAGGCGATCCGCCCCGCGCTCGTCCTGGCCTCGGCCGCCGCGCTCGGTGGGCCCGCGGCCCGGGCGGCGGCGGTGCCGGCCGCGGCGGCGGTGGAACTGGTCCACAACTTCACGTTGCTGCACGACGACGTGATGGACCGTGACACCACCCGGCGCCACCGGCCCACCGCGTGGACCGTGTTCGGCGACGCCGACGCGATCCTCGCCGGGGACGCCCTCCAGGCGCTGGCCCTTCGGCTGCTCGCCGCGGACCCGCACCCGGCGTCGGCGGCGGCGGCCGCCCGGCTCGCCGACTGCGTCATGGAACTCTGCGAGGGCCAGCACGCGGACACGGCCATGGAGCGGCGCGCCCCGGACGAGGTCACCCTCGACGAGACGCTCGCCATGGCCGAGGCCAAGACGGGCGCCCTGCTGGGATGCGCCTGTGCCCTCGGCGCGCTGTACGCCGGGGCCGCCGACCAGGACGTGGAGGCACTGGACGCCTTCGGCCGGGAGGCCGGGTTGGCGTTCCAGCTCATCGACGACGTCATCGGCATATGGGGCGACCCGCGCCGTACCGGCAAGCCGGCCGGCGCGGACCTGGCCGCCCGCAAGAAGTCCCTGCCGGTGGTCGCCGCCCTCACCTCCGGCACCCCTGCCGCCGCCGAACTCGCCGCGCTGTACGCGGCACCGTACGACGAGGACAGGGAGGACCTGGAGCGCAGCGCACTGGCAGTGGAGCGGGCGGGCGGCCGGGACTGGGCCCAGACCCAGGCGGCCGACCGCATGGCGCGGGCGATGCAGGAACTGGCCCGTGCCGTGCCCGACCCGGGGGCTGCGGGCGGCCTCCTCGCGCTGGCCGAGTTCGTGACCCGGCGCAGCACCTGACCCTCCCCGGCCGTCCGGCGCTCCGGTCGGGCCGGGCGGCCCGGCAGGACCCCGGAGCCCGTACAGGGCCGTACGGACCTGACCGACGTACGGCCGCCCGCTGAGGGCTCCGGTCCGGCGGGTCCCGCACTTCCCCACGGTGTGCGGGGCCCGCCCTCCAGACGTTCGTCCGGGAACGCTCCCCACCGTCCGCCGAAGGCGACGGATAGGCTCAACCGCCGTACGCGTGAACGCGGTTGAGGTGAGAGGGTGGACGTGGCATGGGTGTGGCGATCCGGACGGCGCGGGAAAGCGACCGGGAACTGGTTGTCCGGCTGCTGGACGAGGCGTTCCAGGACGATCCGGTGAGCGGTTGGGTCTTCCCCGGCGAGGAGTACCGACGCCGGACTCACCACCGGCTCATGGCCGCATTCACCGACGCCGTGCTCGCAGACGGGCGTATCGACCTAACCGAGGACGGCGCGGCATGCGCGCTCTGGCTGTCCGTACCCGCGGGCGAGGACTCCGGCGAGGAGCGCGGTGACGGCGGGGACGACGTCCCCGTCCTGGTCCGTGAGGCCGTCGACCCGGAGAACGAGCGGGTGGAGCTGATAGCCCGGCTGACGGACGGCATCCACCCCTCCGACCGGGCCCACGAGTACCTGTGGATGATCGGCGTGGCCCCCGACCGGCAGGGCGAGGGGCTGGGCACCGCGCTCATCGAGTCGGTCCTGGACCGGTGCGACCGCGAGGGGTTGCCCGCCTATCTGGAAGCGAGCAGCGGCCGCAGCCGGGAACTGTACGAACGGCTCGGCTTCGAGTGCACCGGCCGGGCCCTGGACCTGCCGGACGGTCCCAGGATGTGGCCGATGTGGCGTGAGCCGCGGCAAAGCGCTTGAACCGCTCTCCTCGCAGTGCTGGAGAACGGAATGGGTTCCCGGTGGTGCCGAGCACCGGCATGTCACGGCGTGGACGCGGTCCCTGGCGTCGGCGCCGACCGTCACCGTCTCCCGTACGGCGGGCGCCTGCCGGACACGGCGCTGCTCGTCGCCGGGTCGGTGGTGCTCGTCCTCGGCGCGAGATTCTGCGCGAGATGAAGCTGCACCTGCCGCTGTCGCTGCTGCTCCCGGTGGTCACGCCGCTCGGTGACCTCTCCGGCCTGCTGCTCGTGGCGTGGCAGTTCGACGGCCTGGTCGCCGTGGTGATCGGCGTCGCCGCGATGAACGCCGTCCCGTCCGCTCCCGGCGCCGCGGCGCTCGCGGTGGTCGTGGCCGCCTACTGCGTCCGGGCAGGACTGCGCAGGACGGGCTGGGCGCGCCGGGGCCTGGTCTCCCGTCTGAGGCGGGTCCGAGGCCGGACACGACCGCACCCGGACCGCGACGGCGCCGTGCTCGGCGGCCTGCGGACCGGGTGCGGATCTGAAGACCGTGCGGCACGGGTCACCGTGCGTCCAAGGCGTGAACGAGGGTCAGGCCTTCTTGGTCTCCTAGTGATCGGCCAGGTCGGCGACCTGCGGGGATCTTCCCTGTGGGGCGCTGACCTGGCCTTTTGATGTTGGGTGGCGATGGGGTGCGACGGTCTTGATCGGGTGTCCTGCGGACTGTCTGCGGACTGCTCATCCGATGCACCGAGGGCTGTCCGGCGGATCAGGGCCGGACAGCCACTAGACGAATGAGGCCGATGTCGGGCCGGTGCGCGGGCTTGCGGAGAGGGCGCTCAAGATCATGTTGTGACGCAAGACCTGAACACCCTCTGGACCGCGCTGTACGTGAAGATCGGCAACGAGATCGGAGGGACCCGGTGGATAGGGAAGCCGCCGCTGCTGACCGACTCCGAGCTCGTCCGCCTTGCCGTGGCGCAAGCCCGGCTCCGCAGGTACGGGTCCAGGCACGCCGCTCGCGCAGCGCAACGGCAGGTCTTCCGGGTACGTGCCCACGCCGTCCCGCCCGCCGGACTGCTCGGCATCTCCACGGCGGCCACCTGTTTCCGGGGTTCTGCTCGGCAGGCTCAGGGGCAGAGGCCGGCCCGGAAGGTGAACGAGACGAGTTGCGCTCGATCACGTGCGCCGACCTTCGTCATCGCCCGCACCGCATGCGTCTTCACGGTGAACGGCGACACCGACATCTGGGCGGCTATCTCGTCGTTGCCCAGACCGCTCGCGACGAGCACGACCACGTCCCGCTCCCTGGGGGTCAGGGCGTCGAAGCGGCGCAGCAGCTCCCGGTCGATCACCGGCGGTGGACTGTTGGTCATGTGCCCGATGAGCGCGGCCGTCGCGGCGGCCGAAAGCGCACCGCCACCGCCCACGACCTCGGTGATTCCGGCGACCAGTTCGGCGGGGCTCACGGTCTTGCTCAGGAAGCCGTTGGCACCCGCGCGAAGGGCGGCCAGCACGATGTCGTCCTGGTCGAACGTGGTCAGCACGATCACCCGCAGCTTCTCGGGCGGGTGCTCCTTGCGGATCCTGCGGGTGGCCTCGACCCCGTCGATGCCGGGCATCCGGATGTCCATCAGGACCAGGTCGAGGGGGTGGTCCCGGAGGAAGGGGACGACCTGGAGTCCGTCGGAGAGGTCACCCACGACGACCAGATCCGGGTCGAGCCGGAGCATCGCCTTGATGCCGGCCCGGATCTCGTCCTGGTCGTCGACGATCAGAATCCGTGTCGTCATACGGCGGCTCCCAGCGGGCTGAACTCGGCGTGGACCCGGAATCGCCCCTCGCCGCTGTCGATCGTCAGCCGCCCGTTGGAGGACTCGACGCGTTCGCGCATCCCCACGAGTCCGAGTCCGCCGCCCGGCCCGGAGCCGCCTGGCGAGTGACCGACGCGGTTCTCCACGGTGAGGCAGATCCGGCCGTCGCGCTCGCGCACCTCCACCGTCGCAGCCCCCTCTCCGTGCCGGTAGGCGTTCGTGAGTGCTTCCTGAACGACTCGGTAGACCGTCACGCCGACGCTGGGTTCCACGAAACCGGTGGGGATGTCGAGGGAGGGCCGGACGTCGAGGCCGATGCTCTCGAAGGAGGCGACCAGGCCTTCCAGGCCGCTGAGCGCGGGGGTCGGCCGGAGCGCCTCGTCGTCGGAACTGTCGTCCCCGAGGCGGAGCAGCGCCAGGATCCGCTGGGTCTCGACGACGACGGTGCGGGCGCTGGTCCTGGCCGACCCGAGGGCCTGCCGGGCGGACACGGCGTCCTCGGGCAGCCCGATCTCCGCGGCACCTAGATGCATGCTCAGCATCGCGACCTGGTGGCCGATGACATCGTGCAGGTCCCGGGCGATGCGGAGCCGTTCCTCGGTCACCCGGCGGGTGGCCTCGATCTCGCGGGTGGCGAGGGCGCTCTCGGCCCGTTCCTCCAGGGTGAGCCAGTGCTCCCGGTGGATGCGCAGCGCGGCCCCGGTCGCCCCTCCCGCGACGGCCGAGAAGAGCGCGGCGGACCCCACGATCGCGCCGCCGCGGAATCCGCCCACGGTCATGAACGCCCCCAGGAAGAAGGCAGCCACGATGCCGATTCCGACCAGCGGCTGTCTCCCCCTGAGGGTGACCGAGAAGAGGACGAGCACCGCCATCATCCACACCGACAGGGGATCGTGGCCCACCGCGGTGACGGCGAAAGACGCCCCGCTCGCCACGACCAGTCCCGCCCACGGCCGCCACCAGGAGAGGGCGACACCGCCGCCAGCGAGGAGGACGGACAGGACCGTCGGCCCCTCCGACCCGCGCAGGACCACCGCCACGATCTGGCCGGTGAACACCAGCGCGGCGACCGCGTAGGCGGCGAGGTGCAGCGCCTCGGGGCGGCGGACCCACAAGGGTGCCATGGGCCCGACCTGATTGTTCTGCACCTTGACCATGGTCCGATTCTCGGCCACATGTGCAGCGGCCGTGTACTTCGAACGAAGTAGACGGCGGGCCGGGCCCGGGGCCCCTGCGGTGCGAAGGAGACGGCAGAACTACTTCGTTCGAAGTACACGGACTGTCCCGAGGTCGCCAAGACTCGTCATTGAGGCGACCGTCTCACACCATCACGCTCACCCCACGGGACACCCGATGACGCAGACCACCGTGACTTCGCGCACGACCACGACCCCGACTGCGACGACGCCCTCCGGGCTCCGCTCGCTCCACCTAGTCCGAGTCGCCTTCTCCCTGATCTGGGTGGCACTCGTGGTGACGACCTCCGCCTCGCTCGTCTCGACGGACAAGCCCACCGCGACCGCGTCCGTGCTGCTCGTGATCTACCCCCTGTGGGACGCCGTCGCCACGCTCCTGGAGCGGCGCCTGGCCGGCACCGGCCCCATGGACCGCGTCGGTGCCATCAACGTGGCTCTCGGCCTCGGCACCGCCGCCGGGATGTTCGCCGCCGCCTTCTCCACCATCGGGACGGCCCTGCTCGTGTTCGGCGTCTGGGCCCTCTTCTCCGGAGCGATCCAGCTCGTCGTGGCCATCCGGCGCCGGCGCACCGTCGGCGCCCAGTGGCCCATGGTCATCAGCGGCGGACTGTCCGTCCTCGCCGGCGGCTCCTTCGCCGCCATGTCCGCCTCGCCGACGAGCGGCCTGTCCTCCGTCGCCGGATACTCCGCCTTCGGCGCCTTCTGGTTCCTCGTCTCCGTCATCGCCCTGACCGTCCGCGGCCGACGCGAGCAGCGTTGACCACCGCCGTCGGAGCCACCGCCTCTCCTGGAGGCGCGGCGTGGCCTCGTCGTGGACGATGACCCCGGCGACCAGCAGGGTCATCGGTTCGAGCGCCGGCTTGAGGGCCTTGGGCTGGTCGTCGGTCTGCTGGGTCACGGTGTGCCCTTCGTCGGGCGGGTTGTTGGGCATGTCAGGCGAGGGCCTCGCGGGCGCGGCGGGCGAGATCAGCGGTACCGGGAACGCGGCGGCGCTGGTAGACCGCGAGCGTGGAGCGGATTGAGGTGATCGCCTCACGGGTTCGGTCGGAGGTCATGCCCTCCATGAGTTGGCCAGGTGGTAGGCGTTCAGGCCCTTGGTTCCGTACTCGGACCATGGTGCCTCCGCGTCCTGGAGGAGGGGGCGAGCAGGTCCTGGCTGCGCAGAGCCTCCTTGTGGCCCTCCTGCTCGAACACGCGGCGGACGTCGCGCAGCAGTTGGTTGCCTCTTCAGCCTCGTCTGCTCATCCTGGACCACCTCGTTGCGGGTCATCGCCAGGCAGGCGGCCCGGGAGCGGGAGGGCCAGTGCCCGCCGGCCAAGTCGGCGACGATCTCCAGCGGATCCCACGTGTCGGCGGCCCGGTCCTCGACCGGCATCTGCGGAACCAAGCCCTCTGCCGTGCTCCGCAGCGGGGCCAGCCACGCGGTCAGCCGGTCCCGCAGCGCGTTCAGTTCCGGAACGGAGCGCGAGCGGAACGGGGCGATCGTGCGCGTCCTGACCGCAGCCGTGGAGGACAAGGTCATCGCGTCCAGCCCGTGCCGCCGGATCACCCTCCCGCCCACGTCGGACGAGGAGGTCACGCCCCCTACGGTCGCCCAGGTCGAGGCCATGGCCCGGGTGATGCCGCCGTACATCCGTGCAGCCATCGTCACGCTTGCCGGATCAGGCTTGCGAGCAGGCGAGTTGCTCCAGCCTCAAGGTGTCGGATGTCGACTTCAAGGCAGACGCCATCCGCGTCGAGCGGCAGCGGCTCCAGTCAGTCGGGGAAGATCGGCCCGCCGAAGACCGCGCAGTCCCGGCGCACCGTCCCGGTCGGCGAGGTCGTCACCGACGCCGTCCTCGCGCACCTTGCCGCACGCCCGAAGATCCTGTCGATCGGATGGGACGGTAGGCGGCGTTTCTGCTGACCTGGGCATATGGCTGTGACCTGCGGCGAAGCGATGTGCGCATCTAGCAGAACCTAGCAGCGTTGCGTAACGACTCCTCTTGATCATCTCCCATGGATTCTCCCACCCCTCCTGGCGGCGAGACGCAGGCCGGACATGCAAAGACCGCCTGCCCGCCGGAGGTGCTCGGCGGACAGGCGGCCGTCTTGTGGAACAAAGATCGAAAAACGCGACCCGCCTGACGCTGACATTGGGACATGTCGCTCTGACCGTTGTCGAGTGCCCCGCGATCTTCCTGACTGGACCTACACACGGCGACGTGAGCAGGGAGATCGCATCCGAGACCTGCGGTCCCGCGCCAACCTCACGCAGGAGGTTTTCGCGGAGATGACCGGTATCGACCGTCGCACACTGCAACGCATCGAGCCCGGCACGAGCGATCCGCCCTACAGTTCCCTCCTGCTCATCGCTGACGCCCTCGACGTGCCCCTGCGGGATCTGGTCGGCTGACGGGCCGCGGTCAGGCTCGGGCGCGCACGACGAAAGTGCCGACCGTCCGGTTGCCGGGAGGCGCCGCCAGGACGGTCGCGTCGACGTCAGTGAAGCCGTACTCCTTCAGCAGCTGCTCCCAGGCGTCAGGCTCGTAGTCCCACCGCTTCACGACGAGCGGGTCCTCGTCGGCGCCGCGCGGGATGTACGAGGCCTGGCAGCCGTAGCAGCCGGGCACCGGCGGCCGCTGGGAGAAGACGAGCCGGCCACCCGGGCGCAGCTGCTCGCGGATCGCCGGCAGTAACAGTGCCGGATCGGTGAACCAGGCGGCGCCGTACACCGAGTACACGGCGTCGAACCCCTGCTGGTCCTCGCGCAGGAAGGCGACGGCCTCCGTCTGGTGGAACTCCAGGCCGGGAACCCAGCCCCACCGCTCCTGGGCCGCAGCAAGCTGGCAGGGCGAGACGTCGACGCCGACGGCGATGACGCCGAGCGTGGCAAGGTGCGCAGCATTGCCACCCTTGCCGCAGCCGAGATCCAGGACACGTGCGCCCGGTTGAACCTCAAGCAGTTCGACGCCGGGGCCGTGGTCCGCGTACTGGGTCCAGTTGAACCAGGTCTCCTCGCCGAAGGCGTTGACCGGCCGTCGCTCGGGGCGCTGCCGTGAGTAGGTATCCCAGGCGATCGCGGTGTCTGTCACGTGTGCTCCGCTCATAGGGCCAGCCGCCCGGCTGTGACACCGGACGGCTGGAGTGTTGTACAGATGGTGCCGTGCTGTCAGCCGTTCTTGGGGCTGTCGGTGCACCCGGCGTGGCATTGGGTGCACTTGGCCAGGTCGGGCCACAGCTCTTCGTCGACGGTGTAGCCGGCGGCCGTGATGGCGGCGAGGGCACGCTCCCGGGCGGAGGCCGGGCCGCCGGGCGCGTCCTCGTCCTCGTCGGTCGGGACGTGGTGGACGAAGCGGCCGACGACGCGTTGGCAGAACTCGGCGTAGTCGACGGTGTGCAGGATGAACGCGTGCCAGCCGTAATCGACCAGTTCACTCGGCGCGCGCGAAGGACTGGCCCGGCTGCTGGCCGGACGCGGCGATGAACGCGGCGGCCTGGCCGACGATGCGACGCGCGGTCTCTTCGCCGATCTCCGCGTGGTCGGTGGTGATACGGCGGGCGAGCCGGCCGGTCACCTCGGGGGTGGAGACGCTGGAGTCGATCGCCGAGCTGCGCCTGGCCGACGCGAAGCGAGCCGGGGAGATAGCGGAGGCCAACGACTTCGCCGCAGGCGCGCGGTTGCGCGCCGGACAGAAGATCAGGCTGCCGAAGGGCTTCACCCTGACCCCGCCGAAGTACTCCAGCTACCGGACGTTGATCCTCCCGCCGTTCCTAGGCGAGCTGCTGTCCGAAGTCCTCGCCCTGAACGCGCACCCGACACTGGTCTTCCCCTCGCAGCGCGGCCGGCCGCTCCGCGTGGACGACCAGTCCTACGGGCGGTTCTGGAAGCCCATCCTCGTCGGCCAGGACGCCGAGCCCATCCGCCGCGGTCGCAAGGCGACGCCGGCGCTCCCCGCGGTCGACGGCTTGGCCGACATGGTGCCGCACGGCCTGCGCCACGGGCACGAGGTCTGGCTGGACGAACAGGGCCACCCGCGGGTCGCCGTCGAGGAGCGGATGGGGCACAAGCTCCAGGGCGCGGAGGGGACGTACAGCCACACGTCTCCGGAGATGGAGCTGGGCATCGCGCGGGCGCTCCAGGAGGCGTGGGAGAAGTCGGCGGTGGACGAGGAGGCCCCGCAGTGGGAGAGGCGTCGACCGTCGTCCTGACCTCGTCTCCCGAACGTCTCCCATTGGATCTTGAAACGCCAGAGGAGCCCGGCCGTATCGCACGGTCGGGCTCCTCTGTGTATCGCTCTGACCTGCTGGTTAACCCTGCCGGGAGGGAGTCCATGGTCGGTAGCGAATCAGGCCTTCTTGGTCTCCCAGAAGATCCTGTCGATCTGGGCGATGTAGTCCAGGGCCTTCTGGCCGGTCGCCGGGTCGGTCGAACCCTTGGCGGCCGACAGGGCCTTGAGGGTGTCGTTGACCAGCTGGTGCAGCTCCGGGTACTTCTCGAAGTGCGGCGGCTTGAAGTAGTCGCTCCACAGCACGGAGACGTGGTGCTTGGCGAGCTCGGCGCGCTGCTCCTTGATGACCGTGGCGCGGGCCTGGAAGTGCGGGTCGTCGTTGCCGGCCATCTTCTCCTGGACGGCCTTCACCGACTCCGCCTCGATGCGGGCCTGGGCAGGGTCGTACACGCCGCAGGGCAGGTCGCAGTGGGCGCTGACCGTGACCTTGGGGGCAAACAGGCGGGAAAGCATGAAGCGTTCCTTCCTCGTGATCGTCTTCTCAGGGGGGACATTACTCCCTGGGAGGCCCGTTTCGGCGAGTGCCCCCGTGGGCTTAGGACAAAAGTCCGGGGTGAGACTGAGACTGGTGAAGGAAAGACCGGGGAGGTGCCGGGTCATGCCGGAGCAGTTGTCGCAGGAGACCGAACGCGCGAGAGGGGCGTTGCCCTTCGGACCGGCCGAGGTGACCGGGCCGTCGATGGTGCCCACGCTGCACCACGGTGACGTGCTGCTCGTGCACTGGGGGGCGCGGGTGAGGCCGGGCGACGTGGTCGTGCTGCGGCATCCCTTCCAGCAGGACCTGCTCGTGGTCAAGCGGGCCGCCGAGCGGCGGGGGGCCGGCTGGTGGGTGCTCGGCGACAACGCCTTCGCGGGCGGGGACAGCACCGACTACGGGGTCGTGCCCGAGGAGCTCGTGCTCGGGCGGGTGCGGGTGCGGTACCGACCCCCGAAGCCCGGTCAGCGTTCGCCGTTCGCCGTGGTCCGCTGGGCGCTGTCCGCACTCCGGCCGGTGCCGGCGGACCGGTCGGCCTCCAGGCGTTTGCGGGCGCGGTAGGCCGCCACGTTGGCGCGGGTGGCGCAGCGGTCCGAGCAGTACCGCCGGGAGCGGTTGGTCGAGGTGTCCAGGTAGGCGTTGCGGCAAGGGGCCGCCTCGCACAGGCCCAGGCGGTCCACGCCGTACTCGGTGAGGTGGAAGGCCAGGCCCATCGCCGCGATGGCGGCGAAACCGGCGGTCGCGTTGGACGGGTGGTCGGCCAGGTGCATGTGCCACAGCGGGCTGCCGTCGTCGTCGCGATGGTCGTGGCCGGAAATCTGCGGGCTCACCGGGAACTCCAGCAGGAGCGAGTTCAGCAGGTCCACGGCGAGGGTCTCGTCGCCGCCGTCGGCCGCCTCGAAGACCGCGCGCAGCCGTCCCCGGACCGAGCGGAAGCGGGTCACGTCCGCGTCCGTGGCGCGACGGGCCGCCGACTGATTGGCGCCGAAGAGTTCGCGGACGGCCTCGACCGAGGTGAGGGAGTCCTGCCCCCGGGCCGGCTCCTCGGTGTTGACGAGACGTACGGCGTAATCCGAGTAATAGGCCAGTTCCACTTGTAGTCCTTACGGAGGGGCTCTATGGTCGTGCCTGCGGTCAGGTAATGGCTGATCGTGCTTCCAGGGTATTACGTGACGACATGCGACGGAGGGGCTCGATGACGGACGCGGACATCACCACCGCCACCACACCCGTGGCCGACTGGCAGGCCTGGCAGGAGAGCTGGGACCGGCAGCAGGAGTGGTACATGCCCGACCGGGAAGAACGCTTCCGGATCATGCTGGACATGGTCGAGGCGCTGGTCGGCCCCGCGCCCCGGGTGCTCGACCTCGCCTGCGGCACCGGCACCATCACGGCCCGCCTGCTGGCCCGCTTCCCGGAGGCCACCAGCACCGGCGTGGACCTCGACCCGGCCCTCCTGGCCATTGCCGAGGGCACCTTCGCCGGCGACGAACGGGTCTCCCTGGTCACCGCCGACCTCAAGGACCCCGACTGGACGGCGAAGCTGCCGTACGACTCCTACGACGCCGTACTGACCGCCACGGCCCTGCACTGGCTCCACGCCGAACCCCTCGCGGCCCTCTACGGTCGGGTCGCGGAGATCGTCCGCGACGGTGGTGTCTTCATGAACGCGGACCACATGATCGATGAGACGACGCCCCGGATCAACGCGGCGGAGCGCGCACGACGGCACGCTCAGATGGACGCCGCCAAGGCGGGGGGTGCGCTCGACTGGTCCGAGTGGTGGCAGCTCGCCGCCAAGGACCCGGTGCTCGCCGGGCCCACCGCCCGCCGCTTCGAGATCTACGGCGAGCACGCCGACGGCGACACGCCCTCGGCGCAGTGGCACGCGCGCGTGCTTCGCGAGAAGGGCTTCGGCGAGGCGCGGCCGGTGTGGTGCTCGCCGTCGGACACGCTGCTGCTGGCGCTGAAGTAGCCCACGGCCACGCCGGAGGGGCGGTACGGACGTCCGTACCGCCCCTCCGGCGTGCGTGCGGGTGTTCAGAGGACCTTGGACAGGAACGCCTTGGTGCGCTCGTGCTGCGGGTCCGTCAGGACGTCGCGCGGGTTGCCCGATTCCACGACCACGCCGCCGTCCATGAAGACCAGGCTGTCGCCGACCTCACGGGCGAAGCCCATCTCATGGGTGACGACGACCATCGTCATGCCCGACTCGGCGAGGTCCCGCATGACGTCGAGGACGTCGCCGACCAGCTCGGGGTCGAGGGCCGAGGTGGGCTCGTCGAACAGCATCAGCTTCGGGTCCATGGCCAGGGCCCGGGCGATGGCTACGCGCTGCTGCTGGCCGCCGGAGAGCTGCGAGGGGTAGTTGCCGGCCTTGTCGCCGAGGCCCACGCGCTCCAGAAGGGCGGTGGCGCGCTCCCGGGCCTGGGACTTGCTGACGCCCTTGACCTGGACCGGGGCCTCCATGACGTTCTCGACGGCCGTCATGTGCGGGAACAGGTTGAAGCGCTGGAAGACCATGCCGATGTCCCGGCGCTTGACCGCGACCTCGCTGTCCTTCAGCTCGTAGAGCTTGTCGCCCTTCTGGCGGTAGCCGACCAGCTCGCCGTCGACGTACAGACGCCCGGCGTTGATCTTCTCGAGGTGGTTGATACACCTGAGGAAGGTGGACTTGCCGGAGCCGGAGGGGCCGATGAGGCAGAACACCTCGCCCTGCTTCACCTCCAGGTCGATGCCCTTGAGGACCTCGACGGCGCCGAAGGACTTGTGGACGCCCTCGGCCTTGACCATGGCGGTCATGCGGTGCCTCCCGTCGTGCTGGAGCGGTTCGACAGGGACAGCAGGTTCGCCCTGATCTTCTGCAGCGGGGTCGCCGGCAGGCTGCGGCTGGAGCCGCGGGCGTAGTGGCGCTCCAGGTAGTACTGGCCGACGCTGAATACGGAGGTCAGCAGCAGGTACCAGGCTGCCGCGAGGAACAGCATCTCCGCCGGGGCGCCTGAGGTCTGGCCGATGTCCTGGGCGACCCGGAACAACTCGGCGTACTGGACGACCGACACCAGCGAGGTCGTCTTCAGCATGTTGATGACCTCGTTGCCCGTCGGCGGCACGATCACGCGCATCGCCTGCGGGACCACGATCCGGCGCAGCGTCTTGGTGTGGCTCATGCCGAGCGCGTGCGCCGCCTCGGTCTGGCCTTCGTCGACCGCGAGCAGGCCGGCGCGGCAGATCTCCGCCATGTACGCGGCCTCGTTGAGGCCGAGGCCGAGCAGCGCCGTCAGGAACGGCGTCATGAAGTCGGACCACTCGTCGCGGTAGACCGGGCCCAGGTTGATGTACTCGAAGACCAGGCCCAGGTTGAACCAGACGACCAGTTGCACCAGGACCGGAGTGCCGCGGAAGAACCAGATGTAGAACCACGCGATGGACGAGGTCACCGGGTTCTTCGACAGCCGCATCACGGCGAGCAGGATGCCGCCCACGATGCCGATCAGCATGGCCAGGACGGTGATCAGCAGCGTCTTGCCCATGCCGGTCAGGACACGGTCGTCGAAGAAGTAGTCCGGGATCGCACCCCAGTTGATCTTGCCCTGGGAGAACGCGTACACCACCGCGGCCAGCAGCGCGATCGCGACGACCGCGGAGACGTACCGCCCGTAGTGCCGGACGGGGATGGCCTTGATGGCCTCCGGCCCGGCGGGCGGGGTGCCGGCCGGGCCGCCCGGCGTCTTGTCGATGTCAACAGTCACGGATGTTGCCTTTCAGCGCCCGGCGCGCGGTCACTTGCCGCCGTTGATGGTGGCCTCGGTGACGGCGCCTTCCGCCACCCCCCACTTGTCCATGATCTTCTTGTACTCGCCGTTGGCGATCACTGCGTCCAGCGCCGCCTTCAGGGCGTCCCGGAGCTGGGTGTTGTCCTTCGACACCGCGATGCCGTACGGGGCGGCCTCGACCTGCTCGCCGACGAGCTGGAAGTCGTTGCCGCCGCCCGAGGTCTTCACCGCGTAGGCCGCGACCGGGAAGTCGGAGGAGCCGGCGTCGGCGCCGCCCGCGCGCAGGCGGGTCTGGGCCTGCTGGTCGTTGTCGAAGGCCTCCATGGCGATCTTCTTGCCGGCCGGGCACTTCTCGTTCTCGGCCTTGGCGAGGTCCTCGGAGACCGTGCCGCGCTGGAGGACCAGCTTCTTGCCGCACAGGTCGGACCAGGTCTTGATGCCCTGGTCGTCACCCTTCTTGGTGTAGATCGAGACACCGGCGGTGAGGTAGTCCACGAAGTCGACGCCTTGGCCGACCTTCTTGCCGGTCTCGGAGTCGATGCCCTCCTGGCGGTCCTTGGTGTCGGTCATCGCGGACATGGCGATGTCGTAGCGCTTGGAACGCAGACCGGTGATCAGGGTGTCGAAGGTGCCGTTCTCGAACTCGAACGTCACACCGAGCTGCTTGCCCATGGCGTTCGCGAGATCGGGGTCGATGCCGACCGTCTCGCCGGACTTGTCCTTGAACTCGACCGGGGCGTAGGCGATGTCGGAACCGACCTTGATGACGCCCTTGTCGCGAATGGCCGGCGGCAGCTTGTCGGCCAGCGGGGCCGACACGGCGGACTGGTTGTCGCTGCCGGAGTCGCTCTTCTCGGTCTGGTCGCCGCATCCGGTGAGCAGCAGGGCGCCTGCGACCGCGATCGCACCGACCGCTGCTGTCCGGGAATGCGCGGCGGTCGTACGACGGGTGGAGCTTGCGGTCATGGTGGTTCCTCCGGCGGATGAATGGAGATGCCGATGGTGACGGTGGAGTTCCGGTGGAGCGGGGCGCCGGCCGGAGGACCGACAGGCGCCCTGGGTCGACGAGAGCACACGCCTTCGAGTGTCGCGACCTCGTGTGATTACGGCATCTTGCCATTCGGACTCGGCCATTCAGGGGGGACGCCATGTCAAAATCGGGTAACGGGTGACCGCCCGAACCGCACCAGGTCGGTACATCACGACCGAACCTTTACGGGAATCTTCCCTTCCAGCCGAAAGATCTTCGGCATTCCCCGATATCGGGAGACGGTCCGTCGGTGCGTGGGGCTGTCGAGTGCTTGCTGCGGAAGCCTGTCAAGAGGTCGGAGAAAGTTGTCCTGATCCCTGGCTATGAGCCATGTCACCGGCATCCGGCGTTCGGGGTCCGACATGTGAGCTTGCGCTTATCCGACTCGTCGCGGGGGGTGTCCGTCGGGTAAGAAGGTGCTTTACACCCCTCATCAGGGGCTCAGGGCGCGTGTGCGGCGCGCCCGTCGCGCAGGCCTCCCTGTGGCCCAGTCGGCCATCCTCCTGCGCGGTGCCCGCCCATTCCTCACCAGGAGTGGACAAACCCTCAAACCATGAACTCTTAAGGGGTAAGACAAAGTGGCAGCGGAGATCGTCAATCCTCGCAGCGACAGCGACGCCGGTACGGTGCAGGAGACGGGGGAGCCCCTCGACTCCTTCGACCCGGCGTTCGCGCTGCATCGCGGCGGCAAGATGGCCGTGCAGGCCACCGTGCCGGTCCGCGACAAGGACGACCTGTCCCTGGCGTACACGCCCGGCGTCGCGAAAGTGTGCAGCGCGATCGCCGAGCAGCCCGACCTCGTCCACGACTACACGTGGAAGTCTTCGGTCGTGGCGGTCGTGACGGACGGTACGGCGGTTCTGGGGCTCGGGGACATCGGCCCCGAGGCCTCCCTTCCGGTGATGGAGGGGAAGGCGATCCTCTTCAAGCAGTTCGGCGGTGTGGACGCGGTTCCGATCGCGCTGGACTGCACGGACGCGGACGAGATCGTCGAGACGGTGGTGCGGCTCGCCCCCTCCTTCGGCGGCGTGAACCTGGAGGACATCTCGGCGCCGCGGTGCTTCGAGATCGAGCGCAGGCTCCAGGAGCGGCTCGACATCCCGATCTTCCATGACGACCAGCACGGGACGGCGGTCGTGACGCTGGCGGCGCTGCGGAACGCGGCGCGGCTGAGCGGGCGGACCCTGGGCGAGCTGCGGGCGGTCATCTCCGGCGCGGGCGCGGCCGGTGTCGCCATCGCCAGGATGCTGGTCGAGGCCGGCGTCGGGGACGTCGCGGTCGCGGACCGCAAGGGCGTCGTCTCGGCGGACCGGGACGACCTGACGCCGGTGAAGCAGGAGCTGGCCTCCTTCACCAACAAGGCCGGGCTGTCCGGCTCGCTGGAGTCGGCCCTCGCGGGCGCCGACGTCTTCATCGGCGTCTCCGGCGGTACGGTGCCGGAGCCGGCGGTCGCCTCGATGGCGAAAGGTGCCTTCGTCTTCGCGATGGCCAACCCGAACCCCGAGGTGCACCCGGAGGTCGCGCACAAGTACGCGGCGGTCGTGGCGACGGGGCGGTCGGACTTCCCGAACCAGATCAACAACGTGCTGGCGTTCCCGGGCATCTTCGCGGGTGCGCTGCAGGTGCGCGCGTCCCGGATCACCGAGGGCATGAAGCTCGCGGCGGCCGAGGCGTTGGCCTCCGTGGTGGGCGACGACCTCGCCGCGGACTACGTCATCCCGTCCCCGTTCGACGAGCGCGTGGCGCCGGCCGTCACGGCGGCGGTGGCGGCGGCGGCCCGTGCGGAGGGGGTCGCGCGGCGGTGACCGTGTGACGCCTTGCATGTGGAGCGGCCTCGTCCCCGGTGGGCGGGGCCGTTCGCTTTTCGGGTCGGGCGGCGTCGTCGGGGCCGCAGGGGTGCCCGCAGCAAGGGTGGCCGGAGGCAAGAGGGCGTGTGTCACACGGCGTCGTGGTTCCGGTCGGCGGGTGTGTTACCTATCGTCAAGGTCATGTTCGCTGTCTACGCCGCCCGAATCGACCGCGACCAGCCGCTGACCGGCCTGGAGTTGGGAGAGCGCCCGGCTCCCGAGGCCCGCCCCGGCTGGAGCGTCGTCGATGTCAGGGCCGCCTCCCTCAACCATCACGACCTGTGGTCCCTGCGCGGCGTCGGCCTCCCCGAGGAACGGCTCCCGATGATCCTCGGCTGTGACGCCGCGGGTGTCGACGAGGACGGCAACGAGGTCGTCCTGCACTCCGTGATCGGCCAGACCGGTCACGGCGTCGGTCCTGAGGAGCCCCGCTCGATCCTCACGGAGCGCTACCAGGGGACGTTCGCCGAGCAGGTCGCCGTGCCGACCTGGAACATCCTGCCCAAGCCGAAGGAGCTCTCCTTCGAGGAGGCCGCCTGTCTGCCGACCGCCTGGCTGACCGCGTACCGGATGCTGTTCACCAACGCCGGGGTGCGTCCGGGGGACTCGGTGCTGGTGCAGGGCGCCGGCGGTGGGGTCGCCACGGCCGCGATCGTGCTCGGCAAGGCCGCGGGACTGCGGGTCTTCGCCACCAGCCGGGACGAGGCCAAGCGCAAGCGCGCGTCGGAGCTGGGCGCCGTGGAGGCCGTGGAGACGGGCGCGCGGCTGCCGCAGCGGGTCGACGCGGTCATCGAGACCGTGGGCGCGGCCACCTGGTCCCACTCCGTGAAGTCGCTCAAGCCGGGCGGCACTCTCGTCATCTCCGGGGCCACCAGCGGTGACCGGCCCTCGCACGCCGAGCTGACCCGCATCTTCTTCCTCGAGCTCAAGGTCGTCGGCTCCACGATGGGCACCAAGGACGAGCTGGAGGACCTGCTGTCCTTCTGCGCCGCCACGGGTGTCCGTCCGGTCATCGACGAGGTGCTCCCGATGGACCGCGCCCGGGAGGGCTTCGAGCGGATGGCTTCCGGCGAGCAGTTCGGGAAGATCGTGCTCAGCGGTTCCTGACGCGTTCTCCGAGCCTCCCGCACCCCGGAGCGTGTCAACCAGTGTTGGCACACTCCGGGGTGTCAACCTACGTTGACTGCATGAGCGAAGCAACCGATCTCGCCGCACGCGCGGGTGATCGCGATCCCCGGGTCGGGCTGCGGGCCGTCGCCGCACTGCGCAGGCTGCTGGAGCAGCTGGAGGCGGTGCAGGTGCGCGGTGCGCGCAATCAGGGGTGGTCGTGGCAGGAGATCGCCACCGAACTCGGGGTCAGCAGGCAGGCCGTGCACAAGAAGTACGGGAGGCATTGATGTTCGAGCGGTTCACGAAGGACGCCCGGGACGTGGTGCAGGGGGCGGTCGGGTACGCGGAGGAGGCGCGGGCGCAGACCGTCGATCCCGAGCACCTGCTGCTCGCCCTGCTCGACCGCGAGGGCAGCCGCGCCTCCTTCGCGCTGGCGGCGCTGGGGGTCGCAGGACGCGGGTACGCGGTACGGCAGGCCCTTACGGAGGCGCGTCGCCGTGCCGGGCTGTCGCAGGCCGAGACCGACGCCCTCGCCGGTCTCGGGATCGACGTCTCCGAGATCGTCGCCCGCGTGGAGGAGGCCCATGGCGTCGGCGCCATGTCCGGTGACCGGAAGGATTCGCGCTGGTGGTCCGGGCACCGCAGCTTCAGCAAGGGGGCCGAGGAGGTGCTGGTGAAGGCCCTGAGGGTCGCCGTCGCCCGGCGCGACCGGCGCATCGGGGACGAGCACATCCTCCTCGCCCTGACCGTCCGCCCAGGAGTGCCCGCCGAGGTGCTCGCCGACCACGGGGTGACGCACGAGTCGCTGACCAGGGCGCTGGGCGGCGACACGGGGGAGGCCTGCGCCTGAAGGGCGCTGCCCGTGGCACCCCCCCGACCAGGCTCCTCAGCGCCGCACCGTGGGTGCCGTGCCCGGGTTCAGGACTTGGGTGTCCGCAGCGTCGCCCCGATGTGGGCCGCCGCCGTCGAGAGATGGCGGCGCGTCTCACGAAGCTGGTCGGCCGTGACCCCGTGGTCCCGGGCCGCGTCCCGGATGTCGTCCCGGAAGCGGTCGAGCAGCCGGTCCAGGTCGCGGGCGGGGTCGCCGGTGGACTCCGCGGCGTCCTCGTGGGCCCAGGCGGGCTCGTAACCGGCCGGGAAGTCCTCGGGCGTGGACGAGTACTCGGCCCGGTGGGTGGCCGTCCCGGCGTCGGAGCGGCCGAAACCCCGGTCCCGGCCGAATTCCTTCCCGACGTCCTTACCGAAGTCGCCGACCTCCCTGGCCAGTTCGCTCAGGCCCTCGCGCAGTCCCGTCGGCCAGTCGCCCCGTGCGAAGTGGTCCTGCACCTGTTCCTGGACCCGCCGGGCGATGCGCTGCACTTCCTCCTGCGCCTGCACCCGGGCCCGCTCCTGGGCCTCCTTGGCCTGGCGCCGGGCCCGCTGGGCCTCCTCACGGGCGCGGCGGCTCTCGTCCTTGGCGCGGCGGGCCTGCTCCTTCCACTCCTGCTTGACGCGCCGCATCTCCTCCTTGGCCGCGCGCCAGGCCTCACTGTCGTCGGGGGTCGCGGCACCGGTGGAGAAACCGCCGCCCTCGCCCTGCGCCCCGGAACCGGCGCCCCGACGTGCCGCGCTGGCCGCGGCCCGCATCTCCCGGCGAAGATCACCCGCGGCGCCGCGCACGTCGGCCCGGATCTCGGCGGCGAGCTCGGCGACCGACTCGCGGATCTCCAACTCCAGGTCGGCCAGTTCACCGCTGCGGTCGGACAGCTCGGCGCGGCCGGCGTCCGTGATGGCGTACACCTTGCGCCCGCCCTCGGTGGTGTGGGTGACCAGGCCCTCGGCCTCCAGCTTGGCCAGGCGCGGGTACACCGTGCCCGCCGACGGCGCGTACAGGCCCTGAAATCGCTCCTCGAGGAGCCGGATCACCTCGTAGCCGTGGCGCGGCGCCTCGTCCAGGAGCTTGAGGAGATAGAGGCGCAGGCGGCCGTGGGCGAAGACGGGGGGCATGTCAGAGCACCTTCTTGTCGGTCGTGCCGTCGGCCGGGGTGGCGGTGGTGCCGTGGTCCTGGCCGGAAGCGGAATTGTCCCCCGAGTCGTCATGCACGTCGTCCACCGGGCCCGGACCGGAATCCGGCGCATCCTCTCCCCTCGGCCCCTCCTCCGCCGCCGGGCGGCGCAGCAGGGCGATGGATCCGGAGAGCGTGGTGGCCTTCAGTCGGCCGTTGCCCGCGCCGAGCCGGCCGGTGATCCGCTTGGCGCCCCACTGGCCGGTCACCCGCAGATTCTCGAAAGCGCTGGAGACGCTGCCGCTGGCGGTGTTGGCCTCCACCTTCGCGTCGGCCGGCTGGGGCAGCCGGATGGCGATCTCGCCCGAGACGCTGTTCACGCTGATGTCGGTCGGCCCGCCCGCCGGGTCCAGGTCGACGATCATCGAACCGCTCACCGAGTCGGCCCGAACGGAGGAACCGGCCTCCACCACCGTCAGGTCAC
The DNA here is from genome assembly GCF_014649815.1 of Streptomyces mutabilis. Lineage (GTDB taxonomy): Bacteria > Actinomycetota > Actinomycetes > Streptomycetales > Streptomycetaceae > Streptomyces > Streptomyces mutabilis. The sequence goes on along the minus strand of NZ_BMTT01000008.1, from coordinate 164,784 downwards.
CGGAAACGGAATTGAAGCGCAGGTCACCGGCGAGTGCCTGCGCCTCCACGTTCCCGGAGACGGTGTCGGCGCGGACCGGGCCCGTGAGGCTCACCAGCGTGGTGTCCCCGGAGACGCCCTTCACCTCGGCACGGCCCTCCAGTCCGGAGACGACGGCCGCCGCACTGACCACACCGACCTCCACGCGAGTGCCGGTCGGCACGGCGAGGGAGACCACCGCGTTGCGGCGCCAGCCCTTGCGGTCGAGCCACTTGAGGAAGTTCTTCCAGGGGAGGTCCTCGTAGGCGACCGTGAGGACGCCGTCCTGGTGGGTCACGATCAGGGGTGGCCCCTCGATCTCGGAGACCTCCAGGCGGGCGGAACCCTCGTCGGTGCCCACGACGTTCACTGTTCCATGGACGATGCGTACCTGGAGCTCACTGACGGACTCGTCGAAGGTGAGCTTCATGGGCTCCGCGACGGACCACTCGGACATGGTGCAGACCTCCTCGACCGAACGCGGCATATCGCGTCCTGTCTATTCACGATATATCGCGGACATGGAAAGTCAAGACACCCGTTCCAGTGATCCGTGACCGGCCGAAGATGCGAGATTGGCCTAGTTTGTGAGCATGTCGACGGAAGAGGCGGAGGAATCCGCACCCGGCTCCGGCGCCACTCCCGGTGCTCTGCTGCTGTGCCGCGCCGAGCCGGACTCCGTCGCCGCCGTGGCCCCGCTGCTGGGCGAGCGCATGCCGCTGGTCCGGGCCGGGGAGAAGTGGAGCGTGCTCGTCCCGGAGGGCCGGCCCTGGCAGCTCGGCGAGGATCCGGTCGACCGCGTGGTCACCGGATGGGCCGCGGCGCTCGCCGTCGGCGCCCCGTGGCCCGTACTCGCGCTGTGGTGGGACGCAGACCGGGCCGGCTACACCCTCGCGTCCGGTTTCCGCCGTCCCGTCGGCTACGTGTGGCTCGCGGACGGCACCCCGGCCGGCGAGGACGAGGCCATGCGCACCTTCGCCGCCCGCCTCGGCCTGGACCCCGTACTGGACCTCCAGTCACTGGACCGGCTGACCCGGCCGGACCGCGAGGCCGACGCCCGGGCCAGGCTGCGGGGACTGCTGGCGGTCCTCACACGCGCGGGCGTCTCGCTGCCGACCGGACTCGGCATCGGCCAACCCGCCCATCGGCTGCTCGAGCGCGCCCGCGCCCTGCCCGACGCCCGGTGGGCCGCCCCGGCGCGGGGACGCGGCGCCGCCCGGCTCGCCGTCCGGCTGCCGTGCGGGTACCGCCCCGATCGCCGTGTGCTCGCACTGGCCCAGGTGACGGCCGGTGTGCCGCTCATGGCCTGGGGCGCACGGCGGCGCAGCGGCGGCTGGGCCGGGCTGGGCGCCGTGCTGACCTGTCACGGAGCGCTCGGCCTGGTCCGGCCCGCACCGCCGAGGCCGTGACGAAGGTTCGCCGGCGATCCGGCCAGGCGTGTGCCGGGCCTCACCGCCCCGGCGCCCGCGCGGCGCCGTTTGCATAGTCTTGGGGACGGATTCGGAACACGGACGCACGCAGGAGAACACCACATGTACTTCACCGACCGCGGCATCGAGGAACTGGAGAAGCGGCGCGGCGAGGAGGAGGTCACCTTCGAGTGGCTCGCCGAACAACTGCGTACGTTCGTCGACCTCAACCCCGACTTCGAGGTGCCCGTCGAGCGCCTCGCCACCTGGCTCGCCCGGCTGGACGACGAGGACGACGACGAGTGAGGGCCGGGGCAGGGAGTCAGGCCCTCGTGGGCGGAGGGCGCAGGAGGGGGGCACCGCTCCGGTGGGACGGGAACCGGTGGGCGACCCGGCTGTCCCCTCGCGCCGGGCGCGAACCGGGGTTTAGTCTGCTCCCCCTTGTGGGGTAAGACACCCACACAGCGGCGGGGGAGCCGGAAACGAACGGACGGGGGCGCCGTGGCCGGTGGGATCGAACAGGTACGGCTCGACGACGGGACCGTCGTCTGGGCAAGGGTGAGCGCGACCGACGACGCGGTGACCGGGGACGGTTTCGAGGACACCGGGGTGCGCGACCGCGTCATCGACATGGCGGGAGGGCTGGCCGACACGGTCGGCGGCGTCGTGCGCTCCCTGCGCGCGGGACTGGACACCCAGGAATCGGTCGAGGTCTCCGTCGGCTTCGGCATCGAACTGTCGGCGCAGGCGGGCACCGTGGTGGGCGCCATCGCGGGCGGCGGTGGCAACGCCTCGCTGACCGTGTCGCTGACCTGGACCGAACCGGCCCGGCGGGACGGCGCATCGGCGCCGGAGCCGGAGGGCGGTGCCGGCGTCCCGTCCCGGTACCGGACCTCCGGGGCCGAATGAGCGCCCTCGAAGACCTGGTGCGCCCCTCGCTCGCGCGCATCGTCGCACCGGGTGACGGGTATGCACCGGAGCGTGGCGACTACTGGGGTTCGGGATTCTTCATAGCGCCGGGCTGGCTGTTGACCTGTGCCCACGTCGTGGGGAAGGGGGGAGCGGAGGTGTGGCGGAGTCGGGGCCCCGTGGGGGTCGTCTGGCAGGGCGGCACCACCACGGGCGAGGTGGTGCTCGCAAAGCCGCGGCCCGAGCCCGGACAGGCGGGCCGCGGGCGCTGGGAGTTCCCGGACATCGCGCTGGTGCGGGTGCACGGCGCGGACGACGCCCCGTGCGTCTGGCTGAGCGACCGGACCCCGGCCGTCCCGGCCCCGGTCTCACTGCACGGCTGGTCGCGGCAGACCGGCGCCCTGGGCATCCGGCACCGCGTCGGTGAGGCGAGCGGCTGGGACGGACCGGCCCTGCTGCTCTCGGGCGGTCTGCCGGTGGAGGGACTGTCGGGCGGCCCTGTGGTCGACCTGCGCCACGGTTCCGTCATCGCCATGAACAAGGGCGTCAAGCAGTCCGTCGGGCACGCCGAGGGAGCCGCGACCCCGATGACCGCGCTGCGGAAGCTGCACGACATGCGCGGTGGCGACGTACTCCACACCGTGCTGCGCGAACACGACCTGCACCACCTCGCGCGCTTCCACCGCCCCGGGGCGGACCCCGACTGGACGCGCGTCCAGACCGGGCTGCGCGATCCTGGCACCCCCGGACTCACCCCCGCCCAGCGCGTCCACCTCTACGGCCACCTCGCCCAGTTGCCGCCACCCGGCGGACCGGGCGAGATCGCGGGCCTCGTGCAGGAGGCCAAGGCCCGCGTGGTGCGGTCGGACTTCCGCTCCCCGTTCCCCGAGGACCTGCGCACCTGGCGGGAGGGCGCGGCCCTGCTGCACGGGCTGCGCGACCTCGGCGACAAGGGAAGCAGGCCCGAGCTCGACCTGGACGCGGTACTGCTGTACGCGGCCAAGGTGGCCCGGCACGCGGTGCTGGAACGTCCGGGAGAGACCGACCCGGAGCCGCTGCGGCGCTTCACCCGGTGGATCGCGGAACAGGCCGTCCTGTACGCCCAGCCCGCGATCCGCGAGGACGTCGACCGGCTCCTGGCCGACGTGAGAGCGCCGGCCGCCGCCCGGTCCGCCGGACCCGTCCTCGCGCGCGAGGCCCCGTCCGGCGCCGGAGCCGACGTCCTCCTCGACATCGGCGAGCCGGTCTACGGGGAGCGCTATCCGCTGAGCGTGCGGCTCCTCTACGACGGCCGTGACGTCACCCCCGTCTACAGCAACGACCTCGGCGTGCGGCGCCACGAGCTCCAGGAGCACCTCAGGGAGCCGCTGGCCGAAGCCCTGCGGCTGGGCGACCGCGGTGAACACCTGGCGGTGATCGAGGCGTTCCTGCCCCGAGCCCTGCTCGACGAACCGATCGACGAATGGCGACTCGTCACCGACGGCGGTGCGGACGGCGGGAGCGGTGCGGGCGGCGAGTACGAGGACCCCGACTTCTTCGACGAGCAGTCCATGCCGCTCGGACTGCGCCGTACGGTCCTCCTCCGCGACCGCCGCCGCAACGCCCGGCCCCCGATCCCGGAATGGCGCCGGCGCTGGACGGCCGCCGCGCGCGGGCCCCTCTCCGGCATACCGCTGCGCGGCGAGTCGACGGACTTCGGGCACCACTCCGGCGGACGCCGCGAGAGCAGGTACGGCACCCTCCGGCGGTTGTCGGGCAGCGGCGACGGCTGCGTCCCGGTCTTCTGCGGGCCCGTCGGCAGCGGCGCCGGGCGGGAGGCCATGGACGTCGCCCTTGCCGCCGGGCATCCGCTGGTGCTGTGGCGCCGGGACGGCCACGACCACGCCGCGTGCCGGGCGTTCCACCGGAGCGCGGCCCGCCTGCTCTCCCTCGCCGGCCGCGCCGAGGGCCTGCACGGGCACGTGCGAGACCTGCGGATCGGCGCCATGGACCCCGAGATCGCCGAGAGCGAGGGACTCACGGGGAGGATCGCCGTCCTCTACGACCCCCCCGACCGACCGCAGTTCGGAACGGAGGCGATGCGGCCGCCTCCGCTGGCGGCCCCCCCGATCATCTGACGAGGCATCAAGGTCCGGAATCGTTCGTGTCCGGGTATCGGGAAAGCGCGGGCGTCCGGGAGACTCGGCAGGCCGGGCGCCCGGACGGTAACGTCGTAGGCGAACGGCCCGGACCGCTGCAAGATCACCAGAGCCGGAAGGAGCCCATGGTGAACGACTGGCGGATCTACCGCGGCGTGGGTCAGCCGCACGACGGCGTACGGCGGTTACCGGAGCCGCCCCCCTGGCGGGACTTCACGCGGGCGCGGGACGGCGCGCCGGCCGGGTCGGAGGACCCCAGCGGCGCCCGCAGGCTCGGCGTCCGCCGCCGCACCGTGGAGAACTACGCGCCCCGTCCCGCCGAGGTCGACGCCGTGAACGCGGCCCTGTACCTGCGCCGCCCGCTCCTCGTCACCGGCAACCCCGGCACCGGGAAGTCCACCCTCGCCTACGCCGTCGCGCACGAGCTGAAGCTGGGCCGGGTGCTGCGCTGGCCGATCGTCAGCCGGACCGCCCTGCAGGACGGCCTGTACCGCTACGACGCGATCGGCCGGCTCCAGGACGTCCAGTTGGCACGCGCCCGCGGCGACGGGCGGGACGGCGGGAGCCGGGTCCCCGGCATCGGGGCGTACATCCGGCTCGGCCCGCTCGGCACCGCCCTGTTGCCGTCCGATCTGCCCCGGGTCCTGCTCATCGACGAACTCGACAAGAGCGACCTCGACCTGCCCAACGACCTCCTGAACACGCTGGAGGAGGGCGAGTTCGCCATCCCGGAGCTGGAACGCGTCGCCGACCGGGAGCCCGTCGTCGAGGTGCTGTCGCACGACGGCGACCGGGTGGCCGTCCACGGCGGGCGGATCGCCTGCACCGAATTCCCGTTGATCGTCCTGACCTCCAACGGTGAACGGGACTTCCCCGCACCGCTGCTGAGGCGCTGCGTCCAGCTCGAACTGGAGCCACCGGGGGAGGAACAGCTCACCGCCATGGTCGAGGCACACCTCGGCGAGGAGGGGGTCGTGGCGGGGCAGGACCTGATCGGCAGGTTCCTCGACCGCGAACCCGGCGAGGTGATGGCCGCCGACCAACTGCTCAACGCCCTCTTCCTCACCCAGCACACGCCCCACGCGGAACGGCTCACCCGCGAGCGCATAGCGGACATGCTCATGCAGCGGCTCGACCGGTCGAGGTGAGGGCCCGATGCAGGGCGCGCCGCTGGAAGAGCTGATCGGCCGGTTGCGCCGCGCCGGCCTCGACGTGACCGCCGAGGACGTCGCGGACGCCGTCTGGCTGGCCCGACGGCTCGGCGCGACACCGCCCCACGACGCCGCCCTCCGTGACCACCTCACCGACCCCGGCTCCGAACCGGCCGGTGGGCCGGCGAGGGGGCCGGCCCCGTCGCGGCCGGAGCCCGGGGAACCCGCCACCACCGACCGCGGGACACCGCGGCCCGACCCCGGGCCCACCGCCCCCGGAACTAGGGCGTCCACCCCGGTGCCGCTGCGCGCCGCGGCCGCCGCCACCGGCCGGGCCCAGGACGGCGGCGGCGCCCACGCCACCTTCCCGGTGCGCGCCCCCGCCGCCAACGCGCTGCCCGGCCTCCTCGGTCTGGAGAAGGCCCTGCGTACCCTCGGCCGCTACCGGGTCGCCGGCACCCCGCCCGACGGCGGCGTCGACGAGGAGGCCACGGCCGAGCGCGCCGCCGCGAGCGGGATCCTGCTGCCCGTACCGCGGCCGGGCCGCAACCGCCGGTGCGACGTCCACCTCCTCATGGACACCGGCCCCACCATGGCCGTGTGGGGACAACTGGCGGAGGAGCTGAGCCAGGCCTGCCGACAGTCGGGCGCCTTCGCCGCCGTCCGGGTCCACCACCTGTACGCCGACGCCACCGGGTACCCGGTGATCGGTCCGGCCGCCGAGCCCGGCAAGCCGCTCAGGCTGCGATCGCCGGACGAACTCCACGATCCCTCGGGCCGTTCCGTCACCCTGCTGATCAGCGATTGCGTGGGCGCCCAGTGGCACAGCGGCGGGGCGCAACGGCTCCTGCGGTCCTGGCCGCGCTCCTCCCCCCTGGCCATCGTCCAGCCCCTGCCGCCCCGGCTGTGGGGCCGCACGGCGCTGCCCGCGGAGCCGGGGCTGCTCGTCCGGCCCGCCGACCTCGGCGGGCGCCTCACCTTCCACCCGGACGAGGAGCCGTGGAACGAGCCGGCCGCGCCCGTCGCGGCCGTGCCGGTGCTCCAGCCGACCCCCGAGGCGTTCGACACCTGGGCGCGGCTGCTGGCCGGCACGGGCCCCACCAGGGAGCGCGCCTGGGCGGCCAGGACGGTGCACCGCCCCGCACCGGCGGCCCCGGCCGACGGGGTGCCGCGCGGCGACGACGAACTGGTGCGCGCGTTCCGGGCGACCGCCTCGCCCGGCGCCCTGCGCCTCGCCGTGTACCTGGCCGCCGCGCCGCTCACCCTGCCCGTCATGCAACTCGTGCAGCGCGCGATGCTCCCCGACACCGGCCCCATGGAACTGGCCGAGGTCCTGCTGGGCGGACTGCTGCGCCGTCTGCCGGGCACCGAGGAGCAGCCCTGCTTCGCCTACCCGGGGCGGGTCCAGGACCTGCTGCTCAGCACCCTCGACCAGGACACGGCCGGACTCGTCCTCAAGCACTGCTCGGCATACGTGGAGCGCCGCTTCGGCAAGGGCACCCGCAACTTCGCCGCGCTGGCCGCGGTCCGCCTCGCCGGACAGGACGCGGGTGCCGGCGACGCCGGGCCGGTCGTCGACGACGGCTCGGGGCCGCCCGCCGGCGACACCCCCGAGTCCGAACTCTTCGCCCGCGTCCCCGCCCGCGTGCTGCGCTTCTACCTGCCCGACATGGTCACCCCCGAGCCGCTGACGGAGGCGGAGCGGCTGCTCGGCCAGTGGCGCACGCTGGCCGACCCCGAGGTGCTGCACCGGGCGAGGGAGCACGCGGAGGCCGCGGTACGCGCCGCCACCGGCACCGACGCCACGACGGTCGACGAGGGCGACGTCGTCCGGGCCCGGCTGGTCCTCGGCCGGGTGCTGCGCGCCGAGGCCGACACGGTGGCGGGCCGCGCCCACGAGCGCCGGGTGGACCTCCTCACCGCCGCCACCGAGCACCTGGCGGCTGCACGCCGCTCGGCGCCCGACCAGAGCCCCGCACAAGCGGAGTCCGCCCTCGAACTGGCCGCCGGACTGCACGCGTTGTGGCGCGTCACCGAAGAAGCGGACCACCTCACGACCGCGCTCGCCGTCCTGGCGCCCGACACGCCGCCCTGGCCCGAGGCCACCCGCCGGGCCGCCGCGCCCGCGACGGGGACCGGGCCCTCCCCGGATCGCCGGGAGGCCGAGACCTGGCGCACCGTCCACCGGGCCAGGCTGCTGCGCCGGGGCCGGCTCCTCCTGGACCTGGGGCGCTACGACGAGGCCGCCGCCGACCTGCGCCCTGCCTGCGCCCTGCTGGACGACTCCGGCGCCCCCCACGCCGTACGCAGCCGGGCCCTGCTCGACCTGGTGCGGGCGCTGCGCGGCGCGGGAGCGGACGAGGAGGCGACACGGGAAGCGCTGCTGAGGGCGGAGCGGGCCGCCGGCGACGACCCCGCCCTGAGGCTGCCCTGCCTCGTCGCCCGTGCCGCGTTCCACGACACGGTCGGCGAGCCAGGGGAGGCCGACGCGGCCTACGAGACGGCCGTCATGCTGGCCCCGGCCGAGGGCCCCCGACGCTGCGAACTCCTCACGGTCTGGGGCGAGTCGCTGCTGCGCCGCGCCTCCCGCAAGGACGGCGCGGGCCTGGTGGACCGCGCGGAGAACGTCCTGCGCGAGGCGCTGAAGGCCCTGCCCGCCCGATCCGCGCAGCGCGGACGGCTTCAGGCGCTCGTCGGCAGCGCCCTCGCCCAGCGCTTCCGCCACCTCGGCTTCCTGCCGGACCTTTTCGAGAGCCGGCACCTGCTGGGGCAGGCGGTGCGGGCGGCGGCCGACGTGGGGGTACGGGCCGAGGCCTGGCTGCAGCTCGGCAGGGTGCGGCTCGAAGGGTGGTACCGGGCCGGGGCGCCCGTGCTGTTCGAGGCGCTGCAGGCGTACGAGAACGCCGAGCGCGAGGCACGTGCGGTCTACGGCGACCGGCCGGGATCGCCGACGGCGGCGCGGGCCCGGCACGGCAGCGGAGCGGTGCTGGTGCTCCTGGGTCGGCCGAACGCCGCCGGAGCGGCTTACCGGGCCGCGCGGGACCAGTGGCAGCGGCTCACGGGAGCGCTGCGGGACGTCGACTGGGACGACGTGCAGCTCACCCGCCGGGCCGAGACGGAGCTGACGGAGGGACGAGTACCGGCGGCCCCGGTACGGACCATGCCCGAGGAGGAGTGGAGGCGGCTCGCTCCGCCCTGGCATCCGTGGGAGCAGCAGACCAACTCGGCCGAGTTTCAACACACCTGATCCGGTCCGGGTTTCTGCTCCCGACCGGTCGGGAAGAACTGGGCAACCGTTGCGATCGAGCGGTGCGGACTTGGGGGGAGGAGCCGAGCGTGGCGGAGCAGGGGAAGGTGACCGCCGTCCGGAGCCGGGACGCCGGGCGGACCGTGCTGCCGCCCGGGCTCGACGACGTGGACCTGCGAACCTTGCGCGCCATGGACGGTCCGGAGCTCTCCGAGGCCGTCGACCTGGTGCTGGCGGGGCCGGTCGAGTCCCGGCAGGTCTGGTACTCCGGCGGCAACGAACCCTCGTCGACCGGGCTCGGCGCCGCTGCGGAGCCACGTACCTTTTCAGCCGGACCCGACGGGACGGCCCCGATCCGGGCACTGCGGGAATGAGCCGGGCGACCGTCCCGCCCGATGTCCTCACCGCACTCGCAACGACCCGGCCCACCCCCGCCGGAACGGCGGCACTGCGTGCGGCGGTCCACGCGCGTCGCATGCTGCTGTTCAAGGCCCTCCTCGTTCGGGTCGAACGGCAGCACGCCCACCTGCGCCCCTCGGTGCGTCGAGGCTTCGAGGACGCTTGGGCGCTGCTGGAGCGAGCCGAGCGGGCCGACGCCGGCGCCGTGCGCGAGGTGCTCGACTACCCGACGACCGGCGCTTGGATCACCGAGGCGCTCGCCGCTCCGACCGGGCCGGAGTTCGAGGCACACCTGGCCCATCTGGCAGGAGTAGCCGTCGTCGCCGCGTCCCGCGCCGGCTGCCCGGCCACCGGCACCCTCCGAGTGCCCTCCGGAGTCCTGGGCCTGCCCGGTCTGGGCGTACTGCGCTGCCCCTCCGGCCGGGCCCGGGTGAGCGCCCGGGACGGCCGGCTGCGGCTCGTGGAAGACGCCGGGCACGGCGCGGTCGACCTGCCGCGACGTCGGGTCCGGGTGCGGGACGGTGCCGCCCACGGACCCGGCTGGTCCGCGCTGCGGGCCCTGCCGGGCGGTACGGCCCTCCTCGACGACCTCGACCCCTACCGGGTGCCGCGCCCCGGCATAGGACCCACGGCGGTCCCCGCGGCCGACCGTGCGCACACCGACCACCCGTCGTGGGCCGGGCGGTGGCGCCGGGCCCGCGCGCTGCTGTCGGCGACCGATCCGGGGCGGATCTCCGAGACGGACGCCCTGGTGCACGCCTTGGTGCCGCTCGCCGCGGCGGGACACGACAGCGGGATGCCGACGGGTGCCACCGTCCGAGCCGCTCCCGGCGCCGTGCTGACCCAGCTCCCGGCCGGTGCCGCGGAGCTGGCGGAGACACTGGTCCACGAGACCCACCACACCAAGCTCGCGGCCCTCGACGACTCCGTCCTCCTGTGTCGTCCCGGGGGCATCCTGCACCGGGTGGCCTGGCGGCCCGACCCGAGACCGGCCTCGGCGGTCCTCCAGGGCACCTACGCCCACCTGGCCCTGCTCGACCTGTGGCGGAGGGCAGAACGGGCGTCCGCTGCCCCCACGGCCTGGCGGCAGCGCGCCGCGGAGCGCTACGGGCGGTACCGCGAACAGGTCGACCAGGCCTTGTCCGTACTCCGGGGATCCGATGAACTGACCTGTACGGGACGGCACTTCGTGCAGGAGATGCACCGGCATCACCTGAGTCTCGGGACGAGGGTCCGGGACTCCAGATGACAGAGCGCACAGTATTGACCTCGTTGCGTTAGCGTGTGCGCGAGCGCGGCGGACGCGGCGGGAACGGGAGCAGCGATGACGGAACACCGGTGGTCCGGTGCGGACGGTGCCACGGCGTCCGAGCACATTCTGGTGGTCTTTCCCGGCTACCACCGTTCATGGGCGGCATGGATCGGGCAGTGCCTGGAGCGCCACGGTCATCGGACCACACTGCAGCGCTGGGACCCACCGCGGGAGGTCCCCCTGGAGGACTCGTTCGGCGACCTGCTCCTGTCCAGCGGGCGCGTCCTCCTCGTCCTCGACGACTGGTTCTTCGAACTGGGCCCGCGCCCCGCGGGCGAGTGGAACGACGTCCTGCGCGGCTTCGTCGCCGCGCACGCCGACCGCCTCGCGGCCGTCAACCTCACCAACCGCCCGCTCCTGCCGGCCACGGCGGTCCTGGAACCGGCCAGCCTGTGGGGGATCGGCGAGGAGGGCGCCGAGGAGCGGCTGCTCACCCGGCTGGGACTGAGCCGCCTGCGCACACCCCGTACACCGGTCACCCCTGTGCGCTACCCGGACACACGCTGCGACGTCTGGGGCGAGGTGCCGCACCGCAACCCGCGTTTCACCGGACGCGACGACCTTCTCACCACCCTCCACCAGCGTCTCGCCGACGCAGAGCGCGGGGCTGCCGTCTGCACCCTGCTCGGCATGTCAGGCATCGGCAAGACCCAGCTTGCGACCGAGTACGCGCACCGGTTCAGCACCGACTACGACGTCGTCTGGTGGGTCAACTCAGACGACCGCAACATCCAGCGCGACCGCTTCGGCGAACTCGCGGTCGAACTCGGGCTGCGCAGCGGCAGCGAACCGGGTGAGCGCATCCGGGCCGTACGCAACGCACTGCGCCGCGGTGATCCCCACGCCAAGTGGCTGATCGTCTTCGACGGCTGGGACGACACCACGGGGGCCGACGCGCTGCTGCCGCAGGGCGCCGGCCACGTCCTGGTGACCTCCCGCAACCGCGGATGGAGCGAGCGGGCCGACGTCCTGGAGGTCCCGGCCTTCGTGCGCGCCGAGTCCGTCGGCTACCTGATGCGCCGGGCCAGCCACATCACCGCCGCGGAGGCCGACGAGGTCGCCGCCGAGTTCGGCGACGTACCGCTGCCGCTCGTGCAGGCCGCCTCCTGGCTCGGCGAATCCCGAATGGAGGTTCCCGAGTATCTGCGGATGGTGCGCGAGCGCAGACTCTCCACCGTGGACGAGCCCGTCGCGGGCGAGGGGTTCCCGCAGTCCTCCATGACCTCGTGGTCGATACTGCTCAACCGGCTGCGCCGGGCGCAGCCGCAGGCCCTCGACGTGCTCGGCCTGTGCACCTCGTTCGCTCCCGGCCGCATTCCGCTCGGGCTCATCCGCGCCTACCCGCACGCCGACCTCCCCGAGGAACTGCGGTGGATGGCGGCGGACCTGCCAGCCTGGACCCGCGCCCTGGACACGCTGGCGAACTACTCGGTACTCACCCGTGAGACCCGGGGGCCGGTCGGCGTCGAGATGGGGCCCCACCAGGAGTCGGTGCACATGCACCGGCTCGTCCACGACATCATCTCCAAGCTGATCGGCGCGGACAGCCGCGAAACCCACCGCTGGGCCGTGCGTACCCTGCTCGCCGAGGCGGACCCGGGCAACCCCCTCGACAGCCGGAACTGGCCGCGGTACGCCGAGTTGCTGCCGCACCTGGAGCCTTCGGGGGCCTTCGACAGCACCCGGCCACGAGTCCAGGAGGCCGTTCTCAACTGCCTGCGCTACTGCGTCCGCAGCGGTGAGTACACCACCGGTCTGGCGCTGGCCCAGCGGATCCGCGACCGCTGGTCGAAGCTGCTTCCGCCCCTGTCCCAGCCCATGCTCGACCTGACCGCGCAGGAGAGCAACCTGGTGCAGGCCAGCGGCCGGTTCCGCGAGGCGTACGAACTCGACCGGTCCGTGCTGGAGCGGCTACGGGCAGCCGGGTCCGGCACCAACGCGCTCGCCGAACTGGCCGCCCAGGACTCGATGGCCAACTCCCTGCGCAGCCTGGGCCGCTACGACGAGGCGTACGAACTGCAACAGGAGGTCCTGAACGGCACCGGCGGCCTGCTCGGCACCCACGAGCCCGCCACGCTGCGGGCCCGCCACAACCTCGGTGTCAGCCTGCGCCTGCTGGGCAGGTACGCGGACGCCTACGAACTCGACCTGGAAAACCTCGGCACCCGCGAGAACGTCCTGCGGGTCCGGCACATCAGCACGCTCAACTCCGCCAGCGCCGTCACGCACGACTTGCGGCTGCTGGGTCGCTACCGCGAGGCGATGGCCCGGCAGGAACCGGTGGTCCGACTGCACGTGCAGGTACTGGGTGCGCAGCACCCGCAGACCCTGGGCGCCCGTACCCACCTGGTGATGTGCCGTCGCCGCGAGGGCGGTTTCCAGGACGTGGGCCCCTCGATGGAGAGTCTCCTGGAAGAGCTGGCCCAGGTGCACGGTCGCGAGCACTACCGCACCCTGAACTTCCTCACCAACTACGGCAACTACCTGCGCGAACACGGCGACCTCAGTCACGCCCGCGAGCTCATCGAAGAGGCCGAGGCCGGGTACCGGGCGCTGCTCGGGCCCGCCCACCCCGTCGCCACCGGCATGCTCGCCAACACCGGCCTGATCATGCAGGCGGCCGGCGAGCGGGCCGAGGCCATGTCGATGTTCGAGGCGGCCCTGGCCGGACTCACCGCCACCCTGGGCCCCGACCACCCCTGGGTGCTCGGCTGCGCCCTGTGCACCACCGGCGCGCGCAACTTCAACGGGCGGATCGCCGACGCGGTGGAACTCGGCCGGGACACGGCGCGCCGGGCTCAGCGCACCCTGGGCGGCGAGCACCCGCTGACCCTGTCCTGCCAGGTGGCCCTGGCCGCCGATCTGCGGGCCGCCCGGGAACACGAGGAGGCGGCGAAGCTGGAGGAGGACGCGCTGCTGGCCCTGACCCGGACGCTGGGCGCCCAACATCCGCACACCCTCTCCGCCCGGCAGCGCACTCGCCCGTACTGGGACTTCGAGCCCTACCTCGGCTGAAACCCGGAAAAGGGGCCCGGCCCCGAGTCGCAAGGACTCGGGGCCGGGCCCCTTCGCGCGTGGGCGAGGCCGGTCAGCGGCTCACGCCTCGAACACCTCGCGCACCAGCTGTTCCTGCTCCGCCTGGTGCCGCTTGGCGGAACCGACGGCCGGGGACGAGCCGTGCGGGCGCGAGATGCGGCGCAGGCGCTCGCCGTGCGGGACGTCGGCGCCGACCGCCAGGTCCAGGTGGTCGATCAGGTTGAGCGCGATGAACGGCCAGGCACCCTGGTTCGCCGGCTCCTCCTGGGCCCACAGGTACTTCTCGGCGTTCGGGTACTTGGCGATCTCCGCCTGGAGCTCGGCACCCGGCAGCGGGTAAAGGCGCTCGATGCGGATGATGGCCGTGTCCGTGACGCCGCGCTTCTTCCGCTCGGCGTCGAGGTCGTAGTAGACCTTGCCGGCGGTGAAGACGACCTTCTTGACGGCGGCCGGGTCGACCGAGTCGTCGCCGATGACCGGGCGGAACTGGCCCGTCGTGAACTCCTCCGCCTTCGAGGCCGCGGCCTTCAGGCGCAGCATCGACTTCGGGGTGAAGACGACCAGCGGCTTGTGGTGCGGGTTGTGCACCTGCCACCGCAGGAGGTGGAAGTAGTTCGACGGCAGGGTCGGCATCGCGACCGTCATGTTGTTCTGCGCGCAGAGCTGCAGGAAGCGCTCCGGGCGGGCCGAGGAGTGGTCCGGGCCCTGGCCCTCGTAGCCGTGCGGCAGCAGGAGGGTGACGCCGGAGGTCTGGTTCCACTTCTGCTCGGCCGACGAGATGAACTCGTCCACCACCGTCTGGGCGCCGTTGACGAAGTCGCCGAACTGCGCCTCCCACATCACCAGCGCGTCCGGGCGGGCCAGCGAGTAGCCGTACTCGAAGCCCATCACCGCGTACTCGGAGAGCAAGGAGTTGTAGACGTTGTACCGGGCCTGGTCCTCGGACAGGTACAGCAGCGGGGTGAACTCGTCGCCCGTCTCGCGGTCGATGACCACCGCGTGCCGCTGGCCGAAGGTGCCGCGCTGCGAGTCCTGGCCGGAGAGCCGGACCGGGACGCCCTCGAGCAGCAGCGAGCCTACGGCGAGGGTCTCGCCCATGCCCCAGTCGATCGTGCCGTCCTCGACCATCGCCGCGCGGCGCTGCAGCTGCGGCAGCAGCCGCGGGTGCACGGTGATGTGGTCGGGGATGTTGACCTGGGACTCGGCGATCCGCTTGACCGTCTCGGCGGTGACCGCGGTGTTCACGGCCACCGGGAACTCGGCCTGCGGGTCCGAGGGCTCCGCGACGGCCGGCTGGGAGACGGCTTCGCGGACCTCGGTGAAGACCTTCTCCAGCTGGCCCTGGTAGTCCTGCAGCGCCTGCTCGGCCTCTTCCAGGGTGATGTCGCCGCGACCGATGAGGGACTCGGTGTAGAGCTTGCGCACCGAGCGCTTCTTGTCGATCAGGTCGTACATCAGCGGCTGGGTGAAGGCCGGGTTGTCGGTCTCGTTGTGACCGCGGCGGCGGTAGCAGATGAGGTCGATCACCACGTCCTTGTTGAACGCCTGGCGGAACTCGAAGGCGAGCCGCGCCACGCGGACGCAGGCCTCCGGGTCGTCGCCGTTCACGTGGAAGATCGGGGCCTCGATCATGCGGGCCACGTCGGTGGCGTACATCGAGGAGCGCGAGGACTCCGGGGCGGCGGTGAAGCCGACCTGGTTGTTGATGACGACGTGGACCGTGCCGCCGGTGCGGTAGCCGCGCAGCTGCGACATGTTCAGGGTCTCGGCCACCACGCCCTGGCCCGCGAAGGCCGCGTCGCCGTGGATCGCCACCGGCAGGACGGTGAAGTCCGTGCCGCCCTTGTTGATGATGTCCTGCTTGGCGCGGGCGACGCCCTCCAGGACCGGGTCGACCGCCTCCAGGTGCGAGGGGTTGGCGACCAGCGAGACCTTGATCTGCTCGCCGTCGAGGCCGGTGAAGGTGCCCTCGGCGCCCAAGTGGTACTTCACGTCGCCGGAGCCGTGCATCGACTTCGGGTCGAGGTTGCCCTCGAACTCGCGGAAAATCTGCGCGTACGACTTGCCGACCACGTTGGCCAGGACGTTCAGCCGGCCGCGGTGGGCCATGCCGATGACGACCTCGTCCAGGCGGGACTCGGCGGCCGAGTCGATGACCGCGTCCAGCAGGGGGATGACGGACTCGCCGCCCTCCAGGGAGAAGCGCTTCTGGCCGACGTACTTCGTCTGCAGGAAGGTCTCGAAGGCCTCCGCCGCGTTCAGGCGGCGCAGGATGCGCAGCTGCTCCTCGCGCTCCGGCTTGGTGTGCGAGCGCTCGATGCGGTCCTGGATCCACTTGCGCTGCTTGGGGTCCTGGATGTGCATGAACTCGATGCCGGTGGTGCGGCAGTACGAGTCGCGCAGCACGCCGAGGATGTCGCGCAGCTTCATGAGCGACTTGCCGGCGAAGCCGCCGACGGCGAACTCGCGCTCCAGGTCCCACAGGGTGAGCCCGTGCTCGGTGATGTCCAGGTCGGGGTGCTTGCGCTGCTGGTACTCCAGCGGGTCGGTGTCGGCCATGACGTGGCCGCGGACCCGGTAGGAGTGGATCAGCTCGAAGACGCGGGCGGCCTTGGTGACGTCGTCGTCGTGCGAGGCGTCGATGTCCTTGAGCCAGCGGACCGGCTCGTAGGGGATGCGCAGCGCCTTGAAGATGTCGTCGTAGAAGCCGTTCTCGCCGAGCAGCAGGTTGGCGACCTGGCGGAGGAACTCGCCGGACGCGGCGCCCTGGATGACCCGGTGGTCGTAGGTCGACGTGAGCGTCATGACCTTCGAGATGCCGAGCTTGTTCAGGGTGTCCTGGGAGGTGCCCTGGAACTCCGCCGGGTAGTCCATGGAGCCGACGCCCATGATGACCGACTGGCCGGGCATCAGGCGGGGCACGGAGTGGACGGTGCCGAGGCCGCCCGGGTTGGTCAGGGAGACCGTGACGCCGGTGAAGTCGTCCATCGTGAGCTTGCCGTCGCGGGCGCGGCGGACGATGTCCTCGTAGGCCTGCCAGAACTCGAAGAAGTTCAGCGTCTCGGCCTTCTTGATCGCCGCGACGACCAGCTGGCGGTCGCCGTTGGGCTTGACCAGGTCGATGGCGAGGCCGAGGTTGATGTGCGGCGGCTTGATGAGGGTCGGCTTGCCGTCCTTCTCGCCGAACGCGTAGTTCATCGACGGCATGGCCTTGATGGCCTGCACCATCGCGTAGCCGATCAGGTGCGTGAAGGAGATCTTCCCGCCCCGGGCGCGCTTGAGGTGGTTGTTGATGACGATGCGGTTGTCGAACAGCAGCTTCACCGGGACCGCGCGCACGGACGTGGCCGTGGGCAGCTCCAGGGAGGCGTTCATGTTCTTCGCCACCGCGGCGGCGGGGCCGCGCAGGGTCACCAGCTCCGGACCCTCGGGCGTGGAGTCGGCGTCCTTGGCGGGCGTGGCGGCCTTGGCCTGCGGCTTGGCGGCGGGCTTGGCCGGCGCGGCGGCGGGCTTCGCTGCCGGGGCGGCCGGAGCCGCGGGGGCGGCAGCGGCGGGCTGTGCGGCCGGAGCCGCGGGGGCGGCCGGCTGGGGGGCCGCCTTCGGCTGGGCCGGGGCGGCTGCCTGCGCCTGCGGCGTGGGGGCGGCCTGGGGGGCGCTGCCGGACTCCGTGGCCGCGGCGCCGGAGGCGGGCTGGGCAGCGGCCGCTCCGGGCTTGTAGTCGGCGAAGAAGTCCCACCAGGCTCGGTCCACGGAGTTCGGGTCCTGGAGGTACTGCTGATAGATCTCGTCGACGAGCCACTCGTTGGCACCGAAGGCGGCCGCGGGGTTCTTGCCCGCGTTGCCCGCTTGGTCGGTGTCGGTCGAGATGCTCGAGTTACTGGGGGACTGTGGCGACACGGCGAGAACCGCCCTCTTCCGCTTCACAAGATGGTGGACAGCGGGAATCAAGGCTACGCCTCCCCGGCCCGGAAGGTCAGACCGGGCCCGTTCATCGTCGCGTAAGTCACATCGCAGAGTGCGTTTCGGTGCTGGAAATGGCGGGAAACAAGCGAGGTTCCGTTGCGCGTGGGAAGGGGAGACCGCGACCCGGCGCCGGGAGGGCGCGGGCCTGTGCCTGATCACACGTGTCCGTCAGCGCGAACGCCAGTGGATCTTGACGCTCCGGTTCGAACCCTACGTCAACTCGGAGCTGACGGCAGGCCCGGAAGGGTGATGAGAATCCGGCATCCCCGCTCGGATTCGGCCACGCCGATCCGGCCGCCGTGCAGATCCACCGCCCAGCGGGCGATCGCCAGGCCCAGTCCGGTGCCGCCGTCGCTGCCCGGACCGTGCGGCCGGGACACCGAACCCCGGTTGAACCGTTCGAACACCCGGCGCCACTCCGAGCGCGGAATACCGGGACCCTCGTCGAGGACCTCCAGCTCCAGC
The DNA here is from genome assembly GCF_014649815.1 of Streptomyces mutabilis. Classification (GTDB taxonomy): domain Bacteria; phylum Actinomycetota; class Actinomycetes; order Streptomycetales; family Streptomycetaceae; genus Streptomyces; species Streptomyces mutabilis. Next base: position 146,737 of record NZ_BMTT01000008.1, on the reverse strand, counting down.
GACTCCGGCAGCTCCCCGCGCCGCGCCCGAACCGTCACCCGGCCGTGCGGCGGGCTGTGCTTGACCGCGTTGTCGATGAGGTTGGCGACGACCTGGTGGATGCGCTCGGGGTCGGCGTGGGCGGTGAGGTCGGACGGGCACACGTCCAGGGCGAGGTGCACGTCGGTGCGGGTGTGACTGCCGGAACCGGTGGCGATGCCCGCCCGCGCGGAGGCGACCATGTTGGCCTCCTTCAGCACGCCCGACAGGTACGGCCACACCTCGAAGCGCCGCTTGCGCAGCGGTACGACGCCGTTGTCCAGGCGGGAGAGGTCGAGCAGCGTCTCCACCAGCCGGCCGAGCCGCTCCGTCTGGCCGAGCGCCGTGCGCACGGTCTCGGGATCGGCTTCGGTGACCCCGTCGACGATGTTCTCCAGCACCGCGCGCAGGCCCGCGATGGGAGTGCGCAGCTCGTGCGAGACGTTCGCGACCAGCTCCTTGCGCTGGAGGTCCTGGGCCTCCAGGTCGTCGGCCATGCGGTTGATGGTGACGGCCAGGTCGCCCAGCTCGTCGCGGCGGTTCTCGCGCACCCGGCGGGTGTAGTCGCCGTGCGAGATGGACCGGGCCACGGCGTTCATCTCGTCCAGCGGAGCGGTCAGCGAGTGCGCCACGAACTGGGTGATCAGCAGCGTGGCGATCATCGAGAAGACCGTGATGAAGCGCAGCTCCGTCTTGGTGTGCACCGCGATCACCGACAGACCCGTGGTGATCAGCACCGACGTGACGACCAGCGCGCCCAGCTTGGTCTTGATCGAGAACGGGCGTACGCCGCCCCAGGGATCCCCGGTGCTCCGGGGGCCGGGGCTCCTCCGTGCGGCCTCCCGCCCCTCGCTCACGGCGTCGGCGTCTCCAGCGCGTACCCGACGCCGTGCACTGTGCGGATGCGCTCGGCGCCGATCTTCCGGCGCAGCGCCTTGATGTGGCTGTCGACGGTCCGGGTGCCGGAGGCGTCCGCCCAGTCCCACACCTCGGCCAGCAGCTGCTCCCGGGAGAGCACCGCGCGGGGCGTGTTCGCCAGGCAGACCAGCAGGTCGAACTCGGTGGGCGTGAGGTGGACGTCCTCGCTGCGCACCCGCACGCGGCGCTGCGCGTGGTCGATCTCCAGTTCGCCGAGGCGCAGGATGCCGCTGCGCGGCGTGGAGGCGGCCACCACGGCCCGCTCCACCCGGCGCAGCAGCACGTGCACGCGTGCGGCGAGCTCACGCATCGAGAACGGCTTGGTCATGTAGTCGTCGGCGCCCACGCCGAGCCCGACCAGCATGTCCGTCTCGTCGTCCCGCGCGGTGAGCATCAGCACCGGCACCGGACGCTGGGCCTGCACGCGCCGGCAGACCTCCAGGCCGTCGAAGCCCGGCAGCATGATGTCGAGGATCAGCAGGTCGGGCTGCCATGCCTCGGCCGTGTCGACGGCGGCCGGGCCGTCGCCCGCCGTTTGCACCAGGAACCCTTCGGCGCGCAGGCGGGTCGCGATGGCGTCGACGATCGTCTGGTCGTCCTCGACCACCAGCACCCGGCGCTGTGCGCCCTGGGTCGCCGTCGCCGTGCCGTTGTGGGAGGTCTGTGTCTGCTCCATCGCCCGCCCCTGAGGTGTGCTTACCGGAATCAGTGGGGTGATCCCTTGTCTGCGCATGACTGCGATTGACGCTTGAATGACCGCGTCAGGGCAGCAGCGTACGGGGATCGGCCGCGGCTTTGCTATCCAGGCCCGACGGCGAGGTGGACGACGTCCGGAACGCCCCGGGCAACGGGGATCTCTTCGGTACGCACCTGTTGGAACCCGGCATTACGCAAGGTTTCTTCGAATTCCGGGGAGGGTTGGGCGGACCATACGGCAAGCACCCCGCCGGGCCTCAACACCCGTGCGCAGCCCGCCAGTCCGGCCGGCGTGTACAGCCCGTCGTTGTCCTCGGTGACGGTCCAGGCGGGGCCGTTGTCGATGTCGAGGCAGAGGGCGTCGTACGTGTCGGATGTCTCATTGACGTAACGCACCAGGTCCGCTTCGACGATCTCCGCGCGGGGGTCGGCCAGTGCCTCGGCGGACAGTGCGGCCAGGGGGCCGCCCCGGTGCCAGTCGATGATGGCGCGTTCGCGTTCGACGACCGCGATCCGGCCCCAGCGCGGGTCGGCGGCCGCGTGTGCGAGCGAGAAGCCGACGCCGAGACCGCCGATGAGCAGGTGCGGCGCGGACGGCCCGGCGGAGGCGGCGAGCGCCTCGGACGCCACGTCCACCAGCCGCCGCTCGGAGCGCCCGTCGGAGGTGTCCATCAGGAAGCAGCCGTTCGCGATGATCTGCAGCAGTGCCCCGTGCCGGCGCAGGACGACCTCGCCGTGCGGGCCCTCGCGACGGTCCAGGACTTCGGGGGTGTCGTAGGGGTCGTGGGAAGTGGTGGGCATCAGCCCATCCTGGCAAAGGAATGCCGGACGGTCCGACGGTGCTGCCCCGGCAGACGCGGCACCCGCACTTGATCGCTCAGAGCGAACACGCCTTGGGGAACAATCGTGGACTCCCTTTCATTGAGTCGATGTAACTCAACTTGACTGCCGAAGGGGAGATCATGGCTGCTGAGTCCGCCGCCTTCACACCGCTCACCCTGCCCGTGCTGCCGCTCGACGACGAAGTGGTCCTGCCCGGAATGGTCGTCCCCCTGGACCTGAGCGACGCCGAGGTACGGGCCGCGGTGGAGGCGGCCCAGGCTGCCGCCAGGTCCGAGCCCGGCAAGCCCCGGGTCCTCCTCGTCCCGCGCGTCGACGGCACCTACGCCAAGACCGGCGTCCTCGGCACGGTCGAGCAGGTCGGCCGCCTCGCCGACGGCGATCCGGGCGCCCTGATCCGGGGCCGGCACCGGGTGAGCATCGGTGCCGGCACCACCGGCCCCGGCGCCGCCCTGTGGGTCGAGGGCACACGCGTCGACGAGACAGTGCCCGACCCGCTGCCCGGCCAGGTCACCGAACTGGTGAAGGAGTACAAGGCACTGGCCACCGCCTGGCTGCGCAAGCGCGGCGCCTGGCAGGTCGTGGACCGCGTCCAGGCCATCGAGGATGTCTCCGCGCTCGCCGACAACTCCGGCTACTCGCCCTTCCTCACCACCGAGCAGAAGGTCGAACTGCTGGAGAGCGCCGACCCGGTCGAGCGCCTGAAGCTCGCCACCCGTCAGCTGCGCGACCACCTCGCCGAACAGGACGTCGCCGAGACCATCGCCAAGGACGTCCAGGAGGGCGTCGACAAGCAGCAGCGGGAGTTCCTGCTGCGCCGCCAGCTGGAGGCCGTGCGCAAGGAGCTGCGCGAACTCAACGGCGAGCAGGAGGGCGAGGAGTCCGACGACTACCGCGCCCGCGTGGAGGCCGCAGACCTGCCCGAGAAGGTCCGCGAGGCCGCCCTCAAGGAGGTCGACAAGCTGGAGCGGTCCTCCGACCAGTCGCCGGAGGGCTCCTGGATCCGCACCTGGCTCGACACGGTTCTGGAGATGCCGTGGAACGAGCGCACGGAGGACGCCTACGACATCCAGGGCGCCCAGGCGGTGCTCGACGCCGAGCACGCCGGCCTGGAGGACGTGAAGGAGCGGATCACCGAGTACCTGGCCGTGCGCAAGCGGCGCGTCGACCGGGGCCTCGGCGTCGTCGGCGGACGGCGCGGGGGTGCCGTACTGGCCCTGGTCGGTCCGCCCGGCGTCGGCAAGACGTCCCTCGGCGAGTCCGTCGCCCACGCGATGGGCCGCAAGTTCGTCCGCGTCGCCCTCGGCGGCGTGCGCGACGAGGCCGAGATCCGCGGCCACCGGCGTACGTACGTCGGCGCGCTGCCCGGCCGGGTCGTGCGGGCGATCAAGGAGGCGGGCTCCATGAACCCGGTCGTCCTCCTCGACGAGATCGACAAGGTGGGCTCGGACTTCCGGGGCGACCCGGCCGCCGCCCTGCTGGAAGTCCTGGACCCGGCGCAGAACCACACCTTCCGGGACCATTACCTGGAGGTCGAGCTGGACCTGTCCGACGTGGTCTTCCTCGCCACCGCGAACGTCCTGGAGGCCATCCCGGAGGCCCTGCTCGACCGCATGGAGCTCGTCCGCCTCGACGGCTACACCGAGGACGAGAAGATCGTCATCGCCCGCGACCACCTGCTCCCGCGCCAGCTTGAGCGGGCCGGGCTCGACGGCGACGAGGTGAAGGTCGAGGAGGGCGCGCTGCGCAAGCTGGCCGGGGAGTACACCCGGGAGGCGGGCGTGCGCACCCTGGAGCGGTCGATCGCCCGGCTGCTGCGCAAGATCGCGGCCCAGCACGAGCTGGGGGAGCGGGAGCTGCCCTTCACGATCACCGAGGACGACCTGCGCGCCCTGATCGGACGGCCGCACCACGTGCCCGAGTCCGCTCAGGACCCGGCCGAGCGCCGCACGTCCGTGCCGGGCGTCGCGACGGGTCTCGCGGTCACCGGGGCGGGCGGTGACGTCCTGTACGTCGAGGCGTCGCTGGCCGACCCGGAGACGGGCGCGTCGGGTCTGACCCTGACCGGTCAGCTGGGCGACGTGATGAAGGAGTCGGCGCAGATCGCGCTGAGCTTCCTGCGCAGCCGCGGCGCCGAGCTGGAACTGCCGGTGGCGGACCTGAAGGACCGGGGCGTGCACATCCACTTCCCGGCGGGCGCGGTGCCGAAGGACGGTCCGAGCGCCGGCATCACGATGACCACGGCGCTGGCCTCGCTGCTCTCCGGGCGACTGGTCCGCACCGACGTGGCGATGACCGGCGAGGTGTCGCTGACCGGCCGGGTCCTGCCGATCGGCGGGGTCAAGCAGAAGCTGCTCGCGGCGCACCGGGCGGGCGTCACCACGGTGATCATTCCGAAGCGCAACGAGCCCGACCTGGACGACGTCCCGGCGGAGGTGCTGGACAAGCTCGACGTCCACGCCGTCACGGACGTCCGGCAGGTCCTCGAGCTGGCTCTCGCACCTGCGTCGAGTGGTGCGGAGCCGGAGGTTCCGGTCGCGGTGTGACGGACTCGTGGCCGGACGGGTGAAGGGAAGGGCCCGGACTCCGCCAACTGCATCCGCGCGGAGTCCGGGCCTTCGCCGTACGCGCCGGGAGCGTCAGCCGTTCGCCAGCGCCCGGACGCGGTCCAGGGCCCCGTTGAACTTGTTGTGGTCCCCGACCGTCGGCCCGGACGAGGTGTACTGCCACATCGTGTAGTACGGCCAGCCCGCCGGCAGCGTCCCCACCGTCGAGGCGTAGCGGGCGATCCACAGCGGGTTGTTCGCCGCGAAACCGCCGTAGTTGCCGGTGCACTGGGTCCACCAGCTGGTTGCCGTGTAGATCACGGCGTCGCGGCCGGTGCGGGCCTTGTAGGTGTTCAGGAAGTCGCGGATCCAGGAGACCATCTGGCTCTGCGTCTTGCCGTAGCAGGTGGCCCCGTACGGGTTCCACTCGATGTCCAGCGCGCCCGGCAGCGTCTTGCCGTCGCGGGACCAGCCGCCGCCGTGGTCGACGAAGAAGTTGGCCTGGGCGGCGCCGCTCGTCGTGTCCGGCGTGGCGAAGTGGTACGCCCCGCGGATCATGCCGACGTTGTACGAGCCGTTGTACTGCTGGGCGAAGTACGGGTTGGTGTAGTACGTCCCCTCGGTGGCCTTGACGTAGGCCCACTTGACCCCGCTGTTCCACAGGGTCGACCAGGCGACGTTGCCCTGGTGGCTGGAGACGTCCACGCCCTCCGTCTGGGTGGCGCCGCCCGGCACCGGCGTGCCGTGCCGCCCGTCGTGCTCCAGGACGCCCATGCCCATGTGGGCGGAGCCGCGGGGCGGGGTGTCGGCGTCCGGCGAGGAGTGGGCGGGGACGGTGAACACCAGGGAGAACGCGGCGAGCAGAATCCCGGTGACGGCGAAGCGCCGCCCGCGGGCCGATCCCGATCTGTGCACGAGCATGACGTGCCTCCGATGGCTCGGTGGTGCTCGGTGGGGGTTACGCGGGTGGGGAGAGACCGGGCGGGACGTGCCGGTGTGGCGTGCGCATGCCATCCGCCTGGCCCGGGAAAACGCTACGCACGTAGAACGGCGGGTGGGAAGAGGGGCCGGGAGCTGCCGTTGGTCTAAGCCTGCGAAATACTTGCCGAGCTGCGGTGATGGCGTCCCGTGGCGGAAACTTTCAGGACCGGGAAGATCGAGGCAGGGGCTGACGTGCACGAGGACGGGAACGGCGACGGTCGCGGAGTCGAATCCGCGGTGACCGGCAGTGGTGTGAACCAACCGGAATTCCTCGCGCTGGAGCGGGAGTTGACGGTGCTGCTGCGGCGGGCCCGGGCCAACCAGGGCGAGATGGCCCGCGAGGTCCACCCCGACCTGGAGTCGTCCGCGTACGGCCTCCTCGTGCGACTCGGCGAGTGCGGCGGCCAGCGGGCCACGGAGCTCGCCGCCTACATCGGCGTCGGCAAGGCCACGATGTCCCGCCAACTGCGCGCCCTGGAGGAACTCGGCCTCGTCGCCCGGGAACCCGACCCCGCCGACGGCCGGGCCTGGCTGGTAACCCTGACCCCGGAGGGCAAGGCCCGAGTCGGCCGCGTACGCGAGGCCCGCCGTGCCCGCTACGCCCGCCGGCTCGCCGACTGGGACCCGCGCGAGGTGACCGAACTGGCCCGGCTGCTGCACGAACTGAACCGGGGGATGGAGAGGTAGCGCCGGCGAGCGCCGCCGCCCTCGCGCGCGTTCAGAGCTCCGCGTACGCCACCGTCGCGTCGTCGTGCGTCTTGCTGCGGCCCAGGTACGTCCGCGAACCCGCCGCGTCCGCGCGCTCGAGCTCCCGTACCCGGTCCACCAGCGCCCGCGCGCCCTGCTTGCGCACCAGCGCCAGGAAGTCCGTCCAGTCGCCCTCGCGGAACGTCTCCACCCACCGCCCGGCCCCGTCCGTCAGCGCCGCCAGCGTCCGCACCTCGGAGCGCGGCAGCACCCCCGTCACCGCCCGCGCCGCCACCGACGGGTCGGCCGCGGCCGTGAAGAAGCCGCCCTCCTTGTTGCGGTAATGGGCGTCCACCAGCGCGTCCGTGGCGAGGGCCGAGCGGGGCAGCCGGGCCAGCCGGTCGTCCAGGACGGCCGTGACCGTGCCGTCGGGAGCCTCCACCAGCAGGGCGGAGTCGGACAGGACCAGGTACTCGACGGACGCGGGTGACCAGCGGGCCAGCACCACGGTTGCCTGGGGCGTGCGCGGGTGAGAAAGGTCACAGGTTTCCGCGTGTGCCGCCGAGGTACGCGAGACGGCGCGGGACAGGGCTTCGGCGAGGGGAACATCCGGGAGTGAAACGGTCAGTTCGGTCAGTGCTCCGCCGAGGCGCGCGGTGAACCAGGGTACGGAATGCAGACAACCCGTCTCGCTCCTCGGCGGCGTCACGCCGTCCAGCACGACGAGCGAACCACCCTGTCCCGAGGCCGGTAGTCCGACGCTCGCGAAGTCCTCGTTGGGGTGGTCGGCGAGTCCGGGGTCCGAGACGAGTTCCGTGCGCATCCAGCCAGTCTGCACGACCCCTTCACGCTGTCCGCGAAAGGTCGGCACCCGCCGCGGGATGCCCCGGAATCGACGCTGTGGCGCAGGTCAGACGCCGCTTTTGGGTTGGAATACGACACTCCGTCAATGCGTGGCGGCACATAGTGCCACTGCCCGTCGCAGACGTCCAACCGGCGCGCCCCGCGGGCGAGTCGCAAGAGCCACCGGAACTTGCCCCCCAACTCCCGTCCGAGGTTCACTCCTTCGGGTGGCGGGTCGGATGATGCGCGCCCACCGCCCACCGGCACTGGGAGGGTCGGGGACCGGTGGCGGGCCTGCCCTGCTCACGCGGTGCCCCCGTCCGGTGCGCAGTCGGCGGCCGGGGAGCAACCCGGAGCGTGGCGGAGGGTGCACGCGCCGACCGGCCAGTTGACGGAGCGCCACCCGCGCCCACGGGTACACGAGTCAGGAATGCGAGCACCGGTGCAGAAGACGCGGCCTCGTCGCAAGGACAAGCAGACGGCCCCCGCGAGGAGCGCGGAGCGCACCCCGGGCACCTCCACCCCGGCGCCGTCGGCGGTTCCCGTCGGCAACGGCCGCCCCACCCGCGTACGCAATCGGCTCGTCGTCGCCGTGGCGGTCGTGGCCGCCGCGGTCGCCGGAGCCGGAGCCCCGTCCGTGGTGGCCGCATCGGGGCAACTGCACGACTCGCAGGAGCTGGTGACACTCGCCGAACGGACCCAGGGAGCGCTGGCCCTCGCCCACTCCCTCGCCGACGAACGCGACGAGGTCACCCCGTACATCGCCGCCGGACGCCCCGAGTCGAAGGCGCCCTCCGAACAGCGCAGCGCCCGCGTCGACCGGCAGGTCGAGGAGTTGCGGGCCGACACCGACACGCCCGCCTCCCTGCGCGAGGACCTGGACGCCATCGCCGCCCTGCGCCGGGCCGCCCTCACGGGCAAGAGCACCGCGCTCGAGGCCCACGAGGCGTACTCGGAGGCGATCACCGAACTCCACGCGCTGGCCGAGGAGCTGGCCGAGCAGATGCCGCCCCGCGCCGGCGCCGGGGCGTACGCCTTCGCCGAGCTGGACACCGCCGTCCAACAGGCCTCCGCCACTCGCGGACTGCTGCTCGCGGCCCTCAACGTGCCGAGCAGCACCGAGACCGTCATCGACCCGATCACGGGCCTGCCGACGGAGACGACCACCTCCTCCGGTGCCGACGCCGAGCAGCGCGACGCGCTCGCCGCCGCAGCCCAGCAGGCCCGGGTACGCTCCGACGCCGCCCTCGCCGACTTCCGCGAGGGCGCGCCCAAGGAGGCGCGGGACAGTTTCGACGCCACGGTCGCCGGCCCCGAGGTCAACTCCGCCGACAAGTACCTCGCCGATCTCACGGACGAGCCGACGCTCTCCGACGACGACCTCGACACCAGCGTGAAGCGGCTGGACGCCGCGCTCTCCGCCCGGATCGACGCCATGCGCGGCGCCGAGTCCGCCCTCTACGAGAAGCGCGTCACCGACCTGGAGAAGCTGCGCGACGACGACGTCACCACGCTGGAGATCCGGATCGCCGCCCTCGGCGCCCTGCTCCTGCTCGCCGTCGGCATCGCCACCGCCATGGCCCGCACCCTCACCCGCCCGCTGTCGGTGCTGCGCCGCGGCTCGGCCCGGCTGGCGGACGCTCAGGACCCGGCTGCCGAGGAGGCCGTCGCGTTCACCGGCCGCAACGACGAGTTCGCCCAGGTCGTCCGCTCCGTCAACGCCCTGCACGCGCACGCCGTCACGCTCGCCGAGCGCGTCAACACCCTGGAGTCCGACCGCAAGCACCTCGTCGGCCAGCGGCAGAAGATGGCCGACGCCCGCGAGGAACTGCGCGCCGAACTCGACCGGTCCGCCGCCCAGCTGGAGGTGGTCCGCAAGAGCATCGGCTCCACCTTCGTGAACCTGGCGCTGCGCACTCTCGGCCTGGTCGAGCGGCAACTCGCGGTCATCGAAAGCCTGGAGGAGCGCGAGCAGGACCCGGACCGCCTGGCCACCCTGTTCAAGCTCGACCACTTCGCCACCGTCATGCGCCGGCACAGCGAGAACCTCCTCGTCCTCGCCGGTACCGAGCACGTCCAGCACAGCGCCTCACCGGTGCCGCTGGTCGACGTGGTCCGGGCCGCGGTCAGCGAGATCGAGCGGTACGAGCGGGTCCGCATCGCCGCGCTGCCGCCGCACGCGCACGTGGCCGGCTTCGCCGCCGACGACCTCTCCCACCTGCTGGCCGAGCTGATGGAGAACGCCACCTCCTTCTCGCCGCCCGACCTGCCCGTCGAGGTCTCCGGCTGGCTGCTGGAGAACGGCGAGGTGATGCTCTCCGTCCAGGACGAGGGCATCGGCATGGCCACTGAACGCCTCCAGCGGCTCAACGCCCGCCTCACCGACTTCGACCCGGCGGCGCCGTACGACCAGGAGGGCGACGACGGTCTCGGGCTCGGCCTGTACGTGGTGGCCCGGCTCGCCCACCGGCACGGGGCGCGGGTGCGGCTGCGGGAGCAGAAGCAGGGCGGTGTCGCTGCCGTCGTCGTGCTCCCGGCCCCGCTGCTCGCGGCGGCACCGCCGGCCGCGCTGGCCCCGAGCGTGCAGATGACCGACACGGGTTCCTTCTCCCTGCCGGGCGCCGACGCGGAGGCCAACTCCAACGTCCTGCACGGCCGTGCGGAGAAGGGTGAGCACAAGGACGCGGACCCGCTGGTCGCCTCGGCGGAAGAGGCCGTACGGCGCGCGGAGACGGACGGGACGGAAGAGGCTCACCGGACCGTCATCACCGACGAACCGGAGGGCACCGAGACGACGCCCGAGCCGCAGCCGGAGCCGCGCCCGGCCGCGGAACCGGAACCGGTCCCGGACCCCGCATCGGCGCCGGACCCCGCAGCGGAACAGGCACCGGACACGGAACCGGGCACCGGGGGCGCCCCAGGCCACGACCTGCCCGACGACCCCACCATGACTCTCCTGATCCCGGCCCAGGCAGGACCGCAGGACCGGGACAGGACACCGGGACCGGAGCCGACACCGGAGCAGGAGTCCACACCGGATCCCGAACCCACCCACGCACCTGAACCCACCAGCGCACCGGAACCCACCCCAGACCCCTACGCCATCGGCCCCGACGCCCACGACCGCACGCCGGACGAGGGCACGTCGCGGACGGACGAGGCCACAGGCAGCGAACAGGCCGACCCCGTCACCGACAAGGGCCTGCCCAAGCGGACCCCGAAACTCACCACCCCCGACGCGGCACCGAGGCCGCGCACGTCGGGTTCCGTCGACGCCGAGGCACTCCGCCGTCGCCTGGGAGGGTTTCGCCTCGGTGCGGAAGCCGGCCGCCGCGACGTCGAGGCGGAGATCGCCGACCGGACGGAGCAGCACGAGGCGCCGTCCGCCGCAGCGGGGACAACCGAGCAAGCCACGGGGGGCACTGTCGAGGAGGCAAGCAGTTGACCGCGCCCAGTACCTTCGGACTGAGCAGTGAAGCCCGCAATCTCCACTGGCTGCTGACCAATCTCGTCGAGGAGGTGCCCGGCATCCAATCGGTGGCGGTGGTCTCCTCCGACGGCCTGCTGCTCCTCTCCTCCGACCAGGAAAGGAACGACGCGGCACGCGCGGCACAGACCGTGCGCCGCACCGGCCCGCGCGGCTCCGCCGCCGACCTCGCCACCGTCGTCTCCGGCGTCGGCAGCCTGACCATCGGCGCCGCCCGGCTGATGGAGTTCGGCAACGTGAAGCACACGATGGTCGCCATGGACGAGGGCAGCCTGTTCGTGATGTCGATCAGCGACGGCTCGCTGCTCGGCGTGCACGGCTCCGCGGACTGCGACATGAGCGTCGTCGCGTACCACATGGCGCTCTTCGTCGGCCGCGCCGGCCACGTCCTGACTCCCGAACTCCGCAGCGAGCTGCGGAAATCCCTGGAGTCCGAGTCGTCCGAGTCGACGGGGAGCGCCTGATGAGCAGCAGTCCCGGAGAGAACGGCCGGGGGAGCCTCCCCGTACGCGGCGCCGACCGCAAGCCCGCCCGCGTACGCCCCTACTCGCTCACCGGCGGCCGCACGCGCTTCGGCCACGTCCTGCTCGTGGAGACGTTCGTCGGCGCGACGGCCGGCACCGCCGCGCTGGACGCCGCCGAGGAGCGCAAGGAACTGACGAACGGCGGCCTCACCTCCCGCGTGATGCCGGAGATGCGGGCCATCGTCGAACTGTGCCGCCGCATGCGTACGGTGGCCGAGATCGCCGCGTTGCTGAAGATGCCGCTCGGCGTCGTCCGCGTCCTCATCAGCGACCTGGCGGACCAGGGAAAGATCCGTGTGTACGGCACCGGAACCGGCCACGGAACGGGCCGTCCGGACCGCGCTCTGCTCGAAAGGGTGCTCAGTGGACTCCGTCGTCTCTGACGCCGCCGCCTACGGCGTCTCCCCGCTCGTCGACCCGGACGAGACCATGCAGCCCTGGCAGGCGGACCGCACGCGCGCGCCCATCGCCACGAAGATCGTGGTGGCCGGCGGCTTCGGCGTCGGCAAGACCACCCTGGTCACCGCCGTCTCGGAGATCACGCCCCTGCAGACCGAGGCGCTGATGACCGAGGCGAGCGAGGAGACCGACGACCTCACCGCCACGCCGGGCAAGCTCACCACCACCGTGGCCATGGACTTCGGCCGCATCACGCTCGACGACGACCTGGTGCTCTACCTGTTCGGCACGCCGGGACAGCAGCGGTTCTGGTTCATGTGGGACGACCTGGTGCGCGGCGCGATCGGCGCCGTCGTCATGGCCGACACCCGCCGCCTCAAGGACTGTTTCCCGGCACTGGACTACTTCGAGAGCTGCGGACTGCCGTACGTCGTGGCGGTGAACCACTTCGACGGCAGCGAGCTGTTCGAGGCGGAGGACGTGCGGGAGGCGTTGACGATCCCGGCGCACATACCTGTAATGATCATGGATGCGCGCCGTCGAATCTCGGCCATCGAGACCCTCTTGTCCCTCGTGGGCCACGCGCTCGACGAAACCCCCGAGTAGCCCACCCCGAGCAGTCCCTTTAGGAGCGTCCCCGCATGCGGAAGATACTCGTCGTCGGAGCCGGCCAGTCCGGTCTCCAGCTCGCCCTCGGCCTGCAGTCGCACGGCTACGAGGTCACCCTGATGTCCAACCGGACCGCGGAAGAGATCCGCACCGGCCGGGTCATGTCGACGCAGTGCATGTTCCACACGGCGCTCCAGCACGAGCGCGACCTCAAGCTGAACTTCTGGGAGTCCCAGGCCCCGAAGATCGAAGGACTCGGCGTCTCGGTCGCTGCCCCCGGCTCCTTCGACCCGGGCCCCTCGCAGCGCGCGATCGACTGGCTGGGGCACCTCGACGGCTTCGCGCAGTCGGTCGACCAGCGGGTGAAGATGGCCGGCTGGATGGAGACCTTCGCCCAGCGCGGCGGCCAGCTCGTCATCCACGGCGCGGCCGTCGGCGACCTGGACTACTTCTCCCGCGCCTACGACCTCGTCCTCGTCTCGGCGGGCAAGGGTGAACTGGTCCAGATGTTCGGCCGCGACGCCTCCCGCTCCCCGTACAGCGAGCCGCAGCGCGCCCTCGCCGTCGCCTACGTCCACGGGATGGGCCCGCGCCCGGAGCACCCGGAGACGGAGGCCGTGCGCTGCAACCTGGTGCCGGGCGTCGGCGAGATGTTCATCATGCCGACCTTCACCACCTCGGGCCGCGCCGACATCCTGTTCTGGGAGGGCATACCCGGCGGCCCGCTGGACGCCTTCAAGGACGTCAAGGACCCCTGGGAGCACCTCTCCCTGACCCTGGAACTCATGAAGAAGTTCCTCCCCTGGGAGTACGCGCGGGCCACCAAGGTCGAACTGACCGACGCCGGCGGCACCCTCGCCGGCCGCTACGCCCCCACCGTGCGCAACCCGATCGGCCGGCTCCCCGGCGGCGGCGCGGTCCTCGGCGTGGCCGACGTGGTCGTCGCCAACGACCCGATCACCGGCCAGGGTTCCAACTCCGCCTCCAAGTGCGCCGCCTCCTACCTCGCCTCGATCCTCGACCACGGCGACAAGGAGTTCGACGAGGCCTGGATGCAGCAGACCTTCGACCGCTACTGGGGGACGGCCCAGCACGTCACCAAGTGGACGAACACCATGCTCGCCCCGCCGCCCGAGCACGTCCTGAACCTGATCGGCGCCGCCGGTCAGCTCCAGCCCGTCGCCGACCGCTTCGCCAATGGCTTCAACGACCCCGGCGACTTCGAGAACTTCTTCTACGACCCGGCGAAGACCGAGGGCTACCTGATGGAGGTCTCGGGCGCCGCGGGCGCGTAGGCGTCGGCGTACCCCTCGTCGGACCCGTCCGTCGCCCCCGCGGGGAGCCGCGGCGGCGTGTACCGCCGCAGCGGCTCCCCGCCGGGATCGGGCCGTACGGCGCCCAGCACCGGGTTGGCGGCGATCGGTGACACCTTGACCTCGGCGCCGGGGCGCGGCGCCTGGACGACCATGCCGCCGCCGAGGTACATCGCCACATGGGTGGCCTCGGGGAAGTACACGACCAGGTCACCGGGGCGCAGCTCACCCAGCGGGACGCGCTCCAGCCGGGCCCACTGCTCCTGGCTGGTCCGCGGGATGGGCGTCCCGGCCCGCTCCCAGGCCACGGAGGTCAGCCCCGAGCAGTCGTAGGACGCCGGACCCTCCGCGCCCCACTCGTACGGCTTGCCGAGCTGCTCCACCGCGAACCGCACCGCCCGGTCGCCGCCGGCGGAGGGCTTGTCGTCGTCGCCGAGCGCGCCGGAGGCCATGAACCGCTCCTGCTCCTCGGCGATCCCGTTCTTCTCCAGCTCCGCCAGCGCGGCCAGCTCCTCCGGGGTGAGCGAGGCGAGCAGCTCCTCGACGGCGTGCAGCCGGTCGCGGACGTGGTCGCGCTGTTTCTCCTGGCTCTCGGCGAGGGAGACCTGCCGGTCCAGCGCCTCCCGCGAGCGCCGGGCCAGGTCCTCGACCTTCTTCTCCTCGCCGGTCAGGCGGCCCACGGTCTCGACCCGTTCGCGGGCCAGCCGGCCGATCACGTGCCCCTGGTCGAGCGCGTGCTGCGGGTCGCGGGCCAGCAGCAGTCGCAGGTACGGGGAGAGGTTGCTGCTGTTCTGGTACTGCTGGCGGGCCAGCCGTCCGGCGGCGCCGCGGCTGTCGTGGAGGGACAGCCGGGTCCGTGCCAGCTCCGCGTCCAGCCGTTTGACCTCGGCGCGCTGCTCGCGCAGGCGCTGTTCGGTTCCGTTGTAGGCCTCGGTGGCCTTCTCCGCCTCCCGGTACAGCTGCTGAAGGTCCGTCAGCAAATTGGCCACGGAGGGGTCGTCGCCCCTGCCGGGCTCAGGGGCGGCGGCGGTCGGTACGGGCGCGAGGGCGATCCCGGCCGCCACCGCCGCCGTACACGCCAGACGAAGAAGTCTTCCTGACACGTCATCACCTCCGACGCGGGCGGCCCGTCCGCTCCGCACGGCGAGCATGTGCCGTGGTCGCCGGCTCCGCGCGCCGAGTGTGCGCGGTTCGGCGCAAGGGGGTCACCCGTCGGCGTCGTCCGGCTTGCCTCGCGGCGTGGCGTCTGGATCGGCGGCGGGCCCGGTGCCCGGCCCGAGGTCCGGTCCGGTGTCCGGCTCGGACCAGGGCCACTTCCGGCCGGAACCTCTTTTGCCCCCGGGGTCGTACACGTACTTCCAGCGGGCGAACCGCAGCCCGCCCCGGGCGTCCCGGGGCTCCCTCCGGTACACGAACACGGTGGGCCGGCCGCCGTCCGGGGCGGGCACCGGGATGCGGTAGGTCTTCGGCGGGTGCCCGGTCATCCCGACGAGCACGGGCAGCACCCGGCCGTCCATCGGGCCGCCCTCGAAGGGGGTGTCTTCGCTCTTCACGGCACCAGTGTCGGTGATCGGCCGCCCGGTGGCGGAGGGCCGTCGGCCGATGTCACAGAAGCGCAGGCCGGTGTCAGAGGTCCGCCGCCAGCGCTTCGACCAGCGCCGCGGTCTGCGGGTCGCGGCGGGCGGTGACCGTCAGCACGGCGAGGAACTGCTCCACCAGCCAGTCCCGCATCTCGTCGAGCGACGGCTGTTTGTCCTCGTCCAGCCACATCAGCGACGCCGCCTCCACCGCCGTGATCCACATCCGGACGGTCATGTGCAGCCGCGGGCCGGGTTCGGCGACGTCCAGGTGGCTCATGATGTGCTCGGCGGCGGCCCGGCGTACGCCGTCCACGATGGAGGAGGTCCGGGAGGTCTCGGCCACGCTGCCGCCGCGCAGCAGGGCGCTGAAGCCGGTGTCGTGCTCGTCGACGAAGGTGAGATAGCGGTCCAGGGCCCGGGACAGCCGCGCCAGCAGCGGACCCTCGCGGGGCTCGTCGAAGCAGAGCCGCAGCTCGTCGGCGGCCGACCGGAGCGCGGCCTCGTACAGCTGCTGCTTGCCGCCCGGGAAGTACCGGTACACCAGCGGCCGCGAGACCCCGGCCTGCTCGGCCACGTCGTCCAGGGAGACCTCCTCCGGCGGCCGGTGTGCGAAGAGGGCGAGCGCGGCCTCCAGCAACTGGACGCGGCGCTCCTCGACGCTGAGCCGGCGGTAGGCGGGGGTGGGGGCCTGCGGGGTCATGCCCCGCAGCGTAACCCGCGGACCCCGGCGGCCACCCACGCCGACGGAACGGACCGGCCGTTCCCGGGAGCTCTACGCCAGCAGCCCCGACGACCGCCACATCCGCCGCCCGACCCCGCGCAGCACCCCGATGTCGTCCAGGAAGTCGGTCAGGCGCTTGGCGCCGGTCTGCATGATGTCGCGGCGGTGGCCGCTGGCCTTGACCTGCGCCACGGCCTCGCGCTTGTCGAGACCGACGTTCGTGTAGACCTCGGGATTGACGAAGGCCACGGAGAAGACGCGGGCGAATTCGCCGGAGGTGAGCCGGGTGAACTCCCGGGACCACTTCGGCGCGGTCACCATCTGGCGGCGCAGCTCCTCACGGGCGTAGCGCACGTGCCGGGACTCCTCCACGACGTGGATGCGGGTGACGCCCCGGATCAGCGGCTGGACCCGCTCGTCGGGGAACGTCAGCCGCTGCATCCAGTCCAGGACCTCCTCGCCGAGCAGGGTGGCGGTGAAGGAGCCCGGCGTGGTGGAGATCGTCTTGAAGAGGCGGCCCAGGTTCTGGTGGACGGGGCTCACCGGGTACCACGGGGTCTCGCCCCGGGATATCAGCCGGGCGAACATCTTCGAGTGCCGGCACTCGTCCTCGATCTCGGTCAGCGCGTACCGCACGTGCGCGCTCGTCGCCGCCTTGTCGTAGATGTGCCGGACCAGCAACTGCATGAGGATCAGCTCGAACCAGATGCCGAGCGAGGCGAGCGCGGCGGCCTCGTGGCGGGAGAGCAGAATGCGCTGTTCCTCGCCCATCCGCTTCCACATCGGGGTGTCGTACAGCGATACGAGCTCCGGCGGCCAGAACCACTTGCCCTCCTCGAAGGGGGCGTCCCAGTCCAGCTCCTCGTCCGGGTCGAAGGAGTGCCTGGCGGAGGATTCGAGCAGTCGCTCGGCCACCTGTTCCCGGTCCTTGAGCAGGCCCAGCGCGTCGCGCAGGCCCTCGAGCGCGTCGGCTTCCGTCAGGGTCCTCATGGCTGTCCCACCTCGTCGTGCTACCCGGGGTCACTCTGACTCGCTCCGACTTATGAGACTGCTCGTCAGCAAGCTCGTCAATCCCTTGGGCAGGACTTGTTGACCGGGCAGTCGGACTCCGGCGCATGGGAGCGATCACGAGCGCCGGACGCGACTACGGGCTGGACGACGACTACCAGTGGCCCCGTCCGCCAGAGGGCGGCTGGACGGCGGACGACCTCGACGAGCCTCCCGACCTGCCTCCGCACACGGAGCTGACCGACGGGAGCCTTGTCTTCGTGAGTCCGCAGACCAACTGCAACTCACGTGTCATCCGGCTGTTGGACTAGCGCGCTGCCTGCGCAGGCGCCGGAGGAACCGGATGTCGTCCGGGAGATGGCCATCAAGCTCAACAAGCGCAACCGCCCAGAGCCCGACGTTCTCGTGTTCCGTGCGGATGCTGACACTGGTCCGAAGCAGACCTGGTACCTGCCGGAAGACGTGGTGGTTGCTGTCGAGGTCGTATCGGAGGGCCGGAGGACCGGGACCGAGAGGTGAAACCGCGGAAGTACGCGCAGGCGGGTATTCCTTGCTACTGGCGTGCTGAAGAGAACGGAGGGCTTCCGGTTGTCTGCGTGTACGAGATCGACCCTGTCACCCGGGCGTACTGTCTGACCGGCGTCTTCCACAACCGCCTCACACTTACCGTCCCCTTCCTCAACGACATCGACCTCACCGCCGACCGCCGCCGCTAGACCGAGCACCCCAAGCCCGCCGGCACCTCACCCACGACCGGTACCGATGTGCCCGCCGGGAACGACGTCCGCAACGTGAACGCGTACGGCGTTGGCCCGTGCGCCCGCAGGTGCAGCAGCCGCTCCTCCGCCTCCGCGACCGTCGGCCGGTGGCCCGCCGGTACCCACCACAGGGTCGTCATCGCCTCGGAGACCCGCTCGAACCACTCCCTGCGCCGCGCCAGCATCTCCCGGTGCCGCCCCTGGTACATGAACGCCGTCAGGGCGTTCGCGTCCCGCCACACCGACATGTTGATGATCAGCCAGGAATCGTCGAAGACCGCGATGTCGGTCGCGTCCCCCTCCTCGCTCTGCAGCCGCCACACGAACCCGTCCGCCGCGTCCGCGTCGGCGTTCACCGGGTCGAGCGAATCCACAAAGTCCTTCAACAGGGGAGTGTCGAGTGGGGCCTTGAGGCGGGCGATGTTGACCTGGGCAAGTTCGTACGCGACGGTATCAGTCATGTACCGAACGGTAGGTCGGGCGCCCGGCGCGACGATACCCCCGTCTCACCCACCGAGCACCGCCTCCATCACCCCCCGCGCGATCGGTGCCGCCAGCCCGCCCCCGCTGACGTCCTCCCGGTCGGCCGCCGAGCCCTCCACCACCACCGCTACCGCCACCTTCGGCTCCAGGTCCCGCTCGCCCTGCGCCCAGGAGACGAACCAGGCGTACGGCGTCCCCGAGTTGCCGACGCCGTGCTGGGCGGTGCCGGTCTTGCCGCCGACGACGGCGCCGCGGATCGCCGCGTTCGCGCCGGTGCCGTTCTCCACCACGCCCCGCATCAGCTCCTTCAGGCGCGACGCCGTGGACGGTCGCATCGCCTCCCGGGAGGGTCGTGACCCGGCCGTCGCCACCAGGCTGCCGCCCGCCCGCTGGGTCCGCTCCACCAGGTACGGCGGGCGCACCTGGCCGCCGTTGGCCACCGCCGCCGCCACCATCGCCATCTGCAGCGGCGTCGCCCGCGTGTTGTACTGCCCGATCGAGGCGAGCCCGAGCTGCGCCCGGTCCACCGAGGTGTCGAAGGTGGACCGCGAGACCGCGAACGGGATGCGCAGCCCGTCGTCGTTGAAGCCGAACGCCTCCGCCGTGGCCGCCATGTCACGCACCCCGACATCCACGCCGAGCTTGGCGAACACCGTGTTGCAGGACCACTCGAACGCCTCCCGCAGCGTGGCGTCCCGGCAGCCGTCGGCCTCGTCGGTCAGCCGGGTCCGGGTGCCGGGGAGGGTGTACGGGTCGGGGGAGCGGGTCGGCGCGTCGAGGTCCCGGATCACGCCGGCGTCCAGGGCCGCCGCGGCGGTGACCACCTTGAACGTCGACCCGGGCGGATAGGTGCGGCGCACCGCCCGATTGAGCATCGGCTTGTCCGGGTCGCCGTTCAGGCGCGCCCAGGTCCGGGTGGCGTCCGCGCTGTTCCCGGACAGCAACTGGGGGTCGTACGACGGGGTGGAGACCAGAGCCAGCACCCGGCCGGTCGACGGCTCCACCGCGGCCACCGCGCCCTTGCGCCCGCCGAGCCCCTCGAACGCCGCCCGCTGCGCCGCCTCGTCGATCGTGGTCACGACGTCGCCGCCCGGGTTGTGGGTGCCCGTGACGTCGTTCCAGAGCGGGAGCGGCGCGAGCATCGGGTCGGCGCCGGACAGCAGCCCGTCCTCGGCGTGCTCCAGCAGGGTCGTCCCGTACGCCTGAGAGGCGAAGCCGGTGATCGGGGCGTACAACGGCCCGTCCGCGTACGTCCGTTCGAAACGCAGGTGTTCGCCGGTGTCCCGGGAGCCGGTGACACGCTCGTCGCCGACCAGGATGTCCCCGCGCGGCTGCTGGTAGCGGGCGATGTCGGGGCGGCGGTTGGCCGGGTTGTCGTCGTACTCCGGGGCCTGGACGATCTGCACTCGGGCGGCGTTGACCAGCAGGGCGACCAGCAGCAGCGCGCAGAACGCGGCGGCGTGCCGGATGTGCCGGGTCACGGGCCCGCCTGGCGCCGCGCCGCGTGGCTCACCCGGATCAGCAGCGCCACGATCGCCCAGTTGGTGACGACCGACGAGCCGCCCTGCGCCAGGAAGGGCATCGCCATGCCGGTCAGCGGGATCAGCCCGGTCACGCCGCCCGCGATGACGAAGACCTGGAGCGCCACGATCGAGGAGAGGCCGACCGCGAGCAGTCGGCCGAAGGGGTCGCGGGCGGCGAGCCCCGCCCGGTAACCGCGTTCCACCAGCAGCGCGTACAGCAGGAAGATCGCGGTCAGGCCGAGGAAGCCCAACTCCTCCCCGGCGGTCGCCAGGATGAAGTCCGACTTGACGGCGAATCCGATCAGGACGGAGTGCCCGAGGCCGAGACCGGTGCCGGTCACCCCGCCCGCCGCGAAGGCGAAGAGGGACTGGGCGAGCTGGTTGGGTCCCTGTCCCGCCTCGATCGAGGCGAAGGGGTGCAGCCAGTCCTCCACCCTGCTGTGCACGTGCGGCTCCAGCCAGCCCACGGCGACCGCGCCCAGCGAGGCCAGCAGCAGGCCGACCGCGATCCAGCCGGTGCGGCCGGTCGCGACGTAGAGGAGGACCACGAACAGGCCGAAGAAGAGGAGCGAGGTGCCGAGGTCGCGTTCCAGGACCAGGACGCCGACGCTGACCAGCCACACCGCGAGGATGGGACCGAGGACGCGGCCCGTGGGCAGTTGCAGCCGCCACACCCTGCGGCCCGCGTACGCCAGCGCGCTGCGGTTGGCGGCCAGGTAGGCGGCGAAGAAGACGGCGAGGAGCACCTTCGCGAACTCGCCGGGCTGGATGGAGAAGCCCTCGACCCGGATCCAGATGCGGGCGCCGTTCACGGCCGGGAAGAAGATCGGCACGGTGAGCAGGACGAGGGCGGCAGCGACGCAGACGTAGGCGTAGCGCGTCAGCACCCGGTGGTCGCGCAGGAGCAGGACGACCACGATGAACAGCGCGACGCCCAGCGTCGACCACACCAACTGAGTGGGGGCCGCCCGGTCGCCCGGCGTCTCCAGGTCGAGCCGGTAGATCAGCACCAGACCGAGGCCGTTGAGCAGTACGCCGATGGGCAGCAGCAGGGGATCCGCGTACGGGGCGCGCAGTCGCACCGCCAGATGGGCGAGGACCGCGAGCACGCCGAGCCCGGCGCCGTAACCGGCGGCGCCGGGCGGGAGGGCGCCGTGCTGGGCGAGACCGACGTTGCAGTACCCGAACACCGACAGCAGTACGGCCATCAGGATCAGCGCGAGTTCGACGCCCCGGCGCCGGGGGAGCCGGGCGACGGGAGCGGGCGTGTCAGCCTGAGCCACGGTGATTCCGGTACCGACCTTGGTCATGTCCGGAACTTACCCAAATGGTGTGGTGTTGAGGGCGTTCGCATCAGCACCAGCGCGGCGCGGGACCGATGTTGTCGATGTATCGGGCCGCGCCCCAGGCCCAGGTGCCGTCCGTGAGCAGGTACCAGAGGGGGTTGCCCTTCACCTTGTCGCCGGGAACCTTGCAGTAGATGTGCACGGTCTCGCCCCGGTGGGCGTAGCGGATGACCTGTGAGCCGCGGGTCGGCGAGGTGCGCAGGGCGAGCCGGTCGGCGGTGACCACACCCCGGTACCGGCCCTGTCCCTGGTGGCTGTCACCGCCGCCCCGGTCGTCTCCGTTTCCGCCTCCGTTCGTGCCGGTGGGGGAGCTGCCGGAGCCGGAGTCGCGGCCCCGGTCGTCGTTCGCGACGGCGGGCGTGACGGCGACGGCGGTGGCGAGCGCCCCGGCGGCGACCGCGGTGGCCAGGCCGCGGAGAAGGGATGAGCGCGAGGACGGTGCGTTCAGCAGGGACATGGGAGTACCTCCCGGGGAGCGGACGGGGCGGAAGCAGGGAAGGGATGAAGAAGCTGAAGGGTCGAAGGTGACTGATCGCCACATTAGGAGTGGCGGGCGAGGTCTGCCCGTCGCACTGCGCCATCGGGGCGTGGGCCCCGTCCGTCCGGGCGGCTCAGGGCTGCTGAGGCAGGGTCAGGGTCGCCAGCGCCCCGCCGTCCGGCGGGTTCGCGAACTCCAGCCGGGCGCCCAGCACCTCCGCCTGCCCGAGCGCGATGGTCAGCCCGAGACCGTGCCCCTTGGTCCCGCTCTCGGTGCGGAACCGCTGCGGCCCGTGGACGAGGAGGTACTCCGGATAGCCGTCCCCGTGGTCCCGTACGGTGATGACCGGCCCGTCCACGGTCAGCACCACCGGCGCCCGCCCGTGCCGGTGCGCGTTCGCGACCAGGTTGCCGAGCACCCGCTCCAGCCGCCGCCGGTCGGTCTCCACCCGCGCGTCCCGCACGACCTCCACGCGCGTGCCGGTCCCGGAGCCCCGTACGACCCGTGCGGCCAGGTCGCCCAGCGCCTCCGGCTCCGTCTCCAGCCGCTCCCGCCCGCTGTCCAGCCGGGAGATCTCCAGCAGGTCCTCGGTGAGCGTGCGCAGGGCGGCCACCCGGTCCCGCACCAGCTCGGTCGGGCGGCCCGGCGGCAGCAGCTCGGCCGCCGCGTGCAGGCCGGTGAGCGGGGTGCGCAGCTCGTGCGCCACGTCCGCGGTGAACCGCTGCTCGGCAAGCAGCTTGCCCTGCAAGGACGCCGCCATGGAGTCCAGCGCGGCGGCGACGGAGGCCACCTCGTCCTGCGGGCGGGACGGGTCCGACGCCCGGGGGTCGCCGACCCGCGCGTCGAGGTCGCCCGCGCTGATCCGCCGGGCCACCCGCGCCGTCGCGTGCAGTCGCCTGGTCACCCGCGTCACGGCGAACGCGCCGACCAGCAGCGTCGCCCCGATGGCCAGGCCCGACGACCACACGATGGCGCCGTCGAGACCGTCGATGGTGCGCTCGCCCTGGGTGTGGTCGACCCGCACCGCGAGCGCCCGGCCACCGGCGGCCGGACCCGCCGCCCACATCGTGGGGCGCCCGTCGTACTCGGCGACCATCGTGCCGCGCCGGCCCGACACGGCCAGCTCGCGCAGCGACTCGGGCAGCCCCGGCGGATCGACCCCGGCGCTCCGCCGCAACGGGTCCCCGGCCTCGTAGGCGTCCGTCGCCTCCCGCAGCCGGGCCAGGGCGGTGTCGCGGGCCTACCCGACGGTCTGGTCGGTCACCGAGACGTGCACCAGGACGCCGAGCAGCGCGGCGAGCGCGCAGCACATCACGGTGATGAAAACCGCCGCCTTCACCGCGAGCGGGCCGGTCCACCGGGGAAGGGCGAGCCTCACCGGGCGCTCGTCGACGGGGGCACGGACCCGGACGGGGACGGAGCGGGGGACCAGGACGGGGACGGTGGCTTCCTGTGCTTGCCCCCGTCGTCCGTGGGCAGCATCTCATCGCTCGTGAGCAGCATGGCTCGCTGGTCGGGGTCCCACGTCCACTGGAGCCGGTACTCGTAGCCCGCGACCTCCGACGGCGAGCGGACGATCACCGCCCGCCCGGCAAGCTCCACCGCGCTCACGGCGTCCTCGTAGGACATGACCCGTACCAGCCGGTTCCTCTCGACGGTGTAGACGCGCACGGCGGTCATCTTCGCGGGCAGCAGCCTGAAGCCCAGGGCCATCTCGGGGCGTCCGTCGCCGGTCAGATCGCGGTAGTACGGCCTGAGCACCGGACACCGGCCGCTCCCGGCTCCCGCGCCGCAGTCCGCCATCCGGTCGGCCGTTTCGCGGTACGGCGCCCGCGCGCCCTCGTAGTCGTCGGGGTGTGCGGCGATCTCGGCCCGTACGGCGGCCACCGGGTCCGCCCGGCGGATGTCGCCGTCGGGCACCGTGACGCCCCTGACGGCCTCGTTGTCGATCTCGCCGATGTCGTAGGCCGGACTGGACGCCGGCGTCAGGTCGGGCCAGAGCCGGGCCGGGCTCTGCGCGGCCGGTGTCGCGCCCGCGCTCCGCAGTTCGCCCGCGTCACCGCACGCGGCCAGCACCCCGGTCGCCGTCACCGCCGCGAGCAGCGCCAGGACGGCTGGGACGCGGGCGGGGCGCCCACGGCGGCTGGGGACCACTGCACTCCTGGCCTTCGGTGATCATTCGTACGGAAGTCCATTTTGCGCGCGGGCCCGTGCGGCGGGCTACTCGGACAGCTCTTCCAGCAGCCGCACGGTGTCCAGGCCGGCCCGCAGGTACTCCACGAACAGCTCGTTGTGCAGCGCCCACGGCGAACGCCGGGCCCGGATCAGCCGGATCGCCTCCTCGGCGGTGCTGCCCCGGCGCATCAGCGTGTGGGCGACGACGAGGCCGGAGCGGTTGTAGCCGTGGTAGCAGCGGACCAGAACCCTGCGGTCGGCGTCCAGTGCCTCGCCCGCGGCCTCGGCGAGCCGGATCACCCCCGCCAGCTGAGTGCCGTCGAGGGGGTCGTCGGGGATCGGCCACACATGGTGCTCGACACCGGCGTCCGGCCCGTGTCCGGGCAGCCGCAGCAGTGTCTGCACGAGGTCGAACTCGTCCCGCACGACGACGGGCTCCAGACTCCCGGCCTGCCGCCGGCACTCGTGCCCGCCCATCCACAGTCCCGGCACGATCTCCGTCCACGGCCGGCCCGGAGCCGGTACGTCGGGTCCACTTCCACGGGTACGCAACGGCGCCTCCCCACCCCGCCCGAGGATCTTCCCAACCGCTGTCAAAGGTAGCCCGGTTCTTGCCCCCGCAGCACCCCGCCTGTTCCCATGGTCGTGGGGTGATGGCGCATGAACGGACTGCGTGTCGTACCGACCTGGCGGCACGGTCAGGAACGGCTGTACGTCTGCCTCCCGGACGGCGGGAACGTCGCCTGGTACGACCGCGAGACGGCCCGCGTCAACCTGTTGCGCGACGACCGGGAGGGTGAGGTCCTCGAAGCGCTGGGCCCCTTCCTCACCGGCCCGGTCACGGTCGGCCCGCCGCCGGTCCCGACCCCCGCCGAGCTGGCCCGGCTCACCCTGCACCCGGACGACGACCTCGCCCCCAACCGGCCCGGCGAGGCGCTCCTGATCGCCCTGGAGCGCGAGCCCGGCCCGGCGCACCGGCTGCGCCCCGATCCGCGGCGCCGGGCGTTGACGGCCGAGCAGGCGGCGGGAGGGGTTCTGGACCGCCTCGACGGCGCCGGCTGGCGCACCCTGCACTCCGTCCCGCTGCCCGGCGGCGACCGCATCCACCACCTCGTGATCGGCCCCGGCGGCCTCTTCGCCGTGCACGCGCTGCCCGCCCGCCGGCAACGCGTCCACGTCACCGACCCCCTGGTCACGCTGGGCCGCCGCGAACCCCTCCCCCTGCTGCGCCGGGTCCGCGCCGGTGCCGACCGGGCCTCCTACGCCCTGACCGCGGAGGTCCACGCCGTCCTGGTCCTCGTCGACCCGGCGGACGTGACCGTCCGGGAACCGCCGCGCTCGGTCCGCGTCCTCACCGACGGGGAACTGCCGGAACTGGCCCGCCTGGGCGGCATGCTCAAACCGGCGGACGTGGAGGCCCTGCACGCCATGGCCCGCGACCGAGCCACGTGGACGCGCGTCTGAGGCGCGGCGGGCGGAGGGCTGGCCGGGCGTGAGGTGAGGAGCCCCGCCGTCCGGCAGGGGCCGGCCCCTGCCGACCGGGACACCGTCCGGCGGGCGGACGGTCCCGTGCGTCCGGCAGCGGGCGCCGTGCGCGCGGTCGGGACCGTGCGTCCACGGGAGGGCGGCCTGTGCATCCGTGCGGCGCGGTGCCGGCCGGCGGCGTCACGCGCGGCGGGTGCGGGGCGTCCTGTCCGGGGGCGTGCGCCCGGCAGGGGTCTGTGCGGCCGGTACCGAGCCCCGGCCGGGACCGTGTGCCCGGCGGACGGCGCCGTGTGCGGCCGGGACCCGGCGCCCGGCAGGGGCCCCTACGCGGCCGGGACCGTGCGTCCGGCGGCGGGCGCCGTACGTGCGGCAGGCACCGTCTGTCCGGTGGGGGGCGCCCTCTGCTCGGTCGGGACCGAGCGTCCGGAGCGGGCGCCGTGAGTCCGGCGGGGCGCCCTGAGCCCGGCGCGAGACCGTGCCGTCGGCAGGGGACGCCCCGGCTCCGACCGGGGCCCGCGGGTCAGGGCAGGGCAGCCGCCCGGCGCCGGTCGAACAGCGGCGCCAGCAGGTCGCCGTGGTCCTGCACCCGTGGCCCCACGTCCTCCGTCCGGAAGACGAACTGCTCCGCCCGCCGGCACCCGGCCACCTCCTCCCACGTCACCGGGGTGGAGACGGCCGGCACCGCGCGGGCCCGCACCGTGTACGGGGTTGCCGTCGTCTTGCGGGCGGCGTTCTGGCTCCAGTCGACGAACACCTTCCCCGGCCGCAGGCTCCGCGTCATCCGGTGCACCACGAGCCGCGGCAGGGCCCGCTCCGCCTCCACGGCCAGCGCCTTCGCGTACTCGGACACCCGCTCCGACGACGCCCCCCGTACCCCCGCCAGCAGGTGCAGCCCCTTCGCCCCGGACGTCTTGGCGTACGTCTCGATCCCGTCCGCCGCCAGCCGCTCCCGCAGCCACAGTGCGACCTCGCAGCAGTGCACGACGGTCGCGGGCGGGCCGGGGTCGAGGTCGAACACCAGCCGGTCGGCCTCGTCCGGGTCGCCGGCGGTCCACTGGTGCGTGTGGAACTCGGTCACCAGGTTCGCCGCCCACATCAGGCTCGCCAGATCCTGCACCAGCACCATGCGGGCCGGCCCCTCCGAACGCGGCACCTCGGCCGTGGTGACCCAGTCGGGCGTACCCGGCGGCACGTTCTTGGTGAAGAACGCCTGGCCGTCCGGGCCGTCCGGGTAGCGCAGGAAGGAGACCGGACGGTCCCGCAGGTGCGGCAGCAGCACCCCGGCGGTCGTCGCGTAGTAGTGCAGCAGCTCGCCCTTGGTGAGGCCGGTCTCGGGATACAGCACCTTGTCCAGGTTGCTGAGGGCGACCCGTCGCCCCTCCACCTCAGTGATAGGCGCCATACCATGACAATCTCACGAAACAGTGACTTACCGCCCGACGGTCATCCGGCAGTCGACCGACAGGAAAGGTGCGGCACGTGCGATCCATCTGGAACGGCGCCATCTCCTTCGGCCTGGTCAGCATCCCGATCAAGCTGATGAACGCGACCGAGAGCCACTCGGTCTCCTTCCGCCAGATCCACACGGAGGACGGCGGCCGTATCCGCTACCGCAAGGTCTGCGAGCTGGAGGACCGCGAGGTGAGCCAGTCCGAGATCGGCAAGGCCTACGAGGACGCCGACGGCTCGATGATCCCGATCACCGACGAGGACCTGTCCCACCTGCCGCTCCCGACCGCGCGGACGATCGAGATCGTGGCGTTCGTACCGCAGAAGCGCATCGACCCGCTCCAGATGGGCTCCGCGTACTACCTCGCGGCGAGCGGCGCGCCCGCCGCCAAGCCGTACACGCTGCTCCGGGAGGCGCTCAAGCGCAGCAACCGGGTCGCCATCGCCAAGTTCGCGCTGCGCGGCCGGGAGCGCCTCGGCATGCTCCGGGTCGTCGGCGACGCCATCGCGATGCACGGACTGCTGTGGCCGGACGAGGTGCGCGCGCCCGAGGACGTCGCCCCCGACTCCGGGGTCACCGTCCGCGACCAGGAGCTGGACCTCGCTGACGCGCTGATGGACACGCTGGGCGAGATCGACCTGGACGACCTGCACGACGAATACCGCGAGGCGCTGGAGGAAGTCGTCGCCGCCAAGGCGGCCGGCGAGGCGCCCCCGCAGGCCCCCGAGGAGGCGGCCCCCGGCAAGGTGCTGGATCTGATGGCGGCGCTGGAGAGCAGCGTGCGAGCGGCACGGGAGTCCCGGGGCGGTGACGCCGGACCGGCCGAGGAGGCAGAGGTCAGAACCCTGCGGCAGCGCAAGCAGCCGGCCCGGCGGGCCCCCAAGGAGACCGGCGGCAAGAAGTCGACGTCGACGGCCGCGAAGAAGACGGCGGCCAAGAAGACGGGGGCGAAGAAGTCGACGTCCTCGGCCGCCCGGAAGTCGACGGCGAAGTCCACCCAGCCCGCGAAGAAGACGACCGACCGGGGCACCGCCAAGAAGGCGGCGGGCAAGAGCACGGCCGGCAAGGCGACCGCCAAGAAGACGGCGTCCCGCGGGCGCAGCGCCTGACGCGTCAGCGGGGTGCCGGACAGCGAAACGTCGCGTCCGTGCGGCGGGAACCAGCGGTCAGTCGAACGTCCAGGGGGAGAGGGACGCCCGGGGGACGGCGGACGGGTCGGGCTGGAAGGCCGCAGGGCTCGTGGAGCCGGACGCCGTCGGCCCGGGGGCGGCGGCGCTGGGCAGCACGGAGCCCTCCTCCAGGCGCTGCCCGATGGTGTCGGCCGGTTCGCCGCCGGGCGTGCCGGGGCCGGTGGACAGCTGTGACCACGCGGTCAGGGCGAGGGCGACCGCGGCGGCCGTGCCGATCACCCGGCCGACCCGCCGGACGCGGGCGCGGCCGTCCAGTTCACGCCAGGCCGGCCCGGGCCACGGGTCCTCCGGGAGCCACAGCTCGCCGACCGCGGTGGGCGGCGGCCCCGGCTGCCAGCCGGGCGTCCGTTCGCGCGCGGCGGGTTCCCGGAGGGCGGAGGCGCGGATGGCGCGCTCGTCGTCCTCGAGGAACTTCCGCCAGACGTCCTCGGGCACGGGCGGCACACCGCCCGGTTCGTCCGGCTCGTTCGGCGTCGCGCCGCTGTCCGGCCCCGAAGCGGTCATGATCCCGCTTCTCCTTCCTTCGTCGGTCCGTACGGCGGCCGGGCCGGGTAAGCGGGAGGGGAGCCCGCCGGCGGCCGGTGTGCCGTGCGGTGCCGTGGCACCGTGCCGGTGTCACTCCTGGGCGCCGAACGGCAGCCCCCGGGCCGGATCATTGCACAGCGCAAAAAAGGGTCGCCAGGGTGCCCGGCCGCACCGCACCGCGCGGCAACGCCCCGTCGGTCGTCGGCCGCCGACCCCATGAACGCGCGGGGACACCGGGGCGTTCCCGGTGCCACCGGGGGGTCCGTACGCGCCATCGCCGCCCTCCCGATGTGTGACCCGGCCTCCACCCTCGCACAGGGAAGATGTACGGACGGCGGCCGCCGTTCCCCGTGTGCCGGTCGAGGTGTGCCGCGGCGGCGCACTCCGTGCCGATCGGGTGAGCGAGCGGGGACTTCGGCGCGGTGGAAAGGACCCATGCCCGAGCGTGGGGTGCCCGTCGGGAACCCGGGCGGTGTCGACGCGGTCACCAGGGCGGGGCCGCGTCACGACTGCTGGTGGAGGTCTCCGCACGGTCGCTCGCGCAGGTGAACAGCGGGCGACGCTGCCCCGGTTCCGGATGTCGATGGTGCTCTTCACCAGGGGCGACACCGAGCCGGCCGCGCTCGCCGACCACCTTCGGGTCGCTCCGTCGACGGCGACGCGCACGGTCGGCCGGCTGATCGCGGCGGGCCCCGCCGACCGGCGGACCGCCCCCGACAACCGGCGCGGGACCCTGCTGCGCCTCACCGACGAGGGACGGCGCACCGTCGAGTACGTCAGCGCCCGGCGGCGCGCCGAGTCGCCACGACCGTCGAACGGCTCGCGCCGCACCAGCGGGCGGCCCTGGTCGATGCGCTCGCCGGGAGACGGCGAGCCCCTGGGTCGGCCCCCGCCACCCGCGGCGCCTGACACCCGCCCGGTGGGCCGCTCGGGTCACCCGGCCGCCGGTGACGGCGTGGGTGTCGGTGAGGCGGTGTTCACGTTCAGGTCGGGGCGCGGCTTGAGCACCAGCACCCGCTCGCCCGGCTGCGGCGGTGGAGGGGTGACCTTCTCCCTCGGCAGCTTCGCCGGGCCGGTCTGCTGGAAGGTGACCCTGTCGTACTCGACGAGCCCGGTCTTCTCCAGCACCGTGATGTGGTCCAGCACGGTGTCGTTGGCCAGGTCGGCCAGCTGCCGCACGAGCGTGTTCTTCGTGGTGGCCCGGATCTTGGCGATGGCCGGGAAGATCTGACCGTGGGTCACCCGCATGATGTTCACGGCCGACGAGTCGAACTCCTCGCCGCTCGTGGCGTCCACCGTCGCCACGAAGTCCTCCTGTTGCGGGGAGGCCCGGTTGGGCAGCGTGATGCCCAGCTCCGGGGAGATCTCCCGGCACACCGCGTCCAGCCCGGCGTGCCCGACGACCAGATGCTCACCGGCCGTCCGCATGGCCTTCGTCGTGCCGCGCTCCATCACCATCTCGCCCAGCGGGTACTCCCACAGTCCGGCGGCCCGGACCTTGACCACGAAGTCCCGGTCGGCCTCGGTGAGCGGCCCGAACCTCGTACTGGCGATGACCCGGTTCCGGGTGCCGTCGGCCTCGTCCAGACCGAGCACGGCCGGAAAGGCCAGCGCGGTGAGGGTCAGGGCCATCGCACCGAACAGGACGACGACTCCGATCCTGCTGCGGGACAGCCGCATGATGCCTCCAGGGGGCGACGCGAGGAACTCGCACGTGTACTCGTACGCCAGGAGGTACGGAAACGGCGCGCGGATCTGTCACCACCGCGGCGAGGAAATTTCGTTCAGCCGATGTCGGCCCCGTACACGCGCTCGACGGCGATCGTGAGCAGTACCCGGCGGTCGGACACCATCGTCATCCGGTACTCGTCCCAGTCCGGGTGCTCTCCGGCGGCGGCGCGGTAGTACTCCACCAGCGCCTCGACCTCCGGACCGTGCGGGTCGGTGCCCGGCCCGATGAGGGTCGCGACACCCTCCGCGGTGGCCCAGGACCTGCCGTCCGGGGCGGTCACCTCCAGGGCGGCCCGCGGATCCCGGCGCAGGTTCGCCGTCTTGGCCAGACCGTCGCGGGTCGAGACGCGGATGACGTCCGCGTCCGGGTCGTAGGCGGGCATGACGGGGGAGAGCTGCGGGCGGCCGTCCGACTTGATCGTCGCGAGCACGCCGAGCCGGCTCTCGGCCAGCAGGGCGCGGGGGTCAAAACGCGGTGTCGTGGTCATGGGCCGATCATCACCCCCGGCCCCGCCCGCTGTCCCCCGAACCGTCCGCCGAACGCCGCCGCACGGCAGGCCCGGGTGTCCGGGGCGGTCGTCCGGCCCGCTCAGGGTACCGAGGGCCCGCCGAGGTAGTCGCCGTCGCGGTCGTAGGGCCAGGCGTTGGCGACGCAGCCCTTGAGCCCCTTGATCTGCTGCATCATCGCCGGTGCGGGAAGGCCGGGGCCGGGGCAGGTCTCGTGGCCGTGGCCGATGCGGTGACCGACCTCGTGGTTGATGATCAGCGCCCGGTAGTCGCCGATCGGCCCGTCGAACTGGGGGGAGCCCAGCACCCAGCGCTTGAGGTTCACCACGACGTCCGTGCCGACCGCGCAGTTCACCTCGCCCCGGGTGAGCAGGCCGTAGGCGCCGCAGATCTCGTCGACGGTGCCCGGCGTGGCGATCTTCACCACGAAGTCGTGCGACCCGGAGCTGACCAGCCGGAAGGAGTTGGTCCCGTCCCTGGTCCAGCCGCGGCGGTCGGCGAGCACGTCGGATATCTCGGCCGCGGCGGCGCTCGGCCGGATGTCGATGCCCTCCTCCACCAGGACCTTGTAACGGCGTACGCGGCTGCCGGTGCCCACGGTGGAGCCGTCGGCCTCGGCGGTGACGAAGGTGCCGGGGCCGGTCGCGGGAACGGCGATGGTGGAGGAGGAGGGCGACGGCGAAGGGGACGCCTTCACGGACGGCGAACCGGAGGGGCCCGCGGTCTCCCCGGACGGCGACCCGGACGGGGCGTCGGGGGCGTCCGTGCGCCCGGCGGCGTCCAGGGCGTCGGCGACGTCCGCCGCCTGGTCGTCCGTCACCGCGGGCCGGGAGTGCTGCCAGTGCGCGACGGCGGCGCCCGCCGCGAGCAGTACGGCACCGGAGGCCAGGCCGCCCAGGACCAGGCGGGCGGGCCTGCGGCGACGCCGGCTGCTGGCCCGGGACAAGCGCCGGTCACCGCCCGGCGTCGTTCTCCGGCGGCTCTGGCGGGCGGTGGATCGGCCCACGACGTGCGTCCTCTCTTCCGGTCGGCGGGGCGCGCACAGCGGTCTCCTCTGTGCCTCTGTCGCCACGAAGATCAAAGCGGAAGATCGTGCCGAAACATCGCCGGCGCCGAAGTGGGGCTTATCACACGCCAGTTCGGTTCCGTGGTGCAACTCTCGGGCGCCCCGAACGGTCCGCGAGCGGCGGACAGGAGAACGGGCAACGGAAGGCGTCCGGCCGGGCACGCACACGTGCGCCGGGGCCGCCCGGCGTGAGCTGGGCGACCCCGGCGCGGTGCGTCGACCGCCGGCCCGTCAGCCGGCGGTGCTCCGCTCCCAGCGGTAGAAGCAGCGCGCCATCGCGTCCTTCGGGCCGCGCCAGGTCGCCGGGTCGTACGCCGAGACGTACGGCTCCAACCGCTCGCTGACCCTGCGGAACTCCGGATGCCCGGTCAGCCGGCCGATGGCCGGAGCCGGGTCCTCGTCGCTCTCGATGAGGTGCATGTACACGCCGTCACCGAACTCGAAGAGACTGCGCCGGTTGACGCCCACCAAGTGGGGCAGCTCGCCACTGTCGGACTCGGCGAACACCTTCGCGATGTCCGGTGCCGCCCCGGGTGCCATCCGGGCGACGATCAGGGTGTGGTGCATGGGGAGGTGCCCTTCCTCGGTGTAACTGCGTCGTGTCACTGCGTCGGTGCCACTGGGCCGCCGGGCCGGTGACCCCGGCCCGGCGGTGTCAGTCGGCGAGTACCGCGGCGGTGCGCCGTTCGCCCGCGGCCTGCTCGATCCGGTCCCGGATCAGCGCCATCTGCGTCCGCGAGTTGCGGTTGATGTTGTCCGTCATCCAGGCGTCGTCCACCGGGGCGTCCGGCTTCATCGCGAAGTCCTGGATCCAGCGCATCCGGGTGCCGTCCGCGGTCTCCGCGTACTCCCAGACGATGTTCATGTACTGGAAGGGACCGGTCTCGACCCGGTGGGCGCGCACCGTGCGGGTCGTCGGGTCGGCGACCCGCTCGGAGACCCAGCTCCACACCTTGCCGTCCTTGTCCGGGTGCATGGTGAGCCGGAACGTGACCCGGTCGCCGTCGCGTTCCAGCACGTCCACGGAGGCGTACTCGCTGAACAGCCGCGGCCAGTCGTCGATGTCGTTGGTCATGTTCCAGACCAGCTCCATCGGCGCGGCGATGGTGATCTCGTTGTCGGTGTGGCCCGCCATCTCACACTCCCGTCTTCAGGGCGCCGTTGACCAGCGCGAGGAAATCCGCGGGCGTCTTGCAGCGCTCGGCCTGCTCGGGCAGGCCCAGCCCGTACCGCTTCTCCAGTTCGGCCACGATGCCCAGCAGTCCGAGGGAGTCCAGGCCGAAGGCGTCGAAACCGTCGTCGGCCTGCTGCCGGAGGGTGATCGGGTCGACGTGCACGCCGGCGGTGCGCTTCATCAGCGCCGACAGCTCCTCGACGGTCACCTGGTAGTCCAGTTGGTCGGTCATGCGGAGTCTCCTTCACTCGGGGCGGCGCCCGCCCTCGGGCCGGCGCTCACTCGGGGTTGGCGTTGGTCGGTCGGTCCTCATGCCGTGCGGGGCGCGGTGCCGTCCTTGCGCACGACGAGCGCCGCGTTGGAGCCCATGAGCCCGCGGCCGAGGACCAGTGCCGTGCGCGGCTCGGCGGGCCGGGCCCGGCCGGTGACGAGGTCCAGGTCGTGACAGACGTCGAACACGTGCGGGGTGGGCGGGATCAGCCCGTGTTCCATGGCGAGCACCGCCGTCGCCACGTCCAGCACCGGTGCCGCGCAGTACGCCCGTCCGGTACCGGTCTTGGGCGCGGTGACCGGCACCCGCCGGGCGTGTGCGCCGAGCGCGTCGGCCAGTGCCAGGGCCTCGGCCCGGTCGGCTTCCGGGACACCGAGGGCGTCGGCGAACACCACGTCGACCTCCTCGGGCCGGCACCCGGCCTCGGCCAGCGCGCCCTGGACGGCCCGCGCCAGCCCCTCCCGGGACTCGGCCCACCGGGACGGCCCGGTGAAGGTCGCCGCGTGTCCGGCGATCGTCGCCCGCACGTCCGCCCCGCGCTCCACCGCCGCCCGCTCCTCCTCGACCAGGAGCACGGCACCGCCCTCGGCCGGCGCGAACCCGCAGGCCGCCTCGGTGAACGGGCGGTAGGCGCGGTCGGGTTCACCGGCGGCGCTCAGCTCGGGGTAGCCCAACTGGCACACGATGGAGTACGGGGCGAGCGGAGCCTCCGTCGCGCCGCACACCACCGTGTCGGTGCCGCCCCGCACGGCCAGCGCCGCGTGCGCGAGGGCGTCCAGGCCGCCCGCCTCGTCGGCGGCGACCACACCGCACGGGCCCTTGAAGTCGTTGCGGATGGAGATCTGGCCGGTACTGGCCGCGTAGAACCAGGCGATCGACTGGTACGGGCCCACGTACCGCGAACCCTGGCCCCACAGGTTCTGCAGCTCCCGCTGCCCGAACTCGCCCCCGCCCGACCCGGCGGCCGTGACCACACCGACCGAGAACGGTGACTCGACGTCCGCCCGGCCGAACCGGGCGTCCTCCAGGGCCAGTTCGGTGGCCGTCAGCGCGAAGTGCGTGAACCGGTCGGTCTGGACCAGGTACCGCCCCTCGACCGTCTCGGCCGCGTCGAAGCCGTGCACCTCGCCCGCCACCTTCAGCGGCAGGTGCGCACAGCCCTCCCGGGTGACGGGCCCGAGGCTGCTGGTGCCGTCGGCGACGCCCTTCCAGTGCGCCTCGGCCCCGATGCCGTGCGGGGACACCACGCCGAGGCCGGTGACGACGGCACGCCTGCTTCCGTCCCGCGCGGGGCGTCCGCTCCTCTGTGGTCCACTCATCGCAGCCCTCCTTCACAGCCGCTCAGCACGACCGCGGACTGGAAGCCGCCGAAGCCGCTGCCCACCGACAGCACGTGCCGCAGCGTCCGCTCCCGTGCCTCGCGCGGCACGTAGTCCAAGTCGCACTCGGGGTCGGGGGTCGTGTAGTTGGCCGTCGGCGGCACCACCTGGTGGTGCATCGCCAGCACGCACGCGGCCAGCTCTATGGAGCCGATCGCGCCGAGCGAGTGGCCCACCATGGATTTGATCGAGCTCATCGGCGTCGCGTAGGCGTGTTCGCCCAGCGAGCGTTTGACGGCCGCGGTCTCGTGCCGGTCGTTCTGCTGGGTGCCGGAGCCGTGCGCGTTGACGTAGTCGATGGCGGAGCCGTCCAGCTCGGCCATGTCCAGCGCCGTGTCGATGGCCCGCGCCATCTCCAGGCCCTCCTTGGTGAGCCCGGTCATGTGGTAGGCGTTGCCGAAGGTGGCGTAGCCGGAGATCTCGCAGTACACGTGCGCGCCACGGGCCCGGGCGTGTTCCAGGTCCTCCAGGACGAGCACCGCGGCGCCCTCGCCCATCACGAAGCCGTTGCGGTCGGCGTCGAAGGGCCGGGAGGCGTGCGCGGGGTCGTCGTTGTTCGGCGAGGTCGCCTTGATGGCGTCGAAGCAGGCCATCGTGATCGGCGATATCGGCGAGTCCGCCGCGCCCGCCAGGCACACGTCGACGCGGCCCTCGGCCACGGCGTGGTAGGCGTACCCCACCGCGTCCAGACCGGAGGTGCATCCGGTGGAGACGGTCTGCACCGGCCCCCGCACGCCGAACTCCTCGGCGACGGCCGACGACAGCGTCGCCGGGGTGAAGGCCCGCTCCAGGTGCGGCTCGGCCCGCCGTGCGTCCACGTCCCAGCGCGAGCCGCGCTCGCTGACGAGTACGTAGTCGTGCTCCAGCCGGGTCGTGCCGCCGACCGCCGTGCCCAACGTGGCACCGGCCCGCCAGGGGTCCTCCCGCGCCATGTCGAGGTCGGCGTCGCGCACCGCCTCGGCGGCGGCGACCAGCGCGAACTGCACGTAGCGGTCGCTGCGCTGAACCGTGGCGAGGTCCAGCCCGTGCTCCAGCGGCTCGAAGTCGCACTCGGCGGCGATCTGCGAACGCAGCCCCGCCGGGTCGAACAGGGAGATGCGGCGCGTCGCCGTACGGCCGTCGGACAGCAGCCCCCAGAACTGGGGCACGCCGATCCCGCCCGGGGCGACGACGCCTATGCCCGTGACGGCGACCCGACGCCGGGTCATGACACCGCCTCGGCCGCGGCGGCGGGGCGCTCGTGCCCGGCGCACCCGGCGTGGTCCGGGAGCGGCAGGGGGTTGCCCGCCGCGTCCTCGGTGTCGACGTGGCCGATCTCCGGCCGCGGGGCCAGCGGGCCCAGGTGGAAGACGAGACGTGCCTCGGTGTCGGCCGTGTTGCGGAAGCGGTGGCGCATGTCCTGCGGGATCAGGAGACCCTGCCCGGTGGAGAGGGTGTGCGGCACACCGTCCAGGTCCACCTCCAGCGCGCCGTCCGTGACGTAGACGAACTCCTCGGAGTACGGGTGGTAGTGCTCGGCGATGCGCTCGCCCGGCTGCACGATGGCCACGCCCATGAAGCCGCTGGTCGACCCGGCGGTGGTGGGCGTGAGGAGGGCGCGGAGGTCTCCGCCGCGGCGACGGTTCGGCGCGATGTCGCCGAGGGAGACGATGCGTACCTGCTGGTCTGTCATGTCGTTCACTCCGGGTGCGGGGAGATGGTGGGGAGGTCGGGAGGTGCGTGCGCGCGGCCGTGGCAGTGGCGGGGCGCGCCGTCGGGCCCGGGCTCGGCCGCGTGGACGGGTTGCGTCGTCGGGGCGTGGGGTCGGTTCGCGGAGGTCGGTCGCGGAGCCGGGCCGTGTCGGCCCGACGCGGGGACGGTGCCGTCGGTCCGGCGGCACGTGGTTCAGGTGGCGGGCGAGCGCCGGTCGGTCAGGGGCGTCATACGGGCCCGCGCGAGCAGCAGCGACAGCGTCCGGGGCTCCGTCAGGGGACCGTCGACGCCGACCGCGGGAGTGTCCAGCAGCCCCGCGGCCTCGCCGGCGGCGTCGGCGGTGCCGTGCAGCCCCAGGACGGACGCGGGCGCGTCCTCGGGGTCGCCGTCCACGTCCACGAGCCGTACGACGAGGTCGTCGCGGTGGAAGACGGTGGCGGCGAGGAGCGGACCGTCCGGGGCGTGGGCGGCGGCCGCGTCCTGCCGGGCGAGCAGCCGGGCCAGTTCCGGACCGGCGCCGCCCCGCACCGGGTAGAGCAGCGCGAGCCGCTGGGTGCGCGCGTCCGAGCCGTCGCGACACGCCACGTGGTGGACGGCCGGCATGGCGGCCCGGGTGAAGAAGCGCCGGGCGGACTGCGGGTCGCGAAGGCCCCGGTCCTGCTCCAGGTGGGGGTTGAGGGCCTCCTCGACGGCCCGTACCCCGGGCTGCCGGGCTACGTGGCGCAGCGCCGCCTGCAGGTCGCCCCGCACCTCCACGGCGCGCACGACGCGGTTGCCGTGCATGAAGAGCGAGGTGCGCAGCAGCCGTGTGGAGTCGTCCACGTGGGCGTCCGGCGACACGTACTCGGAGAGCATCCGGGCGACCTCGGCCTCGCTACCGGGCCGCACGGTGAAGGTCAGGGCGTGCCGTACGACGTTGCTGCCGATCCGGGGGGCCGACCGCAGGGCCGCACCGGCCGCGGCGGACGGTGCCGGCTCGCCGAGGGTCTCCCGCAGGACGCTGTAGCGCAGGGACCGGGTGTCGCGGACGCAGTCCTGCAACGGCTCGACGGCGTCCAGGTGCTCGTCGCTGTTGACCCAGGCCAGGAAGGGCGCCGCGCTCTCCCACTCGCTGGTCAGCAGCCATTGGGTGGGGTTCTCCAGGGACTGGCACAGCTGGTCGCTGACGTGTCCCGGCACGGCGGCCACCCGGTCGCGGATGCGCTCGTAGGCGTCCAGGAACTCCTGCTGCATGCCGTCGTGGATGTCCAGCATCAGGACGACCCGCACACGGGCTCCGTCGAACGCGGATATCGACACGCCGTCCGCGTCCGCGGCCGGTGTCGCCGCGTCCGCGGCCTCTGTGGACAGGGCATCCGCCGACACGGCATCCGTCGCTACGACGGGAGAGACCGTCATCCGGCCCACCTCTCCTCCGGGGTACTCCTCGTGGACTGGGGCGGCGATCGTCGCGGCGCGCGCCGTGGCCGGCGGGGTGCGGCGGTCGCAGTAAGCACGATCGTGAGCCGTGCCCGCGAGGACCGCGATCCAGGAGGGTTAAGCGGGTGAAGCCTGAGCCGCCGCGGGCCTCAGCGGGCCGTACGGGGCATGCATGAAGGCCCCGGGCGCACACCTGCGCGCACTGTCACGGGGCCAGTCACGCGACGACGGTCCGACCCGGACGTCTGCCACAACGGAGGACGAACAACGATGAACGAACGAGCCGACCGGCCCGACCGGCCCGCCGGGGCCTCCGGGACTTCCGGGTCCGCCCGGACTTCCGGGTCCGCCGGGTCCTCCGGGACTCCCGGAACCGCCGGTACGACCGGGAGCGCCCCGGGGGCCGCCCACCGCGTCCCGGTCCTCATCGTCGGCGGTTCCCTGGTGGGCCTGTCGATGTCGGTGTTCCTGGGGCGGCTGGGTGTCCGGCACACTCTGGTGGAGCGCCACGCGGGCACCTCCGTCCACCCCCGCGGGCGCGGCAACAACGTCCGCACGATGGAGCTCTTCCGGGTGGCCGGCGTCGAGGCGGACATCCGCAGGGCCGCCGCCACCCTCGCCGACAACCACGGCATCCTCCAGACGCCCACGCTGGTCGGCGACGCGGGGGAGTGGCTGTTCAAGCGGATCGACCCCG
Organism: Streptomyces mutabilis; assembly: GCF_014649815.1. Classification (GTDB taxonomy): domain Bacteria; phylum Actinomycetota; class Actinomycetes; order Streptomycetales; family Streptomycetaceae; genus Streptomyces; species Streptomyces mutabilis. Next base: position 108,218 of record NZ_BMTT01000008.1, on the reverse strand, counting down.
GAGACGGCCTTGCCCGCTTCAGCCCCAGCTCCTGGTGCCTGTGCAGCCAGAACGACCTGGAACCCGAACTCCTGGCGCACGCCACGAACCTCGGCGGAGACCTCCGCTTCGGCACGGAGCTGCTCTCCTTCGAGCCGGACGCCGACGGCGTGACGGCGATCGTGAAGAGCCGCGAGACCGGCGAGCACACCACCGTCCGCGCGGACTACCTGATCGCCGCAGACGGCCCCCGCAGTCCCGTCCGCGAGCAGCTCGGCATCGGCCAGAGCGGCCCCGGCGACCTCTTCCACAACATCAGCGTCACCTTCCGCTCCCGCCGCCTCGCCGACGTCGTGGGCGAACGCCGCTTCATCGTCTGCTACCTGACCGGCGAAAACTCCGACGGAGCCCTCCTGCCCGTCGACAACCGCGAGAACTGGGTATTCCACGCCCCCTGGCACCCCGACCGGGGCGAAACGGTCGAGGACTTCACCGACGAGCGCTGCGCCGCCCACATCCGCCGCGCGATCGGCGACCCGGAACTGGACGTCGAGATCACCGGCAAGGCACCTTGGCACGCCGCCCAGCGCGTCGCCCGCGGCTACCGCTCCGGCCGCGTCCTCCTCGCCGGCGACTCGGCCCACGAGATGTCCCCGACCGGCGCCTTCGGCTCCAACACGGGCATCCAGGACGCCCACAACCTCGCCTGGAAACTGGCCGCGGTCCTGGAGGGCTGGGCGGGCGAGGGCCTGTTGGACACCTACGACGCGGAACGCCGCCCGGTCGCCGAGGCCACCAGCGCCCGGGCCGCGGCCCGCTCGGTGGAGCACAGCCACCCGGGCTTCGCACCGCCGCCGGTCATGGGAGGCGGCGCCCCCGACGGCAGGCCCGGCGGAGCCCCCGGACCCGGCGGCCCGCAGCGCGGCATCCTCAACGTCGCCCTCGGCTACCGGTACCCCCAGGGCGCGGTGGTCGGCGCCGACCCGGCGACCCCCGTGGTCCCGGAGGGACTGGACCTCACCGGTGCCCCCGGCAGCCGGGCCCCTCACCTCTGGCTCCGCCCGAGCGGCGACGGCGACGCCCGCGTCTCCACCCTCGACCTCTACGAGGACTCGCTCGTCCTGCTCAGCGACGCGGCCCGGCCCACCGGCTGGCACGAGGCGGCGACCCGGCTGGCGGCCGACCTGCGCGTCCCGCTGAAGTCGTACCGCGTGGGCGGTACCCCGGAGGCCGACCTCGTCCAGGAGGACGACGACACCGACTGGGCGAGGGCGCACGGAGTGACCCGGGGCGGCGCGGTCCTCGTCCGCCCCGACGGATTCGTCGCGTGGCGTTCCCCGGGCCCGGCCCCGGACCCGGAGTCCACGCTGCGGCAGGTCGTGCGGACGGTACTGGCCCTGACGTGAGGTGGCCCGCGGGTCCGTGCCGCGGACGGGCGGCTGCCTCCCCGCGCAGGAAGGCGGGGAGGCAGGTCGGCGGACGGGTTCCGGCGGGGGCGGCGGGGCCGCCGGGGACGACGCAGGAACGGCTGTTCTCCCAGCCCCGTCCGTCGCCGTCGAGGTCGGAAGGAGCCGCCGTCGACGCAGTACGGATAACCGTTGGGGGCCGTGCCCGTGCCCGTGCCCGTGCCCGTGCCCGTGCCCGTGCCTGTGCCGCCGCCGTAGACGGTGGCGGTCTTCGACGTGGCGGCGATGCCGTCGCTGCCGGTGAAGACGCGGTCGCCCCAGGCGGTGAGGAAGTTCGCGTCGAAGCCGTTGACCATGTCGAGGTACTCGACGCCGCTGCCGTCGAGGCGGCGACCGCCACGCCGGCCGTCGTGATCAGGGTGCGTCTCGGCTTTCGCATGTCTCTCCTGCCGTCCGGCAACGATGTCTGGAGAGGGGGCGTTCGCCGGAGGGGGAAGGCGGGCCTCACGTGGGAAATGGGATAGCCCGTTCGCCATTTGCTCGCGGGCGGGACGAGCGCCGCGAAAGCTGAACCGCCGAACCAGTGACGGCCCGTCGATCCGCCCTTGTTGTCACCGAGCGTCGACCGGTGAACCACACGGCGAAGTGCATGGCGGACAGCGTCGGATGGGTCAGCCGGCACAGCTGGGAGTCGTCCCAGGCCAGCAGCGACAGGTCGTCCGGCACCGAGATCCCCATCTCGGCGGCGACGCCGAGCCCGGCGACCGCCATGATGTCGTTGTCGTAGAGGATCGCCGTGGGCCGCTCCCGGGCCAGGAGCAGGGAGCGAGTGGCGCGCGCGCCCTCCTCCCCCGAGAAGCTCGTCTCCGCGTGCGGGCCGCTTCCCAGACCGAGTTCTCCCATGGTCCGTTCCATGGTCCGTTCGAAGGCGGTCGTCCGGATGGCGCTGTGCCCCAGACCGCGAGGGCCGCCCACGTGAGCGACGCGCCGGTGCCCCAGAGCCGCCAGGTAACGCACCGCCTCGGCGACGGCGGCGGCGTCATCGGTCCAGATGAGGGAAAGCCCCCGGTCAGCGGTTCGACAAGCCCAGCTGCCGGGCCGCCGCGAAGATCCGCTCACGGGTGGCCTCGGAGACGCCGACCGCCACGTCGAGCACCAACCGCGCCACCTCGGTGCCGTCCGCCCGCACCCGGCGCAGTGTGACGGGGGCCCGCCACGGCTCGGCGGCTCGGCGGCCCAGGAGCTGACCGGCCAACAGTCGTTGATCTGCCAGACGACGGTGCCGGCGCAGAGCGGCCAGTGCGAGCGCCAGTGTTCGATGCCGGTGGCCACGGCGCGGGCCTGGACGACCTGGGTGAGGTAGTGCCAGCGGTCGAAGTCGCCCTCGGGCAGCGTGAAGTGGCGCTCCACGCCCCGGTTCAGCTTGCCGTTGCCGTCCTCGGCCCTCTGGTGGTGCAGCATGCCGGGGGAGTCCGGGGCGAGCCGTTCACCGGGCAGCGCGCGGCGCAGGGTGGCCATGGCGGGGGGCGCCTGCCAGCCGAACTCCGAGACGAAGCGGGGCAGGTGGGTGCCGTGGGCCGGGTCGTTGGGGTGGTGGTCCCACGAGCCCGACCAGGGACTGCCGGCCGTGTAGGGCCGGGTGGGGTCGAGCTCGGCGACGATGCGCGGCAGCAGGTACTGCCCCTGCCGTGCGCCCTCCCGAGCGGGCGGCAGGGCTCTCGTCGTTGTCCCCTTACAGGGCTTCTCGTTCCCCGTGAAGGCCGCGCACGCTCGCGGTGAGGGTGCCGTCCTGTTGCTCGTAGTGGGAAAGGGCGAGTCCGAGGCCGAAGAAGGTGGGGGCCCACTCGCCGACGAAGATTCCCCACCGGTCGGCGCGGGCGACACCAGTGCCGGGCTCGGCGTTGAGGCTGGTTGCCCAGGCGGCGATGGACAGGCCTATGGACACGAAGGCGGCCACGTAGGCGTGTTCGCTGCGGACGCCCTTCTGATGCAGCATTTGGATGATCATGAGTACTCCCTCCAGACCGTGCACGTTTGTGACGGAGTGCGGGTCAGCGTCTCGCCAGCTCGGCCCGTCGCACATCGACACCGTTCGCCCAAGCCGGCTGGTGCGGGGCGTTCACGGGGATGCGACATCAGCCGCGGTCCGGTCCGCCCTCGCTGGTGTCACTCACTGATGTCCGTGGGAAGCCCACTGACGGACATCGGCCTCAATGACGATCAGTGCGGTGCGCGCTGGTTCCCGTGTCATGTGTCTTTCGCCGACGAGGGATGAGACCGAGCAGACCCAGAAGGCCGGCGAGGCCCCAAAGCCCCCACCCTCCGTCATCATCGTCCTGCTTGGTGTCGTCTTGCGCTGCTCGCTGCGGGGCTTGCACGTTGGCTTCTTGGGCCACCACCGGTGTCTGCGCTTCCGCGGTGGCCGCTGCGGGTCCCGCGAGGAGAGCGGCGGCCAGGACGGCACCGACAGTCATGCGTCGCATAGGTCCTCCTTCTGTGCTTCGTGGACGGGGTCCTCTACCTATGGCGCCTGATGCCGGAGCACCGCGCAACTGCAGCGTGCATGATCGGCGCCCTCAAGGGGGACTACTGAGCCCATAGCCCGGGCCCCGCAGCCGTCAGGGGGCAATAGGCGGAACGAGTGCTTGACCTGCCGAGCTGCACATCAGCTCCGGGCCGATCGCCTCAGCTGTCGATTCACCCCACTCCCCACCCGTCCGTCGGCACCCGCGAACGGAGGCATGTCTCAAGCCGCAGCTTCGTACTCGTCTCATGCGCCCGGGCCTGTCCACCGCGGGCGCGGGCGTCGGCGGCGGCAGCAGCGACGAGCGGCGAGTACCGAGAACGGGACGTACGTCGGGAGGCGGCGGCGGAGCGGCCCTGCCTGCGGTCTGTACCGCGTCTTACGTGAGCACCGGCTCGCCCGGCGGGATGCGGAGTAGCCGAGCTGGTCATCGCCGTCGGCCGGCAGACGGCCCGACCGGTGCCCTGGCGGGAAGGTTCCCGGCCGGGCACCGGCCGCAGCGGATTGAAGCGCATGTACTCGCGTTTCGTCGCCCTGCGCATCCGGCCTGCCGGGCGCGAGATCCGCCAGGCCACGGACGGTCCGGATGGGACAGGCCCGAGAACACCGTCTGTACGAGCTCGTTGACATCCTTCACGCGAGGGTCAACGACGCCCATGACTCACCGCCCCCGAAAGTGAGCCAGGGCCGTTGATCGAATACTTCCCCGAGCTCAGGTGAGTGTGAGTGTGGTGATGCCGGTGGCGTCAGTGATGCCGGTGGTCAGGCACTTGATGGTGTTGAGTTGGGGGAGGGTGATGGTCTGAACCGCGCTGGATCCTTGGAAGGGGCCTTGGGTGACGGTGCCGGTGAAGGTGGTGATGACCTGGCCAGCGATGGCGGTGCTGCTGCCGCTGCCGGTGATAACGCTGGTGTCGCCGGTGTTCCAGGTGATGGCGCGCCGGCCGGTGAAGGGGCCCAGCAGGTCGTTGCAGCCGACGAACAGTGTGAACTGCTCTCCGTAACCACCGCTGGCGACTTGACCAGTCGCATCCAGGCATGAGGTGAAGGTGCCGGTGGTGCTGAGAGTGATCTCGCGAGCCTGGAAGAGGACTCCGGGACTGTAGGTGGTGTTCTCCGTACCCGTGCACTGGACGACCTCAAGCGGTGGCACTCGCACCGAGGCCGACGCGGTCGCCGACATCGTGGACATCCCCATGACCACGGTGGCAGCGACAAGCGCCGCCCACGAACTCCGCCTCATCTATACGGTTCCTTCCCTGGGGACCGGGGCTTCAGCCATGGTCCGGGCATCTATGGGATCCCCGCCCTCCCCCGGCCGGTGTGAGGCAGGCCGGGTACCGGTCGAGCGGATAGCGAAGGCGACGGTCCGAAGGAGCGTGGCCCGGCTCGGCGTCAGCCGACGAGATGCCGTGGGAGACGACGACGGCCTGTACGGAGCGCGCCGGGGAATGCCGTGACGTGCGGTGTGCTGGTACAGCCGATGTTCGAGTGGGCGGTTCCGCCGATCCGGTTGACGGGGCTGAGCAGGCAGCCGACGGCCGCTGCGGATACGGTCTGGATGCTGATCGTGTTGTCGTCTTGTCGTCGGGGCGTTTTTGACAGGAGACCTGCGCCTGGCTCTTGGACCGCCTGCCGGCAAGGGGCGAGGCCTGGGCTTTCTTGCTGGTCCGCTGTTCCCGTGCAGGTGACCAGGGGCCGGCCTGAGCGGATCGCGTAGTGGAGAGCGGCAGGGCGCAGCGTGAGCCGTGGTGAAGGCTACGGCGGCGATGTGCCGAAACGGTGCTCCCACGGATGCCCCCCATGAACGGTGCAAGCCGACCGACTGATCATGAACCTGACGTGAGGGGAGGACAAGACGTACGGGGCAGAAAGGTTGGGGCGCACGGAAGCACACACCGGCACCCGGACAGACAGTTCCATCGACTCGGAAGCTGTTGTCTTTCCGGACTTGAGGGCCGCGTTTCCGCTGGTCGGGTGTAGGGCCGCTGATCCTGTGGGAGCAGTGGCCTGTCGTGCAGTAACTCCCCGGTAGGTCGTGGATGCCGGCGGTGGTCGGGCTGTTGGAACAGCGTGAGCTGGGTGCCCGCCGTCACCTGGACGAGCTGAGGGAAGAGGCCGACCGTATCCAGGCCGAGGTGGCCGTGGCCGAGCTGGAAGGGCAGCAGTGGGTGATCGCCCGCGGGCGGGTCGATGCGGTGCTGACTCCAGAGGCGGCGACACCGCTGGCACGGACATCATCCCGGATGTGCGGGACACGGACACCCACCCGGCGGCCCGGGACGCGGTGAAGCCGAAATCGTAGGTGCCCATGTGGCCTGAGGAGCTGCCCTGGTCGGTGCTGTCGGTGGACCACCAGCGCACCCTGAAGGCGCTCGCGGACCGGGCTCCGTTCCATCAAGGGCCGCCTGGTCCGTCAGGAGATGGCCGCCGACTTCAGTAGGGGCGTGGTGCCGGCGTGGGTGGAAGCACTGCGGTGGAAGGCGAAACGCCTGGCCGCCCGGGGCCGGCTGGCCGAACCCGCGCCGGGCCGGTTCACGCCGGCTGCGGGCGTGAACGGGCCAGTCGACGGGTCATGAGCAGGGTCCCCGACCGGTGGACCACCGCCTCGGCGCTGGTGGTGCGACGTTCGTAGTCGCGGGCCAGGCGGCGGGTGCACGGCGGGTGCGCATCAGGTGGGCGAAGAGGCGCTGGACGATTCCCCGCTTGGGCAGCACCGCGAAGCCGCGCATGTCGTCGCCGCGTTCGACGATCGCCAGGACCAGAGCGAGCGTGTCCAGGCAGTACTCGACGAGAGACTGTCACGTTGGCCGACCGGGTGGGATGATCTCCGGATTGGTCAATGCCGTTCGAAAGGCACCGTGCCTTCCGGATGAGTGTTCACCGCAGGAACATCAGCCCTGATCGAGCGGATTGCACACGGTCCGTTCAACCCACTTTCCCGCCAGCAACCTCGCTGCGGCACAACCCGGTTTGCGTTCCGCCTGGTCTCGGAAAAGACGCACGAAGGACTCGGCGAAGCCCAACCGGGGGTACTGCCGCACGAGCGCGTCCCGGAAAGGCGCGCTGAACACCTCCAGGCCCGCCCCGGACACATCTGCGCTGGTCCCCACCTGCAAAAGCCGACTCTCGACGTCCACTTCCGGATCGACGTCCTCCCGCATGTGGAGCACGATCAGCTCGGCCGCCCGGCTGCGCCGATCGGTCGGCCAGCCGAGACCGGCCGTGAACACCCGGGCCAGGTGGCCACCGGCCTCTTCGAACGGAAGTGTGTGACTGTCGAAGGGAGGAACGAGAGCCAGATCGTGCAGCAACGCCGAGACGAAGAACAACTCACGGTCGAACTCCAGGCCCCGCTCCTGTGCCCAGGCCGCGCCGAAGAAATAGGACCGCAAGCAATGGTGGTAGAGCGCCTTGTCGGCATACTCCTCGCAGACCATCCGCGCGGCCTCCGCCGCCCGTCCACCGGGGACACGCACCCCTGCAACCTCGCTCGACATCCGCCCGCCTCTCCCATCGATCGCCTTCCGCACCCCCGGCATCCTCGCTCGGGGTGCCGGGGTGCAGGACGCCTGTAGTTTCGCGAGCGCAAGTGATCAACGTCAGTGGCGCTCGTGCCAACTTTGCGCAGGATCGGGCCACAATCCGCGAGCCGCCTGCCCGAAGGACGACGGCGGCCGGGGCCTGCGATACCCGTAAGCGGGTGCCGCGTTGGTTTGTCCCGCCCTCATGACCTCGGGTGCGGTACCGATCGGCACGGTCTCAGCGACCACCTCTCCGGTCCTCATGCCCGGACGGCGGCGCGGATATGAGACCTGGCTCGACCAGGACACGCTGATCCTGCGGACTCCGCTGCTCGACGGACGCATCCCGGTTGCCGTGATCGAACGGGGGAAGGTCGCGGACTCCGGGAGGCACGGCTTCGTCGTGCTCTCACCGCGCCGGAGGCCGACCGTCCGGAATGTTGGACGGTGCGCGGCCGTAGCGACCCCTGCTGCGCACGCGTCCGTCCACGCGCTCCGACAGGCCCTGCCCGTCCGTGACGCGCCCGGGACCCGGGCCGACCGGCGCCCCGTTTGTGGCCGAGGTGCCGGTCGGCGCCGACCGGCTTGGCACATCGCCGTGCCCCTCTACCTGTCGGCGGCCACAACGATGCTGATCGCCGACGTCCTCGGCGCATACGAGTGGCACGGCGTGCCGGCGCGCTGGTTGGCCGGGCTCCATCGCAGTACCACTCCGCCCCGGCGTGCGGGCGCGCTGGAGCCGCCCGGGAGGTGCGGCGGCTGCGCACCCGCGGTCTCCTTACCGAAGGACGTCGGCTGTACGTCGACGTGGAGGGCCGGGAGCACCGGTTGGACGGAACGTCCGAGTACGCGGAGCGGATGGTCATCTCGACTCGGCAGCCGGAAGCGGGCATCAGGTGACGGCGGGGCCGGAAGCGAATTGACGGGAACCGCTGGGCCCCACCGGTATTGCGGAAGCCCTTCATCGCGCGTTCACGCTGTCCTGCCGGCTGTTGTCCCTTCTCCGCCCGAACGTGTCGGGCGCTGGCTGGTCTCCGCCCTCCCGTCCGGGTCCGTCGCTAGCGTGACCAGGACAGTGGCCGGGCTTCCCCGGCCACGGGGGAACCACAGCGGAGGGTGCAAACGACATGACGTTCACAAGCTGGGAGGACCGGTCCGTCGTCGTGACCGGAGGCACGCGGGGTATCGGGTTCGGTATCGCCGGACTCTTCGCCCAGCAGGGCGCCTCCGTGTTGCTCACAGGCCGGAGCGAGGAGACGGCCCACAAAGCGGCGGACCGCCTCGCCCGGGCCACCGGTGGACGGGTCGCAGGCATGGGCGTGGACATGCGACGGCCCGAAGAGATCGAGAAGATGGCAGTCGAGGCCGAACGACAGTACGGAAGGATCGACGTGCTGTGCGCCAACGCCGGGATCTTCCCGGAACGTCCACTGCGCGAACTGACCGCCGAGGACGTGGACGAGGTCCTGGACGTCAACCTCCGGGGCTCCATCCTGTCGGTGCGGGCCTGTCTGCCCGCGATGGAACGAGCGGGCCGCGGCCGGATCGTTCTGACCTCCTCGATCACCGGCCCAACGACTGGCTACGCGGGATGGTCCCACTACGGGGCCAGCAAGGCAGGACAGCTGGGATTCCTGCGCGGCGCGGCTCTGGAGTTGGCGCCGTACGGCATCACGGTCAATGCCGTCCTGCCCGGAAACGTGCACACGGAAGGGCTGACCGGCCTCGGGCCGGACTACCTGCGTCGGATGACCGACTCCATCCCGCTGGGACGCCTCGGTGAGACCGCCGACATCGCACACGCCGTGCTCTTCCTCGCCTCCGACGAAGCTTCCTTCGTCACCGGCCAGTCCCTCACCGTCGACGGCGGTCAAACCCTCCCCGAGTCCCTGGACGCTTTCACTCCCCCCGCCCATCCCTGACCTCGGCCGGAAAGCCGCCCGGCGCTCGGACCCGCCCCCTTCCGGCCGGGTACGCGCGGCCCGCCCTGGACACGTCCGGGACCGCGCCCTCGCGCCGGGTACAGGGCCTCCTGGAGGCAGCGGCCGCCCCTGGAAGCCCCCCAACGCGCCCGCGGCCGCCGGGAGCACCCAAGAAGCCGGCGCCGCGGCTACCTCGCACGGTGAAGCACCGCCCGGCTTTCGCGACCAGCCGGCCACGCTGCGGCGGGAGCTGCCCGCCCGTGCGGAGCTCGCCGCGGGGAGCTGCCGACGGGCCGTGGAATCCTAAGTGCACCGCGTGCACCGCGTGCAAGCGGGCAGGGCGGCTCTCGGCACCGAGCATGCCCATGCAGGACACCGAATTACACGCACCGAACCGTGCGCGATGTCTTGACGTGTTCAGATACGTGATTCAGCATCCCTTCATCCCGATCGTTTCTGCATGCTTTTGTTTGGTCTTGGCGGTGGGCCCGGTCCAGAGCAGATGCCCTCCGTGTCACCCCACGTCACGAACGGATGATCATGCCCAGCAGACGTCGCACAGTCCGAGCCTTGGCGCTCGCCGCCCCCCTGGCGCTCGGCGCGGGGCTCGTCGCCATGCCCTCCGCCACCGCGGCCGACCCGCCGGACGCGGTCACCGTACGCGTCGATCCCTCGTATCAGCAGCAGAAGTTCGAGGGGTGGGGCACGAGCCTGGCCTGGTTCGCCAATGTCACCGGCGGTTATCCGGACCCCATCCGCAAGCAGCTCGTCGACATGCTGTTCGGCCGCGACGGCCTGCGCCTGAACATCGCGCGCTACAACATCGGCGGCGGCAACGCCCCCGACGTGCGCAAGGACTACATGAAGGCCGGCGCCACCATGGAGGGTTTCTGGAAGGCCCCCGAGGGGACCACTCGTGAGGACATGGACTGGTGGGACCCCCACGACCCGGACCACTGGAATTGGGCCGCCGACGCGAACCAGCGTTGGTGGATCGACCAGGTCAAGAGCAAGGTGACCCACTGGGAGGCATTCAGCAACTCGCCGCCCTGGTTCCAGACGGTCAGCGGATACGTCTCCGGAGGCTTCGACGCGAGCACGGACCAGATCCGCGCCGACCGCGCCGACGACTTCGCCACCTACCTGGTGAAGGTGACCGAACAGCTGGAGAAGAAGCACCGGATCGAGTTCGACACCATCGCCCCGCTCAACGAACCCAACACCCCCTACTGGGGGACCCGGCTGGGACCCGACGGCCAACCCACCGGCGGACGTCAGGAAGGTGCGCACGCCGGCCCCGCACTCCAACAGCAGGTGATCCTGGCCCTGCAACGCGCTCTCATCGGAGCCAGGACGCACGCCGCGGTGTCCGCGATGGACGAAACCAACCCGAAGATCTTCACCGAGAACTGGAACGCCTACGACTCGACAGCGCGCGCCGCCGTCGACCAGCTCAACGTCCACACCTACGGCACGGACATGCGCACCAGCGCCCGCGACGGTGCCAAAGGCGCGGGCAAGAGACTCTGGATGAGCGAGGTCGAGGGCACCTGGGGCACAGGAACCGACTTCACCGGCATGGAGCCGGGACTGGGCATCGCCACCCGCATGGTCGACGACATCCGCGAACTCGAGCCACTCGCCTGGGTGTTCTGGCAACCCATCGAGGACGCCATCCCCCAGGCGGCCGCGGGCAAGAACTGGGGCAGCATCCACATCCCGTTCAACTGCACCGCCGCCGACACCCTCGAAACCTGCCCGATCAGGACCAACAGCAAGTTCCACACCATCCGGAACTTCACCCACTACATCCGCCCCGGGGACCGCTTCGTCAAAACCGACGACCCCTCCAGCGCCGCCGCCGTGAACAAGTCCGGCACGGGCGCAACAGTGGTGCACGTCAACGATGCAACCTCGGCGCGCACGGTGACCCTGGACCTCTCCCGCTTCGGGCACGTCACCCCGCGGGCCTCCGTCACACCGGTGGTGACCAGCGCCGACGGCGCACTCGTCGAGGGCGATCCGGTTCGGGTGAGCGGTCGTTCCGCCACGCTCACCGTCCCTGCCGAGTCGGTCACGACCTTCCGCGTCGCGGGCGTCGGCGGCACCGCCCGGGAGGCCGCGCTCATCCAGCCCGGCCACGTCTACCGGCTGCAGGGCGTGCAGAGCGGCAAGTCACTGGCACCGGACGACGACCGCACCGGGCTCGTCATCCGCACCTCCGGCACCACCGACACCCAGCTGTGGTCCGTACGGAAACTGACCCACGGCAACGGCAACCGCGAGCGCTACTCGCTCGTCAACTCCGCTACGGGCAAGCGGCTCGCCGTGCGCGGCGGCGCAGCGGTCCTGGAGGACCCGGACTCCGGATCGGCCGACAGGGAAGCTCAGTGGATCATGTCGACGACAGGTGACGGCACCTGGACGTTCGTCAACGCCGCCACCAGCCGGCTGCTCGACGTCGCCGGCCACGCCACGGCGGACCGCTCCAGAGTGACGACCTGGACCCCCACGTCGGGCGCGAACCAACGCTGGGCCGTGACCGACGAAACGCCGCCACCCGTCTGAGCCGCGCCACGTCACACGGGTACCGTCTGCCGCGTCTTCGGTGAGAGACGCGGCAGACGGTACCCCGCAAAGCCGGCGGACACACCATTCGCCCGGACCCGGGCGCGCAGGACGATGGCCACGCCGACGCCTCCGAACCGTCACCCGAGCAGTAGTCCGGCCCTGCCGCCCGCCCTGGCCGCACAGGCGGATCACTGCCCCACCGGGGAACACTGCACAGCCGGCCCGCACACGGGTCCCCGACGCCGCTCACGGTGCATCCCGCTTCGGCATCGGAGAACAACCAGCGGCCCCGACCTTCGGCCCTCTGGGGACGGTCACAGTCGAGTCCGGGGATCTCGTAGTCCTCGCTTTCGCTCCGCTCCTGGCCGACGACCACCGCAACGGTCAAGACGCGACCGTGCCTGTCCGTGAACGTGACGATCTCGCTGTCATCCGTCGGAACGCTGCTGCATCCCGCGAGCAGCAGCGCCGTCGCCCGGCCCCCGTACATGTTCCCCGCGGTCCTGCAAGGGATCCTGTGGTCTCCGCCCGGCATGACAGTTCGGCACCGTGACGGTGATCGTGGACCAGCCCGCCTCCCTCGGTGCCCTTCCGCTGACCTCGGCCCGCGACGCGGGCTGCACGGTCGCCTACCTGCCCGGACTGGCCGTGCGCCGACCCGTCGACCTGTATCCCGGCGAGGCCGAGACCGCCGCCAAGGACTACGCCGTGATCGCGGATGCCGTCCGTACCATGCCGCACACCCTGCGCTCGCTGGAACTGACCGCCGAGTCGACCGTGCTGGTCGGCTTCGATCAGGGCCCCGCGGCCGAGTCCAGCCACACCGTCTCGTGGGACCGCGCTCCGCTCGCCGTCACCCGCTCGACGAAGCCGACCAGGAGCGTCGCCGAAGGCGGCGGAGCCCACCCGCGGCACGGAACGGGCGTCCAGGCCGACGCCGGCGTTCCTTTTGCCCCTCCTTCGGATATTCGGGCCCGATGGAGTCCCACGGTCCTCCGGACCTTCGCCCTTCCCTCTCCCGTAGTTAAGCTCCGGCGGTCAGTGTCACGGTCACCGGGCGCTCCCAACCCGGCCTCACGTAGGGCGATTCGACGGCCAATCAGCGGAAGACCAACGGAGGTGTCAGAAACAGTGCCACTCTCTCGCTCCTCGTCCAAGTCGGTACGCACCGGAATGGCAGTGCTCGGCGCGATGGCGATCGCGGGTTCCACCCTGACCACTTCGGTCGTGCAGACCGCGACCGCCGCACCCGCGACCGCCACACAGGCGGACGGGAATGACAGACACGACCGCAACGACTGGAACGCCAACGCCTACCGGGGCAAGGTCGAGGTCGTGCCCGCCGACGAGGACGCCGACGCCGGACGGGTGCTCACCGGCCGGGTGTTCCTCGACGGCGACCGCGACAGCCGCAACGACGAGCGCGAGCGCGGTCTGGCCGGCGTGGTGGTCTCCAACGGCCGCGACGTGGTGACCACCGATCGCCACGGCCGTTACCGACTGCCCGCCTACGACAACATGACGGTCTTCATCACTCAGCCGTCCGGCTACCAGGTACCCGTCGACGAGCACAACGTCGCCCAGTTCCACTACAACCACCTGCCCGCCGGTTCGCCCGAGCTGCGGTACGGAGGCATCGAACCCACCGGCCCGCTGCCGGAGGCCGTCAACTTCCCGTTGGTGAAGAACCAGGCCACCAAGGACCGCGAGCAGCACTGCGTCATCGCCGGCGACCTGCAGACCTACGACAAGGAGGAGGTCGGCTACGCCCGCGCCGGAGCCATCTCCGACCTCTCCCGGCGCAACGACTACACCGGCTGCGGCGCCCTGTTCATCGGCGACGTGGTGGGCGACGACCTCTCCCTGTACCCGGACGTCAGGGGACTCACCGCCGAACTCAACGGCCCGGTGCGCTTCCTGCCCGGCAACCACGACCTCGACTACGACGCGAAGACCGCCGAGCACTCCTTCGACACCTTCCGGGCTCACATGGCCCCGGCGTACTACTCCTACGACGTCGGCCGGACGCACGTCATTGCCCTCAACACCGTGCGCTACCCGTGCACCCCCGGCGTCGACAACAACGACGGTCGCCACACCAACTGCAACGACCCCGAGAACAGCCCCTCCTACAACGGCCGCCTCGACGAGAAGCAACTCGAGTGGCTGGAACGGGACCTGGCGAAGGTCCCCTCGGACAAGCTGGTCGTCGTGGCCGGGCACATACCGCTGCTGACCTTCGCCGACGAGGGCAGTGCCCGGCACCAGGTCGACCAGGTCCGTGAGATCTACAACCTGCTGGATGGCCGCAGGGCCGTCTCGGTGGCCGGTCACACCCATTCGATCGAGAACATGAAGACCGGCGACCTGTTCAAGGGCTGGCGCGACCTCTTCGGCATCGAGGGGCTGCCCTTCCCCCACATCACCGCCGGTGCCATCTCCGGTGACTGGTACTCCGGGAAGCTGACGGAGAAGGGTTACCCGGCCGCCGTCGGCCGTGACGGTGGCCGTCCGGGCGTCCTGACCCTGGACATCAAGGGCAACTCCTTCAAGGAGCGCTTCACCGTCACGGGTGAGAAGGACGACGTCCAGATGCAGCTCGGTGTCAACTCGCCCACCTACCGGCAGTGGTACGTCGACCGTCGGGTCTGGAACGGGAACAAGCAGGGCGAGGCCCCTGAGCTGGGCGACCCCCGCGTGGTCAGCCGGGACGACCTGACCGGCACCACCTGGCTGACCACCAACTTCTGGATGGGGTCCACCGATTCGAAGGTGGAGGCAAGCATCGACGGTGGACCTGTGCACAGGGCCGTGCGCACTCAGCAGGCCCGTGGTGAGAGCCAGTTGATCGGTCCGGAGTGGTCCGACCCGCACGCGGCCGCCCAGCAGTTGATCAACGGCGGCAGCGTGGCCGACCGCACCATGCACCTGTGGCGACTGGAACTGCCCTCCGACCTCGAAGCGGGAACCCACCACGCCAAGGTGACCGCAACCGACTCCTACGGACGCTCCTTCACCGAAACGCTGCGGTTCACGGTGGTCGAGGAGCGCTGACCGACAGCACCGCGGTCCACCGTGGTCCGCCACCTTACGCGGGGCCGTCGTCCATCGGCGGCCCCGCGGCCCGCGGGCACGGAAGGGACCCCCTTTCGAGGCCCGCATGTTCACCGGGTCGATCCCGCACCGCGACCAGTCCAGCTGTCCGGTGCGGGCGAAAACTCCGGCCGGGATTCTGCCGTCGTGGCGTTCGAGGCTGAACCGGCTTTTGAGGGTGTCGATGACGGTTTCGATCCACTGGCGGACGCGAGACCCTCCAGGGCGCTCACGACCACGGCGACGCCACCGTCTGCAGAAAGACGCTCTTCGCCTGGCTCAGTACTTTGCCGCATTGGCAGACGGCTGCTTCCGGCCGCACGCACCTGCACGTACGCGAAGACCCCGGCCTCAGCGTCTCCGCTGGTGACGGGGTCTTGGGCACACTTACACAGTGTGCCCCCGGCAGGATTCGAACCTGCGCACACGGCTCCGGAGGCCGTTGCTCTATCCCCTGAGCTACGGGGGCGTGTCGGTCGCGTTCGGTGTTGCTCGCGGCGACGGGTAGAACACTACCAGCTCGCCCGGGGTGGTCATGAACGGGTTTCCACGGTCGTGCCGCGCCCTTCGCCCGCCCCCGGCCGGCAGGCCACGGCGTCAGCCGTCAGGGCGTTGTCCCTCGCGCGGGGTGGAAGTGGGGAAAACCCGGACGCGGTGGCCGGTCCGGACCTACTCTCGAGTTGTGCCTAGGGCGTCTGGCCGGGTTCTTGTTGTCGACGACAACAAGGTCATCCGGCAGCTGATCAGGGTCAACCTCGAGCTGGAAGGCTTCGAGGTCGTGACCGCGGGCGATGGTGCCGAGTGTCTGGAAGTCGTCCATCAGGTGCGGCCCGACGTCGTGACGCTGGACGTGGTCATGCCTCGGCTGGACGGGGTGCGGACCGCCGCCCGGCTGCGTGCCGATCCGCGTACGCGGGACCTTCCGATCGCCATCGTCAGTGCTTGTACGCAGTACGAGATCGACGCAGGGTTCGATGCCGGGGCCGATGCCTTTCTGTCCAAGCCCTTCGAGCCGGCCGAGCTCGTCGCGCTCGTACGGCAATTGGTCGAGCGCAAGACGCGTGCGGGCGGTGCGGGCGCGTTCCGGGCCGTGTTCGGTGCGGCGGGGGAGAGTGGATCGCCGGCTCAGGCCGAGTCGGCCGGATGAGTTCCGTGCGCCGGTACACGGGGGCCGGTGCGCGGTTCGTCCACATGTCGGGATCAGTGCGGAACCTGTTCGCCTACCCACCCCCCTCCTCCCATACGCTTGACCCGTGACCCCCGCAGAGCTCTCCCGCACCGTGCTGCACGCGGTGCGTCGCGCTGTCGACGCGGGGGAGCTGAGCGTGACCGTTCCGGAGCGGGCTGTGGTCGCCCCGCCGGGCCCCGGAGGGTGCGGTGACTACGCGACCAACATCGCCCTCCAGCTGGCCCGGCCGGCCGGGCAGCCGCCGCAGCGGGTGGCCCAGGTGCTGCGGCCGTACCTCGTCGACGTCGACGGCGTCACCGACGTCGTCCTCACCGGGCCCGGGTTCCTCAACATCAGCCTCGGAGGGGCCGCCCCCGCCGCGCTCGTCGAGGAGATCCTCGGCGCCGGCGTCCGGTACGGGTACGCCGACGGACCCGACGGACCCGACGGACCCGACGGACCCGACGGACCCGACGGACCCGACAGGCCCATCGTGCAGCTGCACTGCCCGCACGACGTCCGTGCCGTCGTCGTCGCCGAAGTCGCCGCCCGCATCCTGCGGTCGCAGGGCGTGCTCGTCCGGGCCACGGCCGAAGCCTTCGAGGCCGAGTGGACCGCCGTCCTCGGGGTGCGCCTCGACGGGGCCGGACCGGCGCCCGCGAGTCTGCCCGTCAACGTGCGTCCCGTCCCCGCACCCGCCGACCCCCTGCCCCTCGGCCGCGACGCCGCCCGCTGGGCCCTGCTCCACCCCGCCGCCCACGACCGTCCCCGGATCGGAGACGAGCACCTCGCCCAGCGCGAGAGCAACCCGCTCTTCCGGGCGCGGTACGCCCACGCCCGCACCCGCGCCCTCGCCCGCAACGCCGCGGATCTCGGATTCGGCGCCCACCCCGGTCCGGTCACCGGTACTCAAGACCTCGTCGCCGCCCTCGCCGACCACCCCCGCGTGCTCGCCGCCGCGGCGACCCACCGCGCCCCCGACCGGCTCGCCCGGCACCTCGTCACCGTCGCCGACGCCGCGCTGCCCTTCCTGGCCACCGTGCTGCCGCGCGGCGGGGAGAAACCCTCGGCCGCCCACCGCGCCCGGCTCGCCCTCGCCGAAGCCGCCGGGACGGTGCTGGCCGGCGGCCTGACCCTGCTCGGTATCGACGCACCCGACCACCTCTGATGAGAGCACAGAAGACGTCATGAGCCGTTCCGCACACCCCGCCGGGCCCCGTCACGCCGATGTCCTTCCCGAGGGGCACTACTCCGCTCCGCCCGCCGACCTGAACGCCCTCGACTCCAAGGTCTGGGCGAGGACCGTGGAGCGGGGCGAGGACGGTGTCGTGACCGTCGGCGGGATCAGCGTCACGCAGCTGGCCGAGGAGTACGGCACTCCCGCCTACGTCCTCGACGAAGCCGACTTCCGGGCCCGCGCGCAGGCCTGGCGTACCGCCTTCGGGGCGGATGCCGACGTGTTCTACGCCGGCAAGGCGTTCCTGTCCCGTGCCGTCGTGCGGTGGCTGCACGAGGAGGGGCTGAATCTCGACGTCTGCTCCGGCGGCGAGCTCGTCACCGCGCTGTCCGCCGGGATGCCCGCCGACCGCATCGCCTTCCACGGCAACAACAAGTCGCCCCAGGAGATCGAGCGTGCCGTCCGCGCCGACGTCGGACGGATCGTGCTCGACTCCTTCCAGGAGATCGCGCGCGTCGCCCACATCGCCCAGTCACTCGGCAAGCGGCAGCGCGTGCAGATCCGCATCACCGTCGGGGTCGAGGCGCACACGCACGAGTTCATCGCGACCGCCCACGAGGACCAGAAGTTCGGGATTCCACTGGCCGGGGGGCAGGCGGCCGAAGCCGTGCGGCGGGCACTCCAGCTCGACGGGCTCGAGTTGATCGGAATCCACTCCCACATCGGGTCGCAGATCTTCGACATGTCCGGCTTCGAGGTCGCCGCCCACCGGGTGGTCGGGCTGCTCAAGGACATCCGCGACGAGCACGGGGTCGAGCTGCCCGAGATCGACCTCGGGGGCGGGCTCGGGATCGCGTACACCAGTGACGACGACCCCCGCGAGCCGCACGAGATCGCCAAGTCGCTCACCGAGATCGTGACGCGGGAGTGCGAGAGCGCGAAGCTGCGCACGCCGCGGATCTCCGTCGAGCCCGGGCGCGCCATCGTCGGGCCCACCGCCTTCACGCTCTACGAGGTCGGCACCGTCAAGCCCCTCGAGGGGCTGCGCACCTACGTCTCCGTCGACGGCGGCATGTCGGACAACATCCGCACCGCGCTGTACGACGCCGAGTACACCGTCGCCCTGGTCTCCCGCACCTCCGACGCCGAGCCCATGCTCGCTCGGGTCGTGGGCAAGCACTGCGAGAGCGGCGACATCGTGGTCAAGGACGCCTTCCTGCCGGGGGACCTGGCGCCGGGGGACCTCATCGCCGTACCGGCGACCGGGGCGTACTGCCGTTCCATGGCCAGCAACTACAACCACGCGCTGCGTCCGCCCGTCGTCGCCGTGCGCGAGGGTGAGGCCCGCGCCATCGTGCGGCGGGAGACGGAGGAGGATCTGCTGCGTCTCGACGTCGGCTGAGGGCCGGACGCCGGGCTCGGCACCGAGGGGGCGGAGGCGGAAGATCTTCCGTCTTCCGCCCCCGCGAAAATGAAATAAACGTCTCATGATGCGGACGAATGGCAGGAAATCCCGTCCGGTGCGTGAGACTGGTCGAACCGCAGACGGTAAGAGGAAACGAGGTCGGATGATGCGTACGCGTCCGCTGAAGGTGGCGCTGCTGGGCTGTGGAGTGGTCGGCTCAGAGGTGGCGCGCATCATGACGACGCACGCCGACGACCTCGCCGCCCGGATCGGAGCCCCGGTGGAGCTCGCGGGCGTGGCCGTACGGCGGCCCGACAAGGTGCGGGAAGGGATCGACCCCGCCCTGGTGACCACCGACGCCACCGCGCTCGTCAAGCGCGGGGACATCGACGTCGTCGTAGAGGTCATCGGCGGCATCGAGCCCGCCCGGACGCTCATCACCACCGCCATCGAGCACGGCGCGTCCGTGGTGTCCGCGAACAAGGCACTCATCGCCCAGGACGGTGCCGCGCTGCACGCCGCGGCCGACGAGCACGGCAAGGACCTGTACTACGAGGCCGCCGTCGCCGGCGCCATCCCGCTGATCCGGCCGCTGCGCGAGTCCCTGGCCGGTGACAAGGTCAACCGGGTCCTCGGCATCGTCAACGGGACGACGAACTTCATCCTCGACGCCATGGACACCACCGGCGCCGGGTACCAGGAGGCGCTCGACGAGGCCACCGCCCTCGGGTACGCGGAGGCCGACCCCACCGCCGACGTCGAGGGCTTCGACGCCGCCGCCAAGGCCGCCATCCTCGCCGGGATCGCCTTCCACACGCGCGTGCGCCTCGACGACGTCTACCGCGAGGGCATGACCGAGGTCACCGCCGCCGACTTCGCCTCCGCCAAGGAGATGGGCTGCACCATCAAGCTGCTCGCCATCTGCGAGCGGGCGGCGGACGGGGGATCGGTCACCGCGCGCGTGCATCCCGCGATGATCCCGCTCAGCCATCCGCTGGCGAACGTGCGCGAGGCGTACAACGCCGTCTTCGTGGAGTCCGAGGCCGCCGGGCAACTCATGTTCTACGGGCCCGGTGCCGGCGGCTCCCCGACCGCCTCCGCCGTGCTCGGCGACCTCGTCGCCGTCTGCCGGAACCGGATCGGCGGCGCCACCGGACCGGGCGAGTCCGCCTACGCCGCACTGCCCGTCTCGCCGATGGGCGACGTCGTCACGCGCTACCACATCAGTCTCGACGTGGCCGACAAACCGGGCGTGCTCGCCCAGGTCGCGACCGTGTTCGCGGAGCACGGTGTCTCCATCGACACCGTGCGGCAGTCCGGCAAGGACGGCGAGGCATCCCTCGTCGTCGTCACCCACCGTGCGTCCGACGCCGCCCTCGGCGGTACCGTCGAGGCGCTGCGCAAGCTCGACACCGTGCGGGGTGTCGCCAGCATCATGCGGGTTGAAGGAGAGTAACCAGCAATGACCCACCAGTGGCGCGGAATCATCGAGGAGTACCGGGACCGGCTGCCCGTCTCCGACAGCACGCCCGTCGTGACGCTCCGCGAGGGCGGCACGCCGCTCGTGCCCGCGCAGGTGCTCTCCGAGCGCACGGGCTGCGACGTCCACCTCAAGGTGGAGGGGGCGAACCCGACCGGGTCCTTCAAGGACCGCGGCATGACGATGGCCATCAGCAAGGCCAAGGAGGAGGGTGCGCAGGCCGTCATCTGCGCGTCCACGGGCAACACCTCGGCCTCCGCCGCCGCCTACGGCGTGCGGGCCGGCATGGTGTCGGCCGTCCTGGTGCCGCAGGGCAAGATCGCGCTCGGCAAGATGGGCCAGGCCCTCGTGCACGGCGCGAAGATCCTCCAGGTCGACGGCAACTTCGACGACTGCCTCACGCTCGCTCGCGCGCTGAGCGACAACTACCCCGTGGCGCTGGTCAATTCGGTCAACCCGGTACGTATCGAGGGGCAGAAGACGGCCGCCTTCGAGATCGTGGACATGCTCGGCGACGCGCCCGACATCCACGTCCTGCCGGTCGGCAACGCGGGCAACATCACCGCGTACTGGAAGGGGTACAAGGAGTACGCCGCCGACGCGGTCAGCACGAAGACGCCGCGCATGTGGGGCTTCCAGGCCTCCGGCAGCGCCCCGATCGTGCGCGGCGAGGTCGTCAAGGACCCGTCGACCATCGCCACCGCCATCCGCATCGGCAACCCCGCATCCTGGGACCTCGCGCTCGCCGCGCGGGACGAGTCGGGCGGTGCCATCGACGAGGTGACCGACCGTGAGATCCTGCGCGCCTACCGGCTGTTGGCCTCCCAGGAGGGCGTCTTCGTGGAGCCCGCGTCCGCCGCGTCGGTCGCCGGTCTGCTGAAGGCCGCCGAGCTGGGCAAGGTCGACCCGGGGCAACGCATCGTGTGCACCGTCACCGGCAACGGCCTCAAGGACCCCGACTGGGCCGTCGCGGGCGCCCCGCAGCCGGTCACCGTCCCGGTCGACGCGGCGACGGCGGCCGAGCGCCTCGGCCTGATCTGACCGCCCCGACCGAGGGCGCGGTCCGGCAGCCCTGACCCGAGGACGCGTCCGACGGCCTGGCCACGCCCCTGATCCGACTGCCCGGACGGGGCGCGGCCCCACGGTCCGGATCCGAGGTCGCGCCCATCTCACCGGCGTAAGAGGGCGTAAGCGACGCTCGGCCGGGAAAGTCCTTTACGGGGGGTGCACAGGGGGCTTACGACACGCATCGTGCGCCTCCCGTGCGCCCTATGTCGCCACAGAACCTTCCTTCGATAGGCTGTACCGAACCCGCCTGCCGCATATGCCGCGGCGCCGCGCTGTCTCCGCGGTCCGGAAGCGGCTGGTGGCGGCCGGTCCAGGCCGGTCGCGGCCGACCGTGTTCCGGCACGGGCCGGTCGTTCGGCAGGAAGCGGCGAGCCCCAGGGCCCCGTACGTCATCGAATGTCATTCGACAGTCACGCAGCTCAAGGAGAGTCATCGAGCGATGGCCGGTCCAGCCTTCCGCGCCGCCGCCGTCAGGGTGCGCGTCCCCGCCACCAGCGCCAACCTCGGCCCGGGCTTCGACGCCCTCGGCCTCGCGCTGGGCTTGTACGACGACGTGGTCGTCCGGGTCGCCGACTCCGGGCTGCACATCGACATCGCGGGTGAGGGCAGCGAGACCCTGCCGCGCGATGAGAAGCACCTCCTCGTCCGTTCCCTGCGCACGGCCTTCGACCTGCTGGGCGGACAGCCGCGCGGTCTGGAGATCGTCTGCGCCAACCGCATCCCGCACGGCCGCGGCCTCGGCTCGTCGTCCGCCGCCATCTGTGCGGGGATCGTCGCCGCGCGCGCGGTGACCATAGGCGGCGAGGCCCGTCTCGACGACGGCGCGCTGCTCGACCTCGCCACCGAGATCGAGGGTCACCCCGACAACGTCGCGGCCTGCCTGCTGGGCGGCTTCACCCTGTCCTGGATGGAGTCCGGCGCCGCCAGGGCGATCAGGTTGGACCCCGCCGATTCCATCGTTCCGGTGGTTTTCGTGCCCGGGAAGCCGGTACTGACGGAGACCGCACGAGGTCTTCTCCCGCGAACCGTCCCGCACGTCGACGCCGCCGCCAACGCCGGCCGCGCCGCGCTGCTCGTCGAGGCCCTCACCAGGCGTCCCGAGCTGCTGCTTCCGGCCACCGAGGACCGCCTGCACCAGGAGTACCGCGCGCCGGCCATGCCGGAGAGCGCGGCGCTGGTGGAGCGGCTGCGCACCGACGGCATCCCCGCGGTCATCTCCGGCGCGGGGCCCACGGTGATGGCACTGGCCGACGCCGACACGGCCGACAAGGTCGAGGCGCTGGCCGGCACGGACTGGGCGGCCAACCGACTCAGCCTGGATCAGCAGGGCGCGAGCGTCCTGCCACTGGCGACCTGACACGGTTGCCGGATTTCGAGAGGGGGAATGTTTGTTGGATCCGGTAGTGTTAATCTCAAGTCTGCACCCGACCCCACCATGGCGAGGTGCCTCGTGTCCCCGTCCGGGACAGACATTCTTCCGGGAGCCCCCCAAGCCGCATTGTGCAGTGGACGTCGTACGTGAGCAGTACGGCCGACGCGGACACTGAGCGGCCCGCCGGGCACGCTTCGGAACCGGTGCGACCACGCCGCGTGACACAGACACTGGGTGCCACGGCCAGGGGTCGCGCCATCACCAGATATTCCTTCCGCCGTTCAGGCGGACCACCGCCCCGGCACGGTTCGCACAGCAAGGACCGAAGCCGGACAGCACAACCGGTCGCCGAGCCAGACAGGCCGACGTCCGCTCCAGGGAAGGACCCTTCGTGAGCGACACCACCGATCTGATGGGCGCACGTGTCGAGGAGACCGCTGCCGCGCCCGCCACGGACGCCTCCGCGCCTGCCACCGGTGCCGGCTCCCGGCGGCGCCGCGGTACCGGCCTCGAGAGCATGGTGCTGGCCGAGCTGCAGCAGGTCGCATCCGGCCTCGGCATCAGGGGCACCGCGCGTATGCGCAAGAGCCAGCTGATCGAGGTCATCAAGGAGGCGCAGGCCGCCGGGGGAGCCCCCGCCAAGGCCGCGCCCGCCGCCGCGGACACCGCCGGCGAGACCAAGCCCAAGCGCCGCAGCACCTCCCGTACCCGTACGGGCGAAGAGGCCCCCGCCGAGAAGGCGGAGAAGGCCGGCAAGGCGGAGAAGGCCGAGAAGAAGGCGGACAAGACCGCCGCGGACAAGGCCGCCGCCCAGCAGCAGATCGAGATCCCCGGTCAGCCGTCCCCCAAGGTCTCGCCGTCGGGCGAGCAGGCCGGTGACGAGGCCGCCTCCGAGCGCCGTCGCCGCCGGGCCACCGCCGACGCGGGCAGCCCGTCCGCCGCCACCGAGACCGTGGCCGTGGAGACCCGCGGCGAGCCGAAGGCAGACGCGTCGGCCCAGCAGCAGGGCCAGGGCGACGCCCGCTCCGACGGCGAGGGCGGCGAGGGCCGCCGCCGCGACCGCCGGGACCGCGGCCGCGACCGTGACGGTGGCCGCGACCGTGACGGTGGCCGCGACCGCCGGGGCAAGGGCGACGACCAGAACCAGGGCGGCGGACGCCAGGACCGGCAGCAGGGCGGCGGCCGTCAGGACCGCCAGCAGGACGACGGCTACGACGACGACGGCGGCGGCCGCCGCGGCCGTCGGGGCCGCTACCGGGACCGCCGGGGCCGTCGCGGGCGCGACGACGTGCAGGAGCCGCAGATCGCCGAGGACGACGTCCTGATCCCCGTCGCGGGCATCCTGGACATCCTCGACAACTACGCGTTCATCCGCACCTCCGGCTACCTGCCGGGTCCGAACGACGTGTACGTCTCCCTCGCCCAGGTCCGCAAGAACGGCCTGCGCAAGGGTGACCACATCACCGGCGCGGTCCGTCAGCCCAAGGAAGGCGAGCGGCGCGAGAAGTTCAACGCCCTCGTCCGGCTCGACTCCGTCAACGGCATGGCGCCCGAACACGGCCGCGGCCGCCCGGAGTTCAACAAGCTGACGCCGCTGTACCCGCAGGACCGCCTCCGTCTGGAGACGGACCCGGGCGTCCTCACCACCCGCATCATCGACCTCGTCGCGCCGATCGGTAAGGGCCAGCGCGGTCTGATCGTGGCCCCGCCGAAGACCGGCAAGACCATGATCATGCAGGCGATCGCCAACGCGATCACCCACAACAACCCCGAGTGCCACCTGATGGTCGTCCTCGTCGACGAGCGTCCGGAAGAGGTCACCGACATGCAGCGGTCGGTCAAGGGCGAGGTCATCTCCTCGACCTTCGACCGCCCGGCCGAGGACCACACCACGGTCGCCGAGCTCGCCATCGAGCGCGCCAAGCGCCTCGTGGAGCTGGGCCACGACGTCGTCGTGCTGCTCGACTCGATCACCCGCCTGGGCCGTGCGTACAACCTCGCCGCCCCGGCCTCCGGCCGCATCCTGTCCGGCGGTGTCGACTCGACCGCCCTGTACCCGCCGAAGCGCTTCTTCGGTGCGGCCCGCAACATCGAGGACGGCGGCTCGCTGACCATCCTCGCCACCGCCCTGGTGGACACCGGGTCCCGCATGGACGAGGTCATCTTCGAGGAGTTCAAGGGCACCGGCAACGCCGAGCTCAAGCTCGACCGGAAGCTCGCCGACAAGCGCATCTTCCCCGCGGTGGACGTCGACGCGTCCGGCACCCGCAAGGAGGAGATCCTGCTCGGCAGCGAGGAGCTCGCCGTCACCTGGAAGCTGCGCCGGGTGCTGCACGCCCTCGACCAGCAGCAGGCGATCGAACTGCTCCTCGACAAGATGAAGCAGACCAAGTCGAACGTCGAGTTCCTGATGCAGATTCAGAAGACGACGCCGACGCCGGGCAACGGCGACTGATCCGCCGCCGGACCCGACCCGAAGTCCCGTTCCGTCACGCAGGTGACGGGGCGGGACTTCCGGCTTGTGAGGACCGTTCGTGTGCGACCTTCGCCACAAGCGGCGGTTCCCCGGCCGCCTGCGGGTACCCGGACGGGTGCCCGCGGATTCCCAGGTCACCGGCGGGGGTCGGCGCACCGCGAACACACTGCGTAATCTTTTTCGCACCTAATGGCCACAGACCGTTGTGCAACCCTGTCCCGAGTTCCGCCGTCTCGGTCACGGAGGGACGATGGTGAGGAACCGGCGGAAATCCGCCGGAGCCGACCGACCCGACCCCGAGCGCAGGGGGTAGCCGACCGTACGAACACCGAGGAGCCCATGTCCGCCGAGAGCACGCCGGATCCCGCGATACCCGACCCCGGTCAGTCCCGCACCATCGGACCCGGCAGCCGGGGCAAGGGCCGCCGCCGCAAGCCCCGGGCCAAGCGGCGCAGGGCCCTGCTCGTCGCGGCCTGGAGCGCGGCGGGCATCGTGGTCCTGGGCGGCACCGGCGCCGGAGTGGTGCTCTACCAGCTCAACGGCAACCTGCAGAGCGTCGACATCGACCAGGTCCTCGGCGTCGACCGGCCGGCCAGGGCCGACAACGGCTCGCAGAACATCCTGGTCCTCGGCTCGGACACCCGTACCGGCGGGAACAAGAAGCTCGGCGGAGGCGCCGACGACGGCACCGCCCGCTCGGACACGGCGATGGTCCTGCACATCCACAAGGGCCACAAGAAGGCCAGCGTGGTCTCCATCCCGCGCGACACCCTCATCGACCGCCCCGAGTGCACCGACACCGACGGCGGCGAGCACCCCGCGGCGAACGACGTGATGTTCAACTCCGCCTACTCCACCGGCGGGGCCGCCTGCGCCGTGAAGACCGTCGAGTCGATCAGCGGGCTGCGCATGGACCACTACCTGGAGGTCGACTTCAGCGGCTTCCAGCAGCTCATCGACGAACTCGGCGGCGTCGACGTCACCACCACCGAGGCAATCAAGGACCCCGACAGCCACCTCGACCTGCCCGCCGGCACCCACACGCTGGGCGGCGAGCAGGCCCTCGGCCTGGTCCGCACCCGGCACGGCGTCGGCGACGGCTCCGACCTCGGCCGCATCCAGCTCCAGCAGGCCTTCGTCAAGGCACTGGTCGACCAGGTCAAGGACATCGGCCTGCTCGGCAACCCCCAGAAGCTGTACGACATCGCCGACACCGCCACCAAGACCGTGACGACCGACTCCGACCTGGGCTCGGTCAACTCCCTGATGTCCTTCGCGACCGGCCTGAAGGGCATCGGCCCCGCCAACATGCACATGGTCACGATGCCGGTCGTCTACGACCCCGCCGACCCGAACCGGGTCCTCCTGGAGAAGGCCAAGGCCGACCAGGTGTGGACGGCCCTGAAGCACGACAGGGCCGTCCCGGACTCGGCCACGGAGGGCACGGCGACCGGCGGCGCCGAGGGCGTCGTGAACGCGGGGGAATAGCCGACGGCAACCCCCGGTTTGGGAAGAGGACACCAGTCCTGGCAAACTGGTACGTCGGCTCCGGTTCACGCGCCCGCATCCCGCGGAAGCGACCCGGCGCCCTCCCGAACCTAGGAGACACCTTGAAGCGCGACATCCACCCCGAGTACGTCGAGACGCAGGTCAGCTGCACCTGTGGCGCGTCGTTCACCACCCGCAGCACCATCGACAGCGGCACCATCCGCGCCGAGGTCTGCTCCGAGTGCCACCCGTTCTACACGGGCAAGCAGAAGATCCTCGACACCGGTGGCCGTGTGGCCCGCTTCGAGGCCCGCTTCGGCAAGGCTGCCGCCGGCTCCAAGAAGTAGCGAGCCACCGATCGCCGGTCCACGGCCGCTCCTCCAGCCGGGGGAGCGCCGGGACCGGCGTTTTTGGTCGCCCGCCTTCCCCTTCCGAGCAGTAAGCAGGAGCCCAAGATGTTCGAGGCCGTCGAGGAACTCGTCGCCGAGCACGCCGACCTGGAGAAGAAGCTCGCCGACCCGTCGGTCCACTCCGACCAGGCGAACGCGCGCAAGCTGAACAAGCGGTACGCCGAGCTGACCCCGATCGTCGCCACGTTCCGCTCCTGGAAGCAGACGGGCGACGACATCGAGACCGCGCGCGAGCTGGCCGCCGACGACCCCGACTTCGCCGCCGAGGTCAAGGAACTGGACAAGCAGCGCGAAGAGCTCACCGAGAAGCTCCGCCTCCTGCTCGTCCCGCGTGACCCCAGTGACGACAAGGACGTCATCCTCGAGATCAAGGCGGGCGCGGGCGGCGACGAATCCGCCCTGTTCGCCGGCGACCTGCTGCGCATGTACCTGCGCTACGCCGAGCGGGTCGGCTGGAAGACCGAGATCATCGACTCGACCGAGTCCGAGCTGGGCGGCTACAAGGACGTCCAGGTCGCCGTGAAGACCAAGGGCGGTCAGGGGGCCACCGAGCCCGGACAGGGCGTCTGGGCGCGGCTGAAGTACGAGGGCGGCGTGCACCGCGTGCAGCGCGTGCCGGCCACCGAGTCCCAGGGCCGTATCCACACCTCCGCGGCCGGTGTGCTCGTCACGCCCGAGGCCGAGGAGATCGACGTCGAGATCAACCCCAACGACCTGCGCATCGACGTCTACCGGTCCTCCGGCCCCGGTGGCCAGTCCGTCAACACCACCGACTCCGCCGTGCGCATCACGCACATCCCGACCGGAGTCGTCGCCTCCTGCCAGAACGAGAAGAGCCAGCTGCAGAACAAGGAGCAGGCGATGCGTATCCTGCGCTCCAGGCTGCTCGCGGCGGCGCAGGAGGAGGCGGAGAAGGAGGCCGCGGACGCCCGGCGCAGCCAGGTCCGCACCGTCGACCGCTCCGAGAAGATCCGCACGTACAACTACCCGGAGAACCGCATCTCGGACCACCGCGTCGGCTTCAAGGCGTACAACCTGGACCAGGTCCTGGACGGCGACCTCGACTCCGTGATCCAGGCCTGCGTGGACGCGGACTCGGCGGCCAAGCTGGCCGCGGCGTAACTCCCGTACGACAGCTCGGAGGACCAGCGTGCAGCAACACCACGGGGGGCGACCCCCGAACCCCCGCAGCGTGCTGCTCGCGGAGGTGGCCCAGGCCACCCAGCGACTGGCCGACGCCGGCGTGCCCTCGCCGCGCACCGACGCGGAGGAGCTCGCCGCGTACCTGCACGGCGTCAAGCGGGGCGAGCTGCACACCGTGCCGGACGCCGACTTCGACGCCCGGTACTGGGAGGTCGTCGCCCGCCGCGAGGCGCGCGAACCGCTCCAGCACATCACCGGACGCGCCTACTTCCGCTACCTGGAGCTCCAGGTCGGTCCCGGCGTCTTCGTGCCCCGCCCCGAGACCGAGTCGGTCGTCGGGTGGGCCATAGACGCCGTACGCGCCATGGACGTCGTCGAGCCCTGCATCGTCGACCTGTGCACCGGTTCCGGCGCCATCGCGCTCGCCCTGGCCCAGGAGGTGCCGCGCTCGCGCGTGTACGCCGTGGAGCTGTCCGAGGACGCCCTGGTGTGGACGCGCAAGAACATGGAGGGGTCCAGGGTCGAGCTGCGCCAGGGAGACGCCCTGACGGCCTTCCCGGACCTCGACGGCCAGGTCGACCTGGTCGTCTCCAACCCGCCGTACATCCCGCTCACCGAGTGGGAGTACGTCGCCCCCGAGGCCCGCGACCACGATCCGCAGATGGCCCTGTTCTCCGGCGAGGACGGCCTCGACCTGATCCGCGGCCTGGAACGCACCGCGCACCGCCTGCTGCGCCCCGGCGGGGTCGTCGTCGTCGAGCACGCCGACACCCAGGGTGGCCAGGTGCCGTGGATCTTCACCGAGGAGCGGGGCTGGGCCGACGCGGCCGACCACCCCGACCTCAACAACCGCCCCCGCTTCGCGACCGCCCGCAAGGCGCTGCCGTGAGCACCCATCCGACTTCGACCCCGCAGTACGTGTACGAGGAGGCCCGCTAAATGGCACGGCGATACGACACCAACGACGCGACCGACCGTGTGACCGGTCTGCGCGAGGCCGCGTCCGCCGTCCGCCGTGGCGAGCTCGTGGTGCTGCCGACGGACACCGTGTACGGCATCGGCGCCGACGCCTTCACCCCGGAGGCCGTCGGCGACCTGCTGGAGGCCAAGGGCCGCGGCCGCAACATGCCCTCGCCCGTCCTCATCGGCTCGCCGAACACCCTGCACGGCCTGGTCACCGACTTCTCCGAGATGGCCTGGGAGCTGGTCGACGCCTTCTGGCCGGGCGCCCTGACGCTGGTCGCCAAGCACCAGCCGTCCCTCCAGTGGGACCTCGGCGAGACCCGCGGCACGGTCGCCGTCCGGATGCCGCTGCACCCGGTCGCCATCGAGCTGCTCACCGAGGTCGGCCCCATGGCCGTCTCCTCCGCCAACCTCACCGGCCACCCGGCGCCCGAGGACTGCGACGCCGCCCAGCAGATGCTCGGCGACTCCGTCTCCGTCTACCTCGACGGCGGCCCCACCCCCGGCAACGTCCCGTCGTCCATCGTCGACGTCACCCGCGAGGTGCCCGTGCTGCTGCGCGCGGGCGCGCTGTCGGCCGAGGAACTGCGAAAGGTAGTACCCGACCTCGAGGTGGCGAATTGACGGCCCCTGGGACGGGGCGTGGCATAGGCAACGGGGAACGCGCCGCGGAGATCACGACGACGTTCGTGGGACTTCCACGCGACAGATTCCGCATCCTCCACGTCAGCACCGGAAACGTGTGCCGCTCGCCCATCACCGAGCGGCTGACCCGGCATTTCGTGACGGAGCGGCTCGGCGTGCTGGGCGGCGGCCTCATCGTGGAGAGCGCGGGCACCTGGGGCCACGAGGGCGCCCCCATGGAGGCGAACGCCGAGACGGTCCTCGCCGACTTCGGCGCGGACGCGGCCGGCTTCACCGGGCGCGAGCTGCTCGACGAGCACGTGATCCGCGCCGACCTGGTGCTCACCGCGACGCGGGACCACCGGGCGCAGGTCATCTCGATGGGCCACTCGGCCGGGCTGCGCACCTTCACCCTCAAGGAGTTCACCCGCCTGGTGAACGCCATCGACCCCGCGACGCTGCCACCCCTGGACGACGGCGTGGTCGTGCGCGCGCGGGCGCTGGTGCGCGCGGCCGCGGCGCTGCGCGGGTGGCTCCTGGCGCCCACCGCGGAGGCGGACGAGGTGTACGACCCGTACGGGGCGCCGCTGACGTTCTTCCGGTCGATCGGGGACGAGATACACCAGGCGCTGGATCCGGTGGTGACGGCGCTGACCGGGGTCGCCGCGCGGACATAGGCCTCCCGTCGCGCGGCGACGCCGGGCGGCTTCCGTGCCCCGGGCCTACATTGGTCGTACGTCACCGTCGACGCACGCCCGGAGCGCACCATGTCGGTCACCCGCGACATCCTCGAGGCCGATGACAGCCTGCTCGGCGCCCTGCTGCGCCAGGACCCCGAGCTGGCCGAGATCCTGCTCGCCGAGGGCCGCCGGCAGTCGACGACCCTCCAGCTGATCGCCGCAGAGAACTTCACGTCGCCCGCCGTGCTGGTCGCCCTCGGCTCCCCGCTGGCCAACAAGTACGCCGAGGGCTACCCGGGCGCCCGGCACCACGGTGGCTGCGAGATCGTCGACGTCGCCGAGCGGCTGGCCGTCGAACGCGCCCAGGATCTTTTCGGCGCCGAGCACGCCAACGTGCAGTCCCACTCCGGCTCGTCGGCCGTCCTGGCCGCGTACGCGGCCCTGCTGCGCCCCGGCGACACCGTCCTCGCCCTCGGCCTGCCCTACGGCGGCCACCTCACCCACGGATCACCGGCGAACTTCTCCGGCCGCTGGTTCGACTTCGTCGGCTACGGCGTGGACGCGGAGACCGGGCTGATCGACTACGACCAGGTGCGCACCCTGGCCCGCGCACACCGCCCCAAGGCGATCGTGTGCGGCTCCATCGCCTACCCCCGCAACCCCGACTACGCGACCTTCCGCGACATCGCCGACGAGGTGGGCGCCCACCTCATCGCGGACGCCGCCCACCCGATGGGGCTGATCGCCGGAGGAGCGGCGCCCAGCCCGGTGCCGTACGCCGACGTCGTCTGCGCCACCACGCACAAGGTGCTGCGCGGGCCGCGCGGCGGCATGCTCCTGTGCGGGAGCGAACTGGCGGAGCGGGTCGACCGGGCCGTCTTCCCGTTCACGCAGGGCGGCGCGCAGATGCACACCATCGCCGCGAAGGCGGTCGCCTTCGGCGAGGCGTCGACCCCGGCCTTCGCCGCGTATGCCCATCAGGTGATCGCCAACGCCCGCGCCCTCGCCGCCCACCTGGCCGCCGAGGGCCTGACCGTGACCACCGGCGGAACCGACACCCACCTGCTCACCGCCGACCCCGCCCCGCTCGGCGTCGACGGCAGGACCGCGCGGGGTCGGCTCGCGGCGGCCGGTATCGTCCTGGACTGCTGCGCGCTGCCCCACGCGGACGCCCGCGGGCTGCGTCTCGGCACGGCGGCGGTGACCACCCAGGGGATGGGCGAGCGGGAGATGCGGGCGGTGGCCACGCTGCTCGTCGAGGTGCTCAGGGGCGGCACGGAACCGGCGAAGGCGCGGGACGACGTGCGGGATCTGGTCGCTCGGTTCCCGCCGTATCCGGACTGAGGCGGGGTAGGCGCACGCACGTGCACAGCCACGCGTGCAACCATCGTGGCTACCCGGAAGTCCTCAACCACATGCGCGCATCGCTAGGGTGTGAGGCTGGGAATGGCCAGCGAGACCTGTGGGGAAGCCCGTGCGTGAATACCTGCTGACGCTCTGCATCACGGCCGCGGTGACGTACCTGCTGACAGGGCCGGTACGGAAGTTCGCGATCGTGGCGGGGGCGATGCCGGAGATCCGGGCACGTGACGTGCACCGGGAACCCACTCCGCGCCTCGGCGGTATCGCCATGTTCTTCGGGCTGTGCGCCGGCCTGCTGGTCGCCGACCACCTCACCAACCTCAGCGAGGTCTTCGAGAAGTCCAACGAGCCGCGGGCCCTGCTGTCCGGCGCGGCCCTGATCTGGCTGATCGGCGTCCTGGACGACAAGTTCGAGATCGACGCCCTGATCAAGCTGGGCGGGCAGATGATCGCCGCCGGCGTGATGGTGGTGCAGGGCCTGACCATCCTGTGGATTCCGGTGCCCTGGGTCGGCACGGTGGCGCTCACCCAGTGGCAGGGCACCCTGCTGACGGTGGCGCTGGTCGTCATCACCATCAACGCGGTCAACTTCGTGGACGGCCTGGACGGTCTCGCGGCCGGCATGGTGTGCATCGCGGCGACGGCGTTCTTCATGTACGCCTACCGGATCTGGTACTCGTACGGCATCGAGGCCGCGGCTCCCGCCTCGCTCTTCGCGGCCATCCTCATGGGCATGTGCCTGGGTTTCCTGCCGCACAACATGCACCCCGCCCGGATCTTCATGGGCGACTCCGGCTCGATGCTGATCGGGCTCGTCCTGGCGGCCGGCGCGATCTCGGTCACCGGCCAGGTCGACCCGGACCTGATGAACCTGTTCTCCGGTTCGGAGCGCGCCTCGGTGCACCAGATGGTGCCGGTCTACATCCCGTTGGTGATGCCGCTGACCATCATCGCCATCCCGGCCGCCGACCTGATCCTGGCGATCGTGAGGCGCACCTGGCGCGGCCAGTCGCCGTTCGCCGCGGACCGGGGGCATCTGCACCACCGGCTCCTGGAGATCGGCCACTCGCACAGCCGCGCGGTGCTGATCATGTACTTCTTCTCGGCGCTGATCGCCTTCGGCGCGCTCGCCTACTCCGTGAACGCCGCGTCGATGTGGATCGTGCTGAGCGTCGTCTTCCTCAGCGCGATCGGCCTGGTCCTGCTCCTGACGCCGCGCTTCACGCCCCGTGCCCCCCGCTGGGCCGAGCGCTTCGTGCCGCCCCGCTACCGCCGCCGCAAGGCGGCCGTCGCCGCGGCGGAGCCCGCCGGGGTCGTGGACGAGGGCGGGACCGACGAGGGCACGAGCGACGAGGCCACGACCGGCGACCGTGTTCCGGTCCCCGCGGGGGTCTCGGGCGTCAACGGGGCCACCGCCGTCGGCCCCCGTTCGCGCACAAGGTAAGAATCTGACTAGAGCATTGCCAACTCATGGGGAAGCGAATCGCCGCAATACCAGACAAAGCGGCGCTATGCCTGCACAGACGCGCGCCGTCACTCTCATGTGTGACGGCCAGCACACCGCCAGGTAAAGACCTCATCAAATAGTTTGTGATACCGTTCACGAGAACCCCGGATGGAGCCGAAGGGCCGCAGTGCGACGGCCCATTGGTGAGAGTTCTGCACTCGACCCCGGGGACTACGCTCGTCCATGACGACACCCCCTGCCCCCTGAAAGCGGAGCTGCCGCCATGCCCTCCAACGACGTCCGGATCCTGATCCAGGCTGCCGTGCCCACCGCTGTCGTCGGTGCGGTCGCAGTCGCGATCGGCGGTGCCGTCGAAGGGGGCAAGGGTGCGATCGGGGCGGTCGTCGGAGTGGTCGTCGTGATCCTTTTCATGGGAGCGGGACTGTACGTCCTCCAGTGGACCGCGAAGTCGTTGCCAACGCTGTTCCAGGCGATGGCGCTGATGATGTACATGGCGCAAATTGCGCTGATGTTCATCTTCATCGTGCTTTTCAAGGACACGACGCTGTTCCATCCCAAGGTCTTCGCTCTCTCGTTGCTCGCCGGCACTCTCACCTGGGTCGCCGCGCAGGCGCGCGCCCAGATGAAGGCCAAACTCCTCTACGTTGAGCCCGAGTCGACGACGGGCGAGAAGAAGGAAACCCCGGGGCGTTCGTCGTGAGACGTAGGGGCGGGATAAAGGCGCATGAGAGACCCTGCTATCGTCCGGTGCCAACTGCGGCATCGCGGGCGCGGGCATCCGAGCTGACGCCTGTCACATCGCGAGGCGAGATGCCCCACAGCCGCCCCCACATCCGTAACACCAGTTCCGTGCCGATCCGCGGCCCCGTTCCGCGCCGACACCACGAGGTTGCCGAATCCATGCGCCACGCCGAAGGAGCCCGCGGTGAGTGCTGACCCGACGCAGGTGCTCGCCTTCGAGACCGACTGCCACATCTTCGACGGCTGTGGCTTCCCGTCTCCCGGGCTGCACTCGTTCCTCTACCAGCCCCTCTGGGGCGACGGCGACAGCAACCTGTACTTCAACAAGCCCATGCTGCTGGCGCTGCTCGGCTCGATCGTCGTCATCGGCTTCTTCTGGGCGGCCTTCCGCCGGCCCCAGGTCGTGCCCGGCAAGCTCCAGATGGTCGCCGAGGCGGGCTACGACTTCGTCCGCCGGGGTGTCGTCTACGAGACGATGGGCAAGCGCGAGGGCGAGAAGTACGTCCCGTTCGTCGTCGCCCTGTTCTTCTTCGTGTGGATGATGAACCTCTGGTCGATCATCCCGCTCGCCCAGTTCCCGGTGACGTCGATCATCGCGTACCCGGCGGTGCTCGCACTGCTCGTGTACGTGGTGTGGGTCTCCCTGACCTTCAGGAAGCACGGCTTCGTCGGCGCCCTGAAGAACTTCACCGGCTACGACAAGTCGCTCGGTGCGGCCCTGCCGGTCGTCATGCTGATCGAGGCCTTCTCGAACCTGCTCGTGAGGCCCTTCACCCACGCCGTGCGACTCTTCGCGAACATGTTCGCGGGCCACATCCTGCTGGTGCTGTTCACCATCGCCAGCTGGTACCTGCTGAACGGCATCGGGATCGCCTACGCCGGCGTCTCGTTCCTGATGGTCCTCGTGATGACCGCCTTCGAGCTGTTCATCCAGGCCCTGCAGGCGTACGTCTTCGTCCTGCTGACCGTGACCTACATCCAGGGCGCGCTCGCCGAGCACCACTGAGCGTCCCGCCCCCGCCCCCAGTCGTCCGGTGGCCCACCCCCACCGGAACCGTGAAGAAAAGGAAGAACTGGCATGTCCCAGACCCTCGCCGCCGTCACCGGCTCGATCGCTTCCATCGGCTACGGCATCGCCGCCTTCGGCCCCGGCATCGGCGTCGGCATCATCTTCGGTAAGGGCACCGAAGCCATCGCCCGCCAGCCCGAGGCCGCCGGCCTGATCCGCGCCAACCAGATCCTCGGCTTCGCCTTCTGTGAGGCGCTCGCCCTGATCGGCCTGGTCATGCCGTTCGTCTACGGCCGGTAATCACCTGATCCACGACCGGGTCACTAGACGAAAGGCACTCTGATATGAGCCCACTGCTTCATATCGCGGCCGAGGAGGCGCAGAACCCCCTCGTCCCGCCGATTCCCGAGCTCGTCATCGGCCTGCTCGCCTTCGTCATCGTCTTCGGCTTCCTCGCCAAGAAGCTCCTCCCGAACATCAACAAGGTTCTGGAGCAGCGTCGCGAGGCGATCGAGGGCGGGATCGAGAAGGCCGAGGCCGCCCAGACCGAGGCCCAGAGCGTGCTGGAGCAGTACAAGGCTCAGCTCGCCGAGGCCCGGCACGAGGCCGCGCGTCTGCGCCAGGAGGCGCAGGAGCAGGGCGCCGTGCTCATCGCCGAGATGCGCGCGGAGGGCCAGCGGCAGCGTGAGGAGATCATCGCCGCCGGACACACGCAGGTCGAGGCCGACCGCAAGGCCGCCTCGCAGGCGCTGCGCCAGGACGTGGGCAAGCTCGCCACCGACCTGGCCGGCAAGCTCGTCGGCGAGTCCCTGGAGGACCACGCCCGGCAGAGCCGTGTGATCGACCGCTTCCTCGACCAGCTCGAGGAGAAGGCCGAGGCCGGACGATGAACGGAGCGAGCCGCGAGGCCCTGGCAGCCGCACGCGAGCGGCTCGACGCGCTGACGGACTCCACGTCCGTGGACGCCGCGCAGCTCGCCGACGAGCTGGCCGCCGTCACCGCGCTGCTCGACCGCGAGGTCAGCCTGCGGCGGGTCCTCACCGACCCGGCGCAGGCCGCCGACGCCAAGGCCGAACTGGCCGGGCGCATCTTCGGCGGTCAGGTCGGCGGTCCGGCTGCCGACCTGGTGGCCGGTACGGTGCGCTCCCGCTGGTCGCAGTCGCGCGACCTGGTGGACGCGCTGGAGGAGCTGGCCGCCATGGCCGACTTCACCGCGGCCCAGAAGGCGGGCACGCTCGACGACGTCGAGGACGAGCTGTTCCGGTTCGGCCGGATCGTCTCGTCGGACACGGGACTGCGCTCCGCGCTGACCGACCGCGCGGCGAGCACCTCGGCCAAGAGCGAGCTGCTGCACCGCCTGCTCGGCGGCCGGGCCAAGGCCACGACCGAGCGTCTGGTGACGCGGCTTGTGACCGCGCCCCGGGGACGTAGCCTGGAGACGGGAATCGAATCCCTGTCCAAGCTCGCCGCCGAGCGTCGCGAGCGCACGGTCGCCGTCGTCACCTCGGCGGTCCCGCTGAGCGACACGCAGAAGCGGCGCCTCGGCGCTGCGCTGGCGCGGCTGTACGGCCGGGCGATGCACCTCAACCTCGACGTGGACCCCGAGGTCCTCGGCGGAATCCGGGTGCGGGTCGGCGACGAGATCATCAACGGCTCGCTCGCGGACCGGCTCGAAGACGCCGCCCGCCGCATGGCGAGCTAGCACCAACCGCATACGTAGGACTACGGCCCGGGTTGGGCCGTGCAGAGGATTCACCTCTTTCAGGGGGGAGTCCCCATCCCCCCAAAGTGAAACTTCGGGCCCAACAAGGAGAGCAGGGAACTCAGATGGCGGAGCTCACGATCCGGCCGGAGGAGATCCGGGACGCACTGGAGAACTTCGTCCAGTCGTACAAGCCGGACGCGGCCTCGCGCGAGGAGGTCGGTACGGTCAGCCTTGCCGGCGACGGCATCGCGAAGGTCGAGGGTCTTCCGTCGGCCATGGCCAACGAACTGCTGAAGTTCGAGGACGGCACCCTCGGTCTCGCCCTCAACCTCGAGGAGCGCGAGATCGGTTGCGTCGTCCTCGGTGAGTTCAGCGGTATCGAGGAGGGCCAGCCGGTCACCCGCACCGGCGAGGTCCTGTCGGTCGCCGTGGGCGAGGGCTACCTCGGCCGTGTGGTCGACCCCCTCGGCAACCCGATCGACGGCCTCGGCGAGATCGAGACGTCCGGTCGTCGTGCGCTGGAACTGCAGGCCCCCACGGTCATGCAGCGCAAGTCGGTGCACGAGCCGATGGAGACGGGCTACAAGGCCGTCGACGCCATGACCCCGATCGGCCGTGGTCAGCGTCAGCTGATCATCGGCGACCGCCAGACCGGCAAGACCGCCCTGGCCGTCGACACGATCATCAACCAGCGCGACAACTGGCGCACCGGCGACCCGAGCAAGCAGGTTCGCTGCATCTACGTCGCCATCGGTCAGAAGGGCTCGACCATCGCGTCGGTCCGCGGCGCGCTCGAGGAGAACGGCGCGCTGGAGTACACGACCATCGTGGCCGCCCCGGCGTCCGACCCGGCCGGCTTCAAGTACCTGGCGCCGTACACCGGCTCGGCCATCGGCCAGCAGTGGATGTACGAGGGCAAGCACGTCCTGATCATCTTCGACGACCTGTCGAAGCAGGCCGACGCCTACCGCGCCGTGTCGCTGCTGCTGCGCCGCCCGCCGGGCCGCGAGGCCTACCCGGGCGACGTCTTCTACCTGCACTCCCGTCTGCTGGAGCGCTGCGCGAAGCTCTCCGACGCCGAGGGCGCCGGTTCGATGACGGGTCTGCCGATCGTCGAGACCAAGGCCAACGACGTCTCGGCGTTCATCCCGACCAACGTCATCTCCATCACCGACGGCCAGTGCTTCCTGGAGTCGGACCTGTTCAACGCCGGTCAGCGCCCCGCGCTGAACGTGGGTATCTCCGTCTCCCGAGTCGGTGGCTCCGCCCAGCACAAGGCGATGAAGCAGGTCTCCGGCCGACTGCGCGTCGACCTCGCCCAGTTCCGTGAGCTGGAGGCGTTCGCCGCCTTCGGTTCCGACCTGGACGCCGCGTCGAAGTCGCAGCTGGAGCGCGGTCAGCGCATGGTCGAGCTGCTGAAGCAGGACCAGTACCAGCCGATGTCCACCGAGGACCAGGTCGTCTCCGTCTGGGCCGGTACCACCGGCAAGATGGACGAGGTGCCGGTCGTCGACATCCGCCGCTTCGAGAAGGAGCTCCTCGAGTACCTGCATCGCCAGGAGCAGGGCCTGATGACCTCCATCCGCGAGGGCGGCAAGATGTCCGACGACACCCTGCAGGCCATCGGCGATGCGATCGCGGCGTTCAAGAAGCAGTTCGAGACGAGCGACGGCAAGCTGCTCGGCGAGGACGCCCCGTCCGCCGCCAAGTGACGTAAGGAAGGGACCTGACTCATGGGAGCCCAGCTCCGGGTCTACAAGCGTCGCATCCGATCCGTCACCGCGACCAAGAAGATCACCAAGGCGATGGAGATGATCGCCGCCTCGCGTGTCGTCAAGGCGCAGCGCAAGGTGGCGGCCTCCACGCCGTACGCGCGGGAACTGACCCGCGCGGTGACGGCGGTCGGTAGCGGTTCGGACACCAAGCACCCGCTGACCACGGAGGCGGACAACCCGACCCGTGCAGCGGTCCTCCTCCTCACGAGCGACCGCGGCCTGGCCGGCGCCTTCAACTCCAACGCCATCAAGGCGGCGGAGCAGCTGACCGAGCGCCTCGAACGCGAGGGCCGGCAGGTCGACACCTACATCGTCGGCCGGCGCGGTCTCGCCCACTACAACTTCCGTGAGCGCAAGGTCGCGGAGTCGTTCTCGGGCTTCACCGACGAGCCCTCGTACGCGGACGCCAAGAAGGTCGCGGCGCCGCTGATCGAGGCCATCGAGAAGGAGACGGCGGAGGGCGGGGTGGACGAGATCCACATCGTCTACACCGAGTTCGTCTCGATGATGACGCAGACGGCGGTCGACTCCCGGTTGCTGCCCCTGCGCCTCGAAGAGGTGGCGCAGGAGTCGGCGACGAAGGACGAGGTCCTTCCGCTGTACGACTTCGAGCCGTCGGCGGAGGACGTCCTCGACGCCCTGCTGCCGCGCTACGTCGAGAGCCGCATCTACAACGCTCTGCTGCAGTCGGCCGCTTCCAAGCACGCCGCCACGCGGCGCGCGATGAAGTCGGCCACCGACAACGCGGGCGAGCTGATCAACACGCTCTCCCGTCTTGCCAACGCGGCCCGCCAGGCCGAAATCACCCAGGAAATCAGCGAGATCGTCGGTGGCGCGAGCGCACTGGCCGACGCGACCGCGGGGAGTGACAACTAATGACCACCACTGTTGAGCCGACCGCTGCGTCGGGCGTGGCCACCGGCCGCGTCGCGCGGGTCATCGGCCCGGTCGTCGACGTGGAGTTCCCCGTCGACGCGATGCCGGAGATCTACAACGCCCTCCACGTCGAGGTCGCCGACCCGGCGCAGGCGGGCGAGATCAAGACGCTGACCCTGGAGGTCGCCCAGCACCTGGGTGACGGCCTGGTCCGCACCATCTCCATGCAGCCCACCGACGGCCTGGTCCGCCAGGCCCCGGTGACCGACACGGGCTCGGCCATCTCCGTCCCCGTCGGCGACTTCACCAAGGGCAAGGTGTTCAACACCCTCGGCGAGGTGCTGAACGTCGACGAGCAGTACACCGGTGAGCGCTGGCCGATCCACCGCAAGGCACCCAACTTCGACGAGCTCGAGTCGAAGACCGAGATGTTCGAGACCGGCGTCAAGGTCATCGACCTGCTGACCCCGTACGTCAAGGGCGGCAAGATCGGTCTGTTCGGTGGTGCCGGCGTCGGCAAGACGGTGCTCATCCAGGAGATGATCTACCGCGTCGCCAACAACCACGACGGTGTCTCCGTGTTCGCCGGTGTCGGTGAGCGCACCCGCGAGGGCAACGACCTCATCGACGAGATGAGCGAGTCCGGCGTCATCGACAAGACCGCGCTGGTCTTCGGCCAGATGGACGAGCCGCCGGGCACCCGTCTGCGCGTCGCGCTGGCCGGCCTGACCATGGCCGAGTACTTCCGTGACGTCCAGAAGCAGGACGTGCTGTTCTTCATCGACAACATCTTCCGCTTCACGCAGGCCGGTTCCGAGGTCTCGACCCTGCTCGGCCGCATGCCCTCCGCGGTGGGCTACCAGCCGAACCTGGCCGACGAGATGGGTCTCCTCCAGGAGCGCATCACCTCGACCCGCGGTCACTCGATCACCTCGATGCAGGCGATCTACGTCCCCGCGGACGACCTGACCGACCCGGCCCCGGCCACCACCTTCGCCCACCTCGACGCGACGACGGTGCTCTCCCGTCCGATCTCCGAGAAGGGCATCTACCCGGCCGTGGACCCGCTGGACTCGACGTCCCGCATCCTCGACCCGCGGTACATCGCGGCGGACCACTACCAGGCCGCGATGCGCGTGAAGAACATCCTGCAGAAGTACAAGGACCTGCAGGACATCATCGCGATCCTCGGTATCGACGAGCTCGGCGAGGAGGACAAGCTCGTCGTCCACCGTGCCCGTCGCGTGGAGCGCTTCCTGTCCCAGAACACCCACGTCGCCAAGCAGTTCACCGGCGTGGACGGTTCGGACGTGCCGCTGGACGAGTCGATCGCCGCGTTCAACTCGATCTGCGACGGTGAGTACGACCACTTCCCGGAGCAGGCGTTCTTCATGTGCGGTGGTATCGAGGACCTGAAGAAGAACGCGAAGGAGCTCG
Organism: Streptomyces mutabilis; assembly: GCF_014649815.1. GTDB lineage: Bacteria > Actinomycetota > Actinomycetes > Streptomycetales > Streptomycetaceae > Streptomyces > Streptomyces mutabilis. Next base: position 67,372 of record NZ_BMTT01000008.1, on the reverse strand, counting down.
GCGTCTCCTGAGCCGCGTGCTCATGGTGGGCCCCAGGGCTCACACCGGAGGGGGCGGGCGCGTCCCGTCCCCTCCGTCACGCCCATTAGACTTGTAACCAACACCCGGCCCTCCCGCCGGGTGGTGACCCGAGGAGCCACCCTTGGCTGCTGAGCTGCATGTCGAGCTGGTCGCCGCCGACCGTCAGGTCTGGTCCGGCGAGGCCACCCTGGTCGTCGCGCGTACCACGTCCGGCGACATCGGCGTCATGCCCGGTCACCAGCCGCTGCTCGGTGTGCTGGAGTCGGGCCCGGTGACCATCCGTACGAGTGACGGTGGGACGGTCGTCGCCGCTGTCCACGGCGGTTTCATCTCGTTCGCCGACAACAAGCTGTCGCTGCTGGCCGAGATCGCCGAGCTGGCAGACGAGATCGACGTCCAGCGGGCGCAGCGGAAGCTCGAGCACGCGAAGGCGGAGGGCGACGCCCACTCCGAGCGTCGCGCGGACGTCCGACTGCGCGCGGCGGCCGGACGCTGATCCACAGCACTGTGCGATAACGTCGTGCCATGACGTCACTCAGCCGCGGCTGGGACCGGAGCGATCCGGACCCGGCCGCGGCTGAGGCAGATCCGGGTGTTTTTCCGTTCCGTTACCTAGGAGACGAGGAGGTCGGTGTCGATGGCCCTCGCTCTGACTGTGTGCGGAATCGTTGTGGCCCTGGTGGTGATCGGGCTCTTCGTCTTCGGTCTGCGCCGCCGGCTGATCCAGCGCTCGGGCGGCACCTTCGACTGTTCCCTGCGCTGGGACGCCCCCAAGGAGGGCGATGCCGGCGGCAAGGGGTGGGCCTACGGAGTGGCCCGCTACAACGGCGACCGGGTCGAGTGGTACCGCGTCTTCTCGTACTCGCCCCGCCCGCGCCGCGTGCTGGAGCGTTCGGCCATCGAAGTGGCCGGCCGCCGGGTGCCGGAGGGCGAGGAGGAACTGGCGTTGCTCTCGGACGCCGTGGTGCTCGCCTGTCTCCATCGCGGCACCCGGCTCGAACTGGCGATGAGCGAAGACGCGCTGACCGGATTCCTCGCGTGGCTGGAAGCAGCCCCGCCCGGTCAGCGCGTCAACGTCGCTTAGGGCCTGGTGGCCCGTAGGGATCGCTCCCTCAGGGATTACTTCAGACCGCTGTCGATGGCGCTCACCAGCTCGCCGTCGGCGGTGTCACCGCTGAACTCCCAGAAGAAGGCACCGCCGAGCTTCTGCTGCTCGGCCCAGTCCATCTTGGACTTGACGGTGGCCGGGGTGTCGTAGGACCACCAGTTGGTGCCGCAGTGGGCGTACGCGGTGCCGGCGACGGTGCCGGTGGCCGGGCAGCTGTTCCTGAGGACCTTGTAGTCCTCGATGCCCGCCTCGTAGGTGCCGGCCGCCGGGCCGGTCGCCGTGCCGCCGGGCGCCGACTGGGTGACGCCGGTCCAGCCGCGGCCGTAGAAGCCGATGCCGAGGAGCAGCTTGTCGGCCGGCACGCCGACCGCCTTGAACTTCGCGATCGCCTCGGCGGAGTTGAAGCCCTGCTGCGGGATGCCGGCGTACGAGGTCAGCGGCGAGTGCGGAGCGGTCGGGCCGTTCTTCGCCCAGGCGCCGAAGAAGTCGTACGTCATCACGTTGTACCAGTCGATGTACTGCGCGGCGGCGCCGTAGTCGGCCGCCTCGATCTTGCCGCCGTCGGAGGCGTCGGCGGTGGTGGCCGCGGTGACCAGGTCGTCGCCGAACTCGGCCCGCATGGCCTTCATCATGGTGCTGAAGGCGTTCGGGGCACTGGTCGTGTCACAGCTGAGACCACAGGCGTTCGGGTACTCCCAGTCCAGGTCGATGCCGTCGAAGACGTCGGCCCAGCGCGGGTCCTCGACCAGGTCGTGGCAGGACTTCGCGAACGCGGCCGGGTCCTTCACGGCGTCGGGGAAGCCGCCGGACCAGGTCCAGCCGCCGAAGGACCACAGCACCTTGATGTGCGGGTACTTCTCCTTCAGCTTGCGCAGCTGGTTGAAGTTGCCGCGCAGCGGCTGGTCCCAGGAGTCGGCGACTCCGTCGACGGACTGGTCGGCCGTGTAGGCCTTGTCGTAGTCGGCGTAGGCGTCGCCGATGATGCACTTGCCGCCCTGGACGTTGCCGAAGGCGTAGTTGATGTGCGTGATCTTCTCGGCGGAGCCGGAGGTGACCAGGTTCTTCACGTGGTAGTTGCGCCCGTAGACGCCCCAGTTGGTGAAGTATCCGAGTTTGACCTCGTCGCCCGGCTGCGGCTGGGGACCGCCGTCGCCGGTGGTGGTGACCTTCACTGCGCCGCTCACCGGACCGGTCTGGTCGGCGGTGTCGCGGGCCTGGACGCTGTACGAGTAGTCGGTGCCCTTGGTGAGGCCGGTGTCCGTGTACGAGGTGCCCGTCACGGTGGCGACCTTGGCGCCGTCGCGCAGGACGTCGTAGTTCTTGACGCCCTTGTCGTCGGTCGCAGCCGACCAGGACAGCTTCACCGAGGTGTCGGTGATGCCCGAGGCGGTGGGCGTGCCGGGCGCGGAGGGGGCCTCGTCGCCGGGGACGGAGGTGCCGTCGCAGCTGCCGCCGTTGAGCTTGCAGTTGGAGGGGGAGCCCGGGCCGCTGCCGTTGAAGCCGAAGGAGACCGACGCCCCGGGGGCGAGGGTGCCGTTCCAGCCGACGTTCTTGGCGGTCCAGTGGTCACCGGAGTTGGTGACGGTGGCGTCCCAGGAGGAGGTGACCTTGGTGCCCGAGGGGAAGTCCCACTCGACGGTCCAGGAGTTGATGGTGGTGGTGCCGGTGTTCTTCACCGTCCACTTGCCGCCGAAGCCGGTGCCCCAGTCCGAGGTTTTGGCGAAGGTGGCCGTCGCACTCGTGGCCGCCTGGGCCGGACTCGCGAGGCCCACCAGACCGGCCAGCGGGAGCGACAAGGTCGCCAGGAGTGCCGCGGCTCTGTGTCTGAAGCGCATGCTGCGCCTCCTTATGGTTGTCGTCGCCGGCATGACTGAGCCTCATGCCCGCAGTGCCGCGAGAATAGGAAGGTCTGGACCATGGGTCAATAGGTCTGGACCACTGTTCTGTCGGGTGCGCGGACGTGACGCGGGCGGCGGGAGGGGCGGCGCCGTGTCCGGAAACGGCGGAGCGGCCCCAGGCGTTGAAGCCGGGGCCGCTCGGTTTGCGATCAACGAGTGCCGGGTCCACCGCGACCCCTGTGGGAGCCGCAGTCAGGCGGGGCCGCCAGTGGGGACGGCCTGCCCAGTGGCCGACTCAGCGGTACTCGTGGTGCCGGTCCTCCGAGTCCTTCTCGACGAAGAAGTGGGCCTTGGCGCTGTTGTCGTCCTCGTCGACGATGGTGACCTTGGTCTCCTTCTCCTCCTTGGTGTTCTCGGAGCAGTCGATGTTGGTGTTGTCCGACCCCAGGAGCAGGATGTTGACCACTTCGAGGTTCGTGCAGCTGAGGACCTGCGAGTTGTTCTCGAACTTCGCGTTGTCGTCGTCGGCGGCAGCGGCCGTGCCGACAGCACCGCCGGCCATGACCAGCGCGGTGACGGTGCAGGCGATTGCCTTCTTGAGAGCCATGCGGGTTTCCTCCTGTGGGGGTCTGTCGAACCAGAGGCAGGCGAATCGCTGAGAGCATCGCCCGCGCTCGGCGGTGAACGCGTCTTACGGCTGCTATTTCTTACTCTGGCAGCACTGTCCGACGCGGCTACTCGAAGAACGAAGCCGTGGTCGGGTGGGTGTTGCTCCGACGGAGTGAAGTCGCTATTTGTGAGTCCCGGACGCGGTCATCGCTTCTTCACGATGATCGGAACAGTCGATGGTCGTGCCTGAAATCGACGCGATCGGAAGCTCGAGGACTTCGATGTTCACGCAGGAAAGGATCTGGGTGTTGTTCACGAACGTCGCGGGTGCTTCCGTCGCTTGAGCGGTTCCGGCCTGCAGTGCCGCCAAGGGCGCCGCGCACAGGGTGAGAACGGCCAGACGAGTGCTCAACATTCCTTGGTCCTGTCTGAGTCGGGGCGGGGGTTGCGCACCTGCGTGTGACAAGAAGTCCTCATCGGTCGCAGTTGCCTGCCACCGAACAATACTGAGCGTGCAGGCGAAGGCGAAGAAACGCGACCCCTGGTAGCCCGATGGGCTGAGGAGGGATGCCTCCCCCGGGGATCAGAATGCGCAATTCACTCCGTTGGAGCAGAACGCCCGGGGTATGGATTCGTTGCATTGGTAGCCGCTCGGAAAGCGCAGCCAAGTGCGGCTGTGCATCGTTCGAGCCCGGCGCAACCGCCGATTGCGCGAGGCCCGTCAACGGACGTGTGTAATCGGTTTTCACTCACCCCACACAAAAGGAATCCGCATGGCTCTCAAGAAGGCGATCGCCTGCACCGTCACCGCGCTGGTCATGGCCGGCGGTGCCGCCGGCACGGCCGCTGCCGCCGACGACGACAACACGAAGTTCGACAACACCTCGCAGGTGCTCAGCTGCGACAACGTCGAGGTCATCAACCCGGTGATCCTGGGGTCGGACAACAACAACATCGACTGCTCCGAGAACACCAAGGAGGAGGAGAAGAAGGAACTCCACATCGTGGAGGAAGAGGACAACAGCGCCGAGGCCACCTTCTTCCTGAAGAAGGACTAGTACCCGCGGCCGGTGGCCGGGCGAGCCGTCGCTGACGGCTTCCCGGCCCGGGGCCCAGAGGTGCTGGGCGCTTGTCTTCCGAGCGGCCCCCGTTTCACTTCGGGGGCCTCTTTTTTATGCCCTGAGCCTCCCCGTCGGCCGGTCCTGGAGGCCTGTTGCCCTAGAGACCCAACTCCTGGGCCAGGACCGCCGCTTGCACCCGACTGCGCAGCTCCAGCTTCCGCAGCAGTCGGCTGACATGCGTCTTCACCGTCGCCTCGGCCATGTCCAGGCGGGCGGCGATCGCGGCGTTGGACAGCCCCTCGCCGAGACAGGACAACACCTCGCGCTCCCGTCGGGTCAGGTTCTCCAACGCCGCCGGTGCGGCAGCCGGCTCCCGCACCGTCCTGGCGGCGAACTCGGCGATCAGCCGCCGGGTGACGGCCGGGGCGACGATCCCGTCGCCGTCCGCCACCGTGCGCACCGCCGCGAGGAGGTCCTTCGCCTCCGTGTTCTTCAGCAGGAAGCCGGCGGCGCCCGCCCGCAGTGCCCCGAAGACGTACTCGTCCAGGTCGAACGTGGTCAGCACCAGTACGTCGGCGAGCTCCTCGGCGACCACTAGCCGGGTCGCCGACACCCCGTCCAGTCGCGGCATCTGGACGTCCATCAGCACCACGTCCGGGCGCAGCTCCCGGGCCAGCGCCACCGCCTGCTCGCCGTCCGCGGCCTCCCCGACCACCTCGATGTCCGGTGCGCTGCCCAGGATCAGCACCAGTCCGGCCCGGACGGCGGACTGGTCCTCGGCGACCAGGACGCGGATCATGCGGGTTCTCCTTCGGTCAGGGGCAGCGTGGCGCGTACGGCCCAGATCTTGCCGCCCGTCGGGGCGGGGCCCGCGACCGGCCCGGCCGCGAAGGTGCCGTGCAGCAGCGCCGCCCGCTCGCGCATACCCACCAGACCGGCCCCCGAGCCGGGGGCGCGGGGGAGTTCCCGGCCACCGTAGGGGCTGGTCACCCTCACGTGCAGGACCCCGTCGTGGCGGTCGAGCGTCACGCGTACCGTGCCCTTCGCGGCGTGCTTCAGCGCGTTGGTGAGGGATTCCTGGACGATCCGGTACGCCGCCAGTTCGACCGGCGCGGGCAGGCCCTCCCCGTGTGCCGCCTCCAGGACGACGTCGAGGCCGTTGGCGCGGGCGCCCTCGACCAGCGCGCCGAGGCCGTCGAGGGTGGGGGCGGCGGCCGGCTCGCCGTCCCCGCCGTCGTCCCGCAGGATGCCGATCAGCCGGCGCATCTCGGCCAGTCCCTCGACGCTGTTCTCGCGGATGACGCCGAGCGCCTGCCGGGTGGTCGCCGGGTCGTCCAGGGAGAGGGCGGCCGTGGAGTGGATGGCGATCGCGGACAGGTGGTTGGCGACCATGTCGTGCAGTTCGCGGGCCATGCGGGCGCGTTCCGCGGTCACCGCCTGCACCCGGTCCATCTCCGCGAGCAGCGCGGTCTGCTCGGCCCGCAGCAGTGCGGCGTCGGCGGCCTCGCGGTGGTTGCGCACGATCAGCCCGGTGGAGGCGGGCGCGAAGGACACCACGCCGACGGCGACACCGATGAGCAGTGCCTCGGGCACCCGCAACACCGCGAACGGCACCAGGGTCGCGGCCACCGTCAGCAGCCCGGTGATCCACGGGATGCGGCGGGCCGAGGCGGGCGAACCGTACAGCACGGCGGCGTACATCAGATCGGTGTACATGATCAGCGTGACCAGACTGCCCTGCGTGAGGGTGTCCGTGACCAGGGCGGCCGTGCCGATGAGCAGGCCGGTGAGCGGCGCGGCCCGGCGCAGCACCTCGCATCCCGCCATGACGGCGAGCGGGACCAGCAGCGGCCAGCGGCCGTCGAACAGCACGATCGGGTCGTCGCCGGGCCGCACGCCCAGACCGATTCCCCACAGCGACAGGCCGCCGAGCAGACCGGCCGACGCGGCGTACACGTCGAAGCGCCGCGGGCGGGGGAGTCGTAGGGCCATGGAACCATCCAACACGGCCCGCGCCCCCCTCGCCTGATCCCCGGGAACGGTCCCGGGCTGCATCTTTCGATGTACCGAAGGTTCGTCACCGGCGACGACGAGCGACGTGGATTCCGACGGCAGCCTGGAGGGGTGAACGAAGGGAGTGCGTCGTGGTCGTCGCGTTGATCATCGCCTGCGAGGTCGGCTTCTGGGTCCTGCTGGCCCTCGGGCTGGCCGCCCGATATCTGCTGAAGTGGCGTCGTACCAGCGTGTTCCTGCTGCTGTGCGAGCCCGTGCTGGAACTGGTGCTGTTCACCGTGACGGCGATCGACCTCAAGAACGGCGCCGAGCCGGGCTGGGAGCACGGACTGGCCGCGCTGTACATCGGCTACACGGTCGCCTACGGCCACTACACGATCCGCTGGCTCGACGGTCACGCCGCCCACCGCCTGGGCGGCGGCCCGCCGCCGGTCAAGCCCCCGCGCTACGGCAGGGCCCGGGCCGCCCACGAGGGCCGGCTGTGGCTGCGCACCCTGCTGGGCGCGGCCGTGGCGTGCGCGCTGCTCCAGGGCGCGGTCTGGTACGTCGGCGACGAGGGCGACGTGTCGTCGCTGCGTGCCTTCCAGTGGGTGGCGGTCCGGGTCCTCGTCATCCACGGGCTGGTGGCGCTCGGGTACCTGATCTGGCCGAAGAAGGCCCCGGCGGGCACGTCGGTGAACCAGGCCCGCGAGGACGCCGAACGAGCCACGACGACGCGGTAGCCGACGGGTGGCCGTCGTGGCACTTCCCGGGGAGTGCTCAGCGCTCCCCGCCCGGCACCCACAGCACGTCCCCGACCTCCTTGTTGGCCACGCGGGCCAGGATGAAGAGCAGGTCGGAGAGGCGGTTCAGGTAGGTCGCGGTGAGCGGGTTCATCGTCTCGCCGTGGGCCTCCAGCGCCGCCCACGTGGAGCGCTCGGCCCGGCGGACCACCGTGCACGCCTGGTGCAGCAGGGCCGCGCCGGGCGTTCCGCCGGGCAGGATGAAGGAGCGCAGCTTCTCGACTTCCGCCAGGAAGCGGTCGCAGTCCGCCTCCAGTTTGTCGACGTAGAACTGCTCGACCCGCAGGGGCGGGAACTCCGGGTTCTCCACCACCGGCGTCGACAGGTCCGCGCCCACGTCGAACAGGTCGTTCTGGACGCGGACGAGGACCTTGACGACCTCCTCGTGCAGGTTGCCGAGGGCGATCGCCGTGCCGATCACCGCGTTCGCCTCGTTGGCGTCGGCGTACGCGGAGATCCTGAGGTCGGTCTTGGGGACCCGGCTCATGTCACCGAGGGCGGTGGTGCCCTGGTCGCCGGTCCGGGTGTAGATGCGCGTCAGGTTGACCATGGGGCCAGCGTAGTTACGCCCCGGCGGTACGGAACACGCGTGTGCCCACCGTCACGGCCAGCGCGGTGAAGGCGACGGCGACCAGGGTGCCGTGGAGCATGTGCGCCGTCGCGTAGCTGCCGACGTAGGCGTCCCGTACCGCGTCGACCAGGTAGCGGAACGGCATCAGGTGCGAGAGCACGTCCAGCCAGGCCGGGCCCAGGGTCATCGGGAGCATCAGGCCGGACAGCAGCATCGACGGCATGGTGAGGGCGTTGATCGTCGGGCCGAACTCCTGGGGAGTGCGGACCTTCATCGCCAGTGCGTACGACAGCGACGCCAGGGAGACCGTGAGCAGGGCGACGAACGCGAAGCCGATCAGTACGCCGGGCAGGGGTGCGCGCAGGCCCATCACGAGCGCGGCGAGGACCAGCAGCACCGCCTGGAAGCCGAAGACCGTGGCGTCCCGCAGCACCCGGCCCAACAGCAGCGCCAGGCGGCTGACGGGTGTGACCCGCATGCGCTCGACCACTCCCTGGCCGTTCTCGATGATGATCGAGAACCCGGCGAACGAGGCACCGAACAGACCGAGTTGCAGCAGCAGGCCGGGGACGAGCACCTGCCAGGAGCTGCCCCGGCCGCCGAGCGGCAGGTCGGTCAGCAGCGGGCCGAAGAAGAGCAGGTAAAGCAGCGGCATCAGCACGCCGAAGAGCAGCGCGAAACGCGAGCGCAGCGACTGGCGCAGATAGCGGCCGTAGATGAGGCCGGTGTCGTGGAGCAGCATCGAGGGTCCTCGGAGGTCTAGACGGCGACGGGAGCCGCGTCGGCAGGGGCGGCACTGCGGCCGGTGATGGCGAGGAAGGTGTCCTGGAGGGAGGCGTCGAGCGAGCCGCCGTACTCCAGCTTCAGCGCGCCCGGGGTGCCCTCGGCCGCGATCACGCCCCGGTCCGCGACGACCAGGCGGTCGGAGAGGGCGTCGGCCTCGTCGAGGTAGTGCGTGGTGAGGAAGACGGTGGTGCCGTGCTCGTCGCGCAGCCGGCGCACCAGGTCCCACAGGTCGGCGCGGCTGCCCGGGTCCAGGCCGGTCGTCGGCTCGTCCAGGAACAGCACCCTCGGGCGGTGCGTGAGCGCCATCGCGATGTCCAGCCTGCGCCGCTGCCCGCCGGAGAGGGCGCCGCACTTGCGGTCGAGCAGCCCGGTGAGGCCCAGGTCGCGGGCCAGCTCCCCGGCGCGCTCGGCGGCCCGCGCCTTGGACAGGCGGTACAGGCGTCCCTGCGTGACCAGTTCCTCCCGCACCGTGATCTGTGTGTCCACGCCGCCGGACTGGGCGACGTACCCGCAGGCCGCGCGCACTCCGGCCGGGTCGGTCGCCAGGTCGTGACCGGCGACGGTGGCCGCGCCGCCGGTGGGGGTGAGCAGGGTCGTGAGCATCCGGAGGGTGGTGGTCTTGCCGGCGCCGTTCGGGCCGAGGAAGCCCAGGATCTCGCCCTCGCGGACGGTGAGGTCGATGCCCCGCACCGCTTCGACCGGGCCGCGCTTCGTCGCGAAGGTGCGGGACAGGCCGGCCGTACTGATGATTGCCATGCTTGACAGAAAAACAGAGTCACTGGAATTTTGCAATAACCCCAAATTTTTACCTGCCCCAGCGAAGCTAGGATTGCGGACATGGCCGAGGGACTCAGGGAACGGAAGAAGCGGCAGACCCGGCAGTACATCTCCGATGTCGCCACGGGACTGTTCCTGGAGCGCGGCTTCGAGGCCGTCACGGTTGCGGAGGTCGCGGACGCCGCGAACGTCTCCGTCAACACCGTCTACAACTACTTCCCGGCCAAGGAGGACCTTTTCCTCGACCGCTCCAAGGGTGTGATCGACCGGCTCTCCCGCTGGGTGCGCGGGCGACGCGACGGGGAGTCGGCCGCCCGCGCCGTCCTGCGCGAGCTGCGCGAAGAGGTCGAGACGGTCTCCCCCCGCGTCGGCCTGATGGACGGCTACGCCGAGTTCATGAAGGTCATCCAGGACTCACCCGCCCTGCGCTCGCGGATGTGGGCGATCGGTCAAGAGGTCCTCCTCGACCTGGAGCGGGCCCTGCGCGAGGAGACCGGCAGCGCGGACGACGACATGACCCCCGCCCTGATGGCCGGTCAGATCGACTGGCTGCACGGCACCGTCATGGCCGCCATCGGCCAGCGCATGGTCGCCGGCGGCAAGCCGTCCGAGGTCTCCCGCGAGGTGCTCGTACTGCTGGACGAGATGGAGGAGCTGCTGAGCGAGAGAGTGCTCAACTACGCCGTACGGGGCGCGCGCTGACACCCGAATGGCGCACCTCGGTGTGATGTCCGTCATCTGAGACGTGACGCGCGTTACTAACCGGTCACACAGCGCCTCGCGCCCGCTAATCTCCGGCCGAGAGACGAGAATCAGCGCGCATCAGGGGAGACGCACAGTGGCACGGAAGCTCGCCGTCATCGGAGCCGGTCTCATGGGATCGGGCATCGCCCAGGTCTCCGCCCAGGCGGGCTGGGACGTCGTCCTGCGCGACGTCACCGACGAGGCGCTGCGGCGCGGCACCGACGGCATCAAGGCCTCGTACGACAAGTTCGTCGCCAAGGGCAAGCTCGCAGCCGAGGACGCGGAGGCCGCCCTCGCGCGCATCACGGCGACCACCGATCTGGACGCCGCCGCCGACGCGGACGTCGTCGTCGAGGCCGTCTTCGAGAAGCTCGAGGTCAAGCACGAGATCTTCCGCGCGCTCGACAAGCTGGTGAAGGACGAGGCGATCCTCGCCTCCAACACCTCCGCCATCCCGATCACCAAGATCGCGGCCGTGACCGAGCGCCCCGAGCGGGTCGTCGGCACCCACTTCTTCTCGCCGGTCCCGATGATGCAGTTGTGCGAGCTGGTCCGCGGTCACAAGACCAGCGACGAAACGCTCGCCACCGCCCGGGAGTTCGCCGAGTCCACCGGCAAGACCTGCATCGTCGTCAACCGCGACGTCGCCGGCTTCGTCACCACCCGGCTCATCTCCGCCCTCGTCGTCGAGGCCGCGAAGCTGTACGAGTCGGGCGTCGCCACCGCCGAGGACATCGACCTCGCCTGCAAGCTGGGCTTCGGCCACGCCATGGGACCGCTGGCCACCGCCGACCTCACGGGCGTCGACATCCTGCTGCACGCCACCGGCAACATCTACACCGAGTCCCAGGACGAGAAGTTCGCCCCGCCGGAGCTGATGCGCCGGATGGTGGACGCCGGTGACATCGGCCGCAAGAGCGGGCAGGGCTTCTACAAGCACTGAGGTCGCATCAGCCCCTGGGGACATCACACGGCGGGGTGAATTCGGTATCGGTTCGCTTACAGGCGGCAACCTCCGATCGTTTCGGCCAGTCAGAGGTTGCAACACCTGCTACCGCCGAGAGATCACGACGTACGGCCGCGACGCACAGCCGCGACGCGCAGAGCGCAACGCAGACGAGACGACGAAGAAGACGCACGCCGGGGAGCGCATATGCACATCAGGGGCGACCACGTCGAGCTGGTCGTCGGGGGCCGCCTCGACGTCCGCAGCGCGGCGGACGCCCGTACGGTCCTGCACTCGGCCGTCGACGACGGAGCCGGCGACCTGGTGCTGGACCTGTCCGAACTGGACTCCTGGGACGCCACCGGACTCGGAGTGATCATGGGAGCCCACCGGCGGGCCGGCCGCTGCGGCCGACGGCTGGTGCTGCGCGGTGTACCGCCGCAGATGCAGCGCCTCCTGGTCGCGACCCGGCTGCACCGGATCCTCGCCATCGAGGGCGGCATCGGCGTGGAGACCCTGCCCCGGGTGTGACGCCGCTGACCCGTGTGGCCCGGTGGGCCGGGGAGGCCCGGACACCGCTCGGCGAACCCCCGGCACACGCAATCCTCACGAGACCGTGACGTCTCGGACGGGTCGGTACCCCGGACTGTCGGAGATACTGAGCGAAGGTTTAAGGTCTGGCTGCCCGCCCTTTCGCGACCCACCGGCGGGCCCGGACCAGAAGCGACAGCGCGGTGTGCGGCAAGGCCGGGAGGGTGGTCCCGACCGGGGGACCGGCACACGACGCTTTTGGGGGGCTTGAACCCATGGACCCGAACAACCGGGGACCCGAGGAGCACGGCCACGACGGCGACACGCCGCGCCCGCGCCCGCCCAGGGACTCCCTGACAGCCGACTTCGGACAGCACGCGCCCGCGCTCGCCCGTACGGTGCAGCTCGTCTCCGGCGACTTCCTGCTCACCGTCAACCCCGTCGACGGCAGCGAGATCGAGGTCTGCCCGCCCGCCGAGCGCCCCGCCCGGCCCGAGAAGCTCACCGCCGCCGAACGCGCCGAGGTGAGCCGCAACGCCCGGCCGCCCGTCCCGCCGGGCCCGACCCGCACCGTACTCGGGCTGCTGGCCCGCGACGACGAGCGCGAACGCCTGGTGCGGCTGCTCGCCCGCGGCCGTTCCGTCCGCCTCACCGGCCCGGCGGGCTCCGGCCGCAGCAGCCTCCTCGACGTCGTCGCCGAGGACTGCGCGGGCATCGCGCCCGACGGCGTCATCCGTCTGAGCGGCTTCCACCGCACGGCCGACGACCTCCTCCACGACCTCTTCTACGCCGTCCACCGCGCCCCCCTGCACCGCCCGGACCGCGAGGAACTGCTCGGCCGGCTCCGGGAGGTCGGCGCCGTCGTCGTCCTGGACGACGTCGAGTTCGGCGGCTCCGCCCTGGACGAGCTGCTGGACGCCACCCCCGAGTGCGCCTGGATCTTCGGCGCCACCCCGGACGTGCCCGCACCCTCCACCGACTCGTCCGTCGAGGAGGTCTTCCTCACCGGCCTGGACCGCGCGGACGGCGTGGAACTGCTGGCGCGCGCCGCCGGCCGGACCCTCACCGAGGACGAGGCCAACTGGGCCGGCGACCTCTGGTTCGAGTCCGAGGGCCTGCCGCTGCGCTTCGTCCAGGCCGGTGCCCTGCTGCGCCGGCGCGACCGGCAGCGGGCCGGCGCCGACGCCGTCGACGAGTTCGGCGTCTTCACCGACGCCCGCCCCGACGACGCCGGCCCGGCCGACGACACGCCCTACGACGCCGCCGAGAGCGACGACGCACCCCTGCCGTCCCTCGGCGAGGCCGCGGCGCCCGCCCCGCTGCTAGCCTCCCGGCTCAGCGCCTCGGCCCGCACCGCCCTCGAGCTCGCCGTCGCGCTCGGCGGCGAGGTGCCGCACCAGGCGCACCTGCCCGCACTGGTCGGCGACACCCACGCGGACGCCGCCCTCGGTGAGCTGGCCGACTGCGGACTGGTCTCGCCGGTCGGCTCCCGCTACCGGCTCGCCGCCGGGGTGCTCACCCAGCTGGAGGGCGCCGGGTACGGCGACGGCGCGGGGGAGCGGGCGTCGACCGCCGCCCAGCACTACGCCTGGTGGGCCGGGCACCCCTCGGTCGCCCCGGAGCGGGTCTGCGCCGAGGCCGACGCGGTACTGGCCGCCCTCGCCGTGCTGGTGCCGACGACCACCCCGCCCGCGGACGGCGAGGAGAGCCCTGCCGTCCAGCTGGCCCGCGCCGCGGCGCCCGCGTTCGCCGCCGGGCTGCACTGGAGCGCCTGGGAGCGGGCGCTGCGCTCCGGCGCCGAGGCGTCCCGGCTCGCCGGTGACGTCGCCGAGCAGGCCTACTTCCACCATGAACTCGGCGTCCTCGCGCTGTGCGAGGGACAGCTCGACCGGGCCCGCGCCGAACTGGAAGCCTCCATCGGGCTGCGCGGTGCCCTGTCCGACAAGCGGGGAGCCGTCGCCGGCCGCCGTGCCCTGGCCCTGGTCGCCGACCGCTCCGGGGACACCCCCGGACCGGGCATCGGCGCGGGGGCGTTCGGCGCCCCGGGGGCCGCTGCCGGACTCGGCGTCGTCGGTGTGGGCCTCGGCCTCGGCCCGACCGCGGGGGAGGAGGTGCCCGACGCCCGCAACGAGGAGTCGGTGTCGCCGTCCGCGGGCGTCCCCGCGCCCTTCCCGCCGCTGAAGCCCTCCCCGCAGTCCCCGACCCTGGTCACCAGCCGGGAACCCGCCACGGAGCGGTCCCGGACGGTCGGCGGCGGCATCAAGGGCTTCGCACGGCGCAACCTCGTGGCCGCCGGAGCCGGCGCACTGCTCGTCGCCGTGCTCGGCACGGTGGTGACGCTCGGCGCCACCTCCGAGAACGACGCCGGCAAGCCCTCCGACGAGGTCGGCGTCAACCCGTCGGCCAGCCAGGGCGTCGACGACGGCAGCCTGGGCGCCGACCGGCCGTCGGACGACGGCGCCGCCCCGGGGGACACCGACCGGCCCACCGACCCGGGCCCGGACGGCACCCCCGGCACGTCGGACGACCCGACCCCGAGCGAGTCGGCGCGGCCTTCGGACGACTCGAGTGCCTCGGGCGAGCCCGACGACCCGAGCTCGCCGGACCCGGGCGACTCGGACGAGCCGGACGCCCCGTCGTCGTCCTCCAAGCCGCCCACGACCAGCGACCCGGACCCGGACCCGACCACGCCGAAGCCCACTGACACCGAGCCGGACCCCGACCCCACCACGCCGACCGAAGAGCCCAGCAGCCCCGGCACGCCCACCGAAACGGACCCGCCGGCCCCCTCGACACCGGAGACGTCCAACAGCGCAAGCGGCCCGGGCACACCGCCCGCAGCCGCCGGTTCCCCCGCCGGCAGCCCCTCCACCGCCACGCAGAGCAGCACCGCGAGCACCGGCACGGGATCGGCGACGGGTCAGATCATCTGAGACGGCCCGGACGGGTCGGATCACCTGAGACGAACATCGGGAGGGTTGGGTCCGCTCCGCGGACCCAACCCTCCCGATGTGGTACGTGACGCCCGCTCAGAACAGCCGCAGCTTGTCGTCCTCGATGCCCCGCAGGGCGTCGTAGTCCAGCACCTGGCAGCCGATCCCGCGGTCCGTGGCGAGCACGCGGGCCTGCGGCTTGATCTCCTGGGCGGCGAAGACGCCGCGCACCGGGGCGAGGTGGGGATCACGGTTCAACAGCTCGAGGTAGCGCGTGAGTTGTTCCACGCCGTCGATCTCGCCGCGCCGCTTGATTTCGACCGCGACGGTCCCGCCCTCGGCGTCCCGGCACAGGATGTCGACGGGGCCGATGGCGGTCATGTACTCGCGGCGGATGAGGGTGTAGCCCTCGCCGAGCGTCTCGATGCGGTCGGCGAGCAGCTCCTGGAGGTGCGCTTCCACGCCGTCCTTGATCAGGCCCGGGTCGACGCCCAGCTCGTGCGAGGAGTCGTGGAGGACCTCCTCCATCGTGATGATGAGCTTCTCGCCCGCCTTGTTGACGACGGTCCAGACGCCCTCCTCGTCGCCCGTGCCCTCCTTGAGCGTGCAGGGCGGCGACATCCAGTTGAGGGGCTTGTAGGCCCGGTCGTCGGCGTGGATCGAGACGCTGCCGTCCGCCTTGACCAGGATCAGGCGGGGAGCCGAGGGAAGATGGGCGGTGAGCCGCCCGGCGTAGTCGACCGAGCAGCGGGCAATGACGAGACGCATGGTCGGCAACGCTACTCGACGCGCCCCGCCCGACGCGATTCGCCCGTGCCGGGGCGACCGCGCGCTCCGTCCCACTTGCCCTATTGGCACCGTCTTGCTCACTGGCCGATTGTGTGCCTATCGGGTGGTGCCCATCTAGGCATTCTCCTAGTGCGGTCACGATCGGTTGCTTACGGTATTGAACGGGAGGTCGCGAGGTGTGTACGCAGCGTGTTCGGAATCGCGCACTCCCCTAACTGTCCGGCAACCCCTGTCAGTCGGGGGTGCGAGAGGAGAACCCATGTCGCTCGACGTCTCACCGGCCCTACTCGAACAGGCCGAGCGAGGCGAGGTCGACGAAGCAGCATTCGTCGACTGCGTCCGGACTTCCCTGCCTTACGCATGGGAGATGGTCAGCTCCCTGGTGGCACAGCTGAAGGTCGACGGCGGTGCGTTCGCCGACAACCAGACGCCCCCGCCGGACGAGCAGGCGCGCGGCCAGCTGCTGCGTGCGCTGGCGAGTGACGCCATACGCGGTGCACTGCAGCGGCACTTCGGTGTGCGGCTGGCCTTCCAGAACTGCCACCGGGTGGCGGTGTTCCCGTTGGACTCCTCCGTCGACGAGACGCTGACCCGTTTCACCTCGGTACGCAGCCAGGTGCTGAACCAGTCGCCCGAGTTCCGCGACTGCTGACGACGATCGTTCGCTTGCCGCTCCGTACGCGGGAGGTGCTGTTCGTACCGGAGCGGCAGGCTCGCCGCCGGCTCCCTCAGCCGAGCTGGGGGAGCACCTCGACCCCGAGCCGCCGTACGTTCTCCTCGGTCGCGGCGAGGTCCCCTGACCCCTCGACGAGGAGGGCGAAGCGGTCGATGCCGGTGCGCTCGCCGGTCGCCGCGAGCCGGTCGGCGCACAGGCGGGGCGTGCCGACCGGGTGCAGTCCGCAGAGGAGTTCGGTGTAGGCGTACGGGTCGCGCATCCGCCGGGCGCGGCCGTCCACCGTGACGTGGGCGCCCAGCCCCTGACGCAGCCAGCCCGGCATGGCCTTGAGCAGGGTCTCGGCCGCGTCCGTGCGCCGGTCGGCGATCTGGCAGACGCCGGCCGACACATGGGCGGCGCCGTGGATCTCGTCCGACGGCCGCCCGGCGGCCCGGGCGTGCTGCCGCCACAGGGCGATCATCTCGGCCTTCTCTTCGTCGCCGACGTGCATCCCGAGCAGCATCGGCAGCCCCCGCTCGGCCGCCGTGCGCACGCTCGAGGGGGACGTGCAGGCGACGACGACCTCCGGACCCGGTTCCTCCGTCAGGGACTCCGAGGGGCGCGGGACGACGGGCACTTCGCGGAACCGGAAGCGGTCCCCGCAGGCGCCGACGGCCGGTTCGCGCAGCCAGCGCACCAGCAGATCGAGTGACTCCGGGAACTGCTTCTCGTACGCCTCGAGGCTCGCGCCGAACACCTCCAGGTCGACCCACGGGCCACCCCGGCCGACGCCCAGCGTGAACCGGCCGCCGGACGTGACGTGCAGCAGCGCGGCCTGTTCGCCGAGCGCGACGGGGTGGGCGGTGGGCAGCACGCTGACCGCGGTGCCGACCCGGATGCGGCGGGTGCGTCCCAGCAGCAGCGCGGCCAGGGTCACCGCCGATGGGCAGGTGCCGTACGGGACGAAGTGGTGTTCGGCCAGCCAGACCGCGTCCAGCCCCGCCTCCTCGGCGACCTCGGCCGAGCGGACCGCGCGGTGCAGCGCCTCCCCGTGACCCTGGCCCGGGAACTGGGCGCCCAACACGAAACATCCAACGCGCATTGCTCTTCCTGCTTCCTCGGCTCCGACACGGAGCTCCCCCGGAGGGCATAACCGTCTGACACGTGCCGAGGACACGGTCGGGCGAAGGGATTTGCGGATTGTCTGCAGAATCGGCCGTCATGGTGGACGCCGACGGCCCCCGCGGGGATCCGCACGGGGCAGTTGTGATGATTGGCGCCGTACGCGTACCCCGGCCCGTCCCGCGTAGGCTGGACGCGGCCCCTACTCCCTGTATAGCTCCGTGAGGTGTCCTGTGTCCCCGCGTCGCAACCGACCCAAGGGAACCGGTTCGTCCGGCCGCAGCGCCGAGGACGACGGCTCCGGGCGCTACGGCGGCTGGCAGTCGTCGGAGAGCTGGCGGGGCGAGGACTGGAGCGTACGGCACGTGGCGGGCGCGAGCGCACAGGGGAAGTCGTACCGTTGCCCGGGCTGCGACCAACTGATCCCGGACGGCGTCCCGCACGTGGTGGCCTGGCCGGCGCACTCGGGCGTCGACGAGCGCCGCCACTGGCACAAGTCCTGCTGGAACGCGAAGGACCGCCGCACCACGCGGGTGCAGCGGTCCCGTAACGCGCCGAGGTTCTGAGGGCCGGCTACACGTCCCGCTTCTCCAGCAGGGCGAAGGCGCCGGCGAACGCGACCGCCGTCACGCCGAGCATGATCCACAGCGGGTCCCAGCCGGACGGGCCGGAGTCGCTGAGCGAGTTGGCGTAGAAGACGCTCATCTGGTTCGGGATCGAGTACTCGAACAGCGCCTGCTGCACGTCCCTCAGGGACTCCGAGAACATGAACAGCGCGATCACCAGCGGGGCGAGCAGGGCCCCGATCATGATGGTGATGGCGCCCGCCGAGTGGCGGATGATCGAGCCGATGGCCAGCGACAGCATGCCGAGCAGCGCCACGTAGAGCGAGACGCCGACGGTGCCTTTCAGCCACTCGCTACCGGTGGGCTCGCCGGCCCCGCTGCCCTCCAGCATGGTCACGTGCATCAGGCCGACGAGTGTGGCGGACACCAGGGTCACCACGAACGCCACGAGGAAGAACACGATCGCCTTGGCCGCGAGGACCCGGCCGCGGCTCGGGCATGCGGTCATCGTGGTGCGCACCATGCCGGTGCCGTACTCCGAGGCGGTGGTCAGCACACCGAGGGTGATCAGGCAGATGCTGCCGAGCAGCAGTCCGAAGAAGCCGAGGGCGAGCGGGCTCTCGCCGTCCACGACGGTGTCCGAACTGGCCACCACCGCGCCGGTGAGCAGGCCCAGGCCGAGGACCAGGAGGACGAACACGCCCAGCGTCCACATCGTCGAGCGCACCGACTTGATCTTCGTCCACTCGGAGGCGATCGCGTGCCCGAGGTGCGTGCGCACCACCGGGATCGGCGACGTGTACGTGGGGTAGGGCGAACCGGGCGCCGCCTGCCAGTCTGGCGCGGCCTGCGGCATCGGGGGCTGGGGCGTGCTCATCGGGCGTCCTCGGACTCGGTCGGGTCGGTGACGGGCGCGGGGGAGGGCTGCTGGACCGGCTGTGCCCGCGGGGGCTGCTGCGCCGCGTACGGGTTGGCGGGCTGTCCGCCCGGCAGCGCGCCGGGCGCCGCCGGGGCACCGTACGGTCCCGCCGGGGCCTGACCCGGCGCGCCCTGCGGCGCCGCGAAGGGCTGACCGCCCTGCTGGGGCGGCGGCGGGGCGTACCAGCCGGGCTGGCCCTGCCCGGGCACCGGCATAGGCGGCTGCGCGCCGGGCGGCAGCGGCTGCTGGAGCCCCGCCTTCTGGTCGTCGGTCGACCGGTAGTCGACGGCGCCCTGCGTCATCCGCATGTACGCCTCCTCCAGCGAGGCCTGGTGCGGCGACAGCTCCCACAGCCGTACGTCGGTGTCGTGCGCGATGTCGCTGATCCGGGGGAGCGCCAGCCCGGTCACCCGCAGCGCGCCGTCCTGCTCGGGCAGCACGTGCCCGCCCGCCTCGGTCAGCGCCGACGTCAGCTTCTCGCGCAGCTGCGGCTCCGTGTCCGGCGTCCGCACCCGTGCGAAGTCGGCGGAGTTGGCCGAGATGAAGTCCGTCACGCTCATGTCGGCCAGCAACTGGCCCCGACCGATGACGATCAGGTGGTCGGCGGTCAGCGCCATCTCGCTCATCAGGTGCGAGGAGACGAAGACCGTACGGCCCTCCGCAGCGAGCGTCTTCATCAGGTTGCGCACCCAGTGGATGCCCTCGGGGTCGAGGCCGTTGACCGGTTCGTCGAAGAGCAGCACCTGGGGGTCGCCGAGCAGGGCCGCGGCGATGCCGAGCCGCTGGCCCATGCCGAGCGAGAACCCCTTGGAGCGCCGCTTGGCCACGTCCTGGAGGCCGACCACGCCGAGCACCTCGTCCACGCGCCGGGCCGGGATGCCCGAGAGCTGGGCCAGGCTCAGCAGGTGGTTGCGGGCGGACCGGCCGCCGTGCACCGCCTTGGCGTCGAGCAGAGCGCCCACCTGACGGGGGGCGTTCGGCAGCTTGCGGTACGGGTGGCCGCCGATCGTGACGCTTCCCGCGGTGGGGTTGTCCAGGCCGAGGATCATGCGCATCGTCGTCGACTTGCCCGAGCCGTTGGGCCCGAGGAAGCCGGTGACGGCGCCTGGCCGCACCTGGAAGGACAGATTGTGCACTGCGGTCTTGTCGCCGTAGCGCTTGGTCAGGCCGACAGCCTCGATCATGCTCCGCACCCATCGGAAGGTTCAGGACAGCAGGGCGCACGCCCCCGTAAGGGTTAGGAGGATATCGAGGCGCTGACGGTTCCGTTCAAGCCCGGGCAAAATCCGACGCCCCGTGAAACCCGCGGGACAGACCCTAAGCGTCCCGCCTCTTCAGCACCACGTACCCGCCGACGAGGGCCGCGATCACCCACAATGCCATGATCCCGAGTCCGCCCCACGGCCCGTACGGCACGTCGTCGTCGAGCGGCGTGACCACCTGCATGATCTTGCTGCCGGCCTGGTCGGGCAGGAACCGGCCGACCTTCTCCGTGGCCGGGACGTTGCCCAGGATGTTGGAGATCAGGAAGAAGAACGGCATCAGGATGCCCAGGGACAGCATCGGCGAGCGCAGCATCGCCGCGACGCCCATCGAGAACATCGCGATGAGCGTCATGTAGAGCCCACCGCCGATGACCGCGCGCAGCACTCCCGGGTCGCCGATCGACGCCTTGAGGTCGCCGAGCATCGCCTGTCCGAGGAAGAAGGTGGCGAAGCTGGTGATCATGCTGACGACCAGTGCGAGGGCGGTGGCCACCGCGATCTTGCTGAACAGGAAGGTGCCGCGCTTCGGCACGGCGGCCAGCGAGGTGCGGATCATGCCGGTGCTGTACTCGTTCGCCACCACCAGCACGCCGAACACGATCATCGCCAACTGGCCGAGACTCGTCCCGGCGAAGCTGATGAAGGTCGGGTCGAAGGTGAGCTGGTCCTCCCGGCCCATGGTGTCGAACTCGCTCTTCGACAGCGCCGAGATCAGCATGCCGAGGGCGATCGTGACGACCACGGCGAGGCCCAGCGTCCACACCGTGGACGCCACCGACCGGATCTTGGTCCACTCGGACCGGACGACCTGTGTCGCCGCCATGCTCATCCCTTCCTCCAGTCGCTGCCCCACTGCTGTTGCTGTTGCTGTTGCTGTTGCTGCTGCGGCACCGGACCGGCCGGCTGCCCGTCGTGCGCGTGGTACTCCACCGACTCCGCCGTCAGCTGCATGAACGCCTCCTCCAGCGAGGCCCGCTGCGGGCTCAGCTCGTGCAGCACCACCTGGTGCCGTGCCGCCAGTTCACCGACGGCCTCCGCCTTGTCGCCGTCCACCTCCAGCACCTCGGCGCCGGGCTCCACGACCGTGATGCCTTCGCCGTGCAGCATGTCGAGCAGCCGCTCGCGCTGCGGGGTGCGGATGCGGACGTAGCTGCGTGAGTTCTCCGCGATGAAGTCGGCCATCGAGGTGTCCGCCAGCAACCTGCCCTGGCCGATTACCACCAGGTGGTCCGCCGTCAGTGCCATCTCGCTCATCAGGTGGGAGGAGACGAAGACAGTACGGCCCTGGGAGGCCAGTGTCTTCATCAGGTTGCGGATCCAGTGGATGCCCTCGGGGTCGAGCCCGTTGACCGGTTCGTCGAACATCAGGATCCGTGGGTCGCCCAGCAGCGCCGCGGCGATGCCCAGCCGCTGGCCCATGCCGAGCGAGAACCCCTTCGTCTTCTTCTTGGCCACCGCCGTGAGTCCGACCGTGTCCAGGACCTCATGCACCCGCCGCGACGGGATGCCGTTGCTCTGCGCGAGGCACAGCAGGTGGTTGTAGGCGCTGCGCCCGCCGTGCCAGGCCTTGGCCTCCAGCAACGCGCCGATGTACGTCAGCGGGTCCTTGAGCTGGTCGTAGTGCTTGCCGTCGATCCGGACGTCCCCGGCCGTCGGTCGGTCCAGGCCCAGCACCATGCGCATGGTGGTCGACTTGCCCGCGCCGTTGGGGCCGAGGAACCCCGTGATGATGCCCGGTCTGACGGTGAAGGAGAGATTGTTGACCGCCACCTTCTCGCCGTACCGCTTGGTCAGCCCCTCGAGCTCGATCATGCGCCCACGCTAGAACGGGACGAAGCCCTCTGCCACCCCGGTGACAGAAGGCTTCGTCCGTGTTCCGTGCTTGTCCGGCCGGCGTACGCCCCGCGTCAGCGGGACTGCTGGGCCGGCACCCCGCGGGAGACCGGCTCTTCGTCGGCCGGGGTGCCGGCGGCGGCCACCGCGGCGCCCGTGAGGGTCGCCAGCATCTCGCGCACGTTGGTCAGCTGCGCGTTGATGGAGTCGCGGCGGTTGGTGAGGGCGGCGAGCTCGCGCTCCGATTCCGAACGGATGCGGTCGGCCTTGGCGTTGGCGTCGGCCACGATGTCCTCGGCCTGGCGCTGCGCCGTCTCGACGGTCTGGCGGGCGCGGCGCTCGGCGTCCGTGCGCAGCTTCTCCGCCTCCAGGCGCAGCTGCTCCGCGCGGTGCTCGATCTCCGCGAGCCGCTTCTCGGCCTTGGCCTGACGGGAGGCCAGATCGCGCTCGGACTGCTCGCGGCGCTTGGCGAGGTTCGTCTCGAAGTCGGCGGCGGCCTGTGCGGCCTTCGCGCGGGTCTCCTCGAAGAGGGCGTCCGCCTCCTCGCGCTTGGACTGCGCGTCCTTCTGCGCCTCGGAGCGCAGCTGGGCGGCGTCGCCCTTGGCCTGCTCGACGATCCGGACGCCCTCGTCCTCGGCCTTGGCCTTGCGCTCCGCGGCGTACGACTCCGCGTCGTTGCGCACCTGCTGGGCCGACGACTCGGCGAGCTCGCGGTGCTGCTCGGCCGCGCGCCGGGCCTCCTCGCGCAGGTCCTTCGCCTCTTCCTCGGCGAGGCGCAGGATCTTCTCGACCCGGGCACCGAGACCGGCGTACGACGGCTCTGCGTCGTTGACCTGGGCCTGGGCGTTCTGGGTCTCGAGGTGGAGCTCCTCGATGCGCTTCTCCAGAGCGGTGATGCGGGCGAGAGCGCTGTCACGGTCGGAGACGAGCTTGGAGATGCGTTCGTCCACCTGAGCGCGGTCGTACCCACGCCGCACAAGCTCGAAGCCGTAGGGGGAAGTGTCGCTCATGGGGTTCCTGTCGAAAGAGACCGGGTGAGGTGATAGAGGGAATCCTAGGCGCCGATGCGGTGTGTCATCGAGCGGATGCACGTTTGATACGGAGAATGACACCTCTTTCGAGTGGCTGACACGCGGACGACTTGCAAATGTTCTGGTCAAGGTTTCGTCCCGGCGCACGCCAAAGGTTCCAGCAGACACCGAATCCGCTCCGGACGCTAGCCGTCTGACGACTTGCCACCCGAACGTGGGGCACCCACCGTGGCCGAGGCCTTGACCCCGTTGTCCTTGCCGCCGCCCGTGGGCGCCTCGAAGGACTCCAGCGCCTCCAGCACGTCCTGCACCCGGGAGATCTCGGCGTTGATGTCCTCACGGCGCCGCACCAGGACCTCCAGCTCGCGCTTGCCCTCCTCGACCGTGTTCCGGGCCTCCCGGACGGCCTCGGCCTTGAGCTCCTCGGCCTCCCGGACCAGTGTGGCCTTCTTCTGTTCGGCCTCCTTGAGCAGGCCCTCGGCCTTCTTGACGGCGGCGATGCGCACCTTGCCGGCCTCGGAGTTGGCCTCCGACACCAGCTCCTTGGCCTTCGCCTCGGCCTTGGCGAGCTGTTCCTCGGCGGCCTTGACGAGCGCGTCGCAGCGGTCGCCGGCCGACTTCATCGTCTCGGCGGCCTCGCGGCGGGCGCGTTCGTGCAGTTCCTCGATCTCGGTGGTGAGGCGTTCGCGCAACTCCTCCGCGCGCTCCCTTATGGCGGTCGCGTCCCGGCGGGCGCCGACCAGCAGCTCGTCCGCGTCCGTACGGGCCTTCTCCACCCGGGTGTTGCCCTGGACCGTCGCCTCCGAGACGATCCGCTCGGCCTCCGCGCGGGCCGCGCCCACCATCGTGTCGGCCTGCGACTCGGCGTCCGCGGTGGTCTTCTGGGCCTGCTGCTGGGCCTCGGTGAGCAGCTTGTCGGCCTCGGCCGTGGTCTCGGTGATGAGCGTGTCGACCTGCTCGGCCGCCTCCGAACGCCGCTTGTTGGCGTCCTTGCGGGCCTCGTCGAGGGTGCGCTCGGCCTCCTCGCGGGCGGCCGCGGTGACCCGCTCGGCCTCCGCCGCCGCCTCGGCCCGGACCCGTTCCGCCTCGGTGCGGACGCGCTCGGCGTGCTGCTGGGCGGAGCCGACCGTCTCGGCGGCCTCGGCACGCAGCCGCTCGGCCTCGCCGGTGGCGTCCGAGAGCAGCTGCTCGGCCCGGGCGCTCGCCTCGGCCCGGACCCGGTCGGCCTCGGCCTCCGACTCCGACCGCAGGCGCTCCGCCTCGTTCGCCGCCTCGGTGCGGACGCGCTCCGCCTCCGCGATCGTCTCCGTCCGGATCCGGTCGGTCTCCGCGGCCGTCTCGGTGGTCAGCCGTTCCGCCTCGGAACGCGCCTCGGTGATCAGGGTGTCCGCCTGCGTCGCCGCGTCGGACCGGATGCGGTTGGCGTCCTCGCGGGCGTCGGCCCGGGTGCGGGCCGCGGACTGCTCGGCCTCGGCGATGGCGTCGGAGGCCTCCGTGCGCACCCGCTGGGCGTGCTCGGAGACGTCCGCGCGGATGCGCTCGGCCTCCGTGATGGCCTCGGAGACCGTCCGCTCGGCCAGCGCCTTGGCGGCCTCCGTCTCCTCCCGCGCCTCGCGCCTGAGGCGCCCGGCGTCCTCGCTCGCCCGCTCCCGCTCGGCGTAGGCGTCGGCGCGGACCCGGTCCGCCTCCTCCTCGGCCTCGCGCCGGGTGCGCTCCGCCGCGTGCTCGGCGGCGCTGCGCAGCCCGGTGATCTCCTCCTGCGCCTGCTCGTGCAGCCCGGCGACCGACTCCCGCACCTGCGTCGCGTGCTGCTCGGCGGCCGACACCATCTCGGTGGCGCGCCGGTCGGCCTCCTCGACCAGCCGGGTCGCCTCGGCCTGTGCCTCGTCCACGCGTTTGCGCGCCGAGGCCAGCAGCTCCTCGCTCTGCTCGCGGGCCCGCTCGCGCTCCTGGTCGGCCTCCTGCCGGGCGTCGCGGAGCAGTTCCTCGGCCTCGCGGCGGCGCCGGGCGGCCTCCTCCTGGGCGGCGGCCAGCGTCTCGGAGGCCTCGGCGGCGATGCGTTCGGCGGCGCTCTGCGCCTCCGCCCGTACCCGGTCGGCGCTCTCCTGCGCCTCCGACTTCAGCCGCTCCGCCTCGTTCGACGCCTCGGACCTCAGGCGTACGGCGACGGCCTCGCCCTCCGCGCGGGAGGCGGAGGCGTCCGCGGCGGCCTCGGTGCGCAGCCGCTCCGCCTCCGTCTCGGCCTGCTGCTGGAGCGTACGGATGCGCTCGGCGGCCTCGGTGCGCAGCCGCTCGCTCTCCTCCGCGGCCTCGCGGCGGATCCGCTCGCCCTCCTCGCGGGCCTCGGTCAGCGCCCGCTCGGCGGCCGTGCGGCGTTCCTCGGCCTCCTCCTGGAGCCGGGTCAGCTCCGCGGCGGCCTCCTCCCGGCGGGCCTCGACGGCGCGCTCGGTCTCCTCGCGCAGCTCGCGGGCGGCCCGCTCGGCCTCCGCCTGGAGCTCCTCGGCCCGCTCGGCGGCCTCCGCGCGGTGCCGCTCGGCCTCCGCGCGGGTGCGCTCCAGGGTCTCCTCGGCCTGCCGGCGCAGGGTCGTCGCCCGCTCGATAGCCTCGGCACGGACCTTCTCGCCGTCCGCCGCGGCGGTCTGCCGCAGCTCGTCCGCGTCGGCCTTCGCCTTGGCGAGCAGTTCCTCGGCGGTCTTCGCCGCCTCCTCGATCTGCGCCACGGCCTCCTTGCGGGCCTCCGCGCGGATCTTCTCGCCCTCTTCGACCGCGTCGGCCCGCAACTGCTCGGCCTCGCCGCGCAGCCGGCGCGCCTCCTCCTGGAGCTCGACCGTCTTGGCGCGGTACTCCTTGGTGTCGTCCTTCGCCGCGCCCTTGAGCTGCTCGGCGATGTCGTGCGCCTCACCGCGCAGCCGGTCCGCCTCGGCCTCGGCCTCGCTGCGGATCCGCTCGGCCTCCTCGGCGGCGGCCTTCGTGGTGCGCTTGGCTTCCTCGGACGCCTTGTTCAGCACGTCCTCGGCGGTCTTGGCCGCCTTGGAGAGCTGGGTCGCCGACTCCTCGGCGGTGATCGTACGGGCCTTCTCTGCGGCCTCGGCGACGATCTTCTCGGCCTCGGCGCGGGCGTCCGCGACCAGCTGCTCGGCCTCGGACTTCGTCGACTCGGCGTTCTTCGTGGCCTCGTTGACCAGCCGGGCGACCTGCTCCTTGGCGGTGCGGGTGCGCTGCTCGTTGGTCTGCTCGGCGCTCGCGAGGGCCTTGGCCGCCGCCTCCCTGGCCTCGGTGACGACCTTCTCGGCCTCGGTCTGCGCCTTGCGCAGCGCCTCCTCGGCCTCGGCCATCCGCTGCTCGGCGGTCCGGCTCAGCTCCTGGGCCCGACGCCGGGCCTCCTCGGACTCGGTGGCCGTGGAGGTGCGCAGCTGTTCGGCGTGGTCGGTGGCCTCCTGGGCCTGCGTGGAGGCGGCGTTCAGCAGCCGCTCGGCGTCGGCTCGGGCCCGGCGCAGGATCTGCTCGGCCTCGGCGCGGGCGTTCTCGGCGTCGCTCTGCAGCCGCTGCCGGGCCTCGGTGGTCAGCCGCTCGGCCTCCGCGCGGGCCGCGGCCAGGGACTGCTCGGCCTCCGCGCGGGACTCGTCGAGCAGTCGACGGGCCTGCTGCTCGGTGCGGGCGCGCAGCTGCTCCGCCCACGCCACGTTCTCGTTGACGTGCGACTCGACGGTCTGCCGGCGCTCGGCAAGCTCCTGGTCGAGCTGCTGGCGCCGGGTCACCGCCTCCTGATGCAGCTCCGCCTGGAGCCGGGCCGCCTGTTCGGCGTGCTCCTGGAGGATGCGCTGCGTCTGCGCCCGGGCCTGGCTCAGCTCCCGCTCGGCGTCCGCGCGCAGCTGGTCGGCCTGCGTCTGCGCGTTGCGCAGCAACTGCTCGGCCTGGTACCCGATGTCGCCGCCGTCGAAGGCGGGCCGGGACATGATGGTGCGCCGCGCCTCGTGCAGCTTGGCGCGCAGCACCTCGACCTGGTAGCCGAGGTCCTCGGCGTGCTGGATCGCCTTTTCCCGCTCGGTCTTCAGCCGCTTCATCTCGGCCTCGAACCGAGAGAGGTGGTCGACGTCAGCCGCCGGCTCTCGCTCCTGGCTCTCGTAGCCCCGCACTGCGCGGTCCCATCCGTCCCCTGGTCGCAAATAACTCCGAACGAGCTCCGTCCGTCGACCGGACGGGGCCCCCGGGGGAATGGTGTCAGATCAACGGCGGAGCACGCGCTTCTGCCCCGGCGTTCGCCCCCCGAAACACGGACCCCGGCAGTCCCGCCACCGCAGGCGGCAGGACCGGGTCGCCCCGGACTGAGCGGCGACCGCGCCCAACCCTACCGGCCCATATGTACGAGGGTCAGTGGTCAGGTGACTCAACGGCCGCCGAAGTGACGAGTTCTGTCAGAACGCCATGGCAGTCCTTGGGGTGCAGGAAGGTGATCCGCGACCCCATGGAACCGCGCCGGGGCTCGTCGTACAGAACGCGTACGCCCTTGCCCCGGATGTCCGCGGCGTCCGCGTCCACGTCCGCCGTACCGAAGGCGATGTGGTGGACGCCCTCGCCGTTCTTGGCGAGCCACTTGCCGACCGCGGAGTCCTCCCGGGTCGGCTCCAGAAGCTGCAGGTACGAAGCCCCGCCGTCCGACGTATCGTTGATCCTGAGCATGGCCTCGCGCACGCCCTGCTCCTCGTTGACCTCGGTGTGGAACACCTCGAAGCCGTAGGTGGCACGGTAGAACTCGACGGTCGTGTCGAGGTCGTGACAGGCGATTCCGATGTGGTCGATTCGCGTCAGCATGGATTCAGTGCAGCGCTCCGGAGGTGGTTACGCAACGTGCGCGCGATCACACCGACCGCCGGGTGACGGGCGGCATACCGCTCAGTACATTCGAGTAAACCCTCGTTCACTCCTCGGCCTGTGCGGGCCGGAAAAGGGGATCGCAGCTCATGTCTTCTGGAACCGCTGAAACCTCTGGAACCTCTGGAAAGAACGGCACGACCTCCGTCATCGTCGCGGGTGCCCGCACCCCGATGGGCCGGCTCCTCGGCTCGCTCAAGTCCTTCTCCGGCGCCGACCTCGGCGGCTTCGCGATCAAGGCCGCGCTCGACCGTGCCGGGATCGGCGGCGACCAGGTCCAGTACGTGATCATGGGGCAGGTGCTCCAGGCCGGCGCCGGGCAGATCCCGGCACGCCAGGCCGCCGTGAAGGCCGGCATCCCCATGAACGTCCCGGCGCTCACGATCAACAAGGTGTGCCTCTCGGGCCTGGACGCGATCGCGCTCGCCGACCAGCTCATTCGCGCCGGCGAATTCGACGTGATCGTCGCCGGCGGCCAGGAGTCCATGACCAACGCTCCGCACCTGCTGCCGAAGACCCGCGAGGGTTACAAGTACGGCGCGGTCCAGATGCTCGACGCCATGGCGCACGACGGTCTGACCGACTCCTTCGAGGGCATCGCCATGGGCGAGTCCACCGAGAAGCACAACACCCGCCTCGGCATCGGGCGCCCCGCCCAGGACGAGATCGCCGCCCTCTCCCACCAGCGCGCGGCCGCCGCCCAGAAGAACGGGATCTTCGAGGCCGAGATCACCCCGGTGGAGATCCCGCAGCGCAAGGGCGAGCCGGTGGTGTTCAGCGAGGACGAGGGCATCCGCGGCGACACCACCGCCGAGTCGCTGGGCAAGCTGCGCCCGGCGTTCTCCAAGGACGGCACGATCACCGCGGGCTCCTCCTCGCAGATCTCCGACGGCGCCGCGGCCGTGGTCGTGATGAGCAAGGCCAAGGCCGAGGAACTGGGCCTGGAGTGGATCGCGGAGATCGGCGCCCACGGCAACGTGGCCGGCCCGGACAACTCTTTGCAGTCGCAGCCGTCGAACGCCATCCAGCACGCGCTGAAGAAGGAAGGGCTGGAGGTGCCGGACCTCGACCTGATCGAGATCAACGAGGCATTCGCCGCCGTCGCCGTGCAGTCAATGAAGGACCTCGGCGTCTCCACCGAAAAGGTGAACGTCAACGGCGGGGCCATCGCCCTGGGACACCCCATCGGCATGTCCGGCGCCCGCCTCGTGCTGCACCTGGCGCTGGAGCTGAAGCGGCGCGGCGGCGGGGTCGGCGCGGCGGCGCTGTGCGGCGGTGGCGGCCAGGGCGACGCGCTGATCGTGCGGGTGCCGCAGGCCTGACCTCGGTCACCGGGTACGGACCCGGGTGACGACTTCTCACTGAACGGAGCTGTGATGCAGGACGTCTCCTCGCTGGTGGCCCAGGCCAGGGAAGGCCGGCCCCGGGCCGTGGCCCGGCTGATCTCGCTGGTGGAGGGGGCGTCTCCGCAGCTCAGGGAGGTCATGGCGGCCCTCGCGCCGCTCACGGGGAGCGCGTACGTGGTCGGCCTGACCGGCTCGCCGGGCGTCGGCAAGTCCACCTCCACCTCGGCGCTGGTGACGGCGTACCGCAAGCAGGGCAAGCGGGTCGGCGTCCTGGCCGTCGACCCGTCCTCACCGTTCTCCGGCGGCGCCCTGCTCGGCGACCGTGTCCGGATGTCGGAGCACGCCTCCGACCCCGGCGTCTACATCCGCTCGATGGCGACCCGCGGCCACCTCGGTGGCCTCGCATGGGCGGCCCCGCAGGCGATCCGCGTCCTCGACGCGGCGGGCTGCGACGTGATCCTGGTCGAGACGGTCGGCGTCGGTCAGTCGGAGGTGGAGATCGCCTCGCAGGCCGACACCTCCGTCGTCCTCCTCGCCCCGGGCATGGGCGACGGCATCCAGGCCGCCAAGGCCGGGATCCTGGAGATCGGCGACGTCTACGTCGTCAACAAGGCCGACCGCGACGGCGCGGACGCCACCGCCCGCGAGCTGAACCACATGCTGGGCCTCGGCGAGGCCCGCGGCCCCGGCGACTGGCGCCCGCCCATCGTCAAGACGGTCGCCGCGCGCGGCGAGGGCGTCGACGAGGTCGTCGAGGCGCTGGAGAAGCACCGCGCGTGGATGGAGGAGCGCGGAGTACTGGCCGAACGCCGCCGCGCCCGCGCCGCCCGCGAGGTCGAGACCATCGCCGTCACCACCCTGCGCGAACGCATCGGCGATCTCCACGGCGACCGCCGCCTCGGTGCCCTCGCGGAGCGCATCGCCACGGGCGAGCTGGACCCGTACCGCGCGGCGGACGAACTGGTGGCGGGGCTGACGAAGGGCTGACGCCGGCCCGGTACGGGCGCGGTGACGGCCGGCGGGAGGGCACGGTCGGCCGGTGCCGGCCGCGCGTCGTGGCGCCGGGCCGCAGCGCGGTCGTCGGCGTCCGGCGCGGGCGCCGGGGCGCCGCCACCGAGGGGCCGCCGGGCGGCCGGGGGACGTCAGTCGTCGTCCGGGCCGGAGTCGTCGGCGTCGTCGGCGTCGTCGGAGTCCGAGTGGTGCGAGCGGTCGGCGGTGACCTTGCCGGAGTCCAGGTCGACGCGCCAGTCCTGCTCGCCCTTGCCGGAGGACGTGGTCTCGACCTCCCAGGCGGCCTCGCCGTCACCGTGGTAGCCGTCCTCGTCCAGTTCCACGGAGGTCACGGTCCCGCGGCCGGCGGCGGCCTTCGCGGCCTCGGCGGCGTTCACGCCGGTGCCCTTCAGCGCGGCCCGCACCTCGTCGGTGTCGTCCTCGTCGTCCGTCTCGGAGCCGAGCACCTTGCCGGTGCCCGGGTCGATCCGCACGCTGTGCCAGGTGCCGTCGCCGGCGAGGACGTCGACCTCCCAGACCGCACGCTCGCGGCCGTCGTCGCCGTCCTCCTCGTCCACTTCGACGGAGACTGCGGTGCCCGGGGCCTCCTTCAGGGCGGCGGCGACGGCCTCGGCGGCCGTCACCTCCGCGGAGGACGCGCGGGCGTCGTCACGGTCGTCGCGACGGGAATCGTCCCGGTCGTCCGCGTCGTCGTCCGAGCCGGAGTCGTCGGCGTCGTCCCGCGCGTCGTCCCGGTCCCGGACGTCCGACTGGCGCGTCGTTCCCGGGTCGTCGTCCCCCGTGGTCGCCAGGGCCGTCGCCGTACCGCCTCCGATCAGTGCGGCGGCGGTGACGGCGGCGAGCACGATGTTGCGCTTCATCCGGATTCCTCCCGAGTCGTATGGAGTCGTTGGCGTCGGCGTGATGTCGACGTCCTCACTGTCACCGGCCGACGCTGAGGCCAGGCTGAAGCCGCCTGAAGGGTTCTTCAGCTTCGTTTTGCGACCCTTGGGCCATGCGCCTGTTGATCGTGGAGGACGAGAAGCGCCTCGCCGTGTCGCTCGCCAAGGGCCTCACCGCCGAGGGTTACGCCGTGGACGTCGTCCACGACGGCCGGGAGGGCCTGCACCGGGCCGGCGAGGGCGTGTACGACCTCGTCATCCTCGACATCATGCTGCCGGGCCTCAACGGCTACCGGGTCTGCGCCGCCCTGCGCGCCGCCGGTCACGACGTGCCGATCCTGATGCTCACCGCCAAGGACGGCGAGTACGACGAGGCGGAGGGCCTGGACACGGGCGCGGACGACTACCTCACCAAGCCCTTCTCGTACGTCGTCCTCGTCGCCCGCGTGAAGGCCCTGCTGCGGCGCAGGGCGCAGGGCGCCGGAGCCTCGCCCGTGCACGTCCACGGGGACCTGAAGGTCGACACCGCCGCCCGCCGGGTCTTCCTCGGCGAGCGCGAAGCCACCCTCACGGCGAAGGAGTTCGCCGTGCTGGAACAGTTGGTGCTGAGGGCCGGGCAGGTCGTGTCCAAGGCCGAGATCCTGGAGCACGTCTGGGACTTCGCCTACGACGGCGACCCCAACATCGTCGAGGTCTACGTCAGCGCCCTGCGGCGCAAGCTGCGCGCCGCGCTCATCCGGACCGTGCGCGGGGCCGGCTACCGGCTGGAGGCCGAGCGATGAGCCGTCTCCTGGGGTCGGTACGGGCCCGCGCCACGCTCGGCGCCACCCTCGTGGTCGCCGTCGCCCTGGTCGCGGCCGGCACCGCGGTCCTGCTGTCCCTGCGCTCCAACCTGCTCGGCGAGGCCGGCACCCAGGCGGAACGCTCCGCGCGCGAGGTCGCCACCGAACTGGCCATCGGCACGCCGTACGGCGAACTGTCCCTGGACGTCGACGACCGCCCGTTGCAGATCGTCGACGAGGACGGCAGGCTCGTCGCCGCCAGCGAGGACCTGGAACGGATCAGCGGCACCGGGGTCGACGCGGTGAAGCCGCGGCCGGCCTCCGCCGGCGACGACGCCGACGCAGGCGACTCGGACGATGACGACGACTCCGGCGAGTCGCTCGAAGCCGGTGAGATCGGCGAGCGGATCACCGTCAGCGACGGTTCGGCGACGATCGACGGCGACACGGAGGACTACCGCTTCGCCGCCGTGCCCGTCGAGACCGACCGGCAGGGGCGGCTCACCGTCTGGGCGGGCGCCCCGCTGTCCGCCGAGCACGGCGCCGTGAACACCGCGCTGACCGTCATGCTGACCGGCTTCCCGCTGCTGCTCGTGGTCGTCGCGTGGGTGACCTGGCTGGTCACCGGGCGGGCGCTGCGCCCGGTGGAGGGCATCCGCAGGGAGATGGCCGCGATCACCGCCAGCGAGGACCTCGCGCGCCGCGTCCCGGTGCCGGGCACGCACGACGAGGTGGCCCGGCTCGCCTCGACCACCAACGAGACGCTGGCCGCCCTGGAGTCCTCGGTGGAGCGGCAGCGGCGTTTCGTCGCCGACGCCTCGCACGAGCTGCGCAGCCCGATCGCATCGCTGCGCACCCAGCTAGAGGTGGCCGCCGCCCACCCGGAACTGCTCGACCTGGACGGCGCCGTGGAGGACACCGTACGGCTGCAGCGGCTCGCCGCCGACCTGTTGCTGCTGGCCAGACTGGACGCTGGGGAGCGGCCCGCCGACGCGCGCGTCGACCTCGGGGAGCTCGCGCGGGAGGAGGCCGGGGGCCGGGACGCGGTGCGGGTGCGGGCCGAGGACGACGTGACGGTCGCCGGGTCGCGCGGGCAGCTGGGGCGGGTGCTGGCCAACCTGCTGGACAACGGCCGGCGGCACGCCCGCTCGGCGGTGGAGGTGTCCGTGCGGCGGGACGGGGAGGCGGCCGTGGTCGCGGTGGCCGACGACGGGGAGGGCGTGCCGGCGGCCGACCGGGAGCGGATCTTCGAGCGGTTCGTACGGCTGGACGCCGCCCGCAGCCGCGACGACGGCGGGGCGGGGCTGGGCCTGGCCATCGCCCGCGACGTCGCCGTACGGCACGGTGGCACGCTCACGGTCCACGACGCGCCGGCAGGCGGCGCCCTGTTCGAGCTCCGCCTGCCGGGTGCCTGGTCCTCGACCGTTTCGACGGAGGAGATCAGGCGGACGTGATCAGGCGGACGTGATCAGGGACGACCGCGCTGCCCCCGCAGGTGTTCCGCGATCGGCCTGAGCGCCTTGTCGAGCTCCGTCAGAGCCTCGGGGGCCAACAGGTCGATGAAGTGTCGGCGGACGGACGCGACGTGGTGCGGCGCGACCTTCCGCATCGTCTCCAGGCCGTGCTCGGTGAGGACGGCGTAGAGCCCGCGGCGGTCGGACTCGCAGTTCTCCCGTCGGACCAGGTCCGCGTTCTCCATGCGGGTGATCTGGTGGGAGAGGCGGCTCTTGGACTGCATCGTGGCGGTGGCCAGGTCGCTCATCCGCATGCGGTCGCCCTCCGACTCGGAGAGATTCACCAGGATCTCGTAGTCGTTGATCGTCAGTCCGAACGGCTGCAGGTCCTTCTCGAGCTGGTGCGTCAACAGCCTGTTGACCTCCAGGTGGGTGCGCCAAGCACACTGCTCCGTATCGGTCAGCCAGCGGGTGGCCGTCTCGGTCTCCATGTATGAAGTCTACCTAAAATGTTGAAAGGCTAACTAGTGAGGGGTGGTCCGTGACGGTGACGGTGCGCACGCGTTCGACGTCACACTCCGCAGATTACCGCTCACAGCCCGAAGCGGCGCTGGAGGTTCCCCAGCTGTCCGGGAAGCCCCGGTGCCCCCGACCGGCCTCCCGGGGCTCCGGGAGTACCGCCTCCGGGCACCCCCGCCTGCTGCGGTGCGACCCCCGCGGCCTGCTCCGTCATCAGCGCCTCGCTCGACTGCAGCAGTACCGTCCCCGCTCCCGCGAACTCGAACTGGTGCTCCTCCCCGGAGGCCCCGCCCAGGCCCGTCATCGCACGTAGACCGCCCAGCAGGCCGGTCATGTACCCGTGGTCGTAGTGATGGCACGGTGACGGGCAGTCGGCCCAGCCGACCAGGGCCTGAGGGTCGACCCGGATCGGGGGCTCCATGAACACCACCGGTCCGTTCGACGCGGCCACGAACTTTCCGGTTCCGATCAGTGTCAGAAAACCCGGCACGATCGACTGCTTGAGAGCGAGACTTGGCTGAAAAGCAAGCAAGTTGCCCGAGCGAATGGTCAGGTTGCCCTCTTCGAGGTCGTACGAATTCACATCGAATGCCCGGTCGGCGAGGAGCATCTTGCCCGAGCCCTCGGCGACGACCCAGTCGCTCGCGTGCAGAGGCGAATGGAACGAAGTGCGCATCAGGCGGTCCAGCCGCCCGTGCCCGATCCCGTTGAACTCGATCGTCCCGTAGTAGGCGATCATCTTTCCCTTCTGCAGGAACCACTGGCCTCCCTTGAGCTCCACGCAGAAGGTGTACGGATTGACGTTGTCGTCCGCCGGCAGGGTCGCCGGGTCGTGGTGGACGGTGCTCACAGCTTCTCCTCCGACGCCTGGACGAACACGGTGCCGCTGCCGCTGAGCTCCAGCTGGAACGCCTCGCCGGAGCCGCGCCCGACCATGTCCCGCCAGCCCAGCGCGGTGGACAGCTTGTTGCGGACGTCGCCATAGTGGGCGACGTAGGCCTGCGGGTCGACGCGCACCGGCCGCTGCGGGGTGATCGGGATCTCGAAGACGCCCCCGTGGGCCATCACCGCCACCGAGCCGTGGCCCCTCAGTGTCGTCGTGAACAACCCCTGTCCGCTCACCTGACCGCGCACCATGCCCATGACCCCGCCCTGCGAGCCCAGGAACACCGTGCTCTGCTCCAGGGTGCCCTCGAAGGCGAGGAGCCGGTCCGCCTCCACGTACAGCGTGTCGCCGGAGAGGCCGATCACCTGGACGTGGTGGCCGCCGTGCCCGAAGAGCACCGTGCCGCTGCCCTCGACGGTCATCAGCGGGGTGTCCTCGTTCGCCACCCGGCGCCCGATCATCGACACCACACCGCCCTGACCGCCGCGCATGTTCGGGGTGAAGGACACGTCCCCCTGGTAGGCGAGCATCGCCCCGCGCTGACTGAACAGCCGCTGCCCGGGCGCCACGGTCGCCTGGACCATCTTGGAATTGATCTCCCGGAAGGCCATCTCACACATCCCCCGCGATCGTGTTCCGCTCGCTCGGCTGCACGTACACCAGTCCGTCGCCCTCGAAGCGGATCTGGAAGGCCTCCCCGCCCCCCTCCCCGAACAGCGTGCGGAAGGTCACACCCGACTGGAAGGACTGCCGCAGGTTCCCCTGGTGCGCGACGTACGCACCCGGGTCGACCGTCAGCGGGTACTGCGCGCTGACCCGCAGCACCACCGCCGGTCCGTCCGACATGATCGCCACCTGCCCGTGCCCCTCCACGGTCGTGGTGAACAGCCCGTTGCCCTGCGAGGCGCCGCGCGCCCCCGTGAAACCGGTGCCGGTCCGCAACCCTGCGTCGGCCGCCAGGAAGTTGCTCGATTCGACGTACAGCTTGTCGCCCTGGAGGCCGACGAGGTTGATCTCCGAGGCCCGGTCGGCGAACCAGCAGGTCCCCTGCCCTCTCACCTCCATCACCGTCATCTGCTCGCCGGTGATCCGCCGGGTCACCATGCCCCGGATGCCCTCACCGCCGCCGCTCAGCTTCTTGAAGGCCATTTCCCCGTCGTACGCGACCATCGAGCCGTTCTTCGCCTTCACGGCGTCCCCGGTCATGTCGACGGCGAGTACCTTGCTTCCTTGAAGTCGGAACATCGCCACAAATGTGACGGTAGCCCGCCGGGCGGGCGCGCCGACAGGTCTCCGACCCCCTGGCCCGGGCGCGTCGGGGGTTTGCCACAATGGACGCGCGCTTGTGCGTTCGTTCACAAACCGCCGGCTCGCCGAGCGTGCCCGAGTACCGATCGATTCCCTCTGACCGAAGGTGACCCGTGGACCTCAAGACCGCCTCCGCCCTTCGCCGCCTCCGCCTGGTCTCCGGCCCCGAGGCGATCTCGTTCCTGCTGCTCCTGGTGTGCTCCGTGCTGAAGCGGACCACCGACTTCAACGCGGTGCCCGTGATGGGCATGGTGCACGGCGTCCTCTTCGTGCTGTACGTGATCTTCTGGGCGGACGCCTGGAGCCGCGCCAAGTGGTCCTTCGGCACCGCCGCCTTCTACTTCGTCATGTCGGTCCTGCCGACCGGCGGCTTCTTCGCCGAGCGCAAGCTCAAGCGTGAGGCCGAGAGCGCGGTCATCGCCTCCCGCGCCCGTCAGGAAGGGATCGTCAACGCATGATCGTCGCCTTCTCCGTGACGCCGCTCGGTGTCGGCGAGGACGTGGGGGAGTACGTCGCCGACGCCGTCCGGGTGGTCCGCGAGTCGGGCCTGCCCAGCCGCACCGACGCGATGTTCACCTCCGTCGAGGGCGAGTGGGACGAGGTCATGGATGTCGTCCGGCGGGCCGTCGCCGCCGTCGAGGCCCGGGCGCCGCGCGTCTCCCTGGTGCTCAAGGCGGACATCCGGCCGGGCGTGACGGACGGTCTCACCTCGAAGGTGGAGACGGTGGAACGGCACCTCGCCGAGTAGCCGTCCGGCGCGGGCGTCGGTTCGAAAGACGAGACGGGGCTGACCGGGATATGACCGGCCGGTAGGGTCTGATGCCGTGCCGAAGCCCCTCAGTCTCTCCTTCGACCCCATCGCCCGCGCCGACGAACTGTGGAAACAGCGCTGGGGCGGCGTGCCGTCCATGGCCGCGATCACCTCGATCATGCGGGCGCACCAGATTCTGCTGGCCGAGGTGGACGCGGTGGTCAAGCCGTACGGGCTGACCTTCGCACGCTACGAGGCGCTGGTGCTGCTGACCTTCTCCAAGTCGGGCGAGCTGCCGATGTCCAAGATCGGCGAGCGCCTCATGGTGCACCCCACCTCCGTGA
This sequence comes from Streptomyces mutabilis, assembly GCF_014649815.1. Lineage (GTDB taxonomy): Bacteria > Actinomycetota > Actinomycetes > Streptomycetales > Streptomycetaceae > Streptomyces > Streptomyces mutabilis. The sequence continues at coordinate 30,318 of NZ_BMTT01000008.1, read as the reverse complement.
CGAACACCGTCGACCGGCTGGTGAAGTCCGGCCTGGTCGACAAGCGCCCCAACCCCAACGACGGCCGCGGCACGCTCGCCACCATCACCGACAAGGGCCGCGAGGTCGTCGAGTCGGCCACCCGTGACCTCATGGCGATGGACTTCGGCCTGGGCGCGTACGACGCCGAGGAGTGCGGGGAGATCTTCGCGATGCTCCGGCCGCTGCGAGTGGCCGCCGGCGACTTCGAGGAATCCTGAGCGAGTCGCCGGGCCCGCCCGAAGATCGCGCGAAACGGACGGTTACGCTCGTTCCCATGAAAAAGAGCGTGCTGACCCGCTACCGGGTCATGGCGTACGTCACCGGTGTGCTGCTGATCCTGCTCTGCCTCGGCATGATCGCCAAGTACCTGCTGGACATGGACGGCGCGGCCGACTTCACCCGCGTCGTCAGCATCGCGCACGGCTGGCTGTACGTGATCTACCTGGTCTTCGCCTTCGACCTGGGCGCCAAGGCGAAGTGGAAGGTCAGCAAGCAGCTGTGGGTGCTGCTGGCCGGGACCATCCCGACCGCCGCTTTCTTCGTGGAACGCAAGGTCAGCCAGGAGCTCGACGCCAAGGTCGCCGCGACCGAGGCGCCCGCCGCCGCCAAGGCGTAGCCGGCTCTTTCCGGGCCTTTCCACCGCCGTACGGACACCCGTACGGCGGTTCCCCATCGACATTTACTTGGACGTCCTAGTAAATTCGAGGGTATGGACGCTCACGCCATAGAGGAGGGCCGCCTTCGCTGGCAGGCCCGGTACGACGCGGCGCGCAAGCGCGACGCGGACTTCACGACGCTCTCCGGCGACCCCGTGGAGCCGGTGTACGGGCCCCGGCCCGGTGACGCCTACGAGGGCTTCGAGCGGATCGGCTGGCCGGGGGAGTACCCCTTCACCCGCGGCCTGCATCCGACCGGGTACCGGGGGCGGACCTGGACCATCCGGCAGTTCGCCGGGTTCGGCAACGCCGAGCAGACCAACGAGCGCTACAAGATGATCCTCCGCAACGGCGGCGGCGGGCTCTCGGTCGCCTTCGACATGCCGACCCTGATGGGCCGCGACTCCGACGACCCGCGCTCGCTCGGCGAGGTCGGGCACTGCGGCGTGGCCATCGACTCGGCCGCCGACATGGAGGTGCTGTTCAAGGACATCCCGCTCGGTGACGTGACGACCTCCATGACGATCAGCGGGCCGGCCGTGCCCGTGTTCTGCATGTACCTGGTCGCCGCCGAACGCCAGGGCGTGGACGCGTCCGTGCTCAACGGCACGCTCCAGACCGACATCTTCAAGGAGTACATCGCGCAGAAGGAGTGGCTCTTCCAGCCCGAGCCGCACCTGCGCCTGATCGGCGACCTGATGGAGTACTGCGCGGCCGGCATCCCCGCCTACAAGCCGCTCTCCGTCTCCGGGTACCACATCCGCGAGGCCGGGGCGACGGCCGCGCAGGAGCTGGCCTACACGCTGGCGGACGGCTTCGGGTACGTGGAGCTGGGGCTCAGTCGCGGGCTGGACGTGGACCTCTTCGCGCCGGGGCTGTCCTTCTTCTTCGACGCGCACCTCGACTTCTTCGAGGAGATCGCCAAGTTCCGCGCGGCCCGCAGGATCTGGGCTCGGTGGATGCGGGACGTGTACGGGGCGAAGACCGACAAGGCGCAGTGGCTGCGCTTCCACACGCAGACCGCCGGTGTCTCGCTCACCGCGCAGCAGCCGTACAACAACGTGGTGCGTACGGCGGTGGAGGCGCTGGCGGCGGTGCTCGGCGGGACGAACTCCCTGCACACCAACGCCCTGGACGAGACCCTCGCGCTGCCCAGCGAGCAGGCCGCGGAGATCGCCCTGCGCACCCAGCAGGTGCTCATGGAGGAGACCGGTGTCGCCAACGTCGCCGACCCGCTGGGCGGCTCGTGGTTCATCGAGCAGCTGACGGACCGGATCGAGGCCGACGCGGAGAAGATCTTCGAGCAGATCAAGGAGCGGGGGCTCAGGGCCCACCCCGACGGGCAGCACCCCGTCGGGCCGATCACCTCCGGCCTCCTGCGCGGCATCGAGGACGGCTGGTTCACCGGTGAGATCGCCGAGTCCGCCTTCCGGTACCAGCAGGCCCTGGAGAAGGACGAGAAGAAGGTCGTCGGCGTCAACGTCCACACCGGTTCCGTCACCGGGGACCTGGAGATCCTGCGGGTCAGCCACGAGGTGGAGCGCGAGCAGGTGCGGGTGCTGGGCGAACGCAAGGCGGCCCGGGACGACGCGGCCGTGCGCGGTGCCCTGGACGGCATGCTCGCCGCGGCCCGCTCCGGCGGGAACATGATCGAGCCGATGCTGGACGCGGTGCGCGCGGAGGCCACGCTGGGTGAGATCTGCGGGGTGCTGCGGGACGAGTGGGGGGTGTACACGGAACCGGCGGGGTTCTAGGGAACGACCTCGTACAGCATCCGGTGGAGACCGGGCAGGCTGTCGGCCGTGACGGTGCCGGCCAGGTCGGACAGGGTGGGCAGGGGCCGTCCGCCGCCGGCACGAGCAGGCGGCGGAACCCCGGGCGGGCTCGACGCCGCCGTCGCCGAGGTTCGCTCCGCCCAGCACGTGTGCGCCAGCCGCTGGGCGGCGGCGGCCATATGGCCGCGGTGGCCGGGTTCCCAGGTGAGCGGGCACTGGTCACCGCGGGGGGCTGCTGCCCCGGACCTCGGCGATGTCACCGGCCCCGCTGCGCTGCCGATCACCCATTCGACGGCTTCCGGCCCTGTGCCGCGTGGTAATGGTGCGCGCGGCTGATCATCTCGGGGACCGTCGTCCGGTGCAGCGAGGGAGCCGCTCGTGACACGGGTCCCGACCACCGTGGGCCTGGCTTCCGGGGAGCCGCTCGTCCACGTAGGCGGCGGCTGCACGCTCTGGCCGTCGTCTCCGGTGCCGGGGGCCAGCAACAGGGCCGGCACCGGAAAGGCGTCGAGCGGCGGCACGTCGGTATGCGTCCGGCCGCGAGCCGGACACCGGCCGCTTCCCCGGCGCGGACCTCGCGGGCCGGGGGCCGGAACGGCCGGGCACGCAGGCCCTCGTCCCGGCCTCGGACGCGTCTCCCGCCCACGTATGCCTCGCCGGGCCGTGCGCGACGAACGTGCCCCCGTCCGGCAGAGCCGAGGGGACCGACGAAAGCCTCCCCGGGGTGGGGGACGCGGCCCCGGGGCTGCCGCTTCCCCCGGCCACCGCCGGACAGGACACGGGTGACGTCGCCGGGCTGGGCGTCCTCGTGGCGGACCGGGACGCCGCCGTCGCCGCCTGGCTCACGGGGCTCCTGCGGGAGGCCGGAGCCGGTGATGGTCCTCATCGTCCTACTCAGGATCCTGCGGGAGACCTGGCTGGTGAGGCAGTGAGGCCAGCCCCCACAGCAGTACCCGCGCGAAGCTCCGCACCCACTCACCGTCCGCCGCTTCCGCGCTGACCAGCGTGCGGTGGACCACCGCGCCCGCCACCACGTCGAAGATGAGGTCCGCCGTGCGGGCGGCCTCCACCGGGTCCGGCTCCACAGGCAGCTCGCCCCTGGCCTGGGCGCGGGCCCTGCCCTCCAGCACCAACCGCTTCTGCCGCTCCACGATCGACGTACGGATGCGCTCGCGCAGCGCCGCGTCGCGCGTGGACTCGGCGACCACCGCCATCAGACCGCTCTTCGCCTCCGGGCGGGCCAGGATCGCCGCGAACTGGAGCACCACGCCCTCGATGTCGGCGGCGAGGGAGCCCCGGTCGGGCAGCCGGAGCTCGTCGAAGAGCTCGGCGACCGCGTCGACGACCAGCTCGTTCTTGCCCACCCACCGGCGGTACAGCGTCGTCTTGGCAACCCCGGCGCGCGTGGCCACGTCCTGCAGGGTGAGCTTCGACCAGCCCAGGTCCACCAGGGCCGCCCGCGTCGCGGCCAGGATCGCGGTGTCCGCCGCGGCACTGCGCGGGCGCCCGGCACGGCCGGCGGGGGTGCTGCTCTGCATTCCCCGACCTTAACCGGCGGGTAACGAAGGGCGTCCGTGAGGCAGATCACCGAGGAGGGCTGTTCCGACGGGCCGTCTCGGCATTACGCTACGGGGCGTAGCGAAAGCGCGGGCCCGCCCGTGCCCCAGCGACGACCACGGGCGTGGGGTGGGGACCCGGCGCCGGCAGGACCGGCAACAGCACACTTCCAGGCGGGCTTTCACCCCGCTTTTCACGCACGAGCGCGGTACGGGGGAGGATAGACCCATGCAGCCACGGAACATGTCCATGAGCGGGGTCGTCGACCTCGCCGCGGTGAAGCAGGCCCAGGAAGCCAAGGCCAAGGCGGAGCAGGCGCGCGCCGAGGCGGCCCGCAACGGCGGGACGGGCGCCGTCTCCCCGGCCGACCTCGTCATCGACGTCGACGAGGCCCGCTTCGAGAGCGATGTCCTTCAGCGGTCCACCGAGGTCCCGGTAGTCATCGACTTCTGGGCCGAGTGGTGCGAGCCCTGCAAGCAGTTGAGCCCGGTCCTGGAGCGGCTCGCCGTCGAGTACAACGGGCGCTTCCTCCTCGCCAAGATCGATGTCGACGCCAACCAGATGCTGATGCAGCAGTTCGGCGTCCAGGGCATCCCGGCCGTGTTCGCGGTCGTGGCCGGACAGGCACTGCCGCTCTTCCAGGGTGCCGCCGGCGAGGCGCAGATCCGCCAGACCCTGGACCAGCTGGTGCAGGTCGCCGAGGAACGGTTCGGGCTGACCGGTCTCGCCGTCGACCCCGAGGCGGAGCCGGGTGCGGCACCGGCCGCCGCCCCCGAGCGCCCGGCCGGCCCGCACGACGCGGCGCTGGAGGCCGCCGTGCGGGCGCTGGACGCCGGCGACCTGGGCGGCGCCGTCCAGGCGTACAAGAACGTGCTGGCCGAGGACCCGGGCAACACGGAGGCCAAGCTGGGCCTCGCCCAGGCCGAGTTGCTCCAGCGCGTGCAGGACGCCGACCCGCAGAAGGTCCGTCAGGACGCCGCCGACAAGCCGGGCGACGCGCAGGCCCAGATCGCCGCCGCCGACCTGGACCTGGTGGGCGGGCACGTGGAGGACGCCTTCGGGCGCCTGATCGACACGGTGCGCGTCACGGCCGGGGACGACCGGGACGCCGTACGGCTGCGGCTGCTGGAACTGTTCGAGGTCGTCGGCGCCGAGGACCCGCGGGTGGCCGCGGCGCGCAGGGCGCTGGCCCGCGCCCTGTTCTAGCGCGCGGTCGGGCCGCCCGGACCGACCGGTCTTCGACCGTTCGTCCGGGTGGCGCCCGAGTGAAAGAGCTGCCGACGGAAAGCCAGTGCGGCCGCGCTTTACCGAATCTTGGTAATCGCGGCCGCTGTTACTGCCAGTAAGTCGACGGCGGCGGTCTGTCGGTTTCTGTCCGACGATCAACAGCTATGTTCCGCCCTCGTGGCACACCGAGCGTCGCCGTTCGGGATCGGTGTGTCGTCCTGCGGTTATCCGGCCGTTACTAGTGAGTAACGAACCCCCTTGTGCCGACGGCGAGAATGCACCACGATCGGCGACGCTCGGTCCATTCCCGTACCCCGAAAGCCAGTCGGGTCGCGGGGGTTCCTGGGTCCCCACCGAGCAGAGTCGGCGGCAGTGGCGCCGGCTCTTGGGCAGGGGGGTCTTCGTCCACCCGGCGAAGCCTGCCCAGCAGGGTTGTGCGTGATGCGTGTCAGGCGCGACCAGTGGTTGTCGCTCGGGGGTGATCGCCGGTGATTCGGGCTCGTTCCATACGTGCCGCCGAGCGCGGGCGCTCTCCTTCCCGAGGACGTAGCACTTCTCCCATCCCTGCCAGGTTCGGCCGCCGATCCGGGGGCCGGCCGAGGCCAGGAGATGTACGTCCGAGAAGGAGGAAATATGGAGTCCCAGGTGCGTGGCGGGACCAGATGGAAGCGGTTCGCTGTGGTGATGGTGCCCAGCGTTGCCGCCACGGCGGCGATAGGCGTCGCGCTGGGGCAGGGTGCCCTGGCGGCTTCGTTCAGCGTCTCCGGTCAGTCGTTCAAGGTGACGGCGGACCGGCTCGACGGTACGGGTTTCTCCCAGTACGGGGCCATTGACTCGGGATACACGCTGAAGGGCGAGAAGACGGCTCACCCCGTCGCCGTCTCGGCGTTCCGGTCCGCGACCATCAAGGGCATGTGCCAGTCCGTGGTCACGCCGGACGTCCCGCTGCTCGGTTCGGTCAGCCTCATGCTCACGGCGGGCGGCGGCGACAAGCCGGTCGAGGCGAAGAACCTGTACATCGACATCGAGCAGCTCGAGGCCGATGCCACCTTCCGCGGCATCGACATCGGTGTGGCCGCCAAGGACGCCAACAAGGGTCCCGGCATCCAGAAGGGCGACACCGCGAACCCGAACGGATTCGCGCAGCAGGCCGACTCGGCCACGCTGACCGACGTGAAGCAGACGGCGTGGGCCACCACCGCCGGAACCTTCAAGCTCAGCGGTCTGAAGATGTCGCTGTCCAAGGGTGTCAAGGAGTGCTACTAAGCACCCCATTGACGGGCGGGGGAGCCAGCGGCGCCCCCGCCCGTCCACTTCCGGCCGTGTCGTCGCACACGGTCCACATCTCCACCACAGCAAAGCCGTACCAGGGAGCTGTTTTCCATGAGCGCCGAGACTCCTGCCGCCGCAGCCGGCCAGTTCACCCGCCGGAGGCTGCAGTTCCGTGCCTGGCGAGGCACGCGGCCGTTCTGGGCCGGCCTGTTCGTCGCGCTCGGCGGACTCCCCATCGCCTACTTCCCGTACGCGAACCTCCAGATCGGGCACCTGACGCTGGCGATGGCCACCACCGCGGGCTCCGGTTCCCTGATCATCGGCGTGCTGCTGGTCGTCCTGGGCGTCAGCCTGTGGTTCCAGAAGCACGTCCGGGTCTTCGCGGGCGTGGCGGCGATCCTGCTGGCGCTGGTGTCGATCCCCGTGTCCAATCTGGGCGGATTCCTCATCGGCTTCCTGCTCGCCATGATCGGCGGGGCCATGGCCGTGTCGTGGGTGCCGGGCGAGCCGCCGCAGGCCGAGCCGCCGCTGGAGGGCAAGGGAACGGGCGACGCGCCCGAGAGCGTGGTCCCCGCGGACCTCGGCACCCAGGTGCCCGACGCCACGGTGCCGCAGCCGCGCGACGCGGCGGGTGAGCCCAAGGATCTGTCAGGAACGAGCCCGGCCAACGGGGCGAACGGGAGGCACAGTGCCGGCTGACGAGGTGACCCGCGGGACTGACGTGGAGTCGTTCCGTGTGAGAACCGGGCCGCGCCACGCGGCACCCAAGAAGCCGTTGTTCACCAGGTTCCACATGCCGGCCGGGAAGGCGATCGCCCTGGCGGCGATGCCCACGGCCGTCCTCATGGGGATGGGGTTCACTCCGACGCTGGCCATCGCCGACGGCAACGACGCGGCGAAGCCGACATCCAACAGCCTGACCGCCGACGAGTACAAAGCGTGCGTGGAGGCATTGGAGGACGCCGAGAAGGGCGCGTCCGCGTCGTCCTCGCCCTCGGCGACCGGCTCGGAGGGCGAGGACGGCAAGGACAAGGGCGGTGCGACGGAGTCCGGTTCCCCGGACTCCGCGGGCGGCGCGGGCAAGGACGGCAAGGGTACGGGCGAGTCCTCTTCGTCGGATTCAGGTTCCGACGACGAGGACGGGAACGACGCCGGCCGGGCCGACCCAACCCCGAGCCCCTCCGCTTCCCAGGATCCCGGAGGCCGGGATGCGTCCGGCGCGGACGCCGCCGAACCGTCCCCGTCCCCGTCCGCGTCGGAGTCCGGCGGCGCGCTGGAGGGCCTCGGCGACGCCATCGAGGGCATCTTCACCGGCGACAAGGCCGAGGAGGCCCCGAGCCCCACGCCGACCCCCTCGGCGTCGGCGAGCGCCGGCGACGACGCGTCCGACCCGGCGGAGGAGACCGCCGACAAGGTCACCGGCACCGCGAAGGACAGCACCGGGGACCCGGCCGACGCGGCGTCGAAGGCGGCCGATGACACCGAGGAGTCGGTGGACGAGGCGGCCGGGAAGGCCGAAGAGGACGCGAAGGACAAGGCGGAGGAGGAGGCCGGGGATGTCACCGCCTCGCCCGTCCCGAGCGCCTCCGAGAGCGCCGGCACCGACCCGGAGGACTGCCCGGTCGCCACGGACGCGGAGGGCGGCGTCGACAACACGGTGCCGCTGCCTGACGACCCCTGGTACCTCAACGCCAGCTCGCTGCTGCTGAAGGGCGCCTCCTACAAGGGCGTCGTCGAGGTGAAGACGGCCAACGGCACCACCAAGAAGGTGCTCAAGTACGTCATCTCGGGCGGCACCGACATCGGCGACCTGCACCAGACGGTGAAGGACGAGCAGGCCGGCAAGACCTACCACGTGCAGGCGGCCGAGGGCTCGACGTCCACGATCCGCGACGGCGACACGGTGATGTACACCGAGAGCATCTCGGGCAACCTGCTCGGGCTGATCCCGATCACCTTCGACCCGGAGCACCCGCCGCCGCTGGACATCCCGCTCATCTACTTCACGAAGGTGACGGTCGTCCAGGCCGGCCAGTTCGGCGGCACGCTCCACATCCCCGGGCTGCACCAGTACACGACCTGAGCCCGCCCCCGGGCGCGTTCGGGAGCCGCGACAACCGCCGAGGGCGCCCCCTGTCGAGGGGGCGCCCTCAGCGCCGTACGGAAGCGGGTGCGGGTGTCAGCCGCGCCGCGTCTCGCCCAGGTGCAGCACCCGGACCATGTTGGTGGTGCCGGGCACGCCGGGGGGCGAACCGGCGGTGATCACGACGATGTCGCCGTCGCTGAACCGGCCGAGGCGGGCGGTCTCCTGGTCCACCAGGTCGACCATCTCGTCGGTGGAGTTCACGAACGGCACCACGTGCGGCTCCACACCCCAGCTGAGCGCCAGCTGGTTGCGGGTGGACTCGTCGGTGGTGAAGGCGAGGATCGGCTGGGCCGCGCGGTAGCGGGAGAGCCGGCGGGCGGTGTCACCGGACTGGGTGAAGGCCACCAGGCCCTTGCCGCCCAGGAAGTCGGCGATCTCGGCGGCGGCACGGGCCACCGAACCGCCCTGCGTGCGCGGCTTCTTGCCCGGCACCAGCGGCTGCAGGCCCTTGGACAGCAGCTCCTGCTCGGCGGCGGAGACGATCTTCGACATGGTCTTGACGGTCTCGATCGGGTACGCGCCCACCGACGACTCCGCGGAGAGCATGACCGCGTCGGCCCCGTCCAGGATCGCGTTGGCCACGTCGGAGGCCTCGGCGCGGGTCGGACGGGAGTTGGTGATCATCGACTCCATCATCTGGGTCGCGACGATCACCGGCTTGGCGTTGCGCCGGCACAGCTCGATCAGGCGCTTCTGCACCATGGGGACCTTCTCGAGCGGGTACTCGACGGCCAGGTCGCCGCGGGCGACCATGACGGCGTCGAAGGCCGCGACGACGTCCTCCATGTTCTCGACCGCCTGCGGCTTCTCCACCTTGGCGATGACGGGGACCCGACGGCCCTCCTCGTCCATCACGCGGTGCACGTCGGCCACGTCCTTGGCGTCCCGCACGAAGGAGAGGGCGACCAGGTCGCAGCCCATCCGCAGCGCGAACCGCAGGTCCTCGACGTCCTTCTCGCTCAGCGCGGGGACGTTGACCGCGGCACCGGGCAGGTTGATGCCCTTGTGGTCGGAGATGACGCCGCCCTCGATGACGATCGTCCTCACCCGCGGGCCCTCGACCTCGGTGACCTTCAGCTCGACGTTGCCGTCGTTGATGAGCACCTGGTCGCCCTTGGTGACGTCGCCGGGCAGGCCCTTGTACGTCGTGCCGCAGATCGTCCGGTCGCCCGGCACGTCCTCGGTGGTGATGGTGAACTCGTCACCGCGCACCAGCTCGACGGGACCCTCCGCGAAGGTCTCCAGACGGATCTTCGGGCCCTGCAGGTCGGCGAGGACACCGATGGCCCGGCCGGTCTCCTTGGCGGCGGCCCGGACACGGTCGTAACGGCCCTGGTGCTCGGCGTGCGTGCCGTGGCTGAAGTTGAAGCGGGCCACGTTCATGCCGGCCTCGATCAGCGCTACGAGCTGCTCGTGGGAGTCGACCGCGGGGCCGAGGGTACAGACGATTTTCGAACGGCGCATGGGGCGATCCTATCGGTTTGTTTCGCTCCGGAATATTCCGCCAGGCGGAAGCTACATATGGGCGCGGGCATGCTCACAAGTGAATTCATCGGCTGTTCTTTTCGACCAGTGCGTACGTTTGTGTCGCGATCTCCAATTCCTCGTCGGTCGGCACCACGGCCACCTTCACCCGGGCGTCCTCGGGGGAGATCAGCCGGGGATCGTCGCCGCGAGCGCCGTTCAGCCCGGCGTCGACCGCCAGGCCCAGCCCCTCCAGGCCCGCCACGGCCGCTTCCCGCACCGGTGCCGCATTCTCGCCGACCCCGGCCGTGAAGGCGACCGCGTCCACTCGGCCGAGGACCGCGTAATAGGCGCCGATGTACTTCTTCAGGCGGTGAATGTAGATGTCGAAGGCGAGCCGCGCCTCTTCGTCACCCTCGTCGACGCGGCGCCGGATCTCCCGCATGTCATTGTCGCCGCACAGACCGAACAGGCCGCTCCTCTTGTTGAGGAGAGTGTCGATCTCGTCGGTGGACATTCCGCCAACCCGCTCCAAATGGAAGATGACCGCCGGGTCCAGGTCTCCGGACCGCGTACCCATCACGAGTCCCTCCAAAGGCGTCAGCCCCATGGAGGTGTCCACGCACCGGCCGCCCTCGACCGCCGAGGCCGAGGCGCCGTTGCCGAGGTGCAGCACGATGACGTTCACCTCGGACGGGTCCTTGCCCAGCAGCCGCGCGGTCTCCCGGGAGACGTAGGCGTGCGAGGTGCCGTGGAAGCCGTAGCGGCGGATGCGGTGACGGTCGGCGATCTTCGGGTCGATCGCGTAGCGCGCCGCCGGCTCGGGCATCGTCGTGTGGAACGCCGTGTCGAAGACGGCCACCTGGGGCAGGTCGGGGCGCATCCCCCGGGCAGTGCGGATGCCGGTGAGGTTGGCCGGGTTGTGCAGCGGGGCGACGGGGATCAGCCGCTCGATCTCGGTGAGCACGCCCTCGTCGATCAGGGTGGGCTCGGTGAAGAACATGCCGCCGTGCACCACCCGGTGCCCGATCGCGGCCAGCTCCGGGGAGTCCAGGCCCAGACCGTCCCGGGCCAGCTCCTGCGCGACGGCCTTGAGGGCGGCCTCGTGATCGGCGATCGGCCCGTTCTGCTCGCGGGTGTCGCCGCCGGTCACGCACGTGTGCTTCAGCCGGGAGGTCTGCTCACCGATGCGCTCGACCAGCCCCACCGCCAGCCGGCTGCGGTCCCGCATGTCCAGGAGCTGGTACTTCACCGACGAGGAGCCGGAGTTGAGGACGAGGACACGGGTGGGGGAGGTCACTGCTCGGACGCCTTCTCGCTCGGGTTCTGGGCCTGGATCGCCGTGATGGCGACGGTGTTGACGATGTCCTGGACGAGCGCGCCCCGCGACAGGTCGTTGACCGGCTTGCGCAGCCCCTGGAGGACCGGGCCGACGGCGATCGCGCCGGCCGAGCGCTGCACGGCCTTGTAGGTGTTGTTGCCGGTGTTCAGGTCCGGGAAGATCAGCACGCTGGCCTGCCCGGCCACCTCGGACCCGGGCAGCTTGGTCGCGGCGACCGACGGCTCCACGGCCGCGTCGTACTGGATCGGCCCCTCGACGCGCAGGTCGGGACGGTTCGCGCGGACCAGCTCCGTCGCCTCGCGCACCTTGTCGACGTCGGCGCCGGACCCGGACGTGCCCGTCGAGTACGACAGCATCGCGATCCGCGGATCCACCCCGAACCGCGCCGCCGTGGACGCCGACTGCGTGGCGATGTCGGCCAGCTGCTCGGCGTTAGGGTCCGGGTTGACCGCGCAGTCGCCGTAGACCAGCACCTTGTCGGCCAGGCACATGAAGAACACGGACGACACGATCGACGCGTCCGGCTTGGTCTTGATGATCTCGAAGGCCGGCCGGATCGTCGCCGCCGTCGAGTGCACCGACCCCGACACCATCCCGTCGGCGAACCCTTCCTGCACCATCAGCGTGCCGAAGTAGTTCACGTCGGAGACCACGTCGTACGCCAGCTCCACGGTGACGCCCTTGTGGGCGCGCAGGGCCGCGTACTTCTCGGCGAAGGAGTCCCGCAGCTCGGACACCGCCGGGTCGATCAGCTCGGCGCCTGCGAGGTCGATGCCCAGGTCGGCGGCCTTCTTGCGGATCTGCTCGACCGGCCCCAGCAGGGTCAGCTCGCACACCCCCCGGCGCAGCAGCACCTCCGCCGCGTGCAGCACCCGCTCCTCGGTCCCCTCCGGCAGCACGACCCGGCGCAGGTCGGAGCGGGCCTGCTCCAGCAGCTTGTGCTCGAACATCATCGGCGTGACCCGGTCGCTGCTCGGCGCGGAGACCCGCTTGCTGAGGTCGGCGGTGTCGACGTAGCGCTCGAAGAGGCCGAGGGCGGTCTCCGCCTTGCGCGGGGTGGCCGCGTTCAGCTTCCCCTCCAGGGAGAACAGCCGCTCGGCGGTGGGGAAGCTGTTGCCGGTCACCGAGAGCACCGGGGTGCCGGGCGCGAGGCGGTCGGCGAGGGTGAGGATGCCGTCGCCGGGCACCTCGTTCAGCGTCAGCAGCACGCCGGCTATCGGCGGGGTGCCGGCGCTGTGCGCGGCGAGGGTGCCGATCACCAGGTCGGCGCGGTCCCCGGGCGTGATCACCAGGCAGCCCGGGGTCAGGGCGCTCAGCAGGTTGGGCAGCATGGCCCCGCCGAAGACGAAGTCCAGCGCGTCCCGGGCGAGCCCCGAGTCGTCGCCGAGGACCACCTGGGCGCCGAGGGTGTGCGCGATCTGCGAGACGGTCGGCGCGGACAGCGCGGGCTCGTCCGGCACCACCCAGCACGGCACCGGCAGCCGGTCCGTGAGCCGCTCGGCGATCTCGTCCCGGTCCTCGCGGGTGACCCGGTTGGTCACCATGGCCAGGACGTCGCAGCCCAGCCCGTCGTAGGCGCGGAAGGCGTTGACGGTCTCGGCGAGCACGGACTCGGCGGCCTGCCCCCGTCCGCCCACGACCGGGACGACCGACGCGCCGAACTCGTTGGCGAGCCGCGCGTTAAGGGACAGTTCGTCCGGGAACTGGGTGTCGGCGAAGTCGGTGCCGAGGACGAGCATGACGTCGTAGTCCCGGGCGGCCAGGTGGAACCGGTCGACCAGCGCGGACACCAGTTCGTCCGTGCCCTGCTCGGCCTGGAGGGCGGACGCCTCCTGGTGGTCCAGGCCGTAGACGGTCGCGGGATCCTGCGAGAGCCGGTAACGGGCCCGCAGCAGTTCGAAGAGCCGGTCGGGTCCGTCGTGGACCAGGGGACGGAAGACGCCGACCCGGTCGACCTGCCGGGTCAGGAGCTCCATGACCCCCAGTTCGACGACCTGGCGGCCGTCGCCGCGGTCGATACCGGTCACGTACACGCTGCGCGTCACGCGTGTTCTCCGTTTCGTCTGGTGGCTGCTGTCCCGTGCACATGGTGGCGGCTGTCCCGTGCACAAAAATCGCCCACCGGGGTGAGCGGAACCCTCTTGACAATACCTCCGGGTATGGATAAGGCGCCCGTCAACAATCGTCAGTCCCCACCCGTGCCCGGACCGTGAAACAATTGGATCGGCTCACCGGTGTCAACAGCGAGCAGGAGACACAGCACGATGCGTATCGGCGTACTCACCGCAGGCGGCGACTGCCCCGGCCTGAACGCAGTGATCCGGTCGGTCGTGCACCGAGCGGTCGACAACTACGGCGACGAGGTCATCGGCTTCGAGGACGGTTACGCCGGTCTGCTCGACGGCCGCTACCGCACCCTCGACCTCAACGCGGTCAGCGGCATCCTGGCCCGCGGCGGCACCATCCTCGGCTCCTCCCGCCTCGAGCGCGACCGGCTCCGCGAGGCCTGCGAGAACGCCGGCGACATGATCCAGAGCTTCGGCATCGACGCGCTGATCCCGATCGGCGGCGAGGGCACCCTGACGGCCGCCCGGATGCTCTCCGACGCCGGTCTCCCCGTGGTAGGCGTGCCGAAGACCATCGACAACGACATCTCCTCCACGGACCGCACCTTCGGCTTCGACACGGCCGTCGGCGTCGCGACCGAGGCGATGGACCGCCTCAAGACCACCGCCGAGTCCCACCAGCGGGTGATGGTCGTCGAGGTCATGGGCCGCCACGCCGGCTGGATCGCCCTGGAGTCCGGCATGGCCGCAGGCGCCCACGGCATCTGCCTGCCCGAGCGCCCCTTCGACCCCGCCGACCTGGTGAAGATGGTCGAGGAGCGGTTCTCCCGCGGCAAGAAGTTCGCCGTGGTCTGCGTGGCCGAGGGCGCCCACCCCGTCGAGGGCTCCATGGACTACGGCAAGGGCGCCATCGACAAGTTCGGCCACGAGCGCTTCCAGGGCATCGGCACCGCCCTCGCGTACGAGCTGGAGCGCCGGCTCGGCAAGGAGGCCAAGCCGGTCATCCTCGGCCACGTCCAGCGCGGCGGCGTGCCCACCGCGTACGACCGGGTGCTCGCCACCCGCTTCGGCTGGCACGCGGTGGAGGCCGCGCACCGGGGCGAGTTCGGCCGCATGACGGCGCTGCGCGGCACGGACGTCGTCATGGTCCCGCTGGCGGAGGCGGTCACCGAGCTGAAGACGGTGCCGAAGGACCGGATGGACGAGGCCGAGTCGGTCTTCTAGGCACCGGACGCCCCGCCGGCCCGTGCCACGACGGCTCACGGGTGCTTCTCGACGGCCGCCCAGAAGTGCTCCACGATCCGGTCGAGGAAGTCACGCCCCGCCGCGCTGGAGTCGGGGCCGCCGCCGCCCCAGCTGAGGGTGGCGGTCATGTGCCCCTGGTAGTCCTGGTGCAGCACCTGGAGGACGTTCTCCAGAACCCGCCGGTCCAGTGGCGCGACCTTGGCGACCGGGCGCACGTACCCCTGCCATCGGGTGGTGACGGCGCTGGTCAGCAGCTCGGCGAGTTTCTTCTCGCGCCCCGTGACGGCCACGAAGTCCGGCAACGCCAGGTCGAGCACGTGGGCGAGCGCGGCCGACTGGCGGTCGTTGCCGCGCCAGCCGTCCGTCTCCTCCATCCGCAGGTAGGCGGTGAGCGCGACTCCGGCGGCACGGGCCACGTCCTCGGGCGCCAGACCGCGGGCGACGCGGTGCTCGCGCAGGGTCTGCGGTCGGCCGATCAGGTCACCGGGCGAGCACCACAGCACGCCCGCGAGCGCGGTGAGTTCAGAGGCGGCGGGGGAAGCGACTCCGCGCTCCCAGGCGATGACGTGGTCGGGGGAGACGTACGGCAGTCCGTACGACACCCGCATGCCGTGGGCGACGTGTTCGGGTCCCATGCCGAGCGCGGCCCGGAGCCGGCGGGCGGCGAGGGCGTTGAACGGGGGACCCGACTGGTTCGGGTGAGGTGAGGGTCGGCGCACGCGCCACACCGTAGGGGTCCGGGCAGTCCTTGACTACGGGCTGCTCAGCCAGCGATACGGATCGTAGGAACCTACGGGCTCACCCGGACGGAGCCCGCTCACCCCTTGACCGCCCCGCCCAGCGCGAACCCGCCGCCCAGCCGCCGCGAGATCAGCACGTACAGCAGGATGACAGGCGTCGAGTAGACGATCGAGAACGCCGCCAGCTGCCCGTACGCCACCATGCCCCGGTTGCCGAAGAAGTCGTTGATGCTCACCGAGGCCGGCATCTGGTCCGGGGAGAGCAGCAGCATGAACGGGACGAAGAAGTTCCCCCACATCATCACGAACGAGAACACGGTCACCACCGCCACCCCCGGCCCCATCAGCGGCAGCACGATCCGCAGCAGCGACTGGAAGGACGACGCCCCGTCCGTCCACGCCGCCTCCTCCAGCTCCTTGGGCACGCCGTCCATGAAGTTCTTCATCAGCCAGATGGCGAACGGGAGCTGGGAGGCGGCGAAGAAGAAGATCGTCCCCTGCATGGTGTCGATCATGTTCACCCGCACGAACAGCGCGTAGACCGGCACCATGATCGCCGTGATCGGCAGGCTGGTCGCGAACAGGATCGTCAGCAGGAACGGCCGGTTCAGCCGCGACCGGAAACGGGAGAGCGGATACGCCGCGAGCGCCGCGCACGCCACCGTCAGCGCCGTCGCGCCGCCGCACAGGACCAGGCTGTTGAGCAGCGGCGTGAAGGTGATCTCCGGGGTGAGGATCGCGTCGAAGTTGTCCAGCGTCACTCCGTCGGGGACCTTCACCCGCAGGCTCGCGTGCGGGTCCAGGGCGGACAGCACCACCCAGGCCAGCGGCAGCACGAACGCGGCGGCGGCCACCAGCAGCCCGGCGTCGGCGGCCAGCCGGCGCGTCGTACGACGCCGGGCGGGCGTGCGGGGCACGGGTGGTGTGGATGCCGTGGGGGCCATGGGGTCAGACCTCCGTCCGCAGCAGGCGCAGGTACACGACCGAGAACAGGGAGCCGATCAGCAACAGCAGCAGCGCCACCGCCGTGCCGTACCCGATCAGACTGTTCTGGAAGGCCTGCTCGTACATGAACAGCGGCAGCGTCTGGCTCTTGCCGCTCGGGCCGCCCCGCGTCATCACCCAGATCAGCCCGAAGACCGACAGGGTCTGCAGGGTGTTGAGCATGAGGTTGGTGCCGATGGAACGCCGGATCATCGGCAGCGTGATGTGCCACATCCGGCGCCAGCCGCTCGCCCCGTCCACCTCGGCGGCCTCGGTGACCTCCTTGGGGATCTCGTTGAGCGCCGCCGAGTACACCAGCATCGAGAACGCCGTGCCCCGCCACACGTTGGCGAAGGACACCGCGAGGATCGGCAGCGTGAACAGCCAGTTCTGGGACGGCAGATGGAGCCAGTCCAGGATCGCGTTGAGGGTGCCCTCGCGGCGGAAGAAGGCGTAGAGCAGGAAGCCCGCCACCACCTCCGGCAGCACCCACGCCGTGACAACGATGCCGCCGGCGAGCGTACGGACCGGCTTCGAGGCCCGCTGCATCAGCGAGGCCAGCGCCAGGCCCAGGGTGTTCTGCCCGATCAGCGACGACAACACCGTGAACACCAGCGTCAGCCACACGGCGTTCAGGAACGCCTCGTCCTGGAACGCCCGCCGGAAGTTCTCGAAGCCGACGAAGGACGACTGTGCCTGCCCGGTGAGCTGGAGGTCGGAGAAGGCGATGACCACGCAGTACCCGATCGGGCCGGCCAGGAAGAGCAGCAGCAGGACGACGGCGGGGGAGACGGGCAGGGCCCGGAACAGGGAGCGGCGCGCGCCGACGGACCTCGCGGGGCGGGCCGGCCCGACGGGCGGGCCCGGCGGCGTCTCGCGGAGCTCCGGGCCCGGGTGCGGCGGCGTGGCAGCGGTCACTTGGCGACCACCTGGTCGTCGGTGGCCTCCTTGAGCGCCTCGTCGTAATCGCGGGCCGCCTCCTCGACCGACTTGTCGCCGGTCGTCACCCCCTCCATCGCCTCCTGGATGGCGACGGACACCTTCGGGTACGCCGGGTAGGCGGGCCGGTAGTGGGTGCTCCCGACGAGGTCGGTGAAGAACTCGATGCCGGGCTGGGCGTCGACGTAGGCCGGGTCGTTCGCCACGTCCTCGCGGACCGCGATGCCGGAGTTGGCGACGTACCACTTACGGGCGTTGGCCTTAGTCTGCATCGTCTTGATGAACTCGAAGGCCAGGTCCGGGTTGCCCGCCTTGGCCGGGATCGACCAGGTCCAGCCGCCGGACATGCTCACCTTGCCGGGCGCCTGGCCGTTCTGCGTCGGCATGGCGGCCAGCCCCAGCTCCTTCGACCACTCGGGCCACTCGTGCCCGCTGCCCTCCAGCCAGTCCTGCGGCAGCCAGGAGCCGTCCAGCGCGATCCCGAGCTTGCCCTGTGGAAGCAGCTCACCGCGCACCTTGGTCCCGAAGTTGGGGTCGAGCGCGTCGGACACCTCCGGGCCGAGCTTCTCCTTGAACACGGTCTCGACGAAGGCTAGGGAGTCCTCGAACCCCTGCCCCGCCGTGATCCACTTCTTGCTGCCCTTGTCGTACAGCGGGTCCGTGGTCCCGTCGTTCGTGCCGTACAGCAGCATCTGGAAGCCCTGCATGGCGGCGGCCTCACCGGCGGGTTTGCCGGTGTACACGTTGAGCGGCGTGACTCCGGGCACCTTCTCCTTGATGGTGCGGGCGGCGTCGAGGACCTCGTCCCAGGTCTTCGGCTGCCAGTCGGCGGGCAGCCCGGCCTCGGCGAACACGTCCTTGCTGAACCACAGCCCCCGGGTGTCCGTCCCGTCCGGGACGCCGTACGTCTTGCCGTCCTCGCCCCTGGCCGCCGCCTTCGCGGTGTCGATGAACCGGTCCCAGTCCTTCCACTTCGCCAGGTACTCGTCGAGGGGCTTCAAGTAGCCGCTGGTGATGTCGGAGTTGATGAGGAAGGTGTCCTCGTAGACCAGATCCGGCGCGGTCTTGGGGGAGCGGAGCATCTGCTGGAGCTTGGTGTAGTACTCCGAGTCCGGGGCCTTGATCGGTACGAGCTCGACCTTCTTCCCCGGGTTGGCCTTCTCGAACTGCTTCTTGATGTCGGCGAGATAGGTGTCCATCACCTTGATGGAGTTGTCCGTCGACTGCTTGAAGGAGACCTTCACCGTGTCCGGATCGTCGCCGGAACCGCTGCCGCAGGCGGCGAGGGCGGTGGAGGCGAGCGCGGTGAGGGTGAACAGGGCGGTGAACCGGACGGACCGGACGGTGGGACGCACGGGCAAGACCTCCTACGGGCACGACGCTGTGGCCGGGACGGCTGCTCGGCGAAGTTAAGAGGAGTGGTCTAGTCAGGTCAATGCGTGTGCGGTGGACAACTCGTGTTCATCGGCCCCGCTCGCTCTCCCGCACCCACCGGTACACCAACTCGGGGCGCCCCACCTGCCCGTAGAGCGGGCGTCGCCCCGCCCGTCCCGCGTCCACCAGGTGCTCCAGGTAACGCCGGGCGGTGATCCGCGAGATGCCGACGGCATCGGCCACCCCGGCCGCCGTGAGACCCTCGTCCGACCCGCGCAGCGCGCCCGTCACCCGCTCCAGCGTCGGCGCGCTCAGCCCCTTCGGCAGCGCGGCCGGGCCGGGCGCCCGCAGCGTGGCGAGCGCCCGGTCCACCTCGTCCTGGCCGCTCGCCTCCCCGGCGGCGCCCCGGAACTCGGCGTACCGCACCAGCCGGTCGCGCAGGGTGGCGAAGGTGAAGGGCTTCAGCACGTACTGCACGACGCCCAGCGACACGCCCTCGCGCACGACCGTCAGGTCCCGCGCCGACGTCACCGCTATCACGTCGGTGTGGTGCCCGGCCGCCCGCAGCGAACGGGCCAGCTGCAGCCCGTGCACGTCAGGCAGGTGCAGGTCGAGCAGGAGCAGGTCCACCGGCGTACGGTCCAGCGTGCGCCGGGCCTCGGCGCCGGTGTGCGCCTTGCCGACGGCCGTGAACCCCGGCACCCGGCCGACGTACATCAGGTGCGCGTCGGCGGCGACCGGGTCGTCCTCGACGACCAGGACCCGGATGGGGTGCTCGGCGCTGTTCATATGGCGCCCCCGGACTCCGGTCTGCCCACCAGGACGTCCGGCGCCGGTGCGCGGTCCCCGGGGTCGTCCAGCGGCAGCCGCGCCTCGAAACGGGCGCCGCCGCCGTCCGCCTCCGTCACCGTCAGGGTGCCGCCGTGCCGCTGCACCGCCTGGCTGACCAGCGCCAGCCCCAGGCCCCGACCGCCCTCGCCGGCCGGCTTGGTCGAGAAGCCGCGCTGGAAGACCAGGTCGGCATGGGCGGGGGCGACGCCGGCGCCGGTGTCCGACACGCGCAGCACCAGCTCGGAGCCGCCGCCCACGGCCGTCCGCGGGTCCCCGTCCCCGGCCGTCTCGGTGTACGCCGCCACCGTGACCCGCGAGGGCACCCGGCCCTGGGCCGCGTCCACCGCGTTGTCGACCAGGTTGCCCAGGATCGTCACCAGGTCCCGGGCGGGCAGGGACGGCGGCAGCAGCCCGTCGTCCAGTCGGCTGTCCTGCGACACCACCAGCTCCACTCCCCGCTCGTTGGCCTGCGCCGTCTTGCCCAGCAGCAGCGCGGCCAGCACCGGCTCGCTCACCGCCGCCACCACCTGGTCGGTCAGCGCCTGCGCCAGTTCCAGTTCGGCCGTCGCGAAGTCCACCGCCTCCTCCGCGCGCCCCAGCTCGATCAGCGAGACGACCGTGTGCAGCCGGTTGGCCGCCTCGTGCGCCTGCGAGCGCAGCGCCTGCGTGAAGCCGCGCTCCGAGTTCAGCTCGCCCATCAGCGACTGCAGCTCGGTCACGTCCCGCAGCGTCACCACCGTGCCCCGGCGCTCGCCGCCGGAGACCGGCGAGGTGTTCACCACCAGCACCCGCCGGTCGGTCAGATGCACCTCGTCCACCCGTGGCTCCGACGCCAGCAGCGCCCCGGTCAGCTGCGCCGGCAGCCCCAGGTCCGCGACGGAGGCGCCCACCACGTCACCGGTCACGCCGAGCAGCTCCCGTCCGCCGTCGTTGATCAACGCGACACGGTACTGCCCGTCCAGCATCAGCAGCCCCTCGCGCACCGCGTGCAGCGCCGCCTGATGGTAGTCGTGCATCCGGCTGAGCTCGTCCGCGTTCATCCCGTGCGTGTGGCGGCGCAGCCGCGCGTTGATCACGTACGTGCCGACCGCGCCGAGCAGCAGCGCCCCGGCCGCCACCCCGAGCAGGGCCGTCAGCTGCTCCTGCGCCCGCTTGCTGATCTCCTCGACCTTGATCCCGGCGCTGACCAGCCCGACCGTCCGACCGCCGTCCCGCACCGGCGTCACCGCCCGCACCGACGGCCCGAGCGTGCCCGTGTAGGTCTCGGTGAAGGTCTGGCCCCGCTGCGCGCGCTCGATGTGCCCGCGGAAGGGGCGGCCGATCTGCTCCGGGTCCGGGTGGGTCCAGCGAATGCCCTCCGGGTTCATGATCGTCACGAAGTCCACGTCGGTGTCCCGCATGACCCGCACCGCGTACGGCTGGAGCCGCGCCGTCGGGTCGGGGGCGCGGATGGCCTCCAGCACGGACGGCGAGTCGGCGATCGCCAGCGACACCGCCCTGGCCTGCCGCCCGGCCGCGTCCTGCGCCTGCCCCCGGTCGCTGATGTAGGTGAACAGTGCGTATCCGGCCACGACGACGGCTATCAGCACGGCCTGCATGGCGAAGAGCTGACCGGCCAGGCTACGGGGTCCCGGGACGCGGAGGTGCATGCCGCAAGTCTCCCCCTGGCTGGATTGCGAACTAAATGAACGAAAGGGTGACCGTGCTCACAACGCAGGAGATAGTCGCCGCATCCCCGAAACAAACTCCCCGGACGTGAGCCGCACGCCGGTGATGCCGACGACGTCGTCAAGGAGGGCCGCCGTGACCAGCAACGCCGCTACGGCACCTGCCGCACCCAAAGCCAAGCGCGATCGCACGCACTACCTCTACATCGCGGTGATCATCGCGGTCGCCCTCGGTATCACCGTCGGTCTCGCCGCCCCCGACTTCGCGACCGAGCTGAAACCGCTCGGTACCGGCTTCGTGAACCTGATCAAGATGATGATCTCGCCGATCATCTTCTGCACGATCGTGCTGGGCATCGGTTCCGTGCGCAAGGCCGCCAAGGTCGGTGCGGTCGGCGGTATCGCGCTGGTCTACTTCCTGGTGATGTCGCTGGTGGCCCTCGCCATCGGCCTGGTCGTCGGCAACATCCTGGACCCGGGCACGGGCCTCGCGGTCACCGACGCCGTCAAGGAGACCGGTCAGGCGCAGGTCGACGCGGAGGCCAAGGGCACCGTCGACTTCCTGATGGGCATCATCCCGACCACGATCGTGTCGGCGTTCACCTCGGGCGAGGTACTGCAGACCCTGCTGATCGCCCTGCTGTGCGGCTTCGCCCTGCAGGCCATGGGCAACGCTGGGCAGCCGATCCTGCGCGGCATCGAGCACATCCAGCGGCTGGTCTTCCGCGTCCTTGCGATGATCATGTGGGCCGCACCGGTCGGCGCCTTCGGTGCCATCGCCGCCGTCACCGGCTCGGCCGGTGTCGACGCCCTCAAGAGCCTGGCCGTCCTGATGCTCGGCTTCTACGTGACCTGTGTGCTCTTCCTCTTCCTGGTGCTCGGCACGCTGCTGCGCGTCATCGCCGGCGTCAACGTTCTCTCGCTCTTCAAGTACCTCGGCCGCGAGTTCCTGCTGATCCTGTCCACGTCCTCCTCGGAGTCGGCGTTGCCCCGCCTCATCGCGAAGATGGAGCACCTGGGCGTCAGCAAGCCGGTGGTCGGCATCACCGTCCCGACCGGCTACTCCTTCAACCTCGACGGCACCATGATCTACATGACCATGGCCTCGCTGTTCATCGCCGACGCCATGGGCACGCCGATGTCGATCGGCGAGCAGATCCCGCTGCTGCTCTTCCTCCTGGTCGCCTCGAAGGGCGCGGCCGGTGTCTCCGGCGCCGGCCTGGCCACGCTGGCCGGCGGTCTCTCCTCGCACAAGCCCGCCCTGGTGGACGGCATCGGCCTGATCGTCGGCATCGACCGCTTCATGAGCGAGGCCCGCGCGCTGACGAACTTCGGCGGCAACGCCGTGGCCACCGTCCTGATCGGCACCTGGACCAAGGAGATCGACAAGGACCGCGTGACCGAGGTGCTGGCCGGCCGGATCCCGTTCGACGAGAAGACCCTGCTGGACGATCACCACGGCGCCGACGACGACGCGCCGGAGCTGCCCGAGCAGGGCGGCGAGAAGGAGCTGGCGCGGGCCTGACCGCGCCGCGGATCCCGGGCGGCTGAGGTGCTCCCCCCGTTGCTCAGCCGCCCGGTCCCCCGAAGCCCCGCGCCCCCCCGGCGCGGGGCTTCTTGCCTTGACGCCCGCGTCAAGGCTTACGTTCGTCCGCATGCGAATCGGCGAGCTGGCCGCACGGGCCGGGACCACGACGCGGACGCTGCGGTACTACGAGACGCGGGGCCTGCTGACCGCGCGGCGCACCGGCAACGGCTACCGGACCTACGACGAGGACGACCTGAAGCTGCTGCGGCAGATCAGGACGCTCCAGGACTTCGGGTTCGACCTGGAGGAGACCCGCCCCTTCGTGGAGTGCCTGCGCGCCGGGCACCCCGAGGGCGACTCCTGTCCGGCCTCCCTCGTGGTCTACCGCCGCAAGCTGGCGGAGCTGGACGCGCTGATCGAGCAGCTCACGTCGGTGCGGGCGCAGGTGGGTGCGCAGCTGGCGCGGGCCGAGGCGGCGGTTCCGGGGGGTCCGGAGCCCAAGTGCGAACTGGGAGGGCACGCATGACGACGGACAACGGTGTGACGGAGGTGACGGACGCGGAGTTCGGCACCCGGGTGCTGGGCAGCGAGCTGCCGGTGCTGGTGGAGTTCACCGCGGACTGGTGCCCGCCGTGCCGGCAGATGGCCCCGGTGCTCGGCGCCGTGGCCGCGGAGGAGGCCGGCCGACTGAGGGTGATGCAGTTGAACGTCGACCGGAACCCGGCGACCACGAACGCGTACAAGGTGTTGTCGATGCCGACGTTCATGGTCTTCCGCGACGGCGAGCCGGTGAAGTCGATGGTGGGCTCCCGGCCCAAGCGGCGGCTGCTGGAGGAACTGGCCGACATCGTCTGACCGGCCCGGCAAAACGCAGAATCCCCCGAGCAATTGCGCTCGGGGGATTTCATTGCGTATATTCGATGATTCGTGACTTCAAGGAAATGAGGTCGCGAAGAAGTTCAGTAGGCACAGTATATGCGGCCGGGAGTGGAATTGTCAAACACCGAATTTCCGGACGATGAATTGCGGCACGAGCAGGAATTCATCGACGGGCTGTACGCGCGTGTGGACGCGCTGCGCGGCGACGCCGAGGTCTCGGTCACCGAGGCGCTCGCGCAGGGCAACACCCCCCAGCAGGCCCGGCTGGAGCGGGACATCCTGGTCGCCGAGCGCTCCGGGCTGCTCGCCGCGCTCAACGCGGTGGACGGCTCCCTCTGCTTCGGCCGGATCGACCTCACCTCCGGGGTCGGCCACCACATCGGCCGCATCGGCCTGCGCGCCGACGACGCCGAGCGCACCCCGGTCCTCATCGACTGGCGGGCCGACGTCGCCCGCCCCTTCTACCTGGCCACCGGCCACACCCCGATGGGTCTGCGCCGCCGCCGGCACATCGCGAGCGAGGGCCGCAGGGTCACCGCCCTGCACGACGAGATCCTCGACCTCGGTGACGAGACGCGCACCGGCCACGAGGACCCGTCCGGCGACGCCGTGCTGCTGGCCGCGCTGAACTCCGCGCGCACCGGACGCATGGGCGACATCGTGCAGACCATCCAGGCCGACCAGGACCGCATCATCCGCGCCCCGCACCGCGGCGTCCTGGTCGTCGAGGGCGGCCCCGGCACCGGCAAGACCGCCGTCGCCCTGCACCGCGCCGCCTACCTCCTCTACGAGCACCGCGAACTGCTCGCCAAGCGCGCCGTCCTCATCGTCGGCCCCAACCCCGCCTTCCTCGGCTACATCGGCGAGGTGCTGCCCTCCCTGGGCGAGACCGGTGTGCTGCTCGCCACGGTCGGCGAGCTGTTCCCCGGCGTGAAGGCCACCGCGTCGGACAGCCCCGATGCGGCGGCGGTCAAGGGCCGCGCCGACATGGCCGGCGTCCTCGCCGAGGTGGTCCGCGACCGGCAGTCGCTGCCCGACCCGGTCATCGCGATCGAGCACGACCGCGAGGTCCTGATGCTGGACGACGGCCTGGTCGGCGTCGCCCGCGAGCGCACCCGCGCCGCGAAGCTGCCGCACAACGTCGCCCGCGAGCACTTCGAGGGCCACATCCTCAACGCCCTCACCGACATGGTCGCCGAACGCATCGGCACCGACCCCTACGACGGCTCCAACCTCCTCGACCCGAGCGACATCACCCAGATCCGCGACGAACTCGCCGAGAACCCCGAGGTCTGGTCGGCCATCGATCAACTCTGGCCCCGCCTCACCCCGCAGCGGCTCGTCGCCGACTTCCTCGCCGCCCCGGAGGCCTTCCTCCCCGCCGAGGACGCCGCCGCCGTCCGCCGCCCGGTCACCCGGCGCTGGACCGTCGCCGACGTGCCCCTGCTGGACGAGGCGGCCGAACTGCTCGGCGTGGACGACCGGGTCGCCCGCACCCGTGCCGAACGCGAACGGGAAGCGCAGATCGCCTACGCGCAGGGCGTGCTGGACGTGTCGTACGCCTCCCGGACCTACGAGTTCGAGGACAAGGACGAGGAGGACGCCGAAATCCTGCTCGCCCACGACATCATCGACGCCGAGCGGTTCGCCGAACGCCAGGAGGAGGACGACCACCGCAGCGCCGCCGAGCGCGCCGCGGCCGACCGCACCTGGGCCTTCGGGCACATCATCGTGGACGAGGCGCAGGAACTCTCCCCGATGGCCTGGCGGCTGCTGATGCGCCGCTGCCCGACCCGCTCGATGACCCTGGTCGGCGACCCGGCGCAGACCGCGGAGGCGGCCGGCGTCGGCTCCTGGTCGAAGATCCTCGCCCCCTACGTAGAGGACCGCTGGGAGCACACCCGCCTGGGCGTCAACTACCGCACCCCGGCCGAGATCATGGACGTGGCGGCGGCGGTGGTCCGGGCCGAGGACCCGTCCTTCGCACCGCCGAGTTCGGTCCGCTCCACCGGCGTACGCCCCTGGATCCGGGCCACCGACGACCTCCCGGCCGCCGTCGCCGAGGCCGCCCGTGAGCTGACCCCCGAGGAGGGCCGCCTCGCCGTCATCGCGCCGCGCGAACTGCACGGGGCGCTGGCCGCCCGGCTGGACGGCGTGACGGCCGGCGCCGAGCCGGACCTCACCCGGAGCGTCGTCCTGCTCGACCCGCGCCAGTCCAAGGGCCTGGAGTTCGACTCCGTCCTGGTCGTCGAGCCCGGCCGCTACGGCACCAGCGACCTGTACGTGGCCCTGACCCGGGCCACCCAGCGACTCGGCGTCCTGCACACCGGGCCGCTGCCGAAGGGGCTCGTGGACGCCTAGGCCGGACGCAGCCACACCGTCGCGAGGGGCGGCAGGGTCAGGCGGACGCTCGCCGCCCGGCCGTGTCGGCCCCGCGCCTCCGGCTTGACCGGGTTGGAATTGCCGACGCCACCGCCGCCGTAGCGGACCTCGTCCGTGTTGAGCACCTCGTGCCAGGCGGGCACGTCGTCCGGGACGCCGAGGCGGTAGTCGTGCCGCACGACCGGGGCGAAGTGCGACACCGCGAGCAGTGGGGCGCCGTCGGCGTCCAGCCGCAGGAACGCGAGGACGTTGTCCTCGGCGGCGTCGCCGACCACCCACGCGAAGCCGGAGGGGTGGGTGTCGCACCGCCACAGGGCGGGCGTCGCCCGGTACGCGGTGTTGAGGTCGCGGACCAGGTCCCGCACGCCGAGGTGGTCCGCCGCCGCCCCGTACTCCGGGTCCAGCAGCCACCAGTCGGGACCGTGCGCCTCGGACCACTCGGCGCCCTGCGCGAACTCCTGCCCCATGAAGAGGAGCTGCTTGCCGGGGTGGGCCCACATGAAGCCCAGGTACGCCCGCACGTTCGCCCGCTGCTGCCACCAGTCGCCCGGCATCTTGGACACCAGCGACTTCTTGCCGTGCACCACCTCGTCGTGCGATATCGGCAGCACGTAGTTCTCGCTGTACGCGTACACCATGGAGAAGGTCATCTCCCCGTGGTGGTACTTGCGGTGCACCGGCTCGTGGCTGATGTACTGGAGCGAGTCGTGCATCCAGCCCATGTTCCACTTCAGCCCGAACCCGAGCCCGCCGAAGCCGCTCGGCCCCTTGTGGTGGGTGGCCCGGGTGACCCCGTCCCAGGCCGTCGACTCCTCCGCGACCGTCACGACGCCCGGCACCCGCCGGTACACCGTCGCGTTCATCTCCTGGAGGAACGCCACCGCGTCCAGGTTCTCCCGGCCGCCGTGCTCGTTCGGCGTCCACTGGCCCGGCTCGCGCGAGTAGTCCAGGTAGAGCATCGAGGCGACCGCGTCGACCCGCAGCCCGTCGATGTGGAACTCCTCGCACCAGTACACGGCGTTGGCGACGAGGAAGTTGCGCACCTCCCGGCGCCCGAAGTCGAACTCCAGGGTGCCCCAGTCCGGGTGCGCGGCCCGCAGCGGGTCGGAGTGCTCGTACAGCGGACGCCCGTCGAACTCGGCCAGCGCCCAGTCGTCGCGCGGGAAGTGCGCCGGCACCCAGTCCATCAGGACGCCGATGCCCGCCTGGTGGAGCCGGTCGACCAGGTACTTGAAGTCGTCCGGGTCGCCGAGGCGGGCCGTGGGCGCGTAGAAGCCGGTGACCTGATAGCCCCAGGAGCCGCCGAACGGGTGCTCGGCGACCGGCATCAGTTCGACGTGCGTGAAGCCCAGGTCGCTGACGTACGCGGGGAGCTGTTCGGCCAGTTCCCGGTACGTCAGTCCCGGTCGCCAGGACGGCAGGTGGACCTCGTACACCGACATCGGCGCCTCGTGGGCGGGCACTTCCGCGCGGCGGGCCAGCCACTGGGCGTCGCCCCAGGTGTAGTCCGAGCTGTGCACGACCGAGGAGGTGGCCGGCGGGACCTCGGTGCGGCGGGCCAGCGGGTCGGCGCGGAAGGTGCGCGAGCCGTCCGGCCGGGTGATCTCGAACTTGTACAGCTCGCCCGCGCCGATCCCGGGCAGGAACAGCTCCCACACGCCGGTGGCGCCGAGCGAGCGCATCGGGTGGCCGGTGCCGTCCCAGAAGTTGAAGCCGCCGGCCACCCGCACCCCGCGCGCGTTCGGCGCCCACACCGCGAAGCGGGTGCCCGCGACGCCCTCGTGGACCGTCGGGTGCGCGCCCAGCGCCTGCCACAGCTGCTCGTGCCGGCCTTCGCCGATCAGGTGCAGGTCCAGGTCGCCCAGCGTGGGCAGGAAGCGGTACGGGTCCTCCGTCTCCTGGACCGTCTCCTCGTACGTCACCAGCAGCCGGTAGACCGGGACCTCGACCAGCGGCAGCAGCCCCGAGAAGAAGCCGTCCCCGTCGTCGCGCAGCTCGGTCCGCAGTTCCCCGGTGAGTACGCTCACCGCCAGGGCGTAGGGCCTGAAGACGCGGAAGGCCACCCCGTCGGGCACCGGGTGGGCGCCCAGCACCGTGTGCGGGTCGTGATGCGTGCCGGTCAGCAGCCGCTCCCGGTCACCGGCGTCCAGGGAGGGGGAGTCGGCGACCTCGGCGGGGCGGACGGGGCCGGGCACGGCCTTCGCGGCGGCGGTCTTCTTCGCGGCGGTGACGGCCTTCTTCCCGGCCGCCTTCCTCGCGGTCGTGTTCTTGGCGGTCGTGCGATCGGGGGCGGTCTTCTTCGCGGCCGCGCCCTCGGCGGCTGTCTCCTGCGCGGCAGGACTCTTCGCGGCCGTCTTCCTGCCGGTCGCCTTCTCACCGGTCGTCTTCTTCGCGGCCGCCTTCTTGGCGGCCGTCTCCTCCGGGTCGGGACCGCTGGACGAGGGGCGGGGGGTCACGGGCGGGGCCTCCTTGGCGTTCCTGGGCGCAGTGCGATCAAGAGGGGCGTCATGCCGGTTCGGGCGCGGACAGGCGGCGCACCGCGGACAGGGGCACCGCCAGCCAGTCGGGACGGTGCCGAGTCTCGTACAGGACCTCGTAGACCGCCTTGTCCGTCTCGCAGGCGCGGAGCATCACCGGGTCGGTGCGCGGGTCGTGGCCGCCGGCCTCGGCGTACCCGGTGCAGTACGCGGCCCGGCAGGACTCGGCCCAGCCGGGCGCCGGGGCACCGGCCGAGTGCGCGGCGTAGTCGAAGGAGCGCAGCATGCCGGCGACGTCCCGCACCGGCGGCTGCGGTATCCGGCGCTCGGCCAGTGGCTTGGCGGGTTCCCCCTCGAAGTCGATCAGCGACCACTGTCCGGAGGGCGAGCGCAGGCACTGGCCGAGGTGCAGGTCGCCGTGGACGCGCTGGGCGGTCCAGGTACGGCCCTCGGCGGCCAGGTCGCCCAGCGCGGTGAACGCCGTGCGCAGCGCGGGGGCGTACGGCCGCAGTACGGGCACCGCCCGCGCCGCCTCCTCCAGCCGGCCGATCATGCCGTCGGCGAGCTGCCGGATCCGGCCGTGCCCGAGGGTGACGGTCGGCAGCGTGCGGGCCAGCGCGGTGTGCACCTCGGCGGTGGCCCGCCCCAGCGCCCGCGCCTCGGCGACGAAGTCCTCGCCCTTCGCCAGCTCCCGCAGGGCCAGCTCCCAGCCGTCGGTCGCGCCCTGCACGTAGGGCTGCAGCACGCCCAGCACCCAGGTCCGGTCGGCCAGGTCGGCGACCATCCACCCGGCCGGCGCGGGCACCCGGGCGCACCCCTCGCGGGCCAGCGCCAGGGGCAGCTCCAAGTCGGGGTTGACGCCCGGCACGATCCGGCGCAACAGCTTCAGAATAAACGTATCTCCATACACGACCGACGAGTTCGACTGCTCCGCGGTCATCAGCCGGGGCACCAGCCCCGTACGTATCTCCTGCTCCCCTTCCCGTTCGAAGCGGAGGCCGCCGATGCGGGCCCCGGTGCGCAGCGCCTCCAGGAGCACCTCGGCGGGCCGGGTGTCGTACAGGGCGTCGTAGGCGGTGCGGCCGGCCAGCGGGCCCTGGGTCACGTGTCCGATCAGCGCGGGCGCCAGCCGGGGCGGCAGCGCCTCGCGCGTGCCTATGAGGAGCTGGTAGCAGTCGCCGGGCTCCTCGGGCGCGGCGGCGGCCGCGACGGGCTGCTGGTGGGCGCGGACCAGCAGGTGGTGGAGGCCGAGGCGGGCCTCGGAGGGGAGCAGGTCGGTGGCCGCGACCAGGGAGAACCCGGTGACCGGACTCCCCTTGCCGGCGTACCAGCGCTGCCGGGGCAGCCAGTCCCGCAGGAGTGGATCGAGTGACGCAAGGAGGCTCGGCGGGCTCGTGCTCGTGACGGCTTCCGACATGGCGTCGCGTCCCTTCCCCGGGTCGTCGGGGTGTTACTGATGCGTGCCCCGGGCGGGGCGGCGGAAACCGCCCCGCGCCGGGGATCGGGCCCTGTGGGCTAGACGGCGTCCTTTCGGAGCCGGAACCAGTAGAAGCCGTGCCCACCGAGGGTCAGCAGGTACGGCAGCCCGCCGACGGCCGGGAAGCGGACCCCGCCGAACAACTCGACCGGATGGCGACCCTCGAAGGCGCTCAGGTCCAGCTCGGTGGGCTGCGCGAACCGGGAGAAGTTGTGCACGCACAGCACCAGGTCGTCCTCGTACTCCCGCAGGAAGGCCAGTACGGCGGG